>NZ_LNQS01000008.1 GCF_001513785.1 Rheinheimera sp. EpRS3
GATGATTCTTAATTCAAAAACACATCGTCACACCAGACTTGTTTACTCATTTCACTGCGTTAAACACCACCGTGAAGCGAGGGCGCCATTTTAGTGATTTAAGCCGATCTGTCAAGCGTCTTTTTGAAAGATTTTTGCGAACCGGTTTAACTCACCTGAAGCACCCAAACTGCAGCACCCGTGGCATGGCGCGCATTATAGGGCGTTTTGAAATACCTGCAAGCGGTTATTTGAGAAAACTTGTACTTTTAAGATCGTTCGCCGATTTATTGCACAATAACGCTATAAAAGCAGACAAAATACGCTATTTTTCACCTGGTCTGATTACTACCGCAGCCTTAAGTCGGTTTTTACCGTAACTAAAAGCTTTGATAAACACGCTATGCTCTACCGGAATATATTGCCGCTCAGCGGTCGACAGCCAGGGGATATCTTCAGTATCGGGATCATTAATATAGACAAAGTGTTCATCCACTGCACATACCACCACCCAATGTGGCGCTTTGCTTTTATCAAACTGCCAGGTGCTGATAAGCACCAGCAACAAAGCCCCATCCTGCAGTAACTGTTTTATCTTACCGATACCGGGTTCTGAGCGGTGTAGCACTATGCCACTTTGTTCTACTTTTTGCCGGAATGAATCATGCACGCGCTGCAAAATCGCTTTCTTTACCTCACTACGCACAGTGTCAGTAAATAACGGGCCCTCTTTATTTAAGAAAATCTCAACCGCAAACCCCCGACTATATGCAGCTAACGCTAAGCCTCGCGGGCCACAACCACCATGACCTGAGGTCATAAAAATAGTCGTGGCCTCGCGCCAGATATCAATTTCCAACGCCGCAGGGTCAAACTTGCCCGGTTGAAAATAATTAAACACCATTAATAAGCAAGCCGGCCCACAGGTAAAAGGTGTGGTTTGCACTATATAAGGTACTTGCCGATTTAGCGATCCGCCATTGAATTGAATAATCTGTTTTTGCATACAGATAGCATCAGAGTGATCTTCGTAAAAGTCATGCTTAACAGCGAACTCATGGTAATTAAGTTTCTGGTATAGGCGAATAGCAGCCGTGTTATCGTAACGCACCTCTAAACGCAGTAACACACAACGACTGGCTGCCGCCGTTTGCTCAGCTTGCAACATCAGAAACTCTGCTATGCCCTGCTTACGACAGGCAGGGTCAACCGCCAGAGAATACAAACGTGCCAGGCTGGTGCCTCTGCGGTAAATAAGTAAAAAGTACCCTACTACCTGCTCAGCCCGCTCCACCAACAGCAGGTCGCTGCGCTTTTCCGCAATAAAGCGTTTAAAGCTGCGCAAGCTGATGCGGTCAGCAGTAAAACACTTATTCTCTAATGCTACCAAGGTAGCCACATCAGACAAGCAGGCATTTCTGATGGATAACAAAGCTGTATCTGCGGGTAACGCCATAACTACACTCATTATTGCCTTTATCTGGTTTTTAACTAAGTTTAGGATAACACCAGCTAAACAAATGAAAAGCCAACAAGAAATTTAACTGTTGTAGTGCAGATTTCTTCGCTGTCTTTTGTTGTCACACCACGACATGCTTTAGCAAAATTACAGGAGTGGCAATGGCCAAACTTATTATCGTAGTCGACAAAGCTCAGGATTGGGCACCTTTTCATCAGTATGATGGTGTAATGACGTTACCGGCCTATTTGAAATGGTCGGTCAAAAATAAACAACGTACCCGGGTGATTAACTTATGCCGCCAAGCGCAATACCTGGGGAGCGGCTATTACTGTTCATTGCTGGCAGAAGCGCGCGGCCATCACGTGGTGCCTTCTGTGCGGGCGTTTAACAAATTTAACCGCCATGAAATAGCCGATATTGCCGAAGAAATTCCGGGCACTATTCTGACGCAGCTAAACAAAGCCTTAGTTGATGAAACAAGCACGCAGCTTATTTTTAATATTTACTTTGGTGAAACTGAGCATAAAGCACTGAAAAAAGTGGCTGGCTACCTGTTTGATGCCTTTTCGGTACCTATACTGCGTGTCGAGTTGCAAAAGAAAGCCACTTGGCAGGTGAAAACACTGAAAATCGGCAGTGTGCATAAACTGAACGAGCAAGAGCAAAGCTTATTTGGTAATACATTGGAGCGATATAGTCATAAAATCTGGCGGGTAGAGCCGACTAACCGTAAATATAAGTATGACCTGGCCGTATTAGTCGATCCGAAAGAGAAGTTTCCGCCCTGCACGCCTAAATCACTGGAGCTGTTTAGCAAAGCCGCCAAAAAAGCCGCGATGGATACCGAACAAATCAGCTCACGAGATATTCACCGGCTGGCAGAATTTGATGGTTTGTTTATTCGTGAAACGACCGGTGTGAACCATCATACTTTTCATATGGCATTAAAAGCTGAACGCGAGGGCCTGGCGGTAATTGACGACCCTAACTCGATATTGCGCTGTGGCAACAAAGTGTATCTGCAAACCTTATTTGAGCAGCATAAAGTACCGATGCCTGATGGCATTATGCTGTTTAAGCAGGATGAGGATAACTTAGAGCGCGCCGCCGACACCTTAGGCTTACCCTTAGTGCTGAAGATCCCCGATGGCAGCTTTTCCCGTGGGGTGGTAAAAGTAAAAACCCTGACCGAGTTGCGCTCACAACTTAGTGCGCTGTTTGAGCAAAGCGCGATTATTCTGGCGCAGCGTTATACCTTTACAGAATACGACTGGCGTATTGGTGTGCTGAACGGCATGGCTATTTTTGCCTGTAAGTATTTTATGGCACGTAACCACTGGCAAATTTATAAACATGGTAAAGCAAAGACAGAAAGCGGTGGCTTTAGCACCTGTGCTATTGCTGAAGTGCCCGCGCATGTGCTGGATGCCGCTATCCGCGCCTGCGCACCTATCGGCGATAGTTTATATGGCGTGGATGTAAAACAAGACGGTGACAAAGTTTATGTTATAGAAGTAAACGACAACCCTAATATCGATGACGGTGTAGAGGATTTATTTCTCGGCAATAAGCTGTACGACATGCTGGTGGATGACTTTATCCGCCGCATCGAACTAAAACGGTAAAAACAAAAAAACCGGCCTGGGCCGGTTGATTTGGTGCAGATGGAGAGACTCGAACTCTCACGCCTTGTGGGCACAAACACCTGAAGCTTGCGTGTCTACCAATTCCACCACATCTGCGTTATGTTTTGCGCTCAGCGCTTAACATGGCGTGCAGTATAGCGACTTTATAAAAGCAGTCAACTGTGAAAATGCACATTTTGTATCGTTTTATATCGTTCGGGCAAATACTAAGCAAGATGCTTAGTATTTAGCCTTTTTCAGCAAACCAATCTCTTCTAAACGCTGCATTAAGTAGTCGTTAGAGTTAATTGGCTCTGGGTAACGATTGGGTCTTTCAGCGCTGATACAGCTATCCAAAGTTTTTATGACGTAATCCGGGTTCGGGTGCATAAAAAACGGAATAGAATAACGCGGCTGACCGGCAGCAATACCTGCCGGGTTAACCACCCTGTGCGTGGTAGACGGCAGTACATGATTGGTGAGCCGTTGCAACATATCACCGATATTCACTACTATAGTGCCTTCAATGGTAGTAACCGGCAGCCAGCTGCCATCACGACGCAAAATTTCCAACCCGGCTTCATTCGAACCCACCAACAAAGTGATAAGGTTAATATCTTCATGCTGGCCGGCGCGGATAGACTGAGTGCTGGTATCTTTAATCGGCGGATAATGGATAGGCCGCAAAATAGAGTTACCGTAATTTACTTTATCGGCAAAGTAACTTTGCTGTTGGCCTAAAAACAAAGCCAGCGCTTCCAATACAGTATTACCAAGCTTTTCCAACTCGCTATACAGCGCGTAAGTGGCTTGCTTAAAACCCTCAACCTCAGTTGGCCACACATTAGGGTATAAGCTGGGATGCGGTGCAGGACCATCCAGCTCACGACCAACATGCCAGAACTCTTTTAAATCCGGGTGATTAGAGTCTTTAGCTTTTTCGACGCCAACCGCAGTATAACCGCGCGCACCACCCTGCCCCGGCTTATGGTATTTCGCTTTCACCTCATTGGGTAAAGTAAAAAACTGCTTAATTGCTGTGTAAGTATTTGCTACCACTTCGTCCGGAATACCATGGCCGCTAATGCCGCAGAATCCAAACTCAGTGTAGGCCTTGCCAATTTCGGCAACAAAGTTATCTTTGTCGGTGGCAAACCGTCTTATATCTAACGTTGGAACTTGCTGTGTCATATAAAAGACCTGTTTTTTAGCCTAAGGAAAAAAAGAGCCCTGCAATAGTAGCGCTCATTAAGTTAGCCAATGTTGCTGCAAGCAAGGCTTTTAAACCCAGCTCAGCAATATCGGCACGGCGACTTGGAGCCATACCACCCAAACCACCTAATAAAATAGCAATTGAAGAAAAGTTAGCAAAACCACACAGAGCAATAGTTACTATCACCTGAGTATGAGCGCTTAACTGATCTTTCACTTGCACAAAGTCGAGGTATGCGACAAATTCATTAATTACCAGTTTCTGGCCAATAAAACTGCCGGCCATCCGGGCTTCATCCCAGGATACGCCAAGAATAAAGGCTAACGGTTGAAACACATAACCAAATATCACCTGTAGTGTTAAACCTTCAACGCCAAACCAACTGGCGATACCGCCAATAGCGCCATTAACTAATGCAATCAAACCAACAAACGCCAGCAGCATAGCACCAACATTTAATGCCAATTGCATACCGCTGGAGGCGCCGGCAGCAGCAGCATCAATTAAGTTGGTATGCTGAGTATCTGCCTGTATCTCGTTCAACTCATTCTTGGGTTGTTCGGTTTCCGGCAAAATGAGTTTTGCCATTAAAAAGCCACCCGGTGCGGCCATAAAACTAGCAGCAATCAGGTATTTAAGTTCAATGCCCAAACCGGCATAACCGGCCAGTACAGAGCCAGCCACCGAAGCTAAGCCACCTACCATTACAGCAAAAAGTTCAGAGCGAGTCATAGTAGGGATAAAAGGCCGCACTATTAGCGGCGCTTCGGTTTGACCAACAAAAATATTAGCCGCCGCCGACATAGACTCCGGTCGGCTGGTACCAAGCAGCTTTTGCAAACCACCACCAATAATACGGATAATCCAGGTCATAACACCAATGTGGTACAGCACTGCAATTAATGATGAGAAAAAGATAATAATCGTCAGCACATGCACTGCGAAAATAAAACCTTGTGATTTACGACCTATATCGCCAAACAGAAACTCAATGCCAGAGGTAGCATAGCTGATAACATTGGCGACAAAAGCTGAAATGCTGTACAGCACATCCTGGCCAAAAGGCACGTACAGCACAAAGGCGCCTATTGCCAACTGAATAGCAAAAGCGCCTCCCACCGTGCGCCAGTTAATACGGTTACGATTGGCAGAAGCCGCATACGCTACCAGTAACAGGGCAACAATGCCCACTAATCCCATCATACTTTATTCCCTGATTATTATTATTCAGCCAGCAACTGGCGAATTTTTGCTTTTATTATATCGATAGCAATCTGGTTTTTACCGCCGCGGGTCACTACCAGATCGGCATGCTGTTTGGAAGGCGCGATAAACTCAAAAAAAGCTGGCCGCACGGAGTTTTCGTATTGCTCAGTTACCGAACTTAAACTGCGGCCTCTGTCCTCTAAATCACGTTTTATACGCCTTAACAGGCAGACATCCAGCGGCGTATCCATAAATACGGTAATATCAAACTGTTCTCTTAACTGCTCATCAGTCAGCAGCAAAATCCCTTCAACCAGAATCACTTTTGCAGGCTGCACCGTTATAGTTTCTTCAGTGCGAGTGTGTATTTTATAGCTATATTGCGGCATTTGTATGGCTTTACCGGCACGCAACGCACGCAAATGCGCAGCAAGCAGTTCATGCTCAAACGCGGCAGGGTGATCGTAGTTAGTTAGAGTGCGTTGTTCAAACGACAAATGGCTCTGATCGCGATAGTAGGCATCTTCCGACAAAATAGCGATACGCTCACCGCCCAGTTCAGCTACCAGTTCCTGGTATACCGTTGAAGCAAAAAGGCTTTTACCTGATGCAGAAGCACCGGCAATTGCGATAATAGTATTTTTTCCCACTGACACGTTCACTTTTGCAGAAATTAGCTGCTGATTATCGCTAATTACGCCTGAATTAGAAATAAAAAAATGCCCGCTTTACGCGGGCACTTTATTTATCTATCTATATTTTACTTATCAGAACTTGTATTCAATACCTAAAGTCATGCGCCACAGTGACGGCGTAGTAACACGGCCTTGCGGGGCACGATTAGTAAATTCATTAAATACATACTGCCCTTGGTCATTAATTGTTGCATCAACAACTGACGCTGATTGTGGGAATGTAGCTTCATATAATACACCCCAATCATCATTTAACAGGTTAGTTAAATTGTCGATAACAAAGAATGCTTTAGCTTTATGACCTTCCATAAAGCCCGGCAGTTCCTGACTTACGCGTAAATCAACCTTAGTCCACCAGTCACTGGCGAAACCGTTACGTTCAGCAATACGACCTGAGTACTTGCTTAAACCACTTTCATTGACGAAAGCGAAAAACGCGTCTGTATCAAACGGAGTAACCACACCAGTATCTTCGTCAGTTACACTGCCAGCAACAAAATTAGGATCGTCAACACCAGTTGGTACATATAGTAACTGACGGCCAGTTGCGTAATCACCAGCCAGGCCATCTTCAAAAGTATAGCTGTAAGGACGGCCTTTGTTATGTGAACCTAACAAACTGATTGTAGTGGTATAACCATCGAAAAAATCAACGTTATAACTAGCGCGGAACGTAAAACGATGAGGGATCTCATAGTTTGACGTTGCTGATTCCGGGTCATTGAAATCACTGCGAGCAAAGTTAGTGAAGTTCGAATAGGCTACAGAGCTGGTCATCGGGTTAGCATCTTCTGAATCTGTGTAGGCATATGCCAGTGACAAATCCAGGCCATAATCAAAGTTTTTGCTAACTGAGGTGCTAAAAGTAAACTTCTTCGCATCTTCACTAGCATTCGTCAGCAAAAAGTCTTCCCTTCTACTTCCTTCTTTAGAGGCATAGATTGGACGACCATCAAACATGGTATCAACCTGCTCCATAGCAATATCACGCACGATAGACTGATTTTGCGCAACTGAATACAGAATATCAGCCATTACCACGGTGCCTTCATCGAAAGTATAAGTACCACCGATGGCGTACTTCCATTCCTTAGGCAACTTAAAGTTTGGATCAACAGCATTCACTGCACTGTCACCATTTGCGTTGGTAACAGCATCATATATATTTTGCGGAACGTTAAACAATGGACGGCCTTCACCGCTCAGTGCACGATCAAATAAACTTCCGCCGGTGCGGTCAGTTATTTGTACCGCTGTAACACCATCGTTCTGATAGCCATTGGCTAACCATACGTTCGGGTTACCACCAGAGTATAAACCGACACCGCCACGTAATTCGATATTATCAGTAAGGTTCCAGTTAATACCAACGCGAGGCTGCAATAGACTTTCACCGTCAAAAGTTGTGTTGTTAGCAAAACCATAGCGATCTACAAAGTTTTCGTTTACACGCGGCTCATCGCTACTGCTGTACCAGTCATAACGTAAACCGTAAGTAATGGTCATATCCATATCGTAAATATAGTACTCGTCTTGAGCATATAAAGTATGGGTGGCATAACCAAAATTGGCGGCGGCATCTGCTGGATTGTGAGTGCCTGCGCCATTACCGTAATAAATAGTGTTTGCAATTCCGTCTTCAAAAGCGTCGATGGAACTAAAACGATATTCACCAATACTGTGCTGCACAAACATGTTAAACACGTTGTACTCTTCAAATTCGTAGCCAGCGTATATAACATGATCACCAAGTGTATAAGTACCCGCCAGTTTCAGGAAAGTAGTGTCATAACTTAGCTTATTTGACTGACGAGAGTCATCAACACCCATAAAAACTGTTGCACGGGCGCCATTGTTAACGGTAATTTGCACTTCGCCTAAGCCGCCTGGTCCGATATTTTGCTGAGTGTTGTCCAGTTCAGAATAGCCGGCACGAACTTCTGTAGAGAAATTATCATTCCAGTCTGAGAATAGTTGAAACACATATGACTCAAAAACGGAAGTACGGTCATAATAGTGGTCAGAGAATTCATAATTGAACGAGGCGCTGTCAGACTCCCGTACTGCACCACCATCGTTGTAGTTGTACGTAAAAGCGGCACGGTGTGCATCATTGATGTACCAGTCTAACTTCACCAACAGCTTTTCATCTTCAACCGGAGACGAACCAATCGGCCCCCCTACCTCATAACCATATACATCACGTGCAATTTGCGCGATACGGTCAATATCAGCCTGATTCAGACCAGCTACCGGAGTACCTGCATTACTGTCTTGGGCACCACGTGAGAATGTATCTGCACCCTCATATTTTTCATAAGCCGCAAACCAGAACAGCTTATCTTTTACTATAGCTCCGCCAGCATTCAGACCGTAACGTTTTTCGCTAAAACTATCAAGTGTCAGCTGAGTACCTTCAAGTTTATCGCCTTGTAGCGAATCATTGGTGTAGTCATAAAAGAAAGAACCTTCTAATTCATTCGAACCAGACTTAGTTACAGCGTTAATGTTACAAGCAGTAAAACGGCCATATTTCACATCAAACGGCGCAAACTCAACAGCTACCTGCTGAATTGCATCGTAAGAAAATGGCATACGCTCTGTTGGGTAACCATTGTCGTTCAAACCAAAGTTGTCATTCATCCGCACGCCATCAACTGTCAGGCTGTTAAAACGCGGACTCGCACCGTTACACTGAATACCACGGGCGTAGCCAGCGTCTATATAAATACGGGGATCAGCGGCAACTACATCAGACAAATCACGATTAATAGCTGGGAGTGTTTGTAAATCTGTCAGGCTGAAATTAGCCACCGGACTCTTGCTACCATATGCAGAATTGGTAAGGGCGGCACCAGTTACTGCTATACGCTCTACGTCTGACTCCTGAACTACAACGTTCAGGTTTTGTGTCTCACCCAAATTAAGGAAAACATTGTCGATAGTTTCTGTGCGTCCCTCTGGACCTCTCACAATAACAAGGTAAGGGCCGCCTACCTGCAAACCACGTGCAGAAAAAGTACCAGTATCATTGGTAGTTAAGGTACGGCTGGTACCATTTCTTTTATCAGTCAATGTTACTGTTGCGTTTGGAACTGTCGAGCCTGCCTCTGTTGTAACGACACCGCGCAATGCTGACGAGGTTTCCTGCGCAAAAGCGATATTGCTAACGCCAAGAGCGAGCGTTACCGCAAGAGCTATACTTTTAATTTTCATATTTTCTCACCTGGTAGTTGTAGGTATTTATCTAAATCCATTTGAATACAGATGCTGCTTTCAATTTGGGAGACAATGGTAACTAAACCATATTACACTTTTCTTACGCCAATCCGATTTATGGGAACTTTTCGCTCCTCTCATTGTCATAGGCGGTTGCCATATAAGTGTAACATAGCTGGTCTGAGTTGCGCACTATGCTGGCAGAAATTGGCTAAAAAACCGACTTACTCAGTGTTTTCATCCATTTACTGGTTTTTATTACTCTGGCACTTTATGCTATTCGCCTGTCTGAATTACCAATCTGTTGCCGATGAAAAAAACTTTATCTTCTGTCTGCTTTAGCACCTTAATCAGCCTTGGAGCGTCTTTAAATATGCACGCCACCGAAGTTACCTTTGCTACTTTTAATGTCAGCATGGAAGCCCAGAATTATTTACCCAGAGGCCAAACCGGCAGCCCTGCTGTGCTGGCAGAATTACTGCAAACCGATAACCAGCCGCAAATTCGTAATATTGCTAATATTATCCAGTTGGTGCGCCCTGATGTGCTATTGCTGAATGAATTTGACTACATCGCCGATAGTAATAAAGGTATAAAAGCTTTTGTCAAAAACTACCTGAACAAACCTCAAGGCACTGCTGAGGCCATTAACTACCCCTACTTCTACTACAACACAGTAAATACCGGCCAACCCAGCCCTTATGATCTGGACAACGATGGCAAAGCAACCGGTATCGGTGCCGATGCCTGGGGTTTTGGTTTTTACCCTGGCCAGTACGGCATGGTGCTGCTGTCTAAATACCCGATAGATACCGCCAAGGTCCGCACTTTTCAGCAGTTTAAATGGAAAGATATGCCTGGCTTTATGCCAACCCAAAAAGCCGATGGCAGCCCCTGGTATAGTAAAGAGGCCTGGGCCGAGTTTCCGCTTTCATCTAAAAGCCACTGGGATATCCCGCTTAATATTAATGGCAAAACAGTGCATATATTAGCCAGCCACCCGACGCCACCGGTATTTGACGGCGACGAAAACCGCAACGGTATTCGTAACCATGATGAAATACGTTTATGGGCTGATTATTTAACGCCAGAAAAAGCAGCTTATATTTACGATGACAACGGCCACAAAGGCGGATTAGCAGAAAACGCCAGCTTTGTGCTGCTGGGCGATCAAAATGCATCAGCTGATAATGAAGGCAATGCCTTAAATAGTGGTATTAATACATTATATAACCACCCGCGGGTTAACAGCAGCATGCCACCAGCAAGCAACGGCGGCGCTGAGCATACATCTGATAACGCCAAAGCGGCCTATCATACAGCGGAGTGGCGGATGCGGGCTGATTACGTGCTACCGTCAAAAGCAGGTTTTGTGATTAAAGACAGCGGAATATTCTGGCCGGTAAAGGCCGATCCACTTTACCCACTAGTTGGTTCACGCGGAGCCAGCTCGGATCACCGCCTGGTGTGGGTTAAACTTGAACTCAGTGCTGAATAGGCAGCACTGAGTTTGTCAGTTGGCTATCAGAATTTTAATACCAGGTTTTGCACATGTACTGTTACTTCTTCACGGTCATGGTACAAGTGCTTAACCTGCAACCGGAATTTAATATCTGCATCTGCAAGTCGCTGCTCAAGCTGGGCTAATATATCCGTTACGGTTTCATAGCGCTTTTTCATCGGCAGTTTTAAATTAAACATGGCTTCCTGACACCAGCCATTAATTAACCAATCTCCCATCCGTTCAGCCACACGCTGCGGCTGCTCAATCATGTCGCAGACAACCCAGTACACATTTTTTTTCTGCGGTTCAAACTTAAAACCATCAACCATTAAATGCTTAACCTGACCGGTCTCCATCAGCGATTCTGCCATAGGGCCATTATCGATAGCGGTTACCATCATACTGCGTTTCACCAACTGATAGGTCCAGCCGCCGGGGCTGGCACCAAGATCTACTGCATTTAAACCGCCAGACAAGCGTTTATCCCACTCCTGTTTAGGAATAAATTGGATGAAAGCTTCTTCCAGTTTTAAAGTACTGCGGCTTGGCGCCTCGTTGGGGAACTTCAGCCGCATAATGCCATTTTCCAGCGGGCTGTTGTTTTCAGGGTACGACAAGCCAACATAGCCTTGCTGGCCAGTTAATAAAAACAGGTGCAATACAGGTGCGCGCTTTTGCTCTTTCGCCAGCATAACCCCGGATTGGCGCAATGCCTGACGCAGCGGCACAGTCAGTTTGCGTGCCAACGTCGACAGGGTTTTACCATCGTTAGTTTCCGGATACTCTACTCTTAACTCGCCGCAACCACTTAGCTCAGCGGCCAATACTGCCTCAATTACCGGCGCGATACGATCGGCCGGCGGCAGCTCCAGCAGTTCCGCCTGTAACAGGCTCCATTGACGGATAAAAATAAACTGCTCAAACGGAAAGTCGCGGTAAAACTGCGCCAGGCTGTCGGCGTCATAAGCTTCAAATATCACAAAGGCGCTGTTGGCACTGAGCTTACAAAAACCGAACACATCGTACTGGCCGGCCTTGTCTTGAATTTCAGCCGCGCATTCTTTTTCAAAACCGGCGCGACAGTACAGTAATAGTTGTTTCATGTTAACTCCGCCGCCAGGCACTGATGGCAAGCAACAGCCAGGCAGCTATAAAGAGCTGGCCACCGATGGGCGCCAACTGTGAATAATAAAGCGGCCAGGCAAAAACGCCAGCCAGTAAAGTCCAGACAAAACACCACAGCCCCAAATGCCAGATAACAGCCACTAACCTCGTAAGTTTAGCCTCGCTGTGCTGCCGGCCCAGCGCCAGTAGCGCCAGGCTATGAAACGCCAGCATGGCCAGAGCACTGATTACCCGCGCTACTGCTTCAGTACTTAATTGCCCCTGCCACATATGCATTAGTACTGCACTTAAGCCCACTACAGCAGCGCCATACAGGGCTGCTATGCTGTTACTGCTTTGCCAAAAGTATTTCATCAATGTTCCTGCTGCAAAATTGCGCGGCGTCACTAATCAGTTGTCGCTGTATCAGGCCGCTTTTTACTCTGGGTTTAAAATCATGATCGCCATCTGCCAGCCAGTGTATTGTTACTTTGGGCCATTGCATGGCGGCCAGTTCGGCTTTGGTGCCAAAAGCATCCCGCTCGCCCTGGGCAATAAATAACGGACAAGCCAGCTGTGCAAAATGCTCAGTACGCCAGCTTTGCTTTTTCGGCGGGTGAAACGGATAACCAAAAGCAAAGATACCTTGCACCTTGTCATGCCCGCTCAGCAAACTGGCCACACGCCCTCCCATCGATTTACCGCCTATAAATAATGGTAAATCCGTCGGACAATTATCAGCATGCTGGCTAAATTGCTGCATTAATAACGGCATTTTATCCGGTAAGCTGCGTTTGCCAGTGTCAATAAAGCGCTGCATATAAGCAAAGTTAAAGCGCCAAACTTCTATATTAAATGCCGCCAGTTGCTGTGACAGCTGCTGCATAAAGTCGCTGCTGGCACCAGCGCCTGCGCCATGAGCTAACAGCAAGCGGGCTTTGGCCGTTACGGCTTTATTAATTAACACGTCAGTCAAGGGCAACCGCATTGGTAAACTGTTGTTCTGCAAAAGCGGCTTGCTCAGCTTCTACCATCGATACCATCCACTGGCGAAACGCAGTAATTTTACCCAGCTCAGTCTGGCTTTCCCGGCAAACTAAATAATAAGCATCTTTAGAAATAAGCACATGATTAAACGGCACTATTAAGCGGCCTGAGTTTATATCTGGCCGCGCCAGCACGTTGTGCGCCAGTGCCACCCCCTGGCCATGAATGGCTGCCTGCAACACCATCGAAGAGTGGCTGAAAATAGGCCCCTGATTAACATTAAAATGCTTAAAACCCTGCGTAGTAAACCAGGCTTTCCAGGCACGGCGCGAGCCGTCATGCAGTAAATTGTGATATTGCAAATCAGTGGGCTCTGACAATGGCTTAGTGCTGTTTAATAACAGTGGTGAGCACACCGGCAGTAAATATTCAGTATGCAGTTTATCTGCATGCAAATTGCGCCAGGTGCCACGACCATAATAAATCGCCACGTCAACATCGTCTGTCAGCGAACCTTCGTCTAAATCTACGGCTTTAATGCGTACATCTATATCCGGGTGCTGTTCACTAAACTGGTTTAACCTTGGCACCAACCACTGAATAGCAAAACTCGGCTGCAGGCTTACAGTTAAAGAGCCTTTGGCACCGCGCGCCAGCAGTTTTTCGGTAGATTCATGCAGCTGCAAAAATATTTCTTTAATATCCAGAAAATAGCTTTGGCCTTCTTCTGTCAGCAGCAAAGAGCGGTTTTTTCGCATAAACAGCTTAAGGCCAAGATGATCTTCCAGCGCTTTAATCTGATGGCTGATAGCGGCCTGGGTAACGTACATTTCTTCTGCCGCCTTGGTAAAACTTAAGTGCCTGGCAGCAGTTTCAAAGGCTTTTAATGCATTAAGCGGGGGCAGACGACGCGCCATGATATCTCTTAGATTATTAAATCTGATGATTAAAATTTCTAATCCGAATTATAACGCCGTCGTCGCCACGACGCCAGCAACAAGCTAAGCTAAGTTTACTTTTCTACCGGCTTGTAGCCCTCAATTTCAACCTCTTCGCCTTTAAACAGAAAAGCTTCCATTTGCGCTTCTAAAAACTGCCGATGTTCCGGGTTCATCATATTCAGTTTTTTTTCATTAATCAGCATAATCTGTTTGGCTTGCCACAGCGCAAAAGCTTCTTTGCTGATGCTGTTAAAAATCTTTTTACCCAGCTCGCCGGGATACAGCTGAAAATCCAGCCCGGGTGCTTCTTTGTTTAAATACTCACAAAATACTGTACGGCTCATAGTGGTTTGTCCTTTTTGTCCGGATTTGCAGCTAATAACTGCTGAAACAGTTGTTTTGCCGGTGCCGACAAGCCAACCTGCGGAATGGCATTTATTGTAAACCAAGTCGGTGCAGATTGCTCCTGCACCGCAGCAGGGGCATGTTTTAGTTTTACCCGCTTTGGCTGGATCCATAAATGAAAATGGCTGAAAGTATGGCGAAAGCCTGCCAGCTCTTCGCTGCTTTCAACGTCGAGCGCATTTAATGCAATGTATTGCTCACGCTCTGCTGCAGAGGCAAACTCAATAAAACCAAACAAGCCGCCCCAAAGGCCGGATGCCGGGCGCTGCGACAACAGCACTTTATCGCCGTGCTGTAACAACAACCAGAAGCTCTGTTTTTCCGGCAGGGCTTTTTTGGCTTTTTTACCAGGGTACAATGCCTGCTCACCAGCCAGTGCAGCTTTGCACTTTAATTTAAGCGGGCATTCAACACAGCGCGGCTTACTGCGGCTGCATAAAGTAGCGCCAAGATCCATCATTGCCTGATTAAACGCCGCTACCGTGTCTTTCGGGGTTAGCTGTTCTGCCAGCTGCCATAACTGCTGCTCTACCTTTTTATCACCGGGCCAGCCGGATATAGCGGCAAAGCGGGCCAGCACACGCTTACAGTTACCATCCAAAATAGGATAGTGCTGCCCCAACGCTAAAGATAACACCGCCCCTGCTGTTGAGCGGCCCACGCCCGGCAGCGCCAGCACCTGGTCAAATTCTGTCGGAAAGTCACCACCATGCTGCGTTGCAACTATCTGCGCTGTTTTATGCAGATTACGCGCTCTGGCGTAATAGCCCAGTCCGGTCCATAAATGCAGCACCTCATCAAGTGGCGCCTGCGCCAGAGCATTAATATCGGCAAAGCGCGCGGTAAAACGCTGAAAATAAGGAATTACTGTGGCAACCTGGGTTTGCTGCAACATAACTTCGCTAAGCCAGGTTTTATACGGGCTTTTATTAAGCTGCCACGGCAGTGTTTTGCGCCCGTGCAGCTGATACCAGCTAACCAGCTGATTTGAAAACCAAACTGCATCCTGTTGCGCTAACATAACAGCCCCTGCTTTGAAGATTGCGCGCAGTATAAGCAGCTCTGTTTACCTTGCCAACCATAATCGCGGTTGAGCAAAGCCGCTAATATAAGGATAATACGCGCCGTTAACGATTATGCGGAGCAACAGATGACAGACAGTACCGGCCAGCAGCAAGACGAACAGGCTGAAAACACCACCTATATGCGCAGAATCCGCTCCTTTGTTTTGCGTGAAGGCCGGCTGACCAAAGGCCAGCAACATGCGCTGGACACCTACTGGACCGACTACGGTTTAACCTATCAGAGCCAGCCGCTGCAATTGACAGAGGTATTTGGCCGCGATAATGCCAAAGTGCTGGAAATAGGCTTTGGTATGGGTAAATCGCTGGTGCAGATGGCAAAAGAGGCACCGGAAAAAGATTTTATCGGCATTGAAGTGCACCGCCCCGGCGTTGGCGCCTGTCTATCTGAGGCCGTGGCGCAACAGGTTAACAACCTGAAAGTATTTGAACACGATGCGGTAGAAGTGCTGGAACACAGCATTGCTGATAACAGCCTGGATACGGTGCAGCTGTTTTTCCCTGATCCCTGGCATAAAAAGCGCCACCATAAGCGCCGTATAGTGCAAAATGATTTTGTGCAACTGCTACGGCGTAAGTTAAAACCAGGCGGCGTGTTTCATATGGCTACCGACTGGGAAAACTATGCGCAGCACATGCTCGAAGTTATGCTGGCAGCAGAAGGTTTTACTAATTTATCTGCCGACAATACTTATGTTGAGCGGCCAGAGCACCGGCCGCTGACCAAATTCGAACAACGTGGCCAGCGGTTAGGCCATGGTGTTTGGGATCTGATGTTTAAAAAGGAAAGCTAAATGCTAGCAACAGCCAGTCAACTGGTCTTACGTAACATCAATGATCTTAATGGCAAGGTATTAGTGGTAGAGCCAATGGCTGACAGCCTGGCAACTGAGTTGCGCCACCTGTCGCCAGAGCTGGAACTAAGCTGCTACAGCACTGATGCTGCAGCGGCAACCTGCTGGAATCATGACTATGTAACGCTGTATACCGATGTCAGCCCGCAATTTACCGGCACTTTTGACACTGTGGTGCTATTTTACCCTAAAAGTAAAGAACAGCTTGCCTTTACGCTGGGCCAGCTGAAAAACGTTATCAGCACTAATACCGAAATTTTTGTGTACGGTGACAATAAAGGTGGCATTAAAAGCCTGGCCAGTCATGCCCAAAAGCTGGGGCTCGGTGCCAATAAGCTGGACAATGCCAAACACTGTTTGTGGTTTTCATTATTTGGTGATTTCAGCCGCTTAGCCAATGTATCAGCCAGTAGCTTTACCATTAACGCAGCGGGTGAAACCCTTACACTGCATTCGCTACCCGGCGTATTTAACCACGGTAAGCTGGATATCGGCACTGCATTGTTACTGGATAACCTGCCAGATGTAAGCCAGGGCAAAGTGCTGGATTTTGCCTGTGGTTGTGGGGTAATTGGTGCGATGTTAAAGCGCAAACATCCGGCAATTGAGTTGTTTAGCTCCGACATCAGCAGTTTAGCAGTAAAGGCTACCGAGCTGACACTGGCAGCAAATAAGCTCAGCGGCACAGTAATAGCCGCCGACGGTTTGCCGGAAATCCCCAAGCAGTTTGATTGCATTGTCAGTAACCCGCCATTTCACACGGGTATTAAAACCGACTACAGTATTGTGGACACCTTTATTCGCCAGAGCTCAGCCAGGCTTAGCGCCAATGGCAGCCTGACAATAGTGGCTAACAGCCATCTGGCGTATATGGAATTGCTGCAACAGGCATTTAAAAAGGTTACGCTAAAAGCCAAAGCCAACGGCTTTGCGGTATACCGGGCCACTAATCAAAGTTAAAGGAATTACCATGCCCAAACTGGCTGCTGCGTTAATACTGTTCTGGTTAACACCGGTGATAGCAGCAGACAGTTTGCCATGCATCCAGAACCCGGACCGGGTAAAAGCCTGCCCTAACCTATTGTACCGTGTTGCGCAGTTGCCGCAGATGAGCACACCAGCCGTTATCTGTATCTGCGCTACTGATTTCGCGCATCTGTTACAAACGCCCGCAGATGAAGCTGAAAAAGTGCAACAGAATATGAGCCGGCGCCAGATGGAAGTAATACACGGCGAAAAACTGCAAGCAGTGCTGGATATATTGCAGCGCAGCGTTAACTAAGCAGACAGAAGCTAATCCGGTAGCAGCACTAAACGCTCACTAAAAGCACCCAGGCTTTCTTCATGCTGTGGCATTAACACCGGCACCAGAAATAATTCGCCCTGCTGTACCCAGTAAATCGCATTTTGCTGAAATTTTTGCGCCAACTGCAGTGCAATGCTTTTGTCACATAACACTATCCAGCTTTTTTCCTGAAAACTTAAGTCAGGTGCACTGCCGATAACAGAGCGAGAGGGTAACCGCTGCAAATTTAAATAAGCTTGTAACTCTTTGTCGCGGCGTAAATTAAGATAAGGATGTTCAGTATTCCCGGCGGGGTTTTGAGCGCTGATAATAGCGAAATCAACATCACACTTCAGTGCCTGATGACACAGAAAAATACTCGTTTTATAACTTTCCCACAGGCTCATAACCAGACCTAAAAGTAACAAGTGCTTCTACTATAAACTGCTTTACTAAATTTACCAGCGCGGTTTGCTAAATTCCGTTAATGTGCATAACATCAATGCAGACATTGCTCTGCAAGCGAACGATAAATTGGTCGAGATAACTGAATGATTGCAATAGATAAAACCACTTCAATTAAAAATGCATTGATTTGGGTAATTATGCTGATTTGCAGTCTTACGCTGTGTCTGGCCATGATTGTCTCTGCCACACAGGATGTTAAATTACAGCGTAAAAAGCTGGTATCGCAGCTCGAAGGTTATATCAGCATTATTGCATTTAACGCCAGCAGCAGCATTTTACAGGACAACGCTGACATAGAGGAAAACCGCTTAAGCTCATTTGCCGCGGTTAATATTTTGCACAATGTGCATATTTATAAAAAGCAGCCTGACAGCGATGCGCTGAGTTTTTTTGCCAGCTACAACCGGCGCGATATCGGCCCTTACCCGGTGCAATTTGACCGCATACAACAATTCGTTAAACCGGTTATCAGCAGTAATTATATAGAGTTAACCAAACCGATTAGTTACGACGGAAACCTGCTGGGCTATGTTTATGTTCGGGCCAGCCAGGAAGAACTCAGCTCTTACATTCAAACGCGGATCCTGCTTGATATTCTAATAGCCCTGGTTGCGCTAATCAGTGCCTTTTTTATCAGTTCGCGTTTGCAGCGCCGTTTTACCGCCCCGATAGAAACCTTACTTAGCGTGGTGCAAAAGGTAGCCAAAGAGAAAAACTATCAAATCCGTGCGCCTGTAGCCCCTATCAAAGAATACAATATGCTCAGCCGCGCCTTTAACACCATGCTGGACAGAATTGAACAGCAAATTAGTAAGTTACAACAGGCCGAGCAGGAAAACCGCCAGCTAACCCTTAGCTTGGAGCAAAAAATAGGCCAGCGCACTGAGGCATTAAAAACGTCAAATCAGGAACTGCTAAATACACTGGCAACACTGCACCAGTATCAAAACCAGATTGTTGAAACCGAAAAAATGGCCAGTCTCGGCCAGATGGTGGCAGGCGTTGCCCATGAAGTAAACACGCCTATTGGCCTGGGTGTAACAGCATCAACCCTGATGCAGGACAAGCTGACCGATATCCAAAAAGCTTTTGAAGAAAAAAAGCTCACGTCATCGCAACTGGCAAAATTTTTATCAGAAAGCAAAGAGAACCTGGGCATTATTTACCGCAATATGGAGCGTGCTGCCAGCCTGATTTCCAGCTTTAAACGGGTTGCAGTCGATCAGTCCAACGAGAACCGCCGCCAGTTCAATATGCTGCAACTTATTAATGAAGTATTGCTGTCACTGCGGCCAAACCTGAAAAAAACACAGCATCAGGTGATAGTAGATTGCCCGGCAGAACTGGAACTGGACAGCAAACCCGGCCCGATTAATCAAATTTTGATCAATCTGATCATGAACAGCCTGATCCATGCTTTCGAGCACATAGAGCAAGGCGAAATGCATATTAGCGTTAAAATTAAAGATAACCGCTGCTTTTTGGAATATAGCGACAATGGTGCCGGTGTACCGGAATCGATTAAAAAACGCATTTTCGATCCCTTTGTCACCACTAAACGTGGTGAAGGTGGCAGTGGCCTTGGCCTGCATTTGGTTTATAACCTGGTTACTCAGGCCCTTAACGGCAAAATTCAGCTGGAAAGCACCCTGGGTACCGGTATTCAAATCCAAATAGACTTCCCTGTTATCGTAAAAAACACCCGCTCAGTGGCGAAATAAACTGCAATAACCGATGCTACTTTGGTCGAATGGAACATTAGCTGCGACTAATTGTTAACAAAAGAACTTGTTAACAATTGGACAGATGGTTATAATTGCGTATTATTTGACAAATCGACGTCATCTATAAAACGCTTAAGCATTATAAATTTCACAAAATTCACATAAGGTTTAACTCCAATGCAAACACCTGTGATTCTCATAGTTGAAGACGAAGAAGTAACCCGTTTAAATCTGGTTAGCCTGTTTCAGGGAGAGGGCTATGATGTTATCGAGGCGGTAAACGGCGAGGAGATGAACCAGAAGCTTACTGAAAATCAGGTAAATCTGGTCGTCATGGATATTAACCTGCCAGGTAAAAATGGCCTGATCCTGGCCCGCGAGCTGCGTCAGCGCGAAAATATTGGTTTAATTTTCCTGACTGGCCGTGACAGCGAAGTTGACCGTATTCTGGGCCTGGAAATTGGTGCAGACGATTACCTGACCAAACCGTTTAACCCGCGTGAGCTGACTATCCGTGCCCGTAACCTGTTAAGCCGCACTGTGGCTCAGCCTGTGGTTGAAGAGCATAAAAGCATCGTTAAATTTAATGGCTGGACGCTGGACGAAAACAGCCGCAACCTGACTTCACCAAAAGGCGTTGCCCGCCGTTTACCTAAAGGTGAATACCGTGCCTTACGTTTAATGCTGGATACTCCGGGTAAAATCTTCACCCGCGAGCAGTTAATCCGCCATATGACTGGCCGTGATTTACGTCCGAACGACCGTACTGTAGATGTAACAATCCGCCGTATTCGTAAGCATTTTGAATCTGATATTGAAAGCCCAGAGTTAATCAGCACCATCCATGGTGAAGGCTACCGCTTCGTTGGCAAGCTGGAAAAGTAAGCCGTTAAGCGTTTTCAATATACTCAGACAGAGCAGCCAGGTGCTGCTCTGTTTTTAAGTGAAAGTCTACTAGTTGCCGCTCTAGCCCCTGCCAGTTAATTTGTTCCTGCTCCATCCGTTTAGCTTGCTGTTGCACCCATAACAAACCAACAGATGCGGCGGCGCCTTTTAACTTATGTGCAGCTTCCTGAAAATCCTTCTCTTGCCGTTGCACTGCGGTTTCCATCAGTTTATTCATGTAGCCGGGTAACAGCTGGGCAAACAGCTGGGCACTGCGCTTCATGGCGTCTTTACCCAACGATTGAATATAATCATTCAGGGTGGCGACATCCAGAATCTGCTGTTCATTACTCACACTGGCCGGTTTTACCTGTTGCAACCGCACGGCGCTGGGCGAAAATAACCGCGCCAGCATTAAATCCAGCTTAGTGGTGTTGATAGGCTTGGCCAGGGCGCCGTCCACGTGCACACCGTCCAGTTGCTGTTCGGCTTTACGCACATTGGCACTTAACACCACTATCGGCAATGCTGATAAATGTTCTTCATCGCGGATATAGCGGGCTATTTGCTCGCCGCCCATATCCGGTAACTGCATATCCAGCAACACCAGATCAATATCATCTTCGGTTTCAAGTAAGGCGATGGCATCTTCACCGGTTTCAGCATGAATAACACTATGGCCACGTTGCTCCAGCAGCCCTATGGCAATTTCGGCATTAAGTGGTACATCTTCTATTAGCAGTATGGTCAGCTCAGGGCAGCTTATTGCCTGCTGCTGTTCCTGCTGCAGTAATTCTGTTGGCAATAACACCGCAAAGCTACTGCCCTTACCCACTTCACTGCTAACACTGATATTGCCCTGCATGGCTTCAACCAGCGCCCGCGACACAGATAAGCCTATACCAGAGCCGATAATACTTAAGCGCCGGCCATCATTAGATTTGTAGTACATATCAAAGATGCGATCCTGCTCCTGGGCAGCGATGCCAATACCGGTATCTTCGATAGTAAAATACAGCTGGTTATCCACTGCATCAAGCTTGCAGTGAAGGCTGACAGAGCCAGAAGCGGTAAATTTCACCGCATTATTAAGCAAATTCCACAGCACCTGGCGCAGCCGGGTTGGATCGAGCCGTAAATATACATCCAGCTCGCCTTCACAGCTTAACTTAAATTGCAGACCTTTTTGCTGGCACAGCAACTCGGCAAAATTGGCGATGTCGTTAATAAACTGACGTAACGATACGCTATGGTAAACAATGTCGAGATCCTGCCGGTCAATTTTGTCCAGATCGATAATATCGTTAAAAATATTACCCAGTGTTTCAGCGCTGCTGAAAATGGTATTGGCCCAACCATGTTGCTGCTTGCTGAGTTTGCTCTCCAGTAAACGCCGGCTTAAACCCACAATACCGTTTAGTGGCGTTCTGAGCTCATGGCTTAACGTAGCAATAAACTTACCCTTATCCAGATAAGCTTTTTCCAGCGCCTGCTCGGCCAGTTTGCGCGAAGTAATGTCCCGGCCAAAACCCAGCAAACCGATATAACGGCCATAGCGGTCATAAAATGGCACTTTACGCATTTCAAACCACAGCACCTGGCCGTCGTCTTTGACAAATTCTACATCTAATGTCAGCTCAGAAGGCTGCAGTATATTGGTTTCATGCTCGGTAAGAATAGCGGCCTGAGCGCTGTCATCAGTGTAAATTTCTGCCGGGTAATGCCCTATCAGCTCACGGGCAGACTTACCCATGATGGCTTCAAACATTTTATTACAGCTGGCAAAACGGCCGGTTTCGTCGCGGTAGTAAAATAAATCGGGCGAGCTATCAACGATAGAGCGGATCAGCAAGCTTTGCTCTTCCAGTTCAATCTGCGCCTTTTTGCGCTCGGCAATTTCTTTTCGCAGTTCATCTATTGCCCGGCGCTTGGCCTGAAAGGCTTTTTTACGCTCTTCAATCTCAAAATTCAGTTGGCGGATATTGTCTTGCATACCTTCATTGAGTAAACGCTCCTGATGAGCAGAATCAATCAGATACGACAAAGCCGCATCCAAATGCAGTACCAGATAAAAAACAAAGCTGATAAACACCGGCCCCAGCGCTAAGGTAAATAACAGTGCGCCATTTAGCAGGGTAAAATCTATTTGATTATGCAATACCAGCTCGAGGCCAATGCTGAATAACGCAGCAAAGACAAGCAGTAACAGCTGGCAAAACAAGGCCAGCTGAAACTTACCCCATTTACGGATCCAGGCAGCAAAGATCCTGACGTGTGGATGAACCGGACCTTGCATCAGGCTGTTACCTCATATGATGTGTTACTGCACAGGTTGAACATCAACCCTGAAATTGCGATACGAACAGTACTGCACCTCTTTATCCTGTAACTGGTAAACACCCTGGCGGGCGTACGACGAATGATCTTTATACAGCCTTATTTGCTGGCCCTGGCCAACCTTTACCGCTTTACCATCTGCCTGGCGGCTTTGAGTTAAACAAAGCAGATGTGCTAACTGCTTATAGTTGTCACGTTCAAACAACTCGCCAGAGGTCAGCATTGGCGCCTGCATACTATTCGGTGCAAACTTCCAGGCGGCAAACCGGGTGCGCAAAACGCCGTCTTTTATCTCCAAAGCATCGCCGCGGGTCAGGTAATGTGTGTTAACTTGCTTAATTACTGTTGCACTACCCTCGCCTGCATTTTGCATACCTTGCGTATCAACGACATAAACTCCAGCCGCCCCTAACACAGACATTTTCACTTCTGGCTCGCTGTCTGTATTGCTAAAACCAACCAGCATTGCCGTAGCTTCATCAATGCCAAAGCCAAAACGGGTTTGGGTATCGTTCAGTAAACGAATTAAACGCCCCTGGCGGCCACGTTCAGAAAAATGTGTATCCAGTACCCCCCATGAAAACAAGCCAAGGCCGCCAGTTGAGGTAAAAGTAAGATGATTTTCTGCCAGGCCATTACTACAGCTTTGATCTTTGTCGCAGCCAGGCTGTGGTGCGGGCAAATCAAAAGCGCCAAAGCGCATAGCATTATAGCTGTCGCCATTGCTAATCATCGGCGTTATACGGCCCTGATATGAGCCTCCTGACATCACAGCAGTACCGGCACTGGTGCCGGCAACAATAATCTGGCCCGCATTTAGCATTGATTGTATTTGCTTTAGTTCAGCCGATACACTGCCATCTTCCAGCTTGAAGGCTTGCAATGTCAGGCTTTGATCACCGCCATTAATAAAAATCGCGTCTGCCCGGCGGATCTGCTCAACGGCAGCTGCTGTGCCTTGCTGGCAAAACTCCTGCAGCTGTTGCATCAAATCGGGGTATATCCGCTCCCGCTGATAAGTACCATGATACGCTGCCAGATATTGCGGTAATTGTGCACATGACGGTTTATTATCCACCCGGTTTTGTTGCGCAGCCTGATAAGCGGCGTTAATGGGTAACCAACTGACGTCAGCTCCTGCCTCTGCAAATAAATTAGTGTAAAAATCGACCGCAGCAAACGGATCGCGGCTGGATGCGGTAACCACTAATAAACGGGGCTTTCGCGCAGGCCCTGCTACCTGCTGAGCTAACTCAACGATTTTCCGATACAGCTCTATTGAAAATGCATCGCTGGTTTGTGCCAGACTGGCATATTCTTTTTGTCTTTGCGGTGTGCGCCGCCGAGTAGTGTTATCTTGCGCTGTAGCCATTACCTGCAGTTGGTCAAGTACAAAGTTGCGCTCGCGATCACTCAGTTGGCTATAGTTTTCTCTTCCTGATACCCAGATGCCGTCAATTTCTATTTCTGCCGAGCGCCACAAACTTAGCAGTTCACGCTCAGATACTTGTTCGTTGTTTATTCTGCTGCGGACAAACTCCAGCAATGCCAGCGTCTGTTGTTGTTCTATTGCGCGCTCCGGGTTCCAAAAACTGTCACCGGCAATATTGTTTAGGTGTGCTGTCGATACGCTAAATACATCCGCCGACTTCGCTGCAGCAGAAAAGACATCTGGCGCCGAGCAACCACGGGTATTTACAGAGCTACAACTTTGCAAGCCACCGCCAACTAACACCAAAGAGTAATCGGGAAATTCTTTACTGGCCCCCGTATTTGCAGCAGAAACAGAGCAAGCCAACAGGCTGGCAGTAATATAAAAGCTCAGTGATCTCATTATTCTCTTTCTTATTTTAAGCGCAGAAGTATGTAACTACCACGACCACAGATAGACAGCAAAAAATTCGTACCGCATAGATTATCCTGTATTGACTTCTTTGCCAATTAGCAGTAATTCTATTGCTGTTGTTTAACTGATCACACATCATTTTGGTAGCGATATGTTAAAGAAAGCCTTCGCGCTTAGCTTATATCACTACTCGTCTTACTACCTGTCGGAGTGGTTTAACGAGTAGACACACGTCAGACACTAAACCGTGTCTGGCAGGTCTCTATTCCTGCACCACAACAACTAACATAAATAATTATAAGCACACCAATTCGGACCATACCGAAGGCTGTGCCATGTTAAGACAGGTGTATCTATGCGCAAACTATCTCCTTTAGCGCTGGCTGTTGCCGCCAGCGTTTTTGTAAGCCCTTCTGTGTTTTCTGCACAAGACGTGGCAGTAGCAGAACAAAAAATTGAAAAGATTCAGGTAACCGGCTCCCGCATCAAGGGTGTCGATCTGGAAGGCACTCAACCGTTAGTGATTATTTCCGCTGATGATATTAAAAGCTCCGGCGCCAGCACCATTTATGACTTACTCAAAGATGTTGGTCAGTTGCGTGGTGGCTCCGGTACTTTCTCTACCTCTGAGAGCGGCGCAACGTCTACTTCAACTCCGGCCGGCCAGGCCGCAGCATCACTGCGAGGCCTGGGTCCCGCAGCTACCTTAACGCTAATCAATGGCCGCCGGGTTGCAGCCAGCTCTTTTGCTTCAGGCACACAAAACTTTGTTGATATTAACAGCATTCCACTGGCCGCTATTGAACGCATTGAAGTGCTGGCCACCGGTGCGTCCGCTATTTATGGCGCCGACGCCGTTGCCGGGGTTATCAACTATATTTTGAAAAAAGATTATCAGGGTGCCGAAGTCACCGCGTCCTATGGCAACAGCACAGCTTCATCCGATGAGGGCAAATATAACCTCAATCTGGTGTTTGGCACTGAATTAGCTGGCGGCAACCTTACGCTGTTTGCCGATCATTTCGATCGTAATGACTTCTCTGCACAAGATCGCGCCGCCACCCGCAGCCCACTGCTGCAAAGCTCATACTCATACCTGCCAAAAATCGCACCCAATATTTACTATTTTTCTCAGGTAGATGGCTTAGAAATTGCCACGCCGGGTTGCCAAACGCCACTGGTAACCACCGAATTTGATGAACAAATTTGTGCTTACTATCCCAATGAAGATGACCAACTGGATACACCGTTTGAAAGTTCTTCAGCCGGCTTTATCTTTGATGTAGCAGTAGGCGGTCTAAACTGGACGACAGATTTTTTCTATAGCCGGAGTAAATCCAGCTCGCAGTCCAGCCCGGCGCCGATTGATCAGGTAGACGGCAGCGAAGGCCCCTTTGCTGATGAGACCGTACTGGATATCTTCCCTGATGCAGAACGCGACAATATCCTCGACCAGATTTATATCGACCCGTTCGATACAGTTGCCGGGCGCAGGCTATTTGGTTTTCAGTTTGATGCCCGCTTTGCCACACCGCGCACTGTTGCAATTGAAAGTGAATCCTTACGTTTGGTCAGTGCCTTAGCCGGTGAACTCGGCAATTGGAGCTGGGAAACCGCAGTGACGTTATCGCGTTCAGAATCAGAGCAAACAGCCATTGCCGGCGTGTACAACCGCTACAAATACCACGCAGCCCTGGCCGGCGAATTATGTGCCGGTGGCGATATTGCGTCTTACGATGCTGACAACGACAGCCTGTCGTGTTCCGGCGCTATCTATAACCCGTTCCTTAGCGGCGATGCTGCCAACGATGCCTTGCTGGCGTTAGCGCAAGAGATGCCTACCCGCGATGGTAAAAGTACGGTGTACGGTTGGGATGCACGTATCAGCGGCGATTTAGGCGAATTTAACGGCCATACCATCGGCTCGGCCTTCGGTGTTGAACTGCGGCGGGAAGAAATTACCGATACACCTTCAGCCAACGCTCAGGCCAATGCGGCTAACGGCTATCTGGTTGATGTTTTCGGTTTTGGCTCAAGCTTGTCAGCTGCTGATCGCAGCCAGTGGGCAGCATTTGCCGAGTTTTATATTCCACTGACATCGACACTGGACTTACAACTGGCTGGCCGGTATGACAATTATGACGACTTTGGCTCTACCTTTAATCCTAAAGTAGCGTTTAGCTGGCGCCCGGTGGAGGAATTAGTTGTTCGGGCTTCATGGGCGACATCGTTTCGTGCCCCCTCACTCACTCAGGCCGGAGTAAAGCTGCGCACAACTACCGCCCGCTATGACTGCGGTGCCAATCAGGCGGTGGCGGATCTTTACTGCGAAGGCGATGGTACCGAACGTAGTGTTGACGTGCTGGAACTGGGCAACCCACGGCTGCAGGCAGAAGAGTCTGAATCAGTCAGCTTTGGTTTTGGCTGGAGCCCCACTCAGGACACAACTCTCACGGTAGACTACTGGCAGTTTAAACATAACCGTCTGGTCGACACCGATATGACAGCAGTACTGAATGCAGCCATCACTGATTCTTCGTTGCGCCACTGCGGCCTGGTACCGGACGGTGCGCAGGGCATTTCTTATGATGCTGAGCTCTGTGATATAACCGACGCTGCCGGCAACACCATTGAAGACGATGGCGCTAACCTGACAGAAATTCTCGGTGCCTGGATAGATTATGACGAGCCACGTTTTAATGAGCTGCCACTGCTGCGTGATCACGTGTTACTGCTGCAAAACACCGGTGAGCAAAATGTCAGCGGTATCGATGTCGCCTTTGATCAGCGCTTTGATCTGGCCGGCGGTACCTTAAAGCTGACTTTTGATGCCACCCATTATCTGTCGTTTGAACGCAACAGACCAGGCTCAGATGTAATTGAAGAGCTGGCCGGCAGTTGGCGTTATCCACAGAACATCGCCAGCCTGGGTCTATCCTGGTCAGGTGATGCCTTCTTTACCGGCGTAACTGTGTACTACACCTCGGCTTATGAAGACGACATCAGCGGCCTGCGCGGCCGTGAACTGGACGAACTGGATGCACTGGGTGTGCTTAATGCCGACGGCGAGCGTGATGTTGCCGCCTGGACTACAGTACGGGCTAACATTGGCTACGACTTTGCCAACGCCAGCATCAGCCTGAATGTCGATAACCTGTTTGATCGCGACCCACCAAAAGCTTACGGCTCAAGTCGTGGCTTTGATTCCATCAATCACGATGCATTAGGCCGCAATTACCGGTTATTATTCAGCTATCGCTTCTAACCCGGCGGGGGGAGCTTGCTCCCCTCTTTCTGTGTCTTTTTACAGGTAACTTTTATGTCTACCGTAACCAAAAAACCGGTATCGATGCCTGACGCCTTTGTCATTCTGTTTTTTGTGATGATTCTGGCTGCGATTACATCACATCTGGTACCGGCCGGCTCTTTTACACTGCTTGAACCCGCCCCGGTGGCAGAGGGCGCCGCCAAGCTGAAGGGCAAAATAGACCCGAACAGTTTTACTTTCGCCCCACAAGCACAACAAGGTGTACCGCTGTTTGCTGAAGGTGGCGGTATTGGCTTTTTTAACTATGCCTTTGAGGGCCTGGTGTCCGGCAATAAATGGGGCTCGGCCATCGGTGTAGTGGCCTTTATTCTGCTTACCGGTGGTGCCTTTGGCATCATTATGAAAACCGGCGCCATTCATAACGGCATACTGGCGCTGATTGGCAAAACCCAAAGCATGCAGTTTTTGTTTATTCCGCTGATGTTTGGCTTGTTCTCGTTAGGTGGTGCGGTATTTGGTATGGGCGAAGAAGCTATCGCCTTTTGTATCGTGCTGCTGCCACTGATGCTGGCGCTGGGTTATGACGCCATCACCACAGTGCTGGTTACGTACGTAGCGACTCAAATTGGTTTTGCCACCTCCTGGATGAACCCGTTTAATGTTGCAATTGCACAAGGTATTGCTGAGATTCCGTTACTGTCCGGCAGCGAATTACGTATTGCCATGTGGGCGGTATTCACGCTGTTTGGCATTATTTTTACCATGCGCTACGCCGCTAAGGTGAAAGCCAGACCTGAGCTTTCGCTAAGCTATGCTACAGATCAGAAGCTGCGGGCACAGCAAAGCGCCGATGCCAAAAACGACTACAGCAGGCTTGATAGTTTAATTCTGCTGGCGTTTTTTACCGGCTTAATCTGGATCATCTGGGGGGTAACGGTACGGCAGTACTATATTCCGGAAATTGCCAGCCAGTTTTTTACCATCGGTATTGTCATTGCCATTATTGCTGTAGCGGGCAAACGTTTAAGCATGAACGAAGCTGCCGATGGTTTTAAACAGGGCGCGGCAGAGCTATTACCGGCTGCATTAATTGTCGGTATGGCTAAAGGCATAGTGCTGCTACTGGGCGGTGATGAAGCCGACTCCCCCTCTGTACTTAACACTCTGCTTTATTACAGTGGCCAGCTACTTGGTGATTTACCGGCCTATTTATCGGCCTGGCTAATGCTTATTATCCAGTCGGTGATTAACTTCTTCATTGCTTCCGGCTCCGGCCAGGCAGCACTGACGATGCCACTTATTGCGCCGCTGGCCGATTTAGTCGGACTTTCGCGTCAGATTGCGGTACTAGCCTTTCAACTGGGTGATGGCTTAACTAATTGCATTATTCCTACTTCTGCGGCGTTAATCGGCTGTTTGGGTGTGGTACGGCTTGACTGGACACTATGGTTTCGCTTTGTCTGGAAATTACAACTGTGGCTGTTCGCTTTAGCCAGCGCCTTTATGTTTCTGGCCGTGGCCATAGGTTATCAATAGCCGCAGTGCGGCAGCTTTGAGGTTATTATTTTGAAACAAGTTTTGAACGCAATTATTCTTATAAAGAACGCCGAAGTGCTCTCGCCACAGCCACTTGGCAAACTGGATGTCGTGATAGCCGGTAGCAGCATTGCCGCCGTTGGCAAAGACTTTAACCTGGGCGGCAGCAACCTGCCGGTAACGGTGATTGACGGCAGCGAGTTTTATTTAACGCCGGGCTTTGTTGACTCTTTAGTACATTTTATCGGCGGTGGCGGCGAAGGCGGTTTTGCTACCCGCACCCCGGAAATGCAATTAACCGATGCCACCCTGGGCGGTGTTACCACGGCTATTGGGGTGTTAGGCACCGACGCTACCACCCGAACCCTCACCAACTTACTGGCCAAAGCCCATGCGCTGGATATTGAAGGCATTAGCACTTACTGCCATACCGGCTCCTATGAAATTCCCTGTCGTACCGTCACCGGCAATATTACTGATGACTTAATTCTGATCGACAAATTTATCGGCGTCGGTGAAATTGCTATCAGCGATCACCGCTCATCGCAGCCCACCACTGATGAAATCCGTAAGGTGGCAGCAGCAGCGCGGGTTGGCGGTATCTTGTCCGGTAAAAGCGGTATTGTCAGTGTACATATCGGCGCCGGCGAGCGTATTTTGCAGCCTATCTACCAGGCTGTGTCGGGTACTGAGTTAAAGCTGAAGCAGTTTTACCCAACCCATATGAACCGCAACCGCCGTGTATTTAAAGCCGGGTTGGAGTTTGCCACTAAAGGCGGCGTAATTGACTTTACCACCAGCACTACCGAGTTCGACTTAAAGCATGGAGAAGTGGCCGCAGCGGCAGCACTGGCTGAGGCTCTGGCGTTTGGTATTAATCCTATGCAGCTAACACTAAGCTCCGATGGCAATGCCAGCCTGCCGATATACAATGATGATGGCGTATTACTTGGCTTACAGGTTGGTACAGTACAAAGCCTGTATCAGTCGGTCAGAGAGGCAATAACACAGCATAAGGTCAACATCGCCGATGCTATCTGCAGCATTACTGCAGCACCGGCAGCAATATTGGGTTTAACACGCAAAGGCCGCATCACCACAAACGTGGATGCAGATATAGTGCTTTTGCGCCGTGATAATCTGCAGATTGATACTGTAATCGCCAAAGGCCAGATTTTAGTTCAGCAAGGAAAAGCACTGGTAAAGGGCACCTTTGAGCGCTAAAAGCAAATAAGACAAATTCGCATAAATATGGCGCATTAAACCATCACTATTAAAGCTAAAAAGCTGCTGCGGCAGCTTTTTTTTATTGTTACACGGGTATTAATGGCAAAAATATCGCCAATTCATGTAATTAATTTTCAATTTCAAAAGTAGCTTTTCTGCGGTATTTACACCGCTAACCGCTGCAAAGTCAGCTTGCTTTTTTAACAAAACACAGGTATACCTGTACATCCTTGAACGTTTAGATGGCTAAACACTTCAAGAGTAAATACTCTACAACGCATTGACCTCTGAAAGAGTAACCGTTATTTTCTTTCAGCAGCAGCAAAACCAACAATAAGAATAATAATTCAAAAATAATAAATATTTATTTAAATATCAGGACAAGTGTGGAGGTTAGTCATGGCGTTGTATCAGCACAGTCAGGCAAGAGAAAACTGTGGCTTCGGTCTGATCGCGCATCTGGAAGGCGCTGCTAGCCACCGGATCGTCAGAACCGCAATAAACGGCCTTGACCGTATGCAGCACCGCGGCGGTATATCTGCCGACGGTAAAACAGGTGATGGTTGTGGTTTATTAATGCAAAAGCCGGACAGCTTCTTCCGCGCTATTGCCGAAGAAAATGGCTGGAATCTGGCAAAGAAATACGGCGTCGGCATGATTTTCTTCAGCCAGGACCCGGTAAAAGCCGCTTTAGCGAAAAAAATTATTGAACAGGAAATTGCCCGCGAAACGCTAACCTTAGTGGCCTGGCGCGTCGTGCCGATAGACAGCAGTGTGCTGGGCCCGTTAGCGCTTAGCTCTATGCCGGGCATAGAGCAGGTTATTGTTAATGCACCGCACGGCTGGGGCGATCATGATTTAGAGCGCCGGCTGTATATGCTGCGCCGCCGTATTGAAAAACAACTGAGCGACGATGCTGACTTTTATATCCCCAGCTTCTCGTCATTAGTTACCGTATTTAAAGGCTTAATGATGCCGGCAGACTTGCCGCGTTATTATCTCGACTTAGCCGATATCCGCATGGAAACCGCCATTTGCGTGTTCCACCAGCGTTTTTCCACTAATACCATGCCGCGCTGGCAACTGGCGCAGCCGTTTCGCTTTTTAGCTCATAACGGTGAAATTAATACCATTACCGGTAACCGCCAATGGGCGCGCGCACGGCAGTATAAGTTCTCCTCGCCGCTGCTAAGCGACTTGCAGGACGCAGCGCCTTTCGTTAGCCAAAGCGGCTCAGATTCCAGCTCGCTGGACAATATGCTCGAGCTGTTATTAGCCGGTGGCATGGATTTATTCCGTGCCATGCGTTTGTTAGTGCCGCCGGCCTGGCAAGGCAACCGCGTAATGGATGACAACTTAAAGGCATTTTACGAATTTAACTCCATGCATATGGAGCCGTGGGACGGCCCTGCCGGCATTGTAATGACCAACGGTCAGCATGTGGCCTGTAACCTCGACCGTAACGGCCTGCGCCCTGCCCGCTTTGTTATTACCCGTGATAAGCTGATTACGCTGGCCTCTGAAGTCGGTATCTGGGATTACACCCCGGATGAAGTGGTCGAAAAAGGCCGCGTTGGCCCGGGTGAAATGCTGGCGGTAGATACCACCACCGGCAAAATCTGGCGCTCTAATGAAATAGACAGCGATTTAATGGCCCGCCACACTTACCGCGACTGGCTAAACGCCAACGTGCAGCGGCTGGTGCCATACGAGAAATACGAGACCGATTTAATCGGTAAACGGGTATTCTCCGATGATGACATGCTGGTATTTCATAAGCTGTTTAACTACAGCTATGAAGAAATCGATCAGGTAATGACAGTGCTGGCCAAAGACGGCCAGGAAGCAGTAGGCTCAATGGGCGATGATACGCCAATGGCGGTATTATCGCGCAAGCCGCGCACCTTATACGATTACTTCCGCCAGCAGTTTGCTCAGGTGACTAACCCGCCTATCGATCCGCTGCGTGAATCACACGTAATGTCGCTGGCCACCAGTATCGGCCGCGAGCACAATGTATTTAAAGAAACCGCCGGTTATGCCCGTCGTATTCAGTTTGAATCGCCGGTAATGATGTACTCTGACTTAAAGCAGCTAAAACAAGCTGATGACAAGTACTACAAGCACCAGATTTTCTCGCTGAACTTCGACCCGGCACAACATAACCTGCAACAAGCTGTAGAGCAATTATGCGCTGACGTGATCAGCGCCGTGCGCGACAATAACGTGGTGCTGGTAATGTTAACTGACCGGCGCATAGAGCAAGGCAAACTGCCGATCCCTGCCGCTATGGCGGTTGGCGCGGTACAACATGCGCTGGTTAATGCTCAGCTGCGCTGCGACTCCAACATTATTGTTGAAACCGCCTCGGCCCGCGATTCGCACCATTTCGCGGTATTAATTGGTTTAGGTGCCACCGGCATTTACCCCTTTATGGCCTATGAAACGGTAGAGCAGCTGGTAGAAAAAGGTGCAATTAACTTAACTGCACGCCAGGCGGTGCTGAACTATCGTAAAGGCATTAATAAAGGCCTGTACAAAATCATGTCGAAAATGGGCATTTCAACAGTGGCCAGCTATCGCTGCTCGAACCTGTTTGAAGCCGTCGGCATTGATAAAACCGTGATGCAACTGTGTTTTGCCGATATCCCGTCGCGTTTGGGCGGTGCCGGCTTTAGCGACTTTGAGCAGGATGTACAGCAACTGGCTAAAATGGCCTGGTTAAAGCGTAAACCGATGAACCACGGTGGTTTATTAAAATACGTGCACGATGGTGAGTACCACGCCTATAACCCGGATGTAGTGCAAACGCTGCAAAAGGCGGTGCGCTCCGGCAAGTATGAAGACTACCAGCAATACAGCAGCATAGTGAACCAGCGGCCGGTGGCGCATTTGCGTGACTTATTTAAACTGGCGGCCAGCACGCCGGTGGCGCTGGAGCAGGTAGAGAGCGAGCAAAATCTCTATCCGCGCTTTGACAGCGCCGCTATGTCTATCGGTGCCTTAAGCCCGGAAGCGCATGAGGCCTTAGCCATAGCAATGAACCGCTTGGGCGGACGGTCTAACTCGGGTGAAGGCGGTGAAGATCCGCGCCGTTTTGGCACCGAGAAAAACTCTAAAATTAAGCAAGTTGCCTCCGGCCGCTTTGGCGTAACACCGCATTACCTGGTGAATGCCGAAGTTATTCAAATCAAGGTAGCTCAGGGCGCTAAGCCAGGCGAAGGTGGCCAGTTACCCGGTGAAAAAGTCACCGCCGAAATTGCCCGGCTGCGCTATTCAGTGCCTGGCGTAACGTTAATTTCGCCACCGCCGCACCATGATATTTACTCAATTGAAGATTTAGCCCAGCTGATTTTCGATTTAAAACAGGTGAATCCGCAGGCGCTGATCTCGGTAAAACTGGTGTCTGAGCCCGGCATCGGTACCATCGCCGCCGGCGTGGCCAAGGCCTATGCCGACCTTATTACCGTATCCGGTTACGACGGCGGCACCGGTGCCAGCCCGTTAACCTCGGTAAAATATGCCGGTAGTCCGTGGGAGTTAGGTTTAGCCGAAGTGCACCAGGCCTTAGTCGAAAACGGCCTGCGCGACCGCGTGCGGCTACAGGTAGACGGCGGCTTAAAAACCGGCCTCGACGTAATTAAAGCGGCTATTTTAGGTGCCGAAAGCTTTGGCTTTGGTACCGGCCCTATGGTGGCGCTGGGCTGTAAGTTTTTACGTATTTGCCATTTAAACAACTGCGCCACCGGCGTGGCAACCCAGGATGCGACACTGCGGCGTGATCACTTTACCGGCTTGCCGGAAATGGTAATGAACTACTTTAAGTTCTTAGCCTTTGAAGTGCGCGAGCTGATGGCACAGCTGGGGGTAACTGAGCTTACCCAACTGATTGGCCGCACTGATTTGCTGGCTATAAAAGACAGTGAAACGCAAAAACAAGCCAAGCTGGATTTAACGCCGATATTGCAGGCCAGCGGCGTAAAATCTGACAAGGCGCTGTTTTGTGTCAAAAACAATACACCGTTTGATGAAGGCGCATTAAACCAGGAACTGGTAAAACGCTGCGAGCAAATGGTACTGCATAAAAGCGGTGGCCGGTTAAACCTGAGTATCCGCAATACCGACCGTTCGGTAGGCGCTGCGCTGTCGGGCTTTATTGCCAGACAGCACGGCAACCAGGGCATGGCAACCGATCCTATCCGCATCCGCTTTACCGGCACCGCCGGCCAAAGCTTTGGTGTGTGGAATGCCGGTGGCCTGCATATGTCACTGCAGGGCGATGCCAACGATTACGTTGGTAAAGGCATGACCGGCGGCCAACTGGCTATTTTCCCGGCCAAGGGCGCCAGCTTTGCCAAAAATGGCTTTACCATTGCCGGTAATACCTGCCTGTATGGCGCTACCGGCGGCCGTTTATATGCGGCAGGTCAGGTAGGCGAGCGTTTTGCCGTACGAAATTCGGGCGCGTTAGCCGTAGTAGAAGGCACCGGCGATAACTGCTGCGAATATATGACCGGCGGTGTGGTAGTGGTATTGGGTTGCACCGGGGTGAATTTTGGTGCCGGTATGACAGGCGGCTTTGCTTATTTACTCGATGAGCAAAACGATTTAGAGCTGCGGTTAAACCCCGAGCTGGTAGAGGCGCTGGAAGTCAGCACGCCGATACTGCAGGAACATCTGCGCAGCCTGTTGCACCAGCACGTAGAAGAAACCGGCAGCGACAAAGCACAGAAAATCTTAAACGACTTCAACCGTTATTTAAGTCAATTTAAGCTGGTTAAACCAAAAACCAGCGATGTAAACACCTTGCTGGGACACCGCGCACGCTCGTCAGCCGAGCTGCGGGTTCAGGCGATGTAGGGAGACGTTATGGCACAGAATGTATACCAGTTTATTGACGTAAAACGGATTGATCCGCCAAAACGCTCACATAGCGAACGTACTATAGAGTTCGTCGAAATTTATCAGCCGATGACCAATACCCAGGTGGAAGGCCAGGCTGATCGCTGCCTCGATTGCGGCAACCCCTACTGCGAATGGAAGTGCCCGGTGCACAACTATATTCCGCAGTGGTTAAAGCTGGCCAACGAAGGCAAAATTATTGAAGCAGCTGAGCTGGCACACAAAACCAACAGCCTGCCGGAAGTATGCGGCCGGGTGTGCCCGCAAGACCGCCTCTGCGAAGGCGCCTGTACACTAAACGAAGGCTTCGGAGCAGTTACCATCGGTAGTATTGAAAAATATATTACCGACAAAGCCTTTGAAATGGGCTGGCGGCCGGATTTATCGGCCGTAGTGAAAACCGAACGCCGCGTGGCGGTAATAGGTGCCGGCCCGGCCGGTTTGGCCTGTGCCGACGTACTGGTACGTAACGGCGTAACGCCGGTGGTGTTTGACCGCTATCCGGAAATCGGCGGCCTGTTAACCTTTGGCATACCACCGTTTAAGCTGGAAAAAAGCGTACTCAGCCTGCGCCGCGAAATCTTTACCGATATGGGTATCGAGTTTCGCTTAAACACTAACGTCGGTGTCGATGTCAGCTTTGACAGCCTGCTAAGCGAATACGACGCCGTATTTTTAGCCCTGGGCACTTATACGCCGATGAAAGGCGGCCTGGTAAATGAAGATGCGCCAGGCGTGTATGAAGCGCTGCCGTTTTTAATCGGTAATATCAATAACCTGATGGGCTGGCAGACTGAGCATCCGTATGTCAGCTTAAAAGATAAAACCGTAGTGGTATTAGGCGGTGGCGACACGGCGATGGACTGCGTACGCACTTCCATCCGCCAGGGTGCAACCAAAGTAAGCTGCGCCTACCGGCGCGACGAAGCCAATATGCCGGGTTCACGTAAAGAAGTACAAAACGCGCGCGAAGAAGGCGTGGAGTTTTTGTTTAACTTACAACCGCTGGGCATAGAGGTAAACAGCGCCGGTCAGGTGTGTGGCGTTAAAGTAGTGACTACCGAGATGGGCGCGCCCGATGCTAAAGGCCGCAGAAGCCCGCAGCCGGTAGCAGGCTCCGAGCAGGTATTGGCCGCCGATGCGGTAGTAATAGCCTTTGGCTTCCAGCCCAGCCCGCCACAATGGTTGGTGGATATGGGTGTAGAGCTGGACAACAAAGGCCGCGTTATCGCCAGTGAAAAAAGTACCTTTGCTATGCAAACCAACGAGCATAAGATCTTCGCCGGCGGCGATATGGTATTAGGCTCAGATTTGGTAGTAACCGCTATCGCTCAGGGCCGTAAAGCCGCCGAGGGTATACTGGACTATTTGGAAGTATAAAGCGTGTGGATACAGCAGCAGGTGTAACAACCTGCTGTTGCTTGTGCCATCTGCAGCAGCGGACTGTTAAAGCGAGATTAGGTTTGCCCTAAGCCAACCGTCTATGCCCCGGACGGGCATAGACGAGCCCCCATGGATGGGTTCACGGCGTGTTGGCGTGGGCAAACCGGCTCGAGCTATACGCAAAACCCGACGCACCACGATACCAAGGGAACCCAACAACATGCCCCCATTTACCCTACCCGATTTATGCGATGCCCATGCTGCTTACATCCGCGTAGCAGAACCCATCTTTACCAACTACGGTGGCAAAACCGCCTTTGGCGGGCAAATTGTTACGGTAAAATGCTTTGAAGATAACTCCAAGGTAAAGCAACTCGTGGCCACACCGGGTCAGGGCAAGGTGCTGGTGGTTGACGGTGGTGGCTCTAAACGCCATGCGCTGCTCGGTGATATGCTGGCCGAACAAGCGGCAGCAAACGGCTGGGAAGGTATTATTATCAACGGCTGTATTCGCGATATAGACGAAATACGCCAAACCCCGCTCGGCGTGCAGGCACTGGGTATTCACCCGATGAAAACCGATAAGCGGGATTTAGGCGATATCAACCTGACGGTAACCTTCGCTGGGGTAGATTTTATCCCCGGCCAGTTTGTTTATGCGGATAATAATGGTGTTCTGGTGGCAACTAAGCAGTTGGTGTAGCAGAGTTATTCTGTTATGTCATCGTCAGTGAGCAATTGACGGCAATTACGCACAGTCAAAATATACACATTCTGCCCTAAACGATAGATCACACGGTAATGACCAAACAGTATTTCCCTATACAGGCTATTGGCTAACTCGGGAACCTGGCGCCCCATCTCAGGCAGAGTGGCAAGCAATTCAGCTTTGTCGAAAACGTCATTCACCCAGTTTTCCGCCGCAACTGGACTATCCAGCGCAATAAAGGCGGCTGCGTCGCCTAACTTTTCAATCGCCAGCGGCGACCAAATAACTTTCACCCTTTTATACGCGCCAACACCTGCGCCCTTGCATCGTTATTACTAACACCAGCACCTGAACTCAGTTGCGCTTCGGCCATACGTAACTCTTCCAGCAGTTCAATTTTCTCTTGCATGGCTTCGTATTCGGCTACATCAAGCACCACTGCTACACCTTTGCCGCGCTGGGTAATCACCAGCGGGCGGCGGGTTTCGTTGATTTGCTTTATATAGCTTGCAACACCGGCACGAAATTCAGACAACGGCTGAATGTCTTTATCAAAGTGAATACGACTCATAACACACCATTAAAAGTACGAAATAACGTACAGATAGTAGTGCAACTGCTGCCACAAAACAAGAAACCACTGCTACCAGCCTGATTAAACCAACAACTTAATTTTTGAGTGATTCTCGAATGGCTCGCAGGCAGTACCCTGATGAAAAACCATCTGCCAGTTTTCACCATCAAAGCGCCAGACAGAGCTGCGCACCGAGTAGCTGGGGCTATCGTTTTCTGCACGCTGTATCGTGGCGCGGTAAGTCAGCTGCGCCAGACCATCAGCTAACACGCGGCATTCAAAATCTTGCTGAGTAATCACCGGTGGCGTTTCAGCTGGTAAACGCTCCAGCACATCCGCTTTACCAAAACAGCGGCCGGTAGCGGCAATCTCATAAAAATCATCCGCCAGATAGCGGTTTAGCAGCTCAGCTGATAACCGGGTGGCGGGCTGTACCAGTAATTTTTCCAGTTCCATTATTTGCTGTTTAACGGTATCGCTAAGCACTTTTTATACTGCCCCCCAGTTTAGCCAATCGAACCTGTTACGTTCATCGGAGTATATTCCATCCCTGCTCAGTATTGCTATGCGGACAACAACGGCAGAGTATTGGCAACAGCAAAGCCGTTGCTGGTTTGAGTTATCCAGCCGCTGTTGCTATGCTCCAGTCAGGTTATTCATTACGGCCAGTTTTATGATTACCGCTGAACAAATCAAACAGCTTTCTACCGCCGAAAAACTACAGGTGATTGAAACCTTATGGCAAGAGCTCACCGCTGAAGGTGCAGACCAGCTGGCCTCCCCCGCCTGGCACCAGCAGGCATTGCAGCAGACCGATCATGCCGTCAAAGAATGTGATGAAGTCACTCACGACTGGGAGCTGGCAAAGCAAAGTTTGCGCAATAAATTCCGATAAAAATGCAGGTTTTACTACGGCAATAAATGACCTAAACATTGCGTGTACTATCCCCTACCTCATTAAATGTCTCTTTTTATGTAATTGGAAACAATTTTCTCTCGCTCGTAACTCAAAAACTCAGGCCTATCATGAATTCTGTTATCAATAATCTCCTTCATTACTAAATCTTGATTTAGATTCTTATCTATGTATTTCTCTATCTTATCTATCGCAGATCTTGGGATCCCATATTCAGCGAGAATAGTAAGGTTTTCTCTAACGAAGTCACTTTCAATAGAGCTTGCGTAGTATGTGTAGTTGCCCGACCTCACTCCAATTTCACTACAAACAAACCTTTGGATCTCATTCACCACCAGTAGCCATTTAGGTATTTTATACTGAAACCAATGACGTAGAATTTGAAAACTATCTCGTATTGACTCATCAAGAATCTCTTGGTCACTCCAACTATCATAACGTTCAAGCTTCTTTTTGTAAGAAAAGTTACTTTTTACTAGCTCTATAACACTTCGATTAATTCCATAATCGAAAGTAACCTTCACTATTTTATCCTTTGTCATTGGTCTTAAGTTTTCACCAGGCTTTATAAGATAATCCCAAGCCAAACCTAAACAATATTCAAGCTGCCTATATTTAGGTGTGGAATCCCAACAGATTAAGTCATAACACTCTACTATATCCTCCCTAATCTTTGCTATAAGAGAATCTTGCCCTCTTATATACACGGAGTTTTTACAAAATAGCTCTCTTTCATTATTCGGAATGCCAGACAAGTATCTATATTGATCACTTTCTTTATAAATAACATCATCAGTATTGATATTTATGAGAACTTCATCGGAAATAGGGTTTTGCTCGAAAAAAGGGATATCTATAATAATTCGATTATATTTAGGGGTTGGGTTAAAATTAAAAATTCTTCCAATATAGTGCTCCATCAACCGACCTGCTCTTCCTTTTATATTTGAGTAATCAAAGAAATCTATTGGTGTATTCCTCCCTTTTTTAGAGTCAAAAAATATTACATTTTTTGCAGTAGTATTTACACCCTCTATAATTGTTGCCGTACAGAATAAGGCCTTTATCACACCTCTGTTAAAATAATCTATGATAGAAGATGTGAGGTGCTTTTGTAATGCACCATCATGAAACCCAACCCCATGCTTCAAACAATCAATAAGCGTCCAATCCTCAGACACATAGTTACTTATCCATTCAATAATAGGCAGATCAATATTCTTCTCAACATCACCTTTAGAAATAATAAACTTCACAAACTCAGCAGACAGGTATCTAGCCCTTGCCGGAGATGAGCAATACACTATAGAGTTTTGCCCTCCAAGACTATGTAACAGCTCAAACAAAACCTTTTCTTTATATTTCTTTTTTTCTCCCTGCGCCCCGAACTTTCCTTTATTATCATGATATAAATCGATTTCTTCACAGCTTACTAAGCTGTAATTTGTCTTGTAAAAAACCGCGTTGTACTTTTCAGCAAAGCCTTCAGATATCCCCTCTATATTCGGACCTAAGAGGTAAAACTTTGGATTGAAACTCTCCAAAATATATCTAAACGCATTATTTAACGAGTCAGACCTTTCATCATCTCTTTTTGAGCTTAATTTGTAAAACTCATCAATTACTAGAAAATCAATATCAGGTAAATTTCTATATTCGTTAACACGTTCTGATGTTAAAAGAAACAAGTTACGCTTTTCATTAGATGGTTCTTGAGATGTTCTAACTATAATTTTATAACCGTCTTCATATTTAGAAAGCTTTTTCCTAGTTTCATCTAACAATGCTAGCGTTGGCTGTATTACGACAATATTTTTATACTTGTATGATGCAACTACTTCTTCAATAAGCAAACTCTTTCCAAAACTTGTTGGTGCACTAACAATGACATTTTTTTCTGAGTTTAGTAAATCAAGAATATATTTCTGCTCTTCATGAAAATATTTATCGTGGATATTTAAAGATAAATTTGATGTTTGTCTGATTTTAGAGCTAGTCGATGAGAGCTTTAGATCTTCTTTCTTCAGATATGGATAAAAGCCGATGGATTCTACCAAATCCGCAAGCATTTCATCTAGTAAACTTGAGAATTTTTTTCTTGAATTTAGAATATGAATAAGAATATCTTTTCCTACTTCATCATCATTTATTAAAGCCACCGCGCAATGGCGATAAATATCAAATGTTTCTGAAAAGTTAAATTCATTTTCTTCTTTAATTTTCTTTTTTATAATTTCAATCATCTCACTCTCCAACAGATTGCAACAAAGAGAGCTTATTATGTAGTTTTTTAACTAGTGTTTTTTTGCACTGAACAGGAAAAAGAATAACTATAATTTTTAAATTTGATTTGAGCGGGTGATTGTTTTATCTTCGAAATACTTATGTAGCTCTCTGATTTTATTCTCATACTCACCGAAAAAAATTGAGTCATTTTCATCATCATGCTTTGTAAAAAGATCACAACTATATGTGCATAGCAATGGAATACATATATCGGTCAATTTATCTTTAAGCTTTGTTGTTGAAGACAGCAATTTTTTCCAGTATTCTGATTCAGGTATATTATTAAAGTGTTTTATCTTTTTTGCGATGAGTCCGAATTCAGATTCTAGGTAATCAACTTTAAAGTGCTCTTCTATATCTTTTATAAGTTCACTCAAACCACGCTTTGGGTCCAGGTATAGCTTAGATTCCCCGAGCCAAAGTGTTCTTGTTTTTGGTTCAACATGGACACAGTCAAAGCCGTGAACAGTATGACCAAGCGAATCCTTGAAGTATATTTTTGAGAGTAGAGGTATTGTGTTGAAGTGATCTCTTAGAATCAAATGAAGAATCAGCTCTCCAAACTCTCCCCTCCTGAGGTACTTGTCGTCAAGCTCATCGTCGATGTGTCCATCGTTTTTATAAATGTCTCTTACTTTTTGAAATTCATCGATTTTATAAATCGAGTTTGCCGCCTCGATAATTTTCTCAAGTGTTTGTGTGTTTTCTGTGCTTGTTCCCTCATGAAAACCGAATGAAAACTCATGAATTACATTTGTAATTTTTTTTACAAGCTGAGCCCACCTATATCTGCTAACCCCTTCATCATCTAGGTCAAAACCAACTAAAAAGCTTTTCAGCTTTTCTTCTGAAATTTTTGATTCAATGACATTCTTTGAGCCGAATGGTCCATTTCCCATAGAAACTCCACAAATTGCTTACTTTTTAAATCACGGTTTTTTTTGCTTTTGCCGCATCTTCAATAGCTTTGTTAAATCGACCAGTCTCCACACAACTTCCACTTTTACCTTAAACTTAAACACCGTCAAGCATTTTAATCAGCCAAGTCTTTGAATGGCTCTATGCACTTGGCCACGACCAACGGCAACTAAAACCATATTGCTATTTTGGCACCGAATAAAATCAACGAACTTCTGATTTAATGCTGATATTGCCGTATTTTGGTTATTTTTTGCGCTAAATATTTCTTCTGGCGTTAGTTAACCTGCTTCAATAAGAAAAGAATTTTCTGTTCCCTGTAATCTCACCTTATTAATCAACCGCAAAACCCTGTTATAAAGCTACTTTTCTGGTTGCTCAAAACACCTTAAAAAGTTACTATTTTTTAACTTTTCATTTATATGAATGATAAATGAAACAAGCAAGCCACCAACGTGCTGATCGCACATAAGCTCAGTTAAGAGAACATTATGAGTCACTGGGATTTACTTATGTTGGTGGCAAAAGTGATTATTGCACTATGGATTTAGCATGAAAAAACATACCGACAGACCAAAGCCGGGCACGCCAGAATTTGATCTATGGCTGCGTGAAAAAATTCGTGAAGACTTCAAAAAAATGGAGAGTGCGCCTGAGCTTGATCAGCTGGGCGTATCGTCTGGCAGAACGGAAAACCTAACCCAAACCGATGCTGAAGCCTTTCCTGATGAACCGGAAGAGTATATGCCGCATGAGCGGGTAAAAATTGTGGTCAATAACACCGGCAAAAAGAAGCCTTAAAAACGACAGATGGCGACATTTACCGACAGGCCAAAACCTGAAATGTATTTATATCTACTGGCGCTAAACAGCGCCGTTTGCTTTAGCCCCGCTATCCGCTAAGCTGCTTTACAACCTTTAACCTGGTGCCGGATTTAGCATGCGTATGCTGTTTACTCTGACAGGCTATGTGCTGGCGGGCTATTGCCTGCTGTGCTTATTGCTGTATCTGCTACAGCGACAGTTAATTTATTTCCCGGTGCCGGCACAGTTGCCGCCAACCGATCCGCTGTTGCTACAGCAAGCCGATGCCACTGTGCTGGTAAGCCGTAAAGCGCGCGAAAGTAGCCGGGCGCTGCTGTATTTTGGCGGCAATGCCGAGGATGTCAGTGTATCTTTGCCGGAATTTGCCGCGGCGTTTCCCAAGCATGCTATTTATCTTATGCACTATCGTGGTTATGGCGGCAGTTCCGGCAAGCCCTCAGAGCAGGCGCTGGTAGCGGATGCGCTGGCGTTGTATGACCAGCTGCAGACTAAACACAGTGATATTACTGTACTGGGGCGTAGCTTAGGTTCCGGCGTTGCCGTGCAACTGGCGGCACAGCGTAAGGTAGCGCAACTGGTGTTAATTACCCCGTTTGACAGCCTTAACGCGCTGGCGCGGCGGCAGTTTCCGCTATTTCCGGTTAAGTGGTTGCTAAAAGATACTTACAACTCTGTTGCCTATGCGCATGGCATTAACAGCCCCACGCTGATTTTACTGGCGGAACAAGATGAAATTATCGGCCGTGCCCACAGCGAGGCGCTGTACCGCGCCTTTGCGCCCGGCGTTGCCAGAGTGAAAAGCTATAGCGGTAGCCACAATACTAACCTGCCCGCCAGCCAGCTTGCTGCCTGGCTTGCTACAGCAACACCCTGACTGCGGTTTAACGTACCCGCGCCGATGTTACCGCGCGGGTTTAACAGCCAGCGCTACTTAGTTTGTCCATTTGATCTGAAACTCAATTTCTTCGCTACCATCTTCACGCTCGTGCTCAATACTAAACACTGCCCGCACCGGCACATAGATACGCTCACCGGCTATTTGAATTTCAAACTTTTCGCCGTTTTCAATGGCATCGGCCAAACGCCGCAGTTTTTCGACAAACTCGTGATTTTGGTAGGTTTTTTCTACATCTCTTTGCGATTTCATATTCGACCCTTATTTTGTGTTAGCCAACAACACTGCCTGCTTTCTGCCGTTTTTACAACTGTGATTTAGACAAAGTAGGTGTGTTATCCGATAGCCTTGAAAGCCTGATCAATAAAGATGCTGAAGCATTTCCGGATGAGCCGGAAGCATATATGTCGCATGAGCAGCGAAAGGAACTGTTGTCGTGAGGCTGGTTAAGCATGGAATAGATAGCAACTGACTGGACTGCCGCTCATACTTAAGTTAGATAGGTGAAAGTAAAATGGCGGAGCGGACGGGACTCGAACCCGCGACCCCCGGCGTGACAGGCCGGTAAATTGGCGGAGCGGACGGGACTCGAACCCGCGACCCCCGGCGTGACAGGCCGGTATTCTAACCGACTGAACTACCGCTCCGACGTAAGCTTTACATAAATTGGCGGAGCGGACGGGACTCGAACCCGCGACCCCCGGCGTGACAGGCCGGTATTCTAACCGACTGAACTACCGCTCCGCACCAATTGCGCTGCAGAATTTCGTTTGGGTATCCTGCAGTGCGGCGGGAATGATACGGATTAGCCGAAAGGCCGTCAACACCTTTTTTGCCGCTTTTGCCTAATCCTTAATCATCCGGTAAGGTCAGATCCAGAATGTCATCCATATCGTTGTTTTTTTGTGCATTCGTGCTGTTTTTATCTGCTGCAGGCTTATTTTTTTCCGCTGTTGCCGCAACAGGCTGCAGCTTGGCATCTTTTTTACGCCAGAACTGCAAATCGGCTAATTTCTTGTCTGTCATAACAAACCAGATAGCAAAGCCACCGCCAAACAGGATAAATAAGTTGGCGCCAATCACTAACCCCCAGGGAAACTCAGGTACAGGTTCGGCTTGCTCGGCGGCAATTTCATCTTTAATTTTTTGCGGTAAGTCGTCCAGTACCGGCGCCTCTTGTACCGGCCGGTTTACCACAAAACTGACTTCAGGCAGATTAAGCATAAACTCGCGGCCATCTTTCATCTCACCAAAAGCAGCCACTTCCAGAATATAGCTGCCATGGCCACGGTTATGCAGTTTAAGCTCGCGTGGTGCGGTGCCGGGTTCATTCAGAGCAAAAGGCTCTATCTCGCCGCTGGGGTAACGTACCCTGCCCTGCAGCAATACCGAGGCGGCATTAACGCTGTCATCTGTTACCCGAAACAATACCTGATGCGGTAGCGCCTGCTGCTGTGGTTTATCGTCAGCCAGCGCGGCCGCAGCAGTAATATCAGCCACTATTGGCGCGGGCTTTAATACTACCGGCGCCTGCTCTACTTCACGGGTGTATAAAGGTGTGCGCACGATATATTTCGGTGTCCACTCACCGGCGACAAACTTTAACTGAAACTCGCCGGTAAACACGCCGTCGCGGGAGCGCTCGTCATAGCCTTTACCGTCATCACGAAATTGTGCTACCTGCACCACTCCGCGGCCAAAGTTGTCGTATTCAGCATTATTGGTGCTGACAAAGATCACTTCCAGCGCCAGTACTTCGTTAAAGTCTTTCGCTGTAATAGGCTGATCGCCATTGGTTAAACGTGCGGTGATCTTAACGGTTTCACCTACCATCAGGTTGGCTGGTAATGGCTCAACGTTTAGCTGAATATCGCTTAGCAACATAATACGGCTTTCCGGCAGCAGGCGGCCAATAGCCTGCCAGGGCCCCGGCATCGGGTTTTTAATCTGAATTAAATCGTAACTGCTGGCGTCGTGCCAACGGATCTGCTGGGCTTCAGCAGTATTAAAATGAATTTTGCTGCCATCTGGCTTTACCAGCACTACAGACGCCGAGCCACGGCGGCGAAACAGCAGCAGGGTAATTTCTTCTACTTTATCATCAATACGAAAGCGGTTATCAAACAGCGAAATCTGGTTTTTAGTCGGCAAATCACTTAATAAAGTAAAACCACTTTCGTGCAGGGTTTTCTCATCAACAGCCTCTGTAGTTTCTGTTGCTTCTGTTGCCGGAGCAGCAGCATCAGACGGCGCGTCTTGCATGGCGCAAAGTGGTAAGCTGCAAAGCCATAAACCTAAAACGGTTATCAGTTTCGCCACAGGCAGCTGCCTCCTTTTTTTTGTACCAGATCCAGCCGGTTTTCATGCGCAGCCAGTTCTTCTGCCGTTGCCTGCAGCACCTTTAACCCGCCACTGCGCTGTATTGCCACCGGGCCACCATCGCCGTCAGTGCCGTCTTGCTCATTTGCCAGGTTTAAACTTACCTGGCCGCCGGTCATCAGCAGATAAACATCGGCTAAAATCTCGGCATCCAGTAAAGCGCCGTGTAAGGTACGGTGGCTGTTATTAATATCATAACGGCGACATAGCGCATCGAGGTTGTTCTTCTGGCCCGGGTGCATTTCCCGCGCCATCAGCAAGGTATCCAGAACGGCGCAATAGTCACCAACCGGCGGCAGCTGCGGATGCAGCATAGAAAATTCGTGATTAATAAAGCCAACGTCAAACGCGGCGTTATGGATCACCAGCTCAGCACCATGAATATAGTCATAAAAGCTTTTGGCGATATCACGAAATTTGGGCTCGTGTTTTAAGCGCTCGTTAGTAATACCGTGTACGGCAACCGCTTCAGCGTCAATAATCCGCTCGGGGTTAATGTAAACGTGAAAATTATTACCGGTAAAACGCCGGTTTATTAGCTCTACGCAACCTATTTCAATAATACGGTGGCCATCTCTGGGGTTAAGGCCAGTGGTTTCGGTGTCGAGAATAATTTGTCTTTTAGCCATGTTGGTTTCGTTTTTTACAGCATTTGGGTTAGATTATACGCCGTTTTGGTTTGAGGAAAGGCTTTATGCGCAAAACAGTTGCGATCTATACCGATGGCTCCTGCCTGGGTAACCCCGGCCCGGGTGGCTACGGCGCTGTGCTGATTTACAAACAGCATCGCAAAGAGTTAAGCGGCGGCTACAAACTTACCACCAATAACCGCATGGAGCTGCTGGCAGCTATTATTGCCTTAGAGAGTTTAAAAGACAGTTGCGACGTAGATTTAACCACCGACAGCCAGTATGTGCGTTTAGGTATTACACAATGGCTGGCTGGCTGGAAACGTAATAACTGGAAAACCAGCCAGAAGCAGCCAGTAAAAAATCAGGATTTATGGCAGCGGCTTGATACTGCCGCCTCAGCGCACAAAGTTAACTGGCACTGGGTAAAAGGCCATGCCGGCCACCCGGAGAACGAACGTTGTGATGTATTAGCCCGCAGTGCGGCAGAAGCGAAGCCCACTACTGTAGATACAGCGTTTGAGTTGAGCCAAAAGGCATAGCACCAGAGAGATTCTGCTTAGGCTGCCAAGATAATCAACTGCCGTCGCAGCTAACCCGTCAACTGCTTGCGCTGCAACGATATATGACAGTCAACTGCGGCTGGAACCTCGATTTGGTTATCACAGAGTGTCTGAGCGAACGCGCCAGCGTGAGCGAGTTGCTGTGATAAGCCAAAGCGAGTGTTGCAGCAAAAGCAGTTGACCTACGACTTAGTTGCCAGCTTTTACACTCACTTCAGCAGTTGACTAGTTCAGCGAAGTGATTACTCGCCGGATTTTGCCGCAGGTTCTGCAGCAGCATTAGCTGCCAACATTTTTTCCAGCTCGGCAATAAAAGCTTTATCGTCCGGCGCTGTGCGGCTGCCGAAATGCTTTACTGTTTGCTCATCGCTGCTTACCAGATACTTATTAAAATTCCAGCTGGGTGACTCGCCGGTTTTGGCAATAAGCGCTTTAAATACCGGGTTGGCATCATCGCCTTTTACCTTAGAGCTGGCAAACATCGGAAATTTAACGCCGTAAGTTAAGTAACACACTTCAGCGGTTTTCTCTGCGTCATCATATTCCTGCATAAAACTGTCGGACGGAAATCCCAGTATTACTAAACCTTTGTCCTGATACTTCTGGTGTAAAGCCTCAAGGCCTTCAAACTGCTTGGTAAAACCACATTTACTGGCCGTATTCACCACCAACAGCGTTTTACCTTTAAAGCTGTCACATAAATCTACGCTCTCACGCGTATTTAACTGCTGCATAGAATGGCCAAGAATTTCACCACACTGATTAGCCATAGCGGGCATAGCCAGTAAACCGGCTACCAGAGTGGCCGCGCTTAATAAGGTTTTCATGTTTTTCTCCTGTAGGGCTGCAGATGTTGCAGTCGGCTAATACGTAGCATAAGCCTAAGCCGATCTGTGCGCCAGCGCTAACCATTAAAACCGGTAGGCCAGTTTAAATCTGGCGGTGCGTGGCTCCAGCGGATGCGTATGCCTGTCTTCTATACCTTCTGCCGGCTCACCGGGTAAACGCGAGGCATAGAAGTAATCAATATCGCTGTTGTTACTATCAAAGATATTCAGTAACTCCAGCGCCAGTTGCCAGCGCTGCCATTCATAGCGGTAACCGGCATTCACTGTAGTGGTGGCGGCTGAGCGCTGCTGGTTAAAGCTATCTAAGGTACGTTTACCAAAATGGCGTAAACGTAAACTAAGCTGCCACGGGCTATCGGCTTTATAAATCAGCCCCATGCTGAGCACCAAAGGCAAAGCACCATCAATGTAGTTACCCTCGTCTGCAGCCACCTGAGTAAAACGCGAGCGTGTTAATGCCAGTTCGGTATCGAGGCTCCAGTTGCTGTTAAACCAATAATAAGCTGCAACTTCAACACCATAGCGTTTGGATGCACGGCTTGGCTCATTAGTGCCAGCATCGCCGACATACAACAATTCAGAGTCCATATTCAGATACCAAAGCGCAGCCGAGATATTAAACGCTGTGTAGTCAAAAAACCGCAGGCCAAGCTCGGCACCATTGCTGCGCACCAGCAGATCAACCGGCGCCACGCTATCACCGCTTTGCGGATCAATAACGGTAGTGGCCCCACGGGCATCATTAGAATGAAAACCCTGGCCAGCATTAAAATACGCCTGCCAGTTAACCGCAAACTGATAGCTCAGGCCGGCCTTTAATGAGGCAATACCTTCGGTTGCCTCGCCACTGTTAGCGGCCAGATCACTGTTAACATCCACGCTGAAATAATCGTAACGCAGGCCAAGATGGGCGTTCCAATCGCTGTTAAGCTGCATGGTACTTTGGCTAAACAGCGCCGCAGAGCCCTGTTGCACGGCATCCTGGCGCACCGTGCTTAAACGCTGGCGCTGGCGGGTGTTATACAGGCCCACTTCGCCAATGTCGTCATAGCGTAACTGCACGCCCACCACATGCTCAATGGCAAACTCACCCAGCTGATTGTGCCAGTGCCGGCTAAGCTCGCCACCATAGATCCAGCGCTCGTCGACCTGTTCTAATTGATCACCGTTTAGCGGGTCGTTTAAGAAGTAGGTAAAATTGGACCATAAATCCAGCTCGGTTTGAATGGCATAAGCATTCCATTGCCAGGCGTCGCTGTACCAGCTGGCAGAAACACTGTTGCGGCTGCTTTTGCCACCAACGCTGGTGTCAAGCGAGCCGAAGGCATCAATCAGCCCCTGGCTGACCGCTCGTTGTGGGATCTGATCAGCTGCATTCCAGCTGTTGTCGTATGCCATAAAGGTTAAGGCAAACTGGCCACTGCCCAGCGGTTTGCTGTAACGCGCCAGCAGGTTGAGTTTATCCACATCTTCGGCTACATCGGTCCAGGGGCCATCGTATTGCTGCAACTCACCGGCTAGCAGCACATCGGCCTTGCCCTGCTTTACATTGCCCTTTACCAGCAGGCGTTGGTAGTTATCCATACCTAAGGTTAATTCTGCCTCGTTGCGGGTACGGTTTTTCATGCCAAAACGTGCCACCCCGGCGGCAGAAAAATCACCACTGTTGGCATGATAAGCGCCTTTTTGATAGTCAATTTTTGATACCAACTCAGGTATTAAAAAACTTAAATCGGTGTATCCCTGGCCATGGCCGTGGCTGCGCATATTTACCGGCATGCCATCGACATAGCTGGCAAAATCAGTGCCGTGATCAAGGTTAAAACCACGCAGAAAATACTGATTAGCCTTGCCGCTGCCGCTGTGCTGGGTAACTACCATGCCGGGAATAAACTCCAGGATCTCGCCACCGCGCAGTAAGGGCCGGTCGGCAATTTCGGCATTGCCCACTATGCCCTCTGAGGCCGAACTGGCCAGCCCCAGCAAATCGGTTTGCCGGCCTTTTACACTGATTTGCTCCAGTATATGCGCCGATAAAGGGTCAGCGACAACTTTTGCCGGAGCAAGTAATATCGCTGTAAAAGCAGCAAGATAACGATAAACAGCCATGTGTATTCCTTAATGCGATAAAGGTGCCGGGTAAAGCGGGCTTGTCGGCGATAAAACGGCGTTAGCCTTATTAGGTGGCAACTGCCAGGATAACAACAACTTATGGCTATGCTGGCTGTCAAACAGCGCGGTGTAACTTAGCTGCCAGCGCTCAGGGCTGTCGCAATGTACCTGTAGCGGCAACAGCAAAAACATATCCTGCTGCATACGCTGCGCCAACCAATCAGCAGCTGCAGTATTAATATCGCAAGCCCCTGCTGCACTGCTAAAGCCCAGACGCTGGCGAATATAATCTTGTAACTGAGGTTCACTATCTAACACCTGCTGCCAACTTACCTGATGGCTGTCTTTGGCCTGAATAAGGCCGGCTTGTGCTAAATCGTGTAATGCGACTTTCCAGAGTAAAGCAGGTTGCCCCTGTTGCTCAGTAACATCCATATAAGCTGTACTGAATTTATGTGCTTGTGCGTTAGCCACAAAACACAGCGTAAAGATCACCAATATCTGTGACAAAGCATTCATTCACTTACTCCTGATTGCTGCGCGACGGTGTGCCGGCTTAGCTGCAATAAATACTCATCATCCGGCTCTTTTGCTGTTTGATAATTAAGCTCAGCCCAGTGCAGCGCCGCTGCCGCATCCGGTGAAATATGCAAAAAATAGTGGACTAAATCTGCGGCGTGTTCAGTATCACCACGCAACAAACGCAGTTGCATGCGCTGATGCAGTTGCTCTGCAAACACCGGTGCTTTTGCCAGTTGCTGCTCGGCACGGGCTAAACGCAGCAGCAGGCTGTCAGCCAGGGCATTATCCGACGCCAGAACGTTAAGTTGTTGATACACCTGCTCACCCTGGCCCAACGCCAGGCTTAAATCGGCCCATTTTAGCCATAAACTGGTAGGGGCCTGAGCCAGCACCGGTGTTAACCATTGTTTTGCTGTCGCTATCAGGCCAAGCTGCTCGGCCTGTTCGGCTAAAATGCCGCGCAACCAGATATCGAGCTCTGCTGGCAAGCTTTGCTGGCGCTGCCACAATTGCTGCAGGGCAGCATAACTCTGCTTCCAGTCGCCGCGCCGGCCAGCCACTTCATAACTGCAAACTGTGAATAAAAACAAATCCTGTTGCCATAAACGGCCGCAAGCTTGCTGCGCGCTGTCCGGTTGATGCAATGCCAGATGCACTCTGGCTGTCATTAAACTGGCCTGAATATGTTGTGGTTGCTGCACCAGTACCCTGCTTAAGTTTTGCAACGCTGCGGTAAACTGGTGTTGTTGTTGCTGAATGTCGGCCTGCAGCAACACATACTGCAGGGTTTGCCGGCTATCTTCACTGACACGGCTTAATAACTGTTCGGCCTGATGAAACCAGTCATCAAAACCCGGGCGACGCGCACCGGATAAATAAAGCTGTGCCAGCTGAAAGCGCTGCTTGTCATCCGGCTTACGCTGCAAAGCTTGCTGCAGTTGCAGCATTTCAGGGGTAAGTGGCAGCACGGTGTCTAACGCCAGTTGATCTGAGGCGTCGGGTTTAAATTCGGTTGTAGCGGCGACAGACCAGCACAGCGCACAAATAATACTCACTATCTTAAACATAAAGCACCCCAAATAAAGAGCGGAGCCACTAAATGGCCCCGCTGTAGGTTGCTACTGACCACTGAGTAAATCAGCGTAGTCGGCTTCGCTTGTCGCATCCTGGGTAAAGTCACGGCCGTTTAATGGCAAAGCCGGCGCTTGTTCGTCCTGATTAAACGCTGTCCGGCTGTAGGTTAAAAACGACACCACCGCCACCGCGACATCAATTGTCACTTCGCCAGTGGTTGTTAACTCACCGTCTGACACCGTGACCATAAAACTGTCGCTGCCAGTAAACTCCGCTGCGGGTGTATAGGTAAAGCTGCCATCTGTAGCCAGTGTCAGGTTACCGTTTTGCGGCGGGGCCGTAACCGTGAACAGCAGGCTGTCGCCGTTATCATCGCTGGCGTTAAGCCGGTCCATTACCGCGACATCGGTTTCAGTCATAAAGCTGTTGGCACCAAACTTCGGGGCAACATTGGGTTTGTCATTGTCATTACAGCCACTGAGCAGTGCTGTACCGGCAACAGCAAACAGGATCGCTAACGTTTTCATATGCCGCTCCTTAGTTAGCTGAGCCCGGTAATGGGGTAAGCAGGTATGGGAAAGAGGTATCGAGCATGGCAGCGCTTAACGGCGCGCCATCTGTGAATGGCACATTACCTACCGGTGCATCTTCCGGCGCACAGTAGCCCAGATTGGTGGGTGTGCCGTTTACCGGAATATCATGACATAAGGCCCCCATTACCACACGCAGAGCGATATCGACTACATCATCACCCGGGCGGCGGCCATTGGGGAAACCGGCTAAGTCATCGCCTGCTACACCAAAAGCAGATTGCATAGCGGCAGGTGTTGCCGCAATAGCGGTATTTAACCGCAGCATTTCAGACGGGGTAACCGTAGATAGTTGGTTAACACCGGCTACGCCGGTCAAAAACGCGTTAACCAGATCTAGGCGTGGAAAATTAGACGGCGCTAAATCGGCAATATTGGTACCTAACGTAGTGTTAACTGCATCACGGAACAAAATGTTTAACAACGCCGGTAAGCTTGGGTGAGTAACATAATCGGCAAACTGGCCGTCATCAGCGGGTTTGCTGCTGTTAAACTTATCCTTATCTGCCAAACCAATCACTAACTCATTAACCAGCGGGTTACTTAAACGCGATACCTGTACTAGCGCACCACCATTAACCTCTGGCCGGGCAAAGTTAGCATTGGGGTTTAAAATACGTGCTTGTGGCAAACTTGCCGTGGTCCAGGCACCGATAACGCCATTGCCGCTACCCGTGACACAGGCTTTTGGTACTTCTATTGCCAGCGAAGTAACATTTTTATCGGCCAGATCATCATTAGCGCTGCTTTGCGTAATACCACCCGGGAAACCACCGCCATCACCTGCCCCCGGCGCGCTGTCGCCCTCTACCGGAACATAGTTTACCAAATCAAAGGTCTTGCCCAGGTTTACCACAAAAGCATCTTTACGCTGGCCAACAAAAACCCGGGCCATAGCGTCGCAGCCTGGCAACGCAACCTGATACACATACTGATCGGCATAGGCCTGGTAAGCCGCTGCACTGCTAAAGGTTTTGGTGCCGATAAAATCATAAGGTTTGGTAAAGGTCATTGCACCGTCTGCTGGCATGATCATATTACTGCTACCTGCGGCTGCCAGCTCTAAGGTGTAATTTTCAAAGAAATTTAACGCCGCAGCATTGCCGGCCTCAACACCACCGACATTTTTCAGTGGTACCGCCACCATTTTCTGATTGCCCTCTGGGCCTATTGGCAACTTTACGCCGGCGCCCTCATTGGCCAGAGTGTTACTGAAACGAAAGTTGAAGCTCAGATCAGGCTGCGCATCACCGTCGTTATCAATGTGAATGCTGTACACTGCTGCTGGGTCCATCGCGAAATAGTTGGGCCCACCATAGGCATCTTGCAGCGGAATATAATTTGCTATCAGCGTAACGTAGGCTTCGCGGCCGGGCTCATAGCTGTTAAACAGATAAAAGTCTGACGCATCTACTGCTGGCATTCGGGTAATATTTGGTGCTTCACGATGGCTGGAGGCCTGTACACTGCTTAGCAGGCTAAGTGTGGCAAGCGCTGCGGTTACGGCAAAAAAAGTGGCTGTGCGTTTCATGTTTTTAGTCCCATTGATTTAAGTTGCGACCAAGAAACGACTGACTCAGATGATTGGATGCAGTGAAATGCAAAAAAATAAAAAAACCGCCGCAGCGGTTTTAAACGGGGTTGGGTTTGTTCAGCGCCTTACAGCGTAACAATCTCTGCAGTAAATAACACCGGCCCGCTTGGCGCACCAGTAATGGAGCCGCCAACCGGTTCCAGGCTTACCGCTAAAGCGGCTATCTGAATACCTTCAGCTTCAACCGGCCAGCCCAAAGTACGCTCGCCCTGTTGCGGCAATAACCCTAACGAAATTGGGGCCTGACCATTAGCAGGTAACATCCATAGCTCATAATCATGCTGCACATCATCTGTTACCGCCGCGGTAGATTTAACCCTTAAGGTGTTTTCCGTTTTGCTTACCAGCCACCAGGCTTTGGCGTCACTGGTTTGAATGATGGCTATCTGCTGCGAAACCGGGCTTAACAACAAGGGCTGCAACATAATGACTGCTAATAATAATGAAGCCGCAGTAGCCAGTGCCAGCCAGTATTTACCGGTTCTGGCAGTTGCTACCGGTGCTGTTGCAGCCGTCCAGCCTAAACGTTGCTGAATACGCTGCCATACCGCTTCATCGGGCGCCGTCGCCGGTAAGCTTTCAGCCAGCGGGTTTAGATGTTGCTCCCAGCGCCACACCGTCTGGCGCGCACTTGGCTGCTGCATCATCAGGCGCTGAAATCGTTTACGGGCTGCGCCTTTCATGGCACCGAGAATAAAATCGACCGCCAGGGCGTCCAGTAACTCCTGTTGCTGATACTTCATGCTTCAAGACACCTTTTCAATTGGGTTAAACCGCGGCGGATCCAGCTTTTCACAGTACCCAGTGCTGAGCCGGTATGTTCAGTAATTTCCTGATGGCTCAGTCCGTTAAAATAGGCCAACTGGATTGACTGACGGTGCTCGTCACTCAAGCCCTGCATGCAATCATCCAGCTTCACCTTTTCACGAACCAAGCCTATTACCTCCCCCGGCAGCACCTCATCGGAACATTGGTCGTTATCCGGCTCTGAGATATCAAGATGCTCTGCTTTAACGCGGCGGGATTTTAGCAAGTCCAGTGCGCGGTAGCGGGTAATGCTGATCATCCAGCTCATAACACTGCCTTTTTCGGCATGGTAATCAGCTGCATTGTGCCAAATGCGCACATACGCATCCTGCAACACATCTTCGGCCCAGTCTTTACGCCGTAACAAATGCAAGCTGACAGAAAATAACTTGCCTGATGTGGCCTGATATAACTGTTCAAATGCCGGTTTATTTCCCTGAGCCGCAGCGTACAGCCATTGCAGCAATTGTTGTTGTGATTGTTCCATTTGCAATCCTGTTAAGTTAACTCTCAGTTATCGTTACGACACACTGCACAGTTTAGATGCAGTAGCAAACATACTTAATGCAAAATTCACGTGTGTTTTTTTTGCTATCCGCTATCATCCGCTTCCATTTTTTGGCGGCTCTCGTATGCTAAGCCAGAACTGCTTATTCAAGGATCGCTATGCGCATTTGTTTTTTAATGTACCCGTGGGACAAAGTTTATCCAGACGGCGACAGCACCATTCGGATGATCCACGAAGCGGTAAGCCGCGGCCATACGGTAGCCATTACCCATGCCACTAACTTAACGGTGCGAGATAGCATCGCCCAGGCGTTTTGCAAAGTGTTTGTTAAAGGCCAGAAAGTATCCAGCAATATTGCCAGCTTTTACCGCAATGCGCAGTTTAATCAGCAGAAACTGCCGTTGGCGGCCTTTGATGCCATTTTTATCCGCTTAAACCCGCCGCTGGACCCGATAGTGCTTAATTTTCTTGATTCAGTGCGTGAAGACACCTTTATTATGAATGATTTAGACGGTGTGCGGATTGCCAACAATAAGATGTACACCGCGTCCTTGCACGACCCGGACAACGAGTTTATTCCGGTGACTCATGTGTCAAAAAACAAGGACTATCTGGCACGGGTATTGGCCGAATCGCCTAACGACAAAATGATCTTAAAACCACTGAACGGCTATGGCGGCAAAGGCGTTATTTTGCTGGAAAAATCTGCCGCGCAAAGCGCCCGCTCTTTACTGGATTTTTATATTGGCGATACCGAGCGCGGCAACTACGTTATTTTGCAGGAATATGTTGAAGGCGCTGAGCTGGGTGATATCCGTATTTTAATGCTAAACGGTAAACCTATCGGTGCTATGCGCCGTATTCCGCAGGAAGATGATGTACGTTCTAACGTACATGCCGGCGGCAGCGTGGTTAAACACCAACTGACCGAACAGGAAAAACGCTTGTGTGCACATATAGGCCCACGGCTTGCCCGCGACGGTTTATTTTTTGCCGGCATCGATGTCATTAACGGAAAATTGATTGAAGTAAACGTAATGAGCCCTGGCGGCATAGCACGGATTAACCGGTTAAACAGCGTGCGCCTGCAAGAGAAAGTTATTGATTTTATTGAGCATATGGTAAGCAAGAAGACCCAGTTATCGCCACGTAAGCAGGTATTCAGACCACTGCTGAGTGAAGCTGAAACCGTTATTTGAAAATTTTTTATCGTCTTAGAAAAAATAATTCACTGTTTTAAACCGGTAAATCTCGGTAAATAGGCAAAAAAAATCTGAGGTGCGCTTATGTCACAGGTAGAGAGTAACGATTTTGAATTGGATGACTTAACGGATGACGTTGAGATCGTCAAAGATTTATCTCCAAAGGACAACAAAGCAAAGCAGAAACTGGAAGCGCGGCGGCGCATAGATGATCTGCTGGAGCAAAAACGCTTACGTCAGTTGCTGGACGACTGGGATCTGGATGATACGGAAGCATAAAACAGCAAGACATTAAAAACGGGCGCCTTAAGCGCCCGTTCTGCTATCTGTTTTGCTTAGCCTGTATATTGGCTAACGCCACTTACTAACCGCGGTACTTTTGCATCACTAAGGTCGCGTTAGTACCACCAAAACCAAAGCTGTTCGACATTACGGTATTAAGCTCAGCCGGGGTGGCTTTAGTCACAATATTCAGCCCCTGTGCAGCTTCGTCCAGCTCGCCGATATTAATTGAAGGCGCGATAAAGCTGTGCTTCATCATCAGCAGCGAATATATTGCTTCATGCACGCCTGCAGCACCCAGCGCATGGCCAGTCATGGCTTTGGTTGCACTGATAGCCGGTGATTTACCGGCAAAGACTTCCTGAATAGCGCCCAGCTCTTTTACATCACCTACCGGTGTGCTGGTACCATGAGTATTAACGTAATCTACCTGGGCGGTAACATTTTGCATTGCCATTTGCATACAACGCACAGCACCTTCACCACTTGGCGCTACCATGTCATAGCCATCAGACGTTGCGCCATAACCTGTTACTTCAGCATAAATAGTGGCACCACGGGCTAAGGCATGCTCCAGCTCTTCAACCACAACCATACCGCCGCCGCCGCTGATAACAAAACCATCGCGGTTTGCATCATAAGTACGTGATGCCAGCTCGGGAGATTCGTTGTATTTGGTAGATAATGCGCCCATCGCATCAAATTCCATTGCCAGCGTCCAATGCACTTCCTCACCACCACCGGCAAATACCACGTCCTGCTTACCCAGCTGGATCAGCTCTACTGCATGGCCGATACAGTGCGCACTGGTAGCACATGCCGAACTAATAGAGTAGTTCACACCTTTAATTTTAAACGGCGTGGCTAAACAAGCTGAACAAGTACTGGACATGGTTTTTGGCACCGCATAAGGGCCAACCCGCTTTACACCTTTTTCACGCAGAATATCAGCCGCTTCTACCTGCACTTTAGATGACGCACCACCAGAGCCTGCTACTAAACCAATACGCGGGCTGGAAATTTGCTCTTCGGTAAAACCGGCATCTGCAATGGCTTCTTGCATAGCAATATAAGCATAGGCTGCTGCATCACCCATAAAGCGCATGGCTTTACGGTCAATCAGCTCGCTGGGTTCCAGTTTGATATTACCCCATACCTGTGAGCGCAGGCCCAGCTCAGCAAATTCTTCTGATCGGGTAATGCCTGAACGCCCGGCCTGTAACGAGGCCAATACTTCGTCTTTGTTATTACCAATACTGGACACAATACCAATACCTGTGATTACCGCTCTTTTCATGCTTTCTCCATCGACCAGCCAGTTGCCGGCAAGGTTAAAATAATACTGTTCGCTATTGTACGGACTTTGTTCTGCAAAGTGGTCAGCTTTCAGCGCACACTTGTACTCTGTTTTCAATTTTGCGATAGCTTAGGGTAAACTACAAGCCGAATATTGTGGTGGACCTGCCTTACTTATGTCTCAGCTTACGCATGCAAAAATACATTTTAATGAACAAGGTACGCCCGTGGCGTCAGATTTTGATGACGTCTATTTTTCCAATGACGGTGGCATGGCCGAAACCGATTATGTATTTTTGCAGCAAAATGGTTTACCCCAGCGCTGGCATACGCATCCAGCACCCGCTTTTCATATTATTGAAACCGGTTTTGGCACCGGCGCTAACTTTCTGCTGAGCTGGTTACGCTTTAGGCAATACCGCCAGCAGTTTCCAGACGCAGCCTGCCAGCGCCTGTATTTCAGTAGTTTTGAAAAATTCCCGTTAAGCCATGCCGATCTCACTCAGGCGCTAGCGGTACATACCGAGCTTCAACAGCAGTGCCAGCAATTGCTGCAAGCTTATCCGTTGTGTGTTGGCGGTTGTCACCGGCTTAGCTTTGATAACGGTAGCGTAATACTGGATTTATGGTTTGGTGACGTAAATGCCCTGCTGCCAGAGCTTAATGCCACAACAGATGCCATTTACCTTGATGGTTTTGCCCCCAGCAAAAACCCGGATATGTGGCAGGATCAGCTGTTTACCGGCCTGGCCCGGCTAAGTGGCAATGGCAGCACCGTATCGACCTTTACCTCTGCTGGTCTGGTAAAGCGTGGTTTGCAGCAGGCTGGTTTTACGGTGAGTAAAATTAAAGGCTTTGGCCGCAAGCGTGAAATGCTCACGGCCATAATGGCAACGGATACCGCGATACCTACCCCGTTAGCAACACCTACACCGTTAAATGATGAAGTCACCATTATAGGCGGCGGTATAGCATCGCTTTGCACAGCTTTGGCACTGGCTCAGCGCGGTGTGGCCGTGCACCTTATTTGCGAAGATGACATGGTGGCACGCCAGGCATCACAAAACCGCCAGGGCGCTGTATATCCCAACCTGCATGCCAACCTCACCGATGACAGCCAGTTGCACGCTCAGGCCTTTTTATTTGCCCGGCGCTTTTATCAGCACTGGCAACAACAAGGGTTAGATTTTGCCATGGACTGGTGTGGCTTACTGCATCTGGCCAGCAATACGCTGCTACAACAGCGCCAGCAAAAGCTGATGGATAAAGCGCTGTGGCCAACTGAGCTGGTGCAGGCGGTCAATGCCAGCGAAGCCTCTGCCATTGCCGGGCTTAAGCTGCCCCACAGCGGCATTTATATACCACTGGCTGGCTGGTTAAGCCCGCAACAGTTCTGCCTGCAGGCACTGCAATATTTACAGCAGCAAAAGTTATTCCGCTTTAGCCCTGATTGTAAAGTACGGGCAATAAGGCAAAACAATAACGGATGGCACTTAGATACCGCAACCGGAGAATGTCAGGCCGCAATTTTAGTGCTGGCCTGTGGCAGCAAATTGGCAGAATTTGCTCCAACGGCGCAACTGCCGCTGAATAAAATCCGCGGCCAGGTCAGTTATGTGCAAGCCAGCGCTATGGCGCCACTTAAAACGGTACTGTGCCATAAAGGCTATATCACGCCACAATGGCAAAACCTGCACAGCGTTGGTGCTACTTTTGATCGTAACGCAACAGAAGCCTTTATCAGCGAGCAGGATAACAGCGAGAACGTAGAATTGGTGCGCCAGCAACTGCAGAAACCAGCCTGGTTTGCTGAAGCTGAAGTAACAGACGCAACAGCAGCATTTCGGGCCACTTTGCCAGATCACTTACCCCTGGTTGGCCCGCAGGCTAATCAGCAAAACCTGTACCTGATAGGAGCCATGGGCGCCAGAGGTATTATGCTGTCGCCATTGCTGGCCGAACTATTGGCCTGCCAGATTTGTGCTGAGCCGCTGCCGTTAACGCAACAGCTGTGTAAACGGCTGGCAGCTAGCCGTTTTCAAGTTGCTGGGCAAAGGCAATAAAAGTTTGCTAAGGTAGCGCAGAATAATAAATAAAAGTAAGGACAAAACATGCGTCTAGCCGTTTTATTATGTCTGGCGTTATTAAGTTACGGGCAAAGTGTTGCCGCTAAAGATTTTTACCAGATCCCGCTGCCAGAAGATGCCCGTGAATTTGCCCGGCTGGATAATAAATTGCCAGCGGTGCTCAGTTACTTTAGCCAGCAAAGCGAAACCACACTGCGCGATTTTTATATCCAGCAACTGGGGCAGCCTAATTCAACTCAAACCCTGTATGGCCGCGAACATTTATATTTTACCCTCAATGGTAACCAGGTACGTATTCTGATCTCAAGCCGTGACAACTGGCGTCAGGTTGATGTCATGGTGCAAAACTAAGCCGGTTAAGGCTTATTGGTTAGGGCTTAGTTAACTGCAACACTACCCTGCGGTTTTGTTTACGCTCCAGCGCAGTATCGTTTGGCGCTACGTGGCGCCGTTCACCAAAACCTTCTACCTGAACTTTATCCTCACTTAGCCCGGCTGCAACAAAAAAGCTTTTTACTTTTTCCGCCCGCTTTACCGACAATTGCTCGTTCATCCAGCGCCCGCCATAACTGTCGGTGTAACCCTGAATTTCAACATAGTCGATATCCTGATCATATTTCAGGTATTCAGCTATCTGCGCCAGCCTGCGCTCAGACTCACGGGTTAACTGGTCGCCACCGCTTTCATAGCTCAGCACAGTAAAGGCAATATCATCAAAGCCATACGGCAATAACCGCGACACACACTGATTAAACTGATGATAATTTACCGGAAACTGCACCGGGTTCATCGCCGCCACCACTTTGTCGTAAGGGCTGTACCAGTCGCTGAAGTAAAACGTCGGGCTAAAGCCCTGTTCCAGCTCAGTCAGTAAGGTCCAGGCCGTTTTTTTCGGCAGATCGCCATTATATTGCTTTAATAACTTCATGCTGGCCACCGCTTTAGCAGGGGTGCCCGGACGCCAGGCTGGCGGTACTGACAGCACTTCAGCTAAGCCATAGTTATCGGGCAGCCGTAGCATTTGTAATTCAAAATCTAAGTTCAGCCCTTTACTGGCCACACTGCGAAATACCGCCTGGCCAAACTGCGGAATTTCATGCTGCAGCTGACACTCCAACGGGGTGTTTTTACTTAATTGCCAGACTGATTGCTCAATACTGGCAGAATATTGACGCAACTGTGGCTGTGCCAACACACTGGCACTGCACAACAAGCTGCTGATCACTAATAAAGTTCGCATTTTCTGGCTTTCCACCACTGTCGGTAAGCAATTTATGGCAATTCTGTTTTATGTTAAGCAAACACTATGCCGCAACAAGACGCTGGAGCAATTCTTTGGCATAATAGCCGCTGATTGGCAAACTGGCGATGTTATGACACAACCAAGATCACAGCTGGCACAGCGCTTCCGCGGTTACTACCCTGTAGTTATCGACGTAGAAACCGCTGGCTTTAATGCAAAAACAGATGCTTTACTGGAAATAGCCGCCACCTTGCTGGATATGGATGACGACGGCAATTTAGTGCCGCTGCAAACACTGCACTTTCATGTTGAGCCATTTGAAGGCGCAAATCTGGATGCCAGCTCACTGGCATTTAACGGTATCGATCCATTTAACCCACTACGCGGCGCAGTGCCAGAGCGCGAAGCCATTACGGAAATATGTAAAGCGGTGCGCAAAGCGCAAAAAGACGCTGACTGTCAGCGCAGCGTTATCGTGGCGCACAATGCCGCTTTTGATCAGGGCTTTTTTAACGCCGCAGTGGAACGGCTTAACTTTAAACGTTCGCCCTTTCATGCCTTTGTATCATTCGACACCACCAGTTTGTCAGCATTAGCGCTGGGGCAAACTGTCCTTGCCAAAGCCTGCCAGGCTGCAGGTATTGAATTTGATAATAAAGAAGCGCACAGCGCCTTGTACGACACTGAACGCACTGCTGAGCTGTTTTGTTATATTGTTAATAGCTGGAAACAACTGGGCGGCTGGCCACTGGCACAGGCTGCAGAAGCAGCCAGTGAAGATGCCACTGAACAAGTGTGAAACTCAGGCAGCATAGACTCGCAGTCTTAGCCGTCAAAATATAAAGGCCGCAACAAGCGGCCTTTATATTTACCACAGCAAGAGTTTACTCTGCGGCGGTATCGGTTTTGTATTTAGCGGCAGTTTCTTTGATCAACGGCTGCAGTTCACCACGCTGAAACATTTCCAGCACGATATCACAACCACCAACCAGTTCACCGTCTACCCACAACTGCGGAAAAGTAGGCCAGTTGGCATATTTGGGCAATTCAGCACGGATATCCGGGTTTTGCAAAATATCTACAAAAGCAAACTGCTCACCACAGGCAATCAGCGCCTGTGAAGCCTGAGCCGAAAAACCACAGCTTGGGAATTTAGGCGAGCCTTTCATAAATAACAGGATCGGATTCTCAGCAATTTGCTGCTTAATTTTATCTAACGTTTCCATTAACACCTCACACCATAAGCATTTTCAGATTGGCAGACATTTTACGCTGTTCTGTTGTAACTGGCACTTGAGATCTGAGAAAAAATCCCCACCTCTGTTGCTACAACCTTAAGCGCTGATTATCACAGCCGACTACACTGGATCAGCCAATAATCAATACTGTAAAACTTGAGTATTTTAGTCAGGTTTTGTAGTCTACGCCATGCAGACATCATAAACAACGCCAACGGAGAACGACAATGGCCTTTGAATTACCAGCATTACCTTATGCAAAAGACGCTTTAGCGCCACACATTTCCGCAGAAACTCTGGAATACCATTACGGCAAACACCACAATACTTATGTGGTAAAACTGAATGGTTTGATTGAAGGCACGCCTTTTGCCGGTAAATCTCTGGAAGATATCGTTCGTACCTCTGAAGGTGGCATTTTCAATAACGCTGCTCAGGTATGGAACCACACTTTCTACTGGCACTGTTTATCACCAAACGGTGGTGGCGAGCCAACAGGTGCGTTAGCCGACGCTATCAATGCTAAATGGGGCTCTTTTGCTGCATTTAAAACCGCCTTTAACGACAAAGCCGTGAACAACTTTGGTTCAAGCTGGACCTGGTTAGTGAAAAAAGCTGACGGCAGCCTGGATATCGTTAACACCAGCAACGCCGCTACGCCATTAACAGATACCAGCGTAACGCCGGTAATGACTGTAGATTTATGGGAACACGCCTACTACATAGACTACCGTAATGCCCGCCCAACTTATCTGGATGCATTCTGGGCACTGGTTAACTGGAAATTTGCCAGCGAAAACTTTGCCAAGTAATACTTAGCTGTATTAAACGAACCCGGCTTATGCCGGGTTTTTTGTCCGCCCAGCTTTACACTTTCATGTAATAAACCAACTAAACCAGTTTGCGCTCAGCAACTATAGCCTGAAGAAATTTATAGATTTTTCTGTCAATTAGTCAGGCGGGAATCCGCTTTACTGTCTAACCTTAAGATAACAGCTTGGCTGCCACCCTTTTCCGATGTTTAAAAGCTGGAGGTGCATATGAGTATTTTCGAGCACTATAAATCACGCTACGAAGCTGCGAAAGAAGAAGAATATAGCATCCAGGAATTCCTGGCATTATGCAAAAACGACAAAAGCTGTTACGCCAGTGCAGCAGAGCGTTTATTGCTGGCTATAGGTAAACCCGAATTAACCGATACCGCGCAAGACCCACAGTTAAGCAGGCTGTTCTCCAACCGGGTAATAGCACGCTATCCGGCATTTTCTGAGTTTTACGGTATGGAAGATGCTATCGAACAAATTGTGTCTTACCTGAAGCACTCGGCGCAGGGGCTGGAAGAGCGCAAACAAATTCTGTATTTACTTGGCCCGGTGGGCGGCGGTAAATCGTCACTGGCTGAAAAGCTGAAACATTTAATGCAGCAAATTCCGATTTATTACTTAAAAGGCTCACCGGTGTATGACCATCCGTTGTGTCTGTTCGACGTTAACGAAGATGGCAATATTTTGCAGCAGGAATACGGTATCCCGAAACGCTACCTGCGCAATATTATGTCGCCCTGGGCCAGCAAACGGCTGCATGAGTATAACGGCGATATCAGCCAGTTTAAGGTAGTGAAAAAATACCCATCTATATTGGATCAGCTCGCTATTGCCAAAACCGAGCCCGGCGATGAAAACAATCAGGATATTGCCTCGCTGGTAGGTAAAGTGGATATCCGCCAGTTGGAACACTTCGCCCAAAATGACCCCGATGCTTACAGTTACTCCGGCGCGCTTTGCCGCGCTAATCAGGGCCTGATGGAATTTGTTGAGATGTTCAAAGCACCAATTAAGGTACTACACCCTTTACTGACGGCAACGCAGGAAGGTAACTATAATGGCACCGAGGGTTTAGCGGCTTTGCCATTTGACGGTATTATACTGGCGCACAGCAATGAATCTGAGTGGCAAACCTTTCGCAATAACAAGAACAATGAAGCCTTTCTTGATCGGGTTTATATTGTAAAAGTACCTTATTGCCTGCGGGTTAGCGAAGAGAAGCGGATCTACCAGAAGCTACTGGAACACAGCGAGCTGAATACGGCACCTTGTGCACCGGGCACCTTAAGCTCACTGGCACAGTTTGCCGTATTATCCCGCTTGAAAACTCCCGATAACTCCAGCATTTATTCCAAAATGCGCGTTTACGACGGTGAAAGCTTAAAAGACACCGATCCTAAGGCAAAATCGTATCAGGAGTACCGCGACTACGCCGGCGTCGATGAAGGCATGACAGGCTTATCAACCCGTTTTGCTTTTAAAATTTTATCGCGGGTATTTAACTTCGACAGCACAGAAGTAGCCGCCAACCCGGTACACCTGTTCTATGTGCTGGAACAGCAGATAGAACGTGAGCAATTCCCTGCCGATGTAGCAGAGCGGTATCTGGAGCATTTAAAAGGTTATTTGATCCCCAAATATATTGAGTTTATCGGTAAAGAAATTCAAACCGCATATTTAGAATCCTATTCCGAATACGGGCAGAATATCTTTGATCGCTACGTGATTTATGCTGATTTCTGGATCCAGGATCAGGAATACCGTGATCCGGAAACCGGCCAGTTATTCGACCGCTCAGCCCTGAACGCCGAGCTGGAAAAGATTGAGAAGCCTGCCGGCATCAGTAACCCGAAAGATTTCCGCAATGAAATAGTTAACTTTGTGCTTAGAGCCAAAGCGAAAAACAATGGCAAAAACCCAACCTGGACCAGCTACGAGAAGCTGCGCACTGTGATAGAGAAGAAAATGTTCTCCAGCACAGAAGAGTTGTTGCCGGTTATTTCGTTTAACGCCAAAACCTCAACCGATGATCAGAAAAAACACGACGATTTTGTCAACCGGATGATGGAAAAAGGCTATACCCGTAAGCAGGTAAGGTTGCTGTCAGAGTGGTATCTGCGCGTACGTAAATCGCAGTAACGTAAGCCGGAGGTAGTATGGCGCACTTTATAGACAGGCGGCTCAATGGTAAGAATAAAAGCGCGGTAAACCGCCAGCGCTTTATTCGCCGCTACAAGCAACAAATTAAAAAAGCCGTGTCGGATGCTATCAGCAAGCGCAGCGTTACTGATATTAGCAGCGGTGAAAGTGTCACTATACCCAGCAAAGACATTACTGAGCCGTTTTTTCATCAGGGTAAAGGCGGCCGCAGGCAAATAGTGCATCCGGGCAATGATCAATTCAGCCCGGGCGATCGCATTAAGCGGCCACAAGGCGGTGCAGGCTCTGGCAGTGGTACCGGCGATCCGGCCAATGACGGTGAAGGCACTGATGATTTTGTATTTTCTATCTCCAAAGATGAATATCTGGATCTGCTGTTTGAAGATTTAGAGCTGCCCAATCTGAGAAAAAACCAGTTAGATAAACTGGTGCAGTATAAAAATGTCCGGGCCGGTTACCGCTCTGAAGGTGTGCCAAGCAACATTGATATAGTACGCTCGTTACGCGGTTCTCTGGCACGGCGTGTTGCCATGACAGCCGATAAAAAAGCCCGGCTGCGTGAACTGGAGCAGCAACTTAGCGCCCTGGAGCGCGAACCGGTGCCGGATCAGCAGTTACTGCGCAGCATTATTGACGACATTGACACACTAAAGCAGCGTATTGCTGCCGTGCCTTTTATCGACAGCTTTGATTTACGCTTTCGTAATTTTCAAAAACGGCCAGAGCCAACCAGCAAAGCAGTAATGTTTTGCCTGATGGATGTGTCAGGCTCTATGGACCAGGCCACCAAAGATATGGCGAAGCGGTTTTATATTCTGCTGTATTTGTTTTTAAGCCGCAGCTACAAAAATGTCGAGGTGGTTTATATCCGCCACCATACACAAGCCAAAGAAGTGGACGAACAGGAATTCTTTTATTCACAGGAAACCGGCGGCACTATCGTATCCAGCGCAGTAAAGCTGATGCACGACATAGTGCAGGAGCGTTACAACCCGGTGGAATGGAATATATATGCCGCTCAGGCATCCGATGGCGACAACTGGACTGACGACAGCGCTCCCTGCGCAGAGCTGCTGGCTAACAAGCTACTGCCACTGCTGCGCTACTATGCGTATATTGAAATTACGCCCAGAGCTCACCAGAGCCTGTGGCAGGAATATGAAAAGCTGCTGCCGGTGCATGACAACTTCGCCATTCAGCATATTAAAGAAGTCAGTGATATTTACCCGGTGTTTCGCGAGCTGTTTAAAAAGCAAGCCGCCTAAGCGCAATTGACTTTGCAGTGAGGTTTTTTATGGCCAAAGCAAAAACGAAAATAAACCCTTGTTTACCAGATGGCCCGGACTGGACCTTCGATCTGCTGGACGCCTATCATCAGGAAATTGCCCGCGTTGCAGCGCACTATAAGCTGGATACCTACCCCAATCAGATTGAAGTGATTACTGCAGAACAAATGATGGATGCATACTCCAGTGTTGGTATGCCGCTGGGTTACCATCACTGGTCTTATGGCAAGAAATTTATCCAGACAGAGCAAAACTATAAGCGCGGCTACATGGGCCTTGCCTATGAAATTGTTATCAACTCCAACCCCTGTATTGCCTATCTGATGGAAGAAAACACTATTACCATGCAGGCACTGGTCATGGCGCATGCCAGTTACGGCCATAATTCTTTTTTTAAAAATAATTACCTGTTTAAAACCTGGACCGACGCCGGCTCTATTATCGATTACCTGGTGTTTGCCAAAAACTATATCAGCCAGTGTGAGGAAAAGTACGGCATCAGCGATGTAGAAGATATGCTCGACTCCTGCCATGCGTTAATGAACTATGGTGTAGACCGTTATAAAAGGCCGCAACAAATCTCCCTGGATGAAGAACAAAAACGCCAGCATGAGCGCGAAACCTATCTGCAGTCTCAGGTAAATGATTTATGGCGCACTATACCGGTAAAAGCTGCCAGTACAACGCAGCACAAAAGCCGCTTTCCGTCAGAGCCGCAGGAGAATATCCTGTATTTTATTGAGAAAAACGCTCCCTTACTAAAACCCTGGCAGCGGGAGATTGTGCGGATAGTACGTAAAATTTCGCAGTATTTTTATCCGCAAAAACAAACGCAAGTAATGAATGAAGGCTGGGCTACATTCTGGCATTACACTATTTTGCAGCACCTGTATGATGAAGGTAAAGTCAGTGATCGCTTTATGCTGGAGGTTTTGCACAGCCACACCAATGTGGTGGCGCAGCCGGAATACAACAGCAAATATTACTCCGGCATTAACCCTTATGCGCTGGGTTTTGCCATGTTTACTGATATCCGCCGCATTTGTGAGGCGCCCACAGCCGAAGATAAAGAATGGTTTCCGGATATTGCTGGCAGTAACTGGCTGGAAACACTGCACTTTGCTATGCAGAACTTTAAAGATGAGAGCTTTATCAGCCAATATCTGTCACCTAAGGTGATCCGCGATTTTCACTTGTTTGCGATTGTCGATGATGACGAAGAAGGCAGTTTAGAGGTGGCTGCTATTCATAATGCGGAGGGCTATCAGCGTATACGGCAAATGTTGTCGCAACAATATAACCTGAGCCAGATAGAACCGAACATCCAGGTACATAATGTAGATTTAAACGGCGATCGCTCACTGACGTTACATTACGTACCGCAAAGCCGCATTCCGTTGGCGGGCACTATGCCGCATGTGTTAAAACACTTGCACCGGTTATGGGGTTTTACCGTTTATCTGGAACAACAAAACGTTGATGGCAGCACAGAGCTACTGCACAGTTGCCCTGAACCTGCGCTGCTTGGCGGTTAAGTGTTAGTCTAACGGGCTATAGCAGGTAACCCTGTTGCGCCCGCCCGCCTTAGACCGGTACAGTGCTTTATCTGCCGCTTCCAGCCATTGCCGGTAATTTGTCATGTCTTTGTTGTGCTCAGCCAAACCGATGCTAAGCGTTACTTTTAATATCTGGCTGTTGTATTTAATTGATAACTGCTCAACTGATTTACGCAATCTTTCGGCCAGATGAGCCGCCTGTTCCAGATTGGTCTCTACTAACAAAATGGCATATTCTTCGCCGCCATAGCGGCCGGCTATATCAGTAGCCCTGAGATTTTTGCGCACTGCATCAGCAATGTGCTGGATCACTAAGTCACCGGCAGAGTGGCCGTAGGTATCATTAACCCGTTTAAAATGATCAATGTCGCACATCAGCAAAGTGCTTTGATGCGGATAACGTTGCAACCGTTTGTATTCCTGGTTCAGGCTTTCTTCCCAGTGACCACGGTTAAACAGCTGGGTAAGGTAATCGGTTTTTGACAGTTGCTGTAAACGGCCATTCATCGACTCTAACTCGATGCGGCTTACAGCCACATCGGTAACATCATAAATGATAAAACACAGGTGGGTTACCTGGCCGCGGGTGTCTGACAGCGGAAAAATAGTACAGTTCTGATACATATATTCAGCACTACCGGTAATGGGCCGGTAATTACGGAATTTAAAAATATAGGGCCGCTGCTCCCAAATCGTAAAAGCACGGTTTTTCAACAAGATCACCGGATCACATTTACGCCGTAGCCAGTCTTCGTCAATTTCAGAGAATAAGTCAAACAAGTAACTGTCACGCACCTGGCGTGGCGTTAAACCACTATGGTTTTCCATAAAACCATTCCACACCTGAATACGATAGTCGCAATTTAGCACGACAAGCCCGACATCAACTGTCTGGAACATATCCATCAGCCAATGGATCTCAGATACCTCAATCGATGTTTCTGACATCACTACTCCTCCAGCAAGAAAGCAACTTTATAATTCAGGGTTTTCAGGCTGTCCTCCGTAAAAAGTAATAATAAATCGCAACTGATATTATAGTTTTCAATACCATAACTTACTTCTATTGCCAGAGTTTTACGCCAGCGCTTGGCATTAGCTCTGATTAATTCGCTAACCGGTGCATGCTGCCCCAGCACTACCGGATGGCCCTGGCTGAAACTCATATCAATTTGTTCTGCCAATCCTTTGAGCACAGCGCCAATTAAAATATTGGCAATATCCATCAACAGTTCCAGCTCAACTTTTACCGTCAGCGCGCCGTGGTAATTCATTAACCGGGCAATATCTTTGAAGCTGGAGTCATTCAGTATCAGCAGTGCCTCTCCCGACACACCGCCGCCGATAAACCCCTGACATACAGCAGAAGTTGAAGACTCCTGCTCTACCGACGCCAGAGCCATATGCAGTTCACTGACTTCAATTAAATTTACATTCGGGATCGGTAATTTCACAAACACATTTAACAGTCGCGCCAGCAAATTACCTGCTTGCCCAATTGCCACGTTAGTTAATTCCTGCAATACGTCGCGCATCTCTGCGCCAAGCTCTGCAGTAACCGGGCCCGCCTTTTTGCTAATGGTGCTTGCAGCTGTTGCGGTATGAGCAATAGCATGTTGCTGCATAAGCTGCTGTATTTTTGCAGCATCTACCGGTTTGCGGATAAAGTCGAGCGCACCCAGGCTTTTTACCCGTTCAAATGCTTCAGGCTGCACATCACCGGATACCACTACGACTTTGACAGCTAACTGGCGCTTTTTCAGCTCGGCCAACACTTCGTAGCCATCCATTACCGGCATGTTTAAATCAAGGAAAAACCAGTCAATATTGTGCTGCTGTAAAGTATCCAGGGCTTCAGCGCCATGGCCGGCAAAAAATAAGTTCGCTTGCCACTCTTGTGGTAGTATTCTGGCTAATTGTTTACGAGCCAGATTAGAGTCGTCACAAATTAATACCGCAGTGGTCATCGGCTTCTCACTTCGTACAGGCTTCATTTCAGTCTAGACTGAAATACTCGGTTCGTGCATCAGGCACGGAAAATATGTTGTGTTCCAGCTGATTACTATTACGCCAACTATCTTAACAGGAGCTATATCATGTCTGCATTATCTTTTACCAGCCGAAAATTTGTTATGGCAGGCTGTTTACTCAGTTTAAGCACTCTGGCTGGTGCGGTAGATCTGCAGGAAAGACTGCCAGAACGCCTGAGTAAAGTTAAAGCCGGTGAACAACAGATTGTCTTGCTGGGCAAGAAAGTGGAAGTAGGAAAAAAAGCTCCCGCATTTAAAGTGGTGGACGCCGGTTTTAAACAAACAGAATTAAAAGACTTTAAAGGCAAAACTGTGCTGATAAGCGTAGTGCCCAGTGTAGATACCGGCATCTGCTCACTGCAAACTAAACGCTTTAATACAGAAGTGGCCAAATTGCCTGAGGATGTTGTGCTGTTAACTATCAGTACCGACCTGCCCTTTGCGCAAAAACGTTATTGCCAACAAGAGCAAATTGACAAACTGGTAGTACTGTCTGATGCGGTATGGCGGGATTTTGGCAGCAATTATGGTTTGCTGATTAAAGACATGGGTTTGCTAACACGCACCGTGCTGATTATCGACAATGAAGGCAAGCTGGTATACCTGCAAATGGTTGATGAACTGGCAAAAGAACCAGACTATGACGCGGCATTAAATGCCCTGCAACAAGTATTAAGCCAAAGCTGACAACCACCTTTGGGCCGGGATTAAAAAATGTCCGGCCCAAAACTTGAAATTTTACTGACCGACCTTATTTACAGGTCAGGTGGCCGGATACGGCACCTGAGAACAACCAGCCGCTGTGCTGGTTAAGTTAACGCCCGTTCAACCGAAGGGCAATACAACACCTGTTTGCTAATGAGGAATTGGTTATGACAAATATTGATTTAACTCCGTTTTACCGCTCATTTATTGGTTTTGATCACCTGGCTAATTTGATGGATGCCGCTGCCCGCAATGAAAAGCAGCCCGCTTATCCGCCTTACAATATCGAAGTGACCGGCGAAGATCAGTACCGTATTACCATGGCAGTTGCCGGCTTTGATGAGCAGGAACTGAGCATAGAAACTGAACACAATACCTTGCTGGTAAAAGGCCAAAAAGCCGGTAAGGACGATGGTCGCCGTTTTGTGCATCAGGGCATAGCAGAGCGTAACTTTGAGCGCAAATTTCAGTTATCTGACTATATCAAAGTTACTGGCGCGCATATGGCCAATGGCCTGCTGCATATAGAGCTTGTGCGTGAAGTACCTGAAGCCTTAAAACCACGCAAAATCAGCATTGGTGGCAGCACTGCTCAAACGCCGACGCAATTACTCAATGCCGAAAAAGTTGCTTAACTGCAGCCTTGCTACTGGCACAAAAAAGCCCTGATTAATCAGGGCTTTTTGCTATCAACTGTACTAACTTAGCAAGCTGGCCAGTTCACTGGTAACGGCCTCAACGGCTTTAGTACCATCAATATGATGATAACGGGTGTTACCCGCATCAGCCTCAGCGCGGTAATAACCAACCAAAGGTTCTGTTTGCTCATGGTAAATAGCCAGGCGCTTACGCACAGTTTCTTCTATGTCATCCGCCCGGATCACCAGCTCTTCACCGGTAGCATCGTCTTTACCTTCTACTTTCGGCGGGTTGTAGCGAATATGGTAAACACGCCCTGATGCCGGATGCACACGACGGCCACTCATACGTTCAACAATGACTTCGTCCGGAACATCAAATTCAATTACATGATCAATCACAATGCCTTTTTCTTTCATGGCATCAGCTTGCGGAATAGTACGCGGGAAGCCATCCAGCAGAAAACCTTTGCTGCAATCCGGCTCGGCGATACGCTCTTTAACTAAACCGATGATGATATCGTCTGATACCAGTTGGCCCGCGTCCATCACCTGCTTGGCGGCTAAACCCAGTTCAGTACCAGCCTTAATAGCAGAGCGCAGCATATCACCGGTAGAAATTTGCGGAATGCCATATTTACTCATTAAAAACTGAGCCTGAGTTCCTTTTCCGGCACCAGGGGCACCCAACAAAATTATGCGCATAGCAACACCCTCATGTTTTGGGATTGATCCATTAATAATAAAGGCTGGATCTTTACATAATGTGCAGCCTGAAACAAGAAATTTGTCTTGCCATGCCAACTGGTCTGGCTATTTCATTGGCTTTTAGTCGTACAGCTGTGTAAAGACAGCTTTATCTGCATTTTTTCTGCTCAAACTACAGAAAACAGCAGTTTTTCCGACAGATAAACCCCGGTTATATCGACTAAAGTTGTAATGCGTTATACCCGGAACTGCGCAACTAAGCCTTTTAGTTGCTCGGCCAAACCGGCCAGTGACTCGCTGGCCTGCGTTGATTGCGTAACATTATCCGCCGTTTGGTAGGCTACATCGCTTATCCGGTGCAAATTCTTATTCAGATCGCGTGACACTGTAGTTTGCTGCTCGGTTGCACTGGCAATTTGTTGCGCAGTGTCATTAATCAGTGATACCGCGCTACTGATGCAGGTTAACGCCTCGCCAGCCTTACCTGCCTGCTCGGCAGTTTTGCGGGTTGCCTGCTCGCTTTTGTTAGTGGCCTGAACAGCATTATCAGTACCGCGCTGCAGTTTCTCAATCATTTGCTGTATTTCAGTGGTTGAATCTTTGGTGCGGCTGGCCAGCGTGCGTACTTCATCTGCGACTACAGCAAACCCGCGGCCTGTTTCACCTGCCCGCGCCGCTTCGATGGCAGCATTTAGCGCTAGCAGGTTTGTTTGCTCGGCTATGCTTTCAATCACCTGTAAAATACTGCCTATACGATCGCTGTCTTGTTTCAGATGGTTAATAATATCTGCCGCCCGGCTTACCTCTTGTGATAACAAAGACAAATCCTGCACAGTTTGGCTAACTACCTGCTGCCCCTGCTGCGTTTCTTTTTCTGCCGCATCAGCGGCGCCGGCGGCTTGTTGCGTATTGCGCGAGACTTCCTCCAATGAGGCGGTCATCTGATTCATTGCCACTGCAGAGCTGCTAATTTCGGTATTTTGCAACTCTATGCCACGCTGAGTTTGTTCATTAATTTGCGATAACTCAGTGGCCGCAGCCGCAACCTGATCTGAGTAATCACGAATTTGTAGCAACATAGTGCGCAAATTCTGCTGCATCAGGTTTATCGATGCCAGTAAGCTTGAGCTGTCACCGGCTTTTAATTGTACATCTGCGGTAAGGTCGCCATTGGCAACCTTATGCACAATATTGGCGGTGTAATCGGGCTCACCGCCAAGGGTACGGGTAATACTACGCACCAGGCTGATGCATACCACTACAGCAATAATCAGTACCACTGACGAAATAAGCACCAGCGTCCAGAGCATTTCCTGTACTTCGCTCAGAGCTTCCTGCTCACGGCTTTCCAGTACCAGGCCCCAGCCCAGCATCGGAATATAGCTGTAACTGCCGATCACAGCGACTCCTGCCGCATTGCTATATTGGCCAACATTGCTTTGTTTTTGCCGTATAGCATCAGCAGCTACAGTTTGCAGGGCCTGCTCAGTATCACGGATTGAGGCTGCAGGTGTAATAGCCTTGCCCTCAGCGTCCAGCAGATAAATCTCGGTATAATCGTTACGGCTCAATTCATTCACTTTGCTAAACACCGTGCTTAGCTGCACCGCGCCACGCATTACCGCGACAATCTGATTATTATGCCGCACAGGAATAGCAATGGTGCTAATACGGTTACCCGTGGCCCGCGATACTATCGGTTGCGAGAAAGCATCGTCTCCACTAACTGCTTGTTTAAACCAGTCACGGTCTGCCACATTAAAATCATTTGCTTCAGTGCTGTTAAGCAGCCGGGCCTGGCCGTTGGCAAAGCTTACGCCAGCCATACCTCTGCCGGCGGGCGATACCAGAAAGATAGTATCGTAATAACCTTGTGCCTGCGCCAACTGCAGCATTAGTGCACTGATCTCATCCAGTTGTAACTCTTTGCTCTGTGGCAGGTTGGCCAGATAACGCATTTCGTCCTGGCGCACTAATAGCCAGTCTGTAAAAGCCTCAGCGTTAAGCTCGCTGGTGGTCTGTAAGGTATTCACCACGGCACGGGTTTGCGAGTTACGGTATTCAACAAATACCAGGCTGGTTAACACCAGAATAGACACTAACAGTAAGCTGACCATAATTGTGGTAAGCCGACTACCAAAACCCATATTACGCCAGAAATTAAACATTCTCTGCTCCTTGCCGGTAACGGTAAGCTATTGAAAGTATAGAAGCAGATTAAAATATAGATAGGATAAAAGCGGAAGAAACTATGTTTGTTGATAAGCACCTTTGCCGCAGCCCTGTGGCCGCAGCAAAGGTATTGGCTGTTACTTCGCTAAAGACAATAACAGGGTGTTGAGCCGGGCAACAAAAGTTGCAGGATCTTTTAAATTACCGCGTTCGGCCAGCAGCGCCTGATCCAGCAACACTTCAGCCCACTGTTTAAAACGGTCTTCATCTTGCTCATCAGCAATACGCTTAACCAGTTGGTGCTCAGGGTTAAGCTCAAAAATCGGCTTAACTTCCGGCACTTTCTGCCCCACTGACTCCATTAACTTGATCATCTGCGTGCTCATGTCAAACTCGTCAGTTACCACGCAGGCCGGGCTTTGGGTTAAACGATGGCTAACTTTGACATCTTTAACCTGCTCACCCAGTGCTGTTTTAAAGCGGCCAATCACATCCGCAAAAGCTTTTTCGGTTTCTTGCTGTGCCTGTTTGGTTTCGTCATCATCCAGTTTAGATAAATCCAGACCGCCTTTAGCAACTGAACGCAGCTTTTTACCGCCAAACTCTGTCAGGTGCTGCACCAACCACTCGTCGATACGATCAGATAGCAGTAACACTTCCAGGCCTTTTTTACGCAATACTTCTAAGTGCGGGCTGTGCTTAGCGGCAGCAAAGCTGTCAGCGACGATATAATAAATCTCATCCTGGCCTTCTTTCATCCGGCTAACATAATCCGCCAGCGCCACATTTTGTTCGCTGCCTTCATTATGAGTAGATGCAAAACGCAACAGGGCCGCAATTTGCTCTTTGTTCGCCATATCCTCAGCCGGGCCTTCTTTTAGCACCTGACCGAACTCAGCCCAGAATGCCTGATATTGCTCAGTATCTTTACTCAGCTTTTCCAGCATTTTCAGTGCACGGCTGCTACAGCCTTTACGTAATGCCTGTGTCACTTTGGTATCTTGCAGAATTTCACGCGATACGTTCAGCGGTAAATCACTGGAATCCAGCACACCTTTGATAAAACGCAGGTAGCTTGGCATAAACTGTTCGGCGTCATCCATAATAAATACGCGCTGTACATACAGTTTCAGGCCATGGCGCGCGTCGCGGTTCCACATGTCAAAAGGTGCTTTCTTCGGCAGGTACAATAAACTGGTGTAGTTATTGTTACCTTCTACCTTGTTGTGGCTCCAGCTTAACGGCTCGCTCCAGTCATGCGAAATATGCTTGTAAAACTCCTGATACTCTTCATCTTTAATATCTGATTTGTCGCGTGTCCACAACGCTGTAGCTTTGTTTACAGCCTGCCAGTGGCCCGGCACAGCAGCAATTTTCTCGCCCTCTGCACCATCACGCTCTGGCTGTTCTTCCTGCCATAATTCAACCGGAATACTAATATGATCAGAATATTTGGTAACGATACTCTCAACTTTCCAGCGAGTTAAAAACTCATCTTCACCTTCACGCAGGTGCAACACAATATCAGTACCGCGTGTTTCTTTGCTGATGGGCGTAATGCTGTAATCGCCCTCGCCGGCCGATTCCCATTCAATAGCATCGTTAGCTGCTGCACCGGCCTTACGGGTGCGCACGGTAACTTTATCCGCCACAATAAAAGCAGAATAAAAACCTACACCAAACTGGCCGATTAACTTGGAATCTTTGCCCTGATCGCCGGACAACTGTGAGAAAAACTCTTTCGTACCCGATTTAGCAATAGTGCCCAGATGGCTTATCACTTCTTCCTCGGTCATACCAATGCCATTATCGCTGACAGTTAAGGTACGGGCTTTTTCGTCCAGGCTGATGCGTACACGCAATTCACCGTCATCGCCGTACAGGCTGCCATCTGACAGGGCCAGAAAACGCAGTTTATCCGCTGCGTCAGAGGCGTTTGACACCAGCTCACGCAGGAAAATTTCCTTATTGGAATACAGTGAATGGATCATCAGCTGCAATAGCTGTTTCACTTCTGCCTGAAAGCCGTGGGTTTGCTTTTGGCCGGTTGAAGTGGCTGTGGTATCACTCATTGTGGTTATCCTCGAACATCAAATTTTGACAGTTATAACGCAGGCTGCACCGGCAGCCAGACACTGACAACTAATATGGGGAGAATTAACCGGATTTCAAGCAGGGTTATAGCAGATTAAAATACTTTACGGCCACTAAAAGCATGTGACAGCGTAGTACCGTCAACAAATTCCAGCTCACCGCCAACCGGAATACCCTGAGCAATGCGTGATACATTTACCTGATGTTTGTGGCAAAGCTCAGCAATATAAAACGCTGTAGCGTCGCCTTCAACCGTAGGGTTGGTAGCCAGAATAAGTTCGGTAACGCCGCCGCTGGCTAACAGTGTACTCAGTTTATCCAGGCCCAGATCCTGCGGCCCGATACCATCCAAAGGTGATAAATAGCCCTGTAACACAAAATAGCGGCCTTTAAACTGGCCGGTTTGTTCTATTGCCAGTTGGTCAGCCGCAGAGCCAACCACACAAATAATACCATCGAGCGCCCGGGCCGGATCGGTACAGATGTGACATAACGCGGTTTCACAAAAAGTGCGGCATTGCTGACAATGCCCGACCTTCATCATGGCAGCACCCAGCGCCGCACCCAGCTGTAAACCGCCTTCACGGTTACGTTCCAGCAAGGAAAATGCCATGCGCTGCGCCGATTTTGGCCCAACTCCGGGCAAAATGCGCAGTGCATCAATCAGTTGCTGTACCAGCGGGGTATAACGGCTCATCAGAATGGCATTTTCATACCAGGTGGCAACTGTAAGCCGCCGGTTACTGAAGCCATTTTTTCTTTGCTGGTTTCATCAACGCGGCGCACGGCATCGTTAATTGCAGCGGCAATTAAGTCTTCCAGCATATCTTTGTCATCCTGCATCAGGCTGTCGTCAATACTGACACGGCGCACATTGTGATTGCCCAGCATGGTTACTTTAACCAGACCGGCACCGGCTTCACCGGTTACTTCCATTGCCGCAACTTCAGCCTGCATTTTCTGCATTTTTTCCTGCATGGCTTGCGCCTGCTTCATGATGTTGCCCATACCGCCTTTAAACATAATGTTGTACCTGCTGTAAAATTAAGTTGAGTTAGCAGTGTAACGGACACTGACCTTTACCGGCGACAAGATAATAACTTCGCCGTCGAATTACAAGTTGTGCGCGGTTGGCGCACCGGTAAAACCGCTAATTGACCAATATAGTATCGGGTAGCAACTGGGCGTCAAACAGCTGTTGCAGTTGTTGTACCTTGTCATCTTCATGCAGCAGGCGGCTAACGTAACCAAAGCGCTCCTGCACAATTTTTTGCTGTATGGCTAACGGACTGGCTGCCACTTCTGCCTGGTAGCTGATGTCAATTTCCAGCGGCTGATTAAAACTGTGCTGCAGCACCTGTTGTAGCTTGATACGAAACCCCGGACTATCCAAATGCTGCTGGCTTTGCGCCACTGTTAAAGTAAGCTTTTCGCCATCTAACTGCATGGCAGCATTAAGCAAAAACAGCCGGCTTAAGCCACCAGTATCCAGCGTTTCAACCCGCGCGGCCCAGGCATCTACCTGAGCAGCAAAACGAACCGAGAAATTCTGCTCGTTGATACTACCATCAAAGCTTTCCAGTGTTGGCAAAGCTGTTGTTACGTCCGGCAGTTGGCTGCCTTGTGGCGCATCCTGTTCATACTGTTGCCATAACGCATCTGTCGCGGCTGCATCATACTGTGGCATATCAGCATCGTCGGGCTCGTCATAGCGGTTGTTATCAGCCGGTGGAAAAACGGCCTGGGTTATAGCTGCAGAGGGCTGCTCAGGCACCAATGTTATTACCGGGGGGCGGGCTTTTGCAGGCTCAGGCTGCTGAGCAGTTGCGGTTTTACCCTCTGCATCAGCCGTTTTTTGCAATGGCGCCTGCTGGCGCTCAGACTTTTTTGCTTCAGGCGCTGCGGTTACTGTCACCCCACGGCGTGCCATAATGCGTGCCGTAACCGGATCAATACCCGGCGTAGCAGCAACTGCAGTTTGCGGTGCCGGTACAGTTTGCGGTGTAGGCGCAGCTGCTTGCGTTTGTGCTACTGGCGCTGCAGACGACGTTGCAGAGTAGCTGTCAGTGTCTTCTACTGTTTCAACCCTGGGCTGCGACTGAACCTTTGGCGTAGGTTCTGCCGGTGTTACAACCGGCATTACAGCAGCAGCTTTGACCGGCGCGGTGCTTTTGCTTTGTGTCTCTGGTACAAATGCCATAGCCCGCAGCAGCGCCATTTCCAATCCGGTTAACGCATCAGGCGCATAGGGCAGCTCTTTTTTACCGCTGATCAGCAGTTGATAATATAGCTGCACCTGTGCAGGAGCCAGCGTGTCTGCTAACTGCTGGACAAAAGGTTGCTGTGACGAAAAACTGGCCGCGCTCTGGCTGAATTGAGTCAGTGCCGTAAGATGCAGTATGGACAACATATCGTCCAATACCTGACTGAAATTGCTCTGCTGCTGCACCAACGCTGCCAATTGTATTTGCAACTGCGCGGCGTCCTGCGCCAGAATTGCCTGTAATAACTGTTGCGCCCAGCTTTGATCCAGAAAGCCCAGCATAGTACGTACAGTATCAAGGGTTATATTGGCGTTACTTTGCGCAATTGCCTGATCCGTAAGACTTAACGAGTCACGCAAACTGCCTTTGGCGGCACGGGCAAGCAGTGTTAATGCGGTTTGCTCAAAAGGGATTTGTTCTTCACCCAGCACAAACGCCAGATGCTGCTCAATTTGCAGTGGGCTTAATGCCAGTAAATTAAACTGCAGACAACGCGATAAGACAGTAACCGGCAATTTTTGCGGATCAGTGGTGGCCAGTAAGAATTTAACATGTGGTGGCGGCTCTTCCAGCGTTTTTAGCAGTGCATTAAAGCTGTGTTTTGACAGCATATGCACTTCATCTATCAGATAGACTTTAAAACGGCCACGGCTGGGTGCATATTGCACGTTGTCGAGTAAATCGCGGGTATCTTCTACTTTGGTACGTGATGCGGCATCTATTTCCAGCAAATCAACAAAGTTGCCGGCATCGATTTCCAGACATGCAGAGCACTGGCCACAGGGCGTAGCAGTAATACCCTGTTCACAGTTCAAACTTTTAGCAAAAATACGCGCTATGGTGGTTTTACCGACACCGCGGGTGCCGGTAAACAAATAAGCATGATGCAGCCGGTTGTTGTTCAGGGCATTACCCAGTGCGCTTTTAACATGCTCCTGCCCGACTAGCTGGGCAAAATGTTGTGGGCGCCACTTGCGTGCTAATACCTGATAACTCATAACGGCTGCTGATGTCTTGTGATAATTGGGATCTTTGACAGACTAAACTTATTCGCCACTATACTCAACCAGACTAAGGATATTTAATCCGGCTTGCTGCAGGCGTTTAACACCGCCAAGTTCGGGCAGTGCAATAACAAAAGCCGCATCATCGACAATACCACCAAGCTGGCGTACCAACTTAGCGGTGGCATCAATAGTACCGCCGGTAGCCAGCAAATCGTCAACCAGTAGTACTTTATCACCCGCAGCTATAGCATCCGCGTGCAGTTCTAAGGCATCTTCACCGTATTCCAGCTGATAACTTTGCGAAATGCGCTGACGTGGCAGTTTGCCTGGTTTACGTACCGGCACAAAAGAAATACCCATGGCATAAGCCAGCGGCGCACCGAAAATAAAACCACGAGATTCAGTACCAACAATTTTGGTAATGCCTTTATCAGCATAAAAATAACAAAAAGCGTCGATGACTTTTTTGAAACTCGGGCCATCCTGCATCAGGCTGGTTACATCGCGAAATACTATGCCCGGCTTTGGATAATCAACAACTGTTTTAATAACCTGTTTTAATTCAAGCTCTAATGCCTGTTTGTCCATCTCAGAAAACCTTTTATTAAGCGCCCCTGCCGGGACAAAAAAGCCGCCCTCAGGCGGCCTTCAACTATGCTGGTGCATTATGCCAGAATCTGAAACCAACGCACTATTGGTGCCAAACACAGTAAGGACACAAACACTGCAACCAGAGCAAGAAACTGCCACAGGTTAAACGACTCTTTAAACTTTTCGTCTGCCATTGCACTACTCTTCTGTAATCAGCGAATTTAAGGGCGGTTATGGTAATGAATTTTGCTCTGCTTGAAAAGACACCAGCACACCTTTTGCGGCAAAGTCCTGTAATAAAGCTGTGGCTCCCTGCATTAACTGCTGCGCACTGAGCTGTGGCAGGAGCGGCAGTAGTTGCTGCACTACAGCTGCCAAAGTACTACCGGCAGATTGCTGCAACATTTGCAGTAAAGCCGCAGTAAGCTGATTAATAAGCACAAACTTCACGTCATCTGCAGCATTACGGTACAACAAATAATACTGTACTTCGCTTGGCGCCTCGGGCTGATAAGCAGTACTGATTTCATGTACCTTGTAAGGGTAAGCCAACACCATTGCAAGTGATGACAAATACAGCGGCGCGTGTGTGATTTGTTCAGTGCGCAGCGGCGTTTCCGCCTGTGATAACTGCTTTGTTGCCAGATAAAGTTCGGCCCACTCATAGTGCGCCAGTTCCAGCATAAACACCGGATCGTACTCAGTAGTAACGTAATCTTGTTGCAAGTAATGCAGAAAATGTTCAGCAATATGCAGAAAATAAGGGCTGGAGCACTGATACTGAACAAAAAATTGCCTTACCAGCACCTGCCAGTCAGCATCTTTATATAGCGATTTCAGTACAGGAAATGCACTGGCGATAAAACCTTCCACATTATTAAAAAACAGCTCGCGGTATATCGCCATGCGTCTGTCTTCAATATCCGCCGGAGCACTCTGATGCTCAGGATCTTTAATATGGGCGATAAAAGCCTGCTGAATTTGCTGGAATTGCATCTATCAGGCCCTTAACTGCAGAGTATCTGCCAAGGCGAGCTGTTGTAACGCTTTAATTTTTTGCAGTTCTTCACTTAACACACTAAGCTGCGGAATATTAAAATCACGCTCCAGCAATGTAGGTTTAACACCATGACACTGATATGCCTGTTGCAGCAATTGCCAAACGGGGTCTATCACTGCAGCGCCATGAGTATCTACCAGCAAATCTTCCGCCTCTTTAAAATGGCCGGCTATATGGTAATAAGCTATACGCTCAGACGGCATAGCGCGTAAAAAATCACTGGCGCTATAGCCATGATTAACCGAATTAACATAAATGTTGTTTACATCCAGCAGTAACTGGCAATCAGCTTCCTGTAACACTGCCCGGGTAAAATCTGCCTCCGACATCTGCTGGCCGGGTGCAGCATAATAAGATACGTTTTCCAGAATTAGCGGCTGCTCCAGAATATCCTGCACCTGCCGCACTCGCCGCGCCACATAACTCACAGCTTCATCAGTAAAGGGAATAGGCATCAAATCGTACAAGTGGCCATTACCTGAGCAATAACTCAGGTGCTCACTGTACAGGTTGATATTGTGTTGGCGTAAAAACTGCTTTACCTGCTTCACAAATAGCACGTCAAGAGGTTCAGGGCTGCCAATAGACAATGATAAGCCATGACAGATAAAACGATGCTGCTCAGTTAACTGCTGAAACTTCTTCTGCAGCTTGCCACCAAACGGGATCCAGTTTTCTGGTGCTACCTCAAAAAAATCTATCTCTGGTGGCTTGGCTGTTATCAGCTCATCCAGCATCTCACGCCGAAGGCCAAGCCCTGTCCCCGATACGGGCTGCTGTGTCATTGTGTGCATATACCAGGCTCCTGAAAACAAAGGCCTGCACTATCAATACAACGAAGTAGTACAACTATGCAGGCCTTAACGGGCGTAATTAAACACTACCGCCGCATTTACCTTCGCCACATTTCCCCTCACCACACTTGCCTTCTTTGGCCTTGTCTTTTGCCTCTTTAGCTTTATCAGCACCATATTTTCCTTCACCGCACTTGCCTTCGCCACATTTTCCCTCTTTGGCTTTATCGGCTTTGTCCTTCATTTTATCTTCGCCGCATTTCCCTTCGCCACACTTGCCCTCTTTGTCTTTGGCTTTTTCAGCTTTATCTTCACCACACTTGCCTTCGCCGCATTTACCCTCTGCAGCAACCATTTCATAGCCAGACGCCAGCTCCATAGCCGTAAACGGGTTAGCATTTGCAGTAGTAGCTACCGTAGCCAGTGAGCCAAAAACTAAAGCACCTACAGCCATAGCGACGTTCGATTGTTTCATTGTTTTCATATTTGCACCTGTTGTGGTTGAGAGTTACTAAAGTGTAGACCTTTGCTAGCGTAAAATTATTTCATTGCCGGGCAAAATACAGTCATTAATAATTTACTGATAATCTGATTGTAGCCTGAAAGGCTAGATAGCCGAGTACCAACCTACTGAACTGATAAATACTTTTCTTTTTTACCGGAACTTAAGTTTGCTCCTTCGATAATAAGGACAACTAAACTGCCGCCATCCCCCCTCAATCAATACAGGGTCTAATTAATAAATGCTAAAGACATTTAGAATTATACAGCCAAGGTTGGAAGTGTAGCTAATGTGCATAAAAAAGGCCTACAGGGTTTATTCTGTAGGCCTTTAAACTTTGGCTTTTTATCGGTTAACTGATCCGAAAACCCTTACCTCACCGACATTAGACTTATGCCACTTTTTGCACGAAGCATGATTAGAACTTCATTCGAATACCTGCGTACATGCGACGACCAATTGGGTCATACACACTGGCGTTAGTTTCAGTACCTGTGCTATTACCAGGTAAACCGGTAATGATTGGAGCGGGTTCTTTATCAAATGCGTTTTGCATGCCAACGTACAGCTCATAGTTATCTGCAGGCTTATAAGATACGTTGATATCATGGTAAGTTGTAGCACCAACACCAACAGATTCAGGTGCTAGATCATAACCAGATAAAAACTGATCATCCAAGTATGAATGACCGATAAATGTCGTGTTCCAGGCAATGCTGAAATCACCAATATCATAGCCTAATGTCAAGTAAAACTTATCTTCAGCTGCACCTACTTCACCAGCAAACACATCTTTATCAGAACCAGGCAACGGGATGGTATAACCGTCTAGCAGGCGTGTATATGCTAAGCGTGCATTGAAACGACCAACTAAATCTAAGTCTTCCAGATTTTTACCATAGGTTACTACGAAATCCACACCTTCAGTAGCAAAACCACCGCTGTTACTTACACCAGAGTCGATGAACTCAAGTGAGCCGGCACTATTAGCACCCTGAGCTGTTGGGCGGCGAGTGATAAAATCACATAGTGAAGCGTCACCGCCACCGTAGCACTGATCCAAAATAAACTGACGTGGTGTAGCTACAATGGCATCTTCAATTTCAATATCGAAGTAATCAACATTAAAATCAAAATCACTTAAAAAACCTTCAGGTGAGAAGGTAAAACCGAAAGTCCAAGATTTACCCTTTTCAGCATCCAAGTTAGGGTTACCGCGGTTAAAGCCACTAATTCCCTGTAAATCCGGTTGAGTCTGTGTAAATGATCCATTGGCATCTATGTTTGCCTGTACTCCTGGTGCAGCACGACAAGCATCAGCCACTGCTCCAGTAGAGGCATTGGTTACACCTAAACAAGGATCAGTCAGCCCTGTAGGGAAATCCTGTGTTGGTGGCGAGAACAACTCATCTACATTAGGCGCACGCACTGATTGCGCACGTATAGCACGGAAACGTAATTCAGGAATCGGCGCCCAGTCCAGCGCGACATTCCAGCTGGTCGTGTTGCCAACTGTAGAGTAGTCGGAAAAGCGCACAGCACCGCGAAGGTTTAACTGGTCAGCCATAAACATATCAGCTAACAGCGGCACATTTACTTCGGTATAAAATTCAGTAACGTCAAATTCACCTTCAGTACGTGGAATCGCATTACCCGCATTTAAACCTGCCTGCTGTAATGGGTCAAACTCGCTGCGAGAAAACTCTTCACGATATTCACCACCAAAACCAAGCCCCACCATACCGGCTGGCAATTCAAATACCTCGCCAGAAATATTAAAGCCAGCATATTTTTGAGAAGCAAAAGTAGCCAGTAACCCTGGAGCAGCAATATAGGTTACCGCTTCATCTGACAGGGTACCTGCGCCATAAACATTAGCTGGTACGCAGCCTTGTGCACGAGCTGTTGCATCACGACACATCAAGCCGCCCTGTCCATCAGGAATAACCTCTAAAGCACTACGAAAGTTAAGCACGTTTACTTGACCACTGGAAACCTGAGCTTCCTTTGTCTGGCCGTATCCGACATAAGCATCGGTATACCAACCATCAGCAATCTCCCCCTCAACACCCGCAACGATACGGAAAGTATCGCGGTCTGCGACGTTTCCACGGTTAGCAACATCAGACAATCGGCGAGAGAAGAAGATATCACGTAAGCCATCACCGTCTTCATCAGCAGCTGCATCAACAATTGCTTGAGGGATGAGAGGATTCACTACCACATTACGAATATACGAGCCAGGATTATTTGGATCGGCAGTAAACGATTCAAATTCAATTGGCATCTGGCCGCCACTATTCTGATATAGAGCCTCAGTATCAAATGGAAATGGCTCTAATTCTGTGATAGTTTGGCTTGATGCATAAGTACCCTCCATAAAAGAAGTCCACCCATCAGTAAACTCATAACTAGCACGACCACTTAAGAGATACCGCTCTGTTGGCACAGCGATAGTACGTACGCCGTTACGGTTGAAGCCATCGGTTGAAGCCCAAGGCCGAATAGTACCGTCTTCGTCGAACGTAAATTGACTGTCCCCAGCAAAGAAACGGCCGGCTGGTGCATAACTTGACAGCAGCGGTACTGCGTTAAACATATCTTCCGGCGCCCCAGTGAAGAAAGCCCCCTCTGAAGCTATATCATTTGCTGAACGTTCACGATCTTTGGAAAAAACGGCTCCCTGATCGGTGTAAGCTGCATGCAACATAACATTGCCTTTACCGTTGGCAGAAGTCACGCCAGTGGTAAACTGAATTTGAGTCTCTTCAGAATCACCTTCACCACTTTCGCCGTACTGCATGTCGAATTCGATACCTTCAAATTCTTTTTTCAGGATAATGTTCACAACACCAGCAACAGCATCTGAACCGTAAACAGCTGATGCACCACCAGTCATGATTTCAATACGTTCAATAAACTGTGCCGGAATAGTGTTTAAGTCAACAGCCATTGAGCCAGGAACACCTGTTACATAACGCCGACCATTTACCAGCACTAAAGTACGCGCCGTACCTAAGTTACGTAAATCTACTGTTGAAACACCTGCGCCTGCTGTCGAAAAGTTAGAGTTCGTACGGCTGATAGCTGGAGCACCAAAAGCGGGGTTCTTTAATAATAAATCTTGAATGTTAGCAACACTTGATGTATCGATATCACTCGCATCAATTACCTGAACCGGTGAAAACCCTTGTAAGTCAGTTGAGCGTAAACGCGAACCTGTAACCTCAATACGCTCAACCTTTGCTACTTCTTCTTCTTCCGCAGCGGTTACCGATGCAGTGAAAGCAGAAGCTGAAGCAGCACCAAATGCGATAGCTAAGCGTACAGCTTTGCTTATTTTATTATTTGTATACATGTATTTCTCCCTGGATCACTATTTAGTGATTCTATTTTTTAACAGTTTCCAACCTTCTGCGGCGCTTTACACTCCGCTTATCTCGGATAACCTCCGATCTGACGCGACTCGATAATAAACGTAGTTTTTTACCTGGGTCAACACATTTACGGAACTTTTCTGGAAACTTATGAGTGAATTTACATAACCGTGCGATTGTGGTTGCATAAAACTGCAGTTGGTAGATAGGTTAATCCGTTCTTTTACTGAGCAGGAACAAATAATTTGTGCCATATTTGAATTTATTTCTTATTATTTGTATATAGATAATTTAAGCGTTGCAATAAAAAAACGGCTGGATAAACCAGCCGTTTTAGGATTTGTATGTCAGACTTTTAGAACTTTAAGCTAACACTCGCTCTGTATGTACGACCTAACATATCGTAGTATCCTGGAAAGGTATTACCACTGTTAACCGACGTTGACGCTGCTTCACCACCAACAACAGGTGCATCTCGATCTAGCAGGTTATCAACACCCAAACTAACAGTTAAACTGTCTGTTACATGATAGTTGGTAAACAGATCGAAATAGCTGTACGAGCCAATCTGACGGAACGGTGCGAACGTAGCCGATTGGAATGCCGTTTCACGCTCGATTGAGCCTAAGTAACGCCATAGCAGGGATACAGATAAATCTTCGTAGTTCCAAGTAGTACGTTGTGTAGCACGTAGTTCATGCTGTGGATCACAGTTCGGGCCATAGAAACCATTACAATCAATAACTTCTGACACAGGCGTACTTAACTGGTCGGCTTTCAGATATTTGTTTACGTTACCGCTAAAATCTAACGAGCCAAAGCTGTCTAAATCAAAACCGAAGTTAAACGCGACTTCCACACCACTGGTACGCAGATAAGACAGGTTAGTGGTGTACGCTTGAACACCAGAGCCAGAGATAGTTAAACCACCACCGATACGGTTTATTTGCGCGCACTGAGCCGTGTTACCCAGCACATAACAGCCATCCAGAATTTCCTGTGGTGTGTTTTCACCGATATAACCACTGACGTCGATATCATAGTAATCTACAGAAAACTGTACACGTTTTACGGTATCAAACTGTGGCGTCCAAACAAAACCAGCAGTTAACGTTTCCGCAGTTTCAGCATCTGGCAACGCATTCGGGTTAGAGCCCGACAATACGTTAATCTGGCCCGCAGCGATATCATCTACCGCACCTACCTGTGCATCAGTCATACCTGTTGCAACACAACGGGCACGTAAAGTTGCATCAATATTAGCGGCATTTGCCACAGAACATGGGTCCAGATTAGCATTCTCCAGAGCTGAAGTCAGAGGTGCATACAGTTCACCTACGTTTGGCGCACGTGTGGCTTTTTGTTTCATTACCCGGACCAGCAATTCGTCGACTGGGCGCCAGGCCAGACCTAACTTCCAGCTACCGTTTTCGCCAACAGTATCATAATTTGCATGACGGTAACCAAACTCCAACTCTACAATATCAGCAAAAGCTACATTCTCGATCAGAGGTAGCTTACCTTCACCGAATACCTCATTAACTTTGAACGAACCGCCTACAGGTAAAGAGTTCCCCCCCGCGCCACCTAAACAGCTTGCAGGAGCCAGTTTTAAGCATTCGTCGGGGTTAAAGAATGCAATTTCTTCCCGGTATTCATAACCAAAGCTCATCGCCAGTGATGACTCAGCAAATGGCGACACCACTGAATCAAACGGGCCATCAATAATGGCAGAGAATACGCGCTGCTGGTATTCAGTGGTAGCAAACGCTGTCGCTGAAGCATAAGCAGCCATCTCTGGAGTAATGGTACCAAAACCACCAAACACATTTAGTGGCACACACCCCGCACCACCGGTTAAACATTCAGTTTCAGACACGGCGTTTAGTGCATTGGCGATGTTAGCGATATTAGTATAACCGGCATTGGTATTGACCCGGTTAGTTTCGCCATGTTGAACCGACACATCATACGCCCAGCTGTCATTAAGAAAGCCCTCAACACCAGCGACTAACTGGAACTGATCGGTATTAAAAGACGTTGAACGCGGGCCTAACTCAGGTGTACGACGGGAAACAGCCAATAATAATGAGTCAGCCGCATCAACAACACCATTGCTGTTAACATCGCGCCATGTTTCCAGACCTGGACCATTCAATGCGCCAATATTGGCATTAGAACTAGTAAGAAGTGCATTCTGAGCCTGAGCAGATAAAAACGGGTTAGCCATTGGCACCCAGAAGGTAGAACCGAAAATGCCTGAGGGGGCGACCTGCTGGCTCACAGAAGTATTGGTAAAGTTAAAGGTACCGTATACAGAATGCTCGTCATTAAGATCATAGTGCGCCATAGCGGTTGCACTATAACGCTTAGCGGGAGTCTGGTAGTAGTTAAATGGGTTAAAGTTATAATCACTACAACGATCACCTAAAACCAGGGTACCATCATCACGGAACTGACCAGCGGCAGCAGGAACACCTACCACACCTACGCGTGTTGGAATACCGGTAGGGCTGCCACCACCTGGTGCTACAACGTTAGGTGTACTGCCACCACATAATGGGTCTGCTGGCGGAACCGGAGCAACACCGTCTACAAAGTTTTGATAGTTAGCGCCGCTCGCCGTGGCAATGCCATAGTTACCCAATGAACGCTGACCGAGTAATAATGGATCACGATCTAACCAGCTAAATGAAACAACGGCGTTACCGCGATCATTGTCAAAATTGCCACCCAGAGTTAACGCCATGTTCTTCGTCTGAGCATCTGCATCCGCGGTGCGCGAATGTGACATATCTAACTCAACGCCTTCAAAATTCCTTTTTAAAATAACGTTGATAGCGCCAGAAATTGCGTCTGAACCATAAACCGCGGAAGCACCGCCGGTTACGATATCGATACGATCGATTAGTGCTGTCGGTATTGTTGAAGTATCAACACTACCCGCAGTGTTAAAAGGCACCATCCGTTTGCCGTTCATCAGAACTAAGTTACGGTTAGAGCCTAATCCACGTAAGTTAACCGTAGCAGCACCACCCGTACCGTTGTTTACGTTGCTGTTATCACCTGGCAAAGAGGCTGGCATATTACGGAAAATACGCTCTATCTCAGGCTGTTGTTGCTGTTCAATTTCAAGCTCGCCAACCGTTGCTATCGGGCTTGTTGAAACAGCGTTAGCACTTCTGATACGACTACCAGTAATTTGAATCTTTTCCACTTGTTGTTCTGCTGCAACGTCCTCTTGTGCATTTACAGCAGCAGAGTGCATGGCAAGCGAGGACGCAGCACCAAAAGCGATGGCCAAGCGCACGGCTTTAGCTATTTTATTATTTGTATACATGTTTTCTCCCTGGATCACTGTTTTCATTTCAGCAATTTTATTTAAACCAACAACCACTTATCGCCAAAAGCCCCCCACTAAACACACCCAGAGGGCCTTTCGTCGCACATTGATAATAGGCTGAGAATTTCAGCAGGGTCAACAGCTTTTACGGAACAATTTGTAATTTAAATTGTCATCCTCTGCCGTAAAAATGGCCAGGTGGCATTTTTCTTCGAAGTTTGCCGTTGTCAACCCTTCAAGCATCGAAATTCAAATTAATATAGTCAATAGCTTAGGTAAAATATGCTTTGTCAGGCGATAGCAATGGGTTATCAAAAACCGGGGTTAATAAAATAGCGCATGTAAACTTTTAAATACAGTTACCAATAATATTTACCGAGCTTTCCTCACAAGTGCCTGAACTAATTTCTTTAGGTTTCGTGAGACGCGAATGCTTTGCCTGTAAAGCGCATTACGTATACAATCAAACAACTGTATATAAATACACATCGAACATGTTAAGTGACCAGCTAAAAAGCCAAATCCGCGCTATACATACGCGCATTAAAACCACCCTGCCTAATTACCAACCCAGGCAGGGACAAAACCAGTTGGTAGCAGAAATGGCAAAAATTGTCTCTGGCACTTACCATCGCCGGGAGCGTATTGGTTTAATTGAGGCTGGCACCGGTACCGGTAAATCGCTGGCTTATATGCTGGCGGTTATTCCTTATGCGTTGGCGCAAAAGAAAAAAGTGGTTATTGCCACGGCAACAGTGGCGCTGCAGGAGCAATTGGTAAATAAAGACCTGCCGTTTTTTCAACAACACAGCAAGCTGTTATTTGAATTTAGTCTGGTAAAAGGCCGCCAGCGTTATGCTTGTATTGAGCGGGTGCGCCAGCAGCAAAAGCATCCTGAGTTATTTGCCACCGTTAACGATGCAACTTTTGACTGGCAAAAATTGCTGGATAACTGGCAGCAGCGTAAATGGCTGGGTGACAGGGATACGCTGACGACACCGTTAACTGAAGACCTGTGGCAGCGTATTGTTGCTGATCCGCTGCATTGCAGTAAAACAGACCGCCGCCATATGAACTGCCCGTTTCACCTTGCCCGAGCCGAGGTAAGTAATGCCGATGTGCTGGTGGTAAACCATGCCTTACTTCTGGCAGATTTATCCAGTGGTAACAGTATATTACCGCCGCCGGAAGAAACGCTTTATGTGATAGACGAGGCGCATCACTTGCCCGACAGCGCGCGGGAATTTTTTGCCGCTCAGGCCCAGCTTACTCACAATAGCGTTTGGCTGGAAAAGGCGGCTAAAACTATTCAACAGCTGATTACCCTACTACCCGCTACCTTGATGAAAGAGTTATTACGCTTCGATGATAGCTGCAATGAACTCAACAGCTTACTAAAACCGATAGAGCGCTGTGTGGCAGAATTTAAGCCACGTTGGTTTGGCGAGAAAACGGAGTTTCGTTTTACCGATGCCGCACTGCCTAAGCTGTTTCAGCAGCAAGCCGAGCAACTGTCACAGGTTAGCCAGAAGGCACTGACGCAACTGGAAAAAATTCAGCAGCATTTGCAGGAAAACGTCTCTGAACAGCAGTTACCGCTTAAGCAAAGCATGGGTCTGCTGCAAGAGTTAGGCTATTTGCGCCAGAAAATTGAGCAACAACAAGCACTGTGGCAATTGTATGCTTCAGAGCAGGAAAAAAACGTTTACCAGGCGCGCTGGGTTGAGCTACAAAATCAGAGCCAATATGTTGTTGGCCATGCCTGTCCACTTGGCGTTGCAAATAAGCTGGAGCAGCTGCTATTTACCGATGCCTTTGCGGTGATCCTCTGCTCTGCAACGCTTACTGCGTTAAATTCATTCCAGTACATCAAGTATGATTTAGGCCTGACACAATTTGAAGGTGTGCAAACATTGCAGGTAGCATCGCCTTTTGCCTACGCGGAAAAAGGCCGGATTGTTATTCCGAAAATGCAAACAGAGCCCACAGAGCAGGCTTATACCGATGAGCTGGCAACACTGCTGCCTGCTTACTTGCCAGATGGTCAGGCCAGCCTGGTGCTGTTTGCTTCATACTGGCAAATGCAGCAAGTCGCTGAGGCTCTGCGTAAAAAGAAATTTTCACTATTAGTGCAAGGTGAAGCTTCACGCCAGGCGTTACTGCAGTTGCATGGTGAAAACTGCAAACATAACCGCACCAGTATTTTATTTGGCACCCAGAGCTTTTCTGAAGGGCTGGATTTACCCGGTAAATTGCTTACCAATCTGGTGATTACCAAACTGCCCTTTGCTGTGCCTACCTCACCTCTGGAAGAAGCCTTAGCTGAGGCGATTACAAAAAAAGGCGGAAATGCATTTTTGCAACTGACTATTCCGGCTACCTCAAAGAAACTGGTGCAAGCCTGTGGTAGACTGCTGCGCCAGGAACAAGACGAAGGCCGGATAGTGATCCTTGACCGGCGTCTGGTAACTAAAGCCTACGGCAGCGCAATGTTAAATGCCTTGCCGCCGTTTCGTCGTCAAATTGAGTATTAACAGGAACCTGCCTTGTTCGCTGAATTAGCTTTAGAACCTTCTGTATTGTTGATTCTCTGCGCTGTTGCATTCAGTGCCGGTTTTATTGACGCTATTGCCGGCGGTGGCGGCTTACTGACTGTACCGGCACTGCTTACCGCAGGCCTGCCGCCACATGTGGTACTGGGTACCAATAAGCTGGCTTCAACATTTGGCTCTTTTACTGCATCACTTACCTATTACCGTAAAAAGCTGTTTAATCCGTTGTATTGGCAGCGCAGTTTACTCTACACCGCTATTGGTGCGGTATTGGGCACGCTGGTTGTAGACATGATTAGCAAAGAAGCGCTGGAAAAAATACTGCCACTGCTTATTTTGCTGGCGGCTATTTATACCCTGTTTAACCGTATGCAACCTGATGATGCTTTAAAGCTGCCGCCGCAAAACGCTAAGTTATTCTGGCAACAACGGGCTCAGGGCATGACTCTGGGTTTTTATGACGGTATTGCCGGCCCTGGCGCAGGGGCATTCTGGATGGTGTCTACTATGGCGCTGTACAAAATCAACCTGCTGCTGACTTGCGGCGTAGCACGCACGATGAATTTTGTCAGCAATGGTTTTTCTCTGGTGGCTTTTATTGCTTTGGGCCATGTCAATTTTACCCTTGGCATCGCTATGGGTCTGTGTTTAATGCTTGGCGCCTGGCTGGGTGCGCATTCAGCCATTAAATTTGGCAGCCGCTTTATCCGCCCGGTATTTATTTGCGTGGTTATTACTATTGCTTTGCGCCTGGCCTGGCAGGCCTGGGGTAATTAAATGGACTTACTGGCCACCTTAAGCCACCAGTTGCAACAACTGTGGCAACAGGCAGAGCAGATTGATCTGCAACAGGTGGCAGGCAAGCCACAAAACTGGTTTGACAGTGCCCTGTTCAGTTGCCGCTCGCCGCACCTGACAGACTACGTTGGCGAAGCACAGCGTAACTTGCGTCATTTACAGGACAGCAACCTTAGCAGCATGGCGAAGCAACGCCTGGTACAACGGTTAAGCGAGCAAACCTCAGCGCTAACCAGAGCTTTTCGCAATGTTGATACCCGGCGCAAGCCCACCAGTAAAGGCAAATTAAAAGCGGTGGTGCAACAAATAAGCGCCAGCAGCCAGCAGTTATACCAGCAACTTAGCGATACCCAGGAGTTTGAGCGCCGCTTGCAGGATATGATTAGCCTGGCCAACCGGGAAAACTCAGCCGAAGCCATACAGCGTACACTGGCTTTACATGCCCGTTTAGGCCGCTGTCGCAAAGCGTTATCCGATATTGAACGGCAAATTCAGGACTTGGAACGGCGGAACTGAACTGATGGTAATCGCTAAACCAATGCTAAGTGCGCTACCTGCCATGCTGTATCACCCTTGTTACAGTGAACTTAACCTGCCTGACAGGCACCGTTATCCCATTACAAAATACCGCACCTTGTATCAGCGCCTGTTGGATATAGGGCTGCGCGAGAGCGCCTTTACCCGATCAGTCCCTGTCACTGTAGAACAACTGGCCGAGGTACATTGTCGCACCTATATTCAAAGTCTGGCTGATGGCACTATTGATGCCAAAGCCATGCGCCGTATTGGTTTCCCATGGTCAGAACAGCTTTTTCAGCGTTCGTTATATTCATTAGGCGGCACGTTGCAAACGGCTCAGGCAGCCCTTAACAGTGGTATAGCGCTGCATTTAAGCGGTGGCTATCACCATGCTTTTTATGCCGAAGGCTCAGGATTTTGTTTATTTAACGATCTGGTGGTCGCCGCTAAGGCCATGCTAACACAGGGGCTGGATAAAATTCTGCTGCTGGATCTGGATGTGCATCAGGGTGACGGCAGTGCCCTGATGCTAGCCGACGAGCCGCGTATTATCAGTTGCTCTGTGCATTGTGAAAAAAACTTCCCTGCCCGTAAACAGCATTCCGATTGGGATATAGGGCTGGCTAAAGATTGCTCTGACACCGACTATTTAGAAGCCGTGCAGCAAAGCCTGCAAACCTTGCTTAACTGGCACCGGCCAGATTTGGTGATTTTTGACGCCGGTGTGGATATTCATCAACAGGATGAGCTGGGGCTATTAAATATTTCTACCAGGGCTTTATATCAACGTGATTTATTGGTGCTGCAAAGCTGTGTGGACCAGGGTATACCTGTTGCCGCCGTTATCGGCGGTGGTTACCAGCGCAATATAGATACGCTGGTACAGCTACACCTGCAGCTGTTTAAAGCCGCTTTTACGCTACATGGCTCAGACTTCGCCGGCAAAATAAAAACCTAAACGCCGTTTTACCTGAGGTGGTAACACTGGCAGGTCGGTTTTAGGCAGCAGGAAAGTTGCCATATTAAACAAGTCAGTAAAGATTCGGTTTTTCTCTGTTGTACGCTTCAAATAATCATGCCCGGACGAGCCGCCGGTGCCAATTTTGGTACCTAACATGCGCTGTACCATCATGGCATGTTTGTAGCGCCATATTGTCAGCAGTTCATCTATTTCGGTTAAGCAGGTCAGCAACTGAAATGGCAGGTTAAAAACCGGCTCTTCCTGATACAGGCTGATAAATAATGCCGATAACATAGCGCGTTGACTTAAACGGAAGGTACCGGATTGCTGTAATTGCAGATACTTGTCTTTATCCAGCAAGGCGGCAAATTTTTCCGCAGTGCGGGCAATTTCAGCCAGTTGCAATTCGCGCTCGTGTTCGGCAATTTGTGCAATTGACTGCACAGTTGCTTTATCTTCTGCCAGCATCGTGTCTGTTGCCTGCTGATACATTTGCCAGAAACTGAAGTTTTCCAGCTCAAGAAACGGCATACGCTCCAGCCACTTTTCTATGCGCTCAAACAGGCTGGGATCGTGTTCAAGCTGCTGCAGGAAAGTACGATCTTTTTCATTTAACCGGCTGTAAAACGAGTTTTTATCAAAATCGATACGAAAATCGCTTTTCAGGCCCAGGCCAATTTCCAGCATTTTAAACTGGATACTCTGGAAACCGGATGCCGGTACCAGGTAATCACGAAACGACATAAAATCCTGCGGCGTCATAGTTTCAATGACACCAATCTGCTGGTTAAGCAACTGCTGAATGGTGATTACCCGCTTTAACTTATGCACTATGCCGGTAAGCTGCTCATCTTTAACTTCTTCACCGGCAAACACATCCATTACAGCTTTAAGCTCATGTAAAATTTGCTTAAACCACAGCTCATATACCTGATGCACAATAATAAACAGCGTTTCATCATGGGCTTCATTGGCGTATTTGGCACTTTCCGGTGCCTGTGCTGTCAGTATTTTGTCCAGTTGCAGGTAGTCGCCGTAGTAGCAGGGAGTGGTATTTTTTTGCATTGCAGTTCTTCTGTCATGATTCTACCGCGCATTGTAGCAGCGAAGTGAGCTAACTCAATCTTTCAGTGGTCTTTTACCGTAAAGCTGATTATGCTTTGAGCTGACTGTAAACAAGATTGAGGCAAGTATGAAACTGGACGACGATATCCATAATTATTATGAAAAACTGACACTGGATCATATTGTTGAGTTAGGGCTCGACCAGCAGAAAGATGCTGAGTATCTGGCCGATTTATGCTGTATTTCGTTAAACCTGCTGCCGCCCCGCTATATTAGATACGAAGTCGACATGGCGTTTTATCTGCCACAAAGCGAGCGTTTTGAAATGCGGATGAAAGTAAAAGAGGCCGTTGCCAGGGCCCGGCAGTTTCTGGACAATAATGCGTGAGTACTGAGCTGGCTCAGGCACCGGTGCATGTGCAACTGGCGGTAGATTTAATTCTGCTGCTGGAGCAACATCAGATAGATGCCAATACTGCACTTCTGGCATTAGAGATAGTGAAAAAAGATTTTGAACAGAAGCGGGATTTGGGTGGCAACCCCACCAGCCACATCCCGGCACATACGTCATAAACTGTGGCTGCTTCCTTCCGGACCTGACCAGGTTCGCTTACTAGTATTGCGAGAGGACCAATGGGGCTACCATTGAACTGCTGAATCCTCAACAGGCGCGCATTATGCGCAAAAGCAGGCGTTGTTGCAAGCCTGCTTTTGGCAAAATTGGCTACTGCAGCAATTGTTTGTAGCGCTGCAATACCGCTTTAAAGCGTTGCTGGTTGTCCGGCCCCAAACGGATCATTTGCTTTTGCGCTGCAGGCAGTTGCTCTATCGCCGGATCGGCAAACACATACACCACAGAAGGCCGCTCCAGGGCCAACGGGTAACTTACCTCCGGTGTCGCCAGCATCACATCAATAGCCGCTATCAGTTTATTTTTAAATAACTCATCCGGGTAACCCAGCTCAGCATAGGCTTGCTGCAATAACGGCTCGTACCGGTTAAATAAGGCCAGTATCTGCTCGGCAGGCACGCTTTCAATCAATTCAATGTATGGCCGGTAACGGGCAAAACTGCTTTCATCCAGTTGCATGGCGTCACCTTCAGCCAAAGCAAATTTTTGCTCTAGCGGTTGTAACAGCGAATGGCCGGCTGCTAACTGCCCTTGCGCAGTATTGTCGGTTTGCACAACAAAATTACGCAGCATCTCTTCGGTAACGAAAAGGCCCGCCAGGCCGGAGCGCCAGTTTAATGCCAGTAAGCGCTGCTTTACCTCAACATCTGATTCATCCAGGGTAGGCAACACAGGTTCAGGCTCTGACACAGGCGCACTAACTTCGGGTTCAGTTAGCTGCTCTTGCAATGGCGTGGTAGTGTCAGGTTCTGCTGTATCCTGCTCTGGTTCTGCTTCAGACTGCGGTGCGACAGGTTCAGTGGTAACAGGCGGTAATAAATTAATAGCCGGTTCCTGCTCTTCATCTTTAGCCAGCAACAACCATAAGGCCAGCAGTACCACTATGACGATAGCGGCGATGCCTGCGTAATATAACTGCTGATTATTGTTCGGTTTTTGTTCTGCCATAACAACCTCGGTAGCATTCTGATGGTGTAACGCGATTAAGCGTTGCATTCTTTAACGATTCCAGCAATATACTAAGCAATGAGCCTGTTGTCTGGAAAAAGTTCAACTTCTGTTATGTCTGAACACGATGTAAAAGCCGAAAAAAAGACGGCATTGTTATTAACCGGCGGCGGCGCCCGTGCGGCTTATCAGGTCGGGGTGCTAAAAGCGATAGCACAACAATTCCCCCGTAGCAGTAAATTGCCTTTTCAGATTATCAGTGGCACATCAGCCGGGGCAATTAATGGTGCCGCCATGGCTTGCTATGCATCCTGTTTTCATCTTGGCGTGAAAAAGCTGGAGTGGATTTGGCGTAACTTTCATACCGATCAGGTGTATTACTCTGACTATCCACGCGTATTCCGGCAGATACTACGCGGTATTTTCAGCGCATTTCAGGCCGACTATGCCAATAAAACCGCGGTCAGCTTGTTTGACAATAAACCACTGCGGCAAATGCTGCTCAAAGTGCTGGATCTAAAACGGATTGACCGCAATATTATGGGCGGTTATCTGTCCAGTGTGTCAGTTACGGCTTCATGCTACAACAACGGCGACTCAATCACGTTTTTCCAATCTGATCAGGCACAGGAATGGCGCCGGGCTAAGCGTTGTGGCCAGCGCACCTTGCTTGGTGTGCATCATCTGATGGCATCTGCGGCTATTCCGCTGGTATTTCCTTCGGTGCGTATTCATCAGCAGTATTTTGGCGATGGTTCGGTAAATCAGCTCGCGCCGCTTAGTGCCCCTATTCATCTGGGCGCAGATAAAATACTGATTATCGGCGTGGCCGATCCGCGTAAAAATGAACACAACCAGCGGATGATGCATCATCCGGGGCTGGCTACCATTGCCGGGCATTTGCTTGATACTGTGTTTACTGACAGTTTAAACTCGGATCTTGAACGTATGCAGCGGGTTAATAACACTATTCAGACCATGCAGCAGCACGGTATAAAAACGGATCTTAAGCCGGTGCAAAGCCTGTTTATCAACCCGAGCCAGAACTTTGGCCAGATTGCCAGTGAACATTTTTTATCTCTGCCTATGGCAGTCCGTACCATCCTGAGAATGACCGGTATTCGCCAGCACTCAGATTCCAGCCTGGCCAGCTATTTACTGTTTGAACAGCGTTATACCCGCCGGTTAATTGAGTTGGGCTATGAAGATGCAACAGCCCAAATGGACACTATTTTGCAGTTTCTGGCCGATGATAAGCGCTAACTAGCTGTCAAAGCCTTGGCATTCAAACTGTGGCCCGGCTTACCAACTTTGCTATCATACTGATAATTATTACTATAATATTTCTGGCCTGTTATTTGCTTTATTAGAAAAAAGCAATAACGGATACGCCAATGGAATACCTGTTAGTACACGAGGTCGCGCTAAGTAACGCCCCCAGCTATACAGCTATGACCAAACTGCAGCACTGGCCAGAGCTGGCGGAATGCGCTGAACAAAGCCTGATCAGCCAGTTGCAAACCACACTGGATATTCAGCAGCAGCTGAATATTATTTCTATGGCAGTAGGCAAAGTTTTGCCGGTGGCGGCCCTGAAATTAAAAACTGCAGTGGGTGAGTTTGAAGCCATCGGTTCAAGACCGGCTGATACTGAGCATCGCAGTGTGTTGGTGCTAAACCAACAATGCCTGGCCGAGCTGATTTACCAGAGCGAGCATGCTTTTACCCCGATGATTCAACGCGAACTGTTACTGCTCGAAAGTGAATGGCTGTTTGCTCTGCGCAATGCACTGGTTGTCTGCCGGTTGCAGCAAATGGCACTGAAAGACACCTTAACGGGTCTTGGCAACCGCCGTTTTTTTGACGATAGTTTTGATAAAGCCATACAACTGGCGAAACGCCATGACGAACGCTGCGCCTTACTGTTACTGGATTTAGACAACTTTAAACAGGTTAATGATATTGCAGGCCACAGCGCTGGAGATGACGTATTGCTGGCGGTTGCCGATTGTCTGCGGGATACATTGCGCGTAACGGATAGTTTATTCCGCTTTGGTGGAGATGAGTTTGCCGTAATTTTATCTGCTCAGGACGCAGACTGCGCTGAGCTAGTTGCCCGAAGGTTACTGCGGGCAATCAATCAGCATCATTTGTGTAAGCAATATGAGGTAAGTGCCAGCGCTGGTTTAGCCTTGCTAAAAGCTCCGGAGCAAAGCAGTAAACAATTATTTGCTGCTGCCGACGCTGCACTCTATTCTGCCAAAGAGGCCGGTAAAAGCACGGTAAGGGTAGCCTGAATAAGCCTGGCTTAAATTAACTATGTTGCTGCCAGCTTAACCAGCACTTTGCCTGCTCAGGCAAAGTGCTGCTAGCAAAACCCGCCACGGCAACCAACTCACCATCAACCAACAGTAGCGGTACCTGCAATCGCTGCCACGGCGGCACCTGCCACAACTTAAACCACTGTTTTAATGGCTTACTCATTGCACTGCCTGCTGGTTTAAACCGCAAGCTTAACTGGCCAAATACAATTTGTGCTGACGTCGCTGCCAGCGGCAAAGCATCAGCCTGTGGCTGTGACTGGGCAGAGAAATACAAACTGTTGCCACAAGGCAGTTGCAGTTTTGTTTCGCCTTGCCAGCTGAAGCTTTGCACTGGTACCGTTACCTGTGCATCAGTCAACAAGTACAGCCTGTTTGCATAGCGGCGCAGCTGATAGTCAGCACACACCAACACCGGCGTTGCATCATTACGGGCAGCAATAACCTGCTGCTTTAACGTAGTAAGCCACTGAGTTGACGGATTTAAGCCATAACTACTTAGCCAGCGGCGGATCACTAAATCCTGTTGTAGCGGTAGCAGTTTTGTCAGCTCTGCCAGCAGCAAGGTATTATTACGCACACAACTTTCTTGCGCCTGTTCGGTGTAATAATCAGCCAGTTGTTGTAAATCGGCCAGATGTTGCATACTGCGCCGCGTGGTAGCAATAAACTGTGGCCAGCGCTCTAGCAGTGCAGGTGTAATATGCTGGCGGATAAAGTTACGTTCAAACCGGGTATCGTCGTTACTGTCATCATTTACCCAGTTCAACTGCTGCTGTGCAGCATAAGCAGCAAGTTCGACACGGCTGAAAGGCAATAAAGGCCGACGTAGCATCCCAGGGGCAAAACTGCGCTGCGCGGCAATACCACTTAGCCCTGCGGCACCCGAGCCACGCTTTAAGGCTAACAGCAAGCTTTCCAATTGATCATCACCATGATGTGCCGTCAGCAGCAGATGCTTATCTGAGCGGATAAATTCTGCCAGTGCCTGATAGCGGGCCTTGCGGGCTTTTAATTCAAGGTTGTCATGGCCGCTTAGCGCCACGCTACGCTGCGTAAATGCTATACCCCGCTCACTGCACTGCCCGGCACAGAAGTCGCCCCACTGCGCTGCATAAGCACTAATGCCATGATTAACATACACAGCCTGTAATAAAAATGGTTGTAACAACTGAGCCTTAGCCAATAAGTCGAGCAACACCATCGAATCCAGCCCGCCACTTAACGCCAGCACAACATGGCTGTCAGCTTGCAGCGCTAACGTCTGCAATAAATAGCGAGGGCTCAGCTCAGGGGTTAGTTCGGGCATCGGGTGTTTTACCGGGTTATCAAGGCGCTAAGGCTAACACAAAATAAAAAGCCAGTGCAGAGGCACTGGCTTATCGGTAGCAATTACTGTTTAGCAGTAACCATAAGACATCAGACGCTTGTAGCGTACGTCCAGTAGCTCTTTGCTGCTCATTTTCTGCAATTTTTGTAAATCACGCAGTAAAGCCTGTTTTAACGTTTGCGCCATCTGCTCCGGTGCTCGATGTGCGCCACCCAGGGGTTCAGGCAATACTTCGTCAATCAGTTTCAGCTCTTTAATCCGCTCAGCGGTAATGCCCATGGCTTCAGCAGCCAGTGGCGCCTTTTCCGCACTTTTCCACAAAATTGAGGCACAGCCTTCCGGCGAAATAACCGAGTAAGTGCTGTACTGCAGCATATTCACTTTATCGCCCACACCAATCGCCAAAGCGCCACCGGAGCCGCCTTCACCGATCACGGTGCAGATCACCGGTACTTTCAGGCCCGCCATTACTTTTAAGTTGCGGGCGATAGCTTCAGATTGGCCACGCTCTTCGGCACCAATACCCGGGTAAGCACCCGGTGTATCGATAAAAGTAACAATAGGCAGGTTAAAACGCTCAGCCATTTCCATTAAACGCAGCGCTTTACGATAACCCTCCGGGCGTGGCATACCAAAGTTACGCTTAATTTTCTCGCGTGTATCACGGCCTTTTTGATGGCCTATAATCATCACCGGTATATCGCCCAGGCGCGCAGTACCGCCAATAATAGCCTGATCGTTGGCAAAGGTACGATCACCGGCTAAATCATCAAAGTCGGTAAACACATGCTGAATATAATCCAGCGTGTAAGGCCTAAGCGGATGACGCGCCAGCTGCGCGACCTGCCATGCACCCAACTCAGAAAAGATCTTTTTCGTCAGCCCCTGGCTTTTTTCTTTTAGTTTGTTGATCTCTTCTTCTAAACCCAAATCGTAGTCGCCACTGCGGCTGACGTTACGTAATTCGTCTATTTTTGCTTCAAGTTCAGCAATAGGTTGCTCAAACTCTAAATAATTCAGCATCATCGACTGTCACTACCTAATTAATTAAATTCCAGTTCTATTGTTGCCAATTGCTTTAACTGGTGCAACAAAGCATCGGCTGGCGTTACCCACCATTGTGTCCCTAGCTGTAACATCACCTCGCCTTCCTGGCGCTGATAGCGGAGTTTAACCGGCACCGTACCTGCTTTAAATTCACCCAGTACCTGCTGCAATCTTTGCAGGTAATTGTGGTCTATTTGTGCCGATTGTACAGTGATATTCAACGATCTCAGAGATTTTTCCCTTACCTGAGTAATCTCGCTGACATCGCGGCCGGTCATTGTAAGGCCACCGTTAAAATCATCAAAGCTGACCTGTCCCGTTATTACCAGGATCCGGTCTTTTTGTAGCTGTTGTTCGAAGTTTTCCAGTAAATCCGGGAAAAATCGTACATCAAGCCGCGCAGACTTATCATCCAGTGTGACAATAGCCCAGCGCCGGCCTTTTTTATTAATCATCACCCGCACTGATACCACCAGGCCGGCAACAGTGGTACTTTGATCTTTCTTCGTTGGCTGCAGTTCCACTAACCGGCAATTAATATAACGCGGAATTTCTTCCAGATAACGGTTTATCGGGTGGCCGGTTAAATATAAGCCTAAAGTTTCACGCTCGCCTTCCAACCAGACTTCATCTGCCCAGGGCTCTACCTGTTTAAATGCTGCCGCAGCGTGCTCTGGTTCAGGGCTTAACAAACCGAATAAATCATCCTGCCCTACAGCCTGCGCTTTAGCGTGCTGCTCGGCAGCTTTCATGGCTTCTTCCAGCGTGGCCGACAGCGCAGCGCGGTGCGGGCCTAAACGGTCCATAGCGCCGGATAAAATCAGTTTCTCTATCACGCGCCGGTTTAGCTTTTTTAAATCGACTTTGGCGCAAAAATCAAATAAGTCGCTAAAGCTACCGTGTTTATTCCGCGCTTCAAGAATAGCTTCTATCGGTCCTTCGCCTACACCTTTAATAGCACCAATACCGTAAACAATATGTCCTTGCTCATTAACAGTAAACTTATACACCCCGGCGTTAACATCGGGCGGAATAAGCTTCAGCTTCATGCGCTCGCATTCATCCACCAGCGTCACAATTTTGTCGGTGTTGTCCATATCGGCCGACATTACCGCAGCCATAAACTCGGCCGGATAATGCGCCTTCATCCATAGCGTTTGGTATGACACCAGTGCATAGGCGGCTGAGTGTGATTTATTAAAGCCATAGCCGGCAAATTTTTCTACCAGATCGAAAATCTTAATCGCCAGGTCCGGGTCAATGCCATTTTTTGCCGCGCCTTCCTGGAAAGTATCGCGTTGTTTGGCCATCTCTTCGGGCTTTTTCTTACCCATAGCCCGGCGTAATAAGTCGGCACCGCCAAGCGAGTATCCCGACAGCACCTGGGCTATCTGCATTACCTGTTCCTGATAGAGGATAATGCCGTATGTCGGCTCAAGAATTGGTTTTAATGAATCATGCTGCCAGGTCGCATCCGGATAAGAGATAGCTTCACGGCCACGCTTACGGTCGATAAAGTTATCTACCATGCCCGACTGCAACGGCCCGGGCCGGAACAATGCTACCAGAGCTATCATATCTTCAAAGCAGTCTGGTTGCAGGCGGCGGATCAAGTCTTTCATGCCGCGCGATTCGAGCTGGAATACTGCCGTGGTATCGGCTTTTTGCAGTAAGTCGAAGCTTCTTTTGTCTACCAGCGGAATGCTGTTGATATCGATGCTGTCGCGGCCTTCTTTTTTCAGCCGCGTGTTGGCCATATTCACTGCCCACTGCAAAATGGTCAGGGTGCGCAGGCCTAAGAAGTCGAATTTTACCAAACCGGCATATTCAACGTCGTTTTTATCAAACTGGGTAACCGGGTTGTTACCTTCATCGTCGCAGTACAGCGGGGAGAAATCGGTAATTTTGGTTGGTGCTATTACCACACCGCCAGCGTGTTTACCGGCGTTACGGGTTACACCTTCAAGCTGGCGCGCCATATCAATCAGATCTTTTACTTCCTGATCCTGAGCGTACAGCTCTGGCAGACGCGGCTCTTCTTTAAACGCCTGTTCCAGCGTCATGCCAGGCGTGGGCGGAATAAGCTTGGATATGCGGTCAACAAAGCCGTACGGGTGGCCCAGCACCCGGCCAACGTCGCGTATTACTGCTTTGGCTGCCATGGTACCGAAGGTAATAATTTGCGATACCGCTTCACGGCCATACATATCGGCTACGTGGTCGATAACTTCGTCGCGCCTGTCCATGCAGAAATCGACGTCAAAATCTGGCATCGAGACCCGCTCGGGATTTAAAAAACGCTCGAACAGCAGATCAAATTCCAGCGGATCTAAATCAGTAATTTTAAGCGCATAAGCCACTAATGAACCAGCACCAGAGCCCCGCCCCGGTCCTACCGGAATATCATTATCTTTACTCCACTGGATAAACTCCATTACCACCAGGAAGTAACCGGGAAAACCCATCTGGTTAATAACGTCCAGCTCTATTTGCAACCGCTCATCATACTCGACACGTTTTTGTGCCCGCTCACTGGTATCGGGAAACAGTTGCAGTAAACGCTCTTCCAGGCCTTCGCGCGATTTCATTACCAGAAAATCAGCATCTGTCATGCCCCCGGTAGGGAACGCCGGCAGAAAATATTCCCCCAGCCGGATAGTGACATTACAACGTTTGGCTATCTCAACGGAGTTTTGCAGTGCTTCTGGCAAATCGGCAAACAGCTGTTGCATTTCCTGTTCAGATTTAAGGTATTGCTGTTCAGAATACAATTTAGGCCGGCGCTTGTCGTCCAGCGTAAAGCCATCGTGAATAGCAACCCGGATCTCGTGGGCCGGAAAGTCTTCCGGTTGTAAAAACACCACTTCATTGGTAGCAACCAGCGGTAAATCGTGTTGCTCAGCCAGGGTTACTGCTTTTTGAATATACAGCTCTTCATCCGGCCGCCCGGTACGGGTGATTTCCAGATAAAAGCGCTGCGGAAAATATTGCTGATAAAACTGCAGTAACTGGGTCAGGCTTTGGCCGTTTTCTTTTAACAGCGCTTTACCAACCAGGCCATCTTTAGCGCCGGATAAAATAATCACGCCTTGGGCAAATTCGCCCAGCCAGTCATGTTCTATTTGCGGTTTGCCATCAACATGGCCACGCAGGTAGGCTTTGGAAATAAGCTGGCTAAGGTTCTGATAACCGGTATTATCTGCCGCCAGCAGTAGCATACGGCTGCTCTCGCCACCAAATAAAGGATGCTGAACCCAGCAATCAACGCCGATGATAGGTTTAATACCGGCTTCATGGGCTGTACTGTAAAACCGCACCAGGCCGCAAAAATTCATTTGATCAGTTAATGCCAGCGCAGGCATTGCCAGTTTTTGTGCCGCTTTAACGATAGGCTTAACTTTGGCGACACCGTCGATCATTGAAAAATCGCTGTGCACGCGCAGATGGATAAAAGCAGGAGAACTCATACCCCCTGTTGCTCCAGCATCTGCCGCACCGGCTTAAAGCTGCGACGGTGCTCACTTAACACACCATGCACGCCTATTGCGGCCAGATGAGCTGCTGTGGGATAGCCTTTGTGGGCAGCAAAGCCATAATCCGGGTAAGCCTGATGTAAAGCATGCATTTCGGTATCACGTGCCACTTTGGCCAAAATAGAAGCTGCACTGATTTCCGGCACCAGCAAATCGCCTTTAACGATAGCCGTAGCGGGCAAGCCAAAATCTGTGGTGCGGTTGCCATCTACCAGCACCCATTCTGGTTTAATACTCAGCGCAGCCACCGCACGGCGCATTGCCAGCATAGTAGCGTGCAGAATATTCAGCTGATCAATTTCAGCAGGCTCTGCCCGGCCAAGCGCCCAGCACAGAGCATTTTGCTTGATGAGCTCAGCCAGTTCCCTGCGACGCTTTTCAGACAATTTTTTTGAATCAGTAAGCCCGGCAATGGGTTTATTCGGGTCTAGGATAACTGCTGCCGTTACCACAGCGCCAATTAGCGGGCCGCGGCCAACTTCATCCACACCGCAAATCAGCTGTACGTCAGGTCGTTGGTACAACATTATTTGCTTACCTGTAAAATTGCTTCTGCCGCTTTGGTACTGGCATTACATTTAATGCTTTGATGAATAACCCGGTACTGCTGCAATAAGGTAGCCCGCTCTGAACTTAGCAAAGGTACCATCGCATTTACCAGAGCTTGCGGCGTCACCTGATGCTGCAATAATTCCGTAACCATGCCATGCCCAGCCAGCAAATTTGGCAAACTAAAATGCGCCAGTTTTACCAGCCGTTTGCCAATTTGATAAGTAAGCCAGTTAGCCCGGTACGACACCACCATCAGGCACTTGGCTAACATGGCTTCAAGTGTGGCGGTACCTGAGGTAATAAAAGTTGCATCAGACGCTAACAATACCTGACGAGCCTGGCCGGTAAATTCGGTGATTTCCAGCTCTGGCGCTATCTGCTGTTTAATCGCATTAAACTGTGCGGCCTTTGCCGACGTCACCATATTGGTAACGAACTGTATATCGGGGAACTGTTGTTGTAGCAGTACTGCGGCCTGCAGAAAATCACCCGCCAGCAGTTTAATTTCGTTGGTACGGCTGCCAGGCATAATCGCCAGTACCAGCTTATCCGGCTGTAGGCCCAATTCGGCTTTTGCTGCGGCCTTATCCACGTCCAACGGCATCGTATCGGCCATAGTGTGGCCAACAAAAGTACAGGGCACCTGATATTTATCGTAAAAAGCTTTTTCAAATGGCAGCAGCGATAACACCATATTGGTGGCGGCAGCAATTTTAAAAATTCGTTTATGCCGCCAGGCCCAAACCGACGGGCTAACGTAATGCACAGTTTTAATACCAGCCTGTTTCAGCTTTAGCTCTACCGGCAAATTAAAATCCGGCGCATCGATACCAACAAACACATCGGGTTTATCAGCCAGCAAAGCAGTAAGAATTTCGCGTTTAACCTGCAGTAAACGTGGTAAACGTCCGAGCACCTCAACAATGCCCATTACCGCCAGTTCTTCCATATCAAACAGGGCGTTAAAACCCAGCGCCTGCATACGCGGCCCGCCAATGCCGTAAAACACCGCATTCGGGTGCATAGCTTTAAGTGCAACGATCAGATCAGCACCTAAAATATCGCCGGAGTGTTCTCCGGCGATAATGGCTATTTTTAATGCTCTGTCAGCAATCGCCATCAGCGCACTATGCCTCTGCTGGCGTTAGCGATAAAGTCGGTAAAGAGTTTCAACTCCGGCACTTCTGCGGCTTTATCCTGCAGTGCTGCCAGAGCCTCTGCTACTGTCTGGCCTTTGCGGTACACTTCTTTGTATGCCCGGCGTATTTCCAGCAATGCTTCGCTGCTGTAGCCACGCCGCTTTAAACCTTCAGTATTAATACCGCCAGGCACGCAAGGTGCGCCATGCACCATTAGGTATGGCGGTACATCTTTTAATACAATCGAGCCACCGCCGCAGAAACTGTGCGCACCAATGTGCACAAACTGATGCACGCCGGTCATACCGCCTAAAATAGCCCAGTCGCCTACATGCACATGGCCGGCGGCCTGAGCACCGCTGGCAAAAATAGTATGGTTACCAATGACGCAGTCGTGGGCAATATGCGTGGTATTCATAAACAGGTTATGGTTACCAATAATGGTTTTCCCCTGGTCCTGCACCGTACCGCGGTGTACAGAGCAACCTTCGCGAAATACGTTATAATCGCCAACAATCAGCTCTGTGGCTTCACCTTTATATTTTTTGTCCTGACAAGCTTCACCAATACTGGCAAACTGAAAAAAGTGATTACCTTTACCAATAGTACTGGTGCCTTTAATCGCCACATGCGATTCGAGTACACAGTCATCTCCCAGCACAACGTTATGGCCAACATAACAAAACGGGCCCACTTTAACGTTATTACCAAGCTTAGCGCTGGCTTCAATTACAGCAGTTGGATGGATCACGTTATAACTCTCTTCTGGCACACATCAGCTCAGCCGAGCAGACAATCTGGCCTTCAACTTTAGCTTCGCCGTAAAACTTCCACATGTTGCGGCGTTCTTTTAAAAACTTTACTTCCAGTATCATGGTATCACCCGGCAGTACCGGCTTTTTAAAACGCGCGTCGTCAATTGCAGCAAACAGATAAAGTTCATTCTCTGAGCGCTCGGTAACGGTTTTAAAACCCAGAATACCGGTGGCCTGAGCCAGCGCCTCGAGGATCAACACACCAGGAAAAATAGGCATTCCCGGAAAATGCCCGGTAAAAATAGGTTCATTAATAGTGACGTTTTTAAGCGCCGTCAGGCTTTCGCCCGGCGTAAAATCCAGTACACGATCAATAAGTAAAAACGGGTAACGATGTGGCAGTAATGCCATAATTTCCTGAATTTGCAGGCAATTAAGTTGGTTAGCCAAAGCTATTCCTCTGTCTAGTGGTCAGCATCCTGTGCTTTTTGCACATTCGCAAGCTGGTGTTCCAGTTGCTTTACCCGCTGATAAAGTTGATCTATTTGCCGCAGCTTGACGGTGTTTTTCCGCCATTCAGCATTCGTTGTTGCCGGAATACCTGAAGTATATACGCCTTTCTCAATGATAGGCTTCATTACCATTGCCATACCGGAAATATGGGCACCGTCACATATCTCAATATGCCCGTTAAGCACTGCCGCCCCACCAATAATGCAATAGCGGCCAATTTTGGTGCTACCGGCAACTACGGTACAACCGGCGATTGCCGTATGATCGCCAATGCGGACATTGTGTGCAATCTGGCACTGGTTATCTATAATTACGTTGTTGCCGATAACGGTATCTTCAATCGCACCGCGGTCGATAGTGGTATTTGCGCCTATTTCACAATCGTCGCCAATGGTAACCGTACCAGTTTGCGGTATCTTAACCCAATTACCACGTTCGTTAGCAAAACCAAAACCATCTGCGCCAATTACAGCACCACTATGCACTATACAACGTTTGCCGATATTGACCCGATGATAAACAGTAACGTTAGCCCAAAGCCGGCTACCTTCACCAATAACTGCTTGTTCACCGATAAAACAGCCTGCACCAATTTGTGCACCATTACCAACAACAGCTCCGGCGGTAATAATGGCATTAGCACCAACAGATACCCCGGCCCCTAAAGTCACACTGGCATCGATTACTGCTGTCGGGTGAACACCCTTTGCAGCGGCGGGTGTTGAATCCAGTAATTGGGCAACACGGGCAAAAGCAACATAAGGGTCTTTTACTACCAGAGCATTTACGCCTGGTGCAAGAAAAGGAGCATCATCTGCAGTGATAAGCACAGCAGAGGCAGACGTTTCGGTTAAGAATTTGCGGTATTTGCTGTTAGACAGGAAGCTAATCTGGCCGCTGCCAGCATTTTCCAGCGTTGCAATTGAAACGATGCTGCAAGCAGCATCGCCAATTAGCTGAGCATCTACCTGCTCAGCCAGTTCAGTTAAGGTATAACCTGCCATTATTTTGCTTTACTTGCCTGAGCAATAACAGCTTCAGAGATGTCGTATTCTGGCTTGGCATACACTGCTGCGCCGGAATTCAGCACCATATCAAACTTTTCGCGCTCTGCTACCACATCTATAGCCGCTTTAATCAGCGCCAGTACTTTATTGCGCTCTTCAGCCTGACGGTTGCGGATTTCTTCATCCAGTGGGCGGGCTAATTGCTCGTACTGTTGACGCTGGCTGGTTAACGCAGTTTTCAACTCGTCTTGCTGCTTTTCGCTCATGGTTGGACCATCGCGGCGCAGCTTTTCAATATTGAAGTTAATGTCTTTTTCCAGCTTCCCTACCGTTTCAATACGCTGGGAAAACTCATTTTTAATCGTTTCCTGCATAGCAGCTGACTGAGGAATTTGTGCAGCTACAGCCTGTACATCAACAAAAGCAATTTTCATTTCTTTTGCTGCAACATTACCTGCCAGTACCAAACCAGCAAGCAGTAACACGGCAGATTTTACAATTTTACGGTTAAACATCTTATATTCCCTATTATTCTAATCTAGAAAGTTGTACCAATATTGAAACTAAAGTTTTCTTGTAAGTCACCATCATATTTCTTGATGATTTTTGCCAAACTGAACGTTAACGGTCCCATTGGCGAAATCCACTGTAAAGATACACCAGCTGTCGCCCGAATCAAACTGGCATCTGAGTAATCTATCAGTTCTGGTTGTTCTTGGCTGGTAACTAACCTTGTCAAACCAACATAGCGATTAATATCAAACTCCGTATCCCAGACATTACCGGCATCAACAAATATACTGGTACGCACTGAATTACGATAGTCATCACTTAAAAACGGCGTCGGGGTAATCAGTTCCAACGTCGCTACTGCCATAGCGTTACCACCAATGGAGCGCTGTGACACCTGATAACGGTCACTCTCTGGGCCGCTTGGGAACCCACCTGAGCCAGCATTAGGGTCTGGTAATCCCGGTACACTTTGGGCGTAACGGAAGATAGCGTGCGGACCTATGATACGGCTTTCGAAACCGCGCATATTATCACCGCCAGCATAGAAATTCTCAGTAAAGGGTAAGGTATAGTCATAACCGTTTTTCGAGCCATAACCATTGCCATAGCCTGTTTCCAGCTTGCTGAGGAATGACCAGGCATGATCGTTACTCAGCGGAATATAATTACGCGCTTCGAACATCACTTTGTAGTACGTCAGATCTGAATTAGGCGTGGTCACCCTTAGCGTTGCGCCCAAATAGTGGCCCGCTGTAGGGAATAAACCGCGGTTAAGCGTACTTCTTACCCAACCGGCCGATAACTCATAGTTGGTAAACTGGTAACCACCATCCGGATTCTGCGCATCTAACAATACACCGCGGAAATGGCGCAGCTGATCATACTCATTAATAGAGTTAATCTTGTTTACCACATAGTTAGCGCCAAAGTTTAACCGGTTATACTCGTTTAACGGGTAACCGATATTAGCGCCAAACCCATAACGCTGCTGGTTATACGCTTCAAGGTTAGACGAGGCACTGCTGTAATCGGTATCAGAGTAAAACACCTGCCCACCCAGGCTAACACCATCCAGTGTGAAATAAGGGTTGGTATAGGTTGTGCTAATTGATTTCTGGTATTTATTGGTGCTTAAGCTGATACCGGCACTGTTACCACTGCCGAAGAAGTTTTCTTGCTGCACGCCAATCTGAAATGACATGCCCATATAGTTGCCATAAGAGATACCGGCATTAAAGCTACCTGATGGCTGCTCTTTAATGGTAAAACCTACATCAACCTGATCATCAATACCCGCTACCGGTGCAGTAGCAAACTCAACAGATTCGATGTATGGCAAACGCTGAATGCGTTGTTTGGACAGTTCCAGTGAGTCATTGGATAGCCAGGCTCCTTCCATCTGCCGCAGTTCACGGCGTAATACTTCATCTTTGGTATTACTGTTGCCTGACATATTAATACGGCGCACATAAACACGCTTGCCAGGGTCGACACTAATAGTTAATTCAACTTCTTTGGTGTCTTCATTGATATCCGGAATAGTGCGGACTTTTGAATTAGCATAACCAAAACGCGCCAGTAGTTTGGCAATACTCTCTTCGGTGTAAGTGACCAGTGCACCGTTATACAACTGGCCATCTTTTAACGGCAGGATCTGACGGATAAATTCATCCTGACCAATTAAATCGCCGACAAACTTCACACCACTGATAGTATATTTTTCACCTTCGGTGATATTCAGTGTCACGTAAACAGATTCTTTATCCGGGCTAACGGAAACCTGCGAAGAGTCAATGTTAAAGCGCAGATAACCGCGGTCAAGATAGTAGCTGTTAATCTTTTCTATATCGCCTTGCAGAGTTTGTTTCTGGTAACGATCTGAAGACAAAAAGCGCCACCAGGGTAAATCCTGCTTCGATTCGATATTGCTCAGTAATTCTTCATCAGAGAACAGTTTATTACCCACCACGTTGATCTGGCGGACAGAGGCCGGGTCACCTTCATCAAACTTAATCTTCAGATTGACCCGGTTACGTGGCAAATAAGTCACTTCAATTTCAACGCTGGCCTGATATTTACCTACACCGTGATAAAACTCAGTAAGACCATTCTCGATATTTTTCAGAATAGTTTTATCCAGCGGCTCACCAACTTCAATACGGTTACCTGCAAGGCTCTCATTCAGTTGGTCTTCTTTGATGTCTTTATTGCCATCAAACTCTATCGCGTTAATGGTTGGGCGTTCGCGCAAACGATAAATTACCGTATTACCATCACGCAGCACCTGAATATCATCGAAATGTCCTGCGCTGTAAAGCGTGCGGATACTGCGTGACAAATTATACTCTGTCACGGTATCACCAACGTTAAAAGGCAGATTATTCAACGCAGCGCCCAGCGCAACGCGCTGCAAACCTTCTACCTGAATATCCTGAACCGTAAATGATTCTTCAGCGAGCACCGAGTTGCTTGCCGAAGCAAGAAACATCGCAGCTACTAATCGTTTAATTGTCATTATTTGAACTACTTATGATTAGTTATTTACAAACGAGAAATATCGTTGAGCAGCGCAATTCCCATCAACATTAGCAGGATCAGCGCTCCGAACCGGAAACCTGTTTCCTGCGTCTTTTCAGAGACAGGTTTGCCTCGTATTAGTTCCACCAGCATATACATTAAGTGCCCACCATCCAGCACCGGCAATGGCAGCAAATTGATAACGCCTAAGTTAACACTTATCAGGGCTAAAAACGATAGAAATGCTACCAAACCAAGGCTTGCAGTTGTACCAGCACCTTGTGCAATTGAGATAGGGCCGCTTAAATGCTTCACAGAAACATCGCCTGTCAGCAGCTTGCCAATCATCGATACACTCAGGCGGATAAATTGCCAGGTATGGGCCGCACCGGCACCAAAAGCATCAATTACTCCATACTGGCGGGTGTAAAGCACACCTTCTGGCCAGTCACTGACTTTAGGTGTAATGCCGAGCACACCTTGGGAAAAACCATCAGCAGTAACCAGCAGTGTTGGCGTAACATTAATACTCAGCACTGTACCGCTGCGCTCTACTTCAACAGACAGCTGTTGCTCTGCCGCATTGCTGATTAACGCTTGTAACTGCGTCCACTGCGTAATGTCAGTATCATCAATACGTATAATTTTATCATTTACCTGAAGCCCGGCGCGCTCTGCTGCTGAGTCTGGCGCTACCTGTGCAATTTCTGTCAGGGCCTGGGGCCGGGCTAAATTAAGCCCAAGGCTGTCAAATACGCTTTGTTTTTCCGGGTCAAACTGCCAGTCAGTTGTATTCAGTGTGACAGAGCGCTGCTGCTGCGTAACAACATCCTGCAACCCAAGCGTGATACTACTGCTGCCAATCTGCTCTACCAACAGCAAATTCACGCTGCTGGCATCGGTGGCATTATGCTGATTTACTGAAACAATTTGTTGTTGTGGCGTAATGCCAGCCTGAGCTGCAATAGACTGCGGCGCAACACTGGCTACCACCGGGCGCATCGTTTGCACGCCAAGCATATACATCAGCCAAAGAGCAAATACGGCGAAGATAAAGTTGGCGGCGGGGCCGGCGGCAATAATGGCCATGCGCTGCCAGACAGTTTTATGGTTAAACGCCAAATCTTTAAACTGCGGTAGCACTGGGTCAACCCGTTCATCCAGCATCCGCACATAGCCACCCAGCGGAATAGCCGCAATAACAAATTCTGTGCCTTGCTTATCACGCCAGCTTAGCAATGCTTTACCAAATCCTATGGAGAAACGCTTAACCAGCACACCATTTTTTCGCGCGACCCAAAAATGGCCAAACTCATGCACAGTAATTAATACACCCAGCGCGACGATAAACGACAGTAAATTCCAGATCGCACCCGACATTAAGTTAGTTTCCTCAGTAGTGTCTGCGCATAATGGCGCGCTTCATTGTCCAGCGCCAATATATCATCCAGCGTACTGACACGAAAGTCAGCAAAATGTTCAAGGCCTTGCTCATTAACCCGGGCTATATCGGTAAAACGAATTTTCTGCGCTAAAAAAGCCGCTACAGCCAGCTCGTTTGTCGCATTAAGTGCTGTAGTTGCACCCTGACCAAAGCCACAGGCCGCCATAGCCAGATACAAATTCGGGTAGCGCGCTTTATCAGGTTCGGTAAAAGTAAAATCGCGCATTTGCTTAAAACTAAGTGGTGCCACCGGGCTGGCGATACGCTTTGGAAACGCCAGTGCATGGGCAATGGGTGTGCGCATATCCGGCTGGCCTAATTGTGCCAGCACAGAGCCATCTGTGTATTGCACCATCGAATGAATAATACTTTGCGGATGAATAACCACGTCGATATCTGCCGCCTGGCAATTAAATAACCAGCGCGCTTCAATAAACTCCAAGCCTTTGTTCATCATGGTAGCACTGTCAACGGAGATCTTGTGCCCCATACTCCAGTTGGGATGCGCCACAGCCTGTGCCGGCGTAATACTGTCAAACTCAGTTAAGGGTGTGGTCAGAAAAGGGCCACCACTGCCGGTTAGTAATAACTTACTGATACCAAAATCAGCGATTTGCTGATCATGGGTATGTTGCTGTAACGGCGCCGGTAAGCATTGGAATATCGCGTTATGTTCGCTGTCTATCGGCAATAAAGTCGCGCCATGGCGCTTTACTTTGCTGATAAACAACTCGCCGCTCATCACCAGAGCTTCTTTATTGGCAAGTAGTACCGTTTTACCCTGCTCTACTGCGGCCAGTGTTGGCAACAGCCCGGCAGAGCCCACAATAGCCGCCATCACGATATCGGCATCCGGGTGTGCCGCTAACTGGCATAAAGCGTCAATACCATCCAGCACCTCAGTGCAGCTGCCTGCCAGTTTTAATTCTGTTGCCAGCTCACTGGCAGCGTTACTGTCGAGCATAGCGGCATAGCGCGGCTTTACTGCCAGACATTGCTCTAACAACTTATCGGTTTGCGTTGCAGCTGTCAGCGCCAGCACCTGATAATCCTCTGGATGAGCCGCTAGCACAGACAAGGTGCTGATACCGATAGAGCCGGTGGAACCCAGGATCACCACATTACGCATTAATAAAAACCGCCATAAATGGCAACAATAATGGCAAATAACGGTGCTGTTGCGGTTAAGCTGTCAATACGATCTAAAATACCACCGTGGCCGGGCAAAAAGGCACCGCTGTCTTTCTTACCGGCAACACGCTTAAACATACTTTCGGTTAAATCACCAAATACGGATAAAATCGTCAGTAATAACGCAGCGATATACCATATGCCAACCTGGGGCGGCCAGTCCTGTAAATAAGCTACCACGGTAACTACTATGGCCACTAACGCCAGACCGCCCAGCATGCCTTCAATGGTTTTACCCGGGCTGACTTTAGGCAGCAACTTATGCTTACCAAAAGGTTTGCCAACGATATAGCCGCCAATATCTGCAGCCCATACCAGCAATAACAAACAACAGATCAGCCAAGCGCCGGTAAAGGTTGAGGCGGCATAATCGGTAGAGCGGATAAACATTACTGCAGCCCAGGCCGGGATCAGTGTCAGCCAGCCCATTAATGCCTTGCCCCAGTCACTTTTTGCCCATAACTTTTGGCTGCGCGGATAGCTAAGCACTAATATAATCGCCAGCAACCACCAGGCATTACCCGCTAACAGTAAACTGGTTAACAGTACATTTGTTTCCACCGGCCAACTGACTTGTACCGGCAATTGCCAATACAACAGCGCCAGAATCATTGCTGTTAAGCCCACGTACACCCAACGCATTGCCTTGGATGGCAAACCACAAAAGCCGCTCCACTCCCAGGCACCCAGTAAAAATGCCGCAGAAATAAACAGCGCAAAACCAGCCAGCGGTAAATAAAATACCGCCATTAACGCCAGTGGCGCCAGAATTAGCGCAGTAATAACCCGTTGTTTAAACAATCTCGCTATCCTTTACCCAACATCGCAAGCTGCCGGATCTGCTCTCCGGTACAGCCAAAACGACGCTCTCGGTTGACGAAGGCGGCTATCGCTTCTGAGAAAACCTGCTGATCAAAATCTGGCCAGAGCGTTTCAGTAAACCAGAATTCAGCGTAAGCGGCCTGCCACAATAAAAAATTGCTGATGCGTAAATCACCACCAGTGCGAATAAGTAAATCCAGCTCTGGCTGTTCGTGCATCTGCACCTGCTGAGCAAATGTCTGCTCGTTAATCTGATCCACAGCAAGTGTACCTTGCTGTACTTGTGTTGCCAGCGCCCGGGCGGCATTTACCATATCCCAGCGCCCGCCATAGTTGGCGGCGATATTCAGTGTTAAAGCCGTGTTTGCTGCCGTTAACTGTTCAGCTTTATCAATGCTGGCTCTTAGCTTGTCACTAAAAGCAGATAAATCCCCTACTATCTTCAGCCTGACATTATGCTTGTGCAAGGTCTTTACCTCGCTTTGCAGCACCATTAAAAACAGCTGCATCAGCGTTGATACTTCATCTTCCGGCCGGCGCCAGTTTTCACTGCTAAAAGCGAACAAGGTTAACGATTTGATACCCAGCTCGCGACAAAAACTCACACTGCGCCGTACCGCTTCCACGCCTTTTTTATGTCCCCACACCCGTGGCTTGCCCTGGCGCTGTGCCCAGCGGCCATTGCCATCCATAATGATTGCCACATGCTGCGGTAAGCTTTGCGGTTTGAGCTGCGACTCTGCAGTCATACGGTGCGACCTGTCCTTAAATTTTATGATAACCAGTCTGCTGCTGATTTACTGAATTAAGTTACAACGAAAATACGCCAAATAGAAAAAAGCGCCGTAATGCCCAAGCGTCACGACGCTGATACGTTAACAGAAGTTGTAATTAAACTTCCATTAATTCCTTTTCTTTGTCGGCCAGTACTTCGTCAATTTTCTTGACGAAAAGATCAGTAATTTTCTGAATTTCCTCAGCTGCACGACGCTCATCATCTTCACTGATTTCTTTATCTTTTTGCAGAGTTTTTAAATCAGCGTTGGCATCACGGCGAATATTACGCACGGCAACACGGCCGTTTTCGGCTTCGCCACGTACCAGTTTAACCAGGCTTTTACGGCGCTCTTCAGTTAAAGCCGGTAACGGCACACGAATAATAGTACCGGCAGACATCGGGTTTAACCCCAAATCTGACGCCATAATGGCTTTTTCTACTGCAGCAGTCATGCTCTTGTCAAACACGGTAATAGCCAGTGTGCGGGCATCATCGATAGAGACGTTGGCTACCTGACGCAGTGGTGTATCGGTGCCATAGTAAGATACGGAAATACCATCTAATAAGCTTGGGTGAGCGCGACCAGTGCGCACTTTGGTTAATTGCACTTTAAGCGCATCAACGCTTTTTTCCATCCGTACTTTGCTGTCTGTAATAATGTCGTTAATCACGATCGGTATCCTTTTTTATTCATGGCGCCTATTCAGCACGCCTTACTCAGCACTCTAGTTTACTGTAAATTTTCGGCGTGGTCGATGACTGTGCCTTCCGGCTCGCCCATAATTACCCGCTTTAATGCGCCTGCAGTGTTCATATTAAACACGCGGATTTGCAGATTATGATCCCGAGCCAGCGTAAAGGCAGCTAAATCCATCACTTTAAGCTCTTTATCCAGCACTTCGTTATAAGTCAGCTGGCTGTACAGCGTGGCAGTAGGGTCTTTTACCGGATCGGCCGAAAATACGCCATCAACTTTGGTGGCTTTTAATACGGCATCAGCTTCAATTTCAATACCGCGTAAACAGGCTGCTGAATCGGTGGTAAAAAACGGGTTACCGGTACCGGCAGAAAAAATTACTACCCGGCCTGATTTTAATAAACTGATGGCCTCAGCCCAGCTGTAATTGTCACAGACACCATTTAACGGAATAGCACTCATCATCCGCGCGTTCACGTAGGCGCGGTGCAACGCATCACGCATCGCCAGGCCATTCATTACCGTCGCCAGCATGCCCATATGGTCACCCACTACGCGGTTCATTCCGGCTTTGGCCAGGCCTTCACCACGGAAAATATTACCACCACCTATTACTATGCCCACCTGCACGCCCAGTTCAACCAGTTCTTTAATTTCCTGCGCCATCCGGTCCAGCACTTTGGGGTCAATACCAAAGCCCTCATCGCCCATCAGGGCTTCGCCACTGAGTTTTAATAAGATCCTGCGGTAAGTTGGTTTTGGATTCGTGCTCATGAGATCCCCATAATGCGTGGTTAATTAGGATTATTGCGGGTAAAAAAAACCGCGGCCAGGTTGTTAGACCTGAAGCCGCGGTTATTCTAGCGGGTTTTGCCAGTTTGCAGAAGAATAAATTACTTCTTGGCCGCCGCGATTTGGGCTGCAACTTCAGCTGCGAAGTCTTCTTCTTTCTTCTCGATACCTTCGCCTACTTCTAAGCGAATGAAAGAAACAGCTTTGGCACTGTTTTGCTTCAGGAAGTCGCCAACAGAAACTGATGGGTCTTTCACGAATGGCTGACCGGTTAAGCTTACTTCACCAGTGAACTTGCTCATACGGCCTGCAACCATCTTCTCAGCGATTTCCTGTGGCTTGCCAGAGTTAACCGCGATGTCGATTTGAATAACACGCTCACGCTCAACAACATCAGCCGGCACGTCGTCTGGTGTTAAGAAGCCTGGGTTGTTAGCAGCAATGTGCATAGCAACATCTTTAGCAATATCTTCGTTACCGCCTTCCAGCACAGCTAATACACCGATACGGCCAGAGTGGACGTAAGAGCCAATCACAGCGCCTTCAACTACCGCAGCACGGCGTACGTTGATGTTTTCACCAATTTTAGCAACCAAAGTTGCACGGGTGTCTTCAACTGAAGTGCCGTTTAAATCAGCAGCTAAAATGGCTTCAGCAGTGAACAGCTTGTTAGCGTGGGCTAAATCAGCAACAGCATTAGCAAACGCCAGGAAGCTGGCATCACGCGCTACGAAGTCAGTTTCACAGTTAAACTCAATAGCTAAACCGTAACCGTTCGCTACGCGGGTTAAAATAGTACCTTCAGCGGCAATACGGCCTGCTTTCTTGGCAGCTTTGGCCAGACCACTTTTACGCATCGCATCGATTGCTGCTTCGATATCGCCTGCAGTTTCTTCCAATGCTTTTTTACAATCCATCATGCCAGCGCCAGTGCGCTCGCGAAGTTCTTTTACTAAAGCGGCAGTTACAGCCATGGGAGCTTCCTCGTAATAATTCGGGTTGGACAAACAGGGGCCGGGGCCCCTGTCGCAATTTTGCACTGTGTTAGCGCAAGCTTAGCCTGCGCTAATGACAGAGAAATTACTCTGCTTCAACAACGAAGGCTTCGGCTTCAGCCTGTACTTCGATGTTTTTGTCACGACCTTCCAGGATAGCCTGACCTACAGCAGCCAGATATAACTGGATAGCGCGGATCGCGTCATCGTTACCTGGTACTACAAAGTCAACGCCTTTTGGATCAGAGTTGGTATCAACGATAGATACAACCGGAATACCCAGGTTGTTAGCTTCTTTGATCGCGATGTGTTCATGGTCAGCGTCGATCACGAACAGCACGTCTGGCAAGCCGCCCATGTCTTTAATACCGCCTAAGCTCTTTTCCAGCTTTTCCATTTCACGGGTACGGTCTAAAGCTTCTTTCTTGGTCAGCTTGTCGAAAGTACCGTCCTGGCTTTGCGCTTCCAGATCTTTTAAACGCTTGATTGACTGACGAACAGTTTTCCAGTTAGTCAGCATGCCACCTAACCAGCGGTGGTTTACATAGAACTGATCAACTTTGCTTGCCGCTTCTTTGATTGCTTCAGAAGCCGCACGCTTAGTACCAACGAACAGGATTTTGCCCTTTTTCGCTGCTACTTGCTGAATGAATGCCAGTGCATCGTTCATCATAGGAACAGTTTGTTCCAGGTTGATGATATGTACTTTGTTACGCGCACCGAAAATGAATGGCTTCATTTTTGGATTCCAGTAACGGGTTTGGTGACCGAAGTGCACGCCCGCCTGGAGCATGTCGCGCATAGAAACTTTTGCCATGATTTATTTTCCTGTATAAGGGGTTAAGCCTCCATGTATCCCATATGCCGACTCTGGTCTGGCTGTTGTTCAGCGCAAAGCAAAGCACCCCGGAATATGTGTCGATACATGTGTGTTTTGTTTAAATTCCGCTTATCAGCCCGCATTTATCTCTATCTAAGAACAAAAGGTTCTGCAATAAAAGACAAAGCGATTTGCTAATTTGCGGCGCGCTTTATACCATAGGCACCTTACAAACACAATCAAATGTGTATTTTTGCAGCAGTACAACGGGCCACACCGCCCCTTGGTACCAAAGAGAGAACAGGCATGACAGCAACCATCAAAACCCCGGCCGAAATTGAAAAAATGCGTGTCGCTGGCCGCCTCGCCGCCGACGTGCTGGAAATGATTGAGCCTTATGTAAAAGCCGGTGTCACTACCGATGAGCTGAACACCATCTGCCACAACTATATCGTTAACGAGCAGCAGGCAATACCGGCGCCGCTGAACTACCACGGTTTTCCCAAATCTATCTGTACCTCAGTCAATCAGGTAATTTGCCACGGTATTCCAGCCGATAAAAAACTTAAAGAAGGCGATATTGTTAATATCGACATCACGGTCATTAAAGATGGCTACCACGGCGATACGTCAAAAATGTTTGTCGTTGGCAAAGCCAGCATTATGGCTGAGCGGCTGATCCGGGTTACGCAGGAATGTATGTACCTTGGCTTAAAGAAAGTAAAAGACGGTGTGCGTTTGGGCGATATCGGCCATGTTATTCAGCAACATGCTGAAAAACACAGTTACTCAGTGGTGCGCGAATACTGCGGCCACGGCATAGGTGCGGTATTTCATGAAGACCCGCAGGTGTTACATTACGGCAAGCCGGGCACCGGTGAAGTATTGAAAAGCGGTATGTGTTTAACCATAGAGCCGATGATTAACGCCGGCGCCCGCCACAGTAAATTATTAGCCGACGGTTGGACAGTAGTCACTAAAGATCGTAGTTTATCAGCCCAGTTTGAACACACTATTTTAGTCACCGATACCGGCTGTGAAATTTTAACGCTGCGCAGTGATGATACGATAGAGCGCATTCTGACCGCCGAATAAGACCCGCTATAAATGGAGTAAGCGACATGACCCAGACCGTAACCTTTAGCAAAGCGCTGCCTGACAGTTACAGTCTGGAGAGCTACAAAAAACATTTCGCTGACTTTCATGACTGGCTTGGCCGCAGTTTTTCACAGCATCCGGTTAATGCGCTGGTAAAAGCGCGCGCCCGCTTTATCGACGATGTACTGGTACAGCTGTGGCATAAAACTGAGCTGCATAAAAGCAAAGACTTAAGCCTGATTGCTGTTGGCGGCTATGGCCGCGGCGAACTGCACCCCAGCTCTGATATCGACTTACTGATCCTGGCTGACGGCCGTTTATCCACCGCGCAACAAGATGCTATCGCTCAGTTTATTACCATGCTGTGGGATTTACGCCTTGAAGTTGGCCACAGTGTACGCACGGTAAAAGAGTCGATAAAACTGGGTAAAGACGACATTACCATTGCCACTAACCTGCTGGAAATGCGCCTGCTTACCGGCAACAAGCTGTTGTTTGAACAGCTACAGTTTGAAGTCAGTAAAGACAGTTTCTGGACCAGCCAGGCATTTTTTCAGGCCAAACGCCACGAGCAGCAACAGCGCCATGCGCAGTATCACGGCACCGCTTACAACCTTGAGCCGAACTTAAAAGCTAACCCGGGCGGCCTGCGCGATATTCAAACTATCGGCTGGGTAGCCAAACGCCATTTTCAAACCCGCACCATGCGCGAACTGGTGGCCTATCAGTACCTGACCGAAGATGAATATCAGGAATTGATGGAGTGTGAAGCCTATTTATGGCAAATGCGCTTTGCGCTGCATATGGAAGCCGGCCGTAACGAAAACCGTATTTTATTTGATTACCAACCCGCAGTGGCTGAACGGCTGGGCTTTGGCGCCGATGGTAAAGCCTCGGTGGAACGGATGATGAAGCGGTTTTTCCGCACCGTGCAACGCGTAAGCGAGCTGAACGAAATGCTGCTGCAGCACTTTGACGGCAGCATTTTAAACCACAAAGAAAAAGTTAAAACCCTGGTGCTGGATGACTACTTCGAGCTGCAGGGCCATTTGATCGTGGCCCGCGACAATGCGGTATTCGCCCGGCGCGATAACCTGCTGCGGCTGTTCTGGCATATTGCCAATAACTCCAACATTACCGGTGTGCATTCCTCTACCATGCGCTTGGTACGCCAGGTACGGCGGCGTTTAATGGGCGATTTACAGGACTATGAAGCCTGCCGCCAGCTGTTTTTAGCTATTATCCGCCACCCACGCGGCATGGACAAAGCCATTACCTTGATGCACCGTTACGGCGTGCTGGCGGCCTATTTGCCGCAATGGCGCAATATTGTTGGCCAAATGCAGTTTGATTTGTTCCACGCCTACACCGTGGATGAGCATACTCACCGCCTGCTGAAAAACCTGTATAAATACACGCTAAGCGAACATGAAAGCGAGTTTCCGCTGTGCAGTGATATCGTCAAAAAAATGGAAAAGCCGGAATTGCTGTATTTAGCCGGTATTTTTCATGATATTGCCAAAGGCCGCGGCGGCGATCATTCTGAGCTTGGTGCCATGGACGTGCGTGAATTTGCCAAGCTGCATAAGCTTAGCGAGTTTGACAGCAAACTGATTGCCTGGCTGGTAGAGCATCATTTACTGATGTCAGTTACCGCGCAACGCCGTGATATTCATGATCCGGCAGTAGTGGCCGAATTTGCCGAAAAAGTACGCGACGAAACCCGGCTGAATTATCTGTACTGCCTGACTCTGGCCGATATCCGCGCCACTAACGATAATTTATGGAATGACTGGAAAGGCTCCTTGCTGCGTGAGTTGTTTTTGGCCACGCAAAAAGCCTTTCGCCGCGGGCTGGAAAAACCGATGGACCTGCGCGATTTAATCCGCGAAAACCAAAGCGAAGCCATGCCGCTGCTACTAAAGCAAACCTTTAGCGAAAGCGAAATTCTGCAGTTATGGAGCCGGATTAAGGCCGATTACTTTGCCCGCTACAGCGCACGGCAAATTGCCTGGCACTGCGAGCATATTTTACGGCATAAAAATCCGGATGAACCACTGGTGCTGATCAGCAAGGCCCCCATCCGCGGCGGTACTCAGGTGTTTATTTACACTAAAGATCAGCCCAAGTTATTCGCCCGTTTAGTGGCAGCACTGGACAGCAAAAAAGTGAATATTTTTGATGCCCAGATCATGACCAATAAAGACGGTTATGCCATGGACACCTTTGTAGTACTGGAGCAAAACGGCGAGCCGGTAAATTCACCGTCACGCCAGCAAAGTATTAAACGGGCGTTAGAGCTGTATATTCTCGACAAACCAGACTTATCGCGGCAAAAAACCAGGTTATCGCGCCAGATGCGCCAGTTTAATGTGCCGCCCAAAGTGGTATTTTTACCCGGTAATACCAGTAAACGCACGATGATTGAATTGGCAGCACTGGACACCCCTGGCTTGCTGGCTAATATTGGTGAAGTTTTTCAGCGCTGCGATGTCAATATTCATGCGGCTAAAATCACCACTATCGGCGAGCGGGCAGAAGACTTTTTTATGATTTCAAATAGCGACGATCAAGCCCTGAGCAGCGAGCAACAAAGCGCGCTGAAACGGGCCCTGATCGAGCAACTATCACAGCAAACAGAAGGCTAACAAAGACAATGTCAGAGTTAAAAAGCATTATCGAACAAGCATTTGAACAACGCGCCGATATTACCCCGGCCAACGTCAGCACTGATTTGAAACACGCCGTTGACAGCGTGATCAGCATGCTGGACAACGGTAGTGCACGGGTGGCAGAAAAAATTGCCGGTGAATGGGTGGTACATCAGTGGCTGAAAAAAGCCGTATTGCTGTCGTTTCGTATCAACGATAACCAGGTAATGGACGGCGCCGAAAACCGCTTTTTTGATAAAGTAGCAATGAAATACGCCAGCTACACTGATGAGCAATTCCGTGCTGATGGTGTACGCGTAGTACCGCCAGCCGCGGTACGCCGCGGCAGCTATGTGGCCAAAAATGTAGTACTGATGCCCTCTTATGTGAATATCGGCGCCTATGTCGGCGAAGGTACTATGGTAGATACCTGGGCGACCGTAGGCAGCTGTGCGCAAATTGGTAAAAACGTGCATTTATCCGGCGGCGTCGGCATTGGTGGCGTGTTAGAGCCGTTGCAGGCTAACCCGACCATTATTGAAGATAACTGCTTTATCGGCGCCCGCTCTGAAGTGGTAGAAGGCGTGATTGTTGAAGAAGGTGCAGTACTGTCAATGGGTGTGTATATCAGCCAGAGCACGCGTATTTATGACAGGGAAACCGGCGAAATCAGCTATGGCCGCGTGCCTGCCGGTGCCGTAGTCGTACCAGGCTCAATTCCGTCGAAAGATGGCAGCCACAGCTTATATGCCGCTATTATTGTGAAAAAAGTCGATGCACAAACCCGCGCCAAAGTAGGTATTAACGCCCTGCTGCGCAGCATAGAATAACTTACAGTTACAAAAGCAAAACGGCAGGTTATTCCTGCCGTTTTCTATTACGCTACAACCGCTTTAGCCGATATACAGCAACACCGCGAAACTGACTAAACCCACAGCAGCAAACATGCTGTACTCAAGGCGTTTTTCAAATTGCTTCTCTGAGCCCTCTGCAGCAGGTACCAACAAGGCCGAAATAAGACAGGTTAACCCTGCCAGTAAACACAGTGTGGTTACTCCAAATACCAATGCAGAACCTAACATCGCCATATATCACCCTTAGTTGCTGTTAAAACCGGTTAAACCGCGCCGCGGCAAAAAACTGCGCGCATTCTAGCATAAAAACCCCGCTGATATGCCAGCACTCTGTTAACAGCGTTATATTCTGTTACCAAAAAACCTGAGCTAATACAGCGGAATTTAAGCCTGACACCTTATACTGCCAGCATAGCTGTTGCTGGTATTCTAGCTGAGGTTTTAATGTACTACTTTTTTCGTGGTTTAACTTTGATCCATACCAAAGGTTTGAAGCGTTTTGTCCTGATCCCACTGCTGATTAATCTGGTGCTGTTTTCTTTAGCATTCTACATTTTATTGCAGCAGGTCAGTGCTATGGTTGCAGCTGTGCAACAGTACCTGCCTGATTGGCTGCACTGGCTGGAATATCTGCTGATCCCGCTTGGAGTGATGTCGCTGGTAATAGGCCTGGCCTACAGCTTTACCATGGTGGCCAACTTTATCGCCGCGCCTTTTAATGGCTTGTTAAGCGAAAAAGTGGAAGCGCATTTATCTGGCCGGATAATACCTGACACTGGCCTGGCAGGTTTTGTTAAAGATATACCGCGGATGCTGGCACGCGAATGGCAAAAATTTATTTACGCCCTGCCACGTGCAATAGTGTTGTTTGTGCTGTTTTTATTTTTACCCCTGATTGGCCCGATCTTATGGTTTTTATTTACCAGTTGGTTATTGGCGATACAGTATGCCGATTACCCGTACGACAACCATAAAATAGACTTTCGCACTATGCGCTCACAATTGCGGGCCCAGCCCGGCAACAGCTTTGCCTTTGGTATCACGGTAAATATCGCCTGCATGATCCCGCTGTTTAACCTGTTTGTGATGCCCATTGCAGTATGCGGTGCCACGGCAATGTGGGTAGATAAACTGGCAGCACAAAACGACCCGGCACTAAAAGCACCGGGCGCTAAGGCTTATAATAAGCTGGATAAATACTGCTGATAATTACTGCTTAGTTTTGGGCACTAAGATGTTGTTTAAGCCACGGCAGGGCAATGCTTTCCGGCTCCAGCGTTTCGCCGGCGTCGATGCGTAACATCGGCGCCAGTTCTGTGCCCTGAATTTCCAGCAACAGCTCGCGGAACTTCTCGCCGGCAGCACAGAAGGTGTCGTAGCTACTGTCTCCCAGCGCTATGACCGCAAACTTTTTGCCGGTTAACAGCGGGAAACGGTTTTGTACATCAAGGAAAAACGGAAATACATTATCAGGTAGATCACCCTGCCCGGTGGTGGAGCTTACCACCAGCCAGATATCGGCATTAAAGCTCAGCACGTCATCCAGTTTAGCTTCATCATACAGCGCTACCTCATGCCCCAGGCTGGTTAATAACGGTAGAGCTTCTTCAGCAACATATTGGGCGGCGCCATATACGGTACCAACTATCAGGGCTATTTTTGCCATTTTTCCTCCATAAAAAGCTCAGCAAATTGTTGCTGATAATAAACTTCATCGACCGGCCAGCCAAATTGGCTGAACAACGGTTCAAGCTCGTTAAGACCAGCGCTAAACTGCAAAGTTTCCCCCGTGACCGGATGCGACAACTGCAACTGCTTGGCAATTAACAGCAAGCGGCGGCAATTGAAGTGCTGTTTAAACAGCGCATTATGCTTACCATCACCATGGCTGGTATCACCGACTATCGGATAACGTAAATGTGCCAGATGGCGGCGTAGCTGGTGTTTACGCCCGGTTAAGGGTTGCAGTGCCACTAACGAGTATCGCGCCGCCGGGTATTTACTTACCGGTATTGGCAGCTCTACCTGTTGTAATGGCTGATAACGGCTGATGGCTTGCTGCGGCGCCTTATCATCGCGGCTAAATTTGTCGGCAATTTTATCCAGTTCTTCTTTGAGCGGATAATCCAGCTCACCACCCTGCGGTAAAAAACCGCGCACTACTGCCAGATAATGCTTACGCCACAGCTGTTTTTCCTGCTGCGCGCCCAACAGGCGCGCCACCTCGCTGGATAAGGCAAACACTAACACGCCAGACGTTGGCCGGTCTAACCGGTGCACCGGAAACACATGTTGGCCAATCTGATCGCGCAGTGTTTGCATAACAAATACTGTTTCGTGTTTATCAAGAAATGAGCGGTGCACCAACATGCCACTGGGTTTATCTATCGCTACCAGGTGCTCGTCCTGATATAAAATGCGCAGGGGTGCATTCAGCACAAAGGGTTCTGCAGCACTCATGCCTCACCCGACAAGGTGCTATCTATACGTGCAATAATACTAAGTAATGGCACCACACGTACGCCATGTGTTTTAAACGCCTCGGTTGCAACTGGCAGCACACTGATTTTGTTGGGTAAGGCTAACCTGGCATCCAGCAATGCCTGCATCCGTGGCAGAAAGATAAATTGTAACCACTGCTCAAGCGCCATAGTGTCATAGCAAAATGGCACTGTGCTGGCCATGGCAGCAGGTTGCGGCGGTACTGTACTCCAAAGCTGTTGCTGTTTCAGCTCAGTTTCCAGCTCAATAAGCAGGGTTTTAACCACGTCTGACATAACTACCTCGTAATAAGCGGCACAGTTTAACATAAGCTAAAGCTGCAACCAGCCCTTGTAAAAAGCGTGGTGAATCAGCATTATCTGCCAATAGTTTTGGGAGTTATCTATGGGTCCAGTATTATTACTGTTGATAATCAGCAGTATTTGTTATGCCTTCTGGCTGCAACGCAAACAAGATGAACGCGCCGTGGTAGTGGCGCGCCAGCTTTGTCAGCAGCAGCAACTGCAAATGCTTGATTGTGGCCGAAATGGCCATAGTTTTCGTAAGATAAATGGCCGCTTACGCTTTATTACCTCGTATCAGGTGGATTTCAGCGGTGACGGCGAAAGCCGTTATCAGGCAGAATTGTTACTTAGCGGCATGCGGCTGGCCGAGTTTAACCTGCCAGCTTACCGTATTAACTAGCCAGACTTAACCGCCAGCTTCTGCTTGAGCTGGCCGGTTAAAAAATCTTTAAACATAACCCAGTCGGCTGCCAGGCTGTAAAACGGGTATTGGAAGGTGGCGGGTTTATTGTGCTCAAACAAAAAATGCCCCAGCCAGGCAAAGCCATAGCCAATAACCGGCAACAGCCATAGCCAAATCCACTGCTGCGTAAACAGCACATACAACAGCACTATAATCACTAAAGTACTGCCTATGTAGTGCAGTGCACGGCACACCGGATTTTGGTGTTCACTTAAATAATACGGGTAAAACTCTGCGAAACTGCTGAATTTATTCATCGGCGTTCTCCCCTAATAAACTACCCGGCCAGCTGTTGTCGCGGCCGGAACATTAAGGTGCCACTAACGGTGTTGAATGCCAGATCACAAACCGGTTGATACTTATCATCAGCAAAAAACGCTTTATATTTATCCAGCGTAACAAAGACACCAATGCCGGCAGATTGTTGATCTTTATCCACTATCGAATCCACCGCATGAATAAGGTAGTGGCCCAACCCCAGATGTTGCTGCTTGGGAGCAACGGCAATAAACGCCAGCATATGGTAGCGCTCTGCCGGCATGGCCGCATGAATTTTTTGCTCTTTCTCCAGCAACTGTTTGGTGGAAACGTAGCCGGCTGTCAGCAACATTTTAAGCCGCCAGTGCCACAACCGGCTGGCGCCGATGCCCGAGTCAGGCGTGATAACACAGGCCACCCCCAGCAACTGCTCAGCAGAAAACAAACCAATTATTGGCTGCTTTGCCTGCCAAAAGGTATTTAACTCTTCGCGGATAGCTGCGCGCAGCCGTTGTTCATAATCTGTTTTATCGACACGAAAAATTTCCATAAACAGCGGATCATCATGGTAAGACTGATACAGCAACGATGCTGCCAGTTTTAATTCATCTGCACTAAGTAAAATTGCTTTTAGCCGGTCCAGCTCTACCGTATTCAGTTCAGCCAACATACATACCCCGTCTGTTATTGTTGTTTTTTTATCCACAATAGCAGCAAGGCTTTGTATTGCCAAGCAGCGGTTCTAGAGCATAACCGCTTTGCAGCAAAACCACTGTATAGCAAAAGAGTATGCAGCTGGCTATGCTGTATTAACCGCAGAATACCCAAGGATAAGTTATGGATATGTCACAACATGATTTGCACACCTTATTTGCCCAACTAGGATTAGACAATGACGAACAGGCTATACGTCAGTTTGTCAGCCAGCATAAACTACCTGCTAATACGGCAATACAAGATGCGCCGTTCTGGAATCAGGCCCAGGCCAGTTTTTTGCGCGAGTCACTCAAACAAGATGCTGAGTGGTGCGAAGTTATTGACGAGCTAAACACCTTGCTACATTAACGCCGCATGATAACTGCAGCTTGGCTGTGTAACAGACAAAACAAAGCCACCTAGCGGTGGCTTTGATTCTTTACCTGATAACAAGGTAACAGTCAGTAATTACTGGCCTTTAATTTCGCTGCGGCCTTTGTACGGCGCTTTGCTGCCCAGTTCTTGCTCAATACGCAGTAACTGGTTGTACTTGGACACACGATCAGAGCGGCACAGTGAGCCGGTTTTAATTTGACCAGCGGCAGTGCCTACGGCTAAATCAGCAATAAAGGCATCTTCAGTTTCGCCACTGCGATGTGAAATAACGGCAGTGAAACCGGCGTCTTTGGCCATTTTAATCGCGGCCAGAGTTTCGGTTAACGAACCAATCTGGTTAAACTTGATCAGGATAGAGTTACCAATGCCCTGCTCAATACCGCGGGTTAAAATTTTGGTGTTGGTAACGAATAAATCATCACCGACCAGCTGCACTTTGCTGCCGATTTTGTTGGTTAAGTCTTTCCAGCCATCCCAGTCGCTTTCGTCTAAACCATCTTCGATAGACACGATAGGATAACGCTGGCTTAAGCCGGCCAGGTAGTCGTTAAAGCCGTAAGAGTCAAAGCTCTTGTTCTCGCCGCTTAGTACATATTTACCATCTTTATAAAACTCAGAGGCGGCACAGTCCAGCGCTAACGTAATGTCTTTATTCATCTCGTAGCCGGCAGCTTTTACTGCTTCAACGATAACTGACAGCGCTTCTTCGTTTGATTTTAAATCCGGTGCAAAACCGCCCTCATCACCCACTGCAGTGTTTAAGCCGCGCTTTTGCAGCTCTTTTTTCAGGCTGTGGAAAATCTCAGCCCCCATCCGCAGCGCTTCAGCGAAGGTTTTGGCGCCTACCGGCTGCACCATAAACTCCTGAATATCCACGTTGTTATCGGCATGCTCGCCACCGTTGATAATATTCATCATCGGTACCGGCATGCTGTATACACCGGAAGTACCGTTTAAATCAGCAATGTGCTGGTATAACGGGATTTTTTTATCCGCAGCAGCAGCGCGTGCTACCGCCAATGACACCGCCAGAATAGCATTGGCGCCCAGCTTACTTTTGGTTTCAGTACCGTCTAAATCGATCATGATCTGGTCGATTTGCGCCTGGTTATACGCGTTTTTGCCTTTTAACGCCGCCTGAATCGCGCCGTCGATATTGGCTACCGCTTTAGTCACGCCTTTACCTAAGTAACGGCTTTTGTCGCCGTCACGCAGTTCTAACGCTTCGCGTGAACCGGTAGAGGCACCAGACGGGGCACAACCACGGCCCATAGCGCCGCTGGCTAAGTACACATCAGCTTCTACTGTTGGGTTGCCGCGTGAATCCATAATTTCGCGGGCGATAATTTTTACGATCTCAGACATGCTTTAAGTCCCCTGTTCTAAAACGAAAAAGCCGTGTTTATTGACACGGCTTAGCACAAGTTATACGCGCTGTTGCTTCTGCGCTTTGTACGCTGCGGCGACAAAGGCCTGAAACAACGGATGACCATCTCGTGGTGTCGAATTAAATTCCGGGTGAAATTGCCCGGCCACAAAGAACGGGTGCGACGGTATTTCTATCATCTCCACCAGTTGGTTGTCGGCCGATAAACCCGATACCACTAATCCTGCCTCTTCTAATTGCGGCCGTAAGTTGTTATTCACTTCATAGCGGTGACGATGCCGCTCCTGAATAACCGCTTTGCCGTAAATTTCGCGGGCTTTGGTATTATCAACGAGGTTACAGTTCTGGCTGCCAAGACGCATGGTGCCACCCAAGTCAGACTTGTCTGAACGGGTTTCCACTAAGCCGTCGGCATCGCGCCATTCGGTAATTAAACCCACTACCGGGTAAGGTGTATCTTTGTTAAATTCGGTGGAATGTGCATGGCTCATGCCGACTACATTGCGGGCAAACTCAATCAGCGCCACCTGCATACCTAAACAGATGCCCAGGTACGGCACTTTATGTTCGCGGGCGTGCTGCGCCGCCAGAATTTTACCTTCAACGCCGCGCTCGCCAAAACCGCCCGGCACTAAAATGCCGTCCAGCCCGGCTAAAATACCAACGCCTTTACTCTCAACATCTTGTGAGTCGATATATTTAATATGCACGCTAACACGGTTTTTTAAGCCGGCGTGACCCAGTGCTTCGTTTACTGATTTATACGCATCCGGCAATTCAACATACTTGCCCACCATACCAATGGTAATCTCACCCGTTGGGTTCGACTCCTGGTACAGCACTTGTTCCCACTCAACCAGGTCTGCTTCCGGCGCTTCAATATAAAAACGGCGGCAAACTAAATCGTCCAGCCCTTGTGATTTTAACAGCGCCGGAATTTGGTAAATACTGGAGACGTCTTTTAACGAAATAACCGCTTTTTCTTCCACATTAGTAAACAGCGCTATTTTGGCGCGCTCGTTGGATGGAATAGCACGGTCTGAACGGCACACCAGAATATCCGGCTGAATACCGATAGAACGCAGCTCTTTTACCGAATGCTGGGTTGGCTTGGTTTTAATTTCACCGGCAGTGCCCAGGTAAGGCACCAGCGTCAGGTGCATATACAGCGTGCGCTCGCGGCCCACTTCGGTGCCTAATTGGCGAATGGCTTCCAAAAACGGCAGCGATTCAATATCGCCTACAGTGCCGCCAATTTCAACGATAGCAATATCGTAGCCTTCAGCACCGGCTACTACGCGGCTTTTGATTTCGTTGGTAATGTGCGGAATAACCTGAATAGTGGCGCCCAGGTAATCGCCACGGCGCTCACGGCGCAATACATCGGCGTAAATACGGCCCTGAGTAAAGTTGTTGCGCTTGGTCATCTTGGTGCGGATAAAGCGCTCGTAGTGGCCAAGGTCAAGATCAGTTTCAGCACCGTCTTCGGTTACAAACACTTCACCGTGCTGAATCGGGCTCATAGTGCCCGGATCAACGTTAATGTAGGGGTCAAGTTTAAGGATGGTGACCTTAAGGCCACGCGCTTCCAGAATAGCTGCCAGTGATGCTGCAGCAATGCCTTTACCTAAGGAGGAAACCACGCCACCCGTCACAAAGATATATCTTGTAGTCATGAGACCCCTGAGACAATGTTAATCAATAGATGAATACCAAAACAGAAAAACACCAAGCGCCCGGTGTGGTAACACTGGGGTACAACGGTTGTTCAAGAATTGGTATCAGGACGGGAGGAAAGTATAGCAAAGCGCGCATCGGCACTCAACGTAAAGCTGCTGGCTAAGGTGATTTATATGCAATTATCAGCTGAGCAGCAACCGGAACACTCTAAACCAACCGTTGCAGGCCAGGATGGCCGAATCGAGCCTACAGGGAAGTATTTACGGCGTGTTGGTGTGAGTGTTCCGGTGGATGCGATTCTCAACACCGCTTTCATTTACCGCCATTTTTTGCCGTTCCTGCCTTGACTATGCCGCTTGCAGCCTCCAGATAAGTAGTAGCAGATGGAAACCATTCGACACCGGCGGGGTCTGTAAATTGTGTATCCCGCCACTTAGTCAACCACAGGAGTAGCCTATGCAAATTCAAGTTCACACAGACCGTCATATCCCGTCAGACGAGCGCTTAGCTGAATTTATCCGCGACACACTGCAAACTAAACTTAGCCGTTTTGCTGATCATCTAACCCGGGTTGAAGTGCATTTAAGTGACGAAAATGGCCAGCAGAAAAACGATGGCAACGACAAACGCTGCCTGTTAGAGGCCCGCTTTGAAGGCTTAGATCCGGTTGCCATAACTGAGCATGCCGCCACTGTTAGCCAGGCAATCACCGGCGCCGCTGACAAAATGCAGCGCAAACTAAGCTCTGTAGTAGGTAAGCTACGCGATAAGCATGTGCGGGCGCCTAACGCCGACTATGCTGAACCAGACGAAGTAGTAAATTCTTAACCAAAATCAGGCGCCGCGCTAAGCTAATCGCGGCGCCTTTTTATTGTGCGTGTTTCTTTACCTTATGCCACAGCGCTCCCATTTCATCCAGGCTAGATTGCTGCGGTGTTTTACCTTCTGCAGCTAATGCCTGTTCTACTGCGCGAAAACGCTTTTCAAATTTACTGTTGGCGGCGCGCAGCACCGCTTCCGGGTCCAGCTTATGTTTACGCACCACGTTAACCAGCGCGAACATTAAATCGCCCAGCTCTTCGCTCAGTTCGGCGCTGCTGGCTTGGGTTTGCTCTACTTCAAGAATTTCTTCTTTTACTTTATCCCAGCAGCCTTCCACATTGGGCCAGTCAAAACCGACATTAGCACAGCGTTTTTGCAGCTTGTAAGCGCGGCTTAACGCCGGCATTGCCTGCGGAATATTGTCCAGTACGCTATACAGGCCGCTATCTTTACGCTCGTTACTTTTTAGTGCTTCCCAGTTTTGCAGCACCGTATCGGCATTAAGGGCATCCGCTACGCTAACACTACCAAATACATGCGGATGGCGCCGTTCTAACTTGTCGCAAATCGCCGCTACGCAATCATCAAATTCAAAGCGGCCTTCCTCTTTGGCGATTTGAGCGTAAAACACCACCTGAAACAGTAAATCGCCCAGTTCATCTTTTAACTCGTCAAAGCTCTCACGCGCGATGGCATCGGCCACTTCATAGGCCTCTTCCAGGGTGTAAGGCACTATAGTGGCATAGCTTTGTTTTAAATCCCACGGGCAACCGCTTTGCGGATCGCGCAAACGGCTCATAATGCCCAGCAGGCGGGTTATATTATCTGACACGCTAATCCTTTATATTTTTACTGTTACGAATTAATGATGAAAGCGTTTGGCCTCTACTACATCATCTATCTGGCTGATTTTACTTAATAACTTATTCAGCGAATCGAGATTATACAGCTCCATCGTCATATTAATTACCGCGGTTTGCGCTTTAATATCCGAGCTGCTGCTCATCTTGGTAACATTGGCTTTTTCATTGGCCAAAATGCTGGTGATATCGCGCAATAAGCCGTTACGGTCGTGCGCCACGATACGGATATCCACCTCATAGCCAGAGGCGTATTTATCGCCCCAGGTGGCGTCTACCACCCGTTCGGGGTGGCTGTCCTGCAGGGTTTTAAACTGGTCGCAGTCGTCGCGGTGAATAGCGATACCGCGGCCCTGAGTAATGTAGCCGATAATGGCATCGCCCGGCAGCGGATGGCAGCAACCCGCCATATGCGTCAACAGGTTACCCACCCCCTGCACCACTACATCGCTTTTCGCTTTGGTAGAGGGCAACGGTTTGGTAATTAAACGCGGATCAATTTCCGGCTCTTCTTTTACATACTGGCTTTGAATAAAGTGCACTACCTGGGTCACTTTAATTTCGCCACCGCCAATGCCTACCAGCAGCTCGTCCATACTGTTGACGTTAAACCGGGTCAGTACTTTGGCCGGATACTCCATCACCAGATTCAGCCGCGTCAGTTCAGTATCAAGCAGCTCTTTACCGGCAGCCAGGTTTTTATCGCGGTCTTGCAGGCGAAACCAGTACTGCACTTTAGAGCGGGCGCGGCTGGATTTTAAATAGCCTAAATGCGGGTTTAGCCAGTCACGGCTGGGGTTAGGCTCGCGGCCGGTCAGAATTTCTACCTGATCGCCGGTTTTCATCTGATAGGTAAAAGGCACGATCCGGCCGGATACCTTGGCGCCAATACAGCGATGACCGACGTTAGAATGCACATAATAAGCAAAATCCAGCGGTGTTGAGCCCATAGGTAAATCGACGATATCGCCTTTGGGGGTAAAGACATAAACACGATCTTCAATCACCTGGTTACGCAGTTCTTCGGCTAAATCGCTGCTGTCGACCACATCTTCTTGCCATTGCAGTAATTTACGCAGCCAGCCTATTTTCTCATCATTGGCACCGTCTTTACCGGCCACTGCACCCTCTTTATAACGCCAGTGTGCCGCTACGCCCAGTTCTGAGTCTTCGTGCATCTGCCGCGTGCGGATCTGAATCTCTACTGCCCGGCCTTGCGGCCCCAGAACCACGGTATGAATCGACTGATAGCCGTTTTGTTTTGGTGTGGCGATATAATCATCAAACTCTTTTGGCAAATGCCGCCAACTGGTATGCACTATACCCAAAGCACCGTAGCAGTCCTGCACTCTGTCAGTAACAATGCGCACCGCACGGATATCATACAGCTGGTCAAAGGCCAGCTGTTTTTTCTGCATTTTTTTCCAGATACTGAAGATATGTTTGGGCCGGCCATACACTTCTACTGCCAGATTGGCATCAGCCATTTTTTGTCGCACTGAGGCGACAAAATCCTGCATATACTGTTCGCGGTCAAGGCGTTTTTCTTCCAGTAAACTGGCAATTTGTTTGTACAGTTGCGGATGTAAATACCGAAACGCGAAGTCTTCCAGCTCCCATTTGATCTGGCCTATACCTAAGCGGTTGGCCAGCGGGGCAAAAATCGCGTTGGTTTCTTTGGCAGCCAGTACCCGCGTTTCTTCGTCGGCGTTCTTCACCTCACGCAGGTAACAAATTTGCGCCGCCAGTTTAATGACCACGGCACGCACATCTTCTACCATTGCCAACAACATACGGCGCAGGTTATCAGCCTGCTGCGGGTTAACACTCTGATTAGGCCCGGTAGGAATACTACGGATAGCTTCCATCTGCTGTACTGCGCGCAGCATGATTAATACATTGGACGGAAACGCCGGTTCCAGCTGTTCAAGGCTGACCAGCCCGGCTTCCAGTAACGGGAATAATAAAGCAGCCAGCAAAGAGTCGCTGTCCATACGCAACTCAGCCAGAATTTCGACCATCTCCCAGCCGGTGCGCACAGCAAGTATCGGCTCTACCAGTTGATGCTGCTTCAGCCACTCGGCCGCGGCCATTAAACTGCTGATCTTTTTCTCAGTCAGCCCCAGTGAGCATAACCATTCCAGCGTTTCACCACTGTTATAATCAGTGCTGTGCGACTGGCGAACCCTAACCATGTGCTGTTCCCTCTTTTTTACTACCGGCTGAACAACGCCATTAATTCAAGATGGCTGGTATGCGCAAACATATCAACACCACATATTTTATCCAGCTTGTAGCCGTTTTGCAGCAATACTCTGGCATCACGGGCGAAGGTGGCGGCATTGCACGACACGTACAATATCTGTGCCGGTTTTAGCTTTGCTATTTGCTCTGTGGCCCCCTGCGCGCCAGCGCGGGCAGGATCCAGCAGCACTTTGGTATAAACCGGCTTATTCCACTGCGCTTTTGGCCAGCTCAGGTGTAAATCGGCCTGATACGCTTCTACGTTGCTAAGACCGTTTAACTTAGCATTGGTTGCCAGTTGTTGCACCATTTTGGCAACACCTTCTACTGCGCGCACTGTTTTGGCACGCTGCGCCAGTGCCAGAGTAAAATTACCAATGCCGGAATATAAATCCAGCACGGTATCATTTGCAGAGATATTCAGCCAGTTAACCGCCTGTGTCACCATTTGTTGGTTGAGTGCGGCATTAACCTGAATAAAGTCATCTGGTGCAAACTGCAGGCTAAGCTGTTGCTCGGCCAATTGGTACTGTGGCACAACAGGCTGCTGCCAATAGTTGAATATACCCGGCTCAGACTCCCCCAGCCAAACGGCCTCTGGCCAGGCATTGATAAACAGCTGTTGCTCAGCACCGGTAAGTGCTTTGATATGCCGCAATATCACAAAAGCGTTGCCGTCAGCTTCAAGCACCTCGGCGTGAGTTACCGCGGTGGGGTCTTTAAGCTGGCTTAACACCTGATTTAATACTTTAAATACCGGTGCCAGCATTGGTGATAACACCATACAGTGGTCTACCACTACAATCTGCTTATCGGCACTTTGGCGAAAGCCTACACTCAGACGGCGCTGCTTTTTGTCATACCAGATGCCAATGCGGGCACGACGGCGATAACCGCTGTCGTCAGCCGTTAACATCGGCTGCCAAGGCAAAGACGTTAAACCGGTTTGATGGCGAATCAGGTTATCAATGCCCTGCTGCTTTAATTCACGCTGGTTGGCAGCACTGATATGCTGCAACTGGCAACCACCACAACTTGTCGCATAAACACAAGGCGGTGTAATACGCAGCGCTGAGGCCTGCAGCACTTTTACCGTACTGGCTTTAAGAAAACCGGCTTTATCTTCCAATACCTTAGCCTGCACTTTCTCACCCGGCAGTGCGGCACTGACAAAAGCAATTTTTTGCTCATGCTTGCTAATGCCATGCACCTCATAGTCACTGTCATCTATGTGAAAGGTAAAAGTTTTGCCCAGTAAACTGGCTTTAGGTTTGGCTTTATATAGGTTAAGCATGGGTTCTCTATCGGGTTATAGGCAAGCGCGACGTCTTATGTCATTATCGCGGCAAGAGTATTTACTAAACAGCCTGCATCAATGACGAAAATGGGTTTACGTTCCTGGTTACTGCTTTGCAGTTTGCTGCCAGCTGTACTGGTAAGTGTATTCTGCGTCGGCTATTTTAGCTATGTTCGCTATCATGAGTTAGCACTTTCTTTAACAGATCGCGCCAGGCATATCGCTCTGCCACTGGCTATCAGCAGCCAGGACTTACTCAGCCGGGGCAACACTGTCGCACTACAGCAATTACTGGACAACAGCCACCGGCTAAACTCGCCGCTGATTAGCAATATCAGCCTAATCAACAGCGATAACCAGCTGATATTCAGCACCAACCCGCAGCATTTTAGCAACAGCCAGCTGCTTGCAGCACCAACATTGCTCAACAACACTGACATGGTGATATCTGATGGCAGCAGTTTATTGCTATATCAGCCTTTAGCTACCGGCATTCTGCCGGGGCAACCGCGTGATACCGCTTATCTGCTGGTGCAGTTGCAGCAATCTCAGTTGCAGTTGCAACAACAGGCTGTGCGCTTTAATGCTCTACTGATACTGCTGGCATGTCTGCTGCTGGCGGCTATCCCAGTATGGTATTTACTGCGCCGCATTCACCGGCCTGTTAACCAGTTACAGGCTCATTTGCAACAGCTGCTCAGCGGCAACACTGCGCCACGCAGCCTGGCTATGGTACAGGAGCTAGCCCAGCTGCAACAGGGTTTAAACCAGTTAGGTAATTTTCTGGCCAGCCAGGAACAGGACATGCAGCAGCAAATTGAGCAGGTTACCAGCGATCTGCAACAAAGCATGGAGCAACTGGAAGTACAGAATATTCAGCTTGATTTTGCCAAACGCAAAGCGCAGGAAGAAAACCGGCAAAAATCTGAGTTCTTAGCCAAAATGAGCCATGAACTGCGTACCCCTCTAAACGGGGTTATTGGTTTTACCCGTCAGTTACTGAAAACCCAATTGTCCAGCAGCCAGCACGATTACCTGACCACTATTCAGAAATCAGCCAATAGCTTATTGCATCTGGTTAATGATGTGCTGGATTTTTCCAAGCTGGAAGAAGGCCGTTTATCTGTTAACCCTGAGCCGTTTTCACTGCGCGATGTACTGAACGACGCCACTGAGTTACTGGCAGCCAATGCCTTTGATAAGCATCTGGAACTGGTGCTTATGATTGAACCGGACTGCCCGGACGATTTAATTGCTGATCCTGGGCGTTTTGTGCAGGTACTGATGAACATCGCCGGTAACGCCATTAAATTTACCGATCATGGCAGTATTGTGATTCGTGTGTCGGGTACCTTGCTCAATGAAGATCAGCTTATTCTGCACTGCTCAGTGCAGGACACCGGCCGCGGTATCAGCACCGAGCAACAGCAATTATTGTTTCAGGGGTTTACCAGCAAAGATCCACGCAGCCACCAAAGCGGCTCGGGCCTTGGCCTGATGATCTCGCAGCGCTTAGTACAGGCTATGGGCGGGAACCTGGGCTTTGAAAGCAAACAGGCCGAAGGCTCAACCTTCTGGTTTACCCTTAAATGCCAGCGCCATCATCTATCGGTTGCCGACAGCCTGCCGCTGGATGTACTGGACAACAAAAACCTGCTGTATTTTGAACCACAACAACATTCACGTGAAGCCACGTTAAGCCTGCTACATCATTGGGGGCTGCAGGTTACAGCCTGCGCTACCAAAGGCCAGCTACAACAAGCGCTGGCGCATCAGCAACATTATGATATCGGCCTGATTGGCCGTACTATTGCCATTAATCAGGTGAATCAGGTGCTGGATTTAATCCAGCAGGTAAAACCACAGTGCAATAATACCTACTTACTGGTCAACACCTTGTCACCGCACCTGCGCGAAACACTGCTTAGCTCAGGTGCGAATGCCTGTTTGTCTAAACCACCACATATCCGCAAACTGGCACTGACTCTGGCACAGCCTTATTTGCAACAGTACAGTGCGATATTACCGCAAGCGAGGCAGAAAAAAGTCAGCCTTAAAGTGCTGACCGTTGACGATAACGACGCCAACCTGAAGTTAATTAATACCCTGCTGGCTGAGCACGTTGACCATATTGATTCTGCCCGCGACGGTGCTGAAGCCTGGCACAAAGCCACCCAGCATGCTTACGATATTATTTTTATGGATATTAATATGCCGGTAATGGATGGCGTAACCGCCTGCCAGCGCATCCGGCAAAGCTCGCTGAACGAACACACCCCGATAATTGCAGTAACGGCCCAGGCCATTGACGGTGAACGGGACCGCTTACTAACACTGGGCTTTGATGAATTTTTAAGTAAGCCACTGGATGAAACTATGCTGCATTGTAGCTTACAGGAGTTTTGCCCTGCCAGCCGTTTGCAACACATCACCCCGGTATGGCCTAACAGCAAACTGATACACTGGTCCACTGCCATAGAGCGGGCCGGAGGCAAGCACGATTTAATGAAAGAGATGCTGCAAATGCTGATCGCCAGCATTACGCCAACCCGCAATGCGTTGCAACAGGCACTGGCATTACATGATGAAAACCAGGTATTGCAGCAAGTGCATAAATTGCATGGCGCCTGCTGTTATACCGGCGTGCCACGGCTGAAAAATCTGGCAGAACTGCTGGAAACCCAGCTAAAGCAAGGCAAAAGCCTGGCTGAACTGGAGCCCGAGTTGCTTGAAATGGATGATGTGCTACAGGCGCTGTGGCAGGAAAGTCAGCAATGGTCTGACTGGTAAAACGTTACTGCCGCTCCAGAATGACGGTTGCGGCGGCATAAGCCTGCTCATCCGTAATAGATAGCCAAATATGGCTGACACCCATAGTGGCGGCCAGTTCGCTGGCATAATCAGTTAAGGCCAGCTTTGGTGCACCATCGGCGTTATTACTGATACTGATATGCTGAAACGACACCCCTCTGCCAATGCCGGTACCCAGCGCTTTGGCAGCGGCTTCTTTGGCGGCAAAACGCTTGGCAAAATAACGCGCAGCATTGGCCGGGTGGTTATCAGCCAAACCGGCATAAATAGCCTGCTCGTCGGTTGTCAGCACCCGCTTTACCAGCGCCGGGCTGCGGGCCAGGCTCTGCTCAATACGGGCAATTTCAACAATATCAGTGCCAAGGCCAACAATTGCCATTTAGCGGCGCGCCTCAACCATTAAACGTTTCATTTCGCGTACCGCGGCATCCAGGCCACTAAACACAGCACGGGCCACAATGGCATGGCCAATATTCAGCTCATGCATTTGCGGTATAGCCGCAATAGGCTGTACGTTATGGTAATGCAAACCATGGCCGGCATTAACAATTAAACCTAAAGACGAAGCAAACTCAGCGGCCTCACGAATGCGCGCAAGCTCTGCAGCCTGCACTGCGGCATCTTTAGTCTCGGCATATTTCCCGGTATGAATTTCAATATAAGGCGCGCCGGCTTTGGCTGCAGCTTCAATCTGGCGATGATCAGCATCAATAAACAGCGACACCAGAATGTCCTGCTGATGCATCTGGCTCACCGCTTCGGTAATACGGCTTAACTGGCCTGCAACTTCTAACCCGCCTTCAGTGGTCAGCTCCTGGCGTTTTTCCGGCACAAAACAGGCAAAATGCGGTTTAAGCTCAGTGGCTATTGCCAGCATTTCATCGGTCACCGCCATTTCAAAATTCAGCCGGGTGGCAATGGTCTGGCGCAATACAAACACATCGCGATCAACAATATGCCGGCGGTCTTCGCGCAAGTGCACGGTAATGCCATCGGCACCTGCCTGCTCTGCCATTAAGGCTGCATGCACCGGCTCAGGATAATAGGTGCCGCGGGCCTGACGCAACGTAGCAACGTGGTCAATATTAACACCAAGAAAAATAGGGTTGTGCATACCAGACTCCGGAGGATAAAAATGTAAATCAGCCGCCTTCAAACAGCGCCCTGCTGGCCAATGGTTTGCTGCCAAGCAGAGGTGCCAGAATTTGCCGGCTTAACTGTTTGGCACAGCGCCGGGTATCAGCGCTTTGCCACTGGCCATTGCCAATATTTAATAAATGCTGTGCTTTAACGCCATTTGCCGCCACAACAAAACCTTGCTCATGTTGCCACTGATAACACAAAGCTGCTTCCAGTGGATTGCCATCCGCATCTTGCTGCCAGTCTATCGGCTGGCCAAGCTCAGTTAGCAGCGCAAATTCAAATTCACGTAAACAGGGTTCAAGCTCGGCGCTGCCCTGCTGCACCAGCATAAGCTGTTGCAGGCTGTGCTGATAAACATTAAACAGTTGCTCAGCCGCCAGGTTATCCGGCCACAAACGGCATACCAGTTCATTGAGGTAAATGCCGCTATACAGCACCTTGCCGCTAAATAAAAAAGCCGCTGCGGCTTCATCAATGCTTTTTACCGTTTTTAGCTCATTACGGCCGCTAAGCTGCAGCATAAACTGCTGAAACGGCTGCAATGCCAGCCGCTGTTTACCCTGGCGTTTACGTACTACCGCAGAAATACGCCCCTGCTCTGGCAGCAATAATTGCAAAATCAGCTTGTCTTCACCAAGCTGGCGGCTATGCAAAATAAAAGCAGGCCAAAGCTCAGCGTGCATAACGCCTTAATCTTCGCCGTAGCCCAGGCTGCGTAAGGCTCGCTCGTCATCAGCCCAGCCAGATTTCACCTTAACCCATACCTGCAAAAAGACCGGTTGCTCCAGCATTGCGGCCATATCTATACGGGCTTCAGTGGCAATGGTTTTTATCCGCTCACCTTTATTACCAATTACCATGCGTTTTTGGCTGTCGCGCTCAACCAGCACCAGCGCGGCGATATGGTAGTGCTTTTCTTCCCATTTAAAACGTTCAATCTCAACCGTAACCGAGTACGGCAGCTCGTCGCCTAAAAAGCGCATCAGCTTTTCGCGCACAATTTCTGCTGCCATAAAACGCATGGAGCGGTCGGTGATATAGTCGTCCGGGAAGAAAAACTCGCATACAGGTAAATGCTGTTTTACCACAGCCCGTAACGCCTCGACGTTGTCGCCGGTTTCCGCCGACAGTGGCACTACGTCAACAAAGTTCAGCTGCGCGCCCAACCATTGTAAATGCGGCAACAGGGTGTCTTTATCGCGGTACAGATCCACTTTGTTTACCACCAGGATCACCGGTTTTTTCGATGCAATCAGCCGGTTCAGCACCATCTGATCATCGTCGGTCCAGCGCGTGCCTTCCACGACAAACAGCACAAACTCGACATCTAAAATAGAGCTGGCAGCGGCTTTGTTCATCAGCCGGTTAATGGCGCGTTTTTCTTCGCTGTGCAGGCCCGGGGTGTCTACATACACCGTCTGGTAATTGTCACGGGTATCTATACCAACAATACGATGGCGGGTAGTTTGTGGTTTTTTTGAAGTAATACTGACTTTTTGCCCTACCAGCTTGTTCAGTAATGTTGATTTACCCACATTAGGCCGGCCCACTATCGCCACCAAAGCAGCATAGGTTGGCGCCTGAGTATTATCTGTCATGCTTAATTTTTTCCAGCGCCATATGAGCGGCGTCTTGCTCTGCCTTACGGCGTGAACTGCCGGTAGCGGTAAAAGGTGCCATGCCGGCTATGGTGCAGCGCACGGTAAAGGTTTGCTGATGCGCTTCGCCAGCAGTGGCTATCACATCGTATAACGGCAGAGCTAAGCGTAGCCCTTGCAGGTATTCCTGCAACAGGGTTTTAGAGTCTTTCTGCTCGCCAGGTGTAATAGTGTCAAGCCGCGTACCGAACCACAGCAGAATGCGCTCTTTACAGGCGGCCATACCGGTATCAAGGTATATAGCACCCAAAATGGCTTCAACAGTGTCAGCTAAAATAGATTCCCGGCGAAAACCACCGCTTTTAAGCTCACCCGGCCCCAGCCGCAAATAGTCTGACAACCGCAGCTCCTGCGCAATTTCGGCCAGAGTGACGCCTTTAACCAGCGCTGCGCGCATGCGGGTTAAATCGCCTTCGCGTGCTTTGGGGAAGTTGTCATATAAGGTTTCAGCAATCACTAAGCTTAGTATTGCGTCACCAAGAAACTCCAGCCGTTCATTGTGCTGGCCTTTACAGCTGCGGTGGGTTAGCGCTTGTTCCAGCAGCGCCGGTTGTTGAAACTGATAGCCCAAACGGGCCATCAGTGGAGTTAACGATTTTTGCATGCTTGTCTCTTAGTGGTACGTGTACAGCTTAGTGAATAGGGCCCAGCCGGTCAAAACGTACGCCTGTTGGCACCCAACCCGGCACCCAGCTGTTAGGGTCCTCATTAAATTCAAAACTCATCCAGATAAACACCGCTTTGCCTACCATATTGTGCTCTGGTACAAACCCCCAGAAACGGCCATCACGGCTGTTATCGCGGTTATCTCCGAGCACAAAATAATGGCCTTCCGGTACAACGAATTCGTCAATTGCCGTGCCGCGCTGTTTAAAGAAAAATTCGGTATGCTCGCGCCGCGCCGGGGTTTGCAGAATATCGTGCGTAACCTGGCCAAGCTGTTCGGTGTAACGGCGTTGCGGGCTTTGATCATGGTAAAACTCGCCCTCGTTTTTCAGGCTCAGTTCTACCATTTCCAGCTTGTCGCAGTCGGCCTGCTCTGCACCGGTGCAGGCTTTTTCAATAAATAGTTGTTTATTGCGGTAAATAACTCTGTCGCCCGGCACACCTATAACCCGCTTAATATAGTCGATGGTGGGTTGCTCGGGGTATTTAAACACCGCCACATCGCCCCGCTGCGGTTTGTTATTGCTGTATAAGGTTTTACGCCATACCGGGTCTTTTACATCGTAAGAGAATTTCTCTACCAGAATAAAATCGCCGACCAGCAGGGTTGGCATCATCGAACCTGATGGGATCTGAAACGGCTCATAAATAAAAGAGCGGAAAATAGTGATCAGAGCAATAACAGGAAAAATAGATTTTGCTGTTTCAACCAGTTGCGGCTCTTTGAGCAGCTCTTCACCGGCTTCAAGCGGTAGCTGACCACCGGCAGCGCTTTGTGCGCCCGCCAGTTTTTGCTGCCGCTTTGGTGCCAGCACCAAAGCATCTAATAACCAGATTAAACCGCTGGCCAGTGTCAATAACACCAGGAAGATTGCAAAATAACCTGCCATGTAAATCCCTTATTTATTTACCTACTTTCAGAATGGCGAGGAAGGCCTCTTGTGGAACTTCCACATTACCTACCTGCTTCATGCGTTTTTTACCGTCTTTTTGCTTTTGCAGCAGCTTTTTCTTCCGGCTGATATCACCGCCATAACATTTCGCCAATACGTTTTTACGCATCTGCTTAATGGTGGTGCGGGCAATAACGTGGTTACCGATAGCTGCCTGAATAGCGATATCGAACATCTGCCGTGGGATCAGCTCTTTTAATTTTTCTGCCAGTTGCCGACCGCGGCCCTGAGCAAAATCGATATGGCTGATAATGGCCAGCGCATCTACACGCTCGCCGTTAATCAAAATATCTACCCGCTGCATATTCGAGGTTTGGAAGCGCTTAAAGCTGTAATCCAGTGAGGCATAGCCACGGCTGGTCGACTTTAAGCGGTCAAAGAAGTCCATTACCACTTCGGCCATCGGTAGCTCATACACCACCGCAACCTGACGGCCGTGATAGCTCATATTCTTCTGCACACCGCGCTTTTCAATACACAGAGTAATCACGTTACCCAAATATTCTTGTGGCACCAGGATATGTGCTTCAACAATTGGCTCGCGAATTTCATCAATATCATTTACGGCAGGCAAAGCGCTGGGGTTGTCTACCATTACGGTTTCGCCGTTCTTTTTCAGCACTTCGTATACTACTGTTGGTGCCGTGGTAATTAAATCCAGATCGTACTCACGCTCTAAGCGCTCCTGAATAATTTCCATGTGCAGCATGCCAAGGAAACCAATACGGAAACCAAAGCCCAGTGCGCCAGAGTTTTCCGGCTCATAAAACAATGATGAGTCATTCAGACTTAGTTTGGCCAGCGCATCACGGAAATCTTCATAATCGTCACTGGATACCGGGAATACACCGGCATACACCTGCGGTTTAATACGCTTAAAGCCCGGCAGCGGTTTTTCGGCGCTGTTTTTTGCCAGCGTTAAAGTATCGCCTACCGGCGCACCTTTAATCTCTTTAATACCGGCGATAACAAAACCTACTTCACCGGTTTTCAACTCACCGGTGTTAGTGGCTTTGGGGCTAAATACGCCTACTTTGTCTACTTCGTAGCTCTGGCCGGTAGACATTACTTTAATTTTGTCTTTGGCTTTAATGCTGCCGTGTTTTACCCGCACCAGTGATACTACGCCCTGATAGGCATCAAACCACGAATCGATAATCAGTGCCTGGGTTGGCTGTTCCGGCTCACCTTCCGGTGGCGGAATTTTCTTAACAATGGTTTCCAGCACATCTTTTATGCCTAGCCCGGTTTTGGCTGAACACTGCACAGCACCTATGGCTTCAATGCCGATAATATCTTCTATTTCTTCTGCTACGCGGTCTGGTTCTGCCTGTGGCAAATCAATTTTATTCAGTACCGGTAATACTTCTAAATTCATTTCCAGCGCGGTATAGCAGTTTGCCACCGTTTGCGCTTCAACGCCCTGGCCAGCGTCTACCACCAGCAGTGCACCTTCGCAGGCCGCCAGCGACCGGCTAACTTCATAAGTAAAGTCAACATGGCCAGGTGTATCGATAAAATTCAGCTGATAAGTATTACCATCATCAGCCGGGTAATACAGCGTAACACTCTGAGCTTTAATGGTAATACCGCGCTCACGCTCGAGATCCATTGAGTCCAGCACCTGCTGCTGCATTTCACGATCAGATAAACCACCACAATACTGAATTAAACGATCAGACAGCGTCGATTTACCATGGTCGATATGGGCAATAATAGAAAAGTTTCTGATGTGATTTAGTTTAGGCATGTTGTCCGCAAAACTGAGGGCGTAACGCAAAGCAGCAAACTCGATAACGACAAGTCGCAACCTCCTGCGCTGACGCGGGTTATTCCGAAAATTAGCGCGAATTGTACTCTATCCGGCGGCAGCTTGCTATGTGTTATTCAAAGCGCTGCGCTATCATGCAGGCAAAAGTATTGGCGATCAAAGTAGTGCAGATAAAAGTGTTAGGACAGCGCGTGTTGTTGTACACCAAGTGAAGGCAGAACTTCGAGGATAACAATCTGGGTATGTTTTTCCTGCTGCTGGCCATAACGCCTGGCCAGCATAAAACCGCTTGCGGTGCCAACCAGAGCCAACAGCATAACCCAGCCTTCGGCTAAACCCACTGCGTTACCAAGCAGCGCCAGCAGCAACAGCAACACTAAAGGCAACAAATATACCATCAGTGCAGCCATGATCAGGCTTTGCTCATTCAGGCCAATTTTAACCTGCTCTCCGGGTAGTAACGTCAAGGCGGTGGGAACAAAAAAACGTTGCTGTCTGGGTGTCAGGGTTTTCGCTACTATGCCGGTGCCGCAATCATCGCTGACGTTGCAAGCATTGCAACTGGCAACAGGTGTGCTGGTTAACCAAACCCCGTTGCCCTCGCACGCTGCCACAGTCGCAATTTCTTCTACCATCAGTGCACTGCTGCTGCCAACTGACGGGCAGTTTCAATACTCACCGGGCCGATAACAGTGACTTCCAGCTGATTACTGGTTTGCACATAAATCGTCGTGGCACCGTCACGGTAAGCCTGGGTAGGCAATTGTTGTGAATTTTGCACAAAAACCGACACCTGATGCAAACCATCACTTAGCAGCCAATAGCTTAACAAACTGCTTTCAAGCTGTGGAATACCTGCCGGGTCAACAACAGGCTGGTATCCTTGCGGCAACCAGTTCAGTTTATGTCGGGCTTGCGGCGCAGCCTTAGTTGCAGTATCTGCCGGTTGCGGCAACTCAGCTGCTATCAGCGCATTTAAGTTCTCCGGCAGTTCAGGGCTAATTTGCATATGAGTAACCAACCAGCGCTCCAGCGCGGTTTGCTGTTCAGATAAGGTGTCGATACGTAGCGGAAAACCAGTTTCGTCGTCTAACCATAACCAGTAACTGTAACGGCCAGCGTCTTTGGCAGTCAGGCGCAGTAATTGTGCACTGCGGCCAGACATCACCAAACTGCTGCCCGCAACAGCATTATACAGCCGGGTGATATTGTCTTTTGCTTCAAACAGCAATGCCGGTAATTCAGGAATACTGGCGCCTTGAGTAACAAAGGCAGGCCGGTCGGTCAGCAAATAATAAATCTGGCTATCGCGGCGCAGAATATCTACGCCGTTGGTATCCAGTGGAATAAGGTGTTCAATTTCCTGCTCAGCGGTGCGGCCATGTATCCAGCGGTAAGTGTCTACTTTACTGCCTTTTAATACCACAAAAGAGGTGTCGAAATTATACTGTTTTACCGCATTTTGTACTTTATCAAACAAGGCCCAGGCAGATTGCTCGGCTTGAGCAACCCCGGAGATTACAACCAACACTATGGCACTACAAAAGCCAGCAAATCGCATCATTGTTGCTCGTTTTGATCTTTTCCATCAGCCTTATTGCTATTGTGATTAGCCTGCTGAGAGTGTTCCATCACCCGTACCTGTTGGCGATGCGCATTTAACAGCGCCTGCAGGCGTTTTTGTTGCTCCAGCATTGCCTGCTGTTCCTGCTCGGCAAAACGGTCGTTAACGGTGGTCTGGCTTAAACTTACCGGCGTGGCAAAACCTGCTATCGGCTGGGTTTGTAACACAGGTAAAGGTGCAAAGGCGTCCTGCTGTGGTGACTGCTGATATTGCTGCACACCAAACACGGCCATTAATGCGACACCGGCAGCTACTGCACCCTGGGCGACAGGCTGTAACCAGCGGCCATTAGCAGCAACTGACACAGTATTACGTAAACGTTTTAGCAGGTTACGATCAGATTGCAACTGATACACCGGCTCATCAGCCAACTGGGCAGCAAAGTTGTCTGCAAAATCAGCCGTTATCGGGCTTTGCGGTTCACGACGTAACACAGCGCCGATCAAGTGATAGCGTTCAAACTGGTGTTGCAACTGAGCATCATTAAGCAAGCTGTCCAGCTGTGCTTTACTCAGTGGCTGGTTATCACTGGCAGCAGAGAGCCAATCCTGATTTTCTGACGACATAATGTTTCCTGTCTTAAAATTACTGGTTTTTGCCCTGACTGCTAGCTTATTAACGGCTTAAGCTGCAAATCAATTGCCTCACGTGCCCGGAAGATACGGCTTCTGACGGTGCCTATCGGGCACCCCATTACTTCCGCAATTTCTTCATAGCTTAACCCTTCAAGTTCACGCAGCGTAATAGCAGTGCGAAGTTCGTCGGGCAATTTTTCAATGGTGCTGAACACCACATTACGAATTTCATCGGACAATAACAACTTTTCCGGTGAATCTTGTTCCTTTAATGCATCGCTGCCTTCAAAATATTCAGCATCTTCCGCATCAACGTCTGTTGCCGGTGGCTTACGGCCATTAGCAACCAGATAATTCTTAGCACTGTTTACCGCAATACGGTAAAGCCAGGTATAAAACGCGCTTTCGCCACGAAACCCCGGGATAGCCCTATAGGCTTTAATAAAGGCTTCCTGCGCGACATCTGCTACGTCTCCGTGGTTAGAGACATAACGGGAAATTAAGTTCGCAATCCGGTGCTGATATTTTCGCACCAATACATTAAACGCCGCTTTATCGCCTTGTTGTACACGCTGGACAATCTGCCAGTCCAATTCTTGCTCGCTCATATCCGAGCTGATCCCCTGTAATACTAATCGTTCTATTAACTGGCGCTGGTCTAGCGTGTTGCTATGACTCTGCTGCACAGAAATAGTTCTGCTAAGTTTGGCAAAAAAGCTACAATAGCCCGACATTGACTGATGGCAAGTGTATCGCATGACGCAAGCAAAAGAATATCTCTGTGATGTATTAATTATCGGCAGCGGTGCTGCCGGATTGTCGCTGGCGCTGCAACTGGCAGACAAAGCCCGTGTGCTGGTACTCAGTAAAGGCCCGCTACGTGAAGGCTCTACGCTATATGCTCAGGGTGGCATAGCTGCTGTGTTTGATGAAAACGACAGTATTGCATCGCATGTTGATGACACCCTGATAGCCGGTGCCGGTTTGTGTGACGAAGCGGCAGTGCAGTTTACCGCCGGCAATGCCAAAGCTGCGATGGAATGGCTGATTGCCCAGGGCGTGCCGTTTGATCAGTACAAAGATGAAGACGGCAGCCTGAAGTATCACCTAACCCGTGAAGGTGGCCACAGCCACCGGCGCATTTTGCATGCTGCCGATGCCACTGGCCAGGCCGTACAGATCACCTTAGTAGATCAGGTTAAAACCCATCCTAATATTCAACTGCTGGAAAACTACAACGCCATCGACTTAATTAACGGCCGTAAAATTGGCCGCGATGCAAAGCGCTGCTATGGCGCCTATGTCTGGAACAAAGAAGATGCAAAAGTTGAGCTGGTGCGTGCCCGCTTTATTGCCTTGGCTACCGGTGGTGCCAGCAAGGTGTATCTGTATACCAGCAACCCCGATGTGGCCAGCGGCGATGGCATAGCCATGGCCTGGCGCGCCGGCTGCCGGGTAGCTAACATGGAATTCAACCAGTTTCACCCCACCAGTTTGTACCACCCGGATGCGCCTAATTTTTTAATTACCGAAGCCATGCGCGGTGAAGGCGCTTATTTAAAACGGCCGGATGGCAGCCGCTTTATGCCGGATTTTGACGAGCGCGCTGAACTCGCGCCGCGCGATATCGTTGCCCGCGCTATCGACTATGAAATGAAACGCCTTGGCGCTAACTGTGTTTATCTGGATATCAGCCATAAACCGAAAGACTTCGTTATTGAGCACTTCCCTACCATTTACGCCAAATGCTTAAGCGTCGGTATTGATATCACCCGTCAACCGATTCCGGTGGTACCGGCCGCGCATTACACCTGTGGTGGCGTAATGACTAACTTAAATGGCCAGACTGATATTGATAACCTGTATGCCATTGGCGAAGTGGCCTACACCGGCTTGCACGGCGCTAACCGTATGGCCAGCAATTCGCTACTTGAATGTGTGGTGTTTGCGCAGGCTGCGGCCAGCCATATACTGGCAGAATTAGATAGCAGCAGCGAGCTGCCAGTATTGCCGCCGTGGGATGACAGCCGTGTCAGCGATTCAGACGAAGAAGTGGTGATTACCCACAACTGGCATGAGCTGCGGTTATTTATGTGGGATTACGTTGGCATAGTGCGCACCAACAAACGGCTGGAACGCGCACTGCACCGGGTTGAGTTACTGCAGCGGGAAATTCACGAGTATTACAGCCATTTCCGTGTCAGCCATAATTTACTGGAGCTGCGTAATCTGGTGCAGGTAGCCGAGCTGATCATCCACTGCGCGCTGCAGCGTAAAGAAAGCCGGGGCCTGCATTACAACCTGGACTACCCGGACACCCAGCCCGACAGCAAGCCAACTGTACTTACGCCCAAAACCAGCGTTTAAAGTTAGCTACACGCCAGAGCCTGACTGCCAGTTTTGCTGGCTGATGGCTCTGGCCAACGCCCGAAACTGCGCCTCAGAGCATTGATCGGCGAAAATCCACTTACGGTAGCAGCGCTGATCGGTATCGGCCTGCCACTGCAACCGCAGCATATGCTGGCTAACCAGGCCACCGGACAACAACCGGCCAGGTGGTAGGGCGCTGTTAAACCAGTGCAGTTGGCTGTTATCGGTTATGGTTAGCGTGGCACTATGCTGCAGTTGTTGCAAAACACCGTACCAGTGCCAGTAAAATAGCGGTAGTACCACAGCAACCAGGATAACTCCGGTTACCCCCAGCGGCGTAACTGCCAATACCAGCACCGGCAGTGCCGCCAGCAGCAACATGCCACGCTGACACAACCGGCTGGCTGACAAACAGAGGTTATACGCGGACACGATCCAGAATAACCTGGATCAACGCCTGAATAGCAGCATCAGACGATTTGGCATGGCCCATAAACCAGGAAAATAAGTCTGGATCATCACACGCCAGCAAACGCTCAAAATCCTGTTTTTGCTGTAGTGTCAGCGCATCGTAACCGTCTTCCACAAAAGGTGCCAGCAATACATCAAGCTCCAGCATGCCGCGACGACACGCCCAGCGTAACCTTGGTTTAATCATTAACTCTGCCATATGTTTCCTTTGCAAATAGCGCTTTGATATATCGATCCCGACAGCATAGCCGCTGATTCTAACAAAAATTAGCAAACGGGGTTGAGCTTTTCCGGCTTTCCCCCAATGATAGCAATATTCGTTTTAATACTGAGCTTCGCTACGGCACATTATGCATACATCCTGGTTAACAGCAGAACAATACGCCGCATTGTCCACTCAGGTTCAGGGCGCTTTTATTTCACCGCTACCTGCATTTGAAAGCCTGATGATCAGCGGGCCAGACAACCGCAAATATTTGCAGGGCCAAACCACCTGCGATTTAGATCAGCTAAACGACGATAATTTTCTGCACGGTGCCCACTGCGACGCCAAGGGTAAAATGTGGTCACAGTTTTATCTGGTCAGCCATGCTGAGCAGCTTATCAGCATTGCCTTTCGGGACGAACTTAACGCCTCTGGCGCGCAGTGGAAAAAATTTGGCGTGTTTTCTAAAGTCAGTTTCGAAGCTGGCCAGCAACACTTTGCCATATTTGGTCTGGGTGGAGAAAATGCAGCAACACTGATTTCGCAGCTGGGCTTTACCCTGCCACAGCGCGGCGAACTGGCCCGGTACAACAATGCCTTATTGCTGGCACTGGCTGCCGACCATTTTATACTGTTGCTGCCTGTAGCAGAAGCCCAGCAGCTAATGCAGCAAAAACTGCCCTTTGCTGCGCCTAACGTCTGGCTGGCACAGCATATTCAGCATGGTTTTAGTTATCTGGAACAGGGTTTAATTGGCGAATTTGTGCCGCAAATGCTTAACTTACAAGCATTAGATGCCATTAGTTTTACCAAAGGCTGCTATATCGGCCAGGAAACAGTGGCCCGGCTGAAATACCGTGGCGGTAATAAAAGAGCCGCGTACATTTTAACAGCCGACACAGACGAAGTGCCAAAAGCTGGCACTGATATAGAAATTCAACTAGGTGAGAACTGGCGCCGGAGCGGCCAGGTTGTCAATGCAGCAAACATTCATAACCAATTATGGTTAATTGCGGTATTACCTTACGACATAACACCGGCAGACTCATTACGGCTTAGCAGCGACAGTGCCCCGGCACTGCGCATAGTGCCGTTACCTTACTCGTTAAATTAAAGAGGTTTTCATGACCATATCTCAGGACAAAGTTGTCGCCATGCACTACACCGTTACCGATCCACAAGGTAACGAACTGGATTCTTCCGTTGGCGGCGAGCCTTTAGTCTTCTTATTTGGCCACGGTTCACTTATTCCGGGTTTAGAGCAGGCGTTAACCGGCAAAGCCGCCGGTGACAAATTTAAAGCCGATATTGCAGCTGCAGAGGCTTATGGCGAGCGCCATGATGCACTCACGCAGGCCGTACCAAAAACCATGTTTGAAGGTATGGACGTTGCCGTGGGTATGCGTTTTCGTGCCGCCGGCCCGGATGGCCGTGAGCAATCGGTTATCGTGCTGGAAGTAACCGAAGATGAAGTCGTGGTTGATGGTAACCACCCGTTATCTGGTATCGATTTAAGCTTTGACGTTGAAGTACTGCTGGTACGTGATGCCACCGAAGAAGAACTCAGCCATGGCCATGTGCATGGCATTGATGGTCACGCCGGTCACTAATAAGCTACACCAAAAAGCCGGCCGGCAAAGGCCGGCAACTCCTGCCAACAGCGGTTACTTTTTCCTTCAGCATTTACCCTGCTTAACGGCAAAAAACTTAATTCAGATCAAGCCCCCACTTTGGCGAATTGCATTGTGCCGGTTAGTAACAGCCCATTAGCACCTGCAGTAAATTCTTGACACTGAGCGCAAAGCCACATATTTTTACCGACTGTCAGAATTTTTTCCATTGAGAGCGACCGGCCTGAATGAAAGATCGTATTATCATTTCTGTCTCAACCATCAATGGGACCCGCCATTTTAACGTCAGCAAACTGTTTAAACGCAACGCCGTTATTGCTATGTGGGCCATGCTGTTTGGCCTGATAATTACCGCTGCCGTTATAGATTACCTGCTGCGCACTGTGGATAAAAGCCAGCACCAGCGTACCGCGCTTACCGAACAAGCCGCCAGCCTGCGGGCAGAAATTGATATGCTGAACAACAGCAAACAGCAGTTGGAGCTTGAGCTAAACACCAAACAAGACGAAATGCTGCAGGTAGTAAACCGCGTTGGTGAAATAGAACTGGCACTGGGATTAGAGCAGCAATATCCGCAAAATTTAGAAAACCGGCTTGATACTGCCAGCGTTAACTCGGCAGCACGCCTGGCGATGCTACAACTGGTACCTAACGGTTCACCGCTGGAGTTCAGGCGCCGCTCGTCACGCTTTGGTGTACGCGAACACCCTATTATTGGCAAACAGCAGCACCACAAAGGGGTAGATTTATCCGCCAGCCGCGGCACGCCTATTTATGCACCGGCTGATGGCGTGGTTGAAGTTGTCCGGCCGAATAAACAAGGCTACGGTAACCTGTTAAAAATCCGCCATGCGTTTGGTTTTTCAACACTCTATGCACATCTGGATTCTTTTAAAGTGAAAAGTGGCCACTTTGTGCATAAAGGCGAGCTAATCGCCACCTCCGGCAATACCGGTTTATCTACCGCACCACATTTACATTACGAAGTACATTTCCTTGATCGGGCACTTAATCCACAAAGCTTTATGGACTGGGATGCCACTAATTTCGATCTGGTGTTTGAGAAGGAAAGGAGCATTAAATGGGATTCTTTAGTCAGCATGCTGGAAACCAAGGCAAGCACGCAGTTACAACTGTCGTTGCACAAGGATGCACAGTTAACGGCAGTCTCCGACTAAGCTGCGATATGCAGGTAGACGGTTATGTCGAAGGTAAAATTGTCAGCGAAAAAACCTTAGTGATCAGTGGCACTGGCCGCATAAAAGGCGAGCTTACTGCCGACAAAGTGATTATTAACGGTTTATTTGAAGGCGATTGCTTTGCCAATAGCGTTGAAATATTGCCGCAGGGCAAAGCGCACGGCGTGATCCATTGCGACGATTTGAGCATTGAGCGCGGTGGCAGCTTTATTGGTAAAACCATGCCAACCTCTACGGAACAGGTCATTAGCCTGCCTAAAACAGAATCCACCGAGCGTAATACCCCATCGCTGGAGAGCAAAACCGAAACCGGTTAATACCGCTCAGCCTTTACCGTTGGTCGCAAAGGCTGGTTTTTTTTTCGTTGCGCCGTTAAGTTGATAACGTCTTTAAACTTAACGGCGGTATAACAATGAAAAAAACGCTTCTGGCCAGTTTACTTTGCTTTAGCAGCCTCAGTGCTGTTGCCGCAAACTCCTTACCTGAACAAATTCAGCAAGATTACCAGCAACATCTGGGCGCGCTGTTTACTCATTTTCACCAACATCCTGAACTGTCACATATGGAAACCCAAACCGCTAAACGCCTGGCAAAAGAGCTGCGTGACGCCGGGTTTGACGTTACCGAAGGCGTGGGTAAAACCGGCGTGGTGGCCATGCTGAAAAACGGCCCCGGCCCGCTGGTAATGATGCGTGCCGATATGGATGGCTTGCCGGTAGAGGAGAAATCCGGCCTGGTTTATGCCTCTAAAGCGAAACAAACCGACTGGGACGGCAATGAAGTATCCGTTATGCATGCCTGTGGCCACGACGTACACATTACCAGCCTGGTAGGCACGGCAAGGCGCATGGCGGCGATGAAAGACCAATGGTCCGGCACCCTGATGCTGGTGGGCCAACCGGCAGAAGAACGGGTTGGCGGCGCCAAAGGCATGATGCAGGACAATATCTGGGGGCGCTTTGGCCAGCCCGATTATGCGCTGGCGTTTCATGTTTCATCTGAAATTGAAACCGGCAAAATTGTCGCAGTAGAAGGCTCGCCCTATTCTGGCGTAGACAGCGTGGATATTATTGTGCACGGCGTGGGGGCACATGGCGCCAGCCCACACCGTGGTAAAGACCCTATAGTGCTGGGCGCACAAATTGTACTGGCACTGCAAACCATCGTCAGCCGTGAAATAGCCCCGAAAGAGCCAGCATTAATTACCGTAGGCGCCTTTCACAGCGGCACCAAGCACAATATTATTTCCGATAAAGCCCACTTACAGCTAACTGTGCGTAACGACAACTGGGAGACGCGGGAATATTTAATCGCTGCCATCAAACGGGTAGCCGAAAACCTGGGCCGGGCTGCCGGTTTACCGGAAGATAAACTGCCAGAAGTACGCATTACCGACGAGCCCACCCCACCTACCGTGAACGATATTCCGTTAACACAACGGCTGAAAAAAGCCTGGGCGGCCAAAATGGGCGAACCGGTGTTTGATGAGAGCTACAAACGCTTAGGTATGGGTGCAGAAGACTTCCCGTTTTTTACCACTAAGCCCTATATCCCCAGCACTTACTTTGCCGTAGGTGGCACACCGGCAGAGGCATTTGCTGCCGAGAAAGCCGGTGGCCCGGCAGTGCCCAGCCACCACAGCCCGCTGTTTAAAATCAGCCCTGAGCCCGCGGTAACCAAAGGGGTAGAAGCCACTGTGATCGCCTTGCTGGATTTAATGCCAAAGCAATGATGTCATTAAAGGACACATCGCAGGTTATATCCGAACAGAGCAGAATCGGTTTGCTCTAAGCTAACCGTTGAAGGCATGGATGCCTGAGTCGAGCCCCCATGGATGGGTTCACGGCGTGTTAGCGTGACCAAACCGATGGCAGCGAGTTACATCATCAGGCTTAGCTGCTTTTTTCACCATCAAACTAATGCAAAGCCGCGCCATTCTGCTACAATGCCGCCCCTTTTGCAGGCCAAGGCCCGCAGTTTTTTATTTTGCGGAGCACCAGCATGAGCAATACCTCTTTTTCCAACCTGAATTTACCCGAAGCCTTAGTCAGTAATCTTAACGATTTAGGCTACAGTGCCATGACAGCCATCCAGGCGCAGGCACTGCCGGCAATTCTGGCCGGGCAGGATGTTATCGGCCAGGCCAAAACAGGCTCAGGCAAAACGGCCGCCTTTGGTTTAGGCCTGCTGGCCAAATTAGATGTTAAATATTTTCGCGTGCAAACGCTGGTACTTTGCCCCACGCGCGAGCTGGCCGATCAGGTGGCGGCAGAGCTGCGTAAACTTGCACGCAGTATCCACAATATTAAAATTCTTACCCTGTGTGGTGGCGTACCTATTGGCCCGCAAATCGGCTCACTGGAACATGGCGCCCATATTATTGTTGGCACGCCGGGCCGGGTGGTTGATCATTTAGACAAAGGCCGGCTAAACCTGGACGATTTAACCACGCTGGTGCTGGATGAAGCCGACCGCATGCTGGAAATGGGCTTTCAAGCCGATTTAGATAACGTTATCGCCAAAGCACCGGCTAAGCGCCAAACACTGTTGTTCAGTGCTACCTACCCTACCGCTATTGCCAAGCTAAGTGAGCGCCTGCTAACCAACCCGCTGCAGGTAACGGTAGCCGAGCAGCACACCACCAGCAGTATACAACAACAGTTTTTCCAGGTGGCAGACAACAACGCCCGCTTAATTGCGCTGCGTACCTTATTACTACAGTATCAGGGCCAAAGCAGCATGGTGTTTTGCAATACCAAGCGCGAAACCCAGGACGTTGCAGACGCGCTGTATCAGTTTGGTTTTAGCGTACTGGCACTGCATGGTGATATGGAACAAAAAGACCGTGACCAAACCCTGGTGCAGTTTGCCAATGGCAGCGCCTGTATTTTGGTAGCGACCGACGTAGCCGCCCGCGGTTTGGATATCAGCAGTGTCGATGCAGTATTTAACTACCAGCTGGCGCACGATGCCGACACACACACACACCGTATCGGCCGCACCGGCCGCGCCGGCCAAAGCGGTATTGCGCTAAGCTTATTTACCGCCAGTGATGCCGGTAAACTGCTCCCGCTGGAAGATGGCTTAGGTATCAAAATTGATGCCGCAGAACTGCCTGCAGTGGACATAGCCACGTTAAAACCGGCTAAGCCATTAATGGCTACACTGCAACTGGACGGCGGGAAAAAACATAAAATCCGTGCCGGTGATATTGTTGGCGCCCTCACAGCCAGCAAACAGCTGACTAATGACGACTTGGGTAAAATTCAGCTGCACGATATCTGGAGCTTTGTCGCAGTAAAACGTACAGCCGTAAAGCTGGCACTGCAGCTGATCCAACAGGGTAAGATTAAAGGTAAAAGTATCCGCGCGCGGGCACTGTAATAACGACGACAATTGCCGCGGAGCGAGAACCGGTTTGCCCTAAGCGAACCGTTGAAGGCATGGATGCTAACCGGTTCGCGCATAAACCCCATCACCGTTCTGCACACTAGATCTGCGGCTTCCCCTGGCGCAAAGCCTTGGTCGCACCACGCTGTTTTTTATGTTCCAGCCGCCGCTGCTGGCTGCCATAGGTAGCTTTGGTAGCAACCCGTTTTTTCGCCACCCTGGCGGCTGACTGCACCAGCTCAATAAACTGCGTCAAAGCCTGCTCGCGGTTCATCTCCTGGCTGCGGCTTTGCTGGCATTTAATAATAATTTTGCCGCTTTGTGTAATACGATGGTCTGATTTAGCCAGCAGCTTATCTTTATAAAACTGCGGCAAACTGGAGGCGTTAATATCAAAAATAAGCTGCGCCGCCGTCGATACCTTATTCACATGCTGGCCACCGGCGCCGCTGGAACGGATAAATTGCCATTCCAGTTCATTGTCATTAAGAAGCACACTACCTGAAATCTGAATTGCCATGCTATCGCTATAGGTTGCTGCGTTAATACCCCGATCAGACCACAAGCACCACTTTGACACAAGTTTAACGGCCAATATCGATACTACTTTGTGATATACGCCTAAAGTCTATGCACCTTAAGTCTAAGTTCGTTAACTGCAATTTTTAGCTACAGTAATGCCATTGTCGTTACCACTACCGACGTAAGGATACCAACATGGCCAGCGCACCCAACAGCCTCTATCACAATGAATATCAACGTGCCATTAACGCCCCCGAACCGTTCTGGCAGCAGCAGGCCGCTAAACTAAACTGGTATAAAACACCGCGCACTATTTTGCAGCAACAAGATGCACATCATTATCAGTGGTTTAGCGACGGCGTGCTAAATACTGCCTATCTGGCGCTGGATACCCATATTGAGCAAGGCCGTGGCGAACAAACTGCGCTGATTTACGACTCGCCGGTAACCAACAGTAAGCAGCAATTTAGTTACCGCCAACTGCGCGATGAAGTGGCGCAATTTGCCGGGGTGTTAAAAGCTTTGGGGGTGAGCAAAGGCGATCGCGTAGTCATTTATATGCCAATGATCCCACAAGCTGCCATTGCCATGCTGGCGGTGGCGCGTTTAGGCGCCGTGCATTCTGTGGTGTTTGGCGGTTTTTCAGCCCATGAACTGGCAATGCGGATAGACGACGCCAAACCCAAAGTGGTGGTCAGTGCGTCCTGCGGTATTGAGATCAGCAAACTCATCGCCTACAAACCGCTGCTGGATGACGCCATCAGCAAAGCAGAACATAAACCACAACACTGCGTTATTTATCAGCGGCCACAACTGCTGGCAACAATGCAAAGCGGCCGCGATCTGGACTGGCGCCAGGCCATGGCCGCAGCTGAAAGCGCGCCCTGTGTGCCGGTAAAATCTACTGATCCGTTGTATGTGCTGTATACGTCTGGTACCACCGGCAAGCCCAAAGGCGTAGTGCGCGACAACGGCGGCCACGCGGTAGCGCTTAATTACAGTATGCAGGCGGTGTATAACGCCAAACCGGGCGATGTGTTCTGGGCTGCATCTGATGTCGGCTGGGTAGTCGGCCACTCTTATATTGTTTATGCACCGCTTATCGCTGGCTGCACCAGCGTATTGTACGAAGGTAAACCGGTATTTACCCCCGATGCCGGCGCCTTTTGGCGCGTGTGTGCTGAGTATAAGGTCAATATTTTATTTGCCGCGCCCACTGCGTTTCGGGCTATTCGCAAAGAAGACCCCGACGCCGCACTGCAACACTATGATTTATCCGCCCTGCGGGCCGTGTTTGTTGCCGGTGAACGGCTGGACCCGGCCACTTACCAGTGGGTAGCCGAAAAACTGCAAAAACCGGTTATTGATCACTGGTGGCAAACTGAGACCGGCTGGCCCATAGCCGCCAACCCGGCCGGGCTGGAATTAATGAACGCCAAACCCGGTTCAGCTACTGTGCCGGTGCCGGGCTTTAATGTACAAATACTGGACGACAGCGGCAAAGTGCTGCGCGCTAATGAACAGGGTTTTATCGCCATAGCACTGCCACTGCCACCGGGCTGTTTAACCACTATCTGGGGTAACGACGAGCGCTTTGTCGCCGGCTACCTGGATAGCTTCCCCGGCTACTACGCCAGCGGTGATGGCGGCTATATTGACGAAGACGGTTATCTGTTTGTTATGGGCCGCACTGACGATGTGATCAACGTTGCCGGGCACCGCTTATCTACCGGCGAAATGGAGCAAATTGTCGCTAACCACCCGGCTATTGCCGAGTGCTGCGTTATTGGTATTCACGAGCCTATCAAAGGCCAACAACCACTGGCGCTGGTACTGCTGAAAAACGGCATCGACATTGACGAAACCATACTTGAAGCCGAACTGGTAGCCATGGTGCGGCAGGAAATAGGCGCCCTGGCCTGCTTTAAAAAAACCATAGTGGTAAAACGCCTGCCCAAAACCCGCAGCGGAAAAATTTTACGCAAACTGCTGCGGCAAATTGCAGATGGTAACGACTACAGCGTACCATCAACCATAGACGATCCGGCCAGCGTAGCTGAAATTGCCCAACTGATGGCCAGTAAGGGGCTGATTAGCCAAACCTGAGCCAGCCCCCCAGTGCAAGAGCCAATAACAGTTTAATCTGCGCTGGCAATCGGGGGGCTAAACAGCTTATGCTACTGCGCCTGAATTATGTTGTATTTGCGCCGCGCCCAGCGGGCAGTATGGAGCTGTTGCCCGAATGATATCGCCGATAAACCTGATGCACAAAACCATTGCCTTTATGCAGCGCTGGCCTGGTTTGATGGCCGTGCTGGCCTTTGCCGCTGGTGTAGCCAGTTATATTCTGGTTGAACGCAAACAATCGCTGGCACAGATTATTGCCGTACTTTTATTGCTTAGCTGGTTGTGGCTGTTGCTGGATAACTGGCTACGCGAGCGCATAGAGCAACGCTTTGGCATAGCGCTATCGCCCATTCTGGTGCGTTTTGCCCTGCAAACAGTACACCAGGAAAGTCTGTTTTTCGCCTTACCGTTTTTTCTTGCCGTTACCAGCTGGCACCACGGCCAGGCGGCCTTTACCATACTGATTATTTTTTGCGCGCTGGTTTCTGTAGTAGATCCGCTGTATTACAAAAAGCTGGCCCCCCATCGCACCCTGTTTGTGGTGTTCCATGCTTTTGCTTTGTTTGTTGTACTGTTAATTGTGCTGCCGGTATTAATGCAACTTACCACCAGCCAAAGCATGGCCGCCGCCCTGGGTATTGCCGTGCTGCTGAGCTTACCCAGCCTGGGTGCGATAATGCCGGGTGGCCGCTGGTGGCGGGTGCCGTTTTTACTCTGTTTACTCACTGTACTTAGCGCTGGTTTATGGCAACTACGCAGCTGGGTGCCCCCGGCAGCCCTGCGCCTTAATGCTATAAGCCTGTCGCACGAAATGGACTACGAGCAACGTAAGCCCGGCGACAGCATCAGCCAGATCAACAACCACGACCTACAACAGCAAGGCTTATACAGCTTTACAGCGGTAACGGTACCCCGCGGCCTTAAAGAGCAAATATTTCATGTTTGGCTGCACAATGGCAAAGAAGTGGATCGCATTCAGCTGAATATCACCGGCGGTAGCGCCACTGGTTATCGCGCCTGGAGCCATAAACTAAATTTCCCGGCCAACGCCGAAGGCAAATGGCGGGTAGAAGTAGTAACAGAATCAGAGCAGCTTATCGGCCTGGCCCGCTTTACAGTAACGGCCGCTGCACCGGCGCCACTACCACAGGCGGATTTTTAACCGGCTGGCGGCAATGTTGTTTTAGTAACTGCTCAAGCTCCTTTAGCCGCGCCTGCAACTGCTGGCCATGATCAGGGTTATAGGGTTGGCGCAACTGCCTGCGGATCTCAAGCCGCTGCTCATTTAACATCTGGCACTCCGCCTGGCTAAATTGTGGCGTGGCATGCGCCATGCAAGACGTCAGACCTATCAACATACTTAAAATGAAACGCATATAACGCCCTTAATGCTTTTTATATCTGATGTTTTCAGTGTGACAATAATGCAGCTAAAAGTATAGCAACCTACCATCAATACCTTTGGTTGCATATTGCTACATAGCCAAGCCGGAATTTAGAGGTGTGAATAGCCACAACTGAATTGCAACGCTAGCGCGCTATAACAGATAGAAATAGAAAAGTATTTTACGGCAGTTGACGGCTGCACCAGCAGTACAGTAACTTAGCGCTCTGCTTTACACACTAATGCACTGCGGGTGTAGTTCAATGGTAGAACGAAAGCTTCCCAAGCTTTAGACACGGGTTCGATTCCCGCCACCCGCTCCAAAGGCTGCCTGCAGGCGGCCATGGCATGGTTTAACCTAACTTTTTCAGCCTCAGTATATCCCGCACTATTTCCCACAGCGGGAACATGGCTGTAATCACCAGGCCGGTAACGGCGGCACGTTCCAGTTGCTCTAACTGCAATACACCTTGCCAAACTTCAGGCTCAAGTTTTAATAGCGGGCTGAAGGTAGCTAACAGCAGTATTACTGCGACAAAAGCGCCGTTCAGTACAATCTTGCCCAGCAACATGGTTTGGCTCCAAAATCGCTTACGCAACTGCCACAGGCTGCTTGCAATACCAAGCAGCGCCAGCGGGCTGGCCCATTTTAATAGTTGATGCGCATTGTCGGTAAACAAAAAGCGGCTGTTGGCCAATTGCTCCGGCGACAACCATAGCGGATACCAGATCACGATCAGTAAAAATACATAGGTTGCCAGGTCAGTAAAAATATCCTGCAGTGAAATATGCTGCCAGTGTGGGCCGGCTTTTGGTAATTGCTCCGGCTGCCAGCTTTGTTCGCACCGGCTGTGCTGTTTGGGTTCATGCCGTGACATCAACCAAAATGCCAGGGTAATGCTGGTAAAGCCCAGCAGTGAGTCCTGCATAAAACCGCTGGCTAAGCTTTTCATATAAAGCAAAAAGCTCATCTGGCTACTTAGCCAGGCTGAGGTGCTGTCGACCACCTGTAGCAAAAACAAAATACCCAGCACCATAAACAAGGTGTTTTTATACAGCGCCATATAGCCGGGGCTAATCAGCGGCTGCGGTGGTACAAACTGCTGCGCTACTGTGCGCGGGTGGCCCATTTGCTTTAATACTGCGGCAATATCGGTGTCGGTCAGCTCGCCTTGCTGTTCAGACAACATATCCAATTGATCCATAATATTGGCGTTTAACTCGCGGCCAATTTCGTCGCGCTTTGCTTGTGGTAATTCGCGCTGCACTGCAGCGATATAACGCTTAACCAGTTCCATTATTTAGTCTCCTGTGATGCTGTGCCCAGTAAGCCGCCAAGCGCACTGTTAAGATGTTGCCATTCGTCCGTTAGCTGGCTCAGCAGTTCTGCCCCCAGCTCTGATAACTGATAGTAGCGCCGCTCACGCCCTTCGCCTTGCTGCCATTCGCTATCGAGCAGGCCTTGCTCGGCTAAACGGCGGATCAGCGGGTATAAGGTACCTTCGTCAATATCAATGCCACCATCCTGCAGTTGCTTGCGTAGCGAATAGCCGTAATGCGGCTGCTTTAATGATGCCAGCACTGCCAACACCAGTACGCCACGGCGTAGCTCCAAACGCATTTTATCCAGTTGTGCAGTTGTCATAACCTTTGCTTCCTATACTGTGCAACACATACTGTGTGATGCACAGCAATATACTAGGCGACGCACAGTATAAAAGCAAGCTGTTGGCATAAAGAAAATTGCATAAAAAATAAGCTGATTATTTTCATATAGTTAGAAAATTGGATATGAGAAAGGCTGAGCTAATGTGGCGTATGGCTAGTGTAGAGGTATTAGCTAACTGTTTTATCGTCCAGCAATATTAACCAGTTTGGTGCTATGTTCAGGTGGCCGGCAATAATTTTCAGGCATACCAGTAGCGGAATGGCGATCAATACGCCTACTGCGCCCCAGATCCAGCCCCAGATAAACATCCAGATCACCACCAGCAGCGGGTTCATGTTAAAACGTTTACCCAGCACTAACGGAGTAATAAGCTGTGATTCAATGACATTCAGTAGCAGAAATACGCCTGGTAACAGCAAAATCTGGCTCCATTGCTGATACTCAATAAAACCAACACCGGTAAGCAGTATGGTTAATAAAAAAGGGCCAAGATAAGGTGCATAATTAAGAATAGTGGCCAGCGCGCCCCACAGCAGAGGGTCTGGTACGTCTAACAGGTAAAACACAACTGCAGTAGTTAAGCCCAGCAGGATATTAATAGCACTCACTACCAGCACATAACGCGAGATGTCATCGCGGATAGTGTGAAACATCGACAGCAGATTCTTCTTGGCGTTAAGTGAGGGCCGCGCCCGCACCATATTGCGCAGCAGGGTATCGCCAAATACCAGAAAAAAGTACGTCAGCATAATAATGGCAGCCAGCTGAAACAGCGCCATGGCGGTGGCTTCAGCCATTATTGACAATACCGGCAGCAAACCTGAACCCATAGCGTTTTTTAACGACTCTTTGGACGAGCCGCCAGGCAGTACATTCTCTTTTAATGCATCAAAAGAATCGGCCATACCGTCAACGTGTTCGGCAAGCTTGGTGCCAAGCAGTGGCAGGCGTTGCAGCCATTGTGCTGCAGGTTCGTACAATAAACTGATGCTGTAACCCACCAGCATGACTAATAAAACCAGCACCAGTGCAGCCGAAAGCGATCTGGGCACTTTAAATTTATTGCTTAGGGTTCGTACAACCGGGCTGGCAAATAATGCCACCAGGCCAGCCAGCAATAACGGCAGAATAAGGCTACGGCAAAAGTAAAATGTATAGGCAAGCGCTAAAGCAGCTAACAGCTTCATTGCATTAGTAGAGGCGTAATGTCGCAACCGGGTTGGGCTTAACGGAGCTTCAGCCATAAAATGCTGCTAAAACCACTGCGTTATCCAGCGAAAGCCAACAACACTGCGCAGCAGTTTTACTGAGCTGTTATGCCGCAGCTGAAATAAACAACCGGCGGTAAAGCTGAGCATTAAGCCCGGTGCGGAACCGATAAAAGATTTGGCGCGCTGGCCAAGCAGCCAGTTTTCAGCCTGCAACAGCTTTTGTTGCTGTCGTCCCTGCTCTGCCAAATCGGCTACTTTTAGCCGCTGTTCTACCAGTAACTGATCAATCAGCATCTTTATCTTCCTCTTCAGACGCAAAAAATAACCGGCGTATTTGCTGCCAGGTATGTGAAAACCCAACCTGCGACAATACATGGCCTAAGCTGCGCCAACACCAGAACAACAATCCAAACTGCAATAACAATAAAGCTGCTGCGGTGATTAAAATTGAGCTGGTAAGCTGAAATAATAAATACCCCAGTAACAGCAAAATGCTGCACCAAAGCAAGATCATACCAGCGCCAAAGCATACCACCAGTGCTGCAGCTATAGTGAGGCTGCGCGCGGTTAACTGCCATTCAGCTTTAGCCGTTTTACCGGCCAGTTTTACCTGGCCAGTATAACGCTGCTTCACCGACAAACTCAGGGCTGCCATTTCTGACAGCTGATCTAAAGTTTGTTCGACGAACGGCTTTTTTTGCTTAGCTTGCTCTGATGGGGCCTGCTGCTGAGTTGCTAGTGCTTCAGCAGTAGCTTGGTCTGGCGCCCCTGAGGGCGCCCCAGAAGCTTCGCGGCTTTGCATGCGGCAGCCTTAAGAGCGACGTAGCAAAACAGTTACCAGCATACCGGCAACAAAAGCAATACCGGCAGTTGCCAACGGGTTTTGAGCCGCTAACTCATGCGTTTTGCTGTAGCCGCTTTGTAATTGCTGCTTAATCTCTTCCTGCTTGTGCGCCAGAGTTTCCTGCGAGCTGGCAGCGGTTTTGCGTAGCGTATCTTCTGCTGATGCCGCTTTTACCGCCATGGCATCAACTGCATGATGCGCGGCTTCACTTGCTCTTTCTGTCATCGGTGAATTTAAACCACTATTGGTAGTACCTGTAGCCTGAGCTGTTGCGCTTTGTGAAGTAGCCATAATATGTCTCCTTGGTTAACACGAGGAAAGCAGCAAAATGCTGCAATATGCCAGTAAGGTAAATGCAATGGCCATACCAGTATAGAATAAAATAATAAAAACAGACACTTATTAAAGTTTTATTATTTTTCTAAGCAGAAAAACAGCAGTAAAAACTGTAGAAGTTACCCACTATCAGTAATCTTTACAGGGTATTAGAATGCAAAAAAGCGATAACATATCGCCTGCAGTTAAGAGCTGGCCAACTGCTATCTCATCCGGCTTGGTGTTGCGGGCAGGTTGTAACAGTCTGGCGGACTTAGGTTGTCAGGAGTCAACAGTGACAAGAAATACCTGCACCTTTTCATTGAGCTGACGCAATTCCCATGGCGGGTTTAACACGGTGATATTTTTTACCCCCAATTTCTCCAAGTCTGCCACCGTATAATACCAACCAATATACTGCTCTGCTTTATAACGCTCTGTGTAGGCTTGCGCCTGCCCTAAGGTTGTTATTTCTTGTTTAACGCCAATTTTGCTAAAAAAAGAACTCTCTCTCTGTTCAGAGTGCAGCAAATACGCCTGTAATTGTGCCGTCATCTGACGCCTGAGCTCAGCCTGCTGCTCCGGCGGAAAAGCCTGGATTTGTGCTTCTAGTTGAGTGTCATCAAAGCTTTGGCTGGAGGCACCACCATGAAATCCTATCAGCGCATGCTTGCCAATTTTTTTGCTGACGGCGGCGGTAAAAACATAATTAGCACAAGACGACAGGCAATATTCTGCAACGGATAAATTGAGCCCGTGGCTGTGAATTAAATCACCGAAATCCATACCCACATTAATCTCGCCGCCTTTACTCTTGATATCAACCCATTTAACGGACTGCTTATGGTCTGAAAAAATACGCTTAAACTCTGCAAAGCCATCTTCTGTAAGGTCACCATCGTAACTCAGGATTTGAGTCTGGGCGTCATAGCTGACTTTTACAGGTTCGCTGGCAAGAGAATTTCCAGACAGAAATAACGATAACAACAGAACCGTTCTTAACAACATAAAAATCTTTTCTTAATCAGTGTGTCTTGGGTAGATAGGGTCAGTGACGTTGATAATTCTGCTAGTAACTTTTACCTACACCAAATCAATGCCACTGGCCCTATTGATTGGGGCCTGTGCCCAGAATGACGCGGATTGTTATAAGACATGTTATTTACCCCCCCAGCAAATTACGAAACACCCCATCGCAACTGGCAAAATTAAAAAATTAAGCGCTGTTTCCAACTGTTTTTTTATTAACGCGCAGATACCGATAATCGTGTGCACAGCAAAAATCAATGCACAGATCACGGCTATTGTAATTCGCTGCGTTGTGTATTCGACATCTGGAGAAAACAACATGGCTATACCAATCGCCGGCGTAAGTAAAACGAGGAACGTAATATGATGCGAGGAATCATTTATAAGTTTTATGTATTTTTCTATGAGGCTCATTACTTGACCTTATAACGCCCCAATTTAGCGTGACGACTGTGCACGCGGTTGGCGTCGGAACCAGTGCTGTTTGCTGGCGATAAAATTTAATTGCTATATCGCTTTTTAAACGACTCATAATCCTTTCCGGGCAAAGATACGACATTTTTAACTATGTATCTCTCGCTTCCGTAAGTAATGCTGACGTCCACAGAAACGTCTTTATGCTTGTTGACTTCGATGTCTGAACGATTAAACCCTTTTATTTCAGAACTTTTCATTTCGACACATGACGAAGCTAACTTTTCAGAGCTCTCGTAAAAGTCCAGGCAAACTTCAGATGCTTTGTGTCCGTTTGCATCGACTTCTGGATAAATTATTATGATCCAGCTATCGTCCCAAGAGTCACTTTCGCCATCTATTAAACGATGAAATCCTAATTTTTCAGCATCCTCAGCTGTCATCGTCTTTTCAGATATGAATACTGAAGTGGCCGAAGAATAGAAAGCCCACAAGACGCAAACAAAAAGTAACAGTTGTCTGTACCAAATCAATGCAACCAATCCTATTGATTAAATTAGCAACGATGGAGCTAAAGCCTACTGTTTTGCGCCCCCTGTTTAATTAACTTGTTAGCCTTAATCTCAATCAAAGTCTATATAGCCACCGTGTTTGCCACAGTGAATGCATTTAAAAATGTAGGCCGTCGGCGACCCATCAGCATCAAGAGCCTTAAAGAAACTTTCCCACTGCCCATCTTTCAGGTTGTAAGTTTTCGTTGATTCTTGCTTCAAGTACATTTCTAGCTCTAAGCCGTACTCTTCAATTTCTTTAAAACCAGCACAGCCAAGATAATTTGCACCATCATTACAGTGTGTCCACCATTGATCTTGCTGCCAACCTGTAAACCCAGGCGTTCGAAATGTTATTTCTTCCTTAATTTCAGGAGCAATATCATCCCAATCACCGTACCCACCAATACCATCGTAGTCGGTAAAATCTGCGTCAAATTTTTTATGTGCTTCACCGTTAGCTATACACCAAGGACAAATTGAGTCTTCTAACTCTTCTTCAGAGTAAGGTAGCCCACCGTATATATAGCCTCTTGATTCTCCGCAGCATACACATACCTTATCAGACTCTATTATTGAGCCTGACTTAAGTGGATCTGAATGATATTTAAACTTTGGGAGTTCCATATTTCTCCTTGAGGCTAACGCCCGCCACACACGCGAGCAACTTGTTGCGAGTCGAGGAAACCTCCCAGTTGCCGCAGTCCTCGAGTGCTACGCCCTGTTAGTTGCTAATTTTAATTAAGAAGAGCTTTTTGGGCTTTTGCGAAATAAGCCAAACCAAAATAGTCCCTCAAAAACAAAGCCTAAAATTATAAATACAAATACACCTGTTGAGTTGCCAAAGCTGTAGGAGCTAAGAGCAGCAATAACGAGTACAGCAAGAATTAAAAACCTATAAATTTTATTCATAATTTGTCCTTCATGTTTGACGGCAACTAAAGCCCGCCACAAACGCGAGCAACGTGTTGCGAGTCGAGCACCCAAAGGGCGCGTTTGTGCTGGCGCTTGTTAAGTGCGCACACTATAGAGACCAGCCATGTTGTTTTGCAATAATAGCGACCAAACGCGGAATATCTTGTTTTGCTGCAGCAATAAAATCCTGATCTGCAACAGTAGCTCCAGCCAGTTCAATATCATCGCTGGCCGTTTGTATGAAATTTGAACCAGATGAATGATCTCGCCCCTCTACAAACGAGACCCAAGGGCCATCAGTTGCAGCACTGCAACGTTCGAGAATGTTTTTAAGCTCATCTTTGGTTATATCCACAGCGTGATTTCCTTGCACACTTAACTATTTGCTAATGGACAGCCGAAACGCAGTTTAGGCTGTCCCGTGGAGGCCACGTTGTTTGTGGCCGGAGCGAAATTAAGCAACTTGTTATACATATAGACGTCAATACAGCACTTGAAAATCATTGTAAAAGACCAAAAAACACTCACCGTCAGGACAGCTATATTTCGCATTAAAATACTTATACCCATATTCATGACGAGAGTGGTAAATAGTGAAAATGCCTTCATTTCCTTCAATTTTGTAAACTGTCGCTCCGGTTTTTTCAGGGTATACCTTTATTACATGGCCAAGATGAGTTATCGGAAGCCCACCTTTAAATGCACTAATTACTTCTTGCTTTACTGAACCACTAACATCACCAACTATTTCAATAGCATAGGAACGGTAGCAATATGTTAAAAGTATGGAAAATACAAAAATTTTTATTAAATGTGGCATATTCATAAGTACGTATAACGCCCCGCGCATACGCGCGGACTTGTGAGCGTCGCAGGGGCCGCAGGCCCCGAATGCCGCGGTTTGTTATGTGTTTTTTTAAGCACGTTTAATACCCCAAAAATACTTTGTTAAAGCACATGCCGGTATTAAAAATGCCGACCATAAGACTGAAAATACCAACACAAATATCGGGGCTGATAATGCGCCACTCTCAAGTTCTAAATTAAGCAGCGTAGCTGTTACCAGCGATAACACTATACTCGCAAATGCCATCCGGTTTGGAGGCATGACGAATTTTGACTGAAGCCACTTAGCAGCCAATAGCCACATTAACCATGCTGGTGAAGCTGCCACTATCAGTAGAAAAATAACCAAAACAATATAGATAGCTATTTCCAACCTGATGACTCCCTACAGGCAATGTGCAAACACATAGACATAATGACTCCCCACGAGGTGCTGACCTCCGGGAACGTGGGTTAGCTTTGCAGCCAGAGCCATACTGTATTTGATGAAGATACAATACTGGAGGTCAGCGTGGTTAACAATAGCATAACTTTTATTGGCTTAGATACGCACAAAGAATTCTTTGAAGTGGCGTATCTGGAAGATAGCCGTGATGCAAAACCGGTCAGTCTGGGCCGTATTAACGGCACCAAACCGGCATTACAAAAACTGGTACGGCAATTTGAATCGAAATACCCCGGTTCCACATTGCACTTTGTCTATGAAGCCGGCCCCTGTGGTTACTGGATTTACCGCTTTCTCACCAGCCTAGGCCATTGTTGCTATGTGGTCGCCCCCTCACTCATTCCGAAGAAAGCCGGTGAGCGGGTAAAAACTGATAAGCGCGATGCGTTAAAGTTGGCCTTACTGCTGCGCTCTGGCGACATTGAACCTATTTATGTACCCGAGCCGGAAGATGAAGCGATGCGGGATTTATCCCGCGCCCGTGAAACAGCCATGAAAGATTTAAAGGATGCCAAATACCAGCTCAAGGCCATGCTGCTGCGTAATAACATCCGCTGTGAGGTGCAGGACAACTGGTCGGCCAAACACCTGCGCTGGCTTACTGAATTGATATTGCCGCCCCCTTCGCAGCAAATTGTGTTGCAAGAAGCCATTCAAACTATTACCGAGCGTATCCGCCGTTTAGAGCGGCTGGACAACGAACTCAGTTACCATGTTAAAAACTGGCGTTACTACCCTGTCGTTAAAGCCATTCAGGCCATGCGTGGAGTGCGCTTACTCGTTGCTGTTGGCGTTATTGCCGAGCTTGGTGACTTATCCCGTTTCGACCATCCCAGAAAGCTGATGAGCTATCTTGGGTTGGTTCCCTCAGAACACTCCAGTGGCGGCAAACGCAAGCAAGGCGGTATTACCCGCACCGGCAATACCCGCGCCAGACGCTTACTGGTTGAAGGCGCACATACTTATCGCTATGCCGCCAGGATATCAACAGAGCTGCAAAAACGGCAGGAAAGCCTGAGCAAAGAAATCGTCGATATCGCCTGGCAGGCACAACTTAGATTGTGCAGGCGTTATCAGCGCTTAATGAAACGCGGCAAGCACTACAACCTGGTGGTTACAGCCATTGCCAGGGAGATGATTGCCTATATCTGGGCGATAGCGCGTGAAGTGGTGCTGGCACCGGTTAACCCGGCAAAACGGTTATCCAGGGTGCCGGCATGAGTAACAGGTTAGAGTTAATGCATTGGATCAAGCATCGGGTGTGGCACAACCACCGACGGCGTTAGGATGGCATCAGCCTCACGGCTGTTGAACCTCGAACCTAGACTGAAGACAGGTGCCACGGCGGAACAAGTAAGGTAGGCTCTGTTAGCGAAAGCTGATAATCCACGAATACCAGCATGACAACCGACGAACATTACCTGCTTCATCTGGTGCATTAACTCGCTTTAACGGCAAAAGATGGTTCTTAAATGAGCAGGCTTTTACTCAACCTGCTTGACGTGGGGAGTCATACCAACGCCGCCAGCAAGCGCGGCTTTGCTGTGAAGGCGAAGCAGCAGCGGAAAAGACGTCGCCTTGACTGGCCTTGTTAGTTGCCAATTTAAACCTTACTCAAACAGTAATTTAAAAAAATTAACAGCTGCCCATAAGAATAAACAAGCAAGAAATAATGACAGGGACATGCTTACCCAGTATGAGAACGAGCTGTCATTTATATTTACTGTATTACCATACTTTAAATGCGCCACTCCTGATACGTAACTTTTATAGAGAATTACAAACATAAAAAAAGACATAATGCTGCTGCCAATAGCTAGAACTAGTATCTTGATATTTAACACTGACCACCTCTAGCAACTAACGCCCAAATTTAGCGCGGAAAGCCGCGCAGCGGGTTGACGTCGCAGCCAGCGCTTTTTGCTGGCGATAAAATTTGCTTGTTAGGGCCGACAACCACCTCAATCGTCCGAACCACTATAAATATCTAAATCTAAAACAATTTTAAGCTGGCCAAGTGCCAGCATGATTTCAGGTGACAAGCTCAAGCCATCATTGCAGTTGCCCATAAACAAGCCGCAGAACATATCAACTTTGTAGTTCTGACAAAGCCTTTCCCATACCGCTAAGTCACTTGTTAGCTGGGATAAAATTTCCGCAATCGGGGCGTTTAGATCTTCAGGCTCTCTCTTTTCAGCATGTAAATGCCAGCTACCTATTTTGGCAATCCGCACCTTTCCGCTGACTTTGCCAACCACTTCATCACCTTTCTTTTTACTTTTAGTCGCTTTAGCGCCAAGTAAATTTGATACGTCTTCAGGTATCAAATCTTCCCCGAAGATCCGGAGTGTTGCTTGTGAATATTCAAGTGCCCCCATTAAAGGCCCTAACAGCTTATTCAAAGGATCTAAACCCGCGAGTTGCGTGTTCAAGATCCTGCAAGTTACAAATTAGAGCTGAGTTTATTCTGCTAGTTAAATGTAAATCAAGAATTTTTATCTTGTAGCAATTTCGGCCTTTGCAAATCTCGGGTTTCAAACCCGCGAGTTGCAGATAAAAAACTCAAGCCCGATTACTGTTTATTTAATCAGTCATAATTTGCAGCCGTAGGGGTATTATTTATCACTACAACACTTAAGTTAGCGGTGCTAACCGCCAAAAAACAAAAAAGCCAGACACAAGGTCTGGCTTTTTCACATCAGTAAATAAATTTACTTATCGTGGTGTAAGCGCATATGCGGGAACAGGATAACGTCGCGGATTGAGGCGGCGTCGGCCAGTAACATTACCAGACGGTCGATGCCGATGCCCTGGCCTGCTGTTGGTGGTAAGCCGTGCTCTAATGCTGTTACAAAGTCTTCATCATAGAACATAGCTTCGTCGTCACCGGCGTCTTTCTGCGCTACCTGATGGCGGAAACGCTCGGCCTGATCTTCAGCGTCATTTAACTCGCTAAAACCATTGCCCAGCTCGCGGCCGCCGATAAAGAATTCAAAGCGGTCGGTAATTTCCGGGTTATGGTCGTTACGGCGTGCCAGTGGTGATACTTCAGCCGGGTATTCGGTAATAAAAGTTGGGTGGCGCAGCTTAGTTTCTACCAGCTCGTCAAACACTTCCATTAAAATACGGCCATGGCCATAGTTGGCTTTAACTTCAATACCTAAGCTTTTCGCCAGCTCTGCTACTGCTTCACGCGTTTCCAGATGCGCTTTGGTCAGGTCCGGGTTGTAATGCAAAATAGACTCGGTAACCGACATGCGCGCAAATGGCTTGCCAAAGTCGAACACTTCGCCCTGATACGGCACTTCAGTGCTGCCCAATACATGCTGCGCTAAGCCGCGGAATAACTTTTCGGTTAAATCCATTAAGTCGTTGTAATCGGCGTAAGCCCAGTAGAATTCCAGCATGGTAAATTCCGGGTTGTGGCGGGTTGATACGCCTTCGTTACGGAAGTTACGGTTAAGCTCAAATACTTTTTCAAAGCCGCCAACTACCAAGCGCTTTAAATACAGTTCTGGCGCGATACGCAAAAACATCTGCATATCCAGTGCGTTGTGGTGGGTTTCAAACGGACGCGCTGAAGCGCCGCCCGGAATCGCTTGCAGCATTGGCGTTTCAACTTCTAAAAAGCCTTCGTCGTTAAAGAAACGGCGAATGTAAGCCACAGTTTTGCTGCGCACTAAAAAGGTATGGCGTGACTGCTCGTTGGAGATAAGGTCCAGGTAACGCTGGCGGTAACGCGCTTCGTTATCGGTTAAGCCGTGGAATTTATCTGGCAATGGGCGCAGTGCCTTGGTTAGCAGGCGGATATCACTTAGCCATACCGTTAGCTCGCCGGTTTGGGTTTTAAATAAATGGCCGGTGGCACCAATAATGTCGCCTAAGTCCCACTTTTTAAACTGGTCGTTATATACACCTTCAGCCAGGCTGTCGCGCGCGACATACAGCTGAATTTTACCGCCCATATCGGCAATAGTGGTAAAGCTGGCTTTACCCATAATACGGCGCGTCATAATACGGCCGCCTAAGCTTACGGTAATTTTTTCTGCTTCCAGCTCTTCTTTGCTTAAATGGTCGTATTTGGCAATCACGTCGCTGGAGATGCTGTCACGGCGAAAATCGTTCGGAAACATAAAGCCGTCTTCACGCAGTGCGGCCAGCTTATGTTTGCGCTCAGCAATCAGTTTATTTACGTCCTGAATTTCTTCTTGTGGTTGCTGTTGGTCAGACATAGTGCATTTCCTGATTGAGGTCGAAGTTTTAGTTAAGTAGTTATTACAGGCCGGCTTTTAGGCTGGCTTCAATAAATTTGTCCAGATCGCCGTCTAACACCGACTGGGTGTTGCGGGTTTCAATACCGGTACGTAAATCTTTAATGCGCGAGTCATCCAGCACATAAGAGCGGATTTGGCTGCCCCAGCCGATATCCGACTTGGTATCTTCCAGCGCTTGCTTTTCGGCATTTTGCTTTTGCAGCTCAAACTCATATAACTTGGCGCGCAATTGCTTGTAAGCGTTGTCGCGGTTTTTATGCTGCGAGCGGTCGTTCTGACACTGCACCACTATGTTAGTGGGTAAGTGAGTAATACGTACGGCAGAGTCGGTACGGTTAACGTGCTGACCACCAGCGCCCGAGGCACGGTAAGTGTCGATACGTAAATCGGCCGGGTTGATATCAATTTCGATATCATCGTCAATCTCCGGCGAGACAAACACTGAAGCAAACGAGGTATGCCGGCGGTTACCGGAATCGAACGGGCTTTTACGTACCAGGCGGTGTACACCGGTTTCGGTGCGCAACCAGCCGTAGGCATATTCGCCGGAAAATTTAATAGTGCAGCCTTTAATACCGGCCACATCGCCGTCGGTTACTTCATACAACTCGGGTTTAAAGCCTTTATCTTCACCCCAGCGCAGGTACATGCGCATTAAAATGCTGGCCCAATCCTGGGCTTCTGTGCCGCCCGAACCAGACTGGATATCCAGATAACAGTGGTTTTGATCATTTTTGCCGGAGAACATGCGGCGAAATTCCAGCAGGCTCAGCTGTTTGTCTAAGTCGGCCAGCTCGGTTTTGGCTTCTTCGAAAGTTTCTTCATCGTCAGCTTCTACCGCCAGCTCTACCAGGCCGGCAACGTCTTCCAGGCCACTGTCCAGCTTGTCGATAGTGCCAACCACCTGTTCCAGTGCTGAACGCTCTTTACCCAGCGCCTGGGCTTTGTCCGGCGTATTCCAGATTGCCGAATCTTCCAGCTCGCGTGAGACTTCTTCTAAGCGTTCTTTTTTGCCATCGTAGTCAAAGATACCCCCGAAGCACATTCGTGCGTTCAGTAAGATCTTTAATGCTGTTGTACACCGGATTGACTTCAAACATGCTGTTAGCCGTAACCTTGAATATCGGGAGAAAAAATAGGCGTGGATTGTAGCAAATTTATCGCTGGCAGTGCAGCCATCTGTGGCGGATTTTTCCAGCTAGGTAAATTCTGCCGGAATTTGCCACAGTTAGCCAACTTGCAGCAAAATTAAGCCGCTACGCCTGAGAAAAGCGGAAAATCAACATAAAAACAGGCGCCAGCGCCGGTGTTGGAGCTAAAGCCAATACTGCCGTGCATCGATTCTGTCAGCTGTTTTGACAACGCCAACCCAAGCCCGGTGCCGCCTTTTTGCCGTGTATCGCTGCTGTCGGCCTGCGAAAAACGCTGAAAAATCGCGGCTTTAAAGGCATCGGCTATCCCCGGCCCGACATCAGTAACACTGATCCGTACCTGCTGCTGGTGCTGCTCAATCTTTACCACTACGGTAGCAGCATCGGGTGAAAACTTAATAGCATTGGATAGTAAATTAGCCATTACCTGAGCAAAACGCAGGCTGTCGACATTAATTAACAGCTGCTCATCACAACCTGTGCTTTGCAGCTGTAGCTTAATATCTCTGTCCCGACCGTATGGGCTGTTATCGACCACACTTTGCTGCACCAATGCCACTACCGGTTGCGGTTGCAACACTATCTGCATCATGCCAGCGGATAACTTTTCTATATCCAATAAGTCGTTAATCAGGCTGGTAAGGCGCTGGCAATTATTGTTTGCCAGTTGTAACAGCTGAGCGACCTGAGGAGGCAGCTTGCCGATACAGCCGGAATTGACCAGTGCTAAAGCGCCATTAATCGACGTTAAAGGCGTGCGCAACTCGTGGCTGACGGTAGAGACAAACTCATTTTTTATCCGTTCCAGTTGCAAACGTTCGGTAATATCCTGCGCCGACGCATAGAGTTTGCCGCTGGCGGGGTCGAGCACCGAAGACCATTGCAAAGTGATATAGTGGCCGTTTTTATGCCGGTAACGGTTACAAAAGCCGGACGTTACCCGTCCTTGCTGCTGCTCGCCTACTTCAACACCGGTACTGTTTAAATCATCCGGGTGAATAAAGTCGGTGTAGGGCCGGTTTAGCAGCTCGGATTCGCTATACCCGGTTACCCGGCTAAAAGCCGAATTAACCCGTTCAAAATAATTCTGCTTATTGGCAATGCAGAGAATATCGCGCGACAACGAGAAGAACTGCTGCAGCTCGCAGCGGGTTTGCTGCTGTTGGGTTATATCCTGTACTGAGCCTATCAGCCTTGCCGGTTCAGAGCCCTGCGGCGTGGTCCATTTTGCTACTTCATGTACCCAGCGCATACTGCCATCCGGCAGCACTATACGATGTACTACATTGTGTTCACCACTTTGCATGGCACGGGTTTCACTTTGTTGCACCAGAAGGATGTCGTCCGGATGCACCAACTGGTAAAACAGCGCCATACTGGGGACAAAGTGCAGTGGGTCAACGCCAAAGATGTCATACACCATTGGCGACCACCATAGCTCGCCATTGCTGACATCTGCCTCCCAAAAACCAATGCGGGCATTACGGCTGGCCATGTCTTGCCGCTCCAACACCAGCTGATATTCACGCTGCAACTGCAAGTGCCGGCTAAAGGTATGCACTGTGCTGGCTATCGATGCCATAGCAGCAATAAAATGCTGCTCATCTACCGACCAACTGCGTTGTTCGCTCACCTGCTCGACACAGATCACGCCGCCAAGCCCGTATTCAGACTGGATAACCGCATCTAACATTGAGCGGATGCCGGTACTTTGCAAGTAGCCGTCGTTAAACTCGGTTGTCGCCGGATGGCTGGCTACATCAGGCGCAGCAATCAGTGCATGTTGCTTTAAAGCATTGAAGTATTTCGGGTAGTTACTGCGCTGCAAACACACACCGCTGCTGTGGCTGTTAAGCTGGTATTGATATAAGTCGGTGCATTGCAGTACATCGCTTTGGCTAAATAGCCAGATACTGACGCGGTCTGCGTACAACGTCTTACTGATTTGTTTAGTAAGAAATTGCCAGGCCTGGCGGGTATCGTTGGAAAACAACAACGGCGAGGCCAGTATTTGGGCCTGAAGTGCGAGCAATTGCGGCCCCTGCCGCGCAGCGGTAGCAGCAGAAGTTTGCGTTGCAGCTGAAGTGGAATCCATTACTACGCCCTGAGAAATATCCTTATATTCAGCTTAAGGTTTAGCAGGGCGCAGGGGTTACAGCAAGGCTTTTGCTTTAGCCGGTTAAACGGCGTTCATATGCCGCACAATTAACTGCAAACTTTGCTTGTCGCGGTATTCGTTAATATCCAACTGATACGCCAGTTGCACTTTTTGTACGTTAACATCCGGCCAGGCTTTGTTGTCGGCATTAAACCAGATGGCATCTATCAGCTTGCCATCAGCTGTTTGCAGCATCATTTTTAAATGGCGGTCAGCCAGCATTTTTTGGCTGATCAGGTTAAATTCACCATCAAATACCGGCTCGGGAAAGGCCTGGCCCCAGGGGCCGGCGTTTTGCAGTAATTGGGCAAAGCCAATATCAAAACACTCTGCCGGCAACTCGCCATCGCTATAGATCACTGCTGTAAGCTGCTCTGCTGTCAGGTGTTTTTTTGCCGTTAAGCTCAGTGCTAGTTTAAATGTATCCAAGCGATCTTCACTGATGGTTAAACCTGCCGCCATGGCATGGCCGCCAAATTTTTTTATTAAGCCAGGGTACTGGCTGGAAATTTCTTCCAGCAAATCGCGGATATGCAGGCCGCTTATCGAGCGCGCCGAGCCTTTAAGCTCGCCCTCATCGCCCTGGGCAAACACTATAGTTGGCCGGTGAAACTGCTCTTTAATACGCCCGGCTAAAATACCAATCACGCCCTGGTGCCAGTCGTGCCGGTATAAACACAGAGCCTCCGGCAGTTCGGCGCCGTCAAATGACAGCTGGCTTAAAAACGCCTGTGCTTCTAATTGCATACTTTGCTCGATAGCGCGGCGCTCTACATTCAGGCTGTCGAGCTCGGCGGCGTACTGACGGGCTATGCCCAAATCATTTGCCAGCAGGCAGCTTATACCCAGCGACATATCATCCAGCCGGCCAGCGGCATTTAACCGTGGCGCTAAGGCAAAACCAAAGTCGCTGGCGGTCAGTTTAACGGCATTGCGGTTGGCGACATCAATCAGTGCCTGAATACCGGGGCGACACTTGCCGCTGCGAATACGCATTAAGCCCTGATGCACCAAAATGCGGTTATTGCTGTCCAGTGGCACCACATCGGCTACCGTACCCAGCGCGACTAAATCGAGCAATTCGGCTAAGTTGGGTTCGCTTAGTTGGCGTTCGGTAAAATAATGTTGCTCCCGCAGTGCAGCACGCAGTGCCAGCAGCAGATAAAAAGCGACACCAACGCCTGCCAGCGCTTTACTGGGGAAACTACAACCTGGCTGATTCGGGTTTACAATAGCATCGGCATTGGGTAATTCGTTGCCGGCCAGGTGATGGTCGGTTACCAGCACTTTAACACCGGCTTTTTTAGCCAGTGCCACGCCTTCAAGGGCCGATATGCCATTATCAACGGTAACTATCAGCTCGGCGCCCTGCGCTACCGCCAGCTCGGCCATTTCGGTCGTTAAACCATAGCCGTATTCAAAGCGGTTAGGCACCAGATATTCCACTGATTTAAAGCCCAAAGCACGTAAGCCACTGATAAGCACTGCTGTGCTGGTGGCGCCGTCGGCATCAAAATCGCCAACAATGACTAAATGCTGCTGCTGTTGCAGCGCATCAATTAATAACGCTGTGGCCGCATCGATGCCTTTTAACTGTTGAAACGGCAGTAAACAGCCTGCGCCACGTTCAAGCTCATTAGCATGCACTACCCCACGGCAGGCATACAGCCGTTTCAGCACAGGATGGGTGTTATCGGGTAATTCAGGTAATACGCCGGGTACTACCCGGCGTTGAATAAAGCGGTTTACTGCAGACATAAGCGGTTATTATTCCGCCTGCAGTTGGGCTAATAACGCCTTGGCAGGCTGATAACCGGGAATTAAACGCCCGTTGGGTAAAATAATGGCCGGCGTGCCGTTAATACCAAAAGACTGACCCAGTTCATACTGCGCTTTAACCGGGTTATTACACATAGTGGGTTTAACATCTTTACCGTCTTTTGCCGCGTTCATCGCGCCCCGGCTGTCTTTGGTGCACCAGATATGCTGCATTTGCAGATAGGTTTCTGATGTCAGGCCACCACGCGGAAATGCCAGATAACGTACGGTAATACCAGCGTCGTTATAATCTTTCATTTCATTGTGTAATTTACGGCAATAGCCACAGGTAGGATCGGTAAATACGTTAATGACGTATTTTTCATTTTTTGCTTTGTATTCGATAGTGCCGCTTTTATTTGCCGCCACCTGTTGCTGAATATAAGGCCGCATTAGCTCATCGTTAACCAGTACTTTGTTGTTTAAGTCGTAAATATTACCTTCAATAAAATACTGGCCATCTTTTGACGTGAAAAATAAGCCTTTATCGGTAAACACCTGCAACAGCCCGTCCAGCGGTGCCTCGGAGATGGCATTCACCGATAAATTCAGCATAGCAAACTGCTGCTTAACCTGGTTGTGCTGCGCATCAATGTCGGTGCTTTGCGCACTGGCCGCTGCGATAAATCCAAGGCTACATAACGCTGATACAAACTTGTTCATACTGTTTCCTGTTTTGCGCCTAAGGGCGCGGGTGATGTTGCTGATGCAGGCTTTGTAACCGCGCCTGCACGACATGGGTATAAATTTGTGTGGTCGATAAGTCGCTGTGTCCCAGCAACATTTGTACTACACGCAAATCGGCGCCATGGTTCAGTAAATGGGTGGCAAAAGCATGGCGCAAGGTATGCGGTGATAGCTCTGCCTGAATGTGCGCTACTTTGGCATAAAATTTAATACGGTGCCAGAAGGTTTGCCGTGTCATCTGCTGCGCACGGTTGCTTGGAAACACCACATCCAGCATCTGCCCGCCGAGCAACTGTACCCGCGCTTCGCGTAAATAGCGGGTCAGCCAGTGCGCGGCTTCTTCACCCATCGGCACCAGCCGCTCTTTCTGGCCTTTACCCACTACCCTTACCAGACCGTGCTGCAGGTTAAGTTGTTGCATCGACAGCTCAACTAATTCAGACACCCGCAAACCGCTGGCATACAGCAGCTCTAGCATGGCTTTGTCACGGAACTGAATAAGCTCAGTTAAATCGGGCGCATTAAGTAGCGCATCTACATCTTGCTCCGACAAGCTTTTAGGCAGGCTGCGGCCCAACTTGGGGTTTAACAGCTGCGTTAGCGGGTTTTCGGCAATTTTGCCACTTTGATGCGCGTAAGCGTAAAAACGGCGCAAACTGCTAAGCGCACGTGAGGTGCTGCGCGGGCTGTACTGTTTGTCATAACGCTGCGCCAGATAGCGGTTTACCAACATGCTGTCGGTGCTAAGCAAATGCTGGTTTTGCCCGGCGATAAAGGCGGCAAACTTCTTTAAATCGGTGCCATAGGCACTAAGCGTATGTTCACTGACGCCTTTATCCAGCCACAGCTGATCAAGAAAGGCACTGATAAGCTGTAAATCGGCCGCCTGGGGTTGCGCAATTTCTGACACGTTTTTTGATACTGTTTTTGCCATGGCATTCCGCCTGTAATACTGCCGCTATGTTAGCGCATAGCACAGTGCAGGCAAAGCCGGGATTTTGCCGGTGCTGCTATTCTGCTACACTGCGCGTCTTTACTGTTGGCGTTATGGTGTAATAAGACAGACATGAAAATCGGTTTATTTTATGGCTCTACCACCTGCTATACCGAAATGGTTGCAGAGAAAATTCAGGCATTAATTGGTGCCGACGCAATAGATCTGCACAATATCAAGCAGGTGCCATTAAGCAAAATGGCCGACTACGATATTTTAATTCTTGGCCTGTCGACCTGGGATTTTGGCGAAATTCAGGAAGACTGGGAAGCGCACTGGGATGATATCAGCGGCGTAGATTTAAGCGGCAAAATTGTGGCCATTTACGGCATGGGCGACCAACTGGGCTACGCCGAATGGTTTATTGATGCCGTGGGTATGCTGCACGACGCCATAGCGCCACAAAACCCGCAGCGCATTGGTTACTGGCCCACTGCCGGCTACGATTTTATTGCCTCTAAAGCCTTAACTGAGGATGGCACGCTGTTTTATGGCCTGGCGCTGGACGATGAAAACCAGTACGACTTAACCGACGCCCGTTTAAACGACTGGGTAAGCCAGATTTTGCAGGAAATTGCTGGCCTGCTCTAACTTACTACCTGCAGACGACGATAATGCTGTTTCAGCTTACGGTCGTTACAAGCCACCAGTTTCCAGCGTTCACAACCGTTAAAGCGGGCATAACCGGCGACGGCATGTTCAAAGGCGGCCAGAAAATCGCTGACGACATTGCCGGCGCTATCATAAGCCGCCGGCTCCAATGTTAAGCGCTGCAATAATAAGGTTTTACTTGCCCGGTCGGCTTTAACATCTACCCTGCCAGCAAAGCTGTCTGCCCATAAAACGGCCAGGCTGTAATAGCCATAACGGCGCTTTTCTGCCGGCACATACACTTCTATCTGGTAGTCAAAAGCAAACCACTGTTTAATTCTGTCACGTTGTATCAATAAATTATCAAACGGATTGAGCAACCACACCCTGTTTGATATTGGCGAGGGCACGCTAAGTTTAGTAGCAAAGTAGTAGGTTTTGTTCTGTCGGGTAAAGCTGCCGGTCTCCCCTTGTTCGCACATTTGGTCCAGCACAGGTTGCAGCAGTGTTTTGCTGTTTTTACGCAAATAGCCTATTTGCGCGACAGAGCCAAAGCCATGCGCCTGCAAAAACCGGCTGATCAGATAACGGGCAAAAGCAGTATCGTCCGGTACATCACAATTAACCTGCGCCGGCAATACACGCTCAGTCAGATCGTACACTTTGTGAAAATTATCACGGTACTTCACCATCACGTCGCCGTGCATAAAAAGCTGCTCCAACGCTTTCTTCGCCGGTTTCCAATCCCACCAACTGCCGCGACTGCGGCTGTCATCGCCAAAGTCAGCGGCCTTTAGCGGGCCTTCGGCTGTTATGCGCGCCAGCACCTGCTGCATCAAACCGGTATCGGGTTGGTGCCAGTGTTTATCTCCTTGCTTTAGCTGCTGCTTGCGGTACAGGCTGAAACGATAATCAGCCATAGGCAGGTATGCTGCAGCATGGGCCCAGTATTCAAACACCTCTGCCTGCTGTACCGCCTGCTCCAGCATTGCCGGCCGATAACTGCTTAGCCGGCTGTGCAACACATGATGGTGCGCCCGCTCTACCACATTGATAGAGTCAATTTGCACATAACCTAATTGCTGTACCAAAGCAGGCAACGATAACGCTGGTTGTATCAAGCCTTGCTGCTGTAACGCAATCCGATTCCACTCTGTAGCCGAAAAAGGGCTGTTGTTCATAAGTTGTAATCGCTGTCAGGAAATTTCAGATAAAAAGCGCCAAGCAAATGCTGATATTGCGCAGAGTAAGCGCCGTCGCCAGCATGAATAACCAATTGGCTTTCAAACGTAGCAACAGGCTCTGTGCTGCGGCGCAAACACAACAAGCTGCGCTGCGGTTTATCTGCTTTGCTAAACTCAGCTTTGCTAAACACGGTACAGCGCTGCGCTATCTGCCAGCCCTGCGCCAGTGCCAACTGCGTAAACGCCAGGCTGCCGCTGGCAGGCAATACCAACGCAAAGGTACCAGCATCATGCAGCAACTGTGCGGCTTTTTGCAGCAAAGCAGCAAAGGGCAAGCTGTCGGTGTGGCGCGCCTGCGTGCGCCGCTGATCAGGCGATAACAGCGATTGTTGAAAAAACGGCGGGTTAGATACAATTAAGCGGTAACGTTTGCCACTGCTATAGGTTAGAATGTCGCCCTTTATCAGCCGTATCGCGTTTGGCCATGGGCTGTTTGCCACATTCGCAGCCGCTTGTTCTGCCGCAGCAGGATCCAGCTCTATCGCGTCTATCGCATTGGCTCCCGCGGTACGCTGCGCTAACATCAGGCTTATCAGGCCAGAGCCGGCACCAATATCGAGAATATCGCCACCCGGTGGTGGCAGCGGTGCAAAAGCACCAAGCAATAAACCGTCAGTGCCGACTTTCATCGCGCACCGATCATGAGCAACATAGAATTTTTTACATTGAAAACCGGCTGACATCAGCACCTCCGCCACCAGTTTACGGCGAAGCGGGCGCAGTGTCACCGGGCAGGCAACAATGCTGAGGACAAGATGACAACATTCGCAGATTTTCAACTGGACGATGATATTAACCGCGCCATTAGCATGCGCGGTTTCGAGGCGCCCACGCTGATCCAGGAAATGGCGATCCCATTGGCGCTGGAAGGTAAAGACTTACTGGCCAGTGCCCCTACCGGCACCGGTAAAACACTGGCGTTTGTGCTGCCTGCCATTCAGTACCTGCTCGACTTTGGCCGCAAAGACCCGGGCTTTGCCCGTGTGCTGGTTATGACGCCAACCCGTGAGCTGGCGTATCAGGTATACGACGAGTTTAAGCATTTTACCCAGTTTACCGAGCTTAACGTTGGCGTGATTACCGGTGGTATTAACTACGGCAGTCATAAAGATACGCTGGAAAAAAACAACGATATTCTTATCGCCACACCCGGCCGGTTAACCGAATATCTGGATGAGGAAAGCTTTCAGGCTGATGAAGTGGAACTGCTGATCTTAGATGAAGCCGACCGCATGCTGGACATGGGCTTTATTGGCGAGATGAACCGTATTGTGCTGGAAGCCCGCCGCCGCCGGCAAACGTTTTTATTCTCCGCCACACTGGAAGGCGCTAATTTAGAACGTTTTGCCGAGCGTGCGTTAAAAGAGCCAGAGCGGGTTGAAGCGATACCCTCGCGTAAAGAAAACGCCAAAATTCTGCAATGGGTGCATTTAGCGGACGACGCCCAGCATAAACTGGCGCTGCTTATTCATCTGCTGAAACAGCAGGATGTGACCAAAACTATAGTGTTTATTAAAACCCGTGAGCGCCTGGCCAGCTTAACCGGCCAACTGGAAACCGCCGGTTTGCGCTGCGGCTGGTTACAGGGCGAAATGCCACAGGATAAACGCATGCAGGCAGTTGAGCGCTTCAGCTCTGGCCGCGTAAGCATTTTACTGGCAACCGATATTGCCGCCCGCGGCCTGGATATTGACGATGTAAGCCACGTAATTAACTTTGATATGCCACGCAGTGCTGACGTGTACCTGCACCGCATTGGCCGCACTGGCCGCGCCGGTAAAAAAGGCACGGCGATATCACTGATTGAAGCGCACGATATGGCCATTTTGGCTAAAGTAGAGCGCTATGTAGAGCAAAAGCTAAAGCGTCGTGTGGTAGAAGCGCTGCGGCCGAAAAACAAAGAAGCCAAAGTGCCGGTGAAAAAGAAAAAGCCCACCAAGGCCGCAGCGAAAAAAGCCGCTAAAAACACGAAAAAATAAGCTTAACCACCGGCAACCGCCGCTCGCAAAAACAGCGGCGGCTATCGCATTTTTGCTGTGCAATCTTGGAATTATTTAGTTAAGCTGCTATTGGTAGTTTGAATAAATTATTAGCCCAGTGAATTGATAGCCAGTGGAGTTGCTTAATGGACAAAAGACAATTTATAAAAAGCTGTGCCTTTACCGCCGCCCTGTTACCTCTGGCCGGTTGCAGCAGCGTAATGGCCGCACCTGCAGGCGGTAATAACAAACGCTTGTTACCACTGGCATTAAACAAAGGCGATACCGTCGCCCTGGTTAGCCCGTCTAAAGCCACCGATGAAGCCCTGGATTTACAAATTGCCCAGGAAGTGATGCAGGCGCTTGGTTTTAAAGTGAAAACCGGCAAACACCTTGCAGCACGCCGTGGCCATTTGGCCGGCACTGATCTTGAGCGCGCCAGCGACATTAACGCCATGTTTGCTGACAAAGAAGTAAAAGCCATTATCTGCCTGCGCGGTGGTTCTGGCGCCGCACGTTTACTGCCCTTGCTGGACTACAAGCTTATTCGCAACAACCCCAAGGTTTTACTCGGTTATTCCGACATTACCGCGCTGCACAATGCCATTCATGCCCAAACCGGCTTAGTCAGCTTCCATGGCCCTAATGGCACCGGCAGTTGGAACAGCTTTAATGCCAATCAGTTTCAGCGTGTATTTTTCGATCGCGAGTTAATGCAGTACCAAAATGTGCTGGACGCTAAAGACGAGCTGGTAGCACGGCAAAACCGCACCGTAACCATTACCGGTGGTAAAGTTCAGGGCGAGCTGGTGGGAGGCAACCTTACGGTACTAACCGCACTGGCAGGCTCACCTTATTTACCTGATTTTACGGGTAAAATTTTATTTTTAGAAGATGTAGAAGAAGCACCCTACCGTATTGACCGTATGCTCAGCACGTTAAAACTGATGGGCGCGCTGGATAAAATTGCCGGTTTTATTTTTGGTGAATGCACAGCATGCCGCCCCAGCGGTGGTTATGGTTGGCTGACAATGGACCAGATTTTTGAAGACCACATTAAACCGCTGAATATACCGGCTTACCGCGGCGCTATGATTGGCCATATTAAACAGCAGTTTATCGTGCCGGTAGGTGGCCGCGTAGAGTTGGATGCCGATGCCGGTACTTTCCGTTTACTGGAAAGCGTATTTCAGAGCTAACTAACCCAGAGTGATAGCGCTGCGCAGGTGGGCGTCCCGATGCGCAGCCACAGAGTGTCTGAGCAAGCCAGGGATGGCTTGCGACAAATTCTTAGGGAAAGAATTTGAACAGCCTACGCTGGCCCGAAGGGTGATGGACAGGATTGTTCATCATAGTTGCTGTGGCGAGCACAGCGGGATTGCCCACTGAAGCAGCGCCACATCAGGCTAAACGCCCTATCATCTCTCCCAGTAAGCCTCTTCCAGGCTATCTTCACGCTCCGGCAGGCCTTTGGACAGGCGCGGTGCGTTTTGCACCAGAATCTCGTAACTTACCCGGTTAGCATACTTACAAATTTGTGCGAATGATGAATACGCCAGATACGGCTGCTCATGTTTGCCGGATAACGGCTGCACCTGCTTGTGAAAATGATTCGCCGCCATATCATGCAAAATAGCCGACAGCGCACCATCACCGGCGCCGTTAGTGTTTTTAATCCGCTCCGGCCCGCCTAAATACGGGTCGATATGCGAATACACTTTTAGCGGCTTGTCACAGCTGGCATGTAGCATTGGCCGGCTAAACTCGTACTGGTTAAAATCGGCCAGGCTGGCCGATTTAATCGGATTACTGCTCTCACGTTTTACATTGTCATCGGTATGGCCACACAGGTATAAACCTTCCGGCCCGGCGGTAATCAGCACCATATCAGTAAAGTCCAGTATGGCTTCGGCGGCTTTAAGTGGATCGGCAAAACCGGTTAAGGCTTCGGCTTCCAGTTCGTTCATTGCCAGCACGTTAACGTAATCTTTAATAGTACTGAGAATTTGCTCGCGGTTTTCTTCTACCAGATGCCGGGTGCCCAGGCTCATTACCACCGGTACATTATGCGCTTTAGCGTCCTGCAAGGCTTTAAACATCGCATGTTGAATCGGCTGATTTGTAGCACGCAGCGGGTAAGCACTAACTACAAAAGCCGCGCTACCTGCAATAATGTCAGTAGGAATATACTCCTGGCTTAACTCATCCATATCGCTGGGATCGATAACAAAGGTACGTTCGCCATCCGGCGTTATCATGGTAATACCCCGACCAATATCACCGGCCACGCCTTGTAAATGGTTCATATCCACTTTCGAGCTGGTGTGGCAAACATAGTGATATGCCGGTGAACCCAGCGCAATATTGGCAGACATGACGCCCAGCAACACCGATTTATCATCAGCCAGTACAGAATAATTGTGAATAGTATTGCCGATAGTACCGCCGGCGAAATGATCCGATATGGCCTGCTGCGCCACCAATTCCTGATAAATCAGATTGGCTTTGCCGTGCTCTACCAGATTAGATAAGCCTTTGCGGATATTATACTTTTGCAAAAATTCATCGCTAACGCTGGCCACTACATCAACAATAGTTTGATCCAGACCAACGATATAAGTATCAAGCTCTGGCCGTACTTCAAAGCTGGGTAGCTGAGGCTTGGGCTGGGATACCGGGAAATAATGTTTAATTTTACGCAGGCCGGGAAATTTCATCTGTTATACCACTGCAAAGCCGCTACCGGCAAAGAGCGGCATTGTAACAAAAAAACGACGGGGCGTAATGTTGAATCAATCAGCAGAACCGGCTTGTTGATGTGGACAAGCCGGCCCTAATTGTTCCTTGGAGAAGGACTATTCTGCGCTATGGCGTAAAAATACCAGTTCGTTGGCCGTGGAGTGTTCAGCGCTGTAGGCGTAGCCTGCCAGATCAAAGCCTTTTAACTGCTCTGCCGCTGTTAAGCGCTGCTGAATAATATAACGCGCCATTAAACCACGGGCTTTTTTGGCAAAAAAGCTGATAATTTTGTACTGGCCGTTTTTAAAATCTTTAAACACCGGCGTAATTAAACAGCCCTGCAGCAACTTAGGTTTTACTGCCTTAAAGTATTCCTGCGATGCCAGATTTACCACTACATCGCTTTGCAGCTTATCTAACTGCTGATTTAGCTGCTCTGTAATGCTGTTTTGCCAAAACGCATATAAGTCTTTACCGTTTGGGTTGGCCAGTTTAGTGCCCATTTCCAGCCGGTAAGGCTGCATCAAATCCAGTGGCCGCAGCACGCCATACAAACCACTTAAAATACGCAGGTGCTGCTGGGCAAAGGTAATATCGTCTGTGGTTAAGCTGGCAGCGTCCAGCCCCTGATATACATCACCATTAAAGGCAAATAAGGCTGCTTTGGCATTTTTTTCCGTAAAAGGCAGTTTCCAGTCGGCAAAACGGGCGGCATTTAAGCCTGCCAGTTTATCGCTGATATGCATTAGTGACGATAAATCGGACGGGGTCAGGGTTTTACAAATCTCGGCCAATTGCTGGCTTTGCGCCAACATGTCTGGCTGGGTAACCGGCAGTTGTGCTGCCAATGGCTGAAAATCAAGATCCTTTGCAGGAGATACAAGCAACAACATAAATAATTCCGATATTAATAAAACCTGTGTTAATCAAGGTACAGCTCTGGCAACTGAGGCAATAGCTGCGCCAGACGTTGCTGGTTCGCACTGGTTACGCTGGTATTTTCCAGCGCACTGAGCACGGCTTTAGCCAACGGTAGCAAGGCTTTGTGTGCCGGCAACTGGCTTAATACCTGCAACAGGTTAAGTGCCAGCCCGGCGTTACACGGCATCAGTAAAAACGCCTGGCGCAATTTTACCAGTGCCACTTTTACATTGCCTTTTTGTGCAGCGTCCATACCAGCCTGGTTTAAATCGCGCAGTTGCGCTCTGAGTTCTGTTTCACGCAGCACCACTTGTTTGGCTAATAAACGCTGACAACAACCCGACAGATCATCTGCGGCGAAATCGGCACTTTTTAACACCGCAAGATGCGCTTCAGCCTGTTTAGTATCACCCAGGGCAAAAGCCAGACGGGCTTTGTCCTGCTCGGCGGCAACATGCACCGGTTTTGTTGCCACGGTAATAAGGTTCAATTGCTGTTTGGCATCTGCCACATTGCCTTGCAATAAACTAATGCGCGCACGCAGTACTGCCAGTTCCGGCTCTATTACGTCTGTTGTCAGTTTCTGCGGCATGCTTGCCAGCGCTTCACTGCTTTTTTTCAGTGCAGCGGTAAAAGCCCCCAACTCGGCGTGTTGTGCTTGTTCCAATAATAAGCGGCTTAATTGCAAATAGCACTCTGGTGCATCAAAAGCAGAAAAACGAAACTGTTGAATCAATTTTTGTAAATATCGGCTGCTATCTTCCTGTTGGCCATTAAGCTGTAATACATCTGCCAGGGCATAATGTGCCGCTATATGGGTAGGTTGTAGTTTCAGCAGTTCGGTTAATTGTTCCTGCGCTTTGACTAAGTCAGCCTGCAATAAATAACACCGTGCCAGCCACTCTACAGCTTCCGGGCGAATATCGTCCTGCTCTGCCAGTTGCAACAGCGCTTGCTCGGCATCAGCCCATTGCTGCAGTTTCACCATGGTGACAGCAGCACCAAGCCTGGCCCAGCTAAAATCGCGTTGTTGTTGAATTTTGCTGTACAGCTGTGCGGCGGCGTTATATTCGCCTTGAGCCAGTAGCAGTTCGCCCTTTAAACGTAAAGCCTGTAAGGCATTGGCAGAACCGGCTTTTATCGCTTCGTCCAGTTCCAGCAGGGCATTGGCCAGATCGGTCTGTTTGATGGCCTGATAAACCTTGCGCAGTGCAGTACGGTTTTGCCAGGCTTTAGCCAGCCGCTTTTCCAACTCAACATAGGAAAACGGCTTTAATACAAAGTGATCAGGTGTACCTTGCAATACACCAAACACCGGTAAACGTTGTGGTTCAGTGCTCATGAGGACAAAACAACAGGCGGTTTTAATAGCACCCAACGCAGAAAGTTCGTTAAACAGCTGCAGCGCGTCTTTGCCGTCGCCCAGATTAAAATCAGCCAGAATAAAGTCAAAGCTGTGCCGCTTAGCAGGAGAAACAGCCTGCATTGCATCGGCAACAGCGGTAATATCATCGAAACCTATTTGCTGTAACATACCCTTAATAGAGGCACGTACAGGCTCACAGTCTTCGATTAGCAGAAGTTTTTTACTTTTATAAAAGCTGGCTTGGAAGATCATCGAGATCCTGTGCTAATTTACACTGAAACAAAATACAGGCCTTAGTGCCCGACAAAAACAGGCAATATAGTAACTTACTTTACGTCACGCAACGCTAATGTAGTTAAAATCCGGTTCACACCGAACTTTGTTGTAATATTCCTACATTAATTGCTTATTAAACGCTACATCACTAGAATGTGATCAAAAATACGGTAATAAAACAATATGAGCGACTTACTTACCCAGTTAAAAGCAGTGACCACTGTAGTGGTCGACAGCGGCGATCTGACCGCCATTGAGCAGTTCCGTCCGGTAGATGCTACCACTAATCCCAGCTTATTGTTAAACGCCAGTCAGCTGGAATTTGCTAAACCTGTGTTAGCCGGTGCTGTAGCCTATGCCAAAAGCAAAGCCAGCTCGGCTGAAGCACAGCTTAGCCTGGCATCAGACAAATTTGCCGTCGATATTGGCACAGCCATCAGTAAGCTGGTGCCGGGCCGCGTATCTACCGAAGTTGACGCCCGCCTGTCTTTTGATACTGATGCCACCATAGCCAAAGCCCACCAATTGGTAGCGCTGTACAAAGAAAACGGCATAGGCACTGATCGCATTCTGATTAAAATTGCCTCAACCTGGGAAGGCATTCAGGCAGCGCGCCAGCTGGAGCAGGAAGGTATTCAATGTAACCTGACGTTGCTGTTTCATATGGCTCAGGCCCGTGCCTGTGCTGAAGCTGGCGTATATTTAATTTCGCCTTTTGTTGGCCGCATTCTGGATTGGTACAAAGCCAGCACCGGGCAGGATTACACCAGCGACACCGATCCTGGCGTTGTATCTGTACGGGAAATTTACCGCTTTTACAAACAACATGGTTTTAAAACCGTGGTGATGGGCGCCAGTTTCCGTAACGTGGGCGAAGTATTGGCCCTGGCTGGTTGTGACCGCTTAACCATTAGCCCCGGCTTACTGGCCGAGCTTAGCCAGCAACAAGGCGAGCTGACAGTGCATTTAACCGATACCGGTGCCACCCGCTCTGCACCAGAGCAACTGAACCAAAGCCAGTTCCGCTGGGCATTAAATGAAGATGCTATGGCGACAGAAAAGCTAGCTGAAGGTATTCGCAAATTTGCCGTTGACCAACGTAAGCTGGAGCAATTGATCCAGCAGGCACTTTAATTACACATTTTTCAGGGGAGTAGAGTATGTCAGGTTCAGCATTGTCTGGTTTGAAACAGCTGGCAGCAAAACACATTTCGTTACGCCAGGCGTTTAATACCGATCCCGGCCGGGCCAACCGCTTTAGCACCAAAGCTTGTGGCATTACCCTTGATTACTCGAAAAACCTGATTGATGACCAAAGCTGGCAGGCGCTGCAGCAACTGGCCGCACAAAGTAATATTAATGCGGTGCTGCAGGCGATGCTGGCCGGCGACAAAATTAATAACACCGAACAACGCACGGTATGGCATACCATGCTGCGTAAAACGGATGTGGCAGGGCTTGAGCTTGATGGTGAAGATATCGGCGCCGCCATCGCCGATTGCCGCGCCAGAATGACAGCGCTGGTCAGCCAGCTACACCAGGGTGAATATAAAGGTTACAGCGGCAAAGCCATAACTGATCTGATTTGGGTTGGTATTGGTGGCTCGTTACTTGGCCCGCAAATGGCAGTAGAGGCATTAACGCCTTATCACTGCAGCCCGGTTAAGCTGCATTTTGCCGGTAATATCGATGGCGCTGTGGTATCTGATGTAGTGAAACACCTCGACCCGGCCACTACTCTGGTGTTTGTGGCGTCTAAATCATTTGGTACTGAAGAAACCAAACAAAACGCACTGGCTGTGCGCCAATGGTTTAAAGACAATGGCGCAGATGCCGCAGCTATTGCACGGCATTTCTGGGCAACGTCGTCTAACATTGCCGCTGCAGCAGAGTTTGGCATTGTCGAGCAAAATATTCTGCCGATGTGGGACTGGGTCGGTGGGCGTTACTCGCTGTGGTCAGCTATCGGCTTGCCGGTAGCACTGATGATTGGTAATGAGCATTTTTCTCAGTTGCTTAAAGGCGCTGAAGCAATGGACGAGCATTTTATCAACGCCCCACCGGCCGAGAATATGCCGCTGACGCTGGCACTGCTGGGTATTTGGTATATCAACGGCTTTGGCTGTCAGGCGCAGGCTTTACTGCCATACAGCCATTATCTGCGCTTGCTGCCCTCTTATGTGCAACAGCTGGACATGGAATCTAATGGCAAGAGTGTTGATACTAACGGCCAGCCATTAACTGACGCTACCGCACCGGTAATCTGGGGCGATGCAGGTACCAACGGCCAGCATGCATACCATCAGTTATTGCACCAAAGCGCGTTAGCTGTGCCAGCCGATTTTATTTTGCCATTGAAACCTGCGCATAGCTTAACCGATCATCACCAGCGTTTGGCGGCGCATTGTTTTGCCCAGACTCAGGCATTAATGCAGGGTAAAACACTGCAGGAAGCCACAGACGAATGCCTGGCAGCAGGTATGACTGCCCAACAGGCTGCAGAGTTAGCCCCGCATAAAGTATCGCCGGGCAATAAACCCAGTAATACCCTGCTGTTGCCGGAATTATCGCCCTATTATGTTGGCGCTTTAATCGCGTTGTATGAACATAAAGTATTCTGTCAGGGCGTATTGTGGGGCCTTAATTCGTTTGACCAGTGGGGAGTTGAACTGGGTAAACAGCTGTCAGGCCCTATTTATCAGGCATTGAGCGGCTCTGATGCCAGTAAACTGGACAGTTCAACCCAGGCATTAATAGCGGCATTCTCTCAACATAAGTAAGGTAAATAGTGCGGGTCTGTCATAGTGTTGTCACTTAGTTGTTTTATTTTGATGCAAAATGTGGTAAATCATTTGTTGAAAATAACAACAACTATTGAACAACAACTATCAGAGAGGCCAAACTATGGAAAGCTTCGAAGACTTACTGAATATGTTGGAGCGCCCTGCCGCTAAACCGCGTGCGGTAAAGCGTAAATGGCGTGAAATTGAACAGCTCAAAGAGCGCCAGCGCCTGAAAAGGGAGCTAAGCGATATTGACTGGACTATTGAACCTGAACTGGCTGATATCGAATTGTAGAAAAATGCCCGGTGTGTAAACTCCGGGCATTTTTCGTTTCTGTGTTCATATAACACAGAACGATAATAACCAGACTGATAGATGGGCTGTGCTTTAAAGCAGCTGTATCAGCGCTCGCGTAGTGCCTCTTTGGCTCTGTTAAAGGGTTTTATCAGGTAGTCCATCACGGTTTTGTTACCGGTTTTAATATCCACGGTAGCAATCATGCCCGGCACTATGGCAAAGCGCTGGCCAGTCTTGTTTTGCAGAAAATCAGCTTCAGTGCGGATATACACCCGGTAGTAGAAAACATCCGGCTTAACTTCATCCTGCAACGTGTCTGGTGAAATAGTCACAACCTCAGCGGCTAAACCGCCGTAAATAGCATAATCATAGGCGGTAATTTTCACCATGGCTTGCTGCCCCGGATGAATAAAAGCTATATCGCGCGGTGCTATACGCGCTTCAATCAGCAAATGGTCATCTACCGGCACGATTTGCATCAGTTGGCCATTGGGTGGTATGACTCCGCCAATAGTTGTCACCGCAATATCTTTTACAATCCCCCTTACCGGTGAACGGTGTGTCAGACGGCTAAGGGTATCTGAACGACCGCGCAATACTGAGGTTTGTAAATCGGCTTCTGCGCTGGCTTTTGCCAGCTCTTCGCGTGCTTGCACCAGATATTGCGTATTCAGCTCTGTTAGTTTCAGTTGTAATTCTGCCTGCTGGCGCTGCAGGCGCAATACTTCAACATTGCTGGCGGCACCGCTGTCCTGTAACGAGCGGGTAAGCACCAGTTCTTGTTCTACCAGTTTAAGCGACTGCTCAATACCTGCCTGTGTTTGCTCCAGCCAGCGCCGCCGGCTTTGATACAAGCGTGTTTCTGCAGCAATGAGGTGCGCAAACTCCTGTAGCTCGGCAGGAAAAATCAGCTCGGTTGCATTCACTTCGGCCTCTAAGCGTGCGGCGCTGGCCAGCGCCGCACGGTATCGGGCCGCACTTTCACCCAGGTTAGACTCTGTGCGGGTAGCGTCAAGCCTGGCTAGTATTTGGCCAGCCTCGACCAGAGATCCCTCGCGCACCGTTAGCTCAGTAAGAATACCGCCTTCAAGTGACTGGATAACTTGTTCACGGGCACTGGGCACTACTTTACCTGTGCCTGCTGATACTTCATCCAGCCGGGCAAAAGCGGCCCAAATCAACAACACCAGCAGTACCAGTGCGCTAAGTCTGATAATACGGGTAGTGCGGCAAAGTGCGGCCTCACTGTACTGGCTGTTGTCATCTAAAGCCGATGCGATAAGCTGCTCTGTTTGCTGTTGACTGGTATTGGCCATATCACCCTCTGTATTTTACCCAGGCTTACCTGCAGACAAGGCAGCAATAGCCTGAGCTTTGGGGGCATCCAGCACTATGCGGCCGGCATCGAGCACCAGAACCCGGTCTGCCAGCTCAAGCATCGCCATACGATGGGTAGCTATCAGCAGAGTGCGCGGCCCCAACCAGCGTTTAAGGCTGGCAATAAAAATACGCTCGGTATTGTCATCCAGTGCGGCACTGGGTTCGTCTAATAACAGAATATTGGGCTGGCGCAATATTAACCTGGCCAGCAGCAACGATTGCTGTTGCCCGCCGGACAGCCCCAGCCCTCCTTCCATTAGTTGCTGATCAAGGCCTGACGGCAAACGACTGATAAAATCTGCCGCACCGGTCATAGCTAAAGCGGCCAGAATGTCCTGATCAGAGGCCTGCGGGGCGGCTAATCTCAGATTATCGCGCACTGAACCATGAAATAACCTGGCCTGTTGAGTTAACACGCCAACATCGCGGCGCAAATCAGCCGGGTCAAGCTGCGGCAAGCTGATATCATCCAGAGTAAGCAAGCCAGAGCTGAGCTCTACACTGCCAGCCAGCGCCTGCAATAAGGTGGATTTACCCGCACCATTGCGCCCCAATATGGCAATGCGCTCTCCGGCCTGAATGTGTAACTGGTTGATATGCAGTACCGGTGCCGGATCATCACGGTGATAGCGAAAGGCAGCATCCTGCATCTGGTATTTGCCATTAAGTGCAGCCCGATGTATTGGCTGGCTGCCGTTTGCAGAATCCACCGGCAATTGCATAATGCTGTCCAGGCTTTGCATGGCAACTTTGGCCTGCTGCCAGCGGGTAAGAATAGCAGTTAGTTGCCCCATTGGCGCCAGCATTCTTGACGACAGAATAGATGCTGCTACCAGCGCGCCTGTTGTCATATCACCTGCCATTACCAACGGCGCGCCTACCACAATCACCAAAGCAAACACGCCCAGCTGTACTGTCTGGCTCCAGACTGTCAGCAGGTGAACCCGCTTACGCATGGCAACACTGGCTTCTGCGGTAGCAGCGTTAAACTGGTTCCATTGTTGCTGAAAACGCGGTTCTGCCTGTAACGCTTTAATATCGTCCAGCCCCTGAATACTTTCTACCAGCAGGCCGTTGCGTAATGATGACTCCCGCATCGCCATCTGGGCGCAGCGAGCCAGTTGTCTTTGCATCAACAAGGCAGGCCCAAGCATGAGCACGACAGCCAGTAACGGGATCCAGGAAACCGGCCCGGCGATGAGATGAAATACCAGCATAAACAGTAAGAAGAACGGTAAATCTGCTAGTGCGTTTATTGTGCTGGACGTAATGAGCTCGCGGATTTGTTCCAGTTCACGCAGTTGGGAAATAAAGGTGCCGGTTGATTTTGGCCTGACACTATTACGCAGCCGCAGAGCATGGCCAAATACCCGGTCTGACACCCGGATATCAGCCCGTTTACCAAGCAGATCGGTAACATGGCTGCGCAGCAGGTTCATCAGAAAACTGAATATCAGCGCCAGTAGTACACCACCAAATAATACATATAAAGTTGGCATCGACTGAGCCGGAATAACTCTGTCATACACCTGCATGGAAAATAAAATACCAGCCAGCGCAAGGATGTTGGCGATCATTGAGGCCAACATAACATGCCAGTAAGGTTTAAGCTCCGGTACTATCAGCCGCCACAACCAGCCGCGTTGCCAGGGCGCAATATAGCCGTCAATCCGCACATCTTTGCCACCGCTGAGTGGGCGCAGAGTCACCTTTTGCTGTGTAGTGCCAAGCAAAGTGCTGTAACTTACTGACAATGTCAGCCCCTGCTCTGCTATCGGGCAGATACTGATATCGCCATTAGCCTTTACCGCCTGAGCAACAACTAATTGTCCGTCTTGTAACTGCAACACTAAAGGCAAGCGCCAGGGCGATAAATCCTGCTTTGTCAGCTTGCCAAAACGAACTGCCAGCCCAGCTTGCCGTGCAATCTGCCGTACCAGATTATGCTGCTCAGAATCAGTGTACCAGTGCACTGCCTGCCGGATATTTTGCTCAGAACACTCCAGCCGATAATGCCGGCTGATCATTAACACAGCGGTTATCCAATCATATGGGTCGGGTTGTTGTTTGCCTGTACCATGCTCCTGGTCCTGGTCCTGGCGTAACTGTTTCACAGTAGTCATGGTTGTAGTTCTACCCCCTGGATCCGGCTATGCTGCAAAGCAAAAATCCGCCGAAGCTGGCCTGAATGGAACAGACAGCCTGCCTGAAGCTGCCGCAGATCTGACAGCGTATGCTGCCGGTCAAGCTGTGCCTGATAAATTTCCTGCTCAGCATTTAATAAATCAAGCAGCGGCCTGGTGCCCAGTGCCAGATATTGCTGGCGGTACAGATCCCGGGTTTGCATGCTCAATTGCTGACGGCGAACCAATACATCCAGATTCTGCTGTAAACTGGCTTGCTGGTTTTGCCCCTCCAGTAATTGCTGCTTTGCTGTTAACGCGGCCTGTTGTAACCCGGCATCGGCACTGCGTAATGCCTGGCTGGCAGCTCGTTGCCTGGCTTTTACCGCACCGCCCTGATCAATTGGTACACTAAAATTAAGTGCAACGGCATACTGGGTGCGATCACGGCCACTGCCCGCCAGCGGGTTATTGTCCAGATAGTGAGTTGCTGTTGGGTCAAGTGAAATGGTTGGCAACAGCTGAGCCTGCGCCTGATCTATGCGGGCTAAAGCTTGTTGGCGCTGAGCCTGTGCCACCAGCATGGCAGGGGTAGTTTGAATATCTGCTGCGGCATTGCAGGCTCCATGGTGATCCGGAAAACGTGCAGAGATATGCGGCACCTGCATGTCGCCCATCAACATAGCCAGAGTCCCGCGCCAGCGTTCAAGTTGAGCCTTGTATTGCAAATGCAAAGCTCTGGCGCCCTCAATCCGTGATTCGCTTTGTACAACATCTGACAATGAACTGGCTCCTTTGCTATGCCGCTCTCTGGCCAGGCCGGCTACCTGCTCTAATGCCTGCAGTTGCAAGCTGGCAACACTGACCAATTGCTGATAACGCTGGATCTCAATTACGGCTTGTATTACTTCACGGATAATTTGATCAATGGTGAGTAACAACCCGGCCTGGTACTGTGTTACTCCGGCCCTGGCTACCCGGACTTCGCCCGATACTTTGCCAAAATCATATAGCATCTGAGATACCGACAATACCAGCGCCTGACTATAACGGTTGTCAGGGTAGGCATTATCGTAACCACTGCGCACTCCTGCAGAAATCTGCGGGTAATAACCGGCACGTGCCACAGTGATCTGCTCATTTTGCTGCATCAGCAAACCTATAGCCTCTGCAATAGCAGGATGCCATTGCACAGTGCGCTGCACGGCAATATCAATATCCAAAGATGCAGCCTGCATATAATCAGCTTGCACTACGGGGGAGCCAAATGCGCTAATCAGACAGCAGTGCAGCGCTGCTTTCTTCACTTTGACAGCGCATAACTGTCGCCACGTTGCTATCCTGCTCCTTTTGGTTATCAGACCCATATCCTTAGCTTTGTCAGGTTCAGACAACTGACATATTATTCTGATGATAATATTCCTGCTCTGCCAGCAGTCTTAAGTTATGCATATCTGTTGTTACTTGCCAGTTATCCGCTGTGAGTGCCACCCGTGATGCTTCGGTGCTGCGAAGCTGAATATGCTGGCCGGTATCAAGCAACTGTGACAGGTGTAAATCAAGCCCTGTAGCAAGCTCAGCTGTATACTGCATTTTTGCAGTTAGCAGATCAAAATCCGGTGACCAGCCTTCGTGAGATAACCCCGGTTGCTCATACACCTGCGGGTTATCCGCATGGGTATCAACAGCGTCTTCACCATCACTTTGCAATACAGCATTACCAGATAATACACCTGCGCCTGCTACATCCAGCTGTATCTCAAGCCTGGCTGTGATGATCTCCCCTCCGGGATGGCGCAGCTGATACTCAAACAGTTCTGTAACATCGGCTGTATGATGCTGGCTACCATTTGGGGTATAAACATAGTCACCGTGTTTATTAATATGCAGCACACCATAACTACCGGTAATACTAATACCGGCATAATTCACCTCCTGATATAACCCGCTGCTGCCTTTAACAAACAATTTGGTAAAACTGGAGCCCAGCACATCATTCGCCAAAATATTACCGCTGACACCGGGGTTGGTGTCCACTGTGTATTCATCAAGGTGAGTTATTGTTTGTACCAACTGCACACTGGACAGAAAAGAGCCGCCAATCGTATTGTTGGTATTAACCGTAATACGATAATTGCCACCGGTGAGGCCATCAAGACTGAGTGATACTCCGGTGCCTACCAGAGGTAAACCCAATAACGCCGTGCCACTGACACTGCCGCCGGGTACCGCGACCCAGCCACCGGCACCATTCGACTTTTCCAGCACCACAGAGAACGTGGGTAACACTGCTACAGCCAGTGAAGTACCGGCATAAATAATGATATTGGAAACATCATTGGCATCTACCTGAAAAGCAAACTGGCCGCTGCCCTTACCAGGGTTAACCAGAATAGCTCCGGGTGTGTTAAAAGTGCCCAGCAGATTGGTTACAGGTGCATCAACCACATTTTTATATACCACAGCGGCAACCGCACTGTTGTTACCCGCTGATAGCACCAGTTCGGCGTTATTGCCTGGCTCACCCCAAACCAAATCAACCTGATCGCTGTCAATGCGTACATATAAAGTGGCTGTACTCTGCCGGCCGGTTGCAGTATCAATAATACGGTACTGGAATTGTTCAGCCTTGCCGATAACAGTGGCATTAGCATCTGGGGTATAGGTGTAATTACCTGCAGCATCTATTGTTAGTTGGCCGTACTGGCCCTGAATAACAGTGTTGCCCGCTGCTGCCACAACAGTTTGGTTAACCTGGCTGACAACGGTATTTACAGTGAGCAGATCTTGCTGTGATTCATCATTTAAATCTGCCAGTACATTGCCCGATGCAGCAATATCATCATAACCATGCGGGTTGCTGTAATCTGCCTGAATAAGGGCACCAGACAGGGTAGTAGCAATACTTAACCCTACCAAAGCGTTAATCGCAACAAAAGCGCGGTACTCCCCTGCCGCCAAACCTTCAACAACAACACCTTTGGCGTTATCTGCCAACAGACTAACCGACAAGAAAGATGCCTGACCGACACCACTGATAGCCTGCCACTGCCCGTCCTGCTTTACTTGCAGTACAATACGGTGCTCGCCCAGCGCATCAATTGCCAGTAACGTATCCAACGTCAGGGTAATCTGGCCTTCGCTACCATCGGCTACGGTAAAACCGATAGAAGGTGTTGCCAGCAACTGTAAGTTAATCGCACCCAGTAACCCCAGTAGCAACGTATAAGCCGCGCTACCAGCAGAGCTTTGCGTTTCAGTTGGCAGAATATTCACTTTTGCAGTCGCTGCATTGTCAAAAGCAGCGATATCAACCACCACAGGCGCAGCCAACTGTGCTGCGGCAGATATATTGCCACTGCTGTCTGCCAACACGACAGATAACAAGCCACCGCTGTCCTGCGCGGGGTTAAGTGCAATAGTAAAAACACCGTTTACAGCCACAATACCGGTACCGACAACGTCTGCATCAGCGTTATATATTGTTACCGTGGCACCGGGTTCACCTTCGCCGGTTAACTCTGTACCCGGCGCATTAATGCTAAGATTGTCAGCCACCGCTGGTGGAATTAAATCCGGAGCATTGGCGCTGGCTGCGTCGGAGGAATTACCCGCAGCATCGGTTAAAGTAACACTTAGCACGCCACTGTCACCTTGCACTGCAAGCAGCGTAATAATAAAGCTACCATCAGGCTGAACCAGGCCAGTGCCGACTATCTGGTTTACTGCATTGCGCACCGTTACAGTCGCCCCCGCTTCGCCGTTGCCGCTGAGACTTAAACCATCGGCACTGACCTGCAAATTTGCCGGCGCTGACGGGGCAACAAGATCCGGGCTGAGCACTAAACCAGTATCAGAAATATTACCGGCGGTATCTGTCAGGCTTACCTGTAGCAATGAACCGTCATTTTGTGCCGGGCCTAACGCTACAGTAAAGCTGCCATCGCCCTGCACAGTGGCAGTGCCTATTATCTGGTTCGCCGCATTACTTACGGTAACGGTTGACCCGGCTTCACCATTGCCGGTCAGGCTCAAACCATCGGCACTCACCTGTAAATTTGCCGGAGCTGCCGGCGCTATCAGATCAGGAGTGCTGACATTAGCCACGACAGAGGTATTACCTGCCGCGTCTGTCAGCGTCAACTGTAATGCTGTTCCATCTTGTTGTGGCGGAGCGAGCGTAACACTGAAACTGCCATCAGGTTGTACAGTACCGGTACCTAATAGTTGATTCGCTGCATTGTGTACCTCAACCGTTGCCCCAGCCTCGCCAGTGCCGGTCAGCAGGCTGCCATCGGCGTTAACCTGCAGCGCTGCTGCCATATCAGGCGCAGTCAGGTCCGGGCTTATTATCAGGCCTGGGGCAGAATATTTACCGGCGCCATCGCTTAGTACCACCTCCAGCGAGCGCCCGTCAATTTGCGCCGGAACCAAAGTAATGCTGAAGGTACCATTGGGTAGTACCACCCCGCTTCCTACCTGCTGGCCGTCCTCATTCCAGACAGTAACAATGCTGCCAGCTTCGCCTTCACCGGTCAGTTCAGTGCCAGCGCCATCCATACCCAAATTAACCGGCGCAACAATTTCAATAAGATCAGGCGACATAGCAAAGCCAGCGTCAGAGGCGTTACCCGCTGCATCAGTAAGGGTTATTCTTAGCTCTCCACCATCTACCTGTGGCGGATTAAGTGCAATGCTGAAGCTGCCATCACCCTGGACAACTCCGGAGCCAACAATATGATTAGTGGCATTGCGCACTGTGACCACTGTGCCGGCTTCACCTGTTCCTGAGATACTGGTACCTTCAGCATTAACCTGCAAGGCTAAAGGCATTGCAGGCGGGATCAGATCCGGGGCGCTGACAGTTCCGGCTAACGAGGTGTTACCGGCAGCATCAGTCAGGGTTATGCTTAATAGGCCGCTATCTCCTTGTGGCACAGTAAATACGATACTGAAACTACCGTTAGCCAATACTGTGCCTGTCCCGATAACTTCATTTAATGCATTACGCACCGTTACTGATGTCCCTGCCTCGCCACTGCCGCTTAACAAAGTGCCGGTCGCATTGACCTGAAGATTAAAGGGTGCGTCCGGAGCTATCAAATCCGGGCTGGCAATATCACCCGCAACGGAGGTATTGCCAGCGGTATCGGTTAATGTAACGCTTAAAGATGAGCCATCTGTTTGCGCCGGTGTTAGTGTGACACTGAAACTGCCATCCACTTGTACTGTGCCAGTACCCACTATCTGGTTTGCTGTATTGCGCACCGTTACCTCAGTGCCTGCTTCACCGGTTCCGCTCAATAAAGTACCACTGGCATTTACCAGTAAATTAAGCGGGAGATCCGGTGCTATCAGATCCGGGCTGGCAATGGTGCCCGCTACTGACGTATTACCCGCAGCATCTGCCAACGTTATGCTAAGTAACCCGCCATCGCCCTGAGCCGGGAATAATGAAAGCGTAAAGCTGCCGTCAGGTTGCACTGTACCTGAACCTACAATCTGATTGGCCGCATTATGCACAGTGATGGTAGTACCTGCTTCACCGGTACCACTGAGGATACTGCCGTTTGCACTCACCTGCAGGTTAGTCGGCATATCGGGCGCAATAAGATCAGGCGCATTAACCGTACTGCTGCCAGAAGTGTTACCGGCACTGTCTGTCAACGCCACGTTGAGGCTGCCGCCATTATTCTGAACAGGAACAAGGCTAATACTGAAACTGCCATCTGGCAAAACTGTGCCGGTTCCTACTACTGCATTTAGCACGTTACGCACGCTGACATCGGCCCCGGGCTCACCAGTACCGGTTAATGTACTGCCATCGGCATTGAGTTGCAGGTTTAACGGCGCATCGGGGGCGGTAAGATCCGGGCTGGCAATTATAGCTGCAGCAGAGATATTACCTGCTGCATCGGTTAATGTAACCTGCACTGGGCTGCCATCGTTTTGTAACAGATTAAGCGTAATACTGAAAGAGCCATCAGGCTGCACCAGGCCACTACCTATTTGTAAATCGTCACTGTTGTATATCCTGACAATAGCACCGGCTTCGCCTTCTCCGGTTACCGTGACACCATCAGCTGAGATCTGCAGATTAACCGGTATATCCGGGGCTATAAGATCCGGCGCGCTCACATTGCCAGCCACTGAGATGTTCCCGGCAGCGTCGGTTAGTGTTACATCTAATACACCACTATCACCCTGAACAGGAGAGAGCAAAATAGTAAAACTGCCATCAGCCTGCACTGTACCGGTACCCACTATCTGGTTAGCGGCATTGCGCACAGTAACGACAGTGCCTGCCTCACCGGAACCGGTTAAACTGCTACCATCTGTACTAACATGCAAAGCAAGTGGCATATCTGGCGCAATAAGATCCGGGCTTGCCAGTTGCCCCGCAGCAGACACATTGCCGGCGCTGTCTGTTAAAGTAATACTCAGTTGTCCGCCGTCATTTTGCAGCGGGTTCAGCGTAATACTAAAAGAACCATCGCCTTGCACTGTACCGGTGCCGACAATCTGATTAGCCGCATTACGCACCGTGACGACTGCATCAACCTCACCACTGCCTGTCAAGCTGCTGCCATCAACGTTTATCACTACATTTACCGGTGCTGCCGGAGGAATAAGATCAGGGGCATTTAGTAAACCAGCAGCCGATTCATTTTCGGCGGCATCAGTCAGGGTGACACTTAGTACGCCGCTGTCACCCTGAACCGGAAACAAGGTTACTGTAAAGGTTCCATCGGGGCCAACCAGCCCTGAGCCAACGAGATCGCCCGCAGCATTATATATTTTAACTAGAGCCCCAAGTTCTCCCTGCCCGCTTACTAAAGTGCCTGCAGCATTGATATTGAGATTTAGCGGCATATCAGGTGCAATCAGATCAGGGCTGCTAAGCCAACCTGCGTCAGAGCTGTTATTAGCGCTGTCTGTCAATACGATACTTAACAACCCGCCATCCTGCTGTGCAGGCATCAAGGTAATGGTAAAGCTGCCATCCGCTTCTACCACTCCTGAGCCGACAACTGCATTTGTATTATCACGTATGGTGACAGTCGCCCCTACCTCACCATCTCCGCTGACTTGCGTACCATCAGCCATGATCTGCAAATTTTGCGGTATTGCCGGAGCAACTAAATCAATGCTGTTGACACTGCCAGCAATCGATGTGTTACCCGCAACATCGGTCAACGTAACACTTAGCAATGAGCCATCTGTTTGGGCTACAGATAAAGTGATATCAAAACTGCCATCAGCCTGCACTGTGCCGGTACCAAGAATCTGGTTTGCCATATTGCGCACAGTAACAACTGCACCGGGTTCACCGGTACCACTCAAGGTCAGACCATCCGCACTCACACCCAGATTATCCGGCATAGCCGGTGCCTGCAGATCAGGCGTGTTAACAGTAGCTACCAAAGACGTATTACCGGCTGCATCAGTTAAAGTAACGCTTAAGGCTGCACCATCTGTTTGCGCCGGAGTCAGTGTGGCACTGAAACTCCCATTAGCCTGCACTGTGCCTGTACCCACTATCTGGTTGGCTGCGTCACGCACCGTTACCATTGCGCCAGCTTCACCACTGCCACTTACACTGCTGCCATCAGCACTAACCTGTAAATTAACCGGGATATCCGGCGCAGTATTATCAAAAGTGCTCACTAAACCCGGCGCTGAGTATTTGCCTGCACCATCGGTTAATATAACCTGCAAGGCCCCCCCATCCTGTTGCACCGGCGTCAGTGCAATACTAAAACTACCATCACCCTGCACTGTGCCACTGCCAACCTGCTCGCCGGCAGCATTCCATACCTGAACCTGCGTACCTGCGGTGCCTTCGCCATTAAGCGTTGTGCCATCCGGGCTCACGCTCAGATCCACCGGTGCGGCTATTTCCACCAAATCCGGGCTTTGCAAGGTCGCGGCGGCTGAGGTATTACCGGCATTATCTGTCAGCACTACGCTTAACTGCCCACCGTCTATCTGTGGTGGGTTCAGGGTAATACTGAAACTGCCATCAGCCTGCACTATGCCACTACCCACTAGCAACCCGGCGGCGTTTAACACCTTCACCGTCGCGCCCACTTCGCCTGTGCCGCTTAGTGCTGTGCCCTGAGCATTTAGTTGTACACTCTGCGGGGCCGCCGGTGGCGTTAAATCCGGGCTGCTGACATTACCTGCAACAGAGGTATTACCCGCGGCATCGGTTAATGTAACCTGCAGTGCTGCACCATCCATTTGTGCCGGGATTAAGCTGATATTAAAGCTGCCGTCAGGTAGTACCGCACCAATGCCCAGAACCTCATTATTTGCGCTTAGCACCCTGACTACAGAACCAGGCTCGCCACTACCGATCAGTTTCTGTCCACTGTTAATAATCTGCAGACTAACCGGTACATTCGGTGCTGTAAGATCAGGGCTGCTGACTGCAGCTGCGGCTGATTGATTACCTGCAGCATCGGTTAATGTGATCTGAAGTGCACTGCCATCAATTTGTGCTGAGAGCAGGTTAATCGAAAAAAGGCCGCTTGCTGAAATTGTACCGGTACCCACCAGAACGCCGGCACTATCACGGATTGTAACTGTGCTACCCGCAGCACCACTACCGTTGACAGTTAAACCATCAGCGCTGAGCTGCAGATTATCCGGTGCTGCAGGAGGGGTTATATCCGGTGTATCTGACCAGACCGGCGAAGAATACTGATCCCCCATTCTTAGCGATAACCGCAACACCCGGCCATCATTCTGCGGAGGGTTCAACATAACGGTAAAGCTGCCATCAGGGTTAACCATACCCCAGCCAACCATCTGATTATCCGCATTATGCACCATCACTTCCGCGCCGGCAGGCTGAGCAAGACCCTGCACCATAGTTCCATTGGCCTGCACCGTCACATTTGTTGGCATTTGCAGCGTCACTAAATCCGGGCTTTGTACTGCACTGCTTTCAGATGTATTACCGTTGCTGCCGGTTAGTACAACATTTAGTGGCGCCCCTTCTACCTGTGGTGGCGATAACACAACGCTAAAACTGCCATCAGCAGCCACAATACCCGAACCCACTACCTGCTCGGTAGCATCACGCACCGTTACAGTTGCTCCGGCCTCACCCCGTCCGGTCAGCACAGTGCCATCATTACTTACCTCAAGGGAGGAAGGCGCGGGTGGAGGTGTTAAGTCTGGTGTATTCACTGTCCCCACAGACGACATATTACCAGCAGCATCCGTCAGGGTAATCGATAAAGCAGCACCATCGGCTTGGGCGGGCGACAGGTTAATACTGAAACTACCGTCAATATTAACCATACCAATGCCAACAATATCACCGGCCTGATTACGCACTGTAACTACTGAACCAGGATCGCCACGGCCACTGATAACACTGCCGTTGATACTAACCTGCAAATCTGACGCCGCTACCGGTGGAGTATTATCAGGTGAGCTAACCATTGAGGCCTGTGAAACATTGCCTGCACTGTCTGTCAGTGCCACGCTAAGGGTTGAACCATCAATCTGAGCAGGAGATAGCGTAATACTGAACTGGCCATCCTGAGCAACCGTCCCAGTGCCAATAACATCACCTGCAGCATTACGTACCGTTACAACCGCTCCTGGCTCCCCTTCGCCGCTTAATACTGAACCATCGCTGCCAACCTGCAAATTAGTAGCTGCCTCCGGCGCAGTTAAATCCGGAGTAGCAACTGTAAGGCTCGCAGATTCATTACCTGCGCTGTTGCTTTGCGTTACGTTTAACAAATCGCCGTCTGTTTGCGCTGGAGACAATGGAACTGAAAATGAACCATCTGCAGCTACCGTGCCCGTGGTAATAACCTCACCGGCGGTATTGCGTACTGTAACAGTAAACCCCGGCTGCCCTCGGCCAATAAGGGTTGTACCTGTAGCATTCACTGCCAAATCTGACAGCGGCTGCAGCGAAACCGGAGGAGGATTAACAGAGTTATCATCTGCGCCGCTACTGCCGCCGCCTGCCGCTAAGGCGGCAACCCCGGCAGCACCCAAACCAATAGCCAGCCAGCTTACGCCGGCAGATGCAGCAGGAACCAGCATTAATGCGTCCAGAGATTGAAGCTCAGTAAACTGCAGTGCATTTAACCCGCCATCGTACTGCCCCAGCCACAATGATCCGCCATCTTCAAACACCACCTGGTTGTCATTACTGGCAAAAAAGTTGCGAACATTTAGCGTGCTGCCGTCGGTAAACTTTAATACCAAATCATCACCCAGCCGTTGGCTAAAAGTAACGCTGGTATGTGAAGCCGGAATTTTCACCACTGAGTTGCCAGTAAGGGAAATATCCCCAAAAGGCAGCTCACTGCTCCCTCCGGTTGAGCGATCAATAACCGTTAGCTCTTCAACACTAGTTGCCATAACCTTCATCCATTAATACATTGACTTATAACCAACATAACGGGTTATGCCAATAATATGCTTAAGTGGAAATTTACATTGTGCGGGGTAACAACTGAGTTGTTTTACAATAAATGTCATTACTACACATTATTAAAGGCTATTTTTGTTAACTCGCTTTAATAAACCAAACATAAAATATAAAACAAAACATCTGTACCCAACCCAAATATATTTTGTTACCTAAAAGTAGACAACAGGTTCTGGCATTGTCAAATGGATCTGAAACAGAGACAGAAATTACCGCTCAAAGCAGGCGTAAATGTATTATGGAGTTGATAAAAAGCAGTAAGCCAGCTACTAGCTGGCTTACTAAAATAGAATAAGCAGTTGTTAAATCTGCCAGTTAACCGGGTCTTTACCCTGCTTAACCAGTAGCTCATTTGCCTGTTTGAAGTGGCCACAGCCAAGAAAGCCGCGATGAGCAGACAGCGGTGACGGATGCGGTGCTTCCAGCACAAAATGGCGTTGCCGGTCGATCAGACGGCCCTTTTTCTGCGCGTGCGAGCCCCAAAGCAGAAATACGATGCCCTGACATTGTACGCTGATTTGGGCAATGACCTTATCGGTAAATTGCTCCCAGCCTAAATGGCGGTGCGAATTGGGTTGAGTCGCCACTACAGTCAGCACGGTATTAAGCAACAATACCCCCTGGCGGGCCCAGCTTTCCAGACAGCCATGCTGTGGGATCTGAAAATCGGCATACTCCAGTGCCAGTTCTTTATACATATTTTGCAGTGATGGTGGCACCCGCACGCCCTGGCGTACAGAAAATGCCAGACCATGCGCCTGATTCGGCCCGTGATAAGGATCCTGCCCCAGGATCACCACTTTCAGGTTATCCAGCCCGGTCAGCTTAAAGGCATTAAACACATCACTTTCAGGCGGATATATTACCTGCCCGGCCTGGCGCGCCTGCTTTACCTGCTCCAGGGTCTCAATAAAATAGGGCTGGGTTTTCTCCTGCCCCAATAGCTGCTGCCACGGCATCAGGCTTGCTCCAGTTTTAATAGCTCTTGCTGCAGCACAGCAAAATCTGCCGGAATGTCTTTGCTCAGCCCCTGCTCTGAGGCACAGCGCGCCAGCACTTCCGGCAACGCTATCGGAGTACCCAGAATATTCTCTACCTGCTCTTTAAATTTAGCCGGGTGAGCAGTACCGAGGAAAATGCCGTATTCGCCTTGCTGCAAGCTGCGCTTTAACGCTTTAAAAGCCACCGCTGCATGCGGCTCGCTTAAATAGCCAAGCTGCGACAATTGCCGTACGCCAAACACGGTATCGTCTTCATCTACCATTACTGCTTCAATATCAGTGCGGTTAATTACGCCTTGTGCCAGCAGCGCCTCTACCCTTGGCCAGTTATTCGGTGCGGCTACATCCATTGCATTTGACAGTGTGGCAACAGTGGCTTTTGGCTGCCAGCTGCCACTGCGCCAATAACGCGGTACTGTGTCATTAGCATTAGTCGCGGCAACCATACGTTTAATGGGCAAACCCAAAGTTTTAGCAATTAAACCGGCAGTTAAATTACCAAAGTTACCACTGGGTACCGCAATAACTATCTGATCACGTTTTTCGGCAGGCACCTGTGCTACGGCTTCAAAGTAATAGCAAATCTGGGCAAATAAGCGGCTGATATTAATCGAATTAGCCGAGTTAATACTGAGTTTTTCTACCAGCGCCTTGTGATCAAATACCTGTTTTACCAGTGCCTGACACTGATCAAAATCGCCCTCAACCGCCAGCGTGGTGATATTTTCGCCCAAAGTGGTAAACAGCTTTTCCTGTAACGGGCTGATTTTGCCTTTGGGGAATAAAATCACCACCTGCACACCACTCTGGCGATAAAAAGCATGTGCCACGGCAGCACCGGTATCGCCCGATGTTGCAGTAACAATAGTGGTTTTCTTACCGCCTTGCGCCTTTGCCAGCGCCTGAGCCATAAAACGGCCGCCAAAATCTTTAAACGCCAGGGTCGGCCCGTGAAACAACTCCAGACAACTTACGTCATCGGTTACCGGCACCAGTGGTGCCGGAAAGGTAAAGGCACTGCTAACCATCTGCGTGACTTCTGCCTGGCTTAGCTCGTCACCGATTAATGCCTGCAAAATAGCACTGCTTCGCTCTACCAGTGACATGCCAAGCAGCTTATCAATATCCAGTTTAGGCCAGCTGGTCGGGAAAAATAAGCCTTGCTGCTGCCCCAACCCCTGGCGTACTGCCTGTAAAAAACTCACCTGCTCGGCAGGTACTTTAATATTCGTTAACATCATTATTCTTTCCTACAGCGTCCGTGCGCCAGCCAATGATAAGCGACAAATTTGCGTGGTCGCGTCCTGATTCTTTTCATAATGCCGCGATAAATAGTCAGCGGCAAGCTGAGCCTGCGCTTCATTGCGGCACAATGCAAATAAGGTGGGGCCAGCACCTGAGATACCAACATGCAACACCCCTTCTGCCATTAAAGCTGCCCTGAGCGAAGGTAATTCAGGAATAAGCGGTGTGCGGGCGGGCTCTGCTACCAGATCTTGCAATGCACCTGCAGCATCCGTTTCATCACCGGCATACAGCGCACTGATAAAACGGCTTAACATACCAGCAAAAGCAATACTGTGAGGCAAACTCAACTGCTGCGGCAACACGGCGCGTGCCGCTTTGGTCGATAACACCGTGCCTGGGTAACTCAGCACCACCCGCCAATGCTCAAACCAGGGTAAAGTACGGCAAATATGCGGGCTTTGCGGCAACATCAGTTGCAGGCCACCAAAGTAAGATGGCGCGACATTATCATAATGCACACTGCCACTAACACCACCTTCCGCTTGCGCCATCAGTTGCAGCAATTCGGCCTCAGATAATGGTTTACCAAAGTAATCATTAAAGGCATAACAGGCCACCACTATCGAACAGGCGCTGGAGCCCAACCCACTGCCCACCGGCAGGTTTTTATGTAGTCGCAGCGTCAGGCGCGGTAAGGTGCGGCCCAGCTTTTGTTCAAAGGCATAAAAGCAGCTTAATACCAGATTATCTGTACTATTTGCCGGTAACTGATGCAGGTAGCGGCCAACAATTTCTAAGCTCAGCTCTGCCTGCTCAGCGCAGATATCCAGTACATCGCCAAACAGTTCACCGTTTACCGGTTCAAAAGCGGCGCCTAACAAGTCAAAACCAACCGAAAAATTACCGGTAGACGCCGGGGCGTAATAACGCTTTAAATAAGAAAACTGCTGCATCGTTATTACACCTGTTGTTGCCAGCCAAGGGTGCGCATAATATCGCTGAATACGCCTGCCGATGTTACCGCCGCACCTGCGCCATAACCACGCAGTACAAACGGAATAGGCTGGTAATAGCGGGTATGAATAGCCAGCGCATTTTCACCATCTTTAACCTTTGCCAGCGGATGATCTGCTGCCAGCGCTTTAATGGCTACCCGGCACTTGCCGTCTGCAATTTCACCAATATATCTGAGCACTTTACCTTCAGCTCTGGCGGCATTAATACGTTTGGCAAAGCTGTCATCAAGCTGCGGTAAGCCGGCGATAAAATCATCTGTGCTGGCCCCGGCTGCAAAATCTGCGGGCAATACTGATTCTACTTCAACATCGCTCAGCTCCAGCGCCATACCGGCTTCACGCGCCAGAATTAACAGCTTGCGCGCGACATCCATGCCGGACAGATCATCGCGTGGATCCGGCTCGGTAAAGCCCATTGTCCGGGCTTTTTTAGTGACGTCAGACAGGCTGACACCGGCTTCCAGCTCACCAAAAATGTAAGATAACGACCCTGACAAGATACCTTCAAAAGCAAGTAATTCGTCACCGGCATTGAGCAACCCCTGTAAGGTATCAATAACCGGCAAACCGGCGCCAACGGTAGTTTCATACAAAAAGCGGCGGCGATGTTGCTGCGCCAGCTGACGCAGTTGCTGATAATAAGCATAAGAGGCCGTATTGGCTTTTTTATTCGGTGTTACCACATGGAAACCCGCGGCAATAAAATCAGCATATTGCGCCGCAACCTGCTCTGAGCTGGTGCAATCTACCAGTACCGGATTTGTCAGATGCTGCTGCTGGGCAAACTGGTTCAGCGTATCCAGAGAAAATGCCTGTTTAGCCTCTGCCAGCTGAGGTTGCCACTGTGATAAATCAATGCCGTCACTGTGCAACAATACCGCCTTGCTATTGGCAATGCCGTACACTGTTACCTTAACCTGGCGGCTATGTAAAAAGGCCTGTTGGCGCTGAATTTGTTGCAGCAGTTCGCTACCCACCACACCACAGCCAACCAGAAATACATCAATGCTGGGGATATGGCTGAAAAAGTTTTCATGGCACACTTTTACGGCATTTTTACAGGCTGCCTGCTCAATCACCGCAGAAATAGAACGTTCGCTGCTGTCCTGTGCTATGGCCACTACATTAACCCGCGCCTGCGCCAGCGATGCAAAAAACTTCGCCGCTACACCGCGGTGTTGGCGCATACCATCACCGACCAGGCTAACAATTGCCATATCAGACAAAATACTCAGCGGGCGCAGCAAACCGGTTTGCAGCTCTAACTCGAACTCTTGCTGCAGGGCATTTTTGGCTGCCGTTAAATGCAACTGCGGTACACAAAAGCTGATACTGAATTCTGATGATGACTGGGTGATCAGGCTGACAGAAATATGCGCCCGCGCCATAGAGGCAAATACCCGGCTGGCCATACCCACCACGCCTTTTAAACCCGGGCCGGATACCGTGACCAATGCCAGATGCTCAAGGCTGGAAATACCTTTAACCAGCGCATCGCCTTCACCGTTATTATCAATGCAGGTGCCAGGAGCTGACGGATTAAGGGTATTTTTGATAAAACAGGCGATATTGTACCGTGCCAGTGGGCCTATGGTTTTCGGATGCAGCACCTTGGCGCCAAAGTACGATAACTCCATCGCTTCGTCGTAAGACAATTTATCAATTAACTTGGCATTTTTAACCTGACGCGGATCGGCGCTGTACACACCATCTACGTCAGTCCAAATCTCGCAGGCGCTGGCGCGGATACTGGCAGCAACAATAGCACCGGAGTAATCGGAGCCGTTACGCCCCAGCAAACAGGTTTCACCCTGTGCATTGCTGGACACAAAGCCGGCAATCACATACACCTGTGCGCTCTGGCTGGCGATAGCATGCTGTAACGTCAGCTCCGATGCGGCAATATCTGCCGTGGCATTTAAATAATCGCCACTACTTTTAACCAGTTTCACACCATCCAGTGCAACGGTTTGTACCTGCTTAGCAGTGAGCAACGCTGTCATCAGAGCCACGCTGAATTGCTCGCCCAATCCCAGAATTTGCGCCTTAATATGGTCAGGGCAATGCCTGAGCAACTGCATACCGGTAAGCTGGGCTTGCAGCTGCGTGTGCTGCTGGCTAATAACATCATCTAAACCGCTTAGCTCTGCTGCTGGAAATAACGCCAGCGCCTCACTGGCCAGAGCCTGATAGCGCTGCAGCAACTGCTGTAACAGCGGGCTGAAATCCGACCCCAAATAGGCTAAATCGGTTAGCTCAACCAGCGTATTGGTTACGCCCTGTGGCGCAGATAACACCAGACAAATACTGTCCGTCGCCGTTTGCTGCTGCACTATCTGTGCGACTCCGGCAAAACGGTTTACTGACGCCAGTGACGATCCGCCAAACTTGAGCACCCTCATTTTAAACTCCTTCGCTTAATTTACTGTTATTGTCAGTTATCGCGATACTTGGTTTATTCGGTAACAGCTCTGCACAACAGAGCCAAAAAAAAACCCGTGACATTTGAGGTCACGGGTCTTTTCTACAGACAACACACCGCCGACCTCCTACCCCGAAGGGTTGGTGGTAATAATAATGGTGGTGAGTGTCGTGGTTTTTATTTTCATGGCTTCACTATGCACAGACTTGTAGACGTCTGTCAACGGCTAATTTTTCACACCGGCTATTTTACCTTTTTAAGGTAACCTTCAAGCTCTGGTTGATAGGCAACGGCCCTATTACGCCCCTGTCTTTTGGCACAATACAGCGCCGTATCGGCGCGTTGGATCAGCTCATCAACACTTTGATCAAAGTAGGACACCACACCAATGCTGATGGTGGCTTTGAGTGTCTGCTGGTTATATAGCATTTTATGCTGGGCAACGGTGTCGCAAATGCGGTTAGCCACCTGCAGCGCGCCTGTCATGCCAGTATCGGGCAATATAATGCCAAATTCCTCGCCGCCATAACGGCCGAACAAATCGGTGTCTCTGAGCAATGAACCAATTAGTCGTGATAACTCGATCAGCACAAAATCGCCGCCCTGATGGCCGTATTGATCATTAAGATCTTTAAATTTATCCAGATCGAATAACAACAAAGACAACGGATGCTGATAGCGCTCAGCACGCTGAATTTCATACCCCAGTTGCTGCTGCCAGTAACGACGGTTATACACACTGGTTAAGCCATCGGTGCGGTTGGCATGTTCCAGCTGCATTACGCTTTGCTGTAATTGCTGCTGATATACATAAGCGTCGGTGGCATCTTCAATCAGCAAGCAAATGTAGCGCGATACGCCATCCGGCGCAGTAAGAGGCAGCATACTGCAGTTCTGGGCCATATACTGGCTGTCGCTGCTAAGAGGGCGCAGATGGGCTAATTTAATAATGTACTGCCGCTGCTCCCAGCTGCTGAACGCCGGAACCTGCAAATGCAACACGCTGTCCAGTTTGCGTCGCAGCCAGGCCAGAGGTAAGTCAGCAAAAACATCTTCCAGCAAGTTACCCTGCACTTTAGCCAGATCCACGTCGGCACGCCGGGCAATAAACTGATTAAAAAATACCACCCGGTATTGTGCATCCAATACCAACACACCGGTATTAAGCTGAGTCAGTAAAGGTTGCAGTAGCCAGTCCAGTTGCATCAAAAATCTGCCAGAATGTTGTCCAGTGTCTGACGCAACCGCAGTACCGCCTCTCCGGGAATAAGCAGAATCATGTCACAGTTAAAACTGTAGTCGGTTAACTGATAACGGATATCGACCTGCAGTGCCAGTTGCCATTGCTCCGCCGTGTAGGCCAGTTTGTCAGCAAAATCCTTATCACGGCTAGATAAAATACGCGGCGCAGCATACGAAAAACTGTTTTCCAGTTGCTCTGCCAGCCCACTTAAAAAAGTGGTTGTCAGCACCGAACTGATATCGGTCAGCATTTCAGCCTCAGAAACCGCATCATCGCTGTAACCCAGCAATTGGGCAATCACCCCGACATTCGCCAGCTGATACAACATGATGGTTTCACCACGCAGCCCCTGATCACCAAAAAACCCCAGGCTCACCAGTGTTGCGCTTTGTTGCTGATAACGGCTGGCAAAATGCTGCGATAACAGCGCAGCCTCTACCAGAGCAATAGCCGGCACCTGCAGATGCACGAAAGTGCCAAGGTAACGTGCCAGCTTGTCACTGGCCTGCCCCATAGCAACATTAACCAGCTCCTGCAGGCAATCACGCTGCACATCGGTGAAATGCAGTTCTGTCATATCAAACCGTACTTGTGCATAACATCAGCAAGTTTATCGGCGGTGGCAGGCTTTTGTACAAATGCCAGCGCGCCTAGTTCCATTACCCGTTTTTGCATTTCGGGCTGAATATCGGCAGACACCACAATAACCAGGCAGTCCATTGCATCAGCCTTGATGGCCTCCAGCACACCAACACCATCAAGCTCTGGCATCGTCAAATCGAGAAATACCAGCCCAACTTCGCGCGATCTCAAGATCGTAAGGGCTTCTACCCCGTTACTGGCGGTAATAATGTCGGCATCAAAAGCAGACGGTAGAGATTTTTTCAACTGATTCCGGGCAAGCAGGGAATCGTCGCAAATAAGTGCAGTTAAAGCCATTTACAGCAGCCTGTATTGTTATAATGTGTTTGGCGTAAATAGGTTAAAAAATATATACAGGGTGCCGCTATAAAGCAATATCTGAGCTATAAATAGCTGACACAAGCTGTAACAACTAACCCTATCCCGCAGCAATGCTATTTTCAAAGCTCAGGTTATTGGTTATGGTAGCGGTATAATACTAATAATGTTTCGTTACTCAAGGTTAATTCATGCAACATAAAAGCTTATCCCGTAAGCTCCTGACTAAGGTGTTGTCAGTTTATTTTATCCTGACATTTGTAGTAACACTGGGACAAATTGTTGCGGAGTATTTTAATACTAAGAATCATATCAACGGCGAACTTGAAACCCTGCAGCAAACCTTCTCTGGTAGCCTTACGCGCGCAATATGGGAGCTGAATACCCAGCAGGCGCTGATTATTGCCGATGGTTTACTGGCTATACCGGCAATAGAAGGCATTATAGTGCGCGATGACAGCGGTGCAGTAATTACTCAATTGGGCCGTTATATTGATATACAGGAGCGTTTCAGCACCCAACTGGTCAGGGAAGGTGTGCGCCTTACCGAGCAGCAATCCGGTATTTTTGGTTATACTTTTCCGCTTATTTTTGAGTTTTCCGGCCGGGCAACCCAGGTAGGCGACGTCACGCTATTCTCAAGCCGGGCCGTGGTGATCGATAGGATAAAAGTCGGTATTTATTTCCTGATTGGCAATGCCATGCTCAAAACCACTTTCCTTATTATCTTGTTTTTACTGGCATTTCGCCGGCAGCTCACCGTACCTCTGACAGAGCTGACTCAACAAATTGAAGATTTGGAGCTGGATCAGCTCGACGGTGCCAAAGTCGAAATACAACATGGCGACACCTCAGAATTAAGTGTTATGGCCGATGCCTTTAACCGCTTAATTGGCCGAGTACAGGATTACAAACACCAGTTGGAAACCACACAAAAACAGCTGATGCTGTCAAATGAAAAGCTGGATCAGCAAAACCTGATGTTAGAGCAGGAAGTTGCGCGTAAAACCTCTGGCCTGAGCCAGGCTATGATGGATTTGCAACAACAAAAACAAGAACTGGAAGTAAAACAACAAAGCCTGCGTGAAGAAATAGAACGCCGCCGCCACACTGAAGATGCCCTGCGTGGTAAACAAACCGAGCTGGAAAAAATTGTTGATGACTTAAAACAGGCGCAGGATAGGTTGGTGCAGTCGGAGAAAATGGCCGCACTTGGTGGCCTGGTTGCCGGTATTACGCATGAGGTCAATACCCCTGTCGGCATTGGTGTTACCGCAACCAGCTTTCTGGCTGAAAAAATTCATGCGCTGGAGCAGGCGTATCATGATAAAACCTTGTCGCCCAAAGCGCTGGAGCATTTTATTGAAGAAGCCAAGCAAGGCTCTGAACTGCTGCAATCAAACCTGATCCGCGCATCAGAACTGATTGCCAGCTTTAAGCAAATTGCCGTAGATCAAACCAGCGAAGCCATTCGGACGATAAATCTGGCTGAATATCTGCACGAAGTTATCCGCTCCTTGCAGCCTAACTTTAAAAAGACCCATCACCATATTGAAGTAAACTGCCCGGACAACATTATGCTGAATTGCCCGGCGGGTGCTATCTCGCAAATTTTCACCAACTTACTGATGAATTCGTTAATCCATGGTTTTGAAGATATGGACAGTGGCCTGATCCGTATTACTGTGCTGGACGAAGACGACAACGTAGACATTAAGTACAGCGACGACGGTAGAGGCCTGACCCCGGAGCAACTGGAAAAACTGTTTCACCCTTTCTTTACCACTAAACGTGATCAGGGTGGCAGTGGCCTGGGCACCCATATCACTTATAATCTGGTACGCCAGACGCTGGGGGGAAGTATTCAGGTCAGCAGTGAACCGGGTAAAGGTTTGCACTACCATATCTGCTTTCCAAAAAACCTGAAAATAACAGGCTAATCCACGTTATACTGCCGCTCCGGATTTATTGTTTAGAGTGAATTATGTGGTTTAAGAATGTTCGTGTTTATAAGCTAAGTGCGCCACTCAGTACTGATGTTGCTGAGTGGGAACAAGCCCTTACTGAATTCAAATTTACCCCGCTAACCGCGCAGGAAGCTGTCAGAACAGGGTTTAGTTTTCCGCTACACCATAGCATTAAACAATACTGCCATCAGTGTGCTCAGTTAGTATTTTTTGCGGTAAAACGGCAGGAAAAAATACTGCCGGCAGCGGTAATTAATGAAGAAATGCAACCTAAGCTCGAAGCTATGGAACAGGAAAAAGGCCGGCCACTCAGCCGTAAAGAAAAACAAAGCCTGAAAGAAGAGTTACAGCTGAGCTTGTTACCAAGAGCCTTTAGCCGCTCTTCTTTAACTCAGGGCTACTATGATCCGCAAAATCAGTGGCTGGTGATCAACACCAGCAGTGCCAGCAAAGCAGAAGATGTGCTGGCTTTACTGCGTAAAGCACTGGGCTCGCTGCCTGCACTACCCTGGCTTGATAACCATAAACTGAATGCCAGTTTACAGCTGTGGCTGCAAAATCAAGCATTGCCGCAAGGGTTTGTCCAGGGCAGTGATGCTGAACTTAAAGCGCCGGATGAAGAAGGTGCCAAAGTTAAATTCAGTAATCATCTGCTGTCAGCAGATGAAGTACAAAGCCATCTTCAGGATAAACTGGTCACCAGCATCAGCCTGGAACAAAGCGAAGGCTTGTCAGTGCAGATAACCGATGACGGTGCAATAAAACGGATTAAATTTCATGACTTACTAACCGGCCAGAACGACGAACTGGGCTGGGAAGATCTGACAGCAAGGCTGGATGCCGACCTTATGTTAATGGCTGCTGCGCTGAATAAGGCATTATTGAGTATCAGCCAACAACTTGGCACGGCTGAATAAGCAAACCCCGCTTAACTGAAAACAGCACGCACATCCTGGTATACCGCTTGTATATCAGGGTGTTGCATAAAATCTTGCTGTGGCACCATCTGCATCGTCATGTAATAACGCAATAAACGCTGCTGCAGCTCTTTATCTGCATAGCCATCTCTGGCAATGACAGCCAAACGGATAAAATCGGTATAGCCTGGCCCTGGTTTGTCTGGCTGTAATTTTTGCCAGTTTGATGCCACTTGCTGAAATGGCTCAGCAAAAGCCCAGGCATACATAATCCGAAGACTGACATCAGTAGATAAACTGGTGGCCAGATGCAATAAAAAACGCGGATCGCCGAGTAACGCTTCCTGCCGCTCGGCCTCGGCCACTATAGGTAAAGCACCGATGTTATGCACCAATGCCATTAATGTCAGTACGTCTTTATTTAAACCGGTACGCACCTCACGGCTATTGTAGTACGACAAGCAGGCAACCGCGACACTAGCCACCTGCACACTGCTTTGCCACAATGCATCCAGTTGTTGCTGCACTTGTTTATGTTTAGACACAAACACCTGCTCCAGTGCCATGGCAATAGCAATATTACGGATCTGGCTAAGCCCAATCCGCGTTACTGCCTGATTCAGCGTAGAAACTTTGATCGAGCGGCCCATAAAGGCACTATTAGCAACTTTGATCATGCGGGCAGCCAGTGCCGGGTCCTGCGCAATCACATCTGCCATTTCCTGCAGGCTGACATTCGGCTCAGCCGCCCGGCGTCGTACAGTCAGGGCGACATCTGGTAATGTCGGCAATATCAGCTGGTCTTGCTGTATTTTACGTTCGAGGATCTGAAGCAACTGCTGCTGTGCTGGCATAAAAAGGCTCCGGATTAGGGTGCATAGGCATAATTAACTGCCCGATCAAGATGTTGTATTACCTGTTCAGTATAGGCGGCGCGGCATACTTTGCACCCTATAAACGCTGGCAGGTGGTTATTCTGCGCCAACTGCGGGGTAGCTGTAAAATTATCAGACATCAGAAACTGTTTTATCTTCATTATCTGCCTGAATATTAAGCTGTATTTGTATCAACAACTGCAAGCACTCGTCCTGTTGCTGCGTATTAGCTGCAACTTCAAGCTCACCTGCCAACCGGGTAAGTTGCGGATACCCCATGCTGCCCGCACTACCTTTAAGGCTATGTGCTGCAAACGCCAATTCCCGCCACAGAGCTGCATTGAAATACTGCATCAGCTCCTGATATAACTGCGGGAGCTGGGCAGCAAACTGCCGCTTTAATGCCTGCATCTGCGGGTCTTGCGCCAGTTGTTGCTCCAGGCTATTTACCGCTGATATCGTCTGGTTTGTGTACTTTGCTAACAGCGCGATCAGCTCTTTATGGTTAACCGGTTTGGCCAGTAAGCTCTGGCAACCGGCACGTTTGTAACGTTCGAGATCTTCGGTCATTACATTTGCCGTCACAGCAATAACCGGCGTATCAATACCAGCATGGCGTATTAACTGTGTTGCCTCTTCGCCGCCCATTAGCGGCATTTGCATATCCATAAAAATCAGATCAAAATCTTCCGCCAACGCCCGCTCTACCGCTTTATGGCCGTTATCTACCAATACACAACTGGTATTGGCTTTTTCCAGCATCAACTGCAGCAATAGCTGATTATCGGGGTTATCTTCTGCTACCAATATATGCAGTTGGTGTACTGCAGTCGTTTCAGTATTGTGCGAAGTGGCCTGGGCTTCTTTTGAGAATGAGTGCACCAGTTCAGTTAGCTGGCCAGAACAGTCAAATTGCAGTTCAAAGCAACTGCCAATGCCTTTTACACTTTCAACCTGAATATCCCCACGCATTTGCTGCATTAGCTTCTTTGAAATACACAAACCCAGGCCGGTACCGCCGAAATGGCGGGTAACCGTGGCATCAGCCTGCACAAATGGCTGAAAAATACGCCCCAGCTCTTCCGCCGACATACCTATACCGGTGTCTTTTACCTTAATTGACAGCTGTTCTGTAATAGCATCAAAAGACACACTGATAATTATTTTGCCTCGTTGGGTAAACTTGACGGCATTGCTGGTCAGGTTTAATAGCACCTGCCTGAACCTTAACACGTCGTTATACAGCATCAGCGGTAAGGGGAATTGTAAATCCAGCTGGCAGGTCAGGCCTTTGGCTTCGCTCTGGCTGCGGGTTAACTGAAATACATCATCTATCAGTGCTAAACAGTTAAAGTGCTCGTGCAGCAATTCCAGTTTTTCAGCTTCAATTTTAGATAAATCCAGAATATCGTTAATCAATCCAAGTAAGTGATCACCGCTTTTTAGTACCCGCTGCAGATAGTTTTGCCGTTTGTCGTTATCAGGCTCTGTCTGGGCCTGCTCTGAAAAGCCAATAATGGCAGTAAGTGGAGTGCGGATTTCATGGCTCATATTCGCCAGAAATACACTTTTTAGCCGGTTAGCCTGCTCGGCGGTTTCACGGGCGAGGATCAATTCCTGGTTGGCAGCCGCCAGGTCATCATTGGCGCGGGCTAAATCCTGCGTACGGCGCAGTACTTTGTCTTCCAGTTGTTGTTTGTAGGCGCGCTCGCGTTCGCGGTATACCCGTAGCTGGCGTACCATAACATTAAAGGCAGCAAACATGTCGCCCAGCTCATCCTGCTTGGTGACTTCAAGCAGAGTAGACAAATCTCCGCGCCCTACTGCGGTTTTAGCCGCTGTCAGTTGTTTAATCGGTTCAAATACATTGCGGATAAGCAGCCAATACACCAACAAGGGCAGCATAAGGCAAACCAGCAACGTCATCAGCACCAGCACCAGCGACAGCATTTTCTGCTGGCGGTACAGTTCGCTCTCATCCAGGCCATATAACAGCTGAAAAGAGCCAGGCAGGCTTTTACCCAGCAATAGCCGTGTTTGTCCAAGCAATATCACAGGCTTGAACTTATCGGCATCAATACTTTGCTGAATAGCACGAAAATTAGTCGGTGCAAAAGCACTGCCAATTAATGCCGGCGTATTGGCAAACGTCACGGTGGCGGCTTTGCTGATCAGTAACGTAACGCTGTTAGGCGTATGTTGATAATTAACAATGTCAGACAACAATTGCGGCCTGACCACAACCACCAGATAGCCCCACAACCGTCGCGATTCGCTAACCGAGCCGAGATATAGCTTATGGGCAAAAAACAGCTGCAGATCTTTGCTGTCGTTGTCGCGGGCTAAAAAATAGCCTGACTCATCCACCATGGCCTGCAATGAGGAGAAGTATTCATTACGAAAACGGTTCGGGATGCCCGACACTTCGGCTTTGGCGGGCAACTGTGTTTCATATTCACCGTTCAGGTTAACCAGCTTCAGCGCAACAATATGCTGATCAGCCATAACATACTGATTAAACTGCTGCTCTAACGCTGTCAGTGTCGTGCTGTTACGTTGCGCAATATGCTGTTGCAGCAAAGGGCTTTGTGCCAGCATGGCAAGCCGGGTTTGTTGCAGCAGCAAAAAGTTAGTCAGCTCAGTTTGCTGCCGGAACAAGGTTTGCTCTGCTTTAAAGTAAGCTTCCTGTTGTAAATGTTGCTTGCTGAACTGGTACGCCAGATAGCCAAAAGCCATTACCGGCAATACCAGCAATGGCAACATATAAGCAACGAGCGTTTCGCGTAACCTCATCCTTGTCCTGGCTCACAGACAAAGCCTTACCGGCTTTGCATATTTTTCATCGTTACAGCATAACCAGCATACGACAACGCCACAAGAGCTAGTTTACATCGGCACTTACGTCGGCATGATACAGGGTTTTAATCCAGCGCTCTTCAGTAATAAAGTTCCAGTGCCAGCTCTGCCATTGCTGCCCCAACCCTTTGCTTACCGCTTGCTGTTCGGTCATACCAGCGGCTTTATAGCCTTGCACCACGGCCAGCGTGGCTTCCATCATATCCAGTGAGCGTTGCACACCGGCTTTATCGGTTAACTCGCCATGGCCGGGGATAACTTTAGTCTGCTCGTTCAGCATGCCAATAAGGGTGCGCGTATTATCGATATAGCCTTTAACCGAGCCGCCATTACTGACATCAATAAACGGAAAGCGGCCTTCAAATAACAAATCGCCAAAATGTACCGCATTAGCCTGCTCAAACCACACCACAATATCACCATCAGTATGGCTTGGCGGCATATAATCCAGCCGCACGGTTTGGCCGTTTAAATGTAAAGTGAGTTGGTCACTAAAGGTGGTCTTGGGTAAACCATTACGCGGAAATTTTTCATCTTGTGATAAACGGCTAAGCACATTGTTGTGGGCAATAATGTCGATATCTGCTGCCAGCGCACTGTTACCGCCAACATGATCGCCATGTAAATGAGTGTTGATCAGTGTGGTTAAGGCTTTATTTGCGCTTAGCTGCTGTAACTTCGCTTTTATTTTGTCTGCCAGCTCAGCGTATTGGGTGTCGACCAGCAATATCTTATCACCGGCGATTAAGGTAGCCATATTGCCACCGGCGCCAGACAGCATATACAGATTATCTGCCAGTTTCGTTTCTTCTACCTGCACGTCTTTAAAGCGATCTGCCTGTAGCGGTGCTGCCACAAGCAGCAATACCAGCGTAATGGCGAAGCTAAGTTTCATCAGATTTTATCCCCAAATAAATTTGGCCAGAAATATCAGCGCCAGTAACCAGACACTGAGTGTGGTTTGCTGTAGCTTACCAGTGACTAAACATAACACAGCATAACTGATAAACCCCATACCAATACCGTCTGAAATAGAGAACGTCAGCGGCATCATAATCAACACAACGCATACAGGCACGGCGTGGATCACATCATCCCACTCTACATGTTTTAGACTGCTAAGCATTAAAGTAGCCACGTATAGCAAGGCACCGGCTGTAGCATAAGGTGGCACCATAGCCGCTAACGGTGAAAACCACAGTGCAGCCAGAAATAGCAAACCAGTCACCACGGCCATTAGCCCGGTGCGTCCGCCTGCTGCTACCCCACTGCTGCTTTCTACATAGCTGGTGGTGGTGGAAGTGCCAAACAGCGCACCAAAGATAGTGGCGCTGCTGTCAGCGATCAGCGCTTTATTCAGATCCGGTACTGTGCCATTTTTTTGCATTAAACCCGCTTTATGGCTTACCGCCACCAGCGTGCCGGAGGTATCGAATAAATCCAAAAATAACAGGCTTAAAATAACCGGCAACATACTTAAACTAAGTGCTGCGGCAAAATCCAGTTGCATAAAGGTAGGCGCTATGGACGGCGGCAGCGCGACCACACCCTTAAACCGGGTATCACCAAGCCACCAGGCTAATGCTGTTACCAGTAAAATACTGATTAACACTGCGCTGTGCCAACCGCGGTGCGCCAGAGCAAAAATAACGAAAAAACCTGCCACAGCCAGCAACACTTGCGGGCTGTGTAAATCGCCCAGCGTCACTAGCGTAGCCGGGCTGGCTACAATAATATTGGCAGTTTTAAGGGCGATAAGCGCCAGAAACATGCCAATACCGGCGGCTATGCCCATCTTTAGCGGCAGCGGAATGCTGTTTATAATCCACTCGCGGATTTTAAAAATGCTTAGCAGCAAAAACAAACAACCGGAGAAAAACACGCACGCCAGTGCGGTTTGCCAGCTATGGCCCTGCTCTACCACTATAACGTAGGTAAAAAACGCATTTAGCCCCATACCCGGTGCCAGCGCTACCGGCAAATTCGCCAACAAACCCATTAACAGACAACCTAAGGCGGCTGCCAGACAAGTAGCAACAAATACCGCGCCCTGATCCATGCCGGTTTGCGCCAGCATGGCAGGGTTTACAAACAACACATACGACATGGCCATAAAGGTTGTCAGGCCAGCTACAGCTTCACGTTTAACCGATGTGCCGCGTGCGCTAAGTGCAAATAATCTGTCCAGCAAGGCGGTATTCCTCTAATGTAAAAAAGCTGGCGTGATGCCAGCTTTAGTAATAACCCAATAAACTCATCTGCTTAGATAATTTTATTCTGCTGCCAGAACTTTTCTTTATCCAGCCGCTGTTGGCGTTTTTCGCAAGGTTTATCGCAGTCACAAGCTTTCTCTATACCTAATCCATCCAAACCACCGCAGCTACCGGCAATTGTTTTACGTTGAACCAGATAACCAATAGCCATTGCGACCATAACCAGCAAGAACAAACCGAAAGTGAGCAAAAAAATAGTCATAACCACTCCACTATTGTGTTAAATAAGGCTCAAAGGCTGCAGAGCTAAGCTCTGTATAACCCTCGTTTGTTTTAACCACCAGTAAAACCGCAATATCATGCTGATTGGCAAATGCCAGCGCCTCTTGCGAATCCATCACATTGAGTGCTGTAGCATAGCCATCCGCTGTCATACAGGACGGGTGCAATACTGTTACCGATACAGTGCGATTATTAATCGGCTTGCCAGTACGGGGGTCGAGTAAATGTGAATAGCGTACGCCGTTCTCTTCAAAATAAATACGGTAGTCACCGGAGGTTGCCACACCAATATCGCCTGGTACTAAAATACGCTGTACGGCACGTTCGTTATTAACAGGTTTTTCGATAGCAATTTTCCACGGCTGTTGCTCAGGCTTAACACCTTTCAACCGCATTTCGCCGCCAATTTCTACCAGATAATTGCTGATACCGTTTTGCTCCAGTATCGCTGCTACCTGATCTACGCCAAAGCCTTTTGCTATCGGTGATAAATCAACTGCAAGTCCCGGGTTGGCTTTTTGCAATCCTTGTGCCGTCAGCGTTAACTTATCAAAGCCTACCACAGCCTGGGTTTGTTGTATTACTGCATCATCAGGGGCATGCTCGATACGGCCCCTTGCACCAAAGCCCCACAGCTCTACCAGCGGGCCAACAGTAACATCCAGCACACCCCGTGTCTGCTGTGCAATACGCAGAGCTTCTGCCACTACGGTGTGGGTTTGTGGCGATAGCGGAAAAACACTGCCATCGCTATGACGGTTAAAACGCATCAGTTCTGACTCGGGTCGGTAGGTCGACATTAAATCGTTTACCAATTCAAGTTCAGTATCAATCTGTTGTTGCAGCGCCGTTTTGTCTACTGCGACATCGGTATAAAATTTAACCACATAATAAGTGCCCATCGTGTTACCGTTTAACTGATATTGCTCAGTCGGCGGGGTTGACGGGCTGCATGAAACTAAAATGGCCAGCCCGATAAGAGCCAGCCAGTTTTTCAGCAAAGAAACACGGGACATAAGGGTTCCTGATAGCAGAAGGGGCAACCTGTTACGGTGCCCCTGCCGGTTTACTTAACTGTTAGCCGCCGAAGTCGTCTAACAGAATGTTTTCATCTTCTACGCCAAGATCTTTAAGCATATTGATAACCGCTTTATTCATCATTGGCGGGCCGCACATATAAAATTCACAGTCTTCCGGTGCTTTGTGGTTTTTCAGGTAGTTTTCATAAATAACGTTATGAATAAACCCTGTATAACCGGTCCAGTTATCTTCCGGCTGTGGATCTGACAACGCAACATGCCACTCGAAGTTGTCATTTTCTGCTGCCAGCATATCGAAATCTTCTACATAGAACATTTCACGTTTAGAACGGGCACCGTACCAGAAGGTAATTTTACGCTTCGATTTTAACCGGCGTAGCTGGTCAAAAATGTGCGAGCGCATAGGGGCCATACCTGCACCACCACCGATAAACACCATTTCCGCTTCCGTTTCTTTGGCAAAGAACTCACCAAAGGGGCCAGAAATAGTGACTTTATCACCTTCTTTCAGGCTCCAGATATAAGATGACATCTTACCGCACGGTAGCGTCAGATTATTTGGCGGCGGTGTAGCAATACGTACGTTTAGCATAATAATACCCTCTTCTGACGGATAGTTCGCCATTGAGTATGCACGTATGGTTTCATCGTCTACTTTTGACTCCAGACTAAAGAACTTAAAGCGTTCCCAGTCACCACGGAATTGCTCTGGGATCTCAAAATCCTTGTACTTAACATGGTGAGCAGGTGCTTCGATCTGAATATAACCACCGGCACGGAATGGCACTGACTCACCATCCGGGATCTGCAGTTTCAGTTCTTTAATAAAGGTCGCTTTGTTATCGTTAGAAATAACAGTACAGTCCCATTTTTTGATGCCGAAGATTTCCTCTTCAACTTCAATTTCCATATCAGATTTTACATTCACCTGACAAGACAAACGGCAACCTTCGCGCGCTTCACCTTTAGTAATGTGGCCAAGTTCAGTAGGCAGAATTTCACCGCCGCCTGATTTCACGTGCACACGGCACTGGCCACAAGAACCGCCACCGCCACAAGCTGATGATAAGAAAATGCCTTTATCCGCTAAAACACCCAGCAATTTACCACCGGCTTTAGTTTTAATCGCCTTGTCCGGATCACCATTAATGCTGATGGTAATGTCACCTGAAGCTACTAGCTTGGATTTAGCCGCTAAAATAATAACGACCAATGCCAGTACCACCAGGGTAAACATGCCAACGCCAAGAAATATGTCTAAATTTTCCATCTTCTGTGCCTTTACCCCTTACAGTGAAACACCAGAGAAAGACATAAAGCCTAACCCCATTAAACCAACCATTAAGAAGGTGATGCCCAGACCACGTAAACCATGTGGAATATCTGCATATTTCAGCTTCTCACGAATACCGGCCAGCAATGTAATAGCCAACATCCAGCCAATACCGCTGCCAAGACCGAATACCACACTTTCACCGAAGGTGTAATCACGCTCAACCATAAAGGCTACCGCACCGAAAATGGCACAGTTCACCGTGATTAATGGCAGGAAGATACCAAGGGCGTTGTACAGTGCCGGAAAAAACTTATCTAAAATCATTTCCAGAATTTGTACCAATGCGGCGATAACACCAATATAAGTTAAGAAACCCAGAAAGCTTAAGTCTGCATCCGGGAAACCGGCCCATGCCAGTGCGCCGGGTGCTAACAAATTTTTGAATACCAGATTATTTACCGGTACCGAAATTGCCAGTACCACGGTAACAGCAACCCCCAAACTAAAAGCGGTAGTGATTTTCTTCGATATAGCGATAAAGGTACACATACCGAGGAAGAAGGTCAGCGCCAGGTTTTCAATAAACACTGCGCGAACAAATAAGCTTATATAATGTTCCATCTACAGCTCCTTATGCCTTCTCGACTTGTTCTGTACGGTAAGTACGCAATAACCAAATCAGGCCGGCAATAATGATAAAGGCACTTGGTGGCATTAACAGCAAGCCCATTGGCTGATACCAGCCGCCATCTTTTACCAGTGGCATAATTTCAATACCAAACAGCGTACCAGAACCGCCTAATTCACGGATAAAGGCTACTGTCATCAGCACCACGCTGTAACCTAAACCATTACCGATACCATCCAGGAAGCTGATACCCGGCGCGCTTTTCATCGCGAATGCTTCAGCACGGCCCATAACGATACAGTTGGTAATAATCAGGCCAACAAATACTGACAGCTCTTTGGCCACATCGTAAGCAAAAGCTTTCAGCAATTGGTCTACCACTATTACCAGAGAAGCGATGATCGTCATTTGCACGATAATGCGCACGCTGGACGGTATATGGTTACGAATTAATGAGATAAAAAAGTTAGAGAAAGCCGTTACCAGAGTTAGTGCAATACACATAACCAAGGCTTTATCCATCTTGGTGGTTACCGCCAGCGCAGAACAGATACCCAGTACCTGAAGTGCTATAGGGTTATTGGCAAATACCGGGCCAAACAGAACCGTTTTAATTTCTTTTGCATTAGCCATTATTCAATGCTCCGTCGCGAACTTTAGCCAGGAACGGGGCAAAACCCTTAGCACCTGCCCAGAAATCGAAAGTGTACTGTACGCCATTACTGGTTAAGGTAGCACCAGACAAGCCGTCTACTTCAAAAGCAGAATCAGCACTGGCATTACCCGGTTTAACCACTTTAATAGCAGGAGCACCGGATTGATCAAGCAACTTTTTACCTTCAAATTGCGCCACCCATTTCGGGTTTTGCACTTCGCCACCTAAGCCAGCCGTTTCACCCTGCTCGTAGTAGTTAAGGCCCTTAATAGTAGTGCCATCCGCACCCAGCGCTAAAAAGGCATGCATCGTTGACCATAAACCATAACCATGAATTGGCAGCACTATGGCTGACAGCTCACCGGATTCAACGCCGTTGTTGTAAGCCAGATAAACCGGAGCAATATTAGCGCGGCTTTTGATGGAAGCCAGATCTTCGTCACCTGATAAGCGAATACTCTCGTCCGGGTCTTTCATAAACTTCCGGTAATCGTAGTTCGTAGGCTTTTCAACAAAGTCGCCGGTATCCAGGTCAACAAAGCGCTCTTCAATGTGCTTGCTGTACAGCTCGTTAATATCACTGCCAGACAGTAAGCCCGTTACTGCCAATACGTTTTTCTGCGAGTCCAGCAGCTTGTTTGCAGTTTGTTGCGGGCGTAACTGCACTGCTGCAGTAGACACAATAACCGCACAGACTAAACATAAAGATATGACTACGATCAGCGTTTTGCTGATGCTATCGTTATTACTAGACATTACGTGCCAGCCTCCGTTTGATGTTGGCCTGAGCCACGAAGAAATCGAACAATGGCGCAAACAGGTTAGCGAACAGTATGGCTAACATCATACCTTCAGGGTATGCCGGGTTAGCAACACGGATCATCACAACCATAAAGCCAATCAGAATACCGTATGCCCACTTACCTTTATCAGTAAAGGACGCCGAAACCGGATCAGTAGCCATAAAAAACATACCAATAGCAAAACCACCTAACACCAGGTGCCAGTGCCACGGCATTGCAAACATAGCATTGCTTTCTGAACCGATGGCATTAAACAGATAAGCAGACAGCACCATACCCACCATCACACCGGCAACAATGCGCCAGGAAGCAATGCGGAAGTAAATCAGAGCTAAACCACCGATTAATAATGCTAATACTGAGGTTTCACCGACAGAACCTGGAATAAAACCAAAGAAGGCATCCCACCACAGGTCCATGTTAGTCGCGTAATCCAGCTCGCCTGCTGCCGCCTTGCTTAACCAGGTAGCGCCTGAATAACCATCGGCTACCGTCCATACTGCATCACCGGAGATTTGCGCCGGATAAGCAAAAAACAGAAACGCACGGCCAGCCAGCGCCGGGTTTAAGAAGTTACGGCCGGTACCACCAAATACTTCTTTGGCAATAACGATACCGAAAGTGATACCCAGTGCTACTTGCCACAACGGAATAGTCGCCGGCAGAATTAACGCAAACAGGATAGAGCTGACAAAGAAGCCTTCGTTAACTTCGTGCTTACGCACTGAGGCAAACAATACTTCCCAAAAGCCACCAACAATAAAGGTCACAGCGTAAATTGGCAAAAACCATACCGCGCCGTACCACATTTTACTGCCCCAGCCAGACTGAGCTGTCAGTTCGCCACCTAAGGCCTGATATACAGCAACCTGCCAGGTATCCGGTGTACCAAAACCGGCCTGCAGAGCAATAACCGCCTGGTGACCAATATTGTACATACCAAAGAACAGCGCCGGGAATAACGCCAGCCAGACAAAGATCATGATACGTTTTAAATCGATACTGTCACGCACGTGAGTACCGTTTTTCGTAACAAGACCCGGGGTATAAAGAACAGTAGCAATAGCTTCATACAGCGCATACCACTTTTCATATTTACCGCCTTTCTCAAAAGACGGTTCAATGCGCTCTAAAAAATGCTTCAAACTCATGATTAGCCTTCCTTCTGAATGGTCGTCAGGCAACTACGCAAAATGGTGCCATAGTCATACTTACCCGGACAGACAAAGGTACACAGCGCCAGATCTTCTTCATCTAATTCCAGACAACCTAAAGATATTGCACCGTCAGTGTCACCCGACACCATATCGCGCAGCAGCAACGTAGGCAGAATATCCAGTGGCATCACGCGCTCATAGTTACCAATTGGCACCATAGCTCGGGCTGAACCATTAGTGGTTGTCGTCATGTTAAACAACCGCTTCGGATTCAGATGCGACAAATAAGCACGGGTTACTGAAAATTTAGTTGCGCCCGGAGCAATCCAGCCTAAGAACTCTTTTTCAGTACCTTCAGCCAACACAGAAAGCTGAGTGTGGTAACGGCCGACATAACCGTGTACGCCGTTTGCTGTAGCACCTGCTAACACTGAACCAGAAATAATACGGTTCTGGCCATCTGCCAGTTCACCGGCAGTCAATTCGCTGGTTGAAGCGCCCAGTACGGTTTTAACCAAACGCGGATTTTTCACAGCCGGGCCAGCCACAGCGATTACACGCTCACTGTGTAGCTCACCGGTGGTAAATAACTTACCGATCGCGATAACGTCCTGATAACCGATGTGCCAAACCACTTTTTTCGCACTAACAGGGTCAAGCAGGTGAATATGCGTACCTACCAGACCAGCTGGGTGCGGGCCATCAAACTCTGCTACTTCAGCTTTGCTGATAGTTGGCACTGCGGCTCCGGCTTTCTTACACAGATATAGCTTACCGTCAGTCAGCGTTGCTAACAGGGTTAAGCCCTGGGTAAATGCTTCGCTGTCAGCAGCGATAACTACAGCAGGATCAGCAGCCAGTGGGTTGGTATCCATGGCATTGACGAAAATCGCACGCGGCGTACTATCAATGGCTGGAGTCTGGCTAAACGGGCGGGTGCGCAGTGCAACCCATAACCCTGAATCCACCAGATTTTGTACGATCTGTTCACGGCTTACACCGGCGAGCTGATCGGCAGAATATTTGGCAAACTGCACGGCATCATCACCTGCAGCAGCAATCACTACAGACTGTAATACCCGTTTAGCGCCACGGTTGATCTCTTTGACGGTGCCCGCCAACGGTGCAGTAAACTTAACGCCGGGCGTTTTCTTATCTTCGAAAAGTACCTGGCCTTTCTTTACCGTATCGCCAACTTCAACCGACATGGTTGGACGCATACCAATATACTCTTCGCCTAATACAGCGACAGTGTTAATGGTATTGCCCGCACTGATCTCTTGTTTAGGACTGCCCGCGAGGGGAATGTCCAAGCCTTTTTTGAGTTTTATCATACGTACTTGCACTACTATTTTGGGAAGAAACAGGGCCTAGTTTTTCAGCTGCTCACCGCGCAGCGCATCCGGAGTTATTTATCAGGGTTTCCCGCTGTTTATTTTTAAACCGGATACACGTATTAAAGTCGCGGATTCTAGCATTAATACAGCTGCCTATCTATGCTGTTGCGCAAATTTTCCGGCAAACCAACCGGGCAATATGGCCATTGGTCTAGCCTGACAGCGCCGCGGCATTAGTGCTTTACTGCTGCAAATTCTAGTCAACTTTAGTCCATTTGCGCATAAACAAAAGCCGCCCGTAGGCGGCCTGATAAAATTAACCGGCAATATTTTGCAGTGGCACCATAGGTGAGACATCTGCATCATAATCTACATGGCTGTAGCCAAAACCAAATAATCTTAAAAATTCATTATGATAGCCTTTGTAATCAGTCAGTGTATCAATACTGTCTGTTGTTACCTGGCCCCATAAATCTTTTACTGCCTGTTGAATATGTGCGCTAAGCTCCTTGCCGTCCATGCGTAAGCGGCCGGCCTCGTCCATGACAGGCGTATCGCTATACAAACCCTGACGGAATAAGCCGTTAATTTGCTCAATACAGCCTTCATGCGTGCCTTCTTCTTTCATGACACGGTACAACAGCGAAATATACAGCGGCATAATAGGAATGGCAGAGCTGGCCTGAGTCACCAGCGCTTTTAACGACGCGACGTAAGCCTTACCCTTTTTGCTGGCTAACTGGGCCGTAATGGCTGCGGCCGCACGATCTAAATCTTCCTTGGCTTTGCCGATGGTGGCTTTGCCATAAATTGGCCAGGTTAGCTCTTTACCAATATAGGTGTACGCTACGGTCTGGCAGTTATCTGCCAGCACACCGGCAGCATCCAGCTGATTTAACCAGCGTTCCCAGTCTTCGCCGCCCATCACTTTTACTGTTTGATAAATTTCATCATCATTGGCAGGCTCTACCGACACTTCTTCTATTTCACGCTTGCTGGTATTGAGTGTTCTGGCCGTGTATGACTGACCAATAGGTTTTAATACTGAACTGAATATTTCGCCGCTCACCGGATCTTTACGTCGCGGCGCTGCCAGGCTATACACCACCAGATCGATTTTACCCATTTCACTGCGGATAATATCAATGGCTTGCGCTTTTAACTCATCGGTAAACGCATCGCCGTTAATGTGTTTATTCCACAACCCTTCTAGCTGAGCAGCCTGTTCAAATGCGGCAGTGTTATACCAACCAGCAGAGGCCGTTTTACTCTCTGTGGGTTCTTTTTCAAAAAATATACCTAAGGTTTTAGCGCCTGAGCCAAAAGCTGCAGTAATGCGCGAAGCCAGGCCGTAGCCGGTAGATGCACCTATTACCAGCACATTTTTCGGCCCGTTAGCCACAGGGCCAGCTTTTTTTACATACTCGATTTGTTCTTTTACATGCTCGGCACAGCCGACAGGATGGGCGTTAGTACAGATAAAACCACGAATTTTCGGTTGAATAACCATGACAGCTCCTGCTGTTGTCTCGACAAAATTAACGCTAGTGTAAAACTTTACCGCAGAAAACAGGTCTGATCAGCCGTTTTATGTGTCAGAACATAATTAATATGCGCCGGACAGAAAAAAAGCGTCATACCGACGCTTTTTCAATTTTATTACCGCCATAGCATCGTGGCGACACCGGCGGTTTTTCAGCGTAGTACTCATACCACTCAGACGGTGTGTACGTGTGCAGCGCCAACGCGTGAATTTTCTCTGCCAGTTCTTCTGCCACTATGGCATTAACGGCCCGGTGGCGCTGTAGCAAGCGCATACCATTAAAAGCCGGCGTGACAATGACCACTTTAAAATGCGACTCAGAGCCCTGAGGCACATTGTGCAGGTGGCTTTCGTTCACCACGTCAAGGAACACAGGATCAAATGCACTCAGTAACTTCTGTTCAATAGCTGTATGAATCAACATAGTCCTAATCCTTTTTTATTCCTTTAACTAACTCTAGATGCCCGTGTTAAACTTGCCAGCGGGTTTTGCTGTCAAGTTAAATAATCCGAACTAACGGGCTGGCGGCATTACTAAAAATAAATTTGTCTAAGCCTTTGCTGCAATATAACGAAAGGTCAGGTTCAACCTGGCCTCAGTTACCCGGCTTTGCTTTGGCAACCGGTGCAACCAGTGCTGCTGGCAACCCTGGCTCATTAGCAGCAAACTGCCTGGCGTTAAATCCAGCGCCAGTTGCCAGTGCTGCTGGCGATGTTTTAACTCAAAACGTCGTGCGGCGCCAAGACTAACAGAGGCGATAACCGGATCATCTCCCAGTTCTGGCTCATTGTCAGCATGCCAGCCCATATGTTGTTGACCGTTTGCATATAAATTAAGCAACACGCAGTTAAACGGTTGCTGCAAAAACTGGCTTACCTCGCCGGTAAGCTGCTTGACTGCCGGATGCCAGGGTTCAGGCGTAAAAGTAGTACCTGAGTAACGATAGCTGCAATGACTATCGCCCATCCAGACTTGCTGGCGTGGTATTTTTACTTTTTTACCAAACATCGTAATGCTGTCCTGTTTCCAGGCCAACTGAGCCCCCAGCTCAGCCTGTAACGCCGCAGTTGCAGCAGCATTTAACCAACCTGGCCATAATGTCATCTGCGCATCCGGCAAACGGAACACTTGCTCCGGGCATTGCTGGTTGTCGGCCTGACGTGGCCGTGTCAAAATACTCATCTTATTTCATCACTCGTGTTTCTATGAATACCACTTTTGTGCATTCTCAAGGCAGCCTGCAGTTACACCGCTGGCCGCTTAACCAACCCAATAACAGTTTACAGGCCTGGGATGCGGCTGACGAATTGTTGATCCTGCATGCGCAGGAAGCAATTAGCCAATTCACATTGCAACATCAGCGTCAGCCGACTTTGCTGCTTATTAATGACAGTTTCGGCGCTTTATCCTGCGCGTTGTCTGACTGCCCGCAGTTTCAGGTAAATGACTCAGTGCTGGCAGCGCAGGGCACTTTATATAACCGGCAACAAAACAATATTGCGGATAGCGGCCTGCAGCAATTATCCAGCCTGGCCCCCTACCCGGCGCAGCCAGATATAGTACTGCTTAAGCTTCCCAATAATCACAGTTATCTGCAATATGTATTGCAACAACTTGCCAGTGCAGTTACGCCGCAAACGTTAATTCTGGCCAGTGCCAAAGCAAAAGATATCAGCCGTAACGTACTGGCGATGTTCGACAATACACTGGGCCCGGCCACCGCGTCGCTAACAGTGAAAAAGTGCCGTCTGATCCAATGCAGCTTTAGCACGCTATTACCGGGTGCTGCTGCAGTACAATTTCCGTTAGCCTGGCCGCTGGAGCATACCGAATTTACTGTGGTAAACCATGCGAATGTGTTTTCCCGCGAAAAGCTGGATCAGGGCGCGCGCTTCTTTTTACAGCATTTGCCTGAAATAAAAAGTGCCCAGCGTATTATCGATTTGGGCTGCGGCAATGGCGTATTGGGACTTGCGCTGCTAAGCCAGTATTCTGACTTTCAGCTGGTGTGTTGTGATGAATCTTATATGGCGGCAGACTCGGCCCGGCAAACCATAGCGAACAACTTGCCGGATAAAATAGCGCTGTGTGAGTTTGTCGTGGATGACTGTCTGAGCCAGCAGCAAGATAAATCGGCCGATATTGTGCTGTGCAACCCGCCATTTCATCAGCAACACGCCGTTACCGGCCATATTGCCAGCCAGATGTTTACTGACGCCAAACGGGTACTGAAACAAGGCGGCCGTTTGCGCATAGTGGCAAACCGTCATCTGGGGTATGCTGATGTGCTTAAGCGTTTATTCGGCAATTGCCAACAGCTGGCGGCCGACCCTAAATTTGTCATTTTAGAAGCCATAAAAAGGAGCTGAACATGCGCTATATACTTTTAACCCTGCTGTTGCTTACCGGCTGCAGTGCACCAACACCAAAGTTTATTTTGTCGCCGCAGATATTCTGGCCGCAATCGACTCTGTTACAACAAGCCAGGTTTGCCTTTGCCGTATCTGATGAACGAGGCAGACCTTATTCATTGCGGATCCAAAAAGGTACCGATATACAGCAAATTAATGCCAGTAACGATATCAGTGCCGATTTACAGCGCACTATGGCACAAGCGTTAACCGATCAGGCAGCGGTGCTGGATCAGAACAGTAATACCCAAATGACCATAAAAATTACCCTGTTGCAGGCTCTGGTAGACCAGCGTTCGCTGGAACACGCCGTAACGAATCAGGTTTCGTTAACAGTGTTTGTACAAAGCTCACAGGGCACGTTCAGCAAAACCTATTCAGGTGACAGCAGCTACACGGCTCCGTTTCGTATGGATGTAGCGGCGGTTGAGCGTGAATTACGAGTATTAACAGAGCAAGTACTTGGCCAGATCCTGCAGGACAACAGCTGGCACCAGGCCGTTCGGGGGTAATATGCGTAGCTGGACAACATTCGCGCTGCTGTTGTTTACTCTGGTAACAGCCAGAGCTGAGGCCGGACAATTTATACAGCCCAATAACTTGTACCCTAAAGTAAAACTGATGACATCGCATGGCGATATTATTGTTGAGCTGGATCGTAGCCGTGCGCCGCTGAGCGTGAACAATTTTCTCAGTTATGTGAAAAAGAAAAGTTATGACAACACGCTGTTTCACCGGCTGGAACCTGAGTTTGTCTTACAGGGCGGTGGCTATGACGCAAACTATAAACCGGTAGAAGAGCAAAAACCGGTGTTTAACGAATCAGGTAATGGCATGAAAAACCAGCTTGGCACTATTGCCATGGCGCGCCTGAATGATCCACACAGCGCCACCAGCCAGTTTTTCTTTAATTTGCAGGACAACCCACACCTTGATCCTGGCCGTAACTGGGGTTACGCCGTTTTTGGTTACATTGTTGAAGGCAGCGAAGTTATAGAGAAAATAAGAGCGGTAGCAACCGACACCTCAGCAGAACTTGGCTGGCCAAACGTGCCGGTAGAAAAGGTGTTGTTAAAAACCGCTGTCGTGCTGCCAGAGCAATAAAACCGGCTATACTTGCCTTAACAGTTTTGTCAGTAAGGGGCCGCTGTTAAGGCAATATATGTTAAACCACTTTATTGAGCTGAAATCGCAACAGCTGATTTTTTACATTTCGCGTTACTTCCGTGGCCGCTTGCCGCACAGCGAGCTGCACCTGTTTATCTGGGATACATTGGAAGAATGGGCACAATTAAGCGCAACAGCTCAGTTTCCTTGCAGTTGCAAAGAGCGGGTGTTCTGGCACTTAATTCATCAGTTAGAATTTTGGCCCGATAGCATACTGCAACAAGACAAACTGCTTCGCCGCAATATTCAGGATTGCCTCTGTTATCTTAAAGGCTATGGCGTAGCACCGCCGGATTGCGTTGGTATTAGGCCCTAGCCAGGTTACGCTTTGGCAGTTAACAGAGCTTGACCAGAATAATCCGCGCTGTAAGCTAGGCCCACAAGCGTGTTTTAGCGGATGTCCGTTTTGCCTTATTACCTAGCCTGGCTGTCTGGCCTGAGTATCTATTTCCAACGTCGTGTACTGAGTATCTTTGTGCTGGGTTTTTCCAGTGGCCTGCCGTTAATGCTGGTGTTTGGTGTGCTATCTTTTTGGTTACGTGAAGCGCAGGTGTCGCGTGCCGATATTGGTTATTTTAGTTGGGTAGCAATGGCATACGCCATTAAATGGCTGTGGTCGCCGCTGGCTGATCATCTGAAAATTCCACTACTGCATCAAAAACTTGGCAGACGACGCAGTTGGCTGCTGATATCCCAGCTTAGCGTAATGGTGGCAATTTGCTGTATGGCATTAACCGATCCGCAGCAGGATTTAGCCCTGATGGCCGCTTTTGCTGTCATGCTGGCTTTTGCCTCAGCAACCCAGGATATTAATGTTGATGCCTTTCGTATTGAAAGCGCGCCCGAAAAGCTGCAGGCCGCGCTGGCTGCTGCCTATCTTGCAGGTTACCGACTGGCGATGATTATGGCATCGGCAGGTACCTTGTGGTTGGCCGCTATATTCTCCGATGGTAGCAATTACGATTTGGCCGGTTGGCAACAGGCATATGTGGTTATGGGGTTATGTATGCTGCCAGGTATCATCACCACATTACTTAGCAAAGAACCTGTCAGTGGCCTGCAGCAGCAACAATATACCAGCGGTTCCTTATTACAGCGCACTCTGTCCTGGCTAAAACAAGCAGTGGTTGCGCCCTTGATTGATTTTTTCAGCCGTTATAAATGGCATGCACTACTGATCCTGTCACTGATTGCGTGTTACCGCCTGAGTGACGTTGTCATGGGTGTGATGGCAAATGCGTTTTATGTTGATATGGGCTATAGCAAAGAAGAAGTTGCCAGCGTTTCGAAGATCTATGGCGTTATTATGACGTTGATCGGCGCCGCCCTTGGCGGAGTGCTGATTAATCAGTTTGGTATAATTAAAATCCTGTTTATTGGCGCGGTGCTAAGTGCGGTAACTAATTTGCTATTCTCTGCATTAAGCCAGATTGGCTATGATCTGATGTGGCTAACCTTAGTCATCTCGGCAGATAATTTGAGCGCAGGCATCGCCACCAGTGCTTTTCTTGCTTATCTAGCCTCTTTAGTTAATCTGGCATTTACTGCCACCCAGTATGCGATATTCAGCTCGCTGATGTTGTTGCTACCTAAATTTACCGGTGGCTTTTCCGGGGTATGGGTAGAGCAGATGGGATATAGCCAGTTTTTTATCATGACCGCCCTGATGGGCATACCAGCATTAGTATTGATTGTGTTATTGGCACGCGCTGAGCGCTTAAAACAGAACGCCGCACAATAGCGCGGCGTTGCTGATGTAGTTCAATGGATCAGGCTGATAATACTTGCTTTAACCCTTCCGTGGGGTCAACGTCCAGTGCCTGACAGTAACGTACGTATTCAATCACATCTAAACGACGTTCCTGGTTTTCTACCTTACCAATAAAGGAGTGCGGTGTACCCAAAATTTCAGACAGGCTGCGCATAGTGTGGCCTTTTTCCTGACGCTGCCGTTTCAACCAGACACACAGACGCTTATTTTCATCAGAAATTACGCTTTTTGTACCTTTCATGTTTTTTTCTTCTCCCAGCGTGTTACGCTTTTATTATGTCAAAAATACTTCCTGCAAAAATCAAAACCCTATTGCAAACGCAATAAGCAATAAAAATCGGTTAATTAAACCACAGGATGCGACAAGCGTACAGCCACAACTGTTAAAATATGTATTACGACTTTACAGTGCCAGAAATGGCGTAATGTACAGCTTAGAATTAATGCGAACCTTGAGCAGCACCATGCCAGGTATCAAACAGAGATAAAGATGATAAAACTATTTTTTTTAATGCCAATATTGATGTGCGCACTTTGGTACTGGTACCTAAAGCAGTCAGGCTGGACCATCCGGCAGGGGAAAAAAGGGTTTGCCTACATTATTGCCTTTAACGGCAGCATTGCACTGGCATTGTGGGGCATTATGCTACTGACTCAGCGCTGAGCCAGCAGCTTAAATAACAGACGGATCTGTAGTTTTTATTTTACAAAACCACTACGGCTTACACTGAAAAAGACGAGCCACAACCGCAAGTTGTAGTAGCATTAGGGTTTTGTATAATAAAGCGGCTACCTTGCAAACCTTCGGTATAATCTACCACGCCGCCCATCAGATACTGCAAGCTCATAGGGTCAACTACCATGGCAACGCCCTGCTTCTCTACGACGAAATCGCCTTCATTAACTTTTTCATCGAAGGTAAAACCATACTGAAAGCCAGAACAACCACCACCGGTAATATACACCCGTAGCTTTAGCTCAGGGTTTTCCTCTTCACTGACCAGCAACGCCACTTTACGTGCTGCCGCTTCAGTAAATTCAATTGGTACAGCTGGCTCTGACATAACAACTCCACAGGTTTAGCTAAGGGACAAATTATCTAATACTTGACTAATTTATTCAAGTATTAGCCCTATTCAGCGCAGATTAGTTATCGTCTTCGATAATAAAGCTGAGTTCTCAGCAACTTATGATAAACTCTGTATTAACTATTACGGGTGTTATGGCTTATGCAGCGCTGGCAGATCTGGCTTCCGTCTTTACAACGTCGTTTGGCATTACCACAAACCTCTTTGCAACTCTGTGTACTGGGTATGCTGGGTGGTCTGGCGGCGTCCATTCTGATTATTTTATTCCGCTTAGCCATTATTGGCCTGCAGAGCTTTTTCTTAGATCGTACCGACGACTTCTCAACAGTTGGCACAGATATCCGCTGGATGCTGCCAGTAGGCTCTGCAGTGTTAATTGGCCTGATTGCCTGGATCACCGGCTATAAACATTACCGCCTGGGTATCCCCTTTGTTATCCATCGGATAAAGCTAAAATACGGCATGATGCCAACCCGCAATACACTTAACCAGTTTTTTGGCGGCATATTAGCGCTGGCCGGTGGTTTTTCTGTCGGTCGCGAAGGCCCATCTGTACATTTGGGTGCTTATGGCGCCAGCACCCTGGGTAAATATCTTCAACTGCCTTACAACAGCATTCGTATTCTGGCGGGGTGTGGCATCGCCGCTGGTATTTCCGCCTCGTTTAACACCCCGCTGGCAGCAGTTATTTTTGTGATGGAAGTGGTATTGCGTGAATATCGCGTACATGTGTTTATTCCTATTATGCTGTCATCCGTTGTGGGTGCTCTGGTCACACAAACAGTGTTTGGCAGCGACAGAGAGCTGGCACTGCTGAATATAGTGTCTATCAGCGGTTGGCATATCCCTTATCTGGTGCTGTGTGGCATTGTGTTCGGCGCCATTGCCTTTGTGTTTAACAAAAACATGATGCGCCTGATAAAGTTGTTTAAAAACTGGCCGTTAATATTGCGTTTATGCCTGGCAGGCGCGCTTACTGCGGCGGTGGGTTATGTTATTCCGCATGCGATGGGTTCTGAAACCGGCGCGATTTACTATGCAGTAAATGCACCAAACGACGTTGCCCTGCTGCTGACCATTTTTATCGGTAAAATGCTGCTAACCTTATTTGCTTTGGGTTTAGGTGTACCCGGCGGTGTTATTGGCCCGGTATTTGGTATCGGCATTGTGTTGGGTACTTTGCTGGCTATTGTTCCGTCTGCCATTATTGGTGATAACAGTATCGCCGGTACTTATGCGGTGCTGGGGATGGCTGGTTTAATGGCCGCCACCATGCACGCGCCGTTGGCGGCCTTAGTAGCAGTAATGGAGCTGGCGCACAACCCCGGCATTATTGTGCCCGCCATGGTGGTAATAACCACGGCTTATATTACCGGTGTACAGTTTTTTAATAACAAATCTATTTTCCTGCTGCAGCTCGATTTTCTACAGATGCCCTATAAGCTATCTCCTGCTGATGACGTGTTGCAAAAAGTAGGTGTGCTGGCACTGTTAGATAATCAGTATCAGTTACTTGATAACCCCGACGAGCAACACGTGCTGCAGGCCCTGGATAAGCTGGAACCGCCGCATCAATTGCTGGTAAAACGTGATACGGGCGCTCAAAGCACGTTTTTGCTGGCAAGCTATGATGTTCAGCTGTCGATGACGGGTGCCAGTGCAGTGCAATACCTGCCATTACAGGGTTTAACGCATCAGGCCACCATGGCCGAGGTGTTTGCCATTTTGGAAGATAAGCGCGAAGGCGCAGTGTATATTTATCGCGAAGAAGAACCACAACAGCTGATCGGCATTATCCGCTGGGATCAGGTGCGCAGTTTATTGGTAAAACAGAACAATTTATTATGACGCTTATACTTGTATACAAAGCCTTACACGTGTTTTTTATGGTTGCCTGGTTTGCCGGTATTTTTTATCTGCCACGTTTATTTGTTTACCACGCCGGTACCACAAGCCTGGACTGCGACGCCGAATTTAAAGTGATGGAGCGGCGCTTACTCTATTTTGTAACGCCTTTTGCCGTGCTTACACTAGTGTTTGGCTTACTGCTTATTCACAGTTACGGCGCAGCCTGGTTTAAAGCCAGCCACTGGCTGCACTATAAACTGCCTTTGGTGATGTTACTGTATCTGTATCATGCTTATTGTTTTAAATTGCTGGCAGATTTTAAACACAACCGTAACCGGCGCAGCCCGCGGTTTTACCGCATTTTTAATGAAGTGCCGGTACTGGTTTTGCTGGCAATTATCCTGCTGGCGTACTTAAAACCCATGTAGCAGCTTATTCGCTTTTAACCGGTGTTTTCGCGTATAATGCGCCGGTCCATTGCCGGTTCCGGCCCAGTTCCGGCCCGGGTTAATTCTCAGCGAAAAGAGCACTGACTATGAGCTTTAAAGGCGAACACATCCTCTCGGTAAGCCAGTTTGATCGCGACACCATTCAACATGTTTTTGATATTGCCCGTAAGATGCAGCCTTATGCCAGCCGGCAAAAACGTACCAAAGTGCTTGAAGGCGCTATATTAGGTAACCTGTTTTTTGAACCCAGCACCCGTACCCGGGTCAGTTTCGGCTGCGCGTTTAACTTACTCGGCGGTGAAGTGCGTGAAACTACCGGTATGGAATCGTCTGCGTTATCGAAAGGTGAATCGCTGTTTGATACCGCCAGGGTGATCAGCAGCTACAGCGATGTTATCGCTATGCGCCATCCGCAGGCCGGTTCGGTAGCCGAATTTGCCTTAGGTAGCCGGGTGCCGGTGTTAAATGGTGGTGATGGCGCCAACGAGCACCCTACTCAGGCACTGCTGGATCTGTTTACTATTGAACGTGAGCTGGCCTCTTCAGGCCAGAGTATTGACGGTATGCATATCGCTATGGTGGGCGACTTAAAATTTGGCCGCACCGTACACTCATTATCTAAACTGTTAAAACTGTATAAAAACCTGCGCTTTACGCTTATTTCGCCAAAAGAGCTGGCAATGCCGGACGATATTGTCAGTGCCATTGAAAATGCCGGCCATCAGGTGAATGTTACCGATGTGCTTGAGGGCAACCTGAATGCTGATATTGTTTACCAGACCCGTATTCAGGAAGAGCGCTTTCCGTCAAAAACAGAAGCCAATTTATACCGTGGAAAATTTCGCTTAAACCAGGAAATTTATACCCGCTACTGTAAATCCAACACCGTCATTATGCACCCGCTGCCACGTGACTCGCGTATTGAAGCAAACGAGCTGGATAATGACTTAAACCTGAACCCTAATCTGGCTATCTTCCGTCAGGCCGATAACGGCATTCTGGTGCGGATGGCTTTATTTGCGCTGACGCTGGGCGTTGAAGGAATTATTACCAACTACGAATGCGCTGTGCCCTGGTATAGCAACAAGCACAGTGGTTAATACAGCGTGTAGCTGTTTCAATTTATTTATCGGAAACTGATTTATGTCTTTATCTGCAGAACTGTTCCAACGTGCCCAGCACACCATTCCCGGCGGTGTAAACTCACCGGTTCGCGCTTTTAAAAGCGTCGGTGGTACACCGGTATTTATCGACCGTGCTGACGGTGCTTACCTGTTTGATGTTGATGGCAAACGTTATATCGATTATATCGGCTCCTGGGGCCCAATGCTTTTGGGACATAATCACCCGGCTATCCGTAATGCTGTTATTGAAGCAGCCGCCAAAGGCTTAAGTTTTGGCGCGCCCTGCCCGGCTGAGGTAACCATGGCTGAGCTGGTAAGCAAACTGGTGCCATCAATGGAAATGATGCGGATGGTTAGCTCCGGCACAGAAGCCACTATGAGCGCCATTCGGTTAGCTCGTGGCTATACCGGCCGTAATACCATAGTTAAATTTGAAGGCTGCTATCATGGCCATGCTGACTCACTGCTGGTAAAAGCCGGTTCAGGCGCACTGACCCTTGGCGTACCAAACTCGCCTGGCGTGCCAGCCGATTTTGCCAAATACACGCTAACCAGCGAATTTAACAACCTGCCACAGTTAGAACAGTTATTCGCGCAGCATGGCGACGATATCGCCTGTATTATTGTTGAGCCGGTAGCAGGTAATATGAACTGTATTCCACCTGCCCCCGGCTTTTTACAGGGCCTGCGCCAGCTGTGTGATCAATATGGCGCAGTACTGATATTCGACGAAGTGATGACCGGTTTTCGTGTAGCACTGGGCGGTGCCCAGGCGGTGTACAACGTTAAGCCGGACTTAACAACACTGGGCAAAATTATCGGCGGCGGTATGCCTGTTGGAGCCTTTGGTGGTAAGCGCGATATTATGCAGCATATTGCTCCGCTGGGGCCGGTGTATCAGGCTGGCACATTATCGGGCAATCCCATTGCGATGGCTGCAGGCCTGGCGGCATTGACTGAGATCAGCAAAGCGGGTGTTTATGAGGCTTTAACCGCTAAAACGACCCAACTAATTAAAGGCATCAGCGCAGCTGCGGCAAAACATGGCGTGCCACTGGCCACCAATCAGGTGGGCGGTATGTTTGGCTTTTTCTTTACAGCTGAACCCAGCGTAACCAACTTTGCCCAGGCGACTCAGTGTAATATCGATGCTTTTAAACGCTTCTTCCACCTGATGTTACAGCAAGGCATTTACCTGGCACCTTCAGCCTATGAAGCCGGTTTTTTATCGCTGGCGCACAGTGACGAAGATCTGGCGCAAACCATTACCGCCGCAGAGCACAGCTTTAAACAACTTTAACGGCGGTTTTGTAACCAGACAATATCGGTATCGTACGGCCTTTGCCGTACGATATAACCAAGACCACTACCATCGCTGTATATTGCCACCGGCATTTCCTGCTCCATAACCAATAAAGCATTCACCTGCTGCGACAACCAGTCAAAACGATACACTGTTGTATTGTTATCTGCCAGCCAGTAAATGCCACTGTTATCAGTAAACCATTGTTCACCCGTGCTGCTACGCCAGTCAATTTGTACCGGCAGGGTTATCAGATCCTGTGCCGGTGTTAATAAAGCCAGGTTTACACTATTAGAAAACTGCAGCACTAAGCCCTGTTGTGGGCCGCAACGTACGTCTGTAACGTCAGGCATAACACTCTGTGGCGTAGCGCCTTTTTCTGTCATTAACACCCAGCCATCAGCTGTAAGTGCTGTCCAGTACAACTTGCCATGGCAACTGGCGTAACGCCCTGCCGATGTCATCACGTGATATTGCTGCAGTTGGCCTGATGCCAGGTCAAGCTGATACAAGCTGGCATTAATTAACACCAGCAACTGCCCTTGATGCCACAACATCTGCTGCACATGTTGTTGCTCAGTAAAGCGGGTGATCTGTGTACTATCCCGCTCTTGCGCCAGCCAGATTTGGCTATGCCCGGCACGTTCTGATACAAAAGCCGCCTGTCCGGTCTCACTTATAGCCAGTAAGCGTTCACTACGGTTACTGACATGCCATGGCAATAACTGTATACCGCCGATTGCGGCCGGGTTATCCGCCACCCGCAGGATATCCGTGGTGTAATCTAAAAATTGTGTTGCCAGTACCTGTCCGGGATAACGTAATGCCTGAGTCAGTTCACGTGTCATGGGCCCCAGGCCCTGACTGCTATCTGATTTTAACGAAACAATCTGTAACTCCTGCTGCCCGGCAGACAACAATAACTGCCGCTCATCCCACCAGCTAAATTGGGTGATAACATAAGGAAAATCCAGTAACTGTTCAAACTCACCGTCCGGTAATCGCAGTTGCAGCAGCACTGACTGATTAGCTGTCTGCTGAGCAATAAAGTACAAGGTATTATCGCTGATTAACATATATGAAATATCGCGCCAGCGGTTGTCCTGCGACAACATCATCTCTGCAGCCTGGCCTGGCAAAGCACTCCAAAGCTGTAGTTGATTGGCAGCAGTATCAACATCGAGCCACAACAACCGTTGTTGCCACAAAACAGCACCCTGGGGCAGTACTTTCTGACAGGACCAAAGCGGTTCAGGCTGCGTTGCCGGTTTGATGTGCTGACGGTAAAAGTGACAATTACCGTTGATGGTCTCAGCACGGAAGATGATATGTTCAGCATCCAGCCACAGTGCCTGAGACAACTGGCGATACTTTTGCGACATGTGCTCAACTTTAAGGTCTGTAAGGTTCTGCAAACTCCAGTTAAATAAAGTACTGTCCACAGCTTTATGTTGATACAACACATCAGTGCTGTCTGGCGTTAATACCGGCCAGTATTCCTGCCCGCTTAACGCACTGATAGGTGTAATGGTATCAGGCAATTTTATCAGCGGCGTTGAGGTATAGGTCGCCAGTACATATGCCAGGCTGGCACAGCCAATAATCACCGTCAAAGCAGTGCCAGCGATAAAGCGCCATGCAGGTCGTGGTTTTACTTCAGGGTCGGCATCCGCCATTACCGCTTCAACAACAGCATGCCCACCACTGGCAACGGCAATATCCTGCAACTTGGCCGGTGTAATAGCTGCCAACCAGCGATAACCCTTTTTCGATACTGTCTCTATGTAGCTTGGTGAGCGTACATCGTCGCCAAGCACTTTACGCAGCGCCCCTACAGCACGCATAACCGCAGCATCAGTGCCTTCATCGGCAGGCCAGACTTTTTCAATCAGTGTATCTTTGGCCAGCAGGATATCGGGGTGCAGTAAAAAGTAATTAAGCAGGCTGTGTAAGCGGGGTTCCAGCCGGACCATATCGTTCACACCAGTGGCATCAACCGGCCACAGCTGACCATAGATCACCTGATAATACCAGTTTCCAATTTGTACCACGGGGTCAAGATTTGACATTAAGGTCCGCCCGACAATTGATTGTCTGGGCGGATTATACCTTAACTATAAGAAATGTTTAGCGTTGTTAATTAAGGGACGTTTAAGCCAGCTTTAACTTATCATTGCTGGTGTCTTTGGCTTTGTCTTTACTATCTTTTATAGTCACCGGTGAGTAAATGTCCGGTAACGTGCACAGCGGATACCAGGCACAAGCATATAATTGTTGCTCATTCACGTCTATTTTATCGGTAACATAAGCTTTGTTTGCAACAAGCCCTGCAGTACCCATAATAGCGATAAACATAATTGTAAGTGTAGTTTTCATTTCCAGCTCCTGAGTTATTATTGGCTTACAAAACAACCATAGGAGCATCAATTCATTATAACTCGATGACTTTCAGATAAATTTTTTATAAAACGTCGACGTCGCTCTCAATTACAGCAATATCCATATCGCCAAAATCGTACTCCAGCATAAAAATATATTTTTCATCGGCACTGATACTAAACCGACCAAACTGGATAGGCTCCAGCACATTGGTAATTTCATCGGCAGCAAAATCAAGATAGTTCAACCGGTAATTGAGCTCGTCAACAAGATAAGAGTAATAAATACCTGTTTTACGCAGTTCAAATTTCAACATAATTTGTGTTTCAGGTAATGAAATTTTCAGCTTTTTCGGCGGTTCGCCAGTCCACTGTATGTAAAATTGTTTATCTCTGCTGCTGCGCCAGAATGCATAGTCGGCGTAATAACTTTCGTAGTAGTACTCTTTGTCATTGGCAAAAACATCCAGTTTGCCAAGATCATTGATATCACGCTTTATAATCTGCCAGCGCCCTTGTCTCGATTCTGAATAAAATAACGATTTACCATCTCTGGACCAGCTGGGAAACGCCAGTACGGCATCTTTCTCGCCAGCTATTTTCAGTGGATTTCCCTCAATATCAAAAAGCCATAATTCTTCATTTAATTGCACCATTAGTCTACTGCCGTCCGGGGAGAACATTAAACTGCGAATACGCTGAGCTTCACTAAAATTCGTTAGCTGTTTCTGCCGTCCGTCATTATAAAACAGCCATACCTGCTGCGAGCCTGAGCGCCTTGATACAACTGCCGCAGGTCCGCCCTCTACAGGGTTAGCCTCAACAAAAGTTTCATTCCGGTTAGAGCTGAATACCGGTTCATTGTGAGACTCATTGCTCTTTATACGGTTTGACACTTTTTTCGGGTTTATTCTGGAAAAGTTACCAATTGACGTAACAATTTTGCCTGATGTTGTTACTTGCAACTCACTCGCATACGCATCTGTGTAAGCCAGGATGGTAGGCTCACCTTTATCCAGCCATACCCTGCCTAGCGCATTGGATGCAGAAGGGTAAATAATAGAGCTGTCTGTTAAATCCCAGTCTACATTGCCTGGAAAGGTATCCGGCACTTTCGTTAACAAACGTGTGGATCTATCTGCAAGGTTAAGCAACCAGATTTGCGCAGAACCTGCGGCTTCTCTAAGGAATACCAATTGATCTCCAGCACGGGAAAAACGCGCGGCATAGTCACCAAAACTGCTTGAAGGCGGTACCGTAAGCACTTCTGAAATGGTATTATCGACCGACGTCATCTGTAAAACCATCTGCTTTTTAACGTCATCCATATTGGGATAAACGATATAGCGACCATCAGGTGACCAGGTAATTCTGATCGATACCGATTTCTCACCACAGTGTTTGAGTAAATTATCTTCCAGCACCTGAGTTCTATCTGCGCTAAGCGACATAATGCGCACTTCACACCTTTCCTGCTGATAAAGCCGTTGATAGGCTATCTTAGTTCCGTCAGGGCTAAATACGGCACCAAAGCCACTATAGGATTTATCAGTTAACTGTACCCTTTTATGTTCCTGCAAATCCTGCAACATCAGCACGGCTACATTGTTAGCATCAGGCGCAGCATAGCTATACACCAGATATCGCTCATCCACGGAGACATTATGGTAAAACTCCAGCCCGTCCAGCGCGGTGACAGGGGTGTAACGCCACATAGGAATCGCGCTGGCGGCATCATCACTTCCTGCGTTATCTACAGGCCATAGCCACCAGGTAACAACCATGATCAGCAATGCCGCGAAGGCCAATACACTAACTAATAAGGGGTTTCTCTTTACCGGCGTGATATCGGTATTTGCCGGACTAAGCGCCTGCTGGGTATGTTCTTCAACCGCCAGAGGCACAATTTCAGTTACCGGCGCAATAAAGCGGTAACCGCGTTTTGGAATGGTTTCAATATAACGGGGCTCACGGGTGTCATCCCCCAGTGCAACACGCAGCACCCGGATAACACGCGTTACCCTGCCGTCAGATACGTCGCGGATACCCCATACATCAAGTAGCAGCTCATCTTTTGTAACCAGCTTGCCTGCGTTGACAATAAAGTAGTTAGCTACCTTCTGACAAAGGTTATCTAAATCTGCGGTAATACTCAGCCTACCCTCAGCATCAAACTTCATCAGTTTGTCCTGCTCAGGTATATACTGCCATTCACCAACCTGTAACAGCTGGTTTGGTTTTATCGCCATAGGTTCAGACAATCGTTGTTATTCTTCTATACATTCGGTTGGTAATGGCATTTCAACTGAAATCGCAGGTAATAACAATACGTTAAGGCAATTTTGTGGTTGCGGATAGCCAGTTTTTGCTGAGAATGCCTGTAAAGATACCTGTTCAGGCATGGCTCTGAGCAGTGAATTCACGCCCTGCAGCGTAAAATACCGGCTAAAAACATTTAACGCTCCGCTAGCACCGGTTAACCCTATAGCTTTATTATCATCACGACCTAACCACACTGTCATCAGCGTTTGCTGATCAAAGCCACTAAACCAGCTGTCCCGATAATCACTGGATGTACCTGTTTTGCCTGCTAAAATCTCGCCGGGGAAAGCACTGCTCAGCGCACGTGCCGTACCTGTTTTTGCTGCTTGTATTAACGCATATTGCAACAAATACACTTCTTGTTCATTGTAGCGCCGCGTCAGTTGGTGATCGCGCATATGCAGTGGGTGGCCATTTGCGTCAGTTACTGCATACAAAGTGCTAAGCTGCTGGTGTATACCGTTATTCGCCAGTGTCTGGTACAACTGCGTCACCTCCAGCGGGCTTAGCTCAACAGCCCCTAACAATGCTGCCGGATGCAGTTTTACTCTGCGGTTTAATCCCAGCTTACGTAAACCGTCACTGATAGCAGGCAAGCCAAGCTGCAACCCCAGCCTTACGGTAGGAATATTAAGCGAGTTAACCAGTGCATCCAGCAAGCTAACCTGACCTCTGAATTTTTTATCAAAATTCTGTGGTTGCCAGTCCTGATCGTTACTACGTAAACGGATCGGGCTGTCATCCAACGGTGTTGCTAATGTGTAGCGCCCACGCTGGGCTAAAGCTTCAAGAAAAATAACCGGCTTGATAATACTGCCAATCTGACGTCTGGCATCAGTAGCCCGGTTAAAGCCGCCCTGCACTGCCACTTTACTTCCTATCATGGCGTTAATTTCTGCCTGCCGGTAGTCCACTACTACCGCTGCGGCCTGTAATTCCGGATCCAGCGGGGCAAGCTGGCTGCTAACAGCTTGCTCAATCGCTGCCTGAGCCTGAATATCTAGGTACGTAAATACTTTGATGCCGTTGTCCTGATATTGCTCATCAATATTTAACTGGCGCAGTTCTTTTTTAACCGCATCCAGATAAGAAGCAAAACCTGTATTCATGTATTGGCTGCGGGAAATCACCACTATTGGTTGCTCTACCGCTTGCTCGTACTGTTTGCGGTCAAGAAATTTTTGCTCGAACATCAACCGCAATACCAGATCCCGTCGCTCTTTAGCCCGTGCCGGGAAACGGCGCGGATCAAAGTATGACGGCCCTTTTAAAATGCCGATCATCAAGGCATATTCGGCTGCCGTTAATTCTGTCAGTGGTTTACCAAAATAAAACCGGCTGCCAAGGCCAACACCATGCACAGCATTCGCGTAGTTTTGTCCGACAAAAACCTCATTCAGATAAGCTTCGAGGATCTGATCTTTATTAAAGCGATAATCCAGCACCAGCGCGATCATGGCCTCGTTGAGCTTACGCCACAAGGTGCGGTCGCTGCTAAGGTACATATTCTTTGCCAGTTGCTGTGTCAGTGTCGACCCTCCCTGCACAGTGCGCCCGGCAGTAATATTTACCCACAACGCCCGCAGCACTGCCAGAGGTGACACACCGTGGTGGTGATAAAAGTCACGGTCTTCAACCAACAGCAGGGTATCTTTAAAAATTTCTGGCACCTGTTGTAGCTGCACCAGCTCACGGTCTTCCTGCTGTGCCGACACCAGATGGTCAATCAGCTGTGGCTCAAGCCGGGCAAAGTTCAGCGCTTCTTTTTGCTGGCGCTGGGTAATGCGGTTAATACCGCCACGGTTAAACTCGACACTAAACAGCTGCGCCGCCTCATAGCCTTCAACATACATAAAGGGACGCCGGTAAACTGAGACATGATTGCGCGACACACTGTATTGCCCGGCTGCCGATAACGCCGGGTTGCGCCGATACTGCAGTGAGTTCAGCTGCTGAATAAACTGTTGTTGTGTCAGAATTTTACCGGGATAGAGCTCTATACTCTTGGCATAGATTTGTGCAGGCACCTGCCATTTCTGGCCACTAAATTTTTTACTGATTTTGCTGTCCAGGTACAAAAAATAAAAAGCCAGCACCACCAACAACAGCAACGCCACTTTAACCAGCAACCATAAAGGTTTATGCCACCAGGCTAAGCGCAGCACATCTGGCGTAGCACGCTTTTTATTGCTGCGCCGGGGGCTGTCTTTTTTACTGCTCATCGTAACATCGCCTTTTTAGTTTTCGTTGTCGGCATGGCCTGCGCCGGATCTTCCGGCCAATAATGTTTCGGGTAGCGTCCGCGCATTTCTTTTCTGGCCTCCTGCCAGGCATTTTGCCAGAAACTGGCTAAATTCTGCGTTACCTGTAGCGGTTGTCTGGAGGGTGACAACAGCTCTACTGTGATATTTATTTTGCCCTGCAATAACGTTGGCGACTGCATCTGACCATACATTTCCTGAACCCGCACTGAAAGCCTGGGGCCGCCCTCGGCCAGGTAATCAATGCTAAGCCGTGAACCGGTGGGCGCCTGCCAGTGCGTGGGTAATAACTGGTTCAATAGTTGCTGTTGCTGATAACTTAAACATTGTAGCAGCGCGTCATACAGTGGGATCTGCGCTAAAGCCGTGCTTTTACTGATTTGTGCCAGATAGCTGCCCAACCAATTGGGTAAAGTGGCAAGTAAAGCATCTTCAGAAAAATCCGGCCAGCCAGCATCGCTCTGCTGTTGCTGCAGTAACCTAACTCTTGCGCGCAGTTGTAATGCGGTTTCAGCCCAGTTCAGGCAACTCAGGCCTTTATTATTAATATAGGTCTGCCACGCCAACTGCTTTTGCTCTGCGCTTAACTGCAAAGCTGCTGGCTTGGCAGCCAGTAAACACTGGCCAAACTTCAGTTGTTGCTCGGTAAAAAAGCTGCCGCTTTTGTCATCCCAGAAGGTTTGCGTTTGCCAGCGAAGCTCGGCCTGCCAGTCCGACAACACCGCATCAGGGCTAATACTGACGGCATGGTAAATGCGGTTTTCACGGCCAAACTGCTGCATATGCAATACCACCAGCCAGGGCTGGCCGCTAAGGCTGTGATTGTCTTGCAGCACTGCGCCAATGCCATTGGCTAACTGATAGCCCTGACCCCGGCGCTTGGCCAGCCGGTCCGGAAAAGCCCGCAACGCCAGCACCGGTACTAATTCCAGCGGTAACATTTCGCTTAGCTGACAACCAAGCAAACGGGCAAAACTTTGCGCTTGCTGCCACTGCTGTGGCAATGCCTGCTTTACTCGGCCAAGCAGGCTGTATATATCGCCCTGCAGTACGCGCGTATCTTCCAGTATTGCTGCCAGCACGCACGCCAGAGCCGATGCATGCCGGTGCCCCTGTAGCTCCAGTTGCTGCGCATGCAGCAACATGGCCGCTAATCTGGGATCCGTAGCCAGTTTATGCGCTTGCCGGCCGCTGGCAGTAATTACCCCTTTGCTGTCAATAAAGCCCAGCTGTTGTAATAACTGCTCTGCCACAGCTAAATTTGCTGCCGGCGGCGGTGTTAGCCACTGCAAATCATCCACCTGACAACCCCAGGCAGCAACTTCAAGCCGCAGGGCGGTTAAATCGCTTACTTCAATCTCTGGCGCTTCAAACCGGGCACGGCGCTGCCATTTTTCTGCGGTATCCAGCCGGTAGCAGTGGCCGGGCGACAAACGCCCGGCACGCCCGGCACGCTGGGTGGCTGCCGCCTGGCTTATAGCACAGGTTTCCAGCACGCTTAAGCCCTGACGCGGGTTAAACCGACTTTGCCGGCACAGGCCGCTGTCTATCACCACGGTAATGCCGTCTATGGTTAAACTGGTTTCGGCCAGATTAGTTGACAGCACCACCTTGCGTACCCCTGCCGGCGGCGCTGCGATAGCGGCTTGCTGCTGCGCCAGTGTCAGGCTACCTAATAAACGGTGCAGTTGCACATTGGCAGCTAAACCCTGCTGCTCCAGCAACTGGGCACTTTGGTTAATTTCTGCCTGGCCGGGTAAAAATACCAGGATATTGCCGTTATGTTTATTCAGCGCCTGCTGCACTAAGGCAGCAATTTGCTGCGCCAGCGGTTGGCTACCCGGCAGTGCATATTCGACTGTTACCGGATAACTGCGCCCCTCACTGGCCACTACCGGGGCATTAAGTTTGTCGGCCAGTTGCGCCATATCCAATGTGGCAGACATAATTAATAATTGCAGCTCAGGGCTTAATTGTTGCACTTCCAGACACAACGCCAGTGCTAAATCCGCATGCAGTGAACGCTCGTGAAATTCATCAAACAGTAGCAGATCCACGGCAGTCAGTTCAGGGTCTTGCTGTAATTTGCGCGTGAGTACGCCTTCAGTAACAATAAGCAAACGGGTTTTACTGCAGTGCTTTTGCTCCTGACGAATTTGATAACCTACAGTTTCGCCAACAGCCTCACCCAGTTGTGCCGCCAAATACGCAGCGATACTTTTGGCCGCTAAACGACGCGGTTCCAGCATTAATAGCTTTTTGCCGGCAAAATCGGGGTGCTGCAATAAGTACAACGGTAGATAAGTTGATTTGCCGGCACCGGGCGGTGCCGACAAAATCACTTTATTATGTTGCTGTAACAGTGACAGCAATTGCGGAAAAATGTCAGCGACAGGTAACACAACTTAACCCGAAAAAACTCTATTGGCGTCAGTTTACCCTGTTTTTTGCTGACGCCCCAACCTTGTTAAGCTTTTGGGTTAAGCTTCAGGCTTCGCCAAGTAAGGTGGCGCTGATGGTGCGAATACCCTGCCCGGTAGCTCCGGCCGCCCAATACGCGTTGTTGTTGTTGTTAAAGGCTGCTGCTAAATCAAAATGCAGCCAACCTTTGCCTTTATCAGGCACAAAACGGCTTAAAAACCCGGCCGCGTTACTGGCCCCGCCAGCGCCGCCGCCCTTTACCGGCCGGCTGTTGGCCGTGTCGGCATAAGCTGACGGACACTGCTGTTGATGCCATAGCTCCAACGGTAATTGCCAGGTAGGTTCCTGCACTTGCTCGGCATAAGCCAGGGCCTTTTGCGCTAAGGTTTTATCCAATGCAAACAGCGCATTATATTCCGCACCAACTGCTGTCATGGCCGCACCGGTTAAGGTAGCCGCGTCAATAATAAGCCCGGCACCGCTTTGTGCCGCGCACATCAGGCCATCGGCCAACACCAAGCGGCCCTCGGCGTCGGTGTTGACAATTTCAACAGTAGTGCCGTTTTTATAAGTAATAATATCGCCCAGCTTGTAGGCATTACTGCTGATCAGGTTTTCTGCACAACATAAAATAAGTTGTACGCGCTTATTCAAGCCCTGCTTTATCGCCAAAGCCAGTGCTGCGGTAACAGTAGCAGCGCCGCCCATATCACATTTCATTGTCAGCATGCTTTCAGTGGCTTTAATCGAGTAACCGCCACTGTCAAAGGTAATACCCTTCCCCACCAGCGCAGCACTAACCGGCGCATCGGCCTGGCCAGTCGGGTTATAGTCCAGTACCAGCATAGCCGGTTTGCGGGCACTGCCACGCCCTACAGCATGTAAGCCATTCCAGCCTTGCTCTAACAGTTGCTCATCGAGCAAAATATGGCTGTTAACCGTGCCTTTGGGCGCAATATCTGTAATAAAAGCGGCAGCCTGTTTTGCCAGTTGCTCTGGGTATAATTCATCCGGTGTTTGGTTTGTCAGGTGTTTTGCCCAGCTAAAACACTGTGCCAGTTGTTCCAGTTGAGTCTGCGCGGCATCACTGTTAAACAGCACGCCACCTTGTTTTTTTGCACTGCAAAAGCCCTGATAAAATGCCCATTGCAGTTCCAGTGTCCAGTTGTCACCGGTTAACTGTACCTGAGTTAAGCCTAAATTATCTAAGCTGCGCGCGGCCTTTTGCACACTGCGCTGCGCGTCCTGGGCATTAAAGTGGATCTGAAAACCATTTTCGGTAGGGGTAAGTAAAGCTTTACCCCATTTATTTGCCACGGTTTCTGCCTGTAGCTGAATTTGCACAACGTCTGTCATCTGTCACCCTTTTTATCAGTGCGGTTTTGCGTTAAATGCGATGCTAATCAGTGTATCACAAGGCTTTGCGAGCGAAACAGAAGCTCGTTATTTTGCTGCTGCGCCACGCTAAAGCGCGCGTTAAATTACGGCAAATTAAATAAGATGACGATATGCCCGCTAGTCTGTATACTTCCGCGTCTTTTTAAATCTGATTGCGATGCCAGCAATATTCTGCTATCTATAGCCGCCATATTTTTTCGCTTGGCATTATACAGGAGATGATTATGCCAGAAGGCAATACTACCAAAACGCTGGGCTTACTTGCCCTTGCAGGCGTAGCGCCATATCAGGAAGCTGTCGGGGAAGAGTATATGAACCCGAAGCAACTGGAACATTTCCGCCGCATTCTCGACGCCTGGCGTCAGCAGCTGCGCGAAGAAGTTGATCGCACCAAGAATCATATGGCAGATGAAGCTGCTAACTTCCCCGATCCGGTAGATCGTGCCGCTCAGGAAGAAGAGTTCAGCTTAGAACTACGTGCTCGGGATCGTGAACGTAAGCTACTGAAAAAAATTGAGAAAACACTACAGAAAATTGAAGATGAAGACTTCGGTTTCTGTGACACCTGCGGTATTGAAATTGGTATTAAGCGCCTGGAAGCCCGTCCAACGGCTGATATGTGTATCGATTGCAAAACCTTAGCAGAAATCAAGGAAAAGCAACTGGGCGGCTAAGATGCCCGCTTCGATGCCAATTGTTAGTCCCGCTTATATCGGCCGGTTTGCGCCCTCGCCCTCCGGCCCACTTCATTTCGGTTCCCTTATTGCTGCGGTTGGCAGCTATCTGCAGGCCAAAAGCCAGCATGGCCAGTGGCTGGTGCGGATGGAAGATATCGACACGCCTCGTATGGTGCCGGGCATCGACAGCGATATTCTGCGCACACTGGAGCAATTTGGTTTACTGTGGGATGGCGAGGTGTTGTATCAAAGCCAGCGCCTAAAACGCTACAATGAAATTTTTAACCAGTTACAGCGGCAACAGCTGATTTATGCCTGCCAGTGCAGCCGCAAACAAATCAGTGAAATGGGCGGTACTTACGACAACCGCTGTGGCGCATTGCAATTAACCGCTGATAACCTGGCCTGGCGCCTGCGCAGCGACAATGTCAACACCCACTTTACCGATCTGTTATTTGGCCGACAACAGATAACTACACAACTGGCGCAGGAAGATTATATTATTAAACGCCGCGACGGTTTGTATGCTTACCAACTGGTGGTAGTGGCAGATGATATCGATCAGGGTATAACCGAAGTGATCCGTGGCGCCGATTTACTGCAGATGACACCTCGGCAACAAGCATTGTGTCGCTTGCTTAGCGCACCTGTGCCACGCTATGGTCATTTGCCTCTTGCAGTGCTGCAGCCGGGGTTTAAGCTGAGTAAACAAAACCATGCTGCCGCTATCAGCCAGTGGCCTGAAGCTGGGGTAATGCGTAAAGTGTTGTCTTTTCTTGGCCACCCGCCACCGGCAGAATTAGAACAAGCCCCGGTTACAGAACAACTAAGCTGGGCCATTACCAACTGGCAGCTTGCCAAAGTACCGCTGCAAATGGAAATAAGCAGCACAGAATTTCGTTAAGCTTGCCCAGTTTAATTCTTTTTTTGTTTCGGCTGCGGTATTATTAGCCGGTTTTTGAAAATGCAGCCTGGTGCTGTTTTACCGTGCAGCTCAGGGCTGTTTCAGAATGCAGCTCAAGGCTGTATTTGTCAGGAGAATTATCATTATTTCGCGAGTGTTAGATTTTTGCCGCCGCACTTTTGGCGGCAAGGCCACTAAGGCAAACAACCAGAAAACTAAAGCTGCAGGCAAAGTGCAACAAGCACCGCGCCCGGCTCCGGGTGCCAGCCTGTTGCCTGCCGTGCAGCGTTTAAGCCGCGATCAGCATGCTATTTCACGTAAAGACATCAGCCCGAACGCGCTTAAAGTACTGTACCGTCTCAAAGATGCTGGTTTTGATGCTTATCTGGTTGGCGGCTGCATCCGCGATTTATTGCTCGGCCTTAAGCCAAAAGATTTTGACGTGGTAACCAACGCCAAACCCGAGCAGGTAAAACAGGTATTTCGTAACTGCCGCCTGATTGGCCGCCGTTTTCGTTTAGCCCATGTTGTATTTGGCCGTGAAGTTATTGAAGTTGCTACCTTTCGAGGCCACCACAGTGGCGCCGATGACGAAGCCGACACCGCACCTAAGTTAAAAACAGCCAGCTTAAGTGATCATGGCCAAATTCTGCGTGACAACGTTTACGGCACCATTGAAGAAGATGCTGAGCGGCGTGACTTTACCGTTAATGCGCTGTATTACTCGGTCAATGATTTCTGTGTTTATGACTTTGCCAACGGCATGCAGGCAATAGCCGCACGTAAAATTGAACTGATTGGCGACCCCGAGACACGTTATCGCGAAGATCCGGTGCGCATTCTGCGCGCTATCCGTTTTGCTACCAAGCTGAATATGCAAATTGCCCCAGCCAGCGCAGAGCCAATAGCACAGCTGGCGGTACTGTTGAAAAATATCCCGCCACCGCGTTTATTTGACGAACTGGTAAAGCTGCTACTGGCCGGTAAAGCCTTTGATAACTTTATGCTGATGCGTGACAGCAAAGTATTAAAACAGCTGCTGCCGCAACTGGATAAACTGTTAAAACAGGAACCGGAAGGCAAAGCGTTTCAGTTAGCCACTAAAGCCCTGCAAAACACTGATGAGCGGGTTGAAGCTGATAAACCGGTAACACCGGCCTTTATTTTTGCCGCCCTGTTGTGGTACCCGGTAGAGCTTCGCAGCCAAATGCTGATAACCGACGGTTTAAGTGAAATTGATGCAATGAATATCGCCATGACCGAAGTATTGGACGATATTCAGCGCACTATTGCTATCCCTAAGCGTTTTACGCTGTCAATGCGCGATATCTGGGCACTGCAAAGCCGTTTAACCAAACGCGCCGGGCGCCGGGCCTTTAAACTGCTGGAGCAGCCTAAGTTTCGTGGTGCCTTTGACTTTCTGCAATTACGTGCCGAAGCCGAAGGCGGCAGCTTAGTTGAGCTGGCACTGTGGTGGGAAAGATTTCAGTTTGCTGACGAAACCGACCGGTTGCAGCTGATCAACCAGTTGGGCAAAGAAGGCATCGATAAAGGCCCGCGTCGCCGTCGCAGTTATAAACGTAAACCCACGGCAGAATAATGACGCCGCTACGCTGTTACATTGGTCTAGGTGCTAACCTGGATCAGCCGGTAGTGCAACTGCAGCAAGCTGTGCAGGCGCTTAAGCAGCTGGCACAAAGTACGCTGGTGGCAGTATCCGGCTTTTACGGCTCTAAACCTATGGGGCCGCAAGATCAACCCGATTATGTTAATGCCGTAGCCGCAATAGACACCACACTAACGGCAGAGCAGCTACTGGATACACTGCAACAGATAGAACAGCAGCAGGGCCGTAAACGTAAAGCCGAGCGTTGGGGCCCACGTACACTGGATTTAGATATTCTGCTGTACGGCAATCAGGTTATTGCCACTGAACGCTTAACCGTGCCGCACTATGGCTTGCGTGTACGTGAGTTTGTACTGTATCCCCTTTACGAAATTGCCCCCCAGCTTAACCTGCCGGACGGTACTGTATTATCCTCTTTACTGGCGCAGGTATCGCAAAATGGCCTGCAAAAACTTCACAGCAGTTGCAGCTAATCGCACTTTGTGCGATCTTGCGCGTCCTGCGTTAATGGTCGGATGAGAAGATTATGGCTAAGATCACCACTGCCGTATTACAGAAAATGAAGCAGCAAAGCGACAAGATCACTATGCTGACAGCCTATGATGCCAGCTTTGCTAAGTTATTTGCTGAGCAAGGCGTGGATGTACTGCTAATTGGCGATTCCTTAGGTATGGTGCTGCAAGGCCACGGCGATACTTTGCCGGTTACCGTTAACGACATTGCTTACCATACCCGTGCCGTGCGCGCCGGTGCGCCGGATGCGTTCGTCATCGCCGATATGCCGTTTATGAGCTACGGTACCCTGGAGCAAGCGTTACAAAACGTAGTACCGCTGATGCAAGCCGGTGCCAATATGGTGAAACTTGAAGGCGGCGACTTTTTATTGCCCACCGTAAAAGCCTTAACCGAGCGCGGCGTGCCGGTATGCGGCCATTTAGGTTTAACACCGCAGTCGGTGCATATCTTTGGTGGCTATAAAGTACAGGGTAAAACCGATGCTGCCGCCGATACCATGGTTGCACAAGCCAAAGCGCTGCAAGACGCCGGCGCCCAGTTGCTGGTGTTAGAATGCATACCCACCGCCTTAGCTAAACGCATTACTGAAGCGCTAAGCATTCCGGTTATCGGTATTGGCGCCGGTAATGTTACCGACGGCCAGGTGCTGGTAATGCATGATTTACTCGGCATCAGCAGTGGCTATATTCCGAAATTTTCCAAGAACTATCTGGCACAAACCGGCGAAATAAGAAGCGCAATTGCTGCTTATGTCAGCGAAGTAAAAAGCCAGACCTTCCCTGCCAGCGAACACAGTTTTTAAGCCAGATGAAAATACTCAACTCTATTGCTGCGCTGCGGGCACAAATCAGTACCTGGCGGCAAAATGGCGAGCGTATCGCTTTTGTGCCTACCATGGGCAACCTGCATAACGGCCACTTAAAACTGGTTGATGTTGCCAAAAGCCGCGCCGATCGGGTGATTGTCAGCATATTTGTTAACCCGATGCAGTTTGGCAAAAATGAAGATCTCGACAGTTACCCGCGTACACTGGAAGCGGATTGTGCCGGGCTAACCGCGCATGGCGCCGATGCAGTATTTACCCCTACGCCGGATATGATGTACCCGCGCGGCCTGGACGTGCAAACCTTTGTTGAAGTGCCGCTGCTTGGCGATTTGCACTGCGGTGCCAGCCGCGCCGGCCATTTCCGTGGTGTGTCGACTATTGTTTGTAAGCTGTTTAATCTGGTGCAGCCGGATATTGCCTGCTTTGGCCAGAAGGATTATCAGCAACTGGCGATTATCCGCCAGATGGTGAGCGATTTATCCTTACCGATTGAGATTTTCGGTGTAGCGACAGAGCGTGCCGCCAATGGCCTGGCCCTGAGCTCACGTAACGGCTATTTAACGCCAGAGCAATTAGCAACAGCGCCACAGCTGTATCAGCTGTTGCAACAACTGCGCGCACAAATCCTGGCCGGTAATCATGATTACCGCAGCTTAGAGCTGCAAACTAAACAGCAGCTTAGTGACGCAGGCTTTACGCCGGATTATATTGATATCTCTGACCAAACCGATCTGACGCTGGCCACCGACGCAGAGCAAGCTAAAGTGATTCTGGCCGCCGCCTGGCTGGGCACTACCCGGCTGATTGATAACCTGGAAGTCTGAGTTACCGGCTGTTACCAGGCCGCTGTTTAAGCCGGATTTAACGGCCAAAACAGCGGTAACAACGCCATGGTTATTACAAACAACAATAAACTAAGCGGCCCACCCACTTTTAAATAATCGACAAAGCGATAGCCACCGGGCCCCATTACCAGCGTATTGGCCGCATGTGATACCGGGCTGGCCAGGCTGGTAGCCGCTACCGCTACTATCATCATCGCACTTTGGCCATTCACCCCCAGCGCATTGCTGAGCATTAAACCAATCGGCGCCATAATCAGCACCAGTGCCACAGTTGGCACTACCAAGGTGCCCAGTGCGGTAACCAGATACAACCCCGCCATCACCGCCAGCGGGCCAAATTGGCCGGCCCCTGCCAGTACCGCTTCAGCCAGCCAGGCGGCAGTACCGGAGTGTTGCATTGCCGCCCCGAGCGGCAACATGCCAGCAATCAGAAAAATAGACCGCCAGTCAATAGCAGCATAAGCCTGCTCCATGCTTAAACAGCGGCTGGCAACCATTAACGTCGCCGCCAGAATAGCCGCCAGATAAACCGGTAATACACCGACCACCGTCAGGGCTATCATCAACAGCATTAAGCCGGCAGCCAATGGCGCCTTGCGGGCATTAACCGGTTTTACCTGTACCGGGTTCATTACTATCAGATGCTCACTTTCGGTCAGCATTGCCAGTCGCGGGCGTGGCCCTACAATTAACAGCGCGTCTCCCGCCTGCAACAACATACTGCCCAGCGCCGAGCGATACGCACGGCCTTCGCGCCAAATGGCCGCCACTTCAACTTTGTAACGTTTATCAAGTTGCAAAGCATTCACACTCTTGCCGATGTATTTACTGCGCGGATGCAAAGTGGCTTCTACCAGTTCCAGTTTACCTTTCGCCAATAAATCCAGGTAAGGCGACATATCGTCCAGCCGCTCAAGCTGTTTAAAGCCGCGCAGAATATCCAGATCTTCCTCCCGCCCTTGGATCAGCAGCAGGTCGCCGGCTTGCAGCTTATCGTCGGAGTGAAACTGCTGAATAATCTCACCCTGACGGAACAACCCCAGCAGACGAAAATCAAAGGCGTCCCCCAGGCGGTTATCAGCAAAGGTGCTGTCAACCAGCGGGCTGTCCTCCGGTAAACCCAGCACAAATAAGCGCTCTTCCAGTTTATAGTGCTGGATCACAGCATCAGGGCTAAGCAATTGTACTGTGCTGAACGCTGCTTGTTTTTGCATGGCGTCCAGCGCATTTTTGCTGCCCTGCACCAGAATTTTATCACCGCCGGCCAGAGACAAATCGGCCAGCCGCGTACGTAAAGTCTGGCCTGCACGTTTTACCGCCAGCACATTAACCTGGTAGTGTTCCCGAAAGCGGTGATGCTGCAATACTTCGCCAACCAAGGCGCTGTCAGGCGCCACTTCCAGCTCTGCCAAACCACTGGCTGCCAGCAATTTTTCATGCAGCATTGGTGCTTCGCGTTCAATGGTTAACGAGTTCCAGCTACGCAGCCGTTCAAAGCGGCTGAATTTACCCTGTGCCAGTACAATATCGCCGCCCTGAAGAGCAGTATGGCGCGATGGCAGGGTAAAGGTTTCACTGCCGCGGGTCAGGGCAATAACGATTAGACCGGCGGTATTAATTAAGCCAGACTCTTCCAGCGTGCGTCCGGCCAGTAAAGAATCATCAGGTAAACGCAGCGCAAAAATCCGCTCCTGCAGGCTGTACTGATCACTGAGGTTCTTACTGCCCCCCAGGCCAGCGCGGCCGGGATCGGTATCCGGTAACAAATGACGGCCAATAAAGGCGACAAACAAGGTTCCGGCCAATAAAACCGGTAAACCGATTAAGGCGAAATCAAATAATTTAAAGCCGCTGTGGCCGCTTTCTTCCAGCGCAATATGCACCAGTAAATTGGGCGGTGTACCAATTAGAGTTATTAAACCACCGAGCATGGCGCCAAAGGCCATTGGCATCAACACTTTGGCCGGTGATATACCGCAGCGTCTGGCGGCTTCTACCGTCACCGGCAGCAATAACGCCACCACACCTATATTACTCATAAAAGCTGATAACGCCCCGGAAATCAGCACAATAACGATGATCATCCTGGTTTCACTGCTACCGGATAAGCGAATAACCTGCCGTCCGATACCGTCGGCAATACCAACGCGGGTTAAACCTTCACTCATAATAAACATGGCCCAGACGGTAACCACCGCCGGGTTGCTAAACCCGCTTATAGCCTCTGCCGGCGACACCAGGCCCAATAAAGCCAAAGTACATAACACCAATAAAGCGACCACATCCATTCGCAGCCAGCCGGTAACAAACAACACCAGGGCTGCCAGCAGTATCAATAATACCAGGGCGATATCCGGCGTCATAATGGCCACGTCAGCAAAGTGTTTAACGCCATGCCTATGCTGCTCAACAATACGTTCAGGATAATAGTACCTTGTGTCATGGTTGTATTGGTCTCTCACGGTTCATTAGATTAACAGCCTGGCCAGCTACACAGCCGGCACGCTAATTTCTTCTCAGTTTACAACATCAAGACAGAAAAGATGTTCTGGATCAAGCTATAACCGCATTGATAGCTATACTCTGTAGCAAAGATGGTTAAAGGATACTTTTTTGCTGAAACAACTTTGCGGCGTTGCGCGGATAAACTTTCTCAGTCTTACCCTGGTATGTATTGCTCTGGCAGCCGGAGCAAGCTGGCAAGCCGGATTTGTTTTACACTACGCTACACTTGCGCTGGTAACAGCCGTAGGGCTATGCGCTCACCTTAGTGTTAATGCCTTCAATGAGTACTTCGATTTTAAATCGGGGCTGGATTTTCTCACCGAGCGTACGCCGTTCAGCGGCGGCAGCGGTACCCTTGTCCGCTATCCAATGGCCAGCACCGCTGCTTTAACATTGGCAATTGTCAGCCTGCTGCTAACCATTGGCGGCGGCCTGTACCTCAGCTATCAATTAAACTGGCGGCCCTTAATGCTTGGCATTCCGGGCGTAGTACTTATTTATACGTACACCCAGTATGTTAACCGTTGGCCACTGCTGTGCCTGCTGGCACCCGGCATCGGTTTTGGCGTTTTTATGATACTGGGCAGCTACTGGGTATTGGCCGGCAGCGTCAGTGCCGCGGCTTGGGTGCTGGCGGTTATTATGCTGCTACTGGTGAGTAATTTGTTGCTGCTGAACCAGTTTCCGGATGCCGATGCAGACCGTCGCGTTGGCCGGCGCCACTTACCTATCGTTATCGGCCGGCGACGCAGTGCCAGCGTTTACACCCTGCTGCTGTTACTAAGTTACCTGGTGTTGTTAGCCGCGGTGGCTGGCGGCATTTTGCCCCGGCAGTGTCTGTTAGCACTACTTAGCCTGCCACTGCTGATAAAGTTGCTGCCAGGCCTGTTCCGCTATGCCGATAAACCCAAACAACTCACGCCCTACCTGGGCCTGAATGCACTGCTGTGCCACCTTTATCCGCTGCTGTTACTGGCAGGACTGATTTGGGCCGGTATTGGCCATAAGGCACTTTAATGCAAATACTGCAAACAGACATTATTGTCGTCGGTGGCGGTGGCGCCGGTTTACGCGCCGCCATTGCCGCTGCTGAAGCAGCACCGCAGTTAAGTATTACGTTGCTGTCAAAAGTATACCCAATGCGTTCGCACACAGTAGCCGCCGAAGGGGGCGCGGCGGCGGTAACCTTAAGTAGCGACAGTGCAGCAGCGCATTTTCACGATACCGTTAGCGGCGGTGACTGGCTGGCCGACCAGCCGGTGGTGGAGTTCTTTGTTAAGCAGGCCTATCGCGAGCTGGTACAACTGGAACACTGGGGCTGCCCCTGGAGCCGCCAGCAAGATGGCAACGTTGCCGTACGCCGTTTTGGTGGCATGAAAACCGAACGCACCTGGTTTGCCGCCGACAAAACCGGCTTTCATATTTTGCATACCTTATTTCAAACCAGCCTGAAATACCCGGCCATTAAGCGGCTGGATGAATATTTTATGTTGGATCTGCTGCGTGCAGGCGAGCAGGTAGTAGGTGTATTAGCACTGGCGCTGAACAGCGGCGAGCTGGTGCAAATTCAGGCTAAAAGTGTCATTTTGGCCACCGGCGGTGCCGGCCGGGTGTTTCATTACAATACCAATGGTGGCATTGTTACCGGTGATGGTATGGCACTGGCCTACCGCCACGGCGTGGCGCTGCGCGATATGGAGTTTGTGCAATATCACCCCACCGGTTTACCGGGTTCCGGTATTTTAATTACCGAGGCCTGCCGCGGCGAAGGTGCGGTACTACTGAATAAACACGGCAAACGCTATTTACAAGACTATGGCTTAGGCCCGGAAACTGCATTAGGCCAGCCGCAAAATAAACAAATGGAGCTGGGCCCGCGCGATAAACTATCGCAGGCATTCTGGCATGAACAACAAGCCGGCCGCTGCGGCGACTATAACGGCCATGCGGTGGTGTATCTGGACTTACGCCACTTAAGCCGTGCGCATTTACAACAGCGGCTGCCATTTATCTGTGAGCTGGCCAAAGCCTATGTCAATATTGATCCGGCGTTGGCGGCCATTCCAATCCGCCCGGCGGTGCATTACACCATGGGCGGCATTGCTACCGACATTAACTGCCAAACCACACTGCCGGGTTTATATGCCGTGGGCGAATGCGCCTCGGTCGGCTTGCATGGCGCAAACCGGCTGGGGTCAAATTCCTTATCTGAACTGTTGGTATTTGGCCGTGTCGCCGGTGAGCAGGCTGCGCAATATGCCAGCCAATGCCCGGCAGCTGACAGCAGAGCACTGAGTGTACAAAGCGAAATGTCACAGCGCTGGCTTAACCGCCGTTTTGGTACTAATACCACTGATTCCGTGGCACAGCTGCGCCACGATATGACACTGACAATGGAGCAAGGCTGTGGCATTTACCGCACAGGCGAAAGCCTGCTGCACTGTCAGCAACAATTACAGGCGCTACAACAGCGATATCAGCAGCTTAAAGTTACTGACCGCAGTAAGGTGTTTAACTCTGAGCTGCTGCAGTATCTGGAACTGGGCTTTGGCCTGGATGTGGCGCTGGCTATTTGCAGCGCTGCCATGGCCCGTACCGAGTCACGCGGTGCGCATCAGCGGCTCGACAGCGGCATGACAGTGCGCAACGACGGCGAATTTCTCTGCCATTCGCAGCTGTATTACAAGGCGAACAGTTTACCCCATCTTAGCTGGCAAGCCGTGCAGATCAGCAGCCTGCCACCGGCACAGCGCAGCTATGGGGTAAATAATGCTACTGCAGAGGATAGTGCTGATAGCACACCAGGAACGCAGCCATGACTGAATATCAACTGTTGATCCAACGCTATGATCCGGAGCACGACAACGAACCGCGGCTGCAGCGTTTTACTGTACCTGGCGATCACACCACATCGATGTTGGATGCGCTATTGTACGTGCAGCAAAAGCTGGACGTAACGCTGGGTTTGCGCTGGTCATGCCGGATGGCCATTTGCGGCTCGTGCGGGGTTATGGTTAACGGCATACCCAAACTGGGATGCAAAACCTTTTTACGCGATTATCATAGCGAAATCGTGATTGAACCACTGGCGCACTTTGCGGTGGAGAAAGATCTGATTGTTGATATGACACAGTTTCTGGCGCATTTATCGGCTATAAAACCCTATCTGATTAACGACTACAGCGGCACAGCGATGCATAAGCAAACGCCGGCGCAATTGGCAAAGTATCAGCAATTTTCTAACTGCATTAATTGCGGCCTGTGCTATTCGGCCTGCCCGCAATTTGGCTTAAACCCGGAGTTTTTGGGTCCGGCGGCTATTACGCTGGCACAGCGCTACAACCTCGATAGCCGCGACAACGGCAAAGCCGCGCGCATGCCACAGTTAAACGGTAAAAACGGCGCCTGGGGCTGCACCTTCGTTGGCTTTTGCTCAGATGTTTGCCCCAAACAGCTCGACCCCGCGGCAGCAGTGAATCAGGCCAAGGTGGAGTCAGCGAAAGATTTTATTATCAGCATGTTTAAACCTTAAGGAGCACGGCGATGAACACACCCGTTTCTGCACGTAAACCTTATCAATCCAAACTTAGCCGCAGCTGGTGGCTTAAACATAACTATTACCGGCTGTATATGCTGCGCGAGGCTACAGTGCTGCCGCTGCTGTTTTTTATCGGCTGTTTACTGTATGGCCTGTATTGCCTGACACAAGACGCCGCGCACTGGCAGAGTTTTCAGACGTTTATGCAACAAGGCTGGGTAATAGCACTGAATCTGCTGGCTTTTGCGGCCAGCTTGTTTCATGCCAAAACCTTTTTTGCCTTGTTCCCACGGGTAATGCCGCTGGCACCAGCCTGGTTGATGATCAGTGGCCAATGGCTGGCAACGTTGCTGGTCGCCGCTGGCGTACTACTGCTGTTTGGTGGCTGGCTATGAGCAGCCCAAAACGTTCAGATGAGCCGGTTTGGTGGAGCCTGTTTAGCGCCGGTGGCGTGTGCTTTGCGGTATTTCTGCCGGGGTTAATACTGGCACTGGGGATCTTGTGGCCGCTGGGGCTGCTTAATTCGTCCGTTCTGCAATACGCTCAGCTACTGTCATTATTGCAAAGCGGCTACGGTTTAACCGGGCTGGCTTTTACCGGCGCGGTAATTTGCTTACCGCTGTTTCATGCGGCACATCGTATTCACCATGGTTTGCATGATCTAAAGTGCGGTTACTCCAGTGCTACTAAGCTGTTGTGTTATGGCACGGCAGGCTTACTTAGCGTGCTGGCACTGTATTTTACACTCTCACTGCTACTTAAGTATTGATACCGACGCCTATTAATTTCAGCGTGTCGCTAATCAGCAACAGGCTATGCATATGATTTGTAAAGATAAAAACTCATTACGGTGTCAAGTGACTGCTATTTGCGACAGCTGAAGCAAGCTGGCGCGCAAAACACCGCACCATATAAGAATAAGCTATTGTAAATAATAATATTTTTATTTTTGGCACGGCATCTGCAATTGCTATAACAAGATTGCAAGAAAAGCCGGAGACGGAAAATGAAAAAAGTCCTTATTACTGCCCTGTTATTACTAAGCGCCAATCTGGTACTGGCAAATGAATTTCTGAATAAGGTAAATCAGCAGGATCAACCACAAACAGCGATGCTGTCTGAGGCTGAATTAGCAGCTCAGGAAGAACTTAGTGCAGCGTTATCTGCCAATGCAGAATTGCCTTAAAGCGTTGCCCTAACAAGAGTTGTTTTAAAAGTACGGGTGGCAAGCCACCCGTTCAGCTAAAAGCCGGATCTGAATTTTGCCGCATCGATAATGGCCCAAAGATGGGCAATAACCGCGATAATGCCTGGTATCACTAAAAACCATAAAGCATAGCCCGCTACACACACCAGAAAAAAGATAATTGCAGCAAATATACGGCCCTGTACTAACTGGCCTAAGCCCGGAATAAACACGTTACATAGTGCAGCAACAACATTGCCACCTGAACCCTGACCTGCCATAACTTTCCCCTATCGATTACTGTTTAATATATTACTGCTTTAACGCTGCAACAAACTGCTCTGACTGTGTAATGGCGTTATTCATGTCATCAATCAGGCGGTTAATGTCTTTTTGCACAGTATTAAACTCACCCTGTAAAGCGCCAATAGCTTTCGCGTTCAGATTATGTTTTAAATACAATGAATTGTCTCTGAGCGATGCCAATACAGGCTGCATACTTTGCTCGGCCCGGCGCATGGTTTTTAGCAGGCTGCTGTACTGGCGTCTGGTATCTGCCAGCTTTTTTTTACTATCTTGCTTTAACCTGGCGTTAGTATACTGATCCAGCTCGTCTTGCCATTCATCAAACAAAGCCTCTGCTACCGCTTCAATACTGTTGATCCGCTGACTGACATCCTCAGCCGCTGCACTGCAGGCCTGATACTCACTGTCAGTCGCTACATACATCCGCTGTAAATCGCCGCCATCAAATTTAATCAGGTCGCTAAACTGCTCCAGAGCTGATTTAAACTGCTTTTGTGCATCCTGTTGCGACTCCTGCGCTTCTTCTACGCGGTCGACCAGAATATCGCGCTTGTGCACGCCCACTTTTTCCATCGCAGAATAATAAGCGCTCTGACAACCAGTAACGCTGAGTAACAAAGGGAGTAAAAGCCAAGCATAACGCATAAAATCAGTCCGTTGCCTAAAGGTAATGCCTGATAATAGCCTGTCATGCCGCTTAGAACAAACCCGAATGTCAGGCAGCCAGCTCTTTGGCAAGTTGCAGCAGCTTGGGATAAAACTCTTTATCCAGTTGCGCCAGCTGATCCTGCTCAACCAGAACATCATGCAGAATTTGCTCAGTGGTTAGCGGGTTAGCCAATACCACGCGGAATACTATAGTTTCCTGGCGCTGATAACGCGCCGGGGTTAAGCGGGTACGTGATACAAAAGACTTCCCCTCTTCGCGCTGGCGCTTCTGAATAAACTTTGTCAGGCCGTTTAGCAGCTCGTTAAAGCGCTGCAGTTGCTCCGGGGAGGCGTTAGCCATGGCTTTTTGCACCTGCGCCGGTACATAGCGGTAGGTGAGCAAACACAGCTCGGGCTCGGTGATCAGTTCAAAATCAATATTATGCGAAATTAAGGTAGCAAAATAACGCGCTTTTTCCAGGCTGCGGTTTATCAGTATCTCGTAGCCATCGCGGCCGATTACCTGCAAACAGGCATGCACCAGCATTGCCATGCCGGGGCGCGAGCCTTCGAGCGTCTGGCTGCCTAAATCTTTTGAGCCTTTACGCAGGATATATTCAGCGTGGTGCTCAATGGCATGCGCAGCAGAGGGGTGTTTAAACACCACCATACCGGCCCCCATAGGTACATACATTTGTTTGTGCGCATCTATGGTAACGGAATCTGCCCGTTCTATGCCGTTCAGTAAGTAGCGGTATTTTTCTGACAGCAAAGTCGCACCGCCCCAGGCGGCATCGACATGGAAGTGACACTGATATTGCTCGGCTAAATCGGCCAGCTGGTGTAACGGATCAACATTACCGGTTTCGGTAGTACCGGCCACGCCAACTATAGCCAGTACGCGGATATTAGCGGCGCTAAGCTCGGCCATTTTTTCGGCCAGCAAGGCAGTATCAATTTTATTGTTCGCGTCGGTTTTAACCGCGATCAGTGACTCACGGCCTATACCCAGTACATCGGCCGCTTTACCCAATGAGTAATGGCCGCGCTCAGACACCAGGATTGCCAGGCCATCATAGCCGTAATGCTTCATCGCCTTATACAAGCCTTCACGGGCGATACCTTTAAAGTCGCCGTCAGCTTTTAGCAGGCGGTTACGCGCTATCCACAGCGCAGTAATATTGGCGATAGTACCGCCAGAGCAAAACGCCCCCAGCGAATGGTTGGCACTGTGCATCCACTTTTTATAAAAGCCATCACCCTCGCCGTACACCAGATGATGCATCATACCCAGCACCTGGCGCTCCATCGGAGTAAAGGCTTTAGAGGTTTCAATTTTTACCAGGTTCTGGTTCAGCCCCACCATCATTTTGGACAGCGATAAGACAAAATACGGCAGTGCTGACGTCATATGGCCGATAAAACTGGGCGCTGCGGTGTGTACCGAATGCGCCACCAGCTTTTGCATCAGGCTTTCGGCGTAATCCGAGACAAAGTTCGGCATTTGCGGGATTTGATGGGTTTGAAAATCGCGCTCAATTTGCCACAGCGGTTTTTCTACCGCCACGATACTTTCGCGCAAAAAGCCAGCCAGGTTCTGTGACAGGTTTTGCTCAATAATACTCAGCGTTGAGTCTGGCGCTTCCGGCACCGTAAAGATGCGCCATAAAGCTTCTTCAGAAGCGGTTGCCTGGCGTTTACTGGATTCTGTCATGCGCTTGCTACTCTGCATACGGTTTCAGCGGTTACTAAAACAGCCGGAAAATGGCGCTCACTTTACTGCAAGCGCCGAAAAATGTCTGCAAAAAAATAGCCGCAAACATGGTAGAAGGATTGGTTTGCCCTAAGCCAACCGTTGAAGGCATGGATGCCTGAGTCGAGCCCCCAGGGACCGGGTTTACGGCGCGTTGGCGTGGGCAAACCGATCCGTTAAGGTTGTTAGCTTCGCAGGCCAATGCCGCGGTTAATCAGGTACATGGCATAGCTAAACAACACGACAATAAAGCCCACCACCACCGCTAGCGCCAGCCACAGGCTAACGTCGGTTACGCCCAAAAAGCCATAACGAAACGCATTAACCATATACACCACCGGATTTAACGCCGCCACATGCTGCCAGAAGCCAGGCAGCAAGGTTAATGAGTAAAACACACCGCCCAAATAGGTAAGTGGCGTAAGCACAAAGGTAGGAATAATGCTGATATCGTCAAAGGTTTTCGCATACACGGCGTTAATCAGGCCGCCCAGAGAAAACAGCATCGACGTTAGCGTAACGGTAACGATAATTACCGCCAGGTTATGAATTTGAATTGTAACGAAAAACAGCGACAAAATAGTGACGATCAGCCCTACCAGCATGCCACGCGCCATACCGCCACCAACAAAACCCAGCACAATAATGTAATTGGGCACCGGCGCTACCAGCAGCTCTTCCACGTTACGCTGAAACTTGGCACTGAAAAATGACGACGCCACATTGGCGTAAGAGTTAGTGATCACCGACATCATAATCAGGCCGGGTACAATAAACTCCATGTAGGTAAAACCGCCCATATCGCCAATGCGCGAACCGATTAAACTGCCGAAGATAACAAAATACAACGTCATGGTAATGGCCGGCGGTACCAGGGTTTGCACCCAAATGCGCAAAAAGCGATTGGTTTCTTTATCCCAAATACTTTTTAACGCTACCAGATAATTAGAGTTGCTCATTTCGCACCTCCACGGCCATTCTCTACCAGCGACACAAACAATTCTTCCAGCCGGTTGGCTTTATTACGCATGGATAACACCTTAATATCCTGGGCACTAAGCTGGGCAAAAATGGTGTTTAAGCCCTGTGCTTTCTCTACGTCGACTTCAATACTGTTACCGTCCAGCGTGCGCCAGTTAACACCTTCCAGTTTAAGTGCAGCAGGCTGTGTCGCGAGATCGAGCACAAAGGTCTCACGGGTCAGCTTGGCTAACAGCGTCTTCATGCTGGTATTTTCAATAATCAGCCCTTTGTCGATAATGGCGATATTGCGACACAGGCTTTCGGCCTCTTCGAGGTAATGGGTGGTTAAAATAATAGTAACGCCCTGCTGGTTAATTTTGCGTAAGAACTCCCACATTGAGCGGCGCAGTTCGATATCAACACCCGCTGTCGGCTCATCCAGGATCAGCAGTTTTGGCTCGTGCATTAACGCGCGGGCTATCATTAAACGCCGTTTCATGCCGCCGGATAATTCGCGGGCACGGGCAGTACGTTTTTCCCACAAGCCCAGCTGACCGAGGTATTTTTCAGCACGTTCAAGTGCCAGCTTTTTTGGTACACCGTAATAACCGGCCTGATTCACCACTATCTGCAATACGGTTTCAAACTGGTTAAAGTTAAATTCCTGCGGCACTAAACCAAGCTGGCTTTTTGCTGCCTCGAGCTGAGTATCAATATCGTAATCAAATACTTTGATGCTGCCTTGCGACTTATTTACCAATGAACTGATAATACCAATAGTGGTACTTTTGCCTGCGCCGTTCGGGCCTAACAATGCAAAAAAATCGCCTTGGTTTACCTGTAAATCGATACCGCTTAATGCCACAGTACCGCTTTTATATACTTTATGCAGACCTTTGATATCTAACGCTAAACTCAATGCTATTCTCCTGCTTTTGCGGCATCACCACTGTAACCCCAGCGGTTAAGTAACTGATGCGGCAGCTTAAGGTGGTCTAAAATGCGCGCCACCATAAAATCGACTAAATCGCTGATCTGTTTCGGCTGATGATAAAAACCCGGTGCTGCCGGCATAATAGTCACGCCCACACGCGCCAGCTTAAGTAAGTTTTCCAGATGAATGGCACTAAGCGGGCTTTCGCGTGGCACTAAGATCAACTGGCCGCCTTCTTTGATCACTACATCCGCAGCGCGCTCGATCAGGTTATCACTGGCACCGGTAGCAATCGCTGATACGGTACCGGTTGAGCAAGGGCAAATCACCATTTGCCGCGGTGCAGCCGAGCCGGATGCTACCGGTGAAAACCAGTCATCTTTGCCGTACACTTTAAGCAAGCCGGCATCACAAGCAAAATGTTCCAGCAGCATCTGCGTACATTTGTCCGGTGCGGCCGGCAGTTTGACATCGTGTTCGGTGGCAAATACTACCCGTGCCGCGCTTGATACCAGCAAATGCACTTTAATACCCTGGGCCAGCAATAACTCAAGTAAACGCCAACCATAAGGTGCGCCCGAGGCACCGCTAAAAGCCAGCGTGATCTCTTTTGCAGTTGTCATTTGTATTTCCACATTAGTGTTCCCATTTGCGTCTTAGCGCACTAATCAGCTTATCGTGAATGCCGCCAAAACCGCCGTTGCTCATAATGACAATACTGTCGCCTTGCTCTGCCTGCTCACATAACAAGCTCACTAAAGCGTCAATGTCTTGCGTTAATGTTGCTTTGGGCGTCAGCGCGCGGGTTAAGGCATCCAGCGACCAGTTGGCGTTGGCCGGTTCATACAAAAACACCAGATCGGCCAGTGCCAGCGACAGTGGCAGTGCCGCCTGATGCACACCCATACGCATAGTATTAGAGCGAGGCTCCAATACGGCCAGTACCCGGTTTTGGCCTACTTTATTACGGATACCCTGCAAGGTGGTGCTGATAGCAGTAGGATGATGGGCAAAATCGTCATATACCTTAATACCGGCCACATCAGCTTTTAGCTCCATCCGCCGTTTCGGCGCAATAAAGCGCGTTAATGCTTCCAGCGCTACGTCAACCGGCACACCGGCATGACGCGCTGCAGCAATAGCCATCACTGCGTTATCGACATTATGCTGGCCACTGAGTTGCCAGTTCAGCTCACCAAGTTGTTTGTCCTGATAGTACAAAGCAAAATGGCTGCCATCAGTGCTAATTAGTTCGGCGCGCCAGTCAGTGCCGTAGCTCTGCCGCTCACTCCAGCACCCCATATCCAGCGTTTGTTTTACTGCCGGTGTATCTTCCGGCGACAACACCAAACCATTGGCTGGCACCATGCGCAGCAAATGGTGAAACTGGCGCTGAATGGCGGCTAAATCAGGGAAAATATCGGCGTGATCATATTCCAGGTTATTAATAACTACAGTGCGCGGCCGGTAATGCACAAACTTAGAGCGTTTATCAAAAAAGGCGGTGTCGTATTCATCGGCTTCAATAACAAAAAACGGCGACTCGCCAAGCCGGGCCGAGCAATCAAAATTCTGTGGGATTCCACCAATTAAAAAGCCCGGTTTTAAACCGGCGCATTCTAAAATCCAGGCCAGCATAGTGCTGGTGGTGGTTTTGCCATGGGTACCAGACACAGCCAGCACCCAGCGATCAAATAATACCTGCTCTGCCAGCCATTGCGGGCCTGAGGTGTAGCGTAAATTAGTATTTAATACATACTCTACCGCCGGGTTACCACGTGATAAGGCATTACCGATAATCACCATATCCGGCGCAGGCTCCAGCTGTGCCGGATCCCAGCCCTGGGTTAATTCAATGCCCAGTTGCTCCAGCTGGGTACTCATTGGCGGGTAGACATTGGCATCAGCGCCGGTCACTTTGTGGCCCATTGCTTTGGCAATAGCGGCAATACCGCCCATAAAGGTGCCACAAATACCGAGAATATGAATATGCATAAGTTATCCTGAAAATTAGCCGCAGCCATTGTAGCAAATGCGAACATTGCTGCAGTAACAACTGCAATTTGCGTAGAAATTCTTTAAAATACGCTGGCCTCTACCGCATTAGCAAAAATAATTACTGAGAAGGAACCACCAGCATGCGCCGCATCTCGCCAGTATTGCAACAGGACGGAGTCGACAGCGACCTGATTTCACTGATTAAAACCATACTGGCAGCCTGCCGGGAAATCTCTTTTCGTGTCAGTCAGGGCGAACTGGCTGGGGTATTAGGTTCTACCCTGGGTGAGAATATTCAAGGGGAAACACAGAAAAAACTCGATATTATTGCCAATGAATTGCTAAAAGAAGTGATTCTGGAAACCGGCGTTGTTAAAGCCATCAGCTCAGAAGAGGAAGATGACACCGTTGCCGGCAACCCAAACGGCAAATATCTGGTGACGTTTGACCCACTGGATGGCTCATCTAACACTGATATCAATAGCTTAATCGGCACCATTTTCTCTATTTTGCCAGCGCAAGCCGATAAAGCTGCCGATGATGCCAGTCAGTTTTTACAGCCTGGCACGGCGCAGGTGGCAGCAGGTTATGTGCTGTATGGCCCGTCTACCATGCTGGCGTTAACCACCGGCAAAGGTACGCGGATATATACACTGGATAAAACTTATGGCGGCTTTTTGCTTACTGAAGAGCAAGCCGCCATTCCGAAATACACCGCCGAATTTGCGGTGAATATGTCGAACCAGCGCTACTGGCAACCGGCCATGCAAGCCTATATTGCTGATCTACTTAAAGGCAAAGAAGGCCCGCGCGGTAAAAACTACAATATGCGCTGGATAGCCGCTATGGTGGGTGATGTACACCGCGTATTATGCCGCGGCGGTATTTTTGCTTACCCGCGCGACACTAAAGATGCTACTAAGCCGGATAAACTGCGACTAATGTATGAAGCCAACCCGATGAGTTTTCTGGTAGAACAAGCCGGTGGTGTAAGCTCTACCGGTTATGAGCGCATTATGGACATAGTGCCCACTGATATTCACCAGCGCGTTGCGGTGATACTTGGCTCAAAGCACGAAGTAGAAAGCTGCATTGCCTATCATCAGCGATAGCCATTTTTATTGCCGGCGCTATAATAAGCGCCACTTTTAACCAAGCTTTTATCATTTAAGGACCAGGCCATGAGCTTAAGCGATGTTGCAGCAGGTAAGAACCTGCCAGAAGAAATTAACGTTATTATTGAAATTCCGGCCAATGCCGATCCTATCAAGTACGAAGTAGACAAAGATACCGGTACCGTTTGGGTAGACCGTTTTATGTCTACACCGATGTTTTACCCGTGCAACTACGGCTTTGTAAACCAAACTTTATCACTGGATGGTGATCCGGTAGACGTATTGGTACCAACACCTTACCCACTGGTACCAGGCGCTGTGATTAAATGCCGCCCGGTAGGTGTGCTGTTTATGTCAGACGAAGCAGGCGAAGATGCGAAAGTTATCGCCGTACCGGTAAGCAAGCTGACCAAGTTGTACGACCATATTAAGGACATCAACGACGTGGACGAGCTGCTGAAAAAGCAAATTCAGCACTTCTTCGAGCGTTACAAAGAATTAGAAGCCGGTAAATGGGTTAAAGTAAATGGCTGGGGCGATGCTGCTGCTGCCAAAGCTGAAATTGTTACCTCATTTGAACGGGCTAAGAAATAACTATCTGCCTTTTGTAACAAAGCCCGGCATTGTCCGGGCTTTTTCATGGCGTGTACCCAGCAGACATAACCACAAGCATTTGCTTAAATAAAGCACTATACTGCGCCTGAATCTATTCTAATAATAACTAACAAATTTACAGAGGCCAGCAGTATGGATGTGTTACGACGCCTGTCTATATCAAAGAAAATCTACCTGATACCCTTCATCGGCACCCTGAGTTTTATCATTTACCTGATTCTTGCCAGCAATACGGCGCTGAACAACGTTAAAACGCTGGAGCAAACCCGTGATGTACAGTTCCCGGTATTGCAATCGGCACAAAGCTCGCTGGTGCTGCTGGAACGGATAAAAGACTCGCTGGCCAGTGCCGTGACGACAGGCGATGAAGAAGCTCTGGCCGGTGCTGCAGCTTTCAGCCGCCAGCTGACACAAGATTTAAGTAACATTTCCCAGCTAAACCGTGACTATGCCAATGATGTCAGTAATATCCAGCAAAGCTACGACGCGTATTATCAAGTGGCTTACAAAGTGTCGCAGGAAATGATTAACAACACTGCCGATTTCAGTACCCTGCCCCAGCGTTCAGAAAAAATGAATGCCGATTACGACACGACCGCCCTGCTGCTAAGCCAGTTCCGTGATATGCGGTTGCAGGAGTTTACCTCAACGATTGACGACGCCAGTGAACAGGCAGGTACCCTTATCACTGTGGGTATTATTATGGGCGTGATCACTACGCTGGTGCTGTTTGGCACTGCGTTTCCGGTTGCACGGGGCATTCAAAGCAGCTTGGGTAACATGATTAACTCGTTACAGGATCTGGCCAAAGAAAACGGCGACTTAACCGCCCGCATTAATACCAATAGCAAAGACGAGCTGGGCGACCTAGCGTACTGGTTTAACACCTTTATGCAAAAGCTGCAGCACGTAGTAAAGGATATTGTTAATACTGCCGTGCCACTGTCGGCCCTGGCTAAAGACTTACACGAGCTAACCGACGACACTAATAAAACCATTGCCCAGCAGCGTAAAGCGGCTAACCAGGCCAAACATGCAGTGGATGACATGAGTGCCAGCGTAGTGGCAGAAGTGAGCAGTGCTAACGAGGCGGCAGCTGCCGCCAATCAGTCCAGCGACGCTGCAGGTCAGGGCCAGCAAACCGTTATTGCAACGGTGCAGAATATTCAGCTATTAGCGGGCAATGTGCAGGACGCCTCTGATGTTATTCTGCAACTGGAGAAAGATGCCAATCAGGTAGGCACAGTGCTAAGTGTGATTAAAGGTATTGCAGAACAAACCAACCTGCTGGCACTGAATGCCGCTATTGAAGCCGCACGCGCTGGTGAACAAGGCCGTGGTTTTGCCGTAGTGGCTGATGAAGTTCGCACGCTGGCATCGCGCACGCAAAAATCGACTGAAGAAATTCAGCGCACCATAGAACAACTGCAAACGGCCGCCCGGCTGGCAGTACAGAAAATGCAGCAAAGCACCACGCAGGCAGACCATAGTGTGCAATCCGCCAATAAAGCCGGTGACGCCCTGCAACTAATCACTAAGAGCATTGCGCAAATACGTCTAATGAACCAGCAAATTGCAGAAGCCACTGATGATCAACAAAAAATGGCCAGCGATATCGTTGGCCATGTCGATGCAATTTTCAAGAACACTGAGCACAGCTCAGAAAGTGCTGGTCATATTGCGAAAGCCAGCAGTGAGCTGGCTTCACTGGCGCAAAATCTGGAAAGTATTACCAAATTATTCAGAGTGTAAAAACGGCCGGACCACAAGCCCGGCATATTCCGGCTTGTGGTTAGTTGTCAGCTCTTTTGCTGTTGCAAAAAAGTCAGTAACTCTGCTGGCGGCATCGGCTTGGCATACATAAAACCCTGCACTTCATCACAGCCCATGGCAACAATGGCCTGCTCCTGTGCCTGAGTTTCCACGCCTTCAGCAATAGTCGCCAGATTTAGTCTTTTGCCCAGATTAATAATGGTTTCAGCTATGACTTCGCCGGCCGGTTTATCAATATCACGAATAAAAGCACGATCTACTTTTATCCGGTCCAGCGGCAGTTGCTGCAGGTAATTCAGTGATGAAAAGCCAATACCAAAGTCATCTATCGCTACCTTGATACCGAAGTTTTTCAGTTTCTGCAGTGCGTCGATCACGATCTTAGGCTCGTCCATTACCACCGACTCAGTAATTTCCAGCTCAAGCAGTTGCGGGTCGATCTGCTGGGCACTGACACAGTCAATAACCGATTGCACAAAACCATGGCTTCTGAACTGTGGCATCGACACATTAACGGCAATACGTAAATCGGTATAACCTTGTTTTTGCAGCTGTTTGATTTGCAGGCACGCCTGCTCCATTACCCAGAAACCTATCTCTACAATTAAGCCGGAATACTCTGCCAGCGGAATAAACACGGCAGGCGAAATAAATTGCCCATTTGGCTGCGGCCAACGTAATAACGCTTCCATACCCACAACCTGTTTTGTGGTTAAAGAAACCTGAGGCTGATACCACAGCTGCAATTTATCGTTGGCAAAATCCTGGCGTAACATACGCAACAGTGCCAACCGCTCAGCCATTTCATCTTCCATTTCTGCCTGATAATACTGGAAGTTCTGACCGAGGTGTTTTTTGGCTTTATTCAGCGCAATGTATACATGCTTAAGGATCGTCAGCCCCTGTTCGGCAGTATCGGTTAAGTGGCAAAAGCCAAAGGTGGCACTGATTTGCAGTGAATGCTCTGACGCTTTAAACGGCTCGTCAAACACCGCCTGTAAACGCTCAGGCGTCAGTTCTGTGTCAGGCCCCACCAGGCCAAACACGTCAGCACCAATGCGGCCAAGCTGGGCATAAAGACCAAATTTTTCAATTAATCTAAATGTCACTGCGATCAGTAACTCATTGCCAACATCCTGGCCTAAGCCGTCGTTGACATCAGAAAAGTGGTCGATATCAATTAACACCGCAACATTATGCTCTGCTTCATAACGGCGGGTATCTTGCAAAATCTGAATAAACTCGTTGCGGTTCGGTGTTTTGGTAAGCGGATCTATATAAGCAGCATGCTTAAGCTGCTGAAATAGCGTAACGTTTTCATAGCCAATAGAAATATTACTTAAAAACACCTCTATCAGTTGGCGATCAAAATTCTCTATTGGCCGGTTAGTTTCAATATATACCGCAGCGCTGTGGATCTCATTGCCCAAATACAACACCGTTTCCCGATCGGTAAAAATGTGTTCATGGGTGCGTAAACAGTTGGTAATTTGCTGCACAATACGTGGGTTGCCCAGCCTGTCAAGCTGACACTTAATGTAGGGAGCGTAATTACCGGCTGCGCCTAACACGTATATGGTTTCGCTGGCGCTGCCGTCATCTTCTATCTGGGCACACAGCACCCCTTCAGCATGTAAGCCAATTAATGATGAGATCTGTGTAACAACACCTTCAGAGAACTCATGTAACGAGTGCTGCTCCAGCAGATTTGCCCCGGCATTGATAATTTTTTGCAAACCCAGACGGTTCTGATTAATGGTACGGATCTGCTGATAAGAACGCAGAGAAGAAATAATCGACGTAACCAGTTTGCTGCGGGTCAGTTCTGTCTTGGTTTTGTAATCGTTTATATCATATTCTTTTATAACGCTTTCTTCAGGCGCGTAGCCCGGCTGTCCTGTGCGTAGCACAATACGGATTTCATCCATGCCAAGCTCGTCACGGATTTGTTTCACAACCTTAAGACCGGCGTCATCCGACTCCATCACCACATCAAGCAGCACCAGTGCTACCTCAGGGTGTCGGGTTAAAAAAGCAATTGCCTCTTTACCAGAGTATGCATGATGAAATTTCAGTTGCTTACCTAAAACAGTAAGATCACTCAGGGCCAGCTTGGTCACTGTATGGATCTCTTCATCATCATCAACAATCAACAAGTGCCACTCGCCCAGTGTGTGCTCCTGTGCTGGCTCCGGTTCGTCTTCTGCTAAAAACAGAAAATCTTCATCTGTTTCTTTTGACACCATTATTCAGCCTTATTTAATGATTCCGTTTAAATATACATGTTTAATCTGTTAAATAGTAAGGTATAACAGATTTTATTTTACACAAACAACATAGCTTTACTTGCCGCATATTGCAGCAGATGCCAAGATAACCTATGTTTCATTTTCTGTTGTTCAGGCTGTTGTTATGGTTAAAATTAGTGCATTAAACAGCCAGCAACGTTTGCTGCAATTGGCTAAATCTCAGCTCGGTAGCATTAGTAGTGTCAGTCCGGCTGCCCAAAACGATTCCCCAGAGCAGCAAGGGAACTTTAGCGACAAACATCATCATCTGGCAGCACGCTCCGGTGCGGCCAGTTCAGCCGTGTTAACACTGGCGCAACGTGCTGAACGCAGGTTGCAAATGCAGCGTGAACGGCAGCAATACAATCTTGAAAGTATTATGACCCTCGCCCTGGAGTACTGCACCGATCAGGTTTCAACCCAGGATGTCGATCCAGACTGGTTCCAGCAGTTTTGTGAACTGGTGCTGGAAATCTCGAATAAAAGCATGCAACAGTTATGGGCAAAAATTTTGGCCGGTGAAATTGCCAGCCCGGGCAAATTTTCGCTAAAAACCCTGCATACGCTAAAACGTATGAGCTACAAAGAAGCGTTAGCGCTGCAGCAGGCCGTGAACTTAAGCTGCAAAACCCGGCAAGATCCCAGCGCCCGGATCTACTTTGGCTATATTCGCAAACCTTCGCTATGGCGTGTGCTAACAGGTAAAAGCCGCGCGGTACTTAACCTGAATCAATTTGGTTTATCGTACCCGCAAATTCTCAGCCTGATAGACATCGGCCTATTGCACAGTTCTGAAATTGAAAGCGGCGAATTGCCCGCAGGCCAGATACTTAACTGGCAGTATCAGCAATTACATCTCAACGGTACGATCACCAGTAAAGGTGTGGTACTGCAATACTATAAATATACCGCCAGCGGTGCAGAGCTGCTGCCTTTGCTTAGCAGCCAGCCAAACCAGGCATATATCAGTGCGTTAAAACAGTTACTGGCCGGTATTATCAGTTTTAGTTGACGAGCACCAATGCAATATTTGCTGTAATCTGCTCACTTCTAACGGTTTAAAAATCACATCATTCATACCAGCTGCTTTAAAGCTGGCCACTTCTTCAGCCAGTGCATGCGCAGTAAAGGCCAGTATCGGCGTTAGCTGATACGCCTGCATTTGCCGCAGCTGTTTGGCAACCTCGGTACCATGCATATCCGGTAACTGAATATCTAATAAAATCACATCAAATTGCTGCACGGCGCATAACTGCAACGCTTGTTGTGCACAATTTGCAGTGCTAAGTTCCAGTGGTTGCTGTTTAAGCAGCATCTGAATAAATGCCAGGTTAGTCGGATTATCATCAACCACTAAAAGCTTTGGTAGATTAGTGGTGTCAACCGCTTGTATCTGTTGTAATTGATCCAGACAAAACGGCTCTGCTGTTATCGCTACACCCAGCGCCTCACGCCACATTTGAATACAGTCTTCACCAGCGTAACATAACACTCTGGTTTTCTGTTTCAGCATCTGGATAAGCTCAAGCCATACTGTCAGTTCAGTGGGTTCTGGTAAAAAAATCAACACCACATCGTAATGATGTTGTTTAGCTTTAAGTTGTAACTCAGACAAATCAGAACATTGGGCAACACTAGTGACCAAACTACCCAGCGCAGCTTTTCGCTCTGCTAATCTTGTGAGCTGCAGATCAAATAACAACACATGTTTTAACCGGTCAACCTGCACCGGCTGACAATCCGCCGATGGGAAACGCACTGATACTGTACTGCCAAGCCCTTCGAGTGATTGCACGTCAATACTAGCATTCAGTTTGGCAGCTATCTGCGTAACAATCTGGCTATCAATATTCTGCCAGTGTGAGCTTTGCTGGCCGGGGTTAACCAGTTGCTGCCTGACAGACGCCAATAAGCCGTCGCCATTACCTGTCACACTGAGCAATAAACTGCCAGCTGTGCCGGTAACACTCAGCTGTATAGTCAGTGCCAGCTCTGTTATTCCTTCAGAGTGGCTGCTTAAGCGCAGCAAAGCTGTCAACAACGTTGTCAGTAAATTCTCAGGTAATGCCAGTTGGTATACCACATTAGCCGGGGCTTCATTAAGCTGCAGCGCCAGATTCTGCTCTGCCAGTATATTGCGATAATGCGGCAATTGCCGGCCGAGGTATTCTGTTAATAGCAGTGGTGTCAGCGGCTCAGGTTCGGTTGCCAGTGTTAACTCTGCCAACATCAACTGGCTGTGAAGCACCCGCTTTAGTAGCTTTTCTGGCATTACTGCCTGTTGTTGTACCAATTGCCTGAGCTGCGACAGCTGTTGTTGCTGTTGCAGCTGGTTCTGTTCATATAACCGCTGCAGCTGTGCAGATTGCTGTTTCTCACTGGTAAGCGATTGCGTTAATGCTGTTATCTGCTGTTTAAACTGATTTTTCTCAGTGTCATCGCGGGAGCGGTTGTTTAATTGCTGGCCAGCCAGGTCGTTCAGCGCCGTTTTTAACGGTGTCAGCTCTGCTACCAACTCGTCGTCTAACCTGCTATTTAACTGCCCTTGCTTTAACTGGCTGAGTTTATGTACCAGCAAGCTGATATCGGTTTGCTGGCGTTGTGACACCCGACCAATACCACCTAGCACTATTAGTAAAGTCGCCCAACCCAACATGGCAACCACCAGCACTGGCACTAACCAAACACTGTAATTCCCCGGTGCTTCAAGTTGTACAACCACATAATAATCGTCATTTTGCCCGGCGATAACTTCTTCATAGCCACTGCGGGCAGCAGACGACGACATAGGTTGTATCGCCATCAAATTGCCGGCTTCATGCAATAATTGAAACTCCTGCTGCATCTGCTCTGGCTGAAACTGTGGTAATAAAGTGGCTTTATCTGTACCACTGATTAACCGGCCGGTGTCGCTGTATACTGCAATAGTGCTGACAGGCAAAACACTGGCATAACGTAAATGGTTTAGCTGGGCTTTGAGTAAATCAGGATTTTTGCTGGCCAGCAAAGGCCGGATACTAAATTGCAGGCTGGACGTGAATTGCTGCACCTGTGCGCGCTGCATGATTTTGCTTTCGTAGTGATACCACAACGCCGTAAATAATAGCATCAGGCTAAGTGCAATAAGCCAGGGCAGAGTTAACTGTCTGAAATAATTTGTCAAAACTTAGCCTGCCAGAACGATGCGTGAAATAACTATAAAACGATTTGTCAGGCCTCACAAGACAGGCCCGGAAAATGCTGACCAGCTGTTACAGCCGGTCAGCATTTAACACAGTGTTTAAAAATGCAGCTCTATGCCGGCGAATACGCCTTTAAAGTCCAGATCTGCATGTAAATTGTCAACATCATCCAGCCGTAGGTTCATGGCGCGATATCCTAGTTTCAGGCGCATATTAACGGCCAGGTTATCCAAGACCGCATAAGCCACGCCAGCCTGAACATCATATATCCGGTTGCCATCCAGCGACACGTAACTGCCCTGAGTAAATACGTCCAGCCCGGTCAGCGGTAAACCGACAATGCCTGAAGCATACAACATCGGAATAAGCTGCGATGCCCGTTGAGACGCTGCCATGCCATCAGCGCCAGTTTCAGCAACCGCAACGGTGCCATTAATGTATTTACCGTTTATGCCTAAATCCAGGCTGACCAGATCGTTATCAAGAATTTCGTAGTACAACACATAGTCTGTATTAGTCAGCTCGGTTTGGTTTTGCAACTGGGTGTCGGCAGCGAAGGTAGCACCGGCAAAAGTAAAGTCAGCATCCAGGCTGGTTGAGCCTGAAGACTCTAACTGATTATGCTGCAGCCGGATATTAGGGATAAAAGGCAGCGGATGTTCCAGCGCGACATAATAAGATTTTTGCGTTTTGTCTAAGAAATTAAAACTCTGCAACTGACTACTATTAGCAAAGCCACCATCTGCAGAAGTACGCCAGCCGTCTGCACCAACATAAAGCCCAAGCAGGGTATCTGCCTGCGCTGGTCCGGTAAGTAATAAGCCGCTAACGGATAAGATTAATGCGGTTTTTTTCATGCTGTAACTACCCTTGTGATAATAATTCAGAGAGATCAATTAACGCGGCATTCGCGCGGGAGATATAATTTGCCATTACCAGGCTGTGGTTTGCCATCAAACCAAAACCACTGCCGTTAAGCACCATAGGGCTCCAGATTGGCTGTTGTGTTGCTTCAAGTTCACGGATAATTTGCCGCAAACTGATCATGGCATTTTTACGTTGTAATACGTCACTAAAATCTGTTTCTATTGCTTTTAGAAAATGCAGTAAAGCCCAGGCAGCGCCACGGGCTTCGTAAAATTCATCGTCTATTTTCCACCAGCTGGTTTTGATATTACGATGTGCAGGCGTTTCGGTAGACTGGCGTGCTGAGGCATCACCGGCCAGGTCCGTGTTAATGCGCTCCTGGCCAACACTGGCGCTTAAACGTTGTGAGTAGCTGCCAAGCCGTTTCTCTACTGCTTTCACCCATTCGCGCAAATTATCAGCGCGGGCGTAAAACTGGCTATCTGGTTTGGCGGGATCTAACAGCTCGGCACGATACAAATATAGTTGCTCTATTGCCTTGGCATACTCGGCTTCAGCACTGGGGATAGCCCAGCTTCTGTGATCAATATTAAAACGCGGCTGTGCCACTTTAAGAAAAACATTTTCTGTTGACTGTGACTGAGAGCGGCTAAAATCTTTACGTAAGGCCAACGCCAGATCACGTGACATTTCCAGTACGCCTAACTCCCATGCCGGCATATTATCCAGCAAGCTGAACGGCGGCATAATATCATTTGCCAGATAACCACCGCTTTTATACAGCAGGGTTTCACTGACGCGGATCAACGCAGTGGTAGTGCTATAACCGGTTATAGCGTCATCTCCCAGCTTGCGCTGCTCTTGCTTAATTTCTGCTATCAGCATGGCAGGTTCACGGCTTACCCACCAAGCGGTGCCATACATCAGCACCAGTATTGCCAATACTGCAGCACTGATGAGTTTTTTATTAACCATAAAACGGCCCTCAGCGTTTGGGTGTAGCAACTACCGGCACGGTCAACGCCAGTTGCTGGCCATCAGCAAACTCTAACGTCAGCGGTATTTGCTGGCCAATTTCCAGTTTGTCTTTAGGTTCAAACAACATCAAGTGCAAACCGCCCGGCTCAAATGCCACACTGCCACCGGCATCAATATTAATTTCACTGATTTGTTCCATGCGCATCATGCCATCTTTATGAGTATGCTGATGCAATTCAACCCGCGCAAACTGGCTGCTACTGGCAGCAACAAGCGTAGCCATTTCTGAAGAATGATTATGTAATATCAGGTAACCTGCCGTTACCGTGCGCCCCGGCATTGGCTGACGAATTTGGCTCTCTTGTGCACTGAATGCAGGTTCAGCATTAACCGACATAGCGCAGCTTAACATCAGCAAAGCAGCAAAAAACCGTAGCATCTTGTTTCTCCTTTATAGTCACGGCCTTATCTTACACCAGTTTCAACCAGTTAACAGCCCGTAACTTACCTGGTACAGTGTCAACGGTTTGGTAGCACCACCGCAGCCACCAGATAGGCCAGTATTACTGCCACAGGAAACATCACTAATAATATGACAGCCAGCAGACGGATCAGCCAGCGTGGTTGCTGATAATAACCGGCAAAACCTGCACAAACGCCGGCAATTTTCCGGTAAGCACGGGCACAATACCAACGATCAGTGTCATAAGTTGCCATTTGTCTGTACTCCATCAAGGTGTTTTTTATTTATCTGACTCAGCTCTGCTAACAGCAGTAAAGCCACAAAAATAGCAAAGGCTGTCAGTTCTATTGTTACCCAACTCATATCAGCGTTCCTTTTCTACAACATGCCTGAAGCTTTTTGCCCCAAACCAAACAGTGGCATCAGCCAGTGCCACAGCAGCACAACGGGTATTATGCTTAGCACCGGGCTGAGAAACAGCAGCAGTAACCAACCGGATGACAGCAACATAACTTACTCTGCCACTACAGCGGCAGTACGCACTGCCTGATATGCCAGTAATGCCGTTGCTGCATCCTGCTCAGCGGTTTGCCGGGCCAGCAGCTCTAACGCAGTTTTATGCAGTGCAATTCTGGCCTGTTGCTGATTGTGGCTATGCAGCTCCTGCAATTGCTGCTGGGCTGCGCCACGGATTTGGTCCGTAAGTTCATCTGCCATCGCATTGTTAGCCAGTAAAGCTCCGGCGAAAGCAGCAGTGAGGGTTAACGCAGTCAGTGTCTTCATTATCGTTTCCTTGAAAGTGGTTAGTCTGTACTACACAACCGGTATTTCAAGTGCTGTGCCAAGTCGATAAAACATCGTAAGTAGCTGATATTAATAAGTAAAAAAATAAAGGCGGGTAACTTTCGTTATACCCGCCTTTTATTGAAAACCAAAAAATAGTGAAATTAACTCATCAGGTGGTTAAATCCGCCACAGGCGCTACTTTTGCCAGTGCTTGCAGCATTAACTCTGGTGTTGCATCAGCGAAATGACCACGCTCGCTTAACAAACGCCGCCATTGTCTGGCACCCGGCATACCTTGAAATAGCCCCAGCATATGGCGGGCTATATGCCAAAACCGGGCGCCCTGCTGCATTTGCCGCTCAATATAGGGCAGCATATCCAACACCACCTGATGCGGGCTGCGGCTGTAACCGGGTTTGCCATATATAAGCTCATCAACACTGCTTAGCAACATAGGGTTTGAATACGCCTCGCGCCCCACCATCACACCGTCCAGGTACTGCAGTTGTGCTTTGGCTTGCTCGAGTGTTTTAACGCCACCATTAAGGCTGATATTAAGCTGTGGAAACTCACGCTTTAACTGGTATACCCGCTCGTAATTCAGTGGCGGCACTTCGCGGTTTTCTTTCGGGCTTAAGCCTTTAAGCCAGGCTTTACGGGCGTGGACAATCAATTGCTGACAACCAGCATCGGCTACTGTCGCGACAAAGTCCTGCAAAAACTGATAATCGTCGGAATCGTCAATACCAATGCGGGTTTTCACCGTCACCGGTATGCTGACTACATCCTGCATGGCTTTGATGCAATCGGCCACTAACTGTGGCTGCGCCATCAGGCAGGCACCAAACATGCCGTTTTGCACCCTGTCAGACGGGCAGCCAACATTAATATTTACTGCATCATAGCCGCGCTGCTCTGCCAGCTTAGCACAGTGCGCCATATCAGCCGGGTTAGAACCGCCCAGTTGCAGCACCACAGGATGCTCTTCTTCATTAAACGCTAAATAATCACCGCTGCCATGAATAATAGCGCCGGTAGTGACCATTTCAGTGTACAGCACGGCATGCTGGCTCAGCAGGCGGTGAAAGTAGCGGCAATGCTTATCAGTCCAATCCAGCATAGGGGCGATGGAAAACTTATGGTCGATAAGCCTGGCCATCAGTTACTTCATATCCGGCAGGTTACGGCCGTAGAAAATTTCGCGCATTTCGCGGAACACTTTTTTGCTGATTGTCTTTTGCTCTTCCGGCGTCATTGAATCTTTGCCCATACCAAACAGGTAGTTATTCAAATCAGCTTCTTTTAGCATCATTTTGGTGTGGAACAGGTTTTCCTGATACACGTTAACGTCAATCATCTGGAAGGCACGTTTGGTGTCTTCGTCCATAAAGTTCTGAATAGAACTGATAGGGTGATCGATATAATGCTTGGTGCCGCTGACATCACGGGTAAAACCACGTACGCGGTAATCGATGGTAACAATGTCAGATTCAAAGCTGTGGATCAGAAAGTTCAGTGCTTTCAGTGGCGATATAATACCGCAGGTAGAAACCTCGATATCGGCACGGAAAGTACAGATGCCATCATGCGGATGGATTTCCGGATAGGTATGCACGCAAATATGGCTTTTATCCAGATGTGCCACAACGGCATCAGGCCGCGGCCCCGGGTTTTCTGAGTTGTCTGGATCAACCAGTACCGGCTCTTCACTTACCAGTATGGTAACGCTGGCGCCTTGCGGATCGTAATCCTGCCGTGCCACATTCAGAATGTTAGCACCGATAATATCAGTGACTTCAGTCAGAATATCCGTCAACCGATCGGCATTATATTGCTCGTCGATATATTCGATGTATTCCTGCCGGTGTTGCTCAGTTTTGGCATAACAAATGTCATAAAGGCTGAAACTCAGGCTTTTTGTCAGGTTATTAAAACCGTGTAGTTTCAATTTTTCAAAAGGCTTAACCACTTAACATTGTCTCCGCTAAAAAACCGGTTACCGGTTTTGACTAATTTACTGCTGTTATTCTGCTGCCGGCGTAAGCTCAGCAGCTATAACACTGAATGAATGTGTTACGGCTACGCTGCCGGATAACATAATGGATACCGAACAATATTTATCTGCTGACAACTGCACTGCCCGCTCTACCTGCTTTTCACTGAGGTTAACCCCGGTTACGGCAAAATGCAGATGCAGTTTGGTAAATACTTTAGGTACGGTGTCGGCGCGCTCGGCACTTAGCTTAACTTCACAATCAAGCACTTGCTGGCGGGATTTTTTTAAAATACTGACAACATCAACAGATGAGCAGGCACCTGCGGCCATCAGCACCATTTCCATCGGGCTGGGAGCCGTGCTGTCATCTTTATTGCCGTCAAATACCACTGCGTGACCACTACCAGAGCGGCCAATAAAGGTATTGTTATCGTGCCATTTAACCGTTGCTTCCATCACAAACCCCAGCCAGAAAAAGGAGGCCGACATTCTACGTAAAAGCTGCTCAGGTATCTAGCACATTTGCAGTAAGGTGTAGCGTTAATCCATCAGATCGGCGATAGCAGTATCGAACAGGTTTTTGATTAACAGAGAGATTTCATTGATAAGTTCAGCCTGCTGGCGGGTGGCTTTTTTATCCAGCACACTGGCGAGCACCTCCTGAAAGTCATACATAATGCCGTCAACTTCACGGATAATCATGCTGCGGTGGTTCATCTCCAGCTCAGTGTGCTGGGTGCAAAGCGTGATAATTTGCTCTGCGATAGACTCTTCCAGTAAGGCACCAATAGTTTTATCTGCATCACCCGAGCCGGTTTGCTCAAACAGCGACAAATGCTCTGTCAGAAACTGGATCAAATGCTCGTATCCGGGTTTATCTGTGACCATGGGCTGTTTTACACCTGACTGTTGGCAAGAGATGCATTAAGTATGCGTTATTTAAGCAAATACTGCAGCAGAAAACAAATCGGGGCGCTAGCCCCGATAAGATTTATTTACTGCCAGACTTAAAAAGCCAGACCCGGCGATAATTGCTCTGGCAATACTACCTGTTCCAGCTCCACAGACGCCACCGGATAAGCACAGTAATCTGCGGCATAAAATGCACTGGCCCGGTGATTGCCGCTTGAACCCACACCGCCAAAAGGTGCGGCTGAGCTGGCGCCGGTAATCGGCCGGTTCCAGTTAACAATACCGGCGCGGATGCGGCGGAAGAAATGCTGATATAACTCAGCACTGTCACTTAACAGCCCGGCAGATAAACCAAACTGGGTGTTGTTGGCCGCATCAATCGCCTGATCAAAATCAGTGAAGCGGAACACCTTTAACAGTGGGCCAAAATGCTCGTCATCCGGATAATCGGTTATGTTGCTGCATTCAATAATGCCCGGGCTCACCAAAGCGGTGTTAACATCGATATGCTGCATTTCAACCAGCACCTTGCCACCCAGTTCAACTAATTGCTGCTGCACGGCCAGCATACCTTTAGCGGCGGCAACAGAAATCATTGAACCCATAAAAGGCTGCTCGGCGGCGTCATACACACCTACCTTGATATTGCGGGTTACTTCAAGCAGGCGCGCCAGAATGGCATCGCCCTGCGCATTGGCAGGTAAAAACAATTTACGGGCGCAGGTACAGCGCTGGCCGGCAGAAATAAAAGCCGACTGAATAATATCGTGCACTGCGGCATCAATATTACTGACATCCTGGACAATCAGCGGGTTATTGCCGCCCATTTCCAGTGCCAGAATTTTATCCGGCCGGCCGGCAAACTGCTGGTGCAGGTAATGGCCGGTGCGGGAGCTGCCGGTAAAGAAAATACCATCAATACCATTGTGGCCTGCAATCGCCTTACCGGTATCTACTTCGCCTTGCAGTAAAGCAATAACGCCAGCAGGCAAACCGGCCTGCTGCCATAGTTTTACGGTTTCCTCAGCCACTTTCGGCGTTAACTCTGAGGGTTTAAATATTACTGCATTACCTGCCAGCAAGGCCGGTACTATGTGGCCATTGGGTAAGTGGCCAGGGAAATTATAAGGCCCGAATACTGCGACTACACCATGCGGTTTATGCCGTACAAAAGCCCGGCCCTGTGGCATCGGGTTTTCTTTGCTGCCGGTGCGCTCCTGATAAGCCCGTACAGAGATATCAATTTTACCAATCATCGCCGCAACTTCAGTGCGGGCTTCCCACAGTGCTTTACCGGTTTCGCTGGCAATAGTCAGTGCCATGGCTTCTTTGTTGTTGGTAAGCTGCTCAGCAAACTTTTTTACCACAGCAACACGCTCATCAAAGCTTAAGCCAGCCCAGTCATATTGCGCTTTACGCGCCACCTGCACCGCAGTGTCTACCTGTGCAGCAGTTGCCGCCTGGCCTTGCCATACCGGCGTGTTTTTTACCGGGTCCAGTGAGGTAAATTCTTTACCTTCACCACCAAGCCATTGATTATTAATAAACTGTACTGCGTGATTCATATATCTCCCCTATTAAATTCTTGTAACCCGAACCCAGTCGCCCGCGTTTACCCGCAGCGCCGCGGCAACATCAGCCGGCAGGGTTACCTCTGCGCTATGTTCGTTTACGTCAAGTGCCAGCCAGGTAGCACGGAAGTCTACAACGCTGGTATTACATATCAGATAAGGCTGGCCGTTAACGACATCGCCCAGCCGCACCTGCAGGCGCTGGCTGTTGCGCACTGAGCGGATATGTTCCACTCTGGCTTCTACTGTAGGGCCGGCATCAAAAATATCGACATAGCCTCGATGCGAAAACCCCTCTGACTGCAGCAATGCCAGCGCAGGTTTGGTTTTATCATGCACCCGGCCAATTACTGCCTGCGCCTGTTTGCTGAGCAGGCTGACATAAATCGGATACTTAGGCATCAGTTCTGCGATAAACACCTTCTGGCCTATGCCAGTCAGATAATCTGCGGTGGGGAAATCCAGCGAGAAAAAATGCTCCTGCAGCCACTGCCAGAATGGCGAGCTGCCGTCGGTATTGGAAATACCGCGCATTTCGGCGATCACTCTGTCGGAAAAACGCTGCGGGAATTCCGCCATAAACAAAAAGCGCATTTTTGACAGCAAACGGCCATTGTTTTTCTCGCGGCGGCTTTCTCGCAAAAATAACGTGCATAACTCACTAACGCCGGTGTAATCATTACACAGGGTTAATATATCGGCTGTTTTATACACCCCGAGTGAACGTGAGCTATGTACCACCTTGCCCAGGTGGTAATGATAAAACGCATCATCCAGCCCCACAGCGGCTTCCAGCGCGCTGGTGCCACATACCTCACCGGTGAGCGTATCTTCCAGCACAAACAGATAGCCTTCATCACCCGGCGAACTGACCTGCTTGTTAAATGATTGCTCTGAGCGGCTTATTTTACGCATCAGCAGTTCATCATTTACCGGTAACGAGGTAAAACCATGCCCCGACTCAACCGCAATGCTATACAGCGCCGGGTAATCATCCGCACGGATTGGGCGAATCACCATCATCGTCGCTACTCCACTTTTACGTTATTGTTTTCGGGGCTCTGAGGCCCCTTAGCTTCATTTTTGCAGTCTTGGTGCTGCTTAATAGTAGTGTCAGGAACAGCTGTGTCAGGACAGCAGTGTCCTGATAGTCGTGTCAGGCGTTAACTACCTGTTTTACCGCCTGTTCAAAACGCTGCATTCCTGCCGTAATCTCTTCTGGTGTAATAACCAGTGATGGCGCAAACCGCACTACATCGGGGCCTGCTACCAGTGCCATTAAACCCTGATCTGCCGCAGCCAGAAAAAACTCACGCGAACGGCCTTTGTATTTCTCATTTAATACCGCACCCAGCAACATACCTTTGCCGCGTATTTCGCTGAATACCTGATATTTTTCATTAATGGCAGCAAGTTGTTGGCGGAATAACTGCTCATTGCTTAATACCTGCGCCATGACTTCCGGCTGGTTTACCGTTTCCAGCACAGCTTCTGCTACAGCACAAGCCAGCGGGTTACCGCCATAAGTGCTGCCATGGGTGCCAACTTTAAGGTGCGAGGCGATATCATCAGTAGTAAGCATAGCGCCAATAGGGAAACCTCCGCCTAATGATTTTGCCGTGGTAAGAATATCCGGCGTTACGCCATAGTGCATATACGCATACAGCTTACCGGTGCGGCCTACGCCGGTTTGCACTTCGTCCATAATCAACAACGCATTGTGTTGGTTACATAAATCACGTACACCCTGCAAAAATTCTGCAGTAGCAGGAATAATCCCGCCCTCGCCCTGAACAGGCTCCAGCACTACCGCGCAGGTATTGTCGGAAATTAACGCTTTAACGCTATCAAGGTTATTAAACTCGCCATGCATTACTGCACCGGGTTTAGGGCCAAAACCGTCAGAATATGCCGCCTGACCACCTACCGTTACGGTGAAGAAAGTACGGCCGTGAAAGCTTTTATGAAAAGAAATGATCTGATCTTTATGTGCGCCGAATTTTTCCAATGCATAGCGCCGGGCCAGTTTAAAAGCGGCTTCGTTGGCCTCAGCACCAGAGTTAGCAAAATAGACTTTGTCCGCAAAAGTAGCGTTAACCAATGCACTAGCTAAACGCAATGCCGGTTCATTGGTCATCACATTACTTAAATGCCACAGCTTGTCAGCCTGCTGCTTTAATGCGTTAACCAGAGCCGGGTGGCAATGCCCCAGGCTGCTTACGGCAATACCACCGGCAAAATCAATGTATTCGCGCCCTTGCTGATCCCACACTCGCGAACCTTCACCTTTTACCGGAATAATATTGGCAGGAGCGTAGTTAGGTACCATCACTTCATCGAACAGAGCACGGTTTACTTGCGTTTGGCCAGTCATTTTATTTTCCTTCTTATTCCGCTTCGGTTAGCCCGCTACACAGCCAGAATGTAGCTGGCTGTGATATAAGTTTGTCGCATTATTGCAGATTTAACAGCCCTTGTCTTGCTTGCCAACAGCCAGCAAACCCATAAAACACAAGGCCTGCAGATAGATTTGCATAGGATGTGAATAAGTAAGCACTACGGTACTACCGGCAAAAAGAACGCTGATTTTGCCGCCAGACTCTACACCAAGCACTGCGTTAAGCGCAGGCGGTGAAAATAGCTGCGCTATAACTTTGCATGTTTATTGCGGTATTTTTTATTACAGCTGCTCACTTACACTGCAATACTTACAATTCAATATTTAAACGCTTAAGGTTGGTTCTTGCCAGAATATCTACGCTGTCGCTACTTAATTGTACTGCCGCAAACCAATTACTGGTTTCCTGCTCTGATATCTGCTGGCTATTGCGCAGCGTTTGCCACTGCACATAGGTTTGCGCCTGCAATACCAGCCGGGCCAGAGGGCTGCAGCCGGCAAAACCGGCACCTTCAGCCAGTTGATCCAGCGTCTGGCATAGCGGTAATGTACGTAACTGCCAGCGCGAAGTGATGTCTGCACTTAATACCGCAGCGAACTCGGCAAGGCTTTCACACAAAAAGCTGGCATCGGCTTCAAGCTGATCCAGTGTATTGGTCAGCTGCGTATCGCGGTTTTCTCTGGCATGCAACAGTTGCTGCTGGCGTACCTGCAGGTAAGTACGCAGGTAATTGCGGGTAACTACGGCATGGCCGGTGGTATGAAACAAGCCAGCACAAAACGCATTGTAAGGGTGTTCTGCACTGTTTTCTGCTAACGCACGCGCGGCAATGGCAACGGCCAGTGTGTAGTCCCACAATCGGCTTTTTAACGGCGTAAAAGGGTCGGTTGAATGCGGTATCATCCGGCGCATAGCATATACCGGTATAATCAGCTGCAAACTTTCAACGCCTAAAAAACGTAGTGCGGTTTTAATATCTTTGATCATCGCACCCGATGCGGTGCGGTTACGGTACTGCGGCTGATTAACCAGACGTAATAACTCTTCTTTTAACCATGGCACCTTTGATACCAGCGGATCGAGCTTATTAACGGTAACAATTTTTTCACTGAGTACATCCAGCACCGGGAAAAATGCTTCGCCCGGGTCAAACAACGACGCCATCACCTGCTCAATATTATGCAACTTGCGTAGCAGCTCATCGGCCACTTCATCGTGCAAATGCGCCTGAGCAAACTCAGTAAACTGGGCTTTAGCCTGCTCGCCGGCTTCGCGTAGCTGTTGGGCCTGAGCTTCCACAGCAAGCAAGGTGCGCTGCGTATCCACCTGCCCTGCCCGGATTTGGTAGCCCAGACGTTTCTTTTGTGGGTTTACCCCAACTAACTGATCGAAAAAGCGCTGCACCATCACATCTGCAAAAGCCACTAAATACTCCATCTGAATTCGGTGACAGTTGTCATCTGCACTGTCTGCTGCCAATACTGCAACCTGACTCTGACAGAGTCAAGCCAGCCGGCTAGCCGGGTTGGGCCGAGGTTAAAAAATTATCTAACAGCTGTTTTCCCTGCTGGCTAAGAATAGCCTCAGGATGAAACTGCACACCGTGCAATGCCAGCCCGGGGTGCATTAAGCCCATAATGTCTGCTGTTTCCTGGCTGGCATCATCTGTCCAGGCTGTTTGCACCAGTTCAGCGGGCAGGCTGTGTTTGTCGACTACCAAAGAGTGGTAGCGCGTTACATCCAGCGGATTAGCCAGACCACGAAATACCGACTGATTATTGTGCCGCACCAGCGAATTTTTACCATGCATTACCTGACGGGCCCGTACCACACGGCCACCAAATACCTGCGCAATAGCCTGATGGCCCAGACAAACCCCTAACAGAGGAATTTTCCCGGCAAATTGCTCAATTGCCGCCAACGACACGCCGGCATCATCGGGGGTTTTCGGGCCGGGAGAGATAACAATATGGTCCGGCGCCAGTTTGGCTATCTGCGCCACGCTAATATCATCGTTGCGCCGCACGATAACCTGCTGGCCTAATGCAGCAAAATACTGCACCAGGTTATAAGTAAAAGAGTCGTAATTATCGATCATCAGCAGCATTCGGCCGTCCCTGCTTTATAAGCCCATAGCGAATAACGGGCTATTTTGCCACAAGCGACGGCTTTTTGCTGCGCTGCTAAAGCGCAACGGTCGGGTTTGGATATTTTTACAGCAGTTCATTGACAGGCTATTAATCATACAATAGGATGATTAATAGTTCGTACAATAGCACGAATAATAAAAACACATAAAAAAACGCCTCCATTGTCAGTTTTCTCTGGCCAGGAAGGCAATAACATAAGTGACAAGGGGAGTTATGCTCATGTTTAAACCTTCGGTTTTAAGCAGTGCTGTCGCCATGGCGATAACATTGTCTGCCCATCCGTTATACGCTCAGCAAAGCAGTGACGACACCACAGTATCGCCAGATGAGGTTGAAGTTATTCTGGTAAAAGGCATTCGTGGTAGCCTGGCCCGTTCAGTTGATCTGAAGCGGGAAAATATGCAAATCGTCGATTCAATTATCTCGGAAGATATCGGCAAATTTCCAGACAATAACGTGGTGGAAGCCCTGCAACGTTTATCTGGGGTACAGGTAACAGACCGCGGTGCCGGTGAAGTTAGTACCGTATCTATCCGCGGCTTAAATGACGTGACCACCACCGTAAACGGCCGCAATATTTTTACTGCTTCAGGCCGCTCAGTGGCACTGGCAGATATTCCCGCCAGCTTGCTAAACCGGGTAGATGTGTATAAAACCCGTTCAGCCAGCCTGATAGAAACCGGTATTGCCGGCCAGATTGATATTCATACCCAGCGCCCGTTTGATTTTGACACCAGCAAGCTGGTGGTAGCCGGGCGCGGTATTCACTCAGATCAAGCCGATAAAACTGACCCGAATATCAGCGCTTTATTCAGCAATAACTGGGATATTGGCAATAGCCGCTTTGGCGCGCTGATTAACCTGTCTTATGCGGAAACGCATTATCGCGATCAAAGCGTTACTGCCGGCGCTATGATGCCGTTTGCCACCAATAATCCACCGGCAGGCTTTGCACCTTACGAAATTATCCGCAGCACCGATGGCCGGGCCTCGGAAAACCCAATTTGGCAACCGGGCTTAGAAGCTGGTTTACCCTTTGCACCTGGCTCTACCTTTGATGTGAATGGCGTACCTACCGAATATTTACTGTCGCGCGATGCTGTGTTTGCCAGCGATCTGACCGGTAAACGCGAACGCCCGGCAGTAAACGTGGCTTTTCAGTTTGCGCCGAACGATACCTCTGAGTACATCTTTGAAGCGTTTTATAACGGCTTTCGCAACGAATCTTATAACTCGTTGTTGTTTTCGTTTGTCGATTGGTGGGGCAACTTAGGCGACAATCCGGACATTAGCCTGTTCGAAGGCACTAATATTATTAAATCCCGCACTGTTGGCGCACCTTACATGTTTACCAGCGGTGACTTAAGTACCGGTAAAACAGACAGCTATGTGTATGCGCTGGGCGGAAAATGGCTGATTGGTGACAACCTGCAATTGCGCTCTGAAGTGGTGTATCAGGACACCCAGTACGACGAAAGCTTTTTTGCTATGCGTACTGAGCGGGTAGCAGACAGCATTAGTGTTGATTTTAATAGTGGCAACGGTATTCCATCATTTAGTTTTGGCCCTGCGACAGATTTAACCGCCCCGGACCAATGGGCCATGGCCCAGCTTTATGATCAGGCCTATAGCCGTGGTGGTGATGCACTAACCTTTACCTTAGATGCCGACTACATGCTGAATAAGAGTATTATTACCAATATCAGCTTTGGTGGCCGTTATGACAAACGCAAAGCCTCCGAAGCTCAGCTGCTGCAAGATACCGGCTTGTGTAACTCAGGCACTGCCGCCTGTCAGTTGGCCAGCTATGAAGGATTGCTTAACGTAAATAATGGCTTCTTTGATGGCGAATCGGATGTGCCTACCTCGTGGTTATCTGCCAATGGTTATTACATTCGCGACAATGCCGATATGTTCCGCACTATTTACAACACTGAAACCGGCTCGAGCCTGGCTGTGGGTGATCAGCGCATATTAGCGCAAACTTTCGAAGTTACCGAAACAACCACCGCACTGTATGCGCAGGCAGATTTCGAAACTGAACTTGGCGGGCGTTTGTTCGATGGCCAGTTTGGCTTGCGCTATGTAGATGTTGACACCGACATGGCGTTTGCTGGCAATGCAGCGTCAACCGGCGCCAGCAAGGTGCTGCCCAGCCTGATGCTGCGCTATAACCTGACCGACGATTTACTGGCGCGCTTCAGCTATGGTGAAACGCTGCGTCGCCCGGGCTTTGCCCAGCTAAACCCAACCATCAACTATGTGCGCGATGTCACCAATATTGGTTATGGCACAGCAACCGGCGGTAACCCTGAACTTGAACCGACTGAATCGAAAAACTTTGATTTGTCGCTGGAATGGTATTTTGCCGAAGGCAGCACCCTGTATGCCACAGCCTTTAAGCGCGAGATAGAAGGCTTTGTGGTCGATTTTCGCCGCCGGGTAATCCACGATGATGGCGAGGGCGAATACCCTTATATCCTGAACCAGCCGGATAATGCTTCAAACGGTAAACTGGATGGCTATGAACTAGGCGTGGTGTACTTCCCGAAAGGCTTACCGGATTTACTGGACGGTATTGGCGTGCAGGCCAGTTACACCATACTGGATTCGTCGCAGGATATTCCGATCACCAACAGCGAAGGTACGGTAGTTGGCACCGATACCACACCATTATTCGGCGTATCGGATTCATCTTACAGCGTGGTATTGGCTTATGAGAAAGAACGCTTCGATATGCGGTTATCGTATGTCTGGCGCGAAGACTTCCTGAATAACTATGAAGCAGCGCAGTTTGCCAACCCGCTGGGTATATACCGTAACCCGGAAAAAAGCCTAGATTTTCAGTTAAGTTACAACGTTACCGACAACCTGATGGTAACGTTTGATGCCACTAACCTGACTAACGAAATTTTCCAAAGTTACTATGAGTATCCGTCAACGCATAACTTTGGTTCTTCGCTGTTTAGCAGAACCTTTGCGCTGGGGTTCCGTTACAGCCTTTAACAGTACAAAGCGATAACGCAAAAGCCCCTGACTTCAGGGGCTTTTTAATTTCTGCAGAGTAACTTCCGGGTATTGTTCAGTTATACCCCAGCTCAGCCTGCTTCTCCAGTTCAGCGTCTGGCTCTGCTGGTGGGCACTGTGCCTCAGATGCAGCCACTGCCGAAGCGTCAGATATAGGTAAAGATGTCATGTTTATCACCTGTAATCGTTTATACAGTAGCAGCAGAAACAACGCAGGCTCTGCTGCTGGGCTAATCGTCAGTTAATGGCGCGAATATGAAAGCGCTGGCAGAAACTGTCTGCGGCCAGCGGCGCTTGTTTCAGTTCGCTATCATCGGCCAGCGCACAGGCCGGTACTTCCAACACCGCTTTGCTATGCGCCGACACTAACCGCATACTGCCGTACGCATTGGGTTGCAATAACCAGTGGCTGGCTTTGGCATCGCAGGCGGCCATCACCACCGGCGCACCAGCCGCCAGAGATTCAGCCTGTACCGCCAGGCATAGATTATTGCCACTGCCATTTCGCAACTGCAAAGTACCCTGCTCTGTCTGGCTAAACTTCCAGTGCTGATCGGGCCGGTTTTGCCAGCCTGTCTGGCTCACTTTTACCGCGCCAGCAGGCTGCCCGGCGGCAACTGATAACACCTTACCACTTTGGCTGCTGCTGATAGCCACCTTACCGGCCGGCAGTAATTGCCAGTCGCTGCACCCTTGCTCGGCGTTACAACCTGGTATTTGCAACGCCGTATCACCGGCTTTATTGATTAATTGCCAGGCAGCTGAATCCGTTGCCGCAAAACGCCACTGCTGGCGCACTTTATTGCGCCATGGCCCGGCTTCAGCCGCACCATCAAGCCCAAGGCCGATATACTGGCCCTGCTGTGTCACCAGCCGGTAATATTCGCCTATGGTCGGGTCTACTTTTAAGGCGCTCTGTGCAGAGCAATTAACAGCCGCCGGTGCACCATCCACCACGCTCAGGCATTGGCCCTGGCCATTACGCAGTAACCAGTCAGCCCCTTGCGGCACTGCCGTTATCGGGCCGTTTTCACCGGACGGTGCAGCCATTACCTGGCCTTCTGGTACCGGCTGGCCAAAATTTGGTGTGCCGTCATCATGCCAGCTAAACGGCTGTGCCCGTAACGAGCGGGTCGCACTGCAGCCATCGGTTTCTTTATTGTTACCATGGTAAACCAGCCAGTCTTCTTTATTGTCCGGCGATTTAAAAAAGCCGTTATGGCCAGGGCCATAAACGCCATTAGCGCGTTCAAATACCGGTTTATCGTATTTTTTCCAGTCTGCAGGATTCAACGGGTCGTCGCCGGTCAGTTCCAGCAAACCCAGTTTGTAATCCGGCGTATCGCAAAAGCTGGCTGAATACACCACAAAGGTGCGACCGTTACGTTTTAACACTTCTGCGCCTTCATTCACTTTACGGCCGGATATTTCCCACGGCAGCTCTGGCCTGGACAGCACTACTCTGGGCCCGGTAATGGTCCAGGGGTTAACCATTTCGGCAATCCAGTTCAGTTGCTCATCGCCCTGCCATTCTGACCATAACAGATATAATTTGCCGTTGTGCTGCAGATAATTACCGTCAATATTCCAGCTATCCGGCATCGGTGAGCCTTTAAACTGATAAGGCCCCATAGGATCATCACCGGCGCTTTCCAGTACCGACAAATGCTGGCCATCGAGGTTTTCCTGCTTGCCAGAGGTAAACATCATGTACCAGCGATAACCATCCGGCCCTTTAAGCCGGTGAAACTCATAAGCCCAGAAGTTACAACAGCGGGCCGGATCGGTTTCAGACCAAAGGTAAACCGGCGTTGCCTCTGCCAGCGCGGCCAGCGTGGGTGCTTTGCGCATCACTAACTGCGAGGTCCAGGTGGTGGTGGTCAGGTAATAATTGCCGTCAAAATATTCCAGCCAGGGATCGGCGCCATTGTTATACAGTGGGTTGGTAAAGCTCTGGCCTTCATAGGCATCACTGACCATGCTATTGCTGGCATCCGCTGTCTGATTAAGCGATTGCTGGCAGCCACTTAGTGACAGCACTATGGCGCTGGCCAGTAACGCCGGCTTAAGTATTGGTTTAATATTATGCATCTTCTATCCCCGTTTTTTGTTTGTCGCTTTATCCGCGCTATTTTTGCTCTGCTGGCAGTAATACGCTGCGATAGTCATTCAGCACGCTGTCACTCAGCAGTGGCCATTTGGCGTCATCCCAGCTCATTTCGGCTATTTTTAGTTTTTGTAAGCCATTGTCGGCCGCTTCATAGGCATGAAACACCAGATAGTCTTTACCATTGAAGGTGTAGGCACTGTTATGGCCCAGGCCGGGCCAGTCGCGGTTGCCTTTAAGTAGCACAGTGCCGCCGCCCTCATTTAGCGACTTACCGTCTTTATCCAGATAGGGGCCGGTAACATTTTTTGCGCGACCAACAACCAGATGATAGGTACTGTCGGCACCACGGCAGCATTTACCGTACGAGACAAACAGATAGTAATAACCATGCTGTTTAAAGATAAAAGGCGCTTCCAGCTCGCCCGGGCCAGGCTCGGCGTCATCAATAAAGGCCGGGCGCTGTGCTTTGGCAATGGTATGCCACTGCTGCGGCTGTGCCAGCGATACTAAGTCATCTGCCAGTTTTACCAGCTTTAAGCCGCTCCAGAATGAACCAAAGCTCATCCAGATATCGCCGTTATCATCGGCAATAATATTCGGATCTATCGCGTTCCATAAATCGCGCTGCGGCACTGATTGCAGCACTATGCCTTTATCCTGCCACTGGTAATCCGGGCTGCTTTTATCCAGCGTATTATTAACAGTAACACCAATGGCCGAGGTGTTTTTGCCAAAGGCCGACACTGAGTAATACAAATAAAACTTACCGTTGTGCTGATAAATATCCGGCGCCCAGATATGGCCATCAAAGCTTGGCGCCACCTGCTTAGCCCACTGTGGTTCATCAGCAAATACGCGGCCGGCCAGTTGCCACTGCAGCATATCGTCGGAGTGATAATAGGTAATACCCGGCCCGGTACTGAATAAATAGAAGCGGCCATCTTGCTGTGCCATCACCGGATCATGGATACTGAGTTGTGGCAGTGTGTGTTGTTCATCTGCGCAGGCGGTTTGCCCGGTTAATAACAAGGCCAGCGCTGAAACCCTGCCCATGCCAGCCAGCCATTTTGTTGTCGTTACCCCGTTTAACATCTACGCCTCCTTAAGGCTGCAGACCCCACCCTCTCTAGGGGTAGATATCTGCTTTCATTTTAGTAGTATTGTATTACTATTTATCATATATTATTCGACAGTGCAAAACTCAACCAGCCAAACTGTGGCAGTTTTGCGAATAAAAAATATAAAAAACCGGTGCTACGCAGGAATAATCACAGGCTTGAACCTGCCGCATAGTACCGGGAACGACAGGGAACTTTATGCAAACTCACAAACTTTCCGTACTGGAGAAAGTCGGCTTTGGTGCCGGCGATATGGCGGTCAACGTGGTGATGTCATCTATGATGCTGATTATCACGTTTTTCTACACCGATATTTTTGGCTTAAAGCCAGCCGACTTAGCGGTGCTGTTTTTAGTGGTGCGGCTGGTTGATGCCGTTACCGATCCGCTAATGGGCATAATTACCGACCGTTTTACTACCCGCTGGGGCCGCTACCGGCCCTACTTCTTGTTTTTAGCGGTACCCTTTGGTATTGCGGTATATCTTACTTTCAGTACCCCCGACTGGGATTACAACAGTAAACTGGTGTGGGCCTATGCTACCTATATTCTGGTCACGGTCATTTTTACTGCGGTGACCATTCCGTATATCTCTATTATTGGCGTACTAACAGATAACCCGAAAGAGCGCTTATCCGCCAACGGCTACCGGTTATTTTTTGCCAAAATTGCGGCTTTTCTGGTGACTATTATTGTGCCTATTCTGGCAAAGCACTGGGGCGGAGAAAACCTGGCCGGCGGCTATCAGTCGGCGATGGGAGTGATGGCATTAATGGCAACGCTGCTGTTTTTATTCTGTTTTTTCACCACTACCGAACGTATCCAGCACACCGTAGAAACGCTGCCGTTTTTGCAGCAGCTAAAATACCTGCTGAAAAATGATCAATGGCTGGTGCTGTGCGCGGTGTGCGTTACCGGCACTATCGGCTATGTGGTGCGTGGCTCTGTCGCCGCTTACTACGCCAAATATTATCTTGGTGGTGACGCCGCTATGCTGTCAGCATTTTTATCCACCGGCGTCGCTGCAGCCATATTAGCCATGGTGGCGTCAACCTGGATCACCAAGCATTACTGCAAAGTAAAACTGTTCCGCTACAGCCAGATTTTAGTGGCGATATTAAGTGTGCTGCTATATGTACTGGTTAACCCCGGTGATGTGATGCTGGCATTTGTGTTGTATTTTCTGCTGTCATTTGTCGTCGATTTGCATGCCCCGGTATTCTGGTCGGCTATTCCCGAGGCCGTTGATTACGGCGCAGATAAAACCGGCCAGCGCGTGTCCGGCCTGGCTTTTGGTGGTATCTCTTTTTGCCAGAAAGCCGGTATGGGCATCGCTGGTTTTATGGTTGGCAGCCTGCTGGCCGGTTTTGACTATGTGCCGGATCAACCGCAAAGTGCGCTGGCACTGACCGGCATTGCCTTAATGCTGTCGGTTATTCCGGGCGTGTTTCATCTGCTGATGGGCTTGCTGATGTTTCGCTATCGCATTACCGATAACTATTACCAACAGCTGGTCGGGAAAACCAGTGTCGTTAAGCCCACTACTATCTGAGGAGTTTACTGTGAGATTACAGCAGCCATTAATTGAACAGCGCGCCGATCCGTGCATTTATAAACACAGTGACGGCTTTTACTATTTTACCGCCTCGGTGCCGGCTTATGACTTAATTGAATTACGCCGCGCCAGAACAATAAATGAGCTGGCCAGCGCCCCGGCGGTAGCGGTATGGCATAAGCCCGACAGCGGCCCTTACTCTGAGCTGATCTGGGCACCGGAGATCCATTTTAATCAGGGTGCCTGGTATATTTATTTTGCCGCGGCGCCCAGCCGCGAAATCAAAAATAAGCTGTTCCAGCACCGGATGTATGTACTGCGCTGCACTGACGCCAATCCGGTTGGTGGCCAATGGCAGTTTGTCGGCCAGCTCGACAGCGGCATCGACACCTTTTGCCTGGATGCCACCACTTTTAGCCACCATGACCAGCTGTACTATGTCTGGGCACAAAAGGATAACGCCATCGAAGGCAACAGCAATTTATATATTGCCACGATGGACACGCCGGATAAATTAAGCGGTGCGCCGGTTATGCTAAGCAAACCTGAGCTGGAGTGGGAAACGCGCGGTTTTTGGGTTAATGAAGGCCCGGCAGTGCTCAAGCGTAACGGTAAAATCTTTTTAACTTACTCAGCCAGTGCCACCAATGAAAACTACTGTATTGGCCTGTTATGGGCCGATGAAAATGCCGACCTGTTAAACCCCGCCAGTTGGCATAAATCACCACAGCCGGTATTTCAAAGCTGCTTTGAACATGGTGTTTATGGCCCGGGCCATAACAGCTTTACCGTATCAGAAGATGGCCGGCACGATATGCTGGTATACCACGCCCGCACCTATACCGAAATTGTTGGCGACCCGTTATGGGACCCAAACCGCCATACTTATGTTAAAGCCATACGCTGGAATGACAACGGCATGCCGCTATTTGGCAAAGCGTCAGAGGCGTGAAGTTTAACCCTGAGTGAGGAAGCAAGATGAAAGCTTTGCTTAGCCTGTGTATGTTACTGCTGGTACTGCCGGTCAGTGCCGCTATAGACACTTTTGCGCTTAATCAGGTACGGCTGCACAGCGGGCCCTTTTATCAGGCGCAGCAAACTAACATCGGCTACCTGATGGCGATGAACCCGGACCGCCTGCTGGCCCCCTACCGGCGCGAAGCAGGCCTGCCGCCACTGGCCGATCCTTACCCGAACTGGGAAAGCTCTGGCCTGGATGGCCATATCGGCGGCCACTACCTTAGCGCCCTGGCGTTGATGTACAGCGCCAGCGGCGAGCCGCAACTGCTCGAGCGGCTGAATTATATGATTAACGAGCTGCACAGTTACCAGCAAAAAAACGGCGATGGCTACCTGGGCGGTATTCCAGGTGGCAAAGCCAGCTGGCAGCAAATCAGCCAGGGCCAGATAGACGCTGATTTATTTGTGTTAAACAAGCAATGGGTGCCCTGGTATAACCTGCATAAAACCTTCGCCGGTTTGCATGATGCTTATGTTTACGCCGGTAATCAGCAGGCTAAGCAGATGCTGCTGCAACTGAGCGACTGGGCGCTTAAATTAACCAGCCAACTAAGCGATCAGCAACTGCAGCAAATGCTGATCACCGAATATGGCGGCATGAACGATATTCTGGCCAAAGTGGCCGAACTTAGCGGTGACGACAAATACCTGCAACTGGCGTTTCGTTTTTCTGAACTGCGTATTATGCAACCGCTGTTGCAACAACAAGACGTACTGGACGGCCTGCACGCCAATACCCAGATCCCGAAAATTATTGGCATGGCGCAGCTTGCCAGCCAAACGAACAACGACAGCTGGTACCAGGCCGCCGATTTTTTCTGGCAACAAGTAGTGAATAAACGCAGTGTCGCCATAGGTGGCAACAGCGTGCGCGAGCATTTTCACCCGTCAGACGATTTCAGCAGCATGCTAACTGATGTAGAGGGGCCGGAAACCTGCAACACCTACAATATGTTAAAGCTAACCAAGCTGCTATATCAGCGCACGCCAGAACCGCGCTATATGGCCTACTACGAGCGGGCACTATACAACCATATTTTATCGTCGCAGCACCCGGAGCATGGCGGCCTGGTGTATTTTACGCCCATGCGGCCCAATCACTACCGCGTCTATTCGTCGCCAGAGCACACCATGTGGTGCTGCGTTGGCTCCGGCATTGAAAACCACGCCAAATACGGCGAAATGATTTATGCCCATAAAGGCGATCAGCTGTATGTGAATTTGTTTGTCGATTCCAGCCTGAACTGGCAACAGCAGGCCGTAAAAATTCGTCAGACTACCGAATTTCCGGATCAAGACAGCAGCCTGATCACGATAGAACAAGGCGGTAAATTTGGCCTGAATATCCGTAATCCGCAGTGGGTCGCCGGTAAGGTGCAACTGACACTAAACGGCAAAGCCGTGGAATTTACGTCAACTACACCAGGCTATTTAAGCCTGCAGCGCCAGTGGCGTAAAGGCGATAAGCTGGCGATTACCCTGCCGATGCAAACCACGCTGGAGCAACTGCCGGATAACAGCAAGCACTATGCTATTTTGCATGGCCCTATTGTGCTGGCCGCGCGCAGCCAATGGCAGGACAAGCTTAGTTTTATTGCCGACAGCAGCCGCATGGGCCATATCGCCAGTGGCGAGCAATGCCCGGTTGATCAAACGCCGACCTTTATCAGTGATAACGCGGATTTTGTCCGCCATATTAAACCGGTTGCCGGCAAGGCGCTGACCTTTACCAGCGGCGAAGCAGTGCTGGCCGGTGTTGAGGGCCCGTTAGAGCTGATACCATTCTTCCGGCTGCATGACAGCCGCTACACGCTGTATTTCCCGCACAGTAATGCCGGCCAGTGGCAGCAACAAAAAAATTTATTGCGCCAGCAAAGCCAACTTGACAGCCAGCTGGCAGCTAAAACCATCGATATGATCCGCCCCGGCGAGCAACAACCGGAAGCTGACCATCAGTTTGCCGGCGAAAAAACCGCAGCCGGGGTGCACCAGGGCCGGCACTGGCGCCATGCTGCCGGCTGGTTTAGTTACCGCTTAAATACCAGCGGGCAAGATGCGCTGAAACTACGACTGACGTATTTTGGTGCTGACAGCAACCGGCATTTCCAAATTTTGCTGAATAACCAGCTACTGGCTAATGTCGGCCTGACGGGTGAGCAGGGCGATAATTTTTACCATGTCGATTACCCGATCCCAGCCCGACTGTTAAACACGGGCGATAGTATAGAACTGAAATTTGTTGCAAATCCGGGTTCCATCGCTGGCGGTATTTATGAAGTGCGTTTAATGCAGATTGATTAATATTACTCAGCTGAAAAAAAGCCAGTCCGGTTGCCGGACTGGCTTTTGCTTACTACGGCAGTTTACTGCCCCATACCGACACACCCTGTGTCGACTGAGCGCTAAAGGTCACGACAAACTGTGCCGGGGTTTCATGCCACTGGCGTGATAATACGCCTTCGTACAGGCCGTCATCACCGAGGTTTAGCGTGATCTGCTGCTCTGTGCCAAAATGCCAGCTACCACTGATACTATCGCTGCCACTCGCTGCACTGCTTACCGAGCCATCCGCGCTCAGAGTGATCAGCTGCGAGTTTTTAATACTGGCCGAGATATCTTTACCATGATTAATAAATTTATACTGGCCAGCGACCTCATCTTCGCTAATGGTCGCGTTCAGTTCAGTTGATGCGCTACTCAGCGGTGCATAGCGATGCGGCGCCACCACCGGCCAGCCGTCTTTATTAATAAAAAACTGGTGCACCCTCAGCTGATGCTGCTCACCCAGCCCCGGAAAGCGGGTATGAAACAGCAAAAAGTACTGGCCGCTGGCCGCGTCAAAATAGGCTGAATTATGCCCCGGCGATACATAGCCGCTACCCGCCCCCGTGCCCGGCTCATCGCTACTGCGGACAAACAAATGGTTACCCATAATTTTCTGGCCAAAAGGCGCGATAGAAGCATCATCAAACAGTGGCAGCGCCGGATCCGACTTTACCGCCGCCATATCGTTACCCAGCGCATCCAGATAAGGGCCATCCGGCGCACTGGCGCGGGCCACCCGCATATTGTAAGCGCCGCTGGCATCCAGGCCGCCAAAAGAGCTGAACAGGTAGTAATAATCACTATCCGGGCTGTACAGCACATAAGCGCCTTCAATCCGGCTGTGGTTGCCGCCCATCAGGTGCTTACCGTAGCCCTGCCCTGGTAGCGTTAAGCCGGTCGCCGGGTCCATTTCCAGCATAAACAGGCCACCGGAATAAGAGCCGTACACCAGCCATAACTTGCCGTTTTTATCAAAAAAAGCTTGAGGGTCAACTACATTTGGATGAATTTGCGCATTATAAATCGTGCCGTCTTCACTAATTTCGTCCCACATGCCGGATTTAAGCAAAATCTGCTTATTAACATAAGGCCCCTCTATATTATCGGCCACCGCCACCCCCAGAGCCGAACGGGGTGAGTCGCCCTTACAGGCGTTGTAATACATATAGAACTTGCCATCGGCCAACTGGATCACATCGGTAGCCCATAGCGTATCGGTTTGCGCCCAGGCGAAGGTTTCCTGTAGCTCAGTCAGCACATCATCAAATAGTGGGTTATTGCTGTTTACGCCATCGGCGACTTGTTGCCAATGCATCAGATCAGTCGACTTTGCCGCTGCCAGATGCGAGCCAAACACATAGTAGGTGTCGGCTACTTTAATGACTGACGGGTCGTGCACACCAACATTAGTAAATGTCGGGCCTCCCTGTTCCGGCGGCAGCGGTACTGGCGGAGCTGCCGATGCCGGTGGGTAGGCCACCGCCGCCGGTGGTGAGTTATTGCCGTCGTTACAGGCACTGAGCAGCAGTGCCGTAGCTAAAATGCTGAAGGAAAAAATACCGCTGTTACGTTTTTGCATCTTATACCCCTGTCGTTTGTTGTTATTACGGGTAAGTTCTGCTGCCGTTATATGGCACAAACAACTATGCGGCTAAAAACAACCTGATTTTGCTGCATCGGTTAGTGACAGAATCACCCTTTCGCTCACTAATATTATTGTATTACTTTTTAAATTTAAGCGAAAAATCCCGCTTAAACCGCGATTACAGCGCGGCTATTGTCTTACTACTGACAGTGAATTAATCCGGTTGATGATCGTTAAATAACGGTAAGCCGCTAGCCGACCAGTGTATTTGCCGCCAGCGGGTATGACGGTTGCCGTCGGTTAACGGCGAGCCTTGCAGTTGCTGAGTTTCGCGGGCGTGGTAAAACATCAGATCTTCACCGTTATCACCAACTACAAAGCTGTTATGGCCGGGGCCATAGCGATTAAATTCCGGCCGGGTCTGAAATACCGGCTCAGGCGCTTTATGCCAGCTTTGCGGGTCAAGCAAATCGGCATTTTCATCGGCCCACAGCAACCCCATGGCATAGCGGTGATCAGTCGCACTGGCTGAATAAGCGATAAAGATTTTGCCATGGCGCTTAAGCACCGCGGCGCCTTCATTAACTTTATAGCCCTGCTGCTCCCAGCTGAATTCGGGTTGGCTGATAATCACTTCAGGCGCCTCCAGCCGGGTTGGCGTGGCCATTTTTGCCAGCACTAAAGCACTGTTGTAGCTGCGCGCGGCATCCTGCTGCGCCCACACCATATAATGCTGGCCGCGGTGGACAAACACCGTGGCATCAAGTGAAAAACTGTCCAACGCGCTTTGCATCTGCCCCAGCTCCTGCCATTGGCCCTGCATAGGATCGGCAGCGCTATTGGCCAACACATACATACGGATCTGAAACGGCCTTTCAGCCTCGCCAGCTGCGACATACAAATACCAGACGCCGTCTATCCGGTGCAGCTCTGGCGCCCAGATATTGGCGCTCATCGGCCCGCTGGCTTTTTTGCGCCAAACGGTTTTTGCCTGCGCGTTGGCCAGGCCAGCTATGTTGGGGCTAAAACGCAGCTCTATCCGGTCAAACTCCGGCACCGAGGCGGTAAAGTAATAGCCATTGTCGGCTTTATACACCCAGGGATCGGCCCGCCGTGGAATAAAAGCAGCGGAAACCTCGCTGTTTACCACCACCGGCTGCGCCGCAGCTAAGTTGTCAGTCGCCGTTTTGGCTGGCTGGCAGCCAGTTAGCAGCAACATGCCTGCTAATAATGGTAAAACCCTCATTCAGCACCTCCGTGATAGCGCTGTGCCAGTTGCTGCCACGGCATTACCGCCAGTTGTGGCTCGGTTAGGCCCTGGTGCGGGTACTGATAAACCAATAAATTCCCCGCTTGTGTTTGCTGGTTAAGCTGCTCAGCACTTAAGCCCTCGGTTGCGGTGGTAACAAATAAAATATCCAGCTTGTCGCCACCGAGCGCAACACAGGTGGGTTGTGTTACCGGCAGTGGGTAAAGCGCCGCCAGGCTGCCATCGGCTGCATAGCGGGCCAGTGCACTGCCGCCCCACATGGCACACAATAGGTGATCATCGGCATCAATAATGGCGCCATCCGGCTCGCTACCTGCAGGCACTGTCGCAAACGGCTCTGCCCTGCCAATATCACCGCTGGCCGCATCGAACCGGTACCGGTTAATTTGCCGTAGTGGTGAATCAGCGTGGTACATCAGGCTGCTATCGTGGTTCCAGCACAGCGCATTAGGAATACGCAGGCCGCTCAGCATCTGCTGACAACCTTTTTGATCCAGCCGGTACAAGCTGCCGCTGGCAGCGGTATCTGCTGTTGCCTGCTCTACCATAGTGCCGGCCCAGAACCGGCCCTGGCGGTCGACGCGGCCATCGTTAAAGCGGTTGCCGCTTAATTGCTGTTGGGGTTTTGCCAGCCACAAGATAGCGCCGCTATCGGGGTTATACAGTGCCAACCCGCTGGCAAAGGCCACCAGCAAGGGGTAGCGGCTTGCCATCGGATCGGTAGCATTTAACAACGTAAAACAGCTGATGCGCTCAGGCAGTGGCCATTGACGTAGTGTTTGCTCTGGCCAGCGCAGCTGAAACAAGGCTTGGCCGTGAATATCTGTCCACCACACACTGCCGCTGGCCGCGTGCCAGAAAATACCTTCGCCCAGGCGGTTTTTTACGTTGATACTGGCTAATAGTTGCAGGTTTTCGCTGTTAGCCATGAGCAGTACTCCGTGCCGCTGTTGTTAATGCAGTGCGCCGGCTGAGTAATTTTTGCAGCACAATAAAACCGAACAACAGCAAGCCGATAACAATTTTGGTCCACCAGCTGCTTAAACTGCCATCAAAAATAATATAGGTCTGGATCACGCCCATCAGCAGCACCCCCAACACTGTACCGATAACAAAACCACTACCGCCGGTTAGCAAAGTACCGCCAATAACTACGGCAGCAATCGCATCCAGCTCCATGCCAACGCCGGCCAGGGCATAGCCGGAAAAGGTATAAAAGGTAAACACGATACCGGCCAGCGCCGCCAGCACACTACTTAGTACATAGATGGCTATAGTGGTGCGCGCTACCGGCACGCCCATCAGCTCAGCTGACTGACTATTACCGCCCAGCGCATAGACATAAGTACCAAAGCGGCTGTAGTGCATCAGCACAATAACCAGCAACAACAACACGATAAAGATCATGGTTGAAGCACCTACCCAGCCGCCGCCGGGCAGCGCAAAGCCAAATTCAGCTATCGCATCGTAAAAGCTGTGGTTGATGGCTACTGATTCTTCACTGAGCGTGGTTGCCAGACCACGTGCCAGAAACATGCCTGCCAGCGTGACAATAAACGGCTGCAGTTTATAAACGTGGATCAGCACGCCCATCAGCGCACCAAATAACGCCGCCACCGGCAGGATCAGCGCAAAAGCCAGCAGCGGGTGCCACTGGTACTGGCTGATCAGTAAACTGGCGGCCACGCCACTGAGCGCAATCACTGCACCGACGGATAAATCAATACCACCGGAGATAATCACCAGTGTCATACCCAGCGCGACAATCAGTAAAAAGGCATTGTCACTAAACAAATTACTCACCACGGCCAGTGAGGCAAAGCCGTCAAACTGCCAGCCACCAATGCCAAACAACAGGCACAGCAACGCCGCCGTGATCCACAAGGGTAAATAGCGCACCGACATCATGCCTTATCTCCTTTACGCCACTTTCGCAACTTGGGTAACCAGCTGCTTAGCTGGCGGCGGAACTTATCTGACTGCAGCAACAGCACCAGCAGCACTACCAGGGCTTTAATCAATAAGTTAAATTTGGCCGGTACACCACTGACAATAATAGTGGTGCTTAAACTTTGAATAATCAGCACGCCGATAACCGACAACAGCAGTGAAAACCGTCCGCCGCTGAGCACCGCACCACCAATCACCACCGCCAGAATGGCATCCAGCTCCAGCCATAAACCGGCGTTATTGGCATCCGAGCCCTGAATGTCGGCGGCGCTGATCATACCGGCCAGCGCCGCACAAAAGCCGGCAAAGGCATAGACAAACAGCTTTATCGCTTTATCGTTAACACCTAAATAACGGCTGGCGGTAGCATTGCAGCCTACCGCCTCAATAAACAGGCCCAGCGCGGTGCGCCGCAGCAGTAGCTGGCTTAAAGCAAACATGCCGATAACCAGCCAGATTGGCAGCGGCAGCCCTAACCAACTACCGGTACCAAGCCAGGCAAAATCGGGCCGCAAAAAGGTTACTATCTGGCCCTGGTTAATCAGCTGGGCGACACCGCGCCCGGCCACCATCAGCAATAAGGTAGCCACAATCGGCTGAATTTTCAGATAACTGACCAGAGTGCCATTAATAAGGCCAGCAGCAATACCGGTCGCCAGCCCGGCTGCAATCACCAATGCCAACGGTAACTCTGTCTGCAACAATAAATTCGCGCATACTGCACCGGCAATGGCCATCACGGCCCCGACTGACAAATCAATACCGCCGGTAGCAATCACCAGGCTCATACCTATTGCCAGCAATGCTACCGGCGCACTACGGTTTAAAATATCAATTAACGAGCCATACAAGCGGCCGTCCTGGAAACTTAGCTGAAAAAAGCTGGCATCCAGCAGCAGGTTTACCGCCAGCAGCAACATTAGCGCTGCCAGTGGCCACAAATAACGCGCCGACGCTTTAATGCTGCCAGGGCTGTAACGTGCCAGCCGCGCCTGCTGTAAGCTGTCGGCGCAAGATTGAGTCTGTTTCATTTATCCCTCTGCAATAGCCTGCATAATATGCGGGGCAGTCATAGTGTCGCCGCTTAATTCCGTCACTTTTTGCCGGTCGCGCAGCACCACGACTTTACCGGCAAAAGCGACCAATTCCTCCAGCTCAGACGAGGTGACCAGCAGCGACATACCTTGCTGACACAGGCTTTTAATCAGTAATAAAATTTCGGCGTGGGCGCCAATATCAATGCCGCGGGTGGGTTCGTCCAGAATAAGTAATTGCGGATTAATGGCCAGCCAGCGCGCCAGGATCACCTTTTGCTGATTGCCACCGCTTAGTTGCTCAATAGGTTTGTCGGCATCCGGCGTGGCAATTTGCAGCTTGTCGATATAGAACGCCGCCAATTGTTGCTGTTGTTTAACCGGCAAATAGCGCCACCAGCCACGACGAGCCTGCAGTGCCAGCATAATGTTTTCGCGAATGGATAAAGGGCCGATAATGCCCTCTGTTTTGCGCTCTTCCGGACACAGCGCAATACCGGCTTTTATCGCATCAGCAGGCTGCTGCAACCGCAAAGTTTTACCGCCAAACTGAATCTCGCCCTGGCTTAAAGCATCAACACCATACACAGCACGACACACCTCGGTACGGCCAGAGCCAAGCAACCCGGCCAATCCGACAGCCTGGCCTTGTGCTACCGTTAGCGAAACACCACTAATTGAGCCCTTTACTGCAATATTGTTCAGTACCAGCAGCGGCTCAGCTACGGCTGGCGTGGTGGTAGCAGCCTGATGTGTCAGCTGTTGCAACTCTTTGCCGAGCATGGCTTCAATCAGCCGGGAACGCGGTAAATCAGCCGCCAGGTATTCGCCTACTTTGCTGCCGTTACGCAGCACGGTAATGCGATCACTTATCTGATACACCTGATCAAGGAAGTGGGTAATAAACACTATCGCCACCCCCTGCTCACGCAGCTGGCGCATTACGTCAAACAACATCTGCACTTCACTGCTATCAAGGCTGGCAGTCGGTTCGTCCAGCACCAGCACTTTAGCCGACATTGCTACGCCACGGGCAATGGCAATCAGTTGCTGTACGGCGACAGAATATTGCGCTAATGGGGCAGTAACGTCGATATTAAGCTTAAAACGCAGCAATAACTGCTGCGCCTGCTGCTGCATTTTTTGGTGCTGAATTAAGCCAAAGCGGCGCGGTTCATGGCCCAGAAACAGGTTTTGTGCCACGCTCAGGTTAGGCAGTAAATTCACCTCCTGATACACGGTACTAATACCGGCTTGTTGTGCTGCAGCCGGGCTGGCAAAGCTGCAGTTTTGGCCGTTAAAGTAAATGTCACCGCTGCTTTTGGCCAGCGCGCCGGTCATTACCTTAACCAGTGTAGATTTACCGGCGCCGTTTTCGCCGAGCAGAGCGTGTACTTCACCGGCAAATAAACGTAAATCGACATCTTGCAGCGCCTTAACGCCGGGAAAATGTTTACAGACCTGTTTCAGCTCTAATACCAGAGATGGCGTAGTCATAAATGGCTCCTGTACTTTGCGGCAGCGAAGGCCGAACCTACGCTGCCAGTCAGTTATTTATTGGTACGCTTCTGATATTCGGCTGCTGCCGTATCCTGGCTGAACAGCTCGCCGGTATTATTAATGTATTTAGGTATCGATTTATCGCCACTTAAGTAAGCCGCTATCACATCAAAGGCCGGGCCGCCCAGGTGCGGATCAAGCTCAACGGTGGCATTGGCTTCACCGTCGGCCATGGCTTTGAAATAGTCCGGTACGCCGTCCACCGCCACTACCAAAATATCCTGGCCCGGTTTTAAGCCTGCTTCTTTAATAGCCTGAATCGCCCCCAGCGCCATTTCATCGTTATGCGCCCACAAAGCACAGATATTGCGGCCGCCCTGCTCGGCTTTAAGAAAACTTTCCATCACTTCTTTGCCTTTACTGCGGGTAAATTCAGCGGTCTGGCTGCGGATAATTTTTGCAGCGGGGTACTCTGCCAATACTTCGTTAAAGCCTTTGGCGCGGTCAATGGCGGCCGTGGCCCCCACGGTACCCTGTAGCTCAACTATGGCGCAGTTACCGTCGGTTTTTTGCATCAGCCAGCGGGCAACTTTGCGGCCTTCCTCGGTAAAGTCTGAGGCAATACGGGTTAAAAATAATGAGTCGTCATTTAGCTGCACATTACGATCGACAATCACCACCGGAATACGCGCCCGTTTGGCCTCACGCAGCACCGGCGCCCAGCCGGTTTCAACCACCGGCGCAATAATAATGGCATCGACCCGCTGGGCAATGAAGCCACGTACCGCACGGATCTGGTTTTCCTGTTTTTGCTGCGCATCAGCAAATTTTAAGTCGATTTTACGCGCGGCGGCTTCTTGCTTAACCGACTCACTGAAACTGCTGCGCCAGCCGCTTTCTGAACCCACCTGCGAAAAGCCAATGGTGGTGGCCCTCGCCAAAGAAGATAGTGCCAGCGAAGAAGACAGCACCAGCATAGCTGTGGCGCCTAACAGACGTTTAATTTTCATACCTTGTCCCCGTTGACCGGGTTACCCCGGCAGTTTTATAAGTTATGCGATGCGGGGTCTGTGCCCCGTTGCGATCGCGCTTGGCGGTTTAGCTTATCCTCTGTGTATAAAAACGATAAATAGTGCGCTGCCGGTAGGCCTGCGCCGGTGTAATTAAAATCGATGGAAACTGCGGCAGATTAACTGCATTAGGGTAAGCATGGGTTTCCAGGCACAGCCCGGCAAATTTGCTAAGCGGCAACCCATCGGCGCCGTTCAGGCTGCCATCGAGAAAATTGCCACTGTAAAACTGCATACCGGCCTCAGTGGTGAGAATGTCCATCACCCGGCCTGAGCCCGGATCTGTGAGCACAGCCGCCAGTTGTGGCTGCTGTTTATTGATGTTATTCAACACAAAAAAATGATCATAGCCATTAGTAAGTTGCGCTATATCGCGGCCGATAGTTTTGGCCTGCTGAAAATCAAAGGCCGTACCCGCCACCGCCAGCAAGTTACCGTTAGGCACCAACTGCTGATTAACCTCTAAGGTATGGCCGGCGTTAAGCCATAATGTATGCCCCAGCACATCAGCACCGGGTTTAGCCGCCAGATTCCAGTAACAATGGTTAGTTAACGATAGCGGCGTAAGCTTATCGGTAGTGGCGTAATAGTCGATGCTAAGCTCGTTATCGCGGTTCAGCCGGTAGCAAACTTCCAGCACCACATTACCGGGGTAGCCCTGATCACCATCGGCACTTTGGCAGCTGAAGATCACCGCCACGCTGTCGGCCTGTTGCTCAGTACGGTATTGCCAGAAGCGACTGCCAAGCCCTTCTGGCCCGCCATGCAGCTGGTTGGCGCCCTCGTTAGCGGCAAGCTTGACCTGCTTGCCATCAAGCTCAAACGCCGCAGCAGCAATGCGGTTAGCCACCCGGCCAATGGTGACGCCAAAATAGTACGGATTTACTGCCCACTGCGCCGGGTCCTGATAATTCAGCACCAGTTCGGCCGCTATACCGCTTTCATCCAGCTGGGTAACTGACCAGATGCCAGCCCCCAGCGTCGACAGCGTAGCTGTTAAGTCATTGCCATTATCCAGAGTGATCAGCTGTAGCGGTTGCGCCAGCGCAGGATGCGCCAGCTCACGACTGCTAACTGACATTGCCGCTGCCATTAGCTGACGCTCGCTACCGCAGCTTCTACCGCAGCAGTAGTGCGCTCACCATTGACTAGCCGTGAGATTTGCAGCGGATTGCTATCTTGCAGCTCTTGCGGTAACAGTGCCTGTGGGTAGTTTTGGAAACATATTGGCCGGATAAAACGGGCAATTGAGGCGGTACCTACTGAAGTAAAACGGGCATCGGTTGCTGCCGGGAAAGGCCCGCCATGCATCATCGCATCGCACACTTCCACGCCTGTCGGGAAGTTATTAATCACCAACCGGCCAACTTTGCTGCGCAGCAACTGCACCAGTTTACTTTGCCCGGCCAATTCCGGCTCTGTGCAGTGAATAGTGCCGGTTAGCTGGCCTTTAAGGCTACTCACTACCTGGAGCAACTGATTGTTATCGTTACAGACCACCACCACCGAGGTGTGGCCAAACACTTCTTCCTGTAAATGCGGGTTGGCCAAAAAGGTAGCCGCAGCCACTTTAAATAACTGCGCCTGAGTATAAAAGCCCTGCTCTGCAGTAACGGCTGCGCCGCTGCCGGCGATACTCACGCCTGGCTGTGCTGCCAGCTCAGCCACACCTTTATTGTAGGCATCGGCAATATTGTCATTCAGCATCACGCCGGCCGGTGTTTTCGCCAGTGCTTCAGCCGCGCTTTGCATAAAGCTGTCCAGCTCTGGTCCGGCTATAGCTACGGCCACGCCAGGGTTAACACAAAACTGACCACAGCCCAGGGTTAACGAAGCCACATAGCCTTGGGCTAATACTGCGCCTGATTGCTGCAGCGCCTGTGGCAGAAATACCACCGGGTTAACACTGCCCATCTCGGCGAATACCGGTATTGGCTCCGGCCGGTCATTAGCCAGTTTGAACAGCGCCATACCTCCGGCCAGTGAGCCGGTAAAACCGACTGCTTTTACGGCGGGTGCTACTACCAGCTCAGAGCCAATTTCCCGGCCAGAACCCATTAATAAAGAGAACACACCAGAGGGTAAACCACAGGCTTTAACGGCGTTATCCAGCGCCTGCGCTACTAACTCACAGCTGCCAGGGTGCGAATTATGGCCTTTTACCAGCACCGGGCAGCCTGCTGCCAGCGCTGCAGCGGTATCGCCACCGGCGACCGAGAACGCCAACGGAAAGTTACTGGCGCCAAATACCACAACCGGCCCAAGCGGCTGGTTCATAAAACGTATATCCGGCCTTGGCAGTGGCTGGCGCTCTGGTAACGCCGTATCAATGCGGATATCGAGATAATCACCCGTGCGAATGGAGCTGGCAAATAAGCGCAGCTGATGACAAATACGACCACGCTCACCTTCAACCCGGCCGCGCGGATAGCCGGTCTCCTGCATTACCCGTTCAATTAGCTCGTCCCCCAACGCCATTACTTCTTCCGCGCAGCGCTGTAAAAACTCTGCCCGCTGTGCCGCACTGGTGTTTGCATACAAGGGCGCTGCAGCTTCTGCTGCCGCTACAGCTGAGGCAACCTGGGCCTTGCTGGCATAGCTTAATGCTGGGGCTATTTTCTGGCCGGTTGCCGGGTTAATGGCCTGATATTGCCCTGCTTCACCTGCCAGCCATTGGCCGTTGATCAGTTGTTTGCCGGTAATACGCATAATCTTGGTCCTGTTAAGTTAGCGCAGCTGGTTAAATCCAGCCGCCGTCTACAATAAAGTTCTGTGCTGTGCAAAGCCTGCTGTCGTCAGAGGCGAGAAACAGTGCCATAGCCGCGACATCTTCCGGCATCACGCTGTCTTTAAGGCACTGGTTTTTCTCGATATCCAGGGCAGTTTCCGGTGTCACCCAGTGGGTTAACTGGCGCTCGGTCATTACCCAGCCTGGTGTTAACGTATTAACGCGGATTTTATCCGGGCCTAAATCCCGTGCTAAGCCCCGGGTTAAACCCAATACGGCAGCTTTGGCACTGGTATAGCCCGGCATGCCGCCCTGGCTTTCGTACCAGCTCATCGAGCCAAGGTTAATCACTGAGCCACCACCGAGTTTTTTCATCTGCGGATACACCGCCTGAATAGCGAAAAACTGATGGCGCAGGTTAATTTGCATGCGCTGATCCCAGTACTCCTCTGTTACATCCAAAAAGTGATGCCGGGTGTCACTGGCCGCGTTATTAATAAGTACCGCAATAGCCCCTAAATCCTGCTCAGTCTGGCCAATAACCTGCTTTAAGCGCTCGATATTAGTCAGATCGCAACTGTAAAAACGCACTGCACCATGTTGCCGGTTGTCATCCGCCAATGCCTGTAACCGGCTAATCAACGCCTGGGATTCTGCTTCAAGGATATCAACAAACGCCACTTTGGCGCCCTGACGATAAAAGGCTTCAACCAGGCAAGCACCAATGCCGGAACCGCCACCGGAGATAAATACGGTTTTATCCCGCAAGCTGGGATAATTGTTACTTAACTTCATAGCTAACCCTGTTTAACCGCCTGCTGTAGCAGGCGCCGTTTTTATTATGTTTAATGCGAATGTGCCGGCACCGCTGCACCGCGACAGCCCACCAGAAAATCAAAGTCGCAGCCTTCATCGGCCTGCAATACCCGTTCGCGATACATTTCCATATAACCACCGGTACGCATAATGACCTGGGTAGATTTTAGTTTTTCCAGCCGAGCCGCCAGTTCAGCATCCGACACTTCCAGTTGCAACAGGCCATTCTCGGCATCCAGCTGAATGTAATCGCCTTCCTGCACGGCGGCCAGCGGGCCCAGTTCCATCGCTTCGGGTGTGACATGCAACACAACTGTGCCAAAGGCGGTACCACTCATCCGCGCATCAGAAATACGCACCATATCTTTAATGCCTTTTTTCAGCACTTTTGGCGGCAGGCCCATATTGCCAACTTCGGCCATGCCGGGGTAGCCTTTGGGGCCACAGTTTTTCAATACCATTACGCTGTTCTCGTCGATATCCAGCTCAGGGTCGTTAATGCGTGCTTTGTATTGATCGAAATTTTCAAATACTACGGCCTTGCCGCGGTGCTTCATCAGATGCGGGCTGGCCGCAGAGGGCTTTAATACCGCGCCGCGGGGAGCCAGATTACCGCGTAAAATACAGATGCCGCCGTTCGCCACCAGCGGGTTATCCAGCGGGCGAATGACATCATCGTTATGACACTGCGCGTCTTTAACGTTGTCCCAGATAGTTTTGCCGTTTACCGTCAGCGCGTCTTTTGTCAGCACACCCAACTCACCCAGCCGGCGATGTACCGCCGGTAAGCCACCTGCGTAATAAAACTCTTCCATCAGATATTTGCCGGATGGCTGTAAATTCACAATGGTGGGCACACCGCGGCCATGCTCCCAGTCGTCCAGGCTTAAATCCACGCCAATCCGCCCGGCGATAGCTTTTAAATGGATCACGGCATTGGTTGAACCACCGATAGCCGCATTGGTACGGATCGCATTTAAAAATGCATCTTTAGTCAGAATTTTCGACAGGCGTAAATCTTCATGCACCATCTCAACAATGCGCATACCGGACAAATGCGCCAGCACATAGCGGCGTGAATCCACTGCCGGAATAGCCGCATTATGTGGCAAGCTGGTACCGAGCGATTCAGCCATACAGGCCATGGTAGAGGCGGTGCCCATGGTATTACAGGTACCGGCAGAGCGTGACATGCCGGCTTCGGCGCTTAAAAATTCGTTCATATCAATATTGCCGGCTTTTAAATCTTCATGCATCCGCCACACCAAAGTACCGGAGCCAACATCCTGGCCTTTATGTTTACCATTTAACATCGGGCCGCCGGTAACAACGATAGTGGGCAAATCGCAGCTGGCAGCCCCCATTAGTAACGCCGGTGTGGTTTTGTCGCAGCCCACCAGCAGCACTACGCCGTCTATCGGATTACCGCGGATAGACTCTTCAGTATCCATCGCAGCCAGGTTACGGGTTAACATTGCAGTAGGGCGTAAATTCGACTCGCCATTGGAAAACACCGGAAATTCAACCGGAATACCACCTGCTTCACGAATACCATTTTTTACCCGCTCGGCAATTTCACGAAAATGAGCATTGCACGGCGTTAACTCTGACCAGGTATTACACACACCGATAACCGGCCTGCCTTGAAAGTGGTGATCCGGAATACCCTGATTTTTCATCCAACTACGGTACATAAAACCGTTTTTGTCATTAGTGCCGAACCAGCTTGCTGATCGTAATACTGTCTTGTTGCCACTCTTTTTGTCGTCGTTATCTGCCATGGTTGCATCTCGCAATAGCTTAATTTAATATTATTGTATTACTAATACTAAAACCTTGGAAAGGTTACAAGTGATTTTTTTCTCCGGCAGCAAAATCGGCAAGGTGCCAATGGGGTAAAACAGCTGTCAAAGCAGCTTATTAGTAATACTATAATTCAAATCTGACAATTACAAATATCGACAGGGGACTTATGAAAACACTACTACTGCTACTGGGCTTAAGCTGGGCAATAGCTGCCAGCGCCAACCCGATTTTTAAGGACATACGCACCGCCGATCCAGCTGCGATAGTGCACAACGACACCGTATACCTGTACACCGGCCATGATGAAGCGCCAGACAACAAAGGCTTTTTTGTCATGCATGACTGGCTGGTGTTTTCATCGACCGATATGCTGAACTGGCAACGCCATGGCCCTAAACTCAGCACCAAAGACTTTAAATGGGCCAAAGGCGATGCCTGGGCCTCACATGTGATTGAAAAAAATGGCAAGTTTTATTGGTTTGTTACCGTGCGCCACACCACTATTAATGGCTTTGCTATTGGCGTTGCGGTAGCCGACAACCCACTGGGGCCGTTTAAAGATGCGCTAGGCAAGGCACTTATTACCAATGATATGACCACCGACACCGAGATTGACTGGGACGACATAGACCCGGCCGTGTTTACCGACGATGACGGCCAGTCTTATCTGTTTTGGGGTAACACCAAAGCACGCTACGCCAAACTGAAAGACAATATGATTGAACTCGACGGCCCGATTAACACCATCGATATACCCGATTTTACTGAAGCCTTGTGGGTGCATAAACGTGGCGACATTTACTATCTGTCCTATGCCTCCGGCTTCCCGGAAAAAATTGCCTATGCCACCAGCAAAAGTATTCATGGCCCCTGGCAGTATCGCGGCATTCTGAACGAAGTGGCTGGCAACTCGCCGACTAACCATCAGTCGATTATCGGGTTTAAAGATAAATGGTTCTTTATCTACCACACCGGCGCATCACAACCTGACGGCGGCGAATTCCGCCGTGCGGTGGCAATAGATCCACTGTACTACAACGAAGATGGCAGCATTAAACGCATCATTATGACATCCGAAGGTATCACCGAAGCGGTGAAATAACTTATTTGCCGGCTGCAAGCTAATATGCCGCGGCCGGCTTTTTTGTACTACTTTTTGTAATAAGAGGAACACCATGCGTCTTATTCAGTTTTATACATCAGACAAACAGCGCGCTGTAGCTATTGTTAATTCAGCCGACAGCGTTACAGTGCTGCATAGCGTCAGTTCGGTTTATCAGTTGGCACAGCTGGCGCTAAGCAACCAACTGTCATTGCAACAGCAAAGTCTGGCCCTGAAAAGCGACACCACGTTAAGCTATACCGACATTATTCAGCAACAACGCTTGCTGCCGCCCTATGACCACCCGGACGATGCCGCCCATATGCTGATAACGGGCACCGGCCTGACCCACTTAGGCAGCGCCGACACCCGCGCCACTATGCATGCACAGACATCCGGCAAAGCCGACTCTGAGCTGACCGATACCATGAAAATGTTTAAGCTGGGAGTAGAAGGCGGCAAGCCTGTAGCTGGCCAGCAAGGCGTGCAGCCGGAATGGTTCTATAAAGGCGATGGCAGCATTGTCGTCGCACCAGGGGCAGCGTTAACCTCCCCTGCGTTTGCGTTAGATGGCGGCGAAGAGCCGGAAATTGCCGGTTTGTACCTGATTGGCCCGCAAGGACAACCGTACCGGCTTGGCTTTGCTATTGGTAATGAGTTCTCTGATCATAAAACCGAGCGGCAGAACTACCTGTATCTGGCGCATTCGAAACTACGACCATGCTCGTTCGGCCCTGAGCTGCTGGTAGGCGAGTTACCGGCTGATATTCGCGGCCACTCGCGGATTATCCGTAACGGCGAAACTGTGTGGCAAAAACCTTTTGTCAGCGGTGAGCAAAATATGTCGCACAGCATTGCCAACCTTGAGGCGCACCATTTTAAATACCGCCAGTTCTGCCGCCCGGGCGATGTCCATGTGCATTTCTTTGGCACCGCAACCTTGAGTTTTGGCGATGGTTTTGAGACAAAGGCCGGTGATGTGTTTGAAATTGGCGCAGCGCCATTTGGCCAGCCACTGCAAAATATGCTGGCTGTAGATAATGATGCCAGTGTGCAGGTTAAAGCGCTGTAACTGTAGCGCAGAGATGGCAAGGCAGTAAGCCAAAAGTTTAGTTAACAACTATTGGTTTACTGCTTATTTTTAGCGTACCGCTTAGTGTTTTATGCGCCGCTGCCGGTAAAATTGGTCAGGGCATAATCGAGGTTTTCTTTTGACCGGCTGAGTAAACGCGACATGGCTTGTTTGGCGCCTTGCGCATCGCCTGCGGCTATCGCCTCATACACCGCTTTGTGCGCCGGCAGGGCTTCGGTATATTCATCACCAATTGAACTGCTCAGACGGAATAACCCCATCAACGCCGTTTGGATGGTCATACCCAGCGAAATCATAAATTCATTGTTAGTGGCATTCAGCACACAGAGGTGGAAATTCAGATCGCTGGAGAATACTTCATCAGTGCCCAGCTTAGCTTTTTCCATATCTTTATAAGCTTTAGCCAGCAATTTTATCTGCTCAGCAGTGCTGTTTTTCGCTGCCAGCTCTGCAGAGGCCGGTTCAAAAATTTCCCGTACTTCAAACAGTGAAACAAAAAACTTTGGCGTAGGCTTAGACTCAAAACACCAACTGAGTATTTCGGTATCGAACATATTCCAATACTGCCGCGGCCGCACGCGTGTGCCCAGTTTGGGGCGAGCCTCAATTAAGCCTTTGGCAGTGAGAATTTTAAAGGCTTCACGCAGCGCGGTGCGCGATACATCCAGTTCTGCGCCAATGGCAGCTTCGTTCGGAATATATTCACCCGGCGTATAAACCCCACTAACAATGCGGGTTCCCAGCTCTTCGGCCACCCAACCATGGATACTTTGCGGACGATTTCTGCCTGCAGCCATTCAGTTTCCCCTTGCTCACACCTGTACTGTCAACCGTAACCGCTTAACTGTGCCAATACTACTACAATAATATATATCCTATCTTATTAATGCAGAAAAACCCATAATCTAAGCCAACTTAGCAAGATTATGGCAGCACAAAACCCACAGCATCATTCACTTTTGCCAGTGTCGCTGCGGCTCGCGAACGGGCTTTTTCTGCCCCGGCACGCATTACTGTGGTTAAGGTAGTTTGATCGGCACGTAACTCGGTAAAGGTTTTCTGTACCGGCTCCAGCAAAGCAATGACAGCATCGGCAACATCGCCTTTTAAATGGCCGTACATTTTACCTTCGTATTCGGCTTCCAACGCGGCGATGGTTCTGCCGGTAACACCGCTTAGTATGCTTAATAAGTTGGCTACGCCCGGTTTAGCGTCCAGATCAAAACGTACCCGTGGCGGATCTTCTGAATCCGTCATCGCCTTTTTAAATTTCTTACTGATCATTTTCGGATCTTCAAGCAAACCGACGAAGTTCCACGGATTTTCATCCGATTTAGACATCTTCTTCGTGGGGTCTTGCAAACTCATGACCCGAGCCGCTACCGGCGGAATAAAAGGCTCCGGTACAGTAAAAATGTCGCCATGCACTGCGTTAAAGCGTGTTGCTACATCACGGGCTAATTCTAAATGCTGCTTTTGATCATGCCCCACCGGAATTTGATTCGCTTGATACAATAAAATATCGGCGGCCATCAGTACCGGGTAAGTAAATAAACCGGCATTAACGTTGTGCGTATGGCGCTCAGATTTATCTTTAAACTGCGTCATCCGGCTAAGCTCACCAAACTGGGTGTAGCAGTTCAGCACCCAGGCCAGTTGGCTGTGCTCCGGCACGTGCGACTGCAGAAACACAGCAGAACGCTTTGGATCGATACCACAGGCCAGATACAACGCCAGGCTGTCGAGCGAGGCATTACGCAGAGCTGCCGGCTCTTGCCGTACAGTAATAGCATGCAAGTCAACAATACAGTACAAGCAATCATAGTCATCCTGCATTTTGTCCCATTGGCGCAGCGCCCCCAGATAATTACCGATGGTAAGTTGTCCGGATGGCTGTGCACCACTTAGCACAATTGGCTTATTGCTCATAGTTGTATCCACTTTAAAGGCTGTATTGTTATTGATAGGCCGGTGCAGACCGGTTTGAAGAGCAGCATTATAACCATATCAGCGCGTTGCAACAGTAAAAAAGCCGCTTAACGCGGCACTTTTGCCAATTGCTGGCGCATCTTAGTAATCACTTCGGCATAATCCGCGGCATTAAAAATGGCCGAACCGGCAACAAACATATCAGCGCCGGCTGCAGCGATGTCAGCAATGTTATCCAGGTTTACCCCACCATCAATTTCCAGCCGGATGGGCAAGCCGCTGGCATCGATAATATTGCGTGTTGCCGCCAGTTTCTCCAGCGTGGCCGGAATAAACTTTTGCCCGCCAAAGCCCGGGTTAACCGACATCAGCAAAATAACGTCGACTTTGTCCAATACATAATCCAGGTAACTCAGTGGCGTAGCCGGGTTAAATACTAATCCGGCCTGACAGCCATGGCTTTTAATTAACTGCAGAGTACGGTCAATATGCCGCGATGCCTCAGGGTGAAAAGTAATAATGCTGGCACCCGCTTGTGCAAATTGCGGCACCAGCGCATCAACCGGTTCTACCATTAAATGCACATCTATCGGTGCAGTAATGCCGTAATTTCTCAGCGCCTGACACACCATAGGCCCCATGGTCAGGTTTGGCACATAATGATTGTCCATCACATCAAAGTGCACCACATCGGCACCAGCCTTTAATACCGCCGCCACATCATCTCCGAGGCGGGCAAAATCAGCAGACAAAATAGAAGGCGCAATCAAATAGGGTTGCATAGCAGATTTCCGTTTAAGCACAGTGTGCGAACTTTACTGAATTTGGCATAAAAATGCACGGTTATGCCGCAGTGCATTAGCGCCCAAAAAACGAGCAACGGCGCACCAATTTAGCACAAGCTGTTACATAAGTTAAAACCAGACTAACTTATCCACATGAATTAAAACAATAAAACTACATGGCATATATCTTGGAACCCCAAATCGAGGGAACAGAGAAAAGGGCGAATAAAATGAAAACAGCAACAAAAATGACGACGTTAGCAACTAGCATGATTTTACTGGGATTATCGGCCAGCAGTTTTAGTGCCAGCGCAGTAGAACTGAGCGGAGATATCACTTTCGCTTCAGACTATGCGTTTCGTGGTGTGTCACAAACTGAAGAAGCACCAGCCTTGCAGGGTGGACTATCACTCACTGACGAGTCCGGATTTTATGTTTCAGTTTGGGGTTCAAACGTTGATTTTCTGGCCGAAGGTACCTTAGAACTGGATGTGATGTTGGGTTGGAGTGGTGCCATCAATGATGACTGGTCCACCGACGTTGGTATTATGCGCTACGGCTATCCGAACGCAGAAATCGATGGTTCCAATTTCTGGGAGATTTATGGCTCCTTATCATACAAAGATTTAACCTTTGGCCTGGCATACAGTGATGATTACTATGCTAACAGTGGTAACTTCTATTATGTGTACGCTAATTACAGTTATGCCTTAACTGAAAGTTTCAGTTTAGACTTACATGTCGGCCAGAACGAATATGATGATAGCAGTGCCAGCTATCTGGACTGGAGCGTGGGTGTCAGCACTGAAGTTCTGGGCGCGGGGCTAAGCCTGGCGTACGTTGACACTGATGTTGATGGTTCATATCTGGCGGATAGCCGGGTGATATTTTCTATTTCAAAAAGCTTTTAACGCTACGATTAAGCTGCCGGTGTAGTTGCGCCGGTAGCTACCTCATTTGAATCATATTGTTCGGCCGATAATAAAATGGTGAAGAAATAATCAGCTTGAATCAAAAAGCCAGATGCTTTATTATCTGAACTGTTTACAAGAGCAAATGGAATTAACATGAAATTCACCACCCCGTTAAAAGCGGCTGTAATTTCAGCTGGCATTATTGCCGGAGCTCTGAGCCTTGCCTTACCTGACTGGGTTGCCAATCACCACTGCCAGCAACTGATGCAGTCAGCTATGCCGTGTACCGAGGTTGATCAACAAAACTGGCTGAGCTGGTTTACCGGCAAAAGTCGCTCAACCCAGTTTCATTTCGTTGATTTACTTGAACTCCTAAGCCGGTTTGCTCCGGTACAAAAGTCTTGACAAACCAAAAACCCTCTCTATCGCAAGTCATTAAAGCTGTGTTAGGTGCTTTGGTCGGCGTTCAGTCAGAGCAGCAACGCCAACAAGACTTCAGCGCAAGCAGCCCGCTACCTTATATTGTTGTCGGTGTTATTGTTACCCTGCTTTTTGTGGTAACACTGCTACTTGTAGTGTCCTGGGTACTCTCTTAGGTTGATACACCGCAAATAGTTCAGCTACCTTACCGCGCGTTGCACCATTTTGGCTAATCGAGTGAAGTTGCAGAGAAAGGGTTAGTTAAAAAGAGCGAGCTGTCCCCCCAAATTAATTAGAGAAGTATGTAGTTGGAAAATTGTTTTCGGCATTACATGAATTATGGCGCTTGCAAATGTATACTGTTTAAATATACATATAGTGAGAAAGTTAAATGCCCGAAGAATCAGTTAACTATGGAATGTTCGATACTTTAGAGACAGGCAACGAGTCTTTACCTTTTAACTTGTATAACATGGATGCAATATCTTGGTTAAAGACACTGAATGACAATTCTGTTGATCTCATGATTACAGACCCACCATATGAGTCACTAGAAAAACACAGAAAAATAGGGACAACTACACGCTTAAAAAACAGTAAAGCCTCCAGCAACAAGTGGTTCGAAATATTTCCGAACGAGCGTTTCGAGTCTTTGCTGATAGAGGTATATCGAGTTCTCAAAAAGAATAGTCATTTCTATCTTTTCTGTGATCAAGAAACAGCATTCTATGTGAAACCGATAGCTGAAAGCGTAGGATTCAAATTTTGGAAACCTATCGTATGGGACAAAATGAAAATAGGTATGGGGTACCATTACAGAGCTAGGTACGAATTCATTTTGTTTTTTGAAAAGGGAAAGAGGAAACTTAATAATTTTTCAACTCCAGATGTTTTACAGGTGCCCAGAGTATTCCGAGGATACCCCACAGAAAAACCTGTGAAACTATTGGAAATACTGATAAATCAAAGTAGCATGGCCGGAGAATGTATATTTGACCCTTTTATGGGGTCTGGTTCAACCGGAAAAGCAGCTCTAAACTTAAAACGACAATTTGTTGGAAACGATTTGTGTGTAGAAGCCTGTCAAGTGACTAAAGATAGGTTAATCAAAGAATAAGGACGTCGCATGATTTTAACGGTATTGGCATATCCCAAAGATTTCCCACAGGGAGTTCCTCCCCAAAACGCCCAAGCAGCAGACGGAATAGCTTATAGGGTTGTGGTAAATAATCCTCCTAAACAACAGGATTTCTGTGGTTACTACAGAGAACCGTTTCAAAAAAAAGTGCCTGCCAATCCGCCTCCTAATTTTTTTGGGACATCTATGTACAGAAAATACGAATCCATAAAATTAGCTAGAGATTTGTATAAAAATCTTCGAGGAAAAAAAATAGCTAAAGGGAAGTTGAGTTCAGAATATGGTGTAATTTCTGATGAAAGACATGATTCCCACTTTGAAGCTTGGTTAAAAGAAAATTGCGGTATCGAAAAAAACTTCGAAGTTTTGAGTTGTGAATTATGAATTTCATACCCAAGCTTCAAGAATTAGGCACCGTAAAGCTTTTGAAGATTTATCACCAATACGATATCCCAAGGACATTCTTAGTTAGCACTAGAAATCTCGGCTCTTGTGTCGTCATTTGGTTTGATGAAGATGAAAGTTGTGACTCTTGGTATTACGCTCCCGTAAATGACGAAGAAATAGAAAGACTGGAACGCGGTTATGTGCAACTTCGTGATGTTTTTTGCCATAAAGAGTTATACGAAATCAGAACTGGACACTGTGAAACAGTGAAAGCTTCCTTTAATCGGATTTCTCCTTCTACAGTCGATCAAGACGCATTGCCACCGCCTGGATTTGCAGTCAAGGTTATCGGGGAAGGGATATTTGATATTGAGCAGCGCAAGCACGATTCGTTTGCACTACACTCGAACTCACACGAAATTAGAATAAGTAGGCCTGGGAGCAAAAAACTAATTGAGTGGGAACCTATTGAGTTTATATTTGGAGCTTGGAAGAGATTACACAATAACATCCTCCAAACTGTGCAAAATATAACCGAAGACGTTTCAGCTTTTCCAGATGTTGCTACTACTGGTTCGTATAAAATGCAATTTCGATCATCTCACAATAACGATGTATATGAAGGTGTGAAAAAGGTGTTTGACGCAGTTAAATGTGCAGATGGTTCTTTATATAAATTAAAAGAGCTGAATGTAGATTTATCTGTATTAGAAGAGCTGCTTTTAAATCTGATAGAGTTTAATCTGAAATTTGAAATAAGAACAAATTCTGGTGCTCTTATAGAGAGTTTAAATTACAAGTTAGTTGAAAAAACAATCAACGCTTTAAATGAATATAACCAACATATAATCTCAAGTGATCTAATACCTCAAGCGAATGAAATTGACCGAATAATTACATATGTAAAAAATAAGTCTACGGGTAAACCATTTACATCAGAAACAGAAGACATTACCCCTCGACAGATAGATTATTATAAAGCAGCTTCTGACATGCTTGGTCTAAGTAACAGAGGTACTCTGACTCCGATAGGGTGGAGGTTATCAGAGTTAGAAAATGAAATTGAAATCTACCAAATATTACTTGATAGATTTGAAACATCAGAGTGCGGATGGGCTTGGTTAAAGTACGCAGGTGTAAGATCTATATTAGAGCTAGACCCATATTCAGCAGAAAGCTTTCTGAGAGAATATTCTACAGGTCTAAGTGAGTCTACGATTGTAAGACGAGCTTCAACTCTCAGAAAATGGCCTTTAGCATTTGCTGAAAAATTAAATAGGTCGCGTTGATAGAAAAAGCAATACGAGCCCAGCCAGATATTTACGCGCTTGCAATGCACAATCTCTTTGCGAAGAGATTGCTTTACCTATACCACTTTATAACCATAGCCTCTTGGATAACTTCAACCTAGAGGCTTTTTTCTTTTGAGTTTAGTAAGTATTGATACACCTTTACACTAATCAACCTTCTAAACTTATTACAAGGCATTTAAGACTATTTAGCAGGAAACATCACAAACCCGTGTTTCTCAAAGGTCTTCTTAAATTTCATACTATTTTTTCCAAAATAGAAGAACGCCTGACCTCGAGTATTTCCTGATATATTTTTTCTATCAGCATTCCAGAAGCTTATTCTATGATTCGTAAAACAAATAGCACTACAATGATTCACAAGTGCACTAAACCACCTGGTATCAGTAGCATTATTTGCCAGTACAATACCTTCTACAAATTTATGAGCGTCATATTGATCAATAAATCGATTTACAGAGCGCCCACACAGCCCTGCTGAATAGGGAGGGTTCATAAAAACTTTAACCTTGTCACCAACGTTCCAATCGTTGTCGAAAGCACTGTTATCTATAGTGAATATCTTTGTCGCCCGTACGATTTCATTTGCTCTTTCTGACGAAAAAGGGTCTAGATCGATTCCACCTAAGACAGTTCGAACTGAATCTATATACTCAGGTGGAGTAAACCAAGCGTCAGAATCTCTTTTCTTTTCCTCAGAAGTGCCAGGCTTAGCTCCAATGTAGGCTAATTTGTTTGAGTTAGCTTTGGTCATCAAAATCGCCTCAGTGTTTTTCTATAATTACGACGTGTATTACACATCTAATTCTAATAAGTACGCCATTTATAAGCATGGTTTACAAATCGACGTTTTCTTGTAAAGGTAAATAAAACTTTTCTTAAAAAGGATTCAAAGATCAAAGCATTATCAACAACCCAAGCGAAAAGTTCTTTTTTAGTTCGATATAAGCAATAAACCACTGCACCAACAGGCGCCTGCAGCATTAGTTGCTGGTAGCTGGCACAGCTAAATTCAGCACGTTGCGCTTTCTCTGCGAAAAAATACAACTCGGCTTGTGGAAAGTACGGCTTTTTATAACTGCCAAAAGGCACATTAAACTTACCTGAAAGATTGTAACGGCACAGGCCATTGTAGCCATGCCGGTTCAGATACAGAAATAACAGCGCCCGCTCATAGGCATCGTCACTGAGGTTGAATTGCTGGCGCAACCGCAGATAAACCTCACGCTGGTTAGTGAGCTGTGTAAACAAGGTTTTTGCATCAGCTATAAAACTATCGGGCTGAGTTTTAACCAGTTGATACAAGTTAATTAGATCTGCGTTAATATCGTTCAGTTTATAGCTTGGATAATCAGTATTAAGGAATACTGAGCCGGCGCCAACGAAAGGTTCTATCAGAGTATCACTGTCTGGCAGATGCTGTTGTATTGCATCTACCAGATTGTATTTCCCACCCGCCCACTTAAGAAATGCCCGGCTTTTTTGCCTGCTTTTAACCATAGGTTGTTATTCCGGCACGCTTTGCTGGTTGCGGCGCAAGGCGTTAATTTCTGTCTGTACGGCCTGTAATCGTTTAACAAAAGGCCCGCCAGTCCGCAGTGCCTCAGGCAACTGTGCCAGTTGTTGATTAGCAGCAGCGGCATTACTAAACGGTGCCAATAATATTACCCGTTGTGTTTTACCCTGCCAGTTACGCTGATAAACCAGGCTGCCCAGCTGTGGATAAGCCTTATTAAAGCGCTGTAAGGACGCATCACTGGACAATACGGCAAGCTGCAGTGCTACCTGTTGTTTGTCCATGCCGAGCAGTTCGGTTTCATCATACTTAAAAGACTCTACTACAAGCGGTTCCTCAACCTCTGGCGCATCCGGTTCTGATACGGCTTGCTCTGCCGGCACGGTTGCATTTTCAGCTTCAATCGCACTATCGTCTGTAACGATTTGCTCTGGCGCAGCAGGTGGAATTGTCGGGATCAGTTCTGGTTCAGGTACAGGCTCTACAAAAGCGGTGTCTTGTTCTGCGATAACGTCTTCTGGCTCTGGCGTAACTGCTGGTATCGGCACCGGTATACGCACTGGCGTATCAGGTGTTTCGCTTTCAGGCCAGAAAAAATAAAGCAACATAGCCACCAAAACTACCGCTATCACAATATATACCGCTTTAAACGGCGGCATAGCAGGCTTAGTGTATTCTGGTATTATTGCAGCAGACCTGGCTTGCGCCGCGGGACGCAATAACAAGTGCAGGTTGCCATCAGCATCAGCCAGACGAGTGGTAATTTCCAGTGGATTAAGTTGTTCTGCTAGCAGCAAGGATTCTGCATCGGCGGATGTAGGCCGATTGATGGTAAGCGTTAAGCCGTCGTCTAATAAGGGTTTGCCGGAAAAGCTAAACAGCAAACAGGATAAATTCTGTAACTGTGGCAAAATAGTGCTAAATTGCTCGGTATTATCAATGATAAGCAGCAACGGCATTGTACCGGCCTGGGCCGCTATTTGTTCCGACAACGCGACACCAGCCTGGGCTGGCAAACCAAACCATTGCTGCATTAACTGGCCTGCAACCTGATCATCACCTGCGGCGGTATTGAGCAAAGCAACGTTATATTGCTCGGAAAACAGCTCAGCCAGTGTCAATGCCAGTGTTGACTTACCGCTGCCCACTGCACCAACAGCCTCAATATGATCAACATCATTAAACGCCAGTTGGAACAGCAACCGTTCTGTCCATTCCCGCTGCGATGGCAGCAAGTGGTCAAACGATGCTAACTTTGCCTGCAGTTCAGTTGTTTCCATCAGCAAATACCCTGAAAAGTTCCGTTTCGGTTACGTTATCTACCACAGCTGTGGCGCCAAACGCGGTTGGTAACACAAAACGCATACTGCCGTTTTTAACTTTTTTATCCGTTTTCATGTAAGGCATAAAATCGCCAATATGCATACCTTCTGGAGGTTTAACCGGCAATGAAAATGCCAGCAATAATGCATTAATACGTGTTAAGTCTGCTGCTTGCAAATCGCCCCGACTGAAAGCCAGTTCAGCGGCCATTACCATACCTACTGCCACCGCCTCGCCATGCAGCCATTCGCCATAACCCAGATAAGCTTCTATAGCATGGCCAAAAGTATGGCCTAAATTAAGCAGTGCTCTTTCGCCTTGCTCTGTTTCATCGCGGCTGACAATATCAGCTTTCATTTGGCAACAGTAGCGAATCATCTCGGCCAGTGTAGCAGCATGCTGTTGTTGAATAAGCTGTTGTTTCTGTTCCAGCCAGCTGAAAAACTCAGCGTCAGCTATCAGGGCATACTTAATCACTTCTGCCATACCGGCTGCAAACTCCCGCGTAGGCAACGTTGATAACACTGCAGTATTAATCAGTACCTGAGCAGGTTGTTTAAAAGCACCGATCATATTCTTGCCAAGCGGATGGTTTACGGCTGTTTTACCACCCACAGAAGAATCGACCTGAGATAATAACGTAGTGGGAATTTGTAAAAAGGGCACACCGCGCTGATAACAGGCAGCAACAAAACCAGTAAGATCGCCAATTACCCCACCGCCCAGTGCAACCAGTAGTGCATCGCGGGACATGCGCTGTTCCAGCAAAAAACCCATAACCTGTTCAAACGAACTTAAGGTTTTATAGGCTTCACCATCAGGCAGTAAGAAATGTAGTGTTGTGCAGCCGGTAAACAATTGCTGCACAGACTGAAGATAAAGTGGGGCCACGGTGGGGTTAGAGATAATAACAACCTGACGGCAGTTCGCCAGCGCAGGTTCTAGCCCTTGAAAATTATCAGCGATAGAGATGGTGTAGCTGCGTTCGCCAAGTTGGACTTCAACTTTCTGCATCAGCAGCTCCCCGGTAGATGTTGGTTAGAAACCCAGTTGTTCTATAATCTGACTGGCTACAGCACGAGCGCTTTGCTCATCCGTACGCACTGTAAAGTCAGCAATTTCTGCATAAAGCGGGTTACGTTCAGCCGCCAGACGCTCCAGAACCTCTTTGGGTGCTTCTTCAGTTTGCAGCAACGGCCTGCGTTTATCACGCTGAGTACGGGCAACCTGCTTTTCAATTGGTGTCTCAAGATACACTACAATACCGCGCGCAGACAAGCGGTTACGGGTCTCTTTACTCAGTACGGATCCACCGCCAGTAGCCAGCACAATGCCCTGTAGTTCGGTCAGATCCTGAATGACAGTTTCTTCACGTACGCGGAAACCCTCTTCACCTTCCAGATCAAATACCCAGGCAATATCTGCACCGGTGCGGCGCTCGATTTCCTGATCCGAATCGTAGAACTCAAGATGAAGCATGTCTGCTAAGTGACGTCCAATTGTGCTTTTGCCTGCACCCATTGGGCCAACAAGGAAGATATTACGTTTTTCTGCCATAGGTAGTATTACTAATCAGCTAACTCAGTGAAAAGTTGAATTCAAGGACCAAAAGGCTCCCACGAAAATTTGAAGCGCTGAATTATGTCAGGAATAGCCTTTTGTTGGCAAGCTAATTCTCAAACCTCCAGCACCGCTGCCAGCGCAGCTACAGCAGTGCTTATGTTGTCAGCTCACAGGCCGTCAGTAATGATTTTTGGTGTTACGAAAATTAGTAACTCATTCTTTTCATTAACTTCACGGGTTGATCTGAACAAAACGCCGACATAAGGAATATCACCAAATAACGGCACCTTATTAACTGTCGATAGAATTTGCTGCTGGTAAATACCACCTAGAACGATGGTTTCACCATTATCAACCAAGACCTGGGTTTGTATTTGTTGTGTATCAATGGCTGTTGCTGGCCCGGTTGGGGTTTGCACCGTTTCACCACGGGTATTCTGGGTAATAATCAGATCCAGGATGATTTTATTGTCCGGGGTGATCTGGGGCGTTACTGTTAAACTTAATACCGCTTTCTTAAACTCCACGGTGGTAGCACCGCTGGATGCAGCCTGTACATAGGGGATTTCAACACCCTGCTCTATCCTGGCTTCTTTCTGGTTTGCCGTAGTAATACGCGGGCTGGCGATAATTTCACCTTTGTTTTCTTGCTCAAGGGCTGAAAGTTCAAGATCCAGTAAGGTGCCATCTGCCAGGCGGGCGATATGAAAAGCAATACTACCTGCCGGGTTGCTGGCAGGTAAGTTCACATTCCAGCGATCATCAAGTGAAGGGATCACACCATTAGCAATACTGTTGGCGCCACCTGCAGAGCCTGATGTACCCTGATTAGAGCTGCCACTGCTTTGCTGGTCGCTAAAGCCCCAGCGAATACCCAGCTCATCAGTAACACTGTCACGCACGGTTACCATGCGCGATTCAATCAGTACCTGCCGTACCGGAATATCCAGCCGCTCTATTAACTTACGGACGCTTTCAATATTACGGGCGGTATCTTTAATTAAGATGGTATTGGTACGCTCATCCACATTAACAGAACCGCGGGATGACAGCATGGTTGCATCTTTGTTTGATAATAACCCGGCTAAATCAGCCGCTTTGGCGTAATTAATTGTCAGGAAATCCGAGTACAAAGGCTCCAGATCGGCCACTGTTTGTCTGGCCTCAAGTTCTCTGGCTTCACGCGCTGCCAACTCCTCGGTTGGCGCTACCATCAGGATATTGCCTTCCATCCGCTTATCTAAACCTTTGACCCTAAGCACAATATCCAGAGCCTGATCCCAGGGCGTACCATCTAAACGCAACGTAATATTGCCGGTTACAGAGTCACTGGTTACCAGATTAAAGCCGTTATAATCAGCAATAATCTGTAGTACGGTACGCACCGGGATATCCTGGAAATTCAATGAAATTGCCCGGCCTTTATACTCTTTTCCGCCGCCAAGAATGCTGCGGTTGGTGGTATCGCGCTCCACATTCAACGTGAAAATGTTATCGATTTGCTGATAGGTAAAGGTAAACTCTGCAGTAGTATCTACCACCAGACGGGTAGAGCTGCCTTCTTTAAAGGTTTCTATACCTTTTACAATAGTACCAAAATCAACTACATCCAACTGATACAACAACTCGTCGAGAATATCGGTGTTATGAAACTCAACTTCCAGTTTCCCTAAACGCTCGGCTACATCAACAGCGGCGGTGTTATCGCGTAAAAACACCAATACGTGGCCTTCGCCTTTATCACCACGGCGAAAATCAATTGCATTTACCCGGTTAATATAAGTGGGGGTGACATCGGCCACTGAACCAACATTACCTGAAGTAGGGTTGTCGGAAATATGAATATGAAAAACATTACCTCTGACCCGGGTACGATAAATTTTCAGATAATCCAGATAGATAACAGTTTTAAACCCTTCACCGACAAATTCAGACGTAACACGTTTTACCCCGGCTTTATCGATCAGTACTTCGTTTAATTTTTCTTCGTAATCTGAGTTATCAAAAAATAATTCAATACGAGCAGGTTCATTGAACACCTGAATACTCGGATCTGCGTACAACTCTTCATCAAAAATAAACTCAATTTCTGTTTCACCTGTCAGCAACGGGTTGTATCTGACATCATATAACAGGGGCACAGCTGCTGCGGGCAACGACAGTAACATTAAGGCTGCAAAGCACATAGCTGTGCACTGGAGTCTGCCAGACATTATTTTGATTATTTTATCCATGATTTACTCGCATACCTGTCAATTACTCGCCGCAGATGACAGATCAGTCATCTGTAACATGGTCGTCCGTTCTTTCCAGCAACCCGCGCCATCGGGGATCAATTCCAGCAACTCTATATGAGTAGGCTCCACATTAATCACCCTGCCGTGAAACAATCCTACGTGGTTGCTCAGGGTTACCCGGTGCAATGTTTTGTCAGAGGCCTCAATCAGCGCCCAGATATTACCTGTATCGCCCAAGGTGCCACGCATCTTTAAGTTGTCCAGCGCGTATTTTTCTAATGGTTCTTTCCTGCGCCTCGGGTCTGGATGCAAACAGTCTTGCACCTGCAGAAACTTATCCTGTACCGCCTCTGGCCTTGGTGCGGCAAAGGGGCTCCGTACGTCCTGAGAGCGATAAGGAATATGAACAAACTCCTTAACTTCTGGCAACGGTTCTACACGGGCTTTGGTGCTGGATTTTACTTCGGCAATGTACTGCTGCACACCGCTCAAATCATTAAAACAACCGCTTAGTAGTAAGCTCAACCCAACAACACACATTGGTCTTATCATGGCTGAACCTCCTTATAGCGGTAGGTTTTTGCCACTACATTAAAACGTAGCCTTTCGTTTGGTTCGGTTTGAATAGAAAAGTCATGCAAACTTACAATACGCGGCAATTTAGCGACTTCACTGACGAAATTACCAAACTGGTGGTAGTCACCTACTACTTCTATTTTTATTGGCAACTCAGTATAAAATTCTTTTTCTATTTCCGGTTCCCAGTTAATACGAATAAAAGTTAACCCACTGGTGGTTCCAACATAGGTAATGTCATCCAGCAGGCCTGGTGTTTCATGCGTTGTTGGCAACTGTTTTAGCAAAAACGAAAACGTTTGCTCCATCTCAACCATTTGCTGCTTATATAAATCCAGATTTACTGCAAATGCATATTTGCTGCGGTAAAGCTGGCGTAACTCAACTTCCTTTTTTTGTGCAAAAGCCAACTCATCAATCTTGCTGTCAACCAGCAGGAAATAACTTAATACCGATACTAAAAGTGCAAGTATTACAGCAAAGATGATCTTTGCGGCAACAGGCCAGGAACCCATGTTCTGAAAATCCAGATCATTGATATCAATCTCAGATAGATTCAGATTCATTTAGCACCACCTTTTACCGGAGTTGCAGGGGCGTCAGAGCCCTGCACCGCTTCGTAACCTTCAACTTTGAGGTGCATCTTAAAATTACTTAATAAGCTGGTATTATCTTTACCAGCCTCGATAAATTCCAACAATGGGCTGGAAAGCAATTCTGACTCTTCTGCTTCGCGTAATAAATTAGATAAACGGTTGTTAGATTCGCTTTTACCAATTAACAGCAAAGCCGTACCTTTTTTATCCAGCTGAGTTAGGTAAACCCCGGCAGGCACTGACTGGGCGATAGCGTCCATAATTTGCGTCCCCAGATTACGGCTGCCTTGCAGCTGTTCAATCAGTGACATACGCTGTTGTAAATTTTTCTTCGTGTCATTTAGCGTGCGGATCTCCGCTATGCGTTGATCCAGCACCTTAATTTCATTTTCCAGATAGCGGTTGCGCTGAGTTTGTCCGTCAATACGGGCGTTATAGGTTATGTTTACCAGAAATATAAGTAAAAAACTCATTACCGCTGTTGCCGTAAGCACTGTAAGGTATTGTTTCTGCTGCTCTTTACGCGCCGCTTCCCGCCACGGCAACAGGTTTATATATGCCATGATGAAAAACTCCTTAACGCCAGACCGCTGGCAACCATTAACTGCGATGAATGACGGTTAAGCTGATCACGGTCAACAGACGTGGCCACTTCCATGGCTTTAAAAGGATTCGCCACCACGGTATGAATGCCCAACTCATCAATCAGCAGCTTATCAATACCTTCTATAAGCGCAGTGCCACCAGACAACACCAGGTAATCCACAGTGTCTTTACCACTGCTGGTAAGGTACATCTGGATACCGCGGCGTACCTGTTGTAGCAGCATAGTCTGAAATGGTGCCAAAACTTCAAAGGTGTAATTTGGTGGCAAATCGCTGTTTACTTTGGCTTGTTCTGCTTCGTCGTAGCTTTTATTGTAATAAGATAAAATACTACGGGTGTATTGATCGCCGCCAAATACCTGATCACGGGTATACAGTGTTTTGCCATTTTCCATAATGCTGAGTAAGGTCATGGTGGCGCCTATGTCCACCATAGCAACCACTTTTTTATGCGCATCATCTGGTAATTGTTTCAAACATAGTTGTGCAGCGCGGCTTAAAGCATAGCTTTCAATATCCACCACCTTTGCCGTGAATCCGCTATTGTCTAATGCAGCAACACGCGCCTCAATACTTTCTGTGCGGGCAGCACTTAACAGCACATTAACTTTGGAAGGATCAGCTTCGTTCACATCCAGCTTTTCAAAGTCCAGGCTAACTTCATTTAATGGGTAAGGAATTAACGTGTCTGCTTCTACTTCAATCTGGCTTTCCAGTTCAGCATCCGTTAAGGACACATCCATGAAAATGACTTTGCTGATCACGGTAGATCCGGAAACGGCGGCGGCAGCAAATTTTACTGAACGGGGGATCTTTTTGCGGATCTTGCTAAGCACATTGCCTACGGCCTCTATGTCCTGTATCTCACGATCAGACATAGCACCTTTCGCCATTGGCTCAACTGCAACGGCTTCCACTTTGTAAACACCATTATGCTGGCTAAGTAACACAGCTTTGACGGAGTGTGCACCAACGTCAATCCCAACCATCATGGGCGTTTGTTTACTAAACAGGCGATTTATCATAGCACCCTGCGACCAATTTATAGTTATGATTATAATTGTCTCATTGATAGCTTAGTCGCTAATTTTTGGCAAGAAAAAGCGTTTAATCTAATGCTAATAAATATATACTAGCAGCGTTGTAAAGGAATTGGGAGTAAAAATTGGGGCTATTCAGTGTCTTGGGTTAAAAAACTTTTAATTCTTAGCCTGCTAATGATCGTCTTTGGCATCATTTCGATCGCTGGGATCTACTTTTATCTTAAAGATGATCTTCCAGACGTCACAACCTTGCAGGATGTAAGACTACAAACGCCGATGCAGGTATTTACTGCAGACGGAGAACTGATTTCGCAATTTGGTGAAAAACGCCGTATTCCACTTAAATTGGAAGAAATGCCGCCTTTGTTAATAGAGGCATTCTTAGCTGTTGAGGATACAAGGTTTTATGAACACCCCGGTATAGATATCATCGGTATTTTCCGTGCTGTTACGGTAGTGGCATCATCGGGCGATTTCAGTCAGGGTGCCAGCACTATTACCCAACAGCTGGCGCGGAACTTCTTTTTAAGCCGCGAAAAGAAGATAGTTCGTAAAATCAAAGAGATTTTTCTAGCGATTCATATAGAGCAACTACTAACAAAAGATCAGATCCTCGAGCTTTATCTAAATAAGATAGAGCTGGGTCAACGGTCTTTCGGTGTGGGTGCTGCAGCTCAGGTGTATTTTGGTAAAACGGTGCACGAATTAACTGTCGATGAAATTGCTATTATTGCCGGTTTACCTAAAGCCCCCTCTGCGCTCAATCCTGTGCGCTCGGCATCTAATGCCAGAGCACGCCGTAATGTTGTGCTTGGCCGTATGCTGGAAACACGCGTAATTGACAAAGCCGCTTACGATCTGGCCATTGCTGCTCCGGTTACCAGCCGCTTGCATGGTGCCCAAATTACCGCCTCTGCACCTTATATTGCTGAAATGGTGCGTCAGGACATGGTCAATCGCTTTGGCGAAGAAACTGCCTACTCTGCAGGCTTACAAGTGTTTACCACTATTCAGAGCAAGCAGCAGGCAGAAGCAAAACACGCATTGCAGCAAAACCTGTATGACTACGACGAACGCCATGGCTACAGAGGGCCGGTAGCAGAGCTATGGCAATCAACTCTGGTTGAAGCAGAAAACGCAGAGCATAAGTTTGAACAGGAAGATCCGCTAAGCGCAGAAGAAATTCTTGCCTACCTTGATAAACAAAGTAGCATTGAAGACTTACGTTCAGCCATTATTACAGCAGTGCATGAACAAAGTGCCGATGCGATTATTGCCGGTGGTCAGGAAGTCACATTGCAATGGGACGGCCTGAAGTGGGCTCGTACTTTTCAAACTGATGAACGTCAGGGCGTCGCACCAAAAACGGCTTTTGCTATTGTTAAGCCCGGACAACACGTTTTGCTGCGCCAGCAGAACGACCAATGGCGCCTCAGCCAGGTACCCCAGGCCAGTAGTGCCATAGTAGCAATTGATCCGCATAATGGTGCTATCCGCTCGCTGGTTGGTGGCTACAGCTTTAGCCAAAGCCAGTTTAATCGTGTTACGCAGGCAAAACGGCAGGTGGGTTCAAACATAAAACCCTTTATCTATTCTGCCGCGCTGGAGCATGGCCATACGCTGGCAACCATTATGAATGATGCTCCTATTCATCAGTGGGACAGCAATGCAGGTATTGCCTGGCGGCCGAAAAACTCTCCGGCAGTTTACGACGGCCCAATCCGCGTGCGTGAAGCACTGGCCAAGTCAAAAAACGTAGTGTCAGTTCGTCTGCTCAGAGCAGTGGGTATAGATAACATTATTACCCACCTGCAACGCTTTGGTTTTACGCCCAGTGATTTACCGCGCAATGAAACCCTTTCATTAGGTTCAGCCTCATTAACGCCGTTGGAACTGGTAACAGGCTATGCAGTATTTGCTAATGGCGGCTATCTGGTAACGCCTTACGTTATTGAGAAAATACTGAGTGAAGAGGGTGAGCTATTGTATCAGCACAACCCTGTCACCGCCTGCCAGGGCTGCGACACAACGCCTGCGGAACAGCAGACAGCCGAACAGCCTGGTGATGCTGAAGCCCAGATGGATCAGTTATTTAATACCTTGTCACTTGATACGCCATTAAACCAGCAAGACATCGCAGAGCAGTCAGTAAAACAGGCTGAGCAGGTTATTTCTGAGCAAAACAGCTTTCTTATTGCCGATGCGCTAAAAAGCAGTGTTTGGGGTGGTGGCAGCTGGCAACATGGCACAGGCTGGAATGGCACTGCATGGCGCGTGCAGCGCCTGAAAAGACGCGATATTTCGGCAAAAACCGGTACCACCAATGACTCTAAAGATACCTGGTTCTCTGGTTTTACCCCGGATCTGGCTGTAACAGTGTGGGTGGGTTTTGACGACGCTAACCGCAGCCTGGGCCGTGCTTTATGGCATGCCAATATGGGCCAGCAGCAAAGCGCAGGTACTGAATCCGGCGCCCGTACTGCACTACCCGCCTGGCTTACTTACATGGAAACGGCTTTACCGCAATATCCGGAGCAGCCAGCTAATGCGCCTGTCGGTTTATCATCTGTACGTATCGACTTACAAACCGGCCTGCTGACCAACCGTACCGACTACACCAGTGCTTTTGAATACTTTAAACCCGGTACAGAGCCTAAGCAGTATGCTACCGCCAATATTCAGCAAATCAGTTTTGATAAAGCACAGGATAAAAAGCAGGACGAAGAGGAAGTTGAGTTGTTCTGACTTTCTGTATTGCTTGCAGATAATTAAAAAGCCCGCATTGCGGGCTTTTTAATACTTATCAATATGATAAGAGTCAGGCTGATTCAAACCACTGCTTTGCCTGTGCCAGGGCCGCGAGCACTTGCTGCGGTGCAGTACCGCCCAGGGCTGCACGTTTTTGTAAACCGGCTTCCAGTTGCAGCGCCGGATAGACATCCTCGCCAATCAATCTGCTAAACTGCTGTAACTCGCTCAGAGGCAAGGCTTCCAGCGCCAGCTGCTGCTTAGCCGCATGCAATACCAGCTCGCCGACTACCTCGTGTGCATCACGAAACGGCATACCTTTACTAACTAAGTAATCGGCTAAGTCAGTGGCGTTGCTGTAGCCCAGCTCTGCCGCCTGGCGGCACTGTGCCTCGTTAACACTTAAGTGCGGGAGTACCGTGGCCAATACCAGCAAAGATTGCTGCCACGTCGCCATCAGGTCAAAAAAGCCCTGCTTGTCTTCCTGCATATCTTTGTTGTAAGCCAACGGTAAGCCTTTTAGTACATGTAAAATCGCCACTAAATGGCCCAGTACACGGCCGGTTTTGCCGCGCAGTAACTCAAACACGTCGGGGTTTTTCTTTTGCGGCATTAACGATGAGCCGGAGCTTATCGCATCGCCCAGTTTGAAAAAGCCCGCTTCGCCGGAGCAGAAAAAAATAACATCTTCGGATAAGCGTGATAAATGCGTCATACAGATGCTGGCCGCGGCAGATAACTCCACCACGTAGTCACGGTCTGATACCGCATCCAGGCTGTTTAGCGCAGCGCTGCTAAAACCCAACCGCTGTGCCAGCTGCTCACGATCAACTGCGACACCGGTGCCGGCTAAGGCACCGCAACCGAGCGGACACACATCCATCCGCGTCAGCGCATCGTCTAAGCGGCTGACATCGCGTTTAAACATCTCAACATAGGCCAGTGCCCAGTGCGCTACCAATACCGGCTGAGCCCGCTGTAAGTGGGTAAAACCGGGCATTACCGCCGTACCGGCACGCTCTGCAAAGGTCAGCAAGGCCGCTATGGCACCAAGTAAAGACTGACGCACACTTTGTGCATTCAGTTTGCTCCACAAGCGCAAGTCAGTTGCTACTAAATCATTGCGGCTGCGGCCAGTGTGCAGCTTTTTCGCCACTGCCCCCAGCTTTGCGGTTAGCTGCGCTTCAACCCAGCTGTGAATATCTTCTTCGCTGGTTTGCAGCGGCAACTTAGGGTCGGCATCTATCGCCACTGCTAAATCGGCCAGCCCGGCATCGAGCTGCGCCGCTTCGTCGCTGCTGATAATACCGGCCTGCGCCAATTGCTGCGCCCAGGCGCGCGAGGCCTGAATATCCTGTTGCGCCAGCAGATAATCAAAGCTTAGCGAGTCGTTAAAATCGCGAAACTCCGCCAGGGTTGCTTCCTGAAACCGTCCGCCCCACATAGCCATAATAATTAACCCTTTTGTTGCTGGTGCAGCGTACGGATGCGGCTGGCCAGGCTGTACAAGCGAATAAAGCCGGCCGCATCTTTCTGGTTGTACACTTCATCGCCTTCAAAGGTAGCAAAAGCTTCAGAGTACAGCGAGTTAGGCGAGCGGCGCTTGGCCACGGTAACATTACCTTTATACAGCTTAATTACCACATCACCGGTTAACTGTTCGGCCAGCGAAGTTGCCGCCGCCAATAGGGCATCTTTTAACGGCGTAAACCAACGGCCGTCATATACCAGCTGGGCAAATTCCTGGCCGACTTCTTCACGGTATTTCAGTGAAGTGCGGTCATATACCAGCGCTTCCAGGCCTTTTAACGCCGCCATTAAAATGGTGCCGCCCGGTGTTTCATAACAGCCGCGGGACTTCATACCAACTAAGCGGTTCTCGACGATATCAATCCTGCCAATACCATGCTCAGAGCCGATTTCGTTTAACAATTCAATCGCTGCTACCGGCGCAACGGCATGGCCGTTAATTTTGCTCAGCTCGCCTTTATCAAAGCTCAGCTCAACATAGGCAGCATGATCCGGTGCCTGCTCCGGTGATTTGGTCCACATCCATACCTGGTCTGACGGTTCACACCAGGGGTTTTCCAGCTCGCCGCCCTCATGTGAGATATGCCATAAGTTAGCATCACGGCTGTAAATTTTGGTAGCAGACGCCGTGGTTGGTACCTTTTTCTCTGCAAGGTAATCCAGCAATGACTGGCGTGAGTTAAATTGCCACTCCCGCCATGGTGCGATCACTGCTAACTGCGGTGCCAGCGCAGCAAAAGCGCCCTCAAAGCGCACCTGATCATTACCTTTACCGGTACAGCCATGGCACAGTGCATCGGCGCCCAGCTCCAGCGCCAATTTTACCTGAGCACGGGCAATAACAGGCCGTGCCATAGAAGTACCCAGCAGATACTGGCCTTCGTATACGGCACCGGTTTTCAGTGTCGGGTAGATCACTTCTTTTACCAGCTCTTCGCGTAAATCAACGATATGGCAACTGCTGGCACCGGAGTTAATGGCTTTTTGCTCAACACCGGCCAGTTCCTCATCGCCTTGGCCAACGTTGGCGACAAAGGCGATCACTTCGCAGTTATAGTTGTCTTTTAACCAGGGCACGATAGCCGAAGTGTCCAGACCGCCGGAATAGGCTAAAACGACTTTTTTAATACTCATAGTGTCCTCACGCAAATAAACTGATTAATACGGCATTCTGGGCATGCATGCGGTTTTCCGCCTGCAGTAATACAAGTGACGCCTCGCTGTCGAGTACCTCGCTGGTAACCTCGTGCTCACGGTGCGCTGGTAAACAGTGCATAAAATATTTTACCGCCAGCCGTTGCATCACGGCGGTATTGATCTGATACGGCTTAAACACCCGCTCAATAAGTTCAGGATCGGCTTTATCGCCCATCGATAGCCAGGTATCAGTATAGATAGCATCGGCGCCGGCGGCGGCGGATAAATGCGGGCTCAGCTCCAGCACAGCGCCGGTGTCGGCAGCAATTTTCTGCACATTCAGCAGCACCTGGGCATCCGGTGAAAAGCCTTGTGGCGTTACCACTGTCATCTTCATACCGCTAAGCGCGGCGCCAATCATCAGCGAATGGCAGACATTGTTGCCATCACCGACATAAGCCAGATGCACTTTGCTCAGATCGCCAAAGCGCTCTTTTAGCGCCAGTAAATCAGCCAGCGCCTGGCATGGGTGATATAAATCGCTCAGCGCGTTAATCACCGGTTTATGGCTGGCCTGTGCCAGTTGCTCCAGTGTTTGCTGCGAGAAGACCCGCGCCACTATGGCATCGGTCCAGCAGGCCAGATTACGGCCAAAATCGGCGACGGTTTCGCGTTTACCCATAGCGCCGTTTTGCTGATCCAGATACACACTGTGGCCACCGAGCTTATAAATACCCACATCAAAACTAACGCGGGTACGCAGCGATGGCTTCTCAAAAATCAGCGCTATGCTTTTGCCCGCCAGCGCCTGAGTGTATTTCTGCGGTTGCTGCTTTACATTCAACGCTAAATTCAGCAAATCGTTAAGCGTTGCCGGGCTTAATTCAGCCAGACTCAATAGTTGGTTCAGTTTACTCATTTTCAGCTGATCTGCCGCCAGTGCGGCATCCTTGTTTAAGGGACTAACAGACGATGCGCGTGCCTACTGCTTGCTGTCGCATCAGATTTAACAAATCTTGCGGGTGTTGCCAGCCCGCGACGGTGATACTTCGTCGCAGTGCCTGAGCGGTGTCTAAAGCGGCATCCAGTTTTACTTTCATACCACCCTTGATAATACCTTGGGTGACTAATTCTGCCGCCTGAGCTCCATTAAGCTCACTGATAAGCTTACCTTCGCCATCTAAAATACCCGGCACGTCGGTCAGCAACACCAATTGCCCCTGTACCAGCTGACAAATAGCGGCAGCAGCTAAATCGGCATTTACATTTAATAATTGCGCCTGCTCGCCATGACCAACCGAGCTGAATACCGGTGTAAAACCGGCAGACAATAAATTTTGTAATAAGCTGCCGTCTTGTGGTTTAGCCACGCCAACAGCTCCCAGTTTGGTATTTAATTCAAAGCGGCAGCTGTTACCGGCAGACAGCGTTAACCCGACTGGCTTTAAACCCTGTAATGAGGCACGCGCTACCATGTGCGTATTAACGGCACCGGCTAAAGCACCGGCGATCACCGGCATTTGCTCAGCAGGTGAAATACGCTGGCCATCGAGTTTTTCAGTGTGAAAACCAAATTTGGCCAGCCACTGATCAACCTGATCGCCGCCGCCGTGCACCAGCACCAGCGGATACTGCTGCTTTAATTCAGCACACACTGCCAGCAAGGCATCCAGCGCGCTGTCATCCTGCAACAGGCGGCCGCCCATTTTCAGTACCAGAGGGGTATTATTCATGGCTCACCCCGGCAAATAAACCGGCGGTTTCCGGCTTAGCAAAACGCACGTTAGCCGCTTGCATCGCCTGAGCTGCTGCACCTTTTAACAGGTTATCAATAGCTGATACCACCACCAATTGCTCGCCATCCTGCTGCCAGTAAATATCACAATATGGTGTACCGGCTACATCGGCGACATTAGGTGAGTGCGACACTAAACGCACTAACGGCTTACCGTTATAGGCGTTAGTAAAGGCAGCACTTACCTGCTCTGGCGTAACGCCGGCTTTTAGCGTTACCACACTGGTGGCCAGAATGCCGCGTTTAAAGTTGCCCAGATGCGGCGTAAACACCACTTTGCGGCCCAGGTTTTGCTCTATTTCCGGCCGGTGGCGATGTTTAAAAAAGCCATAGGCATTTAAGCCGACTTCACAAAATGAGGTGCTAAGTGCCGCCTTACGGCCTGCACCGGAAACACCGCTGGTAGCGTTGATTACAGGAATACAGTTATCTGCCACCAAACCGGCTTTAATCAGTGGCAACAGCGCTAAAGTACAGGCTGTCGGATAACAGCCAGGCACAGAAATTAACCGCGGCAATGGCGTGTTCTGCCATTCCATTAAGGAATACACCGCTTCTTCTAACAGTTCAGGATGCTGATGCTCATAACCATAATACTGCGGATACAGCTGCGGTTGCTTTAACCGGAAAGCACCGGATAAATCCACCACATCGATACCTTGTGCCAGTAATAGCGGCGTTACCGCTTCGCTGGCTTCATGCGGCAGCGCTAAAAAAGCCACATCAATTTTGCCGTTTAAGCCTGCAGCCAGCTCATCCGTCCACGGCTGAACCAGAATATCCAGCTGCTGTTTGTAACGCGGATACAAAGAAGAAAACGGCTCTGCACTGCGCCCGGCAGAAGCATAGGCACCACAAAGTTCAAAATAGGGATTGCGCGCTAAAATCACTGCCAGTTCAGCACCGCTGTAACCGGCAGCACCTAATACAATGCTGCGTACTAAAGAAGAAGATTTGTCAGTTGATAACATCGGATACGGCTCTCGAACAGTAAATAACGTATAGGTATAGCACGAAACAGCCGCTAGTGTAGAACGGCCGCCATGCAGTTTCAAGAATTATTATTCTGTTTTTGTGAATTTTTATACAAAACAGTTCATGGTAATAATGCTTAAACAGCAACATCTACCCTGTTGCGGCCATTTTGCTTTGCTTTATACAGTGCGCTGTCAGAACGTGACAATAACTTATCATAGTGTGCCTCTCCGGCAAACTCAGCAATGCCCATACTTACTGTAATACGCAGGTTTGCTGCAAAAACTGCACAATCAATCTGCATAATCGCCTGACGCATTCGTTCGCAAATATCCTGCGCCACCTTTACCGTGGTATTAGGCAACAATATGGCAAACTCTTCCCCCCCCCAGCGCGCTACCGTGTCGTCGGCCCGGCAATGGCTGCTAATTTCTGCGGCCACCAACTTGAGTATTTCATCACCAATGCTATGGCTGTAACTGTCGTTTACCTGTTTAAAATGATCTATATCCAACAGCACCAGGCAAAGTGGTAAATTATTACGCCGTGAGCGCGCGCACTCACGCGCCAGTGCTTCATCAAACGCGCGCCGGTTCGCCAGCCCCGTTAACGCATCACGCCGTGCCTGTTGCTCAAATTCTTCGGCCTGGCGTTTTAATTGTATCAACAGAGCTGAACGTTCCTGATCTATCGCTTTTAAATGATCGGCCTGCTGCTGTAATTCAACGGTTTTTTCCGCTACCTGCCAACGTAATAATTGCTCACGCCGGCGCAAAGCGTTAAGACGCCAGCGCAACATTATCAGGCCCAGCAATGTGACCAAACCTATTATCGCCAGCCAGAAACCCGGCCTTTGCCAGATATAAGGAAAAATGGTGAAGCTTAAGCTGGCTTCATGTTCGCTCCAGCCGCCTTGCGGATAAGCTGCACTGACTAAAAAGCGATACTCTCCTGGTGGCAGGTTGGTGTACTCGGCCACGTTTTGTGAACCCCGCTCCACCCAGTCAGAATCGAACCCCTGCAACCTGGTTCGATATTGAATACGCTGTGGCATAACAAAACCCAGCCCGGCAAAGGCAAATTCCAGCCGGTTAACCCCTGCAGCTAACTGAATTGAAGAGGTTAACTGTCTTTCAGTGCCATTAACTTTCAGGCTTTCGATCACTATCGGCGGAATATTTGCCGCAAAGCGTTTTAACACCTGCGGCTGCACCATACTGGCACCTTTGGAGGTAGCAAACCAGACAGCACCGTCCTGTGCTAATGTAGCAGCAGGCATAGAACCACCATTTGCCTGAGCACTTTGCATGCCATCACCTTCACCAAATAACTCATAGTCAAGTTGATGCCGCTCACCACTTAGTACTGCAGCAATATGCTCTCGTTCCAGCCGCAGTATGCCCCTGTTACTGCTGATCCACAGGTGCTGTTGTCTGTCGATCACCACCTGAAACAACTTATCAAACGGCAAGCCGACATTTCGGCCCAACATTTTTAACTCGCCGCTGCTCAATGAGTAGTGAACCAGGCCGCGGTCGGTTGTCATCCAAATGGCATCAGCACCGCTATCCAATGCAAAACCAAAAGCGTATTCCGCCCCGTCCAGATTGCTGAAATCAACCGGCATTATGCTGCCATCTGGCTGCATAATAGCCACACCAGCCCCGGTACCAATAAACAACCTGCCATCGCTGTGCTGGTACAACGCCATAATAAACGGTGCCGGTAATCCCTCTGTGGTGGTAAAGTTTTTGATGCCGTCAGTGCCGACATAGTTAAGCCCCTGCGCTGTTCCTACCCAGAGCCCGCCGTCTTTTGCCGCTAACAGCGCACGGATTTCATTGGCCAACAAACCACTTTGCCGGTCCAGCCGCCGGACAATTTTACCGTCCTGCCACAGCAGCACGCCGTCGGTGTAGGTACCAATCCATACCGAGCCATCTGTAGCCTCGGCCAGGCTTAATACCGACTGGCCGCGGCTGGCAGCAGACAAATCCAGTGTTTCCAGCTGCCGCCCCGCCAACCGGCTAACACCCTGGCTGCTGCCAATCCAAACTGAGCCGTCGCTGTGCGCCATTACACTGCGCACATAGTCCCCGGCAAGCCCAAGTTCGGCGGTGTAAGTAATAAAAGGTGCGTCGCGTAAACGGAATAAGCCACCGTTAGTGCCTACCCACACACTTTGCTCGCGATCCAGATACAACGATAAAATACGGTTATTTGGCAAGCCACCGGCGATAGTTAGTTGCTCCAGCCCCTGCTCACTGTAACGAAGCAAACCACGGTCAGTGGTACCAATCCAGATTTGCTCATTGCTTAACAACAATGATGAAACCGGTAAATCGGCTAAGGCAGCATTGAGCAATGCACTTTGGCCATTTTGCCAGCTAAATAAGCCACGCTCGGTCCCTGCCAACACTTTGTCGTTATACTGAGCTAACACAAATACCGGCACGGCAGGTATGTCCTCTACTACCACTATTTGCGGCTGCGGCTGTGTTGTATCCAACCAGGCCAGGCCACGACCAGAACCCATCCACAGCCGGCCAACACTATCAACCATTAAGCTGTGTACAACATCACTGGGTAAACCATCAGCCTGGGTATATTGCTTGCGGCTGCCATCCGGTGCCTGGCGGAACAAGCCTTCCCCCTCGCTGGCCAGCCAGAACATGCCATGTTTGTCTTCAACTACGGCATTTAGTAAAACATTAAACGCCGGCCAGCTTTGCCAGCTGTTATCCACACGCCGGATAAAACCGCCGCGCGCGCCCACTACCAACAGGTTGCCGGCATTATCTTTACGCAGCGCTCTGATACCGGAATCAGGCAGGCCTGTCTGCGGCCCACGGCCCAAAATACTAAACTCCCGGCCATTAAAGCGGGCAATACCTTCCCAGGTGGCTATCCAAAGATAACCATCTTCGCTTTGGCTGATACTGTTTATGGTGTTGTGCGGCAGGCCGTCGCGGGTGGTCCAGCTTTCCTGAAAATAATTGCTTAGTTTGGCCGGGCTGGCACTGGCAAAAAGGCTTGCGCAGCTGCACAACAACATCAGTAGTGCCAGCCAGCTATGGCGCATTAATGAGTGTCTGGCAACACAGCGCCAGCTGAGAACTTCAGACATTACTACTCATCCCTGTTCATTAAGCAATTGCTAAAGCAATAATGCTGCTCAGATTACCCCAATTTTCAGTTGGCGCCAACCCGGCAAAAGTCCATTTGTTAATGAAAAAAGCCCGCTTAATCACGGGCACAGGTGTGTCAGAGCAGGTTAAACAGCAGCTTGTGGCCTTACTCCCAGTAGATGGCAAATAGCGTAACTCAGTTCGCTGCGGTTAAGCGTATAAAAATGAAAGTGATCCACGCCTTCACGGCTTAATACCTTCACCATTTCCATGGCAATGTTAGCGGCGACCAAATTACGGGTGGTGGCATCGTTTTCCAGGCCCTCATAGGCTTTATGCATCCAATTTGGCACCGCTACGTTAGTCAGAGCCGCAAATTTCTTCAGTTGCTGAAAATTAGTTACCGGTAAAATACCCGGCACGATATCTACATCAATGCCGATCGCCGCACAGCGATCGCGATAGCGCAAAAATTTCTCTGCATCAAAGAAAAACTGTGTAATAGCGCGTGACGCTCCGGCATCAACTTTGCGCTTTAAATTAAGCAAGTCAAACTGCGTATTAGGTGCTTCCGGGTGCATTTCAGGGTATGCAGCTACCGAGATATCAAAGTCGGCCACTGAGCGCAGTATTTCTACCAAATCTGCTGCATATAAATCTGGCTTTGACGTATTGCCGGGCGGTAAATCACCGCGCAGTGCTACGATATGGCGAATACCGTTTTGCCAATAGTCTTTGGCAATAGCAATTAAATCGTCCTTGGTAGCATCGACGCAGGTTAAATGCGGTGCCGCAATTAAGCCGGTGCGCTGTTTAATCGACTTAATAATATCGTGGGTACGGTCACGCTCACCAGAATTAGCGCCATAGGTTACCGACACAAAAGACGGCGCCAGCGGCGCAAGCCGTTCAATTGACTGCCACAGGGTTTGTTCCATTTGTGGCGTTTTCGGCGGAAAAAACTCAAAACTGACGTTAACCTTGCCTTCCACATCCTGCAAGTTACGGTTAATTGCGTCTAAATATTGTGCATTTGCAAATGCCATAACGATTCTCTTTCTGTTACGTCAGTAAGGCAGGCGCAGTGGCCTTGCCAATAAGTTGATTAACCAGTACAGCCAGATCGGCATGCAAACCACCGGCAGTAACTACCCGGCCAGCACCCGGGCCTTTTAATACCAGCGGGTTAGCATTGTACCAGCCAGAGCGGATAACAAAGACGTTATCGCAAGGTGCTATCGCTGCCAGTGCATGTTGCTGACTAACCTGTTGCAGTGACACACTAGCACTTACTTTGCCAGGCTCCAGCGATAAAACAGCCACATAACGCAACACCTCGCCCTGAGCTTTTGCCTTAGCAAACACTGCTGAAAGCTCTGTATCAAGGACGCCACGCTTCGCCCAGAAATCCTGCCAGTTGCCGTGCTCCAGCCCCTCAGGTAATAAGGGCTGCAATTTAATGTCGTCCAGCTCCAGTGTTACACCCAGCTCGCGTGCCAGTACCAGTAACTTACGCTGTACATCTTTGCCGGATAAATCATCGCGCGGGTCCGGCTCGGTTAACCCGGCCTGCTGCGCTTCCAGCACAAAATCTGAGAACGGTTTGCTGCCATCATACTGACATAATAACCACGACAGCGTACCGGAGAAAATACCGCTGACCTCTGCTATTTGATCGCCGGCACTTAATAATTCCTGCAAGGTACGCTGCACCGGTATACCGGCACCGCAGGTGGTGTTGCTCAGCCATTGTCGCTGATGCTGTGCCAATGCCTGTTTAATTTGCTGATACTCAGCACCTGGCAAAGTTACACCCTGTTTATTGGCGCTGATAATATCGCAACCTGCAGCAATAAACACAGGGTATAAACGGGCAAAGTCACCACTGGGGGTAATATCTATCAGCACTTTAGGTGCCGGCAAGGCCTGCAAATAAGCGGTTAGTTGCTCTGCATGCCAGTTGTCACCTGCGGCCAGTGCGGTTTGCCAGTCAGCGGGCATTACGCTGTCTGCCAGCACTGCACGGCGTGAGTTCAGTACAGCGGCCAAATTCAGTTTAAGCTTAGCGGCAAAGCGTTGCTGTTGCGTTGCCAGCATAGAGAGAAACTCAGCGCCAACGTTGCCAGTACCGGCCACCACCAGTTGTAACACTGGCTTTTGCAAAATTAACTGTTGATGCAATTGCTGTAATACCGCAGCCGACAAGGGCTCAGCCAGCAACCAAATTAGTTGCTGGGTGTTTTCATAGCGATGCAATACCCCATGTTGCTGCAGCAGTTGATCAGCCGGTGCCGCCTGCTCTGTCTGATCGGCTTTTAGCCATGCCACGGCGTAGTATTGCTGTGTATCCCATACTGCATGTACGTTTAATTCTGCCAGCCAGGCCAGTGCCTGCTCTGCACAGGCCGCCGGTAACAACCAGCACAGGTTGTCACCTTGTTGTGGCAGTGCAATTACCGGCTGCTGCAGCTCTAACGCCAGCCTCTGTGCAGTAACGGCCGTGTCCTGATGAAGTGTTAATAAGGTCACGTCATTCAGTTCAGTAATAAAACCCTGTTGCGCAGCGCCAGGCTGTGTAATGTCTGGCTGCGCCACGCAACAGCCACCTTGCGCAGGTTCATAGCTGCTGCGTACCTGCAATACGGTGTCGGTGCCGGTTAATGGTGCTAAAGTGCGGGCATGCAACACCGGGTTACCCAGCTGCGCCAACTGACATGCCTGCTGCCAGCTCACCTGCTTATAAGGTATGGCACAGGCAACTTTGCGCGGATCGGCGCTATAAATAGCTTTAACGTCAGTCCAGATCGTTACTTCACCGGCCTGCACCAGCGCACCTAACAAAGTGGCAGAATAATCGCTGCCATTGCGGCCCAGTGTAATACTGCGGCCTTTGTCGTCACGGGCGATATAACCGGTAACGATATGAATACAGTCTGGCTGTGTATATTCAGCCAGCAATGATGCTGATGCTGCCCAGTCTGGCTGATGCTGCTTTAAACGTAGAAAATCACGGGCATCCAACGCAGTAGCATTAAGCCCGCGCTGCTTTATTAGCTCGCTTAATAATGAAGCCGATAAGCGCTCACCAATTGCCAGCACATCATTTATCCGCTGCTGCGCCAGTGCCTCTGGTACATCAGCTAACCAGTGTTGCAATTGGGTCTGCACTGTTGTGGCCGCCGCTGCGGTTAGTGTTTCGGCCACCAATTGGTTTAGCTGTTGCTGCAAGCTGGCCAGAGCCTGGTCGCGGGCGGCGGTGTCATCAGCACAAGCAATAATATGCAGTAAAGCATCGGTAGTATCGCCCGGCGCAGACACCACCACCCACAGCGCTTGCTGCAGGTTTTGCTGTTGCAGAATATCGGCCACAGCACTAAAACGCTGCGCACTGGCTAAGCTGCTGCCGCCAAATTTATGTACCTGAGCTGCCGGGCTAATTTGTTGTTTCACTTCAATTTGCATTATGTATTACCAAAAGCATGTATTACCAAAAAGCGCTGAGCGCCGGGTTAAGCCGAAACTGCTGCTGTTGCTGTTCATTCTGTTGCTTTAACCTGTCAGTCTGCTGGTTAAGCTGTTGCTGATGATTCTGCTGATTATGTTGCGCCACAGCGTTAAAAGCCTGTTGTAAATCGGCCAGCAAATCATCAGCGTTTTCAATACCTACCGACAGACGGATTAACGTAGCGCCGATACCGGCAGTTTTCTGTGCGGCGGCATCCATTGATGCATGCGTCATAGTACCCGGATGGCACACCAGACTTTCAATACCCCCCAATGACTGGGCCAAGGTAAATAAACGCAGTGCAGAGAAAAACACCGGCAGTAAGGCTTCGTCAGCGGCCAAATCAAAACTGCACATCGCACCAAAGCCGCTTTGCTGGGCTTTAGCAATAGCATGGCCTGGATGCTGCGGCAGCCCGGGGTAATACACTTTAGCCACCAGTGGCTGCTTTGCCAGAAAATCGACTACCCGGGCGGTATTGTCCTGCTGCAAACGCAACCGCGGTTCCAGTGTACGCAGGCCGCGCAGCGTCATATAGCTGTCAAAAGGTGCACCGGTAATGCCCAGGCAATTAGCCCACCATTTTAATTCATCGCCCAGTTGCTGCGATTTTGCAATCAGCACACCACCGACAATATCGCTGTGACCATTAATATACTTGGTGGTGGAATGCACGACGATATCGGCACCCAGCGCCAGAGGTTGCTGTAATATCGGCGATAAAAAGGTGTTATCCACCACCACCAATGCTTGTAATACTTTGGCCAAATCACATACTGCGCGCACATCAGTAATTTGCAATAACGGGTTAGACGGCGTTTCCAGCCAGATCATTTTCGGTTTAACAGCCCGGATTTGCTCAGCCCAGCCAGCTTGCTGAAAATTTACCACCAACAGGTTAAAAGCACGCTTACGCTGTGCCAGGTTAATAAACAACCGGTAACTACCGCCGTAGCAGTCATGCGGGATCACCAGCGTATCATCCGGTGTCAGCAGTTGCAGTGCCAACAGGCAGGCAGACATGCCGGTGCTGGTCACTATGGCTTTTACCCCGCCTTCCAGCTCAGCCAGCGTTTCGGCCAGTAAATCCCGTGTCGGGTTATTCGAGCGTGAATAATCGTACGGGCCGGGTTGTTTAAAAGCTCTTAATTCATAAGTTGAGGTTAAATACAGCGGTGGTGTAACCGCAGCATGAGCAGAGTCCTGAGCGATACCGGCCCGGGCAGCGATAGTCGCGGCGTGGCGCTTTGACATGGGAAACCTCATTTAGATGTTTAGACGTCTAAAAGTATAATGATAGAAATAAAGATGTCAAACCATTTAGCCGTCTATAATCATTATTTGTTGTACACTATTTGACTGCGCGGCATAACAAGATAGAATTTCGCCACTTGCGAAAAGCAATACAACATAATGACTAATACAAGGTAACCATATGGCTAAGTGGAATGGGGAATATATTCACCCGTACGCGGAACACGGTAAAAAATCAGAACTCGTAAAAAAAATCACCGTATCTATTCCGCTGAACGTATTAAAAGTGCTGACAGATGAGCGCACCCGCCGCCAGGTAAACAACCTGCGACATGCAACCAACAGTGAATTATTATGCGAAGCGTTTCTGCATGCATTTACCGGCCAGCCACTGCCAGCCGATGAAGATTTACGTAAAGATAACCCGCACCAGATCCCTGCAGAAGTACGCCAGATCTTAACCAGCATGGGCAAACCGATTCCGGTTATTATTGAAGCTGACAGCGACGAAGAATAACAAACAGAACACCCGCCAGTTGGCGGGTGTTCTGTTTCTGCAGCATGTTAACTGCGCTGGTTAGGTATGGCAGTTAAGTCTGGCAATTAACTATAGTAGTTTTCCGGCAACGGTAACCTTGCCACCCCGGATGCCACTGCGGCATGTGCAACCGCCAGAGCAACCCGTGGTAACAGGCGCGGGTCCATCGGTTTAGGAATAATGTAGGTTTTACCAAAACTAAGCTGGTCAACCTTAGCGGCAGTTAACACTTCCTGCGGCACAGCCTCTTTAGCAATAGCCCTAATCGCATTTACCGCCGCCAGTTTCATTTCATCGTTAATAACACTGGCGCGTACATCTAAAGCACCGCGGAAAATAAATGGAAAACACAGCACGTTATTTACCTGGTTCGGATAATCTGAACGGCCGGTAGCCATAATAATATCGTCGCGCATCGCATGGGCCAGCTCAGGCTTAATTTCCGGATCCGGATTCGAGCAGGCAAAAATAACCGGCTTGTCGGCCATTAACTTTAACGCCTCTGGCGGTAATACGTCCGGGCCAGACACCCCAACAAATACATCAGCACCGTTTAAAGCATCTTCTAATGTGCGTTTATCAGTATTGTTGGCAAACAGCAGCTTGTACTGGTTTAGGTCATCACGGCGGGTGTGAATAACACCTTTAGTATCCAGCATATAAATATGTTCACGCTGAGCACCGCATTTAATCAGCAGTTCCATACAGGCAATAGCCGCTGCACCTGCGCCCATACAGACAATAATTGCGTTTTTAATATCTTTACCCTGAATTTCCAGTGCGTTTAACATGCCAGCGGCTGTGACAATAGCAGTACCGTGCTGATCGTCATGAAATACCGGAATTTTGCAGCGTTTAATCAGCTCTTTTTCAATTTCAAAGCACTCCGGCGCTTTGATATCCTCAAGGTTTATGCCGCCAAAGGTGTCGGCAATATTGGCGACAGTATTGATAAACTCTTCTGTGGTGCGGTGTGTTACTTCAATATCAATCGAATCCAGGTTAGCAAAACGCTTAAACAGCAATGCCTTACCTTCCATTACCGGCTTCGAGGCCATAGGCCCTAAATTACCCAGGCCTAAAATAGCCGTGCCATTAGTAATTACAGCCACCAAATTGCCTTTGGCGGTGTACTTGTACACATTGTCGATATCAGCAGCTATTTCGCGTACCGGCTCAGCCACACCAGGGCTGTAGGCCAGAGCCAGATCAGTAACGGTTTCGGCCGGTTTGCTGATCTCAATACTGATTTTGCCGGGTGTGGGTTCTGCGTGGTAACGCAGTGCTTGTTCTCTGAAATCTGACATCTGTTTATCCTGCCGTTTGTTGTAGGGCTTAGCGTAAAGTTATTGTTATACAGTTACGTCTGAGGGAGGCTTATTCTAAAGAGCTGCCAGCGGTAAGAGAACCTTAATCAGTCTGATCGTACCAGCGCAAAATGGTTTATCTGGCTATACCACTTTAGTCGCACCCAGTAGTTGTTATAACAATTACGACAGACAAACGACATTTCTTTTAGCAATATTGAATATAAATTCCTCATCTGACACAAATTACAGGCACAAAAAAAGCACCCGCAGGTGCTTTTTTCTGTTTTGCTGTAACAGAACCGATTAACGGTTGCCCAGTACAGAGAAACGTTTTTTGAAGCGATCTACACGGCCGCCTACGTCTAACACTTTTTGCTTACCGGTATAAAACGGGTGGCAAGCTGAGCAAACGTCCAGGTGGATGTCTTTGCACAGTGCTGATTTAGTTTTGAATGCATTACCGCAAGTACAAGTTGCAGTAATCTCTTTATATTCTGGGTGAATACCTGGCTTCATGGGTTACCTCGTTAGGCCGTATCGCTATCTGGTCAAATTGTTGCCAGACACCATACGTAATTACAGTTAATTAAGGGCGCGTAGCTTAATAGATAGCCACAAAAGTTGCAACAGCTTATGCACCGGTGCAATAAATTTTGTTTTACTTGGCATTTAACCGGGCTGTCCTTACACTTGAAGGCTGCTATTTAACAGGACCCTGTTGTGACTGTAGTACGCGTGGCTCTGCCGGTGCCGCTAAGACAACACTTTGACTACCTTATTGCCTCTGATCAACCTTGTCAGATTGGCTGTCGTGTACTTGTGCCTTTTGGTAACCGCCAGTTGGTAGGCATTATCTGGCAACTTGCACCTGACGATGGCTTTGATGCCAGCAAACTAAAAACCGTACTGCAACTGCTCGACACCACGCCGGTGCTGCCACCGTTACTGTGCCAGTTGCTAAGCTTTGCGGCTGAATATTACCATTACCCGCTTGGTGAAGTGTTAATCAGCGCCCTGCCAGCTTTGCTGCGCGAAGGCCGTAACTTAACAGACTACCAACCTAAAGCCTATCGCCTGACCACTGCAGGCCAGCAACTCAGTGCTACAGCATTAAAGCGCTCGGCCAAACAAAGTGCGCTGTGGCAGGCACTGCAAAGCCATCAGTTAACCGAATCAGTGCTGTTGCAGCAACATAGCCGCGCCACCTTAAAACAGTTACTGGATAAACAGCTGGCAGAAGAGCTGATTGTGCCACCGGTACCTTTTACTGCACCGCTAAAACCCGCTACAGGCCTTAAACTTACCAGCGCCCAGGCATTGGCGGTTACAGCAGTTGACCAGGCCTGCGGCCGCTTTGAACGCTTATTGCTCGAAGGTGTTACCGGCTCGGGGAAAACCGAAGTGTACCTGCAAAGCATTGCCGGCTTGCTTAATCAGCAACAGCAGGTATTGGTGATAGTGCCGGAAATTGGCTTAACGCCGCAGACACTGGCACGGTTTCAGGCGCGGTTTGATGTTCCGGTGCTCTGCTGGCACTCTGCACTTAGCGATAGCGAGCGCTTACATTGCTGGCTGCAGGCCAGCACCGGCGCCGCGGCTATTATTATCGGCACCCGTTCGGCACTGTTTTTACCCTTTTACCGCCTGGGGCTGATTATTATTGATGAAGAACATGACCAGTCATTAAAACAGCAGGACGGTTTTCGCTATCACGCCCGCGATTTAGCCATTAAGCGCGCGGCGCTGCAGCACTGCCCTATTCTGTTGGGCTCAGCTACCCCCAGCCTGGAAAGCCTGCACAACACACTGAATAAACGTTTTATCCACTTACCGCTGCCAGACCGTGCAGCAGGCCAGGCCTTACCGGTGTTTGAACTGGTCGATTTAAAACAGCAGGTATTGCAGTTTGGCCTGGCCAGCCAAACGCTGGCACAAATAAAAAAACAATTAGATTTAGGCCTGCAGGTGATGTTGTTTTTAAACCGGCGCGGCTTTGCCCCGGCACTAAGCTGCCAGGAATGCGGCTGGCTAACCGAATGCCATCGCTGCAGCGCTTTTACTACCTACCATAAACAAAGCCGCCAGTTAGTGTGCCACCATTGTGGCGCCAGCAAAGCCGTGCCGCGCCAGTGCGGCAGTTGCGGCAGCACCCAGCTAAAACCGTTGGGCCAGGGCACCGAACAATTAGAGGAAAACCTGCAGCAGTTATTTGCGGGTGTGGCCATTACCCGGCTTGACCGTGACAGCACACGCCGCAAAGGCGCGCTGCACCGGGCACTGGATGATATTCATCAAAGCGGTGCCAGGCTGATTGTCGGCACCCAGATGCTGGCCAAGGGCCATCATTTTCCTAATGTCAGCCTGGTGGTGATTGTTGACGTTGACGGCGCGCTGTACAGCAGCGATTTTCGTGCCCCCGAACAACTGGCGCAGTTACTTACGCAAGTAGCCGGCCGCGCAGGCCGTGGCAGCAGCGGCGGTAAAGTGCTGCTGCAAACCCATTACCCGGAACATGTTTTACTGCAGGATATTATTAATAACGGTTATGCGTCTTTTGCCCGCAGTGCGCTGAAAGAGCGCGAGCAAACCCGTTTGCCGCCCTTTCAGCATCTGGCACTGTTTCGCGCCGAGGCGCATCAGTCTGATCTTTGCCAGCAATGGCTGCAGCAATTGGCCGACTACAGCCGTCAGTTTAGCGGCTTACAACTACTGGGCCCAATACCGGCACCACTGGAGCGCCGGGCCGGTAAATACCGCTGGCAATTGCAATTGTACAGCACAGGCAGGCCACAGCTGCACAGTGCGCTGGATAATATGCTGCAACAGCTGCACAGCTGGCCATTAAGCCGAAAAGTAAAATGGCAACTGGACGTTGACCCCACCGATCTTACCTGAAGCCGCACTGTTGTTTCTTTTTCTGCTTAACCTAGTAGAATAGCCGCCAAGCCCCGAAGTTTGAGCAAATTACCTGACCTTATGCCACAAAAAGATTACGTTAAAGCCAGCCGGCCTAAGGCCAAAACCGCCAGCCGCCGTCCGGCCAGAGCCAACAGCAAAGCTGTCGCGCCGAAAAAACCCTGGTTGTTAATTCTGGTTACCCTCACACTGGTCAGTGGTTTTATTTATTTTCTCTGGTACTTAAATCAGCAACCGGCTGCACCGGTAACGCCGGTGGCTAAAAAAGAACAAGCTGTTAAAAAAGACGAGCTGCCAGCCAAACCCACTGAAGAGCCATACCAATACATTAAAGAGCTGGAAAACAAAGAAGTAATTGTAGAAGTGCCGGTACAACAGCAATCCAGTGGCCCTTATCAGATGCAGTGTGGCTCGTTCCGCCAGGAACAACAGGCTGAAGCGATGAAAGCCCAAATCGCTTTTGCCGGTTTTGCCTCAACCGTGCGCCGTACTGAAGGCACTAATGGTGTTTGGTTTCGGGTGGTGTTAGGCCCTTATGAATCCAAGCGTAAGGCCACTTCAGACATGAACCGCCTACGCCAGCAAAATATCAATACCTGCAGGATCTGGAACTGGACTTGAAAAGCGCCCGGCGCAGCCACACTTAAGCCTTAAGTTAATCACGCCACAGGGCTTATTCATGACCACTATTGTTTCTGTTCGCCGCGATGGCCACGTTGCCATCGGCGGTGACGGCCAGGTTTCGCTTGGTAACACCGTAATGAAGGGCAACGCCCGCAAAGTTCGCCGTTTGTACAACAACAAAGTTATTGCCGGTTTTGCCGGTGGTACGGCCGACGCCTTTACCTTATTTGAACGCTTTGAAGCCAAGCTTGAAGTGCATCAGGGCCATTTAATGCGCGCCGCGGTTGAACTGGCCAAAGACTGGCGCACTGATCGCATGCTGCGCAAGCTTGAAGCGCTGCTTGCTGTAGCCGACGCCAATACCTCACTGATTATTACCGGTAACGGTGATGTAGTGCAGCCCGAGCATGACCTTATTGCCATTGGCAGCGGCGGCCCTTACGCCCAGGCTGCGGCCACTGCACTGCTGCAAAATACCCAGTTAAGTGCGCGCGACATTGTTGAGAAAAGTCTGACTATTGCCGGTGATATCTGTGTTTACACCAATCACCACCAGACCATTGAAGAATTATAAGCAGGTACTTTATGTCTGATATGACCCCAAGAGAAATTGTGCACGAACTGGACCGCCACATTATCGGCCAGAATAAAGCCAAACGTGCTGTGGCTATAGCCCTGCGTAACCGCTGGCGCCGTATGCAGCTGGAACCGGCACTGCGCCAGGAAGTTACGCCGAAAAACATTCTGATGATTGGCCCCACCGGTGTAGGTAAAACTGAAATTGCCCGTCGTCTGGCCAAACTGGCCAATGCGCCCTTTATTAAAGTAGAAGCCACCAAATTTACTGAGGTGGGCTATGTTGGCAAAGAGGTAGAAAGCATTATCCGCGATTTGGCTGACAGCGCGGTAAAAATGTTCCGCGAGCAGGCGATTGAGAAAAACCGCTTTCGTGCTGAAGAAGCCGCTGAAGAGCGTATTTTAGATGTACTGCTGCCACCGGCCCGCGACAACTGGAGCGATGCCGACAACAAACCTGCAGCAGACAGCAATACCCGCCAGGTATTTCGCAAAAAACTGCGCGAAGGCCAGTTAGACGATAAAGAAATTGAGCTGGAGCTATCGCAAGGCCCTATCGGTGTTGAAATTATGGCACCGCCAGGTATGGAAGAAATGACCTCGCAACTGCAAAGCATGTTTCAAAGCCTGGGCAGTGAGAAAAAGAAAAAGCGTAAACTGAAAATCAAAGATGCTTTTAAACAACTGATCGAAGAAGAAGCCGCCAAACTGGTGAACCCGGAAGAGCTAAAGGCACAAGCGCTGGAAGCTGTAGAGCAAAACGGCATCGTGTTTCTCGATGAAATTGACAAAATATGTAAGCGCGGTGAAACCAGTGGGCCAGACGTTTCGCGCGAAGGCGTACAACGTGACTTACTGCCGCTGATTGAAGGTTGTACCGTTAACACCAAGCACGGCATGGTAAAAACCGACCATATTCTGTTTATTGCCTCTGGCGCATTTCAGATGAGCAAACCATCAGATTTAGTGCCGGAACTACAAGGCCGCCTGCCCATCCGGGTAGAACTGGAAGCATTAAGTGCTGCTGATTTTGAGCGCATACTGACAGAGCCTAAAGCCTCACTGACCGAGCAGTCTATCGCGATGCTCGCCACCGAAGGCGTTAAGCTGAGTTTTGATGCTGAAGGTATTAAAAGCCTGGCTGCAGCAGCATGGCAGGTAAACGAAACCACTGAAAACATTGGTGCGCGCCGCCTGTACACCGTAATGGAGCGGCTGCTGGAAGAAATTTCCTATGACGCTGCCGATCATGCCGGTGAACATATTGAGGTTGATGCCGCTTATGTTGAAAAGCATCTGGGCGCACTGGTAAAAGACGACGACTTAAGCCGGTTTATTCTGTAACGATGGCCAACACAGAGCACAGCGCACAAACTACTCAGCTGCAGGTTAGCCGCCTGCACTACCACCGCCAAAGCCGGACACTGGACATCACGTTCAGCGATGGCACTGTGGCGTGCTTTAGTGCAGAGTTTCTGCGGGTGTTCTCGCCATCGGCTGAAGTACGTGGCCACGGCAAGCCCAAACTGGTAAGCAATAAAAAACTGGTTAGCATCAGCAAGCTGCAGCCGGTTGGCCATTATGCGGTAAAGTTGGTGTTTGACGATGGCCACGACAGCGGCATCTACAGCTGGCAATATCTTAAACAGCTCAACGAGCAGCAAAGCGAGCTATGGCAACAGTATCTGGCACAACTGGATCAGGCCAACGCCAACCGCGATGGTTTAATTGCTGTTAACGTGCGTTATTAACCGGATTAGTCATCATTTGATGCTTACCTCCACCGCCTCAGCAAGCCCCGCCCTTCGGCGTTCAACTAATTGTGATAACTGGTAATCGTCCAGCATATCCATTAACCATTCATAGGTTTCTGCCGGAACAAGGTAAGCCGTAGGTTTATTGTGGTTAAGAATAGCAACAGCAGCGCCATTGGCTTCGTTAAGTAACGCTGTTGGGTTCTTTTTTAACTCTGAAATGCTGACTGAGCAATCTGCCAAAACCCGCTTCATAAAAACACCTTTTTCAACCCTAAATTAAGTGCTAATTTTAGACCTATATAATAAAAAGTGCCAGCGCTGAGTTTACGGCATAGTGTTTGGTTAAGGATCTGGTTTATACCACGTGAAAACTCATAGCTGTTAAGCTGTTTCCTCAATGCTCTCTTTCTGCTCTGCCCAGTTTAACAGCGCGTCCAAAGCAGGGCACAATGCCTGCCCCCATGAAGTTAACCGGTATTCAACCTTAGGTGGCACCTGCGGGTATACCTTGCGCTGCACAATGCCATCTGCTTCAAGCTTTCTCAGCTGCTGAGCCAGCATCTTTTGCGAGATGTCAGGAATAAGTTTCTCGAAATCAGAATAACGCTGCACTTTTCCGTCGAACAAATGAAACAGGATCACCAGCTTCCAGCGCCCTTCCAGAAATTTAATTGCTTCAAGCGTTTCGGCCGCAGCGCTAGCAGGCGTATAAATCTTTCTCATAGGTATGTCACTTACTTTTTCGTGCGTTCTTGATTATTGCTAAGCCTAAGCAGAAACTTCCTGCTCAGCAACAGTGCAGCAGGAGAAATTTAAATGAATATTCAGTTAGCTAAATCCATCAATAATTATTTTGCGATCGGCAACGGTACAGGCTCGGTCCGGGTACAGGATTGTTTCACGCCCGAGGCCGTTGTACTTGATGAAGGTGGCACTTATCAGGGCCAGCCGGCTATTGAATCCTGGCTGCAGAAAACCCGACAAAAGTATCAGTTCAGCGCCAAGCCCATCAGCGCTACATCGAAGGAACAGCAAGAAATCGTGGTTGCAGAAGTCAGTGGCAATTTCCCTGGCAGCCCAATACAGCTGAGCTATGTCTTTGTCCTTAACGGCGACAAGATCCAATCGCTGGAGATTTCCTGATGGCTATGGATTTAGCGCTACAAGGCAAAAAAGTGCTGGTAACTGCTGGCACAAAAGGGATAGGTGAAGCAGTTGTGACGCTGCTGCGGGATTGTGGCGCAAGTGTACTGGCCTCGGCACGAAGCCGCCCGGCGTCTTTTCCCGAAGAACTGTTTGTCGCGGCTGACCTGACAACAATACAGGGCTGCAATACGCTGATAGATGCTGTGAACAGCCGCCTTGGTGGCGTTGATATTATCATTCATGTATTGGGTGGTTCAGCTGCACCGGCCGGTGGTTTTGCCGCGCTCAGCGAAGACGTGTGGCAACATGAGTTAAATCTCAATCTGTTTCCAGCCGTGCGTTTAGACCGTGCTTTACTACCGCAAATGTTGGCACAAGGCGAAGGTGTCATTATTCATGTCACCTCTATTCAGAACGTTCTTCCTCTGCCAGAGTCCACCACGGCTTATGCTGCCGCCAAAGCTGCATTGTCAGCGTATAGCAAAAGCTTGTCTAAAGAAGTCGCACCAAAAGGTGTGCGGGTTGTGCGTGTATCGCCTGGTTGGGTTGAAACAGAGGCATCAGTGGCGTTAGCTGAACGGCTGGCCGAGCAGGCAGGCACTGATTACGAGGGCGGCAAACAGATTATTATGGCTTCACTTGGCGGCATTCCGCTCGGGCGACCGTCTAAACCTGTTGAAGTGGCAAATCTGATAGCATTTCTTGCATCGCCACTCGCGTCAAGTATTACCGGCACAGAATATGTGATTGACGGCGGAACAACTCCCACGGTTTAAGACATTACCCACCGAAAAATAGCAGGCGCCAGCGAGTTATTTTCCGGTGCATAACAGACTACACTTCACCAACGATACCGTGCTTTGACACTCCATACATACGCGCAAGATATCCTGACTCTTATCTGATTACGCATGAAGCCAAATTTAACACGAAAAGCGACGTAGTGAGTTAACGTCGCAACCAGGCTTTTTTGCTGGCAATACAATTTGTTTGTTATAAGGTTTTACTGCAATTTCAACTGTGTAGCCCAATCTACCTTCTGGTAAACGGACTTATTCTTAAAATCTGTTTTCCCTGTTGATGAACCCACATAATAAAATCCACTACCCATAGAGCCGAAAGCGCCTACTGAAGTTAGGCTTTTGGGTAATGCAGCCACAGCCTGTTCTGCAGTTTCATAAACATGATTCTCAGGATAAGCAGTAGTAATAGCGCCCTGACTTGAATAGCTGATTGCTTGGTTTACTAGCCTACTCACAACAGCATCATTCGTAACACCTTTCGCCCAACCGAGTGATTTGCCTTTTAAAAGATGCAGCTCGTCACTGTGCCCGGCATAAAAAACTTCATCGGCTACAATCACACCATTGTCTTCAATACACCAGTCCACGATCACGAAACTGGCATAGCTTGCGTTGGTAATAACCTGCGCATATTTGTGAATCTTGACATGTATATTGAAACTATCTTTTGCACTGGGGGCATTATTGTTAATAGCATCTAATGCAGCAACTTTAATAGCAGCGACATCTTCATCTGAGAAAGCTCCCCAATTGAATGCACCATGTGACGCATTGTCACTAGCATCTTTGCCAGTGATCACCGTTAAATTTTCTACTCTTTTAGTTACAGCAATATCGTTGGTTAATCTGGGATACTCCGATTTTGAAGCTGTACCTGTTACACCACAACCTGCCAGAAACATTATCCCTGTAAGGACAACTACTTTTCTCATTACAACTCCATTACCGGTGAGGCTTTTGGGCATCCCGTTCGTGATTTTGCTACTCATTGAACCGTCTTACCAGCCCGACTAAATTGGCTACTAGACAATTTTACACCGCTAAATCAGAGTATTACTAGTTCAAATAAAGGCTGGGCAGCCATTATCAACTGGTTAACCGATGAAATTGCCTTCTGCCATCAAGTGCTCATTGAGAATGAGAGAGCCCGCTCTATGTTTGTTACAGGCTATCGCCTGGCTACCATGATGGCAGATAAAGCAGCCTATCTTGCTGATGAACTACAAACTAACCGCTAACTCGGCCTGAAGACGGATTTCAGTTATTAACTCCGGGAAGGTCCATATGTGTTAGGCACGCATGCTCCAAACGGAACTTATAAACATTTAGGGATTTATAACAGTTATATACGAGGCTTTTTCGTTAAGCATATCTCGTAATTCCTTGGCCTCAACCTCGGTAATTCCTTGTTTTAATTCTATGTACATACTGCCAGTTTTACTCACGAATGGTAATTGCTGAGTTTCAGGATAGCACTCCAAAGCCCACACAGAACTTTCTTTATAGGGCAGCTCTTTGACTATGTATCGATAGTCAGCTCTGTTTGTACTCATGTTCTTTACCCTCAAATAAATATGAAACTTTAAGGCTGCTCTTACCCATAAAAATCAGCCGTGCGCTGTTTTTCATCTGCTAATTTTACTTGTCACGTCTAACCAACTGATTCGTACCGATAGTTGCCCTACAGTGGGAAGAGGCTTCGATGCATTGGCGGTGTAACTGTGGCTGTGAACCACCGCTAAAGCTCCATGAAGCTCTTGTTGAGAAACTGTTCGCTCTAGTACGGCCAGCCATGTGCCTCGTTAAACCCTGACCTATTCATGAGATCAGATATAAGCTCTTCTACAAGCTTATAGTCTGACGGATACACCAATTTCATTTTGCCGCTTGCCTTCTTAAGCTCGGATTTTCTTAACGGCACCTGATACTTAGACCCCCATTGCACGAAAATTGTGAGTCGCTCAAGTAGGTCACGTTGAAAATCCGTAAGATTGAGGTCCAATTTTCGTGCGACATCTGAAAGATCATGCGCAGCTTTGTGGAAATGCCGAGGATCCAGCCGGTCTTTGGAAAGATCCGGTTTAGACTGAAATACTAAAGCACCTTTCATTGCATTTTCAGCAGAGAGTCCAAGAAGTAGCATTGCTCCCTTCATTGCCCCTACTCGACGATAATTATCTTCCTCACTCCGAATCGATTCGTGACCTGAAAAAACTTCGTAGAGTGCCTTGGAGGCTTCATACATCTCGCACGACTGCCTAAACCAGCTCTCAGGTGTCGACACACCTTTTTCGAACTCGATCACAGATTCTCCTAATTATAGAGCGAACACTTATTCGGCAGTTCGCTCTATATTTAAACACAGCTTGACCAAATTTTGTAAACTCAATGTGATAAACATTACTTTGCTTTTTGATCATTTACAACGAATTATAGGTACAAGTCTTTTTGATGTTGACGCCCCCGGTCCGTCTAAAAAGACGGGCTGGGGTTTTGCGTAGTATTTATGCTGCTGGCTTAGGCGTGGAACCGGTCTACCGTTTGATGTAAACGGGCTGCCTGCTGGGCGACTTCTTCGCTAATCGACGCATTTTGTCTGGCGTGGGCGTAGGTTTCATCTGACAGATCCCGAATTTTAACCACGTTTTTATTTACCTCTGCTGCCACATGGCTTTGCTGCTCAATTGCCGCGGCTATTTGCGTGGTCATATCCATAATATTGCTGACATCTGCAGTGATTTCACCCAGTAAACGCATGGCCACATTGGCCTGGCTGGCGCTTTCGCTGCCCTGCTCGCGACAACTTAGCATTACTTTAACAATTTCATTGGTACGCCCCTGCAGGCCGCCTACTATGGCTTCAATCTGCCGGGTTGATTCCTGTGTGCGCATAGCGAGGTTTCGTACTTCGTCTGCCACTACGGCAAAACCACGGCCCTGATCGCCTGCTCTGGCTGCCTCAATGGCAGCATTAAGTGCCAGTAAGTTTGTTTGTTCGGCAATGCCCCGGATAACGTCCAGCACCGAGCCTATAGTTTTGCTGTCCTGCTCAAGCTCTGATACTACCCCGGCCGCATTTTGCAGCCTGTCTGACAACAGCTGAATACGTTGCACGGTTTGCTGCACTTCCATTCTGCCGGTCTGGGCATTCTGGTTAGTGGCCTCTGCCCTGGCGGCGGTGTTTTCCGTATTACTGGCGATTTCGTTTATGGTAGCGCCCATTTCCGTTACCGCCGTGGCAACCATGTCAGTTTCACTTTGCTGTTGTTGCATGCCGCGGCTGGTATCGGCGGTAGACTGCGCCAGTTCATTGGTGGCCTGATCGAGCATTTCCAGCGCCTGATTTACCGTTTTAATTAAATCCTGAAAATCACCCAGCATGGCGTTGAAGTCTGTCGCTAATGTGCTCATTTCATCTTTACCGGCAACATCAACCCGCATACGAAAATCGTTACTGCTGCGAATAAGGCCAATGGTTTTACATACATCCAGCACCGGGCGCAATATGCTGCGGCTGGTCATCGCTACCAGCAGCAACACTACCGCCAGCACCAAAACAAAAATACCTACCGCCAGCCGTTGCACTGAAGTAACTGCATCGGCAATAGCTTCGCTGGTCTGCACGGATAACTCGCTAAGGCTGGTTTCAGTAGTTTGAATGGCGGTGCGCATTTGCCCGGTTAAACCCTGGGTTTCGTCCAGACCGCTTTGCTGAATTGAGCTGACCAGCGCCGTAAAATGCTGCTGATAGTTATCCAGTAAATTTTTACTGGCCGGATCATCCGCTACTGCTTGCTGTAGCTGCAATGCCACCTGGTTAAACTGCTGCTGGTAAGCCAAGTCCCGGCGCAGCAAAAAGTCTTTTTCAGCACGGCGTAATTGCAACAATAATACGCTAAGGTTGTCACGCCCCAGTTGCTCAAAGCGGCTTTCAAGCTGGTGCACGGTTTGGCGCAGTTCTCCCATCATACCGGAGGACGGGTTCAGGCCGATAACCTGCTGCTGCGCCACTAACTGATTAAATGCCTGCTGATACTGCGCCGTTAAACCCAGAAACTGCTGCAATGGTTTGGCATCAATGTTGTGCTGCACCAGCAACTGCTGTAGCTCTGTTGAACGCTGCTGCATCTGGCTGTAGTGATCATTCAGCCGCTGCTGGTACTTAAGATCGGTGCGCATAACAAAGTCTTTTTCATGGCGGCGAAACATCAGTACGTCGGTACTTATTTGTTCTACCAATTGCTGTGTTCTGGCCAGAGACGTTAACTGCGCACTTTGATAAAACAGGATCAGCAACATTACTGCCATTGCCACTACCAGTGCCCCGCCGTTAATAAATAACCGCTGTTTTATCGATAACTGTCGTAACTGATTCATACTGCCTGCCTGAGTTATTAACAACTCAGTTGAGCATAGCGCAGCCAGATAAAAGTGCGGGCTATTTTTCGGCTAACCATTAATTGTATATAATATAGGCACTTAAACTGCATAAAGTGCCAAGAGTGGCACCGGCGATAACATCAAGCGGAAAATGTACGCCCAGCATAATACGTGACAACCCCACACTGCAGGCCCAGATCAGCGCTAAAACGGCCAGCGCCGGAAAATAAATGGCCAGTGTGGTTGCTACCACAAAGGCACCGGCCGTGTGGCCGGAAGGCAGGCTAAAGCGGTCAGAAGGGGTAATATGGGCATAACCAAACACCGTTAAAATATCTGCTGGCCGGGCCCGTTTGATACAATTTTTCAGAACTAAATACAGCGGTAATTCCAGCGCAAAAGCCAGCAACAGTATCGTAGTTAACTCTGTAGCATCGGTATGGTTAAACAGATATAAAATGCCGCAAAGCAGCAGGTACAACGGGCCGTCGGCCGTTTTAGACAAAAAGTAGCTGGCGACAAATGCCTGCCGGGACGAGCTGCGGCTGAACAAGCTGCAAAATGAGTGGTGATCCCATTGCTCCAGACGTTTAAGTAACATAACTGCGCCCTGTCATTTATCCTGACTAAACGCAGCCTAACGGCTTTTTATGACGTTATAATGACATTTTACTGCGATAAAACGCGATGGCATCGGCTTCTGTCAACGGCTTGGCCAGGTAATAGCCCTGCACCGCATCACAAGACATGTTTTGCAGCAGTTGCAATTGCACGGCCGTTTCAACGCCTTCAGCCAGAATACGTTTGCCCAAACCATGTGCCAGCTTAATCATGGTTTTAACAATCATCATATCGGAATCGTTACCGGCCATATCCATTACAAAACTGCGGTCTATCTTAATTTTGTCTATTGGCATACGCCGTAAATAGGCAAGTGAAGAATAACCGGTACCAAAATCGTCAATAGATACGCGGATACCCAGTTGTTGCAGTTCCATCACGTAATTTGAGCCTTTTTCCATATCATGCATGGCGGTGTTTTCAGTGATCTCAAGCTCCAGCAGATCCGGTGAGACTTTGTACTGTAATAATAACCGCTGGATTTCACGTTTCAGGCCGTCAAGCTGAAAATTTACCGGCGACATATTTACCGCCAACGGAATATGTAAGTGCTGCTGTTTCCACTGGCTGATCGTGAGCACCGCCTTGCGCAGCACCCACAAATCCAGTTGCCGGTTTAGCCCCAGTTGCTCCACAAAGGGTAAAAACTGCCCCGGCATCAAAAAGCCTTTTTGTGGATGCTGCCAGCGTAACAGCACTTCAAAGGCTTCTATACTATTGCTCCGTGCACAACACTGCGGCTGGAAGTACAACACAAACTGGTTATGTTCCATCGCTGCCAGCAATTCTGTTTCCCAACTGATCAGGCGGCTGCTTTCATCTTCCATACCGGGCTGATACTCCAGCCAGCGGCTTTGCATGCGTTTGGCCTGATGAAAAGCAATATTGGCTTTTTGTACCAGTTGCTCTGCATTGGTGGCATGCTGGGGAAACCTTGCCAGGCCAATGCTGCAGCTTAATTTCAGCGAACCACAATCGAGCACAAAGCTTTTTTCTACCAGTTGCTGTAAATGCCGGATAGTAAACTGCAACTGGGTATCATTATGTACATCGGTGATCACCAGAGTAAAAATATCGCCACCGGTGCGGGCAATTAATGCCGGTTTTAACACACTTTGTTCAAAACGCCGGATCAGCTGGCGTAAAATCTCATCACCTTGTTTCAGGCCAACCGACTCATTGACGGTTTTAAATTTATCTAAACCCAGCATCAGCAAATGTAGCGGTGCTGCTTTTTCCTGCCGCAACTGGTCGTTTAGTATAGATAACAGCGCATCGCGGTTTAATGCACCAGTTAGCTGATCGTAGCGGTTAAGGTAGTGGGCTTTTTCGGTTAGCTGCGCGTTGGTACTGCGTTCATGCTCTTGCAACCACATAATCAGGCTTAGCCCGAGGCAACAAAGCAAAAACAATTCGGCACTTTTATACAGCAGGATCCAGTAGCTCCATTCCTCCTGGCGTTCTGCCAGCATCAGCCAGATACCGTTGCCAACATATAATAAGCCCCAGAGTATCAACGTAACCACGGCCAGCCGCTGCCCCAATGTGGGTGACATTCTCTGCCATAACCCTACAGCAGCTGTCAGCAACACAATGCCCATCAATAACAGTCTGATATACAACTGAAAATATAACTGCCAACTGGCGAAGGCGTCGGTTACTGCAAATGGCACTACGCTAAGTAGCGCAATAACAGCCAGCAACAGCAGAGTAGGCAGCAATTTTACTCTTAACAACAAATGCTGCTTGTCATGCCTTGTCATTACCATGCCGCGTAGTAGTAGCATGGCAAAAGCGTAGCTGCTGAAGATCAGTAAAAACTGAAATACTGAGGGGATTACCGCGGTTCCAGCCCCCAGCCCCGCAGCGCCCTGGATCAAAATTGCCGACTGATATAGGGCAAAACAAAGCAAGGCGGCAAACCAGCATTTAATGTATTCCTGCCGGTATATCCGGCTAAAATGCCACAGCAAATAACACAGTAATAAGGCTATGCCCAGCTGGGTAAAGTACACAACAAACCTGGCAAATAATTCGGAGGTCACTACGGGCAGCCGGTAAATTTTGTTACCATCACCATAGCAAACAACCTGTCAAAACGACAACTATGTGACACGCTGCAGGCTACGAAAAACCAATAATAATAATAGTTTGAGCTTACTCCAGTCAGCGCTATACTGTGGGCTCAGTACCTTTCCTCAACCGGAGCTTCTTATGGAATACAACACTTCTGAATTATGTGATCTTTATGCCGATTTAGTTGATGTAGTAGAGCCGCTGTTTGCCAGCTACGGTGGCAGACGTTCTTTTGGTGGTAAAATTCATACCGTCAAATGTTTTGAAGACAACGGCCTGGTACGGCAGATGCTAACTGATCCCGGCATTGGCAAAGTGTTGCTGATAGACGCAGGCGGCTCTGCCCGTCGCGCTATCATTGACGCTGAACTGGCGTCACTGGCTGCGGCTAATGGCTGGGAAGGCATAGTATGTTATGGCAGTGTACGCGATTTAGATCTGCTGGAAGATTTCGATATCGGTATTCATGCGGTTAATGCCATTCCGGTGGGTGCTGATGACAAAGGCTTCGGTGAAACCGATGTGCCGGTCAATTTTGCCGGTGTCACCTTTTTGCCGGGCGATCACCTGTATGCCGACAGCACTGGCATTATTATGTCGCCAGACGCACTGGATATTGAATAAAACGGCACTGGCATGCTGAATTTTTTTACCCGCGACCAACTTAACCAGCACTGCAGCATCCGTGATGGTGAGCTGCGCCTCGGGCAGGCACTAAACCTGCCTGATCCAGCACTCAACCTGGCTGAACAACTGGCGCAAAGCAAAGCTGAAGGCTGTCGCTTTGTGCTGCTGGGCGTGCCGGAAGATATCGGCCCCCGGGCAAATCTTGGCCTGGGCGGCGCAGACAAAGGCTGGACAGCGTTTTTAAACAAATTTGTAAACCTGCAAAGTAATCATTTTATTGCCGCCGGGCAAATTTTGCTGCTGGGCGAGATACAGTGTGCCGACTTACAACAGCAAGCCAGTAATCTTGATATCTCACAACCACAGCAGCTTAGCCAGCTACGGCAGCTGGTTGAGGTTCTGGACAACAGAGTTGCAACCGTGGTGCAGGCAATATTTGACGCCGGCCTATTACCGGTTGTCATCGGCGGTGGCCACAATAATAGTTACCCGATAATAAAGGCGTTAAGCCAGGCCAGCGGCCAGCAGGTTAATTGCGCCAATTTAGACCCGCATTCAGATTTTCGGCCGCTTGAAGGCCGCCACAGCGGCAATGGCTTTAGCTATGCCTGGCAAGACGGCATACTAAAACATTACTTTGTACTGGGTTTGCATGAGCTGAAAAATTCAGCCGCAACACTGGCGCAATTACAACAAGCTGGCGGTGAATTTTGTAGTTATCAGCGAATTTTTGTCCGTCAGGAATTGAATTATCAGCAGGCGTTGGATATGTGTATCGACAATGTTGTGCTGGGCAATGGCGACATTGGTATTGAGGTAGACACCGACAGTATCAGTCTGATGCCGGTAAGCGCCTTTACTAACTGCGGCATCAATGTGCAGGCCGCTGAGCAATTTGTTTATCAACTGGCTAAATTACCCCGCAGCCGGTATTTGCACCTGGCAGAAGCAGCTCCGCTACAACATCCGGCTGGTTTGGCCGCTGGCATTAACGAAGCAGGGCAAGTGTTGTCTGCACTGGTGTTGGCGTTTATGCAGGGTAAAAAAGATCAGGCTATTGCAATTTAATCTTGTCTGGCTGCCACTGCTTTAACCATACGGCAAAACCACTGAGTTCAAACGGCCGTGAGTAAAAAAAGCCCTGCCCACGGCTGCAGCCCATGCGCAGCAATTTTTGCTCTACTTCTGCTTCTTCCACGCCTTCGGCTATCACACCCAGATCCAGATTACGCGCCATATCAATAATGGCGCCGGTAATGGCAGCATTCATATCAGATTTATGCAGATCACTGATAAAAGAGCAGTCAACTTTAACGTACTGCACAGGGAGTTGCCTGATATATGCCAGCGATGACAAGCCGGTACCAAAATCATCCAGCGCAAGCTCTACACCCAACTGATGTAAACGCTGCAGCATTGTCATGGCTTTTACCGGCTCAGCTACCAGCGCACTTTCTTTTAGCTCCAGTATCAGTTGCCCCGGCGCTACCTGATATTTGTCAAATAACTGCTCCAGCGCTTCAACCAGCTCGTCATGCAATAAATCTTTGCTGGAAATATTTACCGCAATTTTACTGACCAGCCCGGCCTGTTTCAGTTTGGCTATCATGGCAACCGCTTCATTTAATACCCATTGGGTCAGTGGGTAAATAACCCCCATTTCTTCTGCCAGTGCCAGAAAACTATCTGGCGTTAGTAAACCCCGCTTCGGGTGGCGCCAGCGAATGTAAACCTCACCGGCTAATACCTCGTGGCTGCGCATATCTACCTGCGGCTGAATATACAACGCCAATTGTTGTTCGGTAATAGCCTGGCGCAGCTCTGCCATCAGCGTTAATTTGTCGTTGGTGTAGTGCAGCATGTCATTGCTAAACACCTGGCTGCTACCCTGCAACGAACTATGATATTGCAGCGCAAGGTGGGCGCGCTCCAGCAACTCATTTAGCTGAGTGCCATGCTCAGGGTAATGTGCAATGCCCGACTGTAGCTGGTAATCAACAGCACAGCCATGCACTATCATCGGTTCAGGAATAGCACGCTCCAGTGTATCTGCCAGATACTCGGCCATATGCTCTTTGTCGTCACAGTCTACCCAGATAGCAAAATCAACCCCGCCTAAGTGGCATACACGGGTGGGCTTCTGCTGACGAAATTCAAACGTCAGTGCTTTATCTTCAGCGGCCAGGTGGTCATTAATGCGCTGCGCTATCTGCGCCAGAATAAGGTTGCTATTACTGTGCCCCAGTAACTTATTCACTTGTTCAAACTGCGTTATTTTTATCAGTAACAATGAATAATGCTGCTCAGGCGCCCGCTTTAGCAGTTCGTCCAGTTGTTGCTGCAAAAAGAATTTGTTTGGAAAACCACTGATATCATCATGTAGCGAATAAAAGCCAAGCCGGCTGCCTTTTTTGGTCGTTTTGGCTTTCTGTAGCTTGTAGATGTCCAGTTTCAGTTTAAATATGTAAACAAATGCCAGCAGCAAAAAGCCACTAAGCAAACTGACAATTGGCAACGAAGACTCTGATGTCTGCGCTGCCAGCGGACAACTGAGCAGGCCAGAAACAAGCAGCCGGTAAGACAAAACGATACTCCAGCAAAAATAGTGCTATTAGCTTAATCTAAAATACCCACTTGTAAAGCAGATTAACGCCGGTGATTTACCTCTTTACCATTAATAATCAGCTGTTTAAGTGAATTTACACCAAATTGATAGCATAACTCTGCCGGGCGGCTTATGGCATAACAGGCAAAGTCGGCCCGCTGCCCTACCGCCAGAGTACCGCGGTCCGATAAACCAAGTGCGGCGGCTGCATGCCGGGTTACCCCGAGCAAAGCCTCTTCCGGCGTTAAACGAAACAGCGTGCAGGCCATATTCAACATTAAAGGTAAGGAGCACAGCGGCGAGGTGCCGGGGTTTAAATCGGTGGCTACCGCCATCGGCACGCCGTATTGACGCAGCAGTGCAATCGGCGGCAGCTGAGTTTCGCGTAAAAAGTAAAACGCGCCGGGTAGCAGCACCGCAACGCTGCCGGCTTTGGCCATGGCGGCAACACCTGCTTCATCCAAAAACTCGATATGATCAGCCGACAAACCGCCAAACTGTGCCACTAAGGCGCTGCCACCCAGATTAGATAATTGCTCGGCGTGGGCTTTAACCGGTAGCCCCAGTACTGTAGCGGCAGTAAATACTTTGCGTGTTTGTTCAAGGCTAAAACCTATGCCCTCGCAAAATACGTCCACGGCGTCGACCAACCCAAGTGCGTGCAACTGCGGCAGCATCTGACACACGGCCTCAATGTAGCCATCCGCATCGTTGCTAAATTCGGCCGGCAAAGCATGGGCGCCTAAAAAGGTTTTTTGTACGCTGGCCGGATGGTGCTTGTCCAGCTCAGCGGCGACTTCGAGGATTTTTTGCTCGCTGGCTAAATCGAGGCCATAGCCGGATTTAATCTCTACTGTGGTGACGCCTTGTGCCAGCAAGGTATTCAGCCGGTCTTTAGCTAACACAAATAAGTCGGCATGGCTGGCCGCGCGTGTCGCCACTACCGTAGCTTTGATACCACCGCCGGCTGCAGCAATATCCTGATAACTGGCGCCATTTAAGCGCATTTCAAACTCATTGGCGCGGTTACCGGCATATACCAAATGCGTATGGCAATCAATAAAGCCCGGCAGTAACCATTGCCCCTGTGCGTCATAGAGCGGGGTAGCCAGGGCATCAAACGGCGGCAAATCCGCTTTACGGCCAACAAAAGCAATTGCGCCATCTTTAACGGCCAGCGCGCCGTTTTCTATGCAGCCATAGGCCATGCCGTTGTCAGTCATGGTGGCGATATTGGCGTTAATCCAGATGGCATCAAACTGCTGCATTGGGGGCATCCTGTAAGTGGTTTTAAAATAATTTTACACCAACAACTTGTATATACAACCAAATTAGCTTATTTTTTATTTAGTAAAACCAGGGGGTGTTATGGCTGTTGCCAAGTTTGCCGAAATTAAAGAGTACATGCTCAGCCAGATTGAAATTGCCGCCTGGCCGGAGCACAGCCGTGTGCCATCAGAAAACGAGCTGGCAGTGCAGTTTAGTGTCAGCCGGATGACAGCACGGCGCGCGCTGCAGGAGCTGACCGAACAAGGCATTTTGTACCGCACCCAGGGGGTAGGCAGCTTTGTTGCGGCGCTTAAATCACAGTCGTCGCTGCTGGAGATCCGTAATATTGCTGATGAGATAAACAGCCGTGGCCATGCTTACAGTGCGCGTTTATTACAGCTAACCGAACTGCCCTGCCCGACCATTATTGCTGCCGCGCTGGGATTAAAGCGCAATGAACCGGTGTATTTCTCCCTGATAGTGCATTTAGAGAACAACCAGCCGCTGCAATTAGAAGCGCGTTACGTAAGCCCGCAACTGGTGCCGGACTACGTAAAGCAAGACTTTAACCAGCAAACACCACACCAGTACTTAAGCTTTATTGCGCCGCTGACTGAAGCCGAACACACCGTTGAGGCCATTTGGCCGGACGATTTTACCTGTAAGCATTTAGTGCTGAAAAAAGCCGAACCCTGCCTGCGTTTGACCCGCCGCACCTTTAGCCGTGAAGGCGCGGTCAGCCTGGCGTATTTAACTTCACCGGGTAGCCGCTATCGTTTAGGCGGCCATCTGAACTTTTCCTTACCCAGCAGCAGAGAGACTATCTGATGACAGACCCACGTATTGATAACAGCCGCGTGATCCGCGCTGATCGCGGCAGCAAGATCACCGCTAAAAGCTGGCAGACAGAAGCTGCCAAGCGCATGTTAATGAATAACCTTGACCCGGAAGTGGCCGAGCACCCGCAAGCCTTAGTGGTATACGGCGGTATTGGCCGTGCGGCACGTAACTGGCAGTGCTATGACAAAATTGTTGAAGTGTTAAACCGGCTGGAAGATAACCAAACACTGTTGGTACAAAGCGGTAAGCCGGTTGGCGTATTCCCGACCCACCCCGACGCGCCGCGGGTATTGATTGCTAACTCTAACCTGGTGCCGGCCTGGGCCAACTGGCAACACTTTAACGAATTGGATCGCAAAGGCCTGATGATGTACGGCCAGATGACAGCCGGTTCGTGGATCTACATCGGCACCCAGGGCATAGTGCAGGGCACCTATGAAACCTTTGTGTCTATTGCCAAACAACACTTTGACGGCCAGGCAGCCGGCAAATGGGTGTTAACCGGCGGCTTAGGTGGTATGGGCGGCGCCCAGCCATTGGCGGCGACTATGGCCAGTTTTCATATGCTGGCCTGTGAAGTAGATGAAAGCCGGATCGATTTCCGCTTAAAAACCCGTTATCTGGACAAAAAGGCCCGTTCACTGGATGAAGCCCTGGCAATGCTGGCTGCTGCTAAAGCAGAAGGCAAACCAACGTCAATTGGCCTGCTGGCCAATGCGGCTGATGTGTTTGCTGAGTTAGTTGCGCGCGGTATTACGCCGGATGTGGTGACCGACCAAACGTCTGCCCACGACCCGCTAAACGGCTACCTGCCGCAGGGTTGGAGCATGGAAAAAGCAGCTGAGCAGCGTAAAACCGACGAAGAGGGCGTAGTTAAAGCCGCCAAACAATCGATGGCGGTGCAGGTGCAAGCGATATTAACCATGCAGCAACGTGGCGCCGTCGCCACCGATTACGGCAACAATATCCGCCAAATGGCCAAAGATGAAGGCGTGGCCAATGCGTTTGATTTCCCGGGCTTCGTGCCGGCTTATATCCGGCCACTGTTCTGCGAAGGCATAGGGCCGTTTCGCTGGGTCGCTTTGTCGGGCAATGCCGAAGATATTTATAAAACCGATGCCAAAGTCAAAGAGCTGATTCCGGATAACCCGCACCTGCACAACTGGCTGGATATGGCGCGTGAGCGCATTCAGTTTCAGGGCTTACCGGCGCGCATTTGCTGGATTGGTTTAAAAGACCGCGCCCGTATCGCGCTGGCCTTTAACGAGATGGTGAAAAACGGCGAGCTGAGCGCACCGGTAGTAATTGGTCGTGATCACCTCGATTCCGGCTCTGTTGCCAGCCCGAACCGCGAAACCGAAGCCATGCTTGATGGCTCTGACGCCGTATCCGACTGGCCATTACTAAATGCCCTGCTTAACACCGCCGGTGGCGCTACCTGGGTATCACTGCATCATGGTGGTGGCGTAGGTATGGGCTACAGCCAGCACAGCGGCGTGGTAATAGTGGCCGACGGCACCGACGCGGCAGCGGCACGCCTTGGTCGCGTATTATGGAACGACCCCGGCACCGGCGTTATGCGCCATGCCGATGCCGGTTATGATATTGCGGTTAATTGTGCGACAGAACAAGGTTTAGACCTGCCAATGGTAACGGAGTAACAACATGAGCTTTAAACTGAATATAGTGCCGGGCACCCTGACACTGGCACAATTACGCCAGGTACAACAAGGCCCGGTTGAACTGAGCCTCGACAACTCTGCCATAGCCGGTATTGAAAAATCCGCCGCTTGTGTCGCCGACATTATTAAACAAAACCGTGTGGTGTATGGCATTAATACCGGTTTTGGCTTGCTGGCCAATACGCGGATTAAAAACGAAGAGCTGGAGTTACTGCAACGCTCTATCGTGTTATCGCACGCCGCCGGCTTTGGCGACATTATGGACGACAGCACAGTGCGCTTATTAATGGTGCTGAAAATTAACTCCCTCGCCCGCGGCTTTTCCGGTATTCGCCTGTCGGTGATTGAAGCGCTGATTAAGCTGGTGAACGCCGAAGTTTACCCCTGCATTCCGAAAAAAGGCTCGGTGGGTGCATCCGGCGATTTAGCGCCGCTGTCACATATGGTATTGCCGCTGATTGGCGAAGGCGAAGTCAGTTACAAAGGCCAGATCTATGATGCGCGTGAAGGCCTGGGTTTTGCCGGTCTTGAACCGGTAACCTTAGCGGCCAAAGAAGGCCTGGCGCTGCTTAACGGCACCCAGGCGTCTACCGCGCTGGCACTGGAAGGCTTATTTAAAGCAGAAGACTTATTTGCAGCAGGCACAGTAATTGGTGCCATGAGCGTAGAAGCTGCCATGGGTAGCCGCTCACCGTTTGACGACCGCATTCACCAGGCCCGTGGCCAGCGTGGTCAAATCGATGCCGCCGCTATATACCGCCATCTGCTGGGTGCTACGTCAGAAATCGGCGAAGCGCATCATAACTGCGAAAAAGTACAAGACCCTTATAGCCTGCGCTGCCAGCCGCAGGTAATGGGCGCCTGTTTAACACAGATCCGCCAGGCGGCAGAAGTCTTAGCGGTAGAAGCTAATGGCGTTACCGACAACCCGCTGGTGTTTGCCGATGACAACGATATTTTGTCCGGCGGTAACTTTCATGCCGAACCGGTGGCGATGGCGGCAGATAACCTGGCACTGGCGATTGCCGAAATCGGCGCTATATCCGAGCGGCGCATGGCGCTTTTAATTGACGCGACGTTAAGCAAGTTACCGGCGTTTTTAGTGCCCAACGGTGGCGTAAACAGCGGCTTTATGATTGCCCAGGTAACAGCCGCGGCACTGGCATCGGAAAATAAAAGCCTGGCCCATCCGGCCTCGGTAGACAGCCTGCCCACATCCGCTAATCAGGAAGACCATGTGTCAATGGCGACCTTTGCCGCAAGGCGTTTAGCCGATATGGCGGAAAACACCGTGGGTGTATTGGCAGTCGAGTATCTGGCAGCAGCCCAGGGCCTGGATTTTCGCGCCCCGCTTAAATCGACCCCGGCTATTGAGCAAGCCAAACATTACCTGCGCGAACAGGTAAGTTTTTATGGCGAAGATCGTTACTTTGCGCCGGATATTGAACAAAGCGCCAACTTACTGCGCCAGCGTCAGTTAAATGCCCTGTTACCGCAAAATCTGTTATGTAGCTTCTGATTTATACGGCAGCACCATTTTGGTGCTGCCGCCCTCTTTTCGTTCATGTACCTTTTTACTGGCTGGACCAGTTTTCGTTTCTTTGTTAACTTCAGGTTGTTTACCAGACAGCTAGTGTCTATGGTTAAGGCACAGCAACGGCGTGGAGTTTGCTTCAGTGATATCATTAAAAGTTGCCCATAAAGTTATTATCGGCTTTGGATTTATCGCCTTGCTGTTGTTATTGTCCAGCGGCTCTGCACTGCAGAGCTTTGCAGCAATTACTCAGTCCAGCGACAGAGTTAATACCCTTGCGGTGCCCGTACAACAACAAAGTAACGCAGCGCAAATCCAGCTGTTAAAACTGGCCAAGTTATCGGCGTTGGGTTTTACAGCAGAACAAGACAGCGAAATTAGCCAATATCAGCACCTGTTTAACAGTGGCAGCCAAACTCTGCGCGATCTGCTAACCGGTCTGGCTAAGCTTACTAGCGCCGAACCCGCATTTACGCAAACCCTGAATGATATCGACAACCGCTACCAGCAATATGCCACAGCAGTTGATACGATGTTTAATGCCAGGCTACAAAGTATTGCTATGCAACGTCAGGTGCTGGCTGAACTGACCGGGCTGGAACAACTGATTGACAATATAGGCGCCAACCTGCTGGACATCTCTTATCTTGAATTACCGGGCGGCAGACAACAAATGGAGCTGATAGCCGGCAGTGCGAACCGTATCGATGGTCAATTACTGGGTTTGCTGAATACATTAAAAGAAGTAGCTGCCTACAATGAGCTGACAGCGGCAGAAACCGGCCAGGAAAATATCAGCTTTACCCTTAGTGATATGCAGGTCAATATCGACTATCTGGCTAATATTTTGGATAAGCTCGACACCGATGGTTTATGGCAAAATACCACGGAACAACTGGCACAACTGACCACCAAACTGGAAAGCTCAAACAGTCTGGCCAGCCTTAAACTGCAACAGGTTAGCGCGCAGCAAACAGCGCGGGTACAACTGAATCTGTCAGAGCAACGGGTTGAGCAGGTTATCGTTGCACTGGATAAATTACTCTCCGCTGCTGACACCCAGTTCAGCACTTTACAACAAAATGTGTCTGACTCTGTCAGTTCCGGCAATACCCGCACCCTCAGCCTGATGTTGGTGCTCATTTTGCTGGCTGTCGCTGCAGCCTATCTGACTATAAACGCTATGCTGCGCCCGTTAGCTGGCATTAATAAGGTGTTGGGCGACATTGCTAAAGGTGACTTAACCCGCAAACTGCATATTACCAACCAGGACGAATTTGGTGCTCTGGCCGCTAAGGTAAACAGCCTGATTAATGCACTAAGCGCACTGATTATCAATATTCAGAACAATGCTACAGAGCTTAATTTAAACGCCAGCCAGTCAGCACAGGAAGTGGGTGAAATTAATGACTCGCTACACCAACAGCAGCGCCAGATTGCGCTGGTAAACGATGTTACCCGGCAACTGGCAGACAGTACCCGCGATATTGCCCTGCAATCGGCTGAAACCACTGCGGCAATGCAACAGGCATTATTACAAGGCGAACAGATAGACTTAATTGCCGGTCAGAATAATAAACTTATCAATCATCTGGCAGATCAACTGACAGCAACAAGCGCAGTAATGAGTAAGGTAAACGACGAAGCCAATAACATCGGTGGCATTTTGGCTACCATTCGCGGTATAGCAGAGCAAACGAATTTGCTGGCGCTAAACGCAGCGATTGAAGCAGCCCGGGCCGGAGAGCAAGGCCGCGGTTTTGCTGTTGTCGCTGATGAAGTGCGCTCACTGGCAGGGCGAACGCAACAGGCTACCGACGAAATCCGTCAAATGATCGAAACACTGCAACAGCAAAGTAAACAGGCTGTGCAGGCTATTACCAATGGTAAAGCAGATGCAGACAGCTGTGTGGCGCAAACGCTGGAGCTGGTGTCTTCACTTGTTCTGGTGAATCAGGCGATAGCCCAAACCCAGGATATCAGCAGCCGGGTAACGGCCGCCACTGAAACGCAACTGAGCCTGGGCCTGGCCATAGATAAAAATATGCAACAGATGGTCAGTATTGCTCATATCAGTGGCGAAAAAGCCAGCCGTACTTTACAACACAGTGATGGCGTATCTGAACTGGCAGTAGAACTACAGCAAGCTGCCAGTGCCTTTAAAATATCCTGATGACACAGATAAAACACTACAGTGATTTTATGCTGTGGTGTGCTTATTTAATACGATGGTTGTTTAAACGGTGATTGTTTAATAAAGCAGTTGTTAAATGCGAAGGTATTTGTAATACAGCGGCATCCTGCCGCTTTGTTGCTTATCCTGAGCTAAGAAAAGGGCTGGACAATGTCCAGCCAGGCAGGAAGTATCTTTGTGTCCCTTTGTTTTTATTTCGATTCCATTCACTATTCATAGTGCCAAAACAGCAACAAAAAACCCGATGAAAACATGATATTGCTGCTAAACCATTGCAAATTGTTGCTCGCGCTGTCTTTTTTGCTGCTTTTTTAAGCTTTTCGCATCAATCAGTTCAATATTGGCTTCATGAGCAAATATCCAGGCCTGATTACTAAAACCGGCGTAGCTCACTACAACACCGCTGCTGAAATCTGCAGCCAACATCTGTTGGAACAGTGCACGGATTTGGGAAATATCAACGGATTGATTCTTCTGCTGTATATAAACCAGCTTCTCACTTTCGCCTTGCAGGCATTTATAGTCGGGGCTAACACGGCTGGAATACGTCAGCTTACCTTGTCGCAGTAAAAAGCGTTCCGCTTCCTGCATAAATTGCTGCTGTTTGTCTGCCGAAGACAAAAACGCCTTTATCGGGCGCGCCAGCCCAAGCAGCTTATGTTGCTCATCTAATTCAAAAAATGCTAATACGTTAAAGAACAATGCCACCATAAACATCAGCACAAAGGTCCACAACATAAAGGCTGACCAGAAAGCTGATAACACCCATTGGTTGTCGCTCAGCAGCAAAGAATGTTCAGCAAAGAACAGATAAACAGCACCGGCGATAATGCCAAGGCCGGTACTGACAGATGAGATAAGTAGCCATTTATTTTTCATATCAACCTCAAGTCCATATGCAACAGCCTACAGTATCAATCTGATGCTGAAATTTTTCTTAACAAGAAGTTGATAAATGGATTATAAAGACGCTGCTTGCTTAATTTTACATCAATCGCAGTAAGCCAAAGCGTCAGAAGCCGCAGCAAAGCGATAAGAAAAGTTAAACTGCCGGACAAACTTTTCGGCATTCACTTTACGGCCTTCACCGCCCTCGTTGGCGAAAATGGCGGGGGTTTTACCTGCTGACACTGCCGCCTGCTGATAAAAATCCTGCCGTAGTATGGTTAACGGGCAGCTGAGATTGAACACTCCGTTACAAGGTGTAGCGCCAAGTAACAGCTTTACTGCTGCAATGATATCTGCCGAGTGCAGCATATTAATTGGCGCTGTTGCATCAGGCAGCATCTTACCTGCGGTAAAACGCCCTGGGTGCCGCCCTGGGCCCATTAACCCGGCAAGACGCAGTGTTAATGCAGGTTGAAACTGCTGCAATGCCTGCTCACCTTGCCATAGCAAACTGACCCGGGGCTCTGCCATTTGTAGCGGCGCAGTTTCATCGACCTCACCGTGCAGGCCCTGATATATACCGGTAGAACTAAAATGTATTAGTTGCCGGCTGCCAGCTACCGTAGCCAACCCGGCGAGCTGCTGCAATGCGGTTATATAGTGCTGTTGCCTCTGATCCCGCCCCGGAGTGATAGCACAAATAACGACTGCATCATGCAACATGGGCGTTAGGGTGTTTTGATCTACAGCCGCATTTAAATCCAGCACAAAACCGGTTGTACCCTCGGGTAAATGAACCAATGCTGAGCTTAAACGACGGCTGGCATACACCTGATGGCCCTGCGTTATAAGCTCGGCCACCAATTGCTGCCCTAACCAGCCACAGCCTATAATAACCACTTTCATACCGGTTCTGCCTTAGCAGGCAATACCGCATAACGACCAGTAAATTCAACAGCAAGTTCACCTGCCGAGAACACCTGCACTGTAATATGCTGCACAGCTTTACGCCCTTCAGCTAACATCTCAAGAGCGCCGGAACATTGTTGTAATGCACAACGTGCCTGCGGCTGTGCCGCTACCGGCCTGAGATACTTAATTGTCGCATCTGCCAGAACCTGATCGCCATGAAGCCCCAATGCCTGCAACTGCAGATATAACATACCCCAGCCGGTTAATGTCGCCAGTGCATAAATACTGCCGGCAAACATGGTCTGGTGCAGGTTAATGTTTGGCGCCAGCGGTGCCTCGCAACGTATTTCATTGCCATCAAAACTGGCGATAGTCAGCTGCATATACTGGCTAAGCGGTATCGTCTGCTGCCAGGTATTACTTAACTGACTGCACCACAACTGGTGCTGCTCTTTAGTGCCTGCCAGCCGGATCTGCTTTTGCATAACAAAGTGTGCAATACCATATAGCTGAGGGGCCAAAGCAATTTGGCGGTAACCATTGCGTTGATAAAACGCCAAAGCGGTATCACGGGCATTTAATCTGATATAACCGCAACCCCATTTTACCGCCTGTAACTCCAGTGCGGCTAATACTCTGCCACCGGCACCTTTGCCCTGATGCTCAGTAGCAACTGCCATATAACGCACCTGAGCCCCACCGTGTTCAAGCTGATGCAAACGCCCAATAGCTGCAATATCGCCTTGTGGTGTCAACAACATCAGATGATAAGCCTGCGCTTCCAGATCGTCGCGCTCAGAACCGGGTGGCTGCTGCCAGGGCGCACGTAATATTTGCCAACGCAAATGATAATAACGTTGCCACTCGTCAGGTGTGGCGGGCGAGCGTAATTGCCAATGCCGCATAAAGTACAACTCCGAAAAATTAGCTTTGCAGTAAAAACGTTACCGGGCCGTTATTCACCAGACTCACCTGCATATCGGCAGCAAATTGTCCCGTTGCGGTGTTCAGGCCAAGTGAACGGCAATATGCCACAAAAGTTTCGTAATACTGGTTGGCTTTGTCGGGTAGTGCGGCAGGGGTAAAACTGGGCCTTAAACCCGATTGGGTATCAGCAGCCAGCGTAAACTGTGACACCACCAGCAAGCTGCCGCCAGCTTGCTGTACATTCAGGTTCATTTTGCCATTGCTGTCAGAAAACACCCGGTAATGACAAACCTTGTGTGCCAGCCTGGTAATATCTGCCGGTGTGTCATCAGCTTCAACCCCCAGCAGCACTAACAGACCGTGCTCAATTTGGCCGATAACCGCACCGTTAACGGTAACTGACGCCTGATCAACCCGCTGGATCAATGCTTTCATCTTATAACTTAACTCCGGTTTCGTCTTCAGACGGGTCTATCTGGTCTGGATCATCGGCATCGGCTTTTTCAGTATCGGCAGCGATTTGCTGCAGCAAGGCTGTCATTTCAGCCCCCAGCAATACTACCAGCCAGCACAGGTATACCCAGACAAAGACAATCGGCACCAATGCCAGTGCACCGTATAGGGTGTCGTAGGCCGGAAAATGCGTTACATAAACCGCAAAGCCGCGTTTAGATAATTCAAACAGCAGCATCGCCAGTAAAGCACCAAAAAAGGCATGCCGGGAGCGTACTTTGACATTAGGTACCACCAGATATAACAGAAAAAACGCCAGTAAAGACATCAGATACGGCACCACCCCCAACAACAGCGTAGACAATCCCGGAGTGTAATCCTCAGCGAGGCGGGTTAGCCTGATCAGATAAGAGGTTACCGCGATGGATGAACCAAACAGAATCGGCCCTAATGTCAGAATCATCCAGTAAATCGAGAATGAGATAACCGGCCTTGGCCTTTTGGTTACCCGCCAGATTTTGTTCAGTGTTTTATCAATATTATGAATAAGCAGCAACGCAACAAGCACCAGTACCGCAATACCTATTGCCGTCATACCGCCGGTATTGCCGATAAACTGGTTAATGTAGGTTTGGATTTCTTCACCACGCGAAGGAATAACATTGGCGTAAACAAAGGCTTCAATCGCCTGACGAAACTCTCCAAACATCGGAAAAGCACTCAACATGGAAAACATCACCGCGATCAAAGGCACCACAGACAACAGCGAGATATAAGCCAGATAACCGCCAATCATACCAATTTGGTCCTGCTGGCAACGCTGGATATAGAGTTTAATAAAGCGCACAGCAGTTTTTAGGTAGGATTGCCACTCAGGCAGCATAACGCCTCCAAATCACATAGAATACTATCAGAGGATACAAGAAAAGCAGTGGCTCAACCAGCTTGGCAACAACCTAACCCTCTGACTGCTAAAAATAACCCAGAAAAAAGGCCAGCATGATGCTGGCCTTTTATACACGTATCGATCGGTATTAACCGCGGCTGGCGCGTTTACGATCGTTTTCTGTCAGGTGACGCTTACGGATACGGATCGACTTAGGTGTTACTTCTACCAGCTCGTCGTCATCAATAAATTCCAGCGCCTGTTCCAGAGTGTAACGCACTGGCGGCACAAGATTAATTGCTTCGTCAGTACCAGAAGCACGCACGTTAGTTAATTGCTTACCTTTCAAACAGTTTACAGTTAAATCGTTACTGCGGCTGTGAATACCGATAACCTGGCCTTCGTACACTTCTTCAGCATGACCAATAAACATACGGCCACGTTCCTGCAACGAGAAAATAGCATAACCGGCAGCTTTACCCATGGCGTTAGAGATCATTACACCGTTAGTGCGCTGGCCGATAGTACCGCCTTTGTGCTCACCGTAGTGATCAAAGCTGTGGTACATCAGACCTGTGCCTGACGTTATGGTCATAAACTCAGTACGGAAACCAATCAAGCCACGGCTTGGCATTAAGAAATCCATGCGGATACGGCCTTTACCATCTGGTTGCATATTGGTCATTTCAGCTTTACGCTCACCCATACGCTCCATGATAGAACCCTGGTTTTGCTCTTCACAGTCGATGGTAACGTTTTCCATTGGCTCCATCTTCACGCCGTCAACCACTTTCATGATAACTTCAGGGCGTGATACCGCTAGTTCGAAACCTTCACGGCGCATATTTTCAATTAATACGCCAAGGTGCAATTCACCACGACCGGATACTTTGAATTTATCGCCGTCTTCCGTTTCTTCAACCCGCAAAGCTACGTTATGTTTCAGCTCGTTAGTTAAACGCTCTAAAATCTGGCGTGAAGTAACAAACTTACCTTCTTTACCAGCAAATGGCGACGTATTTACCTGAAAGGTCATGGTAACGGTAGGTTCATCGACCTGCAGTGCCGGTAAGGCTTCTACTTTAGTAGTGGCACAGATAGTGTCAGAGATTTTCAGCTCACCCAGGCCGGTAAAGGCTACGATATCGCCGGCGTTGGCTTCGGTAGTTTCTACCCGCTCTAAACCTAAGTAGCCAAATACCTGACCTACTTTACCGTTACGCTTAGTACCATCAGCACCAACAATAGTAACCTGCTGGTTTGGCTTTAATGACCCCCGCTTAATACGGCCGATACCAATAATGCCCAGGTAGCTGGAGTAATCCAGCTGTGATACCTGTAACTGGGTTTCGCCATTGAGCTCTACAGCTGGCGGTGCTACGTGTTTAACAATAGCTTCAAATAAGTCAGTAATATCGGTTTTTGGCACGTTATGATCTAAAGTTGCCCAACCGTTTAATGCAGAAGCGTAAACGATAGGGAAATCTAACTGCTCGTCAGTGGCACCTAAGTTATCGAACAGATCAAATACCTGATCGATAACCCAATCCGGACGTGCACCCGGACGGTCGATTTTGTTTACTACAACAATTGGCTTTAAACCGTGTGAAAACGCTTTTTGTGTAACGAAGCGAGTTTGCGGCATAGGGCCGTCAACGGCATCTACTAACAACAGCACTGAGTCGGCCATTGACAGTACGCGCTCAACTTCACCACCGAAGTCAGCGTGGCCCGGCGTATCAAGAATATTAATGTGGTAACCGTTCCAGCGCACCGAAGTGTTTTTTGCCAGGATAGTTATACCGCGCTCAGATTCCTGCGCATTCGAGTCCATTACGCGCTCCTGTAACTTGGCGCGGGCGTCGAAGGTGCCAGACTGCTGTAGCAGTTTGTCAACCAAAGTGGTTTTACCATGGTCAACGTGCGCAATAATGGCAACATTGCGCAGCTTGTCTAAGTATGTCGCGGTAACGCTCATGTAAATATATCCTCTGTGGCACTAGATGACCGTAATGACCACCAGGCAAAACTAACTGAAACGAAAGGGCGCACATTCTACTCTGTTTTTGCATGGAAATAAAAACAGCAACTGCAGTTTAAGCAATTTTTTTTCTCACAGGCCTCAACAGCATCTAGACTTAAGCCTGCCGCAGGCGCACCATAAAAATGCAACGCAGCACTGTAATGGTGCAACATTGATTGTGGCGACGTTGCATCAGCCATAAATTCAGATATAAATCAAACACTTAAATGTTTGGCATATATCTGGCATTTAATGGAGCAACACCGCTAAATCAGTTCAAAACAGATTAATTGGAGGAATGCATGTCTGCATCATCTGTACTGAGTTTAATTAAAGAAAATGAAGTGAAGTTTGTAGATTTACGTTTTACCGACACCAAAGGTAAAGAACAGCACGTGACAGTTCCGGTTAATCAGATCACCGAAGACTTCTTTGAAGACGGCAAAATGTTTGACGGCTCTTCTATTACTGGCTGGAAAGGTATTAACGACTCAGACATGATCCTGATGCCAGATGCGTCTACCGCAGTACTGGACCCGTTCTTTGAAGAAACCACACTGAACATTACCTGCGACGTTATCGAACCCAGCACTATGCAAGGTTACGACCGCGACCCACGCTCAATTGCCAAGCGCGCTGAAGAGTATCTGAAGTCTACCGGTATTGCTGACACTGTGCTGTTTGGGCCAGAGCCAGAATTCTTTATGTTCGACGACATCCGCTTTGAAACCACGATGTCAGGTTCTTTCTTTAAAATTAACTCTACTGAAGCGGCATGGAACTCAGGCACCAGCTATGAAGATGGCAACAAAGGTCACCGTCCTGGCGTAAAAGGCGGTTACTTCCCGCTGCCACCGGTAGATTCAGGCCATGATATCCGTAGCGCCATGTGTATGGTACTGGAAGAAATGGGTCAAACCGTTGAAGCCCACCATCACGAAGTTGCTACTGCCGGCCAGAACGAAATTGCTACCAAGTTCAACAGCCTGACCAAGAAAGCAGATGAAGTGCAGCAACTTAAATACGTTATTCATAACGTAGCGCACCTGTATGGCAAAACTGTTACCTTTATGCCAAAGCCTTTAGTTGGTGATAACGGTTCAGGCATGCACTGCCACCAGTCTCTGGCAAAAGATGGTGTAAACCTGTTTGCCGGTGATAAGTATGCTGGCCTGTCAGAACTGGCTTTGTATTACATCGGCGGTATTATTAAACATGCTAAGGCAATCAACGCCTTTACCAACCCGTCGACTAACTCGTACAAGCGTTTAGTGCCACACTTTGAAGCACCGGTAATGCTGGCATACTCTGCCCGTAACCGCTCAGCGTCTATCCGTATTCCACTGGTACCTAGTGCCAAAGCGCGTCGTATTGAATGCCGCTTCCCGGATCCGGCAGCTAACCCATACCTGGCTTTTGTTGCTCAGCTGATGGCTGGTTTAGACGGTATCCAGAACAAGATCCACCCAGGCGATGCGATGGATAAAGACTTGTACGACTTACCGGCAGAAGAAGCCGCTAATATTCCACAGGTTTCAACCTCGCTGGAAGAAGCGCTGAACGAACTGGACAAACACCGCGCTATTTTCACTAAAGGCGGCGTAATGTCTGATGCGATGATCGATGCCTATATCGATATTAAACGCGCTGAAGCCCGTAAAGTGGCTGTAGCCGTACACCCATTAGAATTTGAACTGTATTACAGTGTTTAAATGATAATCTGATTAAAAGCTCACTTCGGTGAGCTTTTTTTTTGTAGAAAATTAAACCGAAGCAAGCTAGAGTAACCGGATGGAGTAACAACAATAAATAAAATGGAACCTGCAAAGTATATGAATAAAGTATTGTTTATTTTAATAATGTTGCTTTGTACACCATCTTTGCCGGCGCAGGAAAACAAAAAAGTATTTGTCACACGCGATGCCAATGGCGTACTGGTATTTTCTGACAGCCCGCAACCCGGCGCAGAAGAGCTGACACTATCAACCCGGGCCAATATTATGGCTGCAACAGACCCTACCCTACCCGCCCGCAAAGCACCTGCCGCGGAGCCTTTTAGCGTTGAGATTGTACAGCCTGAAGAACAAGGCACAGTGCGTGACAATACTGGCTCTGTTTATGTATCTGGCAAAATCAGCCCTATGTTTGAACGTGGCTTAAGGGTGCGCTTGTTATTAGACGGTAAACCACAGGGTGAGCCACAAAATAACGCAGTATTTATTCTGCGCGATGTACACCGCGGCGAACACCAATTGCAGATGGAACTTTTTGATCAAAGCGGCAAGCTTATTGCAACAAGTCCTGTAACGACCTTCTATTTACATAGAACATCGGTAATCTCACCAAATTAGTGCGCACGCTATGCAATTCAGCCTGAACTGAATTACACTGCCAAACTAGCGCACCAACTTGGTGCATAAGGTGAAGCAGTGACAAATACAGTAATAGCAACCGAACAATTACACGCTCATATCAGTGAACAACTGACAACTGCAATAATGCTATTGGACGCCGATCTGATGATCCGCTACTTCAATACCGCATGTTGTGCTGTGTTAGGCTTGGGCGAAAAGCGCCTGAGTGCGCAATTTTTCCCGGATTTATTCCAACATTGCGATATCAACGCTAACCATTTTGTTAGTGCGCTAAACAGCAAACAGGGTTTCGGTGTCAGTGATGTACAAGCCGTATTGGCCGACGGTCGTCATCTGCTGCTGGATATTTCAGTCACTATCTGCGAAAACCCGGCAGAGCATTTATTGCTGGAAATTCGCCAGGTTGATCAACAACGCAAAATCAGTCTGGAAAGCCTGCAACAACATCAGCATCTGGCCGCGCGGGAATTAATCCGCGGCCTGGCCCACGAAATTAAAAATCCGCTGGGCGGTTTGCGCGGTGCTGCGCAGTTGCTGGAAGAATCGTTAAACGATGAGTTAAAAGAATACACCCAGCTTATTATCGCGCAGGCTGACCGGCTGCGTAATCTGGTAGACAGGCTACTGGGGCCTTACCGGCCGGCACAGCGTGTTAGTGCCAACCTGCATCAGATCATTGAACAAGTGCGCCAGCTGGCACTGATGGACAACCCGGTATTAGTGCAGTTTAGCCGCGACTACGACCCCAGTATTCCCGATTTTCCGTTTGACCCGGAGTTAATTGAACAGGCGTTGCTGAACATAGTACGTAATGCCCAGCAAGCCCTGGAGCAAACCGAGCAACCGGCAATTTGCCTGCAAAGCCGTGTGTTACACCAACACACTTTGCATGGCAAACGCTATAAGCTGGTGGCGCTGATCCGGGTTATCGACAATGGCCCCGGTATTCCTGCCGATATTAAAGATACTTTATTTTACCCGATGGTCAGTGGCAAAGCCGGTGGTACAGGGCTTGGCTTGTCTATTGCCCAAACCCTGATCCATCAGCATGGCGGCTGGATTGATTGTGACAGCTGGCCCGGCCATACCGAATTTACGTTATACCTGCCAATTGCAGACACTGAGGATTGAACTAATGAGTCATACTGTGTGGATTATTGATGACGACAATTCTATCCGCTGGGTTCTGGAAAAAGCCCTGGCCCGAGCGGATATTTTATGTGAAAGCTATGCCTCAGCCGATTTAATGCTGCAGCGGCTGGAGTATGATCAGCCTGCTGTAGTGGTATCTGATATCAGGATGCCAGGTACTGATGGCATGGCTTTACTGAGTAAATTGCAAGAACTGGCCCCCGAGCTGCCGGTGATTATTATGACCGCGCATTCTGATCTCGACAGCGCGGTTAATGCTTTTAAACGCGGCGCTTTTGAATATCTGCCAAAGCCCTTTGATGTCAATGATGCCGTAGCACTAATCAGCCGCGCACTGGAACATGCCAGTGCACGCCAACCCAAACACAAGGCGGCAGCACCTACTCTGTCGCCGGAAATTATTGGCGAGGCGCCGGCAATGCAGGAAGTATTCCGCGCTATTGGCCGGCTGGCTCGTTCCAGTATCAGCGTATTAATTAATGGCCAGTCTGGTACCGGTAAAGAGCTGGTTGCACGGGCTCTGCACAAGCATAGCCCACGCTGCGAACTGCCGTTTATTGCGCTGAATATGGCCGCAATACCAAAAGATCTGATTGAGTCAGAGCTGTTTGGCCATGAGAAAGGCGCTTTTACCGGCGCGAATAACCTGCGCAAAGGCCGCTTCGAGCAAGCCGATGGCGGCACTTTATTTCTCGATGAAATCGGCGATATGCCGCTGGATGTGCAAACCCGCTTACTGCGGGTACTGGCAGATGGCCAATTTTACCGTGTTGGCGGCCATCAAGCGATTGGTGTAGATGTACGCATTATTGCCGCTACCCATCAAAATCTTGAGCATCTGGTTGGTGAAGGTAAGTTCCGTGAAGACTTATTTCACCGCCTGAACGTTATCAGGGTGCATTTGCCGCAATTAAAAGAACGTAAGCAGGATATCGCCAAACTGGCACAGCATTTTTTATTGCAGGCAGCAAAAGAGCTAAATGTTGAGGCCAAAACCCTGACCAAAGAGGCTGAACAGTTTTTAAGCCAACTCGACTGGCCCGGTAACGTGCGCCAGTTAGAAAACACCTGCCGCTGGCTCACAGTAATGGCCAGTGGTAAACATATTGTAGTGGCCGATTTACCGCCTGAGCTGACATCGCCACAAAAGGCTGCACCAACAGTGCTCAATGGCCAGGGTGGTAGCTGGCAGGATTTACTCGCAGGCTGGATCAGCCATAAGTTAAATGCCGGCGAAGAGAATATTCTGGCAGAAGCCGGGCCGGAGTTTGAGCGCACAGTGTTACAACAAGCGCTGCAGTTTACCCACGGCCATAAACAGGAAGCAGCAAAACGGTTGGGCTGGGGGCGCAACACCCTGACCCGTAAACTTAAAGAGCTGGATATAGAATAAATAACGAGGCCGGGCGTTAAAACGCACCGGCCTGCTGTTAGCTGTAAGAAGCGCCTACAGTGTTATGCTCAATTTCACGAATCGCTGCGTTGCTGCTTCTTTTCCTGCCATTTCTGCCGTTTTTCATTTAGCTGCTGGCGCTGTTCATCTGTCAGCACCTGCAATACCTGATGCTGTAATTTTATCGCAGCCAGCCGTTTGTCTACTGCTTGTTGTTGCTGCTTTTCTATAAGCTGACGTGCAGTGATTTCATCAAAGGTATCTGCGGCCAGTAAATCACGCATTTGCTGGCGCTCTGCCTTGTCAGGCCGGGCCGCTTTTTGCTCGCTACGGTGTTGTTTCATCAGCTGTTTGATCTGTTCCCGCTGGCTATCAGTCAATTCCAGCACGGCCAGCATGCGCTTCATCGGAGCATGCTGCATATGGCGGCCATGTTCATAACCTGCTGCTTTGTGTTCATGTGCTACAGCAACACCAGACAGGCTGCTGGCAGTAAGTAAACCTAACGCAAAAATCAGTTTTGATACTTTCATCGGATACACTCCTTTATTAAGACAGGCTAAGCATAAAACACCCAATGCAAAGCAACGCAAAGGCCGGGTAAAGATTCTGTAAAGCTATATTGCGAGGCACTGACATTAGGTAAACTTATAACAAATAAGGAGTGGTTATGCCTGCAATTTTAATGATCGATGATGACACCGAACTGTGTGAACTGGTAGCGCAATATCTGGCGCTGGATGGCTTTCAGTTTACTGCCGCCCACGACGGCCAGCACGGTCTGACTATGGCTCAAAGTGGCGACTATCAGTTAATTCTGCTCGATATCATGCTACCTGGCATGGATGGTCTGTCGGTGCTTAAAGCGCTGCGAGCCAGCCAGTACTGTCCGGTATTAATGCTAACCGCCCGTGGCGATGATGTTGACCGTATTGTTGGGCTTGAGCTGGGCGCAGACGATTATCTGGCAAAACCCTTTAACCCACGCGAACTGGTTGCGCGTATTAAAGCGATATTGCGCCGGGTTGAACTGACACAAGCTCCCAACAGCACCAGTGACAGCTTGCTGAACCTGAACGAGCTGTTGCTAAACCCGGCTAACCGGCAACTCAGTTGTAATGGCGAAGTTGTCGCGCTAACCGCCACCGAGTTTCAACTGCTGGAACTGCTGATGCGCCGCGCCGGCGAAGTGGTTAGCAAAGACGAGCTCAGCCGTGAAGTATTAGGCAAGCGGTTGCAAATGTATGACCGTAGCCTGGATATGCACATCAGTAATATCCGCAAAAAAATTGCGGTATATAGCAGTGACGAAAAAATCCAGACACTGCGCGGCAGCGGTTATTTGTTTTTACAAGGTAAAGTATGAGCTGGTTAACTCACCTGAACCCGTTTCACTATCTGGCCGGGCGGATTTTTCTCTGGTTCTGGCTGGTATTGTTAAGTGCTGTGTTTGCTACTCTGGGCTTATCACGGGCTTTAGTTGAGCAAACCGAAATCCGTCGCTTGCCACATAATGTAATTCAGCAGCTACAGCAACAACTTGCACCGCTGGCCGACAGCAAAAATAGTGAGCATTTACTTGCCCGGCTGCAACAAGACAGCCCGGACCGCTGGCTGGTAGTCGATGCGCAAACCCAAAGCGTGCTGACACCCCAGCTGTTGCCGCGTGACTTTGATCAACACTGGCTGACTGAACTGTCGCAATTATCGCGCCCGCGCTGGCTAAAACACCACAACACCTCGCTGGCCGGCCCTTTTATTTTACAGCTGGGTGATGAAACCCTGGCACTGTACCAGAAAAGGCAACGCCCACCACAGCCATGGTGGCGGCTAAGCGAAATTCCGCAGCATGTCTTAATGTTATTTACCTTACTTATTTCAGCCGTTGCCAGCTTTGTGCTGGCGGTATCTATCTCCCGCCCGCTACGTGAGCTGTTGCAGCGTAACCTGCAATTTGCCGATGGCCAGCTTAACAGCCGGGTAACCAGCCTTATTAAGCGTAAAGATGAACTAGGGCAATTAGGCCACAGCTTTAATACCATGGCCGAACGCATTAGTGCCCTGTTAACCAATCAGCAGCGCTTACTGCGTGATATCTCGCACGAGTTACGCTCGCCGCTTGCCAGAGCGCAGCTGGCGCTGGGCTTGACCGAACGTCAACAAAATCTTGAGCAGGTACCCAGGCTAAAACAAGAGCTGGACCGGCTGGATATTATGCTGGATGAACTGCTGACCTTCAGTAAGCTGGATGCAGGCCAGTATCAGCTGCAACAGCAACGTTTCGATTTAACCGAATTGCTGTCCGATATTATTGATGTCAACCGGGTAGAGGCGGATGTAAAGCAACAACAAATACTGATGCAAGCGCCGCAACACCTGGAAATAACCGCCGACAGTAGGCTGCTGGCACGGGCCATTGAAAATATTTTGCGTAACGCCATTAAATACGGGCCGCCAAACAGTGAAATAACCTGTGCTGTCACTCAGCTACAGCAACAACTGGTGTTACAAATTTGCGATCAGGGGCCAGGTATTGCCACCGATCAGCTTGAGGCAATATTCGAACCCTTCTACCGGGTTTCTGACAGCCGCACCAGCAGCACCGGTGGCACCGGGCTTGGCCTGGCAATAGTGGCGCAAATAATCCGCCAGCATGGCGGCAAAGTGTATGCGGCCAATGGCCCCGAGCAAGGGCTTTGTATCACTGTGCAGTTACCGCTACACTAGCGCCATAATACTGATTAAAAGAGCCTATTTTGACAGCAAGTGATTTTCCACAGTGGCAGACCAGCGGTAATGCTGCCGATCTGGCAGACCGCTGGACACAGCAGCTACAGCCATTCTGGCAAAATATGACCTCAGGCGTACTTACCAGCAGCGATGGCCTGAAACTGTGTTACCACTACCATCAACACCCCAACGCGCGCCATGCCGTGGTGATCAGCGCAGGCCGGATGGAAATGGCAGTAAAATATGCCGAACTCTGTTTTGAACTGGCCAGTTCAGGCTACAGTGTTTTTTTACTCGACCACCGGGGTCAGGGCCTGTCGCAGCGGGAACTGGGCAACCCACATAAAGGCTACGTAGCCGACTTCAAGCTGTATCAGCAAGATTTAGCCCAGTTTATCCAGCATATTGTGCTGCCAACCGGTCACAGCAGCCATATTGCGTTGGCACACTCAATGGGTTGCGCCATTCTTGCCGGTTATTTACAACAACAGCCGCACCCGTTTAGTGCTGCCATACTGGCGTCACCTATGCTGGGTATTTATACCGGCCTGGTGCCAGCCCGTTTCGCCGAACCACTGGCACTGGCATTTGGTGCTGTTAACCGGGTGCTTAGTCAGCAGCCCTGGTATTTTCCCGGCCAGCGTAATTACGAGGAAAAAGCGTTTGCCAATAACCCCCTAACCAGCAGCGCAGAGCGCTATCAGTGGCTACATCAGTTATATCGTACTTATCCCGACACCAGGCTTGGCGGCGTCACTACCGCCTGGGTTGGTGCGGCGATAATGGCTATGCGGCGCCTGCAGCAAGATGCTGCTAAGTGGCACACGGCAGTGTTAATGCTACAAGCCGGTGACGATAAAGTCGTCAGCAATTACGCCCAGCAGCTTTGGTATCAGCAATTACCTGCAACGATTTATCACCGCAGTGTTGTGCTAAGGCCGGCGCGACATGAAATTTTTATGGAAACAGACAGCATCAGGCAACAGGCATTCGCTGCTATTAATGATTTTCTGGCCCAGCTGCCAGACTAAGCTGCTTTTGCTACAATACCGCCTTATTATGCCGGAGAGCCACATGTTACATATAGTGCTGTTTGAACCCGAAATTCCGCCGAACACCGGCAATATTATCCGTCTTTGTGCCAATACCGGTTATCAGTTACATCTGATCGAGCCGCTAGGCTTCGAGTGGGACGACAAGCGGGTAAAACGTGCCGGGCTCGATTACCATGAGTTTGCCGATGTAAAACGCTACGCCAACTTCAGCGACTTTATCTCACAAGTAAGGCCAGCTCGTTTATATGCCTGCACCACCAAAGGCCACACCCGCCACAGCGACGCCGCCTTTGCCCCGGGGGATGCTCTGGTATTTGGCCCGGAAAGCCGTGGCCTGCCACTGGAGGTGTTGCAACAAATGCCAACAGAAAACTGGCTGCGTATTCCAATGACAGCCAACAGCCGTTCAATGAATTTATCCAATGCCGTAGCGGTTTTTGTTTATGAATCATGGCGCCAGCTGGGCTACGCCGGGGCCAGACAATAACAACCAGTAATAGCATTTGCATATAGCAAAAGACTCCGGCTATATTTAGAGCTGTTTTTATCGATAACAAGGATGTCGATACTATGCCGTTGTCTGGTTGGCTGCTCTTGTCTGCTGTGTTACCGCTGCCAGCAGCTACCGCTTTGAGTGGAGATACTCACGCTATGCTACTGGCATTAACCGTATTACTGCTGTTGGTTATTGTACTTAGCCTGTACAACCGCAAACTGCTGCACAACAATAAAGCCGCTGATTCTGAACAGCAGGTACTGAAAAACCTATTGGATCAGTCGGCTGAATTTATTGCTGTTCTGGACAGCAATCTAAAGCCCACTTACCTGAACCCGGCTTTTTCATCCGTTATTCCAGCCCAGCAATATCCACTAGCCGTTTTTAAGGATGAAGAAAGCGATGTTTTGCTGCTCAGCGAGATTGCCCGGCAACCAGATTGGCAAGGTGAGGCCTGGCTGCAACTGACACAGAATGAAAGGCGCATGCCGATAGCATTAACGATGACTCACCATCAGGATAGTGGCAGTTACTTGCTAACCGGGCGTGATATCAGCAGCTGTAAGCGAAAGCAAACCGAACAAGACGCCGATTATATTTACGATACAGACACCGGCCTTTTTACGCCGTTACTGCTTAATCAATTTATTCAGACCGCGATACACAGCACAACCGCCAGACAACCTCAATTTGCCATCTTCCTGATCAAGTACAATCAGGTATTAAGTTATATGGCCGCAGCCCCCCAAGGCAAAGTGCCTGATGTGATCCGCAGCCTCAGCGCACAGTTAAAACAATACAGCAGCAAAGGTGCAGTAGTTGCCAGATACAATACCGATACACTGGCCATACTGATCCCCGCGCACCTATGCTCTACCCAAATTGAAGTGAACCTGAACCGGCTGGCACAAAAAATTTTGCTGGCTGCCGATCAGGCTGCACAAGAATTTAAGCAATCAGCTTTACAAAGCTATATTGGCATCAGCATTTATCCTTTGGACGGTGCAACCCCGGCAATGCTGCTCAGTAGTGCTTCAACAGCCATCTGCAACGCCGCCAGGCTGGGGCGCAGTAATATGCAGTTTGCCAACAGCCGGTATCAGCTTAAAGCACCGGAATATCTCACGCTGGAAGCCGAGTTATTAAAAGCACAGGATAATGACGAGTTCGATGTTTATTATCAACCGCGGCTCAGCATTGGCAGCAACCGTGTTGTCGGTTATGAGGCTTTGCTGCGCTGGCACAATCCGAAACGCGGCATACTGGCGCCACAGTATTTTCTCAATATCGCGGATGATACCGGCCAGGTGGTTGCCCTGGATAAACTGGTTTTCCGTAAGTGCTGTCAGCAACTGAACCACTGGCAACAAACCGGTATCAGCCGTGGCCGTATCTCAATGAATATTTCTACCCTGAGCTTTCGTCAGCAAGATTTTGTCAGCACGCTACAGCAGCAGCTGGAAGAGTCGCAGTTAACAGCAGAGCTGTTTGAACTCGAGCTGCATGAAGATATTTTCCTACAACCCGACAGCACCATAAACACCACGTTACAGCAGCTTATTACACTGGGTTTTCATTTAACGTTGGACAATTTTGGCCAGGGCGTGTCGTCATTGTCTGTGCTACGGGAGTACCCACTGCATAGCCTGAAAATAGCACAGAGCTTTATCCGGGATATGGAACACAATGAGCAACAGCGCAATATAACGGCCAGCCTGATCCGACTGGCGTCTTATTTACAAATAGATGTGATAGCAACCGGTATTGAAAATGAAATGCAGGCGTACCTATTGCATGTGATGGGTTGTGATATTTTACAGGGCCACTTATTCAGTAAAGCCCTGCCAGCAAGCGAAGTGCCCGCTTTGCTGGCAAGAGAAAACCGGCTACTACGTAAAGAAGTTAGCTAGTAAAACGTGGTTAGCTAAAGTGGTTAACTGCGTAACTCACTCTAAGTGACTTCGTCGCGCTTTTCCCGGCCCAGTAAATCCAGTGCAGCCAGTTTTGCATCTTTACCCTGATACAACACCTGATAGATCTGCTCAGTAATCGGCATTTCAACACCGACACGCTGCGCCAGATTAAACACCTCTTTGGCGTTACGGTACCCTTCAACCACCTGGCCGATGGCCTGTATAGCTTCTTCAACACCTTTGCCCTGCCCCAGCAGTAAACCAAAGCGCCGGTTGCGTGACTGGTTGTCGGTACAGGTAAGCACTAAATCGCCCAAACCTGCCATGCCCATAAAGGTATCTTTTTTGGCACCAAGCGCACAACCTAAGCGGCACATCTCGGTAAGACCACGGGTGATTAATGCCGTGCGGGCGTTAGCACCAAAGCCAATACCATCGGCCATACCGGCACCAATGGCAATCACATTCTTTACTGCGCCACCTAACTGAACACCAATAAAATCGGAGTTGGTGTACACTCTGAAGCTTTTAGCACAGTGCAATAAGTCTGATAACTCGCGGATAAACTCAGGATCGGTTGATGACAACGAGATAGCCGTGGGCAAGCCCATGGCCATTTCTTTGGCAAACGTAGGGCCGGAGAACACCGCCAGCGATACCCGCTCACCCAGAATATCCCGAGCCACATCCTGCAACAGCCGGCCAGTGTCTGGCTCCAGGCCTTTGGTGGCCCAAGCCACACGGCCATTAACCTGCAAATGCGGTTTAATCAGCTGTAAAGTGTCAGCAAAGGCATGGCTTGGTACCACAATCAGAATGTCGCGGCTGCTGGCAACAACATCAGCTAAGTTTGAGCTTACCTGCAGTGTATCGGGCAGGCGGATGTCAGGCAGGTATTTCTGGTTAACTCTGTGCTCAGCCATTTGGGCCATTTCCGGCACATTACGGCCCCACAAACTAATGGTGTTACCGTTACGCGCCAGACAAATAGCCAGAGCAGTGCCATAAGACCCTGCTCCGATCACAGCAATTGCTGAAGGCTGCATTATTTAAGCGTCTGCCTTCACGCCTTGCATATCCGCCTGGCGTTTTTGCAAATATTGCGCAAACAGCGCATCGAAATTCACCGGAGCCAGATTCAGCTGCGGGAAAGTGCCACGGTTCACCAGATTAGATACGGCTTCACGGGCATAAGGGAATAACGTATTCGGGCAGAACGACGCTAACATATGCGCCATTTGTGAGTCTTCCAGCTGGCCGATAGAGAAAATACCCGCTTGCTGAACTTCACACAAAAACGCCACTTCGCCTTCTACTTTGGTGGTTACTGTCAGTGACAGCACTACCTGATATACGTTGTCTTCCAGCTTTTCGCTGCGGGTATCCAGATCCAGTTGCACTTCTGGTTTCCATTCTTTACGGAAAATAGCAGGTGCGTTAGGTGCTTCAAACGAAATGTCTTTTACGAAAATACGCTGAATAGCAAATTGTAAACCCTGCTCAGTGGCAACGCCGTTTACTTGTTGTTCGGCCATGATAATTCCTGTTTTTTTATTTATGACTGTAATAAAGGATCGAGCTTGCCTGCCGCATCAAGCGCCAGCATGTCATCACATCCGCCAATATGCTGCCCGCCGATAAAAATCTGTGGCACTGTTGTGCGCCCTGCAGCACGTTCGATCATTTGTGGGCGCAGCTCGGGCTGCTCGTCAATACGAATTTCCTGATAGGCTACGCCTTTGTTGTCCAGCACCGACTTAGCGCGAACACAATAAGGACAATAAGCCTTAGTGTAAATAGTCACTTGCGACATCAATTACCTCTTCGATTTGACGACCGGCAAACTGGCACCTGTCCAGCTTCCCATACCGCCCTGTAATATAGATACAGTAGTAAAGCCCTGCTTAACTAAACTGGAAGCTGCTTTTGATGCGGTCATTCCAGCCTGACATACCACAATAATGGGCACGTCTTTTTGCTTTTCAAGCCCGGCCAGCTGTTGTTTTTCAATATCGGCCAGTGGTAAGTGCTTAGCGCCGGTAATATGGCCTTTGGCAAAATCAGCTTCAGTGCGGATATCAAGCACCACCGCATTGCTGCGATTTACCTGCAATGTCAGCTCTGTGGGTGACATCTGTTTTATGGCAGAAAAACGCGACTTGATAAGGCTGGTGATTAACATAATAAATAACACCACCCAAACTGCACTTAAGATCGGATGATTAGTAACAAACTCTATATACTGCTGCATACTCATTCTGCTTATCGGAAAATAAACCAGCGCAGAGTATACTCAGTTTGCCAGCCCTGAGCCAGCACACTGCCGATACAGGGCTGGAGAATTGCGCAAAATTCGGTAAGATAGCCATTCACTTTATCCGCATGTCTTAGCTAAACAACGGAGCACACATGACCAGTCGCAAAAAACCTTTGGTATTATTAATTCTCGATGGCTGGGGCCACCGTGAAGAAACCAGCAACAATGCGATTGCCCAGGCCAACACTCCGGTAATGGACCAGTTATGGCGCGATTACCCGCACACGCTGATTTCAGGCTCAGGGCTGGATGTCGGCCTGCCTGACGGCCAGATGGGTAATTCAGAGGTCGGCCACGTTAATCTGGGCTCAGGCCGCGTGGTATATCAGGATTTTACCCGTATAACTAAAGCCATCAGCGATGGTGACTTTTTCACCAACCCGGTACTGACAACGGCAGTAAACACTGCTGCCAAGCAACAAAAAGCGGTGCATATTATGGGGCTGCTGTCACCTGGCGGCGTACACAGCCATGAAGACCATCTGTTGGCCATGATTAAACTGGCTGAACAACAAGGTGCAGGCCCGGTTTATTTGCATGCCTTTCTTGATGGCCGCGACACACCGCCACGCAGTGCTCAGGCCTCGCTGGAAAAAATCCAGGCACATTTTGCCAGCAGCGGCAGTGGCCAGATCGCCTCTGTAATTGGCCGCTACTTTGCCATGGACCGCGACAAACGCTGGGACCGGGTGCAAAAAGCCTATGATCTGCTCACTCAGGGCAAAGCCGCTTTTCAGGCGGCAGATGCTGTCACCGCGTTACAGCAAGCTTACCAGCGTGATGAAAATGACGAATTTGTCAAAGCCACCGCTATAGTAGGCAAAGATGGTAAACCGGTAAAAATGCATGACGGCGACGCACTGATTTTTATGAACTTCCGTGCGGATCGTGCCCGCCAGTTTAGCCGCGCTTTTATCAATGATGATTTTGATGGCTTTAAGCGCGAATACCGCCCTGCCCTGAGCAGTTTTGTTATGCTGACAGAATATGCCGCCGACATTAAAGCGCCTTGTGCCTATCCGCCAGAAAGCCTGAATAATGTACTGGGTGAGTGGCTGGCAAAACATAATAAAACCCAGTTGCGCATCTCGGAAACTGAAAAATACGCCCATGTTACCTTTTTCTTCAGTGGTGGCCGTGAAGAGCTGTTCAGCGGCGAGCAACGCATTCTGATTGACTCACCCAAAGTAGCCACTTACGACCTGCAACCAGAAATGAGCTCAGCTGAGCTGACAGATAAACTGGTAACCGCGATTCATGGCAGCGAATTTGACGTTATTATCTGTAACTACCCGAACGGTGACATGGTTGGCCACACTGGCATTATGTCTGCAGCGATTAAAGCCGTTGAAGCTGTCGACGCCTGTATCGGCCGTGTGGTTGCCGCGTTGCAGGAAGTGGGTGGTGAATGTCTGATCACCGCAGACCACGGCAATGCAGAACAAATGCTGGACACTGAATCTGGTCAGGCTCATACCGCTCACACCAGCGGGCCGGTACCATTAATTTATGTTGGGCGCCAGGCAACAGTGGTTGAGGGCGGTATTCTGAGTGATATTGCTCCCACAATGTTGCATTTAATGTCGATGCCAGTGCCTGCCGAGATGACAGGTAAAGTACTTATGCAGCTAAAATAGATGCCTCTACACTGTATAAAACGCTTCATACAGCAGTCTTGTTGGCTGCTGTGCTTTTGCCTGCCTGTAACTACCGTTGCCCAGCAGCAGGAGCAAGAGCTGGCAGAAGTTAAACAGCAAATACAGCAAACAGAAAAAGAAGTTAAACAGCAGCAAAAGCAGCTGGAGCAAGCTGAAAAAAAGCTGCAACAGTCGGATAAAGCACTGGCTGACGCGTCATCCGAAGTGCGCGAAACCGAGCAACAACACCAGCAACTTATTGCGCGCGAGCAACAGTTGCTTAAGCAAAAGGCTGAGCTGGAGCAAAGCCTGCAACAGCAGCAAAAGCTGCTGGCATCACAGTTAAAAAGTGCTTATAGCCTGGGACAACACGACTACAGCCGCATGCTGCTAAACCAGCAGGACTCAGGCAAGTTGGAGCGTGTGCTCAGTTACTACCAGTACTTTAACCGGGCCCGCATGCAACAACTGGCCGAACTTAACAACACCATTAGCCAACTACAACAGGTTCTGTCTGAGCTGAGCGAAAAACAGCAACAACTGGCACAGACGCTGACAGTACTGCAACAGCAGCAACAGCAACTGCTCGGTGCTAAAACAGAGCAACAACAAGCCGTTGGCCGGTTACAGGCCATGTTAAAGCAACAAGGCCGGCAGCTGGATTACCTGCGCCAGAACGAAGCCAGCCTGCAAAGCAAACTGGAAGAGCTGCGCCGGCTGGCACAGCAGGCCCGTGAACTGGCAGGGTTAACAAAAAATAAAGGCAAGCTGACCTGGCCACTACAAGGTAGTTTGTTGCAACGCTTTGGCGAAAGCCGCCAGGGCGGTATATCATCGCGTGGTATTCTGATCCAAAGTACAGAAGGTCAAGCCGTTAAAGCCGTTGCTGATGGTCAGGTCATTTATGCTGACTGGCTTAAAGGTTATGGCTGGGTCATCGTGCTGGACCATGGCGCTGGTTTTATGAGCCTGTATGGCCATAATCAAAACTTACTGAAAAAACCAGGCACCCGTATCAACGCTGGTGAAATCATTGCTCTGGCAGGCACCAGCGGTGGCCAGTCTTCTGCCGGGCTGTATTTTGAGATCCGCAATAAAGGTGAGGCGGTTAACCCGCTGCAGTGGCTCAGCAGGAATTAGCGGTTGAAAATAGGAATAACAGTAACGTGCGTTTGTTAACTTACCTGCTGCTTAGCCTGCTTAGCATAAAGCTGTATGCCGCAGAGCCTAATGCAAAAATCGCCATTATCATTGACGATATTGGTTATCAGAAATCTGATTTAAAACTTATTGATTTACCGTTCTTGTTAACCTACGCCGTGTTGCCACACACGCCTTATGGCGCCCAAGCTGCCAGGCAGGCTTTTGCGCAACAAAAAGATGTGATGTTGCATATGCCAATGGAAGCCAGCAACGGCAAAGCACTTGGCCCGGGAGCCCTGACCAGTGACATGTCAAAGCAGAAAATTCAGCACACCTTGCAACAAGCGTTAGCGGATATCCCCTACGCTATTGGCGTTAATAATCATATGGGCAGTCTTTATACCGCGCAGGAACAACCGATGGCCTGGATGATGGAGTATTTAAGCCGCCGCCAGTTGTTTTTTGTCGACAGCCTTACCACGCCAAACAGCACAGCAGCCAAATATGCCAGCCATTATGGTGTAACAAATTTAAGCCGGCATGTGTTTCTCGATAACATACAAACAGAAGCCGCTATCACTGTACAGTTTGAACAGTTGCTTGCCATTGCCCGCAAGCGCCACAGTGCCATTGCTATTGGCCATCCCTACCCGGAAACGTACCGTTTTTTACGTAAAAACCTGCCGGCATTGCGCCAGCAAGGCATAGAGCTGGTTAGTATTTCGGCGTTGTTGCCAACTGGCCACAATATCGTTGCTGCTGGTTTTACTGCTCCGGCTATTTCAGCGGCACAGTAAACTTGCAGGCATAAAAAAACCGCCAACCGGCGGTTTTTTATTCAGCTCAGGCTTAGCTCATGGCTGCCTGCAGCTTTTTCATTGCATTCTTTTCTAACTGGCGTACACGCTCAGCAGACACACTGTATCTGTCGGCCAGTTCCTGCAATGTCAGCTTATTGTGGTCAAGCCAGCGGGCACGGATAATATCCTGACTACGATCATCAAGGGTGCGCATTGCGGCCTGTAGACGATCTACCGCAGCGTTATCCCACTGATCTTCTTCTACCCGCAGTGCCAGATCAGAGGCTTTATCCTGCAGATAATATGCCGGAGCAGTATAGGCTGCTTCGTCGTCGTCATCCGGTGCGTCAAATGGCATATCGTAGTTGCTCATGCGCGATTCCATCTCGCGCACTTCATGCTCGGCTACACCCAGCGACTCAGCTACGTTTTTCACTTCTTCCTGGTTAAACCAGCCTAAATGTTTCTTGGCTTTACGCAGATTAAAGAACAGTTTGCGCTGGGCTTTAGTGGTAGCAATTTTTACGATGCGCCAGTTTTTCAGCACATACTCATGAATTTCAGCTTTTATCCAGTGCACGGCAAAGGAAACTAAACGCACCCCCACATTAGGGTCGAAACGTTTTACCGCCTTCATCAGGCCTATGTTGCCTTCCTGAATTAAATCGCTTACCGGTAAACCATAACCAGAGTAGCTGCGGGCAATGTGCACTACAAAACGCAGGTGCGACATAATTAACTGGCGCGCAGCTTCTAAATCACCATTCTGGTGTAAACGTTCAGCCAGATTGCGCTCTTCTTCTGCGCTAAGCATGGCAATGGAACTGACAGCATGAGTGTAAGCTTCCAGGCTGCTGCTGGCTGCTACCGGTAATGACATCATTTCTGCTGTATCGCTCATTTGTGTGTCCTGTCCTAACTAAGTGAACCGATATTAGCACTCTTTGACAGAGAGTGCTAATTTTAGTTGCGGCAGTTTTTAGATCTGCTTATTCTAAAAACTGCGGTGTAATAATTAAACGCTATTAAGGGCCGGTGGGTTCAATGGCACTGATATGCCGGCGTACTGAAAGGTAAGAGCCGGTAAGCCCCAGCAATACCGCCAGTAACATTAAGCTGAAAAACTCTGTTACGCTAAACGCCATCAGGCGAAACTCGCTATCGTATAAAGAGGTGACGCTGCCAATAGCGCCTTGCAGCCACCACAGCATAGCTTCTACAATCAAAAACGCCAGCAGGCCGCCGAATACACCAAACCATACACCACTGTATAAGAACGGCCGCTGAATAAACGCATCGGTTGCCCCAACCAGCTTCATCACTTCAATTTCGTCTTTCTTACTCATAATGGATAGCCGGATGGTATTGCCAATAATCAGCAATACCGCACCAAGCAGCAAAACTGCGATAACCAGCACTGCCTGGCGCAACAGGCTGACAATGGCATCAAGCCGGGTAAGCCAGTCGATATCCAGCTTACCAAACTCGACGATACGTTCCTTTGACAAGCGTTCGAGCAACTGGCGGGCACTACCGGCACTGGTATTTTTCGGCAAAACCAGCAGCACATCCGGTAACGGGTTGTCTGTCAGGTAAGTGAGCGCTGAGCCAAAACCGGAGACATCGGCAAATTCATCCAGCGCCTGCTGCTTGCTAATATGAGTGACGCGGGTAATATCATTGTCGGCCTGCAGAATTTTCAGCAAACTGTTAATTTGCCTGTCGTCAGTGCCGTCTTTAATAAATAAACTGATCTCGGCAGCCTGAGTAAAGCTGTCACTCACCTGCTGCACATTTTTTACCAGCAGATGCAAGGTTGCGGGCAGTGTCAGGCTAACACCCAGCACACCAATAGTTAGAATAGAAGCAGAAGGCGTACGCCATAATTCGCCCAGGCTAAATAGTGCCTGGCGGACATGGTTAACCCAAAACATCACAAAACGGCGGCCAAGACTAATTTTATGTGCCGAAGCACCACTGCTGGCGCGGCCGGAAAACAGAATACTCATAGCGGGTCTTCCTGATACTGCAGCAGGCCGTCGTTAATCATTTTGCCTTGTTTTAACGTCAGGGTACGGTATTTCATCCGCGCAACCAAGCCAAGGTCGTGCGTGGCAACCAGCACCGAAACACCTACCTGATTAAAGGCTTCAAACACCCGCATAATGTCTTTGGACAAGTCCGGGTCAAGGTTACCGGTAGGTTCATCAGCCAGCAGCAAAGGCGGTTTATTAACCACAGCGCGGGCAATGCCTACCCGTTGCTGCTCACCACCAGATAAGGTTTGCGGCAGGCAGCGTACTTTATCCAGCAGGCCCACTTTATCCAGCGCAGCGTGCACACGCTTTACCATATCTTTACCGCTAAAGCCCTCTATCACCAGCGGCAGTGCAACGTTGTCAAATACGGTGTGATTCATCAGCAGACGGTGGTTTTGAAAGATAATACCTATATCGCGGCGTACATAAGGAATATGCGGCCGGCGAATACGGCTTAAATCCACTTCATTAATCAACACCCGGCCAACACTGGGGCGTTCAATCAGGCTGATCAGCTTTAACAGCGTACTTTTACCGGCACCAGAGTGGCCGGTAAGAAATGCCATCTCACCTTTTTCCAGTTTAAAACTGACACGATCCAGCGCAACAAAACCACCCGGATAGCTTTTACTGACCTGATCAAACTCCAGCATAGTTAAGCGTCCCGGTTAAATAGCGCGCGAATAAAATCCTGGCTGTTAAACACGCGTAAATCATCTATACCTTCACCAACGCCGATATAACGCAGTGGCATTTTAAATTGATCAGCAATGGCAAAAATTACGCCGCCCTTGGCGGTACCATCAAGCTTGGTTAAGCTGATCCCGGTTAGCTGCACCGCTTCATTAAACACTTTGGCCTGGCTGAGCGCATTCTGGCCCGTGCCGGCATCCAGTGTCAGCATCACTTCATGTGGTGCTGCCGGGTCAATTTTTTGCAGCACACGAACAATTTTTTTCAGCTCTTCCATCAGGTGAGCTTTGTTTTGCAAACGCCCGGCCGTGTCAGCAATTAACACATCAACTTTACGCGCTTTGGCCGCCTGATAGGCATCAAAAATAACTGAGGCACTGTCTGCACCGGTATGCTGGGCAATAACCGGGATTTGGTTGCGCTCGCCCCATACCTGCAATTGCTCTACCGCCGCGGCGCGAAAGGTATCGCCCGCCGCCAGCATCACCGACTTACCCTGCTGCTTAAATTGCTGCGCCATTTTACCGATAGTAGTGGTTTTACCCACACCGTTGACACCTACCATCAAAATAACAAAAGGCCCGCCCGCATTTACCGGCAACAATGGCTGTTCGACATCTTTTAGCAGCGCCGCCATATCCTGCTGCAATTTTTCAAACAACAGCGAAGAGTCTTTCAGTGATTTACGATCGGCATGCTGCTCCAGTTGCCGGATCAGCTTCTGCGTGGTATCAACACCAACGTCGGCCAGCAACAACTGGGTTTCCAGCTCTTCATACAGCTCGTCATCTATTTTCCGGCCGCTGAATAAACCCGCCAGGCCAGAGCCCAAATTCAGGCTGGTTTTAGCTAAGCCCTGCTTTAAACGGGAGAAAAAGCCGGTTTTTTTTGCCGGTTCAGTAACAGCAACGGGGTCGGCAGCGACTACCGGTTCAGCGGCAGTTTCAGTTGTAGTCTCAATAGCCTCAACAGGTGCAATATCCGCCGGTTCAACGTCAGTTACAGTGGTGTCTGGCACAGCAGTTTCGGCCTGGCTATCGTCTTTGCCAAAGCCAAGCCAGGAAAACAGTTTATTTTTTTTGCTCATAAGCCCAAGTGTATGCAGATAAAAACTAAGGTAAACTTGGCCGTTATACTAACACCTTTGTGTTAAAGGCAAAACGGATTAGATGAAACAAGCAAAAAGCGCAATAAAACGCCCTTCTACCGGTGCAAAACGTGTTGCTGCAGTAGCGGGTGCACCGGGAGAAGTACGGGTAATAAGTGGTAAATGGCGCGGCCGCAAACTGGCCGTGCTAAATGCAGAAGGCCTGCGGCCAACCACTGACAGAGTAAAAGAAACGCTGTTTAACTGGCTGATGCACGACATTAGCGGGGCAACGGTGCTGGATTGTTTTGCCGGCAGCGGCAGCCTGGCGATAGAGGCATTATCACGTTATGCCGCTCATGCCACCTTAGTGGAACGCGACGCAGGCTTGGCGCGGCATCTGAAACAAAACCTGCAAAAGCTAAGCTGCGACAATGCCCGGGTGGTAAATCAGGATTGCTTAAGCCTGTTATCCAACATGGCAACACAGCAATACAATGTGGTGTTTATCGACCCGCCTTTTCGCAAAGGTTTAGCACTGCCCTGCTCTCAGGCGCTGGAGCAACAGCAATGGTTAGCCGACAATGCCCTGGTATATCTGGAAACTGAAAAAGAACTTACAACAACAGAAATACCGGCAAACTGGCGCTTACTAAAAGAGAAAATAGCCGGCCAGCTGGCTTACCGGCTATATCAGCGTGGTTAATACCGCGCTTGAGGGTTAATCTGTATTGCTCAGATCCATACCCAGGTTAGTCAGGCCTTGCTCTTTTACCCAGTTTTGCAGCATTTGCCGCTCTTCGCGGCCAAATTGCTTAACTGGCGTCACAAGTTCAATTAACTCCGCCAGGCAGTCCATTTCGTATTGCATCAACGGGTGTTCGCGGACGATTTTTTTCAGCTCTGCTTCGGTCGTAATATCATCGTCAATACTGTCATGCTCAATTAACCGCGCTACGGTTGCCTGAGAAATTTTAGCGACATTAATAAATTCACCGGCATCTTGCTGGGCAATACCGCTTAGCATCATATCCAGAGCCGTGGCGCAATCTACTGCCGGATACACGCCAAAAATATCAAAGTCACTTAACTCCGGCGTTATTGCGTCCAGCTCTTCAGATAACTTTTCAAAATTAATTTTGGCTTTCTTTACCGTTAACCACTCCCATACCAGCGTCAAAATATGGCGTGGCAGTTCGGCATCACCGGTTTGGGTTACTTCAGCAAACAGCTGGTAGTTCGGTAACATGCGTTCAAGCAAGGTGGCAGCAACGGCGGCTTGCTGGTAAAAGTTCAGCTCACGCATCGCCTGAAAATTATTGGCTTTTTGTTTCATCTTTGTCCTGAAGACATGACCAGCAAATATCAAAACTCTGATAGTTAAGTTCACCGCAGCTACATTGCCACTGTGCTGGTTCATGCTGTAATTGTTGTAAATATTGGTTGATTATACGCTGTGCAGAGGAAAACTGCTGCTGCGGAACCCAAAGCTGAATACCCACATCATTTAATGGCAGTTCACCCGCTGCCCCGGCAAGATATTCACCGCTCACTCTGACCAACACTGCACCGTGCTGCAATAAGCCTTGCACCAGGCCCGCTTCAAAACTGTTGGCCGCCTGATATAACCGCTGCCATTGCTGCACGTCATTGGGGTGCAACAGCTCCACTGTCAGCCCGTCACTTTAAGTTGCTTTTGCGCATATTCAAATTTCAGCTTGAACTCCATCATGCGCTCTTCCATTGCCTGCACCTGTAGTTGATGTGTTTCTTGCTGTTGTTGTAACTCGGTGCGAAGTGTGCGGATTAATTCGCGGCTACTGTCAGCTTCCTGCTGCTGTTTTTGTTCTGCCGCATACTGGCGGTTTTGTGCGTGCTCAAGCTGGGCTTCTATTTTTTGCTGTCTGCTCTGGCTAAGCTGATATTGCTCTGTCAGGTTAACGTAATCGGCCTGCAAACGGGTCAGTTCAGAACCTAAGCTGCCGCTTTCGTCAGTAGCGCTGGTCAGTTGCTGCTGCAAATCTGTCCGCTGTTGTTCTGACTCGTTCAGTTGTTGCTGCCATTGCTGCTGTTGTTCAGCCTGAGCCAAAAGCTGCTGTTGCAGTTGCTGAATTTTTTGCTGCTGTAATTCATGGGTTCTTTTACGGTCCTGCACTTCTTGCTGCAGTTTGGCAATGGCTTGCAGTTTGTCCTGCTGCGCGCCTTCTATCAACGCCATACGCTGATGTTCTGCCGTTAACGCTGCAGCTTGCGTGTTCAGGTTTTGCTGCAGCTCTGCCAGTTGTAACTCATACTTAGCTTGCAGTGCGTCAAGTTGTTGCTGATGTTTTTGCTGTTGTTCATTGGCTAATTTCAGCTCGGCTTTACCCTGCTGTACTACCAGCTTTAACTCATGAGCAGCCGCTTTGGCTTGCTCGGTATCGGCTTCTGCTGATGCCAATTGCTGCTGCAGCTGGCTTAGCTGAAATTCGGCCTGCTGCAGCTTTTTCTCAGCCTCACTATTGCCGTTATCGGCGTGCTGCAATTGCACAACCTGCTGTTGTAATTGCTCGTACTGTTTAATTTGTGCAGTGTAATTTTGCTGTATTGCCGACAACTGAGTGCTGGTTTTCTCCAGTTCATCGGTAACGTCATCGTGTTGCTGGCGCAACTTGGCCAGTTCCTGATGATCGGCACTGGCTACCGGCACCGCCATATCAAGTTGCTGTTTAGTGTGTTGCCAGTCTTTAAAGAGTTTCTGGTAGGCTTGTTCTTGTTCAAACAATCGCTGCTGCCACTGTTGCTGGCTATCGGCCAGTACATCGCTGGCAAACTGCTCTAGTTGTTGCTGCTGAATATTAAGAAGCTGGCTGGAAAAATCGACTAAACTGGCTTCCAGCTGTTGCTGGGCGGCCTGAGTTAAATCGGCAATAATTTGCTGCTCGTTTTTATTATTGTTTTTCTTCACTGCATTCATTATCAGCTCTCGCTTTACTTCGGTAGCCATTGCCTGAATTTTGCAAGCGCCACGACGTCAACAGTTAAGCACACCATAGCCAGAATATCAGCATAAAAAGGCTATAACATACTATGCCGGACTTTAGTGTAATATGACTTATCATTGATAGCTAACGCTATTGATAGTTTTAACATTTTCGCGGTTTAATTTTTTATAACAGGTGCCTGCATATGATGGATTTAACCACCCCCGCCCTACTGTTTCCCGCCATCTCTTTGCTGTTTTTGGCTTATACCAACCGCTTTTTGGTGCTGGCGCAATTGATCCGGGAGCTGAACCAGCGCGAGGGCGATAATGTACGCCAAATGGCCAGACGCCAGATTGACAACTTACGCCGCCGTATAGTGTTAATAAAAGTGATGCAGGCTTTTGGTGTGCTTAGCTTTGTACTGTGCACTGCGGCCATGTTCTGCCTGTTTATGTTGTGGCAAACGGCAGGTCAGCTGTTGTTTGTTGTCAGCCTGATTAGCTTATTAATTAGTCTGCTCTATTCTTTATATGAGATCCAAATATCCTGTGATGCCATAAATATAGAACTGGAATCACTGCAAAACCGCTAATGGACACCGATGATGACAACCAGCACCGGATGGCAGCATGAGTAATGAAGAGTTTCTGTTTCAGGATGAAAGCGCAGGCCCGGATAAAGAGCCAGACATCAACACCAGCCCACCGTGGCGGGTGCTGGTAGTTGATGATGATGAAAGCATTCACCAAATCACCACTTTGGTGCTGAACAACTTTGAATTTGAACAGCGACCTTTGCAATTACTGCATGCCTACAGCGCGCGCGAAGCCTTAAGTATCGTGTCGCAGCAGCCGGATATTGCTCTGGCCATCATTGACGTTGTTATGGAAACACAGCATGCCGGCCTTGAATTAGTTAAAACCATTCGTCAGCAGTTACAAAACCGCAGTATGCGGCTGATTTTACGCACCGGCCAGCCGGGAGAGGCACCCGAAGAGCACGTTATCCGCGATTACGACATTAACGATTACAAAAACAAAACTGAAGTAACCGCAATAAAACTGAAAACCATGCTTTACGCCGGGTTACGTTCATACCGCGATCTATGCATTATTGAGCACCACAAAACCGGGCTGGAAAAAATAATTGGTTGCACTACCAGCTTTTTACAGTGCAGCAGTTTAAAAGAGTTTGCCTCGTTAATTTTGGGTCAGGTTGCTTATTTACTCGGTCTTGAGCGGGAACAAATATACTGCTGCGCCGCTATCAACAACGCCGGGCAGCCCGGGCCCAGGTTGGACATTATTGCCAGCAGTAACCCCGCCAGCGGCAACAAGCTACCAGACGACGTCGCCAGCAAAATCCGGCAGGTGCAGCAAAATAAAGAGTCTTACTATGCTGAAGATTGCTTTATCGGCTATTTCACCACGCACAAGGGCAACGAAAATTTCCTCTTTGTTAGCAAAGGCAGCAAGCTAGAGCAGAGCGATCATCATTTACTCAGTTATTTCTCGCACAGCATCGCCATAGCTTATGAAAATATCCAACTGCGCGAGCTAATGCGGGAAAGCCAGCGCGAGCTGTCGTACATTTTGGGTGAGGCGGTAGAAAAACGCTCAAAAGAAACCGGCAGCCATGTAAAGCGGGTTGCTAATTACAGTTATCTGCTGGCGGTTAAATGTGGCTTGCCAGAGTACGAAGCCGAAAAAATAAAGCTGGCCTCGCCACTGCACGATCTGGGTAAAATTGCGATACCGGATTATATTTTAAATAAACCCGCTAAACATGATGCCAGTGAATGGGCTATTATGCAGCAGCACGCCGAACTCGGTTACCAGATTTTACAACATTCCACTAACGAGATACTGCAGATGGGTGCCACTATCGCTTATCAGCATCATGAGAAGTGGAATGGTAAGGGTTACCCGCAAGGGCTGAGTGGCCACAATATTCATATTGCCGGGCGCATAACCGCACTGGCAGATGTTTTTGACGCTTTAGGCAGCGACCGGTGCTATAAAAAAGCTTGGCCATTGCCGGAAATTATCGAACTTATCCGCCATGAACGTGGTCAACACTTTGACCCGGTATTAGCGGATATCTTGTTAAACAATCTGGATGCTTTCCTCGCAATACGCGATGCGTACCCAGATTAAGCATAGGAAGAAGTGTATGCTACGCAAAAATATTAAACAGATGGTTATTACCTGTGCCGCACTGGCAGCGCTGGTTATCACCGGTTGTGCTACCGGGCCCAAAGTGCGTTCTGACGCAGCGGCCAACACCAACTTCGCTGACTATAAAACCTTTGCTTTTATGCCAGAGCCGGCAACCGACAAAGCGGGTTATGCCACTTTGGTAACGCAGCATTTTAAAGATGCTATCAGCGCACAAATGACGGCTTTAGGTTATCAGTACAGCGAAACCAATGCTGACTTGCTGGTAAATTTTAACTCTAATGTGGAAACCCGCACTGATGTGCGCTCTATGCCATCAGCCACCTTTAACTACGGCTACTACAATTACCGCCGTGGTTTTTATGCCGGTTTCCCGCTCTACACCAATGATGTAGATACCATTCGCTATAAATACGGCACAGTAAATATTGATGTGATTGACGCAGAGAAAAAACAGCTGATTTGGGAAGGTATTTCTGAGGGCACACTGAAAAAATCGGATCTGGAAAAGCCTAAGCAGGCAATTTCAGAAGTTGTAGGCCTGATTTTCCAGCAGTACCCCACCCGTCAGGTTACGCCGCAGTCTTAACTGCGGCCTGATATTAGAATAAGCAGCTCAAACAGCGTTAGGTATGAGCTGCTTAATTTTTTGTTGTAACGCCGCACAGTCGGCGTTTTTATTTTGCTGCTGAATGGCCAAGGTCAGCTCCCCTACCGTTAAACCAAATTTATGCAGAGTACTGCGATTTATCAGATTCTGTTCGTCTACCAGATAGAGCCAGTCTTTAACCTTTACATCAAGCGTGTCGCCATCATACGGAATACGCAGTGTATATTCCCAGTACAAAGTATTCCCGGCCAGTTGCCCGGTGGCGTTGCCGATTACATCACCGGCAGTACCGCTAATACTGCCATCAGCGTTTTGTTGCAGTTGCCAGTGGCGCTGCTCTGTACGGCCATCGCTAAATTGAAACAGCTCATACAAGTTACCGGTATTACCCTGCCAGCTGCCGCATAACTCTGCGCTAAAACGTACACTCTGTTTACCTTGCCAGTTGTGCAACACTCCCCATGCCAGGCTTTCACCCTGAAAAAACTGATCCAGCTTTAATACCGGCGTCTCATTACTATACTCAGACACCGACTGGCTACAACCAGCCACTGCTATGGTGCTGGCAACCACTGCCGCTAACGATAATTTGTGCATAAATCCCTCCACTAATCTGACAAACTACGCAGCGCAGCAACTGTCAGCTCAGAAAATAAAAAAAAATTTGCTAACAGCCAACTAAATTTGCAGTCAGCCCGACTTAATAAACAAAACCAGCAGAGAATAACAATATCGTGTTTAAACGCAGTGACGAGAGCTTAATTGCCAAAGCGTTAAATGGTGATCAAAGTGCCTGGCAGCAACTGGTAAACCGACATCAAAGTGCGCTGTTTTACTTTGGTTTACGCTTGCTTGGCTCGCGTGAAGACGCCAATGACCTGCTACAGGATGTATTGATGGTGCTGTGCCGTAATCTGGGTCAGTACCGTGGCGATAGCAGCTTTAAAAGCTGGTTGTTTGGCATTGCCAACTATCGCGCCATGGACATGCTGCGCCGGCGAAAATACAGCGACAACGATGATGAACTGGCTGAAATGCCAGCCGATAACCCCGGCTTGCCAGAGCAACTGGCCAGCTACCGGCAACAAAAGCAAGTGCAGCAGCAGTTGCGCAGCTTGCCGGCGGAACAACGGCTGGTGCTGGAGCTGAAGTTTTATCAGCAATTTACTTTTGACGAAATTGCCAGCCAGCTGGCGATTTCAAGCAACACCGTTAAATCACGTTTTTATGCCGCGCTGGATAAATTGCGCCTGCAGTTGGAGGACGATCATGTCGAACAATCAGCAAATTTTTGAAGACTGGCTCGACGGTAAAATTACCGATCAGCAATGTGCCACCGCGTTACAACATGATGCTGTTTGGTACGGCCGTATGCAAAATGCTCAGGCAATACAAATCGATGCTAAAGCGCCGCACTTTGAAGCTGTACCGGATTTTGACAGTAGCGCAGTATTTGCCAAGCAGTGGCAAAGGCCCAAACCACAGCGTAGTTGGTGGCCCCAGCTTAGCCTGGCACTGTCTTGTGCGGCCATGTTAATTAGCCTGTCGCCGGCTAAATTTCAGCTACAGGATGGCAGCCTGACACTTAGCTGGCAAAACAGCCAGAATGAAATTAACAACGCCGTCAGCCATGCACTGCTGGCGTACCAAAAAGAACAGCAGCAATGGCTGGTGCAGCAACTGGATACGCAGCAGCAAAGCACCAGCTCACAACTGGTACTACTGAAAGATTACTTACAGGATGAACTGAAGCGCGACCAGCGCAGCGATATGCTGCAACTGGTGGAATACCTTAACCAGCAACGCCAGGCTGACTGGCAATACTGGCAGGAAAACTATCAGCCGATGCAGGCCGGTTACCGCCCTGCCAGCAGTTACTATAGCCCAACCAATACCGGAGTGGTAAAACCATGAATGCATTACGCCGTACCCCGTTTTATGCCGCAACCGTTGGCGCAGTTTTAGCGTTAATGCCATTGCAGGCCGCAGAAGTTAGCCCGGCGCTGAAAAAAAATGCCGATATTCTGCAAACCATCCTGCAAACTGCGTTTAAAGATAACGAAAACAGCCGTTTATCATCGCTGCAGTACAGTTACTTAACTGGCCAGGGCTTATTGTTTCAGGCCAGCAGTGGCGGCCGGCATATTTTTCAGTTCAGAAATATGAGTATACCGTCGGCGCCGGTTGCACCAGTGCCACCATTACCGGGCGGTGAATTTGAGTTTGAATTTGATACCAGCGATATTGAAAAAATCACAGAAGCTGCAGAAGAGATGGCCGAGCAGATGCAGGATCAGCATCGGCAAACCTATCGCATAGCGGAAAAGCAGCGCACGATAGAGCGTGAGTTGCGGGATACTGAGCGCGACAAGCGTGATATAGAATTTAATAAAAATCTGACCAAGCTGGATAAAGAGCAGCAGCAGGAACTACAAATGCTGCAGCAAAAAACCAAGCTGCTGCAGGAAAAGCTGGCCGAAGTGGCCAAAGAAGCAGAGCTAAGCCGTAAACAGCTGGAGGAACAACGCGCCAAACAGCTGGCTGAACAACAACAACAAACCGCAGCTATGGTTAAGGCCGTGGGCGAAAAATTCAGCCAGGTATTGTGTGACTACGGCGCCAGCCTGCGCGATATGCCGGATAACGAATACGTTACCTTGCAGGTAAACAACCGTGGTAGCGAAGGCCGCTATTACTGGGTGGTAAAAAAAGCCGATATTAATCAGTGTATGACCGGCAAAATTAAAGCCAAAGATTTGCTGGCTAAAACCAATAGTTACCAGTTCTGATATTAGAAGGAAAATGACCACCTTAGTGAGAATCGATTTGCCCTAAGCCAACCGTTGAAGGCATGGATGCCTGAGTCGAGCCCCCAGGGATGGGTTCACGGCGCGTTGGTGTGGGCAAACCGGTTCGAAACTGCAACTAACTAAAGATTTTTCATTTCTGCACTTTAGGCCGCAATAACTGAAACCGCGTTGCTGCATCTGCGACAAAGTAATCGCCCGGGCCGCCACCGCGTAATACCGGCTCTGCCGCTGCTGTATCGTATAGTCCATCCACCAGCAAATGCCGCGCAATATGCACGCCTACTACTTCGCCAAACACCATCCAGGTTGTTATTTTGCTGCCATCGGCTGCACTTAGCTGCACTATCTGGCTTAGCTTACACTCAAAAGTAACCGGGCTCTGTGCTACATGTGGCACCTTGATAATACTGGACGCTTTGGCCGTTAAACCCGCCAGCGCAAATTCATCTACCTCAGGTGCAACCGCGGCACTGGTCTGGTTCATCGCCTCTGCTAACGGTTTGGTTACCAGGTTCCAGCAAAACTCACCGGTTTGCTCAATATTACGCAGCGTATCTTTGTAACTGGTGCTGGCAAAACCAATAATCGGCGGCGTGTAATTAAAGGCATTAAAAAAGCTGTAAGGTGCTAAGTTCAGCTTGCCTTCGCTGTCCTGTGATGAAATCCAGCCAATCGGCCTTGGCGCTACCAGCGCATTAAAAGGGTCGTGCGGCAAGCCATGGCCTTTAGCGGGTTCATAGAAATAGATATTATCTGACATGGTTTTCCTCTGGCGTAAACTAACCGGATGCCAAGAGTAACAAAATCCGCTTTATGGGCGTGATTTTTTCAGCGACAATAAGCGCAGTTTATCTTCTGAGTATCGCTATGTCAGGCCCGGCTTTGTCCAGTGACGCTATTATTGAAGCTTTTCATCAGCACGGCTGGGTTTGGCTGCCCAACTTTTTAAACACTGAGCTAAATGCCGCACTGGCGCATGAGGCCAAATATGAAGCACAACTTGCGCCCGCCGGTATTGGCCGCCAGGGCGGTCATCAGTTAAATAAGCAGATCCGCCGCGATGCCACCCAGTGGTTTGATGGCAGCACAGCGGCGCAGCAGCAATATCTGGCACAGATGGCACAGCTACAGCAGCTGTTTAACCGGCACTGCTTTTTAGGCTTATTTGACTTTGAATGCCATTTTGCCCGTTACCAAAACGGCGACTATTACCAAAAGCATGTTGATGCTTTTAGCGGCCGCTCAAACCGGGTGCTTACCACGGTAAGTTACTTAAACAGCGTCAGCGCGGGCGGCGAGTTAGCCCTGTATGATGAACACGACAACCTGATTGATAAATTTCTGCCCACTGCAGGCGGCCTGATCTTGTTTGAAAGCGAGCGCTTCCCACATGAAGTACTGCCAGCTATAGACAGCCGCTACAGCATTGCCGGTTGGTTTCGTAAAAATGCCAGTATTAACGGCGTGCTGGACCCGGCAAATTAAAACGCCTATGATAAGCGCCATGCGCACTGTACTTAGCTATTTGTTATTGCTTACTCTGGCACTATCCGGCCTTAGCGGATCGGTGCAGCAGGCGCATGCCTATACACTGGCTGATGCGATGGCACAGCAACAGCATACAGCACCGGTAGCCGAAGCCGATATGCCCTGCCATAGCGCGCAAAAAGCGGTAGCTGACGATACCGATCACAGTTGCTGTGAGCAAGCGCAGCATATCTGCAAAGGCGATTGCTGCGCTAAACATTGCGCTACAGCCGGTGCATTGTTAGCCACTGAGTTATTTCGCTATATCCGCCCTGACAATACCGTTGCAAGGCTTTCTGACAGCCTGCCACAGTGGTTATTTACTGAAGATCCCCCGCCGCCTATAAACGCCTGAACCGATTAAACCATGTTAATGCTGTGCTTTTGCACGCGGGTTGGTATTGTTTCAGGAAAATATTATGCGCACTTTTTATTTAATGACGTTGCTGTTATTGCAACCGGCTTTTGCTATATCGGCACAAGATCATAGTGAACATCTTCATCAGGCTGCAACGGCTACCTCACCTGCCGCGCAGCAGAGCGTATTGCCACAAGCAACACCGCTGTATGTCTGCCCGATGCACCCACATATTCAGCAAGGCGAAAGCGGTAACTGCCCGATTTGTGGCATGGACTTAGTACTGCAGCGCCAACAGCAAACAACAGCTGTAGAAGTTAACGGTGCTCTGCAGCAGGCGCTGGCGATACGTACCGAAGCTGCAGCACCGCGCACGTTATGGCGCTTTATTGAAAGCTTTGCCCAGGTGCAATACCCGGAAGATGCTATTCATCACAGCCATATCCGCGCTGAGGGCTGGATAGAACAATTGTATGTGCGCAGCCTGGGCCAGCGCGTTAAAGCCGGTGACAAACTGTTTAGTTACTATGCCCCCGACTTACTGGTAGCGCAGGACGATTATCTGCAGGCGTTGTCTGTCAGTAAACAAAATGGCGAGCGCAGCAGCAGCCTGCTAAAACGCGCCGAAACCCGCCTACGGCTGCTTGGCCTTACCGATAACGATATTAGCCAGCTACAACAAAGCCGGCAAAGCCAGTACCAAATAACCGTGTATGCCCATCAGGATGGTGTGGTAACTGTGCTGAACGTGCGTGATGGTATGTATATCAGCCCCGGCGATACCCTGATGGAGATCACCAGCTTAGCCAAAGTCTGGCTATTGGCCGATGTACCTGAAGCGCAGCAAAGCTGGTTGCGTGACGGTATGAGCGCCGAGGTAGATATTCCCCAGCATCAGGTAACAGGCATTGAAACCAAGGTCGATTTTATTTATCCGGCACTGGATGCGCAAAGCCGCAGCAGCAAAGTACGCATGACGGTAGATAACAAACAGCAACTACTGCAACCCAATATGTTGCTGCCGGTGCGGCTATACGGCGGGCCGCTGCGTGATGTATTAGCAGTGCCGCGCGATGCGGTGTTGTTATCAGGTAACGGCAGCCGGGTTATTGTTAAAGATGGCGATAGCTTTAGCGTGCGGCATATTACTACCGGCAGCAGCGCCCAGGGTTATGTGCAGGTATTAACCGGCTTGCATCAGGGTGAACAGGTAGTGGTATCCGGCCAGTTTTTACTTGATGCCCAGGCCAGTTTAAGCCAGTTGCCACAAAGCACAGCTGGCACTCATCAGCATTAGGAGCAGCGACAATGATTAAAGCTATTATTCGCTGGTCAGTACAAAACCCGCTGCTAATTTTGCTCAGCACTTTTGCGCTGGCACTGTTTGGCTATCAGGCCAGTCAGCAGCTGAAATTAGATGCCCTGCCGGATTTATCCGATGTGCAGGTTATTATAAAAACCAGTTACCCGGGCCAGACACCGGAAACCATAGAGCAACAAATCAGCTATCCGCTATCCAGTGCGTTACTGGCAGTACCCAAAGCCAAAGCAGTACGCAGTTTCTCCATGCCGAACGACAGCTATCTGTATGTTATTTTTGAAGATGACACCGACCCGTACTGGGCGCGATCCCGGGTGCTGGAATATCTGCAAACCGTTACGCTACCCGCTGGCGCCAATGCTACCTTAGGGCCTGATGCCAGCGGTGTCGGCTGGATATTTCAGTACGCCTTAGTGGATAGAACCGGCCAGCAGTCGCTGGAACAACTAAGTAGCCTGCAGCAGTTTTTCCTTAAACCTGAATTGCAAAGTGTCAGCGGTGTGGCGGAAGTCGCCAGCATCGGCGGTATGGCAAAAACTTATCAGTTACAAATAGAGCCACGGCTGATGCGCGCTTATAACGTTACGCTGGCGCAGGTGATTAGTGCTATTAACAGCCATAATCAGCAGCAGGGTGGCGGCATTATTGAAGTAGCCGAAACCGAACTGCTGGTGCAGGCGGGTGAATATATTCAGTCGCTGGAAAACCTGGCCGCAGTGCCACTTGGCGTGCGTAACAGCGCCGATTACCCGCTGACATTAGCTGATATCGGCACTGTGCAGTTAGTACCGGCAGCGCGGCGCGGTATTGCCGAACTGAACGGCGAAGGTGAAGTGATTGGCGGTATTATTGTGATGCGCCAGGGCGAAAATGCCCTTAGCACCATCAATGCAGTAAAACGCAAACTGGCTGAGCTGAAAAACGGCCTGCCAGAAGGCGCAGAACTGGTAACGGTGTACGACCGCTCCGAACTGATTGAAAATACCGTCAGCAATTTAAGCCAGAAACTGCTGGAAGAAATGGCGGTAGTCGCACTGGTGTGTCTGGTGTTTTTACTGCATGCCCGCTCCGCGTTAGTGGCAGTAATCAGCTTACCACTGGCACTATTAGCCAGTATTTTGCTGATGCAAAAGCTGGGTATTAATGCCAATGTGATGAGCCTCGGCGGTATAGCTATTGCCATTGGCGCTTTGGTAGATGCAGCCATTGTAATGGTAGAGCATGGCCATAAAAAGCTGGAACAGGCCCGTGCTAATGGCAAAGAGCTGAGCGCTGCAGAGTTTCGCCAAACCATTATCGATGCCTGCCTGGATGTTGGCCCGGCGCTGTTTTTCTCCTTGCTGGTGATCACCGTCAGTTTTTTACCGGTGTTTATGCTGGAAGCGCAGGAAGGTCGCTTATTTGCCCCGCTGGCTTACACCAAAACCTTTGCTATGGCCTCTGCGGCATTGCTGGCAATAACGTTGATCCCGGTGCTGATGCTGTATTTTTTACGCGGTAAGCTGCCATCAGAGCACAGCAACCCGCTTAGCCGCCTGCTGATTGCGCTTTATACGCCGCTGTTAACATTAAGCCTGCGCTTTCCGAAAACCTTAGTGCTGCTGTGCGTGCTGGCGCTGGGTTCCAGCCTGCTGCCGTGGCAACGGTTATCTACCGAGTTTATGCCAGCCTTTGCTGAAGGCGACCTGCTGTATATGCCCACCACCCTGCCCGGCATAAGCCCGGCCACGGCGGCGAAGCTACTGCAGCAAACTGATCGCTTAATAAAAACCGTGCCCGAGGTAGACACCGTGCTGGGTAAAAGTGGCCGTGCCGATACCGCCACTGATCCGGCCCCGCTGACAATGCTGGAAACCAGCATTAAGTTAAAACCGCAAAGCCAGTGGCGGGATGGGTTTACGCTAAATGATATTATTGCGCAGCTGGACGCCACGGTGCAGGTACCTGGCCTGACTAATGCCTGGCTGCCGCCGATAAAAACCCGCATTGATATGTTATCTACCGGTATTCGTACCGCAGTGGGGGTGCGTGTTAGTGGGCCGGATCTGGCCACTATTTCTCAAACAGCGCAACAACTGGAAAGCCAGATCAGACAACTGCCGGGCAGCCGCTCGGTATTTGCTGAGCGCGCTGAAGATGGCCTGTATTTACAAATCACACCCGACTTACAGCAATTGGGCCGCTACGGCCTGACACTTACCGAGCTGCAGCAATATGTCGCCTTTGCCATTGGTGGCGCACCGGTGGCACAAAGTATCCAGGGCCGTGAGCGCTACGATATCAGCCTGCGCTTTCCGCACGACAGCCGCAGCCACCCGGATGATATCCGCAAATTGCCACTGCAAACCGCTGACGGCGCCTACCTGCTGCTGGAACAGGTAGCAAAGGTAGAGGTAGTAAAAGGCCCGGTAATGATCCGCGCGGAAAACGCCCGCTTAACCAGTTGGGTGTATATCGACTTACCGGCAGAAACCCAGCTGGGTGAGTATATATCCCGGTTGCAGCAGCTACTGGCAGAGCAGCGTTTTGCACCGCAGGTTAGCGTAAGTATCGGCGGCCAGTATGAATATCTGCAGCGGGTAACACAGCGTCTGCAGCAACTGCTGCCCTTTACTTTACTGCTTATTGTGTTGCTGCTGTATTTAACCTTCCGCCGCTTTAGTGATGTGCTGCTGGTGCTGGTTACTTTACCCTTTGCGCTTAGCGGCAGCTTATGGTTGCTGTATTTGCTGGATTACCAGCTATCGGTAGCCGTTGCCGTGGGCTTAATTGCCCTAGGGGGCGTAGCGGCTGAATTTGCCGTAGTAATGTTGCTGTATTTAAAGCGCGCAGTGGAGGAAGTAAAACCACAAAATCAGCAGCAGCTCTGGCAGGCCATTATGCAGGGAGCTGTGCAGCGGGTAAGGCCAAAAGCAATGACAGTGCTGACCATTATTGTCAGTTTACTGCCGGTAATGCTGGGCAGTGGTGCCGGTAATGAGGTTATGCAGCGCATTGCCGCACCTATGCTGGGCGGTATGCTGGCCGCACCGCTGGTGTCGATGCTGCTAATGCCGGTATTGTATTTTTTGCTGCTGCGCCGCGCGTTACCGGCAAACTGATACTAAGCGGATATTGAAATAAAGTAGAGATAGTTGCCGATAGCACAGCCACAGACCTTTTCGCGTTAGCGAAGGCGGATAACAAATTCGTCCGGAACGAATTTGGTCAGCGCAGCTGGTCCGCCTGGTGGAGGGCATGATGCCCGTAACCCTGCTGTGGCGAGCAGAGCGGCAACTATCTCGTGCTACGAAGCTGGCACTTAGCAAATCTGTGGGCAAAGTGATATTCAGGTCAAGGTGTTGCACTAAGGCTACGCTATCGGTGCAGTACTCCCTGATTCTGGATCAAAGCAATATTATCAGGGTTTAGTTTCAGGGTTCAGGCTTACTTTCTGCCCAACCGCTACGCCATATTTGGCAAACCAGCCGCGCGGCATCTCCAGCGCGGCGATTACCGGCTGCTGCGATGGCACTGGCGTTTCATCATAAGGCTCAAGCGTAATCAGCTCTGCAATAGTCCAGTTGGCATCAATATATGCCACATCCAGCGGCATAGCGGTATTTAGCATCCACAATGCAATTTCTCGCGGCTCGCTATACAGCAATAACATGCCGGGGTCTGCACTTTGCTGAAACATCAGCCCCTGCGCGCGCTTTTGCGGTGTATCTGCCAGCTGCACCTGAATTAATTGCTCCCCCAATTGCAACGGCACCAGGCTGAATACTTCCCGCTCATCTGCCGGTACAGCACAGGCCAATAATGGCATTGCCAGAGCCAGCATAACTAAAAATCGTTTGATCATCGGTTTATCCTTTTAACAGGTAACTTAAGGCAATACCGGCAAAAACCAGCATGCCTACATAGTGATTATGTAAAAACGCAGTAAAACAGCCCTGACGACTGCCTCTGGCAATAATATACTGATAAATAAAACAGCCAGCAGCGGCAATAAGGCTGAGGTAATACACCAGATGTAATTGTGCCAGATACCCCACTACAACCAGCAGCAGTAAAGTACACAACTGCAGCAGCACAATAATAGGCAAGGCATATTTGCCAAATAAAATAGCGGTCGATTTAATGCCTACTTTCAGATCGTCCGGCCGGTCTACCAGCGCATAGTAAGTGTCATAAGCCACTGTCCACAGCAGATTAGCCAGGTAAAGCAGCCACAGCAACGGCGGTAATTGCAGCTGAATAGCCATAAACGCCATTGGCATACCCCAGCTAAACGCTGCGCCCAGCACTACCTGCGGCAAATGGGTGTAGCGTTTCATAAAGGGATACACCGACGCCAGCAATAAAGCCACTATCGATAGCAATACCGTCTGCCAGTTTAAAAACAGCAATAAAGCGGCAGATAGCAACACCAACAGTGCAAATAACTGCAGCGCTTCACTACTGCTTATCACACCGCTGGCCAGGGGCCGCTGTTTAGTGCGTTCTACCGCGCCGTCCCATTTGCGATCGGCGTAATCATTAATTACGCAACCGGCGGCGCGCATTAACACCACACCGGCGCTAAACACCAGCAGCAAATACAGCGGCGGCGGGCCTTCGGCAGCCAGCCACAGCGCCCACCAGGTGGGCCACAGCAGCAAATATGTCCCTATCGGCTTATTTACCCGCATCAGTTGCAGGTAATACCCCCGATGGGCCCAGTTCAGCGCCAGTTTCATCACAAGGTGGCTTCCAGTTTACTGATATCAGGCAAAAAGGCTTCAGCTACCAGCAGTGGCTGGCCTTCCAGCTGAAATACTGAGCGACGGACATAACAGCGCGCAGCAATATTCAGCTGCGTCAGCATAACGTCAAGCTGCGCAGCCTCAATAGTGCCGCGATGCAGGCTCTGATGCTGAAAAATATAGTCACCCAATGGCCGTTCGCCTAAATCAGCCAGCGGGCGTAGCGTGGTGATAGTTTGCTCGGGTAACCAGCTTTGCGCATACACACAGGGCATATCGTTACACCATAAAATCACTTCCCGCACCTGCGCTGTGGTAGTGTCAGGTAGCAAAGGTTGTAAAAATTCGGGTAAGACAGCGCTGTATTCCTGTAATACCTGCAGACGAAAATTCTGACAATGCCGCTTTAAACGCGCTGTCAGCGAGGCGGGTTCTAAAATCCACGGCGCTAACGCGACCGGTAACGCCAGGGTATTGGCGTCCTGCCAGTCCCGGGCAAGAGAAATCAGGGGAGTGCTCACAAATATCTATTCTGCAACCAAAAGTCTGGCCGCATCATAGCAACTTCAGGCTGACTTTTCAGCCGTAATCAACACAGAAAAACGGCTTACTGTAAACTCAGTTAGCTGGTAAAATGCCACGCTTAACGCTACTGTTAGTGTCGTTGCCGCCATTTATTCCTCAACCAAAAGTGATACTTATGATCAAAAGCCTGCTGCTTTCTCTGGTGCTGTCAGTGCCGCTGCTATTTGCAACACAACCCGCTGTTGCACAGCAGCCACAAGAAATTGTCTATTACGGTTTTGACCCGGATATCGTGACTAACTATATTTCCGGCAACCGTCGCAGCCTGGGTTATATCCGCGTTACTGTAGAGCTGATGATCGAAGATAAAGCTTATCTGACCGCTATTGAACATCACGAGCCACTGATACTGGATCTTATTATCGGCACCTTCACCAAACAGCCGGAAGATAAAATAAAGTCACTTACCGGCCGTGAAGAAATTCGCCTGGCTATTTTAGATAAACTGCAACAGGCGATGAAAAAAGAAACCGGTAACGCCATGATCAAAGATATTTTATTTACCAAGTATCTATATCAGTAGCACCTGTATCAGTAAGCGCTTTATTGCACATGCTCACGGCCTGTTTGTTTACGCAGCAACCAGGCCCAGCCCATACCGGCTAACAAACCACCCAGATGGGCCCAGTTTGCCATGCTTACCCAAAGCACATCGAAAAACCCCAGTAATAACCATAACAGCATAAAACCCACCAGCCCCGGGCTGATAGATAAACCCTGCGCCGGGTTTAACCGCCCTGCTATCCAGAAATAACCAAATAAACCGTATACCACACCAGATAAGCCGCCAAAATTAGGGTTAACCATAAAGTACTGCGCGGCATTTGAAATAAGCGCCACCGACAGGGTGACATTCAGCAACATTACCAGCCCCAGCCGTTGCTCAAACTGGCGCCCGAGATACAACCACCAGGCCAGGTTAAACACCAGATGGGTTAACGAAAAATGCAACAGCATCGGGGTAAACCAGCGCCACAGCTGGGTGGGCTCAGTAAGCTGTAATGCGCCGCTGCTGCTGCGCCAGTCAAGTTGCTGCCACAGATACACCAACAGACATAACAACAACAGTGCTGATGTTAAAGGTGCCTGACGCCACAGCTCGCGCCAGTTAAAAACCGGCAGGCCATCATCCTGCAATTTTTGCGTATCTGGCTGGCTTAGCTGCCAGGCCGCCGCCTGATACCGCGGATGCGCTGGCTGCTGTAAAAAACGGGCAAATTCCTGCTCTATCCGGGCCAACTGCTCTGTTGCACCATACAGCTCTGCCAGCGTTGGCTGCTGCACTACTGCATTTACCTCAAGCCCCTGGGCTACGCAATAAGCAGCAAACAGTTGTGCCGCCTGAGCAGAATTTAACTCGGCAAATTTATGCACTGTCGCCACTCACAAAAGGCAACTGCTGGCGCCAGCTTTCAAAGCCGCCATCCATGCTGTATACCTGCTCAAAACCTTGCTGGGCTAAATATTGTGCCGCGCCTTGGCTGGAGTTACCGTGGTAACACACCACCACGACTGGCTGCTCAAATTCGTACTGTTGCATAAAGCCAGTTAAGCTGCCATTAGTCAGATGAAAAGCCCCATCAATATGGCCACCGGCAAAGCTTTGCTCATCGCGGATATCGGCAATAACCACTTTGCCTTGAGCCAGTAACTCCGCCGTTTGTGCCACAGAAATATGTTGAAAATCGCTCATGCTTACCCCTCAATGTCAGGTTGGCTATGATACCGCAGCCATCAGGAATTACCAGCCAGACACATCGCAGCACCAACCACCGCAGTTTAATGCTGCTTTAGCAAGAATCGCTGGACAGTGATTAAATTATTGTTAACAATAGCTGCCTGAATTATGTAACCTCGGAGACATCATGACCAGCCTGATTATTCTGGCTATCTTAGTTGCCATAGTATTCTGGGTTATCAGCATTTTTAATCAGCTGGTAAAACTGAAAAACCGCTTTCAGAACGCCTTCGCCCAAATTGAAGTACAGCTGAAACGCCGTTATGACCTGATCCCCAATCTGGTTGAGACAGCTAAAGCTTACATGGCCCACGAGCGCGACACGCTTGAGGCCGTTATTAACGCCCGTAATGCGGCGCTGGCCGGGTTAAAAGTTGCGGCAAACAACCCTGGTGATGCCGGTGCTATCAGCGCCCTAGCCGGGGCTGAAGGTGCGCTGCAAAGTGCTATGAGCCGCTTAAATGTAGTGATGGAAGCCTACCCGGACTTAAAAGCCAATCAGAACATGATGCAGTTGTCTGAAGAGCTTACCAGCACCGAAAACCGGGTAGCCTTTGCCCGCCAGGCTTTTAATGATGCAGTAACCGACTACAACAGCTACAAACAAAGCTTTCCACCGGTGTTGCTGGCCCCAGCTTTTGGCCATGCCGCCGATGCTAAGCTGCTGGAGTTTGCCGACAGTGCTGCCATTCAGGCTGCACCTAAAGTCAGCTTTTAAGCTGCGGCGCAGCAAAATATGAGCAGTAACTTTTTTGCCCAGCAGGATTTAGCCCGGCGTAATACCCGCATTTTAGTGGTGTTATTTACGCTGGCTGTGCTGCTGTTATTACTGCTGACCAATATTATCGCGCTGGTTAGTTTAGGCTTTATCGACCCGTCTTTTTTATCATCGTCCTTAGCCTGGCAAACCCTGCCCTGGCATCTGGTTGGCTGGGTAAGTATCGCTGTGCTTGCTGCCGTAACAATAGCCGTGTTGTTTAAATGGCAGCAGCTAAGGGCCGGCGGTAAAGTAGTGGCTGAATCGCTCGGAGGCATACGGTTGTTACCCGACAGCCAGGACCCGCTACAACGGCGTTTGCTTAATGTGGTAGAAGAAATGGCACTGGCCGCCAATACCCCTGTGCCGCCGGTATATCTGCTGCCAGAACAAAGTATTAACGCTTTTGCCGCCGGTTACAGCCCGGCAGATGCGGTGATTGGTGTTACCCAGGGTTGCCTGGAACAATTAAACCGCGACGAATTACAAGGCGTTGTAGCGCATGAGTTCAGCCACATATTAAATGGTGATATGCGGATGAATATCCGCCTGATTGCTATTTTAAACGGCATCCTGTTTCTTGGGCATATTGGCTATTATATGCTGCGCGGCAGCGGCAGAGCCGGTGCCATACGGGCCAGCAGCCGCTCTTCCGGCAACAGTAAAAACAACGGTGGTGGCATAGTGCTGCTGGCGCTGGGCTTAGTGGTAATAGGCTATTTAGGCTCTTTCTTTGGTAACCTGATTAAAGCGGCAGTAAGCCGCCAGCGCGAATTTCTGGCAGATGCCTCTGCTGTGCAGTTTACCCGCAACCCACGCGGGATCGCCGGTGCGTTAAAAGCCATTGGCAGCCATAGCAGTTCAAGTAAAATTAAAAACCAGAATGCCGACGAAAACAGTCATCTGTTTTTTGGTGAAGCCATCAGCCGTTGGGCAGCTATTTTTGCTACTCACCCACCACTGGCCACGCGGATAAAACGGCTGGAACCCCATTGGAATGGCAAATTCCCCACTGCACGGTCCGCACAAACGGCAGTTGATGCTACCGCTGGCACCAATGAGGCTAAGCCCACTAATGCAGAGCGCTTGCAACAGGCGTTACCTTTATTGCTGCTGCACAGCAGTCGCCAGACAGAGCCGGCTACAGCGCTGGTGTGTTGCTTGCTACTGCAGCAGGATCACGATATCCGGCAAAAACAACTGCAGCTGATTAAAGAGCTGGGATCAGCCAGTTTATTGCAGCAAACCGATCAGCTGTGTGACAGCGTGGCAAACCTGGATGCCCTGCAACAAGTGCAGCTATTACAGCGGCTGATCCCAGCACTTAAAACCTTATCCGAAAGCAAGTTCCGCCAGTTTGAACAATTATTACAAGCACTTATGCAAGCTGCCGCCACTCCGGATATCGGCAGCTGGCTGGCGCGCGAATTTGTAGAGCACAGTGTGGCAGTGCAGTTTGATCCGGCTCAGATAAGCCGCAAGTACTCGGGTAAAACCCTGCCCCAACTAAAGCCTGCAGTTAGCGCACTACTGGCTTTAGTGAGCCAGGTTGCCGGTGACGATGCCAAGCAACAACAAGCCTGGCTGGCTGCTGTGGCCGCATTGCCTTTTACTGCCGACAACACCCGGCCTGATTTCAGTTTTACCAACCTCAGCGCGCAGTTGCCGCACTTGCTGGCACTGGCACCACAACAAAAGCAGCAGCTGTGGCTGGCTATTGAAGCCGGTGTGCGTGCTGATAAACTGCTGGTAACGCAAGAGCAGGCATTACTGCTGGCCTTAGCATTATTACTGGAAATGCCCTATCAGCCAGAGCCATCAGCCGCTTAATAGCCAATATTCACCGCTATTGCATTTATCCTTACAGTTCGCCCTTTAGCATCAGCGTAATTTCAGGTAAAATTAGCGGCCATTTTTTCAGCAGGATAACGTCATGACCGATAATCGATTGTTTCTGATGTACGATACGTCATTTGACGAGATGGACGCTGAAGGCAGCCCGAGTTTTGGCTATGTGCTGGTATTTAACAGCGAAGACGCTGAACAATATCAGGCCGGTGAAAACCCATCATGCCCTGCCGTATCGATGATGTTTACCGATCATGCCGATGGCGCTATCAGTGGTGACTTACTCGGCTGGGCCCATCTGGATGCCGACATTTTCCAGCAGTTCCCATTAGGCCACTTTTTATTATTGATGGAACAAGCCGCCCAGGTTGCCATTAATGCCTACCGGCAGGTTGGCCAGGTGCCCGATCGCTTAATAGCCCAGCACCTTGGCGACGAAGAGCTGATCCAGTTCGATGTGCAATTTAACGATCTGCAGTTGAATGAACAACAAAATGAACAGCAACTGGCACAGCAGTTGATGTCCGGCCGCCCTTATCTCGACTCATAGTAGATATTTTAGTGGCAATAAATACCGTAAAACTGTTTTGCATTTCGTCCTAGCGGCTTTTACTATTAGCCGCTGAGTTGGCAGTTTGTTACCGGAGAAGGTGTTATGGCGCATGCCATTGATATGTCAGCAATTGAACAAGCGCTAGATGGCTTTACCATACCACCACAGCCGGAGATCCTGCAGCATATTCAGCAACAGCTGGATCTGCCGGAGCCCAGCATTAAACGCATTGCAGCACTGATAAACCTCGATATTGGTATTGCCGGCTTTACGTTAAAAGTAGTGAACTCAGCCTTTTTTGGTCTGCGGCACAAAATTACCTCTGTTGAACATGCCTGCAAATTTCTCGGCGTTAACCGGGTATTAAAACTGGTGCGCAGTGTACTGGTGCGTTTTACGCTGTCTGAAGGGCGGCATGACAAATTCAGCCTTAAACTGTGGTCCAGCGCTTTACAAACCGGCAATATCGCCATGACACTGGCCAGGAATTTTAATTTCAGCCAGGACATTCAGGACGACTGCTACAGCCTGGGCCTGTTTCATAACGCCGGTATTGCACTTATTCAGCAACAGGTAAGTAACTACGAACAACTGATGCAGCAAGGCTTGCAACAAGGCCGCGGCTACAGCGAAATTGAAGAACAATATTTTCATACCTGCCATGAGGTATTGGGCTACCTGGTGGCACAGTCATGGGGCTTAACGCCAGAGCTGTGTAATGTTATTGCCTATCACCACAGCCCGGCACTGATGCTGGAAACCGACAGTGAACTGGAAAAACAGCTGTTTGCCTTGCTAAAACTGGCAGAGCATTTTAGTGGCGAAAGCCGTCAGCTATTTAATATTACGCTGGACCCGGAATGGGAGCTGCACAAAGGCGCCATTCTCGAAGCTTTAGATGTAGAGCCGCTGCAATTGCCCGAACTGGCTGAACTACTGCATCGCCAGCACATCAATACCGTTTACTCTGTCTGATATGCCACACCACAAACTGCATTTGCCGGAAAAACGTTGTCCGGTATGCGGCCTGATGTTTAGCTGGCGTAAAAAATGGCAACGTAACTGGGAGCAGGTAACCTATTGCTCTGAACGTTGCCGCCGCCACAAAACGGCCGACCCGGCCCAAAGCTGATGAAGATTATTCTGGCGCCGATGGAAGGCGTAGTCGATCATCTTATGCGCGATATGCTGACGCGTATTGGCGGCTATGACTTATGCATCACCGAATTTATCCGCATCGTAGACCAGAAACTGCCGGTACGGGTATTTACCCGTTTTTGCCCTGAGCTGCAAAACGGCGGCAAAACTTTTGCCGGTACCCCGGTGCGGGTGCAATTACTGGGGCAAGACCCAAACTGGCTGGCCGAAAATGCCGTGCGCGCGGTAGAGCTGGGCTCGCCAGGCGTTGATCTAAACTTTGGCTGCCCGGCCAAAACAGTCAATAAAAGCCGCGGCGGGGCTGTGCTGCTAAAAGAAACCGAGCAACTATACCGTATAGTAAAAGCCGTGCGCGATGCAGTACCGGCTGAATTTCCGGTCAGTGCAAAAATCCGCCTTGGTTATGATGACACCAGCCTAACGCTGGCCAATGCAGCGGCTATCGCTGATGCCGGTGCCAGTATGCTTACCGTACACGCCCGCACCAAAAGCGACGGCTACCGGCCACCGGCTTACTGGCCATGGATCGCCAGAATTAAGCAGCAGATAACTATTCCGCTGGTAGCCAATGGCGAGATCTGGAACGCCGCCGATGCTGCCCTGTGCCAGCAGCAAGCCGATTGCAGCGACATTATGCTTGGCCGCGGCGCGCTGGCTATGCCAAACTTGGCCCAAAGCATCCGCACCGGTGCAGCCGCTATGCCCTGGCCGCAAGTGCTGGAACTGCTAATGCGCTACTCTGAATTTGAGATCAGCGGTGACAAAGGCCAGTACTATGCGAACCGTATCAAACAATGGTTCAGCTATTTAAAGCTGCAATACCCGCAAGCGGCCGACTTATTTCAGCAACTGCGTGTGCTGCGTAAAAGCAGCGATATTCTGGCGACATTAAATCAGGCTCTGCAGCAAAGCCAGCAAGCGTAAGCCAACGCAAAGTTTTTTATAAAGACTATACTCCTCAGACAGTTAGTTTAAGGAGTCCAAGTTATGCCAATACAGGTTGCCGTGCTGAAGGAAAGCCGGCCAGACGAAAAACGTGTTGCCATGGTGCCCGCCGTGGCCGATAAACTTAGTAAGCTGGGCTGTCAGATTAGCCTGCTCAGTGGTGCAGGCCTTAACAGCAAATTACCCGACAGCGCCTATGCAACGGCGCGTTTTGTCAATACAGAACCAGAACTGCTGGCAACAGCCAATATAGTACTGGCAGTACAACCCCCTACAGCGGAGCAAATTAACCTGCTGCCGCCCGGCTGCATTTTGCTTAGCTTTGTTTACCCACACAAAGAACCCGACCTTACCCGCTTACTGCGCGATAAACACATTACCTGCTTTGCTATGGAACAGGTACCACGTATCAGCCGGGCCCAGGCCATGGATGCGCTGTCATCGCAAGCAGCGTTAGCCGGTTATTATGCCGCGCTGCTTGGTGCCACTAAGCTTGCCCGCATTCTGCCGATGATGACCACCGCCGTTGGCTCAATCCGCCCGGCACGCTGTTTAGTTATGGGCCTTGGTGTTGCCGGTTTACAGGCCTTAGCCACAGCACGGCGTTTAGGTGCGATAACTGAAGGCTATGACGTACGGCCCGAAACCAAAGAGCAGGCCGAATCCTTAGGTGCAAAATTTGTTGATACCGGCGTTGATGCCCGCGGCGAAGGCGGCTATGCCCGCGAGCTGACACCAGAAGAGAAAGACAAAATTGCCAGTGTCGTCACCCGGCATATCCAGCAGGCCGATATTGTTATTACCACGGCAGCCATACCCGGGCGGCCTTCGCCGAAGCTGATTAGTAAAACCCAGGTAGATGGCATGAAACTGGGCGCCGTGATCATTGATTTAGCCGCTGAAGGCGGCGGTAACTGTGAATACAGCGTACCGGGTGAAACCATTACACAGGGCCAAATCACCATAGCCGCACCGTTAAATGTGCCGTCGATGCTGGCCGAACATGCCTCAGAGCTTTACGCCAAAAACCTACTGAACTTATTACAGTTATTTATTGTAGATGGCGAAATTAAACTGGATTGGGATGACGAAGTACAGGCAAAAACCGTACTGACGCACCAGGGCGAGATCAAACCGGCAGCGGTTAAAACCGCGCTGGAACAGCAATAACCTACCATTATTTTTGGGGATAACCATGGATTACACCACCACCATCTTAACCGGCTTTGTGGCACTGTATATTTTTATGCTGGCCGCTTTTACCGGCTTTGAAATTATCGGCCGCGTACCGGCCATTTTGCATACACCGTTAATGTCCGGTTCTAACTTTATTCACGGCATTGTTGTGGTTGGCGCCTTGTGGGCGCTGTTAAACGCCAGCTCGTTACCCGAGCAGATCATCGGCTTTGTCGGCGTGCTGCTCGGCGCGGGCAATGCCGCCGGTGGTTATGTGGTAACCGAACGCATGCTACAGATGTTTAAACCTTCCAGCAAAACTAATAAGGAGTAAGGCATGAACGCAGCTTTGCTCATCGACAGTAGTTATTTTATCGCCGCCTTTTTGTTTATCTACGGCTTAAAACGTATGTCTTCACCGCTCACGGCCCGCTCTGGTATTGTCGTTGCCGGTGTTGGTATGGTGCTGGCTGTGCTGGCCAGCTTTTTATACACGCTGGATGTTAACGAGGCCGCCAAACCACACCTTAGTACTAACCTGACGCTGGCACTGATTGCGCTGGCATTAGGCCTTGGCTGGGCGTGGCGTAGCGGCAAAAAAGTAGCGATGACCGAAATGCCACAAATGGTCGCGCTGTATAACGGCATGGGCGGCGGTGCAGCAGCGGCGATTGCCGCCATAGAGCTGATTGGCTACAAAACCCACGGCACAGTGTCACTCAGCCTGGCGGTGCTGGGCGGCTTAATTGGTGCCATCGCGTTATCTGGCTCGCTTATCGCCTGGGCTAAACTGGATGGCCGTATTAATAAAACCCTGCGTTTTTCTGCTTTGCAGCTGGTCAATGGCAGCCTGTTGCTAGTGTTGCTGGCCATTGGCGCTTACATTATCTTGCACGGCGGCATCGTTGCGTGGCCGGTGTTTGCCGTGTTTTTTGCGCTGGCGCTGATTTACGGCGTCATGATGACAATGCCGATTGGCGGTGCCGATATGCCGGTGGTTATTTCGCTGTACAACGCCTTTACCGGTTTAGCCGTTGGCTTTGAAGGCTACGTGCTGAATAATCCGGCGCTGATGATTGCCGGTATGGTGGTCGGTTCAGCCGGATCGTTACTAACACTGCTGATGGCCAAAGCAATGAACCGCTCGGTGGCCAATGTGCTGTTTTCTAACTTTGGCGCCACAAGCGATGAAGCCGAAGGGGATATTGCCGGCAGCCAAAAACCGATTGATGCCAGCGACGCCGGTATTAATATGCGTTACGCCAGCAAGGTGATTATTGCACCAGGCTATGGTTTAGCGGTGGCGCAAGCACAGCATAAACTGTACGAGTTGGTAAAACTGCTGCAGGACGCCGGGGTTGAGGTAAAATTTGCCATTCATCCGGTAGCCGGCCGTATGCCGGGCCATATGAATGTGCTGCTGGCCGAAGCAGGAGTGCCGTACGATATTATCTTTGATATGGAAGATATTAACGGCGAGTTTAAAGAAGCCGATGTTGCCATAGTAATTGGCGCCAACGACACGGTAAACCCGGCGGCGCGCACCAATAAAAGCTCGCCGATTTACGGCATGCCGGTGCTGAATGTCGATATGGCAAAGCAGGTGTACGTAGTAAAACGCGGCCAGGGTAAAGGTTACTCTGGTGTGGAAAACGCGCTGTTTTACGCCGACAACACCCAGATGGTATACGGCGATGCCCAAAAAGTGATGGTATCGATGATCCAGGCGATTAAATCACTCGGAGGCGGCCATTAACCGGCACAAGAAACCGTTACCGGTTTAATTGCTGCTGACACAACTGACCCAGCGTTTGCAGTGCCCGCTCCAGCCGGGCATCCTGCTCTATGGCGCAGTTTAGGCGGATAAAGTTACGGTAGTGCGCGCTACCAGTCACAGCAGCGGGTGAGAATATAACCCCCGGCGCTATGCTGATATGCTCTGCCAGCGCCTGCTGTGCCAGCGCGTAACCATCTACTGCGTGTGGCAGTTCTACCCAGAGCACAAAACCACCCTGCGGCTGGCTAACGCGGGTGCCGGGTGGAAATAACCGGCCAATACTGCTGCTAACGCGCTGCACCGCAGCTTCGTACTGTGGCCGTACCTGACGTAGATGCCGTTCATACTGGCCACTTTGCAACACCTTTGCCACCGCTAATTGTGGCAATGCAGCGGTACTTATATTACTAATAAACTTCAGGTATTCCAGTTTTGCAGTGTGTTTTGGTGCTATTACCCAGCCCAGACGTAAATCCGGCGACAGCGTTTTGGAAAAAGTGCTGCAGTAAAAAATATCCTGCTGTGGCGCCAGCGCTAAACAACTGCCCGGCCTTGGCCCGGCAAAGCCTAAATCGCCGTAGGTGTCATCTTCTATCAGCGGTATACCACGTTTTGCCAGCAACTTCAGTATGCGCTTTTTATTGGCGTCAGGTATCAGGCTGCCCAGCGGATTACTGTAATTAGCAATCAGCACACAGGCCTTTACCGGCCATTGCTCAAGTGCTTGCTCCAATACGTCTGGCGCCATGCCGGTTTGTGCATTAGTAGGCAGCGCCAGCGCTTTTAAACCTGCCGCTTCCAGGGCTTGCAGCAAACCATAAAACGCCGGCGATTCTATCACCACCACATCACCCGGCTGGGTTACCGCGGTTAAGCTCAGCATCAGCGCTTCCTGGCAGCCATTGGTAATAATGACATCGTCCTGCGATACCACAGCGCCATGTAATGCCATACGCCGGGCTATTTCACGGCGTAATTCAGGCGCACCACGGCTGGCTTCATAGCGCATTAAGCGTGCTGGTTCGGTTTTTATTACCTGCTGCAACGCTTTTTGTAGCGCGTGCTGTGGCAGATAAACCGCAGCAGGTACCGCGGCCCCTAAGCGCATATAGGCTGGATCGGCTGCAGCCTTAGACAGCGACAACGCTATTTGCTGGCTGCAGACAAGGCTGGGCACAGCCGCCTGTTGCAGCAACGCACTGCTAAGCGGTGGCGGCTGATGACGCGCTTTAACAAAATAACCACTGCGGTTATTGGCTTGCAAATAACCATCAGCCTCCAACCGGCGGTAACTCGCTACCACAGTGGAAATACTCAGCGAGCGGCGCTTGGCCAGTTCGCGCACACCCGGCAGACGCTCGCCACAGCCATACTGGCCCAGCTCTATTTGCTGTTGCAGCTCAGCAGCCAATTGTTGATAACGAAAACTCACACACCCTCCTTTGGTTTCAGCTAAAACACCTGTAGCGCCTGCCACAATGGCGGTAATACCGACAATGCCAGCAGCATGCCCATTGCCCGGTTAAACCAGCGCCGTTGCTCTGGTGCTGTCAGTAAGCGCTTTAAACCGGCACCAAACATCAACCAACTAATAGTGCAGGGCAAACCCACCAGCAAAAATACCAGCGCAATCAGCGCCAGTTGCTGCCAATATACGCCCTGCAAGCTGGTAAAAGCGGCAATAGCGCCGGTAATCATCACCCAGGCTTTGGCATTTACCCACTGAAACAGCAGTGCCTGCATAAAACTCAGTGGCTTACTGTTGCCCGTTTCTATTTGCTTTGGCTCTGCGCTGGCAATTTTCCACGCCAAATACAGCAAATATATCGAGCCAACTAACTTTATCAGTTGGTGCAACAGCGGCTGTTGCTGCAAGATCAGCCCGGCACCCAGACCTACCGCCAGCAACATCAGTAAAAAACCCAGTTGAATACCGGCCAAATGCGCCAGGCTTTTTTGCACGCCGTAATTAACGCCGGACGACATAATCATAATGTTATTCGGCCCGGGTGTAATACTGGTGGCAAAGGCAAAAAATACTAAGGTCCAGAATAACTCCATGCAGCTTGCTCCTGTTTGCTTACGTTAAGTAGCGACAGTAGCGCGTGCCCCCGGCAGAAAATATACACAGTACAGTGCAAAATAAGCAGTACAGATAAAATAAAAATAATAGCAGAGCAATACAGCGAAGCACTCAAATCAAACCATCAGGTCACACCAGCAGTGTAATAAACAATTAATTACACAAAACATTATGCTACTAACTCATGATTAACAGCTTTGTAGTCGCTAAACTTAAAAACACCCTGATTTTTATATTTATTGTGGAGTAATTGGTATGGGCCTTTGGTCTTTTGTTAAACCGGCCGCCAACAGGCACACTGTGCCGGCCTGGTTGCTTGTGTCTGCACTGGCATTAGCAGTGTCGGGCTGCGGTGGTGGCAGTGACAGTGCGGATACTATGCCCCCGGTGGCCACACCTCCGGTGGTAACACCACCCGATCCAACACCACCAGAGGAAACTCCACCGCCAGAGGAAACACCGCCGCCAGAGGAAACACCGCCGCCAGCAGAAGAGCTGCCAGAACCTGATCTTGAAACCGCTCCCAGCGCCGACGTTAAGCCACTGCCCAAACCAGGTGGCCCGTCGTTACCGCCGCCACCGACTGAGCTCAGGCTATCGGCGGCTTATGATAAAAGCGCCGCTGCAACAGCGGTACTTGCGGTATCTGCCAGCTCGTCTGGCGATGAAAATGGCAATAACACTGCAGATAAAGCCATTGATGGCGATTTAACCAGCCGCTGGGAAAGTGCTTGGGGCGATGATGTTGCCAACGCTGACAATGCCTGGATACAGTTTGATTTTGGTGCCAAAACCGCCATTGGTTATATCAAGCTGTATTGGGAAAATGCCTATGCTGAAGAGTACGCCATTTATATTTCTGATGATGGCCAAAACTGGTATCAGCTGCGCTATATCGCCGGAGCACAGGGCGGCACTGAAGAATTTTTTAACCTGAATATCGATGCCCGCTATGTTCGCCTGCAAGGCATTAAGCGCCACACCCAATATGGCTATTCATTGTTTGAGGTAGAGTTTAAAACGCCGGGCAGCGACAACTCCATGCCGCTGCTGGATACCTCCTATGTGCCCTACCCGCTAAGTGGTAGCGGCCGCCAGCCACTGCCAGCCCCGGCTGAACCGGTTGAAAGCGTGCGCTTTACCCTGGCGGATGGCACCCTGGTAACACGGTTTGGTATGGTAGGCCGCTCACGCCACGCCCGCGAGCGTGGTGAGGAATGGAACGAAATAGGTTTTGGCCTGAACGAAACCGTCGACGCCCAGGGCAACCCCGCCGATAAAGGCCCGGGCGCACATTTAAACTTTATTGCTAACTACTTTAAAAACCGTACCTGGGGCGTCGAGTTTATTGATAACAGCAATGTTGCCGGTGTTACCGCGCCAAGGATTATCGTCAACCAATATTACCAGCAAGCGCAAAAAGGCGGCGGTCACTCTTTTGTTCGCCGCTTTGACGAACCCAACGTTACCGGTTTTGGCTGGATGAGCCCAGGCGATTTACTCGATGATTCTACTTATCTGAGTGACGGTGCACCCTGTCCGGTTGTACAAAAGCCAGCCAATGGCGTGCTGTTAAACCCCAACAGCGGCTACAACGACATCATTGGTGCCAATGACGGCTGCAGCGTGGTATTTGACACCTACCCAGGCCACAGAGCGCTGTCTGCCAATGACGATGGCGTACTGGTGCCAAACGGCAATAGCGTAGCCGCGCGGGCGCTGAAAAAGGGTGACATTATTGAGTTTACCGGCTCGTTTTTCTCTACCCGTGCAGTGATGGATGCCATTGGTGATAACGGCGGCTTTCGGTATTACACCAACGAGCTAACCTACGTCATGGGCCAGGGCTTACGCCCCTGGTATGGCGTGCAACCGCGGTTAATGAATGAACCTTTACCAGACAGCACCCTGCAAGGCGGGCTGGGCTCGGTGTCGTACGATTACGCCGACAATGCCACCTTTATTTTTCAGCAGCCGCATAACAATATTGGTATGCAAAATATACAGCGCTTTATGGAAGGGCGCCGCTGGTTACACACCAACTTATGGACCGGTGAGCATAATGAAGATGGCAATGACCGTAATGACGCAGGCCGGTTTCTGCAAGGCCCGCGTTTTAACCAGTCATCCTGTTTTAACTGCCACGTGAGCAATGGCCGCAGCGTCGCCCCAACAGTAGTAAACCAGCGGCTGGACACTATGGCAATACGTACCGGAGCAACCGGTACCGACACCAACGGCAACTACCTGCCACACCCTATTTACGGCCAGGCACTGCAAATGAATGCGCGCTCGGCCAGCACCGGCGCCGTGCAAAACTGGGGCAATGCTGCTGTGGTTGCCGGTTTTACCACAAAAAATGTACAACTGGCCGACGGCACTGTGGTTGAACTGCGCAAACCGGAAATAGCCTTTGAAGGCCCAACGCCTGAGGCTTATTCCGTGCGCTCGGCGCAGCCATTAATCGGCATGGGCCTGCTTGAAGCCATTGCCGATGAAACCATCTTGGCACGGGTACGCACCACCCCCGATGCTGATGGCGTGCTGGGTACCGCCAACTATGCTTACGATCCTGAAACCGGCGATGTGCGTTTAGGCCGCTACGGCTGGAAAGCCGGTAAAGTGAGCCTGCGCCACCAGGTGGCCAACGCCGCCCTGCTGGATATGTCGGTAACCTCGTCTATTTACCCGAACCGCGATTGTCTGGCCGGGGCAGCACACTGCGACGCTGCCAGTGGCACAGAGCCCGGCTTACCGGATGAAGCGCTGCAGTTAATGACAGAATATCTGCACCTGTTAGCCGTACCGGCACAGCGCAGCCTGGTCAGCGGTTACCCTAAAGGCGTATCGCCCATGGCTTATCTGGATGTTGAGCCGGCAAAAATAGCCCAGGGTGAGCAAGTGTTCAAAGCCATCCGCTGTAATGCCTGCCATGTCAGCGAAGTGCAAACCAGCGCCCGCTCGGCGTTTGATGAAGTACGCAACCAAACTATCCGGCCTTATACCGATATGCTGTTGCATGATATGGGCGAAGAGCTGGCCGATAACTTCGCCGAAGGCCTGGCAACAGGCAGTATGTGGCGCACGCCAGCTTTATGGGGCATAGGCTACACCGAACACGTTGCCGACGGTACACCGGTAGGTTATTTACACGACAGCCGCGCACGCACGCTGACTGAAGCCATTTTATGGCACGGCGGCGAAGCTGAAGTGATTAAAAACCGCTTTATCAACTTACCCACCGAAGAGCGCCAGGCGCTGCTGGCTTTCCTGAAATCGCTGTAATATGCAACCCGGTGCTTACCAGGCACCGGGTTTTCACCCTCTGGCCACTTCCGGTTATCTTGCTGCTGATCTTCTTCTACAACAAGCTGCAGGCTTGCAGCATAGACAGGCTTTTCGCCGCGCAGTACACTGAGGCGCTATTTTATTAACAAACAAGGCTATACCAGTGAATAGAGAGACTTTGTCTGAGCAACAAATTGCAGAAATTAAAAGCAACTTCGATTTTTTTGACCGTGACGGCAATGGCCGGATTGATTTAACCGAGTTTATCGAACTGCTTACAGCGCTGGCCCCTAAAACCAAAGCCAGCCATGTTGAAGAAGGCTTTAAACTTATCGACACCAATAATAACGGCTATATCGACTTTGCCGAGTTTTTAGACTGGTGGCAAGACTGCTGGTGGGAATACTAACATCCACAAGGGCAACGCTACGGCCTGCCCTAATCGGCAAAACTCACTGCACCCATTTTAACTATAGGCATTCCCTCTCGGGCGTAATTGAAATTTTCACCATCAGGGGCAAGACAAGAATCATTACTTGCACTCTTAGCTTTGGCCCCCCTACAGAAGGCAAAGCCTGGTTCCCAAGCTTAGTTAGTTACAAACCTTAGGGAGATCAACTTTCCTAATCTGGGTAATTAATTCTTCAGATTCTGTTATGTCATAGTTAATAGGTAAATCTATCTTTACTATATCAAGACCGTCACCCCCATTAGGTCTGTTAAGGATAAATCTGGGGCTAATTGCCTTTAACCCTGAGTTATCCAATACAAGCTTCTGCGTGCCGCCAGTTTGCCCAACTTTGCCACCAATAGCGTCTCCCGCTACTAAGCCAAAGCAAAAATCCTGCACTACATTGATAAACAATATTGAAGAAGAGTAACTAAAGCCATCGACCAAGATAACCACCTCGCCTGTAAACTTATTTGGCAAGTCGCTATTAACCTTTTCAAGATCTTTAACTTCACCGTTTACCACATCACCAACAGCGTGCTTGTCACTGCCCTGACCACTGAGTATTTTTACCTTATACGTTGAACCTGAACGCCAGGGTTTGCTTGCTATATAGGGCATTATTGCCTTTTTCCAGGTGTCATCTCCGCCGCCATTTCCTCTGATATCGATGTATAAGCGGCGGATATTTTTTTCGGCAATTGAAGTGAAGAAACTATCAAAAAAATCTGTAAACTTTTCATTTTCTTCATAACTCCGAAACGACTTAATTTTCAGTACCGCATCGTCATCCAATATAGTGGCCGCAAAGTTGCTCTCAAAACTGTGGTCTGGCAGCAACAAGTCTGTGCTTTTTTGCTCAGAGACATCAATCGACACGTTTGCTAAAAAAATATCCTTCTTCAGATCTAATACAAACTTCTCTGCGGAGCCATACAACAACCAGTAATACATTGAGAATCGGGTGGACAAAATTGCTTGCCGGTGTGTGGCACTATCGCCGTGAGTAAGCTGTAACAAGGCTGGCATAATTTGCGCTACCGGTACACTATTTATACTAACCACCCGATAGCCTTTTAACTTGCTCTCTTTTCCATTTAGATTAGACAGCACAATGAGCTCGTCACCTTTTATCTTAAATTGAAAAGGCAGCACCCTGTCACCTTCATCTATACTTTGGCGAACAAGGTCTTCCAGGGAATCTGGCATAATAGATAGGTGGCCATCATTAAACTGGCTGTTAAATTTCATTAGTTCAAGCCAGTATGCTCTTAGCGCTATTGGCTTCTTCAAGTTCGATTTTAACCTTTCCACATCGTGATAAAACGACGCAGGATTTTTGACGGTATAAGCCAAATCAGGATGAGTCGACTCGATAAAGTGCAGCCATTTATCTATGTCTTCTACTGCTACTTCCGGGGAGATAAGACTATCTGGCTTTAAAAGCTCTGCAGCAGTATGTGTTGATAAGCAAGATATGAACAAGCACAGCGTGAGTGCTATCAGGCGGTTTTTCATTATTATTCTCTCAGTTAAAACAAGTGAGTCGTAACTGAAGGAGAAAAAGTTTGAAGGCTCAGCAAGTGATAATTAAATCAAAAAATTGAAGCATTTTTTGATTCTGACTAATTAATGGTTAAAACGACTAAAACATTTGGCACTGGTTTGTACATTTCGACTAAAAAACACCTAACCAACTAATTTTAAATGATAAAAATACTGGCATAACACTTGATTGCTTAATGATAAAACACCGCATGTTTAACATTAAAAGGATCAACACTATGAACAGAACACTGGTTATTATCTTATTAGTTGTTGTAGGTATTTACTGCTTGCCTACTTTACTGGCTGTGGCCGCGACCATTTTTGCTATTGTTATCGGCGTTTTCGGCGCTATTCTCGGCGTGGGTATCTCATTAGTGGTTACGCTATTGCCGGTTATTATTGTCGGCTACCTGATCTGGTGGCTGGTGCGTGACAACCGCCGTAACCGTCAGTATTAAACGGTTTCCGGCACAGGGGGCGGTTAAGCCCCCAATGGAAAATTTTACTCATCCCCACTACAACAAGGGGAACTCAGATGCCACTTCTGGCAATAATTGCATCGGAGCATAATTGAACTGGTATGTTTGGTTAGTTAATTGATGTCATAACTATCGGTATCTGAATTTATGCCGGTAAGCTGATTAAGGATCCGATTTCGGCAAACCTGTAAAATTTCATCTGCCAGCGGCGAGTCGTCCGGACAGGCTCGTGATAAAACAATCGCGCCCATGATTTGCGCAATCGTCGTTATTCTGCTGGCTCGGGCTTCGCGCTGGGCGCGTTCGCTCAAAGCATCATCTTTACCTGCCAGGGTTGCCAGCTGATTTTCAATGCCGGCTAAAAATGTCTCTTTAAGTGACTCCGGCTGACGCGCAGCATCTGCGCAAAGTGCAGCCATGGTACAACCTTCGCCCGGAGCATCACGGTGCTGCCGGGACAGGTATTGCTGCACAAAGTCGGCGATATCAACGTCTGCAGTTTTCTCTGCCGACTGCGCAAAACTGCAAGCTGCCGCTTCTGCCATCAAATCAGCCTTAGACCCAAAGTGCTTATAAAACCCTCCATGGGTAAAGCCCGCCGCCGCCATTAAGTCAGCGACGCCCACGCCGTCGTAACCACGTTCGCGAAACAATACCGAGGCCGTCTCAACAATACGCTGACGGTTTTCCTGCACCTGCGCTTTTGTCACCTTCATCTTTGCGGCATCTCCTCACAAAATTATGGCCGCAGTATACTTTGATTATGATCATAATCAAAGTATTTGACATTTTAGATTATGGCCATCATCATTAATGCATTCACCATCCATCAACCGGAAAGCATAGACATGACAGATAGCAAACTTAAACTGCACCGCGCATCGCGGCCGCTATCCAACTATTAACTAAGAGTAAATATTTATGACCACATCTTCCGTTCTTATTACAGGCGCTTCCACTGGTATTGGCGCTGTCTACGCAGATCGCTTTGCACGCCGCGGCCACGACCTTGTACTGGTCGCTCGTGATAAAGCCAGGCTTGATGCCCTCGCAAATCGCTTGCGCCAACAATACGGCATTGCCGTCGATGTTTTAGCTGCTGACCTGACTCAAACCAGTGATCTGGTCAGGGTAGAAACACGTCTGCGCGATGACTCCCGCATAGCAACCCTGATCAACAATGCAGGCATAGCGCAGTCCGGTAGCTTTATTGAGCAAACTCCAGTTGCAATAGAGCAACTTATCGCCTTGAATACAACCGCCCTGACACGGCTGGCCAGCGCTGTTGCACCGCGGTTTGTGCAGACAGGTAAAGGCTCAATCGTCAACATCAGCTCGGTTGTTGGCCTGGCACCCGAGTTCGGTATGTCGGTTTATGGTGCAACCAAAGCCTTCGTGCTTTTCCTGTCGCAGGGCATGAGCCTGGAGTTATCGCCTAAAGGCGTCTATGTTCAGGCCGTACTACCAGCCGGAACCTATACCGAGATCTGGCAACGTGCCGGTATCGACATCAGCACCCTCTCCGAAATGATGCAAGCAGGCGAACTGGTCGATGCAGCACTGGTTGGCTTTGATCGTCGTGAACTGGTAACGATCCCGCCACTGCACAACGCAACGCGCTGGGATAGCCTTGATGCAACACGACAAGCTCTGCTTACAGATATCAGGCAAGCAGAAGCCGCCGAGAGATATAAAACCGCTTAGTAATAAGTAACGCATTTAAGGAGTCCAAGTATTGACAAATAAACTTGTAGCCCTTGTAACCGGCGCCTCATCAGGCATCGGCCAATAGCTTGCTGGCAGCGGGCTACACTGTTTATGGCACCAGCCGGCGCGGCGCTCAGGCAGGCCAGCTGCAGTTTTTACGCAGGTTCGCGCCAGCAGTTGTGCTGGATAAAGGCATATGTAAAAGTCTGCAGCTGGATAATACAAAGGAAAAGTGGTAATAAAAATATGATAAGTACTTAGTGCTTAGCTTAACTGCTCAGCACATTATTATATAGAAACAAGCAGCCTGAACAGGAGACACCATGTTTAATGCCATTGTGATTAACAAAGATGAGCAGGGTTATCGCGCCGGATTAACGGCGGTAGACGAGCAGCAATTACCTGCCGGTGATGTTACGGTAAAAGTGCTGGCCAGCACGCTTAACTACAAAGATGCCCTGGCTATTAGCGGCAAATCGCCGGTGGTGCGTACATTTCCTATGGTACCGGGTATTGACCTCGTCGGTGAAGTGCTGCATTCCGATTCAGTCCGCTTTCAAAGCGGAGATAAAGTATTGCTCAATGGTTTTGGTGTCGGTGAGAACCATTGGGGTGGTCTGGCTGAAAAGGCGCGCCTTAACAGTGCCTGGCTGCTACCGCTGCCAGCAGCATTTACACCTGAGCAGGCGATGGCAATAGGTACAGCCGGTTATACGGCGATGCTGAGCATTTTAGCATTGCAAAAACACGGCATTACTGCGGAACATGGCGAAATTTTAGTCACCGGCGCCAATGGCGGTGTCGGCAGTTATGCAGTGCGCTTACTTAGTAAACTTGGCTACACGGTGGTGGCATGCACCGGCAGGCCAAATGAGAGCGACTATCTTAAACAGCTAGGGGCTGCAGAGATATTACCGCGTGAACAGCTGAGCGCTGCCGGTAAACCGCTGCAAAAAGAACGCTGGGCCGGTGTCATCGATTGTGTCGGCAGCCACACCCTGGCTAATGCCTGCGCCAGCACCCGCTACGGCGGCGCGGTGGCAGCTTGTGGCTTAGCACAGGGCATGGATTTCCCGGTAACGGTTGCACCTTTTATTTTACGCGGCGTTACCTTGTACGGCATTGACAGTGTAATGCGCCCGTTGGCGGATCGCAGCAAAGCCTGGCAGCACCTGAGCGAGTTGCTGCAGCCAGCCGATGTTGATCAGATAGCCAGTGTTATCAGCCTGGAGCAGGTTGTTGCCACTGCTACCCGGTTATTGCAGGGCGATATCCGGGGCAGGGTTATTGTTAAAATCTGACATGCAGCGGTTACAGAACCCGCTGCGTAACGCAGGCTTTAATCAGCAAAACTCACCTTACCCATAGTAACGCCCGGTATACCTTCGCGGGCGTTGCTGAATTTTTGCTTACCGCCAACTAAACATTCGTTCGCCAGTACGGCAAATAATACTGCTTCTTTCGCGTCGGGGTTTATGCCTAAGTCATGGGTGGTTTTAATGCTTACGCCCGGCAGTGCGGCCTGAATTTGGGCCATTAATAACGGGTTATGAATACCGCCGCCGCTGGCGTAAATAACAAACTGATCCAGTTTTGCCGTAGTTTGCTGAATGGCGCTGATAATCATATCGGCGCTAAAACAGTTTAGCGTGGCCATAATATCGGCATCGCTTAACTGCTCTGTGCCACTTACCTGCTGCGCCTTAGCAAGATAGGCCAGATTAAACACCTCCGGCCCGGTGGTTTTAGGAAAACCCAGCGCAAAAAAGCTATCTTGCTTTAACGCCCCCAGTAAAGGCTCACTAACCTTTCCGGCTTTGGCCAGTAAAGAGTTTTCATCAAAGTACTTACCCGGATAATGCTGTTGAATAAACGCATCCATCATAGTATTGCCAGGGCCAATGTCGCTGCTAAATACTGCTTCGGCGTCCAGTGTTTGTGGCAGCCAGGTAAAGTTAGCTATGCCGCCAATATTCAGCATAATGCGGTTTTCGCTATTGCTGCTAAACAATAAATAATCGCCATATACCGCTAAGGGTGCACCCTCGCCGCCGGCAGCAATATGTTTTTGCCGAAAATCACTCAGGGTAATAATACCGGTGGCCATCGCCAGATGATCGCCATCGCCAATTTGCAGCGTGGCATTACCGTAATCAGCCAGATTATGCTGGCGTTTGGGGCAGTGAAAAATGGTCTGGCCGTGGCTGGCTATTACGTCAACATCAGCAGCGGTAAGTTGCCACTGCTCCAGACACTGGTTAATCATGCGGCCGTGCTCCAGGCCTATCCATGGGTTTAGCAGCGTTACTGCCTGCAGGTCTACTTCACGTTTGGAAAACACTGCCTTTACCCGCTGCTTGTAGCCGGCATCGTAATCTACCGTGGTGAATTGCAATAAATTAATACGGGTATTAAGGCCATCGCCGCTTAGTTCACACAGTGCCACATCCAGGCCGTCGAGTGAGGTGCCGCTCATCAGGCCAATAACTTTACGGCTGGGTTTGGCGGCAATATTAAACAAGTTCTGAATATGTGTGTGCATGTGTTTTCCTGTTGAGGCTAACCAAAACTACTGTTGCAAACTGTAGCATGAATAATTTATCCGAAAACACTAAGATTTACACTAAATAAAATTGCATAAAATTTCGCACTGGGGTATATATTCATCGAAAGCTAGTTACTAATGTATAAAAAATTCACAAATCTAAACCCGATATTCTAGCTACAGCAACTGGGAGTATACACAGATGGCGTCTTACCTTAGCAGCAAAACCGCCGGTCACACACTGCGCCAAGCCTCTAAACTGGCTTTGGCAGTAAACCTGGCATTATTCAGCCACATCACTCTGGCACAACAAACGGATGAAGCCGCGGCAGAAAAAACCGAAGTGATCACTATCACCGGTTCGCGCATCGCCCGTACTGAACTTGTTGCATCAAGCCCGGTGGCCTCGGTAGATGAAGTACAAATTCAGCTGGACCGCGCCGTTAACGTTGAAGACATTACCGCCAAACTGCCGCAAGCGGCAGCAGGTGCCAATGCCACCGGCGCCACTGTGGGTGACTCTTTAGGCTCTTCAACTATCGACTTACGCAGCCTGGGCCAAAACCGTACTCTGGTACTGATTAACGGTACCCGTGCCATGCCTTTCAGCTTTCGCAACTCGGTAGATGTTAATATTATTCCGGCCGGCTTAATTAAGCGGGTAGATGTATTAACCGGTGGTGCGGCTGCCGTATACGGCGCCGATGCCGTAGCTGGCGTAGTGAATTTTATTATGGACGACAAGTTTGATGGCGTTGAGCTGTCGGCCAGTTATGAAACCGCCGATGGTGGCGGTGAAAAAATGAATACTGAAGCCGTATTTGGTGGCGACATTGCCAATGGCCGTGGCCATATTACCGGCTATGTCGGCTACTCTGAACGCAAAGCGCTGCTGGCCGGTGAACGTGACTGGGCGATGCAAAACAGCGGCAGCATTATCAACAGCGGCGGTTTTTATACCGATGTTGCCAGCGGCAACAGCTTTGGTATTGACGATAACGGCGGCGTGACTGCTGGCCGTAACACAGTAAACGTTACTGATCAGCGCTACCTCACCCAGCCAATGGATCGTTTATCTGCCGGTTTATTCTTTAACACCGAATTTAATGATTACGTTGAACTGTATGGCCGCGGCATGTACGCCAAAGTAAAAGTAACCGGCGCCGGTTCTGCTGGCCAGACTCCCATTTCAGTTAACGAGCAGGTTACCTTAACAGCAGATAACCCTTATATTCCTGCGGCGGTGCGCGATTCAATCAGCTTTGACGCCAACGGCAACGCGCTGGTTAACGTAGAGCGTAATCTGGGCCTGGGTGTCCAGTACACTGAAGCGGTGCGCGAATCCAGCCAGTTCCAACTGGGTTTAAAAGGTATATTAACCGATAGCTTAAGCTACGACGTTTACGCCCAGTATGGCCTTACCGACGAAACCTCCAGCATTTATAACAATGCCTACCGCAACAACAACAGCGGTGTCAGTCGTTTTGGTGCTTTGGCCAACACGGTAGATATTTTTGACCCGCAGCTGGATTTAAGCTCGTTTAGCGCGCCACTGCTGTTTGCCAACCGCGAGCGTACGCAAAGCGTATTGGCGGCTACAGTATCGGGCGATTCAGCGCCATTATTTGAATTACCGGCCGGTGCAGTAAGCTATGCGCTGGGTTATGAATACCGCAAAGAAACTGGCAAACAAATTCCGGGCGATGCGTTTCGTAACGGCACCAGCTTTTCCTCAGCCGGTGTATTTGACATGGATGCCAGCTTCGACAGTAAAGAAGCCTATGCCGAAGTGCTGGTGCCACTGTTATTTGATACCGCCTTTGCCGAACAGCTTGACTTTGAAGGGGCTTACCGCGTTTCTGAGTACTCTAACACCGACGCTGAAAACACCTGGAAGCTGGGCATTAACTGGGCAATAAACAGCGACGTACGTATTCGTGCCAGCCGCCAAACTGCGTTTCGTGCACCTAACTTAGGTGAATTTGCCAGCCCGATCACAGCGTTGTCACTGGCGTTGTTTGACCAAACCAGCGAGCAATTTGTACCACGCTTTGCCGGCCGTTTTGATGGCGACCCATGTTTACTGGGCACCGGTAATGCCGAGCAATGCGCCCGTTACGGTGCCGCGCCGGTAGGCACACCGTTTGATGCCTCTACCGCCAGCTACACTTTTGGCGGTAACCCTGAGATTAAACCAGAGCAAGCTGTGTCTGCTACGCTGGGTCTGGTGTATACGCCGTCTTATCTGAAAGGGTTTGATGTCACGGTGGATTACTACACCATTGAAATTACTGATGCAGTAAGCCAGATCCAGCCGGCTGCCGCGCTGAAAAACTGTTATATCGACAACCCGGTTGCCGGCAACCCGTTGTGTGATGCGGTAGTGCGCGACCCGCAAACCGGCCTGATCAGCACCGCCATTGTGAACGACTTTAACCTGGCAGCTGTGAAGCAAGACGGCGTTGACCTGGCGGTTAATTACCGCTTCGACGCCCCTGCTATTATGGGCGGCAGCATGAAGCTGGCGTATCAGGGCACCATTATTACCAAGCAAACCCGGCAGGATAACGCCACCCTGCCCGCCATTGACTGTAAAGGCACCTTTGGCAGCGCTTGCTCCGGCGATTTTGCCAGCGTGCTGCAGGCAGACTACAAACACCGTATGACACTGGACTGGAACCTCGACACGCTGGGCGTTCAGCTGGGCTGGCGTCGTATTGGCGAAGTAGAAAGTGCCGCCAACCGCAGTATCAGCATTGGCGCACAAAACTATATCGACTTATCCGCGTCATGGCAGGCTACTGACGAGCTTAGCGTAACAGCTGGTATTGATAACATGCTGGATAAAGATCCGCCATTACCGGTATCTGGCGCCAACCACTTTAACACAGTAAGTGACTACTCAGTTTTAGGTCGCACTGTGGGTATTTCCCTGCGTTACAAGCCCGCGTTCTAATCCCGGACACGGTGTTTCCCGGCCTGTATTGCAGGCCGGGCTTTTCAATTCCCTCCCTTCATAATAAGCTGCTGGTTAAAACCGTTTTACTATACTGAGCCAATCTGGCTGCAAACAGGAATACCGGATGTCTGTACTCGACAAAATTCATGCCCTGCGCGAAAAATTTCCGCGTGCAGAGCAGCAACTGGCAGAATATATTCTGGCTAACCCGGATCATATCCGTGATATGCCATCACAAATGCTGGCAAAAGCCGTGGGCATCAGCCAGGCCAGTGTGGTGCGCTTTACCCAGAAACTGGGTTACAAAGGCTACCCGGATTTTAAATTTGCTATAACCGACAGCCTGCACCATCAGGTACTGCCCGCTAGCGCCGACAAGCTGCACGGTGAAATTTCATTAGATGACACCTTCAGCACCATGAGCCAGAAACTGCTGGCCAGCAAAATTAATGTGCTGAATAAAACCCATACCATTAACTCACAAACCAGCTATGAGCAGGCCGCATTGATGTTGCGCAATGCCAAACGGGTGCTGCTGTGTGGCAAGGGCGGCTCGGCCTTAGTGGCAAAAGATTTCTCTTACAAACTGCAAAAACTCGGCATGGCTGCGCTGGCCGAAACCGACACCCATGTGCAACTGGCCAATATTGCCAACTACACCAGAGAAGATGTACTGGTGGTGTTGAGTGAATCGGGTGAAACTGCCGACAGCGTAAAAATTACCGAACAAGCGGCCAGCAACGGCGTGCAAATTATCAGTATTACTGCCTACGGTGCCAATAGCATTGCCCGGCTGGCCGGGCTGAATTTGTATACGGTGGCAGATGAAAGCTCAGCGCGGTTGTCGTCTATTCTGGCGCGCAATGCTCAGGAGCTGGTGATCGACACGCTGTTTATTCTGCTAACCCAAACCTGCCCGCAAGGCCGCAAAAAACTGGCGGCATCTAACAAAGCAGTAGACACCTTTTTAGCCCGCAAACGCTAATAAATTAAAAAATTCTAATATAGAGTAACAAAAGCTTGATCCAGCGCATAAGCGCTGGCTGCCTTCGCTTGTATAGTGTTTGGGCTGTACTACCTTATAGGTACTGCCTAACATTAACCTGCTCACGCGGAGTATGCAGATGGATATTGTAGACCTGTCCCGACTTCAGTTTGCCTTTACGGCAATGATCCACTTCCTGTTTGTTCCTCTTACTCTGGGTATGGCTTTTTTACTGGCCATTATGGAATCGGTTTATGTTATGACCGGTAAAACCATTTACCGTGATATGACCAAATTCTGGGGTAAGTTATTTGGTATTAACTTTGCGCTGGGGGTAACCACCGGCATTGCCATGGAATTCCAGTTTGGTACTAACTGGTCTTACTATTCGCATTATGTTGGCGACATTTTTGGCGCACCGCTGGCAATTGAAGCACTGATGGCATTTTTTCTTGAATCTACCCTAATCGGCTTATTTTTCTTTGGCTGGGACAGGTTAAACAAAGAAAAACATTTAGCAGTCACCTGGCTAATGGCATTAGCCAGCAATTTGTCGGCGCTGTGGATCTTAGTCGCCAACGGCTGGATGCAACATCCGGTAGGCTCAGTATTTAATATCGACACTATGCGGATGGAGCTAACGAGCTTTAGCGAGGTTATTTTTAACCCGGTAGCTCAGGTTAAGTTTGTTCACACCGTATCAGCCGGTTATGTCACCGGTGCGGTATTTGTACTGGCCATTTCCAGTTGGTATCTGCTCAAAGGCCGCGACTTACCCTTCGCAAGGCGTAGCTTTGCTATTGCATCAGCGTTTGGCCTGGCCAGTGCGCTGTCGGTAATAGTGCTGGGAGATGAATCAGGCTATGAAATTGGCGATGTACAAAAAGTAAAACTGGCCGCTGTAGAAGCCGAATGGCATACCCACCCGGCACCGGCAGCCTTTACGGTGTTCGGCGTACCAAACGAGCAAACACAAACCACCGACTACGCGCTGAAAATCCCGGCTGTGCTTGGCCTTATTGCTACCCGCTCGGTAACCGAAGAAGTAGCCGGCATCAGCGAACTGAAAGAAAAACACCTTGAGCGTATTATCCGCGGCCAGGAAGCTTATGTGCTGATGACGCAATATCGCGCCGGTGATAAATCGCCGGCAACGATTAACCGCTTTAATGAAGTCAGCGCCGATTTAGGCTACGGCATGCTATTAACCGCTTACACCGACGATGTTGCCAATGCAACGGCTGAGCATATTGCTCAGGCGGTGGAAGACTCAGTGCCTAAAGTATGGCCGCTATTCTGGAGCTTCCGCATTATGGTCGCGTGCGGCGTATCAATGCTGGTGCTGTTTGCTGCAGCCTTCTGGCACAGCGCTAAACGCACGGTAGATAAACCGCGCTGGCTGCTTAAATTTGCCCTGTTCAGCCTGCCACTGCCGTGGATAGCCTGCGAAGCCGGCTGGTTTGTCGCCGAATATGGCCGCCAACCCTGGGCCATTGGTGAAATACTGCCAACCCATTTAGCGGTGTCGCAGCTTAGTGTCAGCGATATCTGGTTCAGCCTTGGCACTATAGTGGTGCTGTACACCATCTTCGTCATTATCGAAATGTGGCTGATGACAAAATACGCCAGGCTTGGGCCCTCCAGCCTGCATACCGGTAAATACGATTTAGAAAGCCCAGCTACCGTGAAGGAGGCATAACATGGATTACGAAGCACTAAGGTTTATCTGGTGGGTACTGATTGGCGTACTGCTGATTGGTTTTGTAGTAACCGACGGTTTTGATATGGGTGTAGCTGCCTTGCTAAAAGTGCTGGGCAAGAGCAATGACGAGCGCCGCGTTATGATCAACGCCATAGCGCCGCACTGGGATGGTAATCAGGTGTGGTTAATTACGGCTGGCGGTGCCTTATTCGCGGCCTGGCCCACGATATATGCCGCCTCGTTCAGTGGCTTTTATATCGCGTTAATGTTAACGCTGTTTGCGCTGTTTTTACGCCCCATTGGCTTTGAATACCGCGCTAAAATTGACAGCGAAACATGGCGCAGCCGCTGGGACTGGGCACTTACCGCAGGCTCAGCCATACCGGCGCTGATTTTTGGTGTGGCGTTTGGCAATCTGCTACAAGGCGTACCCTTTTACTTTGACGACATTCTACGCCTGCACTACACCGGCGGTTTCTGGGCTTTGCTTAACCCCTTCGCCTTGCTGGCCGGCGTGTTAAGCCTGCTAATGATAGTAAACCACGGCGCCACTTACCTGCAGCTGAAAACCGAAGCCGAACTTAAAGCGCGCAGCGAAAAACTGTCGGTAAAGCTGGCACTGGTATGCGCGGTTATCTTTGTGCTGGCCGGTGTTTGGCTGTTTCTGGCAGTAGATGGCTATAGCGTTACCAGCCTTATTGATACTAACGGTGCCAACCGTACTACCGACAAAACCGTACTGATAATCGCCGGAGCCTGGTTTAGTAACTATGCTAAATGGCCGCTGCTGTGGCTGGCACCGGCGCTTGGCGTGGTGGGCTTTTTAGTCTGTGCGCTGGCTAGTAAAACGCAGCGCCATATTACTGCTTTTATCAGCTCGTCTTTGGCTATTGCCATGGTAGTGCTGACAGCCGGCATAAGTATGTTCCCGTTTGTTATGCCATCCAGCACCACACCGGCACACAGCCTGACCATGTGGGATGCTACCGCCAGTGAAACCACGCTGATGATTATGTTTGTGGTAGCCTGCATCTTTGTACCGCTGATCCTGGCATACACCGGCTGGAGTTACTTTGTCATGCGCGGTCGCTTAAACGAGCAGCATATCCGTGACAACAGCCATTCACTGTACTGATCTTCAGTTGAGAAAAAGGAGCACCTTATGTGGTATTTTGCCTGGATTTTAGGCGTATTAATGGCCTGCTCATTTGGTATTATCAATGCCATGTGGCTGGAATTTAAAGGCTACGAAGGCGAGGATGCCCAAGCTGACTAGCCCAACCAAACCGGCGCAGCAGCTGGCAGCACTGCTGCAAAGCCAGCGTAAACGGCTTAACAGCGCCCTGCTGTTAGCCGTAAGCGCCAGCCTGCTGTTTATCTTGCAATGCTATTTACTGGCCAGCCTGTTTGCCAGTTGGCTTATTGCCAGCCAGCAAGGCCTGCAATTTGACAGCAGCCATTTACTTAACACCCTGCTCTGGCTGGCGCTGTGCCTGCTGGGGCGGCCTGCACTGCAATATTGCCGTGAACAACTTAGCTTAAAGGCCAGCCAGCATATCCGTAGCCGCTTACGTGTGCAGTTGCTGGCAAAACTGGCCGATGCCGGCCCGGCTAAAAACCAGTATGGTAACGATGGCAGCTTAAGCAGCAAACTGCTGGAGCAGGTTGATGCACTGGATGGTTTTATCAGCCGCTATTATGTACAACGTTATCTGGTGCTGATCACGCCATTGCTGCTGGTTAGTACCACCTTTATCTACAGCCCGCTGGCGGCGGTTATTTTATTAGTTACCGCCCCGTTGGTGCCACTGTTTATGATATTGCTCGGCAATGCTGCCGCCGGTGCCAGCCAGCGCCAGTTGCAACAACTTAGCCGCATGAGTGGCCGCTTTCTTGATTTAGTGCGTGGTATGCCTACGCTGCAACAATTGCAGGCTACTGAACGCGCTGCGCAATCGGTTGCCAATGCCGCTGGTCGTTACCGCGACAGCAGCATGGGCGTGCTGAAACTAGCTTTTTTATCCGGCGCTGTGCTGGAGTTTTTCTCGGCACTGGCCATTGCCTTACTGGCACTGTATTTAGGTCTGGGCCTGCTGGGTATTTTGCCCTGGGCCAAAGAAGTTATACCGGTGCCGTATCAGGGCGCTTTATTTATTTTGCTGCTGGCACCGGAGTTTTACGCACCACTGCGCCAGCTTGGCAGCGATTACCACGCCAAAGCACAGGCCGAAGCCGCAATTGACGAGCTAAGCCCTATTCTACAACGCCGTGCCTGGCAACACCCCGGCACACAGTTACTAACGCTAAGCAGTGCGCCGCAGATTAGCCTGCAACAGCTGCATATTCTAACCGCAGAGCAGCGCCAGCGGCTGGCACCGGTTAGCTTTAGCATAAAAAGTGGCGGGCGCATTGCCCTGCAGGGGCCAAGTGGCTGTGGCAAATCCAGCCTGTTGCATGCACTGCTGGGTTTTGTGCCGTATCAGGGCGATATTCTGATCAACCAGCACAGCCTGGCACAGCTTGAGCGCAACCACTGGCAACAGCAACTGGGCTATATGGCGCAGTACAGCAGTATTGCTGCTGCCAGCATTGCCGATAACCTGCGCCTCGCCGCGCCTGATGCCAGCGAGCAGCAACTGATAGCCGCGCTGCAACAGGTAGAGCTGTGGCCGTTAATACAACAATTACCGCTGGGGCTAAATACTATGCTGGGAGAGCGCGGCCGGGGCTTGTCCGGCGGCCAGCTGCAACGGCTGGCACTGGCGCAGCTGTTGCTGCGCGATGCTAAAGTCTGGTTACTGGACGAGCCCACCGCGCACTTAGACGGCGCTACTGCTTATCGTTTACACCAGCTGATTGGCACACTGAGCCAGGGTAAAACGCTGATTATCGTTAGCCACCAGCTACACGGCCTGGATTGGCTGGATCAGGTAATACGGCTGGACAACCCTGCCATTAGCCATATTGACGGAGCGCAGTATGTTCAAGCCTAAGAGCGTGCCAGCGCCTGAACGCAGTATTCGTTTACGCAGCCTGCTGCAAAGCCGCGGCAAGGCATGGTTGCTGGCCTTGCTGCTGGGGCTGGTTACTTTACTGGCTGCAGTGACCTTGCTGGCATTATCTGGCTGGTTTATCAGTGCCGCCGCGCTGGCAGGGCTGGCCAGCGTGGGCGCTTATGGTTTTGATTACTTCCGACCGGCGGCGATTATCCGCCTCTGTGCCATTGGCCGCACGGCCGGGCGCTATGCAGAGCGCTTAACCTCGCACTATGCTGCCCTTGGCTTGTTAAAAGATTTACGCGTGCACAGCTTTACCGCGCTGGCACAACAGCCGCACAGCAACCGCCATTCGGCAGATACGCTGCAGCATCTGGTCGGCGATATCGATTTACTCGATCAGTTTCCGTTAAAAGTTATCGCGCCCTGGCTTTGGGCCTGCAGTTTAACCGCACTGGTGCTGTTGTTCTGGTACTTGCTGGCACCTACTCTGCTAATCTATGCCGCCCCTTGCCTGCTGCTGGCGCTGGCGTTGCCGCTGCTAACGGTACGCCGTGGCAAAGCACTGGCACAACAGGATACCCGCTCCACCACACAGCGGCGCACACAACTGCTGGAGCCGCTATCAATGCTAACGTCGTTACTGTTGTGGCAACGCTGGGCAGATAAAATCAGTCAATTTAGCGCACTGGATCAGGCTTATATCCGTTTACAGCTGCGCCAGCAGCAATTAATCAGCCGTACCGCTTTGGTGCAGCAAAGCCTGCTGGCATTAAGCCTGCTGGCGCTGTTGTGGCAAGGCAGCACGCTGGTGGCAGACAACAGGCTAACCGTGCCGCTGCTGCTGGCAGCCATGCTGGCACTGTGGGCCTTGCATGAAGTATTGCTGCCGCTGTGCCAGAGCTTTATTGCGCTGGGCCTTAGTAGCGCTGCCCGCGACCGGCTGAATCAGTTAACTGATGTCAGCACGCCAAAACAGTTTAATAAACCTGAACCTGCCACACCGCTGAGCCTGAATGTCTACCAGTTGTCGGCACGCCAGAATGGTGCTTTATCTGGCCCTTCACAGGTCAGCTTCAACCTGAAAAGTGGTGATGTACTGCTTGTAAGTGGCGCCTCCGGCAGCGGTAAAACGACTTTATTGCAGGCGCTGGCTAATCAACTGGCGTTTAGTGGTGATATCAACCTGAACGGCCTGCCATACGCCGAATGGCAACTGAGTAATACTGTGGGCTATTTGCCACAACAACCGGACTTATTTGATTTAACTCTGGCGCAAAACCTGCGCTTAGGTGCGCCAGATGCAACCGAGCAACAGCTATGGCAGGTATTAGATGATGTGGCGCTATGCGACTGGGCCAAAAATCAGCCGCAGCAACTGGATACGGTGATGGGTGAATACGGTGCCGCGGTGTCTGGCGGCCAGGCCCGGCGCATTGCCCTGGCGCGCCTGCTGTTAACCCGGCGGCCGCTATTACTGCTGGACGAACCTTTTGCCGGCTTAGACCCGGCCACCACAGCGCATGTGCTTAACACCTTGCTGGCACGCCAACGCAATGGTTTGCTGGTTATGGTCAGCCATCAGCAGCTTAATGTGCCACACGCTAAACTGCTGCAACTGTAGTAACGGCAGTAGAACTTTGTGTCAAAAAGATTTACAACACTACTGCAAATAACGCATTATATTGCAGGTAACCTGATGATTTACAAAAATTTCAGTACTTTGGTATTTTTTTTGCATCAAAGCAGCCATTAAACGGATGCCCGGCTGAATGGATAAAACAGCGTCCGGGCGGCATCAGCTCATTGGATTAAGGCTATCACTATGGAAAAGTTACTTGTTGCCAGTTTGCTTGTACTTAGCAGTACCAGTTATGCAGCTACCCAAACCTGGGATTTTGTTGGCAGCGGCGGTGTCAGCAGCCTGAACCGTAATATAGTTGCCAATAGCATCAACCTGAGTGACAACGACAACACTATGTCGGTGTCAATGACGGCTTGGTCTGCCTACAACGATGAAAACATTTTTCAAAGCGAACTGTGGTTAAGCCAATGGGGTACGCTGGTATATAACGCCAACGGCGAAGCGCACTGGACAGATAACGTCGGGCGCTATGACTTTGTGCTGTTGTCTTTTGATCAGGATGTTGAGCTGTCTGGCATCAGCATTTCTAACTACATGACCGACTCTGATATTTCTATTGCAGCCTTTGACAGCAACCCGTTTGAAGGTGGCTCTGCCATGACTCGCTGGAATCAGGTATCTGGTTATGCATTGTCGTCTTCCAGTTTTTCTAATGTTGGTTCATCACCACTGAACCAGTATTATGCTCTGGACAGCGGCGCTAATCAGGCTAAAACAACAGCCGGCACCAGCGCCAGTTATTGGCTGATTGGTGCTTACAACCAGTATTTTGGTGGTGGTTTAACAGCGGGTAATGACAACCTGAAATTCAGTGGCTTAACCACTCAAACCTCAAATACTACCCAGGTTTCTGCTCCTGCCAGCTTGTCATTGTTTGCCTTTGCTTTATTAGCTTTTGCCGGCCGGCGCAACAAGCTGCGTTGATTTTTATTGTGTTACCCAAAGCACCGCACGCGGTGCTTTTTTATTAGCTGTAATTTATACCAATAAAAAACCCCGCGCTATAAAGCACGGGGTGTCAGATAAAAAGACAAAGGACAAGGATAGACGTAGTTTGGTGGTGACGTTCAGTTCGCGGTAGCGCTACCTGTTGGTAGCGTATCGCTCACTTGCTCCCGGGAAGTTCCACCAACTCTTCCCAGGCTGCTTACTTTACCGACGCGACGAATTCAGGGTAGGCTTCAATACCACACTCTGACGCATCAACGCCTTCATACTCGGCTTCTTCGCTTACGCGGATGCCTATAACCAGTTTCAATACATACCAAACTATCAGGCTGGCAATAAATACCCAGGCGAAGATAGCTGCAGCGCCAATTAACTGGCCAACAAAGCTGGTACCGTCTTTGGTTAATGGCACCAGTAACAGGCCAAATAAACCTGCGACACCGTGTACAGAAATCGCACCCACCGGATCATCAATCTTCAGCTTATCCAGACCGATAATAGACGCTACAACCAACACGCCACCAATAGCGCCGAATAACGTTGCCTGCAGTGCAGTTGGTGTGGATGGCTCAGCAGTAATAGCCACTAAACCCGCCAGTGCGCCGTTTAATGCCATGGTTAAATCTGCTTTACGGAACAACACCACCGACAGTGCCAGCGCAGCTATTGCGCCTGCAGCGGCAGCAGCATTGGTGTTAAGAAATACTACAGCTACCGCATTAGCGTTGCTGATATCACCCAGCTTTAATACCGAGCCCCCGTTAAAACCGAACCAACCCATCCACAAAATCAGGGTACCCAAGGTAGCCATTGGCATATTCGCACCCGGAATGGCATTTACTTTGCCATCTTTGCTGTACTTGCCTTTACGCGCGCCCAGCAGCAATACACCTGCCAGCGCAGCGGCCGCACCGGCCATATGTACGATGCCTGAACCGGCAAAGTCAGAGAAACCAAATTGGTCATCCAGATTAATACCAAACATGCCCTCTGCACCCCAGGTCCATGAACCGTGCACCGGATAAATAAAACCCGTCATCACTACGGCAAATGCCAGGAAAGCCCACAATTTCATGCGCTCGGCCACAGCGCCGGAAACGATAGACATAGCAGTAGCTACAAACACCACCTGGAAGAAGAAATCAGATGCAGTAGAGTACACAGCACCACCAGTGAAGCCATCTTCACGTTCAGCAAAGCTGGTTAAGGTGGCATCAACGTCAACGCCGCCGATACCGCTTAAGAAAAACTCGCCGCCATACATAAAGGCATAACCGCACACCAGATACATAATGCAGGCGATAGAATACAACGCCACGTTCTTAGTCAGAATTTCGGTAGTATTTTTTGCCCGTACCAGGCCAGCTTCCAGCATAGAGAAGCCCGCAGCCATCCACATCACCAATACCCCACAGATCAGGAAGTAAAAGGTGTCCATTGCATACTGTAAATGATAAATTTGCTCTTGCATGATAACAGCTCCTTATATGGCTTCAGCGTCAGACTCGCCGGTCCGAATACGCACTGCCTGCTCCAGGTCATAAACAAAAATTTTGCCGTCGCCGATACGGCCGGTGTAAGCGGCTTTCTGGATCGCTTCAATCAAACGATCAACCTGATCGTCCAGCGTGGCAATTTCTAGCTTGACCTTAGGCAGGAAGTCGACCTGATACTCAGCACCGCGATATAACTCGGTATGCCCTTTCTGGCGGCCGAAACCTTTTACTTCTGTTACCGTTAAACCTTCTACCCCAATGTCAGCAATAGCTTCGCGTACATCGTCCAGTTTGAACGGCTTGATGATGGCACATACAAGCTTCATGATGTTTTCCTTTTTACTTTTGTAAGGCGATTGCACCTTATACAAGGAAACCTTGTGCCACTTTTATTTATTCTTTATTTATCAGAACATTAAGTGAAAACCCCTCTGGTAGATGAAAAAAAACGCACCATAACGGTGCGTTTATTCCCTGTCGCTGTGCAGCTTCAGCGCAGGTTCAGCTCGCCAGAAACTGCTGCCATTCGCGCAGCAGTTTTAGTAAATCTTCCAGCCCGCATTGCGTGCTCATACCCTGCTCGTCCAGCTGTAAATCGTCATCGGCCAGCTTATCTTGCTGGCGCTGCGGCAACTGCTCAGTACCGGTATAAAACAGCGTGTTGTGGCTTAATGTCACTTCGCCATTTTCTACCTCAAGCAAAAACTCTTTGCCCTGATACTGCATACTCTGGTGCGGTTTAAGCCCGCTTAGTTGCTGCAGTAATGGCGTATACGCTTCGGCCAGTTGGCCAAATTCATCCAGTAAAAACCGGCCCAATACCTCATGCTCCGCCGTCAGCTTGATGCTGAACTGCAGTGTATTGCGATCGTAAATAAAGTCGTATTCCATACATTTTATCCATACGAAGAAATAGGCTGATGGTTATTTGCGCTGCTTTTCCCTGGCGAACTTGCATCCCCAATGGGGCGACACAGGGTGTCTGAGCGAGCGCTTTAGCGGGCGCGAGTTACTGTGTCGAGCCCAGTGGGTGGTGCAAGGGTGCCCGCGCAAATAATCTTTCAGCCGGTCGCTGCTAAAATTGTAGCTGCTCGCCGTATATTAGCGAGCAGAAAAAAGGCCTGCAGTGGCAGGCCTTTAGCAGAACAGAGGCTATTACACCGCTTGCTGGATAATCACGTTATCCGCTTTTTTGGTGTACTGCTCCATACGGTGGAAGTTCAGGTAACGGTAAGTATCGGCCGCGGTAGCGTCGATTTGCTTAGCGTATTCCATATACTCGGCTACCGTTGGCAAGCGGCCGATAATGGAGGCTACTGCTGCCAGCTCTGCAGACGCTAAGTACACATCGGCCCCCTGACCTAAACGGTTCGGGAAGTTACGCGTAGAGGTAGATACTACTGTTGAGTTCTCCGCTACCCGTGCCTGGTTACCCATACACAGTGAACAACCTGGCATCTCAGTGCGGGCACCTACTTTACCGAAAATGCTGTAGTAACCTTCTTCGGTTAACTGCGCCTGGTCCATCTTGGTTGGCGGTGCAATCCACAGACGGGTTGGCAGCTGGCCTTTGTATTTATCCAGCAGCTTACCGGCGGCACGGAAGTGGCCGATGTTGGTCATACAAGAACCGATAAACACTTCGTCGATCTTGTCGCCGGCGACGTCAGACAGTAAACGCGCATCATCCGGATCGTTTGGTGCACACAGTACCGGCTCTTTAATGTCAGCCAGGTCAATTTCGATAATTTCGCTGTACTCAGCATCGGCATCGGCCGACATCAGCTGCGGATCTTTCAGCCAGGCCTGCATCGCGTTAATACGACGTTCGATAGTGCGCACATCGCCGTAGCCTTCAGCAATCATCCACTTAAGCATTACGATGTTTGATTCCAGGTACTCAGCAATAGAGGCATCTGACAGTTTGATACTACAACCGGCAGCTGAACGCTCGGCAGACGCATCTGATAACTCAAACGCCTGCTCTACCGTTAAGTTTGGTAAGCCTTCGATTTCCAGGATACGGCCGGAGAAGATGTTCTTCTTGCCTTTCTTATCAACGGTTAACAAGCCTTTTTGAATGGCTACGTACGGAATGGCATGTACCAGGTCGCGCAGGGTAATACCCGGCTGCATTTCGCCTTTAAAGCGCACCAGTACTGATTCCGGCATATCCAGCGGCATAACACCGGTAGCAGCAGCAAACGCTACTAAACCAGAACCGGCCGGGAAGGAAATACCAATCGGGAAACGGGTGTGCGAGTCGCCACCGGTACCTACAGTATCCGGCAGTAACATACGGTTTAGCCAGCTGTGAATAATACCATCGCCAGGGCGCAGTGATACACCGCCACGGTTCATGATAAAGTCCGGCAGCGTGTGGTGCGTATCAACGTCTACTGGCTTCGGATAAGCGGCAGTGTGACAGAACGACTGCATGGTTAAATCGGCAGAGAAGCCCAAACAGGCTAAGTCTTTTAACTCGTCGCGCGTCATCGGGCCGGTCGTGTCCTGCGAGCCTACTGTAGTCATTTTTGGCTCACAGTAAGTACCCGGGCGTACGCCTTTCACGCCACACGCTTTACCGACCATTTTCTGCGCCAGTGTAAAGCCTTTGCCAGAATCCACTTTAGCTTGTGGACGGCGGAATTTGTCCGACGGGCCATGGCCTAAAAACTCACGCGCACGGTCGGTTAAGCCACGGCCGATAATCAGCGGAATACGGCCACCGGCACGTACTTCGTCAATTAATACATCGGTTGCCAGGCTAAATTCTGCCAGCACTTCGCCAGTACCATGGCGAACCACTTTGCCTTCGAACGGCAGAATGTCGATCACATCGCCCATTTCCAGCTTAGATACGTCAACTTCAATTGGCAACGCACCTGAGTCTTCCATCGTGTTAAAGAAGATAGGCGCAATTTTGCCACCCAGCACAAAGCCACCACCGCGCTTGTTCGGCACGTATGGAATATCGTCACCCATAAACCACAACACAGAGTTAGTGGCGGATTTACGTGATGAACCGGTACCCACTACGTCGCCAACATAAGCCAGCGGGAAGCCTTTTTTGTTCAGCTCGTCTAACTGTTTGATTGGGCCAACCGTGCCTGGCTGATCCGGGTTAATGCCTTCACGGGCATTTTTCAGCATGGCTAAGGCATGTAGCGGAATATCCGGCCGTGACCAGGCATCCGGTGCCGGTGATAAGTCATCAGTGTTGGTTTCGCCCGACACTTTAAATACGGTAACAGTAATTTTCTCTGCCAGCGCTGGTTTGGCTTCAAACCACTGCGCATCAGCCCAGCTTTGCACTACTTGCTTGGCATGCGCATTACCGGCATCGGCTTTTTCGGTAACATCATGGAAAGCATCGAAAATCAGCAAAGTGTGCGACAGTGCTTTAGCGGCAATAGGCGCCAGCTTGTCGTGGTCCAGCAGGCTGATTAACGGCTGAATATTGTAGCCGCCCATCATGGTGCCCAGCAGCTCTGTAGCATATTCGGCACTGATCAGGCTGCTTGACGCTTCGCCGTTGGCCAGGGCCGCTAAAAAGCCAGCTTTAACATAAGCCGCTTCATCAACGCCCGGTGGTACACGGTTTACCAGTAAATCAACTAAGGTGTCTTCTTCACCTTTTGGCGGGTTCTTTAACAGTTCAACTAAGGCGGCTACCTGCTCTGCATTGAGCGGTTTTGGCGGGATACCTTGCGCTGCGCGCTCGGCCACATGTTCGCGATATTGTTGTAGCACAGTATGATCCTCATGGTCGTTGCCGGCAGTCTTGCTACTGCGGCGTCATTCTTAGAATGAATGGGCGTAATTATATGAAAATTCGGGCCAGATTGACATCAGGCCGTTAACCACCCTACTTATAGTGGGTATAAATTCTGTGAATATAAAACCGGATGTTATATATTCTTTATTATAGTGGTCAGACCTCACTGATCGAGCAAGTCTATGTTTGCTCTACGATACCAGTTGCAACACCCTCCTTGGCTCACCACAGCAACTACTTCGGGCATCCTGCCCTTCGCAAGCCAGCAAAGCTGTTCAAATTCGTTCCCGACGAATTTGTCGCCCCGCTGCCTACGGCAGGGCTCAGACACTCTGTGGCGACCAAAACGGGGTTCCAACCTCTATCTGGCAGAGTAATCTGAAAACAAAAAGGCCGAGCAGTTACCTACTCAGCCTGTGCAGTGTAGCAGATTTTAGTTACCAGATCTTAACGCGCTGCTCTGGCGGTAAATACATCTTATCGCCCTCTTTAATATCAAAGGCAGTATAAAATTCCGGAATATTTGGCAACACACCAATTACCCGGTAATGCGCCGGTGAGTGTGGCCCGGTGCTCAACTGACGGCGCAAGGCTTCTTCACGAAACTTAGTACGCCAAACCTGCGCCCAACTGATAAAGAAACGCTGGTCGCCGGTAAAACCATCCATTACCGGAGCGTCTTTATCCTCCAGTGACAAATGGTAAGCTTTTAACGCGACTGTCATACCGCCTAAGTCACCAATATTTTCACCCAGTGCCACAGCACCGTTTACATTAACGCCCGGTAATGGCTCAAAACGGTTGTACTGGCCAATTAACTTAGCACCACGCGCCTGGAACTGGCCTTTGTCCTGCTCTGTCCACCAGTTACGTAAGTTGCCGTTGCCATCATACTTTGCGCCCTGGTCGTCAAAGCCATGACCAATTTCATGGCCGATAACACCACCAATACCACCATAGTTCACCGCGTCGTCAGCCTCCATATTAAAGAATGGCGGTTGCAAAATAGCGGCCGGGAACACAATTTCATTGTTTACCGGGTTATAGTAGGCATTTACCGTTTGCGGCGTCATAAACCACTCGCCTTTATCGATTGGCTTACCCAGCTTGTTAAGCATGTCATCATAGGCCCAGTGGCTGGCGCGCATAAAGTTGCCGACTAAATCATCTGCTTTAATTTCCAGTGCTGAGTAATCTTTCCATTTATCCGGGTAACCAATTTTTGGCGTAAAGGTGCTGAGCTTTTCCAGCGCAGCCACTTTGGTTTCTTCGGTCATCCATTCCAGTTCTTTAATGGAAATTTCGTAAGCTTTAATCAGGTTAGCAACCAGCTCTTCCATCCGCGCTTTGGCTTCTGGTTTAAAGTGGCGCTCGACATACAGTTTACCGGTCAGCTCACCCAACACCTGATCCGAGGCATCAACCGCACGCTTCCAGCGAGGTTGCTGTTGCTCAATACCACTTAAGGTGGTGCCATAGAAAGCGAAACGGCGATCAGCAAAATTACTACTTAATTTATCGGCATAGCCATGAATAGCTTTGAGGCTTAAATAATCCTGCCAGCTTTGCAGATCAGTGTCTGCCAGCACTTTGCTAAAACCTTCAAAGTAAGACGGCTGGCTGACAATAATATCCGTTACCGAGCTTAACTTAGCTCCACTGGCAAATGCGGCCCAGTCAAAGCTACCCATGCTGCTGTTAAGCTCAGTGGCAGACATTTTGTTATAAGTTTTATCGGCATTGCGGCTTTCCAGCCGGGTCCAGTGGTGCTCTGCCAGCGCTTTTTCCAGCGCGTAAACCCGCTCAGCCGCCGCTGCAGCATCAGTGTTGCCTGCCAGAGTAAACATATCAGTTAAGTACACTTTGTACTGGTTAATAATATTTACTGAGGCTTCATCATCTTTAAAATAGTAATCACGGTCTGGCAAACCCAGGCCGCCCTGGCCCAGATATACCGCGTACTCGGAAGAGTTTTTTGCATCGTTATTAACATACCAGCCAAACGGAATAGCCACACCATCACGTTGCAGGCTGGCAAAAAGCGCCGCTAACTGGCTTTTATCTGTTACCGCTTTAATGGCATCCAGTTGCGGTGCCAGCGGGCTTAAGCCCAGTTTTTCAATCGTGGCTTCATCCATAAAACTGTTGTAAAAGCTGCCTAGCTTTTGCTCGTCTGAACCGGCTTTTAAATCTGCGCGGGCCGACACTTCATCAATAATGGCTTTTACTGCCTGCTGCGAGTTGTCATTTAAAATATGGAAGGAGCCATAAGAGGCTTTGTCTGCCGGGATCGGTGTTTCAGCCAGCCATTTGCCGTTAATGGCCAGGAAGAAGTCTTCACTGAATTTTACTGCCGGGTCAAAATACTGCTGATCAATACCCGATACCAGCGGTGCTTTAGCTTCAACAGCCGCCGCAGCCGGGGTTTGAGTTTGAGTGGTGTCCTGTTTGTTACACGCCGTAAGGCCAAGCGCCAGCGCCACAGAGGCGGCGGCTAAAGTAAGTTTCTTCATTGTTGTTATCCTGATGGGGTTACTTATTATTACGCCGCTTTATACTACTCCGTTGTATAACTGATGCCAAACCACCGCTGCTACGAAGTTGTAACAAGTTATAAAAACGCTATGATGCTAGCCAACAAACCATCTGAGAAAATAATCGCATGGACAAATTGCAACACGCTAACCAACTCCTGCAATGGCGCGAACAGCGCCAGCTTAGCGCTGAGCAGCTGCAGCAGGCCAGCGGGCAATTTCCGCTGCAGCCTGCTACAGGCCTATGGTTGGCACAGGCTAACCTTATTTTGTTATTTGGCACTGTGGTACTGCTGGGCGCGGCGATAATTTTCTTCCTCGCGCATAACTGGCCGTTTATGCATCACTTTACTAAGTTTGCCCTGGCCGCCGGTGCGCTGGTGCTATCCGGCGTTATTGCTATACGCAGCGCCCCTGCCAGCCTGGTGCAGCGCGCGGCTTTACTAAGTGCCACCATACTGACGGGCGCTTTGCTGGCACTGATTGGCCAGACGTACCAAACCGGTGCGGATATCTGGCAGCTATTTGCCAGTTGGGCTGCGCTTATTACGCCGCTGGTACTGCTATCAAAAAGCCGGGCCTGTTATTTACTCTGGTTTGTGGTGCTGGAACTCGCGCTTGGCCGTTATTTAATGACCCAATCCGAGCTTTTCTGGCTGCTGGCAGGCGCTCCAATGATACTCAGCCTGGCGCTGGCAAATCTGGTAATTATGCTATTTGCCGAGTTTGCCCTGCCGCGGCTGAGGGTTCAGGCCAATCAAACGCTGGTTCGTCTTGCGGCGCTGATATTAATAGCTCCGTTAACGCTTGGTGCAGGTCTTGCGGCGTGGGACAACGGATACCAGCTTAACTTGCTGGTGTATCTGCCACTCACTGCCGCGCTGACACTGTGGTACTGGCGCCAGCGCCGTGATGTGCTGATCCTGGCTTTATTGGCCTTTAGTGCGATTACCGTGGCTACCGCAATGCTGGCAAGCTTGCTGGAAAGTGCTGATGACTTTTTTGCCATGAATTTTTTAGCGCTGTTTGTTATTGGCGCCAGCGCCGGTACGGTTATCTGGCTGAAGAAGCTACTGCCAGGTAGCAGCAAAAAAAACAGCCTAAGCAATCACTCAGAACTTACTACCCAACTGCAGCATGCCAGCATTATTGATGCCGCCAAAGCGCAGCAATTACAGATTGTTACCAGCCCCTGGTGGCTGCAAATTTTGCTTGGCATTGCTGCCTGGATAGCCTCTATTTTGATTGTCGGCTCTTTTTTAGGCCCTTTGCTGGCGCTGGCCGATAATAACCCGGTGCGCACCGTAGCCGCCGCTGTGTTGCTGGCTGCAGCAATCTGGCTGACCAGCCGCAAACAGGAGTTTTTGCAACAAATGGCGGTGGCAATTGCGCTGGCCGGCCAAGGGTTGCTGGTATACGTTATTTACGATGTGTCGGGCCTGAATCATGAAATCGCGCGCTACGCCTGCGCGGTTATCAGCATTTTGCTACTGCTAAGCCCGCTAAACCAGTTGCATCAGCGTGCCAGCCTTAGCATAGCGTTGTTATGTCTGTTATCACTGGTAAGTTCCGCCCCAATGCTTGCGGTTGTCAGCAGCCTGCTGGCTCTTGCCGCCGCACTGTTATGGTGCGGCCGGCTAAAATGGGTGAACCTTTCTCAGGCTAAAACCATTAAAAGCCTGCTGGAAGTCACCACCGTGGCAGCACTGGCGCTAACCTTATTCGGCCAGTGTTTATTGTGGCTGGATGCCGGTTACTACCGGTTGGATCACCAGCTTGATATGGCCCGCGCGCTATATAGTGCACTTGGCAGTGTGTTGTTAATTTCAACTGTATTCTGGCTTAGCCGGCTGGCGACAGTACCCAGCAGGCTGGCGCTGCTTACTATCACCGTTATGCTGTGTATTTTGCTGTACCCGGCATCCGGTTTACTGGTTAGCACAGCTTTAATGCTGGCATGTTTTTATGGCTGCAGCAGAAACTGGTATGCGTTATGTCTGCTTAGCATGTTGTTGGCCATCAGCCAGTTTTACTACAGTTTACAGCTTAATTTATTACATAAATCCGGCATCTTAGCCCTTAGCGGTATAACGCTACTGGCAGCCTGGTTATTGTTGCAGCGCTATCAGCGGAGACTTGTATGAGCATAACATTACAACGCCGGGCTATTGCGGCGGCTTTGCTACTCATTCTTGCCGCAGCAGGTTTTGCTATCTGGCAGTTTGAGCAAACATTAAGAACCGGCCGGGTGGTAAATATTGCGCTGGCACCGCTGGACCCGCGCTCAATTATGCAGGGCGATTATATGGCACTGGCCTACGCCATTGACCGGGAATTACCCGACGATGCCGCGCAATATAAATACGCCTGGTTAAGTATCGATGCCGAACAACGGGCCAGTTTGCACAGCCTGAGCAATAACCTGCCGCAAGACCCACAGCTGGTTGCAGTATTGCTGCGCTGGCGTGACCGTATTATTAGTGTTGGCCCTAATGCATTCTTTTTTGCTGAAGGTACAGGCGCACAGTATGAGCAGGCACCTTATGGCCAGTTCCGGGTAGATACCAGCGGCAAGGCACTGCTGGTAGGCCTATTGGATGAAAATTTGCAGTTATTGGGAGAAAATAACCGCTGAACCTACACTAAGCGAGAACCGGATTACCCTAAGCCAACCGTTGCAGACCAGGACGGTCGAATCGAGCCTACAGGGACGTATTTACGGCGTGTTGGTGTGGGTAAACCGGTTCGACGTGCTTCAGACTGTTTAACCTTTGCACTGATAACAGCCCGGACTTCGCGGGCAGCTGTTACCGCGGGCGCAAATCAGCTGCACCGGTTTTTGTAAGCTGCGTGCCACCCAATTAATATTCAGAATATTCGCCACACTGGTCAGCGCGGTTTGAATACCTCTCGGTACCTTAGCACCACCGCTGCTGCCAACGCACAGCTGTTTTAACTCAGCCGCCATCGTGTCAGCATCAACGCCTTGCGCCAGCAACGCCGGGTTTAAATCAATACCGGCACAGAGCACATGCGTATTACCGGCCAAATCACTTACTTTAGTTGACTCGCAGCAGTAAATTCGCGGCGCGCCGTTTACATCCAGCAACGACAACTGCGCGCTGCTGGCTACACCTTCAACATCAAACATCCGAAACACGGCCCAGTGCTGACAAGGGTCTTCTACCTGGCGCATATTGCCCCATGGCAGCGGTATACCATTGCCGCGATATACGGCCTTGAGTTTGCCCGGTGTGTAGGCATCAAAATAATGCCAGTGCGTATAGGGTGATACCGCCGTCATACGCCGCATTGCTACCGATGCGGAGACCCCGGCTTGCTGATACGTGCTGATCTCATAACCGTGACGGTCCAGCAACTGGCGAAACGGTAACTTGGGGCAAAGCAGCGCGCCGGCAAAAAAGCTCGATTCAAAATCACGCCAGGCATGCAAAATATCCTGCGGCTGCACGGCGGTAGAGCTGGACAGCTCATCATCATGCGCACCGCCCACTGTCATGCTGCTTTTAACGCCATCTTTATTGTGCAGCACGGCATGGCCTATATGCACTGCCAGCTCATACTTTAACCGCGTAGGAAATTGCTGCAGCAAGCTGTTTAAATGCAAGGTGTTGGGCGGGGTGAAAAACGACGTAGAGACATTTTTTGACAACACTCCCAGCTCATCCAGCAGCTCTTTCGGTGCTTCAGCAAACCAGCTTATTTGCAGCCCAAGCTGTTTAACAATCGCCAGCAATTCGTCCACGCCAAGCGGCATCCGTTTTTGGCCGACGTCTTCGGCTGCGCGCTCCAGCTCGGGAAAGTGGTTTTGATGATGCTCCTGATGCGCGCGAATAAGCAGCTGGGCAAACTGCTTACCGCTGGTACCGGTTTGCGACAGCATCTCCGGAATAGCAATTTGTAGAATATCATTGGAAAACAGAAAACCCGGTTCCAGCGCCATACCACTGATCCCGCCACGGCTACCTTTTTGTGGCGTTAAATCCTGGCCGTCGTCTTCGCCATCAAGAAACCAGTCGATGTCTTTTTGAAATACTTCGGCAATCACCTGCAGCATTTCGACACCCGGTACCCGCTTCCCACGTTCAATCATTGACAGATAAGACACCGACGGCGCCTGCTCCGGATCAACACGGATACAGCGGGTGGACAAATCTTCCATAGTTAAGTTGTTGCGCTTTCTCAGATTTCTGATCTTGGTTCCGAGAAAATGCGACTTTCTGAGCAGGCTTTTGTTTGCTTTCATTTTGTAAAATTCACACTGTAAAATTTTTATTGTGAAATTATGCTGATTTTTAGCCTAGACTAGTTTTTAACCGATAGCAACCAAAGCTAAACACTGTACCTGATTACAAGAGACGAGGATGACATCATGACAACACTGGCCCAACACCACAGCACTCCATCACCAAGCCATACTGCCTGGATGGCGACTGAACTAAGCGTGATTAACGAGCTGAACCAGCGCCATGTCAAACAGGTAATGGATTACTCAAAAGGCTTTTTAGACAAAACCTTCCCGCTGCAGCAAGGCTCGCATAAAGATGTATGCAGTTACGTAGTGTACTACCAGCAGCTGCTGGCATTTTTTGCCGACGGCAGCACCAGTGGCCTGCAAACCCCGGCGCAGTTTGTTGCGTTAAGCGGCCACCGTGAAGCGCCCTGTTCTATCGTGCTGAACAATAATGGCCGTCACGTCGAGCTGATTTTAAACCGCAGCGGCATTAACGGTTGCCAGGATAAAGCCAGCATTGATGATATTCAGCTGCAAACCTCCGAGCCAGATTGCGTCTGGTTTAGCATGGTAACCGGCCGCCAGGTTAGCTGCGCCCATAAGGGTAATAAGCAGTTTACCTGCAAAGACGGCCAGCCATATTCGCTGGTATAACATCTGCAACCCCTGAAGTTACCAGCTCAACTTCAGGGGTTGTATAAATGCGCGTTAAACAGCGGAAATAAATCTCATATATGTTTATTTTCATAGCTGAACATGTAAAAATTCTGCATCCACTAAATAATGCCCCAATAAGAGTTTTATATGTGCCTGACGAAACACCTGGCCACAGTTATTTTGCTATTAACTCTTAACGGCTGCACTGTGTTCGGTATGATTGCAGATGGGGCGGCCGAAAACAAAGCTGAGAAACACCGTCCAGTAATGGAGCAAGGCTCAAGTAAAGAACGCATTAGCACTCTTAGCCAAATTGGCCTTGAAGCAGATATTGCCATTGTAAAAAAAATTAAAGATGTACTGACCCCTGAGCAAAACAAGCCCAAAGTACGCTGTACGATGGAAAACGGCCTGCGCATTTGTTATGAAGAAGGCGCTGAAGGCTACTAAAAACCACTTTTCTGTTACGGGGCATTAAAGTTTTCCGGGCCGCAGCCGATACAGGGCAACCTATACTTTAAGCCGCCTGCCTTTTATGCAAATTAATACTCTGCAACCCCAGCTTGTTAGCTTAAAACTCAACCAGCCAAAACAAACGGCAGCCGGTGCAACCACCTCTGCTATCAATAACAATACTATGCCGGGTGCTTATGTCAGCTTGTCAGAGCTGGGCAAAACCAAAGCCAAACAAGCAGAGCAAAATAAAGATATTGATGACAGCAATCTGCCGGATATTATTAAGCAAATATTAAAAACTATCCGCGATCTTAAGCAGGAAATTGCCGATAAGCAGGCCGAAATAGATAAAGCGACACAAGACGGACTGCAATCAGAACAACAGCGGGAAAAACTGAAGCTATTGCAAACTGAGCTAGGCATGCTAAACAGCGCTCTTGGCAGCGCCCAACAAAGCCTGAATAAAGCTATGCAGCAGCAAGATCTAAGCGATGAACAAATACAAACTGCCTTAGCGCTGATGCTATAACGCTAAATTGCTTAGTTACACTGCAGCTGTTTACGCTGACGTCTATCGGTTGCAACCAGCAACAGTTCATCAATATTCGTCGTATTTTTCCGGCAAACGGGGCTTATGCTAACTGCCACTTCAACATTATTGCCATCCTTGTCGGTCATGCTGGTATCTAACTGCAGGGTTTCAGCTTTGCCAAAGCCCGCTCTACCTTTTGCTGTAAACATTGCCCGCAAACGGTGTAGTGCGTCACTGGCAGTGTCGGTTTGCCCAAACAGCGTCATAATGTTCTGCCCGGCAAGGCTCCCGGCCTTATAACGCAGTAAAGTTTCTGCAGAGGAATTATTAAAACGAACGGTGCCGTCCGGGCTTAATACCATAATGACTAACTCAGTGGCTGAATTTAGTACAGCTTGCAGCCTGGCATTGGCTTTTTGTAACCTTTGGGCATATATCATAGTGTCGTTTTGAGTTTTTATCAGCTCCCGCTCAAAGCGGGAACGCTCACGCGCCGGAAAAATAACCCAGCGATAACACTGCTGCTGGCGAAACTCACCACGGCTGCAATTAAGCAATACTGGCAGCTGAGGCTCTGTGCGGGCGCGTACTTTAAGATAAATTTCTTTCACACTGCCCTGGCGGTGTAATAGTGGCCAAACATGGGTTTGCAAAAAAATCTGTGATGCTTTCGGGAAAATCTCACTGATATTGGTATTAATGGCACAGTCGCCAAATTCGTCAGTAAATGCCCGGTTTACCTGCAGCACAATTCCCACCTCGTCTGTAATTACCAGCGGACAAGGCAGAAAATTTATATCATCTGTAATAACCACCTCCACCCTGCCCAGCCAGATACTGCGACATAGCATCAATAATCAGTTGCGGGTGGCTCATATGAGCAACATGGCCCGCCACATCCAATACTACCAAGTCACTGTTTTTCAGCTGGCGGTGCACAAACTCGCCTACCGCTACCGAAGCCAGCGCATCCTGTTTATGCTGCAACACTAAACAAGGTGTTGCCACTTTGGCGAAATCTTCACGGTTGTCAGCAAAAAAGGTGGCTTTGGCAAACTGTTTCATCACCAGCGGATCGGTAGAGCAAAAGCTGTCAGACAGCCGCCCGCTAATAGTGCTGGCTTCGCCAGCGACTACAGGCGCCAGATAGTTAGCCCAACCCAGATAGTTTTGCTGCATTAAATCCAGTAGCTCGTGCAAATCGGATGGTTCAAAGCCACCGAAATAGTGCGGCGGGTCATTGAGAAAACACGGCGAGGGACCAAGCAAAATCATGTTAGAAAACAGTCCAGGCTGGGCTATAGCCGCCAGAATACCGATACTGCAACTGACTGAGTGGCCAACAAAAACAACATTGTTGGTTAAGCTCAACGCTGCGCAAATTTCAATAATGTCCTGAGCATAGCCCTGCAAAGTAGCATAGCGCCCGGCATCATAGGCACTGATATCTGACTGGCCGCTGCCGACATAGTCAAACAGCAGTTGAAAATGGCTGTGTTGAAACGCAGGAGTAATCTGATTCCACATGGTCTGGTCGCAGCCAAAACCATGGCCATACAACAGCACCGGAGCCGTCGGATCGCCAACAGTTTGCACATTATTTCTTTGCAGAATGTTCATTAAGCCAGTGTTCGCAACAAATATCTTAAAAACGTACCTTTTACAGGTTTTTTATCATACTGTCACTTCTGCTAAAAACAAAGCTGAACAGAGAGCCTGATGTTGGGTATATATGCAACGCCATGATGTAAAGCGGCTGAGACTGATGAGTTCTTTAGCCAGGCATTGGTGATACCACCACAAAATGTTATTTTATCAGTCTGGCAACTTTCAACACCTGCTTAGTAGTACAACCGAAGTGCAGCCAATACACCCAACATGCAATAATTGAGCTTTAGCAATGCAAGATTTGATTTACCTGCGCCAATATCCCGACACACTTCAACAGCAAGTACGCCAGTTGCTGGCAGAAAATCAGTTGGGTAGCACCTTACAGCGCCGCTACCCCAACCAAAGCCACAGCGTGCAAACCGACAAAGCCTTGTATGAATTTACCCAGGAGCTGAAACGGCAATGGCTGCGCAGCAGTGAGCCGGTTAGCAAAGTGATATTCGACCCTAAAATTCATATTATTAACAACGCCCTGGGCACTCATACGCAAATTAGCCGGGTGCAGGGCGGCAAATTAAAAAGCAAAAATGAGATCAGAATAGCCGCACTGCTAAAGCAGCTACCCCTACCACTGCTGCAAATGGTAGTGGTGCACGAACTGGCGCACTTACGCGAAAAAGACCACAACAAAGCTTTTTACAAACTTTGCCAGCATATGCAGCCTGATTATCACCAGCTTGAACTGGACTTACGCCTGTATCTCACCTTATTTGAACAGCGCGGTGAAAATACCGTATCAACATAACTACCATGCCCGTTCAACTGAACAAAAACCACAGCCAGACGCCAGCGAGCACCAGCAAAGCCGCACCAATCTGACGCGAATAACGTTTCCACAGCTTTAGCGCCGCTTCACCGGCGACATTTACCAGTATTACCAGGCCAAAATAACGCACCGACCGCGACAACGTAACCGCAAGTAAAAACAGCAAGAATGAATAGCCTGTAGCGCCGGCTGCCAGCATCGCTATTTGCAGTGGCGTTGGCGTTACGCCTACCGCCAATACCGATATAAAGCCGTTATTATGTATTTCCTCGGCAAAGCTGTCATAAGCCTGTGCCCCGCCAAACAGGCTGATCAAAGTATCGCCCCATTGCTCCATCGCCAGCGCACCTAGCCAATATCCCAGCGCGGCAGCAGTGATATTGCCAGCCAGTGCCACAGAGGCAATGGTCCAGCGCCGTCGCGATTGGCTAAGCATCCACGGAATTAAAATCGCCTCTATCGGTATCGGTATAATCAGCGTTTCCATCATCGACAGCACAAATAACAACGGCAATGCGTAGGCAGACCGATCCAGACGGTCCAGCCAGGTTTCGGCCGATAATTCTTTGGAATCCAGCATCGTATTAAAAATCCTAATAAGCCTGCTTTTCACATCTGGCATAAACAGGCAGTAACGTAAAAAATAACGCGGTGCAGTGCTGAACATTCTCGCGGTTAGCTTGCAGGCATTATCTTACCCGCAAGTTATAAAACTTCACACTTAGCTTCAATTTGATTGCAATCAATTACATTTCATCGCCAGCTGACACGCTACCATTTCGGCTAAACCACTGTCGAGAAATAGCATGATGAAAATTAGCGCCCCCCTGCTGGCTGGCAGCCTGTTGCTGCTAACCGGCTGCGATATTGAATACGGCACCTTGCCAGCACATTATTATGATTTTCGCCAGGGTGCTCACCAGTGGCAGCCGGGCTTTTCTGATTACCCAAGCGACAACGCTGATATCTATCAACTGCAAAGTGGTATGCGCGACCTGCCAGCAGGTTTCTCCGGTAAAGGCCTATATCTGGCAGGCATGAACCGCAGCGACGATTTGTTTATGTACATCAAAAAGCAAATAACCGGGTTAGAACCTTCCACCCGCTATCAGCTGTCGGCTTCACTGCGCTTTTTAACCGATGCCGGTGCAGATTGTGTAGGTATAGGCGGTGCACCGGGTGAGTCGGTTTACTTAAAGTTTGGTTACGCCGCTACAGAGCCCAGGCAAGCCGGTTACTATTTAAATGCCGATAAAGGCAATCAAAGCCAGGACGGTACCCAGGCCCGTGTTATCGGCAACATCGCCGCGCCTGAATTAAGCTGTAACGGTCAAACCTTTGCCAGCAAAACCGTTAGCGGTAGCGGCAATACACCGCTGCAATTTACCAGCAACGCCGATGGTACTATCTGGGTATTTATCGGCACAGACTCCGGCTATGAAGGCCTAACCCGGCTGTATTATCAGGAGCTGGAGCTAAGGTTTAGGGCTATTTAACAGCGATTGGTCGCATTAAAACAACGACAACCCCAGCTCGTCGGCCAGCTGTTGAATTAACTGCATGGCCACCACCGAGTTACCATAGCTGTTAAGTGGCGGGCTCCAGGCGGTTATCACACCAAATTGCGGCACTATCGCCACAATAGCACCACCTACGCCACTTTTAGCTGGTAAGCCCACTTTAAAGGCAAACTCACCAGACTGATCATACATGCCACTGGTAGATAAAATGGCATTAATACGGTGAGCATCACGCCGGCTGCAAATTTGTTCGTTAGTGCTTGGCTGCACGCCGCGGTTGGCTAAAAACAACAACGAACGCGCCAGTTGCTCGCAGCTGATTGCGGTGGCGCATTGGTGAAAATAATGCTCCAGCACTTGCGGCACGTCCGCTTCAATATTACCGAAACTTTTCATCAGATACGCCATAGCCGCGTTGCGGTTGCCGTGCTCAAGTTCAGACAAATACACCTGCTGGTCGGCGTAAAGCGCTTCTTCCCCGGCTAAACGGCGTAAAAAAGTTAAAAACGCACTTTTGCTGGCCGAGTAATGGCTAACCAGCACATCAGCCACCACAATGGCGCCGGCATTAATCATCGGGTTGCGGGGTATCCCCTGCTCCCACTCCAACTGCACTATAGAATTAAACGGCTGGCCGGAAGGTTCCATATTTACCCGCTGCCACAGCTCATCACCCAAGCGGTTCATTGCCATTACCAGGCCAAAGATCTTAGAAATACTTTGCAACGAAAAGCTTTGTTGTGCAGCGCCGGCGCTATGCAGCCGGCCATCCAGCGTGGCCACCGCCACCGCAGCTTGCTGCGGCGCCACTTGCGCCAGAGCCGGAATGTAATCGGCCACTTTACCGGTGCTGTACAATGGTTGGCTCTGCGCTAACATTTGCTGCAACAAGGCACTAAGATCGGTGGTATTCGTTATCGGCAAGGCTGCCTCCTGCACTATTCTCTATGCTGGCAGTATGCCACAGCAGCATAGTAACCGGGGCATTTTGCCGCTTTGCATTAGCGCGGAATTTCTGTTGATATAGCATTTTTTGCTTTAGTGAATAACGTCTTATGCTGAAATGGTGCCGCCGTCTGCACAACTGGCTGGGTTTACTGTTGGTAGTACAAATACTGCTGTGGTTTTTAAGCGGCCTGGTAATGGCTATTTTGCCGATAGAACAAGTGCGGGGCGAACATTTACACGCTCAGCCTGATACGCTGTGGCATCAGGCCAGCGTTAATCCGGCCGGCGTGTTGGCACAACACAGCACACAGGCCACTATCAGTCTGAGCCAACAGCTGACACTAAGCGATAACCAGCTTAATGCTGAGCCGGTATATCTGGTAGACGATGCCGGCCAGCGCTTTCGATACAGCGCTGTTGACGGCACGTTATTAACGGCATTATCTGAGCAGGACATCACCGCACTTGCGCAAGCGCAATACCGGGGTAATGGCACGCTTCGCCGGATAACGCTGCTACAACAAACCCCGGCAGAGGTACGACACTTACCAGCACCACTATGGCAATTGCAGTTTGCCGACAGCGACAACAGCATTTTTTATCTCGACCCGGCTACCGGCTCGGTACTCAGAGTGCGTACAGATGGCTGGCGGCTGTTCGATTTTTTCTGGATGCTGCATATTATGGATTACGACGAGCGCAGCAACTTTAACAACCCGCTGCTTATCAGCACCGCCGCTGCATCTTTACTGTTTACACTAACCGGCATTCTGCTGCTGTGGCAGCGCTACCGACCCAGACGGCATCAACTAACACCAGGCAATGTTCAGCCCGGTTAGACGGAGGCATTATGCTCAAGTGCGACTTGCATGATTATATTGAAATTGTCTGCCTGTACCATTATCCGCTGAAGCTAACGCTAAGCTCGGGTGCTGTGCTTAGCGGCACTGCGTTAACCACCCGCTATAACGACAAGCGGCAGGAGTGCTTGGTAATTAAGCAAAACGATAGTGAACAACTGGTGCTGCTGGAGGATATTACGCTGCTTGAAGTGACAATAGCTAACCCGCATTTGCAGCAAGTTCGGTTTAAGTAAGCCACCCGTTAGCTGCGGTACTTGCTTGACCACCTTTGCGCTGATTTCTGCAGATGGCGACCAGGTGATGCAAAAACACCATGCATAAACTGTCGAAGCTTGCTGCTGCAACCCTGATCTCAAAAGCTTTATAAGCCCCCACTAATCGCGATCTAATTAAATTAAATGTAAATTTAATTTGAATAAATAAAGCGTGATGTTTAAAATCTGACAGATAGTCTTTCTGCTTAACTTAAGGAAATTTTATGCTGACGGATCAACAAAAGCGCGGTATGCAGCGCGTTATCCAAGAAAACCAGCACGAAGTCTGTGTGATCTCTGTGGAAATGATGGATGAAATTGTCAATAGTCAGGCAGCGCGAGGCAATACTCAAGCGAAATCTCTCTGGGACCAAATAAGGGGTACACTTGAGTTTGGCGCCAACTACCTCGCTCTTGGTGGAGATATGTCGAAACTGGCACAGCTCGGTTATGCACTAGGTGGCTTAGGCCAGGCGTATGTTAAATCTTATAACGGTAAATCTTACATCATTCTTAAAGGGCACGCTGGGCTACGCAGAGTGCTTACCGGCACCCGTTATCTTGCAAACAACACTCAGGTAATGGCTTTAGGTTTGGGTAAGCATGCAGCACAGGCGTCTGTAAGAGCCGGCGGCATTCTTACACTTTATCTGGTGGGTGCTTATAGGGTTGCCGATTTCTTTTTGCGGGATGAGGCCACTCTTACTCAGCTAATTGGTAATCTGGCCGTTGACGTAGTAAAAGTTGCAATTACTGCAGGCGTTGCCTGGGGCGCTATTGCCGTTGGCGCTGCCATTGGTATTGCAGTTGGCCCTATAGCTGCGGTAGTGCTGGTTGGTCTTATATTAACACCTGCACTTAATTCTTTAGATAAACAGTTTGGTATTTCAGATAAGGTTGTGAAAGGTTTAGAGGAGCTATCAGACAGAACGAAAAACTACGCGCAACAAGTGCGCCGTAACCTGCAGAACAAAGCAACACAGACAGCTGCGAAAGCCGCCAAGCCAGTACTGGATTATATCGTCGACTCTGCCCGCAGAATTGTTATTGATGCTGCCAAACACCAGTTGGATCGTTTCCTGTCTCCAAGGTTATTTTGATGCATAAAGACGAAAATGAACTGGCACCTTGGAAGTTGGTTGCAGGGCTGACAGTATTTGCAATTCTTACAGCCTTTGGCTTTGGTTATTTCGGCTATTACTTGTCGTTACTGCTTAAAGGCTTGTTCAGCGCGGCTGAAGCAGTGACGTTAAATAAAGGTGCTTTTTACTGTTTGGGTGCGGCAATAATTGGTTGTATGTTGCTGTATTTTGGTGTGCGAAAACTTCAGGGTAAGACGGTAAGTACTATACAAAATAGGCGGGCAAGCCTGATTTTCTTTATCGGGTTAGGTATCGCAGTAGTTCTGCCGCAACTCATTCATTATCCTACTGCCAGCTACCTGCAAGCGCAGGGTTATAGCGAATGCGAGCTACAATCGCGCCAATGGTTACACGACAAGGTGATGGTGTTTACCGTTACGCCAGAATACTGCATTGAACTGGCACGGGCAGACTGCGAAGAGACACCTGACAGGCAGAAATGCCGCTTATTACCACAGTTCAGCACAAGCAAAACTGTAACTGATTAGCCTCCGGGAACTACTTATCCAAAGCATGAACATCAATAAACCCAAAGCCGTTCTGTTTGGCGCAGGTATATCTATATTTTGCTGCCTGTTTGCGCTGGGCTTGTTTTGGATATTACAAAGCGATTGGAGCAGCCAGCAAGAGCAGTTAAAAAGTGGCCAGCAGCTAATAGTGCTAAGTTATTCTTCCGGTTATATTCCGGGTGTAATCGCAGGTATAGCTGTTATCGCCTTATTGTTTACTGGCCTTACGCTACTGTTATTTGCAAACAATAAAGTACAACAGCTCAAACCGGCTTTTATCCGGTTTTGCAGCGTAGCAGTGTTGTTGAGCGTTGCCGGTGTGTTTTTTGGCGAAATGGTCATTGCAAATAAGTGGGATAAACAAGCGCAACAAAAAGGCTACCTGCCCTGCCCCGTCGGCACACTGTTATCCAACCGCTTAACCTACACCGCCTGGGTTCAAAACGAAGCATTGTGTTACAACAGCGATGTCCGGCGCATTATCAGCCGGGGCACGCCAGAGGAAACCAGACAGGTAGAACAGTATTGGCAAGCACAGCAAAAACAAAGCCAAACACGGGCGAAATTGCAGCAAGGCTAAACAGTTAAGCAAATACCGGCCACTCGCCACTTATTTGAATCGCGACAGCAATGAGAGGCCTTTAAAAATGGAAAAACTTTAAGAGGACCAGTTTTATGTCCCGTATCCTGAGCATAATATTTTGCGGCCTCTTTACCCACACAGTACATGCCAGCCTCACACAACTGGAACTTAGCTGTAACCTGATCCCATTGGATTATCCCGGTTTTAGTCTGGATGATATCCAAGAACGTACAGTAATACTGGATGCCTCAAATCCTTCTGCCACGCCACTGTTCACTGTGAAAGACCTTACTTTTATAGTTAGTGTTAACCGCACAGATATTACCGATATACCGCATATTCTGGATTTTTATCTGGAAGTGCAGCCACCCGCCCCCGCTGCGCCGGTAAGAGCCTATAGTGCATCTTATTTTAGCCCCGGCAGCGGCAAGCATCACGGCCGATTAGAAATACTGCATTATGGCGATAAAGCTGAACCCTATCCCACGGGCCAGCTGGTATTTGAATGCCAGCAGTATGAGTAAAACATAGAGGTTTTAAAAGCCATCAATCAGCAGATCAAGGCCTGCTTTGATTTACTGGCGGTATTGGGAAGTACTATATCTGCCCCAACCGCTCAGCAAAAGTACCGTGCTGTGCAACTTGCTGGTTATAGGCCGTTATCGCATCGGCATTTTCTGCCGGCCACAACTCAGCTTTAGCCTGGCTAACCGCCTTGCGCAGCGCATGCTCTAACACCACAGATGGGCTGATATTGAGTGACTTAGCCTCGGCCAATAAGGCCGTATCCACCGAAGTATTACAAGCTGCTTTTGTAGTTTGGTTCATACTCAAACTCCGCTGTGAGGTAATTAGCAGCAGTATAGCGCAAATTTTATGCGCAGATAACCTGCGCAAATCTGCTGCGGGAGTCTGAAATGTTTAATTGTGACTTACATGATTATATTGAAATTGTCTGCCGGTACCGTTACCCGCTAAAGCTGAACCTATCTCCTAAGGTTCAATAAATAACTCAACCTGCAGCTTTATCCCTTTGCTTTGTGCATATTGCATCACGTCTTGCATTAATTGCTGCCAGTTGGCAAGCGCATCATAATCAGTTGTTACCTGGCTACCGGTGCAAAAACGCCACACAGTTGGCTCAGTCAGGGTATCCACAATATCCAGCAACAGATCATAAGCGGCATCTAAATTTTCGCCAAAATAATCGGGAAACGAAAAATGCCGTTGCAGGCTGGCCAAGATTGTCTGTTTGATTAGCATGCCATCTTTAGCAAGGCAAATGGCATCCGACGGCGCTGCGATATACTGCAGTAAAACGCTGCCGTTATTGTGTTGGTCTGTCATTGCGCACCAGAAATTATTCGAAATGAGCTGTAATGATCTTCGGTGTAGTAATACACATCTGGCGGATTACCACCGGTAACTACCCGCCTCGGCCCCCGGTGTGGCAGGCCTGGCGTATCAACGGTATATTCGCGGTAGTAACCGCTGGGTTTAATTGGCAACAGGCGTTCTCTGTTGTGAAAAGTAATGCCATCACGGTCATAAGGAAAAGGGCCGTTATCACGGATCCGCAGTAGTGTTTTCTGCAGCTCACGCTCCTGAGCAGACAGATGTTGTGGCAGGCTGTCGCTCTGCTGCGTTACGGCCTGTTGAGAACCGCCATTAAAGCTGTCGCTTAAATTGCTGCCTTGAAAATGGTAGATGCCAGCCAGCACCAGCAATATCAGTAGAAACTTTTTCATCCGAAATCCTTTTCAACCTTGTTTAGCTTAATCGTTACAAACAATACCGAACTTTGCTCAGAGTTAACAACAAAAACTGCTGCTCTGCCGGTATGACATTGCAGCTCTTGTATGCCGAGTTTATGTTTTCATCGTAACTTGCTGTAGATGCAGCTTACTTAGCCGCTATGTAGCATCCAACGCCACATTTGGCTTTGCGTTTTAACAATTGGATCTGACCCCGAACGTCTTGCCCGTCAGCCACGGTGCTTGCTTAACCACCTTTGCACTAATTTCTGCAGATGCTAAACTTTGTGTTAACTATTCACACATAGGTGCAATCATGGCCAGAACCACCAGCGTTACCATAGGCACGCAGCTTGATGACTTTGTCAGTAAATTGCTTGAATCGGGCCGCTATGGCTCAACCAGCGAAGTAATGCGTTCAGCCCTGCGCTTACTAGAGCGCCAGGAAAACCAAATGGCAGCACTAAGGCAGGCTGTTGCCGCCGGTGAACAAAGTGGAGAAAGTGATTTAACGCTAAGCCAGATTGCCGACCGGGTGAAGCAAAAGCACCATGTATAAGCTATCGAAGCTTGCCGCAGCAGACTTCGCCAGTATTTACGAATATACCTTGCTTAACTTTGGCGTGCGTCAGGCTGATGTTTACACCAAAGAGCTGGAGTACGTGTTGGGTCTGTTGTCTGAATCCCCTCTTATGGGGCAGGAGTACACGGATATTGGCGCAGGGATCCGGCGTCATGATCACCAACGCCATGCCATTTTTTACCGCAGCCGTAAGCACGATATATTTGTGTTACGAATATTACACCAGCAAATGGAAGCCACCCGGCACTTGTTTGAACCACCGCTTTACTAAGCGATACCGAAACATAAACAGTTGGAACCATAAATTTCTTGCCATGAATCCGAACGATCGCCGCTGTATGGTGGTTGAAAACTTTTCGCTGGATGGATGCTTCAATCGATGACAACAACATTCACTTTACCGAATTTCAAAAGCATTTTGCTCTGCAGCTTTGCCAGTGCACTACTAAGTTACTCTCTTACCGCCTGCAGCGACCCTGTGCAGCAGCGCGAGGCAGAGCACTATATTCTGCCGGCTAATTATGTCGGCGCCTTTTACGTTATTTTTGATCAAGCCAGCGGCGAGCCATTGCAGTACCAGCACGATGCCCGCCAGTATCAGATCCCGGCCAATGGCGTATTGCTAACACAAGCCAAGATTAGCGAAGGCGCCATTGCCGCCGATAAACTGCGCTTTTTTCGCCAGAATGCACCAGAGCAACTGACTGAAATAACATCGCGCTGGTTAACCAGCATCGATACAGAACAAGCATATCAGGATAACACCACTTACATTTTCGGTGGCGGGCCGGGCGTATACAGCAGCTCAGAGCTTAAGTGCGACATCCACTTTCGTGGCTTTCATATCGGCACTAAAAGCCAGATCCTGGATGAGGTAAACCACTTTGATATTGAGAGCTTTATTCGGCAGAATAAGCTGAATTGTGATTAAGTTAGCACAACAACAAGTTGCTGCTCTATGCGGACAACACTAAATTGCTGCGGCACTATATTTGCCCCAGCCGCTCAGCAAAGGTACCCTGCTCAGCAACTTGCTGGTTATAAGCTGCTATCGCATCGGCATTTTGTGCCTGCCATAACTCAGCCTTAGCCTGGCTAACCGCTTTATGTAAAGCCTGCTCTAACACCACAGACGGGCTGATGTTAAGCGACTTAGCCTCGGCCAGCAAAGCTGCATCCACCGAAGTATTGCACGCTGCTTTAGTATTTTGATTCATCGCAAGCTCCAAGCGTGGTCAGCCCGTTTCATGATGCTTAAAAGTTTAGCGCAAATTTCCTGCGCACAGAAACTGCGCAAATATCGCTAATAATCAAACTGCTGCATATGCAGTTTGCGCAGCACTTTCTTACCGGCCTTAGCCATATTTAGCCTTGCGCTAAACTGGCGCTGTTGGTCGTCACTGAAGCACAGCTGATTAAAACGGTTAATGTAGTCCCCTACCAACTCGGTATACATCACGTTTGCCGGTATTTGAAATTTAAACTCCGCGCGCAGGCTAAAAGCGACAATTGGATGCACTGAGCCACTGTCTTTGCTGCTTAAACCAAGCAGCTGCTTTACTGCTTCAGTGTGTTTATAGTTTTGGTGCAGCGGGTTCATAAACTGATACTTACTGCGAAAGCGCTGTACCGTCCACTGTGGCTGCTTTTCACCACCAAAAATCCAGCCACGGTAGTTTTTAACCTCTATAACAAAGATACCAAAGGGGCTTAATACCAGGTGATCTACCTCGGTAAAATCATCTTTCTCTGCTGGTATTACCAAATTGCGATAATGCTGGTAGCTGGCCGGTAGCTCGCTCACCAAAACCCGGTGTAGCGCCAATTCGCCAAGCGCGCCTTTAATGCGCGCGGCATAACGGCCAGCAACATACGCCAATAAGCCTACAACCAAGGCCAACAACAGCAGCATAGCCAACATACTGCCAAGCAGTGCCAGCACAGGGGCGAATAGTGCTTTTAGTACATCAGCTGGCTTTGCCGGCGCGGAAGGTGCCGGTGCAATCGGTGGCGGTGTTGCGGCGTTAACAGCGACATTAGCGTTAGCAGGCTTTGTTGTTACATTATTTTTAACGTTGCCAACGGTGATGGGTTTGGCTGGAATATTAGTAAGCACCAGATTTTTTACCGGCGCCGGTATCGGGTTTTGGCAGTGGTTATCAACTTCACGCTTAGCGCTTTGGTAGTTATGGCTATTCGGTTGAGCTGAAAACTGCACCATTTGGTGCTGCAGCAACAAACACGCCCCTTCGGTATATTGCTTTTGGCCAAAGGCCAGCGGGGAGGTAAGCAGCAACAGTGGTAAAGTAAAACGCATCCGGCGCATAACACGTCCCTGAATTATGGAATCCAGATGCTAGCAAGAGGAGGCTTACGCGGCAAGTAGCATATGATTGAGTGATTACTATTGTTGAAACTTTGGTAGCCTGAGCTCAGTGGGTGTTCGTGGTTCTCAGAATATCAATGACACTGACCCCATCGATTTTTTTCAACATTACCGCAGGCAAAAGGCTAGAAAACAGGCAAAAAATGCACAGTTAAACTCCTGAAGCGTATGGGCAGCAACGTATTCCTATTAGCAGAAAGCACGCCGTTTTATATCCCTATGTTAGTTGAGTCGAGGTCAACTAAAGCCTATAATGCCGCATCTTGTAAGCAAAATTCGGTGATAGTGAATCAGTATGACAAAACTTGCGATTAGAAATGTTGGTCCCATAAAAAATGGCTTAAGCAAAAATAAGTTCATTGATTTTGGAGGATTAACAATTTTGATCGGTACACAAGGCTCAGGCAAAAGTACAATAGCAAAAGTCTACTCTTCTCTTTGCTGGCTTGAAAAATCTTTAGTCAGAGGTGATGTCACAAAAGATGTAGCCGAAAGTAAAGATTACTTCTTAAATGAAGTTATGTCATTTCAAGGGATATCAGATTACTTCTCTGAGAAATCTCATATAGAATTTATCGGTGAAAAATACAATTTCATACTCAACAATCTAAACTTTAACATTACTGAAAAAGAAAATAGACAATACGCATCTCCCAAGATAATGTATGTCCCTGCTGAAAGAAATTTTTTAACTTCAATTGTAAGGCCAGATTTAATTTCTAAGCTACCTAAAGCATTACATGCTTTCCTTGCCGAATACGAAGAAGCAAAAGACTATAGCCGTTCAAAGCTAATTGATTTACCTATCGGCAATTTGAAGTATCAGTATGATCCTGATGATGGATCTTCTTACCTAGTTGGCGAAAGTTTTAGAACTAACCTTTTAAATGGCTCGAGTGGCTATCAAAGTCTTATTCCACTTTTCCTTGTCACTGAGTACCTTTGTGATCTTATATCTCAACAAGACCAGGACAGCTCTGAGGTACCATTGAGTGTTGCTCTTCAACGCAGGATGATGAAAGAAGTTAAAGTCGTCATGGAGCGACAGATTAAATTGAAAAAAATTAAATCGCTGATGGACGAAATTAAAAGAGTACAAAATAGATTTATTTACTCTTCTTTCATTAATATTGTTGAAGAACCAGAACAGAACCTTTATCCAGATTCTCAGAAGAAAATTTTATTCGAACTATTAAAAACATTAAATTCAACACCAGAAAACAGATTAGTAGTTACCACACATAGCCCTTATATCCTGAATTTTATGATGCTTAACTTTCAGGCCGGCAAACTTTATAAGAAAAACCTGTCGGAAACCTCCGCCTCTGAAGTCGAAAAAATTGTTCCTAGAAACTCTGTAGTCGAGTCAGATAAAGTTAGGGTTTACCAACTAAGTTCAGATGGTACTATTGAAAATCTTGAGTTTGAAGACGGTTATATTCCCGATACAAATAAGCTTAACCATAAGCTTGATGAAATTAACGATCAGTTTTCCCAGTTGTTATATATGGATGTATAAATCTTGAGTTTTTTTCTGGCTCAATGCCACAGTCAAACACAGTGGACTCAATTTGGTCTGATTGATGACAACAACACGAATTGTGGACCAGCATACATCAGCGATACTGACCCAGCCAGTTGGATTGGTGTTGTAAACAACAGCGAAGCTAAACTTTTACATTACTATGCGATTGATAAATGTATACGGTTTTACAAACCAAATACTCACCTCCAATTAGAGTCTACTTGCGATTCTGCCCTGATTGATGGGAATACTCTATACTTTATTGAGTTAAAGGAGCGTTGTAGTTCAGGTTGGTTAGCTAAAGCCAGCGATCAAATTCTAAATACTATGCGGTTGTACAAAGCTAATGACCCACACGCGAACCAATTTCAATTAGTAGGTCAAGTCTGTAATTCTCTAAAACCCAAAGCAAGCTCTGGTCATATGAATGTTATTCGAAAATTTCACTCCCAATCTGGCTGCAAACTGATTGTACAGAAAAATATAGAAATCAGCTAAAGAATCACCAGAGGCAACGGGAACAATTTATGCTAGCTACGATCAATCCGAGCTTGAACACCAATTGATTCAACCTAGCATTTTATCAGCATCAGCTTTTATTTTAACAACAACTCTTCACTAACACGGCTTATTTCTTTTAGCCTTGCTGCTGCCGGGCGAAACAGCCCCTGCTCTACGGCGCCAGACGTTTCGATAATGCGCAGCATTTTTTCATACAGCTCAGCACTTAGCATATAACCAGCAGGCTTGTTGTTCGATAACACTGCCACCGGTTCATCCGTAAAGTACTGGCTTAAGTTCTTACGGGCTTCCGATACCGAAACCGCTTTTTCCGCCAAAATAGCATGTGACGCCATGCAACACCTCAAAGTACATTGTCATGTACATAATTAAGCACAGGCGTAGTATGGTACTTAGACAGATTACAAGCTGACAAAAACAACAAAGGCCGCATTCGCGGCCTTTGTTTCGTTACTCAACTCAGAAAATTACTTTTTCTTCGCTTTCGGGTTTGGCAGGTCGGTGATTGAGCCTTCGTACATCTCGGCGGCTAAGCCGATAGACTCGTTCAGCGTTGGGTGAGCATGGATAGTTAACGCGATATCTTCGGCGTCGGCACCCATTTCTACTGCTAAGCAGATTTCGCCCAGCATTTCACCGGCGTTGATACCCACAATAGCGCCACCCAGAATACGGTGGGTTTCTTTGTCGAAAATTAGCTTGGTGAAGCCTTCAGTGCGGGCTGAAGCGATAGCACGGCCTGACGCTGCCCATGGGAAGGTAGCGGTTTCAATTTTTAAGCCCTGCTCTTTGGCTTCTTTCTCGGTAACGCCGGTCCAGGCCATTTCCGGGTCGGTGTAAGCTACTGACGGAATGCAGCGCGGGTCGAAGTAGTGCTTCTGGCCGGCAATCACTTCAGCCGCTACGTGGCCTTCGTGTACTGCTTTGTGCGCTAACATCGGTTGGCCGATAACATCACCGATAGCATAGATATGGCCAACGTTGGTACGCAGTTGCTTATCAACATTGATAAAACCGCGCTCGTCTACGTTAACACCGGCTTTGGCGGCATCTAACAGCGCACCGTTTGGCTTACGGCCAACGGCAACCAGAATTTTGTCGTAACGTACAGCTTTTTCCGGCGCGTTTTTGCCTTCAAAAGTAACGTATAAACCGTCTTTTTTCGCTTCTACGCCAACAACTTTGGTAGACAACATAATGTTGTAGTTGTCTTTGTTGTACTTGGTGTAGGCTTTAACGATATCAGCATCAGCTGCTGGCACTAACTGATCAGCAAATTCTACTACTGACACTTTAGAACCCAGCGCACGGTATACAGTGCCCATTTCCAGGCCAATAATACCGCCACCTAATACCAGCATTTCGCCAGGAATGTCTTTTAATTCCAGCGCACCGGTTGAATCGATAATACGGTCGTCATCTTTTGGAATAAACGGCAGTGATACCGGCTCTGAACCTGCAGCAATAATGGCGTGTTCAAACGTAATAGTGGTGTCGCCAACCTGTAAGGTGTTCGCGCCGGTAAATTTACCGTAGCCGGTAACTACCTTAACTTTACGCATTTTCGACATACCGGCCAGGCCGTTAGTCAGCTGGCCGACTACTTTGTCTTTCCAGCTACGAACTTTGTCTAAATCAATTTTCGGCTCACCAAAGGTTACGCCGTGTGATGCCATATCGCGGGCATCGTCAATCACCTTAGCAACGTGTAATAAGGCTTTAGATGGGATACAACCCACGTTTAAACACACGCCGCCTAAAGTGCTGCGCGCTTCAACCAGAGTAACTTCTAAGCCTAAGTCTGCCGCACGAAATGCTGCAGAATAACCACCAGGGCCTGCGCCCACAACTACTACCTGAGTTTTGATATCGTTGCTCATCGTATTACCTTTCTTTATCAGTTCAGAGTACTGACAACAGCATGTAGGGCACGGCTGTCAGGCGAAAAAAGTGGCAGAATTTTAACATCCTGCCTGAGCGATGTCCCGTAACTTTTCCGTACGGGACACAAAATTCGCTCTTAGCTAAACATTACATAATGATCTGGCGAATATCGGCCAGATAGCTGGCCAGCGTCGCGGTAAAGCGTGCTGCCAGGGCGCCGTCGATAACACGGTGATCATAAGACATACTTAGCGGCAACATCAGCTTGGGTTCAAACTCTTTACCGTTCCATTTCGGCTTAATGTCTGATTTCGACACACCTAATATGGCGACTTCCGGCGCATTTACAATAGGCGTAAACGCCGTACCGCCAATGCCACCTAAGCTTGATATGGTAAAGCAGCCGCCCTGCATATCGGCAGAAGTTAACTTACCTTCGCGCGCTTTTACCGAAATATCCTGTAACTCGCGTGACAGCTCGATAATGCCTTTTTTGTTTACATCTTTTACTACCGGTACAACCAGGCCGTTTGGCGTGTCTACCGCTATACCTAAGTGCACGTATTTTTTCAGGATCAGGCTTTGGCCATCTTCTGACAGTGAACTACAGAAGGTTGGGAATTCTTCCAGCGCCTTAGCCACCGCTTTCATAATAAACACCAGCGGGGTGTACTTAACGCCAAGTTTTTTCTTCTCGGCAAGTGCATTTTGCTCTTTACGGAAGTCTTCCAGCCCGGTGATATCGGCTTCGTCGAACTGGGTAACATGCGGAATACGCACCCAGTTACGATGTAAATTGTTGCCGGATAACTTCTGAATGCGCGACAGTGGCTTGCTTTCTACTTCACCGAACTTGGCAAAATCGACTTTTGGCCAGGCGATTAGATCAAAGCCCATGCTATTGCCTGCGCCAGAGCCTGCAGCTGCGCCGCTTTCAACCTGCTTAACCAGTTGCTTAACGTAGTTTTGCACGTCTTCTTTTACTACGCGGTTTTTACGGCCGGTGCCTTTAACCTTAGCCAGGTTAATGCCAAATTCACGCGCTAAACGGCGGATAACCGGTGACGCATGGGCATAGGCGCTGTTTTCAACAAAGCCATCATTTGACGCAGGTGCTGCTTCAGCTTTCGCTGCCGGAGCTTCGGTTTTCGTTTCAGCTTTTGTTTCGGCTTTACTTTCAGCTTTTGGCGCTTCAGCGTCTGCCGCCGGCGCAGCATCGGCAGAACCTGTGGTTTCAAATACCATAATCAGGCTGCCGGTAGATACCTTATCGCCAACGCTGATTTTAATTTCTTTAACCTTACCGGCAAATGGCGCCGGTACTTCCATACTGGCTTTGTCGCCTTCCACGCTAAGCAGTGACTGATCTTCGCTTACCGTGTCGCCTACTTTTACCATAATTTCAGTAACTTCAACGGCGTCACCACCAATATCCGGTACTTTTACGTCTTGTACGCTGGCGGTTTTGCTTTCAGCTTTGGCTTCAGTTTTACTTTCAGCCTTGCTGTCTGCTTTTGCTTCTTCCTTTGCCGGTGCGGCGTCGGCTTTGGCCGCGCCTCCACCTTCAAAGGTCATAATCAGGCTGCCGGTTTTAACCTTATCGCCTACTTTTACTTTAATTTCTTTTACTACACCGGCGTCATTGGCCGGTACTTCCATAGAAGCCTTGTCACCTTCAACGCTGAGCAGTGATTGGTCGGCAGCCACTTTGTCGCCTACCTTCACCAGAATTTCGGTTACTTCAACTTCATCAGCACCAATATCCGGTACATGAATTTCAATAGTCATGTGTAATCCTCTTATGCGTACAGCGGGTTGGTTTTGCCGCTGTCGATGCCGAATTTCTTAATCGCATCTGTCACTACGGTTTTCTTCAACTCGCCCTGCTTCACCAGCTCGCTCAGTGCGGCCACTACGATATAACCGGCGTTCACTTCAAAGTGGCGGCGCAGGTTTTCACGGCTGTCAGAACGGCCAAAACCGTCGGTGCCCAGCACCTTGTAAGACGTAGCCGGAATAAAGGCACGTACCTGATCGGCATAGTTTTTCATATAGTCGGTTGCAGCAATGGCTGGCGATTTGTTCATTACCGTAGCAATGTATGGCGTTTTAGCCTTGGCATCCGGGTTTAGCATGTTAAAGCGCTCGGCGTCCTGGCCATCACGCGCCAGTTCATTAAACGAGGTTACTGAGTACACGTCAGACGCTACGCCGTAATCCTTGCTTAAAATTTCTGCCGCTTTGCGCACTTCATTTAAAATGGTGCCCGAGCCCAGCAACTGTACCTTGCCGCGATCGCCATTTAAGCTTTCCAGCTTGTAAATACCACGGCGGATACCTTCTTCGGCGCCTTTTGGCATAGCCGGGTGATGGTAGTTTTCATTCATTACGGTAATGTAGTAATAAATGTTTTCCTGATCTTTACCGTACATACGGCGAATACCGTCTTGCATGATAACCGCCAGCTCGAAGGCGTAGGTTGGGTCATACGAAATACAGTTTGGTACTGTGCCAGCCAGAATATGGCTGTGGCCGTCTTCGTGTTGTAAACCTTCGCCGTTCAGCGTAGTACGGCCCGCAGTAGCGCCTAACAGGAAGCCACGTGCTTGTTGATCACCGGCCAGCCAGGCCATATCACCCACGCGCTGGAAACCAAACATTGAGTAATAGATGTAAAACGGGATCATCGGTAAGTCGTTAGTGCTGTACGACGTTGCCGCAGCGACCCAGGACGACATCGCGCCCAGCTCGTTAATGCCTTCCTGCAGTACCTGACCACCGACGTCTTCTTTGTAGTAGCTAACTACTGAGCGGTCTTCCGGCGTGTAGTTCTGGCCGCCCGGGTTATAAATACCGATTTGGCGGAACAAGCCTTCCATACCAAAGGTACGGGCTTCGTCGGCAATAATCGGCACAATTTGCTTACCGATATGCTCGTCTTTCAGCAGAATATTCAGTGCCCGCACATAGGCCATGGTGGTAGAAATTTCGCGTTTTTGCTCTTCTAATAAACCATCAAAGGCGCTTAATTCCGGCAGTGTTAATGGCTTGGTAAAGTTAGGCAGACGTACCGGCGTATAACCGTGCAATGCTTTGCGCCGTGCGTGCATATATTCCAGCTCTGGTGAACCTTCAGGCAGCTTAATATATGGCAGTTCGGCTGCCTGCTCTTCGGTAATATAGTCTTCCAGGCCTAAACGCTGGCGCAGTTGCAGCACATGCGTCATGTCCATTTTCTTCACCTGGTGGGCAATGTTTTTACCTTCTGCCGCTTCACCCATACCGTAACCTTTAACCGTTTTAGCTAAAATAACAGTAGGTTTGTCGGTGCAGGCCTGCGCCGCTTTAAAGGCAGCAAACAGTTTAGATGGCTCATGGCCGCCGCGTTTTAAGGCAAAAATTTCTTCGTCGGTCATATCAGCAACCAGTGCTGCGGTTTCCGGGTAACGGCCGAAGAAGTGCTTACGCACATAGGCACCGTCGTTAGCTTTGTAAGTCTGGTAGTCACCGTCGATAGTTTCGTTCATCAGCTGTAACAGCTTACCGGTGGTGTCTTTAGCCAGCAGTTTGTCCCAACCACGGCCCCATACTACTTTAATTACGTTCCAGCCGGCGCCGCGGAACAAACCTTCCAGTTCCTGGATAATTTTACCGTTACCCATTACCGGGCCATCTAAGCGCTGCAGGTTACAGTTAATTAAGTAACACAGGTTGCCCAGCTTCTCACGGGCAGCAAAGCTTACCGCACCGCGTGATTCCGGCTCGTCCATCTCGCCATCGCCCAAAAAGGCATAAACGCGCTGTGCGCTGGTGTCTTTTAAACCACGGCCGTGTAAATACTTTAAAAACCGCGCCTGATAAATAGAAGCAATAGGGCCCAGGCCCATAGACACGGTAGGAAACTGCCAAAACTCCGGCATTAATTTCGGGTGCGGGTAGCTGGATAAGCCTTTGCCGTCTACTTCCTGGCGGAAGCTGTCCAGTTGCTCTGCCGTTAAGCGGCCCTCAACAAAAGCACGGGCATAAATACCCGGTGAAATATGGCCCTGATAATACACTAAATCGCCGCCGTCTTTTTCGTTTGGCGCGCGGAAGAAGTGGTTAAAACAGGTTTCATAAAACGCCGCAGAAGACTGGTAAGACGCCATATGGCCGCCTAAATCAAGCTCTTTTTTCGAGCCGCGCAGTACGATCATAATGGCATTCCAGCGGATCACCGAGCGGATACGTCGTTCCAGGTTAACATCGCCAGGGTAAGCCGGCTCTTGCTGCGGTGGAATGGTGTTAATGTAGTTGGTAGTAACACCGGTAGGCATAGCAACGCCCTCTAACCGGGCTTGCTCCAATACCTGCTCCAGCAGGAACTGTGCCCGCTCTACCCCTTCAGTGCGAACAACCGATTCCAGCGCTTCAAGCCACTCTTTGGTTTCCAGAGCGTCGATGTCAACTTTACTGACTTCAGACATATCGAGGTTTCCTTTGGTTATGCACGCCTGTGTTTTAAATGCACAGCTGCGTTAAAAATAATGATCAACCTTGTTGGGTGCGCCGTAACGAGCGTTCAATACGCGAGCGCTCTTTACCCACATCCAGCAAAGCTTCTTCGATAAAGGCCAGATGGCCATTACTGGCCTGGCGCGCCTTCTCCGGCTCACCATTTATGACCGCTTGCATCAGCCGTTGCCGATGCGAATTCAGCTGGCCGACTATGCCTTCCTTCTGCTGCAGGGTTTCCAGGTTAACCCGGATATTCTGCTCCACCAGTGGCGTTAAGCCGCGCACTAAATGCAGTAAAACCACATTATGTGACGCCTCTGCCACTGCTAAATAAAAACTACCTACCGCTTTGGCTTCAGCGTCCAGATCATTTAACTGCTGTGCATCACAAATAGCATCATAGTGGTGCTTAATCTGGTCAAAATCGGCCGTTGTGCCACGCAATGCGGCGTAATAAGCACATATGCCTTCCAGCGCATGGCGAAATTCCAGTAAATCAAACTGCGATTCAGGATGGCGTGCTATTAATTCAAACAGTGGATCGGTAAGGCCGGCGGTCATATTGTCGCACACATAGGTGCCACCACCCTGACGGCGGCTGATCAGGCCTTTGGCTTCCAGCTTTTGAATGGCCTCGCGCAATGACGGCCGCGACACGGCAAACATTTGCGCTAAATCACGCTCGGGAGGCAGCTTTTGCCCCGGTGCAAAACTGCCCTCCAGCAACATGTTTTCCAGTTGCTCGACAATGCGATCAGAGAGTTTAGCCGGTTTAATTTTAAAATCTGCCATGCCGTGCTGTGGTTTCCCGTTGGCTGCAAGCCTTTTGTAAATTGGTATTACCAATTTATTTTTAGTGCCGATAAGGTAACAGTTTCTGCTTAGCAAGTAAATAAAGCAGAGATTACCGGCAAAGGCAAAAGCAGAAAATAGTTAGAGTAATAACTCAGTGTAAAGTGGCTAATAAAGCTGCTGAAAAAATTGGTCTGACCAGAATTGAAATATTGGGAGCGGTAGGTTACAACAGCCACATCGCAGCCACAGACCACTTTCGCGCCAGCGAAGGCGGGCAAGTCATTCGCAGGGAGCGAATGGCGTAAGCATAGCTGGGTTGAGGGCAGGACGCCCGAAACCCCGCTGTGGCGAGTAAGTGGCTTTTGCAACCGGTGGGCTACCCACCAGCAAAGGTCAGAAAAAATGTCCTTAGCGCAAGCGCGCTAAGGAGTACCATCGTTGCCCAGCCAAATTACCCCAACCAGCCGGTTAAGGTTAAAATAGCCGTAAAGGCTAAAAAGAACAGCATATTACGTTTAGCCAGCTGCACCATATAGCTGGTGTCGTCCAGCGTATTAATGCTTTCAGCCGGCAATGGCTCTGCGGCTGTAGCAACATCTACTACTACCTGCTCATTGCTGGCGGTAAAATCAAGAAAGTAGCCCAGCAAGGCGGTAGACGCGCGGGAGAAATGCCCCACCAGCGCAAACCCCAAACCAAATAACCGTGCCGGAAACCAGTTAGCCCAGTGCGCCACATAATGTACTGCTTTGTTGTCGCCGCCCAGGCAGGCGGCGTAATTGGCGGCGTCTTCTTCTGCTACAGCTTCCTGTAAATGCCGCACCAGAGCATAAGTAATTACACCAAAAGCACCCAACAGTAAAAACCAGAACACCACAGCGGCATAATAGCGAAAATTCAGCCAGATCAGTAACTGGCCATAACTGCTTTGCTCGCGTGTGCTACCCATATCAGTGCGTATTTGCTGCATGGTAATAAAAGCTGCTTCTTCGTCGCCTCTGTCCATCGCATTTAAATACTGCTTATACAGCTGGCGGTAATGCCAGCAACCAATAGCCACCAACAATAGCAGGGTGTTAACCACTAAGCTCAGTAAATGGCTGTCTACCAAACACAGCACCAACATTACCAGCGCGCCGGGCAGTGCAAGCCACAAATATTGCCCCAGGCTATGCGCAGATAACTTGCTTAACGCCGACCCGGCGGTAAAGCGCACATAAGCACGGCAATAGCCGCTGGCTTGCCATTTATTGCTGCGCACAGCCAGGCGCTCAATAATTAATGCCAGCAACATACTGATTAACGTCATTTAGAAAACTCCTTGATCGCACTTTTTATCTTATTGCGGTAGCGCATCCAGTCAAAAGCGATGCCGGGGTCGGTTTTACGCCCCGGCGCAATATCACAATGGCCAACAATACGGTCTGGCGTAATAGCCGGATGTTGCTGCATTAAAAAATATGTCAGCGTAATAAGGCTCTGATATTGCTGCTCAGTATAAGGCAAATTGTCTGTGCCTTCTAATTCAATACCAATGGAAAAATCGTTACAGCGTTCGCGGCCATCAAACTGGCTTACGCCGGCATGCCAGGCGCGCTGGGTAAAAGGTACGTAGTTAAAAATGCGGCCATCGCGCCAGATCACGCAGTGCGCCGACACTCTAAGCCCCCGCAAACCGGCAAAGCTGCTATGCGCGCTGCAATCTAAGTTACCCATAAATAAGGCGTCAACAAAGCTTTGCTCGGGTGCGGCAGCAAACTGCCCGGCCGGCAGGCTGATATTATGAATAACCAGTAAACTGATGGTTTCAGCATCCGGGCGCGCATCACAATGCGGGCTGGGGCGGGTTAACATGGCTGGCGGTTTAGCGCTCATCAGAAGTTTTGCCTTTGCAGGTCTGTGCCAGTAAGCTATGGGCCTATTGTCAATGCTGGAGCCTTTTAATGCAAGCGCCTGAGCCCACGAACAAATATGGTAAGACCTTTGCTATTATCGCCTGGCTTATTTTAATGGCGCTGCTGTTTGTATTTTTTCAGGACACCATCAGCAAGCAGCTTAACCCCAACCAACAGTTAAGCAGTGTGCAGGGCAGCGCCGGTGAAGTACGCACCGTGCTTATCCGTAATAAAAGCGGCCACTACGTTGGCACGGCTCTGGTTAATAACAGCCCGGTCGACTTTATGCTGGACACTGGCGCTACCACTGTTGCCATAGCAGCCAGCGCGGCAGAAAAACTCGGTATGCCGTTTGGTGCAGCTATACAGGTAAACACCGCCAATGGCTTAACCACTGCTTATCGCAGCCGCATTGACCAACTACAACTGGGCGACATAGTGCTGACCAATATTCCCGCCAGCATTGTGCCCAACCTTAGCGGTACCGAGATATTGCTGGGCATGAGCGCGCTTAAACAGTTAGAATTCCACCAACAGGGCAACCAGCTCACCCTGATCCAGCATAACTAAAAACGAGCACCACTAACTTTTGTACACACTATGATTATGCCAACTGATATGCCAACTGATTACTCAACACTGCTGCAGCAGGAAATTATCCGCTCGGTATCTAATGCTTTGGCAGAAGATTTAGGCTTTTTACCGCTTAGCGAAGGCGATATTACCGCTTCGCTGATACCGCAAAGCCAGCAGGCCACAGCTACCATTATTACCCGTGAAAACTGCGTAGTATGCGGCACCGCCTTTGCCGATGAAGTATTTCGCCAGTTAGGTAACGACGTTAAACTGCAATGGCAGGTAACAGACGGCGATAAGGTACCAGCCAATACCATCCTGTGTACCTTAAGTGGCCCGGCGCGCATATTACTCACCGGCGAGCGTACCGCGCTTAATTTTCTGCAACTGTTAAGCGGCACCGCCACCACTACCGCGCACTATGTGCAGTTTTTACACGGTAGCAATACCCGCCTGCTGGATACCCGTAAAACCCTGCCCGGCCTGCGCTTTGCACAAAAATACGCGGTAACTACCGGTGGCGGCAAAAACCACCGTATTGGCCTGTTTGATGCATTTTTAATTAAAGAAAACCATATCGCCGCGGCAGGCTCTATTGCTAAGGCGGTTGCCAGCGCCCGGCAGAACTTCCCCGGTAAACCGGTAGAAGTAGAAACCGAAAACCTGCACGAGCTGCAACAAGCACTTAACGCCGGCGCCGATATTATTATGCTGGATAACTTCAGCACAGCCGATATTGTGCAGGCCGTTAGCATTAATAACGGCCAGGCCAAACTGGAAGTGTCGGGTAATATTACCAGCGAGCGCCTGACAGAACTGGCCACCACCGGAGTAGATTACATCTCCAGCGGGGCGTTAACCAAACATGTGCAGGCGATAGATTTATCAATGCGGCTTAATATTAAAGCTGTTTAATATCACGCATTAAGTTTAATCGCAGGTTCAGTTGTTGCTGGTTAAACTTATTGCTCCTTGTTACAGTCACAGCTGTAATCAACCCCAGAGTTTACCCAACTACCATGCAGTTAACCGGTAAAGTGGTGTTCTGGCGCGACGATAAAGGCTTTGGCTTTGTGGTATGCGATCAGACCCAGCAAAAACTGTTTTTCCATATCCGCGATCATGCCGGCACCGAAGGCCGTCCGCAAATGGGTGACACACTGCAATTTAGCGTAAAACAGGATAAACAAAGCCGTGACATTGCCGCCCCCTGGCAATTTGCTACCGCCAAAACCACCACATCAGCACCGCCATATAAAGCCACCGTGCACTCTGACAGCCTCAGCATTCAATACGCTAACCAGATAGCCCTGCTGTTTCGTATCAGTTTTCTTATAGCCGTTATTATCGCCCTGCTGTTTGGCCGCCTGCTGTATATTTTGCCGCTGCTATACCTTGAAGCCAGCTTATTTACCTACTGGCTATACAAAACCGATAAAGAAGCCGCCATCGCCCGCCACGGCAACCGTCTTACTGAAGAAAGCCTGCAGCTATTTAGCTTAATTGGTGGCTGGCCCGGTGCTTATCTTGCCCAGCAACAACTGGCACACAAACGCAGCAAACAATCGTTCAGGCGTGAATTTGGCTTTGTTATTTTGGGTAATACCTTACTGGTTATCTGGCTGTTATCGCCCTGGGGGGAGCAATTTTTAGCCCGTATGGCACTTTGGGCCGGGTAAGATGCAGTAAAACTGGCCTGGCTTGCCGCAAACACTTCACCACAAGAGCAGCGATTAAAAGAACAGCTATTAATTGCTGCCATATACCGCACGGTAATTGAAATATGGCTTCCGATAAAAACCTGCATAGCAGTGGCCAGCAACTTTGGCCAATAAACAGCAACCCCACTACTTTATTTCCGCCAAACTTCCCGGCCTTTATTACCTGATAAATGCACTATACTGTCGATGGTTACACAGTAAATTGCGATAAGTAAAAACGGATTTAGCTGCGTAATCACTTTATTAGAGCTGTAAAACTAGTACTTTATTACTAATAAATATGGCGACAACCTTTATTAGAAACAACTAAAATCTGTTTTAATTTAATTAGTTATGCATTTAAATTAAATTTAGCTACATTTCACTTGCGGCTCTAAATAAATTGCTCAAAATAGCATCTAGCCTTAAAGGCTAAATAAAAAATCAGGAGAAGTTAAAATGAAACGTACACAACAAGGTTTTACCTTAATTGAATTAATGATCGTAGTAGCGATCATCGGTATTTTGGCTGCAGTAGCATTGCCAGCTTACCGTGAATATGTAGCCACCTCTTATGGTGGTCAGGCAATGAAAGGTATCTCTGCTTATGTAAGCAAAATGCAAGCTTGCGTTCAAACCGGCATTGGTTGTGAGACATTAAACAGCGAAGTTACTGCCGATCCAAAAATTGCCTCTACCGCAGCAATCGCTGAAGCTGTGGATGGTGATTTAATTTGGACGAACCAAGGTTGCATATTGACAGCTGATTTAACCGCTGCCGGTGTGTTAACTTATTCCATGGCTGGCGTAGGCACAACTACTGTCGAACAATGCGAAAAAGGTGCAGGCTTAGACAGCTAATGTCTACCTGACTGAAAAGCACTTCGCTAAGCGAAGTGCTTTTTTCTTTACCCAACGGCGTAACTTAAAAGTGCATAACCTCCGCATAAAATACCTTAAGCCCATTTTTTACCTGCTTATTTTACCCAATGTATTTTTATTCTCAGTAGCGGCTTATCTTAACCTCGGCAGGTCACCGGTTAATATTGATTATTTATTTGCAGCGTTATTTGTTTATTCACGTGTTCCGATTATTGGTTATGTTGCTTTTGCTGTATTTTTATTACTGGATGTTTTAGCGCTGGTAGTACAGGTATTCCAATTCGCACGACTTGATCATCTAATGTATTTGTCTAGCTTTTTGCCCGAAGCACCTGTGGCTTATCAGATTGCTACTGCCTGTACCGTGCTCTGGCTGATCTTTTTTATGTTTTATGCAGTAACACTACGTAAAAATACAAATTTAACTCAAGCGTTGGCGCTATTTAATATCGCGCTTGGTATATATACCATAGGTGTCTATTCAGCGCCTGCCGATAATACTGAACGTATCTGGCGCATAGATAATGCTGCATTTGTTGGCAGCCCAACACTGCATACCGTTAAACACCGCACCAGACTGTTTCATCAATACTTTTACGCCGATGGAGAGGCATTTAGCAAATATATCCCTCCAAGTGCTACCAGCGAAAACGCCTCTACGTTTGGTTATAACGATGATGAGAAGCTACTATTAATTATAAATGAATCATGGGGAGTAACGGCCAACCCAGGTATTACTGAGCAACTGCTTCAGTCTGTCGTTCATCTAAATGAGCATGTAACAGAAATTGATTCGGGACAAATAAACTTTACCGGCGCCACGGTTGCAGGTGAGCTGCGTGAATTGTGTCAATTATCCCCCAATCATTTTAATTTAAAAGACGTCACCGCCGGGTTTGAAAACTGTCTTCCTAATAAACTTAAACAGCGTGGCTACACTACTTCCGCTTTTCATGCTGCGTCTGGCGTGATGTATGACAGAATCTACTGGTATAGCCAAGCAGGATTCCAGAATAGTAACTTTTTTGAAAACTTTGAATGGTCACGGCGCTGTTACTCTTATCCCGGCGGCTGTGATTTTGAGCTGATCAATAAGGTTGTCGAAGAGCTGGCAAACCCCGGTAAAAGATTTGCCTACTGGCTAACATTAAATTCTCATGCCATTTATGATGAAAGAGATTTAATCACCAACCAGTTCGATTGCCAACGCTTTGCTGTAGACCCAAGTACACAGTCATGCCGAAATTTAAAACTGCAGGCGCAATTCTTTTATGTTCTGGCGCAGCAAATAGCTGAACACAAACTGCAGGGTGTTAGAGTTATTGTGGTGTCAGATCACGCACCTGTAATAACCGATAAGAAGGAAAAAAATACCTACTTTGTTGACAATCGCATTAACTGGGTGAGTTTTAAAGTGGCTGCATACTAATCTTTGGAGGAACCTTGGGGGGCAGATCCAATTGTTAATGACCTTCGGGGTCAAATCCATATTACAAAAGCCAGCTAAACATGCTGGCTTTTTCTTTTAATGCCATGCCACGCCACACCCTTGAACCACAACTTAATGATGTGTATATTTAATACACAACTCCGCGGCGGGATACAACTATGTTAGGCACTGGCCCTGAAGCAACTCACAAAAAACGCACAAATCTCTCTATCGACAGTCAGTTATTGCAAGAGGCAAAACAACTGGGTATTAATGTGTCGCAATCCGCCGAGGCCGGGCTTGCACAAGCAGTTAGTCAGCAAAAACAGCAGCGCTGGCTGCAAGAGAACAACCAGGCAATTGAAAGCTCAAACGATTTTGTTGCCCATCATGGCTTACCGCTCGCACAGTACCAGCATTTCTAATGGCTCGCTTTGACGTTTATCTATCAGGTAGCCCTGGCCTTTTACTTGATGTCCAGACAAATTTATTAGCAGGCCTGAACACCCGAGTGGTTGTACCTCTATTACCTCTGGGCACAGCGCCAAAAGCAGCGAAACGCTTAAACCCTATTTTTGACATTGAAAATCAATCGTATCTGATGGCGACTCAGTTTATGGCAGCCATTCCAGAAACCGAGTTAAAGCAGAAAATAGGCAGCCTGATTGAGCAGCAACAGGAAGTATCCGAAGCACTGGATATGCTGCTTGTTGGTTTCTAGAACCTTTAGAATCTTCGTAACCTTCGGGGGCAACTCCAGATGTTACAGACTATTAAACCACCTTTTTACTACAACTGTCCCTTAGCCGCTGTTTAACTTGAATAACCGGCATTTAGTGGCATAATCAAGCAATTCAGAAAAATCTTATTAGCAAAATCAGGATGTTTTCGTTTAATGGCCGTTACCACTACCTCAACTCTTTTTAGGCGCCTGGTACAACTGGGTTTGCTAAATAGCGAACGTGCCACTAAAGCGGTAGCCGACAAAGGTGGCCAGTATAAAAACCTGCCTGAATTACTGATTAACGAAAAGCTTATTACCGCCACAGTATTAGCGCAGGCTGCCGCCAGCATTAGCCAGGCAATTAGCCTGGATTTGGAACACTATGACGCGACAAGTATTCCAGAAGACTTACGTAACGAAAAACTGATCCGTAAAACCGATATGCTGCCGCTGGGTAAACGTGGCCGTAATATTTTTTTGGCAGTGGTCGACCCTACCAATATTCAAACCATTGAAGATTTTGAATTTAACACCGGCTTAAATGCCGAGGTAGTGGTAGTTGAATACGACAAACTGCATAAGCTAATTGATAAAATATTTGATAGCAGCCTGGGCGGTGACTTTGCCGAAAGTGACTGGGATTTAGGCTCTATGGGCATCGTTGAAACCGACGACGATGACGGCCCGGGCGCTATGCCCGATAAAGAAGACCAGCCGATCATTGCCTTTATTAATAAAATGCTGCTGGATGCCATACGCAAAGGCGCGTCCGACTTACACTTTGAACCCTACGAAAAAATTTACCGCATTCGCTTTCGTATTGACGGCATTTTACATGAAGTTGCCAACCCGCCGGTGGCACTGGCTACCCGGTTATCAGCCCGGTTAAAGGTTATGTCGCGGCTGGATATTGCCGAAAAGCGCGTACCGCAGGATGGCCGCATTAAATTAAAGTTGTCGGCGAAAAAGTCGATTGATTTTCGTGTTAGCACCCTGCCCACCTTGTGGGGCGAAAAAGTGGTAATGCGTATTCTGGATTCTGACAGCGCCATGCTGGGCATAGATATATTAGGTTATGAAGAACATCAGAAAAAGCTGTATTTAGAAGCGCTGGCCCAGCCACAGGGTATGATTTTAGTAACCGGCCCGACAGGCTCTGGTAAAACGGTATCGCTGTATACCGGTTTGGCTATTTTAAATACCAGCGAAACTAATATTTCTACCGCTGAAGACCCGGTAGAAATTAACCTGCCCGGCGTGAACCAGGTACAGGTTAACCCGCGCGCAGGCTTAACCTTTGCATCGGCGTTAAAAGCCTTTTTACGGCAAGACCCCGACGTAGTAATGGTTGGTGAGGTACGCGATTTAGAAACTGCCGAAATTGCCATTAAAGCCGCACAAACCGGCCACCTGGTGTTATCTACCCTGCACACTAACTCGGCACCGGAAACCCTTACCCGTTTACTGAATATGGGCGTGCCGTCTTATAACGTGGCAAGCTCAGTGTCGTTAATTATTGCCCAGCGCCTGGCGCGGCGGCTATGTAGTTACTGCAAGCAACAAGAAATACTGCCCGAGCAGGAACTGCTAAAGCAGGGCTTTACACCACAGCAACTGCCAACAGTTAAAGTGTTTAAACCTGTAGGTTGCGACCACTGCACCAATGGTTACAAAGGCAGGGTAGGTATTTATGAAGTCATGCCGGTGAGCGGCAAAATGGCCGATATTATTATGCAGGGCGGTAACTCGCTGGATATTGCTACCCAGGCCCAGTTAGAAGGGGTAAATAACCTGCGCCAGTCTGGCCTTATTAAAGCGGCAGCCGGTTTAACCAGCCTGGCCGAAATAAACAGGGTGACAAAAGGCTGACGCTGGCGCTGAGTGGTTAATGCTTAGTGTTTAGTGGTGAGTGTTTAGTTGTGAGTGATAAGTGATAGCAGATTTTGACTTTTATGCGCTAAGGCGCTGCAACAGGAAACCAACATGGCTCAGGCACAACAATTTAAAATAAAAGAGCTGGAAGCATTTACCTATAAAGGCGTTAACCGGCGCGGTAAAAAAGTTGACGGTGAAATAAAAGGCACCAGTATTGCCGAAGTAAAAGCGCTGCTGCGCCAACAGGGTATTACCCCGTCAGGCGTAAAGAAAAAGCCTAAATCGTTATTTGGCGACGGTAAAAAAATTACCGCGTTGGATATTGCTATTTTTACCCGGCAAATTGCCACTATGCTGGGCGCCGGGGTACCACTGGTACAATCGATCGACTTAATTGCCAATGGCGCGGAAAATAAAAGCCTGCGCACTTTAATGCAAAAAATTTCGGTTAAAGTTCAGGCCGGTTTGCCCTTATCAGAAACCCTGCGCGAGCACCCAAAATACTTTGATGAATTATACTGCGATTTAGTGAAATCGGGCGAAGCCTCGGGCGCGTTAGATGCCATTTTTGACCGCTTAGCCATTTATAAAGAAAAGGCCGAAGCGCTAAAATCTAAAATTAAAAAGGCAATGTTTTACCCGATAGCCGTTTTAGTGATAGCCGGTATAGTCACTTCTATTTTACTTGTTTTTGTCGTGCCGCAGTTTGCCGAAATTTTTGCTGGCTTTGGTGCCGAATTACCCGCCTTTACGCAGTTTGTACTGGGTATTTCCGAGCTGATGCAGGCTTATTGGTGGGTAGTGCTGGTAGGTTTGATAGCCACTTTTTTTATAGTTAAAAAAGCTTATGGTAGTAACCTGACGTTTCGTACCTGGGCAGACGGGCTTATTATTAAACTGCCGGTAATCGGCAATATTTTAAATAAAGCCGCGGTAGCGCGTTATGCCCGCACGCTATCTACCACCTTTGCTGCCGGTGTGCCGTTAATTGAAGCGCTGGAGTCAGCCGCTGGCGCCTCGGGCAACGAGGTGTATAAGAATGCCATTTTATTTATTCGTGAAGAAGTCTCCTCCGGTAACCAGATGCATATAGCTATGAAACAAACTAAGCAGTTCCCGGAAATGGTGATCCAAATGGTGGCCATTGGTGAGGAATCCGGCGCGTTAGACAGTATGCTGGCCAAAGTGGCTAATATTTATGAGCAGGAAGTAGACGACGCCGTAGATGGTTTAACAGCGCTACTGGAGCCAATGATAATGGCGGTACTGGGTGTGGTAATAGGCGGCCTGATTATTGCCATGTATTTACCAATTTTCAAGATGGGTTCAATAATCTGATGCAGCAGTTAACAGAATTATTCAGCCTGTACCCGGCGTTATTTATTACTGCCACGGCAATATTAAGCCTGATTATTGGCAGTTTTTTAAATGTGGTAATTTACCGCTTGCCAAAGATGATGGAAAACGAATGGCAGCAAGAATATAAAGCCTATTTTTTATCTGCTGCTACAGCCGCAGCACCGGCTAAGTTTAACCTGGCGGTGCCGCGCTCAAGCTGCCCCAGCTGTAATTCACCGGTGTTGGCGCGTGACAATATCCCCGTACTTAGCTGGTTGCTGCTAAAAGGCAAATGCCGCAGTTGCAGCACACCAATAAGCATACGCTACCCGGTGGTAGAAGCCTTAACCGCGGTACTGTCGGCGTTAGTGGCCTGGAAGCTGGGTTTTGGTTTGCCTGCCGCGGTGCTGATAGTTACCACCTGGACACTTATCGCCCTTACCTTTATTGATATAGATAAAATGCTGTTGCCTGATCAGCTAACCCTGCCATTGCTGTGGCTGGCGCTGTTATTCAGCCTTAGTAGTTCAGCCTTTGTTAATCCGGGGCAGGCTATTGTTGGCGCCGCTGCCGGTTACCTCAGTTTATGGAGCGTATACTGGCTGTTTAAATTGCTTACCGGCAAAGAGGGCATGGGCTACGGCGACTTTAAGTTGCTGGCTGTTTTTGGTGCCCTGCTGGGCTGGCAACAATTACCGCTTATTATTCTACTGTCGTCCTGTGTGGGTGCCATAGTAGGCGTAATATTGCTAAGTGTGCAGGGTAAAAACAAAGCTACTCCGATACCCTTTGGCCCTTATATTGCCGCTGCCGGCTGGATAGCCCTGTTATGGGGCGAGCAAATAACAAGTGCGTATTTACGCTATTTAGGCCTGTAATGTCAGCTGTTGTTGTTGGCCTTACCGGTGGCATTGGTTGTGGTAAAAGCACGGTAACAGAGCTGTTTGCCAGCCATGGCGTACAATATGTAGACGCCGACATTGTAGCGCGTGAAGTCGTGATGCCCGGTACGCCGTGCCTGGCAGCCATAAGCGCGCATTTTGGTGCAGATATTTTGCAAACCAATGGCGAGCTTAACCGCGCCAGTTTACGCCAGCGTGTATTTAGTAACAGTGCAGACAAACTCTGGTTAGAGCAACTGTTACACCCGGCGATACGGCAGGAATTATTAACGCAACTGGCCGCGCTGACATCGCCTTATGCGTTATTAGTGGCGCCTTTGCTTTTAGAGAATAAACTTAACCAGTATGTGCAGCGGGTACTGGTGATAGATTTACCCGAAAGCCTGCAGCTACAACGTGCCATGGCGCGTGACAGCGCCAACGAGCAGCAGATAAAAGCCATTATGGCGGCGCAAATTTCGCGGCCAGAGCGGCTAAAACTGGCTGATGATATTATTAAAAACGACAGCAGTATTGCTGATTTAACTCCCCGCGTTGCCGCCTTGCATCAACAGTATCTGCAACTGGCCGCCGCACAGTAAACGGGGCCTTCAGTCTGCTGTCACAACAGGTGTGATACAGCAAACTCATGACAGAACTTATCTACGAACATCCGCTTAATGAGAAACTGCGCACTTATCTGCGTCTGGAATATTTACTGGCACAGCTGCACAACCTCAACGATCTGGATTCTGAGTGGCAGCAACAGGCATTCTTTAATGCGCTGTTTGATCTGGTAGAAGTGCTGGACCGCAACGATATTCGCCCCGATTTAATCAAAGACTGCGAGCGCTGTGAAAGCGCACTGGTGGCCTGGGCTAATCACCCTTCGGTGTCTGGCGACAAGCTAAAACCGGTACTGCAAAAGGCGGTGCGCTTACAAAGCGAGCTGCTGCGCAGCGGCAAGTTTGTCGGTAACTTAAAAGAAGATAAGTTTCTGGCACCACTACGCCAGCGTTTTTCTATTCCCGGTGGCACCTGCTATTTTGATGTACCCCAATTGCACTACTGGTTTAACTTACCACTGGAACAACGCCAGCAAATGGCCGCCGGCTGGTGCCATGAATTTGGCCTGCTGTTAGAGGCAATAAGCTTTGTGTTAGGTTTTAGCCGGGAAAAAGGCCAGTTTACTGCTGTCGTTGCCGATAACGGTTTTTATCAAAGCAATACTGATCAGCACGAGTTACTGCGTATCCGCTATCCGATAGACGCAGGAGTTTACCCTACCGTGAGTGGCAATAAGTACCGCTATGCTATCCGCTTTATGCAGCTGTGTGATGACGCCGGGCGCAGCAACAGCGACCAAAGCATCAGCTTCGAGCTGGCCTGCTGCTAACAGTAAGCATCTTTGCTGTAAGTTGCCGTGCCGTGACAGCCTGAAAATGCTAACATTGGCGCAAATTAAGCCGGAGCTCACGCATGAATGTAAAATGCCCAACCTGTGATAAAGATGTAGTCTGGTCGGCTGCTTCACCGTTTCGCCCTTTTTGTTCTGAGCGCTGTAAATTAATTGATTTAGGCGATTGGGCAGCAGAAAACCACCGCATACCCGACAAAGCGCCGATAGACGCGGCCTTGTCAGAAGAATATCTGGCCGAGCTGGAACAAGAATTTATCGCGCAGGATAATGAGTTTTTTAAGCATTAAGCCGCTAACCAACAAGCTGGCGTTACGGCGATATTACTCTGGCGCAAATAACTGCTGAATACGCGCGACGATTGGCTGGTTAGCATCCGGAAACGGAATTTCTGTTAGCTCTGCCACTGTCGCCCAGCGCAGTGGCTGGCCTTCACGGCCGTGCGGTTCGCCGCTAAATTCGGTTACCAGCCAAATATCCAGCAGCACGGTTTTTTCCGGATAAGCGTATTCTAACTGCATTAATGGGCTGCTTTGGCTAACACTTATTGCCACCTCTTCCTGCAGCTCACGGTTAAGCGCCTGCGGCACTGTTTCGCCCGCCTCTACCTTACCACCGGGAAACTCCCATTTGCCGCCCTGATGCTGTTTGCTGCTGCGCAGCGCCAGTAAAATTTGTTGCTGGCGTACTATTACGCCAACCGCCACATGCACGACTTTATTTTGCACTGTTGTTTGCATTATTACCTACCTGCCTGACACCAAAACAAAAGAGTCAGCCTAAGCTGACTCTGTATTGATACTGTTGTGTAACAGTTAAACCAGTTTACCGTGGCACTGCTTATACTTTTTACCTGAGCCACAAGGACAAGGGTCGTTACGGCCTACTTTATCCTGGTCACGAAATACCGGAGCGCGTGGGGCATCCTCTGGGATCTCGCCACCAACATGCTCTGCTTCTGCGTGCTGGTAATCGTGCGGTACCGCATCGGCTTTACGGCGTTGGTCTTCTACGGCTTCTACGTCTTCTGCTGCACGTACCTGCACGCGGCTTAATACGCCGACAACGTCAACTTTCAGGTTTTCCAGCATGGTAGAAAACAGTTCAAAGGCCTCGCGCTTGTATTCCTGTTTTGGGTTCTTCTGGGCATAACCGCGCAGGTTAATGCCCTGACGCAGATGGTCCATCGCTGCCAGATGCTCTTTCCAGTGCGTGTCCAGGCTTTGCAGCATAATGGCTTTTTCAAACTGACGCAGTACCTGCGGGCCAACCATTTGTTCTTTATGGCTGTAGGCCTGCTCAACTTCCTGCTGAATACGCTCGCGCAGTTTTTCCTCGAACAGTTTTTTGTCGTCAGCCAGCCATTGCGTAATAGGCAGCTCAAGGTTGAAATCGGCTTTTAAACGTTGCTCTAAACCCGGTATATCCCACATTTCGTCAAGCGACTGTGGCGGAATATACTGGCTGATCACGCCTTCGATAACATCTGTACGGATAGCGCTAATGGTTTCGCTGATATCGGTAGCGTCCAGTAGTTCATTACGTTGCTCGTACACAACTTTACGCTGATCGTTGGCAACATCGTCAAATTCAAGCAGTTGTTTACGAATATCAAAGTTACGCGCTTCTACTTTACGCTGCGCGTTTTCAATGGCGCGGCTCACCCATGGGTGTTCAATGGCTTCGCCTTTTTCCATGCCCAGGCGGCGCATCATGCCTGCCATACGATCTGAAGCAAAAATACGCATCAACGCATCGTCCAGCGACAGATAAAAACGGCTGGAACCCGGATCGCCCTGGCGGCCTGAACGACCACGTAACTGGTTGTCGATACGGCGTGATTCGTGGCGCTCAGTACCGATAATATGCAAACCACCAGAACTGATCACGGCATCGTGCTGCACCTGCCAGTCGGCTTTAACTTTAGCAATTTGCTCAGCACTGGCGTCTTCACCCAGTGCAGTCAGTTCAGCTTGTAAACTGCCCCCCAACACAATATCAGTACCACGACCGGCCATATTGGTGGCGATAGTTACCGTACCTGGCTGACCGGCCTGAGCAATAATCTGGGCTTCGTTGGCGTGGAATTTGGCGTTTAACACCTGGTGTTTAATTTTGGCTTTGTTAAGCAGGCCGGATAAATACTCTGAGCTTTCAATTGAAGCCGTACCTACCAGCACCGGACGGCCGGCATCACGGGTTTGAATAATGTCTTCAATAATGGCCTGGTATTTATCTTCGGCATTTAAATACACCAAATCGGCCATATCTTTACGAACCATAGGCCGGTTAGTTGGCAATACTATAGTTTCCAGGCCATAAATTTGCTGGAATTCAAAGGCTTCGGTATCTGCAGTACCTGTCATGCCCGACAGTTTGTCGTACAGACGGAAATAATTCTGGAAGGTAATAGAGGCAAGCGTTTGGTTTTCGTTCTGAATTTTCATCCCTTCTTTGGCTTCTACTGCCTGGTGTAAACCTTCAGACCAGCGGCGGCCTTCCATAGTACGGCCGGTATGTTCATCAACAATAACGATGTCGCCGTCTTTTACTACGTAATCCACATCGCGCTTAAACAGCTGGTGCGCACGTAAGGCCGCATACACATGGTGCAACAAGGTAATATTAGCAGCAGAGAACAGAGTGTCGTGCTCGCCTATCATACCTTGCTCGCGCAGCATGTCTTCTACTTTAATCTGGCCTTGTTCAGTTAAATATACCTGACGGGCTTTTTCATCTACGGTGAAGTGGCCATCGCCATGCGCGCCCTCTTCGTCTTCTTTTTCTTGCTTAACTAACTGCGGTACCAGCAGGTTAATTTGTTTGTACAGTTCTGAGCTGTCTTCGGCCGGGCCAGAGATAATAAGTGGGGTACGGGCTTCGTCAATTAAGATTGAATCCACTTCATCGATAATGGCAAACGCCTGATCACGCTGCACGCGGTCCTGCGGTGAAAATGCCATATTGTCGCGCAGGTAATCAAAGCCAAACTCGTTGTTAGTGCCGTAGGTAATATCAGCGGCGTAAGCTTTGTGCTTTTCAGGGTGCGCCATGCCAGGTACGTTAACGCCAACGCTTAAACCAAGGAAAGAAAATAACGGCGCGTTAGTTTGGGCGTCGCGCCGGGCCAGATAGTCGTTTACGGTAATAACATGTACGCCTTTACCGCTTAACGCATTTAGATAAGCCGGCAAGGTGGCCGTTAAGGTTTTACCTTCACCGGTACGCATTTCAGCAATTTTGCCCTGATGCAGCACAATACCGCCCAGCAATTGCACATCAAAGTGGCGCATGCCAAATACACGCTTACTGGCTTCACGCACAGTGGCAAAGGCTTGCGGCAAAATGCTTTCAAGCGTGCTGCCATTGGCCAGTTGCTGTTTAAATTCTGCGGTTTTTTGTTTCAGCTGGTCGTCGGATAAGGCTTCAAGTTCTGCCTCTAACGCATTGATCTGCTGTACTTGTTTTTCTAGTTTTTTTAAGAAGCGGTCGTTGCGGCTACCAAATAATTTGGTAAAAAGTTTTCCAAACATTATCCAAATACCATGTTAAGTTAAAACTGCAGTGCAGCCCCGGCGGCGCTATGCCCGGCCAGTAAAAAGTGTGAAAGCTTCAGCATCTTACGCCAGATATGGTGCCCCATGCCAACGCTTTCAAGGTGCAACATTCTCTGCATCTGAAGAAGCTGTTACACTGCACAGATGTTTTTACTTGTTGCAGGTGCTTAAAGGCAATGGCCCGCTATACACAAAAGCCTCTGGATATCAGCAAAGTGCTGGCCCACAGTACTCTGGCATCAAAGCAACAACAGGTAAGCCTGGTGCAACAGCTGAACCGGGTATTAGCCGAGGTATTACAACTGGAGCAACTTAGTTTCTGTCAGGTCAGCTGTATTCGTGACGGCCGGGCGGTGATCTTGTGTGCCTCAGCGCCCTGGCTGACCAGTTTAAAAATGCAGCGCGACGCCATTCTAGACAATTTTCGCCGAAAAATCTTGCCTGATTTAGCCGGAATTGAGATAGAAGCCTCACCTAACGGCCAGATCACCAAACTGCAACTGCCGGTAGCGCAGAAAAACAGCCATCAGCTGTCTGACAATGCCGCTTCAGCGCTGCGCTCGGTAGCGCAAAACAGCGAAGGGGCGTTAAAACAAGCATTGTTAAAACTGGCGCAGAACGCTGATACACAACAGCCAAATAGCGGAAAAACAAAACCCGGCTAAACCGGGTTTGTTTGTAGCTTAAGTTGTCACTCAGGCCAGCTGAGGTGCCAGATAAGATATTGGCATTTGGGCTTTGTCTTCAAAGGTAACAAATTCCCAGTTTTCCTGCTTAGCCAGCACAGCGCATAACAGCTGATTATTCAGGGCATGCCCGGTTTTGAAGGCTTTAAACTCGCCCAGAATGCTGTAACCTGCCATATATAAATCGCCGATAGCATCGAGGATTTTATGTTTAATAAATTCGTCTTCGTAGCGCAGTCCGTCCTGGTTTAATACCCGGTATTCGTCCAGTACTACGGCGTTGTCAAAACTGCCGCCCAATGCCAGGTTATTTGCACGCAGGTACTCTACTTCATGCAAAAAACCAAAGGTGCGGGCACGGCTGATATCTTTAATAAAACCAGCGGCGGAGAAATCCATTTGCATATGCTGCGTGGTTTCTGCAATCACCGGGTGGTTAAATTCAATGGCAAAATCAATTTTAAAGCCATGATGCGGCTTAAATTCGGCCCATTTGTCGCCGTCTTCTACCCGTACAGACTTTTTAATGCGGATAAACTTTTTCGCCTGGCGCTGCTCTGCCACACCGGCTTCAAGCAGCAAATAAACGAACGGGTTGGCACTGCCATCCATAATAGGAATTTCAGCTGAGTCAACTTCAACCACCAGGTTGTCGATCCCCAGCCCGGCAATGGCCGCCATCAGGTGTTCAGTGGTAGATAAGCGCACGCCATTTTCATTGATTAAACAGGTACACATCACCGTATCACCTACTAACTCAGGTGTTACTTTGAAATCGACCACAGGATCGAGATCAACACGACGGAACACGATACCCGTGTTGTCCGGCGCAGGTCGGAGAGTAAGCGTAACCTTTTCGCCTTTGTGCAATCCCACTCCAATGGAGCTGACTGTTTTGTCGATGGTACGTTGTTTAATCATAATTTCTTCCTGCTCAAATAATAAGCAATCACAAAATGGTGGCGAAGCATAGCATAATGTGGCAATTATGCCAAATTCCACTGAACAGCAGCTTAACCCTGCTGTCGGCCCTGCCTGCAACTAAAACTATACTGAGTATAGACTTAGTCGGCTTGTTTGCGTAAAAACGCCGGAATATCAAAAATATCGATATTCGCTTTGCTTTCTGGCTGTGCTTTCACGGCAGCGGTTGGCTGTTCTTCACGCATGGCCTGCGGTGCAGGTTTTTGCATGGTGTTACCGTGTTGTACGTACACAGGCATTGGCTCAGCGCGGTGATTTTGCACCAGGCTGATGTCCGGCCGGCGGTCTGCACCAATACCGGTGGCAACTACCGTTACACGCAGTTCGTCATGCATGTTAGGGTCGATTACCGCACCTACTACTACAGTGGCATTTTCAGACGCAAAAGCTTTTACTGCGTTACCGACAATTTCAAACTCTTCGATGCTGATATCTAAACCGGCTGTGATATTAACCAGAATACCCTTGGCACCTGATAAATCAATATCTTCCAGCAGTGGGCTGGAAATAGCCTGCTCAGCAGCTTCTTCTGCCCGATCCGGGCCAGAAGCACGGCCACTACCCATCATGGCGGTGCCCATTTCTGACATCACGGTACGTACGTCGGCAAAGTCGACGTTGATCAAACCCGGACGGGTAATTAATTCAGCGATACCCTGCACAGCGCCCAGCAACACGTTGTTGGCGGCTTTAAACGCATCCAGCAAACTAGTGCCTTTACCCAGCACTTTTAACAGCTTGTCGTTTGGAATGGTGATCAAGGAATCAACATGCTTGCTCAGCTCCAGAATACCTTCGTCAGCATAAGCGGTACGCTTTTTACCTTCGAACGGGAATGGTTTGGTTACCACTGCCACGGTTAAGATACCCAGTTCACGCGCCACTTCGGCCACGATTGGTGCTGCACCGGTACCTGTACCACCGCCCATACCGGCTGCGATAAAAATCATATCAGCGCCCTGCAGGGTTTTCTTGATGGTTTCGCGGTCTTCCTCGGCTGAACGGCGGCCGATTTCCGGGTTGGCACCAGCACCTAAACCTTTAGTAACATTTGCGCCTAACTGCAGCGTAATGTTGGCTGATGAATTACGCAGAGCCTGAGCGTCGGTATTGGCCGCAACAAACTCTACACCTTCGATATTGCTGGCAACCATGTACTCAACAGCGTTACCGCCGCCGCCACCAACACCTATTACTTTAATAACAGCTTCTTCGCTGTGGTTTTCCATTAATTCAAACATAGCTCTCTCTCCGTTTCTACGCTTACTAACTTAAAATTCGCCTTTGAACCAGCTGCTGATCCGTTTGACGAAGCTACTTACTGAATCGCGCACATCAACATTTTTTTTCTGCTGGGTGCGTGCATCTTTACCGTACAACAACAGCCCTACCACGCTGGCATAAGCCGGGTCCTGTACGTACTCTTTTAAACCAGTAACATGCATAGGCTGCCCTACCCGCACCGGCATCTGAAAAATGTCTTCGGCAAATTCCACCGCGCCTTCCATCTTGGCGGTGCCCCCGGTAAGTACGACACCGGCAGCGATTTGCTCTTCCAGGCCAGAGCTGCGAATTTCTTCCAGCACCAGCTCAAATAATTCCTGATAACGTGGCTCTACTACTTCAGCCAGGGTATGGCGCGACATAGACCTTGCCGGCCTGCCACCAACACTTGGTACTTCAATGCTTTCTTCTTTACCCACCATGCTGCGCAGCGCACAGGCATACTGCACTTTGATGTCTTCAGCATGGCTTAGCGGCGTACGGAAGATTTTGGCAATATCACTGGTAACCTGATTACCGGCTACCGGGATCACGGCGGTGTGGCGCAGCGCACCATTGGTATAAATAGAGATATCAATAGTACCGCCGCCCATATCCACTACGCAGACGCCAAGCTCTTTTTCATCGTCGGTCAGCACGGCGAAACTGGAGGCCAGCGAAGTAAAAATAAGTTGATCGACTTGCAGGCCACAGCGCTCAACGCACTTTTCAATGTTCTTTGCCATGTCGTTGGCGCAGGTAATAATGTGCGCGCGGGCTTCCATCCGCACACCAGACATGCCCACCGGGCTTTTAATGCCTTCCTGCATATCTACCGAGAACTCCTGCGGCAGCACGTGCAGCATGCGCCGCTCGGCCGAAATAGGTACGGATTTAGCAGCGTGGATCACATTGGCGACGTCTTCTGCAGTCACTTCAGTGTCGTTAATCGGTACCATGCCGCTTTCGTTCTGGCAGCGGATATGTTTACCGGTAATGCCTAAATACACTGAGGATACGCGGCAATCTGCCATCAGCTCGGCTTCGTCAATGGCGCGCTGCACAGCCTGCACCACCAGATTCAAATCGTTAACGCCGCCTTTATCCATACCGCGGGATACATGAGTACCCACGCCGACAATGCTAAGCTTGTCATCAGCAGTAATTTCGCCCACCACCGCTTTTATCTGGGCAGTGCCGATATCCAGGCCAACAATCAGATCTCTATCCAACGACTTAGTCATGCTTTTCTCTTTTGTTCAGTGCTGTAACGCACCGCTATACCGGTGTCGTAGCGCAAATCTACTTCGGCTACGGCTTCGGTTTTGTGTTTACTGATAACCGGATACAGCTCGATAAAGCGCTGTAGCCGTTTTAAGGTGTCTTCTCGCCCCAGCTTTAGTGCAACACCGTTGCTCAGGCTTACCTGCCAGGAAAAACGCTCGGTTAAACCCAGCGCCACGGCATTAAATTTATGCAGGGCCAATAAGCCCTGCATATGGCGGAACATGGCAAGTGCATCCTGTTGGCTGCCTTCGGGGCCGGTTAACATTGGCAATGCTGTTTTCAGCTGTTCTACGGGCGCCTGAAAAACCTCGCCCTGTGTATTAAGTAATTGCTGCTGATTCCAGATTGCTACCGGTCGTTGTTCTGTTACCACCACAACCAGAGCATCAGGCCATTGTTTGCGCACGGCCACCTGATATACCCAGGGTTGCTGTAACAGGAACTGCTGCACCTGATCCACGTTCACGCTAAAAAAGTTACCGACGTACTGCTGTTGCAGAGTCTGGTGCAGTACGGTGGCATCGATATGATGAAAATCACCGTATAAGCGCACCTGACGCACCGGCGCACTTTGCTGGCTTTGCATCCAGTCGCTGATTTTTGCCCCTGTCCATGCCAGCGCTGCTACCGCGACAATAAAAAACAGCACTCCGGCATAAAATGCCGGGCGTTGTTTAAATTGCAGCTGAGGCAGGCGCCAGTTCATAGTTATTTTGTTCCTTCGGTCTGGTTAAGTATTGCCAGAACTAATTGCTGAAAACTCAGACCAGCGGCTTTAGCGGCCATAGGTACCAGCGATTTTTCTGTCATACCCGGCACAGTGTTTACTTCCAGTAAATAGTGCTGGCCGCTTTGGTCCAGCATAATGTCTACCCGGCCCCAACCTGATGCACCCACTGCATTAAAAGCCTTAAGCGCAGTGTCTTGCATCGCGGCGGTTTGCTCTGCGCTTAATGGCGCCGGGCATAAGTATTCAGTGCTGTTGGCCTGGTATTTGGCTTCGTAGTCGTAAAAGGCGCGTGGTGTGCGCATTTCCACTACCGGCAGTACCTGGCCATTTAACATAGCGACAGTAAACTCGCGGCCGTTTATCCAGCGTTCAACTAAAATTTCGCTGTCGTATTTCAGTGCCGCGCGAATGGCCTGCTCCAGCTCTTCTGCTGTGCTGGCGGCACTCATGCCAATGCTGGAGCCTTCATTGGCTGGCTTAACCATTACTTTGCCGCCAAGGCTGGCCAGCAAACCGGCAAAATCGGTGTCGTTGTTGTGTACTACGGCAAAAGGAGCCGTTGGTAATTGCTGCGCCTGAAACAGCCATTTACAGCGGATTTTGTCCATCGCCAGAGCAGAACCCAGTACACCGCTGCCGGTGTAAGGTAAGCCCAGTTGTTGCAGTGCGCCTTGCATGCTGCCATCTTCACCACCACGGCCATGTAACACAATAAATACCCGTTGCGCTGCGGTGGCCGCTAACTCAGCCAGTGACTGGGTTTGTGGATCAAAAGCAAAGGCATTTACACCTGCATCTTGCAGGGCTTTTAATACCGCAGTGCCAGAGCGCAGCGACACTTCGCGCTCGGCAGAGTTACCGCCAAACATTACGGCGACTTTGCCAAAAGCATTTACATTGCTAGTCATGCCTGTACTCCTGCGCTGGCTTTAAGTTGGTCAATATTCAGCTGCATAGCCGCCAGCTTTTTAACTAAAGCGCCGATATTGCCGGCACCTTGTGTCAGCACTACATCGCCATCCTGCAGCACACCAGCCAGGCTGGCAGCAAGCTCGGCAGGCTCGGCAACATAAATTGGGTCCAGCGTGCCACGGGCGCGGATAGAGCGGCATAAACTGCGGCTGTCGGCACCGGCAATCGGCGCTTCTCCGGCTGAATACACTTCCAACAGCAATAGCTTATCTACCGTAGACAGCACTTTGGCAAAGTCTTCGTACAAATCACGGGTACGGGTAAAACGGTGTGGCTGATAAGCCATAACCAACCGGCGCTGTGGCCAGGCAGCCCGCGCCGCAGCAATAGTGGCAGCCACTTCGGTTGGGTGATGGCCGTAGTCGTCCAGCAGCAGTACTTTGCCGTTACCGGTATCAAATTCACCGTACTGCTGAAAACGCCGGCCTATACCTTCAAACTTGCTCAGCGCAGCCAGTATGGCCTGCTCGCTGATGCCTTCATCCAGCGCCAGCGCAAAGGCGGCAGTGGCATTTAACGCATTATGTTTGCCGGGTAAATTCAGTACCACTTCGCGTTGATTACCGCTGTTATCGCCAATAGTGTTGTCGGTGATCACAAACCGGCTTTGGGTGCCGCTTTGGCTGAATTCACTGATGACAAAATCAGCGTCGTCACTAAAGCCGTACGTCAGCACGGTGCGGCCAATTTGCGGGATCAGCGCGCGCAGCACCGGATCGTCGATACATACCACTACCACGCCATAAAATGGCAGGTTGTGGCAAAATTCCAGATAGGTGGCTTTTAGCTTTTCAAAGTCGCCCTGATAGGTGTCCATGTGATCAGCTTCGATATTGGTGATCACTGTAGCCAGGGGTTGCAGGTGCAGGAAAGATGCGTCGCTCTCGTCGGCTTCAGCAATTAAATAACGTCCGCTGCCCAACCGGGCGTTAGAACCGGCTGAATTAAGCAGACCACCAATAACAAAAGTAGGGTCGGTACCGGCTTCAGCGAAAATAGACGCCAACAAACTGGTGGTAGTGGTTTTACCGTGCGTACCAGCAACGGCGATACCATGGCGAAAGCGCATTAGCTCGCCAAGCATTTCTGCGCGGCGCACTACAGGAATACGTAACTCACGAGCGGCAGCTACTTCAGGGTTATTGCTGTTAATAGCACTTGAAACCACTACTACGCTGGCGCCATTAACATGGCCGGCATCATGGCCAAACAGCACGCTGGCACCCAGCGTAATTAAGCGTTCAGTAACAGCATTAGGCGCAATGTCGGAGCCCGATACGTTATAACCTTCATTAACCAGCACTTCGGCAATACCGCCCATACCGGCACCACCAATGCCGACAAAGTGAATACGCTCAACGCGGCGCATTGCCAGTTTTTTCTGTTGCGGTGTACTTATCATAAATTCTGTCCTGCTACTTGCTGACCTACTACCTGCTGACATAGCGCCACTACCTGTGCGGTTGCATGATCCAAGGCACAGGCACGCGCTTTGACGGCCATTTGCTGTAACGGTGCTTTACTGTGTAACCATTGCTGCAGCAGCGGCAGCAAGCGTTGTTCTGTTAACTCGTGCTGCGCCAGCAACAAGGCAGCACCCTGTTCTGTTAACCAGCGGGCGTTAGCACTCTGGTGATCGTCTATTGCGCTTGGCAGCGGCACAAACACCGCCGCCACACCGGCACACGCCAGCTCACTGACGGTGGAAGCACCGGCGCGGCAAATTACTACGTCGGCCCAGGCATAGGCTTGCGCCATATCGTCAATAAATGCGCTGGCCTGCGCGGTTAAATTGGCATTGCCCAGTTGCTGATACTGCTGTTCAGTTTGCAGTTGCATGGCTTTACCGGTTTGGTGGCGCACTTCAAGCACACCAGCCTGCGCCGCTTTGGCAAAAATGGCTGGCAATTTATCGTTTAATGCCTGAGCCCCCAAACTGCCGCCCACGACTAATACTTTTAAACTGCCGCTGTAATCGTGCGCTGCGGCAATATTAATAAGCTCTGCCCGTACCGGGTTACCCACCAGCTGTTGTTTGGCATGGCCAGCAAAAGCCGCAGGAAAGGCTACCAGTACCTTGCGGGCCAGCTTAGCCAGCAGCCGGTTGGTGCTGCCTGCAACGGCATTTTGCTCGTGAATAAACAGCGGTAGCCGTTTTAACCAGGCGGCCACGCCACCAGGGCCACTGGCATAACCGCCAAAACCCAGTACCAGATCAGGTTGCACCGTATTAAACACCTGGCGCGCCTGCAATAGTGATTTAACCAGCATCCAGGGTGCGGTTAGCAAAGACAGCACACCTTTACCGCGCAGCCCGGCAACGTTGATAGCATGAAATGGCCAGCCGAATTGCGGCACCAACGTCGCTTCCATCCGGTTAGCCGTGCCCAGCCAGTGAATTTGCCATCCGGCAGCAGACAGTGCAGTCGCTACCGCCTGCGCCGGGAAAATATGACCGCCGGTGCCGCCTGCCATAATCAGAATGCGCGGTTTAGTCATTACGGCCTCCGCTGATGGCGTGCTTGCCTTTTAGCCGCACTTCAAAATCTATCCGCAGTAACAGCGCGGCAGTGGCCAGCATAATAATTAAACTACTACCGCCAGAGCTGACAAAAGGCAGCGTTAAGCCTTTGGTAGGTAAAGCGCCGGTAGCTACACCAATGTTTACTGCCGACTGAAAACCAATCCAGATTGCCAGTGCATAAGCTAAAAAGCCGTGGAAGCTCATATTTTTTGCCAGAGCGCGCTGGCCAATCCACAGGGCGCGGTACACCAGCATAAAGATCAGCGCCAGTAACAACGCAACACCGATAAAGCCGGTTTCTTCGGCAATAACGGCCAGAATAAAATCGGTATGAGCTTCGGGCAAATATTCCAGTTTCTGAATGCTGTTACCCAGGCCCTGGCCAAACCAGCCGCCGCGACCAAATGCCATTAACGACTGCGTTAACTGATAACCACTACCAAAAGGGTCAGCCCAGGGATCCAGAAATGCGGTTACCCGTTTCCAGCGGTATTCGCTGTATACAATCAGTACACCAATCGCCATCAAGCCGGTAAAAATAAGGCCGAAGAACTGCCATAACTTGGCACCTGCCAAAAACAGCAAAGCCACAGCCGTGGCAAACATCACAATGACCGTGCCTAAATCTGGCTGCATCAGTAGTAACACCGCAAAGGCAAATAACACCAGCAAGGGTTTTAGGAAGCCTTTTAAGTTCTCGCGCACTTCTTCATGGCGCCGCACCAGATAACTGGACAGATAAACAAAGAAGAACAGCTTGGCGGGCTCAGCCGACTGCAAACCAATAGGGCCAATGGATAACCAGCGGGTACTGCCGTTAACGTTACGGCCAAACAGCAATACCGCGACCAACAGCGCCAGCCCGGTAAACAGCAGTAACATATTGCTGTTGTGCCACCATTGCACCGGAATATTAATCACCACCAGTGCGGCAGAAAACCCCAGCGCCAGATACACCAGATGCCGGATAGTAAAATGCAGTTCGTTGCCGTGCAGCCTGGCGGCAACCGGCACCGACGCGCTGGTAACCATGACCACGCCCACCGCCAGAATAAGCAGCAGCAAGGTAAGAAACAGCTTGTCGTAGGCAGCGCCATCATCGGCATTCCACCAGTTGGTAATAATGTGCAGCGGGTTTTGCAGCTGAGTTCTCAGCGTATCCAGTGCCAGCTGTTTCATAGCACCTCCGCCTTAACAGCGGCGGCAAATTGCTCGCCACGGTCTGCATAACTTTTAAACATATCCAGGCTGGCACAGGCCGGTGACAGCAATACCATATCGCCAGGCGCAGCCAGCTTTGCCGCCGTTTTTACCGCCTCTTGTATCGTTTTTACCTGAATACTGCCGGCTTTAAGCGCGGCTATCACCGGGCCGTCCTGCCCCAGGGTAATCAGCTGCTGTACGTCGCTGTCTAGCACGGGTTTTAGCTCGGCCATGTCGGCGCCTTTACCATCACCACCGGCAATTAAAATCAGCTTGCCGCTTACCGCCGGGCGCAAACCGGCAATAGCCGCCAGCGTAGCGCCGATGTTGGTGGCTTTAGAGTCGTTGATCCAGCGCACGGCGTTTTTCTCGGCCACTAAAATGCAGCGATGCGGCAAAGACACAAACTGTTTTAGCGCGCTGATTAAACCTGCCCGGCTGGCACCGGCCGCCAGTGCTAAGGCGCAGGCTACCAGGGCATTAAATTCGTTATGAGCACCAAACAGTGTCATTTCGCTAATGGGTAACAGCGGCTCACCGGCAACATTTAACCAGCGGTTACCGTCAATAACGGCAATGCCGTAGGCGGAATCGGCCAGTTTAATGCCCAGCGTATGCGCACTGATTGAAGGTGTGGTGGCACTGTCAGCTAAATTAAATACCGCCAGTTGGCTATGCTGATATACCCGCTGTTTAGACGCGGCATAAGCCGCCATATCACGGTAGCGATCTAAGTGATCGGCGCTTACATTTAAAATGCAGCTGGCCACACTATGCAGGCCTGTTGTGGTGTCAAGCTGAAAGCTGGACAGTTCAAGCACAAACACATCGGTGTCTTGTTGTGCTATGGCATCGAGTACCGGCAAGCCGATATTGCCTGCCGCCAGTGCTTTTACACCACTGCATTTGAGCATGGCTTCTACCAGCATCGTCACGGTAGATTTGCCGTTAGAGCCGGTAATCGCCACCACCGGCTTATGATTAAAGCGGGCAAATAACTCAACATCGCCCAGCAGCTCTACGCCTTGTGCCACCGCAAAGCGGATAGCCGGATGCGTTGGCGATAACCCCGGGCTTAAGATAATCATGTCCATCTTGGCCAGCCGGTTGGCGTCCAGCTCGCCTAAGTAAATGCCATCTACCTTTTCAGCGGCAATTTGTTCAATACCGGCGGGTTTGCTGCGGCTGTCCATCAGCACAGGTTTAACGCCCAGGCTTAACAAAAAACGCACAGTGGCCAGACCCGACAGGCCCAGCCCCACAACTGCAATGCGTTTCTTCGCTAAATGCTGCATCATTAAACTCTGTGTCTCCGTTAACGTCATCGTTATCTCAGTTTCAAGGTGGCAAGGCCCACCAGCACAAAGATGATGGATAAAATCCAGAACCGCACAATCACGCGCGGCTCAGGCCAGCCTTTTAATTCATAGTGATGGTGGATAGGCGCCATGCGGAAAATACGCTGGCCGCGCAATTTGTAAGAGCCTACCTGCAGGATCACTGACAGCGTTTCCATGACAAAGACGCCGCCCATAATAAACAGCACTATTTCCTGCCGCACCAGAATGGCGATAACGCCCAGCACCGCACCCAGCGCCAGTGAGCCAACATCGCCCATAAATACCTGCGCCGGATAGGTGTTAAACCATAAAAAGCCTAAGCCTGCGCCGACTAAAGCGGCACACACCACCACCAGCTCACCGGCGTAGGGCAGATAAGGAATATTCAGATAACCGGAAAAATTCACGTTGCCGCTGGCGTAAGCAATAATGGCAAACGCCGATGCCACCATAATGGTAGGCACTATGGCCAGGCCGTCGAGGCCGTCGGTCAGGTTGACGGCATTACTGGTGCCGACAATGACAAAATAACTTAACGCGATAAACAATAAGCCCAGTTGTGGCATAACGTCTTTAAGAAACGGTACCAGCAGCGCGGTTTCGGCCGGACGCTCGGCGGTAAAATACAAAAAGGCCGCAGTAGCAATGGCAAACAGCGATTGCCAGAAGTATTTCCAGCGGGCAATCAGGCCTTTGGGATCTTTGCGGATCACTTTACGGTAATCATCAACAAAGCCAATCCAGCCAAAACTTATCAGCACAAACAGCACTACCCAGACATACTTGTTGTCCAGATCTGCCCATAACAAGGTGCTTAGCAATACTGAGCCTAAGATCAGCAGGCCACCCATCGTCGGTGTGCCTTTTTTCGAGAAGTGGCTTTGCGGGCCGTCGTTACGTACCACCTGGCCAATTTGCATCAGTTGCAAACGCGCAATAAGCTTAGGCCCTAAATACAGGCTTAATAGTAACGACGTTAAAATACCCAGTATGGCGCGAAACGTCAGGTAACTGAATACATTAAAAAAGCTGAAGTATTGGGTTAAATACTCGGCCAACCAAACTAGCATGGGCTGTTCTCCTGCTGACATCTTTCTAGCAAGTCTTGCACGACTAATTCCATTTTCGCGCTACGCGAACCTTTCACTAGCAGGGTGACTTCCTGTTGTTCTGACACTATCGGCAACAGCCGCTGTAACAGCGTCTGGCGCGAACTGAAATGAGCGCCTTGTCCATTGAACAAGTCACTGGCGCTCTGTGATAACACGCCAAGGGTGAACAACAGATTAATACCTGATTTTTTTGCGTATAAACCAATCTCTTCGTGGTATAAACGGGCATCTGCGCCCAGTTCGCCCATGTCGCCGAACACCAGCACCCGGTAACCGGAATACGACGCCAGTAAGTCAATTGCCGCCTTTACCGACTCGACATTAGCGTTGTAGGTATCATCAATAATACGCAGCTGCGGGTTAACCATTTTGACATTGGTGCGGCCTTTTACCGCCTGCATTTGTGCCAGCCCCAGCTGCACATCGGTCAGCGTGGCGCCAACAGCGATACAGGCAGCTGCAGCGGCCAGCGCATTGACAACATTGTGCCGGCCAGGAATAGTCAGCTGAATAAACTGGCGGCCTGTCGGGCAGATAAGCTCAAAAGCGGCACAGCCCTCTGTGTCCAGTACGATACCTTCGGCATAATAATCGGCCGGCCCGGTAGCGGAAAACTGCATAACTTGTTTGCCTTCAAGCCGTTTTAACCAGTAATCACGGTATTCACTGTCCCCAGGCAATATGGCAAGGCCGTTTGCTGACAAACCATTAAAAATTTCGCCTTTGGCGCGTGCTACGCCGGATACATCACCAAAGCCTTCTAAATGCGACGCCGCCACATTGGTAATAATGGCGACATCCGGCTTAGCCAGTGAGGTGGTGTAGGCAATTTCGCCCTGATGATTCGCGCCCAGCTCCAGCACGGCAAAATTGTGCTTTTCTGTCAGGCGCAGCATAGTTAGCGGCACACCGATATCGTTATTAAAATTGCCCTGAGTTGATAACACCTGGCCACGACGGCTTAAAATGGCGGCCATCATTTCTTTAACGGTAGTTTTACCGGCACTGCCGGTAACCGCGATGGTTTTTGGTACCAGCCGGGCTTTTACGGCCGCAGCCAGTTGCCCCAGCGCCAGGCGGGTGTCTTTTACCACAATCTGGCTGATCGCCTCAGATACCTGTTGCTCAGTGACTACTGCAATGGCGCCTTTGGCTTTCACTTCGGCGACAAAAGCTGTGCCGTCAAAGTTCGGCCCTTTTAAAGCTATAAACAGCTCGCCGGCACTGATACTGCGGCTGTCGGTGCTGACAGAGGTTACAGTGACATCGTCACCGTGCAGGCTGCCATGCAGAATTTCAGTTATGTCGGAACAGCGTAAGCTAATCATAGTGACATCTCCGCAACCAGTTGTTGCAAATAAGCGCGCTCGTCGTACTGCCGTACTTCTGCGCCAACAATCTGTACTGTTTCATGCCCTTTACCGGCAACCAACACTATGTCGCCGGGCTGCGCACTGACCAGTGCCAGCTTAATGGCAGCCTTGCGATCAGGCTCTATCTGATAACTGGCATCCGGGCTCATGCCTGCGGCAATTTCTTCGCAAATTGCCACTATATCTTCGCTGCGCGGATTATCGGCAGTAACAATAATATGGTCGGCAAACAGCTCTGCCAGTTGGCCCATTAGCGGCCGTTTACCGCGATCTCTGTCGCCACCGCAGCCAAAAACACACCACAGGCGGCTGGCACAATGCATACGCAATGACTGTAATGCCTGCTGCAGCGCATCCGGGGTGTGGGCATAGTCGATAACTGCGGTAAACTGTTGCGGAAATAAAAACTGTTCCATGCGACCAGGTACGGCTTTTAACTGCTCAGCAGAGGCAATAAGCATACCCAGTGGATGGCCCAGCATGTATAGGGCGCCAATAGCGGCCAGTACGTTTTGAATATTAAACTCACCCAGCAGTGGCAACTGCAGACTGAACTCGCCCAAATGGCTGCTAAGACGAACCTGATAACCATTTACCATTGGCACAACATCTGAGTACGCCAGATAGCGTTCAAAACCATTGCAGTCTTCTGCTTTGCCATAAACAAACAGTGGATTGACACACTGCGCAGCCAAAGCACGGCCAAATTCATCGGACACATTAATAACTGCGGCCTGGCTCAGCTCTGGTTTAAACAGTAAGGCTTTGGCAGCGCCGTATTCAGCCATAGTGCCGTGGTAATCAAGATGGTCGCGGGTCAGGTTGGTAAACACCGCCACATTGAAATTTAACCCGGCAACCCGTTGCTGCACCAACGCATGGGATGACACTTCCATCGCCGCCAGCTTAATATCTGAGCTAACAAATTCTGAAAAAATACGTTGTAAATCAACAAAGTGAGGTGTTGTATTAGGCAGCGTGGTCAGCTTTTGATAATAGCCATAGCCCAGAGTACCGATAACCGCAGCATTGGTCGCCAACAGCTCTGCCAGCTGATTAATAAAAAACGCTATGCTGGATTTACCGTTAGTACCGGTAATTCCAACAAGTTGCAGTTGCGCAGCCGGTTGCTGATAAAACGCACTAACCAGCTGTGGCAATATTTGGTTTAACTGCGGCAACACAATAATGCGTTCGTCGGTATAGTTGCCGCTGTCAGTCAGTATCAGAGCTGCGCCCTGTGTCAGCGCTTTAGCAATAAACTGGTTACCATGCTGCTGCACACCCGGTATAGCCAGAAACACATCACCTGCGCCAACTTTACGGCTATCCAACTGCAGTTGCTGCACCTGAACATCGGGTGCGCTGATACCATAAGCAGCTAGCCAACTGCGGGCATTAACCGGCATGGCGGCCTCCCGTTACGGCAGAGAGTTTAGGCTGGCTGTCACTGTCTGGTGCCAGATTAAGTAGTTGCATGGTCGCCCCCATAATGTTGGCAAACACCGGTGCGGCAATTTCACCGCCGTGGTAAAAATCACCCGCTGGTTCGTTAATGACTACTACACATGCCAGCCGCGGGTTAGAAACAGGCCCGACACCGGCAAAGGAAGCGACATAGTCGTCACCGTAACCACCGGCAATGGCTTTACGCGAAGTACCGGTTTTGCCGCCAACACGATAACCTTTCACCTTCGCTCTGGTGGCGGTGCCACCGGGCATAATATTGGCTTCCATCATTTCCAGCATGGCCGCAGCATGTTCCGGAGCCAGCACTTGCTCGCCCGGATAAGGTTGATCTGATTTTAAAATGGTCAGCGGCCGGCTGATGCCGCCATTGGCCATGGTGGAATACACTTTTGCCAGTTGGGCTGCAGTAACTGATAAGCCATAACCAAAGGATAAGGTGGCACGCTCAAAATCAGACCAGCGCCGGCGATGGCTCAACATGCCGCCACTTTCGCCATTCAGGCCAAGGCCGGTATCCATGCCCAGCCCCATATTGGCGTACAGGCCAATAACATGCTCTACCGGCATATCCAGCACCAGCTTGCTCACACCGATATTGCTCGATTTCTGAATAATGCCGGTCAGGCTGAGGTTGTTGTAATTGTTTGCATCGCGCACCCAGCTGCCGCCAATGCGCATATAACCGGGCGAAGTATTAACAACCTCGTCCAGTTTGGCCGAGCCGAACTCCAGCGCACTGAGCACCGCCAGCGGCTTCATGGTTGAACCTGGCTCAAAGGTGTCAGCAATGGCACGATTACGAAACAGGTAAGACGGCGTATTGCGGCGGTTATTCGGGTTAAACGACGGGCTGTTCACCATCGCCAGCACTTCACCGGTTAACACATCAACAACGATTGCCGAGCCGGACGTGGCACCATGGGATAACACAGCTTTTTTCAGCTCACGGTAGGTTACCGACTGAATACGCTGATCAATACTGAGTTGTACATTGCCTGGCGCCTGCGCCTGAGCGCGCTCAATTACTTCAATTTCACGGCCTTTGGCATCTTTGCGATATACTTTGCGCCCTGCTGTACCGGTAAGCAGCTCGTCAAAGCGTTTTTCGATGCCTTCTACGCCAACATCGTCAACATTAGTAAAGCCCAGCAGCTGTGCGGTAACTTCGCCTGCCGGATAATAACGGCGCGATTCCTGACGGAAATAAATGCCCGGTACTTTGAGTTTTTTGACATAGTCGACCACCGCCGGGTTAACCTGACGCTGCAGGTAAACGAAACGGCGCTGCGGGTTATCGCCAATCCGGTTTAGTAATTGCGCCGGAGTCAGCTGCAGTATTTCTGCCAGAGCATGCCAGCGACGTTCATCAGCGGCAGCGTTGCGTTCAATAACCACTTTCGGATCAGCCCAGATGGCTTCTACCCCAACACTGACTGCCAGCTCTTCGCCGTTGCGATCAACTATCATGCCGCGCAGTACGCTGTCCGACTCTACCCGCAGGCTGCGCGCATCGCCCTGGCTTACCAGCATGTCAGGCTCTATTACCTGCAGCCAGGCAGCACGCACAACCAAAGCGGTAAATACGGCCGTTAAGCTCAGCAAAACAAACGCAAAACGCCAGCCCAGCACTGAAGGTGATGTTCTGGCTTTAGCCTGAGGTGTTTTCTTTGCCCGGCTCATGGTTGTGTCACCGCAACGTCCTGCTCACCGGCAGGACGTAACATGTGTAATTGATTACGGGCAATGTCTTCCACCCGGCTGTGTTCAGACAACGCCCGCTGCTCCAGCAGCAGGTTGCGCCATTCTATATCCAGTTGATCGCGTTGCTGGTACAGGCCATCCTGCGCTATGGTTAGCTGGCGGTTTAAATGGGCAAAATGTACCACTGTCAACGCCGAGGCAATACACGCCAACAGCATCAGCGCCAGCCACTTTTGTGCACGCCAGTCCTGGCCAATTAAGCGATGCAGGCTGATATTACTCATGGCGCTGCTTCTCTGCTATACGCAGCACTGCACTGCGCGCCCTGGGGTTAGCTTCCAGTTCTTGCTCAGACGGCATAATGGCTTTGCCAATCAGCGTAAGTTCGGTGCGCTGTTGCATCTGGGCCGCTGTCAGCGGTATACCGCGTGGTACAGGTTCACCTTTGGCATAGCGGCGCATAAACTGCTTAACCAGCCTATCTTCCAGTGAATGAAAGCTGATCACCACCAAACGGCCACCGGGTTTTAACACCTGCATTGCTGCCTGCAAGGCCTGGTTTACCTGCTCCAGCTCGCTGTTAATATAAATACGGATCGCCTGAAAACTGCGCGTAGCCGGGTGTTTTTTCTCTTTATTGCTTTTAGGCACGCTGTCGCTTATCAGCTTTGCCAGCTGTGCCGTACGGGTTATTGATGTTTCTGCACGCGCAGCGACTATGGCCTGCGCTATGCGCCAGGCAAACTTTTCTTCGCCGTATTCACGCAACACAAAACTGATGTCTTCCACGTCGGCCTCAGCCAGCCATTTAGCTGCACTGATGCCTGAGCTGGGGTCCATCCGCATATCCAGCGGGCCGTCGCGCATAAAACTAAAACCACGATCGGCGTCGTCCAGTTGTGGGGAGGACACGCCAAGATCGAGTAAAATGCCATCAAGTGCACCGGTGATGTGCAGCTGCTCAGCGATAGTTGCCAGGGCGGCAAAGGGGCTGTGGGTGATATGAAAACGGGGGTCTGCCTTAAGTAACTCGGCAGCTGCTATCGCGGTGGGGTCGCGATCTATAGCAAATAAACGGCCTTGTGGGCCTAATAAGGATAGAATAGCCCGGCTGTGGCCACCGCGGCCGAAAGTACCGTCCAGGTAGCAGCCGTCAGGTTTTATTGCTAGCCCGTCCAGTGCTTCTTGCAGCAGAACGGAAATATGCGCCACAGTAGTCATTTTACAGTGCAAAGTCCTGTAATCGTTCTGACAATTCAACATCACCGGCCTGAGCCTGCTCTAATGCAATATCTGCAGCAAGCCGCTCATGCCAGGCTGTTTCATCCCAGATTTCAAATTTATTTAACTGGCCAACCAAACGAATACCCTTGGTCAGGCCAGCGTGTTGCCGTAAAGGAGCCGGCAATAAAATACGGCCACTTTTGTCCATATCACAATCAGTGGCATTACCCAGCAATACGCGCTGTAAGCGGCGTTCCTGCGGGTTTAAGCTGGATAGGCGTTTAAGTTTTTCTTCTATTTCTTCCCACTCTGCCAGCGGGTACAACAATAAGCAGGGGTCGTGCAGGTCAATTGTGCATATCAGATGGCCCTGACAATCAGACAGCAGAAATTCACGGTAGCGCGCGGGTAGCGCTAACCGGCCTTTCTCGTCCAGTGTCAACGTAAATGAGCCACGAAACATTAAGCTTCCTGAGTATGTTATTTAACAGCTTTGGCTTAGGGGTAACCCAACTTGATCCACTATTACCCACAAATCCCCACAACGACACAGTTTAGGGTGCCGCTTTCCCCCTTGTCAAGGTAAAAACAGTGCCGATTGATCGATTGCAACCACAGTAAAAATAAGCTCTGTAGCAAAGATGATGATTTTGGTGGAAAAAAGTGGGGTGTAGATCAAACAGTAAGATCAAAACAGCGTAAATGTGGCCCGGCCGATATTGTGTTAGTGCTTTTTGCAACAGTGACTTGCCAAGTCAGAATAAATTATTCAATACTGAAGCTAAGTATTAATAACAAATTCCCGCTCAATGCAGCAGCCGGCAAAAAGGAAGATCGTACTATGGTGTGTTTACTGAAAATTCGCGGCATGCTGGAGCAAATGTCAGTAATTGAACGTAAGCTGGCAGATTTTATATTAGACAACGCGCACTTACTGCGCGATTACTCCTCACAGCAGTTGGCCGATGCCGTGGGGATCAGCCAGTCGAGCGTGGTAAAGTTTTGCCAGAAGCTAGGTTATAAAGGTTACCCGGATTTAAAACTGGCGGTAAGTGAAGCCGTTATTACGGCATCGACCCTGCAGCGTGACACCAATGAACATCAGCCTCAGCCTAATACATTGCTGACACTGGTAGAACAGTTGCAGTTTAGCCTGCAGCATCATTTTCGCGCCTTACTGGAAATTAATGCCGAAAAAACCTTGCTGGATGTAGCCGACTTGCTGTCGCAGGCAGATAAAATTCTGATCGCGGGTTTTGGCCAGTCCGGCATCGTAGCCCATGATATGCAATTCCGTTTGTTGCAGCTGGGTAAGCTGGCACTGACCAACAGTGATCCGGCCGTCACCTTGCAGCTAACCAGTATGCTTAGCAGCAACAGTGTATTACTGCTGGTGTCCGAGTCTGGCCAGAATAACGATTTACTGAAACTGGCCAAATTTGCCCGCCAGCGGCAAATTCGTATTATCAGCCTTACCAGTTATAAAACCAATGCGCTGAGCCTGGCGGCAGATTTAGCGCTATTTGTGTTACATGGCGATGAAAACGTGCGGCTTAACCCGATATTGGTGCAACTGGCACAGCAGCACCTGTGCCATATTGTCTACTTATTGCTGTGCCAGCAGCTGAATAATGATTACCAGCTGGAAGAAAACAGCAAGCTGCCGGATTTGCTGGAAAACCTGTAGCAGCCTTATGGCAGCATTTCCAGCCCTTCTATAGCGGTAATGCCCAGCCCCGGTGCATCTTCAATGGTAATATCCGCATCATTAAACTTCACACTGCTTTTTACCGGGTCAAACAAGCACAGCGACGGCCCGTCCAGATCAATTTTGGTAATAACATCTGATTTTGCTACCGCCACATGCACTGCAGCTGCAACGCTGATACTGCCTTCGAGCATGCAGCCTATCATGCACTGCATATCGTAAAACGAGCAGATATCGGCAATTTTAATAGCATTGGCAATACCGCCGGTTTTCATCAGCTTAATATTAATAATGTCGGCAGCACGCATCTTAATAAGGTCAATTACCTCGCGCGGGCCAAAGCTGCTCTCGTCGGCCATTACCGGCGTATGTACGCGCTCGGTAATGTATTTCAAACCGTCTAAATCATAAGCTTTCACCGGTTGCTCTACCAGTTCCAGCCGTACTCCGGCATCTTCGAGTTTATGCAGCGCATATACCGCCTCTTTTGCTGTCCAGCCCTGATTTGCATCCAGCCGGATTAACGCTTTGCCTTCCACTGCAGCATAAATAGCTTTAACCCGCTCAATGTCGACACCAATATCTTTGCCTACTTTTACTTTTAAAGTTTCAAAGCCCCGATCAATCGCGCTTAACGAGTCGGCCACCATTTTGTCGATGTAATCCACGCTGATGGTAATATCTGTGGTTATTTTAGGCACGCCGCCGCCAAGTATTTTATATAGTGGTGCTTTATATAACTGCGCGAACAAGTCATACACTGCCATTTCTACCGCCGCCTTGGCGCTGTAGTTTTTCATAATACAATTTTGAATAAGGCGGATAATATGATTTAAATCAGCTACTTCCTGCCCAACAATTTTAGGTTTAATCACCGTGCGGATAGCTTCAATGATAGAGCCATGAATATCGCCGGTAATCACCGCGGTGGCGGGTGCTGAGCCATAACCAAGGTGGCCGGTGTCAGTTTCCACCATCACCACCACATCTTCGATGGTATTTACGGTGCGCAGTGCAGTTTTAAACGGGGTTTTCAGAGGCACACGTAACATACCCAGTCTGATATCAGTTATTTTCATAGTTGCCTCTGTTAACGCAGTGATTTAATAGCATAGAGCGCATCCAGATAAGATTGCTCCGGATTGGCATTTAATGGCAGTAACGGCGTAACCACTACACCGTTGAGGGTACCGACATAAAGCCCGCCATTGGTTGTCGGATACACCAGGGTATTTACATCGTGGATCATAAAAGGCTGCTCATCCTGCATGCCCAGATACAGTGATACATGGCCGGGGAAATACAGTAAATCGCCAACCTGTGCCTGCTGTATCGCAGTTAGCTTGTCATCTTTACTGCTTTGGCTGTCAAACCTGACATTGCTGCCATAAGTGCCATTACCCTGCTGGCCGGAATTGCGAGGCATTAAAAAGCCAAAGCTGCGAAAAATTTCTGAAATAAAGCCGGTGCAGTCCCTGCCATTGTAATCATGGCCCCAGCCGTAGCGCTCGCCTAAAAACTTAAACGCCTGTGCCACAATATTATTGGCTGTAAACGGCAAATATCCCTGATGTACATCCTCGGAGCGTGGAATAAGCGCAGCCGTAAAGGTCAGGCTGCCATCGTTGCGGCGCAGCGGTAACTGCACTATGTAGCTCGCCGCCGGGTTCTGGCCATGCACTTTAAAACCGGTTTCTGCTGCGCCAATTTCTGCGGCGTTAAGTTGCGGCAAACGGATGCCCATATCCAGCTGCAGTTCAGAAATAGCCTCTAATTCAGGATTGTAGGCAGTGCGCACCTTAGCCCCGGTAGTTACCAGAAAAGGTGTCTTAGCGGTGTAGGCAAATACCTGCTCTTTGCTGCCAATAGCAATATCAGCGGCTTTCACCCAGCCGGTATAATTAAAACTGCGTACCAACAGCCATGTTTTATCGCGGCTCTGATGCAACACAGCCACGGCATCGGCCACAAACAGTGCGGTTTCAGCAAAGCGATCAAGATCGGTATTTAATTGTGCATTAAAAACCCTGTCATCTGTAGGAAAAGCACGCAGCGCGGTGCGTTTAACCACCAAACCAAACTGCACTGCAGTTTGTGGTTTAATCTGTTTTTGCGCCAGCAATGCCGTGTAGCCTTGCCACTGCTTTGGCGTTACCTCACTGCCATCTGCATAAAAGCGTGGCGCTTCAGGTACGCTGCTGACAGCCTGTAAAATAGCCGTCAGCTCATTTTTACTGTAATGCGCGGGCAGGTTTTGCAATAGCTGCATTTCGCTCTGCTGGTTAAAAGTTTGCTGGTTACGCCCGGCTATTTGCTCAGTACTTAACAGCAGTTTGTCGGCACCGGTGAGTTTCGTCTGCCAAAAAGTGCTGTTCAGCTGTTCCTGCCGCAGCAATGGCACATCGGTACTAAACTGTTCTTCAGCAAAGGCTGCAACAGTAGCACTGCACCAGCAACACAGCAGTAATAACAGCTTTCTCATTCAGACTCCTTCAAATACGTTGTTTTTCAGGCTTTTTTCACTCATCAATTGGCATAACCATACTGCCAAGGAATGAAATATTCCAATTATTTTGAAAAATCAGCATAAATTATTTTCAAAAGAAATAAAATATTGCTATGTTAATTTTGAGCAGAAAATAAACATCTGCCAACAAACATCAGAAACGGGCGAACAGAACCCGACAAACGGATAGCGATAAAAAATAAGACACAATTGTAAATCCAGGAGAGAAAGTGATGAAGTCAACACAGCATACCCTGGCTAAAAGCCGCTTAGCCTGCGCAACGCAGCGCGCTTTTAGCTCACCGAAAACAGTATCGGCGTTTGTACTTGCTGGCATGTTAGCTTGTGCTCCGGCCTTAGCTCAGCAAGCAGGCGGTATCAGAGGTAAAGTAACGACCGAGCAAACAGGCACCTCAGTTGAAGGCGTTACCGTTGTAGCATCCAGCCCGGTACTACCCCGTCCGCGTACTGTACAAACCCGTGAAGACGGCAGTTTTAACTTGCCACTGCTGATCCCCGGCCGCTACACGCTAACCATTACCGCAGCCGACGGCTCTGTCAGAACCATGGAAGTAGACGTACTGCTGGACCAAACGTCCAACGTGAACGTGGATCTGCAACCGCAAACGTCTGATATTGAAACAATCCAGATTGTGGGCTCACCGTTTTTCGCTCAGCAAGGCAATTCTTCCCTGAGTAACTCACTAGGCTCAGATGTGGTTGAAGCTTTGCCTGTTGGTCAGACTTTCCGCGACATGCTAAAAATTATTCCGGGTGTCCAATATACCGAAAACGGTACCTTAGGCCCGTCTGCCGGTGGCTCTGGTGCTCACAATAAATATGGTTTCGATGGCGTTGATGTTTCAATGCCGTTGTTCGGTAACCTGGCTTCTGAACCCTCAACGCACGACATTGAAATGGTGTCGATGGAGCGTGGCGGTGCCAAAGCGGTTGGCTTTAACCGCTCTGGTGGTTTTGCCATTAACACTAAAACGAAATCTGGTACCAACGAGTTTAAAGGCTCTGTTGAGTACAAAATAGAAAATAAAAACTTCAGCGCTTCACCTGAAGATGGTGTTGAGCAAGACGTTGATAAAACCTGGATAACAGCGGCGGTGAGCGGCCCACTTATTCAGGATCAGTTATTTTTCTACGGCTCTTACTATGGCCCGGAAGAAAAAGGCTCTAACAAAGTTACCGCTTATGGCCCAACCAAGGCCTATAAGAGCGACCGCGATGAATACTTTGGTAAATTAACCTGGGCACCTACCGACGACTTACTGCTAAACCTCAGCTACCGTGATTCAGACCGTATTGTAACGGGCGGCAGTATCGGTGAGTTTGAAGCAGATTCTGTTTCTGTTGGCGATCAGGCAACCCAGAAAATCTTTACCTTTGACGGTTCCTATATTTTGGGCGACTACACCACCTTAAGTTTTAACATTAATAAATTTGACTATAAAACCGGTGGCAAACCTGACGTAGAGCTAGGCTTGGTGCCTCAGTTGGGGGCATCACTGGACATAGCTAACCTGGAGCAAATGGGTTACTTCAATGTACCTGATTTGCTGGCAGATACTGAAGTTGATGCCGCCAGCTTTAATGTCGGTGCACAACAGCTGATTAATCGCTACGGCTATACTGAAAATGGCGTGATGACAGGCGGCGGCGGTGTTGGTGCTTACTTCCAGTATAATAACCAGAATTTCTTCCGTGATGGCTTTGAGCTAGCACTAGACCATGAAATTATTGGTGATACTCTGGTTCACTCCATTCACGTTGGTTTGAAATATTCTGAAGCAGAAGAAGAATTAAGCCGCTTCTCTAATGGCTGGGGCTCTATCAGTTATCACGGAGGCCGCAATGTAGCTCTGGACGGTAGCTTAGCTGACCTAGACCCGACCTCTGTATATTACATTACCACAACTGAACAGATGAGCTTTGTGAATGAGTCTGGCCAAGCTGTGTCGGCTATCAGCTCGATCTCGGAATCATGGAACCTGGAAATTAACGACACCATTGAACATGGCGACTTTACCTACAACATTGGCGTGCTGATTAGCAAAGACACCCTGTATGGCCAGGGCTTACGCGCGAATGCTGCCAATGGTTCAGGCTGGGAAGTTGCTATGGGCGAGAAGTACAAGATGTACTCTTTTGACTGGAAAGATATGATTCAGCCGCGCCTGGGCATTGACTGGAAATACGATGGCCAAAACTCCGTATTTGCGAACTACGCCAGCTATAACCCTGAAGCCAGTTCATTGGCCCGTGCTGCATCCTGGGATCGTAATACCCAGCAGTCGTTAAAAGTGTACTTTGACGAAGACGGTAATTACCTGGATTCAGGTGCTGCCAGTGGTTCATCCGGTAAATTATTTGCCGATAATTTGAAGCCACACCGTATCGATGAAATCACGCTTGGTACCACTAAGGCAATTACAGACCGCTTGCAGTTGCGTGGCCATACCCGTTACCGTTATGGCTCTCATTTCTTAGAGGATATGCCAAATAATGGCCGTATTGCTGCCTACCCAGAAAGCAGCCAGGCACCGGGCGTACCTGCACATATCGCTGATAGAGGCTTATATATACCCGATTTAGCAGAGCGCTACGACGGTATTGGCACTCCATCAGGTGGCACCTATGTGATTGCCGAGATAGACGATGGCCAGACCAAATACTGGGAAGTGAGCCTGGAAGCTGAATATTTTGGTGACCGCACCTACTTCAATGCGTCATATGTATGGAGCCACTACTACGGTAACTTTGACCAGGACAACACCACTACAGGGAATGACGCCAATATTTTTATCGGCTCTTCAAACTATGGCGATGGTCCTGGCCGTTATTCCTGGGACAACAAGTACGGTAAGCTAGCGGGCGATAAACCGCATCTGTTTAAAGCCTTTGGTTACTACACCACAGACTGGGAAGCCAATATTGGTGCTTACTTTGTGTATCAATCAGGCCAACCATGGGAGACCTGGGACGGTAACTACTACGGTTACAGCGCTGGCACCATCCGTTATTCTGAACCTGCCGGCAGCCGTCGCAGTGCCAGCCATTGGCAGTTGGACCTGAGCTATAACCAGAACTTTACCTTTGCAGATAAATACGTACTGAAGTTCCGTGCTGATTTGTTCAACGTGTTTGATCGTCAAACAGGTTATCGGATAAATCAACTTGCTACCTCAACCACGTATGGCGAGCCAACACGTTACTACAACCCGCGTCGCCTGCAGTTATCTGTCGGTTTCGATTTCTAAACCCACCGTTCCTGGTGATTTTTCAGCCCGCTTTATGCGGGCTTTTTTAGACCAATTTCGACAGTCACCTGACAATATAACCTGACAATCTTTGTACCTGAGCACCGTCATTAAATAAACTCAGCGCCAAAACTTCGCCAGAATCCTGAGTCCAGCCAGCAACAAGACCGTTAATATCACCTGCGATGTCACAGCCACTTAATGTCATACTGATATCAGCAACAGATGCCTGATAATCAACAACTTTGCCAGTTACAGAGCAACCAGATACAGTTCCGCTAACTTCACCAGAGTCAGTAACAGACAATCCATCCCATGTACCGGCCAGCGACTCCAGCATTTTATTCTGCGATATGGGTTGTAGATTTCTAACTGTAAATTCAGTACTGATAATATCAGTCTGGAATGCAACCTTGCCTTCAAGGTTATTACTTGTAGCAGAGAAAGTTAACTCAAACTGTGCAACAGCAGATCTACTCATGTACAGTCCTCTGCCATCTGCTTCTAATTTAGCGCTATCCTCTGAAGCCTTTTGCGTTAAGGCAAAGCTACTACTGCCAAATATATTAACTAAATGTATCTGGTCTCCTTTGCTAATCATTATTTCCTGTGCAGTATTAATATGCACTCCCGCTTTGAGGTTGCCGTTGCGGGCAAAATATTCCTGTGCACTCTCTGCACTATCAATTCGGCCAGAAACAAATTGACGCTTTTCATCAAATGCGAGCCAATTTAAATATTTAACATCGTCAAGCTGATACGCCCATAATGCACCTTCATATTGGCCCGCTTGCTGACAACTACTGTACGTCAGCGATGCTGAAAATACTTTGTTATCTTGTTCTGTCAAAGTACCGCTGATATCGCAGTTGTTAATATCAGTGGCACGAAGTACCAGTCCAGTATCAATTTCAAATGAAGAAAAATGACTAGTTATCCACTGCTGATTAAGCAATGGTAAATCAGTTAAATTGTCGACTGCGACCAGGGCTGACGTTGAAAAACTGGTGAGTATAGGACTAGCTATACTGACATTCGACAGATTGTCTACCATTTTATCGTCGTTGAAACTTAATTCAGCACTGAAAGTCGCATCAGCCAAGAGAGGGTTAATGCCTGATTTAATAATACCTTCCGCATCAACAATTTTGTTTTCAGTAACAAAGCTACTTATATCGTCAAAACGACCATAAACATTCGAACCGGAGCCAGTCACGCTGTACAGCAAACTGTCATTCAGAATAACAATTTCTCTCAACTCACCATTATGTTGACGAATATAAGTTGCAGCAGCAAATTCAGACGCAATAACTACCGGTGTTGGTGTTGGTGTTGGTGTTGGTGTTGGTGTTGGTGTTGGTGTTGGTGTCGGTGTTGGTGTTGGTGTTGGTGTCGGTGTCGGTGTCGGTGTCGGTGTCGGTGTTGGTACTGAAACCGATGTATCTGTTGCGCTGTCAGAGCCACCACCACAAGCGGTCAAACCGGCCAGGGTTAACGCATAAACTACGCTAAGGGCTAAGTTCTTTTTCAACATTTTTTACTCTCCATGCAAAAAAAATCATCCGATGCGCTCTGGCACCAATGGCAAACCAAATGAAGAAGCCGTGATGGCTGCGCCACACGACGAATAAAGACAGACGGCATAGATAGGCATAATCGGATAACGGTAAAGTACCGCCATGATTGACATCAAACAGATGTGACTAAGCTAATGCAACCACTGCCATCATTAACATTCGTAACGAACACTATTAGACCAGCGGCTTTGCGTCCTGACCTTTCGGTACAGTTTGCCTTTTAATTGTATTAGCTTGAAACGAGAACTGGGCTACATTAACTCAAGCTGAACGGACAGCAAGATATACAAATAATTACAAATTCACAAGTTGTTTTTTCGCCAATTTTGCAACAAGCTTTACAAATCAAGCGCTAAGTAGTGATAATTGTTCCGGGAAGAGGAAAGCAGAAAAGCAGGGGGAAGAGTTGCTTTAAAGCAGAGCAGTAGCACAACAAGTTGCACCACTGCAGCCAGTTACTTGATACGACCAGCTACCGCATTATTGGCGAAATGCTCATGATCCCCCTGACAACTCATAACCCGGCTTGTTATTTTTTTCCAAAATAAAATCAATAGTTATTGTATTTGTAACTTCCGCCCCCGTGGGGCATACCGTTGAGCGGTTAAATAACCTCTCCGCTGTCCTGGAAAACACTCTTTCAGGAGTACTGACAATTTCAACAAACTCTTTATGAAAACCGGCGTCATCAAATAATTGAGTAACGACCACCTTCCCCTCAATCCCATCCCGGGCAGCTTGAATAGGATATCTTGACATTCTGGGGAGGTATAAGAATTTTTCTGGCGCAATTGCCAGTTGCTGACACAAGTCCAGTGCCAAAGGCACATACAATCCCTTTTTATGTAACCATAGCGCACTGTCCAGCCAAAGAGCTGATGCTTTTAGTTCCAGGACAACTGCCTTGTGGAAGCCCTCTTCATCCAAGTCGGCTCTAAACTCACGCATGCATGTCTGGTAGGCACCTTCTAATAATTCACTTCTTCTCGATTGCCATGACAGCTCCGCTAAGCCAAACTTGCAATCAGCGATATAGCTTTCATAGTTTTTTCTTTCCTGCTCCTGTCGCAAAATACTCAGCTGTTTGTAGTAGTCTGCTACAGTGCTTGCATCTTTTTTATTGTTGCCTTGTCCGGAGTTTTCAGCTGCACAAGCTGAAATACCTGCCAATAACACCAAAAGACACAACCGCGATTTTAATTGATACATAAAATCCTCCAAGACAACGTAACGTCAAAACATATCACTATAGTATCTGATTCCGGCAATAATTGGGGTCTGATAATCAGGGACAGATAAAACAAAAAAACCGCAGCCTGTTACAGCTGCGGTTTTTGTGGTGTTTGGTGTGAGCCGGCCTTTAAGCCGGGTTCTGTGCTCTGTTGCCAGAGTGACAATCATTCCTCTAGGACTTAAGTCGCCTTAAGCCTCAAGCAATCTACCCGCCCCCAACGCGGGCCGCGCCAAAGGGGGCCTATTTGATCTTGCTCCGGGTGGAGTTTACCGTGCCACGAACTGTTGCCAGCCGCGCGGTGCGCTCTTACCGCACCCTTTCACCCTTACCTGATCCCACTTGCGTGGGCCATCGGCGGTTTGCTCTCTGTTGCACTGGTCGTAGGCTCACGCCCCCCAGGCGTTACCTGGCACCCTGCCCTGTGGAGCCCGGACTTTCCTCCCCCTGCTTGCGCAGGCAGCGATTGTCTTGGCCAACTCACGGCGGCGATTATACCGGTTTTATCCGGTTTCACCAGACAATTGCAGTGCCACTTTATATAAAGCGTTTTTCTTGCCGCCATGAATTTGTGCCGTTAACGCCGCAGCCTTTTTTAGCGGCAACTCGGTTAACAACAGTTTAAGTGTGCCAAGTTCAGCATCGCTTACTTCACTTTCGGCTTTGGGTGTTGGCGCTATCATTAATACCATTTCACCCTGGCAGCGCTGCGGATCAGCTTCGAGCCAGGCAGTAATTTGTGCTGCGGTGCCATATTCCAGATGCTCAAAAGTTTTGGTCAGCTCTTTGGCCAGTACCAGCTCGCGCTCAGGTCCGAACACAGCAGCTACATCCTGTAGCGTATCTTTTATCCGTCTGGCCGTGTCATAGCAAATAATGGTGCCGACACCGGCCGGAATATCTGCCAATTGGTTTTGCCGCTGCTGGCTTTTCGGCAATAAAAAGCCGATAAAATGAAATTTGTCGGTCGGTAAACCAGCGGCGCACAGCGCGGTAATCAGCGCACAAGGGCCGGGAATGGGAATTACCCGTACACCGGCGTCGCGGCACTGGCGCACTAAGCTGTAGCCGGGGTCGCTGATCAGCGGCGTACCTGCGTCTGATACCAGCGCCACGTGCTCTCCGGCCAAACATTTCTGGATAATACTGGCGGCACGCTGCTTTTCGTTGTGATCATGCAGTGCTATGGTTTTGGCACTGATACCAAGATGCGATAACAAGCGCCCGGTATGGCGCGTGTCTTCAGCAGCTATCCAATCGGCCTGCTTTAAGGTGTCAACAGCGCGCTGGCTGATGTCGTCCAGATTGCCTATTGGCGTCGCCACTACATATAAAAAACCGTTATCTTTTGCCATTTGATGATTAATGTACGCTATTTAATTGAGCTTAACCGGCAGTCTCAGTAAGATAAGACCATTGTTTCGCTATGGTACTGTGCATTGTGACTTCCAGCAAATTAAAGCCTTTGTTATTTCTCTGCGCCGCAGGCGTGCTAAGCAGCTGCGCGCAAAGCCCGCAACAACGCCCGGCAGATACGGTATCTCAAAGTGAAGAGCCAGCCAAAGATACCGCTCAACCTGGTGTTGCTGCCCGTCAGCTATACCAACTGGCGGCGAATTATCAGGCCGAGCCGCAACATTATCATTTGCTTAAAGCGGCGCGTCAGGCGCTGATTGAGCAGGATTACCTATTGGCGCTGGCCATATGTGAAAACCTGAAGCAAAGCCCGTTTCCACTGATCCGCCAGCAAAACCTGCTGCCATTGCTGCATGCATATATTGCTACCGGCCAGCAGGCAAACCTGAGCAACTTGCTGGAAAAAACCGACATAAAAGATGTTGCCCGTGCCGATCAGGCCGAATTTCTCTGGCTAACTGCCAGCTATCACAGTGAGCAACGCCGCTATCTGGCCGCAAGCCGCAGCTTGTTGCAACTGGAACAGTACGCCGATATCAGCGCCAACTACCCACAGTACAATGATTTGCTCTGGCGCAATCTGAGCGCCCTTAGCGACAGCCAACTGGAAAGCCTGCGGGTAAATGCCCGGCAAAATACACTGGCCTGGCTTAATCTGGCGCAGCTAAGCCGGCGTCATATTGGTGAGCCTGAAGTATTGCAGCAGGCTTTTACTGACTGGCAACGCCGCTACAGCAATATGCCGCCATTGCAACAGCTACCCGAAGCCGTGCAGCAGCTGTTTAGCTTGCAACCGTTTCAGCCAGCAAAAATTGCCGTGTTGCTGCCGCTGCAAGGTCAATTCCGCCAGCATGCACAGGCTATTCAGTACGGTATTCTGGCCGCAGCCGGTGCCAACAATGCCGAGTTAGTGTTTATCGACAGCCAACAACCAGCCGCAGCACTGCGTGAGCAAATCAGCGCCTTGCAGGCAGAGTTTGTCATCGGGCCTTTATTAAAAGATCAGGTCGACACCATTAGCAACGAAGCTGACTGGCCCTGGCCAACGCTGTTTTTGAATACCCACGACACCAACAAAACTGATGCTAAAGATAAATTTTATTTTGCCCTTAGCATGGAAGACGAAGCAACACAGGTGGCCGAACTGTTTCAACAAAAAAGTTACCGCCGCCCGGTGGTGATCAGTGCAGCGAATAACATTGCTGTGCGGATGCAGCAGCACTTTAGCCGCCAGTGGCAGCAACTGGGCCATCCACCAGCAGAAAGCTATCAGTTTAACAGCAAAGAAGATCTGGAAGCGCTGATTGCCAGTTTGCTGGAAACCGACCGCAGCCGTGAGCGCTTAAAACAAATTAATAGCCTGGTGCCGCAAAAACTGGAAACCGAACCACACAGCCGGTTAGATATTGATGCCATCTACCTGATTGCCGATCCGGTGCAAACCCAGTTGTTTAAACCCTTTGTCGATGTGTCTGTCAGCCCCACAGCACCACGGCTGCCTATTTATGCCAGTTCGCGCAGCCACAGTACCAGCCTTAGCAGCACAGATTTACGTGATTTAAACGGCCTTACTTTTACTGAAATGCCCTGGATGCTGGGCGAGCAAAGTTCAGTCGAGTTGCGGGCGCAATACCAGCAATTGTTTAAAGAACAGGACGAAACTCTGCAGCGTTTGTTCGCCATGGGGTATGATGCCTTCAAACTGGTGGGCAGCCTGCGCCAGCAGCAGCAATTACCGTCTGCCGTTTTTCCTGGCCTGACCGGCCAATTGCGGCTTAGCCCGGATGGCAGCATAGTGCGCCAGTTAAGCTGGGCCAGTTACCGTAATAGCCGATTATCGGCGGTGCAGGAGCCCTGATTAACTGATGAATAAGCTGGGCCAGCTGTATGAGCAACTTGCTATGGCGTATCTGCAACGCCAGGGATTACAGCTGGTGCAGCAAAATTATCAGTGTAAAGCCGGTGAAATAGATTTAGTTATGCGTGACAGCACCACACTGGTATTTGTTGAAGTAAAATACCGCGCCAGCACTGCTTTTGGCGGTGCTATTGCGGCCGTTACAGCAGCCAAACAGCAAAAGCTGCTGCGCGCCAGCCGTTGGTATTTACACCAACACAAATTAAGCGATACCGCCTGCAGGCTTGATGTGCTGGCGATTGAAGGCCAGCCGCCATATCAGTATCAATGGATAAAAAATGCGATTACGCAGTAGTACAACAAGCAGGATACCCTGATGCAAGAGCATATTCGCCAGCTGTTTAGCGAAAATATTCAAACCATGATAGCCACTGGCGAAAGCCTAGCAGGCCCACTGGAAAATGCCGCCTGTGTTATTGTGAATAACCTGATTAGCGGCGGCAAAATTATTTGTTGCGGCGAAGGCGCCACCAGTGCACTGGCAAACCATTTTGCCCAGTTGCTGCTGGACCAGTTTGAAACCGAACGCCCGACACTGCCGGCACTGGCATTATTACCGCATAACCACAGCCTGCAGCATTGCCATCAGCAGGATTATCTGGCCCGGCAAATCAAAGCGCTGGGGCAAAGTAACGACGTACTGCTGGTTATTTCACTTACCGGCGCCGAACCAAGTTTAATAAAAGCCGTCGAAGCAGCATTAACTAACGACATGAAAGTGATAGCCCTGACGGTAGACACCAGTGGCGAGCTGTCTGGTTTACTGAATCAACAAGATGTTGAGCTGAAAGTGCCGGTACACCGGCCAGCCCGGATTTTTGAATGCTATACCTTTTTACTGCACAGTCTGTGCGAACTGATCGATATGACGTTGTTCCCACAACAAGGAGATTTATGAATACGCTAAAGTTAGTCTGTGCCTGTACACTGCTGGCGTTATTGCAAGGTTGTGCCGCTGCTGTGGTTGCCGGCGGCGCCACTGCGGTAACATCAGCCAATGACAGACGCACTCTGGGTGCGCAAATTGATGATAAAAATGTGGTACTAAAAGCTAAGCGCGCTTTATCTGATGATGCCAGCACAGCTGAGGGCAGCAATATCAACGTAACCAGTTATAACGGTGTGTTGCTGCTTACCGGCCAAACGTCAAGCGAAGCCATACGCCAGAAAGCCCAGGCACTGGTTGGCAACATTGATGGTGTACGCGATGTACAAAACCAGATCCGCCTGGGTAACAACACCGCCATGACCACCCGCACCCGCGACAGCTGGATCTCCACCAAAGTAAAAACGCAATTACTGGCGGATGAGCAGGTAAGCGGCCTGAATATCAAAGTGGTAACAGAAAACGCTGAAGTGTTTTTAATGGGTTTGGTTACCGAACAAGAAGCGGCGAAAGCAGTAGATATTGCCCGCCATGTTGATGGCGTATCGCGCGTAGTGCGCGCTTTTGAAACCCGCCAGAACTAAACAGGTTAAGCTGACTAACGGCTTAGTTTGTTCAAATGCCCGGGGTTGCAGTTGCAGCCCCGGGCATTTTGCATCTTAACTCAGCATTCCTGCAAGGCTTTGAGCACTTTAGAATGAAACTCACGGTGCTTCATTACCATCATCACGACAACGGATGCCACCATAAACATTATCGGATCGATAAACCAGGTTAACGCCGATAATGAAAAATAGATCGAACGCAAACCGTAGTTAAACGAGTGGCCGGCCTGATCAATTACTTTAGCAGCGCGGTTGGCATATAACTTTTGGTCATCAGCAGTCATATCGCGGCCATCCGGTGCGGCACCAATTAATACGCCACAAAAACCATACTGGCGTAATGACCAGGTAAACTGGAAAAAAGCAAACACAAAGATAAACGCCAGCAATAATAGCTTCAGTTGTACCGCGCTTTCGCTGTAGCTGGCCCATGGCACCAGATTAGATAACATCAGGCTCAGCTTGTCTGCGGCTGTCATTACCGTTAGCAAACCCGCCAGGATCAGTAAGGTACTGGATGCAAAAAAAGTGACATTGCGCTCCAGCGTAGAAATAAGCCCGACATCGGCCATTTTGTTATCGCGCAGCAGCATCTTTTGCATCCAGTCGTTACGTTTACGCCGCAGCTCAAACGACAAACAAGACACCACTTTTGCACGGCGTTTGGCAAATAATGTATAACCAATCCATAAGCCAAAAAACCAGATAACAGCAATTAAATCAATGGTACCGGCCATCATAATGCTCCTTTATTGTGCCCGTTTTAAGCTTACGCTATTTTAGTTTTGCCTGCAGCCGGCGCTGGCGGTTAAATTGCCAGGCATCGGCGGTATACAGCAATAACGCCAGCCAAATTAAACCAAAGGTAACAAAACGCTCTGCCGCAAACGGCTCGTGATACAGCCAGACACCAAACACAAACATAAAGCTTGGGCCTATGTACTGGAAAAAGCCCATAGTAGATAATTGCAAACGCCGGGCACCAGCAATAAAACACAATAACGGTACAGTGGTAACCAAACCCGCCGCCATCATATAGCCATTTAGCTGCCAGTTATTGGCTAATAAATTTGCCGCACTGCTGTCGGCAAACTGCCACCAGTACCATAACGCCAACGGTAACAATAACAAAGACTCATAAAACAAGCCGGTAATCGCATCTACCGCCAGTTTTTTACGCATCAAACCATAAATAGCAAAAGAGCCAGCCAATGTCAGCGCTATCCACGGCAGTGAGCCAAAGGTGATCAGCTGGATCAGCACGCCACTGGTGGCAAGCGCTACCGCCGCCCATTGCATTTTGCGCAGCCGCTCACCTAAAAACATCATACCCAGCAGCACATTAAGCAGCGGATTAATGTAGTACCCCAGGCTGGCATCCAACATGTGGTGATTATTTACCGACCAGATAAACAGGCCCCAGTTGCCGCCCAGCAATAAAGCCGACAGCAACAGCCAGCCAAGCATTTTAGGCTGACGCAAAATAGCCAGTACTTTATCGCCCTGACGCAGCGCCAGCACAACCAGTAGCAACAAAACAAAAGACCAGACAATGCGGTGCAGCAGAATTTCTGTTGCCGGAATAAAATCAATCTGTTTAAAGTAAAGCGGGGCGACACCCCATAAACTGTAAGCACTGGCGGCGAAAATGCCCCCCAGTTTTTGTTCGCGACTTAACGACATGCAGGCAGGCTCCGGTAAATGAGTCACTATTATACGCCCAAATAAGCACGGCCAGCATCTCACTTAACGGCTAAAATTAGTCAGCCAACTAAACCATTGCAGCGGATAAGCTGAATTTATTGTTTCTGAGCACCGCGTTTGCCATTAGAATGGCGGCTTATTTTCGTTACCCGATGGTATTAAGTGATAGACGATCTGCTGCCCCTGTTAAAACAAGCCTTTGGATACAGTGAATTCCGTGATGGCCAACTGGATGTGATCCAGGCTGCCTTGCAAGGTCAGGACAGCTTTGTGCTCATGCCAACCGGTGGTGGTAAATCGTTGTGCTATCAATTACCGGCATTATTGCTGCCGCAGATCACCTTAGTGGTATCCCCGCTGATGTCACTGATGAAAGACCAGGTTGATGCACTTCAGGCCAATGGTATTGCCGCTGAATTTATTAACAGCAGCCAAAGCCGCGAAGAAATACTGCAGGTATTTGCCCGGCTGCGCCGTGGTGAGCTAAAACTGCTGTACGTTGCCCCCGAGCGCCTGTTACAACCGCAATTTCTCGACCGCCTGCAAGATTTGGGTGTCAGCCTGTTTGCCATTGATGAAGCGCACTGTATTTCACAGTGGGGCCATGATTTTAGGCCAGACTATATGGCGCTGGCATTATTAAAGCAGCGTTTCCCAACCGTACCGGTAATGGCATTAACCGCCACAGCAGATGGCGCCACACGCCAGGATATTCTGCAACAGCTGAACCTGCAGCAGCCGTTAGTGCATCTGGGCAGCTTTGACCGGCCCAATATCCGCTACACGGTACAGGAAAAGTTTCGCCCGGTGGAACAACTGGTCAGCTATCTGCAACAGCAAGACGGCGCCAGCGGCATAGTGTATTGCGGCTCAAGACGTAAAGTAGATGAGCTTACCGAACAACTAAAACAGCGCGGTTTTAACGCTGCTGCTTACCACGCCGGCCTTAGCAGCGACGAGCGCAATAACGTACAGGATGCCTTTAAACGCGACGATTACCAGTTAATTGTCGCCACTGTCGCCTTTGGTATGGGGGTAAATAAATCGAATATTCGTTACGTGGTGCACTTTGAGCTACCCCGTACCATTGAAGCCTATTACCAGGAAACCGGTCGCGCCGGGCGTGATGGTGTGGCAGCCGAAGCCATGCTGTTATTTGATCCGGCAGACATAGGCCGGATGAAACGCTGGCTGGACGCTGAAGAAAACGCCCAACGCGCTGAAGTGACCTGGCAGCGCTTTTTAGCCATGGCCGCCTTTGCCGAAGCGCAAACCTGTCGCCGCCTGGTGTTACTAAACTACTTTGGCGAAGCCCGGCAAACCCGCTGTGGCAACTGCGATATTTGCCTGCAGCCACCACAGCAATTTAACGGCACTGAACTGGCGCAAAAAGCCCTGTCCTGTGTTTACCGTGTTGGCCAGAGTTTTGGTATGCATCATGTTATTGATGTACTGCGCGGCGGCCAGAGCCAAAAAGTGCTGGAACTGGGCCACGACAAACTGTCAACCTGGGGTATTGGTAAAGAATTAAGCCATGATTACTGGCTGAGCATTTTGCGTCAGCTTATTCATTTTGGCTTGCTGCAGCAGGATATTACTGCGCATTCAGTATTAAAACTGCAACCGGCAGCCCGCCCGGTGCTGCGCGGCGAAACCGAATTGTCGCTGGCCGTACCCAGATTGCAAAGCGTAAAACGCGAACCAGAGCGCCTGAGTAAACAGCAATATGACCGGGCTCTATTTGCCCGGCTTAAAACCCTGCGTAAACATATTGCCCAGCGCGACGATGTGCCACCTTTTGTGGTGTTCAGCGATGCCAGTTTAATTGAAATGTGCCAGCAGTTGCCAACAGACAACCGCAGCCTGTTGGCGATATCAGGCGTTGGCCAGACAAAGCTGGCCCGTTATGGTGCTGACTTTATTGATGAGATCAGTGATTATCTGGCAGCTGATAATCAGCCACCGGCCGGTAAGCTGGCAAAATAAGCGGCGATATTCGCCACATCAGCATCGGTTAACCCTGATGCCATTGGTGACATAATCGGGTTTTTCCGCTCACCATCGCGATAAGCCTTGATAGAGCTTTCCAGATATTTCACTTTTTGCCCGGCCAGGTTAGGGTAATCAGGAATAATCGAAATACCATTCGCGCCATGGCAGGCGGCACATACTGCAGCCTTGGTTTTGCCGGCAGCGATGTCAGCCGCACTGGCCGCTCCTGCCAGCAAAAAAAGCCCGCATATCAGTATCAGTGGTTTCATAATGTCTCCGTGTTGTTGTTTTCTTATCTAGTTATAACCTAAGTTGCTGCGTGCTCAAACCGGATAAACCACTCTTTAGCTGATCCGCATCAAAACCACGCCAAACAATGTTTTTTGCTGACACCATAGCGTGGCATATGTTACTGTTCACAGCTCATTTCATTAACATTCCAACCTGCTGCGGAGAAAGCTGTCAGTGAGAACAGGCACTTACTGCTTATTGCTATTGATCTGGCTGTTTACCCTGCCTGCACATGCTTTTCATGCTGAAGTTAACATGCTAAACAGCCCGCTGCCAGAACAGCAGCAGTTGCAGCAGGTCTATTTTCAGGTTACGCCGTTGCAACTGGGCCTGGACGATATTTTAGCCGATCCGGAAAAACAGCATGCGTTTAGCTTACTGGCACCTTCACAACAGGTGTTGTTTGCCGAACATCAGGTAGTATGGCTATTTGCCCGCCTGCAAAATAACAGCCATCTGAAGCGACAAATGCTGCTGGAATATGACTTTCCGATGGCAGATAAAATTGAAATCTACCAGCGCAATAGCCAGACACAAGACATCCGCCTGCTTAGCCGCTCAGGCAATGATTACCCCTACACAGAAAGGGCGTTACCCTATCGCAGCTATGCGGTTAGCCTGAACCTTGCCGCCCATGAGCAAACCGATATTTTTATCCGTATACAGGACGCCGCTATAGTACCCAGTGATTTACTGCTGTGGCGCTATACCAGCTTTATTGCCTACTCGCAAAAAGACGCCATACTGGATGGCCTGTTACAAGGCGTGCTGTTGCTGCTGGCATTTTATAATCTGGTACAGTTTTTCCGCTTAAAAGCAAAAAACTATCTGTACTACAGCGCCTTTTTTGTCAGCTTCGCACTGGTTATTGCCGTACTTAACGGCATGGCATTTGCGATGCTATGGCCCGGCCACCCCGAAGTAAACCAGGCCATTTTATATATCAGCGTGGGTACAGCACTATTGTGCCTGAACCTGTTTATTCATCATGCTTTACAGCATTTATACAGCCCGTTGTGGCGCTGGCTTAGCTACGCCAGCAGCTTTGCGGCTATGTTGCTGTTATTCAGCCCGTTATACGCCTCTGGCCCGTTGCGGATAGTGCTGTTGTTTCTGGCTTTGGCCTGGGTGCTTGGCAGCAATATTGTGCTGGCTGTCCGCTTTACTCTGGCCGGCCAGCCACAAGCCAGATCCTTTGTCTGGGCCTGTGTATTCACACTGTGCAGTGCGTTATTACTGACACTGAGCCAGGCCGGTTATCTGAACACCGGCTTTGACTGGCTATACCTGCTGCAACTATTAATGCTGTTCAGTCTGGCATTAACCAGCTTTGGCTTGCAAAAAATACCGCGCCAGTCCGACGCAAACTACCTAACTCTCAGCCAGTTACAGCAGTATCATGATATTTTTCATAATGCTGTTGAGGGCATGTTTACCACCACTTTGGATGGCAAACTGTTAAATGCCAACAACGCCCTGCTGAATATTCTGGGTTACCACACTCTGGATGAACTGAAGCAGGCCGTGAGCGACAGTGGTATGGCACGCTTTTATGCCGATCCAGCCGAGCGGCAAATGCTGATACGGCAGTTAGAGCTGGGCAGTAACAAAGGTTTTGAAATTCAGGGCTTACGCGCAGACAACAGCCCGTTCTGGGCGTTGATGTCGGCCAGGCTGGCCCGCTCAGTTAATGATCGCGATGCATTTGTGCACGGCTCTGTTATTGATATTACCGAACAAAAGCTGGCCCATGAACAACTGGCCTATCTGGCGAATCACGACAGCCTTACTGCACTGTACAACCGTTTTTACTTTGAACAGCAGCTACAGGCACTATGTCAGCAAGGCGGCGCTACGGCAGGCTGCATGCTGTATATCGATATAGATCAGTTTAAACTGATCAACAACAACTGCAGCCATAGTGCCGGTAATGCTTTGTTAAAGCAGCTCAGCGAAGTATTTAAACGCACTGTAGGTCATAACGGCCCGCTTGCCCGGCTCGACAGTGACGAGTTTGGTGTCTTGCTAACCGGCAAAAATGCCAATGAAGCCTTTGCTCTGGCTTACCGTATGCTGGATGCGGTTAAAGAATTCCGTTTTATCTGGCAGGACAGCATTTACCCGATCAGTATCAGCATTGGTATTGCTGAAATCAGCGGTAATGATGTTGTCGCCGATGATGTGATTAAACAGGCCAATGCCGCCTGCAGTATCGCCAAAGACAAAGGCCGTAACCGTATTCAGCTGTTTGACAGCAACGATCTGGAAACCCAGCGCCATCAGGCAGAAATGCAATGGGTAGCGCAACTGCGTGATGCAATAGCACAAGACCGTTTTGTCCTGTATCAGCAACCTATTCAGTCGTTAAAGCAACAAAACAGTGGCATGCATTACGAAGTGTTGTTACGTCTGCACGGTGACGATAATACCCTGATCGGCCCCGGCAGCTTTCTTAGCTCTGCTGAGCGCTTCGGTTTAATGCCGCAAATCGACCTGTGGGTTATCCGCCATTACTTCCGCTGGTTGCAGCAAAATCCGCAGCATCTGCAACAACTGGAGCTTTGCTGTATTAATTTGTCTGGCAGCTCGCTGGTCGACAGTGGTTTTAAAGAACAGGTGCAGCAACTCTTTGCCGATTATCAAATCCCCTATCAGCGCATCTGTTTTGAAATAACTGAAAGCGTGGCCATAGTGAACCTGCAAAACACGCTGAGCTTTATTCAGTTCTTCCGCGAGCAGGGCTGTTTATTTGCGCTGGATGATTTCGGCAGTGGCTTTTCATCTTACAGTTACCTGAAGCACTTTCCGGCCGATTTTATAAAAATTGACGGTCACTTTGTGCGTGACTTGCTGGACGACCAATACGACAAAGCCATAGTGAAATCTATCCATGAAGTAGCCAAAGCTGTGGGGATGCGAACTATTGCTGAATATGTTGAAACCGAAGCCGTACGCGACGCCCTGCAACTGCTGGGAGTAGATTATGTGCAAGGCTACGCCATAGCGCGCCCCTCGCCCCTGCTGACATTATCCATTTAAGCCTAACTATATTTCACCGCGCCTATTGCTGATAGATTGAACAACTCAGTACAATGGCTCGGCGACATTTCGTCGCTCCTTAACAGGCAAACCCAAATTTATACTTATTTCGTTCGGAGTCTTTAATGCAACGGCTGCGTGAATTATCGCGTCGTGTTGAGGCTGTGTATGGCGAAATAGCGACAACGTTTTCAGCTTATCAGCAACAGCGTGGCTTAAATTGCCGCAGCGGCTGCGGTGAATGCTGCTTGCAACCGACGATAGAAGCGACGGTGCTGGAAATGTTGCCGCTGGCATTACACTTGTTTGATCAAGGTAAAGCAGAACAAACACTGACACAACTCGAAGAGTTAACAGAGCCTCAGGGCTGTTTTTTTTATCAGAAGCTGTCCTTTGATGGCAAACAGGGCCAGTGCAGTGTGTATCAGCAGCGCCCCAGTATTTGCCGCTTGTTTGGCGCCTCAGGCTATCGTGATAAACAGGGTAAAACCTCTTTGTCGGTGTGCAAGGTCATTAAAACTGATCGGCCGGTGCCGTATCAGGACACACTGATAGCGTTGGAATCTGATCCGCCACCGATGATGATCATGGCCAAAGAGCAGGTAAACGAACTGGATTATGAACTGGGTAAGCAACATTTGCCTATTAACGACGCGTTGCAACAGGCGCTTGAAAGAGTGTTATTTAAAGCCTGGTATAGCGGTATGAATGACGATCAGCAAATTGCCTGACCCGACGATGTAACAGCAGCCAGATTTGGCTGCTGTTACAGCTTAACCTGTTAGTTCCAGCCTTCCAGCACCACTTTACCAATAGCGGTACCGCTTTCCAGCAGCAAGTGAGCCTGACGTAAATTATCGGCGTTAATACTGCCCATGGTTTGTTTTAGCGTGGTTTTAATCTGGCCCTGCTGAATAAGCCGGCTTAAATCGCTTAGCAGCTGATGCTGTGCGCTCATATCCGGCGTGCCGAACATGGCCCGGGTAAACATAAACTCCCAGTGCAGCGAAATACTTTTTTGCTTTAACGGCATAATATCAATGCCGCCAACCGGATCGTCTATCAGCGCCAGCTTGCCCTGCGGCGCCAGCAATTGCACCAGCTCAGCATAATGCTGGTCGGTGTGGGTTAAACTGGCAACATGGCTTACGCAGCTTAAATCCAGCGCTTTTAGCTGTGGCAGCAACGGCTGGCTGTGATCCAGCACGTAGTGGGCACCCAGCCCGGTTACCCATTGTTTGGTTTCCGGCCGGGATGCCGTAGCAATAATGGTTGCTGTGGTTAATTGCCGGGCCAGTTGCACCAGCACTGAGCCTACGCCACCGGCAGCACCTGTTATCAGCAGCACAGGGCGCGGGTGCTTTAAACTGGGTTGCTGAATTTCCAGCCGGTCAAACAACAGCTCCCAGGCGGTAATAGCGGTTAATGGCAAGGCCGCGGCTTCAGCATAGCTTAAGTTCTCGGGCATTACTGCGGCCAGGCGTTCGTCCACCAGTTGCAGCTCGCTGTTGCTGCCAGGGCGGGTAAGTGAACCGGCATAAAACACTTTGTCGCCCACTTTAAATAAACTGACGTCTTCGCCCACCGCGACTACTTCGCCTGCTGCGTCCCAGCCCAGCACTTTGTATTGACCGGCTTCAGGCTGAACCCGCGTTCTGATTTTAGTATCTACCGGGTTAACTGATATTGCCTGCACCCGCACCAGAATATCCTGGCCACTGGCTAGCGGATCCGGCAGCTCAATATCAACCAGGGCTTGTGGATCGGTTGCCGCTAGTGACTGCTGATAACCTACTGCTTTCATTTTTATTCTCCAAGTTTTGCTGCCTACCTTAATCTGCCAGTTGGTAGCGGTCAATTTTCTTTAGTAACCCCTGCCGGGATAACCCCAGTTGGCGTGCGGCCTGGCTCTTGTTACCGTTACATTGTTCAAGTGCTTGTTTAATCATGCGTATTTCTAATTGCTGCACTGCCTGGTCTAACAATTGTATCCCTGTTTCTGTTACCGCTTGAGTAGTGCCCGCAGTGCCGGCTTCGGGATGCAGCAAGCTGATATCAGCCATGCTGATAACTCCACCCTGTGCCACAGCAGCTACGCTTTCCAGCGTGTTTTTCAGCTCACGGATATTACCCGGCCAGTCGCGCTGTAAAAACCAGCTTAGTGCAGTGCTGTCCAGTTTTAAACGCTGGCCCTGCTGTTGCGATAACTGTTCAAGAAAGAACTGTAGCAGCAGCGGTATATCCTGGCTACGGCTGCTAAGCGCTACCGTTTCCAGCGTAATGCCTTTAATGCGGTAATATAAATCTTCGCGAAACAGCCCTTTTTGTACCAGTTGTGGCAAATTAGCATTGGTGGCAGAAATAAGCCGTAAATCAATTTTCTGTTGCTCACGGCCGCCAACCGGAAAAAAGGTGCCTTCCTGCAATACCCGCAATAGCTTAACCTGCATTGGCAAAGGCATCTCGCCAATTTCATCCAGAAATAAAGTACCGCCATCGGCCAGTTTCAGCAGGCCCGGCCGGTCTTTATCGGCACCGGTAAAGGCACCTTTAACATAACCAAACAGCTCGCTTTCCAGCAAGTCGGCCGGAATAGCGCCGCAATGCACAGACACAAAGGCCTGCTCCGCACGCCGGCTCAGCTCATGCAGTGCGCGTGATACTACCTCTTTACCGGTACCGGATGGCCCGGTTACCAGTACCCGCACATCAGTGGGGGCAATACGTTGGATCAGTGTACGCATAGCCTCCATTGCCGGTGATACGCCAATTAAGCGCTGCACAGCAGTGTTGGCCTGACGCTGCTGTTTTAGCTGGCTCAGCTCTTGCTCCAGCTGATGCTTACCCAATGCCCGTTTTATTACCACAGCCAGTAAATCCGGATCGACCGGCTTGGCAATAAAATCCCAGGCACCCAGCGCTATGGCATCCAGTGCCAGTTGCCGCTCGGCATGGCCGGTTAAAATAATTACCGGCCTTGAAATAAGCTCGGGCAAGGCCTGTAGTGTATGTTGCGGGTTAAATTCGGGCGGTAATGATAAATCCAGCAAAATTAAGTCAGCATCAAATTGCTGTAGGTGCTGGCGGGCAACGGTTAAATCGGCCGCCGTCACCACCTGATAACCGCTGTTTTCCAACCAGCTTTGTGCCAGTTGGCGAAATGCCGGTTCATCGTCAATCAGTAAAATACGGCCTTTATTCATTTGCGGAGTCTTCTGTATTTAAGTTAAAGCGTAATTCAAAGCTGACCGGCCAACCCAGATCGGTGCGGTGGTTAATCTCACCACCGTGTGCCTGCATAATACGTCGCACTATCGCCAGCCCCAGGCCACTGCCACCGGCCCGTTTGCTAACAAAAGGCTGAAACAGGCTGCTATGCTGCTCGCTGGCAATAGCCGGGCCGTTATTGTGTACATACAGCAGCAACTGCGTACCCTGCTGCTGCGCCTGCAGTTTAATAATGGCGCCGCTCTGGTTACGGCAAAATGCCAGCGCATTATCCAGCAGGTTTACGATCACCTGCTGCAAACGGTATACGTCAGCGGTGATCAGCAGTTGTTCATCTACATCCAACTGGCAGCTTACCCCTTGCCAGTTGTGTTGCTGCACTAAGCTTTGTAGCAGGGCATTCAGTGGCACTGTGGTTAATTGCAACTGCAACTGGCCGGAATAACTCAGTAAATCGGCAATCAGCCGGTCGGCGCGTTTTAACTGTTGCTGAATATGCTGGCGGGTTTCATCTGCCGTGCTTGCTGCTGCCATGGCAATAATATTTAGCGGGTTTCTAAGCTCATGCGCCATCGCGGCCGACAATGCGCCAAGCTCAACCAGATGCTGTTGATCCAGCCTTTTACGCTCCGCTTCAGCCAGTTTTAACGATTGCTCCAGAATACGGCAACTGCTTAGCAATAAGGCAGCAAACACCTCGCCCTGCAGCCGGTAACCCGGCGTAACATCATCCCAGCCTTTAAGCTCATAATGCCAGCCTTCGGCCCCGCGCTGGCAGTGAATTTGCAGCTGTGCCGCCGCTGCCTGAGTTTGTGGCAAATGCACGGCAACACGCATGCGTAACTGTTGCGATAACAACTTGCTGCCAAGGGCCGCCAGCTCCGTCCAGCTTTCGGTTTGCTGCAACTGCAAACGCCAGCGTTCCAGCAAAGCTTCATTTAACGTAACACCGGGGTATATTAATCGCCTGGCCAGCGCGGCTACCGGCTGGTAACAGGCTGCAGACAGTAACAGCAGCAAGGCCGAATACAGCCAAAGCTGCAATGCCGGAACCGCCGACAACGCCTGCATACCAAACTGCCCCAGCATGGCACTGACCAGCGCCATCAGTGCCAGCACCACCAACAGCATGCAAAACCATAACAGCGCTTTATTGGCAAAAGCATTAATCGCCAGTACCTGATACCGCACTACCCCATACACCAGCAATAACAGATAGCTGGGTAACAACAGCATTGGATACGGATACCAGGTCAGGCCAAGTGATGGGAAAATAAAACTGGTAGCCAGCAACAAGCCCCAGCCACCGGCAATAAACATGGCGCCAATAGAACGCCTGCGGTTACCGGAATGATGGCGCCAGCCATACAGCAGCACGCCATGGGCAGCAATACCCAGTAATACTGTGTACACCAGGTTTAACCAACCCAGCCCCTGAAAAGCAAAAAATGCACTGAAACCGGTAGTAGCAATGATTTTGCCACCATTAAATTGCCAGCTCAGCGCTATTAGCACAAAAGTGAAACCATATAGTAACGGCATCTGCCGTTGTAAGGTCTGCAACCGTGACGATAATGGCCGGCCTGCTGCGACAAACTGCAGCGCAAAGTGTAAAAAGCACATTGGCATCAGCGGGTTTGCCAGTACCAATGCAATACCCAATTGCGGCCACTGATGCAAAATTGCGATATGACCGGCGCACCACAGTGCCATCATAGCGGCAAAACCGGCCAAGGCCGGCATACCTGGCTGGCGCTGGCCCTGCCACAGCAACCAGCCAGCCAGTAACACCGCGCAGCAACTGGTTAGCAGCATGCTTATTTCAAATACTAAGTACAGTGGCACTGTAAACCTCGTTTACATCAACTCAGAACGCGAATCGTAAACCTTGTTTACACACCAAACAAGATAAATATAAAAATTGATATAAATCATAAACTAATAAGTATACTGACAAAGTGGTAAGCATCTTGCAAATCTCGCTATATCTAAACTGAACAGATTTCGCATTAAAGAGAGTAAGTTATGAATAGTAGTTTATTAATCACAGAAGTTCTGGCTTTAAGCCTGATGGTGGCAGTAGCCTTAGCACCTGCTTTATACCGCTATTTGCAGCAACGGAGACGCTAATATGGAACTGGATGCTGCGCTGCTATCCCGTCTGCAGTTTGCTTTTACCGTTAGTTTTCATATTATTTTTCCGTCTATTACCATCGGCCTGGCAACACTGATTGCGATCTGGGAAGGCTTATGGCTGAAAACCGGCAACCCGGTATATTTGCAACTGGCTAAATTCTGGATCAAACCTTTTGCCATTACCTTTGGCATGGGTGTGGTGTCGGGCATAGTGCTGTCGTATGAGTTTGGCACTAACTTTTCTGAGTTTTCCCGCATTACCGGTGCAGTACTGGGGCCATTAATGGCGTACGAGGTACTGACCGCGTTTTTCCTTGAGGCTGGCTTTTTGGGCATTATGCTGTTTGGCTGGCAACGTGTCGGGCCTAAGCTGCATTTTATGGCTACGGTAGTGGTGGCAGTTGGTACCTGGATTTCGGCTTTTTGGATTATCGCTGCCAACTCCTGGATGCACACACCGGCAGGCCACATTATTGTTGATGGCGTATTTCAGGTAGACAGCTGGTGGCAGGTGATTTTTAACCCATCGATGCCATACCGCTTTACTCATATGTTACTGGCAGCCTTTATTACCGGCACTTTTGTCGTGTTAGCCACCAGCGCCTGGCAACTGCGGCACAGCGAGCATAAAAATATGGCTCGCAAAGGCCTATCAATGACGCTGTGGCTGGCGCTGATTTTAACGCCGCTACAGGCTTATGTCGGCGACTTGCACGGCCTGAATGTAAAAGAGCATCAGCCGGTAAAACTGGCCGCAATGGAAGGTATTTGGGCCGAACGTGAAGCCGGTGCACCGCTGTTGTTATTCGCTATTCCTGACAGAGCGGCCGAAAAAAACCATTTTGAAATTGGTATTCCCAAACTGGCCAGCCTGATTTTAACCCACGATCCCGACGGTGAGCTGATGGGCTTAAAGGCTGTACCAGCTGATGAGCGGCCTAACGTTGCGGTGGTGTTTTTCTCGTTCCGCGTAATGGTCGGTATTGGCGTGCTGATGATTTTAGTCGCATTTACCGGAGCTTTTTTACGTTGGCGCGGCAGTTTATACCAAAGCCGCTGGTTTTTAACCGCCTGCAGCTATCTGGCCCCCAGTGGCATTATTGCCGTATTGGCTGGCTGGTATGTGGTAGAGGTTGGCCGCCAGCCCTGGCTGGTATATGGCCTGGTGCGCACCATTGATGTGGTGTCGCCCCTGCCGGCCGAACGAGTGCTGTTTTCACTCACCTTGTTTGTCCTGACATACAGCCTGCTGTTTGGTGTTTACCTGTACTTTATGCGCAAGCTTATCCGCAAAGGGCCGCCGCCACTGGAAAAACTGTCGCAACAGCTAATTGGTGTAAAAGCGTCAGGCTACGCCGTAGCGTTAGCCAAAAAAATAAAACCGGAACAGGAGCAACACTAATGGAACTGCAAATGGGTTTACCGTTGTTTTACTTCCTGCTGCTGGGTTTTGCCATTCTGATGTACGTGCTGCTGGATGGCTTTGATTTGGGCATTGGCATTTTGTACCCCTGGTTTAACACTGATGCCGAACACGATCATTTAATGCGCTCTATTTCGCATGTCTGGGATGGCAACGAAACCTGGCTGGTGTTTGGCGGTGTGATCCTGTTTGGCGCTTTTCCGCTGGCGTATGCCAGCATTGCGTCGTTATTGTACCTGCCGATTATGCTGATGTTAATTGGCCTGATCTTTCGCGGTGTGGCGTTTGAATACCGCTTTAAATCTCATACCTCTAAAGTATGGTGGAACCGCGCTTTTGCCATAGGTTCCAGCCTTGCCGCATTTTGTCAGGGCCTGATGCTGGGTGTATTGGTACAGGGTGTCGACGCAGACAGCGTAGCCTCGTCCAGCCTGCAGTGGTTAACGCCGTTTAGCCTGTTTACCGGCTTAGCCGTTATGGCCGGCTATGCTTTGCTGGGCTGTACTTACCTGACGATGAAAAGTCGTGGCGATATTCAGCAAAAAGCAGCGCGCTATGGCCAGCGCTTGCTGCTATTCGTTATGCTGGCGATGTTGTTAGTGAGTTTATTTACGCTGTACCAACAGCCAGAAATCCGCGAGCGCTGGTTTGGCGGCGCCCACAGCCTGATATTAATGTTACTGCCACTCATGGCAATACTGGCGGCCAGACTGTTATACCGTGATTTAGGCCGCGTACAGCGCCAGTTTGCTGCTGAAGCCCATATCAGCATCCGCCACGAAAGCCGCCCGTTCTGGCTGGCGGCCAGTTTATTTTTGCTGGCGTTTGCCGGTTTGGTTGCCGGGTTATTCCCTTATTTACTGCCGCACCAAATCAGCTTTTATGCCGCAGCGGCACCTGACAGCAGCTTAAGCTTTATGCTACCGGGCATACTGATCTTTTTACCGCTGATCCTGGCTTATACCTTGTGGGGTTATCATATCTTTCGCGGTAAGGTGGAAGACTACGAGGAGGGTTACTAATGGTAAAACTATCACTGCCAAATGGCCGGCCACTACCTAAAATAGTCTGGTTTATTCTGCTGTATCTGGTGGGTTTAGGTAGCCTGACCTTAGTAGCCCTGTTACTGAAAAGCCTGCTGTCCGGGCTGTAAACGCCACTGTGTCGTGCAAAAATAGTCGTTAATCGCAATTCGCGGCTATTTTTGCAGCGCCCCCTTGCGCCAGGTGTAACAAGCGCTCATTATCAAATGGCATCGTGTTACTTTAAAACGATGTCTTAAGTGAATGAGGGTGTATGCGCTGGCTAAGTAGTTTTGCCTTACTGTTGTATCTAAGTTTATTGTGCACGCCGCAAGCCTTTGCTGTGCATGATCAGCGCTTGTCGCCGCTGGCAGATACGCAGTTTCATGCCCTCACGCCGTCTGTTTCACACCACACGGTAACAACAGAACAAGACAGCACAGACGAACCCCAACCGGTGTTGCCGGTGTCTGCCGGTGCTGCCACTTTAGCTTTTTTCAGCACAGTTTATGCTGTGCGCAGTGTATTTAACAAAGCACCGTTCTTAGTTTCACTACAGGCCCGCGCCCCGCCCGTTTTTTCCTCACATTAAGTTTCAGCCAGAACAGCGCTGCTGTTCACACTTAAATTATTTTTTAGCTGGTATGGCCTCTGCGTGCCGGCATGTGAGGAACACCATGAAAACATTAGCATTATATTCTGTTGAAGCCATTGATCATTTAGTACAACCCACTGATTTCGATGGTATGACGTTAAACTCACCAGCCCTGACGGTGGTAACCGATTTTAAACACAGCCAGCCTAATATTGTGGCGGCATCGACCACAGCACGTGATGCGCTGGACATGATGCAACAAGAGCAAACCAAACTTAAGCTGGTAGTAGACCACGACGCCGAATTAGTAGGGTTATTGCACCTTGACCAGTTGTCAGATCAGTCGATTATGCGCCGCATTGCCTTTGGTGACAGCCGCGATGACATCACAGTAGCTGACTTAATGCGCCCGCGTGAACGTATTAAAGCACTGGCGTATCAGCAATTGCAGCACTGCAGCATTGCCGATGTGGTTAATACCCTGCAATCAAGTGGTGAACAACACTGTGTGGTAGTTGACCGTGAATCACACCAAATCCGTGGTGTAATAAGCGCGCAGGATATTGCCCGGCGCTTACGCATGCAGCTGCATATTCAGCAAGCGCCCACTTTTTTGCATATCTTCGACAGCTTATCAGCCTGAAGCTAAAACGGCTGGCCTTAGCGCCAGCCTTTTTCTTTGCCGTATTACCACAGCATATTAGCTATGCCGCTTAAAACCCGCGCTTTGCCGCTGTGGGGTTTGTACTTCTGTCTGGATCGGGTTAGGTTTAAACAAAAATAAACTTAAATAAACCTATCCGGGAGCATTATGCGTACATTTACCCGCTCAGCATTGCTGATTAGCACCAGCTTATTACTGAGCAGCCCTGCCTTACTGGCTGAAGAGCCTGTTGCCAGCTCTGGCGCGAACAGTGCAAACACCACTGCCAGCAGCCGTTATTTTGAAGCCGAAGATATTTTTGCACTGGAGTATGCCGCCGATGTGCAAATATCGCCTGATGGCAGCAAGATTGTCTATGTGCGCGCCAGTAACGACATTATGACCGACAGCACCCGCAACAGCCTGTGGTTGCTGGATGTAAAAACCGGCCAGCAGTTGCCGCTGTTTGCCGACCAGTTTAATTACAGCCAGCCGCGCTGGTCTGCGGATGGCAAACAACTGGCATTTATTTCTGATATCAGCGGCTCACGGCAAATTCACCTGCACTGGCTGGCAGAAAATAAAACCGCCCAGTTGTCTAAATTACGGCAAAGCCCGTCTAATCTGGTTTGGTCACCGGATGGCAAACAGCTGGCTTTTACCATGAATGTAGACGCCAGCGAGGCCGCTGTTAAACAAAGCGTAAAACGGGTAAAAAAACCTAACGGTGCCAAATGGTCTGAACCTGCGATAGTGTTGGACAGGGTGCGTTATCAGGCCGATGGCCAGGGCTTTTTAAAGCCACAGTTCCGGCAGATATTTATATTACCGGCCAGCGGCGGTATTGAGCGCCAGCTAACTCAGGGCGACTTTAATTACGGCAGCGATTTAAGCTTTACGCCGGATAGCAAAGCGCTGGTATTTTCTGCCAACCTCGACCCGGAGTGGGAATACCAGCCACGTGACAGCAATTTATACCAGTTGGATTTAGCCACCGAACAGTTAACTGCCCTGACTACCATGCCCGGCAATGAATCGTCGCCGGTGTTTTCACCCGACGGTAAACAGCTGGCGTTTTTATGGCAAAACAATGCGCTGGTGCCTTACAGCAACAGCAAGCTGAAAATTCTAAACCTGAACTCGAACAAAATCAGCGATATTGCCGCAGACTTTGATCGCAGCGTTGAACAACCAAACTGGCTGAACAATTCCAGCTTTGTGGTGCAATACGATGATCGTGGTCAGCGCAAGCTGGCCACCCTGAACAGTAGTGGTAAAATTACTGATCTCACTGCCAGTTTAGGTGGAGTATCACAGCCGCAGCCTTATTTAAGTGGTTCATACTCGGTGGCCAATAATGGTGCCATCGCATATACCCACGGCACCAGCCAGCGGCCAAGTGAGGTTGCCGTACTACAAAAAGGTAAAACTACCGTACTTACTACACTAAACGAAGATTTGCTCGGCCATAAAAAGCTGGCACAGGTACATGAAATTACTTATAAATCGTCTTTTGATGGTGAAGAAATACAAGGCTGGTATATGACACCGCCAGATTTCGACCCGGCGAAAAAATACCCGCTGCTGCTTGAAATTCACGGCGGCCCGCACTTAGCCTATGGCGCCCAATGGAGCGCAGAAATGCAGCGTTATGCCAAAGAAGGTTATGTGGTGTTTTATGACAACCACCGCGGTAGCTCATCTTACGGCGAGCGTTTTGCCATGTTGCTGCACAATAAATACAGCTCACCGGAAGACTATGCCGACCACGACAGCGGCGTAAATGCGATGCTGGCACTGGGCTTTATTGATGAAAACAACCTGTTTATCGGCGGCGGCTCGGCCGGTGGTATTGCTACCGCTTATGCCATAGGCCTGACCGACCGTTACAAAGCCGCCGCAGTGGTAAAACCGATTATTAACTGGTTGAGTAAAGTACTGACCGGTGATAGCTACACTTATCAGACCTTCCACCAGTTCCCCGGCGTGCCGTGGGAAAATGTCGAGCACTACTGGCAGCGCTCGCCGCTTAGCCTGGTGGGCAATGTAAAAACCCCGACAATTCTGATCACCGGTGAAGCAGACCGGCGCACACCTATTTCAGAATCTGAACAGTTTTATCAGGCGCTGAAACTGCGCCGGGTTGATACCACGTTGGTGCGGGTACCGGGTTCACCACACGGTATTTCTAACCGCCCCAGCCGGATGATTGAAAAAGTCGAATATATGCTGGCCTGGTTTGAAAAATACCGCACGCCGTCAAATTAACTGACCGGCTGAAGCAAATAAGCTTAGCAGAACCGGCTTGCCCTAAACTAACCGTTGCAGGCCAGGATGGCCGAATCGAGCCCCCAGGGATGGGTTTACGGCGTGTTAGTGTGGGCAACCGGTTCAGGCTCAAACCTCAAAGTGCTTTTATATTGTGAATTTGCGGCCTGCATGCTAGTTTGCGGCCAGTTGTATTTGCCGGAGTGTCTGTGATGGTGGCCAAGCTTATTATTTTTAGTATCCGCTCGCTTATTTCCCTGCTGCTGGGCGTGGCGCATGTATATTTTGTTATTTTGTGCTTTGGTTTTATCGCCACTATAAACCCGGTGCAACTGTGGATCATGGATTCCAATACCTTACGCGGCTCAGCACTGCTATGGCTTTCCATTATGGATTTAGCGCTACACCTGTTGCTGGCTATTCCGGTTACCGTCGCCCTGTTGTATCTGCAAACCCAGCTACGCCGTTACCATTTGTGCCTGGTTGCCATGCCAATACTTGGCTTTGGTTTATATAGTATGTGGCAGCTGTTTAGCCAGCGGCACGAGCTTAGCCTGACCTACCTCAGCTACATCAACACCCTGCTGCCGGCTTTTGCTTTACTGCTGATTGGCTTTTTGGCATTAAAACACTTTAGCCATATCAAACCTGCAGCTGCATCCGTGCGGCTGTAATGTTTGCTGTTTTAACATGTTAACGCGATAACAGATTAACGCGGTAAAAAGTAACGGTCTAATATCGCCAGAGTATCGCGGACATACCCCATGCGCTGGCCAATATCGGCGCTATGTGGCCGGATACCAATTTTTGCCCCCAGCACCGGCAAGCCTGCCGCATCATTACATGCCGCCAAACAATTGTGCATCGCCTGCTCTGTCATCCAGCTACCGGGTTCACCATTTACGACCAGCTCGCTGTTGCGCGGCGGTTGATGGCTATCGCGCCAGGCGCCGTATTCGCTATCCTGATCCGATACCCCGGAGAACATCAGCCCGCTTAGCACACCTGCTGCCTGTGCGGCCTGAATATGCTCAACAGCACCTGCAACCCGGCGGGTTTCAAATACCGAGCGGCCCCAGTTAATGACCATACCCAATTGCTGCTCTTTGCTTAAAGCGGCATTTAACTGCGTGATAACGTCCAGCTCATCACTTAGTGCTAAAAAGCCTTTCGACGGTGTCTGGCTGTCAACATAAGCATCGCAATGCTCAATCACAATACGGACACCATGCCAGTTCCAGCTAAGCATAGTTTGCAACGATGCCAGCAGCGACGCTTTGGAAGACGCCGCCTTATGCCGTGCCGGTGCGGTTTGAATTTGAATTGCAGTTACCGCCTGGCGCCCCAAATGCGTGTTTAATTTGCCAATCGCTGCACAGGCTTGTTTTATAAATGCCAGCGCTGCCTGGCGCCCGGCTTCATCATCAGAGGCAATACCAAACATTGGGTTTTGCCCCAGTGCATTCATAATGCCGGGAATACAGGTAAACACGTAATTCCACTGCGGCGCGATATTGGCCAGAAACCAGTTGTCATCGTGCTGATGTAAAACACCCCAAAACGGATGCTCCAGGCCTTTTATATTCGGCAGCGCTTTTAACTCGTTGTAATAAGCAGTTTCCAGTATTGGATCCCAGCCACTATGGTTGGGCGAAGCGGCATAAGCGCCCAGATAATATTGCACAATAAATTTCCTTAACTGATGCGAGAACTGACAAAATGCAGGCCGGATAAAACGCCAAGATTACCATGTTGCCAGCGTTTTGCCTGCCAAGACTGCAGTATTTGTTACCCGGTGACAATTCCGGCCGGCTAAATAATAACGGCCAGCTTAGCTGGCCGTTATTTTAAAGGGCGCATCTTAGAGGCTGAATGGCAAACCCTGTAGTTAACGCGCGCGTTTAAACTGTGGCACAACACGCAGTAGCAACAGCATTGCCAGCCACCAGCCTGTCATTGCACCACCGCCACTTTTAGCCGGTGCGGCAATGCTGATATTGGCGCTGGCCGTCTGGCTTTGCCCCAAAGCATCAGTTGCCGTTAAGCTAAGCACTACCGCCTGAGCAGCTTGCACTTCGGGTAACGTAAAGTTAATTTCGGCAGCTGTTGGCTGGCTAAGTGGCACAGCAGGTCCGCTGCTTTGTTGCCAGTTCAGGCTGGCTGGCGTATTGGTTTGCGCCCGCAGTGTCACTTTATCGCCGGCTTTACCGCTGATGCTAAGCGCTGTTTCGCCATTAATTAAAATAGCCAGCGGCGGAATAATCTCAATCTCCGGGGCATAAGCCGCTTCGGTCTGGTTATCCGCAAGCTGGTAATTAACTTTAAGGCGTACATTGCCGCTGGCTTGTGGCGTGCTGACAAAGTGTAGCGTCAAGTTTTTCGCCTCAGCACCAGTTGCTTGTGCCAGCACAAAAGTGATAGTGCCTGTTTGCTGGCTATACTCTGCGCCTTCTAGTGCACTTAAGCTAAGCCCTTCAGGTACAGCCAGGCTAAATGCCACATTACGCGCTGTCGCTGTGGTATTCGCCGCCAGCGTTAGCTGGTAACTCAGCGTTGTGCCCGCCCCTACCTTTTGTTGTGCAGTGCTTAATGCCACAACTGACTCAGCAATGTGAATATCCAGTGCTGTCAGACCAAACCGCTGCCCTGTCACCGTTTCAGCGGCAACCACACCGATATAATCATCGCCCGGTTGTGCCTCGGCTAATTGCCAGTCAGCCCGCAGAGCAAATTGCTGAGCTGTGCCCGGTACCAATGTCAGCGCCAGATTGGCTTCATCTTTATCACTGATCACCGCCACCGATAAGCTGACATCATCCATTGCACCGGCGGCTGAACCCTTAAAATTATGCAGTGCAATATAATAAACACCGGGAGCGGGCGCCAGAAGGTCACAGCTTTCATTGGAGTCGACACCGGCGCTTATGCACAATAAGCTTGTCGTGCCTTCCCCGGCGCTAATATCGCCATCCAAATCTTCATCCGGGCCAATATATAAGTCCAGATCCGGGCTGCTGGTGCTGTCTACTTTTACCCGCACCCGTTGGGTACTGTTGGTAACGATTAGCGGCAGTACAAAGCGGTTATCTTTGTTGTAAGTCCATTCCAGATCATAGGGTTGGGTAGTGGGTGCTAACAGCTGAATATTATAACGCTCAGCTTTTACCAGACCACGGGCAACCGGTTGCAGTTGGTCAATAGACGCGCCGCTACTAAAGCCACCAACCAGTATTTCACCTTCAGGGCTGTGTGCGGTCAGGCTGGCCTGCTCAGGCCCCGTACCGGCAACAAAACTGGCAATAACCGGCAGGTGCAGTGTTTGCTCCTGGTTGCCATTGCTTAGCACCAGTTGGCCAAATTGCCATTTGCTGGCCGACGTAAAACCAGAGCTGGCGGTAATGGTGAGTACCTGAGTTTCACCCTGATTCAGGCTAAAACTGGCCGGGCTGGCACTAATGCTGATATCGCCCTGCAATGTAGCAGAACCCGCGCTCCAGTTACCGCTTTCAGTAGCAGTAAAGGTGCGTGTCCAGGAACAGGTTACAACACAACGCGGTTGAACCATACTGGCCAGGTTAAGCTCTGTCGGGTTACCACCTAACTCTGGATCGGCAGCCAGATAATTATCGCGGCTTTCATCCAGCAGCAAACCGGCTTTTACGGCTTTGTCTACCCGTACCATGCCAGCGCCCATATCAAAGAACGTGGCCTGCTGTTTGTTGCCGCTTAACTCATCGTCTTTATAAGCCTGGCTGTTGGCTGTCATCATTAGCGCCGATTGTGCCTGAGCCGGTGTCCAGTGCGGATGTACTGCCTGAATAAGCGCCAGCGCCCCGGCCACATGCGGGCTGGCCATAGAGGTACCATCTAAAAAGGCGTAAGGGGCTTCGTTTTTCTGGTTACTGAATGGCTGATATGGCGTATAGGCTGCATAAATACTGACACCCGGTGCGGCAATGTCCGGCGATAAGTAGCTATCATAAGGATAGCCGGGGCCGCGGGACGAAAACACACCAGCAACTGAACCCAGCTCATCATCCTGAACAAGCTCTGATGCACTGATGCTAACCTGCTGCCCGCCATTTGTTTCCAGCCAGGTTAATAAGGTTTCGCCGTCTGCAGCGCTAAGGTTAATGCCGGGCAACACATGAAAATCATCATCTACGCTGGCGGCTTCACCTGCTACGTTAACCAGCACAATACCGCCCGCACCACCGGCTTTAACATTGCTGCCTTTTTCAACCCGGGCAATCACCCCTCGGCGACATAGCACAATTTGGCCATCAAAGGTTCCGGCAGCAAAAGGCGTCATACAATCGGCATCGCCATAATCAGCGGCGTTAACCAAGGTTGCATTAACAGCACCGCTGGCACTGCGGCCGCTAAGCTCCAAACCATTGGCGGTTAGTGTTTTGGCCGAAAAAGCCCGGTTGTGGGTAAAGGCCGCAACCGTAGTTACCCAGGGCAAGTTGCCCGGTGAACCGATAGTCTCATTATCAGGCCCGGCATTACCGGCAGATGTAGCAACATGAATACCAAAATTACGGGCATTAAGAAATGCCTGCCCCTCAAACGAACGCCAAGGGCTGTCTGCCGGCCCGCCGACAGAGTAGTTCAGTACCTTTACACCGTTGGCTATGGCATGTTCAACCGCATTGAGTGACAACTCGGGGTAGCAACCGGCCAGATAGTCATCACCGTTGCCCGGTAAACACACCTGATACGACACTATATTCGCATGCGGCGCCATGCCGCTTATCTGGGCAAACTGATAGGCAGATTCTTCGCCCACCGCATTGTAAGCCGGTACGTTTTTCAGCACATTGCCCGCAACCGTGCTGGCAACATGGCTACCGTGGCCGTTAAAGTCAAAGCCCAGCTGTAACCTGTCACCCAGATCTGGGTACTGCACGGTATCTACCGGTACTAACGAATAGGCATTAATAATATCGGGGTAACTGACAATACCAATCAGCTTGCTGTTACAAAACTGGCTGTATGTTTGGCAATCACCGAGATAATTGCCTTCACCCAGCGGATTCACATGCTGATAGCCATCGCCACCGGTTGCAGCAAAACTGGGGTGATCAGCATTAATACCGGTATCCAGAATACCGACGATAACGCCTTCCCCTTTGCTGGCAACACCGGTCTGGCTTTGCCAGATTGCCGGAGCACCGGTATAAGCCGGGCCGGAATCGGTATGCAAATAGTGAATTTGCCGTTTTACTACAGCTTTTACACCCGGTTGCTTTGCCAAAGCAGCAGCGCCCTGCGCCGACACCCTTACCGCGGCAGCATTAACACTGTACTGGTACTGAAACAAGGTGTGTACCGGCTCGCCGATACGGCTACCTGCACTGCTAAGCACCTGTGTCTGAGTGGTTCTCAGGTTGCCAGCATAGCGCTGCACAGCTGCCGATTTAGCATTAAGCAGTTGCCCATTGCGGGCAATACCGGCCGTGGCAACAGCGGGTTCGTCAAACAGGACAAAGTAAACATCATCATCACGGCTGGACAGGCTTTTTTGCGCCGCTTTAGGCACATAATTCATTGGGTTTTGGCTTAGCCGGTTCTGGCCATCATCAGGCTGTGCTGCCACTGCTGGCAAACTCAGCAAAGCGGCCAGTAATAAGGTCTTTTTCATTACAGGGATCCTTTATTGGCGGGGTCTATGGCCCCGCTTAAGTCAAATACGATGAGTAAAGCGGCGACGCAGAGCAACCAACAGCATCAGCAGCATACCGGTGCCAAAAGCACCGCCACTGCTGCCACCGGAGGGCGCAGCTTTCAGGTTCAGAGAAAAGGCAAAAGCAACCTGATGCCGGCCATCGCTAACGTTAACAACAAACTCGTAGTTTCCGGCGGTGGCAATGCGGCCACTGAGTTTGCCGCTGCTGGTATCCAGCGTCAGGCCCTGCGGCAAAGCTGTTGCTGAAAAGCTCAGCGTGTCATCATCGGCATCGTCAAACAGCGCTAACAAATCAAAGTTCAGGCTGGCTCTGGCAGTACCAGTCAGCTTTGCACTGGCCGGGTTATTAAGCTGCGGCGCAGAAATATTGCTGCTGCTCACCTTCACCAATACTTCAACAGTAGGGCTGATAAGTATTTCGGAACCATCTATCTGGCCAAACACTTTTAAGTGATAGGTGCTAATGCCATCTGCATTGAGTACTGAGGCATCATCAACCAGAATTTCACCCTTTTTGGTGATCCGCAGTGCGTTATCCGGCAGCGGGCTAACCAGTTGCACTTCATAACCAGGTGCGGCTTCACCTCCGGCCATATTAAAAAAGGCGTTAGATTCAAGCTGAATAATACCTACCAGTTGGCCGGATTCAGCGTTATCCACAACATTAAACTGCTGCCCGCGGCGTGGGGAGGCAACAAAGGCATGGTCATTACCTAAAGTCAGTGCAGACCAGATATGGTAATCAGCCGCTTCTGCCAGCAGCACAAAGCCTTTACCGCACTGGCCGGCATATTCACAAAAGCCATCCATTACGCCCGTTAACGTGGCACGCTCCCCCGGTGCCAGGGTTATTTCATTTACGTAATCAGTTACTGGTGTGCTGCCGCCTTTTTCGCTTAAAGCAACATAGTTGGCCTGATTACTTATTACTTCAATCAGGTTGCCAAACCAGTCGTACTCGTAGCGTATTTCTATTGGCCCCATATTTACCGGGTTAAAGGCAATAAATGGCTCCCGGTTCGATGCCGGCATAGCATCCCGCTCAGTCTCAACCAGATAGCCGAGGTTTTTGTTCAAATCTGCCAGTGTTAAGTCATCACGCAGCAGCTCTTCCAGACAGTAATCCACCATTAAATTGCGGCTGTCGGTGGCAAAGCGTACTGGTAATTTACTGGTTTTCAGGCTGGCCGCAGGATCGGCCGGGTTAATGGGAATATTCAGATCATGGTAATAATTTACCGGCACTCCGGCTTCATCCAGGCTGACAAAACTCTCCAACACCAGATCTTTATCTTCAATAAAAGAAAACAGTTCCTGCACTGACAAATCCGGGTAATCGGCCAGGATTTCATTACGCACGATATACATATCCAGCGAACCGTTAAGTGCCTTATCAAAATAACTGCGAAATGGCAAAGCGCGCGGGTTAAACAACGTAACCGCTAAAGTCAGCTTCTGGCCCGCTTCACAGCGCCCATCAGCGACTACGGCACTGGCCAGGTTCTGCAGTATCATACCGCCCTTAGCACCCACAGTGCTGTCACGGGGCTGAACATTACGTGCCACCACCGGCAGTACAGTAAAGGTCATATCATGGGCCGAAGTATTTTCAAATTCCTGCTCACGGCTAAAGTAATTGTTAGGAAATAGCGCTTCGCCTAAAGGGAAATCAGGCCCTTCTGTAGTAAACGACGGTAATACCTCACGATAGGTGTCAAAATGCACCTGAATATCGGCAGCAGGCCGCGGCCGCACCAGCCAGGGCAGCTGAATAGCAGGGATATTCTCACCCGCGCTTAGTGTCAGGTAGCCATCCATCTCACTGGCACGCCATTGTGCGTGGTTATAATCAACTGCGTTTTTAAGTGGCCACTTCGGCAGCAAGCTGCCATCAATAATCAGCGTAACCGGCACTGTTACCGCCCGTTTGGCCGGAACAGTAACCTCAGGCGGCAACTGCCAGCTTAGTGCACTGGCGTCTGGCCCATCTTCACGGCTGTGTGCACTAAGGGAGTATGTCAGCGGCTGCTCACTCAGGTTACGGATATAAAGCTCGCGCCGGATCTCAATATGCTTACCCGGCAATACTTCAGGGTTGCCAAGATGCAGGCTGGGCAACCCACTGGCCAGCTCCCAGGCTACCGCCGGGCTGGCAGCGGCTACGGTAGCATCTTCCAGACCTGCGCCAATCCAGCTGATCTCTGCCAGTTTTTCACTGTCTGCGGCACTTATCTGGTTATTGGCGGTATTCATCAGCAAGGCTTTTAGCTCAAGGCTGTTCAGCTCAGGCCGGGCACTTTTTAATGCTGCCGCGCTGGCTGCAGTTCTGGCCAATGCAAATACATTATCACTGGCCATGCCTTCACCCGAGCCGGTGCCTACCAGTGCAATTTGCTGATCCTGGTACAAACCAACAAGGTCGGGTTTAATCGCATTTACATCGCCACGCACCGGCCCGTGCAATGAGTTAGCCGCTACCTCAGGCAGCTCCTGCCCGGCTTGTGCCACACCTACTGCCAAAGCGGCAGGCGCTAAAGCCTGAATAGGTGTCATATAACTGCTTTGATGTTCAGCTACACCCTGTGGCACCAGCACCAGAGTGCCTAACGAAGCCGCTTTTTGGATATTTTGCGCCATCGCGACATAGGTATCGGTCCAGATATCTTGTTCAGAGTAAAAGCCGGGGCCAAAACCAGCCAAATCCAGCACAATAATGTCGGCTCGGTCACTGGTATCGCCATCGCGGTTTGGGTCCAGTGCCCACTCCAGAGCGTCTTTTACCTGATCAGTATTCGGCCCAAGCGGATACACCGAACTACCCACTCGCGATGCCCGGTAGATTTTGCCTGCCCACAACTCGGCACCCGGCGCCAGCTGATGAATAATCGATGCTAACGCGGTACCACGACCGCCGCTGGTGTTACTACTGTCGAGCGCAGAATCTATCGGGTTAATATCCGCAACAATCATCTGCGGCTCACGTTCACTGAAAAAATCCCAGCCTTTGGTAACCACACTGGTAGGAAAACTATCGAAGGGCACACCAGCATACTGCCAGGCCTGCTGGTAAGCTTCTGGTGTACCGGGGCCACCCAGGCTGGCGTGGGTGTAATCAACCCCGGAAGATATCAGCGCAATTTTTACGCCCTTGCCCACATTGGCGTCAGCAGCCGATACGCTAGCAACCGCACGGAGCTGCTGCACTGCTAGACTTAGCGGTGCTGGCAGCGGCAAAGCGGCGCTGGCCAGGCTAATTTGCTTAACCCCTTCCATCCGGCTTACTTCCTGCGCCTGAGCAGCGGTAAGTTTTACTGTAATACTGTTGCCCAGTAGTTTGCTGCGGCTATGTAGCTCTACACCGGCAAAACGAACATATAACTGTTGCAGCAAATCTTCCTGTTGCTGCTGCAATCCAGCCTGCGTATTCGGATTAACACTGCCGTTTTCCACAGCAGGTGCCGCGCTTAGCTGCACAACATAGAGGTTTGGCTCGACGGATTCAGCCGGAGGCCGGGTTAAACTCCCGCTGTTAGCAGGCACAGGCGTTGCCAGAGCCGGCAAACTAAGCAGGCCCAACCCGCCAAGAACCAGGTAGCGTGGCAACCAGGGAAATAAAGCTTTATGCATGACAGTTTCTCTTATCGTTATGGTTAATACCCTGCGGCCAGGGCAATAGGCAGAACTGTCAGGATTAATGCTCCGTTGCTATAACAAAGGCTATCTTTTGAGCATTATTTATTTATCTTTTTTATATTTTTAGAGTAAAAACAAATGCTTGAATAAATTCCGGCCAATTTGATTCAGGTTTACCAATATCCGACAAACGCAACTATTTGTAACCGCAGTTGATACTGACATCTAAATGTAATAGAACCATTAGCAACAAAAATAACCCGAGCCATTCCCTTGTCCAGCCGCACCCGCACCAGTCAATGCTGTTACCAGATAAGCCATTGGACTATTCTCCCTGCCAAGCTGCAGATCCGCGGGCCACAGGGCCAGGCAATACTGCCGGCCAAAGCATTTGAAGTAATAAAACAGCTGATAATCCAGCCAGGCGAAACCGTTAGCCGTGAACAATTTGTCGCAGCCATCTGGCGGGGCCATAAAGACGTGGGTGACAAAGCGCTAAACCAGGCCATCTGGCAGTTACGTAAAGCCTTTGCCGAGACCGGCGGCGACAGTGAAGTGATTGGTACCGTTGCCAGAATAGGCTACGTATTGCAGCACGGTGTTACAGAAGCAGCAGACCTTAGCGCGCAACCCCGTGCTGCGCACAATCAGCCTTGGTGGCTGCTTGCTGCTTTGGCACTGGTGCCAGTTGCAACTGTAGTATGGGCATTAAAGCCGCAAGCCCTGCAACCAACACCGTTACAGCAGCGCCCGGTGATCCTTAGCCATTATAAAGGTGCCGAAGAAACCCCGGCCTTTACCGCCGATGGCCGCTTTATGGCATTTCAATGGGATAAAGGCCGTGGTTTACCGGGCATTTATACCGTTGATTTGGCGCAAACAGGCAGCGAGCCACAGCGGGTATCGGCCAATGATGAATTTGGCGCCTCGCCGACCTTCTCGCCAGACGGCAGTCAACTGGCCTATGCGGTCATTAACGGCAAAGACTGCCGCGTGAAAATTCAGCACTTGTCTGGTGGCACCAACCAGTTTATTGACAACTGCTACGGCGAGAGCATAGTTAACACCCTAAGCTGGTCCAGAACCGGTAATCAGCTGGCGTATGCTTATAAAAATGCGAAGGGTGGCATCAGCATTAAAGGCTATAACGCCGATAATGCCCAGTTTAGCCAGCTAAGTGCAGAGCAAAGCGACTTTGACGATTACCCGCTGGTATGGGCCAACCACAGCGACACTCTGGCTTATGCCAGCCTGAAAGGCGGCCTGGGCAATATTTACCTGCGAGCTAAAAATGGTCGCATCCGTGCACTGCTGAAAGAACCTCAGGCCATTTACTCGCTGGCATTCAGCCCGGCCGATTCCCATTTGTATTTCAGTACCGTTTGGCACTCTGAGGTGACTATTTTGCAGGTGTCACTTAAAGACGGCAGCATATCGCCATTATCGTTTGAAGCCACCCCAGGCCGCATTGCAGTAAGGCCAGGCAAACAGCCACAACTGGTTTACCCACGTTATACCTCGATGGAACAGCTGGTTAAACTGCAGCCAGATGGCACAACCAAACCCTTGCCGTTTTCGTATGGCCGCGAGCTTTACCCGCTTTACTCCGCCAGCCAGGATAAACTAGTGTTTTTTAGTAATAAAAGCGGCAGTTTTCAGTTATGGACGGCCGCTGCCGACAGCGAATTTGCCAGTAAAGTTGCTGATATCAGTGGCTCAGCCTACATTCATGCACTTTCTAATAAAGGTGATAAATTTTTGCTGCCGGTAAAACAAGACGGCGACAACTACTACCGCCTGTATCTGGGAAATTTTGACGAACAACCCTTACAGCAACTACCGCAAATTAATTACTCAGCCAAAAACTTCAGCTGGGGTGTCAATGATGATTCCATCCTGTTTAGTTCTGATTTGAACGGCCACTGGCAAATCTGGCGCCACTATCTGGCAACCGGCATTCGCGAGCAACTTACCCTCAACGGCGGGCTGTTTGCCCAAGATGGGCGTAACAATGAACTGTTTGTTGTTAAACCTGGCGGGGGGATTTGGCGCTTAAGTGCCGGCCAGCCTGCCGAACTACTGGTAAAACAGCTTAGCAGTTTGGATTGGGGCAACTGGCTACTGCGCGAAGACGGTATTTTGTATCTGCAGCGCACCGCAGCAGCAGACCTGATCAAACTGCAAAGCTGGGCCGGCGAGCAGCAACTTATCGCCAGCCTGCCACCAAGGACAATAAAAACGGGCCGCTCGATGACCCAACTACCTGATGGCAGCCTGATCTTATCAATGTATCAGTCAAAAGAAGCCGATATTGTGGCTATTGATTTAGCAATACCTTAGTCATCAGGGCTAGCTAATCGTCAGGTGAGCTAAGCGTAAACACCAGATGCTTGCGCATATCTTTTAGCACTATGCCTTTTTTCAGCAGCAAACCGCTTAAGCGCCTCTGCCACGCCAGCAACTGCGGCTGCGCCGCATCCAGCATCGCTTGCTCAGTAAACTGCAACCGCACCAGTAGCGACATCGGAAAAGCTTCATATTCCAGGCTAAACCAGCACTGTATCGCGCCGGGTAAATCTACCAGCGCCTGTTGCTCCAGAGTGGTTACCGCATCCAGCACAGCAGCCTGTTGTTTTTGTTGTACTATAGAGAGTTTTTTCACTTTGCCCCGTCCTTTAACAATACTGCCCCGCTACCCAGCCGGACGCCCAGGCCCACTGGAAGTTATAGCCACCGAGCCAACCGGTTACGTCGACCACTTCGCCGATAAAATACAAGCCGGGTTGTTGTTTGGCTTCCATGGTTTTGGAAGATAAATAATCGGTATCTACACCGCCGATGGTCACCTCTGCAGTGCGGTAGCCTTCAGTGCCGTTGGGTTTAAATACATAAGCATGCAGGCTGTCGGCAAGCTGTTTAATGCTTTTCGGGTTTAACGCTTTCAGCGGCTGGTTAGTAAAAACTTTTAGCTCCAGTAGTTTTTCTACCAGCCGTTTTGGTAGCAATTTAGCCAGTGCGGTTTTTACTTCCTGCTCCGGGTGCGCTTGCTGTTGCGCCGATAAAAACTCTGCCACATCAGTTTGCGGTGCCATATTCACTATTACTTCATCACCAGGCTGCCAGTAGCTGGAAATTTGCAGTATGGCCGGCCCGCTTAAACCGCGGTGGGTAAACAGCATATCTTCCGGGAATACGGTGCCATTCGCTTCAGCGGTGACCGGTAAGGACACACCGCTGATTTCTTCAAACACCGCTTTGTCGCTGGGTTGCCAGGTTAATGGCACTAAGGCGGCGCGCAGCGGCAGTACTTTTAAGCCAAACTGTTCGGCCAGCTGAAAACCAAAGGCGGTAGCACCTAAATTCGGCAGGCTTAAACCACCGCTGGCCACCACTAAACTGTGGCACTGGCGGCTAAGCTCTGCCGTAGTAACGGTATATTGGCCATCGCCAAAGCTGACGCCGGTAATGCTTTGCTGCAGGGCAATTTGCACATTGGCGGCTTTGACCTCGCTTAGCAGCATATCAACAATATCTTTGGCGGAATCATCACAGAACAGCTGGCCAAGCGTTTTCTCGTGGTAGGCAATAGCATGCTTTTGCACCATAGCGATAAAATCCCACTGCGTATAGCGGCTAAGAGCCGATTTACAGAAGTGTTTGTTTTGCGACAGGAAGTTTTCCGGCCCGGCATACATATTGGTAAAATTACAGCGGCCACCGCCCGACATCAGAATTTTACGGCCAACCCGCTTGCCATTATCCAGCAGCAAGACCTTACGGCCACGTTTACCGGCTTCTATCGCGCACATTAAGCCCGCTGCGCCGGCACCTATGATTATGACATCCCACTGCTGCATTAATTTATACTCTTTTCTATCCGGGTTGCCGGGAGTTGGCTGGCTTGCTGATAACCCAGCTCAAGCACGGCGAATTGCTCACTCTGCCAATGGAAGACCGGCAGCTGCTGTTTTTCTTTATTTAAAGAACGTAATAAACGCTGTACATTCTGTTGTTTCCAGCTTTGATCCGCAAAGTCGGCGCTGCTTCGAATAGCACATTTATCAAAATCTATCAGCCAAAACTGGCCCTGCTTATCCAATAAAATATTGTGACAGTTTAAATCGGAGTGATACACATTGTGCTGATGGAAACGTGCGATTAAAGCCCCCAGTTGCTGCCACTCAGCGCGGCTTAAAGCACGTTGTTGCAATAGATGGGCAAGGTCGGTGGTGCCAGGTATAAGTTCAATCAATATATCGGCGCTATAGCCAAAGAGATGTTGTTGATACAAAGCCGCACAGGGCCGGGGCACAGGTAACCCCCACTGCCGCATTTGCCAGAGTAAACTAAATTCTGCCATAGCCCGGCTTTGTGTTACCGGCTGTGGCCAAAACCGGTCTTGGTTGATTTTACCCACCAGGCCACCACGATAATAATGTCGCAGTACCGCCTGTTTGCCATGCTGCTGCACAAACCATACAGTATTGCGCCCCTTCGACTGGCCTGTTACTAAACCTTGCTGCTGCCAATATTGCGGCTGAAAATACTGCAGTTCAAACTGCGGATAAAACACCGGGTCAAACCACGCCATAGCCTTGTCATTGTTAATTATGCTGACATCAGCCAGCGGTACTAATGCCCGCACCTGTGCCATGATGCGCGACACTGCACCTTGCTGCTGCTGATACAGTTTTAAACCTTTTGCACCGGCCTCAATAGCCAGCTCTGGTTGCTGAATAAGTTGAGTGACTGTGCCAACCAGATCAGCAACCGCAGCAACCTGAAAATATGCTTGCTGTTGTTGCAATAATTGAAATACCAACTGAAAATTAAATACATAAGGGCCTGATAATACGGCTTTAGCAAACGCCATAGCTTCCAGCGGATTATGGCCGCCGCGCTCAATCAGGCTACCGCCGATAAAGACAAAATCGGCCAGCTGATACCAGCTTAATAACTCGCCCATTGAATCACCAAGCCAGACTTCGGTATTGGCAGCTGGCATCTGGCCCTTACTACGGCGGATAAACTTAACTTGCTGTTGCTGCAAGAGCTGCGCGACAACATCAAAACGCTCCGGATGGCGGGGCACCAACACCAGCAATAGCTGCGGAAACTGGTTTTTTAACTGCTGATAAGCCTGAATAAGCAGCTCATCTTCACCGGCATGACTGCTGCCCGCCACCCAAACGATACGGCCTTGCAGCACTGGTTTTAAGCTTTGTGCCAGTTGCACACTACTTTCTGGCACGTCCAGTTCAAACTTTATATTGCCTGCGACACTAACCTGCTGAGCCCCAAGGGCTTGAAAACGCCGGGCGCTGTTTTTATCCTGAGTCAGAATTTGGCCAATGCTTTTCAACATAGGCTGCGTCAAGGCACTACAACGCTTATAACCTTTGGCTGAACGTGCTGATAAACGGGCATTGACGATCAAAGTGGGAATAGACAGCGCTTTACAATTGGCTAGCAGATTAGGCCAAAGTTCAGTTTCTAAAATCAGTAACAACTGCGGCTGCATCCACTTCAGCCAGCGGCGCATCAGTAGCGGGTAGTCAAAAGGCAGGTAACAATGCTCAAGGGTTCTGCCCAGCTGCTGCTGTTCAGCCTGCAATTTTTCAATAGCGGCAGAGGCTGTAGGTGTGGTGCAGCTAATAGTGAAAGGCAAATGCGGATACTGCTGTAACAGTTGCTTAATCAAAGGTTTGGCAGCGTTAAACTCACCCACTGAGACAGTATGCAGCACTATGCCATTTTTGGCAGACGCAGCAGGCAGCTTCAGCGCAAAACGCTCAGCAAAGCGCTGGCGATAGCCAGGGTCTTTGCGCGAGCGCAGCAATAAATACAGTACAAGCAAGGGCGTCAGCGCCACAACCACGGCGCTGTATAGCAATCTTAACAGCAGAAAAACAGGCTGCATTTAGCTTTTTGCTTTGGCTTTAGCATCAGCCACCATAGTGGCTAAAGCGGCATATTTATGAAAAGCATACTGGCCCAGCACTATCGCCATCAGTAAACCACGCCAGCCGTCAAGGAAACCTAAACGCAGTACATATTGCTGAATAAAATCGGTGAAAAACCGCAAAATGGCATAACTCAAACCAGCCTTTTTACCGCGGGCAAATTTATCTTCAGCGCCTAAACAAGCATATTTCACATGCTTTTCCTGGCAATGCTGATAACTGCGCCAGCTGTGGTGAATAATGGCCGATTTCAACACCCGCACTTTTTCGTAAGGCAATAACAGGGTTTCATGCACCTGCCGATCTTTAAAACTGGCGCCTGTTTTTAAAAACAATTTGCCCTGCGGTGTGGAGTAACGACCATGTTTAAGCAACTTGCCAAAGAAGTAAGTGTGCCATGGCATTTTGATAAAATTGGCGTCTAAATCAGGCTCTGCCAATACCTGATCAATTTCCACTTTAAGTTCAGGCGTCAGCACTTCGTCGGCGTCTATGCTTAGCACCCAGTCATGTTCACACCAGGCCAAAGCACGGTTACGCTGCGGGCCAAAACCCGGCCAGTCGGTTTGATATACTTTATCGGCATACTGTTCGGCAATTGCCACTGTTCTGTCTTTACTGCCTGAGTCGACCACTATCAGTTGATCCACCCAGCCAGAGAGCGACTGTAAACAGGCTTCAATGCGGTCTTCTTCATTGCAGGAGATCACAAAACAGGAAATTTTACGGCTACGCATGCTTAAACCTCTTCCTGTTTGGCGGGATTAAACTGTACCTGCGACACATCGCCTGACAGATGCTTGTTACGGATAGATTTCAGCTGGAAACGGTATTTCAGGTTACGCCAGAACGAGGTGCCCCCTTTACGGCTGCCGCCACTCATTTTGTCAATTTCACTTTCAAAACGGCTGGCCGACCATAAGCGATAAGGCAAGATTGAATACACCGTCAGGTTCAGCTCCGGATAAAACTGTAAGTCGACATCTACGGGGCGGAAAAATTTCGGCCGGCTGAGCAGCTTTTTCGCGCCTTCCAGCGTCAGGGCATAAGCTGTGGTGCAGTTCGGTACTTTAGCAAAGTTCACCAGTTGATAGCCATCACCCAGATCTTTTTTCTGCTCGCCCTGGCCTGCTCTGTCATCGGCCAGTTTAATCATATCCCAATGCTTTAGCTGGGTAATTTTTTCCAGCACGGTCAGAAATTCAGGCTCAAGGTCAATGTCGTCTTCCAGAATAAAAGCCATGGCGATGTTTTCATCCACCATACGTTGCCACAAAGTACGGTGACTCAAATAACAGCCAATTTCGCCGGGAGACAAAGGCCGGCGGAATTTTTTCTGGTTAAGCGCAGGATCATAACAAGCTGCCACGTCGCCGGGGCTAAGGTTTTTACCATAAATGGCACTAAAGCGCTCTGCGTCCAGCCCCAGCTTGTGCAGTTGCTTTTTAGCAGACTCATAACGCTCTGGGTTAGAATCCAGATTAATTAACCAGATTGGGTATCCAGCATACTGTCCCATGTATTTCTTCCGTTTTGTGTCGCGAATATGCAACGATTTTACCTGAACGACTTCTAAAGGCAGAGCTTTTTTTCCCTGCGCAGGCCTTGCAGACACAGAGCATTGCGAAAAAGTTCTTTTGCAATAAACAAGATCCGTTAAAATGCCTTTATTCAAGCAGCCAAGCCGAGCCTTATATGTCAGATTTAGAACAGAGTTTTTTACAGAGTTTAAAACGTCACCGTGATGCCTTTGCCACGGTGGAGGCTTATCATGGCCAGGCTATGCAATTACTGGCCGCCGTGCAGGACTGCTTAAAACAAGGCGGCAAAGTGGTCTGGATGGGCAATGGCGGCAGCGCGGCCGACAGCCAGCATTTAGCCGCCGAGTTTATGGTGCGTTACAAAGCCGAACGTGGCCCGCTGGCATCTATTGCCTTAACCACAGACACGTCTATTCTGACAGCCCATGCCAACGACTACCATTTTGACAGCGTGTTTGAGCGTCAGGTGTTAGGTTTAGTGCGGCCACAAGATGTGGTGATTGGTTTAACCACGTCGGGCAAAAGCCCGAATATCAATTTAGCCTTAAAAGCCGCCAATGAATTAGGCGCTTTTACCGTAGCCCTGACCGGCCGCGATGGAGGCTTAGTTAAAGATATTGCCAAACTGCCGATTATCGTTAAAAACGACGAAACGGCCCGCATTCAGGAAATACATATGTTTATTGGCCACTGGCTATGTGAAGCTTTAGACCTTGCCATCGTAGGTAATAACTAATGATTAACCTGAGCCTGCTGCAAAATTTGTCTTCGGCTTCTGTACTGGTAGTAGGTGATGTGATGCTGGACCGTTATTTTAATGGCGACTCGCAGCGGATATCACCGGAAGCGCCGGTGCCTGTGGTAAAAATCAGCAAAATAGAAGACAAAGCCGGTGGCGCTGCCAACGTGGCACGTAATATCGCCCATCTGGACGGTAAAGTGGGCTTATTAGGTATTATTGGTAACGACAGCGCCGGTGAGTCGTTGCAACAGTTGCTGGCGGGTGAACAAATTCACTCCGAGCTGTTTAGTCAGGATCATAAACCTACTATCGCTAAAATGCGGGTGGTGTCGCGCCAGCAGCAAATAGTGCGGCTGGATCAGGAAGAAATGTTCAGCAGCGAAGACGCCGAACTCTTGGCTGAGCGTTTTGCCACTGTGTATCAGAACTACGATGTAATTCTGTTCAGTGATTACAACAAAGGCTCATTGCAGCATATTGCCAAAATGATCAAACTGGCCAAAGCGGCGGGCAAAACCGTATTGGTCGACCCAAAACAAGCCGATTTGTCGGTATATGCCGGTGCTGATGTGATTACGCCGAATTTAGGCGAATTTAAAAGCGCTGGCGGTAAAATCGGCTCGGTGGATGAGATGCTAAGTTCAGCCCGCGAGCTGATGCAAAAAGCCGGCGTAGCTTCTATTTTATTAACCCGCAGCGAACAAGGCATGAGCCTTATTACCGCCACTGAACATTTTCACTTCCCGGCACAAGTGCTGGAAGTCAGTGATGTTACCGGTGCCGGCGATACCGTGATCGCCACGTTGGCGGTGATGTTAAGTGCTGGTATGTCTTTGCATGACGCCACTCAGTTGGCGAACTTAGCGGCAGGTATAGTGGTGGGCAAAGTAGGTGCCGCTACGGTTTCACCTGAAGAGCTGGCCGCTAAGCTAAATAAAGATCTATTCCGTCAGGGCGATTTTTACCAGACGCCTTTTGACAAAGTCCTGCAGCATATTCAGTTTGCCCGGCAAAACGGCGAACGTATTGTGTTTACCAATGGCTGCTTTGATATTTTACACGCTGGTCATGTGCGTTATTTAGCGCAGGCTAAAGCGTTGGGTGACCGTTTAGTGGTGGGCCTGAATTCAGATGCTTCAGTGCGCCGCTTAAAAGGCGAACAGCGCCCTATCAATACTTTGGAAGACCGCGCCACTGTGCTGGCAAGTTTGGCTAGTGTCGACTGGGTGGTGCCTTTTGGCGATGACACAGCCGAAAACGATACGCCGCTCAAATTAATCAGCACCATATTGCCTGACGTATTGGTAAAAGGTGGCGACTACAGCATTGCAACCATAGTAGGCGCTGACGTGGTGATTGCTCATGGTGGTGAAGTGCAGATGCTGACTTTTGTTGATGGCCGCTCCACCAGCAAAGTGATACGCAAAATTCAGGACTTGCAGGGAAATAACTGATTTGTCGCAGCCCATAAAATCTATTTGTATTCTGCGTTTATCTGCTATTGGCGATGTCTGCAATGCAGTGTCTGTAGTGCAGTCTATTCAGCGTCAGCACCCGCAGGCGCAGATCACCTGGATTATCGGCAAAATCGAAGCCCGTTTGCTGGAGGGTTTGCCCGGTGTACGTTTTGTCGTGTTTGATAAAAAGCTGGGCAAAGCAGCCTACAGCCAGTTAAAGCAGGATTTAAAACACGACTATTTTGATGTGCTGCTGCATATGCAGGTAGCCTTTCGCGCGAATGTCGCCTCTTTGTGTATCAAGGCGCGCAAAAAAATTGGTTTCGACTGGCATACCGCCAAAGAGTTACATGCGCTTTTTATGCGTCACCGTATAGCACCTGCGCCACGCAGCCATGTGCTGGATGGCTTTCGCCAGTTTGCCAAAGCTATTGGGGTTACAGAACAACAGCTTGGTAAAACACCTACATGGCAACTGCCCATCCCTGAAGCAGACGAGTTATGGGCTAAACAGCAGTTAGCAGCCAGCGGTAATTCCAGAGTATTAGTCATTAGCCCCGCAGCGTCAAAAGCAGAACGTAACTGGTTACCAGAACGTTATGCAGCCTTGGCCGATTATGCGCATACCAAAGGCTTTGCAGTGATTTTATCTGGTGGCCCGACAGAGCTGGAACGCAGTTTAAGTCAGGCTATTTTGGCATCGGCACAGCATCCAATCACAGACCTGACCGGCAAAACCAATTTAAAACAGCTGCTGGCTTTATTGAAACACGCAAGTTTAGTCTTAGCACCAGATACAGGCCCTACTCATATGGCTGTGGCTGTTGGCACTCCGGTCATTGGTTTATATGGCCACAGCAATCCGGACCGCACCGGGCCTTATTTATTCCGTCAGTATGTGGTCGAGGCCTATCACCAATCTTTGCTGGAGCAGCAGGGCAAAACTGCAGCAGAATTAAAATGGGGCACCCGCGTCAAAGGCAGCGATATTATGCAAAAAATAGCTGTAGAGGCCGTGACCGCCATGTTCGATAAAGTAGTGGCCGAACAGAAATTATGAGCCAGCCGCTAACCCCAAAACCTAAAGCTGCCTTTTTAGACCGTGATGGTGTCATTAATGTCGATCATGGTTACGTCAGCAGCCCGGAGCAATTCGAGTTTATTGACGGTGTATTTGATGCTTGCCGCCATTTACAGCAACAAGGTTATTTGCTGATAGTAGTGACTAACCAATCTGGTATTGGCCGGGGTTATTACAACGAGCAGCAATTCCATCTGTTAACTGACTGGATGAAAGCTCAGTTTAAGTCGCATGGCGTGACTCTGACCGATGTATTTTTTTGCCCTCATCATCCGCTTAAGGCCAATCCACCTTATCAAATCGACTGCGATTGCCGTAAACCAGCCCCAGGCATGTTATTGCAGGCCATCAACAAGTATCAGCTAGACCCAAGCCAAAGCCTGATGTTAGGCGATAAAAAAGCTGATATGCAGGCAGCAAAAGCTGCTGGTGTTGGCCGTAAGGTGCTGGTGTTATCAGGCCAGAGCCTGACAGAAGAAGATAAGGCCAGCGCAGATGAAATCTGGCCTTCGGTGAAAACTGCCCTGACAGCAGTGTAAATATACTAACCTGAGCGCTAACTTACAGCGCGGCCAATACCACTTCAGCTTTGCTTACTTCAAAGGTTTTTGGTGCTTCAACATTGAGCAGCGTAACTACGCCGTTTTCAACGATCATGGCATAGCGTTGTGAGCGTACACCGCCAAAATCACCGGTTTCCATGGTCAGGCCAATCGCTTTATGAAAGGCAGCACCACCGTCGGCCAAAAATACAATTTCTTCGGCATTCTGGCTCTTGGCCCAGGCACTCATAACAAAAGCATCATTTACTGCGGTGCAAACAATAGTATCAACGCCTTTGGCTTTGATCTGGTCGGCCAACGTAATATAACCCGGTAAGTGTGCAGCTGAGCAGGTAGGTGTAAAAGCACCAGGCACAGCAAACAATACCACTTTTTTGTTAGCAAAAATCTGGCTGGTGGTGGGGTTCATTACACCCTCTTTGGTCAGTTGCGAAAAACTCACCTCAGGTAACTTGTCGCCGGTTTTGATCATGGTATTTCCCCTGTTTAATTAATCTGCTGTCAAAAGTATCACTAAATTGCTGCATTAATATACACATCAAAGCGGTTATTCTTGCCGGTTACCGACATTGTCGGTGTTGTAGCGGCTAAAAAGTCGGCATAACCCGGCCGTTTTACCACCACGCGCTTTTGTGCCAGCTTAAGTGCCGGTGCCAGTAAGGCATCAGCATCAATATCACTGCCCACTACATCATGAAAAGCGCGCATTTCTTTTTTTACCAGCGCCGTTTTATCCCGCGGCGGAAACATAGGGTCCAGATACACCACATCAACAGCGCCATGCTGCTGCAGTGCTTCCAGCGCGCTGCTGTGCAGCAGTTGCATACGCTCGCCCAGCCAGTTAAGTTCAGTTATCGTCGCTGCCCGGCGCAAACCGTCAAACAGTAAAGCCGCCACTGCCGGGTTACGCTCAACCAGGGTTACCTTAGCACCCAGGCTGGCTAGTACAAAAGCATCACGGCCCAGGCCCGCAGTGGCATCTAATACGGTGAGATCGCGCTTTTTGTTCAGCCCGCAAGCTTTGGCAATTGCCTCACCTTTGCCACCGCCATGCAAGCGCCGGTAACTGGCAGCACCGCTGGCAAAGTCGACCTGTATATCGCCTTGTTTGGGTAGTTCACTGTGGCGCAATACCAACGCATTATCCTGCCAGGCCAGATGCCAGCCAACGGCCTCTGTGGCTAAGGTTAAACCAAACTGCTGACAGAGGCTGGCAGCATAGTCTGCATTAAGCTCAGGGCTGTGTAATAAATTCAGCGACATTATTGCTGCATACCAACAATATTTTCGCCAACGCTTAAAGCAATAATCTGGCTGATATGTGTCAGGCTGCGGCCCGACTGCTTATGCCACAGATTAAACTGCTGCTGGATCTGATTTAAACTGCGTTTGCTGCTAAGGCCGCCGTCAAATATGTTGGTTGCCCGCAGGTAAGCTTCTACATCACCACTTAAGATAAAGGTATCTTTACCAATGGCCCGCAGCGCATAAGGCCCGGTATTACCACCGAGGCGGGCGCCGTGCTGTTTAAGGTAGGCCCATAAACCGATAATATCGGCTGTTGGCCAGTCGGCAATAAAACGGCCGAAGCTACCATGTTTACGGGCAATATCATCAATCATCAGCGCATTATGGCGAATGGTAAACACTTTAGCGGCATTGCGGATAATACGTTCATCGCGGGCTTTAGCTTCAAGCATTTCATCGCTCATCAGCAGCATTTTTTCGATATTAAAATCAAAAAACACTTCACAAAAGCCAGGCCATTTTTGTCGCACCACGCGCCAGACAAAACCCGACTGAAACACTTTTTTGGTTAGCTCGCCCAGTAATAAGTTGTCTGGTATGGCGGCAATATCATCACTGCTGGCACTTTGCCCCAGCAATGCTTCAAGTGCTGCAGCGCCGCCTTTACGCTCGCAGGCGCGCTGATAGATACGGTCAAAGGGTTCTGCGGTCGTCAAAATTGTACTCATCTTCAGTGAAAAAATAAGGCAACACGGTAACGGTTGCCTTTATGCTTATCATTGTAACCGTTACTGCAGGTTAATAGGCTGCGGTTTCACCGCCCTCTTTTAACGTACACACACCATTTTGCAGCACTACGGCAGGTTTAGGCACTACGGCACAATCAGACATCAGGCCAAGCCGCTCGTTCTCTGCTTTGGCAGCAGAATTATACTTGCCTATCAGAGCCATAATTTCAGTTTCATTGCCGCCTTTGGTAGACACCGCTATGTAGCTGGCCGGGCCGCCGCATGGTTTGCTGCCAAACCCGACTACCCGACATTGCTCAACGTTATCTGCTTTTGCATCGCCAACCAGCGCCATAATTTCAGCCCGCATGGCGCTGAGGTTTACTTCATCAGCCATTTGTTGCTTCCTCGCTTTTACCGCACTTACCGGATCTTTGCTTGGGTCTATCGGCTCTATCAATGGTTTAGGTGGCAACCGCTCTGCAGTGGTATCACTGCCTGCCTGGCCCTGCTGACACGCTGCCAGCGTTAAAGCCGTCATGATTACTATCAATACCTTAGTGCGCATATTTATTCCTCCGCGTTCGGCTTCAGCTTGGCAGAGCTGGTCTGAATTCGCAATGAATTGTTAAGTTTAAATTAACCACGCCGGCATTAACCGGCGATACCCATATGACGCAACAAAGCTTCGTTCGATGGCTCGCGGCCACGGAAACCTTTAAATAACTCCATTGGCTCGGCACTGCCGCCGCGCTCTAAAATCCAGCGCAAAAAGTCACGGCCGGTGTCGGCATTAAAAATGCCCTCTTCCTCAAAACGGCCAAAGGCATCAGCTGATAACACTTCGGCCCACAGGTAGCTGTAATAACCGGCGCCATAACCGCCGGCAAAAATATGGCTGAAACCATGCTGAAACCGGTTAAAACGTGGCGGCACAATAACCGACACTTCATTACGCACTTCGTCCAGCATCTGCTGTACACGGCCGCCCTGCGCCGGATCGTACTCGGCGTGTAAACGAAAATCGAATAAGGCAAATTCAAGCTGGCGCACCAGAAACATCGCCGACTGGAAGTTTTTCGCCGCCAGCATTTTATCCAGTAAATCGTGCGGTAATGGCTCGCCGCTTTCATAATGGCCGGAAATAATCGCCAGCGCTTCACTTTGCCAGCACCAGTTTTCCAGAAATTGGCTGGGCAGCTCTACCGCATCCCAGGCCACACCGTTAATACCGGCGACCGCGGCAGCATCCACTTTGGTGAGCATATGGTGAATGCCATGGCCAAATTCGTGGAATAACGTAACCACTTCATCATGGGTAAACAGTGCCGGCTTGCCGCCCACCGGTTTATTAAAGTTACAGGTTAAATAAGCCACCGGCGTTTGCACGCTGCCATCGGGCAAAATACGCCGCCCCTGACAGTCGTCCATCCAGGCACCGCCGCGCTTTTTCGCCCGGGCGTATAAATCCAGATAAAAACTGCCACGCAAGGTGCCGGTGGCATCAATAATGTCGTAAAACTTAACGTCCGGGTGCCATACATCAACGCCATCGCGCTGCTTTACTTCTACACCAAACAACTTGTTCAGTACGGTAAATAAACCGGCTACTACTTTGTGCTCAGGGAAATACGGCCGCAATTGTTCATCAGAAATAGCGTATTTGGCCTGTTTTAGCTTTTCGGCATAGTAAGTAATGTCCCAGGCCGCCAGTTCTTTCACAGCGTATTCGCTTTGGGCAAAAGCCCTTAACTCCGCTAAATCCTGCTGCGCCTGAGGTTTGGCGCGGCGGGCTAAATCCTGCAGAAAATCCAGCACATGTGCCGGGCTTTGCGCCATTTTTGTTGCCAGTGACTCTTCCGCAGCGTTGTTAAAATCCAGCAATTGCGCCAGCTCATGCTTTAGTGCCAGCGTTTCTTCAATAATGGCGCTGTTATCAAACTGGCCCGCAGTCGGGCCCTGATCAGACGCACGGGTGCAATAGGCGCTGTACAGCTCTTCACGCAGCTCACGTTTGTCTGCGTAGGTCATTACGGCAATGTAACTGGGAAACTCCAGCGTAAACACCCAGCCGGTCAACTCACGGCTTTGTGCTTCTTCGGCAGCGGCCAGTTTGGCATCGTCGGGCAAGCCCACCAAATCTGCTGCATCGGTGATGTGCTTAAACCAGGCCTGGGTAGCGTCCAGCGTGTTATTGGAAAATTGCGAACTTAAATCTGATAAACGGCTTTGAATTTCGCCGTAGCGCTGCTTTTTCCCGGCTGATAAGCCAATGCCCGACAGCTTAAAATCACGCAGGGCATTTTGAATCACTTTTTGTTGCGCCGCCGTTAAGCCAGCATACTGCTGGCTTTGCGCCAGTTGCTGGTACTTCTGGTACAGGCCTTCATGCTGGCCAACCCAGGTGCTGTATTCAGACAGCAACGGCAGACAGCTTTCATACGCTTCGCGCAGCTCGGGGGTATTCACTACCGAATTCATATGCGACACAGGTGACCATAACTTACCTAAGCGCTCGCTGTCCTGATCCAGCTGTTCTATCAGTGTTTGCCAGCTAACGTCCGGCAGTGCCACTGCAGCTTCTACCGCAGCCCGTGCCTGTGCAATAGCCTGTTCAACCGCAGGCTTAACCTGCTCTGGCGTAATGTGGGAAAACGGCGGTAAATCCGGGAACGACAACAAAATATTTTGGGTAGCAGACATAGCAAACCTTAAGCAAAGTAACAAACATTAGCCATAATGTTGGGGCAAACACGGCCATTGTCAATGCTAAAACGGCCCTATTGGCAGTAACTAATGCCGTTGGCTATACTGTGCAAAATTTGTTAATCAAAGGAATGAAACTGAAATGAAAATACTGCAAAAAACCGCTGTCAGCTGCCTGTTACTTAGCTGCCTGAACCTGTCGGCCAGTGCCAGTGAAATAGACGAAGCCATAACAGCTGCCACCAAACATTATAAAGCCGGAGAGTTGTCGCAGGCCATAGCGCAACTGGATTATGCCAGCACGTTAATTCGCCAGGAAAAAGGCGAACAGGTAAAACTGGCCTTCCCAGCCGCACCCAGCGGCTGGCAGGCGCAGGATGCCAGTGCTGAAGTGGCTGGCGCAGCGATGTTTGGCGGCGGCATCAGTGCCTCGCGCAATTACTACAACGACAGTGACAGCATTGATATTGAACTGATGATGGATTCTCCGATGTTACAGGCCTTTGCCATGATGCTGAGTAACCCGTCGATGATTGCCATGTCTGGCGGCAAACTGACCAAAATTCAGGGCCTGCAGGCCGTGCAACGTTTAGAGGGCAATAGCCTGGAAATTCAGTTTGTTACCCAGGGCGGCGCCATGATTACCGTGCGCGGCAATAATGACAACCAAAGCACTATGTTAGCGCTGGCCAACAGCATTGATTTAAAAAAGCTGTAGCCTCGGTCTTACGCCCTGTAGCCGGAACTGCCTGGCAACAGGGCTTGTAAAACACTGTCAGAACCCCTATAACCGCAGTAATGTCTACTTTGCGGAATTGTCTGATGTCTCGTCATTTTAACTATTTGTCCATTGGTGGCGGCAGCGGTGGTATTGCCAGCGCCAACCGTGCGGCTATTCGTGGCGCAACTGCTGCAGTGATTGAAGCAAAAGCCGTCGGCGGCACCTGCGTTAATGTCGGTTGCGTACCAAAAAAAGTGATGTGGTACAGCGCGCACATTGCCGAAGCACTAAAGTACAGCCCGGCCTATGGCTTTGACATTACACAAAACAGCTTTAACTGGGCCACGCTGGTAAAAAACCGCGAAGCTTATATCCAGCGCATTCATGGCAGCTATCACAAAGGCTTTGAGAATAATGGCGTAACCTATATTGAAGGTTTTGCCCGCTTTATTGACGAGCGCACCGTTGAAGTTAACGGCGAGCGTATTACTGCCGATCATATTACTATCGCCACCGGCGGCCGCCCGGTACTGCCTGATATTCCAGGCGCAGAGCACGGCATAGATTCAGACGGCTTTTTTGCCTTAACAGAGCAGCCGAAAAAAGCGCTGGTAATAGGTGCCGGTTATATCGCGGTAGAAGTTGCCGGTGTGCTGCATGCACTTGGCACAGACACACATTTGTTAATACGTGGCGATAAGCCACTGCGCAGTTTCGACTCTGACATTACCGATATGCTGCTTGAGCGTATGACACAGGATAAGCTCAAACTGCATAAACAAACCAACGTGATTAAAATAGAGAAAATCAGCGACGGCAACTTAACGGTGCATTGCGATAACGGCGTTGAGTTTACCGAAGTAGACTGCGTAATTTGGGCCATCGGCCGTGAACCTGTCAGTGACAAACTTAACCTGGCTGCCGCCGGGGTACAAACAGATAAAGATGGCTTTATCAGCACCGATAAATACCAGAATACTAATGTAAAAGGCATTTACGCCGTAGGCGATATTACCGGCGAAGCACAGTTAACCCCGGTAGCCGTTAAAGCCGGCCGCCTGTTAGCAGAGCGTTTATTTAATAAAAACATGCCCGATGCGCATATGGATTACGCGCTGATCCCAACCGTAGTGTTCAGCCACCCGCCCATTGGCACCATTGGGCTAACCGAAGCAGAAGCCATTGAAAAGTATGGTGCGGCCAATGTAAAAGTGTACCGCTCTGGCTTTGCTGCTATGTATAACGCCATAACCGAGCATCGCGCCCTTAGCCGCTTTAAGCTGGTATGCACAGGCAAAGACGAAAAAGTGGTCGGCCTGCACGGTATTGGCGAAGGTATGGATGAAGTGCTGCAAGGCTTTGCTGTAGCAATAAAAATGGGCGCCACCAAGGCTGATTTTGACGCCACTGTGGCACTGCACCCTACCAGTGCGGAAGAATTTGTTACGCTACGCTAACTGAGCACAACTGCAATGGCAGTAACAGCACAACATCCGCCACTGCCATTAGTGTTGGCAGGGCCATTGCTGCGGGCAGTCACACCGAACAGCGTAAGTTTCTGGTTGGCCACCAGCACCCCCGTGCAACTGCAATTATCTCTTAGCCCGAATGGCGAGGCAAGCCGCCACTACAACAACACGCAAATGCAGCAGTATTGCCAGAGTATTCGCTGCGCCGGCAAGCTGTTTTTGCAGCTGATACATATTCCCCTGCAACAGACACTACCAACTGGTTGCTGGATTGGCTACGACTTACGCCTGGCCGCGACAGATGGCAGTATTGAACCTGCCTGGCAAGGCTGGCAGCAATGGGCTCCGGATCTGGTATATCCGGGCAGCGATAGTCCGGGTTTTGTTATACAACCCAAACTAACCCGCCTGCTGCATGGCTCGTGCCGTAAACCGCACTATGATACTGACGATGGTTTGCTGGCAGCTGATTTATACCTGCAGCAGCACGCGCCTGAGCAGTGGCCGGCGCTCTTGTTACTCAGCGGCGATCAAATTTATGCCGATGATGTGGCAGCCCCCATGCTGCGTGCCATTCATCAGCTTATTACCCGGCTGGATTTTACCGACGAAAGCCTGCCATGCTCAGCGGTAAGCCAATCAGCAAAGTTGCATACAGACAGCCCTTATTATTACCGGCGCGATACCTTACTACCAAAAACAGATGGCAGTAAGGCTGTTTTGACACAGGTATTTAAAGGCGCGAAAAAGCCGGTATTTACCTCAGACAACGCCCGCAACCACCTTATCAGCCTGGCTGAAATGCTGGGTATGTACCTGCTGGTTTGGTCTCCTGCCGGCTGGCAGGCTAACGCTACTGAACTAACTGCAGAGCTGGAAGCCACACTTAGTGCAGAACAGCAGCAAACTTATAGCAAACATCAGCATATTATCGGGCAATTTGCTGCAGGCCTTGGCAAGGTGCGCCGTTTGTTGGCTCACCTGCCCAGCGCAATGATCTTTGATGATCATGATGTAACCGACGACTGGAACCTGACTGCTAAATGGGAGCAAACGGCTTATGGCCATGACTTCTCCCGCCGGATTATTGGCAATGCACTAATCAGTTATTTATTATGTCAGGGCTGGGGCAATACACCAAAACGTTTTGATAGTGCGCTGCTACATCAAACCGAGCTGGCGTTTGGCAATAGCGGCTCTGCGCAACACCAGCAACTTATTACCGACTTATTGTGCTTTAATCAGTGGCATTATCAGTGGCCAACAGAACCGCCGCTGCTGGTGTTAGATACCCGCACCCGGCGCTGGCGCTCTGAGGTTGCCATGGATAACCCCTCCGGCCTGCTTGATTGGGAGGCGATTACCGAATTACAGCAGGATTTAATCGGCCATGACGCTGTGGTACTGGTATCACCTGCGCCGGTATTTGGTGTTAAGCTGATCGAAGGTATTCAAAAACTGTTCACCTTCTTTGGCAAACCCTTGTTGGTAGACGCCGAGAACTGGATGGCGCACCGCGGCACTGCTTATGCGCTGATGAACTTATTCCGCCACCCGAAAACCCCAAAACACTTTGTTATTTTATCCGGCGACGTGCACTACTCTTTTGTTTACGAAGTAAACCTGCGTGGCCGCCAGCGCGGGCCGGATATCTGGCAAATTACCAGTAGTGGCTTAAAAAACCAGTTCCCTGCACGCCTGCTGGATGTATTAGACCGGCTTAACCGCTGGCTTTACTCGCCGCGCTCACCACTGAACTGGTTTACCAAACGGCGGCGGATGAAAATTGTGCCGCACAAACCCGACAACGCCAAAGCCGGCGAACGCTTGCTGAATCAATCCGGCATAGGTTTGGTTGAACTAAACAGCGACGGTTCACCAAAGCGGGTTATACAATTAACCGCCAAAGGAGAGGCTATTACTTTTAATATCAGCGAAGATGAAGCCCGCTGGGAGTAAAGCCGCAGTTTAGCTGTTCCCGTTAAACGACGACGTTATCGTCAGCACGAAACAGTAAGCGAAACTGCAACCCCGGCTGCATTTTATGGGCTGATAACGCCCAGCCATGAGCCCGGGCAATTTCGCGGCAAATGGTCAGGCCAAGCCCGGCTCCAGTATCGCGCTTGTGCGCGCCGCGCCAGAAGCGGTCGAACAACTTTAGTAATTGAGCGTCTTCAATACCCGGGCCGTGGTCGCGCACGGTGATATTGTCAGAGAACACATCTACCGACACAGCACTGCCTTCAGGCGCATGTTGTATGGCATTTTCCAGCAGGTTTTTTAACAGGGTAAATAATCCGCCCTTATCAGCCTGTAACAAAATGCCGGTAGCATGCAGTTCCAGATTAAGCTTAACCTTTGCAGTGTCTGCCATGCGTTGCAGGTAGGCAACGGCCTCTGCTACCTGTTGCGGCATATTGACCCGGATAAACTTGTAGTTCTGCCGTTCACTGGCCTCTGCCAGCAATAACAATTGCTGCACCTGACGCGACATATAACTGACATCATGCAATAACCAGTTACGCTGTTCTGTCTCTGGCATCAATTCAAGTTGGGCGCGGATTAATGCTAATGGGGTTTTTAGTTCATGCGCAGCGGTGGCCAGAAACTCCTGTTGTACACGATAACCATGCTCCAACCGCTCAAGTGCCTGATTAAAGCTGTTTACCAGGGGCGTAAGCTCGTTAGGCACGCCTTTAACCGGCAGACGAACATCCAGAGAATAAGGAGAAATAGTGGACGCAGACTGAGAGATATCTTTTAGCGGCCTTAGGGTATAGCGCAGAGTAATGTAAGCGAACAAACCGAAAGCAAGCAACGACACCACACTAAACAGCGTAACACCAGCACCCACCAGCGGCAGTGCAATATGGCGATGCATAAGCTCCATAAACCTTGTGCTGGCGGTAAGCTGCAAATACCAGATTTTACCATTGTGCATAATTGGCTCAGTTGCTCCATGCATAGTAAGCCCATTATGCTCAAAATCAAACCGGCCGCGCACCAGGCTGAGCAGTTCTTTGCTCTGTGGCCAGACTGACTCGCCGGTGCCTGATTGCAACACCACGTTACCGGCCTCGTCCAGTACCCGGTACGCCGTTTCACGCGAGATACTGTCAAACAACCATGTTACATCCTCTACTTTCGCAGCAAATCCAATCGGCGTACCTTCGTCATCGTACCTGATATCATCTGCGATCCCGGCAGCGGCATCTGCCAGGTCCATTCTGGCAAGCGTATTATCTTGCAACACCCAAACCGCAGCCAACACCAGCAATGTTACGCTCAGAATCATCCCGCCGAGATACGACAGTAATACCTGCAGTCGTAAACTATTGAAATGACGCATCGTCACGAAGCGCATAGCCTATACCTCTTATATTTACTATCCGCTGCTGCGAACCAATGGCCTGCAATTTGCGCCGTATCCGATGTAAGGCCACATCCAGTGCATTGGGTGTAACTGCCTCGCTAAAGCCCCAACCGGCGGCTTCCAACGCACTGTGGCGCACCGATTCATTACATCTACGCACCAGCAATAGCATAATTTGCATTTCGGCCTGCGCCAGTATCTCGCTTTTATCACCACAGCACATCAGGCTGTCGGCCGGGCGCAAAGTTAAATCACCACATTGCGGCGCCAGCGAGCGAACTTCCGCCGGCCGGCGCAGCAGCGCCCGCACCCGCGCCAGCATTTCTTCCATGGCAAAAGGCTTGGCCAAATAGTCATCAGCGCCTGCATCTAGCCCTTCAACCCGATCGTTTAGTGCGGTGCGTGCAGTTAGTACAAGACAGGGAATAGTATTGCCCGCCTCGCGCAAACGCCGCAGCAACGATAAGCCATCACCGTCCGGTACACCGCGGTCAATCACCAATGCCTGATAAGGCACTTGCTGTAAAGCAAGCCAGGCATGGTCAATACGGCTGAAAACGTCGGCGACAATACCAGCCTGTGCCAGCCCTTCGCATATCAGCCGGGCTAAACGCTCGTGATCTTCAAGTAACAGAATACGGTTCATCAGAAGCTGTAAATATAACCGAGCATCAGCCGGTTTTCTGTTGAGCTGTCTACCAGAGGGCTGTCTTTGATTTCTGACGCCAGGCTGGTAACGCTAACATCCAGAAACACAAAATGCTTTTGCTTAAACATATAGCCCCCACGTGCGCCTACCTCAATATTTACCGCAGACTCACCCTGATAATAAGCTCTGTCAGCCGTCACTTCATTGGCGCGCACACCATAGTAGTAATCGACATACTTTTTATCCAGTAAGCTCACCATCACCCGCGGGGTAAACATAAACTGTTGTTTAAAATGCCAGGTTCTCTCTACAGCAAAATTAAATGCACTGCCTTCGCTGTCGCCAGCCACCTCAGTAACATATTCGGCACTGATATCAGCCAGGCTGTTTTGCCATTCTGCTTTAAAGCCCGCCCAGAAACCACCATCGCGATCCTCCATACCATTAAGAATTGGCGCATCGTTTTGTTCGTAGTCGGTAAAATCATATTTGCCGATAATACTGAAATTAATTTTATTCGACTCGCTAAACTGATAACCCGGCAACTTAACTGCCAGCTCCGGCCCGGCCAGCCGGATATAACGGTTTTCGTAGCTCAGTATCGGTAATACCTTATTATCACGGTCAATATCAGTATAAGCCTTCTGGCTGGTGACGACTGCCAACCCCAGCCCCCAAGATGACTCAGATGAATCATCATCTACTTGCTGTGCCGTAACAGCCAAAGGTAAACCTGCTCCAAGCAGCATAAACGAAGCCGCAACAGTGCGGGTAATTGCCGTTTTCAAATAAGGCACAGTTGAGATCACTAAGCGCATAGATAACTTCCTTTCAGGTGATGTATAGGTGGCGTTGTATGTAAAAACAGCCTCCATCATCCACCGCCTGACTTACCTAAAACTTACCAAAACATTTTTTTGTTGTTTTTGCGTCAGTAAGTTTGCTGAAAGGCAACTTGCCGGACAGTAGCTGCTATACCCGGTAAAATAAGGAAGCAGAAAATGAAAAGGTCACACCAGGTTGTTTTAATTGCCACCGTGTTCGTAGTGGCAATTACTGCAGCCATTGTCATCGCTGCTGATGGCGCTGATACGCCAGCAAACACCCCCAGCATTGCACCCGCTAAACCCACACTGACAGTTAACCTAACTACACCGCAAGTTATGGTGTTGCCGCTGACAATATCAGCCAATGGCAATATCAGCGCCTGGCAGGAAGCCATTATCGGTAATGAAACCGAGGGTTTAAGGCTGGAACAGGTAAACGTGAACGTAGGTGATATCGTACAGCGCGGCCAGGTGCTGGCAACCTTCGCCAAAGATACGGTTAAGGCAGAACTGGCGCAAAGCCAGGCTGCAGTGGCAGAAGCCGAAGCGGTGCTGGCCGAAGCAGCCAGCGACGTAAAGCGTGCTACTGAATTGCAAGCCAGCGGGGCGCTGTCAGCACAGCAAATTCAGCAATACCGCACCACAGAAAAGACCGCCCAGGCCCGACTTAAATCGACACAAGCTGATTTGGACACCCAACAACTCCGCCTGAAACAAACTCAGGTGCTGGCACCGGACAACGGCATAATTTCTGCCAGAACCGCCACTGTCGGGGCAGTGTTGCCGGTAGGTCAGGAATTGTTCCGGCTGATCCGCGGCAACCGGCTGGAGTGGCGGGCAGAGGTGTCAGCACAAGATCTGGCAAAGCTGCAGCCGGGGCAAGTGGTGCAGGTTACGCCTGTCGGCGGTAACACTATTACAGGTTCACTGCGCATGGTGGCACCGGTAGTAGATACCCAAACCCGTAACGCTTTGGTTTATGTTGACCTGCCTGTTGATAACGCCACCCGGGCCGGCAGCTTTGCCCGCGGCCAGTTTGAGCTGGGTGCGACGAGGGTGCTAACACTGCCACAAAGCGCCGTGCAACTGCGCGACGGTTTTAGCTATGTGATGCGTGTGGGCACGGATGCCAGAGTGATACAAACCAAGGTAAGTACCGGGCGGCGCACTGCTGAGCTGGTAGAAATTACCAGCGGTATTACGCCTGCCGATCAGGTGGTTGCAGCAGGCGGTGCCTTCCTTGGTGATGGCGATTTGGTGCAGATTGCCTCCCGGCAACCCGACGCACAGCAGCCTGCAAAACCCAGCGCGACAACAGCGGCTTTAACCGCGCCATCAGACGACGTGATGTAAAGCCGGAGTATAAAATGAATTTGAATATCTCTACCTGGGCCATACGCAACCCTACGCCGGCTATCCTGCTGTTTATTTTGCTGACCTTTGCCGGAATTTTTAGTTTTCGCGCGATGAAAGTGCAGGATTTACCTGATCTGGATTTACCCACAGTTACGGTAACAGTCGAGCTGCCGGGGGCTTCACCGTCACAGCTTGAAACCGATGTAGTACGTAAAATCGAAAGCTCTCTGGCTACCGTGCAGGGCGTTAAACATATTTACAGTAATCTGACCGATGGTGAAGCCGGTATTTCGGTGGAGTTCCGGCTGGAGCGTTCAATACAGCAGGCCGTTGATGATGTGCGTGATGCGGTATCGCGCATCCGGGCCGATCTGCCGTCAGATTTGCGCGATCCGGTAATAAAAAAGCAAGAATTATCCGGCTCACCTATTCTGACTTACAGCCTGAGCTCAGCACAAATGGATAACGAAGCCTTATCCTGGTTTGTTGATAACGATATCAGCAAAACCCTGCTGGCGGTCAGAGGTGTCGGTGCTATCACCAGAGTGGGTGGCGTTAACCGGGAAATACGCGTTGATTTGGATTTTGCCAAACTGCTGGCATTTAATACTACGGCTGCCGATATTTCCCGCCAGTTACAACTGGTGCAGCAGGAAGCTGCCGGCGGCCGTGCCTATTTTGGCGGTATGGAACAATCGGTAAGAACCATTGCTACCGTGCAGTCGGCTGAAGAATTCGCTGCGATGGAAATTACGTTAACTGATGGCCGCCGGCTGCGGCTGGACCAGATAGCCACAGTGTCTGACACCTTAGCAGAGCAACGTTCTGCGGCCTTTCTTAACGGCGAGCCGGTGGTGGGCTTTGAGATAACACGCGCCATCGGTTACGGCGAACTTGAAGTTGCAGAAGGAGTGCGTGCCGCACTGCAGCAGCTACAAACACAGCGGCCGGATATTAGCGTAACAGAAGTATTTAACCTGATTGACCCGGTAGCCGAGAATTATGCCGGCTCCATGCAGCTACTGTATGAAGGTGCCTTGCTGGCAGTATTAGTGGTATTTCTGTTTTTACGCGACTGGCGGGCCACCTTTATTTCTGCACTGGCACTGCCTCTGTCTATCATTCCCACCTTTTGGCTGATCCATATGATGGGCTTTTCGCTCAATACCGTCACCTTATTATCGCTATCGCTGGTAATTGGCGTGCTGGTGGACGATGCTATCGTTGAAATAGAAAACATTGAGCGCCACTTGCTAATGGGCAAAACGCCGTTTAAGGCCGCTATGGAAGCTGCCGATGAAATTGGCCTGGCAGTGGTTGCCACTACCTTTACCCTGGTAGCAGTATTTCTACCCACCGCCTTTATGAGCGGTGTAATCGGCAAGTTCTTTGTGCAGTTTGGTTGGACAGCAGCTATAGCAGTGTTATTTTCCCTGCTGGTGGCCCGGCTACTTACGCCGATGATGGCTGCCTATCTGCTGCGCTCACCTGAGCAGAATAATAAACAGCAGATTAAACCGGAGCCGGGCTGGGTTCGCTACTACCTGCATCTGGTCACCTGGTGCTTACAACACAAAGGCACAACCCTGAGCGCTGCGGCGGTATTTTTTGCTGGTGGTATTATGCTGGCGATGGCACTGCCCGGGGCTTTTATGCCAGCAGATGACAATCAGCAAACTCAGGTTACGCTTACGCTGCAGCCCGGCACTAAGCTGCAGAATACCATTGCCCTGGCTGAACAGGCGCGCCAGATACTGCAGCAAAATGAGCATGTAAAACAAATTTACACCGCTATCGGCAGTGGCAGTTCCGGTGCATCAGATAACACTGGCAGCACAGCAGCCAGCGTGCGCTCTGCAGTGCTGACACTTAGCCTGACCCATCGCAGTGAGCGGGCTGGTTTACACAAGCAACAGATTGAACAGCAATTACGCGAAATGTTAAGCGCCCTGCCCGGCGCCAGAATTAAAGTGGGTATGGGCGGAAACGAAAATTATATGCTGGTGCTGGCCGGCGAAGATAGCCGCATACTGCAACAACATGCGCTGCAGGTAGAGCGCGAGCTTCGGGCTATCCCGGGCATTGGCGCTGTCACTTCCAGCGCCAGCCTGGTCCGGCCGGAGCTGATTGTTACCCCCGACTTTGCCCGCGCAGCCGACCTTGGTGTAACGTCATCGGCGATTGCCGATACACTGCGGGTTGCCACCGCCGGCGACTATGAGCAGAATTTACCCAAGCTTAACCTGAGTGAACGCCAGGTGCCGGTAGTGGTGCGTCTGAATGATATTGCCCGCGAAGACTTTGACACCTTTAAACGCTTACCGGTACCCGGCGCCCGCGGCCCGGTAGCACTTGAAAACGTCGCCAGCCTGGAAATAGGCAGCGGCCCGGCTGAAATCGCCCGCTTTGACCGGATGCGCAATATCAACTTTGAAATAGAGCTAAACAACCTGCCACTGGGTGTGGTTGAGCAGGCCGTATTGGCGCTGCCAAGCCTGCAAGCTCTGCCACCGGGCGTATCCCAAACTACACTGGGCGATGCAGAAATGATGGGCGAACTCGCCAGCGGTTTCGCCGTGGCCATGTTAACCGGCGTATTCTGTATTTATATGGTACTGGTACTGCTGCTAAAAGATGTTGTTCAACCGGTCACCATTCTTGCTGCACTGGTGCTATCGGTACCGGGGGCCTTTCTGGCGCTGTTTTTAACCAATGCCGCACTGTCGCTACCGGCGATGATTGGCTTAATCATGTTAATGGGCATCGCCACCAAAAACTCTATCCTGCTGATTGACTACATCATCATTGCCAGACGCGATCACCAGCTAAACCGCTGGGACGCCGTTATCGACGCTTGCCGCAAACGAGCGCGGCCAATAGTGATGACCACTATTGCCATGGGCGCCGGCATGATGCCGATCGCCTTAGGTATGGGTGGCGACCCCAGCTTTCGCGCACCGATGGCAATTGTCGTGATTGGTGGCCTTATCACCTCAACCTTCCTTAGCTTGCTAGTAATACCGGTGGTGTACAGCTGTGTCGATGATGTCGTGCAATGGCTAAAACCGCGTTTGCACCGTTTTTCACCGCTTAACCACTAAGCCCAGGTTGTTCACTAACAATGTTGCTGATATTTTTTAGTCTGTTTGAACATTTATTACTGAAATAAGCAGGTAAAGCGCCAGAAAGCGCTGCAAACATATGTTGCATTAGGTTAATATTCTGTCTTTACCAGCTAACATAAAAAGTGCTGTTTCAGCTGAGCTGAAAGCATAAAAACAAGTCTTCTACTTGTTTAAAAACAATATGTTAACTCTGCGTGATGAATTTAAAGGCTATATGCTTAAATACAGCCATATTGGTGATTGATGAAAACTGCTATGACAATAGGTGCGGTGCTGCCGCTTAAAGTAACCGGCAGCTACGGTGTCGACGATTTAAACCGGGCGCATATTTTATTTAGCTCACTGCAACGCTTTGCTGAGCCAGGCTTGTTCAGTGAATTTTATGTGGTGGTACCTGCTGCTGAAGTGGAACAAGTCAGTTCGGCCTTTGCCCGCTGGCAGTCGCTGGGTATTCAGGTGATATCTGAAGACACCCTGGTGCCGGAGCTGGCAAAGTATCCCAAAATGCGCGGTTGGCGTAAGCAGCAAATCGTTAAACTGGCGATAGCCGCAAAAATGCAGGCAAAATTTTATTTAACCTTTGATGCCGATGCTATTTGCCTGAAACCCTTAAGCGCAGAAAAACTTATTATTGATGGCAAAGCCTTGTTGCAATACGAACAGCGCGCCCAGCACCCCAAATGGTGGAAGGCGTCTGCCCGTATCTTAAAAATGAATGCCAACGTTGGCGATCCGCAACTGGGCATGACAGTAACACCGGCTATTTTGGCTACTGATATTGTTAAAAGCCTGATACAACAACTCACGCCAAAAACAACGCAACAAAGCTGGGTAGACTGGCTATGCCAGTTACATTTACCTAAACACCCGAAAAACTGGCTGCTGCACCGGTTTTTAATGCTGAAGTGGACTGAATATTCGCTGTACTACCTGTGCGCCCATAAGCTGGGATTACTGGATAAATACCATGTTACCGCCGGCACCGCCGAGCTGCCACAGCGATTGCTGGTGCATGAGTCTCACCCTTACGAGCAGTGGGATGTTGCGCGCAGTTTCAGCAACAACTGCCCGGGTTTATTTTGTGTTGTTGGCAGTAAAACCTTTTTACCCCCTGCAGAGGTATGGCAGAAGGTAAGGCCCTTCATTGCAACGCAGCAAAATACCGGGCCTTTATAACGGACCACAACGCCGGGCTAATACCCCGGCTATTGTTCAGCATAACTTAAGCTCAAAACGACAAAATAGCCCCATACCCTGGTGCTATAGCGGCGGGCAGATTTCAGCGTTAACACAGCCTTAGTTGTAATTAAGATAACAGCTTAATTACAAAGTCACACAATCTGCCACCAATCACCGCTTTATATTACCGCCAATAAATACAATGCGCAGCGGTGTAACTGATGATCCCGAAAATAATTCATTATGTCTGGGTAGGCAATGCGCCCAAGCCCGAACTGGTACTCAAATGTATTGCCAGCTGGAAAACTCACCTGCCCGACTATCAGATTGTAGAGTGGAATAACGACAGCGTGCATGCGCTGGACAATACCTATATGCAACAGGCTTTTGCGGCCGGTAAATGGGCTTTTGTTTCTGATTATCTGCGACTTTACGCTTTACAGCAGTACGGTGGCTTCTACTTTGATACTGATCTGGAAATTACTGCAGATCTTGATGCATTCCGCCAGCATGATTTTGTTACCGGTTTTGAACAGTTTAAAAAGCGTCTGGCTCCGGTAACGGCATTAATGGGCGCCACCGCCAACAATCCAGTGATCCGGCAACTGCTGCAACCTTATACCAGCAAGCAATTTATTAAGGCTGACGGCCAGTTTGATTTAACACCGAATACCGGGCTGATCAGTGATATTTTTGCCGCAAAGTTTGGCCTAGTTAAGCCCTACAACGCCAATCATATTAACAAACTGACAGACAACGCCTTTATCTACCCCAGCCATTACTTTTGCACGCCAGAGGCGGGCAAACCCGGTTATGCCATTCATCACTTTAATGGCTCATGGTTTGAAGAGTACAGCCGTAAACTACTGTTTAGTATCAAAGAATATAAATTTATCCGCTTAAAGCGCAACAAAATACGCTCGGCATTACTACCATTACAAAGCGGTGAAACTAAAATATGGCAGTTAGGCTTAAATGCCAGATACAGCCTGTTAGTTGTGCATAGCAGCCATAGTTAGATAACTTAATCAACACTACGCTGTTACCCGTGGTATCACTGATGCCACGGGTAAATGTAACGGCCCACTCCCCGCCTTGTCGCGCTAACAGATTCACCTGCTGTATCTTTGTTTCGGTTGTTACAACACCTTTGCCCAATGTTGACTAAGCTGATTGCAGCTGTAACCGCAAACAGGATTAGAAAATGGCGTTTATCAATGAGTTGTTGAACGGCGATTTTATGCCGCATGGCCATTGTTTGTTATGGCGTACCGATTTATTGCTGCTACATGTGGGTGGCGATACGCTGACATTTATCGCCTACATGCTGATCCCGATAGCCTTGATAAGGCTGGTCAGGGCAAGGGATGACCTGCGCTTTGACTGGATGTTTCTGCTATTTGCCGGTTTTATTTTTTTCTGCGGCGCCACCCATATTCTCGGCATTATCAATGTCTGGCATGGCTATTACTATATTCACGGCATTATAAAGTCGATGACCGGCATTATCTCCATTCTGACGGCAATATTACTCTGGTACTTGCTGCCGCAGGCGATAAGCTTGCCCGGCAAACGAGCTATGGAGGCTAAAATTGTCGAACTGATGCGGGCTGAACATGAGCTGGCAGCATCAAACCAGCGGCTGGAAGCTGAGGTAAAAAAACGTACTGCACAGCTGGAAAAAATGGCCACCACTGATGAACTGACAGAGCTGTTAAACCGGCGCGAAATTATGCGCCTGCTTGAGCTGGAGATTGCCCGCGCTGATCGCCAGGGTACTGCGCTGAGTATTATGATGCTGGATTTGGACCACTTTAAGGCGATAAACGACAGTTATGGCCATCAGGCCGGCGATCGCGCATTAAAAAATGCCGCAGAAAACTTTAAACAACAGCTGAGGAAGACCGACTTTATTGGCCGTATTGGCGGCGAAGAGTTTCTGGTTCTTTTGCCCGACACCGGTATCAGCAGTGCTTGCGTGCTTGCCAACCGCATTCGTCAGGCTTTGGAACAGCAAACCACCGACAACTCTGCAATACCAAGCTGCACCGCCAGCATAGGGGTGACGCAATATATCGCCCCTGACGATCTGCACAGTTTAATTCAGCGCGCCGATGAGACCCTGTATCAGGCAAAATCCAATGGCCGTAACTGTGTGTATCAGTCACCAGCCTAACGCTGCCACAGCCGTAGTTGCATACTGCGCTGCAAAGCAGGGTTATAGTTTGCCCGGCTGCAGCTTAATCCGCAGTAAATAACGGCTGGCGGTGATATACAGCCAGCTGTTGTCATGGCTTAACGCCACATTGGCCGCGGCTACGCCGGTTTGTATTGTGCCAAGGTGTTCACCCTGGGGTGATAGCAGCCAAACGCCACCCGGCCCGGTGGCCAGCAAAACGCCTGATGGCAGCACTTTTAAGCCATCGGGCAGGCCGCTGGCAGCTTTAGTGGCTGCTGTGGCATCAAAAAACAACTCACCGTTAGCCAAACTGCCGTCGGCGTTAACAGCATAACGCCACCACTGCGCGGCCGCCGGGTCAGAATTGGCAACATACAGCCATTGCTCATCCGGTGAAAACGCCAGGCCATTTGGTCGCGTTAAATTGTCAGTCAATAGTGTGATCTTGCCATCTGCGGCCAGCCGGTATACGCCATTTACGCTTTGCTGTTTTTGTGCTGAATCATCACCGCCTTTTAAGCCATAAGGCGGATCTGTAAAGTAATAGGCACCGCTGCTATGCTGCACCAGATCATTCGGGCTGTTGAGCAGTTTGCCCTGATAATGACTCACCAATGTCTGATAACGCGGTAATTTACCGGAGGCGTCCTGCAACACCGCCAGGCGCCGGTCACCGTGCTGCGCCAGCACCAGCTTATTGTCAGCGTTAAACATCAGGCCGTTGGCACCTTCCTGCAGATTATTCTCCGGGTACAGGCCACTATAGCCAGAAGGCTGCAGATATACCGCTAAACCGCGTGCTTCACTCCAGCGGAAAACTTTATTCTCCGGTACATCGGAGAACAGAATATCGCCGGTATCAGGCTCGGCTACCGGCCCTTCTGCCCAGCGAAACCCTGTGGCCAGCTGCTCCAGCGTTGCATCTGCAGCTATTAGCTGTTGCATCTGAGGTTTAAGTGTTAATACCGGCTGTGCCGGCCAGGGCGGGTTGGCAGCCAGTGCCGGGGCAATAAGTAAACACAGTGCAAAAGCTGAAAAACGCATAAAAATTCCGCTAAGTCAGGTCAAGTACTTACAGGCTAGCATTAGTACCCGTTTGAAGAAATGCTCAATTTTGCTGTTTTGCTTATGTTTATTAACACAATAAGGCTTGTTCTTCCGGTCGCAGCGTTAACACCTCTACCCCGCTTTCGGTTACCGCAATGGTATGCTCCCACTGTGCCGACAACTTTTTATCGCGGGTTACTACTGTCCAGCCATCTTTTTTGGTTTTAACTTTAGCACTGCCCTGGTTCAGCATCGGCTCTATGGTAAACACCATACCGGGCTTTAACAGCATACCAGTGCCGGCGGCACCATAATGCAGTACCTGTGGCTCTTCGTGCATTTCACGGCCAATGCCGTGGCCGCAATATTCGCGTACCACACTGTAGCCCTTGCTGCGGGCAAACTGTTCAACGGCAAAGCCGATATCGCCTAAACGGGCGCCGGGTTTTACCGCCTTAATGCCAAGCCATAGCGCGCTGTAACAGTCGTCTATTAACTGGCGCGCCAGAAAACTCAGCTCGCCAATGCCATACATCTTGCTGGAATCAGCAATAAATCCATGTTTTTCCAGCGTAATATCGACATTAACAATATCACCGTCTTTCAGCACCTGCGTAGCGGATGGCACGCCATGACATACCACGTCGTTAACCGACGTATTCAGTACATAAGCAAAACCATACTGGCCTTTGCTGGCCGGGCGCGCCTGTAATTCATCAACAATATAGCGCTCTGCCAAATCATTGATCTGCAAAGTAGACATGCCCGCTACGATGTTTTTATCCAGCATGGCAAATACCTGCGTCAGTAAGCGGCCGGCTTCACGCTGCAGCGCCAGCTCGGCGGCAGTTTTAAGCTGAACGGCGCTCATCGCTGCCTCCCGCCAATTTAAACTCTGCCTGCTGTAGCAGCATTTGCACCAACTGCTGATAATTATGTGTTGGGTGCAGTTCAGCCAGCATACCCATTTTCAACCAGAATTCGGCCTGCGCATTAATTGAGCGTGACATAGCGCCGCTGGCTTTACGAATTTCTTCATGCAGTTCATCTGCAATTTTAACAATACCCAAGGTGATACTCCGCTATTGGGTTAGAATATACGAAGTATATATAAAACATATATACCGGTAAAGTCAGGCGTGTAATTTCGGTTGCGCTAGTTTTCAATTGTACTAATTTTAAGTTGCACTGCGGCGGTTATTTTCGCAAAGTAAACACCTATGTTAATAAGCGCGAGATCAATATACCAATGGCTGCAAAACTGCGTACCCTGCTGGTAGGTTACGGTTATGCCGGTAAAACCTTTCACGCGCCGCTGCTGCGCTCAACTACAGGCCTTGAGCTGACGCATGTCGCGTCATCGCAGGCAGCACAGGTTAAGCAACAGCTGGGCTTTGATGTCACGGTATTGGCCGATTACACCGCCGCTGTGCAACTGGCGGATATTGATCTGGTGGTCATTGCCAGCCCGAACGACAGCCACGCCCCGCTGGCTGAACTGGCCCTGCGCGCCGGTAAGCATGTAGTGGTAGATAAACCCTTTGCCCTCACCTTTAAAGAAGCCACAGCGTTAACCGCACTGGCGACAGAACAAAAACTGCTGCTGTCGGTATTTCATAACCGCCGCTTTGATGCTGATTTTCTCAGCCTGCAGCAACTGCTAAACAGCGCTCAGCTGGGCCAGGTAGCACATTTAGAGTCACGCTTTGACCGCTTCCGGCCACAGGTACGCCAGCGCTGGCGTGAACAGGCCGGGCCTGGCGCCGGTTTATGGTTCGATTTAGGCCCGCACCTGCTGGACCAAAGCCTGGTGTTATTTGGTCTGCCACACAGCATTACGGCCAGCTTAAAAACGCTACGGCCAGATGCCACAGCCACCGACTGGTTCTCGGTGCTGCTGGATTATGGCAATTTTAGTGTAACCCTTGGCGCCTCTATGCTGGCCGCCGCACCTTCGCCACGTTTTACCTTGCAGGCTCAACTGGGTAACTGGCAAAAATTTGGCCTGGATATACAGGAAGATCAGCTAAAGCAAGGCTTAACACCCGCAGATACCGGCTGGGGCATCGAAACGCAACCCGGCTTGCTGTATCAGGCAGATCACGTCACCCCCTACAGCACAGCAGTAGGCTGTTATCAGCATTATTACGCAGCCATTGTTGCTGCCATAAACGGCCAGGGCCCAAACCCGGTAACTCCACAACAAGCCTGTAACGTAATGTGGCTACTTGAACTGGCTGTACAATCGGCGGCTGCGGGTAAAACTTTGCCGGTTACCACTGCTTACTGAATAGCGGATACCGATTCAACTACCCGCTGTGCGCCACGTTCAATATCGTCAATTATCGCCGATAGCTGTTTAATTTTATCGCCGTTTTGCTTACTTAAACCATCGATAGAATTAATGGCCTGCAGTACATTTTGCGTAACTTCAAGGTTTCTGCTGACAACACTGGAGATATCGCTGGTGGCCTGGCTGGTTCTGGATGCCAGTTGTCTTACCTCATCGGCTACCACGGCAAAACCGCGGCCGGCTTCGCCAGCTCTGGCGGCTTCAATCGCTGCATTTAATGCCAGAAGGTTAGTTTGCTCTGCCACGCTGCGGATAATGCTTACCATATTGGCAATTTCTTTTGCCTGCTCGTTCAGGCTTTGGATCACGCTGTCGGTTTGCAGCACAGTGGCAGAAATTTCTGTTGCCAGCGCGCTAGATGAGGCAATATGCAATTTGCCCTGCTCTGCCACATTAAAGGTTTCTGTCGCGGTTTCATGGGCTATGCGGGCAGCTTCGCGGGTGCGCATGGCCTGCATAACCCGGTTGGTGATCAACGTAGCAAACTTAATCACCTTATGCACTTTACCCTGCGCATCCAATACCGGGTTGTAGGTTGCCTCCAGCCATACTTCATTACCGCGGGCATCAACCCGCTTAAACTTACCGGAACTGACTTTACCCTGCGCCAGCTTACTCCAGAAGTCGGGGTTTTCACGGTAGAAACTGTCGTCACAAAACATACGATGATGTTTATGCTGAATTTGTTCCAGCGTATAACCCATAGACTGCAGAAAATTTTTATTAGCATTAACAATGTGGCCATCTGGCGTAAACTCAATTACCGCCATAGCCTGATCTATCGAGGCATAAATCGCTTTTTGCTCGTCAGCTTCCTGTGTTTGCCGGGTTACATCGTAAGCTATTTTCATTACCGAGCGCACTTTGCCATTGTCGTCCCGCACCGGAAAATAGGTGGCCTCCAGCCATATTTTTTTGCCACCGTTGGTTTTACGCGAAAAGGTACCATGTTTAGCCTCGCCACGGCCTAAAAACTGCCAAAATGCTCTGTACTCGCCACTGTTGGCATAAGCACTTTCACAGAACATCGAATGATGCTGCCCTTTGATCTGCTCAAGCGAATAACCCACGGCACTAAGAAACAACGGGTTGGCATCTTGAATAATGCCGTCGGCGCTAAATTCGACCAGAGCAACACTATTGCGTACTGCAGCGATTACTGCGGTTTTATATGCCAAATCCGTTTGTGCCGACAACAACTGAGCTTTTAACTGTTTGTTAAACATGATTTTCCCGATTTAAGCAGCGTGTTCTGATACAAACCATCGAATTTTGGTTGAAATAGAAACAACATGATACTGGTACGCAGTGAGCCACCAATACGGAGCAACATTCACTTTTGATCAGCAGGAAAAACAAAAAGGCTAAAACCGGCGGCTATCCCCGCCAGTGTGTTTAAGCAGATTTAATATACGACGTTTAATTATTGGCTTAGTTCGCTAAGGCTGCCGTTGGTTAAATCCAGCATAAAATGCGCATCGCTCTCACCGTGGCGAAAGGCCTGTAGCAGCTGAAACACGCCGCCAAACTGCCGGGCAAAGCTGTCGTGGCCGGTTTCGGCTTTCGCCGCCAGTAAACGTGTAAGCAGTTGGTACTGTGCCAGCCGCTGCGGGCTGATATCCTGCAACGCCAGGCTGCCAGCATTGCGCAGGCGGTAAAAATCCAGCGCTAAATCAAAGCCACTCCAGTTGGCAAAATCTTCAGCATCAAAGCCCGCCTCTATTATCATCGTATTGGCTTTCGTTGCTGCTTGCTGCCAGTTTGGGCTTTGCTGCAAGGTTGGTAGCTCTGCCAATAGTTGTGCTAAAGGCTGTGGGCTTTGCAGTTGTGATAACACCAGCATTTGCCAGCCATTTAATGCCAGCAGGTTATCGCGCAGCGGCGCTGGCCAGTCTTGCGGTAAAAAGCGTTGCCGGGTTAATTCGCTAAGGTGCCAGTTGGTAAATTCGCGGTAGTTTTTTGCCGTTAAAATCGCGTTATTCCACAACTGTGCGCCCTGCTGAGCCAGGGTGCTATGCTCTTGCTGATAGTGCTCAAACAGCTCGTTATAACGCGGAACATCATCCAGTACCACCGTTTGTACTTCAACTTTTTGCTGTGGTTTTATGCTCACCAGCTTATACGCCGGTACATAAGCGGCCAGCGACGGTGCCTGTACATTAACCAGCACTTTGCCATCCGGGCTTTTGCTAATGCCGGTGTCGTTAAAATGCATATGGCCGCCGATATGCAGTTTTAAGCCGGTGGCAGCCAGCAACTGGCTGACATTATCGGCCGGGCGGCGCGCCAGCTGAAAACTGTCGGCGCCAAACTGTTCGGCTATCGCATCCGACTGACCATTGTAAAACTCGGTCATCGGGTAATGACTAAAAGCGATTAAGGTTTTACCGGTTTGCTCAGCGCGCTGCACAACCTGTGTTATCCAGTCGGTTACCTGGGTTTTATGGCTGAACATACGGTTGTAACCGGCATTGCCGGCCCCGGCATAACTGCTGCCACCGGCCTGCGGCAAATAAACGTTGGCATCTATTGCCAGCAACCATACACCGGCCACCGGCTCTACCAGATAACTGCTGTCAGGCACCATACTGCACTGGCTGAAACCGGGTTGCTTGTAACGCCCGCCGGTGCCTTGCAGGCATATTTCATATTGGCGCTGCTTGTAGGTAGCTTGTTCTTTGGCGAGGTTAGCGCTGTAGTTATGTTCGGTATAATCGCTGTACGGCGTTTCCCAATAGATATAATCCGGCTGCGGGTAAAAACCAAACGGCGCCAGCTGCGCCATAATCTCTTTATAGCCCAGCTCTTTTACCTCTTCGCTGCAAATGGTGCTGAGTTTGCTGTGGCTTTGTACTGCCGGTAATTTAGCTGAGCACGCTGCACTGCCGGGGCTGTAGATGGGTTGCTCGTAGCCATTAACGCCTAAATAATCGCTTTTACCGGCCGGGCGGCTAAAGGGCCGTACCGGATCATGGTTACCGGGAGCGGCAAAAAACTGCATGCCGTAAGTGTCACTGTAATGCTGCAAAATGGCCGCCAGACCACGGATATGCAGCGGCTGGCCGTCATCGCTAAAATCACCCGGCAGCGCTATCAGCTTAACACCGCGCGCGGCGGCATCGTCCAGTGCGGCCAGTAAAGCAAAGTAGTTTTCGTTAAATAACCGGGTCGATTTAAGCTGTGCCGCCATACTGCGGATAGTGGCATTTTTACCGCTTTGGCTGTTAGGTAAACCGGTAAATGCCGCATCGCTGAAACTGGCGTAAATATCGTGAAAATGAATATCCGGCATAAAAGCGATTTGCAGCTCCTGGCCGGTGGCTAACTCAGTAGATGTTATTGATGTTGGTACTGATGTTAAAGCGGGTGTTGAGGCTGGCGGCGACGAACAGGCGCTGATACTAATACCTAGTACGGTACTTACTGCTGCCAGAGAAAAACCGGAAAAATGCTTAAACTGCATACTTTTGCCAATTGCTACTACAAAATAAAAACAGTGTACCGCCAGCGCTGTAACATGCAAAGTTACAGCGCTGCGGTGCTTTTAGGCGGTTAGAAATCCGCGCGGATGCCTAAACTAATACGGCGGCCGGAGAACTCATTCATCACCGGGAACAACGGGCTTAATGTATAGCCGGTCGCTTCTTCGTCGGTAATATTAATACCTTTTAAGCTCAGCTTGATATTGTCGGTAAGGTTATAGCCAATAGCGATATCGACCTGGCCATAAGCATCACGGTATACCGGGTACATATTCAGGTGAATATATTCTACGTACTTATCTTTGTAGTTATAAGAAATGCGGGTATCGAAGCTGTCATTCTCATAATACAGCGTAAAGTTGTAGGTTGTATCGGCCAGGCCTTCCGGCGGGGTGGGAATATCCAAATCAGAAGCGCCGGTTAAGGAGTTATCCAGCATGGTGTAGTTGCTGTTAATACCAAAACCTTCCAGCGCTGGATGCAACACGCTTAGCGGCAGTTGAGCAATCAGCTCCAGCCCGGTTACTTTATACGAGCCTTCAGCATTTACCGGCTGAAATACTTCAAAATCGTAGTAACCATCTAAAGTACCGTTGGCGTTAAGCTTTTCCACATCTTCTACCACACCGGTCAGGGCTTCACGCACCACACCGTCAATTTCTTTCCAGAAGTAAGACGCCGCCAGAATACCACCGTTTTCCAGATACCATTCCACACCGGCTTCCCACTGCTTGGCCGTAGTCGGTTTAAGATCCGGGTTGCCGTCTTTAAAGCGGAATTCACTCCAGCTAACCGAGCGCTTATAAGCAATATCACCCAGTGCCGGGCGCATCAGAGTTTCTGACGCTGCAGCGCGTAATAATACGCCGTCGGCCAGCTCCATGGTCATATTCAGGCTGGGTAGCACGTCGTTGTAGCTGCCATCTTTCGAAATAGGCGTATCGGTATAACCGTTAGAGCCGTCGTCGTTTTGCACCTGGTGGTAACCAAAAGACAATACCGAGGTATCTACTGCCCGCACACCGGCGTTCAGTGTTACCGGCATGCCGGCCAGGTCAAAGTCCAGGTTTGCCATGGCATATAGGCTAAGCACTTCTTCATCTACGCGGTAGTAATCGCCTTCGTTAAACGGCGTGCTAAAACCGGCATAGCGAAAGGTGTTGCGGGCGTAATCGTTCGCTACCTGCATCCAGTTCAGATCTTTAGCTTTGTAAGCACCGCCTGGCACTATATCCGTTACCCATTGCAGCTCGCTGTCGGCCAGGGTGCGGGTGTTTACCCAGGACGAGTCACCTGCAGCCGGGCCCTGAATTTTAGTACCGCCAAACTGGCGCTCTTTTGATTTATCGGTGTAACGCACACCAAACTGCACACTGCTCAGCGCTGGCATAAATGACAGCTCAAGCGACTTTTTAAAATCAAGCTGGGCGGCATATTTATCGTCAGTAACACTTTCCAGCTCGGTTTCGTATGCCTCAAACAGGTAGCTTTGCGGCGAGTTGTACATATCAATACTGGCCGGGTTATCGCTGACAATGGTTTCACCGCCCGTCGCTGTCCAGCGCGTACGTGAAGGCGCATAGGCTACATGTTTCAGGTTAGCGTAATCCTGATCTTTTTCCGCACCGGAAAAACCTAACAGGCCGTTAATATCCCAGCCGTGGGTTTGCCAGTCCAGCGCCAGGCTGTACTGCGAGTAATCGGTTTCGTTAATACGCTCTTTACTTAAAAACTCGTGCTGTGTCGCCGTGTAAGACACATCGGTCAGTACCACTATGCCGTATTGCGCCAGCGTGGTGTCATCGTAATCGTGGATGGTTTCCAGCGTGCTGCGGCTGGATGCCGAATAAGCCGCGGCATCATACTCATCTTCTGTGACATCGTAGCCACCTTTCATCGCATCAAAGGTCAGGCTGAAATCATTGCCTGGCTTGTATTGCAGCGATGCGGTAGCGCCCCATTTATCCTGATCATTCAGGTATAGCCGGTCGCCGACTTTATCCTGAAAAATAATCCGGCTGGTTTCGTTTTTATCTCTGCGATCTGCTACCACTACACCGGCATCACGTTCCAGCACAGCTGCGGCCTGATCAGAGCGCGTGCCTGTAGCTTCCAAAAAGCGGCCCATTGGCCGAAAGTTAATACCGGAGTTAGCGTCGGTTCTGTTAGTACGCGTAGCTTTAGAAAACGATACCAAAGCGCCCCAGTCACCAAAAGTATCGCTGGCTAAAAAGGAAAACTTAGGATCAATTTCTTCTGAAATAGAGTTATGCGCACCTTCAGCCGACACAATCAGCTTGCGCTCGCTGTAATCAAATGGCCGCGCGGTAGAGATCATTACCGAACCGGCAATACCGCCTTCTTCATCAGCGGCTGTCGGCGATTTTTGCACAGTAACGCTTTGAATAATTTCTGAGGCAAAAATATCAAATTCCACATCGCGGCCACCACTGCCTGATGCTGTCGCCAGGTTGTTTATCGACACATGGGTAAATTCACTTGGCAGGCTGCGCACGTTAATTTTACTGCCCAGGCCTTTATTGCGCTCTATGGTAACGCCCGGCATCCGTTGTAGCGCTTCGGCCAGGTTTTGCTCGGGGAAATCGGCTACATCGGTAGCAACGATAGAATCAGAAAAACCAATATTGGTTTTTTTCAAATCGATGGCTTTTTCCAAACTGCGGCTATAACTGCCGGTAACTGAAATCACCTCAACAGCTTGCTCTGCATTGTTGTCTGCGGTTTGCGCCAGCACTGGCGTTGCAGCGGCAACCAGCGCAGCACCGATTAAAATTTGCTGCACTGCACGGCTTAATGGTTTTTGTTGTAATTTGCTGATGTCGTTGTGTTTAATAGAGGACTGCATGTGTGTACCCACTGCTAATAGCTATCGCCGGCCCGGCCGCTGTTATAGCAACCCGGCATAGCGCGCACGGTTATTATCGGATTGGTGACTAAGTGCAGTGCTCCCGGGTGACAATAACTCAGAATTACCGTAGCACTGCGTCCTGCTAACAGGAACGCCGCTACAGTACAGTAGCTATATGATGGTTTTCTTACAGTAAAATTAATGATTTACGACAGCGAAGTGCTCCGGCAATCCGCAGGCAGCGGGCTACTCGGCCCAGCGTTGGCGGATAGCCAGAATGTCAGGCAGGTGTTGCTCCAGCAAATCGACCAGCCGGGGCTCAAAATGCAGGCCTTTTTGCGCCCGCATATACTGCAGTGTTTCTTCAATACCCCAGGCTTGTTTATACGGCCGCGCACTGGTTAGCGCATCAAATACATCCGACACCGCCACAATACGGGCTTCAAGCGGAATAGCCTCGCCCGCCAGGCCATGCGGATAACCGCTGCCATCCCATTTTTCGTGATGATACAGCGCCACCACTTTTGCCATACGCAGCAGATCAGAATCACATTCGCCGATAATTTCTGCGCCTATCAGCGGGTGTTGTTGCATCTGCTGATACTCTTCTGCAGTAAGCTTGCCGGGCTTAAGTAAAATACTGTCGGCGATGCCTATTTTGCCAATATCGTGCATTGGCGCGGCGTGCAGTAAGTCTTCTGCCTGGTGCGCAGATAAACCATAAGCCAGTGCCAGTACCTGGGCGTAGTGGCTCATACGCATAACATGCAGGCCGGTTTCGTTATCTTTATATTCTGCCGCCCGGCCCAGGCGCTGAATAACCTGCAGCCGGGTTTGTTTCAGCTCGTCGGCGCGTACCAGCGACAAATGGGTTTTAACCCTGGCCCTCACTACAGCAGGTGATACCGGTTTGGTAATGTAATCTACTGCCCCCACCGCAAAGCCTTTGGTTTCGTCTATCTCGTCTTTTAACGCGGTAACAAAAATAACCGGCAGCCGCTGGGTCGCCGGGCTGGCTTTTAAGCGGGCGCACACATCGTAGCCGGTCATCCCCGGCATCATCACATCCAGCAAAATCAGATCCGGCTGCTGCTGTTGCACTAACTGCAGCGCCTCTTCACCACTTTTGGCAAACAGCAGCCGATAGTCGTCCTGCAATATAGTGCGCAGCACCCGCAAGTTGGTTGGCTCATCATCTACCAGCAACAATGTTTGCTTGTCGGCCATCAGTGTTGTCCTGTATTGATATGCTGTTGCAGTTGCTCCAGTACCGCTAAAGCATGGGCAAAGTCAAAATCATTTACTGCATCCAGCAGTGATAAGATCAGCGTCTCGTGTTTACCACTGTATATTTCCAGCTGTTTTAGTACATTGTCGTCCAGCTCGTGGCGCTGCAGCGCCAGGTGCAGGGGGGTAAGCAACGCTGCCAGTGCATTATCATCAAACTGCTGCAGAGTTTTCGCCGCACCGTTACCGGCCTGTTGTTGCAACTGCTGGCATGCCGCCTGATATTGCGGCCAGTTTTGCATAATCTGTTGTAAGGTTTTATCTGCCCGCTGATGCTGTTGCTGCCGGGCAGCCTGTTCTAACTCACCACATAACTTACTCAGTTGCTCTAATGCCAGGTTACCACTTACGCCTTTAATGGCATGCGCCACTTTTTGCAACTCGTCAAAACGCTGCGCCTGCAGATACTCTGCCGCTTTTGTCAGCATCGGTTGTTGCTGTTGCAAAAACTGCTCAAGCTGCTGCTGGTAATGTGCTACCGAGCCCCACAATTGTAGCGCTTTTGTCATATTCAGCAGTTGCAATACCGCAGGCTCTGCTGCTGCAACAATAGCCGTTGGGCCGGCATTAAGCTGCAGCACCCGTGCTATTTCGTTAGTTAGCACAGCAAAATCAACCGGTTTGCTGGCGAACCCCTGCATACCAGCCTCTTTGGCGGCAACCTTATCTTCATCCAGTACACTGGCGGTTAGCGCAATCACCGGCAACGGCTTACGCTGCTGCGCCTGTTCCCATTGGCGGATCAGTCTGCAAGCCTCCAGGCCATCCATTACCGGCATCTGAATATCCATCAGTACCACATCAAAATGCTGCTGTTGCACTGCAGCTACCGCTTGCTCGCCATCGGCCACGGCAACCACCGTATGCCCGGCGCGTTCCAGCATCAGCTGCAGCAGTTCCAGATTTTGCGCTATGTCATCGGTTATCAGCACAGATAACGCCGGCAGCGCCAGCGCCTGGTCAGTATTGTGTTGCACCAGGGCCACTCCCGGTTGCAGCGGTACAGTAAAGCTAAAACAGCTACCCACGTCTTCGGTGCTTTGTACGCTGATCTGGCCGCCCATCAGCTCGACTAACTGTTTACTGATGGTGGTACCAAGGCCGGTACCACCGAAGCGGCGGCTCATTGAGGCATCAGCCTGAGTAAAAGCGTCAAAAATGTACGGCAAACGCTGCGGTGAAATACCAATACCAGTATCAACAATGCTGAATGTCAGCTCTGACGGTGCACTTAACTGCACTTTTACCCTGACACTGCCCTGCTCAGTAAATTTAATCGCATTGCCCAGCAGATTGGTAAGCACCTGGCGCAACCGGTCTGGCGCACCGTAATAAAACTCGCCCGCCGCCGGGTCCAGCTCCAGCGTCAGTTGCAGTTGTTTTTTGCGGGCCTGCAGCCACAAAGTAGACACCACGGTATCCAGCAGCGCCGGTAACGAAAAGTCGGTGTACTCAAGCTCCAGCTTGCCTTTTTCCAGTTTGGCGCTGTCAAGAATATCGTTTAGCAGGTGCAGCAAAGAGCGCGCAGCACTGTGGATGGTTTGCAGGTGTTTATGTTGCTGCGGGGGTAAATCGTCCGACAGCATTAAATCGCTAAAACCAATAATGGCATTCATTGGTGTGCGGATCTCATGGCTCATATTGGCTAAAAAGGCGGCACGGGCTTCGGCAGCCTGCTCTGCCGTATCTTTGGCCAATACCAGCTCTTGTTCCATCTGTTTGCGGGTGGTGATATCCATTAAGAAGCCGTCTAACCAGATAATATCGCCGTTGTCTGATTTAATCGCTTCGCCGTGCTCTAAAATCCAGCGCCAGCTGCCATCATGATGGCGGATGCGGTATTCCAGCGTAAAACTGCCCTGATACAAGTCCAGCTGGGTAGTGGTAGCTTTATCGGCCGGGTGCACTAAATCAGACCAGCTGCGCTGTGGCGATGGCAGCATAAAATCGCTGGGCGGGTAACCCGACAACAATTCAACGGCATCGCTGATAAACAACATGTCCCAGTTGTCATTGTGCAAACAACGGTAAGCCGCACCGGGAATATTGCTGATTAACGAGCGGTACTTTTCTTCATTATCTCTGGCCAGAATTTCTTTGGCCTTAACCTGCTGGTTCAGCTCGCGGTATTTAAACAGCAAATTCACCGCCACCACCAGGCCAGTGATCATCAGCGTAATAAAAGCTACCGCCAGTGACAGCTGCCAGGAAATATCGTTGTTGTCGCTCATAGCTGTAAAGCCCGGCGGCGGTACAAAACGGGCTGCAGCCATACCGGTATAATGCATACCGCTGATTGCCGCTCCCATCACCACACTACTTAGCAACGTAAGCCAGTGCGGTGCCAGATTAAAACGGCGCAAGCCAAAGCGCACCCATAGCGCAATAATGGCCAGCACTACCGCCACCAGAATAGACAACAAAAACATCGGCAAGTCGTAGCGCAGCGCCACCGACATCTGCATGGCTGCCATGCCCATATAATGCATGGTACCAATACCGGCCCCCACGAGTACGCCGCCGCTCAGCAGTTGTAAGCTACGCAGTTGCTTTTTACTGATCAGGTCAAGCGCTACCCAGGAGGCGGCAATACTGGGAATCATAGATAAAAAGGTTAAACCTGGCTGATAACTGACACCGGTACACAAGGCAAACGCCAGCATACCGATAAAATGCATCGACCAGACACCGCCACCCAGCGCAATACTGCCGCTGCCCAGCATCAGCAGGCGCAGATTTTTTTTCTTAACACTGATAGCCTGGGCGGTAATATGAATGGCAATCGCAGAAGAAAATACCGCAATCAGAAAAGACAGCAGCACCAAGCTGGGGTCATAACTGCCGGCAAGCAGCAAAGGGTCGGCCGGATGCTCAAACCACTGACGTAACCAATCCAACATTTCTACCCTACACTGCTTATGCTTTGAGCAAATGTTAACAGATTACAGCTAGAAGGCTATGTCAGTTGCGCTGGTATAGCAGTATCCTCCGTCAAATAACGGCCAGACTCGCTTACAGCGCTATTGCTAAGCCGCAGCGTTAACAACTGGCACAATTTCTGCTTTATTTCGGTACAGGCAAACATTCCAGCCACAGCGGAGCGCATCGTATGACAGTGTCAGGCCTTAGTATCAATAACTATCAGCTGCAATATCAGTTGTTAAAACCAGAAACCGAAGCTTTCGACAGCAGCGCACAGCGGCAAGAAATTGCCGGCATAGCCACAACTGCGGCAACCCCGGCAACACAACAAGCGCCGCAGCAGCAGGATGAAACCAGCAAGCAGCAAGAAGCGTTCTTAACTCAGCTGATGGAGCAAATGCTGGCTAACCGCATCGGGCTGGATAAGCAAAAGTACGATGAAATACAGCAGAAAATAGAAGAAGCCCAGGCCGAAAAAGAAGCCCTGCAACAGCAACCACAAAGCCCGGAGCGCGACGGTAAAATAGCCGCCTTAGATGCAAAGCTGGATAAACTCGGCAAAGCTCTCGAAGGCCTGTTAGCAGAAGCCAACCGCAACCGCGAAGCTAAAGAACGCGAAAAGCAAACAGTAAATGCCGTGCAGCAATATCAGCTAACAGCGGCAACAGACAAAGAGCCAACGCTGTTTTTGTAACAGCTGTTAGTTATCTGGCCAGTAATTCATTTCGCACAATCTCTGCCCCTGCCGCTAAGGCATTCAGCTTGCCGGTAGCAACGTCACGGGATAACGGCGCCATACCACAGTTAGTGCAGGGGTAAAGCTTGTCGGCATCGACATACTGCAGCGCTTTTCTCAGCGTCGCCGCCACTTGCTCCGCTGTTTCTATGGTGTCAGTTGCCACATCAATGGCGCCTACCATCACTTTTTTACCGCGGATAAGCTCCAGTAGCTCAAGCGGTACCCGCGAGTTGTGGCACTCCAAGGATATAATATCGATATTGGATTGTTGCAGTTTGGGGAATACCGCTTCGTATTGGCGCCACTCGGAACCCAAGGTTTTTTTCCAATCGGTATTGGCTTTAATGCCATAGCCATAGCAAATATGTACTGCCGTTTCGCATTTAAGCCCTTCGATGGCGCGCTCTAAACACTTAATGCCCCACTCATTGACCTCATCAAAAAACACATTAAAGGCCGGTTCATCAAACTGAATAATATCCACACCGGCAGCTTCTAAGTCTTTTGCTTCCTGGTTCAGTATCTTGGCAAATTCCCACGCCAGTTGCTCACGGCTTTTATAATGGTCATCGTACAGCGTGTCGATCATCGTCATCGGGCCAGGCAGCGCCCATTTTATCGGCTGGCTGGTTTGCGCGCGTAAAAACTTAGCATCTTCAACAAACACCGGCTTTGGCCGCGACACCGGGCCCACTACTGTGGGTACACTGGCATCATAGCGGTTACGAATTCTGACCGTCTTACGCTGGTTAAAATCCACACCGCTTAAGTGTTCTATAAAGGTGGTGACAAAGTGTTGCCGCGTTTGCTCGCCATCACTGACAATATCAATGCCGGCCAGTTGCTGCTGTTGCAACGACAGCCGCAGCGCATCCTGTTTGCCATCAGCGAGTTCTTCACCCTGCAACTTCCACGGTGACCAAAGTGTTTCCGGCTGTGCCAGCCAGGATGGTTTAGGTAAACTGCCGGCCGTTGAGGTAGGTAATAATACTTTTTGTAGTAAATGCTTGTTCATAATTCGTATTTTATCCGGGTTATTAAGCGTAGTTAGCCGACCATTGTTCCAGCGTTGCGCGGTGCGGTTTAATAAAGTGCTCTTCAGCAAACCGGCCCTGGGCTATAGCTAACTTGCTGCGCTCTTCGCGGTCATACACAATTTGCGTAATGGAATGATCCTGATTTTTTAAATCCGGTTTATAGCTTTTGCCTGCAACCGCATTGGCGTTATAAATCTCCGGCCGGTAAATTTTTTGAAAGGTTTCCATGGTGCTGATGGTGCTAATCAGCTCAAGATTGGTGTAATCGTTAAGTAAGTCACCGACGAAATGGAAGGCCAAGGGCGCGACACTGTTTGCCGGCATAAAATAGCGTACCTGCAAGCCCATCTTTCTAAAATACTGCTCGGTTAACGACGACTCGTTTGCCAGGTACTCCACTCCCAATACCGGATGCTGGTTTTCCGTGCGCTGATAGGTTTTGTTATCCGATACACTCAGGCAGATAACCGGCGGCTTTTTAAAATGCTGCTTGTAAGCACTTGAGTTAACGAAATATTTAAACAGCTTGCCATGCAGCTCGCCAAAATTCTCCGGGATGCTGAACTGGGCTTGCTGCTTATTATGCTCCAGCAGCAATACGCTAAAATCATAGTCCCGCACATAAGAGGAAAAGTTATTACCCACTATGCCTTCAATGCGCTCGTTGGTTTTATGATCAACAATATTGGTTTTTAATACTTCAATCGACGGGAAACTTGAGCCATTGCCGTCAATGTCCACATCAACCGAAACGATGTCCAGCTCGACAGAGTAACGATCGCCTTTGGGGTTATCCCATTGCGCTAAGGCGTTAAAACGGTTGTTAATCATCGTTAAAGCGTTACGCAAATTCTGCTGGCGGCACTCACCTCTTGCCAGGTTAGCAAAGTTAGTGGTGATACGGGTACTGTCCGCCGGCTGATAATGTTCATCGAACCGAATACGCTTAATGGTAAAAGTGAAATCTTTGTTCATGCTCTGCTATCCCCTGTGCTAACCGTCGAAAAAACATCTAGACGTCTAGACTTAAAGCCATGTGTAATTTATACACCCGGGGCTGCATGAATAAAAATGATATTATTTCATTAACCCATGAGTAAAAGTCATAGTTAAGCCGTAACGAACGCTTAGCAGGAGGATGACGGGATATCAGATGCTGCGGTCAGCAACGCCCCCTGAGTAAAAGGGGCGGCTGGTATGTAAATGCGTTGGCTAACTTATGCCATCGAGTGCAGGCCGATTAAATTACCTTCACAGTCGCGCACCACGGCGCAAAAGCCATGTTCACCAATCGACATTTTCGGCTGCTGTATACTGCCGCCATTGGCTGCTGCGCGCTCAGCCTGTACTGCACAATCCTCGCAGCCAAAATACACCAAGGTGCCACCGCCGCCGGGGGTAAAACCATCCATTTTTACCAGGCTGCCGCCGGCACCGTAATAACTCATGCCGTTTTCTTTATCCATTGGGAAGAACCACATCTCCATCTCAACCTCCGGCGTGGGTGACGGCATGTGTTCCAGCTTGATATCAAACAGCGCCTGATAAAACGCTATGGCGCGCTGCATATTTTCTACGTAAATTTCAAAATGTACTACCGGGTTAAATTTCATCGCGTTGCTCCTAAATTTGGCAATACCTTGCACAGCCAGCTGATGCTGCAGTAAAGGTAGCAGTGATTAACTCACGGTACTTAGTCGGATGGTGACGGATAAGATCGACGAGCGTTTGGCAGGATTTTAGTAATTTTTCTTAGGCTATTGTTTTACATAACTGAAATTTCTGTTCTGGTTATCTCAGCGTCAGCAGCAAGAGGCTGCGCCACAAGGGCGAGGCTGCTCGAAAAGTAGCAAAGCAGGTTAATTTTGTTCTGTCCCCGATAACCCTACTTTGGAAATAAGCCTTTGCTTTGTATTACGTGAAAAGTAAACATTAATAATGCTCTTCAATATACGCGTATGCCTTGGTGAACAACTCTTTGTCTTTGCCCAAGCCGAACTGTGCCAGCGTTAGTAGCAGGGCTTTCTGTATCTCACGCGGGCCGCTGTTGGAGTTTTGCCAGCCGTCGAAGCGGGTTGCTTTTACTATTTTGTCGATTTGCTCTACTACGTCGCCAATTAGCTTAGGCGTGGTCTCAGGCCGGGTTTCTAGAAAGAGTTTGGTTAGTGCTTGTTTATTATCTTCCTGTGTAACAACTTTATCGCCACTTTCGCGCTCAGCCTGTACGGTGTCTTTGGCTGCGTCTAAAAGGCCTTTTAGCCAGTCTATGGCTTTGATAACTCCGGCTTCGTAGTCTTGACGTAGTTTCTCTAACCGTTCGCCCAACGCAACGAATTTAGGGTCGTGACTGCCACGTAGGCGACCCATCAGGTCGATTTCTAATTTACGCGCCCGCTGTTCTTGCTCTTTATCTGTCAGGGTAAAGATGGCGTGCTCATCCATTACCAGCTCATCGATATCATCCCGGATGCGATTAATATCGGTATGCTGGTGTATAAGCTGAATGGTTTCTGGGCCTAATGCTGCCCAAACTAATGCGCCGGTTTGGCCGACTGGGCGCACTGATTCATAAATCTGCGCCAGCCATTTGTAATCTTTGCGGTAGGTGTTTAAGAATGGGTCAGGGTTAATTGCCGACCATAGTTTGGCGACTACGCCAAAGGCTGCAGCAAATTCGTCGCGTTTTTCATTGGTAGGCAGGCACTCTTGCGCGGTCATAATGCCCTCAAAACCTTCAAGACTTCGGTCAACATTTGGAAAGAAGGCCAAGCACTTTTCTAGCTGCAGCGGCAATAGGGCTTTAAAGGCTTCAATGCCTTCCACTACGCCTTCAATTTCTTCCGGGTTGTACGCCAGTGCCGTGCGCAGGTTTTCAAATACGCCGAGGTAGTCGATGATCAGGCCCATTTGTTTACGGGTTTCATCGTTCTGATACAGCCGGTTAGTGCGGCACATAGCCTGTAACAGGGTATGGTCACGTAATGGTTTATCTAAGTACATGCAATAGCAGATAGGTGCATCAAAGCCGGTTAGTAGCTTGGCTGTTACGATAAGTAACTGCAGCGGCTGTTTTGGGTCTTTGTAGGTTTCTATCAGATCTTTTTGCTTTTGCTCATCGTCATCGATGCTTTGCCAGCGTTCAAAGTCACTCTGTTTAACCGGCAGCTTTAAATCATCATGCCATTTGCGCCAGTCTTTATTAACCTTGCCTTTCTTATCACCGTCTGGCGCTTTAATTGGGGCTTGGTCAATATTCATCACCACTTCAACAGCATCAAACCCGAGCCTTTCACCCAGCAAGTAATACATCTGCACACAGGCATCACGGTCGTACACCACCACCATAGCCTTCATCTTTTTCGGCTTAACGTGGCAGGTAAAGTGCTCGGCAATATCGGCGCTAACTGCAGCCATACGTTTAGGCGCTTTTAGCATAATAGCCAGTTTGCCAGCACGTTTAGACAGCTCAGCTTTTTCTTCTTCGTCCAGGTTGTTGGCGGCGGCTAAGGCTTCAAACTCTTTGTCTATTGCTTCACGGTCTACCCGAAGCTCTGCCAGGCGTGGTTCAAACTTTACCGGGTTAGTAGCACCGTCACGGATAGACTGCTTATAGCTATAACGGTTCATGTAACGACCAGGGTCGTCTTCGGCACCAAATAACTTAAAGGTATTGCGATCTATACCTGAAATAGGTGTACCGGTTAAACCGTAAAAATGGGCATTAGGCAGCGCCCAGCGCATTTTGTCACCTAAACCCCCTTCTTGGGTGCGGTGCGCTTCATCGACCAGCACAATGATATTGTCGCGATCGTTCAGGCCTTTTTTATTGGCTTCGTCGATTTCAACATCTTTAAATTTGAAGATGGTGGTAATTAAAATACCCCGGCTATCTTGCTCGATATACTCACCAAGCTTTTTGCAGCTTTGCACTTTAATCAGGTTTTTAACGTCGGCACCGCCAAAGGTTTCACTGATTTGGCTATCTAAATCTCGCCGGTCTACCACTACCAACACAGTCGGGTTTTTCAACTGGTTATCTGCCCGCAGCATCTTAGCGGCATACAGCATTAATAATGACTTACCAGAGCCCTGGAAGTGCCAGATAAGGCCTTTTTTCGGGTAGCCACGGCGCACCCGCTCCACAATTTGCTTAGCGGCTTCAAACTGCGGGTAACGCGGTAATATTTTTATGCGTTTAGGTGGCGTGTTTTTTCCGGTTTTAACCGTTGAAAACAACGCGAACGATTCCAGCAGCTGCAATAAGGTAACCGGATTTAGTAAACCCTCAGCACTGTTAAGTACAGTTTGCAGGCCGGGTAAAATGTCATCGCGTAAATCAGTGTTATGCCACGGCCCCCAGTCTTTAGGGCCAGCATTAATAGCACCATAAGCAAAGGTTTTACCTTCACTGGCAAAGCACAGCAGGTTAGGCACAAAAAATGGCGCTACATTTTGCCAGTAGTGCTTTTTACCACCCATAAAATCAGCGGCACCGTCTTGCCAGCTAACACTTGGCCGGGTGGCAGTTTTTACTTCACCCACCACCAACGGGATGCCATTAACGTACAGCACAACATCAAAATACACTTCAGTGGCAGCGATATAATGCACCTGCTGCGACACGACAAAATGGTTGTTTTTGATATCGTCAAAATCAATCAGGTTAATGGTGATATGGTCGCCATTTTCACCAAAGGGTAGGCTTTTCTCTGCCAACAGCCATTCCTGAAAGTTTTCGTTGGCTTTTACCAGGCCGGTATGCTTGGCCTCCAGAATAACGCCACGAAGTTTATAAATAACCTCGTCCGCCAGGTCCGGCTGTTTAGCGATATCAGGGTTTAACGAACAAAGCGCGTCTTTTAGCCACTCATCAACAAAGATATCGTGTGCTTGCTTTGGCAGGCTATCACCGTGGCAGTAAGTCCAATTTACCCCGCTTAAACCCTTTAAGCGGTCGATAATTCCATTTTCCGTGACAGTTTGTTCGTTAAACATTAAGTTACCTACTCGAAGTATTTTGATTTAACACCTGCAAATAAATTAAACATCTTTTTATAATGCTCTTTCAAAACATCAATTTGCCTATCAAATTCGCGAAGAACTTTTTCTATCTCTATTATTCTCTCAGGAGGAGGAACAAGGATTGGCAAACTTTTCAAACTACCAGGATTTATGTTTGCTTGGCTAACCCCGGGAGTAGCAAAAGCTTTTAACCTATATTGAACTAAGGGAAGATTTAAATACTGAGTCAGATAATATGGAGTTAGCTTTTCAGTATCAGCGACTAAACGGATTAAGTAGGAAGCAAATAGATAGTCCTCTTTCAGCTCGAATATTCCTGTTCTTCCAACCCACTCCATGCTGTTGGTTCTATTGAAAACTATGTCTCCATAATTTAACAAGTACTTTCTTGCTTCCTCGATAGAATAATCTAAATACTTTAGATCATTCGGATCTACGTATCCATTTGTAATATTCATCATACGAAGCACGGGATAGCGCCCAGTTGCCTCCAGCGAGTCAGATAACCCATATTGAGTATCTTTAAGAACGTCGCCCACTCTCAGTATCTGCCATCCTTGGGGAACATTAACCCTCAATGGTCCAAATAATTGTCGATACCAATTACCCTCAAGCATTAGCGCGTAAGCCGTGCGAATTTTTGCCTTACTTAACTCTTCTAATAAATTTTCAGACTTACGCAAAGAATCCTCTGCTGCATCCAAAACAGATATGCAAACTTCTTGAGGGAAATGTGGAATAGATATATTCAGCTTCGAGAGCACAGAGAAATTTGTTCTTGGTGAAAGAGAACCAGAAGAATTTAAAACTGCCCAATTCCATACAACTTCAGACTGAACTATATGCTTTATAATGCCATGTGAAATTGTCGTATTTTTTCTAGGCTCCATAACAATGATGTCACCAGAACAAATTCCGTCGAATTCGGCTATCGCAGCTTTTTTTAAGTAAGGACGTCGTTTACCGAATAATATTTGTCCCTTTTTGAAAACACGATTAAAGCTTGGATTGTCTTCTGCGATGCTTCCCCACCGCTTTATTTTTAGCGAGCCAGTATCCAAATGCTCTAGGCCAATATAACGCTCGTAACCATCAGCAACTGGATCTTTGGTGGTTAATTTTACTTCGCGATAAATATCACCGAATTTAACAGTTTGTTTATCATTCATTTTTTTTCTACCTCGTAACCCAACTGCGCGAGGCTTTGGAGTAGTTTATTGGTCTGTTTCTTCAACAGCACCCTGCTAATTTTCCAAGTCTCTACCGCATGCTCAATATCATGCACTTCCTCATCGTCTTTGGTTTGCACATAAAGCGGAATCGACAGGTTGTAGAGGTTTTCTTTAATAGTATCGATATCAACCAGTGCGGTAATATCGCTTTGCTTTTCCGGCTCGAAATAGGCTTCGCACAGCACTGCGAGGTCATCATCCGATAAGCGGCTATGCGCCCGTTCGCGGGTAACATGCTCAACGCCGTTGATAAACAGCACCTTGTTTTTACGCTCGGCTGGCTTGTTGCAGTTAAGCACTACTACACAAGATTCCATCGGTGAGTTATAGAACAGGTTTGGCCCAAGGCCAATTACTGCTTCGATAATGTCAGACTCAATTACCTGCTTTCGAATAGCCTGCTCAGAGTCACGGAACAACACGCCGTGTGGCCACAGCATGGCAGCTCTGCCAGTATCTGCTTTTAGACTCTTGATGATATGGGTGTAAAACGCATAGTCGGCACAGCCTTGCGGCGGTACACCAAATAAATTGCGGCCATAAGGGTCGGCAGCAAATTTGTCGCGGTTCCACTTTTTAATGGAGTACGGCGGGTTGGCAAAGATTACATCGAACTGCTTTAGCTGGTCGTTTTCGATAAATTTAGGCTCTGCCAGGGTATCGCCACGCAGCACTTCAAACTCTTCGATATCATGTAAAAACATGTTCATACGGGCGATAGCTGAGGTAAGCAGGTTTACTTCCTGGCCGAACAACTTAACGCTACGCCATTCTTTACCGTCTGAGCGTAAGTCCATCACCGCATTTAGAAGCATGCCACCAGTACCACAGGTTGGGTCGTAGGCGGTTTCGCCGGGTTTAAGCTGCATAATGCGTGTCATTAAATGCACAACAGTGCGGTTGGTATAAAACTCGGCAGCTGTGTGGCCAGAATCGTCAGCAAACTTTTTAATTAGGTATTCGTAGGCTTCGCCAAGGTCATCTTGTTTAACCGATTTAATACCCAATGGAATTTTACTGAAGTGTTCAATTAAATCGGCCAATAGATGATCAGGCAGGCGCTCTTTGTTAGTCCACTGCGCATCACCAAACACACCATGCAAACGCGGATTATTGGCTTCAATTAACCTAAGTGCTGTTTGAATGGCTTCACCAATATTTTTACTGGTATGGCGTACCTTTTCCCAGCGGGCTTCCACCGGAATATCAAAACGGTGATACATGGGCAATGCTGCGTAGTCGGCATCACCATCATGCGCTTCGAATGCCTCAACATACTCTTCTAAGTAAACGTCAGACAAACGCTTGTAAAACAACAGCGGGAAGATGTACTGCTTGTAATCTGAGGCGTCAATTTGGCCGCGTAGAAATTCAGCTGCGCCCCAGAGTAAATCTTCTAAATTTTTTCTGTTCATAGACGGTAATCCAAATATTCAGGACCATCACACCAGATGTTTATATAGCCATTTCTTAACTGGGGGCCTGCCTGCGAAAGGATGAAGACCGTTTTGGGTTTCTTGTCGGCCAGTCTTTCCAGTTCATTAACCTTAAAGCGTTTAAAGCCAGACTCTACAAGCTTATCGAGCGGCATGTAAATTGATGGTCTCTTAGTAATTTCTGCAGAAGTGAGTGTTTTATCAAAGACTATGGAATATCCATTTTCTTTTTTATTAAACCAAGCTTTACCGTAATAAATTCGAAATTCATCTTCTAACTCAGATAAGTCCTGACCATTAATTTCAACAAAGAAGTCTCTGATGTTAATTACGCCGACCTCCGGAAGCTGTATCGTGTGTGATTCATGCGCTAAAAAAGCATCTATTAGTGATGATAGCGTTTTTGAACGTTGAATTTTTCGCTTACCTGACTCTTCGGTGTTGCCTTGTCTTGCTTTTCCGTCAGTGTCCGAAGTAACTCGTGTATCTCCCATAGACACAGGTCTTTTGGTGCTGGGGGGCTGTAAATTAAGACGAATAGCATTATCAATGTATTCATCGCTATCACTATAAATGTCCGTTTTCGAATTTGTTCGTTTTTTCTGCTTCTCAATATCCTTTGCTATGTCGCAATTAGGACTATGTTCACCAACGACTTTATAATATGGATCGCGCTTTCTCTTATCTTTGGGGCGTTCTAAATTAGCACATGTGACTGGCGCGCTACAGTGTTCATCCGGACACTGAAAACTAAATTTGGATTTAACAACGCCAGCTGAAAACTGTCGATCAGCTTCTTCTGCAGTGATATTTAACTTGATATCTTCTGCATATGCCTTCTCTAACTTCATATTTCGAACCCCTCTTCTATAAGAAGGGCTTCAAGCTCTTCTTCAGCTCTTTCCAGCGCAGCGAGCTTTTTCTGAAAATCTTTCAATGCCTCTTCTACGGTAATGCTTTCTTCTTCCAATGGCTTTTGCACGTAGCGCGCAATATTCAGGTTAAAGTCGTTTTCGGCAATTTCATTAAGGCTTACCCAGCGGGCAACGCCTTCAATTTCATCTGCCTTGGTGCCGGTCAAATATTGCTGATGATAGATGCGGTAAATTTCATCAGACTGGTCATTGCTAAGAGTATTTTGCGCACGGCCTTTGGTGTAGATTTCTTCGGCGTTAATAATAAGCACATGATTGTTATGTTCTGCAGGCCGGTTTTGCCGCAGTACCAGAATACAGGCCGGAATGCCTGTGCCGTAGAACAAGTTGCTGGCCAGGCCAATAATGGCCTCTATTTTATTTTGCTTAAGTAGTGCTGTTCTGATAACACCTTCGGCAGCACCGCGAAATAGCACACCGTGCGGTAATACTACTGCCATGCGACCTTTGCTGTTAAGTGACGCCAGCATATGCTGCACCCAGGCAAAATCGCCATTAGTTTGTGGGGCCAGGCCATATTGCTTTCTACCATATTGGTCATTTTGCCATTTGTCATAACCCCACTCTTTTAAGCTAAAAGGCGGATTGGCAATAACACAATCAAAGGCTTCCAGCTGATCATTAACGACAAATTTAGGGTCACGCAGTGTATCGCCCCGCAAAATCTGAAAATCCTCCTGGCCGTGTAAGAACAGGTTCATCCGAGCAATAGCCTCGGTTGTCAGGTTTTTTTCCTGGCCTTTGATTTTTAGCAGGCGTGGATCACCGCCGTTTTCTTGAACATGGTGAATGGTCTCCAGCAACATACCGCCCGTACCACAGGCCGGGTCGTACACACTTTCACCGGCAACCGGGTCCAGCACGTTTACCATTAAGCGAATAATAGTACGAGGCGTGTAGAACTCACCGGCCTTTTTATTGGCTTTGTCGGCAAAGCGTTTAATCAGGTACTCATAGGCGCGGCCCATGTCATCATCACGCACGCTAGCCACGCCTAAATTCACCTTATTAAAGTGATTCAGTAAGGTTGATAGCAGCTCGTCTGACAAGCGTTCTTTGTTAGTCCAACTGGCATCACCGAAAATGCCATATAAGTGTGGGTTAGCTACTTCGATAGTACGAAAGGCATCTTTAAGTGCCTGACCAATATCTTTGGTTTTAGCAAATACCTGGCTCCAGTGTGCTTCGGCTGGAATTTTAATGCGGTGGAACATGTCGCCACGGGCTAACTCTTCATCAGCCACCTGCTTCATGGCATCATCAAATTCTTCGTCATACACATCGCAAATGCGCTTAAAGAACAGTACCGGAAATATATAAGTCTTGTAGTCTGATGCATCGATGGGGCCGGTAATAATGTGCGCGGCATGCCATAGATGTGCTTCCAGATCCTTCAAGTTAATCAATGTCATCTACAACTCAATTCTTGTTATGAAATAGCAATGGGGTTAAACAGAATACTGTACAGCTCTTCAACGCTGTAATACACAGTGAATTTACTCTTCAGTATTTTTTTATTTCAGGGCGTTCAGCTTTCACATCGTCGTTATTGCCCTTGATATGCTGAGCCACTTTAAAGTCGGTTACATCTAATAAAGGTTCATCGGCTGATGTACCAAAAAACAGAAAGGATCCACAAGTTGCATGGTGTTTTCATCAAAGTATCCAGATAACGCAGCCAGATAGTATTCGTACTAAGGCTTTTTGCTTAACAACACAAAGCCAGCAAAATACACCGCCAGTGCTATAAGCGGTAGGGTGAAGATCCAGTAGCCGCTGGTGTCGGCTGCATTTTGGTAGTTAATAATGCCTAAAATTATGCCCACTATGCCCGAGCCGGGTAACCATACCCAGGCGCTTAGCATATAGGCGTGCAGCAAACGGTTACGTTGCTGTATCCCCATCGACGTATAAAAGCCAATAGCGAACACGATATAAGCGGCAAAAAAGGTGGCGATGCAGGCGAAGATGGTCCAGCCTAATGTCATATCCTGTCCTTGGTAGGTTAGGCCTTTAATAATGCTATTAACGGCCTTAAGTGGGTACAGCTGGCGTTATTTTGCGATACTTAACGGCAGATGTAAAATAAAGCGTTTCATCATTCAGCACAAAGTCACCGGCTTATGGTGACACTGCAATATTTAACAAGGATGCCCGGCTTGAAAGCGTTACTATTACTTAGTGCCACGGTAATAACCGTAGTTTGCTCAGGGCCTATACAAGCCGCGGTGCCCAGCCACTGCAGTGCGGAAGAAATGACCTTGTTCTCATGCCAAATTGAACAGTCTGCCAAGGTGGTGTCGTTGTGTGCATCGCAGCCTTTGTCAAAGGCATCGGCGCTGGCTTACCGTTTTGGTAAGCCGGGTAATATTGAACTTGAATTTCCGAAAACGGCCGTTAATTCAATCGAAAAGTTTCGTTTTGCGCATTACTTCCGCTATCAGGTCGACCGCAAAACCCTGGCGTTTAATATTGGCCACTACCACTATATGTTGTTCGATTATTACGAAGGTGAGGAAACCCCGCCTTACGGGCGTGGTATTTTGGTAACTGACACCCGGCACAGCGATAAAACAGTTTCCTTGCTATGCCGTGATGAAGTGGTGGCTGAGCTGCCGCTGCTTAACGATATTGTGCCCTGTGATGCCGGCAATGCCCTGGCGAATTGCTGAAACGGTACAAAAAATACTTAATTAGGTTAAACGTAGAAAATCTGTATGACGACTTTTTCAACTTATAGCCAGCGTTTTATGGATGAACTGCTGTGGCGCGGGCAACACTTTAATCTGCTGGCTGATAAAGAGCTGGAATCTGCCTTATATGCCTGCGAACCCATACCAGCAGAGCATGACACAGATGAGTTTTGTCTGGTGCCGGCAGACAAGCTGTACCGGCTGCCACAGCCGGTTACGCTGGGCGGGCAGGCAACCACTGTGGTATCTGTGATGTTGGGCAATGTTTTTTTGGTGTTTCGCGGCCAGCTGGCGCACACCTTTGCAAAGGAGTTGTCACTTAGCTTTGATCAACAACGGCAAGTACCACGACCGAATGATATGGCCGGTTTACTAAACGTGTATGTCGAAACAACAGATGACCACTATGAAGCAGTAGCAGAAGACGATATAGCGCCCATGCTCGCCGCTGGCAAACTGTATGACAATATCTATTACCGCAGCGAAGAAGTAACCGACGGCATAGTGATCAAGCAGCGCCGGCTGATTGCCTATGAATCCAGCCGTTTTCCGGGCTTTACCTTGTTAGGTACTGAACATGCCGCCTGGTTGAACGATGCAAGTCAGGAAAAACTAAACCAGATCAATGCCCAGCATGAAGCACAGCGTCAGGCTGAACGCGCAGCCGTAGCTGCTGAAGTTAATACCGTGGCGGATGCGGATAAGCTAGCGCTATTACAACGCAGCCAAGCCGCTATGACACCGGATGATGCTTTTATTGCCGCGCGCCGGCAAAAGTTTATCAGTGCCCAGCTATACCGGGCAATGCTGTCACATTGCAATACGGTGGAAGACTATTGGCGTGATAATCTCATGCAGGCCGACCCAACAGCGGAGGATCAGGCCCGTAAAGCCCGCGATATTCAAAGCGCCCATCTGGATGAGTTACTACTGAGGTATACCGCCGGTGAAGCCATTGCATCCTTGCCACCTTACCTTGAAAGACTAATTGGCAGTTATGAGCAGCACCAGCTAGCACTGGCACATTATGAGCAAATGGCAAATATTCCACCTCTGGCCATAGATGATGACCTGGAGCACTACGAAGAAGCCGTGCAGGTGATCAGCCTGTGTATTTTGTTGCAGCGCACCGATTTACTGCAGCGCTTTGTCAGCTTACTGGACAACGCTGGCTATGCCGCTGAAGACACCTTATATGAAGATTTACTCAAAAAACTGCTGCCACAACGCCATGACGTAGATGAGTGGTATCACGAGGTTTATACCCCGCTGATCCAGTCTATTTATGCGCCGGACAAGCAGCAGGCCTCTGAGCTGCTGCAACAGTATTGTAATCAGTGGTATCCGGCATTTGAAGAAGCTGCCTGGTATGATGCCCATTCCTGGGGCGATGAAGGCAGTTATGTCGGGTATTGGGCTTTTGAAGCTGCCGCTATTGCCTTTCTTTACGGTATAGACGACAGCAGCATAGAGCATATGGTTTACCCGAAAGAGCTGGTGGCTTACGCCCGCGCGGGTGCGCCGCCCTTCACCAGACTGGGTTTATAGCACCAGGCGGCCGTTTTAGCTTTGTGATACGCTCTGGCCGTCCTGCAGGCGCTCAGCGCCGCGGGTTACTACCTTTTCACCGGCCTGCAGGCCTTCATCTACCGTAACCCAGTCGCCGTGGCCATCACTGATTTTCACGGCCTTACGCCTGGCAATGTTATTGTTATCCACGGTAACAACATAGGTGCCGTCACTGCGCAGCAGCACCGCATCGCGGTGTATTGTTATCGCGGCCTTGCTATTACGGGTGGCGACTTTTACGTTTACCAGCTCCCCTGCCAGCCACTGCGTAGATGCTGCCCCCAGTTTTAACCGTAGTTCAGCACGCTGGCTTTGGGCATCGGCCGCCGGGATCACTGCTGTTACGGCGGCACTGCCCTGATATTGCGGGTTACTGATCTGCAACATATCGCCCAGTTTTACATAGCGCAGGTATTGCAATGGCACATAAGCGCGTACCTCCAGCTGATAAATATCCTGCAACCGCAATAACGGCGAACTGCGGGAAACATCGCCGCCGGCTTCGCGCAACCGCTGTGCTACCACACCGGCAAAAGGCGCAGTAACCTGGGTGCGGCTTAACTGATCATCCAACTGGGCAATACGGGCAGCGATGATATCGGCATCGGCCTGAGCCAACTGATAATCGGAGCGGGCTTTATCCAGTTGTAACAGCGAAACACTCTGGCTTTGCTGTAAATTCTGTAAGCGCTGATATTCAGCCTGAAAATAAGCGGTTTGCAATTTGGCGCGTTGCCACTGCGCCGTTAGTTCGGCTTTTTGCAACTGCAGCGGCACCGGGTCTAATTGCACCAGCAAGTCGCCGGCCTGCACCAAGGTACCCGCTTCGGCAACCCAACTTAGCCTGCCATCAATACCGGCGGTTATTTCAGTATTGTTGATACTGTATACGGTGCCGGCTGCATCTATTGTTGGCACTTCATAAGATAACCGGCTTTCACTTAATTGCACTGATGTGGCTGTTGGCGTGGGCACGGCAGTTTGCGCTAGCAGGCTAAAGCTGCAGCACAGTGTGATAACCAGCATAGACTTACGCATGATGAGATCCTTGAGCCGAAGCTGATAAAGTTGCAGGTTGCACCACCTTAGGCCGCTGCATTTGCAGCACCGCTGGTAGTAAGATCAGGGTAAATATAGCGCTGATGGCCATACCGCCCACTATCACCGTAGCAAGGCCGCGATAAATCTCAGCGCCTACGCCGGGAATTAACATCAGCGGCAGCATACCGAATAAACTGGTCAGCGTGCTCATATATACTGGCCGGGCACGCAACAAAATGGCCTGGCGCACGGCTTCTGGCCGGCTTAAGCCTTCACGTTCGCCACTGCGGGTTTGATCGACCAGTAAAATGGCATTATTTACCACCAGGCCAAGCAAAATAATAAAACCAATCATTGTTAGCAGATCCAGCGACTGCGGCGTAAACAGGTTTACCAGTGCCAATGCCATAACACCGCCGGCAATGGCCAGCGGCATAACCAGTAACACCAACAATGCATCGCGCAATGATTTAAACAGTGCCGTCATTAATAACAGCAAAATCAGCAGCGCCAGCGCGAAGTTCAGCAACATTTCGTCAATGGCCGAATTCATCTGGCTGGCATTACCGCTTAGCTGCAGGCTGGCGCCATCAGGCAATACCTGCTGCATAGCTGGCATAACGTGTTGCTGCAACAGCTCCATGGTTTCATCCAGTGACATCCCCTCCGGTGGCCGTACAATTAAACTGATAGTGCGTTTGCCGCCAATACGCCGCAACTGCGATGGCCCGACTGTCTGACGGATCTGTGCCATATCTGCCAGTGTTTGCACGCCTGCGCGCGGTGTTACCAGCGGCATGGCCGCCAGTTGCTCTGGGGTGTGCCATTGCTGGGCGCGCAGAATAACGTCCATTCTGTCATTGCCATCAAAATACTCTGAGACAAATAAACCACTGGTAAAAGAGCGTACATAGTTAGCCACATCGGCGCGGTTCAGGCCAGCCTGGCTGATGGCTCTGTCGTTGGGTAGCAATTGCAGTTCTGGCTCAGCCATGTCGAGCGCAGGTATCGGCTGGGCACTGCCGCCGGGCAGGTGTTGCTGTACCGCTGCCACACCAATACGCGCTACCTGCAGCAGTGCCGTTAAATCCGGCCCTTGCAGGTTCAGCTCTACACTGCGGCCATCGCCACCGCCAGATACGTTAATCATTGAGCCGCGAAATAAAAATACCTGGGTATCTGGTATGCCGGCAAAAACGTCGTTACGTACTACGTCCATTAACTGCTCTACCTGAGTCGGGTCGGCCGCATAAACAAAACCACCACTGGCATTGGGGCCAAAAGTATAAAAGTTATAGCTTTTAATGCCCGGTAACTTGCCGCCACTGTAATGAGGCTCCAGCCGCTGGATCACGCGGTTAGCCAGCTCCTGCTCCAGAAAATCAATATTACCGCCCGGCGGCAGGCTGAATGAATAAAAGAAGCCGTCTGTCGGCGCCCGTGGCATAAAGTCGGTGCGCGGCATCAGCAGCAGTGTCAGCAGCACTGATCCCAGCGTCAGCCCTGTTAGCCAGCTTAAGCGCTTAACGCTGTTATTGGTCAGGCGCATAATCATCTGGCTTAAGCGCTGCCAGTACTGTGCAAATGGGTCAGTGCTGACGCTGTGGCCCAGCCAGTAGCGGCTGGCCAGCGGAATAACGGTAGTGGCGGCAATAAAGCTGCTGCATACCGCCACCGATAACGTTAGCGCCAAATCAGAAAACAGCTGGCCTTCAATGCCGGCCATAAACAGAATTGGCAGAAAAATAGCTACTGTTGTTGCAGTAGAGGCCAGCAAAGCACCACTAACCTGGGCCGCGCCGCGCAAAGCGGCCTTTTTGTCGTCCAGCCCTTCGCTTTTTAGCCGCAGAATATTTTCCTGCACTATGATGGCTGCATCCAGCACCAGGCCGACAGCAAATGCCAGCCCCGCCAGTGAAATAACATTCAGGCTGCGGCCAAGCAGCTGCAGCGCCAGCAGCGCAATAGCCAGCGACAGTGGAATACTCAGCGCAATAATGGCAGTGGCGCGCCAACCGCGCATAAATAACCACAGTAAACTCAGCGCCAGCAGCACACCTAAGCCCAGGTTACTTTTTACCAGCGCCAGCGCATTACGTATGTGAACGGAGGCATCAAAGCTTAAATCCATTACCAGGCCGACTTTCAGCAACGGTCCTTCATTCAGCTCACGCAGCGCCAGGTTAATGTCGTCAAGTAACGCCACTGTATTAGCATCGTTATTGCGCGCTATCGTAATGTAATAGGCATGAACGCCATTACGCAGCGTAAAGCCGGTACGGTCACTAAAACCGGTTGTTACGCTAGCCACATCACGCAGGTAAATTGGCCGCTCGCCACTGTAGCTGATGATCATATCCAGCAGCGATGCCGGGTTAAACTGGCCAGCAAACCGCACGGTATATTGGCGCCGGCCAACATCGGCAAAACCGCCTGAGGCATCGGTAGCGGCGCGAATTTGCGCTGCCATATTATTGATATTCAGCCCCAGCGCCGCAGCGCGGTGCGGATCAAAGGTAATACGCAGCTCTCGCGGACGCTGGCTGTTTAAATTAACCTGGCCTACCCCCTGAATACGGCTTAGCCGCGGGTAAACCACGTCTTCAATCAGTTGCTGGTACTGCGCTACATCACGCACATTGTTACCCGGTAACGGCCGGATCAACAGTGATGCGGCGTTCGGCGTATTCTGGCCACCACCGGCGACGACAGTAGGCTCAAGCGCATCAAGCGGCAGTGCCGGTGCCTGGTTCAGGTTGTTAATAACATCCAGTGTTGCCTGCTGCATGTTAGCGCCAACATCAAATGTCAGTGTAATAGAACCAAAACCACGCTGAATATTGGTTTCTACCTTGATAACGCCGCGTGTATTTTTTATGGCGTTTTCAATTGGTTCAATAATAACGGCTTCGACTTCCTGCGGTGCTGCCGAACGCCAACCGGTAAAAACAGAAATTTGTGGTTGTTCAATGTCAGGCGTGATCTGGATTGGCAGCTTTAGCAAGCTGATCACGCCAAACAATAAGATAAGCACAGCCAGCACTACAATACTGGCCGGATTTTTTAATGCCGCGCGGGTTAAATTCATATAGGGCTATTCCATGCACTGAAGTAGCAGAAATCTATCCTGAGGCAGGAAAAAAGCTATGCAGATAGGTTAAGCGGGGGCAATTTTGCGCCAGGCGGGGCGCTATTAATAAAGACTTACAGGCTGTAACAACCAGTTACAGCCTGTAGTGCCGTTTAATTAGTGGCGTTTAATTACCGCCGCCGAATTTATCCAGCAGTTTGTCTTTTAACTTATCTTTGGCCTGATCTTTTACATCCGCCATTTTAGCGCTAAGCATATTTTCAATGCTGCCGCTGATGTCGGCCACTTCACCATCTTGCTGGGTTAACAGTGCTGCCCAGTCCTGCTGGCCAGCCAGGCCGGTTTGCAGCTGGCTGTTTAGCTTTGCCTGTAACTCAGCTTGGTACGCCGCCACTTTTTGCTTGGCCTCGCCCAGCAGCGCATCGCCGAGTATTTTGTCTAACGATGAGCGGATACTTACCTCTGGCGCACTGATAAGGCCAGTGGTGGCGATATTAAGCGGAATTTGCTGTTGCTGGTTAAGTAAGTTGGCCAGTTGCTGCAGGTACTTATTGCCGGTGCTGTTAAAGTTAGCGGCGTTTAATACCACGCTGGCTTGCTGGGTTATTTGGTTATCGGTCAGGTTTAACTTACCGCTGGAGCTGATTAAACCGGCGGCCAGATCCAGTGAGGTATCGCCTTTACCTAAGGTGAGCGGTTGCAGGTTTAAGCCGTCCAGTTGCCAGTTAAGGTTAGTCACCATTTGCTGCAGCACAGCAAAATCGCCGCTTAGCTTAAACGCTGCCAGTTGTGGCAGTTGTTTTACATCCAGTGAAAACTTGGTGGCGCTGTTAATCAGCGCATGCTGGGCGGTAATATCCTGCAGCGCTATGGTGGCCTCGCCGCCGCCAATCAGCCAGTTAACCCTGGCAGTTTTTACCCAGAAATCCGGATAAGGCTGGCCCGGTAACGGCAGAATACGGTTCGGTAACACCACTTCAGGTTCAGCTGTTTCACTACCCTGCCCTGCTGATATGCCACCTTCCGGTATATAAGGCTTGGCCAGTTCATACACCGTTTGTAGCTGCGCTACGCGCTCGCCCCAGACATCGCCGAGCAAAATCTGGCTGATACCGGCCAGGCCGCCATCGCTCAGGTTAGCCAGCTGCTGCACTTTAGCGTAATCGGCCAAGCTCGCGGCTTTTAGCTCTTCTACCGCGCGCTGCAGGCTGTCTTTACTCTGCGTTAATTGCTGCTTTACCTGCTCTACTTTGGCTTTTTCGCTGTTAAGTTTGTCTTTTAACTGCTGTAGCTGCTGGGCTTTTGCGGCTAAATCGGCAGCGTTGCTGATTTTACTGTCGGTTAAGGCTTTAATATCAGTTTGGTACTGCGCCAGCGAGTCTTTAGTAGGCAGCTGGGTTTTCAGTGTTTTTAGTTGCTGCTGCTCAGTAGCCGCCAGTTGTTTTAGTGCTTCGGCTTTGGCCGGGGTTTGCAGGTTGGCACGGGCGATAAGCTCATCGGCGTCTGGCAGGTCTACCTGCAGCAGCTCGGCTATATCAACTTTTTCACCTTCAACGCCAGGCACGCGGTAAACCTCGCCTTCGCTGCTACGCTCGGCGCCATACTGCAGGCCATCGACTGTCAGCTCATCAATAACGTAATAGCCTAACAGCGCCGGCCACACTTCCAGTGCGGCGCGGGCATGGCCAAAACTTAAACTGTTGTGGGTGGGCTTAGCGGCGTCGGTTATTTGCAGGTCATTAATACGCAGCGCCAACGGCGCCAGCTCAAGCGATACCTTGCTGATATTGACCTCAGCACCGACAACTTTTTCCAGGCTGTATACCATACCCAGGCGAATCGCCGGGCCGGCGACCAGATAAACCAACGCCAGCAGAGCGGCAAAGAAAACAATAAACACTAACCAACCGGATTTACGGATCATGCTCAGCTCCTTAATTCAATTTTTCGTACAGCGCAAACAGCTTGCTGGCTTTTAACATTTGGGTGAGCTTCCATTTTTCGACACTGCTCATCACACGGCTGCGGTATTGCATCACCAGCACTTTGCTGAGCCAGGCTACCGGCACTACTAACACGGCACCCAGCACAAAAGCGCCCAGCGTTAGGGTGTGATGTAAATGCAGCAGTTGCAGCGTTTCGGTATTGGCCAGTAGTTTAAGCAGGGTGTCGTTTTGCGCGTACTGCCAGGTCAGGTTTTCCAGCGGAGTAGCAAACAGCAGCATTAAGCCTTCGGTTAGGCCCCATACCACAATAAAAGTAGACAGGTTAATGGTTAGCAGACACACAATAAGCACGATAAGCAGTGTCAGTAAACCCAGCGGCAATATGCCGGCAAACAGGCCCAGCGCAATGGCCCAGCCAATTTGCCAGGGCGAGGCTTGTGAGTTCAGTACTTTTAGAATTTTAGCCAGCATGGTAAGCATAAACACTCCGGTAAACAGGCTGTATCAAGTTATGATATGAGGTTGTTATATAAGGTAACAGTGTCAGGGCATTTTGTCAGGCGTAAAAAAGTGACTAAGTGTTTAAGTGACAAAAGTGTTGAAGTGGTGCCGCTTTAATACATCAGCGATAAAAAAGGCGCTAAGCCTTTACAGCCAGCGCCCCGTATTAAACAGGCAGCTTAAACAGGCGGTTACGCCAGGGCAATGAAGCCAAAAAATGCCAGTACCGCTGCAGCAAACGCATACGGGAACTGGGTTAATGCATGGCTCATCAGGTTACAGCCCGAACCCTGTGCTGCCAGTACGGTAGAGTCACTGTAAAAGCAGGCCTGGCTGCCAAATGAGCTGGCCGATAACAGCGCACCTATTACCAACGGAATATTGGCTTCAACGGCAAACGCCAGTGGCATAACAATAGGAATAGACACCGCAAAAATACCCCAGGACGAACCGGTAGCAAACGCCAGCACTGCCATAGATAAAAACACCAGCGCCGGTAGCATTTGGGCACTCATATAAGGCGCCAGGTTATCAATAATAAACTGTGGCAGGCCTAACTGATCGCAGACATCTTTAAAAACAAAAGCGGCGATAACGGTGCAAATAGCAGGCAACATGGTTTTAAAACCATGGATCATTACGTCCATCATTTCAGAAATATTCATCAGGCGCTGCACTAAATACAGCGGTAATGTCAGCAGGAAAGTCATTAACAGGCCTTTCCATACGTCAATTTCAAACCAGATGGTAAAACCAACCAGCATAATCATTGGCAGCAAAAAGTTATGTAACTTGCCGGTTTTGCGGTTGCTTTGCTCAAACTCTTCATCAAACGACTGCACGGCAAAATCATCAGCCGAGTGGGTATCCTGTGCGGTAGTGGCCGAATGAGGCGCATCTTCTGCCGCGATCAATGATTGCTGTGCTGCCAGCTCGGCTTTTTTCATCGGGCCAAATAGCGGCACTACGCCAAGAATAACCAGAATAACCATAATCATCGCCAGCCAGGCGTACAACATATAAGGAATGGCAGAAATATAGGTTTGAATACCGCTGGCGTCACCTGCCGGTGTTACATCATTAGCGACCAGCAAACCGCCGAAGAACACCGCCCAGGTTGAAATGGGAATAAGCACACAAATGGGTGCGGCGGTAGAGTCGACAATATAGGCCAGCATCTCGCGTGATACTTTGTATTTGTCGGTAATGCGCTTCATGGTTTCACCCACTGTCAGCGCATTTAAGTAGTCATCAACAAAAATAACAATACCCAAAAAGCAGGTCATCAGCATGGAAGACTTACGCCCGGTAGCCACACGCTGCGCGGCGCGGCCAAAAGCAAAAGCCCCGCCAGTGTGCACCAGCAAAGCGATAAGTGAGCCAAAACCACCACACACCAGAATTAACCAGCCAATGGTTTCGTCCTGCATTACCCGCAGTGAAGTGTCGGCCATATTGCCTAAAGCACCTGCGGGCGATAGCAGCAACATACCGGCAATTGCCCCCATGATCAGCGCCAATATCGGCCGTTTCAGCCAGATAGCAATAGCCAGCACTACAACAGGGGGTATTAAACTTATGATGGAAGGTTCGATAGTGATAACGTCGGCGGCCGCTTCGGCCGCCGCAGCAACAGGTTCGGCGAGGCTCTCAACCAGGGTATCTGCTGACATCATTTATTATTCTCAAAGTTAACTCCGGCTAGCCGGATAAAAGTTAAGTGAACCGTTGCAGCAGATAACCAAACTCAACGGAGCGTTTGCTTGCTATATCAGCCGTGCTGCGCTGAAAAAGTGAGCGCTAAACATCAGACTTTACTGCATAAATACGCAGTGCAAGCGTATAGTCAGCCAGTTGCCGAAATACCGCGCAATCATAGCAAAAAAATTTCTTCTGGCAATCGGATCTTTGTGCAGCTTTGCCCGCTGTGGTTACTGTTTCTTCAAGCTATATTCAAAGCCCTGTTCTGCTTCTGAATCGGTAAAGGTCTGGATTTTTTGTTTGCGGTTAAACTGCTGGTTAACCAGCGAGTTGGGAAAGGTTTCAATACCGTTATTAAAATCTTCCACGTTTTGGTTAAAAATACGGATAGCCGCGCCGATATTTTCCTGCTGATTGCTGATTTCCCGCATTAGATTATTAAAGCTTTCGGATGCTTTCAGCTCAGGATAGTTTTCTACCGCTACCTGTAAGCCTTTAATAAGATTCGTGGTTTTCTGTTCAGCTTGTGCCAGGCCGGCAGTGTCTACGTTATCTGCTGACAGGCTGTGTAAGGCGCTGCGCAACTCAGTGATCTGTGTCATTACCCCCGCTTCGTATAACTGATATTGCTCGGTCAGTTGTTCCAGTGCCGGGATAATTTTGTTTTTCTGCCGTTCCTGCGTAATAACATTGGCCCAGGCCCGCTCTACCGCGTTAAGGCGGGTAATAATGCCGTTGTAAATGACGATAATAATAATCGCCAGTAAAGCAGCAATAACGGCAACAGTAATAAAAGTGGTCATAGTCTGGCATCCTGTAAAGAAATAGCTGCATGATTGGCAAGATGATGAATAAAATGCAACGCCTGATGCAATTTGTCCAGCGGTGTGTGGGCTGCAATTTCCTGGCGGAATAGCTCGGGCTGCTGCAACGAGTATTGCCGCTTGGCCAGCAGCAGGTTGTTGTCATTAAATGACAGACATAAACCGGCATCGGGCTGCAGTTCAACATTAGGCCGTTGTAATATCGGATACAGATCTTCAAAAGCAACCACTACTGCAGGTTTCATCAGCCGGGCTGCCTGCATTTCATCTGTACTTTGCACCCGGTAGTGATTATTAAAACGGTTAGATGCCGGACGATAAGTGGCCGGTAGTTTGTGATCCGGCGCATGGCTGTAAACTAATACAGCCGGGCTTTTAAACTGCGGAACACAGATACCATAGCGGTGATAGTGGTCGTATACCGTTCTGGTACGGATACGGGTTCCGCCTTTACCGTCACTTTCGGTATAGGTTTCTCTGCGTTTATCCACATAATGAAAATGATAAAAATAGTAGCTGAAACTGCTGTTATCGCTTGCTGAATGTCCCTGATAAAGCTGCTCTATTTTCCGGCTGTAATTGCCCCGTTTAAATTCTAAAAAGGCCGCCAGTAGCTGATTGGCCACATCTTTTGCTGCCAGTGGTTTAATCTGGTTATCGAACAAGACGTTTTTAGTAAAAATATCATTGGATAACCGGCTTACACTGCGGTTACGCGACAGGGCAAACAATAACAGCCCGGCCGCGGCAGTCATTAACAAGGCAAAACCCGTCCAGCCCGATGGCCGGATATACAGATAATACTGATGCTGAAAAAGCAGTAACAAAGCGCCGGCCAGCGCCAATACTGCCGCCAGAGCGTATTGCAGCCGGTTACGGTACACCAGTGGCGCATTAAAACGCGCGGCCAGTTCCGTGATCTCCAGCAAGTCCTGCACGGTGGTAGCAGTACGGCTGCGCTGTGTCAGCTCAGCCATTAACTGTTTTAATCTGCTGTTATGTGTTGCCGCAACGGCCATAAGCATTCCGTCTATCTGTTTTACGCTACCGGCACTATAACAGAAATAAAAACCGGAACAATATCAAGGTATTGATTCAGCTTTAACGGCATATTGCTTTTAAAAACTGCTGTTTATTCTGCACGCGTTGAGAACCTACAGCTGAACTAACTTTGTGGCAATCTGCTTCATGGCAGCAGCTGCTTTGTCGTCCACGCCTCGGTTCATCAGGATAATAAAGCCATCTTTGCTACTGCGGTCAAAATAAAGCGCGGTAAAGACACCTAAGTCTGAACCCATATGGCCTGTTAAGCCCATTTCGTTGTCTCGCCAGAAAAAACGTTGATTAGCAGAAACTGACTCTGGCAGTTGTAAGCTAAACATTTCGTTATACATTGTGTCCGACAATAAAGGACGACCAGCACTATCCTGATTGTTCAGTATGGCAACCAGAAACTGACTCAGTTCGCTGATGCTACTGCGAACACCTCCGTTCGGGTATTGTGGATTACCGAAATGCGGGTAAGGTTTGAAGCTTTTGTACTTTGCAGGCGGATCAATATAACGGCCAATCAGGTAGTTTAGGCTTGGCGACTCCGTATCAGCGCAAAGAAACAAATAAGGTACACATTGTTCTACTTCATAAGGTACTGCCACAGTTTCCAGAGCCACATCATGCAGCAACCAGCTGGTATGGGGCATTGCCAAAGCCGGAAACAAATTATCTTTGCTGTACTGTGCAAGCGACATGCTTGTTGTTGCTTCGACCAGATAGCCGGCAAGCCCCGCAGCCAAATTACTGTACTGGCGTTTTTCACCGGGTAACTGCAGCAAAAAGTGTTCACCTTGCCGGTAATTATCGCCATCAGCTGACAGCAGGCTGGTTAGATGTTGCCCTAAGGAGATATCTGGATCCCGATTTTCTGCATAACTGTTGATGTCATAAAAATCTGCAATGCCAGATGAATGGCTGGCCAGATGGCGCAAGGTTATTTTTTCGTCAGCAGTATGGGGATTATCGACCCTGAATGGCAGATAGTTATTAATATCTTGCGCTAAATCGAGCTTACCCTGATCCACCAGTTGCAACAGCACAAGGCCCATAATGGGTTTACTGATCGATGCCAGATTAAATAAGGTGCCTTTGGTTACCGGCGCGCCGGTTTCAATATTGGCTTTGCCATAAGTTTGCAGCAATACTGTCTGACCGTTTTTAATCCGCGCAATCGCAAGGCCGGGTATAGCAGCCTCTTCCATCAGAGCAGGCAAGTACAGCTCCAGCTCAGCTATATTCTGGCTAACGTTTTGCTGCTTTGGCAGTACAAACCATAGTGCGGCTATGGCAAAGAACAGCACTAAAACAAATCCACAGAATTTTTTCATTCACATCAATCCTTTAGTTATAGAAATTAGGGATTTGCAAATAATACGCCATAGCGATAATTCATATAACGCTTTGAAATTAATCTGGTTTATATTTTTATATTGGTGAGATAAGCAGCGACTTTCACTATCAGTTAGTGAAAATGCATACAATGCAGGCTGATTTCACCTGCTGGCAATACAACGCGAATAAAAAAGGCGGCCATCAGGCCGCCTTAGCACTACACAAACTCGCTTGGTTTAAAGCGCAGCAATCTCGGCTTGTTGGGCTTGCAGCTTAATCACGGCCTGCTCCAGCTCGGCTTGCTTGGCGCGCTCTTTCTCCAATACCGCTTCCGGGGCTTTGGCAACAAAACCTTCGTTGCTAAGCTTGCCTGCTACGCGGGCCAGTTCCTGCTGGGTTTTCTCCAGCTGCTTGGCAATGCGGCTTAACTCAGCGTCTTTATCAATTAAACCGGCCATCGGAATGAGTAAATCCATGCTGCCGATTAACTGCGTGGCACAGGTTGGCGCTGGCGCATCAGCTGACAGTACAGTGATTTGCTCCAGCTTGGCCAGGTTCATCAGGAAGCTCTCATTTTCGCTTAAGCGGCGCTGCTCTTCGCTGTTTACATTGCGCAGTAATATGCTCAGCGGCTTACCAGGCGCAATATTCATCTCACCGCGCACGTTACGAATGGCAGTGATCACCGCTTTTAACCATTCCAAATCAGCAGTGGCGGTAGCATCAACCAGGCTGTCATCCACTTGCGGGTAAGCTTGCAACATAATGCTGTCCGCTGTGACGTTGGCTAATGGTTTTACCGACTGCCAAATGGTTTCGGTAATAAACGGCATTATCGGGTGCATTAAGCGCAGCAGGCTTTCCAGCACGGTAACTAAGGTATGCCGCGTGGCGCGTTGCTGGGCTTCATTGCCTTTAAACAGCACCGGTTTGGTCAGCTCTAAATACCAGTCACAGAACTGGTTCCAGGTAAATTCGTACAACGCAGTGGCGGCTAAATCAAAGCGGTAGGTATCAAAATACTGCCGCACTTGCTTAACGGTTTGCTGGTACTGCGCCAATATCCACTTATCGGCCAGCGATAACTGCATATCACCGCCGTTAAAGCCACAGTCCTGGCCTTCGGTGTTCATCAGCACATAGCGGCTGGCGTTCCACAGTTTATTGCAGAAGTTACGGTAGCCCTCTAAACGCTTCATATCCCAGTTAATATCACGGCCGGTAGATGCCAGCGCCGCTAAGGTAAAGCGCAGCGCGTCGGTACCGCTGGCGCTGATACCTTCAGGGAATTGCTTGCGGGTGCGCTCGGCAATTTTCTCGGCATCTTTGGGCTGCATCATATTACTGGTGCGTTTGGCCAGTAACTCGTCCAGCGTAATGCCGTCGATCATATCCAGCGGATCAACCACGTTGCCCTTGGATTTCGACATCTTATCGCCGTTTTCATCGCGGATAAGCCCGGTAACATAGACGGTTTTAAACGGTACCTGCGGCTTACCGTCTTTATCTTTAATAAAGTGCATGGTCATCATGATCATTCTGGCCACCCAGAAGAAAATAATGTCAAAGCCGGTAACCAGCACATTGGTAGGGTGGAAGGTGCGCAGCGCTTCGGTATCGTCCGGCCAACCCAGGGTAGAGAAAGTCCACAGCGCCGAGCTGAACCAGGTATCTAGTACATCATCATCCTGCTTTAGCGTAACGCTGTCGGCTAACTGGTGCTTAGCGCGCACTTCAGCTTCATTGCGGCCAACATAGACTTTACCGTTTTGGTCATACCAGGCCGGAATACGGTGGCCCCACCATAGCTGGCGCGAGATACACCAGTCCTGAATATCGCGCATCCAGCTGTAATACATGTTTTCGTATTGCTTGGGCACAAATTCAATCTGGCCGCTTTCTACCGCTTCAGTCGCGGTTTTCGCCAGTGGTGCAACCCGCACATACCACTGATCAGTTAGCAGCGGTTCAATTACCACGCCGCTACGGTCACCGTAAGGCAGGGTGTTGTTATGATCTTCTACTTTTTCCAGCAAACCAGCGGCGTCAAAGGCAGCGACTATAGCTTTGCGCGCGGCATAGCGGTCCAGCCCCTGATACTCTGTAGGAATAACACCAACCAGCGCCGGGTTTAACTCGCCATTGCAGTGGAAGCCTTCACCTTCGCTGCGGATAGTGGCATCCGGTGTCATCACGTTAATCATTGGCAGCTGGTGGCGCTTGCCCACTTCGTAGTCGTTAAAATCGTGTGCCGGGGTAATTTTGACGCAGCCGGTGCCTTTTTCCATATCGGCGTGCTCATCGGCAACGATAGGAATGCGGCGGTTTACCAATGGCAGCAGGATTTCTTTGCCAATCAGTGCCTGATAACGCTCATCTTCCGGGTTTACCGCTACGCCGGTATCACCGAGCATGGTTTCCGGCCGTGTAGTCGCCACGACCAGGTAATTTTTACCATCGGCCGTTACAGCGCCGTCGGCCAGCGGATAGCGCAAGTGCCACATCTGGCCTTTTTGCTCTTTGTTTTCTACTTCCAGATCAGAGATGGCGGTGTGCAGTTTCGGATCCCAGTTTACCAGGCGTTTGCCGCGGTAAATCAGCTCGTCGTCATACAGGCGCACGAACACTTCCTGTACCGCGTTGGATAAGCCTTCATCCATGGTAAAGCGTTCGCGCTGCCAGTCTACCGAGTTACCTAAACGGCGCATTTGCGAAGTAATAGTGCCGCCGGACTCTTCCTTCCACTGCCAGACTTTTTCAATAAACGCATCGCGGCCCAGTTGGTGACGGCCAGGTAAGCCTTCTGCCGCCAGTTTACGCTCTACCACCATTTGGGTAGCAATACCGGCGTGGTCGGTACCTACCTGCCACAGGGTATTTTTACCCTGCATGCGCTGGTAACGGGTAAGGGCGTCCATAATGGTTTGCTGAAAGGCATGGCCCATATGCAGGCTGCCGGTAACATTTGGCGGCGGGATCATAATGCAGTAGTTACCGTTGCTCTCATCGCCGTGTGGCGCAAAGTAGCCTTTAGCCTGCCAGGCGTTATACATCGCCTGCTCTATTTCACTGGGATTAAATGTCTTTTCCATGATAGTACCTGTGCTCAGGGGGCATTAACGGTTTGCGGGTTAACGCCCAACTGACGATATTGCTTAAAACGCTCCCGCGCCTGCGCTTTTAATTGCTCGGCGGCGGGAACAAATTCGATGATTTGGCTGAAGCGGTTGGCAAAAGCCGGGATCTCAGTGGCTAAATTAATCAGCACCTGGCGGTTTTGCCGTGGCGCCTGCCAGCTTATTTCTACCGGTGCGCCGTATTTAGGGCCTTCGCCGCTTAAGTTATGCGGCACAAAACGTTCTGCATCAAACTGCCACAGCAATTCGTCAAACGCTTCGGCCTGTTGCTGGTCGGCAGTATAAACGAAAACCCGCTGCTTGGCGCGGTACAGATCGGCACAAAGCTGGCAGGCTAAAGCAAAATGAGCTGGCGTGGTGCTCAGCTCATTTTGTATCGCTTGATCTTCTGCCGGCATGTCGTTTAGCAGATAAAAGCTAACTTGCATTAATGATCCTGCTGCTGGCCAACCCGGTTAATTAAAAACTGCGTTAGCAAAGGCACTGGCCGGCCGGTGCTACCTTTATCTTTGCCGCCACTGCGCCAGGCGGTACCGGCAATATCCAGGTGCGCCCAGTTATATTTGCGGGTAAAGCGCGATAAAAAGCAGGCGGCAGTAATAGTACCGGCGGCGCGGCCACCTAAGTTACTGAAATCGGCAAAGGGGCTTTCCAGTTGGTCCTGATAATCATCCCACAGCGGCAGGCGCCAGGCACGATCACCACTTTGCTCTGACGCATTTAAAATTTCATGCGCCAACGGGTTATGGTTACTCAGTAAGCCGGTAGCATGTTTACCCAGCGCGATAACGCAGGCGCCGGTTAACGTAGCAACGTCTATTACCAGCTCGGGGTCAAAACGCTCAACATAGGTTAACGCATCGCACAACACTAAGCGGCCTTCAGCATCGGTGTTTAATACTTCCACCGTTTGGCCCGACATAGTGGTTAAAATATCACCCGGCCGGTAGGCGTTAGCATCCGGCATGTTCTCGGCGCCAGCCAGTACCGCAACAATATTAATTGGCAGGTTTAAATTGACTACTGCATGCATGGTGCCCAGCACAGAGGCGGCGCCACACATATCGTATTTCATTTCGTCCATACCATCGCCCGGCTTTAAGCTGATACCGCCGGAGTCGAAAGTTAAGCCTTTACCTACCAGTACTACCGGCGCGCTGTCGTTACCGGCGCCGTTGTACTTGATCACTGCCATGCGCGGGCCGTTGACTGAACCTCGGCCAACCGCCAGGTAAGAATTCATACCATGCGCGGCCAGCTCTTCCGGGCCTAACACATCAACACTGATTTTGGCTGAGCTTTCGGCCAGCAACAGCGCCTGATCGGCCAGATATTGCGGCGTGCAGATATTCGGCGGCATATTGCCAACGTCTTTACACTGCTTAATACCGGCAGCGATGGCTAAGCCATGCTCTACCGCTTTTTCGCCAATGGTCAGGTCGCGCCGGGTGGGGACATTAAATACAATTTTGCGCAGTGGGCGGCGGGTTTCATCTTTTTTGCTTTTTAAGCGGTCAAATACGTACAGGCAGTCTTGCGTGGTTTCTACCGCATGGCGCACTTTCCAGTAGGTGTCGCGGCCTTTTACGTGCAATTCAGACAAAAAGCATACCGCTTCCATTGAACCGGTTTCGTTTAAGGTGCTGATGGTTTTGGCAATAATCTGCCGGTACTGGCGCTCGTCCAGCTCACGCTCTTTGCCGCAGCCTACCAATAATACACGTTCGCTCAGTACGTTAGGCACATGGTGCAGTAACAACATCTGGCCGGGCTTGCCTTCCAAATCACCACGGCGCAGCAAGTTGCTGATATATCCTTCACTGATTTTATCCAGTTGTTCTGCTACGGCGGAAAGACGGCGCGGCTCGTACACGCCAACCACAATGCATGCACTGCGTTGTTTTTCCGGACTTCCGCTTTTTACGCTGAACTCCATACTAACTCCTGATTCTAATAGACTGTGCTAACATAACCTGCACATATATGGCCGAATTCTACCGTGAATTTATAAAAAAGCTCGGTTTTCTAAGCCGTTTGGTCGATAATAATTGCTATAAATATCAAGTTTACTGAAAAATCGCCAGGGTTCCAGCAAAAAGGCAGGTTTTTAGGGGGCGTTTTGATCATTTTTCGTTACCTGTTAGCTGAGGTATTTAAGTCACAGCTGGCGGTATTTGTCATTCTGATGACCATTATCATTAGCCAGCGCTTTGTCAAAATTCTGGCCGATGCATCTGAAGGTGAACTTCCCGGGCAACTGGTTATGAGTATAGTTGCGCTGAAATTACCGCAACTGGCCGTTATCATTCTACCGCTTAGTGCCTTTGTTGGTATTTTGGTGGCTTATGGCCGCGTATATGCCGACAGTGAAATGACAGTGCTACACTCCACCGGCGTTAGCGAATGGTATGTTACCCGCCTTACGTTATTACTTTCTCTGATGCTGGCGGTAGTGGCAGGCAGTATTACTTTATACCTTAGCCCCTGGGCAACCGAGCAGGAATACCGCCTGCTGGAAAAAGCCGATGCCAATGCCGGGTTAATTTCTTTGGTTCCGGGGCGGTTTCAGCATACCTCAAACGAAAATGCGGTGATTTTTGTCCAGAGTATCAGCCGTGATAATGGCGAGTTACAAAAAGTGTTTGTGGCACAAAATAATGCCCGCGAAGACCAGGGTGGCCACTCTATCGTGTATGCCATGTCGGGTAATGTTAAGGAAGATATTAGTGGCGCCCAGATGATGCAGCTTGAACAAGGCCGCCGCTATGCCGGTGATGTTAAGTCTCCCGCCTTTGAAATTACCGAGTTTGGCCGTTACCAGATCCAGATCCGTGAGCAGGAAGTAGAGCAACGCCGGCGTAAGCTTGGCAGCCTGCCCACTGCCGAACTTTATGGCATGGACAGCAACGAAGCGATCGCCGAATGGCACTGGCGTATTGCCATACCGTTATCTATTCCGTTACTGGCGTTAATCGCCGTGCCGTTAAGCCGGGTTAATCCACGTCAGGGTAAGTTTGGCCGCTTATTGCCCGCCTTGTTACTGTATTTGGGCTATTACTCGTTACTCATTATTGCCCGCTCTGCTCTGGAAGACGGCAAAATTCCGCCAGCGCTGGGTATGTGGTGGTTGCACCTGAGTGCCTTACTGGTGGGAGTGGTATTAATTATGCGCCATCGTGCCAGCGCACAACGTTTTCAGGCCTGGTTAGCGGGTAGAACTTAACATGCTGAAAATTCTTGATATCTATATCGGCCGCACCATTTTAACTACCTCAATGCTAACGTTAAGTGTATTGCTGGTTATTTCGGCCATGTTTAAGTTTATCGATCAGATGCGCTCAATAGGCCGGGGTTACTACGATATGGTGCACGCCGCCCTGTTTACGCTGTTCAGCGTGCCCGGCGACTTAGTCACCTTTTTCCCAATGGCGGCACTAATAGGTGGTTTAATTGGGCTTGGTATGCTGGCCAGCAATAGCGAGCTGGTGGTTATGCAGGCCTCTGGTTTGTCGCGCTTTAATATTATCAGCTCGGTAATGAAAACCTCTGTCATCATGATGCTTATTGTTATGGCGGTTGCCGAATGGGGAGCCCCGGTAAGCGATCGTGCGGCACGCGAGCTCCGCACCAAAGCGATTTCAGACGGTAACCTGTTCGCTGCGCAGCAGGGAATATGGGCCAAAGACGGCGATCAGTTCGTTAATATCGGCAAAGTTGATGATTTAGGCAACCTGACTGATGTGATTATTTATCAGTTTGATACCGATCTGAAACTGGTGTCTATTGTCAGTGCAGATAGCGCGATATACCGCAATGATGCCTGGCAGCTACAACAAGTCGTACGGCAGGATTTTACTGACGACAGAATATTAAAACAGTTATCCGCACAGCAAAGCTGGCGCTCATCATTAACACCCGACAAACTGGGCGTGGTGACCATAAAACCGGAAATGTTGTCACTAACCGGTCTGAAAGATTACGTAGACTACCTGCAACAAAATTCACAGGAATCCAGCCGTTATGAGCTGGCATTCTGGCGTAAAGCACTGCAACCGCTGACAATAATCGCCATGCTGTTAATGGCACTGTCGTTTATTTTCGGCCCGTTAAGAAGCGTAACCATGGCAGCAAGAGTATTGATGGGTATTCTTACCGGCTTTGCCTTTTATATGAGCAACGAAGTATTCGGCCCGGTAGCTTTGGTGTATCAGCTACCGCCACTGGCAGGTGCCATGGTGCCCAGCCTGCTGTTTATTGGGCTATCGGTGTATTTTATGCGGAAGAAAGTCTGACGCGCAGAAATAAACCAGATTGTGCTAAGCCAACCGTTGAAGGCATGGATGCCTGAATCGAGCCTATAGGGACATATTTACGGCGTGTTGGCGTGTACAATCTGGTTGTTATGTTTTACCTCGCTGCCTTATGCAGGTTTAGCTGTTTGCTTTGCTCTTTTGTCAGCACGACTACCTGGGTATTACTAAGCTGATCCTGCAACGCCAGGCCCTTACCCCAGCGCAGCCAAAGCCAGAAATTACCCAGCCCAAACAACGCAGTAACTGCACGCACTAACGCCTGTTTAAAACTGATAGCATCACCATCCTGCTGCACCAGAAACAAACGCCAGGCCCGCATCCCCAGAGTTTGGCCGCCTTTGTACCAGAAATACAGATAAAACCAGAAAAACCAGAATACAGAGTACAACTGAAACCAAATTTTATGTTGGGTAATAAAATCAGCATGGTCGGTATAATTAGCCAGTGAAATAACACCGACACTGTTTAACAGTGCCACCAGCAGCAAAGCCAGTGCCATGGCCGCCATCCACAGTGCAGCCAGAATTAACCAGTCATACATAATAGCCGCCAGACGGCGAATTAAACCCGCACGGGGTGCATTAGCAAACATAACGTCGTCCGATAATAAAAACCGCGCAAGTGTAACATGCAGCAACGCTTTTTCGAAGCTGCTGCAATTTTGTGCAACTAAGCCGCTGCGGCATAAATTCGCTTGCGCATCGCCATTCGCATCGTATAATGCAGGCGTTTACCTCAAAATATCCCTCAGTGCCTGGGTGGCGAAATCGGTAGACGCAGCGGATTCAAAATCCGCCGGGGGAAACTCCGTGTCGGTTCGAGTCCGACCCTAGGCACCAAATAAATCAGTCGTTTAGCCAACTTTATACACTGTTCAGTTCAGTTTTCATATAAAGTGCTGTGCAATTTCTGTTAGCATTTTTATCACCTTGTGCCACACTTATTTACTCATATTTGTACCGTAGGTGCCTAATGAACCGCTTTTATATTGCGTTACTGCTTTTGGTTACCGTATTAAGTTCCCCCTTGCCTGCACAGACTGACGCCTTGCTGTTATCGAGCAGCAATTATTACCCACATTATGCCGCAGACTTACCGCAGCAAGGCGCCGTAAGCGAAATTATTCGCCAGGCATTTTTACTGCAGGGTATCGATATTGACATTGCTTTTATGCCTTTTGCCCGCGCTTACCGTGAAAGCCAGCAGGCCAATTATATTGGCCTGGTAGCAGCATGGTATGACGATGAACGCGCCGAGCACTTTTATTACTCCCAGCCTTTATATGCTAACCAAATAGTCTTTTTTAAACGCAAGGGTATGGCAATAAATTACCGTGATTATGCCGACTTAGCGCAACAGAAATTACGAATGGCTGTGGTACAGGGCTATTTGCAAGTGCCCGGTTTGCAGGAAAGTGGCCTTGCTATCACTCAGGTAGCAACTGACGAGCAGGCGTTTCAAATGCTGGCGCGCGGCCGGGTAGATTTAGTGCCGGCAGACAAACTCAACGGTCTGTACTTAGTTGACGAAAAATTACCGCAATACGCCGGGCAACTAGACTGGATGACGCCAGCACTCGAACAGCGGCCAATGTACCTGCTGTTATCGAAAAAAGATCCGCGCTCAGAAGCGCTGATACAACGTTTTAATACCGGCCTGCAGCAGTTACGCCAGTCGGGCCAATATCAACAAATTATGGATAATCTACTCCCTTCGCCTGACAGCAAAAAATAAACTTTGATTGACATTTTTGCATCAATTTGGAACAATTTGCCACTTGTAAATTTATTGTTGATGCAAATCCGTTGTTTTAACAGCGAATTAAGGTGGCAGGATGCTGGACAACCAATACAGCGGCGTAATACTGGAAGATAAATGGGGTAATACCTATTTATGTAGCAGCAGTTTATTGGCCTACTCAGATTTAGGACAGGATTATCTGTGGCGGGTACAGGACAGTATATACGGCAGCTATTTTCTGCATGACTTAGAACCACACTGGGACTTGCGCCAAATCTGGGCAGAAATGTATCAGCACGCCAGACCTTGGGAGCATAACTTAACCAAATACACCGACTTTCAGCTGCGTGACAGCCTGCTTAGTATGTTTGCCGAACGCGAAATGTGGATATGGCAACTTACCGAAGGCTGGAGTAAACCTCCAACAGACAACGGTATAGGCGACGGAGGCTTAGCCCCGGCAGCAAGCAGCAATAGCAGCGCAGCACAGACAGGCAAAGCCAATAAACCGGGCGGTGGTGTTGCAGCGGGAGAATCAACTGCAGCGAAGATTGCCAGCCATAGCCCTGCAGCCTTACCGCTGGCTGAGCTAAATGAAGTTCAGGCCCGCCAGTTGCGCTATCAACAACGGCAATTATTATTGAGCAACACTGAAGGCATTCCATCGCTACAACAGGCTCACGAGAGACTCAGCCTTAATAACGACAATATTTTGCGCGCAGAAGCTGCACAGTACGTTTACAAAGTGGATGAGTTTAATCGCGGTGCTTTGGATGTATTACCAAAAGCACCACCTGGCCTTGTAATTATCAACCCGGAAGAGATTGGTTTGACTCAAGCCGATTTTACCAATACACAAACCGGATTCGGGGCAGCCTTGTTTAAGTCGGAGATCAACGGTGAAACCATGCTGACTTACCGGGGTACAAATAACGCCGTCACCGGGAAAGAGGACTGGTTAACTAACCTTAAGCAAGGTAGTGGGCTGGAAACCGAACAGTATAATCAGGCGATGGATTTAGCCCGTGGAATACGACAAACTATTGGGAATGACTTCTCAATCGTCGGTCACTCATTGGGGGGAGGTCTGGCTTCTTCAGGAGTGGCTGTAACCGGACAACCAGGATACACCTTTAATTCGGCAGGATTACACCCCAGTACTGCCGGCCGACAAAATGGTCTCTCTTTAGCTGAGGTGTCCAAGCTTATTACTACGCAAGCGGTAAAAGGCGAGGTATTAACTATGGCACAAAGTTTGGGTACAAAAGCCGTATTGGCCGGAGCTGCAACAGCGATGGGCGGCCCGATAGCAGGCATGCTTACAGCCATTGGATTAGCTGCCTTTAGTGCACTGCCTAAAGCGAGCGGTACTATGTTAGATTTACCCAGCGTAGAGGGCGGCAACCCCATCACACGCCACGGCATGGATCAGGTGGTTGAAGGTATTGAAGCGCAAAAAAATGAAGATATTCAAACGCTCGGCGGTATTTAAAAAGGCTTATTATGGCTAGTTTGAAAATATTATTGTCAGCCGGACGCAAGCTGCTCCCCGTTTTAATGATTATGCTTGTTGGCCTGCTTAGCAGCTGCAAGTCAGAAGGAAAGGATATGAAAGCCGAACTATTTTTCACTGCTGAGATGGTTAATTTGCTGCACGCAATTCAACGCAAAAATGAAATAACAGCAAAGTTACTTATAGAACAGGGTGTTAATCTAAATGTGCACGGTGATGAAGGCATTACCCCTCTGTTATGGCTAATTATGCAGAAAGACGCTGCAGCAGTTGAGCTTGCACTGCAATTGGGCGCCGATGCTAACTTTCCGGCTATGGTTAAAATTAACCGTGAAGGCCCAAAACCTGCCCAGCCGCTGGCCATTCTGGCCGGTGACGGTGACAACAAGTTATTTAGTATGTTGTTAAAATACGGCGCTGATCCTGACTCAAGAGATGAATCCACCGGTCGCCCGGCAATATTTAACATTGTAGGACACGACAACTGGGAGCAGTTTCAGCTTTTGCTAAAAGCCGGCGCAGACATCAATGCACGGGATAACACCAACCGTAATGCCGCATTGTATGCGGCCACCTTACTGAAATATGATTTCGTCGTTAAACTGCTTGAACTTGGCATCGACTTCAATGAGCCCAACAAAGGCGGCGTTACTCTCGCTCACGCTATAGAGACTATATTTGAAGATCACCGCAGAAATTCAAACTTTAAAATAAGCGAAAACGTATATACAGCTAAAAAAATGCTTGAAACAAAAGGCGTTACCTTTCCACCACCAACTCCCAAAGAAGTTAAAGCGCAGCAGGGCATAAAGTGACTGCTGCTAAGTTTGAAGCCTCCTTAACTGCGCGGAAATAATACCAGGTGATCTAAATCAAGCCGGATGCCAATTTGCTCGCCAATAGCGTGGTTATGGTGGCTTAGTGCTAAGCATTGCACCGGCTCGCCACTTTGCAGTTTTAGCTGATACATAATGTGCGAACCACGAAAGGCTTTATCTGTTACCTGCGCAGTAATACCGCTGCTGTCATCATGCACTATGTCATCCGGCCGTATCAGCACGTCTACTTTATCACCCGGCTGTGCTGTGCTGGCATAACGCTGACGAAACAGCCCCAAGCTGGTTTGCACCTGCTGCGAGTCGAGCATAGTACCTGGCAGCAACACGCCACGGCCGATAAAATCAGCAACAAAGCGGTTTTGTGGCTTGTGGTATAGCTCATACGGCGTGGCCCACTGTTGCAGACGGCCATGTTCCATTACCCCTATCATATCGGCCATCGCAAAGGCTTCATTTTGATCATGCGTTACCATTACGGCAGTAATGTGCAGCTGTTGCAAAATCTGCCGAATTTCACGGGCCAGGCCTTCACGTAGCTCGGTGTCCAGGCTGGAAAAAGGCTCATCCAGCAGTAACACCTTTGGCTCAGGAGCCAATGCCCGGGCAAGTGCTACCCGCTGTTGCTGGCCACCGGATAACTGATGAATATAACGCTGGCCCAAATCAGGTAAACCAACCAGTTGTAGCAACTGTTTTACCTTGGCTGCTTTTAGCGCCTTTGACGTTTTCAGTAAACCAAAGCTGATATTGTCTGCCACGCTAAGATGAGGAAATAACGCAAAATCCTGAAATACCATACCCACATGGCGCTGCTCTGGCGCCAGTTGCACGGTTTCACTGCTAACCGCTTGCTGCTGCAATCTGATACTGCCTGCAGTCACAGGTTCAAAGCCGGCAATAGCGCGTAATAAGGTGGTTTTACCACAACCTGAAGGACCCACTAAGCAGCCTATCTGGCCCTGAGCCAATGACAGGCTAATGTCTTTCACCACAGTATGACCAGCGTAAGCTACCGCAACCTGTTGCAAATCCAGCATTAAAGTTTTCCTTTTAAACTTGAATCTACTGAGCGCGCCAGCAGGATCACCGGTAATAAACTTACCAGCACAATCGCCAGGGCCGGTAGTGCTGCATCCGCTAAACGCTCGTCTGATGCCAGCTCATAAGTACGCACTGCCAGCGTATTAAAGTTAAATGGCCGTAGAATAAGGGTAGCGGGCAGCTCTTTTAATACATCAACAAACACCAGCAATAATGCCGCCAGCACACTGGAGCGCAGCAGCGGTACATGCACCTTTTGCAATACCTGTAGCGGTGTATGGCCTAACGAGCGCGCAGCGTTGTCCATACTGGGTTTAATCCGCTCCAACCCGGCTTCAACGCTGTGCAGTGACACCGCTAAAAAGCGCACACTGTAAGCCAGCAATAACGCAAATAAGGTACCGGAAAAAATAAGCCCGGTGCGGATGCCAAACCATTGCTCGGCCAGTAAATCGATACGGCCATCCAGATACGCCAGCGGTAACATTACGCCAATGGCGATAACGGTACCGGGCACCGCATAACCCAGTGCAGCTACACGCACCGGCGCCTGCACCAGTGCATCAGCGCGCAGCCGCTTGCCATAAGCAAACAACAAGGCCAGCAGTACAGAAATAACCGCCGCCATAGCCGCCAGTGAAAAACTGTTCCATACCAGTTGGCCAAACTGCGGCGTCAGGGTTTGCTGATAATTGCTCAGTGCCCAGCTCACCAGTTGCACAGCCGGAATAACAAAGCCAAATAATACTGGCAGTAAGCATAACAGCAGCAGGAAGAATTGCCGCCCGGCACCAATTTGACGCCTTGAAACGCTGTTACTGCGCTGGCCCTGATGATAATAACGGATTTTACGCCGCGACCAGCGTTCCAGCAGCAGCAACAATAAAACAAAGCCGGTTAGCATAGCAGCCAGCTGGGCGGCAGCGACCTGATTACCCATACCAAACCAGGTACGGAAAATACCGGTGGTAAAGGTAGTAACGCCAAAATACTGCACGGTGCCATAATCGGCAAAGGCTTCCATCATCGCCAGTGCGGTACCGGTTAAAATAGCCGGGCGCGCCAGCGGTAAGGCCACTTTCCAGAAGTGCTGACGCGGTGTTAGCCCCAGGGTACGGCTGGCCTCAAACAAGGAAGCCGATTGCTCACGAAAGGCACTGCGCGCCAGCATATACACATAAGGATACAGCACCAGCGACAACATAATAATGGCGCCACTGAGCGAGCGTATTTGCGGAAACCAGTAATCGCCGTAGCGCCAGTCGAACTGAACCCGCAGCGCAGTTTGTAACGGGCCGGCAAAATCCAGCATGCCGGTGTAGGTGTAAGCAATAATATAGGCAGGCATGGCCAGCGGCAGCAGTAACAGCCACTCCAGCACACGCCGGCCGGCAAACTGATATTGGGTGATAATCCAGGCAGATGCCGTGCCCAGCAGCAAAGCACCAAAGCCTGTGCCACCGGCCAGCAGTAAAGAGTTTATTACGTAGTCGGCCAGCACGGTCTGGCGTAAATGCTGCCAGACCTCGGGTTGCGGGTTAAAAGCACTGGCAAAAATAACCAGTACCGGCAGTGCCAGCACTAAGGCTGGCAGCAATACCGACAAACGCCAGATATCACGCCAACCTGCTTTCATCCGGCGGTTACCACATTACAACTAATTGAATTCAAAAATTATTTCCAGCCAGCGCGATCCATTACACGAATGGCCTCGGCGTTTAATTCCCCTAATTTGTCCAATTGTAACTGGTCTGCTTTAAATTCACCAAAACCTTGTAAAATAGCGCTGGCTTTAACACCCTGGCGTACCGGGTATTCGTGGTTTGCTTCGGCATACCACTGCTGCGATTCTGCTGTTGTCATATATTCCAGCAATTTAACGGCTTGCGCTTTGTTTGGCGCATATTTGGCCACACCGGCACCGGAAATATTCACATGAGCCCCACGGCCATCCTGATTTGGCCAGAATACTTTTACTTTTTCTGCGGCAGCTTTTTCTGCCGGATCGGCCAGCATACCGCCTAAGTAGTAAGTGTTGGCAATAGCAATATCACATACGCCTGCAGCTGCGGCTTTAATCTGATCACGATCACCACCTTTTGGTGGCATAGCAAAGTTAGCGACCAGGCCTTTAGCCCAGCTTTCTGCCACAGCCGCGCCGTCATGGGCAATTAAGCTGGCTGTCATTGACTGGTTGTAAATATTGTCAGACGAACGGATACAAATACGGCCTTTCCATTTCGGGTCGGCTAAATCTTCATAAGTAGACAGTTGCTCCGGCTTTACTTTGCCAGGTACATACATAATGGGCCGGGCACGCATAGTCAGGCCATACCATAGACCGGTAGGGTCACGCAGCGCCTGTGGGATCGCACTGCTTAATACCTCAGACTGCACGCTTTGTAACACGCCCTGCTGCTTGGCGCGGTGTAAACGGCCAACATCAGTGCTAATCAGCACATCTGCCGGGCTGTTGCGGCCTTCGCTGGCCATGCGGCTAATCAGTTCATCCGGTTTACCGGTGATCAGGTTTACTTTAATGCCGGTATCGGCGGTAAATTTATCCAGCAGCGGCTTAATTAGCTCTTCCTGCCGGGCTGAATAGATATTGACTTCAGCAGCCTGCGCCGCTGCCATATTCATTAATGCGCTGGCGATACCTGCGCCAAGTAAAGTTAATGCGTAAGCTGGTTTCATACTGCCACTCCCAAAAAGTGTTGAGGTAGAAAAGACAAGCTATATAAGCATAAATACGAATTATTCTCAATGAGATAAGGGGCAGACTGACAAAAAAGGCCGTTAAATTTGCATTAACGGCCTTTGCTATAACGCTAACTAACGCCTGCCGGTGTTAATGGTCATGCGCTTCGGCTGGCTCAGCGATCCCCAGCCATACCAGCTTATGTGGCATAAAGTTAAGCTGTTTGGTTGCGATAACCTCAGCATCAGCGGTATCTACGCTCAGCAGTGTCTGGTCGATAGGGTTAATAACATACACTTTGTCGTCGCTGGCAGAAATGGCCAGCTCAAACCGGCTGCCTTCAGGCATGGTGGCGATATCTGCGGTGGTTAGCTGCACTTTGGCAACAAACTCAAAGGCGGCTTCGTCTGTGCCTTCATGCTCATGTCCGTGATAGTTCAGAATAGTTAAATAACCCAAACTATCCAGCAGCACAAACTTGCTGCCGTGGTCGGCAAAGCCATAACCGGTCAGTGTAGCACCGTCTGTTGCCTGCCAGTCTATCAGGTCCATTTCGCCGTCATGGGCATGAATAGCAAAAGCACTGGTACCGGCAAAACCAACAAAGTGTTCAGCATGCATGTCGCCCACTAAGGTGCCTATGCGCATGGTGCCGGTAATATCAGCAGTATTAGCCAGCTTGCTGGCAGTAAAGGTGGTATCCTCCTGCTCTATCAGCAACACGCCGTCGGTACAGCCAAAGCTGATAAAGTGCTCGTTTTGTGCACTGCCATGTAAGCCAGGGCATAGTTCGTCAAATACCAGTTCTTCATGGTAATGATCGCCATGTTGCTCGTATACCGCTACCTTGTCAGGTAAGGTGGTGGCACTGTTGGCATCGCGTACTGTGGATAACAGGTAATCGCCGCGCGGCTGGGCTGCGCCGTGCATATTCAGGCTGTAGTTTAATACCGGATAGCCGTTGCTGTCGGTAGTAATATCCGCATCGCTAATTACAGATACCGCAGCGGGTGTGCTACTGGCGGCATCACCATCAAAAAACACCGCCAGTTGGCTGTCGTTGGTCGTAATATGCGTCGGACGGCTGTCGCTTAAAACAAAGCTGACTAGCTCAGGATCTTCCTGATAGGGATGCAGGTGATCAACATGATCTTCCTGGTATAAACCACCGTCGATAAATTCTACCCGATCTGTGGTGCGCTGTATCGCCAGCGCATAACGGTGTGCAGGCGATGCGGCCAGTGCTGACGGAATATCGGCCACCGCAAAGCTATCCAGCAAGCTGCCGTCACTTAGCTCGTACACAGACAGCAGGTTTGAATCTTTGGCAGAAATAACCATCCGGCCAGCTGCGCTGACGTCATCGTGGTCATGATCATGATCGTCTTCTACCGGAATTGGCTCTTTTTCAACGATATTGGTTGTGCTGTCACCACAGGCACTGAGTAAAGAAGCGCCGATCAGCAAGGCTGCCAGGCTTAATTTAGTTTGTAACATTACCACTCCTTGTTATAAGTAAAAGGTGCAGCAGGCCAGGAACCAGAGTTAACCTGCTGCACAAAAAATCAAAAACTACCGCGTATACCTAAAGCCACCGAGCGGCCAGGCAACGGCGTTAAATCTTTTAAGAATGAGGTGTGTACCCGGGCATCTTCGTCAGTCAGGTTCTGGCCTTTGATATAGGCGGTTAACTGCTGTGGCCCCAGATCAAAGCGGTAGCTGACACTGGCGTCCAGCAGGGTGTAACCTGCTGTGGCTTGCTCCAGCTCAGACACTTTGTCTTGTTTAAAGTAACGGGTAGCGCGCAGATCAGCGCTCAGTGCATCCAGCTCATAGGCCAGCTCTGCTGCCAGCCGCAGTGGCGGCGTGCGTGGTAAATCGCCGCCGCCCTGCAGGCGGGCGCGGATATAATCGCCCTGCAGGGTTAACTTGAACGGGTCATTAATCTGCCAGCTAAACTGGGCCTCCAGGCCATGTAAAGTGACATCGGCAGCGGTAAACAGATACACCGGCAGCTCAGCATCGTGGCTGCCGCCGTGATCATCGTCACCATGGTCATGGCTGTGGCCTGACTCGGCAAACAAGCCGGTATTTTGCTGGTAATAGTAGTTGTCTATACGGTTGTAAAAAGCATTCAGCACAAAGCCGGTATTACCACTGAATTTACGCAGTGTAATATCCAGGTTGTTCGCCACTTCCATTTCGATTGGCTGGGTGTTCAGCACAAACTCGTCGTCATCCAGCACAAACAGTGCCCCTACTTCATAAGAAGCAGTGCCGATATGTGCGCCAAACGATAATAATTCTGACGCTGAAGGTGCACGCTGTGAGCGTGATACAGACAGGCCAAGGTTATAGCCTTCAGTAAAATCCCACACTGTGCCGGCCGATACACTGTAAGGCATAAAACGCTGGCTGACATCAAACACCCGGATAAATCCGGCTTCATCGCCATGATCATGGCCGTGGTCATCTCCATCATGGCTATGGGCGCCGATATCCGGCAGCAGTACGTCGGCAGCGTCAATTGTTACGCGTTCAACACGTGCGCCGATTTGCACTAACCAGGGGCCGAAATGCCGTTCTTCCATCCAGCCCAGTGCCAGCATCTGGGTTTCTGATGGCGGGGTAAACGCCTCTTCGCCTACAGCTTCAAAATCGCTGAATTTATAATGCAGGCTCAGGCCACCGCGCCAGTCCTGATAAGGCCGGTGCAGTATTTCCAGCCGCGCTTCGTGGCTTTGATTCTGAAAAGTGGTGCCGACAACGCCGGCTTCAATTTCGCTGTGTTCATAGTCTGTATACGCCAGACGGGTGTTTACCGCACGAATAAGGCCAGATGAGAAATTCAGCTCACTGAGCAACTGATAACGGTTTTGCGTTAAATCAGCATAAACCTGCTCTTCGTCAGCGTGATCGTGGCCTTCTTCTTCATGGTCTTCCTCTTCATGACCGCCATGCGAATGGCCCGGAATACCGTACTCGCGATCTAAACGGCCGTAAGAAACACCCACATAGCCGTTGTCCAGCAAATAACTGCCACCCAGCGTAAAACCTTTAGCGGTAGCGGCACTGCTGGCTACCCGGCCTTTTACCGCATCGTCATCCGGTTGTGCTTCTGCAAAGCCCGGAATGCTGTAATCGTCGCTGTCGCGCCAGAAACCGTCAACATAAAGACCAATATTATCAACGCCGCTAACCAGCGAGCCTGCGGCCAGCTTTTCGTTATTAACGGACTCACGCTGCGCCATCCATTCGGCGCGGGTGCTGTTATCGGTAGGAATACGCTCATCTACCACGTTAACCACACCGCCAATAGCACCGCTGCCGTAAAACAACGTCGCCGGGCCACGCAACACTTCAATCTGGGTGGCGGTGCTGGCTTCGGCCGCTACACTGTGGTCGGGGCCAACGCGTGAAGCGTCACCTGCGTCTAAACCGTTTTGGGTAATTAATACCCGCGGGCCGTCCAGGCCACGGATAATCGGGCTGCTGGCAACGCCACCATAAAAATTAGAATGCACGCCGACTTCGTTTTTCAGTGTATCGCCCAGAGTTGCGGCCTGGCGCATTTTCAGAGCATCACCGGCCAGTACACTAACCGGTAAGGCTGATTCGGTGGCAGAAGCATGAAACGGGCTGGCTTTTACATCTATTACTTCTATTGTACTGTTAAGCAGCACCAGGCTGACATCACTTAACCCCTGCTGCGGCACAGTGAAATGGAAATTACGGTGTGCATAGCGCGGCGCTTCAATATGCAGCTCTGCGTCCTGCATTAATAATTGGCTTACACTAAAGCGGCCTGCCTCATCCGTTACCGCATGCTGGTTTTCGCCCACCACCGTGACTTTAGCACCAGCCACTGGCTTGCCAGCGCTGTCGGTTACCACACCGGAAATAGACTCAGCACTTACCTGGCCGGATAACAGGCTGCCAGCCACCAGACAGGCCAATATGGTTTTCTTAAACATCTTATTCCCCATAAATACACACGCATCGCTGCTGCAACAACCCGCCGCAGCATTTGACGGCTTAATTGTTATGTTATAACATAATTCAACTTTTGTGATGTTATAACATTATTTACCATCAATGCAATGCTCGCGGGCAAATAACATCACTTCGCCAAAACGACTTACCAGAGGAAGCTTATGAAAGATCTTATTGCCGCCGCCTTATCGGGCTTGTGCGTGGTGCACTGTATCGCCACGCCACTGTTACTGGCGCTGGCGCTGGGCAGCTCGGGCTTACTGCTGGGTGTATTTAGTTCAGAATGGTTTCATTACCTGATGCTACTGCCTATCAGCGCCATGCTGGCATGGAGCCTGCCGGGTGGCTGGTGCATCCACCGCCGTAAAGCCCCTTTTGCCCTCGGGCTTGGCGGCTTTTTACTACTGATTGCCTCATTGTTTGCCGGTCACGATGCCGAAGCGGCACTGGCTGTTATTGGCGGCTTACTGTTGATTGGTGCGCATTTGTATAACAGAAAACTGCTACATAACCTGCAGGTGGCTGAACATGCAGCACACTAATTTAGTAGCAGATAAGCGCTTACCGGTTACCGTGTTATCCGGCTTTTTAGGTGCCGGCAAAACTACCTTACTCAACCATATATTGCATAACCGCGACGGCTTGCGCGTAGCCGTTATCGTTAACGATATGAGCGACGTGAATATTGATGCCAGAGAGCTAAATACTGATGTCAGCTTAAACCGCGCTGAAGAAAAACTGGTAGAAATGAGCAACGGCTGCATTTGCTGCACCTTGCGCGAAGACTTGCTGTTAGAAGTGGGCAAACTGGCTAAAGCCGGCCGCTTTGACTATTTACTGATTGAATCGACAGGTATTTCTGAACCGCTGCCGATTGCTGAAACATTCACCTTTGAGCATGAAGACGGCCAGAGCCTTGCCGACATTGCCCGGCTGGACACACTGGTAACAGTGGTTGATGCGGTTAACTTTATGGCCGACTTTGAAGCCGCCCAGGATTTAGCCGAGCGAGGCGAAAGCCTGGGCGAAGACGATGAGCGCAGCGTAGCCGATTTACTGATTGAGCAGGTCGAGTTTTGCGATGTGTTAGTGATTAGCAAAACCGATCTGATCACAGAATTACAGTTGCAACGTCTTAAAGCCATTTTGCGCAGTTTAAACAGCCGTGCCCGTATTATTAAGGCGCAACAGGGTAAGGTCGACCCGGCACAAATCCTTAACACCGGGCTGTTTAACTTTGAGCAGGCACAACAAGCCCCTGGCTGGTTGCAGCAGCTACGTGGCGAGCATACACCCGAAACTGAAGAATACGGCATCAGCAGCTTTGCTTTTACTGCCCGCAAACCGTTTCATCCCCAGCGGTTTTACGCCTTTTTACACCAGAACTGGCCCAGTGGCCGTTTGCTACGCTCAAAAGGTTATTTTTGGCTGGCCAGTACACCAGAATACGCCTGGCTGTGGCATCAGGCCGGCGGTATCGCCCGTTATAATATGGCCGGGCTATTCTGGCAGGCCGTGCCGGCAGAGCAGTGGCCACAAGAACCTGAGCTGCAACAGGCTATTATACAAAGCTGGGCCGAACCCTATGGCGACCGGCGACAGGAACTGGTGTTTATCGGCCAGCAACTGGACAAAGCCGCCATACTGGCCCAGCTTGAAGCTTGCCTGCTAACCGATGATGAGCTGGCATTAGGCGAGCTGCAATGGCAAAAATTACCCTGCCCCTTTATCACAGAAGAGCATGCATAAGTACGCTACTCGCTGATTGATAAAAAGCAAAAAGCCGCTTTGCAGCGGCTTTTTGGTGATGTGCAAAGATTACTCTTCGTCATCCAGTTCCATTTCGTCTTCGTCACCTTCAAAATAGGTGCCCCAGCCGTCGTACTCAACTTTATGCTTTTTCGCCAACTCTTCCAGTTTAATAGCATCAACAACAATGCTGTCAGCATCCAGTGACTGCTCGCGAATAGCATCAAATACCCAGGCATTGCCACCGTCTTCAAACTCTACTTCTTCAGCGTCGGTAACTTCGTAACCAAGCTTAAACAGCTCTACCGCCAGCTTTTCCAGCTTGGCGAAGTCTTTGTCATAAAAATGGTGTTCAATAGTGTAAAGCGCATACGGATCGCTGCCGTCTTCTAACAAAGCGGCGATAGTGTCTTCGGTAAATTCCTGCCAGTTTGTTTCTGTGAATGTATGCATAAAAGTTCCTGCTCAATTACTGATTTATCTTAATGATAACCGGTTAACTGGCAACTTAAAACGAAATCTGGTCTCGTCAACGACATTAGCGCATAGGTCCCTTCCCTCTGCAGTTACCTACAGAGGAAAAGGTATAATGTTGCTGAACAGACGATAAAGTTTAGAACTTGTACTGCAGGCCAATTTGCGCCGTGTAAGTGCGGTAAGGGTTAGTATCATAGTGGCTAATGCCTGCTTTTAACTGCCACTGCTCACTTAATACGATACCGGTAGAAAGCTCTACCACCAGCACATTATCACTGTTATTGAACCTGTAACTTGTGTCATCAACATCAAATGTATTGCGGGTATCCATGTGCCATAACCCCACCCGCAATGCCGGGATCACCCGATCTTTATATACCCATGGTTGCCATACCACACTGCCTTCAACGCCCTCTCCCGATAAGGGTATAATGGTGTTCAGCGTGCTAAGTTCACTTTGAGCAGTAAGGTTACCGAACGCGGTATCAACTGAACCCAAATCTAACCAGGCCAGCTCAACAGACCACGTATCAGATATGGCATAACCACCATACCAGCGCATACCTGACCGTCGTTTATTATCTATTGTCGTTGTGCTGTCAGGGTTATTCACCTGAACGGCAGATGAGACCTCTGCCTGTTTTACATCAGTGCGCACTGCCATGGCATCGGCTCCAACATAAAAACCGTTAGCCGATGCGACACACGGCAACAACAATACCGCAGTTGCTGCACGGCGACGCCATGCTACCAGCAGTGCCAGTAAACCGGCAAACACCGCCCCCATTGCCCCACCTGAACGCGCTTTTACATCCTTACCCGGTACCTCGGGCTCAGGTTCAGGCTCTGGTTCAACCGCATTTAATACAGCCAGTACACCTGGATCCCGGACAACACCGTTACTCTGAGCGTCATTGTCATTCGGGCCACCATCTTTTATGGTCAGCCTGATACAACCGTGCCCCACTGTCAGCCCTTGTTGCCATACATCTGACGACACCGCAGGGCACGAGCCATTTATATCAACAGCCGCGCTATCAATACTGTTGGCGGCATCAACAACAAAACCCTGCCACTGTCCGTTAATAAATTTACGCCACACTGCATTTGCAGGTATTTTTTGCTCTTGCGGCAAAGCAATCACAACTGGCACTGACTCTCCAGGCACGGCCAGCGCCCTTATATCGAAGTTAGACACCACACCTAAATGGGTGTACGCACTGTCTTCATCCAACTCGCCACTCACTGCTGCGCCAAACTGCATACTTGCCCAGGATTCCGCCAAAGACCACTCGCCCAGTGTTAACTGGTATAAATCGCCAACTTCAATATAGCCATTTTGCGCCGCTACCTGGCACTGCTCTGCCCGGACGTTATCGCCCATTGGACATATAGGCAAACGCTGTGGCTTATTCGTGAAGGGGTTGGCCGACTCAGGTAAACCGGTTTTTGTATAACAATCACCCAGATCACAGTGGCTAATAAGTTGCAACGTTAAAACATAACTTCCTTCCTGCCCATCACTATTACTGGCAGTAACACTGATATCATGCACACCGGTAGCCATATTCGCTGGTGTAAATACCAATACATCCCCTTCAGCAGCAATATCAAGGCTCTCACTAGACCAGCTAAACGTTTCTGCCACGCCATTTAATACTGTGACTGACACCGTAACGTCACTGTTATCCTGGCTTATCACTACCGTTTCTTCACTCTGCTGGCTTGCCGACACTTGCAGGGCAAGCGCAACCGGCTCATTTTGCAGTTGTAACTGGTGCTGCGCCGGCGTTCCTGCCAGTGCATTCTGTACTTCATCCAGTGATAAAGTGGTTTCTGCAGATACCGCCACAACATACTTGTATTGGCGCAGGTCGGTTGCTGTCAGACTGATAGTTTTTGCTTCAGCGCCGTCGCCGCTTAATCTCACCGTTACCGGATAAAACGCCGGTTCATCACTCAGCCATATTCTGACAGTAGCTGCACTACCCGCAGTCACCGGCTGTGCGCCACCAGCGAAAGCCAGATAGGGTAAGATAGCTAATTCAACGTCAATGCGCTCACCTGACACCACGTCCTGCAATGTCAGCACATACTGGCCAGTACGCTCTGCGATAAACTGGTATTTTCCATCCTCTGTTATATGCAGTAGTGCTTCCACCTCTGCTAAAGCGAGTTCAGTTGCAATATCAGCACGGGTAACGGTTGCAGCAATCAGCTCTTTCTCTCCAGCTCCGCCGGTAATGGCAAACTCAACCACACTGCCTGAGCTCACTGGCGCACTAACATCGCCCTCAATATTACTTGCCGGGTAAACGCTGATCTGCACATCACAGCTTGCAGTAATCGTAGCGGTAACAATGTTATTACCTGAAAGCGCCGCACCGCAGCTGCCACCAATATTGACGATGGCATCCTCTTCCGTCAGCGTTAAACCGAATGTAGCTGTTTTACCATGTTCAACCTGTTGAGACGCCGGACTGATAGCGCCTTCACCTGTTAACTGCGCAGTGACCTGATACTGATTGACTACCCACTGTGCAGTTACTGTCGTATTCGCTGCAGGCATCATCGCTGGTACTGCCGGTGTCCAGCCTGCAAAGGTATAGCCTGCACGTGTTGGCGCTGCCGATGTATTAACTGCCGCACCAAAGTTTGCGCTAACAGGCGCTACGGCTGAACCGCCTGCAGTGTCAAAGGTAATGGTGTAGCTGTTAATACTATATTGAGCCTGAACTGTTAGAGCTGACGTAATATTTTCAAATGGAACATTCCACCCGGTAAAAGAGTAGCCTGTACGGGTGGGCGAGGATGGGGCCACTGCAGCAGCGCCTGCGTTCACCTGTTGCGTACTCAACACAGTGTTATCCCAATCAACAAAAGCCACCGTAAAAAGAGTAGACTGCTCAGCAGTGACAGTGACCACAATAGAGGAAGCCGCGCTGCTATTGTCGCCATCAGAAACAACAATGCTAATGGTACGCTCAGATGTATCACCAGTGTTTAACGTCGGATCTGCACCAGCCTGGTAAGTAAGGCTTCTTAGCACAGTTTGATAATCCGCAAGGGTAGCTACACCGCTAAGAGACAACACACCTGTAGAGGCATCATACGAAGCAAAAATACCAGCAACAGTTTGTACTGCAAGAGTATCCGTTGTAATAAAACCGGAGGAAATAGAAACCTGCGCTGACACAAGATCCAGACTATCAGAATCCAAAACTGCGAGCTGATTATCCAAAACTACAGCGGCCCCTGAAACAACTGCTGACTGGCTGGTTACAGACAAGCTGACTGCCGGTGTTGGTAGTGAGAAAACAACCAGACTAGCACTGTTTTGTGCAGCTACATATAAATGGCGGTTTAAAGGGTCTGTCGACATACCAGAGGGGGCGCTAAAATTTGTTACGTCATTGACAGCGTTAATAACCACACTGTCAAAGGTCAACAATCCTGTTGTTGAGTCACGTAAAAATGCGGTCAGGGAGCTGGAGTTGATTGCACTGACCAGCACATATTTGCCATCCGGGCTTATTGCCAGGCTACGAGCGCCTTGCATATTGGCAATACCATCAGCGCCATGAGTGACCTTGGCAAGGTAAGTTAATTCACCTGAGGCGCTATCAACGCTAAAAATTGCGACTGAAGATTCTCCCTGCCCTGTGACATAAAGGTGCTTACCATCCGGAGAAAGCTTTGTTGATGAAGCGGCTTGTAAGCCATCGACACCGGCAACATTATCTGTATAGACAGAGACCAGAGTTAGAGCTCCGGTCGTCGTATCCCGACTAAATAAAGAAACGGCGTTATCTGTCGTTGAAGTGACATAGACAAAATTGCCATCCGCGCTGGAAGCGATATTTTTGATTGGGCTGCCTGTTGGGCTGAATACCTGGCCTAAGGCATTGCCATCCACGTTATCAGCGTAGTCAGCCAATCGAGAGATAGAACCTGTGTCTGCGTTACTATTAAAAACAACAAGACCACTTGGAGAGCCACCAATACCATAAACGGCTTTAGCATCCGGACTTGTGCTTACGGAAACAAAACCTCCGGTTGGGCTACCACCCAACCTGTTTGTCTCGGTCAATTCACCTGTAGTAATGTCTCTGGCAAGCGCTATAACAACACTTCCAGTAGGCGAAGCCACATACACATTTTTGTTGTCGGCACTTACATCCACACTAAATGCGGCAGAAAGCCCTGTTTTAGTGCTTCTGTAGGTCAATTGGCCTGTTTCCGGGTTACGCTCAAATACGCTGACTGCAGAAGACTGATAGGACGCGGTGTAAACAAATTTACCGTCCGGGCTGACAGCCACATCACTGATACCTTGCAACCCTGTAACACCATTGACACTATGAGTGTAAACCTCTTGGTAAGTCACCGCATCAGCAAATGATTGAGCAACGCCCAAAATTAAATTCAGCAATATTGCTAAAGTAAAAACTTTAAAAAACTTCTGCAACCAATTCATCCTCGCCCCCAACAACCTGATGGCTATTATAATTATTAATCTTCACATCAAATGACATACTAAAATGTAATTATATATCATCAACTACTTATTTTTCGCCAGTATACCTTACATTTATTGCTCCAAGATTAGTTTGCGTCTATCCGCACAAAAACAACGCGTCAACAGTAGTACTGGCTCCTAAAATAATGATTAGAAAAATCTTGCACTTTCTGATGCACCCATAACCTCATTCGAGGGCGCTTAGTGTTTAAATTACCAGCAAATTTAAGGAAAACAAAGGATAGCAAAATATAAATACGCCGAATGCATTTAATAACATAAATAAAGGCAAACGGCGCCCTAAACTAAATGTAATATTGTGCAATACTCCGCGAAGTTTATAGACTAGAATCAACAGATTAAAGGGCAGTTTAGTAGTAGAATTGCATCAGAGCATTGTGGTGTTTGCTTATAAAGCTACAACAGGGATAACTGATAGCGTTAGCCCCGCTGCTTGATATATTTCGAAAACCGCTACGGGCGTTCTCTGGTTAACTCAGCGTCCAGTTGCTGAATTTTTGCTAGCATCTGCTGGTGGGTATTTTCGGCAAACTGGCGGATATTCAGTTGCTCTTTTGGCAGCTCTACCGGCGCCATCAGCTCTATAATCACTTTGCCGTTGTTCCAGCGGTTTAGCTTAAACTGGCCGTGGGTGCTGCTCATACATACCGGCACCAACGGCACCTTTGCTTCCAGCGCGATATGAAAGGCGCCGGTTTTAAATGGCAATAAGCCGCGGCCATAGCTGCGCGTGCCTTCCGGGAACATCCACACCGAGATATTATCGCGGCTGATACGCTCGGCAGCACCGAGCATCGCGCCCAGCGCACGGCTTTTATTTTGCCGGTCGATAAGAATATTACCGCTAAGCCAGTACAACTGGCCAAAAAACGGCATGTACTTCAGGCTTTTTTTACCAATAGTAACAGTGCGTGGCTGCACACCATTACTGATGGTAAATAAATCCAGGTTATTCTGGTGGTTAGCAATATAAACATAGGGCTTGGTGGGGTCGATAGCGCTATGGCGGCGTACTTCTACGCTGATGCCGAAAATACGCGACACCCAACCGTACCAATGGGAAAAAATATAGACATTATTCGGGTGAAATGGCCGCACCAGACAAATCAGCAAACCCGCAACTGTACTGATAATAAAAAACAGCACCAATAAAATTAACCTTACTACCGCTATCACTGCTATCTCCGCTTTGCCACCAAGGGTGGCTGTTGTCGCTGGCACAAAAAGGGCGCCATAAAAAAGGCGCCCAGTATAGCGGCTTTAGTCGGTACTGCTGGTTTGATCACTGCTGATATCAGCGCCGGGGTTAACCAGCACTTCATCAATGCGCTGCAAGCCTCGCGGTAATTTATTACCACGCCGGCCACGCTCACCATGGTAATGCGCTAAATCGTCTGCTTTTAACCCCAATTTACGCTTACCGGCCACTAAGGTTACGCTGCCATCTGCCGGCACTATTGCCAGTTGGCAAACATACTCTTCACGGCTGGCGGCACGGGCAGAGGGTATCGACATCAACTTGTTGCCTTTACCTTTACTTAATTTAGGTAAGTCGGCTACCGGGAACACCAGCATACGGCCTTCGTTAGAGATACACAGCACCAAATCAGTTTCAGGTTGTTTTACCACTAACGGCGGCAGCACTTTGGCCCCCACCGGCAAACTTAATACCGCTTTACCGGCTTTATTACGGCTGAGTAAATCACTGTATTCGGCGACAAAACCATAGCCGGCATCAGAGGCCAGTAATAACGCCTGTTTTTCCTCACCCAGCAACACATGATCAAAACTCTCGCCTGCCACTACAGCAAAGCGGCCACTTAATGGCTCGCCCTGGCCACGGGCAGAGGGCAGCTCGTGCGCTTCGGTGGCAAAACTACGGCCAGATGAGTCTATAAATACCGCCAGCTGATTTGAACGGCCACTGGCCAACGCTTTAAAGGCATCACCGGCTTTGTAACTTAACGCATTGCCATCGACATCGTGGCCTTTGGCGCAGCGCACCCAGCCTTTTTCCGACAACACTACGGTAACCGGCTCACTGGGCAGCAGCTCTTTTTCGCTTAATGCTTTGGCTTCGCCGCGCATAACTATCGGGCTGCGCCGCTCATCACCGTATTTTTCAGCATCGGCTAACAGCTCATCGCGAATCAGTTTGGTCAGCTTTTTCTCAGAGCCTAAAATGCCTTGTAGTTTGTCACGCTCTTTGGCCAGCTCATCCTGCTCGCCACGGATTTTCATTTCTTCCAGTTTAGCCAAATGGCGTAACTTCAGCTCTAAAATGGCTTCGGCCTGGCGTTCAGTTACGCCAAAAAAGGCGATCAGTTCGGCTTTAGGATCATCAAAGGTGCGGATAATACGGATCACATCATCAATATTTAAGAAGGCAATTAATAAACCTTCCAATACGTGCATGCGATCCAGCACTTTATCCAGCCGGTACTGCAAACGCCGGCGCACGGTGTCACGGCGGAATGTTAACCATTCAGTCAGAATTTCCAGCAGGTTTTTTACCCGTGGTCGCTGGTCCAGGCCAAGAATATTAATATTAACCCGGTAGCTTTTTTCCAGATCAGTGGTAGCGAACAGATGCTGCATTAGCTGCTCAACATCAATGCGGTTTGAGCGCGGTACTATCACAATGCGGGTCGGGTTTTCATGATCCGACTCATCGCGCAAGTCGCTGACCATTGGCAGTTTTTTCGCCTGCATCTGCGCGGCTATCTGTTCCAGCACCTTAGAGCCGGACGTTTGATGCGGCAATGCGGTAATAACAATATCGCCATCTTCCTGGCTGTATACGGCACGCATTTTTACGCTACCACGGCCGGTTTCATAAATGGCTGCCAGCTCATGCGCCGGGCTGATAATTTCGGCATCGGTCGGGTAGTCCGGGCCTTTTACATATTGCATTAAATCGGTCACGCTGCTTTGCGGGTTATCCAACAGGGCCGCACAGGCATGCGCCACTTCACGCGCATTATGTGGCGGTATGTCAGTAGCCATACCCACAGCAATACCGGTAATGCCGTTAAGTAATATGTGCGGCAAGCGCGCCGGTAATACTTTTGGCTCTTCCAGCGTGCCGTCAAAGTTGGGCAGCCAGTCGGTTGTGCCGGCGCCCAGCTCAGACAAAAGTACTTCCGAGAAGCGCGATAATTTGGCTTCGGTGTAACGCATAGCCGCAAAAGATTTCGGATCGTCCGGTGCACCCCAGTTACCCTGACCATCTACCAGCGGGTAACGGTAAGAAAACGGCTGCGCCATTAACACCATGGCTTCGTAACAAGCGCTGTCGCCATGCGGGTGAAACTTACCCAAGACGTCACCGACCGTACGGGCCGATTTTTTATATTTGGCCAGATGCGATAAACCCAGCTCAGACATAGCATAAATAATACGCCGCTGTACCGGTTTTAGCCCATCACCAATATGCGGCAGCGCCCGGTCCATAATGACGTACATAGAGTAATTTAAGTAGGCTTCTTCGGTAAAACGACGCAGTGGTAACTGCTCAATACCATCATGTGAAATTACGGTTTCTGTCATAGCTTATCCTGTCTGCTCCGGGGCATTGTTGCCTGCAGAGCGGTTTTTCGCTTTATGCCGGTTTAGTTGCCACAGCAATAAAATCAGTAGTATTACGGTTGAACAGCCCAGAATACTGAGCCACAGCAGTTGTACCTGGCGCTCGCGCTCAGCCTGGCTTATCCGCAGCGCTTTTAGTTCATTGTCCTGCACCAGCAAGCGGTTGCGTTGCTGCTGTTGCTCGTGATCAAAACTAAGCCGCATCTGCTCTATCGCCAGCTCGTTTTCTTTGTTGCGCACATCCTGAAACAGTAAAACAAAATCGTGCAGCTGCCGGTAAGCCCGGTCAAACTGGCCCTGCTCGGCCTGCAGCTCGGCTTTTAGGTACATAATGCTAAGCCGGATTGGGCTGTCATCTTCAACCCCTTCGCCGTTAAGGCTTTGCTCAGATAACATTAACTGCTGCATAGCCAGCGAACTTTGCTTTAATTTTTGATAAATAAGCGCTTTTTCGTAGTAGTGGGTAGACAAGTGTGCGGTGGATTGCAACTGCGGCAGATATTCCTCTGCTTTGGCAATATAGCTTAACGCCGCATCACCACTATTACTCTGGCTACTGGTGATCGCCAGACCAAGATAAGCATGATACAAATTAACCATGTCTTGCGACTGCTGGCTTTTTTGCAGCATTTTATTGTAGTTTTGTAGTGATAACTCGTATTGCTCTAAAAAACCGTAGGTACGGGCCAGATTAAACAACACGGTGATTTGATTTTTCTGCCAGCCCAGCTGTTCATATAATGCCAGCGCGGTTTCCAGTAACGCTATACCGTCTTTCTCATAAGCCAGCGAAGCATAAAGCAACCCCAGTTCGGCGTTAACCTCAGCCAGCACCTCTGTATCGTCCAGCCGCTGCGCACGCTGATAGGTATCTTTTAACAATGCCAGCGCCTGCTGATTCTGATTCCGGTTGCTAAACACCGCAGCCTGGTTAATCTGGCCGAGTAAAATCAGCCTTTCATCATCCAGCAAGGTTGCCAGTGCTATACCCTGCTCGTAATGCTGCAAAGCACTAACGTCGTCGGCCTGCATTTCTCTGGCAAAACCCAGCGCATATAACAGCTCTACTTTCGACAGTGATTGCAACTCGCCTAACAACGCCAGCCCCTGCTCTGCCGCTTGTTGCTGTTCCTGATGCCGCCCCAGGGCAGCAAACAGTGCGGCTTGTTCGGCGTACCACTGTGCCTGCAGCGGCTCTGGCAAACCTTGCAAATCGGCTTGGTGCTGCTGCAGTAACGCCAGCATCTGCTCTGGCTGTTGCCGTTTCTGCTCAACAACTTGCTGCAGCCAGGCAGGGAGCTGTGCACCATACAAGCCCTGACTAAACAACAGAGCACTGCCAAGAAATATTACTGTAATGTGTTTTGTCACCGTTATAGCGCCTTATTATTGTTACAGCAGCCTACACAGTAATGGCGGCTTTATCGCCTTTTAATTCCAACCAGTCGCGCCGATCTGTAGCGCGTTTTTTCGCCAGCAACATATCCATCAGCTCCATCGTTTGTGCCACATCATCTATAGTAAGCTGCACTAAACGCCGGGTATTCGGGTCCATGGTGGTTTCACGCAACTGCAACGGGTTCATTTCACCCAAACCTTTAAAGCGCTGAACGTTAACCTTGCCACGCTTTTTCTCGGCTTCTATCCGATCCAACACGCCATTTTTCTCATCTTCGTCCAGCGCATAATACACATCTTTGCCGATATCAATACGGTAAAGCGGTGGCATGGCGACATAAACGTGACCTGCCGCTACCAGGCTGCTGAAGTGGCGCATAAACAAGGCGCATAATAGGGTGGCAATGTGTAAACCGTCTGAGTCGGCGTCGGCTAAAATACAAATTTTGCCGTACCTTAGCGCGGTTAAATCGGCACTGTCCGGGTCCATGCCTATAGCAACAGAGATATCATGAACTTCCTGCGATGCCAGGATCTGGCCCGATTCTACTTCCCAGGTATTAAGAATTTTACCACGTAGCGGCATGACCGCCTGAAACTGCCGATCGCGTGCTTGCTTGGCACTACCACCGGCCGAGTCACCCTCTACCAGAAACAACTCGGTACGGTTAAGATCCTGTGCGGAGCAATCTGCCAGCTTGCCGGGTAAGGCCGGGCCAGAAGTAATCTTTTTGCGCACCACCTTTTTTGCCGCTTTTAGCCGCTTTTGCGCGTTGTTAATACAAAAATCGGCCAGGCTCTCGGCAATATCAGTGTGCTCGTTCAGCCATAAGCTAAAGGCATCTTTAACAATACCCGATACAAAAGCCACCGACTGGCGCGACGACAAACGCTCTTTGGTTTGGCCTGCAAACTGTGGGTCTTGCATTTTCAGCGACAAAATGTAGGCACAACGATCCCAGATATCTTCCGGCGACAGCTTAATACCGCGCGGCAACAGGTTACGAAACTCGCAAAACTCGCGCAACGCTTCAAGCAAGCCCTGGCGTAAACCGTTAACATGGGTGCCGCCCTGGGCTGTAGGAATAAGGTTTACATAGCTTTCGGTTACCAGCTCGCCACCTTCAGGCAACCACAACATCGCCCACTCCACCGCTTCGGTGCTGGCACTAAAACTGCCGGTAAACGGCTGCTCTGGCAGACAGATATAGTCTTTTACCGATTCGGCCAGATAATCTTTAATACCGTTCTGATAACACCACTGATATTGCTGCTGGTTTACTTTGTCATCAAAGCTCACCGTTAAACCAGGGCATAATACCGCCTTTGCTTTTAGCACATGCAGCATGCGGCTGACGGAAAACTTTGGCGAGTCAAAGTAAGAAGGTGTGGGCCAAAACCGCACCCGGCTGCCGGTGTTACGCTTACCTACAGTACCGGTAATGCTGAGCTCGGATACTTTATTACCATGCTCAAACGCCATTTCATAAATATTGCCATCACGACGCACAGTCACGTCTACCCGGCTGGACAATGCATTAACTACTGAAATACCTACACCGTGTAAACCACCGGAGAATTGATAGTTCTTATTGGAGAATTTACCACCGGCATGCAGGCGGCAGAAAATCAGCTCTACGCCGGTAACGCCTTCTTCCGGGTGAATATCCACCGGCATACCACGGCCGTTATCTATTACTTCCAGCGACTGATCGTCATGCAGTATCACCTGCACGGTATCGGCATGGCCTGCCAATGCTTCGTCGACACTGTTATCAATAACTTCCTGGCCAAGATGATTAGGCCGGGTGGTGTCGGTATACATTCCGGGGCGACGCTGCACGGGTTCAAGCCCGGTCAGCACTTCAATCGAATCGGCGTTGTACTGTTGTGATGTCATAGTCTCGGTCACTGGCTGATAGGATTAAGCGCGTTTTACGCGAGTTGGCAAAAATTGGCAATAGTCGTAAGCTGCGCGGCATAGCCGACATAACTGTGATCGCCACCTTCGCTCAGTTTTATTTCGGCGCCCTGATAGTAATCAAGCGCTAAGCGGTAATCTAACACTTCATCACCGCTTTGCAACAGCACCAGGTAATTCTGCGGTTGCTGTAACGTCACCGGCATTAATTGCTCCAGTGCGGCCATATGTGCCGTTGTTACATCATAATGCTGCTGCAGTACCGGATGATAATAGCGACCCAAATGCTGATTTAATACAGTGTGCGGTGCCACCGCCGGGTTAATCAGGCAGGCGCGGCAATGAATTTGCTCGGCAACGCAGGTAGCCAGAAAGCCCCCCAACGAACTGCCAATTAACGCCACATCACGCTGCTGACCAATATGTTGCTGAATAAGCGCCAGTGCGGCTGCTGGTTCATAGGGTAAATCCAGCGCGCTAAAATCGGTGTGCGGGTAATGCTGCTGAAAAAATGCTTTAGTCTGTACCGCTTTATCTGACAAGGAAGAGCTGGCAAAACCATGTAAATACACTACTTTTTTGTTCATTTTTACGTCTTCGCGGTTAAATCCAGTTGGCGGAACTGCCAGCGTACATCGCCTGTAGCAGAAAAAAACCAGTCACACCACTGTGGCCCGCCATTTACGGTTTGCCAGTCGGGCGTTGGTAAAAACTGCACTGAGCTGGCCGGACAGCCAACAATATCAATATCATGCTCACGGCGCTGATAAGCATAGTGCGCATGGCCATGGGCAATGCCTCTAATACGTGGCTGTGCCGCTATGGCCTGCCACAAACCGGTTTGATCTAACTGGCCGTGTTTATCAATAAAGCAGTTAAGCGGCCGCGGGTGATGATGACAAAATAGCCAAAGCGCCTGCGCACTACTTTGCTGGCATTGCTCTGCCAGCCAAAGCTGCTGCTCGGGTGGAAAAACACCGGCCGGAGTCGGCCCCTTGGTATTAAGCATCAGCAACTGCCACTGCGCCAGTTGCAGGCTGCGCTCGGGCCGAAACGGTGCTTGCTGGCATAATGCATCCAGTGCCGCTATGTCATCATGATTGCCAGGCAAACAAAACACCGGGCAACTTAGTGGCGCCAGCAGTTGAGCCAGCAGTTGATAAGATGCGGCGCTGTGATCCTGAGTAAGGTCGCCGGTTAGCAGCACGGCATCGGGTTGTTCTGCTATCAGTGTATCGACAATAGCTGCCAGATGCACGGCAGGTTGTATTTGCTGATAGGTATCATCAAAGGCTGCCAGCAAATGGCAGTCGCTAAGCTGAGCAATATGGTATGCAGATTTCGGGCTAAAGCGGTACTGCATCAGGCGAACGCTAACTCGCGGTTTATATAGCCCTGACCGGCACATAGCTTTAACCAGTCGCGCAGCAGCAGGTTAATCTGGCGTTTTTCGTCCGGTAGCAGCATATCCAGATTAGGATAATCGTAACGGGCTTTAAAACCACTGATCTGCTGACAGGCCAGCACTTCGGCTACCCGCGCATCATGGTAAAGCCGCACCACAAAGCTGGGGCGAAAGTAAAACTCGCGCTCATCTGTCAGCTCAATGTGCAATGTGGTGGTAAAGCGCGCCACTTCCGTCACGCTTATGCGGTAACTATGCTGCTCTGATACCTGAATTACCGTAGCCTGGCCAGTTTTTGCATCCTCAGCCAGATAGCGGTTCAACTGGGCGTAGTTGCGTTCGCACAGTGCCAGAAAATCCGGTAATTTTGGTACATATTTCTGGCGTTTAAACCACACACTAGCCTCCCCAGGCTTGTTTTACTTTGTCCAGATTAAGTGCCAGCCATTGCAGCGCAATGACACTGGCAGCATTATCAATTTTTTGCTCAGCCAACAGTTGCATTGCTACGGTGCGCGGCACCACATGCACTTTAATATCTTCATGCTCTTCTGCCAGGCCAAAAACACCCGCTTGTACCGGCTGCGTAATGCGGCCTAAAAACAATTGAATACGTTCGGTAGTACCACCCGGGCTGGATAAGTAGCTAAGCATAGGCCAAAGTTCGTCAATTGTTAACCCTGCTTCTTCCTGGGCTTCACGTTTTGCTACCTGCTCGGCACTCTCGCCGGGCTCAATCATACCGGCAACCGCCTCCAGCAGCCAGGGGCTGTGGCTACTGGCTGCAGCACCGGCACGAATTTGCTCAATTAATACCAACTCATCCGTTTGGGCATTGTAAGGCAACACCACAACGGCATGGCCGCGCTCAAATATTTCACGCACAATAGGCCCGCTCCAGCTGCCATTAAACAACTTGTGACGTAAGGTGTAACGTTCTAAGCGGAAGAAACCCTGAAAAACCGTGGTTTTGTCGAGAATCTCCAGATCCTGATGGCCAAATGAAGGATACTGGCCAGAGTTGAATTTAGACATGACTGCACTCACATTCTGTTACACTCTTGCGTGTAACTTTACGGTTTAATGATTACTTAGTTTACAGTAACAGAGTATTATTCGTGCAGTTTCCTTTTAGTTGGCCAGGATTGGTAAAAATGAAAAAAACCTTAATAAGCACCTTGTTAGCCTCCACTTTCGGTTTGTTCAGCCTGCATATCGCTGCAGCGGACCTGCAGGAAATTTATCAGTTAGCCACGCAAAAAGACCCGCAGCTATTAAAAGCGGTAGCAACCCGCGATGCCGCACGCGAAGCAATCGATGTCACTAAAGCCAATTTGCTGCCGCAGGTAAATCTGACTGCAGGCTACAATCGGAATTGGACAGAGAACACTGACTTTGATACTGAATCTAATACCTTAATCGTTTTTGATAGAGAAACGAAAGGCTGGAATGCCGAAGTGGGTTTACAACAGTCGCTGTTTGACTGGACCAACTGGAAAAACCTGAACACCGCCGAAAAGCGCGCGTTGCAAAGCCAGACTAATCTGGATGCAGCATCACAAGAGCTGATAGTACGGGTGTCTCAAGCCTATTTTAATGTACTAAAGGCACTTGATGATTTAGGTTTTGCCGAGGCAGAAAAACGTTCTATCGAGCGCCAACTGGAACAAACTAAGCAGCGTTTTGCCGTTGGGTTAACCGCGATTACGGATGTACATGAAGCCCAGGCGCAGTTTGACAGCGCAGTAGCACGTGAAATTACCGCACAAAATGGACTGGAAACCGCCCGCGAAGTGTTGCGCGAAATTACCGGCCAGTATCACCCCGAACTGGCAACACTGAATACCGATAAATTTTCTACCCAGTCGCCTTCTCCGGCTACTGCTGATGCCTGGGTAAAATTGGCCGAAGAAAAAAACCTGGCCTTAAAAGCCAATAAATTGGCGTTGGAAATTGCAGAAAATGATATTGAGATCGCCAGCGCCGGGCACTATCCGACATTGGGCTTAACCGGAGCGTACAGCACCAACGACAATGAAAGCAAAAATACTATTTCCGGCGTCTCAACTACCACAAACCTCCCCCGGCTGGACACCAAAACTATTGGCCTGAACCTGCGCGTGCCGTTGTACAGCGGTGGTGGCACTACTGCACAAACTGAAGTTGCCCGGGCTAACTATGTTGCCGCCGGGCAGGATCTGGAACTGAGCTACCGCACCGCGGTGCGTCAGGTACGCAGCTCCTTTAATGACATTAATGCCAATATTGCCACCATTCGCGCACTGGAGCAGGCGGTAATCTCAGCAGAAAGTGCATTAAACGCTACTGAAGCTGGTTTCGAAGTTGGTACCCGTACTATTGTTGATGTACTGCAAAGTACCCGTAACCTGTTTGAAGCGCGCCGTAACCTATCAGGCGCACGCTACAACTATGTCATTGCTATCCTTACATTAAAGCAAGCAGCGGGTAACCTGTCAGAACAAGATCTGCAAGGTATTAACCAGGCTCTTACTAACTAATCTGATCCAGGTTCACCGCACCTGCGGTGAACCTCTTACCAATTTCCACTGTTCCCTCCGTCATTTTTCGTTACAATAGCGCATTATTTTTTGTTGAGGATACGGCGTGGTTCAGGCCCCCAAATTTAACTGGCGTTTTTTACTACCGCAGTACTGGCTTATCTGGTCAGGTGCAGCCTTGTTATGGCTGCTTAGCTGGTTACCTTACCGGCTGTTAATGGTTTTGGGTTCAGGCTTTGGCCGCGTGATGTATAAAGTGCTGAAATCCCGCCGTAAGGTGGCACTGCGCAATATTGAATTGTGCTTCCCTCAGATGCCTGCAAGTGAGCAACAAGCACTGGTAAAACAAAATTTTACTGAAACCGGCCGAGCTCTGTTTGATACTGTTATTGGCTGGTGGTGGCCACAGTGGCGGATCCGCCGCATTGCCCACTTTAAGGGTTACGAGCATATCGCTGCCGCGCGGGCTGAAGGTAAAGGCGTGCTATTACTTGCCCCCCATGTACTGCACCTGGAAGGTGTATGCCGGGCTTTTGGCCTGACCCACCCCAGTATTGGTTTTTACCGGCCCCATAATAACCCCTTGCTGGATTACCTGACGTACCACGGCCGTAGCAAAAGCAATAAATACATGATAGGCAAACGTGATGTAAAAGGCCTGATCCGGGCGCTGAATCAGGGTGAAGTGTGCTTTTACCTGCCGGATCAAGACTATGGCCGCACCAAGGCCGAATTTGTGCCGTTTTTTGCCGTTAAAGAGACGGCATCAACCACCGGTACCTTACTATTTGCCAATGTCGCCAACTGTGCTGTAATACCGGTCATTACCCGTCGCCTGCCTGGCAGCCAGGGTTATGAAATAGAAGTACAACCAAAGCTGGCCCCGTTTCCAACCGGTGATGACAAAGCAGATGTGACACGGGTAAACCAATGGGTAGAGCAGGTGGTGCTGCGTGCACCTGAGCAGTATATGTGGTTACACCGGCGCTTTAAAACCCGGCCGGATCCTGACGCACCGTCATTGTATAAAGGAAGCTGAATTATGTGGTTCTGGTTTCGTAGTATAGTGTTGCTGCTGGTTTTAGGTAGCCTCGGCTATTTTTTGATGACCAAACCAGATTTCTTTATCCGTAAAGATTCTGTTAATCAGGCGGCCGACGGTTTCAGCCAGTTTTACAGTAAAATCCGTGGTTCTATTGCCGATGGCGCCAGAGAATTATCTAAATTCAAGTTAGACCTGCCCGACACCAGCGATAAATTGTCATTACAGTTACAACAACGCGCTAAAGTGGTGGTACCGGGTGTGCCTAACTGGCGCGGCCAGGTGATTGACCGCCGGTTTCGTGAAGGCGATACCGTTAAAACCAAGCTAGCCGAATATGCCAGAGCTGAGAACATAGAGTTATTCTGGACGCTGCCACGCGACTATGTGGTAAAGCAGTATTTTCAGGTCGATAGCAGCCTGATTGATACCGTGTATCAGGTAGCGCAGGCAATAGCACCGGATTTTCATTCACCGGTAATCAGCTTTTACTGCCCGCGTGAACGTGCTGCCGTTATTACCGATAAAACCAATGAGTACCTTACTGAGTACTGCATCCCTGCCAATACCAAACCTAAGACTGACTAAACAACTGCCGCCAGCTTTGCTCTACCACTTGCTTTGCCTGCGTCAGGCTGTCTTGCTCTGGCAACTTCGCCGGAGCCAGCGTCTGGCGATGGCCGGCACCACGCAGTAACTGATAAGCCTGCTGCAACTCCTGCACTTGTTGCGGTTGTAATAAACCGCAGTCTGCTGCGGCATCCAGAATGCGGATATTGTCACTGTAGCGATATAATTGCGCGTGCTCAGCGGCATACCCCAGCACCAGATACTGGCTGATAAACTCCAGGTCAACAATACCACCGGTGCTGTGTTTCGGATCTGACGTTGCCACACCATGGTGCTGGCGCAGCTTTTCACGCATCTGTAACACTTCGTCACGCAATGTAGCCAGATCGCGTGGCTGGCTTATTATCTGCTGGCGGATATGTTCAAACCGCTGACGTATCGTGGCGCTGCCATAAATGGCCCGCGCCCGCACCAGCGCCTGATGTTCCCAGGTCCAAGCCTCCTGCTGCATATACTCAGCGTAAGTTTGAATATGGATCGCCAGTAACCCTGAGTTCCCGGATGGCCGCAGCCGGGTATCTATGTCATATAACACGCCACTGTTGGTGCGGGTAGTACACAAGTGCAGCACCCGTTGTACCAGTTTTAAATAAAACTGCCGTGAATCAATAGCCCGCTCACCCGACGTAGGCTGCTGTGTATCACACTGGTGCACAAACACCAGATCCAGATCCGAACCATAGCCCAGCTCCAGCCCGCCCAATTTGCCGTAGGCAATGACAGCAAAGCCTTTATCGCCTTCAGCCAGACCTGCTGGCACACCATAACGTTCGGTCATCTGCTGCCAGGCCAGCTCTACTACCTGCGCCAGCAACACTTCAGCCAGCCAGGTCAGATGATCGCTGACTTTCATCAGCGGCAGCACGCCGCTGATATCAGCCGCAGCAATACGTAATTGCTGTGCTTGCTTGTACTGGCGTAATGTTTCCATTAACAGCTCCAGATCATCAGACGGCACCCGCAGCATATGCTGGCGCAGCCGGTCCTGATAATCAGCTTGAGTAGCAATCTGGTATAGCTGTGCCGGATCGATCAGTTCGTCCAGCAGCATGGGGTAACGCGATAAATGCTCTGCCAGCCAGCCACTCTGGGTGCATAACAACACCAGTTGCTGCAGCGCTGCGGGGTTTTCAAACAGCAGCTCAAGGTAGGCGGTGCGGGTAACAATCTGGCGAAATACACCTAATACCCGGCTTAGCACCGTTGGCGACGATTGTTGCTGTTGCAGCATATGCAGCAACAGTGGAACAAGTTTGGCCAGAAAATCGCGGCCGCGCGGGCCGACACTGCGTTTTTGGCAATCCTGTTTAAATTGCTGCAGCTGGTTAATCAGTTCGGTAGCATCGGGCGCCGTTAACCATTCCAATTGAGTAGCAAGTTCTTCTGCCGGCTGTTCACTGTCCCAGATCAGCCGGCCCAGAGTAATTTCCTGCTGCTCCAGCTCTTCGCCGTTATCAATAACCAGCTTAAATTGCTGGTGCACTCTGGCCATTGCCGTGTCAATTTGTTGTTGCAGTTGAGCCCAGTTATCTAACCCTAACGACACTAACAGCTGAGCTTGCGCCAGCTCATCTTGTGGTAAGGTTTGGGTTTGCTGATCATCAATACCCTGCAACGCCTGTTCTACAGTGCGTAGCAGCAGATAATCGTCTTGCAGCTCTGTGACCTGTTGCCAGGTTAATACGTCTTCATCTGCCAGCACCGGCAGAGCCTTTAATAAGGCCGGTTGTTGCATCGCCGGTATCCGGCCGCCGCGGATTAACTGCAGCGTTTGGACAATAAACTCAACTTCGCGGATGCCACCCACGCCCAGCTTAATATTGTTGCGTCGGTTCAGCCGGCGGTTTTCCTGCTCAATTTGCTGTTTCATCCGCCGCAGCGATTCAATAGCAGAAAAATCGATATAACGCCGGTAAATAAACGGCTTAAGCAACTGCTGCAGCTCGGTACTGTGATAGCCGTCGGGGTTAAGGATGCGGGCTTTTAACATGGCGTAGCGCTCCCATTCGCGCCCCTGCTCCTGATAATAATCTTCCATGGCGGCAAAGCTCAGCACCAGCGGGCCGCTGTCGCCAAATGGCCGCAGCCGCATATCAACCCGGTAAACAAAGCCATCGGCTGTTACCTGATGCAAAGCGGCGATCAATTTTTGCCCCAGCCGGGTAAAAAACTGCTGGTTTTCACAGCTGCGCCGCCCACCCGACGTTTCACCATTAGCCGGATAGGTAAAAATAAGATCAATATCAGACGAAAAGTTCAGCTCAGCACCACCCAGCTTCCCCATGCCCAACACCAGCAACGGCATAGCATTACCGTGTTCATCCTTTGGTGTACCCCACTGCGTGCTCAGCTGCTGATAGGCCCAGTGGTAAGCGGCATTAATTAACGTATCGGCCAGTTGTGATACTAACTGCAGGCTACGGGTAACGGTTTGCAGTTTCAGCATATCCGCAGCAAGAATGCGGCATAGCTGTGCATTACGGCAACGGCGCAGTGCGGCAAAAGCAGCGGCATCATCCAATGTCTGCTCTTCTGGCAGTGCCACCACCGGCTGCTGCAATGTTTGCAGCAGCAAAGTGCTGTCGGTCAGCTCGGCCAGCAGTGCCGGTTGTTGTTGCAAAGTTCGGCCAATAAAGCTGCTGCCACTTATTAACCGGCGCAGTACAGCCTGCGAGTCTGCACTAATATTGTCCAGCGCAAACCGGCTTAACGTCTGTTCAAGATAACTTTGCAACACCGCTTCCGTCACAGCCATAGCTCTCCCGCCTTACGCACTTTGATACAAATATTCAGACACAGCCAGTAGCAACTCATTATAACGGCGCCAGCCAAACACCTTGTCGTCCTGCAATACGGCGCTGGCCAGAGCCGCAGCTTCTGTGGAGAAGTGCTGCAGTTGTGCTTGCTCAGATAACGATAACGCCAAAGCGGCTAAAGCCTGGCTAGCCATATTAAGTGCTGTCGCCTGCTGTGTTTGGCCATAGCACGCCTCCGCCTGTTGCAGTGCACGGATTTGTGCCAGCACGGTGTTGCCAGAGTGCTGTGGTAAAACCAGCGTTTGCTGAGCGCGCAGGCCATATCCCCGTGCAGCTTTACTCTGCCAGCCGGTGCGCAGTGGCAACTGTTGTAACAAGGTTTTGGCCAGCGCAAATAACTGCAATGCATTACCTTTAATCAGCTCCAGCTCCAGCTCGGCAATGGGCTGGCTGTGGCTGCCAGCACGAATTTCACCCTGATCATACGCCAGTTCAACCTCGCTGCCATCGACACAGCGCAGCAACCAGCTCTGACGGACAAAATCAGTACGGAATAACTCTGTCAGTTGCTGCTGTAGTTGCGGTACATCAGCCTGTGCTGGCCAGATTTCTGCCGGGAAAGCATCCAGCTTTGGTACAACGCCCTCGCAGGGAACATTATATTCCGGTCGCATTTGCATAGCGCCGTGCTGGCTACCTGCTAACTTAATGGTTTGTTCATAACGCCCCTGCTTTAACCGGCTACGCAGCCCCATATCATGGCGGCGAAACCAGTTGTCGGCAGTATCAAAATAGGCATTTAATAAGGCGTTATGCTCGCTATGCTGCAGTTCTCCCAGCTGTGGAATTAACTGCACCAAACTGCGCAGCCCAGTGGCTGGCAGCAGATACTTCAGCTCAAGTTCAGTACTCATTGGTTACTCTGTACGTCGCACTGACGGCCGGGGGCCGCACAGCTGCTTTTAACCCTTGTCAATTGCAGCACAACTCCCTATCATCCAAGATATTGGCTGCAAAGCGGTTTCATTTAAATAAGCTCAGGATACCTATGTTCAGATTAATTAAAAGCACCCTGCTGGTATTATTTTCAGCCTGGTTGCTGGCTCTTTCAGCTCAAGCCAGTGCGCAAGACAGTTCTAAACCCGCCTTTATCAGTGATGCCTTATTTGTATTTTTGCATTCTGGCCCTAACAACCAGTACCGTATTATCGGCACCGTCAATGCCGGCCAAAGCGTAACCTTTTTGCAAGAAGACAGCGACACCGGCTACGCTGAAATTCAGGTTGACGGCAAAACCGGCTGGCTACCGAAAGAACACGTTACTTATACGCCGGGGCTGGTTACACAGTTGGAAAACCTCAAAGCAGAATATGCCCAGCATAACGAAACAGTGAACGCGCTGGAGCAGCAACGCGATCAGTTAAACAGCCAGCTCAACGAAGCGGTAGCCGAACGGCAAAAAGCAGTAGAGCAACTGGAGCAGGCAAACCGCGCTTACGAGCAACTGAAAGTACAGCTGGAAAACACTCAGGGCTCTATCTGGGAAAAACCAATGATTCTGGGTTCACTGATCCTGCTGGCAGGGTTAATTTTCGGCTTGCTGCTACCACTATTAATGCCTAAACGCCGCAATAGCGAGCGCTGGTAACCTATACTATTTCAGCCCGCCAACGGCGGGCTGTCTGTTGTCTTCAGTGGTAAACCACTATCACTTTTTACCTGCTCTATCACCACATAGGTATGCGTTTGCGCCACACCGGGTAAATCAACAATTAGTGATAATATGCTGCGATACGCATCCATATTGGGCAGCCGTAACTTCAGCAGATAATCAAAGCCACCAGCCACCATATGGCATTCGGCCACCTGCGGAATTTGCACTACCGCATCGCGGAATTTATCAAACACCTCACTGGTGGTTCTATCCAGCGTAACCTGAATAAAAGCGGCTGTGCCAAAACCTAACCTGGCAGCGTTTAATCTGGCACCAAAGCCATCAATATAGCCTTCTTTTTCCAGCCGCTTAACCCTGTCAATACAAGGGCTAGCGCTTAAATTAACCTTTTTGGCCAAATCAACATTAGCAATACGGCCGTCACGCTGCAGCGTATCCAGAATGCTGATATCTATCCGGTCCAGCCCTTTACTTTTTACAGGTGTACTCATGGCAGCAATTTTTCTGGTTTTAATTAACAATGGCAGAATTATATAGGGTTAAAGCAGAAAAATAACCACCCTATGCGGCAGACTTTTCACTAGAATGCCGCATTCTCAAATCTTGTCAGGAAGCTAACTGCCATGTTGTATAACGGTTCCCTGGTTGCCACCCAACCGCTGCGTCAAACTATTCGTGATTTCTATCGTGCCGATGAAGATAAAGTATTGGATTATCTGCTGCCGTTGGCCGACATTGGCGTAAATGCCCGCAGCCGGGCCTGGGAACGTGCGCGCCAGTTAGTGCTGACTATCCGCCAGGCTCAGGTAGGCAAAGGTGGCGTCGATGCGCTGCTAAACGAGTTTTCGTTATCTACCGAAGAAGGCCTGGTGCTGATGTGTCTGGCCGAAGCGCTGCTGCGTGTGCCGGATAAGACCACGGCCGACCGCCTTATCCGCGACAAATTATCACAAGGTGACTGGAGCTCGCATTTGGGCAACAGCAGTTCGTTGTTTGTTAACGCATCGGCCTGGGGCTTGCTGCTTACCGGCAAACTGGTGAACTACTCTGACGAGCAGAAAAAACAACAATTTGGCTTATTAAAACGCACCTGTGGCCGCCTTGGCGAGCCGGTGATCCGCCAGGCGGTGCGTTATGCTATGCAGATAATGGGCGCGCAGTTTGTTATGGGCACCACTATCGGCGCAGCGCTGGAACGTGCCGCAGAAATGGAAGCTAAAGGCTTTCGTTATTCTTACGATATGCTGGGCGAAGGCGCCCGCACCATGGCCGATGCTAACCGCTACTTCGACAGTTATATGCGGGCTATTGATACCATAGGTAAAGCTGCCAAAGGCCGCGGCCCGTTTAACAGCCCCGGTATCTCGGTAAAGCTGTCGGCTATACACCCGCGCTATGAATTCAGCCACCGTGACCGTGTTATTGAAGAGTTAGTGCCACGGGTAAAACAGCTGGCACTGGCGGCTAAAGCCTATGATATCGGCTTTACCATTGATGCAGAAGAAGCCGACCGGCTGGACATTTCGCTGGATATTATTGCAGCAGTATTCAGTGATCCAGCGCTGGATGGCTGGGAAGGTTTTGGCCTGGCAGTGCAGGCTTACCAAAAGCGCGGTATCCATGTCATTGAATGGCTACGCGATTTAACGGTAAAAGTTGGCCGCAAAATGATGGTACGACTGGTTAAAGGTGCCTACTGGGATACTGAAATTAAACTCAGCCAGTTAGAAGGCTTTAGCGACTTCCCGGTATTTAGCCGTAAACCCTCTACCGATGTGTCTTATCAGGCCTGTGCGAAAAAAATGCTCAGCTACCGCGACAGCATTTATCCACAATTTGCTACCCATAATGCCTACACCGTAGCCACTATTATGGAGATGACCAAAGACTACAGCGGTTTTGAATTTCAGCGCCTGCACGGCATGGGCGATGCGCTGTACGACGAAATAGTGATTAAAGACAAGATCCCGTGCCGTATTTATGCACCGGTGGGCGAGCACTCCGACTTACTGGCTTATTTAGTGCGTCGCTTGCTGGAAAACGGCGCCAACAGCTCCTTTGTTAACAACATTATTGATGAAACCATTCCGGTAGAATCGCTGCTAAGCGACGCGGTAGAAACGGTGCGCGGCTGGAAGCAAAAACGTAATCAGCAAATACCGCTGCCAGCCAACTTATACGGCAACGAGCGCAGAAACTCTAACGGCCTGGATTTAACCGATATTGATCAGCTCGAACCGGTAAAAGCAGCCATGGCGCAGTGGTTTGAATCGGTTAAACAGATCCCGGTGCAACACGACGCTGTGCCGGTAACTAATCCGGCTCAGCTGGATGAAACCATTGGCTACCTGCAATATGCCGACAAAGACAAAATGCAGCAAATACTGGCCAATGCTGAAACGGCCTTTCATCGCTGGTCAACCACCGCCATTACCGAGCGTGCCGCCCTGCTGCGCCGTATTGGCGATGCCCTCGAAACACACCGTAACGAACTGCTGGCACTTTGCGTAAAAGAAGCCGGCAAAACTCTGGGCGACAGTGTGGCGGAAGTGCGCGAAGCTATCGATTTCTGCCGTTATTACGCCGCCCGTGCTGAAGAGCTGTTTGCCCAGCCCGAGCAAGCCCGTGGTGTATTTTTATGTATCAGCCCGTGGAACTTCCCGCTGGCCATTTTCTTAGGCCAGGTTGCCGCAGCCATTGTGGTTGGTAATACCGTAGTAGCTAAACCGGCCGAACAAACCAGTTTAATTGCCGTACGTACTTTAGACATTATGCGCCAGTGCGGCATGCCAGAGCATGTAGTACAGCTGGTTATCGCGCCAGGCAGCCAGGTGGGCCAGCACATAGTGCCAGACAGTCGTATTCAGGGCGTGATGTTTACCGGCTCTACTGAAACCGGCTGCTGGATAGCACGTAAACTGGCTGAGCGTGGTGGCGAACCGGTGCCGCTGATTGCCGAAACCGGTGGCCAGAACTGTATGATCGTGGACTCAACGGCTCTGCCGGAGCAGGTAGTAGACGATGTGATTTCTTCCGGCTTCCAAAGTGCCGGTCAGCGCTGCTCTGCGCTGCGGGTGCTGTTTTTACAGGAAGATGTAGCCGATAAGATTATCACCATGCTAAAAGGTGCAATGGCAGAACTGCATGTGGGCGACCCTATGTGGCTTAGTACCGATTTAGGTCCGGTTATTGATGCCAAAGCACATGAGCGCTTAAACAGCCATGTGCAGTATTTAGCCGACAAAGCCACATTACATTATGAGTGCACTATTCCGACAGGCGATCGTCACTATTTCTTTGCGCCGCGCCTGTATGAGATCAGCGACTTAACCGTACTGGAACGCGAAGTATTTGGCCCGGTAGTGCACATTATCCGCTTTAAAGCCGACGAAGTTGATAACATTATTAACCAGATCAACGCGACCGGTTATGGCCTGACAATGGGCGTACACAGCCGAATTGAGCAATTTACTAACCGGGTTGCCCGCGATATTAAAGCCGGCAATATCTATGTAAACCGTAATATGATAGGTGCTGTTGTTGGCGTGCAACCCTTTGGTGGCCGTGGCTTATCCGGTACCGGCCCTAAAGCGGGTGGCCCGTTATATTTAACCCGGCTGGTTAAAGACAATACTGATGTCAGCTGTGCACAACTAAGCGAGCAAAAGCAACAAAGCCTGTTAAGCGAAACAACCAGTAGCGCCGTAGCTTACGCTATGCCATCAGCGGCGATGGCACAACAACAGTGGGCTTTGCTGAACATTAACCAGCGCACCTCGGTACTGCGCCAGTTTTTGGCGTCACTGGCATCTAATACCGTAGTAAACAAGCTCGAGCCAGATTTAGAACAAGTACTGACACTGGCCCAGCAAAAGCTAAAACGGGTTGAGCGTGACCTGCAAAAACCTATTGCCCTGCCCGGCCCTACCGGCGAAAGCAATATACTGGTACTGGACCCACGCGGCATTCTGGCGCTGGTACGGGATGAAACCAGCTCGTTCAGCCACTGGTTGCTCGCAATCATTACGGCGTTGGCATCAGGTAATGCCGTGGTTACTGCCGTAGAAGAAGCCGATCTGGCCGAAGCTGAAGCCTGTATTAAAGCCTTACTGCAAGCCGGTTTGCCACAGCATCTGCTGGCGGTAGTGCGGTTAGATTGTCTGACTACCTTATTGGCGCATCCTGATCTGGCGGGCGCGATGGTTGAAGTCAGCAGTGCAGTAAAACCTTTATGTGCCGCCCTGCTGGCCAGCCGTGCCGGGGCGATACTGCCGCTGATCACAGCCCCTGCCGGACAACGCTTATTGCAGCGCCTGGTTACCGAAAAAACTATTACCATCAACACCACAGCTGCTGGCGGTAATGCGTCGCTGATGACAATGGCAGACAACATCGGCTAACTGTTACAGTTTGTCACAACGATAAAGCCCGCATCTGCGGGCTTTATGCTATGTTATACCTTGTGCTATCGCGATATTATGACAAATCATCTCGTTGTTAATTTATAGTTAAGGTTAATTAAGGTAAAATAGCAGGCTGGGCTCAGGGGAAGTTTTTGGACTACACAATAGATGGCATATCAGGAAGTTAATATATCTGATTTACAACCGGGCAGTTATGTTGTGCAGGTATTACAACAGTCGGGTGATATTGTCGTCAAACATGCAGGTTGGGTTCGCACCAGACAAGCGATAGAAATATTGCGCAAGAAAGGCGTTAAAGTAGTACTGATCGATCCAGACAAAGCCATAACCACCGAAGCACCTACAGCACCTGCCGAGCCCATTACCCCAGCAGAAGAACTCCCCCCACGGGTACTATTTGCCGATGAATGGCCAAGAGCAGAAAAAACCCTGCTGCAAACCCAGCGCGTACAACGCCAAATGCTGGACGCCGTGCGTAGCGACAACAATATTGATCTGACACTGGTGCATGAAGTCAGTGCCGGGCTGGCAGAATCTATAAGCCGGAATCAGGATGTATTGCTCTGCCTTAACCGCATAGCAGAGCAAAGTGATAGTTTGTTGCAACACAGTATCAGCTGCGCTGTGTATATGGCCGCTTTTGCGCGCTATCTGAATTTACCGTCACATAAAGTGCAGTCGCTAATAACGGCGGCCTTATTACATGATATAGGTAAAGCTATCGGCCCGGATTATCTGCAAATGGCAGATCATCTGGCAATTCCGGCCAGTTTAAATGCGCTGCAAAAAACAGCCAAACTGGCTGGCGAAGTGTCGTTGTGGATCAGCCAGCATTGTGCCCACCTGGATGGCAGCGGCGTGCCTAAAATTGCCACACGGCAAATAGAAAAAGGCAGCCGGATGCTGGCAATAGTGAATTCTTACGAGAAACTGACCGCATCACTGGCACCTAAACTCGGCCCACTGGCAGCGTCCCGCCAGTTGCTGGAGCGCACACCACATCAGCTGGATGCCGAACTGCTGCAACTGTTTATTAAATGTATTGGTATTTACCCACCGGGATCGGTAGTGAAACTGAGCAGCGGCAAGCTGGCGCTGGTGCTGGAAAATAACGCCAAAAAGCCACTGTTACCCAAGGTTAAAGTGTTTTACCACAGTGTGCACCAACACCATATTCCGCCTAAAATCCTCGACTTATCACGCCAGCAGGAAGAGCAGATAGACAGCTGCGTTGATCTGAAAAAATTCGGCCTGGATGTAAAAAACTATATCTGAATCAGCCCGCTGGCCATTCAGTTAACGCCGCCATACTGAATAACTGCGTACCCAGTTCCATTAGCACATACTGTGGGGTAATTTCTTTAATCCGGATATCCGCGGTTACCCACTGCCCTTCCTGCAAGGTTTTACCATTCACTTTTACCCAGCGCTGGCTGACAGTGGTGGCATATACGTGGGCATCAAAGCGCAGTGGTGGAATTTGCTGCTGTAGCTGTATATCCAGGCTGTTTATATCGGTAGCAGGGGCGTTGTGGCTGCGCAGTGTGCTGGTGTTTGAGCTGGTATTTTCTGTCGCTTTTAACGCTGAGGCAAATTTATCCCGCAGCTCACCGGATATTTCCGCTTCAGGCTTGGCCGCTGGCTCAGGTTCAGGTTTAACCAGTGGCTGTGACTCTGCCGCTGCAGTACCTGCTGTCAGGGTTTTCACCTCAGGCAACGTAGTAAACTGCTCTTGTACCGGCTGTGGCGGTGGTTTTATGGCCTGGGTAATTTTGCTGTCAATAACCGTTGCGGCTGCGCTGGCAGCGGCTTTATTGTCTGCCTCGCTCAGTGCAGCAAAAATATTAACAGGCTGCGCCGGGCTAACCGGTTCAACCACAACAGGTTCAGCCTTGACTGGCAGCTTAAACCAGTATGCGGCAGCAGCACCCACACACCCGGCCAATAATAATGCCAATATTAACGCCAACTTACGCCAAAAAGCACCGCTGTCAGCAGCAACGGGCGCCTGCTGGTTTTGCTGTTTCAATGCTTCCATTAAAATTGACATACGCTTCTCTACTTCACTTTATTGGCTTTGCAGCAACGGCATAATAATCAGTGCCAGGCTAAAGCCCAGCACTATAGCGCAAACGCCCAACACAGGCCAGAACCAGCGTGGTAATGCGGCTTTGGTTACTTGATCTGATAGGGGCAAAATTTCACCGGCTGCGCGGCTTACCAGCTTATCGCTGACGATAGCCTGCTGCTGGCTAAATGCCCCCAGCAGTGCTCTGTCTGCCATCAGGTTAACTAAGCGTGGTATACCGCCACTTAACTGATACAAGCGCTTCACCGCCCCATCGCTAAATACCGGCCGGCTGCAACCGGCAACCTGCAGGCGGAACTTCAGATAATGCCTGACTTCATCCAGGTTTAGTGGCAACAAGTGATAGCGCGCAGTAATACGCTGCGCCAACTGGCGCAAATCATTACGCTTTAACAACTGCTGCAGCTCAGGCTGGCCAATTAAAATCACCTGCAGCAATTTACGGGTATTGGTTTCCAGGTTGGTCAGCAGTCGCAGTTGCTCCAACACTGCCGGTTGCAGATGCTGGGCTTCATCGATAATCAGCAGTGTGTGTTTACCGGCTTCGTGGTTTTTCAGCAGGCGGGCTTTTATTTTATCGCCCAGCAGTTTTAAACTGGCATCAGATTTTTTATAGCGGATTTTCAGCTCATCACAAATTGCCGCCAGCAACTCCAGTTCCGATAAAGTAGGGTTTAAAATAAAGGCCACTTCGGCACGTTCATCCAGTTCTTGCAATAAACAGCGCGATACCGTGGTTTTGCCGGTGCCGACTTCACCGGTAAGCAAGACAAAACCACCGGCTTCGCCTAAACCAAAACGCAAATGCGCTAAAGCTTCGGCATGGCGTGGGCTTAAATACATAAAGTCCGGGTTAGGGGCAATTGAAAACGGGGCACTGGTTAAGCCGAAAAATCCGGTATACATACTGCTTCCTGCTGGTTAGGGCGCTGCCATTTGTTGCGACCGTGCATTTTGAAAGGCGATGGGTATAATGGCAAAAAAATTGCCAACAGGAAAGCCGGTGCAACGATATCTGGTAGGTGGTGCAGTACGTGACAGTCTTTTAGGTTACCCGTTTCACGAGCGTGACTGGGTGATAATAGGTGCCACACCACAGCAAATGCTGGATGCAGGCTACCAGCAGGTGGGCAAAGACTTTCCGGTATTTTTGCACCCGCAAACGAAAGAAGAACATGCACTGGCCCGCACCGAGCGTAAAAGCGGTAAAGGCTATACCGGCTTTACCGTTTATGCAGCACCTGATGTGACACTGGAACAAGACTTATTGCGCCGCGATTTGACTATCAATGCCATCGCTCAGGCCGATGATGGCAGCTTGGTGGACCCTTTTGGCGGCGTAGCCGATATCAGGCAAAAAATACTGCGCCATGTGTCAGACGCTTTTGCCGAAGACCCGCTGCGCGTGCTGCGTGTAGCACGCTTTTATGCCCGCTATGCCCATTTGGGTTTTAGCGTTGCAAGCGAAACCCAGGCGTTAATGCGCCGCTTAAGTGATGAGCTTAGCACTTTGACACCGGAGCGGGTGTGGCAGGAAACCGCCAAAGCGCTTAGCGAACAAACGCCACAGGCGTATTTTCAGCTGTTATACGACACCGGCGCACTGCAAATACTGATGCCGGAACTGGCTGCTTTGTGGGGCGTACCGCAACCGCCTCAGTGGCATCCGGAAATTGATACCGGCGTGCATACTTTAATGGTGTTACAACAAGCCGCTGTGTTATCGCCGCGGCTGGATATCCGTTTTGCTGCGCTGGTGCATGATTTGGGCAAAGGTGTAACCAAACCTGAACTCTGGCCGGCGCATCATGGCCATGAACATACCGGTTTACCGCTAATTAAGCAGTTATGCGAACGTTTACGGGTACCAAATGATTGTCGCGATCTAGCATTGCTGGTGTGTGAGTATCATCAACTGGTGCACCGGGCTCGCGAACTGAAAAGCAGCACGGTATTAAAACTGTTTGAGGCAATAGATCTATGGCGCAAGCCAGAGCGACTGGATGCCATATTACTGTGCTGCACCGCAGACCTGCGCGGCCGTACCGGCTTTGAGCAGGCTGACTATCCGCAGGCCAGCTACCTGCAGGCACTGGCAACTGCAGCCCGCAGTACTAATGCCCGTGATTTGGTAGCACAGGGTTTAACAGGTGAAGCCATCAAGCAGGGCTTACAAAAAGCCCGGCTGAACAGCATAAAAGCGGCTAAAGCAAACGCCCAGAAACCGAATTAAAGCGCATTAAGCCGCACTGCTAAGCACCGCCAGTAACACCACGCCCAGTACCAGCCGGTAGATTACAAACGGCAGCATGCCCATACGCTCTATCACTTTTAAAAACAGGTGAATACAGATAAAGGCGCTGACAAAAGACAAACCTGTGCCCAGTAAAATAGCGCTAACATTGTAATGTGTTGGTTCAGCCAGCAGCTTGGTGCCCTGATAACCGCCGCTTAATATAATAATGGGAATTGACAGTAAAAAAGAGAAACGCGCGGCACTTACTCTGTCTAGCCCCAGCATTAATGCTGCCGTCATGGTAATGCCAGAGCGCGATGTTCCCGGAATTAATGCCACTGCCTGAGCAATACCAATCAGCAATGCCTGTTTCCAGGTTAACTGCTCCATCGTTTGTATTTGCTTTGCTGTCGCGTCTGCCAGCCAAAGCGCCAAGCCAAACACTATCGTAGTAATAGCAATAACATAAGGTGAGCGCAGGAAGGTTTCAATCAGATCAGCTGCCAGTAAGCCAGCTAAACCCGCAGGAATAGTAGCCAGAATCACCCACCACGCCAGTTTACTTTCAGTGCTGTGCTTGCCCCCCAATGACTGCACCCAGCCCACGGTTAAATTGGCGATATCACGGCGAAAATACAACATTACCGCCAGCAAAGTGCCAACATGCACGGCAACATCAAACACCAGGCCCTGATCTTCCCAGCCAAACATCGCTGATGGCAAAATAAGGTGGGCTGAAGAGGAAATAGGTAAAAACTCGGTGAGGCCCTGAATAATGGCCAGAATAATGACTTCCACTGTACTCAAAGTTAGATGCTCCAGTTAAATGGCACCGGCCATAATTTTTGTTGTTTCGAATATTGTTGCCACATGTCACTGTAACTGCGCCTGGTAAGCGGATGCATTACATCAGGTGCAATTTCAGCCAGTGGCCATAATACAAAGGCATTTTCAGTAATTTCGGCCCGCGGCAACTCTACCGGTTGCTGGCACACCACATCATCGTAGGTTAGTAAATCCAGATCCAGAGTACGGCCGCTGAACTTAGCAGCGCTTCTGTCACGGCCGTAACTGTCCTCAATTTGCTTAAATAAGCCAACACAATCGACTATCGATAAGGTGGTATCAACCGCAACAACCATATTGTAAAAAGCACTGCCGGCAAAACCCACGGCCTCGCTTTCATATACCGATGATAGCGTAAGCGGGCCAAAGTGTTGCGTAAGTGCGCTGACTGCTGCCTGAATATGATAACTACGATTGATATTGCTGCCGATACTGATATAAATGCGTGCCATCAGCTACGGCTCCGCACTATAGTAACGCCGACCGTTTCCGCCTGCTCCAGTGCGCCAGGCTTTTGCACAGACACTTTAACCTGAGCGGTGGCAAACTCGTTTAGCAGTAACTGCGCCACGCGCTCGGCTACTGTTTCAATCAGTTCCAGTGGCTGGGCGGTAATTAACGCTATTACACGCTGGGCAATAACGGCGTAATCCAGAGTCTGGCGAATATCATCCTGCTTTGCTGCGTTACTGATATCTGTAACCAGCTCCAAATCTAACAACAAGCGTTGCTGAATGGTTTTCTCCCAGTCGTAAACGCCGATCACGGTGTCTACTTGTAGCTGTTTTATAAAAACTATGTCCATTCAGTTACATCCGCATTGCGTTATTTCTCGTTTCAGGTAGGCTGGTCGGATAGGTAAAACCGCGAAAACCCTATAATCTGCTGGCCTTAAATCAGGCTGCAATCTTAACGTAAAAACTGGTGCTGAGGAACCGCCTTAATGACCCCGCTGATTGGAATTATGATGCTGGCAGCCTATCTTTGTGGCTCCGTTTCGTCGGCAGTGCTGGTCAGCAAGCTGTTTCGCTTACCCGATCCCCGCTTACATGGCTCCGGCAACCCTGGCGCAACCAACGTACTGCGTTTAGGCGGCAAGCTGCCAGCTGTGCTGGTACTGCTGTTTGATATTCTTAAAGGCACTATTCCGGTATGGGGCTCGTACTTTCTGCAAATAGAGCCGTTGTATCTCGGTCTTATTGCCATATGCGCCTGCCTGGGCCATATTTTCCCGCTGTTTTTTGGTTTTCAGGGTGGTAAAGCTGTTGCTACAGCCTTTGGTGCCATGATGCCAATCGGGCTGGATTTAGCCGGTTTACTGATCGCCAGCTGGTTAATTATTGTCGCAATCAGTGGCTATTCATCGCTGGCGGCTATTTTAACCGTTACCTTAGCACCAATTTTTACCTGGTTTATTAAACCACTGTATACCGTGCCGGTGTTAATGCTGAGTATTCTGATTATTGTACGCCACCGCGAGAATATTATGCGGCTGTACCGTGGCAAAGAAAGTAAAGTGTGGGATAAGTCTAAGCGGATTCAGGAATGAGTTAACGGCAACTCAGTGCTAGCTTTCGGTTGCAACTCCCGCCTTGGCTCGCCACAGCAACTCGCTGCCGCTCACGCGTCCGCTCAGACACTCTGTGTCGCCCAAATCGGGATTCCAACCTTCAGCCAAACTACTAACGTAACATCATCATTTAAACTGCCGGCAAATCCTGCATGGGCCAGCGCGGTGTTACACCAATAGTTAAATCCTGCTGCTGCCCTGCTGCTAAGCGGTAATACCCAGCCAGCGCTATCATGGCACCATTGTCGGTGCAAAACTCTTTGCGTGGGTAAAATACCTCACCACCATGGCGCTTCAGTAATTGTGCTAACTGCCCGCGTAGCGAAGTATTGGCGCTCACACCACCGGCTATCACCAGGCGTTTATAACCGGTTTGCAGCAGCGCCCGCTCGCATTTAATCACCAGTGTATCTACCACCGCCTGTTGAAACGACGCGGCGATATCAGCCTGCACCTGCGCGCTGTTACCTTCTTTGGCTATTACATTCGCTGCCGAGGTTTTCAGCCCGCTAAAGCTAAAATCTAGACCGGGCCGGTCTGTCATCGGCCGCGGAAACTTGTACTTTTTGCTATCGCCCTGCACCGCCAACCTAGCTAACAGCGGGCCGCCGGGGTAATCCAGCCCCATTAATTTGGCGGTTTTATCAAAGGCCTCACCGGCAGCATCATCAATAGATTCACCTAGCAGCTCATAACGGCCAATACCTTCTACCGCCACTAACTGGGTGTGGCCACCGGACACCAACAGCGCCAGAAACGGAAATTGCGGCGGATTAGCCTCCAACATCGGCGCCAATAAATGGCCTTCCATATGATGTACTGCCAGCGCCGGCTTGCCCCAGGCCATAGCCAGCGAACGGCCAATAGCCGCACCTACCAGCAAAGCACCGGCTAAGCCCGGACCTGCTGTATAGGCTACGCCGTCAATATCGGCGGCAGCGCAATTGGCTTCAAGCAGCGCCTGTTTTATCAGCGGTATGGTTTTACGGATATGGTCACGCGAGGCCAGCTCCGGCACCACGCCACCGTAATCGGCATGTAGTGGGATCTGGCTGTACAGTACATGGCTTAATAAACCCAGCTTGTCGTCGTAAACGGCAATACCGGTTTCATCGCAGGACGTTTCTATACCTAAAACTCGCATCTGTGTCTCAAATCCGCTAAAATGGCGGCCATTGTACCGGCTCAGTTCATTCAGAGCCAGAGGATCGGATTTAGATCGCAGAACTGCTTTACATCGCCCTGTCTTTTTGCGTAAAATGCCGCACCATTTTTAATCGTATTGGTTCACAGATAACCAATTTGGCCCTGAGGTGAGAATTTAATGCCTGTTGTTAAAGTAAAAGAAAACGAACCGTTTGACGTAGCATTACGTCGTTTCAAGCGCTCATGCGAAAAAGCTGGTGTATTAGCTGACGTACGCGCTAAAGAATTCTACGAGAAGCCAACCTGGATCCGTAAGCGTAAAAAAGCAGCAGCTGTTAAGCGTCATGCTAAGAAGCTGTCTCGCGAAAACGCACGTCGCATCAAGCTGTACTAAGCATCAGCCGCTTATAGTACCTGCTTAGCGACACCGGTGCTTTGGCTGTGCATTATGTTTGCCAGCCCAGCTGTAATAACAGCATGCTTTATTAGCATAGATAAAGCCCGACGTAACAGCGCAAAGTTGACATCTGCATACCGTGCCCGCAAGGCACGGTTTGTCTTTTTCTGAATAACGCCGAAGGAAAAAGGTGGCAGGACAAATCCCCAGACAGTTTATCGACGAGTTATTGGCCCGTACCGATATCGTTGAACTGATTGACCAGCGCGTACCGCTTAAAAAAGCCGGTAGAAACTACGCCGCCTGCTGCCCGTTCCATAGCGAAAAGTCGCCCTCTTTTACCGTTAGCCCGGATAAACAGTTTTATCATTGTTTCGGTTGCGGCGCGCACGGTAATGCCATCAGCTTTATGATGGAATTTGAACAACTCGAATTTGTTGAAGCCATTGAAGAGTTAGCGCAGCAACACCATCTTGAAGTACCGCGCGAGCAAGGCGCCGTTAAAAACCGACCGGCTGCCCAGGCTGATGATTACCATTTGATGCAGCAGGCTGCTGAGTTTTATCAGCAACAGCTGCAAAGCCACCCTAACGCCGGTATGGTGCAGCAATATTTGACCAAGCGCGGCTTAAGCAGTAAAACCCTGACCGATTTTGCCATTGGTTATGCTCCGGATGGCTGGGATAACCTGTTAAAACGCCTAAGCCCGAACAACCACAAAGCGCTGCGCGATCAGCTGTTTGAACTACGGCTGATAAACCGCAACGACAATGGCCGCGAGTATGATTTTTTCCGCGAACGCTTAATGTTTCCAATTCGCGACAAGCGCGGTCGCGTTATTGCTTTTGGTGGCCGCGTACTGGGTGATGGCACGCCGAAATATTTAAATTCACCGGAAAGCCGGCTGTTCCACAAAGGCCGCGAGCTGTATGGCTTGTATGAAGTACGCCAGCAACCAGGTCATGTTGAGCAAATACTGGTAGTTGAAGGCTATATGGATGTAGTGGCGCTGGCCGAGCACGATATCCGCTTTGCCGTCGCCTGCTTGGGCACTGCCACTACATCGGATCATATGCATACGCTGTTTCGCTATACGCCCAAGGTAGTGTGCTGTTACGACGGTGACCGCGCCGGGCGTGATGCAGCCTGGCGCGCATTGCAAAGCGCACTGCCGCAACTAAAAGACGGCGTAGAGTTAAATTTCGTGTTTTTGCCCGACGGCGAAGACCCGGATTCATTAGTACAAAAAGAAGGCAAAGACGCGTTTTTACAACGCATAGCCGGCGCTATGCCGCTAAACCAGTACTTTTTTGAGCATTTGGTGCAGGAGTTTGATCCGGCCACAGACGGCGGTAAATCAGCGTTATCGGTAAAAGCGGCAGAGTTAATTAAACAAATACCGAGTGAATTTTACCGCGACAGCTTAAGCGATAAACTGGCTAACCTGTTGGGTAAGCCGCGTGAGCGCACAAAAGCGGCAGTAAACCGGGCATCAAACCGGGTAAAACCGGCAGCGATGAAAATAACACCAATGCGCCGTGCTATTGGTTTATTGCTGCAGTACCCCAATTTAGCTAATGTCATGCCGGATGCGCCAGAGCTTGGCGAAGCGAATATTCCGGGTATTGGGCTGCTACTGGCACTGCAACAACGGCTGCAACAACAAACGGATTTAACCACGGCGCAACTGATCGAACAATGGCGCGATTTGCCCGAACACAGCATTTTAATGACACTGGCCGCCTGGGATCACCAGATCGAGCCGGAACAATTGTCACAGGAATTTGTCGATACTTTTCACTCGATTGAAGATCAGTATTTGCAACAACGGCTGGAAGCCCTGGAACGAAAAGATAAACTGCAGCAACTGAGTAAAGCCGAATGGCACGAATACAAACTGCTGCTGCAAGCGCTGAAAAGCAAAAAACCAAAGCTTGCGAACTAATGCGGCTGGCTAGAAAAGCCGCGCTTTGTTATAATCGCTAGTTCGCAATTTTACATTAATCAAATTGGTGGAAGATAAGTCTCTATGGAGCAAAATCCTCAGTCGCAGCTAAAACTCCTGATCATTAAAGGTAAAGAGCAAGGTTATCTTACCTTTGCTGAGGTGAATGATCACCTGCCGCAAGACATTATCGATTCAGATCAGATAGAAGACATTATCCGCATGATCAATGACATGGGGATCCAGGTGTTTGAAACAGCACCGGATGCCGACGATCTGATCATGACCGATGCCACCACAGATGAAGACGCCGTAGAAGAAGCGGCCCAAGCTTTAGTCAGCGTGGACAAAGAACTGGGCCGCACTACCGACCCGGTACGGATGTACATGCGTGAAATGGGCACCGTTGAGCTATTAACCCGCGAAGGCGAAATTGACATTGCCAAGCGGATTGAAGACGGCATCAACACAGTTCAAAGCTCTGTTGCCGAATACCCTGAAGCCATTACTTACCTGCTGGAACAGTGGGATAAGTATGAAGCTGAAGAAATTCGCTTAAGCGACATTGTTACTGCCTTTATTGACCCGAACGATATTGACGAAGCGCCGATCGTTGGCAGCCACATCGGCTCAGACGTACCAGAAGATAAGCTGGATGATAACGACAGCGATGATGACGATGAAGACGGCGACGCTGATGCCGACGACGGCGATAGCGGCCCGGATCCGGAAATGGCACGGCTGAAGTTTGGCGAGCTGCGTACCCAGTACGACGTTACCCGTAACTCTATCGTGAAAAACGGCCGTGAACACGCCACTACCAAAGTAGAAATTGAAAAACTAAGCGAAGTATTCCGCTGTTTCCGTCTGGTGCCAAAACAGTTCGATCGCCTGGTTAAAAACATGCGTGAAATGATGGACCGTGTGCGGGTGCAGGAACGCATTGTCATGAAGCACTGCGTTGAATACGCCAAAATGCCAAAGAAAAACTTCGTTAAAGCCTTTACCGGTTTTGAAACCTCAACTGCGTGGTTAGACGCCGAAATTGCGGCTAACAAGCCCTATTCAGCCAAACTGAAAGACATGCAGGAAGAGCTGGTACGCAGCATTGAAAAGCTGAAAAAAGTTGAAGAAGAAACCGGCTTAAGCATCTTTAAAATTAAAGATATTAACCGTCGTATGTCTATTGGCGAAGCCAAAGCCCGCCGCGCGAAAAAAGAAATGGTAGAAGCTAACTTACGTCTGGTTATCTCTATCGCAAAAAAATACACCAACCGTGGTTTGCAGTTCCTTGATTTAATTCAGGAAGGTAATATCGGCTTGATGAAGGCGGTAGATAAGTTTGAATACCGTCGTGGTTACAAGTTTTCAACTTACGCCACCTGGTGGATCCGTCAGGCCATTACCCGCTCTATCGCGGACCAGGCCCGCACCATCCGTATTCCGGTGCATATGATTGAAACCATCAACAAGTTAAACCGTATTTCCCGACAGATGCTGCAGGAAATGGGCCGCGAGCCATCACCGGAAGAATTATCCGAGCGCATGCAAATGCCGGAAGATAAAATCCGCAAGGTGCTGAAAATCGCCAAAGAGCCGATTTCAATGGAAACACCGATTGGTGACGACGAAGATTCGCATCTGGGTGACTTTATCGAAGATGCCACCGGTGAATCACCGCTGGATTCGGCAACCATGGAAAGCCTGAAAAACGCGACTAACGAAGTGTTAGCCGGTTTAACGGCGCGCGAAGCCAAAGTACTGCGGATGCGCTTTGGTATTGATATGAATACCGACCACACGCTGGAAGAAGTAGGCAAACAGTTTGACGTAACCCGTGAGCGGATCCGCCAGATTGAAGCCAAAGCCCTGCGTAAACTGCGCCACCCATCACGTTCAGAAGTATTAAAAAGCTTCCTGGACGAGTAAGCAGCAGCGTTCGTAACAACACAGATAAAGGCGCCAAACGGCGCCTTTACTATTAAAACCCGTTTAAAGACTAAAAAAGCAGCAATTAACCACACTTAGCATAACAAGCCGGATGACAAAGCCGGTAAAAGTTTTTATACTGCCTGCCGCTTCATCTATGATGGCCCCATAGCTCAGTTGGTTAGAGCGCTCGACTCATAATCGATCGGTCGCTGGTTCGAGTCCAGCTGGGGCCACCATTTCACGCTTCGCGCTCATGCTAACCCAGCAGACTATTCTTATATAATTCCCCAAAACACTATTAGCAGTGCTTATTGCTTTAGCTTACACTTAATTACCCGCAGTTATTTTTAATGACGTAACCTTATGCATTTACCGGAAGTTCCTGATAATGAAGCTGAACGTCTGCAGGCGCTGATTGCCTCCGGCTTGCTGGACGACACATCAAGCGATGACTTTGACCGTTTTACCCGTCTGGCCCAGGCATTATTTGGCTGCAAGATATCGCTGTTCAGTTTGATTGATGAACGGCGGCAATGGTTTAAATCGCGCCAGGGTATTGCGCTAAAAGAAACACCGCGAGATATATCGTTTTGTGCCCATGCAGTATTTAACGACAAGTTGCTATATGTACCGGATGCGACGGCAGATGAGCGCTTTGCTGATAACCCGCTGGTAACCGGCGATCCTGCCATACGGCTATATGCCGGTGTGCCGCTGCATTCTGTTGACGGGCTGCCGCTTGGTACTTTGTGTATTGTTGACGATATGCCACGTGAACTAAACCAGTTGCAACTGACATTGCTGCAGGACCTGGCTGCACTGGCCGAAACCGAAATAGCCCGCAGTACGCTGGCAAAACAAACCGCCCAGCTGCAGCAAGACAAAGAACAGCAAGAACAACACCGGCAACGGCTGGCTGCATTTATTGACAGTTCGCGCCTGGCAACCTGGGAATGGAATGTGCAAACCGGCGATGTGATTTTTAACGAGCGCTGGGCAGAAATGCTGGGGTATGCCTTATATGATTTATTGCCGTTAAGTTTTGACACCTGGCTAAAGCTGGTGCACCCGGCTGACAGAGTACGCTCTGAGCGCCTGTTACAGCAGCACTTCGATGGCGAACTGGCACATTATGAGCTGGAATGCCGTATGCAGCATAAAGACGGCCACTGGGTATGGATTTTAACGCAGGGTAAGTTGATAAACCGTACAGAGCACGGCCAGCCGCGACTGATGGCAGGCACGCATCAGGATATCAGTGAACGTAAAGCCAACGAAAACGCCATAACGGAAGCTTACAGTTTGTTGCAGCGGGTATGCCGCAATGCCGGGCTGGATATTACTGATTACAATAACCGCTAACACCGCTATTGCCCGGCCGGTTAGCATACACTTAACGGCCGGGTCGTAATCTATTGAGCTGCCGCTTCGGTAGCGCCAGTTGCAGCCAGTTCAGCCTGCGGTATCAGCGCCTGCCACCAGTGGCTGTTTTGCACCACACTGCTATGCAATTGTGACATAGACACCACTTGGCCAAACTCTGGTGTTAACAGTGCGGTATCAGCTTGTGTTGCAGCTGCACTAACCCGCTCAAGTGGCTCATACCAGGCATGAAACGCCAGGTCAAAAGTACCGTTATGTACCGGCACCATTACCTGGCCTTTTACATCCAGGTGCGCCTGCACACTTTGCTCCGGCGTCATATGAATATGCGCCCAGTCATTATCGTAAGCGCCGGTTTCAATAAAGCTGATATCGAACGGGCCATATTTACTGCCTATTTGCTTAAAGCCATCAAAGTAACCGGAATCACCACTGAAATACACCGCACCGGCCAGAGTTTTAATTACCCAGGAGCCCCATAAAGTGGTGTTACCATCACCAATGCCACGGCCAGAGAAATGCTGCGTTGGCGTAAAGGCAATCAGCGCATTGTCGCTGACCTGCTCCTGCCACCAGTCAAAACGCTGAATTTTCTCTGCTGCCACCCCCCATTTCTGTAAGTCGGTTTCTACCCCCAGCGGCACCAAAAACTGCGTGGTTTTCGCTGCCAGTTGTTTAATGCTGGCTTTGTCTAAATGATCATAGTGGTTATGTGAAATCAGCACTTTAGCAATGGCTGGCAGCTCAGCAATACTGATTGGCGTTTGGTGAAAGCGTTTCGGGCCCAGAAATGAAAACGGCGAAGCGCGCTGCGAAAATACCGGGTCTAACAGCCAGTATTCACCATACACTTTTAACAGCACCGATGAATGCCCCAGCTTAACAAAATGCACATCGTTATCCGACAAGGCATCAAGTTGCTGCCGGCTCAGTGGCTGCAGCGGTATGGTTTTCGCCGGCACCTTGTCTACTGCCGGCTCAGTGAAATAACGTTTGGCAATTTCCAGCGTTTTAAGCAAACCCGGTTGTTCAAAAGCATGCACATTATGAAACTTGCCATGTTGATACTGGCTGGCATCCGTTAAGGTTGTTGCATCAACATTCGCTACTATCTTGGTATTTAGCATCACTATTCCTGCCCCTGTCAGCGCCAGACTGCCCAGCAGCCAGCTTAGTGGTTTAATTACTCTGCGCATAAGCTCACCCGTCATAAACTACACCGTGCAGTTTACATACAAAAACGCACAAGTAAACTGGTTAGTGCAGTTTTTTCTGTCTTGGGCTACAATAGCGGCACTAATGCAAGGCTAAAAACGATGAAACTAACAGACCAGAAACGCATGCAAATACTTGATGCGGCAGAAGAACTGTTCCACAGCAGCGGTGTGGAACATACCAGCATGGACCAATTGGCACTGCAGGCTAAAGTATCAAAACGTACGGTATACAACCATTTCGCCACTAAGGATGCGCTGTTTCAGGCAATCTTGCAGCGTATGTTCGACAAACTGGCGCAAGGCGGTGAAGTAAAGTTTGATGCTGCCGTACCAATTGATCAACAACTACGCCGCATAGCGCAGGATGAAGTTGCGCTGCTTAGCTCTGCCGCTTTTTTACGGGTGGCCAAAATTGCCATTATGCAGGTTATGCAGCGCCCGGAACTGGCACAGCTGATGAGCGACAGCAGCCTGGGTTGCAAGCGCTATATAGACAAATTTTTAGTCGACGCCTGCACTGCCGGGGTGCTGAAAATTACCGATATCCCCTTTGCAGGCAAGCAGTTTATTTACCAGTTGAAGTCCTTTGTATTTTACCCCAGTTTATTTGGTCTGGAACAACAGACCCCGGCGCAACAGGCGCATATTATTAACGAAGCTATAGCGCTGTTTCTGGCGAGGTATCAGGCTAAATAACGTTAGTTAACGCCGCTGCCGGTATGCCAGCACCGATGCTATCAGCAGTGCTGTCATGGTCAGAATACCAAACCAGGTGACTAAGTCTTCAGCCAGTTGTTGGCGCTGCAACACCAGCAGGAAAGACAACAGTAATAGTGCAAAACCGCTTAGCCGCCAGCCACGCTCTGAGCGCTGACTTAAATGGCGCAAGCCAAACAGCCGGCGATAGCGGGGCATGGCCAGGCTCAGCAGGCTAAAACTGGCCAAACATAATAGCCACAGTACAATCATCCGGCTTGCTCCGTTTTGTTGCTGACATCTGTCGGCAGCGCGGTGTAAACCAGGCTCAAATATAAGCCGGCGCTTAACAGCAGCAAGATCAGGCTGGTTCTGCCTAACCGCTTAGTGCTTATTACCCACAGAATAATCAGGCTGTACCAGACAAAGCTCAGCAGCATCAGCCAGACAAAAGCACCGGCTTTATCTGCCCCCGATAGCGCCAGAATGCCGGGCACAGCCGCCGTGGCCAGAATACTCAGGTAAAAGCCGCCGGCAATGGCCAATAACAGACGGTAACTTAACTGCATTGTGGGGTGGGATATTAACGGCATGTCAGCTCCTGCGAAGCATCGCTTTGCGGTTTAGCTTTATTCTCGCGGCGCAAGGTAAAACGCCACAGCAGAAAAAAGCTGGCGGCGCTTAGTAATAACGCCAAATCAACGGCCATTAAGGTGGTGTCAGCAGGAAAACGGTAACTAAGTACATTGCGCTGCACCGTGAGTATGCTCAGCAGCGGTAACGCTAAATACGTTATTGCGAGCAGCAAGGCGCCCTCGCGCCAGCTGTTGCCTATACCACGTAGCAACGGATACAACAGCATTAACGCCCAGCCGGCAAAAAAGCAGTGAATTTCCATCTGTGCGCGGTTTTCCAGCGCCAGCGGTAGTAAGCGGTTGGCGTAAAAATACGCTGCCACAGCCAATGGCAAACCCAGAATAACGCCGACATTTAACCAGCGTACCAGTTGCTGCCCCGGCGCTATCTTATTATTAGCGCCCTGCTTTCGCAGCCGCTTTTCTGACCATAACACCAGCCCGGTAGCGATCATCAGCGTGCCCATCACCCCACTGATAAAATACAGCCAGCGCAGCTGCAAACCAGCAAAGCGGCCTGCATGTAAATTCACCATAGTGCGGCGGGTATGCTCGGCGGCCAACTGTGGTTGCTGCTGGCTGAGCAATTCGCCACTCTCAGCCGAATACATCAGCGAACGGCCGGGCACAATAAGTGACTGCGTACTGCCTTCAGTAAACTGCACAGTGGCAGCCGCATCACCGGGATTATTCACTGCCACAAAAGCAATAGGCGCACCGCTTAACTGTAACATTGCCCGTTGATACAGCTGCTGCAGCGGCAGCATAGCGGCCGCTTCACCACTGGCCACCACCGCCGCAGGTTGCCGGGTTAAGGTTTCAAACAGGGTATTGCGATCACCAAAGCCAAGCGAAATAGCCCAGGACAAATACATAAACATCAGCGTAACCAGGCCGGTGTAGGTGATCATTAAATGAAACGGCAACGCCAGCACAGCCGTAATAGTATGCGCATCCAGCCAGCTGCGCGGCCCTTTGCCCGGCTGAAAGCTGAAGAAATCTTTAAAAATCTTTTTATGAATAATTACGCCGCTGATAATAGCCACCAACATAAACATGGTGCAAATGCCCACCAACCAGCGGGCCCACAGCACCGGCATATAATGTAAATCGAAATGAAAACGGTATAAAAAGCTGCCGCCACGGCTGTCTCTTAACGCGACTTCCTCACCGTTGCCATCGAGCGTAGCACGCTGAAAACCACGCCGGCCGGCGCTGGCATCACGCCAAAACAGATTAGTAGTAGCTGAGCGATTATCAGGCAACGACACAGACCAACTGACAGAGCCCGGCGCTTTTTGCTGCAAAAATGCCTGCGCCTGTGTCAGGCTATGCTCAGGATTGGCTTTATGTTGCAGTTCGGGCTGCATCCAGTCGGTAATTTCGTGCTGGAAAAATGCCAGAGTGCCGGTTAAAAATACCGCAAACAACACCCAGCCAACGACCAGCCCGGACCAGGTATGCAGCCAGGTCATGCTGTCGCGGAATCTTGCTTTCATTCGTCTTACCTTTAATGCACGGCCGTATTATGTAACAACAGAGGCAACTACTGCGGTGGCTACTGTGCGTTTTTGTACCTGTAAAGAAGGCTGGCATTATTAGCATAAAGCACAAACAATAACAATTATCATTTGCATGCATTAACAAAAACGGCACTACTATTGAGTGCCGTTCAGGTAAGCGGGTTGCTATTGGCTACAAGCTGTTTAAAAACGCCAACAAGGCATCTTTGTCTGTTGCCGACAGGTTCTGGTAGTTCACCCGGCTTATTTCTGCTTCACCACCGTGCCAGCGTATCGCTTCATCAATAGTGCGGGCGCGGCCGTCATGCAGATAATTGCCATCCGGCGTGCAATACTCATAGCCATCCAGACCAAACGCATCCCAACCTATATTGCCTGCTACCCCACCGGTAACACAGGCGGATAAACCCAGGCCCCATAGTGGTGCGGTGCGCCACTCAGAACCGCCAGCCTCCCCTTCGGCTAAGTTATCCGCCAGGCCCGGCCCCATATCATGCAGCAGCAAGTCGGTGTACGGGTAGATAGTCTGGTTACGTAACTCTGCCAGCGGGTGATATTCACTGGTTTGAAAGCTTTCGGTATGGCAACCGTTGCAGCCGATAGTGCTGAATACAGCTTTGCCTTGCAACACCTGCGGGTTGTTGTAATCACGCTGTGGCCGCACGCCCAGCAACGAGATGTACTTCACCAGATTATCCAGATGCTGATCTGCCAACTGCGCGCCCGCGCCGCAATTACTCTGGCTGGCGCCGCAGTCTGGTGTGGGTAATATCGTAGTCATTACGCCCATATCGTTATTGAGTGCAGCAGCTACCTGATGTCTTACGCTGGCAGTTGCCGCTTTATAACCAAAGCGGCCTAAACGCGCTTCACCGGTAACGGGGTCAATCACGCGATGGGCACGGCCGGAAATGCCATCACCGTTGGCATCATCAATATCTTCCAACGCTAATATTGCCGCTTCAGGTATGGCCTCCAGCAAGCCGATACCGTTTAACTGTGGTGCAATACGGGCCGAGAAAGTGTCAGGCACAGTGCCACTAAACTGGTAGTTAGGCGTACGCAGGCCGTTACTTTCAGTAAACGAAGCAATAGATGGCATGCTTTCATTACTGGCACTGCCGTTTCGCCGTGGTTGCAATACCCGGCCTAATTCGGCATGTGATAAACCATCGGCATTACCTACCCGAAATACCCATTTGTCCAGCGGCGAGCCAACGGCGCCAATTGGAGCCCGGCCATTACGCACATGGCAGCCGGAGCAGCGCTGGTTAATATAATTCGAACCCGCTAACCCCACCATGCCGGCAAAAATACCGTTTTCGGCGTTTTCGTCATGGCTGCCATCAACAAAAGAGGTATGGTGCAAGCGGCGTCCCAGTACAAAAGGCTGGCCATTGTCGTAACCCAGGTTAGTCGCCATTTGTTGAAAATGGCCGTCTGGCTCGGCAGTCATTTGTACATGCAGGGTGGTGTCACCACCTAAACGCGCGCTGGCAGGCAGCGGCACTGAATCGCGCTGTAAATAGCGGCCGGGCTGGAAAATTTCTTTATCGGTAACATCCCATGGCACTATGCCCTGGCCAACAATATATAAAAAAGTGGTGCCATAATAGTTAGCGCGGCCACGCGGCAGGGTAGAGCCATCTAAAAACTGGCTGACTTCAAACTCCAGCTTATCACCCACCTGAATAGGCCGGCCTTCGCGGCAGTTATAGCTTTCTTCTTTCCAGTAGTGGGTGTTATCTACCATGTTCATCACACCATTACCGCAAAACTCTGCCAGCGTATTCATACCGATATACCACCAGCGGTTTTCTGCTTCGGTGTCATGCAGTTTATTTTGCGTCACCACATTCATCCGAATACTGCTGCCGCCTTTGGCGACGTAGTCGACAATTTCAATGGCAGCCGTTCTGTCTTCCCAGTAAAACGTCAGGTAATGATCATAAGCCTGAAAATGGTTTTCCTTGGCATGTCTGTCGCGGGCGCGATCAGAAAAACGGGTAACCAAGGCATCGCCGCGATCATACTGAATCGCGTTCTCCAGCGGTGTAGCCGCATTAAATAACGGCACTACATTCAGTGCTGTCAGCGGGCAACCATTGGCATTTACCGGTGTACCGGCCGGCGTGCCGGGGCAATTGTCCAGTGCATCATTCACACCGTCGCCATCACTGTCCTGGACCGGATCAGGATCTGGCCCGCCCGGATCCGGGTTAGTTCCGCCGCCATTACCGCTTAGGGTAAAACTTTGCTCTGCCGTATCAACAGCATAGCCATTCGCGGTATCCCAGTAGGTAAAAAAATATGTCAGCACACTACCGGGCGCTAAACCCGATACCTGGTAGCTGTTTACCCCACTTGCCTGTTGCATAGCGACATTAATTTGCCCGCCATTATTTACCCGGTAATGCACATCAGCCCAGCCTGTGCTATTAACAAAAAACCGCACACTATCGGCCGCCGTTTGCGCCACACCAAAAGCCCCGGCGGCAGCCGGGCAACCGTTTGCATCCACTACTGTACCGCTGGCAGTATTGGCGCATTGGTCCAGGTTATCAGGCACACCATCGCCATCACTGTCGGCCAGCGCATTGCCACCGCCGCCTTCCCAGACAATATCATCAATCGCAAACTCAAAGCTGCTGCCGGGTAACTGGCCATCCATGCTGGCGATGTAAAACATGCCGGTTAACGCCTGTAGCGCGATTAGCTCGCCACGTAAATCGGCAACCGGAATAGTGGCCTCTGCCCAGTCTCCGTTGCGTACCAAACCATAGCGGGTTTCATTGGCGGGGAAGTTCAGCCAGTTTTCATTGGTGTATGAATCGGCAATGCCAATTTTAAAGCTAACATTAGCCGGGATTTTGATACTGAACTTCATACTGCCGTTGGCAAAGTTGCTCATATCGCGCACCTGGCGGGCTTGAATTCCACCACCAAACCACTGGTTCGGGCTGGTGTAGTTCCAGGCAATAACATTATTGCCTTCCAGCGGTGCGGTGTTACCCGCCACTACTGACGCCTGGTTCCAGATATAAATATCTGAACTGACACCGGCCTGCAGTTGGTTGCTTGTCGGTGTAGTATCGGTAAATACGCCAAAGCTCCCCGTTTCCGGTGGGTTTACATTGCCGCTAAATACCTGCCCCATACCGTTTAGCTGATATACCCGTACGTAATCGATATACATTTTACCGGGCAACGGCGCCGTCACCTGCGCATTCGTTGCGGCATCAGTAAAGTTACCGCCTACCGCCATATTAAACAGCAAATAAAACGGTTGCTGCAGCTCGCTGGATTCCTCAGTAATACTGATGGGTGCATCGTACATATCGTACTCAACACCATTGTCTATTACGGTAAAACGCAGTTGGGTGTCCGTCCAGTAAGTGCGATAGGTGACAAAACGGTTGCTCAGCGGCTGGGCCGCTACATAGGCGTTGTCGGTTTGCCAAGCTGTCATGGCGGCGCAGGTTGGGTTTTCCGGCACACAGGCAGCATCGGCGTAAAAAATGGCATTGGCACCGACATAGCTATTGATATCCGCACCGGGGTGGCCAGCCTCCGCCCTACCCTGAGCACGATGGCCCATTTCCATCATGTCAATTTCGCCCTTGGCCGGCCAACTGGCGGTACTGGTGCCCAGCATCCAGGCGGCAGGCCATAAGCCAATACCCAGCTGCGGCACCCGCAAACGCACTTCTATCATGCCGTACTGCACGGCCAGCTTTTGTTCACTATCAATTTTACCCGAGCTAAAAGCGCGCCCGCCTATAGCGTCGTTACGCGCCTGCAGCACCAGCGCTTTATTACCGGGCTCACCCGGTACATCTTCAATGCTCAGGTTGTCTGCGCTATACCACTGCAGTTCCTGGTTGCCCCAGCCACATAAGCCGACCTGGCAGCCATCGCCGTCAATTTCATTCCATGTGTTGCTGTTCAAACTGCTGAAATTATCTTCAAATAACAGATTACCAATAACAGGATTAGTTACATCTGCCGAAGAAGCGTGCGACACACCTAAACAACAGAGTGCCAGCAAAGTAGAAAATGACGGCCATAGCTTAGCGTGCTGTGCCGGATTGTTTTGACTGTTTTTCATGTGCAATAACCCACAGTTTATGTGCAATTAAACGGGTCACGCCGCTAGCTTTTACTGCATGCTTAAGCGTGCCAGACAAGGCATGCTGAGTGTGAAAACGGTTTTACGGCTATAACAACAGCGGCAAAACACATTTTGCTGGTGGGGTTAACAACAATAGTGTGGCAGCCCGGTATTTTAGCGGGCTGCGTTTTAACAGCAGGTATTGCCACCTGTTGCTGCACATTACTTTTATCCTGTCCTGCTGCGCTTATCCGTTCTGCCTTGTTACCCGTGGCACAGGCAGTATTATTATGTCTACATCAAAATGTAAGCGCTTACTTAAGCTAGATGAGATTAACCAGCAGGTCAAGTTATTGTGATAAATAAGGCATATATTAGTTGCAGAATACTCACTGCTGAGCTAACTGATTGGCAAAATCGTGGTTAACATCACGATGCCCGGCTTCGTCGGCTCTTACGGCAATAACCACCTCACGCAAGCGGGCGTCAGCGGGTAATTTCCAGTATTCTATTGCCACCTGAGGTGCGGCAATATTGTCAATTGCGCCACTTTCTATCTCGGCCAGATAACAGCTGTAGCTGTATACCGCCTCTTCTTCAAAGTAGCCCACCAGGCGGTGCGCGGTTTTTGCTGACACCATATACAGCACTAAAAAGCCGGTAAAAAACAGGCCCTGCGCCAACAGGATCAGCATGCGCTCAAACCAGTTCGGTTTGGCAATTTCAATAAAGGTCATCAGATGCATGCGCTCGTTTTCGGCCTCATCCAGCAACACCCTGATCCAGCCATGATCGTCTTCCATGCGGCGCAAACTGCGCATATGGCGCAACATGCCAGCCACCATACCCGGCACACCTGCTACGGTTTCCAGAATAACTGCACGATGGCCATAACGTTTGGCAAAAAAGGTGTCGGCGCAAAAGCGCAGCATTTTGGTTAAGCGAAAGGCGATACGATCAGATAAATTCTGTGGTTTATGGTGCGCGGCTAAAGGATCAGACGGGTTCAACTGCTCTTCAGACATCAGTATCTCCTGGTACGATATGGTTAGGCACCGTAGCAGAAGGCAACTGAACCCTTACTGAGCATCACACCAGCAGCTAAGATTGTTAGCTGCTGCAATACTTTATGCCAGCACAAATTTATACACGGAAATGGTTTACCAGTTCGCTAAGTGTTTGTGCCAAACGGGCCAGCTCTGCACTTGATGCCTGGGTTTCATTGGCGCCCGCAGAAGTTTGTACTGATAAATCGCGAATATTCACCAAATTACGGTCAACTTCTCGGGCCACCGTGGCTTGCTCTTCTGCCGCGCTGGCAATGGTCAGGTTTTGATCACTAATTTGGCCAATAGCTTCGGCAATCAATTGCAAGGCTTCGCCTGCCTGCTGGGCAATTTGCAGTGTTTCGGTTGCTTTACCACTGCAGCTGTTCATGCTTTCTACCGTGTTGTGGGTTTCAGCCTGCACCGCATGCATCATCCGTTCAATTTCTTTAGTCGACTCCTGGGTGCGATGCGCCAGAGCGCGCACTTCATCTGCCACAACTGCAAAACCGCGGCCACTATCGCCAGCGCGGGCAGCTTCGATCGCAGCATTTAGTGCCAATAAGTTGGTTTGTTCCGCAATAGCCCGGATAACCCCCAGCACCGAACCAATGTCTTTCACCCTGTCAGCCAGCTTTTCAATGCCGTGGCGTGACGATTGTAGCTCGCCATCCAGCGCCTGAATGGTGTGAATAGTATGGTTTACCCGTTCTTGCCCCTGCCGGGCTTTATCGTTGGCAATTTCGGAATCACGCGAAGTTGAGGCAGCACTGCGGGCAACTTCCTCAATGGCGGTCGTGAGCTCGGTTACTGCCGTTGCGCCCTGCTCCAGCTCTTCACTTTGTTGATGTAAGGTACGGCTAGATTGCTCTGTTACCACACTTAGCTCTTCAGACGTAGCCGCCAGTTGCGATGAAGACTGGTTTATTTCATGTACCGTGGTTTTTAATTGTTGCTGCATTTGTGCCATAGCGCGGATCATTTCGCCGGCTTCGTCCGGCTCGTCATCATGGAAAACCTGATTAAGCTCACCCGCTGCAATTTTCTGGCTAATTGATACCGCCGCCTGCATTGGCCGGACTAAACTGCGGCTTAGCATCAGCCCAAGCACCAAAGCAACTATGACAGCAATAACAACCACCACAATCATATTCATAAAGGCAAGCCCAATGCTGTGCTTGGCACTTTCGGCTTGCTGATTAGCCGTGGTTTGCTGGTAATGCGAAACGGCCATCAGCGCATCAGTCACTTTGCGTGCCGCATCATTTAAACCCTGATGGCGAAATTGCTCGGCCTGCTCCAACTGCCCCTGATTAATTAGCGCCAGCAGTTGCTGGTGTAACTGATCGTATTGTTGTTTAGCCGTTACCACCTGGCTAAATACCGCACTTCCCGCCGCCGTTTTATGAAATGCTGCCGCACTGTCTGACGCCTGCTGATAGCTGCGCATGGCATTTTGTAATGTTGTTTGTGCCGATTGCCGATCCGCGTCAGAATTGGCATACATAACATTGAGGGTGTATAAACGAACTAACAAAAACTCCCGGTTCATATCTCCGGCCAGCAATGAAGCGGGCAGGCGGCGGTCGGCAATATTGTGGATATTCGTTTCCGTTTCAGCAAAACGATACTTTGCTACTGCACCAACAATGATTGTCAGCGACACCATCAATGTAAAGACAACGGCAAGCCTTTTACCAATTTTAATTTTTCTTAACATAAGTTCCTCATCCAACAGCAATTTATTATATGAAACAGACTAAGCATAGGATGCTGGTTACAGGACGCAAGGCTCTATGGTAGATACATACAACAGTGCGGATTTATATTTACTAAACCAATAACAGTGCTATACCGTAATACGTGAAAACTACAGCGAAGAGATCAACTTACCTCACTAATGCTGTGTTTTATAATTATAACGGCCAGCGTATTGCAGGCCAGTTAAAACAGATAAAGGACGTACAATATGAAAATAACTAAACAGGTTTTCGGTTCTACCCTACTGGCTGTTACTGGCTTGCTCTCATCCGGCATAAACGCAGCGGCTATGCCAGAGCTTAAAGGCAATGAAGTACTGTGGTTGCTTAACCAGGCCAATCAGTTAATTAAAGTTAACCCTTCGGCACCGGATAAAGTTATTGAGCAAAAAACGCTTACCGGCCTGGCAAAAGGTGAAATGCTGCAAGGTATAGATTATCGCGTGGCTTATGGTGTGTTATTTGCGTTATCAGATAAAGGCCAGCTTTACACCATTAACACCGGTACTGGTGCCTTAACTGCGGTAGGTGCGCCTTTACCTGCAGGCACTTTACAACAAGGCCAGTTCGGCTTTGATTTTAACCCAGCAGCCGACCGCATTCGTGTTGTTAATGACAAAGGCCAAAACTTGCGCCTGCACCCGGTAACAGCTGAGCTGGCGTCAACCGACCCAACACTGCAGTATGCGCCAGACGACTCGCACCATGGCAAAACCCCGGCGGTTACTGCTGCGGCTTACACTTACAACCAGCAAGACAGTAAAATAACCACCAACTACGCCATAGATATCACAGCAGGTAATTTGCTGACCCAGGGCACCAAAGAAGGCACAACGCCAGCGGTATCACCCAATACCGGGCAGCTATTTACTGTCGGCAGCCTGGGGCTGACAGCATTGCAGCAGGTATCTTTTGATATTTCTGATCTGAGCAATATCGGCCTTGTTGCTGCCAGCACGGCAGCCGAACCGGCCAGCACACTTTATCAGATAGATTTAAGCAGTGGTAAAACCCAAAAACTCGGCACACTGGCCGATGGCAGTGCACTGGCAGGTATCGCCATTGAACCTTAAGCTGTCTCTTAACCTGTTACTGGCAGCGGTATTTCTGCTGCCGCCGGTAACGTTAGCAACGCAGTTACAAGTGCAGGTGCAGCATAGCAGCGGCCAGCCCGTGGCAGGCGCAGTGGTGTTTCTGGAATCTGTATCAGCGTCCGCGGCGGTTAAACCTGCCGCCACTGCCAACATTATTCAGCGCAATACCACCTTTATCCCTGAAGTGCTGGTTATTCCGCGTGGTACCACGGTAACCTTCCCTAATGAAGACACCGTGCGCCATCATGTCTATTCTTTTTCACCCATCAAGCAGTTTGAAATTAAGCTGTATGTCGGCACCCCTACCGATCCGGTTGTATTTGAGCAAAGCGGCGTAGCGGCACTGGGCTGCAATATTCATGATCAGATGATTGCCTGGGTGGTGGTGCTGGACACGCCATATTACAGCCACAGCAACGACGACGGCCTGGCCGTGTTAAATGACGTTCCAGCCGGCGACTACACCCTGCGCGTATGGCATAAAACGCTGTTATCAGAAGCCGATGTGCCAAATCTGCCGCTCAGCCTTAACTCTAAAACGCCCTTGCAGCAGGTAAAGCTTAAATAGTTTAGCCAAGACAGCAGCGCAAAATTGTTTTAATCTCTTTCGCTTAAGCCCTAAATTATCTTTAGCATACAAGGCCGTATTATGAATATCCGCGCTATAACCATAAGTGCAAAATTAATGTGTATCAGCCTGTTTTGTGTCAGCCTGTTTAGCCAGGCACAAAGCCCCACCAACGCCGCACCAAACAGCCTGACTCTGGCCGAAGCCAATAAACTGGTCGCGCTACCGCTGCACTGTGTCGAAACACCTTATCCATATAAAACCGGCGTAGTACTGGCCAGCGCGGCCGACTTACAAGAACCTTCAGCACTGCATCCAGTGTTTTATGGCTGTTTTGACTGGCACAGCGCAGTGCACGGCTACTGGTCGCTGGTAACCTTGCTGCGCCAATTCCCGGATTTAGCCCAGGCAAATGACGTGAAAGCTGTACTGCAACGCAACTTAACTGCCGAAAAAGTAGCACGCGAAGTCGCCTTTTTCAGCAAAGACATTAATGCCTCGTTCGAGCGCACCTACGGCTGGGCCTGGTTGCTGAAACTGTCTGACGAACTGCAGCTGTGGCAAGACCCAATGGCCAAACAACTGGCAGCTAATTTGCAACCGCTGGCCGATCTTATTGCCGAGCGCTATATCAGCTTTTTACCCCGGCTGTTATATCCGATTCGCGTTGGCGAGCATACCAATACTGCTTTTGGTTTAAGCTTCGCTTACGACTACGCTGTCAACCAGCAAAACACTGCCTTGCAGCAGCTTATTGCTCAGCGTGCTAAAGACTATTTTTTGCAGGATAAAAGCTGCCCGATAAACTGGGAGCCCAGCGGTTACGACTTTATCTCGCCTTGCCTGGAAGAAATCGGTCTGATGCAGCGTATTTTACCGTCAGAGCAATTTTTGCCCTGGCTAAATCAATTTATGCCGCAACTGGCCAACCCGGCTTATACGCTGGCGGTGGGCAAAGTGAGTGACAGAACCGACGGTAAGCTGGTGCATTTAGATGGTTTAAACTTCAGCCGTGCCTGGAACCTGTATGCCCTGGCAAAGCAGTACCCACAGTATGCGCACCTGCGCAAAGTAGCCGACCAGCATATGGTACATTCTTACCCCAACCTGATAGGCGACAGCTACGAAGGCGGCCACTGGCTGGGTAGTTTTGCTATTCATGCGCTTAACAGCGCTAATCCATAGCATCATTTAACACTGGTATTGTCTTCACGGCGGAACAGGCTATAATTCCGCCGTCCCCCAGCTTTGGAGCTCATGACTGAAATGAACAACTAAATCCTGATTAGCCGTCAATTTTATTTTTTGGACTTATCAGGGTTAGCGGGTTTGTTTCGGTTGGGCTATCAACAGCACTGCCTTATCTGTCTTTATTACCCGCCCCTGAATTATCGGGAGGCAATATGACCTTATTCAACTTTTCCCCTTGCAGCTTTAGCTTAGCTAACGGCGATGCACTGTATCGTGATGTTCAGCTGGCGCTTGATAACGGACTTAGCGCACTGATAGGCCGCAATGGTAGCGGTAAATCGGTGCTGGCAGCGCAACTGGCACAGCAACAGCCTGCTGATTGCTATTTACTGTCGCAGCTACCACCAACGCACTGGCAGCAACTTAGCCTTGTCGATCTGCTTGGTATTACAGATAAACTTAAAGCGCTGCAACAACTCGCTGATGGCCAATGCGACACTGAAACCCTGAGTATTATTGACGGGCACTGGCAACTGGCGGATGACCTGTACAGCGAACTGCAGCAGGTAGGCGCTGCGCCGGATATCTGGCAACGCTGTAGCAGCTTAAGCGGTGGTCAGCTTAATCACCTGCGGCTGTGGTGGGCCTTTTACCAACAGCGGCCACTGCTGATCCTGGATGAACCGTCCAACCATCTTGATGCGCAGGCACGCAACGGGTTAAGCCAGCGTATTAGTCGCTTTCTGGCCCGGCCCAAAACCGCTATTTTGCTGGTAAGCCATGACCGGGAATTACTGCAACAAGTCAGCGTGATATACGAGCTAAACAGTTCCGGTTTAAGCCGTTACGGCGGCAACTATGAATTTTATCAGCAACAACGTCAGCTGCAGCAAACCGCATTGCAACAGCAGCGCCAACAGGCTGAACGTAATCTGGCACAACAGCAACGCCAGGCACAAACCGCCGCAGAACGTGCCGCCAAACGGCAGCAACAGGGCGAAAAACAGCGCGGCAGCCAGGCAACTATACTGCTGGACTACCAGAAAAACCGCGCACAAAGTGCAGTATCGGCCCGGCGCACACAAGAGCAACACCAGCTCAAACAGGCACAGCAACAGTTGCAACAGGTAAAAGCGCAGCAGGAAGTGATTACCCCCCAGCAGTTCTACCTGCAGGCACCTGCAGTAACCGGCAGCAGGCAGTTGGTAAATGCCGTTGCACTGCAACTGGTGCACGGCAATAACCAGCCGCTAAGCTTTAACTGGCGCAGTAAGCAACGTGTGCATTTACAAGGCTGTAATGGCAGTGGCAAATCTACCTTGCTGCAAACGTTGGCGGGCTTAATAGCGCCTGCTGCCGGCCAGTTGCAACTGAATTGCGCCGTACAGTATCTGGATCAGCACTTCAGCTTGCTCAATAGCAGCCAAAGCGCATTGGCTAACCTGCGCCGGCATTGCCCACTGCTTAGCGAAACCAACGCCCGCACCTTACTGGCCAGCGCCGGCTTTCGTGCTGATAAGGCATTAAAACCTGCTGGCGTATTAAGCGGCGGTGAACGGATGAAACTAGGGATGTTAATGGTGAGCCAACACAGCGACAGCCTGCTGTTACTGGACGAACCGGATAACCATTTGGATTTAGAGACTAAACAGTTGCTGGCACAAGCCTTGTGCCAATATCCGGCCGGCTTTGTCGTGGTAAGCCACGATACGCACTTTATTGCACAGTTGGAGATCGACACTGTATTGCAAATTTAAATGGGAAAGCCATGCTCAGTAGTATCCACAGACCTCCACAGGTGTTTGATACTTACCGTTCGATGATTACTGAGCCAATATCTCCGAAAGAACGTTATCTGCAGCTTAAAGAAGAAAAGCCGGACAAGTCCGGCTTTTCTAATACACAACGCTAAATCAGCTGGATTCCGCCACCAAAGCTGCGGTATATGTCCACTAAGCGGATAAAGCTTTGCTGTTGTACTTGTGCCAGCTGGTCACGGGCACGCAGCAGTTCACGTTCAGCGTCCAGTAAATCCAGAAACTCGCCGGTGCCAGCGTTGTAACGTTCGCGGGCGATTTGCACGGCTCTGTTGCTGGCCTGCCATTGCTGCTCGGTGCTTAGTTGCTGCTCGCGGCTTAAGTTATAACTGCCAAGCGATAACTGCATCTCGTTAATAGCATCAAACACCTGCTGTTCAAACTGGGCCAGCGCCATTTGCGAGCTGGCTTCAGCCTGGCGGATACGGGCCTTAACCGAGCCTAAATCCGCTGCTTGCCAGCTTAATGTTGGCGCCACCGACCAGCTTTGGGTTTCGCTGCCAAGCGTTAAGCCCGGGCCGGATAAAAAGCCTAAAAAGCCGCGTACCGATATATTCGGATATAAATCAGCTGTCGCTACACCAATTTGTGCAGTACGGGCGGCTAACAAGCGCTCTGAACTGGCTACATCGGCGCGGTAACGCAGGTAGTTTTCACCCTCTACCACCGCCACCGGTTGCTTAAGCTCTGGCAGGTTTGGTACCGAGCCCAGTTTTAACTGGCCAGGCTGTTGTGCCAGCAAGGCTGATAAAGTGGCATCAGCGGTTAACCGCGCGACACGGTAGGCTGGTATCGCGGCATGTACCTGATGCACCTGCACGTCTATCTGTGCCAGCTCCAGCTCGGACGCCATACCGGCTTCTAACCGTGCCAGCACGATAGCACGGCTTTGCTGCAGGTTTTGCAGGTTCTGCTCGGCGACCACTAAGCGCAGTTGGGCACCGCGGTATTCACCATAGCTGGTGGCCACCTGGCTTATCAGCTGCACCTGCGCATCGTGCCATAAAATATCGGCTTGCTGCGCCTGAGCTTCCGCCGCTTCACTGGCACGGCGCAATTTACCGAACAAGTCTAAATCCCAGCTTAAACTGGCGCCGGTGCTGTAACCGCGGGTGATTACGCCATTGTCGCTTGGCGATAACGTCGGGTTTTCACTGGCCTGATAACCGGCGTCTAAAGTACCTTTGGGCAGAAAGTCGTTATTCGCATCACGAAACACCGCATAAGCACGGTCGACGTTAGCACGGGCCTGCGCCAGGGTACGGTTCTCCACCAATGCACGGCTTATCAGCTGGTTTAGTACCGCATCGTCAAACGCCAGCCACCAGCTTTGCGCTTGTTCAGCCTGCTGATACGGGCTGTTAAAGCTGATATCCGCTACCTTAGCCGGGGTTTGGTAATCCGGCCCGACGGCGCAGGCGCTTAATGATGCTACCAATACGGCAATAGCACTGAGCTTCAGGATATTACGCATGAGGTGCCTCCGCAGTATCTGTTGTCGCTGCATTTTTTTCGCCACGCTTGGCTAACATGTAATAAAACAGCGGGGTTAAAATTAAGCCGAAAATCGTCACGCCTATCATACCGGCGAACACTGCTACTCCCATGGCCTGGCGCATTTCGGCACCGGCACCGCTGGAGAACACCATTGGCACTACCCCCATAATAAAGGCGATAGAGGTCATCAGTATTGGCCGTAACCGCAAGCGGCCAGCTTCCAGAATGGCTTCCATTGCAGTCATACCGTGGTCTTGCAGCTCTTTAGCAAACTCGACAATTAAGATGGCGTTCTTCGTTGCCAGCCCCACCAGCACGATTAAGCCAATCTGGGTGAAGATATTATTGTCGCCACCGTAAATCAGTACACCGCTCAGTGCCGATAACAGCGTCATCGGAATAATCAGAATAATCGCCAGCGGTAAGCTTAAGCTCTCGTACTGCGCCGCCAGCACCATAAACACAAGCAAAATCACCAGCGGGTAGATAAACATCCCGGCATTACCGGCCAGAATTTGCTGGTAAGTCAGCTCTGTCCACTCGTAGGTCATACCATTTGGCAGGGTTTCAGCCAGTATTTTCTCAATCGCTGCCTGGGCTTCACCGGTGCTGTAACCTGGCGCCGGGCCACCGTTAATCTCTGCGGTGGTAAAGCCGTTGTAGTGCATTACGCGGTCTGGGCCGGCAGTGTCAGTGACATTGATAAAGGAGCCCAGCGGGATCATCTCGCCCTGGGTATTACGCACCTTTAACTGGCTGATTTGCGCCGAGCTTTGGCGGAACTGCTCGTCAGCCTGCATATTAACCTGATAAGTACGGCCAAACTGGTTAAAGTCATTCACATACACCGAACCCATATAAGCCTGCAGGGTTTGGAATACTTCATCCAGTGCTACACTTTGCTGCTTGGCTTTGGTGCGGTCGATATCCAGATCCAGTTGCGGCACATTCACCTGATAACCAGAAAACACTCCGGCCAGTTCAGGCGTGGCCCAGGCTTTTTGCATAACCTGCATGGTCACTTTATACAGCTCTTCATAGCCGTGGTTACCGCGGTCCTGTATTTGCAGCCTGAAGCCACCGATAGTGCCTAACCCCATCACCGGCGGTGGCGGGAAAATAGCGATAAAGGCATCTTCAATACCGGCGAATTTCTGGTTTAGCGCGCCTGCTATGGCATTGCCGGATAATTCGGCGCTGTCACGCTCGTCAAATCCGTCCAGACCAACAAATACAATGCCGGAGTTAGGGCTGTTGGTAAAACCGTTAATGCTAAGGCCCGGAAAAGCGATCGAGTTGGCCACACCAGGATGCTCCAGCGCAACACGCGACATCTCTTTAATCACCTCTTCGGTGCGTTCCAGTGAAGCGGCATCAGGTAACTGGGCAAAAGCAACTAAGTACTGTTTGTCCTGGCCTGGCACATAACCGGTAGGGGTGGTGGCAAACTGCAGGCCGGTTAAGCCCACCAATACCACGTACATTACGCCCACTATTGCGCCAAAACGGATCACTTTTTTAACCAGCCAGCCGTAACCGTTGGATAAACGGGCAAAAAAGCGGTTAAACGGGTTAAACAACCAGCCACCAAACAGCTTGTCCATACCGCGGGTCAGCGCGTCTTTTTTCTCGCCATGGCCTTTTAACAGTAATGCCGACAGCGCCGGGCTTAGCGTTAATGAGTTAATGGCCGAGATAAAGGTAGAAATTGTAATGGTTAAGGCAAACTGCTTATAAAACTGCCCGGTTAAGCCCGACATAAAGGCCGTAGGAATAAACACCGCCGCCAGTACCAGGGTTGTGGCTACTATCGGCCCGGTGACTTCTTTCATCGCTTTTTGCGTTGCAGCAATCGGTGATAAACCTTCGCTGATATTACGCTCAACGTTTTCTACCACTACTATGGCATCATCCACCACGATACCGATGGCCAGTACCAAACCAAACAACGACAACGCATTAAGCGAGAAGCCCAACATATGCATAAAGGCAAAGGTACCGACCAGTGACACCGGTACGGCCACCAGCGGAATAATAGAAGCACGCCAGGTTTGTAAAAACAGCACCACCACTAATACCACTAACAACACGGCTTCAAGCAGGGTTTTGACTACGGCTTCAATAGAGCCACGCACAAATACCGTTGGGTCGTATACAATGTCGTAGGTTAAACCTTCCGGGAAGTTTTCCGACAGTTCGGCCATTTTCGCCCGTACATTGTCAGAAATCTGGATCGCGTTAGAGCCGGACGCCTGGAAAATAGGAATGGCCACTGCATCTTTATTATTCAGCAGTGAGCGCAGCGCATAGGTAGACGCACCCAACTCAACCCGGGCCACATCTTTTAACCGGCTGATTTCGCCGTTAGCGCCCACCTGAATAATAATATCTTCAAACTCTTCTACCGTGGCTAAACGGCCTTTTACGTTAATCAGCAGTTGGAAATCAGCCTCACCACTGGGCTGGGCGCCTAAGCTACCGGCTGCGGCCTGCTGGTTTTGCTCACGAATGGCCGCAGTAATTTGCGCAGGTGATAAACCCAGTGCCGACACTTTGTTCGGGTCCAGCCAGATCCGCATACTGTAGTCACCGGCGCCAAATAAACGCACCGCGCCAACACCTTCAATCCGTGCCAGTTCGTCTTTCACATTTAATGACGCGTAGTTAGACAAATACAGCATGTCGTAACGCTGGTCCGGCGAGGTTAAATGCACCACCATGGTTAAATCCGGTGAGGATTTCTCGGTAACCACACCTAAACGTTGCACTTCCTGCGGTAACCGTGGCATGGCACGGTCTACCCGCGCCTGCACCTGGGTTTGCGCTAAATCAACGTCAGTACCAATGGCAAAGGTCACGGTTAATGTCATGCGGCCATCAGAGGTAGCCTGGGATGACATATACAGCATGTCTTCCACGCCGTTAATTTCCTGCTCCAGCGGCGACGCCACCGTTTCGGCAATAACTTTGGGGTTAGCGCCGGGATAGTTGGCCGTTACTACTACAGTAGGCGGCACCACTTCCGGGTATTCAGTGATCGGCAATTGCCATACTGCTATCGCACCGGTAATAAAAAACAACAGTGAGATAACAGCGGCAAAAATGGGCCTTTTAATAAAAAATTGCGAGAACATAATGTTTCCTTAACCCCGTCCCGGCGTTTTGCCGGCATTGACTGTTGCTGCCGCGTTGTCTGCTTTTGCAGTCAGTGCGGTGCTGGTTTCATCCAGCAGTTGTTGCTCTTTACGTAAACTGGCTATTTGCTCTGCGCTTGCCATATCCACCATTTGGGGATCGATCTGCATATTCGGCATTACCCGCTGCAGGCCGTTAACCACTATGCGGTCTTTTGCGGCTAACCCTTCACGCACGATGCGCAAGCCATTCACTTTTTCGCCCAGCTTCACCGCACGGTACTCCAGCTGATTATCCGCGTTTACCACCAGCACATACTTGTTGTTTAAGTCGGTGCCAACGGCTTTTTCGTCAATCAAAATACCGTCGTAGCTGTCGCTGCCTACCAGCTTGATGCGGGCAAATAAACCCGGTAACAGGTTGTTGTCGCCGTTGGCAAAACTGGCGCGGATACGGATAGTGCCGGTTTGCTGGTTTACGCTGTTATCAACAAAATCAATGCTGCCGGTGTGGTTGTATGCGGTGTCGTTAGCCAGCGCCATATACACCGGGTTTGCACTGGCATCACGGGTATCAGCACGTTTACCGGCTTCGGTTAAACGGGCGTACTTCAGGTAGCTTTGCTCGTCTACATCAAAGTAGGCGTACATTTTGTCGGTCGATACCAGGCTGGTTAACTGGCTTTGACCGGCGTTCACATAGTTACCGGCGGTTACCTGGGCATACGACACCCGGCCGCTAATGGGTGCGGTAATACGGGTGTAGCTTAAATCCAGCTCGGCACGTTGCAGTGCGGCTTTTACCGAGGCGACAGTGGCAGCGGTTTGTTGCTTACGGGCTAAACGGCTGTCCAGCAGTTCGGCTGAAATCGCCCGTTGGCTGCTAAGTTTTTCTGCCCGGTTATATTCGTTATCCGCCAGTGCGGCGGCGCTTTGTGCACTTTGCAGCTCAGCATTAAGCCGGGCCACTTCCGCAGCAAAAGGCCGTGGGTCAATTTGCACCAGCAAATCGCCTTTTTGCACCAGGGCGCCTTCGTTAAAGTGCACCTGTTCAATATAACCTGACACGCGTGGCATCAAATTCACGGTTTGTGGTGCTTGCAGGCGGCCGGTAAATTCATCCCATTCGGTAATGCGCTCGTGTACCACTTGCGCCACACTCACCTGTGGTGCAGCCGGTGCCGCGGCCTGATTAGCGGCTTCGGGGTTGCCACAAGCGGTTAACACCAGCGCGGCTACGCTTGCTAACATAAAAGTTCTTACCGTGTTTTTTCTGCTCATGACGTTTTGCTCCACGTTGTTACTAAAATTGTATAAAAAGACTTGTTATTTTTGTACCGCCCGGTAAATATATAGGACAGCAAAAAACTGTCAACCGATTTTTGTACCGAGCGGTAAATTAATTTAATTCTACAAAAGAAGAATTTGTTCTAAGGCTGAAACAGCACTATTGCAGTGCCGACGACTTCACAAAGCTAACAGAGGCTACTGTCAGGCTACGTCAGTAGTGTATGACGAAAGCGCAGCGGGCTTAATGCCGAATGCTGGCGCATTCTTGCCTGAAACTCCGCAGCTTGTGGTTAAGCCGGAATATACTGAACGATAGCAGCCGGTTAGGGGTCTTAGTGGGTGTCAGTGGCAAGATATATGTACTTATCGGTAAATAACCCTTGCTGGACAAGGGGTCTTTTGCTGTTTACTATATAAGCAAGTTTTAATGCAGGAGCTGAATAATGTCAGCAGTAACTAGCACTGTGAATGTAGGCCGCCCCCGCGCCTTTGATATGGACACCGCGCTGGAAAAAGCGTTGGAAGTATTCTGGCGCAAAGGCTATGACGGCACATCGCTATCAGATTTAACTGAAGCCATGGGCATTAACAAGCCCAGTTTGTATGCTGCCTTTGGCAATAAAGAGCAGTTGTTTTTAAAAGCGATAGAATTATACGAAAGCCGCCCGTGCTCGTTTTTCTTACCGGCGCTGGAAAAAACTACCGCTTATCAGGTGGCCGAACACATGCTGTATGGCGCAGCAATGAATATGGCCGACAGTAACCACCCGCAAGGTTGCGTGGTTGTACAGGGCGCATTGTCATGTAGTGAAGCTGCCGCCAGTGTAAAAGAAGCGCTAATTAACCGCCGGGTAGAGGGTGAACAAAAACTCAAAGTTCGCTTTGATCAGGCTAAAACCGACGGAGACTTACCGCCTGGCACTGATACCGGTGTATTGGCGCGTTATCTGCTTACCGTGCTACAAGGTATGGCAATTCAGGCCAATAATGGCGCTTGTTCTGAGCAACTTCGCCAGGTCGCACACATGACTCTGCAGGCCTTTCCGCGTGCCGGTTAAGTCAGTAGTGGCTGCCTTATAGTCCACACTTATTGCCTGATCCTCCAAAGCACTGCTGCAGTAATAGGCAAAGCCATGTTGGCTGCCTATACTGCGTTTGTCAGTACAGCGGAGAAGCCAATATGATCGATGAACGCGAATTCCTGCGCCAGCAAATGCTGAAGCCGCTGCTTGCTAAACTCACCGGCACCGGTGTCAACGAAAGCTGTATACCCGGGCTAAAACTATATCGCAGCAATGCGCCGACATCTGCAACGCCCACCCTTTATGAACCAACACTTTGCCTGTTACTGCAGGGCAACAAGCAAATATTACTTGGCGAAGAAATGCTGCAGTACAATCCGCTGCAGTATTTACTGGTACCGGTAATGCTGCCTGTTAGCGGTAAAATTATCCGGGCCAGCAGTAACGAACCTTATCTGGGTGTAAGTATCAGTCTGGATTTACGTGAGTTAACCGAGCTGGTCATTGATTTGGGCGATAAAGTACCGCGCCAGCCAGCGCCGGCGCGTGGCATCAGTATTGGCGACGCCGACCTTGATTTACTATCAGTATTTCAGCGTATTTTTGCTTTGTTGGAACGCCCGCAGGATATAGCAGTATTACATCCGTTGTTAAAGCGCGAGCTGCTGTACCGTTTGCTGTTAAGTCCTGCAGGCAGCCATTTGCGGGAATTTACGTTGCTCGATAGCCAGGCTAGCCGGATCGGCAAAGTAATAGATCTGCTGCGCCAGCGCTATAACCAGCCATTGCGCATAAAAGAGCTGGCTGACGCCGCGCATTTAAGTGAATCCGCACTGTTTCAAAGCTTTAAAGCGGTAACCTCAATGTCTCCGTTGCAATTTCAAAAGCAGCTGCGTTTAAATGAAGCGCGCCGCATTATGCTGTACGAAGGTTTAGAAGCGGCTACTGCCAGTTATAAGGTAGGTTATGAGAGCCCATCGCAGTTTAGCCGTGAGTACAGCCGTTTATTTGGTGCACCACCAAAAGCCGATGTGGCCCGTTTTCGCCAGACGCTATAAATTTTCTGCCCGGCGCACTATTTTAACCCGGCACAAGGCTTTATGATCGCTATCTTGTTTGCTGCGAACTGCGCCCACTATGCCATCCACTATGAAAAACATGCTGCTGTATCTGGTTACTGTACTGATTTGGGGCTCTACCTGGTTTGCTATTGAATTTCAGCTAGGCGAGGTGGCGATAGAAGTATCGTTGTTATACCGCTTTGCTATCGCAGCGGCTTTAATGTGGCTATTTTGCTGGTGGCGCAAACTTAATATGCATTTTACGCTGCGCCAGCATGGTTTTATCTTCCTGCTTGCCAGCCTGAATTTTGCGCTGAATTTTTTGTTTATTTATCAGGCGCAGCAATACCTTACCTCTGCCATGACAGCCATTGCCTTTACCACCATGCTGCTGATGAATATCGTTAACACCCGGCTGTTTTTCGGCAAACCGGTAGCCAAACGCATCTATTTTGGTGCTTTGCTCGGTATTGCCGGCATTGTGGTGCTGTTCTGGCCGGATTTAGACGGTATTGATTTTACCAACGCCAGCCTGCTGGGCCTGCTGCTGATTTTATCCGGCGCCTTGTCGGCGTCATTCGGCAATATGGTAAGTGTACGTAACTCGCGGGAAAACATGCCAATTATGCAGGTAAATGCCTGGGGTATGTTGTATGGCACCCTGGTACTGCTGGCAGCCGCGCTTTTTAAAGGCCATAGTTTTAATTTTAGTACCGAACCGGCCTATGTTATCTCCTTGTTGTATTTATCGGTGTTTGGCTCAGTTGTCGCCTTTGCCAGTTACTTTGCCCTGCTAAAACAAATTGGCCCGGAAAAAGCCAGCTACACCATAGTGTTATTTCCGCTGGTCGCCGTTGTGCTTAGCACCTTATTTGAAGGTTTTCACTGGACCGGCTACACCTTTAGCGGCTTTGCGCTGGTGCTGCTGGGCAATGCTATTGTACTTACGCCCTTTGCCAAAATTAGGGCGCTACTGTTGGCGCGCCCCCCCAGCTTGCGCCCTGACATCCGGCACTAAATTAAGAAGCGCTGGCCGTCAGATCCGGCCCTGCGCTCTAAGTTGTTGGCCAATACGTTGTATTTCCTGCTCACCTTGCACCAGTGCCTGCCGGTTGGTATGCACTGAGTACGACCCCTTCACCAGCGGATGTGGGTGCGGCATTGCTGCGCCAAAGACAAAAGAGGTGGCGCCATTTGCCATCACGCTGATCGCTTGCTCTGTTGCCTCAAACACCACTATCTCGCCTTTCTTGATAGCGCCAGGGCCAGTTAAATTGCCTTTATAAAGCGACAACCACGCCACCGTTTGCCCTGGCTCTGGCTGGTAGTGCCAAACCTCGCCGTCCTGCAACTGCACATGGTAGTAATTAACACCGGCAGTAAATTCGATAGGGCTTTTTGCCCCCTGATACTGCCCCAGCAGTACAGCAACCTGGCCGACAACAGGAATATCGGCCGGGTCGATATTTTGGCTTTGCGCCAGCGAGTTTTCATCATGCTGTGGCAACGCCACCCACAGTTGGAAAAACTCAAGCGGCAGGTCGCCCCAAACGCCGCCATCATGCCAAACGCCATTGCCTGCTTTCATCCACTCCATACCGCCCGTTTTAACCACACCTTGGTCGCCTGCGGTGTCCTGATAAAATATTGCGCCACTAATAGGCAACGATAAGGTGGCAATACCCGAATGTGGATGCATACCAAACAATTTATTTTTTGTTGGTGGCACTACACCGTAGTCCAGAAATACAAAGGGTTTAATCAACTCACCTAAGTCTGATGGGCTAACCAGCCGGGTTATTGGCCCTCTGGTGGTGCCGCTGGTCCGCGCCACAATAGTGCGGGCTGTCAAATTTTGGTCTACCGTGCTTTCAGTGTGTGTGTGCTTAATAACAGTATTCATAATGTGTTCCTCCGTTGATGAACAAAAGCATAACCGATAGAAAAACATCAAAATAGCCTATATGATTAGATGAAAACCATCTGGAATTTAGATACATGCTTGACGCAGTCACCCTCGATCAACTTCGTACCTTTGTTGCCGCAGCGGAAGAAGGCAGCTTTTCTGCGGCGGGGCGCAAAATAAAGCGGGCGCAGTCTGTAATCAGCCATACTCTGGCCAACCTGGAGCTGCAGTTGGGTGTAGTGCTGTTTGATCGCAGCAACCGCTACCCCAAGCTTACAGAAGCAGGCGAATCGTTGCTGCTGGATGCCAAGGCGGTAATTGATAGTATGGATCTGTTAAAAGCCAGAGCGCATTCATTAGCAGAAGGCCTGGAGCCGGAGCTGTCGGTCGCAGTGGATGTGATGTTTCCAATGGATACGCTGACCGCAGCTGTGGGTTATTGCAAAGCGCATTTTGAACATACGCCACTGCGGCTTTATGTTGAAGCCCTTGGCGGCGTTACCCAGCAGGTAATGGATGGCACCTGCCGGTTGGGTATTATCGGCTCTTTACCGCTGGTGCCGGATGAGTTAACCGTAGAGCCGCTGAGCAATATTCAGTTTGCTACTGTGGTATCCCCCGGGCACCCGCTCGCACAACAGCCTGTTGATATCACCGAAGAAGAGTTAAGCCGCCATGTGCAGTTAATTCTGACTGATCGCACAACGCTTTCCAGTGGCCGCAATTTTGGTGTGATGTCGCCGCTTACCTGGCGTTTAGCTGATCTTGGCGCTAAACATGCGTTTTTAAAGGCCGGCTTTGGCTGGGGGCATATGCCAAAGCATATAGTGGAAAAAGATCTCGCCGATGGCTTACTGGTGTCATTAACGCTGCAAAATATGCCTGCAGCGGCAATGTATTTAACCACTAAGATTGTTTATCGCAAAGAAGCCCCACCCGGCCCAGCTGGCAGAGCTTTTATTTCACAGCTAAAATGACAAAGCAGAAGCTTCACGCCTCTGCTTTGTTTCTACAAACAGTTTCTAAAAGCCGTTAGTTAATTTCTGTCACAAACTGCTCGCGGCTGCGCCGTACTTTGGTCAGGTTAACCAGCCAGTCGCCTTCATCTGCCCGATAACCCAGCGGCATTAACACGACCGAGCGTAAACCTTTTTGTTTAAGGTCCAGTATTTCATCTACTTTAGCCGGGTCAAAGCCTTCGATTGGTGTGCTGTCTACTTTCAGCTCTGCGGCGGCAATCAGCGCCGAGCCTAAACCAATATATGCCTGGCGGGCAGCGTGCTGGAAATTTGTTTCAGCATCGCGCTGCGGATAGGTGTTCAGCAGCATTGCGCGGTAGTTTTCCCAGCCTTCGTTTTTAAAACCACGAATCTCGTTGGTTAAATCAAACATCTGGTTAATACGCTCTGCGGTGTAGTTGTCCCAGGCGGCAAATACCAGTAAGTGCGAACTGTCGGTGATCTGGCTTTGGTTCCAGGCATGCGGCTTAATTTGTTCGCGCAGGGCCGGGTTGGTTACCACCAGCACTTCATACGGCTGTAAACCACTGGATGTAGCTGTTAAGCGGATGGCTTCCAGAATTAAGTCCACTTTGTCTTGCGTAACAACCTTGCTCGGGTCGTATTTTTTGGTGGCGTAGCGCCAGGTTAAATTACTGATTACATCCGACATCTGTACTTCCTAAAAGATAAACCGAAACTGCATTATACGCCCGGCTGTTTCTGTTTTATTAGTTCAGTTTATGCTGATATATGACAAAAAATTTTGTTTGCTATAACTAAAACTCTTGCTGTACCCGTAAAAACCGGGCAAAACGTGGGATGCCGTTATTGGTATAACCATTGTAGCGATAGGTAATTACTGCGCCAATTTCTGGTGGTGTCTGGCGTAGTGCATCGGTTAAGCCGCTGCCAATGGCAAACTCTTTGCCTTGAGGCGTTTTAACAATTAGCGCCCCCACCATGCCCTTATACTTGCCTTTACCGGGCCGGTAACCAATAACCTCGGCTTCGGTATCCTGATAAGTTTTTAGTTTGAGTAAATCGCTGCTGCGGCCGGTTTTATATAAGGCATCCTGACGGTGCAGCATTAAGCCTTCGGCACCGTTACTTTCCAGCTCGCTAAGTTTGGCCTGCAGCGCGGCGTTATCCGCAATACGAAACTGCGGTACCAGCATTAAATACCTGCTGCTGTGTTGCTGAACAAGGCGTTGCATAGCCTCAATGCGCTCAGTAAAAGTACCCTCAGCATTCGGCAGCTCAAAAATGTAATAGCGGATTTGCTGCCACTGCGCATCAATAGCCTGATGTTTACTGACAATACTTAAGGTATCGGCAAACTTATTGCGGCCCAGCCACAGCTCGCCATCCAGTTTTTGGCTGGGGAAATCCGCCACAAACCACTCTGGCGCAGCAATGGCATTACCACCACGGGAGATCAGTTGTTTACCATCCCAGTAAGCGCGCACACCATCAAGCTTTTCGCTTACCCAATACTGCTGCACATCGATATTGCCGTGATACACTTCAGCCAGCAGTAAATCGGGTTTAGTCGCCGCTATTAACTGAAAGCAGAAATGAAAACAGCAGATAAAAAACAACGAAGTTAACTTTTTAATCATTATTTAGCATCTTTTTATTTAAAATAAAAAGTATAGTAACCCGCCCTGTTTCGGCAAGGGCAAACACAGATTACTGAAAATGATCAGAAAGAGCCTGCAAGAAGCTGTATTCATTTAATCCGGCACGGTTAAGCGGTTTGGCCTGCGCGCTCCACATTGCCACCACCAGTTGTTTATCCGGATCAACAAACAGATACTGGCCAAAAATACCCTCGGCCGCATAGCTTCTGCCGTACAGCGGCCAAAACATATAGCCGTAGTCGACCGTTTCGCCGCCGATCACCTGGCGGCTGCTGGCGGCCTTAGTCCAGCCTTGCGGCAATACCCGCTCGCTGCCAGTTGTCGTGTTAATTACGCCGTCATTAAGTAAAAATAAGCCAAAACGAGCGTAATCACTCAAGGTTGCCGACAAACCGCTGCCACCTATTTCCAGGCCATCGGGCGATTGCAGCCACCAGTTGGCGTCTGCTTCCATACCCAGCTTCGACCAGATTTTTTCTGACAAATACTCGGCCACCGGCTTACCAGTCGCGGCTTGCACCAAAGCCCCTGCCAGTTGGGTTTCACCGGTACTGTAGTTCCACACGGTGCCGGGCGCAGCTGCGCGCGGTAACGACGCCATCAAGTCTAAAATAGCGCCGGGCTGCTGGCTTATTTGCGCCTCCAGCATGCGTCGGCGGTCTGATGTCGGGTCGGTGTAGGTTTCATTCCAGGCAACGCCGGAACTCATTTGCAGCAGGTGTTTAACCGTTACGCCATCGTAAGCGGTACCTTTAAAACGCGGCAGATAGTTAACGATAGGGTCGTCAATACTGTTGATATGGCCGTCATGTATTGCCGCACCAATTAAGGTTGCGGTAATAGATTTAACCACCGACATCGACATCCAGCGGCTATGTTCGTTATTACCCAGCAGGTATTTCTCAAACACTATTTCACCGCGGTGGATAATCAGCAAGCCGCTGACACGGTTCATCGACAGTACGTCGCACAAATCATAGGTTTTGCCATCAACGCTGTAGGAAAAATCCTGCAATGGCTGCTTGCTAAGCGGCAGGGTACTTACTGTTTTGCCACGCGCTACCGTGCGGGTTGGGAACAACCGGTCGATATTGCGAAAGGTGTTAACCTGAATATCCGGGTACAGTTTGCCATCATACAGCTGGCGCACCGTGCCGATGGGCTCTTTGGCATGGCGATAAGGTGTTTGCGCTGCGCTGTCTGTTGCTGCGGCGTTTGCAAGGCTGCTAAATGCCAGCAATACCGCTGCGGTGAAGGCTGTTTTAAATTGGCAGATGTACATTAGGCCTGACTCCTTTTTTAGATGGTGTTAACTGTACCCCTACAAAGGCGACTTAAGTATTGCTAATCTCTTTGTCTTGTTAATTAAGGATAGGTTTTAAATAGCCCGCGCCCAGTTGCCGCATTTGCCGTTCAACCCAAACAACCCGTTCACGCAGGTAAGGCGTTAAATTGCGGGCGTCGCGGCTGCGTGGGCCTGGCAGCAGTACGGCCAGTCGTGCGGCTTCGTTAACACTGAGCCTGCTGGCCGGTTTGCCAAAATAATGCTGGCTGGCCGCTTCTACGCCGTAAATGCCTTTACCAAATTCGGCGATATTTAAATACACTTCGAGTATGCGCTTTTTACCCCAAACTGCTTCCAGGCTTAGCGCCAATGTGGCTTCCAGGCCCTTACGCACCAGGCTGCGGCCCGGCCACAGCAACAGGTTTTTCGCCGTTTGCTGGCTAATAGTACTGGCACCGCGCAAGCCGTCACCATCGTCAAACCGTTCCAGAGCGTTTTTTATCTCGGCCATATCAACACCAAAATGCTCAGGGAAACGCTGATCTTCCGAGGCAACCACCGCCAGCGCCACATGCGCCGGCAGCTTATCAATGCTTACCCACTGCTGGCTAACCGGATAAGGGCTTTGCAGCATAAAAGCTGATGTCGGTGGCGGCACAAAGCGTAATGTCAGTAACAGTGCCAGTAACAATAGCAACAGTACCAGCACAAAGCGCCAGATAACAAACCATGTCCAACCGAAAAAACCGCGTTCACGCTGTGCCATTTACTCTCTCTTATCAGGCTCTGTCGCCGGCAACGGGCAACAGTATAGGTTACTGAGCATTAAAGCCAAACGCGGCTCAATGTGCAAAATAGCTGCCGCAGCCTCAACTTTGCTGCACTTCTTCGATCAATTCCCTGTGCACACACACCGCTGTACTTTTGGGGCGAATGGGCTTGCCTCTGCCCTCAAGGTGCGCCCGCGTAAAGGACGCACCAAACAGCAGAATCATGGAGGAATAGTTTACCCACAACAGTAGCAGTGCCAGAGAACCAGCAGCTCCATAAGCCGATGCCGTAGCAGTATAGGCCAGATAAATTGAGATAAGCGACCGGCCTGCCGTAAACAAAATGGCGGTGATAAAAGCACCAAGTAGCACATCGCCCCAGGATAGCCGCACATCGGGCAGAATCTTGAACATCGCCGCAAACAGCAGCGTGATCACCAGTAGCGACAGCACAAGCTCCATACCCACCATTGCCCAAGCCGGAACCGGCAGCCATCCCTCAGCAAACGCCATAATGCTGCGTAACGCCACCGACAACAGCAGCGACACCAACATAATAAAACCGATGGACAGGATAATAGTCAGCGATAGCAACCGGCTTTTAATGAAAACCCACAGGTTGTTTCTTTTAGGACGGGGGGCAACATCCCAGATCTGATTCAGCGACTGCTGCATTTGCGCAAAAACCGTGGTGGCACCCACTATGGTGGCAATAATCCCTATCAACGCCGGCCAGATACCACTCTGGTCGATCTGTGAATTGATCACTGCTGTTTGCACCACTCCGGCAGCATCCGGACCAAGCGTGGCCTCAAGCTGCGCAAACAGTTCCCCCTGAACCGCGCTCTCGCCCATAACCAGCCCGACCAGACCAACAACCACTACCAAAATCGGCGCGATAGAGAAAACAGTAAAGAACGCCAGTGCTGCAGCATAAATAAAGGCCTGACTGGCCAGCCAGTTGCTGATCGCAGCAGCCAAAATACTCAGCCAGTAGCGCACCACAGCGGGGAGTTTATTGTAAATCTTGATAACCATGCTCGATAGTACCTTAGCGTTGCAGCGAATATCGCCTATTACAGCCAAAACAAGCGTTATATGATAGCAAGAAATGTGCAGCGAAAATGTTACTATTGCTGTTACGCTGGTATTGATGGCTGATACCGCTTACCACTTCAATTCACTGCAAAATAATAAGGCGCTGGTTATGACCCTGGCTAAAAGTTTTCGCTATTTCTCATTTTTCAGTACATTAAGTTTTGCTGCCGTACTGGTCAGTTGCAGCACAACGCCGGTAACGCCGCCCGCCCCACCGGCAAGTGACTGGGTTAACAGCTGTACCGACTGGGACGACTGGGATAAAGCCGGGCCGCCGTATCAAATTTATGGCAACACTTATTATGTGGGTACCTGTGGTATCAGCGCTATTCTGATCACCAGTGCTGACGGCCATATTCTGATCGATGGCGCCACCGCAGCGGGTGCAGAGGTCATCGCCGCCAATATCCGTGCACTTGGCTTTTCACTGCAGGACGTGAAACTGCTGCTGCAAAGCCACGAGCACTTCGACCATGTTGCCGGTTTAGCGCAGCTGCAGCAGTTAAGCGGCGCAAAGCTGCTGGCATCGCCTGCAGCAGCGCCGGTGTTAAGCAGTGGCGTGGTAGATGCAGCCGATCCGCAAGCCGGCATGCACGAGCCGTTCCCGCCCGTCAGGGTGGATGGCCTGGTTACAGCAGGCCAGCAGGTTACTTTGGGCAAGCTCAGCCTGATGCCGGTGGCAACGCCGGGGCATACCCCTGGTGCATTAAGCTGGCAGTGGAGCAGTTGTGAAGCGCAGCAGTGTCAGGTGCTGGTGTATGCCGACAGCTTATCGCCGGTTAGCAGCGACAGTTATCGTTTTAGCCAGCATCTGAGTTACCTGAAAGCTTACCGCGCCGGGCTGGATAAACTGGCAACGCTGGAGTGCCAAATTCTGCTTACGCCGCACCCGTCGGCCAGTAATATGCGTACACGACTGCAAAGCAGCACCGGTTTAACCGATACCAACGGCTGTGTGATGTATTCACAAGCAGTAAAGCAGCGGCTGCAAAAGCGTTTAACAGAAGAAACAGCACAATAAGGTCGTACGGCCGCATTACAGTTTGTATCACTACAGGTTCATACTTGCAGCTGGCCGTTACCGAGCATGTGATTACCCAGCGGTTAGATGATTTTAACCAGTACTGTTAGTTGCTGCTTGGCAAAGACCAATGACACTGAGCCTTTTGATTCCATTTATTTGGACCCCATTTATTTTTTACTCGACACCACCAGTTACAGCATTATATGAGACCAAGATTTCGTGGGGATCCCTCAGGCTCAGCCCCCTTTTTCCTTTTTTCCTGGGGTACCTCAACCTGACCCCGTCCGTTTAGCCGGCAGCTACATAGGCATTCATTGCCGCCACAATTGCCGCATAGTTCGCTTCCACATAGCGGGTTTCGAGTGCATTGTAATTAGTTACGCCGTCGGCAGCCAGGGCCCCCTTTGCAACCCATTCAGTATCTTCTGTAATTGGCGTATCAATCGGCAAGGCAGGTGTATTGGTAATATAGCGTTTAAAAATTGCCAGTATCTCGGGCGTAAGTACCAAACCTTCAGCAAGCCCCTTGTGTGCCATAGTGAGTACCACACGAACCAGTTGTCGCTGATCGCCTTTTCCTACTTTCAGAAAAAGTACTGCCGGGTCGAGCCCCGTGCGTGTTTGCATCACTTGTGCCGAATGCAATATTTTGGCCCCATACACCGCAGGCACATCAGGCAAGGATGCTAAGCTGGTTTGAATGAAATTAAGGTATGCAGCCATCGACAATTGTTCATCAACAGGTTCGGCTCCCTCATCGGCGGCTATCTGCGGCAACCTTGCGGAGGGTAATACTGCAGTGCTCAAACCTAACGCTCTAGATGCCTGTGCATTGGCACGGGGAAAGAAATTGAGATTATCTACTTCGGTCACGCCATGGCCTGCCAATTCCGTATTCACCTCTGGTTTTGTTTTCGTTGTTTTATCGGTGTATCCGAGGGTTTTATCTCCTTGCAGCGCCAGCATGGCCAGCAAATGTGCATTTTCAACGGTAAGGTGATGCCCCGCCTCACGCCTCACCCCGCCACCTGCGCCGGGGGTTTTATAAGTAGAATAGCTGTGGTGAATAAAAGAGTGACGATCACCGGCCACCTCCTCCACATTCATTTTCACCTCCCCCACACCCGCTGGAATATTGCCGGTAAGTGCACCGGGGGTCGAAAAGTCTAGAGTGTTCAAATTAGGCCCGCCATCACCCGCCGTTGCGTGTATAAGTTTGCTATCCCAGGTATGTGCCGCCAAAAAGGCACCTAAATCGCCAAGCACTACCCATGCTCCGTCCACCTTTTTCCTCAATCCACCATCAGGAATGCGTTTTACCATCGTAGCAGTACCACCTGTTAATTTTGCCGCAACATCAGTTGCCAGGTTAGGTTCTATCTTTGTATTCCAGGTATCTTGAGTTATTGCACGTTGCACCAGTGCAGCACCGGCCATAGGCATAACAAGACGGCGCTCTAGCAAGGGTATGCTTGCACTCGCCGACAATGCCCGCCTCCCCATTGTATCCGCCTCAGTCTCCAACCCCACATCATCATTCACTGGCACTTCGCCTTTCATCTGCACCGTAGGTTTCACCCGCCCTTGAGCCTGCTGTACTAAGTGCCAAGCCTCATGCGGCAAATGCTGTTCCTGCCCCGGTGCCACATGAATTTCACTACCTTGCGCATAAGCATGGGCTTGCAACTGCGCTGGTTTATCGGAGTTGTAGTGCACCTTCACATGATCCATGCTCATACCCGAAAGATTTTCTATACCTGCCTTTAAATTATCCGGCAGCCCAGTATTGTTCGGGCGCGGCGCTTCGGCAGCGGCTTCTAATTGTCCTGGTTCGGATTCAAATTTACCTTGCAGGGGTTCTTCGTCCTCCATTTGTTGCAAAGGTTTGGATTTACTAACGGAGGTTTGCGCGGTGGTATTTAACCGCTGCTGCGCAGGACTATTCGCCATCATCTGTGCAGTGGCTTTTAGTTTTTGTTGCTGCGGGCTGTTGGCCATCATCGCTTGTAATGACTGTGTTGCAGTGGTGAGTTCCCGACTATCGGAAAAGGTCTGCGTGGCAGCTTTGATGGAATCTGGCTGATGTTGCGCGCGTGAATTTTCCTTGCGTTGGGAAACGTATGCCATGACTTGTCACCGTTGAGATATGTTGTAGTAACCATAGATGACAATAGTACTGAACGATATGGATTTCACTGCCGCAGCAAACTTTGTAAAGATCGATGAAGACCGAAGGGGTCAGTGATATTTCTGTTAATAACATTTGCCTAGACCAAATCAATGACACTGGCTCGTTTGATTCAGCGCCGCTTACGTAGCTTGCTGATGTATTTGCCATTAAGTGCTCTATTCGCGCCAGCAGGTCAGACGATATTTACGATGAATGAATTAAAAACCTGCTGGCCGCCAAAGCAGACCTTAGCCGCAGAGTCGGATAAAAGGTAAACCTTAAACTTATCATATATTTAATTATGAGCTGACACCGTTAATTCATGTATTGGTCAAAAATGCCATAGTAGCGGCCGGGGCAGTTGTCTGTTAGTTTATTTAAAAAAACAATAACAGGAACAAGCCGATGCTAAAAAAACAGCACATCTTTTCTTTACTGGCCAGCGCTGTACTGGCGACTGCCAGTACAATAACCTGTGAAACAGCGGCCAGTACCAGTGCAGTAGCCAGCGAAAAAGCAGCCAAAGCGACGACAGTAGCCGACTGGCTGGCGCATAGTAGCGCCACCGATTGGCGCGAACTCGACGCCGAAAATACCTTATATCTGGAACTGCCAACAGGCCGGGTTATTATAGAATTAGCCAGTGATTTTGCACCCAAGCATATCAGCAATATTAAGGCTTTGGTGCGCGAGGGGTTTTACCAGAACATACCCATAGTGCGGGTGCAGGATAACTATGTGGTGCAATGGAATGAACCCGATGGCGTTACGCCAAAAGCGCTAAAGCAGGCCAAGCGCAACATAGCGGCAGAGTTTAGCGTTAAGCTGCCGGCGAATTTCGCTTTTACTCCCCTAGCCGACCGTGACGGCTATGCACCACAAACGGGCCACGTTAACGGCTTTGCCATGGCAATAGACCCAAGTAACAACAACGGCTGGTTAACTCATTGCTACGGCGCCGTGGGTATAGGCCGCGACAACGACGCTGACAGCGGCTCCGGCACCTCTATGTATGTGGTAACAGGCCATGCGCCACGGCATCTGGATCGCAATATTACGCTGGTAGGCACCGTGCGCCAGGGCATGGCGTTATTATCAACCTTGTCCAGAGGACAGGGCGCTATGGGCTTTTATTCTTCAGCCGACCAGTACACTGTTATTAAAGACATTACCCTCGCCGCAGACATGCCGCCAGCACAGCGTACCGCACTGCAAGTGCTGCGCACCGACACAGCAACCTTTAAAGGCGTAGTAGAAGCACAGCGCAACCGCGGCGGCGATTGGTACCAACACCCCGCCGGTTATATTGAAGTCTGTAATGTCAGAGTGCCGGTGAGAGAAACGCCAGTGAACTAACCGCATGCGGATAGAGCTGGGGGTGTGACGTTGATATTGCTGTCATTTAATCAATGTCACTGAGCCTATTGATTGCCGACAGCTTATCGCCGGTTAGCAGCGACAGTTACCGTTTTAGCCAGCATCTTAGTTACTTAAAAGCGTACCGCGCCGGGTTGGATAAACTGGCAGCGCTTGATTGCCAAATTCTGCTTACGCCCCACCCGTCGGCCAGTGATATGCGCACGCGGCTACAAAGCAGCACGGGTTTAACAGATGCTAACGGCTGTGTGATGTATTCACAGGCAGTAAAGCAGCGGCTGCAGAAACGTTTAACAGAAGAAACAGTACAGTAAGGTAGCAGCTAACGGGTAGCTATTACTTGTTAATAGCTACGACCCCATATTCCATTACTTGTTAATAGCTACGACCCATATTCCAGCTCCGACCCTATATTCTGGCTTCAATTTTCTGGCTTTTTATCGATCTTGCTTAATATCTCGTCAGAGGGCTTTCCAGGGTCTTTTAGCTCTTTCTCTTTCATTTCTTGTTCAAATTTTTTGTATGTTTTTTTGCGCCATCAATAACTTCGCTTGCCTCTTTTTGGGTTATTGGTTTTCCACCATTTTTGGAAATTTGGATTGTAAGCAAACCTATTATGTATGTTTGGAGGCCGGCAGTGCTTGCTCCTACCGCTGAAAGTGCAATTGCCGCCCAAGCATTACCTGTTCCCCATGACAATGCCTTGGCGGCCTCAATGAATATGGCTCTGCCGGCTACGTTAAGCGTTCCAGCAACCCCTAAAGACGTAAGGACGGAATCCCATGTGGTAATTATTCCAAGTTGTGATGAAACGTGGGCAATCATAAACCCATTGTTTGCAATTATTGCAAGTGATGTTGCGGGTACTGGGACTGCGCCTTTTGCCGTGGCTGCAACTGTGTACCAGCCAATTATATCTTTTGCGTCACTTATTTTTTGATTGTCAATTTCTTTCTGAATTGGCACTGTGGTTTCCTTACTGGCTAACGCTCAAAGCAACTGCGCGGTACGCGTCGGCAGCTTTTGCTTGTTAGCGCCCTTCTGGGGATTCCCCCCAATATCGTGAACTTATATCCATGATATATCGACATAATTTTGCGCTGTGATCATCACGAACTGTTTGGTAAAAGCGTGTTTTCTTTTGATGATACCTAAGCAAATGGCTTACCGCTGTTTTAGTTTCAACCGAAGTATTAAGTCCAAAAGTAATGCTAGTGATGGCTTCAATATTTAAATTGAAAACCTGCCCACCATTCTCTGGCAATAAGTAGCGCCACTCTTTCTCGTATTTCCAATTTATAGACTTAGTGCAAAGAGTCTTAAAAAACAATCTGAATGCGGCATCGTTTGAATGCCACATACCACATGCAGCATACAACAAATATGCGTTTCTGGTAATTTCACTTTCTTCTTTATACTCAACTTCGTGTAACCAATCACTGACCATTGAAATAGACTTAGGAAATAGCTTTTCAGGACAATAACCAATACAAATACCTGAGTGATTATTTCCGTAATGTGACCACATCAAAGTATTAATTGGGTCTGATGATAATGACAGCACTCCAACTGTTTCCGCTTTATCATTCCAGTAATCAGCCACCATACCAGCTTTTTGTTTGAGGTATGTACTTGGCTTTCCATTTTCAAATAAATCATCAAAACCATTATAAGTGATAAGCTTACCAGTCTCGTTTTTGTACCAGTGCTGGAACTTACCAAAGTCTTCGATAAACTCAGCTTTACTAACATCGCTAACCAGTAACTTAAGTTGCGAGTCAAATGGATCATTAAGCTGAACAGGTTTTGGCACCCAAAGTCCCTTATTCAATAGACTTAGGATGGTGTACTTTTCAAAGTTTCTATATTTGAATAACTCTTTAGGTACCATCATTCCTCGATTTTTTCTTTGAAAGCTAACGCCCAAAGCCGCGGCGCGCGTTAGCACATCCAGCCCGAAGGGCGATGCTCCCTTTGCTTGTTAGTTATTATCGGGTTACTTAAGTACATCGTTATCCACTGGTTGATATGAACCCCAGCCACCTTTAACTACTTCTTTTAGGCGGCCTGATACGATGTTGAAAGATACGATATATCTATCGTATGCGTATTTTGAATATTCATCTGAGTGAAGTGAGTTTTTATCTACAAAGCTAAGTTCAATATAGATTTCCGCCAATTTTTTACTCTTGGTCTCCACCTCCATATCTACAAACACCAAATCATTACCCTTCGTATTCGGGTGGATTTTATGGATTTCCTTGATTGAACCTTCCCTAAGCTTGTTAATATCAATGCCTTCGTTTGCGTGTGCGAAAGATATAAATAGAAGGCCGAAAAGTATAACTAAGAATTTCATTTTCACTCCTGGTAGAACTAACAGCTTGTTCAAAGGATCAGAACCCGCGAGCGGCGTTTTTCGATCCCGCAAGTTCTATAATTGGTTTCAGTCTATGGCGCTAGCTGAATGTAAATCAAGCATTTTTATCTTGTAGCAATTTATGTTGCTGCAAAATACGGGCTTTAAGCCCGCAAGTTGCGGATAAAAAACTCAAAGGTAAAACTGTACATTTAAATAGCCATTTAGTGCAGATTTTTGGTAAAACATAAATTATTAAAATTATGAATTATTAGGGGCAGATAAAAATTAGACCTGATACCTCAACATAATTTAATTTTGCTCTGACTCTATTGGTGTTAAAAGCCAGCCGATCTCGGTGGCCTGGCACTTTCGTTTTAGCCCACCTGGCACTTCACGTTTTTCCAGGCAGTTAAGGCTATAAACACTGCTGTAGAGTTTATGCATTTCCAGGCTGTCAACAGAGAACGGCGGCCCTGCCAGCTGCGCTTGATCATACTCAAAGCAAATGACCAATTGTGGCGCACCCTGGCTGATGGTTATAAGGTGTTGTGCATAGCGCTGTCGCATAGCGTCAGGCAAGGCTACCAGTGCGGCGCGGTCATATATGGCGGCAACCGGGCCCAGGGTGTTTTCTGACAACTGAAAAATATCGCCGACAAACACCTGCAACTGTTCCGCACGATAAAGCTGCAAGTTGCCTGCGCCACTAATGTCGGGCGTTAGCCCAAGCTCAGCAAACAGTTCTTGCACAGCTATTTCGCTTAACTCGGCGCCGACGACGTGATAACCCTGCGCCAGTAGCCAGTGTATATCGAGGCTTTTACCGCACAGTGGCAGAAAAACCGAGGCGCCGGGCGCGAGTGCCAGCTGATTAAACCAACTGACTAACAAAGGATTGGCCGCCGCCTGATGAAAAGCAATCTGTCTTTTTTGCCATTTTTCCTGCCAGAAATCCGGGTCCACGCGCCCTCCTTTTGCTCTGATGCTAATAATGTGTTGCTGTCAGTTACTTCGGCAATGCCATTTCGCACAACCGGTTTGCTGTCGATACTAGCATTGTTTGTACGATTTCTTGCGCTAGCTCTTGCCCTGGCTCAGCTGCCGCCGGGCATTAATCGGAATTAGGTTAAAAGTTTGAGCAAGGATAATTTTGATCTGGCCCTAAATATTATTATGATCGTCTTATATTTACAGACGCCGCCTGAGATCATCGAGCAACCACTGGCCAGCCTGCCCCAGGGGCCGGTTACGCGTATGTGCGGCATAAATCGTCAGGCCTTCCTCTGGCGTCGGATCGTTTTCAATACACAGCGGAACCAGGCGTCCATCTCGTATCAACGTTGATACGAGATGTTCAGGCATGCGGCACCATCCGAAACCACCGAGTAAAAAGTCGAGGCGCCGGCCGAGATCCACGAAGCGCCAAAATCTCACACTTGCCAGCCCAAAGTTTGCGCTTCCGGGATCAATTGGGTCCGATAGAACAAGCTGAACATGCGGCTCCAAATCGATTTGCGTCGCCGCACGGCCAAGCCTGGCAAGCGGATGCCCCGGGGCTACCACCGCCTGCATCCGGACGCGTAGCAATGGATAAGCGGTAATGTCATCCGGAACAGCAGGAAGCAGCAAGCAGATACCGATTGCAGTCGAGTCATTTCTGAGTCGCCGCAACGAGCCGCCCAACCCTTCGGTTGAAAAACTGACAGGCAGATTCGGAAAGGCCAGGCTCAGGGCGGACAGACTTTCGATGAATGGAGCCGAGGGCACTAAAGGATCGATTGCAATGACGAGCTCCGGTTCCAGGCCCATGCGAACCCCCTTTGCGACTCCCTCGAACCTTGCAGCGCTTGCCAATACCAAGCGCGCCTGTTCGACAAGAACCCGCCCGGTGTCTGTCAAAATTGGCCGGTAGCCACTGCGCTCAAACAGCGACACGCCTTGGATATCCTCAAGTGTCGAGATCGTTTGGCTTATCGCGGATTGGACGCGACCCAGCTTTCGCCCTGCAGCCGAAAAACTGCCCACATCCGCAATTGTCACCAAAACCCGAAGCTGATCAAGTGTAAGACTTCCTATCAAGGTGCACTCCAAATCCATCACAAATACCGATATTCTCTATCATATTTTAATCACTTATCTTAATAAAGAGGTTGTTATATATTCTCCATACACCCAGCTTGGGAGAAAAGCCTTTGTGGCACTCCTGACTACTTTTTAGGAGATTTGAAATGCTTAAGCTATTGGTCATAGAAGCCAGCCCCCGCGGTGAGCAATCGGTATCACACAACATGACGCGGCGTTTCGTGCATGACTGGGTTACAGCCCACGCCGATGGCAAAGTCATCCACCGCAACCTTTTGGAGACTAAACTCCGGTTTGTCGACAACGCCTGGTTGCAAGCGTACTTCACACCTGCGGATAAACAGTCGCCCGGGATGGCAGACGCGCTGCGCCTATCAGACGAACTCGTGGAGGAATTACTCGCCGCTGATCACATTGTTATTGCAACGCCCGTGTACAACTACAATGTGCCGGCTGTCCTTAAAGCCTGGGTGGACCACATCGTTCGCAAAGGCATGACATTGGGCTTTGATGGAAGCGGACTCGTGACCGGCAAGAAAGCGACAGTACTGATCGCATCAGGCGGTATCTATACCGAGGGATCACCCATTCAGGACCGCGACATCGCCTCCCGGTATCTGCGCCTGATCCTTGGCGTGATCGGTATCAGCGACGTGACGCTCGTTGCTGGCGGTGGGGCGAAGGCGGTAGATTTAGGCGAGGAAACCATGCAGGGCTTCGTGGGAAAGCTCGGCGAGCAGCTTAAGCTAGCTGCGAACGTCTAAACGTGAATGGAGGAATCGCGGTTTAACCGTATTTTGGGGATGCTTTCGCAGAAAACGCGTTCGGCGCTGCCGCTATGAGTCGATGGAGTCAGTGACGTTGATATTTCTGTAAGTAACTTTTGCCTACAGCAAATCAATGTCACCCTATTGATTTTATATGCCCTTCACCAGCACCGACGTTTTTCTTGATCCTACAGACCTCTTATTAGGGTCATAGAAGGTTTCTACCAGTTCAAAACCGGCTTTTCGCATCATGCCAGCAGAAGCTCTCTCATTTGTTTAAAATCATCGTCATTCAGAGGTCTGGAATGTATTTTCATGTTCCACCAGTTTTATTTTGTCGGAAGTTCTGCCGCACAGCGCCTGGCATTAATCAGCTTTAATAACTCCACCGTTGCGGTTGCGTCATCCAGTGCACGGTGGTGGTTGGTGAGTTTAATGTCGAACTCTTCGCACAGCTTGCCCAGGCTGTAAGATTGCAGCCCCGGATAATAACGGCGCATATTAACTACGGTACAGAGCTGCGGCATATCAAAGGGTTGCTCTAAACGGGCGAACTCGCTGCGGATAAAGCCGTAATCGAACTTGGCGTTGTGTGCGACAAAAACAGCACCTTGTAAAAATTCGGCGAGCTTAGCGGCAATATCGGCAAAGCTGGGGGCATCCGCTACCATGGCGCTGTTAATACCGGTTAGCCGGGTAATAAAAGACGGGATATAACGGCCCGGGTTTAACAGCGTACTAAAGGTGCCCAATACTTCACCGGCCTGCACCTTAACCGCGCCGATTTCGATAACGCGATCTGTCCCCGCTTTGCCGCCGGTGGTTTCGACGTCCAGCACCACATACAGCCGGTTTGGGTCAACTATCCACTGCAGTTTTTCTATGCGCGCGCTAAAACCGGCGTTTTGCAGCGCTAACAGCCGGGCTAACTGGTGACGCTGTATTTTATCGCCGGGGGCTTTTACTTCGATAAATTCAAGCTGGTTATCTTTGAGCAAAAACAGATCCGGGTAACCGCTACTATAGCGGCTAAAATCCTGCGCCATGGCGCGCAGTATTGGCACTAAGCTGTTTACCCCCTCTACTTTGGGGGCGTGTTGCAATAGCGGCAGTAACTGCTCTGCTAAATCGTTGTGCCAGTAAAACAAGCTATTGGCTTTGCCGTAATGCGCCGTTAAAGCACTAAGCAGTGTGCTGGTTGCAGTTGGCGCGGCCAGCTGGTTTAGCTTTTGCTCAATCTCAGTGGCAAACTGCTGATAAAAGCCGCCGCTGGCTAAATTGCGCGGCCGGCGCTCAAACGGGTTATGCAGGGTGCTGTCGCTATGCTCGAATAATTCATGCCAGAACCACAGGCCAAACAGTGCCAGCCAGAGGTTGTTCTCGGCGTGAAATACCGTATAACCCTGTGCGGCATAATGCGCCATTAAGCCTTGCTCGGCTTTACCCAGATACAGCTCGTCTACCCCTACCTGCGGCGCATCGTGCAGTAATTGCGTAAGCTGCGATCTTTTACGGCCACTAGTGGTTTCACCAAACTTACGCTGGTAAAAATCTTCGGCAAACAACCATTCTTCGTCGCAGCTGGGGTCGTCTAATAACTGCTGTAAATACTGTTGGCAGCGCTCCTGATTACCCGTGGTTTGCCCTTGTTGCGCATATAAACGGGCCAGCCGCTCACTGGCCGGAAAGCCATTACTTTGCTGGTAAAACGCGATGGCAATATCGTTCAGCTTATATTGCTCGGCCAGCTTACCCAGCTGATAACAGCGATCGCTGCGCTTTAGCAGTAAGGCGTTATCATCTGGCAGTGGCCACTGCGCCACCTCCTTCAGCCACTGGCTCAGCAGCACTGCAGCATTATCCGGTTGTTTTTTTAGCTGCTTGCCAAGTTCGATAATGGCCGGTTTGGCTTTAGCCAGCTGATAGGCCAGCAGTGCCTGCTGGGCTTGCGTAAAGCGCGGCGTAAACTGCTGTTTAAACTGGCCGGTTTGGCGGATGCCTAAATCACGCAGGGTAAATAATGATAAGTTGGCTTCAAGGCGGCCAAAATAGAGAAAATAAATATAGTTAAGTGCGTCCTGCCGTTGCAGCACCACATAGCGCTGTGGCAACCGGGCAATAAGCACCAGCCAGTTTACCGGCAGCTTTAAGGCTGCGCCCAGCAGTTGCGGTTTGGTTTGGCTTTTCTTAATGCTGCTGGCATCGGTGTGGGCGTGCTCAGCGTTAGCCAGCTCTGCTTTTGCCAGTTGCAGTAATTGCCATAAAGTGTCTTTAGATAAACGCAGCCAAAAATCGGCGAGATCAGGTTCAGTTAACGTTGCAATAAAACCGGCCTGAGTTAACTCGTCCAGCACCGGTGCGGTTGGGCCAATTTCGCTGTAGCTAAGCTCGGTATCGGCAAATACGCTGCCTTTGCGGTTAAGCATGCGCACCAGCAGTTGCTGCGCTGCTGCGCTTAAGGCGGCAAAATCCTGCAATAAGGCACGGCTATCGTTGGTTAATACGCCCTGATAGTGCGCCGCGACAAACTGCAGCAGCTCGTTAAAGTGCTGCAGGTAATATCCACTATCGAGTTCTTTGCGCGGCGCGGCCATTAATCTCCTGTCTGTGTTAAACAATAGTCATGTTAAGCAATAACAGTACTAACCAGATAACCGGTATAACCGATAAACACTGCCAGCAAAATACCGCCTTCTACCCGGTTTATACGGCCCTGCTTTTTATAGCCGTAGCCCATTACAAACACTGCTGCGGTTAATACGGCCATTAAGGTCCAGTCACGGGTTAACACCACGGCATCAACTGCCATTGGCTCTATAGCTGCCGCTATACCTACCACGGCCAGCGTATTAAACAGGTTTGAACCGATAATATTACCCAGCGCAATATCATGCTCGCCTTTTTTAATGGCGATTAACGACGATGCCAGCTCGGGCAGCGAGGTACCAACAGCAACAACAGTTAAACCAATCACCAGGTCGCTAACGCCCAGGCCCTGGGCAATAAACACGGCGCCGTAAACCAGCATGCGCGACGCAACAATTAACAACACCAGGCCTACCAGTAACCAGATAATGGCCTGCTTCAATGTCATTTTGGTGCTGTCGGTCAGCTCGTCGTTCATTTCAGTAGCCAGCGCATCTTGCGGGTTACGCATGCCCTGCCAGATTGACCAGCCCATTAATACAAAGAATACGCCCAGCAAACACGCAGCATCAAAGCTGGTTAGCTGATGATCAAACAACAACCAACCGGCGAATAAGGTAACCAGCATTAAAATAGGCAGCTCTTTGCGCAGCACCTGAGAGTGCACAGCAATAGGGCTAAGCAGGGCAACCAAGCCCAGAATAAGGGCGATATTGGTAATATTAGAACCATAAGCATTGCCCAGCGCCAGTGCCGGGTTACCGTCGGCGGCGGCCATGGCCGACACCACCATTTCCGGTGCTGAGGTACCAAAACCGACAATAAGCATACCAATTAATAACGGCGGCATACCGGCATAACGGGCGGTGGCTGCTGCACCATCTACAAAGCGGTCAGCACTCCATACCAGAAGTGCCAAACCGGCAATTAACGCGACTACTGCCAATAACATTGTTTTGTCCTTAACTTAGCTGATAACTGCGCGCAGCATAGCATGCAGTTATTTTAGCGCGAAGCGGTGACAAGGCCTTTTTGAAACTAAAGTTTAAACAGGTTAAGCTTGCCGCAACCTTGCAACGGAGCACACCATGACCACGTTAATTACCATTTTAGCCCTGCTGTTTGCCGCGCTGTTTATTCTGGTTACACTGGCAGAAAAGTTTGGCAGCCGCGACACAGAAAAAACCGCCAAACTCAGCCGTTATATTATTCCGCTGATGATTGCGCTGGTGGCGGCACAGGTGATCCGTTTTGTGTTTTTCCCTGAACACGGCTAAGCACCGTTACCAGCAGCGCCGGTAAAAATGTCAGACTGATCAGCGTAGAAAACAACAAACCACACAGCACTATAATGCCGACGCCGCGATACAGCTCTGTACCCTCGCCCGGAATTAACACCAGCGGCGCCAAACCAAAAACGGTGGTAGCGGTAGACATTAATATCGGCCGTAGCCGCGTTGCCACGGCCTCTACTACGGCTTCGGTTACCGCCATATGGCCACCACGCAGGTTATTGCGGCTTTGATCAACAATTAAAATCGGGTTATTCACCACAGTACCCAACAAAATTAAAAAGCCCAGCATGGTGATCATATCAAACGGCTGATGAAAACCGCCCAGCCCCACCAGCGCCAACGCACTGCTGACACCGTTAACCGCCGCCAGGCCAACCAAAGCGCCGGCCAGCCCCAGTGGCACAGTAGCCAGAATAAACAGCGGGTAACCCCAATGGGTGAAAATGGCCACCAGCAGCAGGTAAATTAATACAATGGCGATAACAAAGTTACTGCCGAGTGCAGCTTTGGTTTCATCCAGCTGATCAGAAGCGCCGGAGATATCCAGCGTAACGCCGGAACCTATAGCACCATCACGCTGCAATTGCGGCACCAGTTGCTGCTGCACTATCGCCACGGCCGTTTCCAGTGCGACCTCGCGCGGTGGCACTATGTACAGCGTTACGGTACGGCGGCCATCAACCCGGCGCAGAGTGTCACTGTCGGCCACCTCAACCAGATCAGCCAGGCTGTTAAGCGGCAATACGGCACCCTGTGGCGTTAATACAGGCATTTGTGCCAGCCTGGACAAGCTTTGCTCTGCCCCGGCGCTGCTGAACAGGAAAATATCGACTTTATCGTCTGCCAGAAAAAACTCATCCACAAAGGCGCCATCACTGAGTGCCGATACGGCAAAGCCAAAATCGGCGGCGCTAAAATTAAGCTCGGCCAGGCGCTGCCAGCGCGGACGGATCTCCACTAACGGCTGATCCAACGACAACGACGATGGCTCTGAGCTTAACTGTGGGTTGTCAAACAGCTGGCCTGCCGCCACATAAGCTGCATCTGCGGTGCTATATAAACTGGCTAAATCCGGCCCGGAAATATCCAGCGCTACCGCCCGGGTACCGCCGTCATTGCTACTGATAATAGAGCCTCGCGACGAAAATGCCCGCATACCGGGATACTGGCGAAACAGCTCGGTTATCGCATCCATCATGGCACCGATATCCTGCGGCCGGGTGGGCTCGCTTAATACACGGATGCGCCCTACCGATACACTGAGCGAGTAATACTGCAACGACGGCATAGTGGTTTCGCCGCGATCAAATAACGCCGGATCAGCATTTACCTGGGCGCTAAGGTAGGTTTTTACTTCCTCGGCGATCACAGCCATTTCTGACAGGTTATAACCGGGCGGCGCTATCATTGACGAAAAGGCTTTTGGCTCTTCGCCCTCGGGTAAATATTCGGCCGGGGGCAGCAAATACCAGGCAGCGCCCAGTGTGAGCAGTGCGGTAAGTGCCAATACCAAGCCACGGCGCAAACTGGTACGCACAACCGCCTGTACCATGCGTAATATGGCACCGGGTGCCAGGCTCTGGCTGTCTTCCTGTGCGTTGTCCTGGTGCATGCTGTCTTGGTGCATAGCTGCGCTTTTACCAAAGCCCAGCCGGGCAATGGCGGCTGGCACCACAAACACTGCCACCAGCATAGAAGCAATAATTGCCGCAGCAATGGCAATGGCGATATCGGAGTACAGCTGGCCGGCTTCCTGTTCGACAAATAAGATCGGCATAAAGACCAGCACTGTGGTCAGGGTTGAAGCCAGTACAGCAGGCCAGACATCGCGCACACCGCGTATAGCGCCTTCAATACGGTCCAGGCCGCGCCTTCGCGCCTGCTCGATACTTTCCAGCACTACTATGGTGTTATCTACTGTCATGCCGATAGCAAAAGCGACACCTGCCAGCGAAATAACATTGATGGTGCGGCCAAACGCCAGCAGGCCTAAAAACGCCGCTATAGTACAAATGGGCACACCAATTACCCCTACAAACGTAGCGCGGCCAGAGCGCAAAAACAGATACATCACTAAAGTAGCCAGTGAAGCGCCCAATGCCAGGTTGGTCCAGACATTGGCGATAGAATCTTCAACGTAGCGCACATCATCGCTTATCAGCATCAGTTGCAGGCCGTTGGGCGCCAGCATATCGCGGTTAACCTGCTCTACCACCTGCAGCATGCCTTGCTTAATGTTAATAACATTAGAGCCGGGCTCACGCCGTACAGATAACCCCAGCGTTTGTTCACCATCGGCAAACGATAAATCGCGCACTTCAAAGTGGTCCAGCACTATGGTGGCCACATCTTTCAACCGCACCTGATTATCGCCCTGCTGGGTTAGGATCAGGTTTTCCAGCTCGTCGATACGATCAAACCGGCCCACCATCCGCAGCAAATAGCGCCGCTTACCGCTGTCGATATCACCGGCTGAGCTGTCACGGTTACGGGCGCGGATTACGTCACGCACATCAGTCAGGCTAATGCCGCGCTGCGCCAGCCTGGCCGGGTCAACCAACACCTGAACCTGGCGCTCGGCGCCGCCGCTAACACCCACTTCAGACACGCCTGGCACCCGCTCCATTTGCGGCCGCACATAGTCGTCGGCGTAATCGCGCAGCATATCCATATCCAGCTTAAGCGGGTTACCGCTTAGTGGCATCAGGCGAAAATACATAAAAGCATTGCTGGAATAGGAACTGCTAAATAAGCGCGGCTGGTCAACGTTTTCCGGATAAGCCGATACCTGGCTTAGCGCATTGCTAACGCGGATCAGTGCTTCGTTTACATCAACACCAAACGGAAACTCCAGCTCTACCTCAGCCGAGCCGGTACTGGCGCGCGACACCATGCGCTTTAAATTCGGCAGGGTGCGTAAGTAGCGCTCCTGCTCAATCAGAATTTCTTTTTCTACATCCTGTGGCGTGGCGCCGGGCCAGCCGGTAACCACACTGATGGTGCGTACTTCCAGATCGGGGATCATCTGCACCGGAATACGCAGTGCTGCCACAATGCCCAGTACGCAAATAATTAATACCGCTACGGTAAGAATAGTGCCACGGCGAATACCGGCTTCCAGCATGGCTTACTCCTTATCGTCGCTAAGTACGCGCACAGCCTGGCCGTCACGCAGTGTTTCATTGCCGCGCACAACCACCGCTTGTTGTTTCGGCAAGCCGGAGAGAATTTCCACGCCTTGCTCACTGCTACGGCCCAGCGTAACATTGTGGCGGTAGGCTTTATTATCGCGGATAGCAAACAGGCTGAAATTACCATCCGGGTGGCGCAGTAAAGCGTCTGGCGGCACCACCAGTACCGTGGCGTCATCGCGCTCAAAATAAAAAGTCGCACTGGCAGAGGTACCCGGCAGCAACGCCTGTTGCCCGTCGGTTACTTCAAGCCGGGCCAGAAAACTGCGTGCACTGCTGCTACCCACCGGCACCGTGGCCAGCAGCTTAGCACTGAGTTTTTCAGCAGGCAGCATATCGGCACGTACTTCAATACGGCGCAGTGCCGACAGCGCAGCAAAATACTCCTGCGGTACCTGTACATCCAGCAATAGCGGCGTAAGGCTTACCAGTTGCAACACCGGCGTACCCAACGCCACCCATTCCCCCACATCAGTCGTTCGCTGGGCAATAACACCGGCAAAAGGTGCGGTAAGAGTATGGCGGGCGACAATTTCCTGCTGTTGCTGCTGCTCAGCTTTAGCCTGTTGCAACATAGCGTCGGCCTCGGCCAGGGCGGCCCGGCGTAGGCTTAATTCGGTTTGTGGAAAGAGTTGCTGCTCGGTGAGTTTTTCCGCTTCAGTTACCAGACGCAGGCGCTCGGTTTGCAGCACCTCGGCGGCGCTTAATGCTGCCTGGCGCTGCGCCAGTTCGTGCTGCGCCAGGGCGGTGTCCAGTTTCAGTAGCGGCTGACCTTTTTTTACTGTGCTACCGGCATCAACCAGCAATTCAGCCACTAAACCGGCGGTGCGGCTGGACAAACTGGCATCTTGCTGCGCAGTTAAACTACCGCTGAGTACCAATTGCTCTGACAGGCCTTTTTCCTGCGGCATGGCTACCCGTACCGGCACTTGCTCCTGAGCCTGCACCATTATTGACACTGTATTGCAAAGCAAAGCTGTTGCTATCAACCAACGCATAACGCATCCCTAACCAAATAAGAACTGTTCTTAATAAGCTAAAGAGTATGCCGTAAAGCGGGTTTCAGATCACTTTTTTGTTAGTTATAACCTTAGTGCCAGCTAAGCGGATTCAGCCGGTAAAACCGGCTTAACTGCTGATACAGCTGCGGGTGCTGCGCAGATAGTTGTTCTGGTTGTTCAAAAAACACTTCGCTGATTACTGCAAAAAACTCGGCCGGGTTAGTGGCGCCGTAATGGTCAAATAAACTGCCTTCTCCCTTTAGCGCCTGTAACTGTAAGGTGCTAAATTCCGTTGCCATAATGCCAGACCACTGCTGATAATCGCCGCTGCGCTCAAGCAGCGGTGCGCCATTGGCAATGCCTTTTTCCTGATCCAGCTGATGGGCAAACTCATGGATCACCACATTGCGGCCATCACAAGGGTTAGCGGCACCATTTAAGGTGTCGGCCCAGCTTAAAATAACCTTGCCTAAACCCCAGGATTCGCCCGACAGCACCCGGCGCTGTTCATGCATTACCCCGGCGCTGTCAGGGCTGTTACCACTGACCACAAAAGCGGCCGGGTACAGCAGAATCTGTTTTAGTTTCGGGTAGTAATAATCCGGCCGGTTTAGCAGCAACAGGCAAGCCTGCGCGGCTATGGTTACGCGCATTTCATCAGTAACGGTTAAGCCATCGCAGCCAATAAATTGTTTTTCGGCAACAAACACCTGGATATGTTTTTTCAGCTGCAGCTGTAAATCGGCCGGTAAGGCACGAAAATAAGGCAGGCGGCGTTTTAAAATATCGCGCCAGGGCGCCGGAAAGGGTTTTGCCATCAGTTGTTTGCGCTTATAACGCTGCCACAGAGGCGATAATAACACCAGCGCAATGATCGCTGCGCCCAGTAACACTGTAATCAGGATAGCCAAGCTTCACCTCAGACTAAGGCAACGGTATGCTGCCAGCACTATGCTGCAAGTTTATTGCTACCAGCTTAATGCGGTGTTGTGGCTTGTTTTTCAAGTTCGGTATGCTTTAGCCTACAAACAGCCTTAGCAGAACTTTGCGCCGGCAGTGGCCTCTAATGGCGGTAATCAATAAAGGAAATTCAATGTTTCAGTTATTTAAAACCTTACTTGATAAAGTAAATGATGGTTTGTCTGCTCCGGCAGCCAGCAAAACAACCTATGGCCTGACAGAGGCCGAACTGGCTTGTGTATCGTTAATGCTAATGGTGGCACACGCCGATTTTAGCAGCAGCAACGAAGAGCTGGCACTGGCAGAGCAGTATGTAAAAGATGAATTTGAGCTGTCGGCAGCGGATGCTAAAGCGGTAGTGGCGCTGGCAGAGCAACAGGCAAAAGACGCCACCTCGCTGCACCAGTTTACCGCGCAGTTAAAGCAACTTAGTTATGACGCCCGGCTGGCGCTGCTGGATAGCTTGTGGCAGCAGGCGTATGCCGACGGTGTGCTGGACCCGAATGAAGAGGCCATGCTGCGTAAAATTGCTGACTTATTGTTTATCCGCCACGGTGACTATATTCAGGCCAAGCTGGCTGTGTGTGGCGCCTGATAACAGCTAAATGCTTAACCGCCAACCGGTTTGCTCACACCAACACGCCGTAAATATGTCCCTATAGGCTCGATTCAGGCATCCATGCCTTCAACGGTTGGTTTAGAGCAAGCCGGTTGCCGGCCGTATTCCTGAGATGTATGCCTCGGGTTAATCTTCCCGCTTACGCAGCACTTCGCCTTCAATTACACTGCGTGGCTGCTCTGCCGATTGCCCTGTACTACCCGCGCCAGCTTGCTGGCGTTGCTGCCAGGCTTTAATTTTAGCGCGGTGGCGAAACAGCAGTATTGGAATTAAAATCCAGCTTAGTAACAGCATAAACACCAAAATAGCCGCACCGGCCAGCAACATCAGCCCCAGTATTAACCATGCCAGTAAGCGCTGCAGCGGGCCCGCACTTTGGCGCCGGGCAAACATTTGCTGCCACTGACTACCCTGCTGTTTAAACGATGAAAACATAATTACCTCAATTCAGGCCTTTGCCCACAAGTATACAGCCTTAGTGTGGGTGACAGCGCTGAAGTTCAACCCCAACCCGGCTTACTGGCTGCTATACTTGGTGCCGGCTACAAGACACTGTGGATCATCGATATGTTCTTAGCTTTGTCGCTCAGCACCTTAATTGTTATTTCTGACGTAGGCGGCGCAGTGCTGCTGGGCACCAATGTGCCTGCCAACAGCGGCAACACCAGCCATCAGCAAATTAACTGCATTATGCAACAAACCCAGCAACCTTATAAGTTATTGCCGATGCCCTGGCGCCGGGCCAAGCAAGAAGTAAAAATGGGCCGCATTGACGGCTACTTTACCGCTATTCCCAACGATGAAATGAACGATTACGCCAAGCTGTCGGCGCCGTTGTTTCTGGAAAACTGGTATTGGTTCTGGCATCCGCGCCACAGCGGGCCAGACAGCAGCGGTAAAGTGCGTTATGGCGCTATTTTAGGCAGCCATCAGGCCGACTGGTTTAATAGCCAGAACTACAAGCTGGAAGTGGAAGTCAGTGACATTGCGCAGTTGGTGCAGTTATTAGCGATAGGGCGCATCGATGCTGTGCTGGCCGATCTGGAAGAATTTACCCACACCGCCAGCCGGTTAAAACTGCCGGCCGATCAGTTTGAACAGCGCTTTTTTCGTTATGTGCCGCTGGGCGTGTATTTTTCGCAGTTGCGCTTACAACAAAAACCCGGTTTTATGCGCCATTTTAATGCCGCCGTGCATTTATGTGCTTCAGCGCCTTTTGCACTGGCACAGAGCGAGCAACAACAAATTCTGACCTTATTGCTTAGCAACGCACAACAACTGGCCCGCAGCAACACCTTGCTGGAGGCCGTGCAACAGCAAAACCTTGCAGCAACAACACTGGCAGAAATTCGCCGGCAAGACACCCTGTGGCAGCAGCAATTACTGCAAGGCCAAAACGACGGCAGCCTGGCATATAAGCTGCTGGAAACCAAAGCTTCGGCCCAGCTGCGCAACTGGCAGGCAAACTACAGCGGCCTGGTAACAGAAGTGATCCTAATGGACAATCAGGGCGCTAATGTGGCGATCAGCGAAATAACCACAGACTACTGGCAGGGGGATGAAACGCCATTTCTCAGTGTATTTGGCCAGCAAAGTGACTATTTTATCGATGTGGTGGAATATGATCAGTCTACCCGGCGTTTTCAGGTAAAGCTCAGTGTGCCGGTAGCGGATGCACAGGGCCGCCATAGCGGCGCACTCAGCATCGGTATTGATGTTGAGCGCGCTTTGTCGGCAAACGATTAGTCGGCTTTATTACTCAGCGCCCAGCGCACTATATCGCCCCATGACGGCTCTTTACCGTACATTTGCATACCGCGTAAAAACACCCGGCCGGCAACGCGGCGCATCCAGTATACGGTGGCCAGCAGTAGCAACAGTGAGAGCAGCGGCTGCCACCAGGACACCGTTACCATAGCCATTTTTACCGGCATAGCAGCAAAAGACGTTAGCGGTACAAAGCTCAGTATTGTCATGCCGATACCTGCCGGGCTATCAATCACTATGAACGTAAACACCATTGGCAACCAGGTGATCATCATTACCGCACTTTTACCGCTGTTGTTCGGATCGTCAATTGATGCCGCTATCGCGCCCATAAAGCTGGCACATAACACTACGCCCAGTAGCGCAAACGGAATCAGCCACAGCACCACACTGATATCCAGCCAGCTTAAGTCGACGGCTTTTTTCGTAAACACACTGACCACGGCAAAAGACAGCAACATTACCAAAGCTGAGGTAAGCATAGCCTTAAGCGCACTGAAACTATGGCCCAGCACTTTGCCATCCATCCATTGCTGCGGTGTTACTATGGCGTAAAGCTGCTCGGTTACGCGCTGCTGTTTTTCTCCGGTAATGCTTACCAGCACCTGACCAAAAGCCGTACTTAAGCCGACAAACAGCAAAATTAACGCGCCGATGGCAATTATCTTCTCCGGGGTATCTTTGCCTTTGTAGGATTGGTCCAGGTAACGGGTTTCAATCTCTATCGGTTGCTCCAGCGCTGCCAGTTGCGCCGCATTTAACCCCATCTGCTGTGCAGCCTGATGCCGGTAATGCTGTTGCAGTACCTCGTCCAGCTGTTGTAACCATTTTTTACCAGTAAGGGTATGCACAACCAGTTGGCCGTCCTGCTGGCTGATCACGGCATGCCAGGAGTCATCGTTTTGCATCTGCATAAGTTGTGTTTCCAGCGCTATACCGGGGCGCTGAAACTGAAATTGCTCGGTGTTGGTTATTTGCAGCTCGGCCGGCACCGCAATGCGATATTGCTGCTGGCTCTCATCGGTGAAAAAACTCCATAACGCTATAGCCGCAATCACGGCCAGCATCAGTAAATACGACACCAGTTGCTGTTTCCATTTAAAAAAACGTAAAAACTCCCACCTGGCCACAATTAAACTTTGCCGCGATATCATACTGCTGCCTCCGGTTTGTGCCTAGCCATTGCCGCCAGATAAAGCTGATGTAAATCGGCCGACTGCATTTCAACCTGGGTCAGCTCACCATATTGCAGTAGCTGCTTCAGGCAATCTGACACACTAGCCTGCTCTGCCAGCGTTAGCAGATAATGCCGCGCCTGCAGTTGCTGTACCGTGACAACGGCTGCCAGTTGCTCTAACTGTGCCGCATTTACCTCACTGCTAAAGCCCACTTTCATCTGACGCTGGTTCTGGCTTTGTTGCTGAATTTGCTGCAGGGTGCCGGCCAGCACAACCTGGCCTTGTGCCATCAGCAGCATATGGTCGGCCAGTTTTTCTACCATTGCCATCTGGTGGGCACTTAAGATCACCGTCATGCCTTTGGCTTTCAGTTGCTGTAAAAACAGCACGACTTTTTCCTGGTTTATCGGATCCAGCCCGGAGAAGGGTTCATCCAGAATAACCAACGCGGGCTGGTGCAATACGGCTGCGATCAGTTGTACCTTTTGCTGATTGCCCTTCGACAACTGTTTTAACTCGTCGTGGCGCCGCGCTGTCAGCTCAAATACATCCAGCCAGTAGTCCATTTCACTGAGGGCTTTGCTTTTGCTTAAACCATGTAACTGCGCCAGATACAGCAGGTTTTTTTCTATGCTTTTGTCGGGATACAGCCCTCTGTCTTCTGGCAGATAACCCAGCAGGCGGCGCGGCACATGGTCGTAGTGCTGGCTCTGATAGCTGACCATAATGCTGCCGCTGTCAGGTTTGGTCATGCCAACCAGCATACGGATAATGGACGATTTACCGGCGCCATTTGGGCCTAACAAGGCAAAAATTTCGCCGCTGTTAATATGAAAGCTGACATTTTTAACAGCCTGTACTGAGCTGTAAGCTTTATTAATGGCGGTAACAATTAACTGCATGTAGGTTTCCTGTTAATAATATGGCGCCAAGCTTATCACCGGCAAAGCGTTTTATTCCAACGCCAAAGTGTGAGCAAGTATGTAAAACACTGGTACTAGCCGTTGTATTAATAATGTTTGCCAAACGACAGATACACCGCATCAGAGTAATCAGACTCGCCCTGCTCAGCCATGCCTACGCCAAAATACAAAGGCCCCAGCGGCGTATCCCAGCCCAGAAATACACTGCCTGCCCACAACCAATTGGTGGCGTCAGCGCCGCCGGAAGCACCGAACAGATCTTTACGTACCCGGCCGCGTTCCAATGAGGTACCAAAATACAGCGGCGCATTAAAAAATGAGATTTTCTGCTCGGTAAGCCGGTACAGATACACCAGGCTGCCAAACTGGATTTGGCTGCCAAACAGTGAATCAGCCGGATAACCGGACAAATTCAGAAAACCGCCCAGATTAAACTGCTCCAGCGCAAAGCTGTCTTCGTCGGCGTTGTAATGGTCAAAGCGCCAGCGGGTGCGCAGCGTGTGCTGTTGCCAGGTTTTAGCCGCCAACACTTCGGTACTGCTGCTTTTACTGGACACTGCAGTGCCCAGAGCATCATCATTCAGAAAGCGGTAGTTACTGGCCAAACGAATACCGCGGGTGGGAAAGCTGCGGCTGTTCAGCGTATCCCAGATAAACTGCACCTCCGGCCCGTTGCGCTGGTAGCTGACAGTGTCAGTACCAATCTGGCTGGCATACAAACTGGGTAATAAGTATTTGCCGTCGCGCAAGGTCCAGCCCAGTTGCAGACGGGCGTGATCCGATATATTCCAGCCGGTACTTAGCAGCAGGCTGTTTTCTGTGTTTTTCAGCTCACCGGCAGATAACGCCTGCGTATCCTGCAGTGACTGGGTATCTCGGCGGTGGTGGTAACTGGCTTCGGTATAAAAACCGCTGTCTGCCAGCGGCCAGTATAGTTCGGTATGCAGGTATTTATTGCTGCCAAGCGCCAGTTCAGAGTGCCACTCTGCCCCCCAGGGTGACAAATTACTGCGGGTATAACCTGCGGCCAGCTGGTATTGATGGTTATTGCGAAAATCATCTTCAAACATCAGACGGAAGTTCATATATCCCGGCCCCCAGCTTTTCTCTTCGGCCCGCACTGTTAACAGGGTTTCACCGTTATCATCGACGGTAAGCTGCTGGGTAATGCGCTCAAAGGTGTCCAGGCCATACATCTGGCGCAAGCCGCGGCGGATACTGCGCTCGGTATAAAAGTCGCCCGGTTGCAACTCCAGCCGTGCCAGCAACAGCTCGTCACTAAGGCGGGAATCATTTTGCAGGGCAATATTGTCAATTTTAACAGCGGCGGCGTCGGTATGTTCAAACCGGCTGAACCATTCGCGATAGACTTTTTGCGGCTGGCTAAAATCGGCCAGTGCCTGCACAAAGCGGATAGCACTTTGCCGCCCCGACTGCACAGCCTGGGCAATATTGCCAAAATCCAGCATGCTGATATTTACCAGATCCGGTTGCAACAGCAGATCACGCTCGGTCAGCAATTGCATTTGCTGCTGCACCCCGGCCCGCACCAGAAAACTGGTTAGCTGTTCAGTAACGCTAAAGGCAGATTCCATCTGCTCGCGGCGCAACAGTGGCGAATCGATGCTAACAGCAATAATTCGGTCTACCCCCAGTTGCCGCGCCACACTGATTGGCAGGTTGTTTACCACGCCACCATCTACCAGCAACTTACCGTTTAGCTCCAGCGGCCGCACCACACCGGGCAGACTCATTGAAGCCTGAACGGCTTGCACCAGGCTGCCATCGCTGAGAATAACTTCTTCCTGGGTAAGTAAATCTGTTGCCACTGCGCGAAAAGGTACCGGTAAGTCATCAAAATGCTTCAGGTTAGCAAAAGGGCCAAAGGTGCCGTTAAGAATTTCTGCCAGCGCCTGACCGCTTAAAATGCCCTTGGGCAAGCGCACCCCCTCTTCTGATACCCCCAAATCCAGATTTACCGGTAAGTCGTCGCTTTTATGTTTACGCCGCAGCGGCATTTCATCACGGTATACGCGGTCACGAAAGCCATCCGCCCAGGGGGTGTTTTCCAGCCGGGCAGCAATTTCGCTGGCACTATGGCCGCTGGCATACAAACCACCAATAAAGGCGCCAATACTGGTGCCTACTACCAGATCGATCGGTATTTGCTGGCGCTCCAGTTGTTCAATCACCCCCAGATGCGCGCCACCACGGGCGCCGCCGCCGCCCAGCACCAGTGCCACACAAGGCCGCTGCTGCTGCCTGGCTTGCTGGCAAATATCAGCAGCTGTGGCAGCTGGGCTATAAAGTAATGCAATAACCGGCAGTAACAACCCCAGTTGAATGGCTAATCCTGTCTTCATTTAATATCTGTCCGTCTCATTAGCATTACTTTGCTACCAGTTTTTATTTGAGCCTGCTCTGGCTTATTGCTATTGTTAATAAAATTTCCAATTTGGTATCCAGCATTATGCCTTATTCTTGCCTTTTGGCGCCCCTGTTCGTCGTGCTGTTTTGCTAAACCTTATTGTTGTTTTAATAAACATAGTTAAGCCCTGATGACATTCAGCTCTTTACGCACCAAACTAATACTTATTCTGTTGGTATTGTTAAGCCTGCTGGCTACAGCGACCGGGCTGGCTACGCTTAGCGCCATGAAACGCGACAGTGAGTTACAGGCCGGGCATATTCTGAGCGTGGCCAGTAAAGTACTACGTGAAGCACTGAATAACAGAGCTGGCCAGTTAAGCAGCAGCGTGCAAATTCTGGCTACCGATTTTGGCTTTCGCCGTGCTGTTGCCACTGCAGAGCAGGAAACTATAAAATCGGTACTGGCTAACCATGGCAGCCGCATTAATGCCAGCCTTACCTTACTGTTGTCGCCCGACGGTGCTTTGCTGGCCAGCTCGGATACAGCAATTAAAGCCGCCGATATAGCACCGCTGTTTCAACAAACACAGGGCAACAGTACAGCGCCGGTAAACGATATTTTGCATCTGGCTGGCCAACCCTATCAACTGGTATTGGCCCCGGTAAGAGCGCCAGCGTTAATTGCCTGGGTTGGCATGGGTTTTCCGCTTGATAGTACCTTAGCCAAACAGATCCGCGGCATAACTGATCTGGATATCAGCTTTGTGGCCGAGCAGGCGCAAGGTTATCAGTTATATACTTCTACGCTTGATGCAGCTTATCAACAGCAACTACCTGCATTGCTTGATACATTGATAAACGATGCCGGTGTGCCGCATAGCAACACACAGCAAGATTATATCTCGCTGGCGCTGCCGCTGGATCAACAACAGCAGTTATGGGCTGTGCAGCATTTATCTAACCAGCGCTGGCTTAGCAGCTATCAGCAGTTCCGGCATCAGTTGCTGCTTATTTTCAGCGCGGCGTTATCACTTACCTTACTGGCAGGTATTATTTTTGCCCGCAGCATTACCCAGCCACTCAAAGCGCTAAGCTACTATGCCAGACGCATAGGCCAGGGGTTTGACGAAACTATTCCGGTGCGCGGTAAAGACGAAGTAGCGTTGCTGAGCCGCACCCTTAGCGCCATGCAGCATGATATCCGCCAGCGTGAGCAACAATTACAGTTTAATGCCGAGCATGACTCACTGACGGGCTTATATAACCGCAACGCTGTCGAGCGTTTACTGCCAAGCCTGCTGACCAGCAGCGACGGCAGCCTGCTGCAAATTAACATTCAGCAGTTTAAGCATATCAATGACGTACTGGGGTTTAGCAACGGCGATATCTTGTTGCAACAGCTGGCACGGCGGCTACAACTGGGGCCTGAAACGCCGGCAATGCTGGCACGGCTGGGCGGCGATGAGTTTTTACTGGTATACAATACCTTACTAACCGAAGGCCAGGTGCGGGCAAAGCTGGCGGCTTTGGGAGAGGGTTATCAGTTAGCTAACTCTCAAATCAACCTGAAAATTTGTATTGGTATTTATCACTTTTTCCGCCAGCAAAGCAGCGTTAATGACGCCCTGCGCAGAGTCGATATCGCGCTGGACAATGCCCGGCTGGCACCACAACGCACTGCTATTTATCTGCAAGGCCAGGATGAAAGCCACCAGCGAGAGCTGATGCTGATTCGTGACCTGCCTGAGGCGCTGCACAATGGCCAGTTTTACGCTGTATATCAGCCCAAAATTGATCTTGCCTCACAGCAGTGCCACAGTGCTGAAGCATTGATCCGCTGGCAACACCCGAAACTGGGCCCGATTGCCCCGGACGAGTTTATTCGTCTGGCGGAGCATTCCGGCAATATCAGCCTGATTTCTGACTGGATGCTGCAACAGGTCATAGCCCAAACAGCAAAATGGTGGCAGCAAGGGCTACGGCTGCAAATAGCCGTAAATCTGTCGGTACATGATCTGCTAAACCCGGCTTTAGCTGACAATATCAATGCTCAACTGCAGCAATACAAGTTAAGCGCCGCAGCATTAGCGCTGGAAGTTACCGAAAGCGCCATTATGCAGGATGCAGCAACGGTAATAGCGCAGTTGCAGCGTATCCGCAGCCTGGGTATTACGTTGGCGATTGACGATTTTGGCACCGGGCAGTCGTCTTTGGCCTATCTGAAGCAATTGCCGGTGCATGAAATTAAAATTGACCGCGCTTTTGTTAAAGATATTGAACACAACAGCAATGATGCTCTGATTGTTGCCGCAACAACCCAACTGGCGCATAGCCTGGGCTTTGTTGTTACCGCTGAAGGTCTGGAGAATCAGGCCGGGCTGACCAAACTGCAACAATGTGGTTGCGATAAAGTGCAGGGTTATTATTTTTCCCGGCCGCTGCAGGCCGACGCCTTTGCAACCTGGCTACAGCAATATAGCAGCCATCATCCGCACTGGCTTAATGCTCAAACCGTTAAATAATGCTGCATGCTGTTAAACAACGTGGGTATCCGTTTTAACCAGCTTTGCCGTGATCTTGCGGCTTAGCGGTGCAAAAATAAATACCAGCGGAAAAGCACAGGCATGTGCATATAAATAGGCTTTAAGCCAGGCACTGATAAAAGCATCAAACCAACCCAGATTAATAAATGTCAAAATGCCTGACATCAGAAACGCCATAAAGCCAGACATAATAAAAGCAAAAATAAACGGCTGAAAACGCACTGGAAACATGAGCGAGCCACACTATAAGAAAGGTTTTGTTGGTATGCGACTTTAGCATAATTCAGAGCCATAACAGTTTACCGCTCGCCCAAGCGCTGGTATAACGCGCTGGAACAATAACGTCGGCCGCTTTAACAGGACAATATTATGCATAATATGGTTTTTCTCGATACAGACTCTATGGGCGATGCCGACTTATCGCCACTACGCAGCAGCACCACACCCCTGCAGTGTTATCCTTACACCACGCCGCAGCAGGTAGTCAGCCGGTTGCAGCCAGCCAGTATTGCTATCGTTAACAAGGTAGAGCTGACAGCAGAGATGCTGCAGGCCTTACCCGGTTTAAAACTAATTTGCGTAGCCGCCACCGGGGTAAATAATGTCGATGTTGCAGCGGCCCGCCAGCTGGGCATTACCGTCTGCAACGTGCGCGGCTATGCCGACACTGCCGTGCCACAACATGTTTTTGCGCTGTTGCTGCAACTTACCAACAAAGTTCAGCAATACCATCAGGCCGTGCTTCACGGCAAATGGAGCCAGAGTAAACACTTTTGCCTGCTGGATTACCCGGTAACTGAACTGGCAAATAAAAACTTTGTCGTAGTGGGCTATGGCGCTCTGGGCCAGGCCAGTGCTGCACTGGCACAGGCATTTGGTATGCAGCTGATTATTGCCGAACAGCCAGGCGCAGTGTCTTGCCGCCCCGGCAGAGTGTCATTTACCGACGCTCTGGCACAGGCTGATGTAATATCGCTGCACTGCCCGCTGACAACTGCCACTACAAAGCTGTTTAACGCTGAGGTTTTTGCCGCAGTTAAACCTAACGCCCTGCTGATTAATACCGCCCGTGGCGGCCTGATTGATGAGGCCGCACTGCTTGACGCCCTGCAAAACGGTACTTTGGGCGGCGCGGCGCTGGATGTGGTTACACAAGAGCCACCTGCGCCAGACAATATACTGATCCGCACCAATTTACCCAACCTGCTGATTACACCCCATATGGCCTGGGCCAGCGCCGAAGCCCGCCAGCGCATGGTGTTACAACTGGCCGATAACATACAGGCATTTATACAAGGCAGCCCACGGCATCAGGTGTAGCTGCCAGGGTGAAATAAGGCTAAACTGCGATAAAAATAAAAACAGTTATTATTATGCCAATACGTAACGCCCTGCTGTATATAGCTCTGCTATCGCTAGCGCTGCCATCTGCGGCACAGGCTTCTGAGCGCTTACAGTTGCGCCTGAATGAAGCCAGCAGCAATGCCGAACAAGTCAGCAATAAGTTACTGTCGCAGCCAGCGGCGTCTTTCAGTAGTGAAGACTGGCTGGTGCTGGGTTTGACACAGTTGCGGTTGCGTAATAAAGAAGCCGCCATGGACGCCACCGAGCGCGTGCTGCAAAGTTCAGCTCCGGTGTATTTGCAGGCGCAGGCATACTTATTAAAAGCGCAAATTTATGGCATTTTATACCGCGACACTGCCATTGCAATTACCCAACTGGAACGGGCAGAGCTAATACTGCAGGACGAAACCGATCCTTTCAGCCTGCAACTATACAGCGATGTGCTGCAAAATTTCGCTCAGGCTTATAATCAGCTGGGTCATGTGCAAAAAGCCATTCCTTATGCCGAGCGCAGCCTGACACTGGCATTAACCGGACAACAGCCTGAAGCTGAACTAAAAGCCCGCATTATACTGGGCCGGCTGGCGCTGCAGAACAACGCCTATAATCAGGCTTATCAGAATCTTAATCTGGCGCTGCAACTGGCCACAGCACTGCAGGATAACGAAGCGCTGGCTTCCATTCACTTTCGTCTTGGTATGGCGTACCGCAAAATTGAAGACCACAAAAATGCGTTATCTCACTTACTGCAGGCAAAACAGCGCTACCAGCAACTGCAGCAGCATTCCAGCTATACCTATACCCTGTTGTTTATCGGTGAAACCTATCTGGAAGATACTAATACCGCAGAGCAAGCCAGCCAATATCTGAACGAAGCGCTGACACTGGCCAGACAGCAAGATGATTTACTCCGGGTGGGTATGGCCATGCAGGGTCTTGGCCGGCTGGCGGTGTTACAAAAAGAGGATGAGCAGGCACTACAGTATTTTAATGATGCCTTACAGTTATTCCGCCAGCAAAACCTGCAAACATACCTGCATGAGAGCAGCTTAGCCCTGGCCGAGTTATTGTTTCAGCGCCAACAATATGCAGAGGCAAACGCGCTACTGGCAGAGCTGCTACCACATATTCCACAGTTGGCAGCTTACCTGCAATACCGCTACAACGAGCTGGCGTCTAAACTGGCGGCACAACAGGGTAACTGGCAACTGGCCTACACCCGCATGCAGCAAGCCAGTACCCAGCGCTTTGAGCAATTTGCCGAGCAAAATAAACTACAGCTGGATTTAATTAATAACGGCTTAAGCCAGGTTGCAGCGGCCAGCCAGCACCAGACTGAACTGGCACAACTGCAACAGCAATTGCAGCAACAACAGCGCTACAGCCAGTTACTGGCGCTGGCTGTACTGCTGCTGTTTCTGGCAGCGATATCAGCGTTAGTGTGGCGTAAGTGGCGCAAACCTGTAACCCAAAGCACCGTAAGACTGACCTCTGCCGACTGGCACAACTTTTGTCAGCGTACACAACATCAGTCGGCAAAGACCACGCTGCATATCCTGGCGTTTACGCCAGCGGCAATAACAGAGCTAAAATTACAGTTTGGTGAACAACGCTTGCAGCAGGCGGTGCAAACCTTTATGCAACAACTGGATTGTGCGCAGCTAACCGCCAGTTGCGTTAACGACGATGTGCTATGGCTGGCTTTGCATACCGACGACGATACTGCCAAAGCGTTGCAACAACAGCTGGCGGCACAGCTGCAGGCTTTACTGCCGGAGCGTTTTGCCAACCAGGCTTTTATCAGTTTACGCCTGGCATTACCGCAGTTGTCAGATACGCCCTGGCAACTGACAGAACTTAACGCCCTGCCGGAAGCCTTCTGGCTAAGCTGGGCGCTGGCGGCCACTTCGCCACCACAGCAACAACTGTGGTTACTGGCACTGCACGGTAAATCGGCCAGAGCCTGTGAATGGCACAGTAATATGGTACGGCAAGACTTACTCAATGCTATCCGGCTGGGGAGTATTGAACTTAGCTGCAATAACACGCTACTGCCCGCCAGTATTGCCGACGAGCTCACCTGAGCAATTAAGCGGTTATTGCTTTGGTGAACGGTGCAACCTGAGCTCTGGCGGCACACTGAAACTTTGGCTTTTGTGCCGCAACGGGCAGCTAAAGCTAAGCGTAACCGCCTGTAATGCTAAACCAGTGGCATCTTTATTGCCCTGGCCGTATTGCGGATCTCCCATTACCGGATGGCCAACCGCGGCAAAGTGCCGCCGGATCTGATGCTTACGACCACTGATAAGATCAACCTCCAGCCAGCTTTGTTGCGTTAGCGCATCAAACTGCAACAACTGGAAACGGGTAAGGCAAACTTTGTCGTCCAGCGGCAAACTGATTTCGCCCTGCTGCAATAAGCTGTCAGGCAGCGGCCCCTTCACCCGGATAACATATTGTTTGCTGATTTTATGCCCGGCAATCAGCTGGCTAAATGCCGCCGCTGCATTTTTACTATGGGCAACAATAACCACACCACTGGCTTCGCGGTCCAGCCGGTGCAGTAAAAACACCTGGCGCTTTGCGGCAAAATGTTGCTCAACTGCGCGCAGCAGCGCCAGATGGTCGCCCCATTCGTTGCCCTGCGACAACATACCTGCCGGTTTAAACCACACACTGTACTGCTGCTGATCGCTTATTAGCTGTGCCGGCTCACAAGTGCGTTGTAATAGCTCGTCATCATAATGCAGTTGTAATTGCTGACCTGTTTGTAATGCAGTTTGCGCCCGGCGCAGCCGTTTTTGCGGTTTGCCACTTAGCAGCACCGCGCCCTTGGCCATGGCATCTTTCAAACGGCCTTTTGACAGCTCTGGCACACGAAGGCTAAGTAAATCAATTGCATTTATGCTGCCCTCAGCCACTACAGTGCGAACCAGTCTCATTGCTTTACACATCCTTTACGTTGAAGTTCAGCCAAAATTCATCCCGCCAGCCTGTAATAGTAACAAAGCATAAGGAGATACCGTTATGAAAAATATCAGCTTAAGCCTGCTAAGTTGCCTGCTGCTGTGGTTTGCTGCACCAATCGAAGCCAGTAGTGCTGACAGCACTACCACTGAGCGGCGTAGTGAACACAAACCGCTGCTAAAAACCGTGAAAGATACCAGGGTAACGACTCAGGCTTACCAGAGCCATGTCTGGTTTCACAGTGTTGATGTGTTTATCAGCGGCGATCTGAATGACAACGGTTATTACCACAGGTTGGAAGTTGAACTGGATGCCGATACTTCAGTATCGTATCAACAGGTATTTGCTGAATTTACCCTGCTGCCCACCTATGGCGATGAGCGGGTATATTACACCAGCAGTATATTTGAATTGTACGGCCAAAGCCCTGACGACTGGCTGGCAATTGATACCGTGCTGGAAAACCGCTTTGCACCAGACGACTATTTGCTGACTGTCCGTCTGTTTGACGCGGCAACCGGCTACCTGCTGGCAGAGATCTCCGGTTTTGATGACGCAAACCTTGATTACATTCCACTGGAAGATTACAACAGAGACAGCTACATCGGCAGCAGCACAACGGTTGAAGCATCAGGCGGTGCCACTGGTATCTTGTTGCTGCTGGTATTATGCTTATTGTCTGGTCAACGTTATCGGGCATTACGTCAGCGGAGCTAAATGAAATTTATCCTGTTGTTTTTTCTGCTGCTGCCGCCATTACTGGCGGCAGATACGTTACGTTTTTCCCTGCAACAGGATGACGGCCAGGCACATTTTAATTACCGCTTCAGTGTGGCCGGGCAGGCACAGCAACTGAACTTTAGCATCGCACAACCTACGTTAAGCAATCATTTCCGCCAGTTTCGCCGTTTTCAAACCAGCGTTATGCAGCAGTATTTATGGCGGGATCTGCAAATGCATATGGCAAAATACCCAAACGCCCGCCTGATACGCCAGCCAGACAGAAATGCGCTGAGTTATCAGATCGCCAGTGCCGATAACACACTATTGCCACAGCTGCAGCAGGAGCTAAGCCAACTCACTACTGAGCGCAGCCAGTTTTATCTGCAGCAAGCTTATTATTATCAACTGAGCCTGCCCTGGAGCGGGCCTGTTATTGTGCCCGACCACCAGCGGCTGATGCAGGACAGCCTGAAAGACCTGTTGCCGGTAGCCAAAGCCTTGCATGATAAACTGGTTAACACGGCCAGCCGGGATACGGTGGCATACATTAGTAGTTGGTTACAGCAACTGCCCTATCAGGATTTATCTGATCGCCGAAATTCCACCGGCAATACTTTTAGCCCACCGCTAAGAGTGTTGCAGGAGAACCGTGGTGACTGCGACAGTAAAACGGTGTTACTTGCTGCGCTGATCCGTATGCTGTTACCGGATGTAAAACTGGCTATTGTGTACTTACCGCAGCATGCCATGCTGGCAGTACAATTGCCGGTTACCGGCGCTGACGATAAAGCCACCATAGAGGGCAAAGAGTATTTACTGGTAGACCCTACCGGCCCGGCACTGTTCGCCCCCGGTAAGATAAGCCAGGACTATATTATGTATACCCGCAGTGGCCAGTTTGGTTATCGTTTACTCTGAATCCGACTTTTTGCTGTCGTGCAGCTGGTACACCTTATCGAATACCTCTGCCCAGCCTTGTGGAATATGCCGCACTCCATGGGGCTGGCCCGCAGCCAGCCGGTCAATGTGCACAATTAAGCGGCCTACAGCAGACAAGGTGCGTTTTTTATAACGCAATTGTAACGCCACCAACAGCGCCCCCAGCAGCAGCAAATACCCCAGCCAGTGCCAGAAAAATGTCTGCAGCCCGGCTGCAAACACATTGGTTTTAAATTCCAGCACTGCCAGTGACCAGGGAGTACTGCTTAAACGCTGAACCTGCAACATATGCTCATCGGCACGCTGCGGACGTTTTATATTGCCCGCGCCGCCTACCAGCTCGCCAGACTGATCCAGCAACATAAAATCCAGCTGCGGATACTGGCTGTGCACCGGTGCCAGCAAAGAGTCGGTTGCCACTATGTATAAAAAGCTGCCCAGCTTTTTATCCTGATAACTCAGCGGCACCATCATGGCTGCCTGCTGTGGCGAAAAATGCGAATAAAACACTAAGTCGCGTTCAAAGCTTAAAGTTTGCGCGGTGTCCTGTCGCCATTTTAACAATTGCTCGGCCAGGTAATCCGGCCATTTTGAGGCGCCGTTATAAGCAAAACCCTGCTCCGAAAAATAATACAGTCCTTTGACAACCGGCTGCGTTTCACCAGCCAGCTCAAAATAAGGCTGTAAGCGCAACAACATCTGTAGCTCCAGATTAAGCGCCGCATTTTCGCCGTAAAGTGGTAGCTGCTCGGTATCACTCGTGGTAACCGATAACACCGGCAGGCTGTCATCACTTTTTATGGCGGGTAATTGCAGTTTAATCTGTGCATTGCGCCGCAGTGCCTCAGCAAACCCCATCAACGGCAGCAAGGTGCTGTCTAACTGTTGCACTGCATTATCCAGCAGACTTTTGCTATGCACGACTTTGCTGTCAATAGTCAGTAAATAATGCCCGGTGGCGCCCAATAGTGACAGAGCCAGCACCAGCAGCCCCCCCAGCAAGCTACTGCGTTTATATTCGGTGTAGACAGGGTTTTTCATGCAACTCCTTTGCATGTCCGGATGGACCTTAGGGTAATAAGAACAAAAAAAGCCTAGTTGAACTATATAATTAGTCAACCAGGCTTTTCATAAACAACATAACCAGCTTACAAATTAGCTTCGGCAAAAGACGCCAGACGGCTGCGTACCACACCATTTAAGTTAATAGTGGTACTGCCTTCAAAGTTCTTAAATCGTTCAACTATATAAGTTAAGCCTGATGTTACTGCCGTTAAATAGTTACTGTCAATCTGCGATAAATTACCGGAACAAATCAGTTTGGTTCCTTCACCGCAACGGGTAATAATGGTTTTTAATTGTGCTGCGCTTAAATTCTGACATTCATCCAGAATAACGATCGCATTCTGAATACTACGCCCACGCATAAAGTTAACTGACTTGAACTGAATGTTGGCCTTTTCCATAATGTAATTTACGCTGGCATGCGGATGTTCGTCGGTTTTGTGCAGCACTTCCAGCGAATCGGTAATCGCGGCCAGCCAGGGCGCCATTTTCTCTTCCTCTGTGCCGGGTAAAAACCCGATAGACTCGGCAATTTCTGGCGTATTGCGCGTAACAATTACTTTGTCATACATACCTTTTTCTATTACCAGCTCCAGCGCAGCAGCCAGAGCAATTAAGGTTTTACCGCAGCCTGCCGGGCCGGTCAGGATCACTAAATCCATTTGTGGATCCAATAGCGCCTGCATAGCCATGGCCTGATAAATATTTTTCGGGTGAATACCCCAGGCATGACGGTGCATTAAGCGTTCATAACCAAAATCAATGATACGGATCTCTTTATCGGTTATCGCCACCACTTTACCGGCGAAGCCTTCCACTTCATCAATCAGGTATTCATTAAGATAAGCATTAGGCAGCACGCTGCGGCTAACGTAATGATAGGTTTCACGGCCTTCGTTCTCGGTGCGGCACTCGCCTACCTGGCTCCAGAAATCACCGGGGAATTTGTAATAGCCTTTATATAAAAAGCGGACATCATCAATCAGCTGGTCAGTACGATAATCCTCTACCAGTTTTAAACCGGCTCCCTTGGCTTTAAGCCGCATATTGATGTCTTTGGTAACCAGAATTACCTTAGTCGGGCTTTTTTCCCGCTGCAGGTAGAGCGCAGTGTTTATAATTAAGTGATCATTTTCGCCGCCGGGTAAGCCGGGGATTTCATCGGTAATGTGATGATCATTAACAATAAACAAATGGCCGCCCTGCTTTTGTTCACCCTGGCGCGGCATAGCCACACCTTGCAGCATCTGATCCGGCGACGCATCTTTTAACACATCTTCCAGAGCACGAATGGCAACACGGGCGTCACGGCTGACGTCTTTGTTGCGGTCTTTGATATGATCAAGTTCTTCCAGCACCGTCATCGGTATTACAACATCATGTTCTTGGAAGTTAAGGAAGGCAAAAGGTTCGTGTAGCAGGATATTGGTGTCTAGAACGTAGATTTTTTTTTCTTTACTTTTTCTTCGCGCCATACGGGGCTCCTCTTCGCCTGACACTGGTCCTTACCAGTGTCATAAAACAAGCATAGTGCAACTAATAAACTTTGCCTCAGCTTATGCAAAAATTTACTGTAACTTCAGCCACTCTTACTGTGACGTTATGATATGTCAAATAGATGACAAAATACTCTGCGCTATTTAATACGAATACAGATGCAGCAAAGCATGATTCCTAGTACCATAGCGCCCCCGTTTTAGCTGATAGGGTACAAGATGAAGTTTGCTCTGGGACAACGCTGGATTAGTGACACAGAATCCGATTTAGGTTTAGGCACCATAGTCGCGCTGGAAGGCCGCAATGTAACATTGCTGTTTCCCGCCAGCGGAGAAACCCGGCTTTATGCCCAGGCCGAAGCGCCATTAACCCGGGTACAATTTAATATCGGTGACGAAGTCGCCAGCGCTGAAGGTTTTAAACTGCAGATCAGTGCTATCAAACCGTTGCACGACACGCTGGTATATTGCGGCAGCAGGCTGGATGACGGCAGCTACACCGAGCTGCGTGAAACCTTTCTTGATCACTTTATCAGCTTCAACCAACCGCAAGACCGCCTGTTCGCTGGCCAGATTGACCGCTTTGATTGGTTTACCCTACGCTATCAGGCGTGGCAACAGCTGCATTTGCAACAAAAGAACCCGTTACAGGGCTTATCCGGCCCGCGGGTCAGCTTAATTGCGCATCAGCTGCATATTGCCAACGAAGTGGCGCAGCGCCACGCGCCGAGGGTACTGCTGGCTGACGAAGTGGGCCTTGGCAAAACCATTGAAGCCGGTTTTATCATTCACCAGCAAATTATCAGCGGCTTAGCCAGCCGGGTAATGATAGTGGTGCCCGACTCATTGCAGCATCAGTGGCTGGTAGAAATGCTGCGCCGCTTTAATCTGCACTTTGCTGTTTTTGATCAGGAGCGCTGCGAGCAGTCGCTGCTGGATAATCCTAATCCGTTTGATACCGAACAACTGGTACTATGCAGCCTGGCATTTCTGAAAAATCATCCGCGCTGGCATCAGTTAGCCACACAAAGCCAGTGGGATTTATTAGTGGTTGACGAAGCTCACCACCTGCAATGGCATGAACAGGCGCCAAGCGAAGAATATCAGCGCGTAAGTGAGCTGGCAGCCAATACGGCAGGATTAATTCTGCTTACCGCCACGCCTGATCAACTGGGCCATGAAAGCCACTTTGCCCGGCTAAAATTACTCGACCCGGCACGTTTTCACAGCTACAGCGCGTTTTTGCAGGAAGAACAAAGCTATCAGCATATTGCTGTTGTCGCCAAACCACTGTTAACGCAGCGCAACCTGAGCCAGACTGAAGCTCAGGCACTGCAGCAGGTGCTTAATGAAAGCGATATTACTGCTGAACTGGCCTCACTAACCGATGCCAGCAGCGATCCAGAGCAACAAACCACAGCGCGGCAGCAATTACTGGCCCAGTTGCTGGACCGTCACGGCACCGGCCGGATTTTATTCCGCAACAGCCGCGCCAGTGTAAAAGGCTTTCCCAAGCGCCAGGCACGACTTTACCCACTTAGCTTGCCTGAGCAATATCAGAATGCATTAAAAGTGCATTTCAGCCTGAACCCGACACTAACGGAGGCAGAGCGGATTAATGCCAACCTGTTTCCGGAGCAAGTGTTTCAGCAGTTAGATGCGCAAAGCAACTGGTGGCAGTTTGACCCCAGAGTAGAGCAACTGCTGCAATTACTGAAACAACATAAGCACGACAAATTTTTACTGATTTGTGCCCGACCGCAAACCGCTATTGCGCTGGAAGAAGCTGTGCGGGTGCGTGAAGGTATCCGTGCCGCAGTATTTCATGAAGGGATGAGCATACTGGAGCGTGACAAAGCTGCCGCCTATTTTGCCCAGGAAGAATACAGCGCCCAGTTGCTGCTGTGCTCAGAAATAGGTAGTGAAGGGCGTAACTTTCAGTTTGCCCATCATCTGGTGTTGTTTGACCTGCCGCTAAATCCGGATTTACTTGAGCAGCGCATTGGCCGCCTGGACCGTATCGGCCAGCGGGAAGATATTCAGATCCACCTGCCGTATTTTAGCGGCCATGCCCAGCAGGTACTGCTCGATTGGTATCAGCAGGGGCTAAATGCGTTGGAGCATACCTGCCAAACCGGCCGTACAGTGTTTGAGCAGTTTGCACCACAGCTACTGCCGCTGCTGGCAGCACAAACTGCAGACGACAATGCATTGCACCAGCTTATCGCCCAAACCAGTCAGTTTAACCAACAATTAAAACAACAGCTGGAACAAGGCCGGGATCAACTGCTGGAAATAAACTCCGGTGGCGGCGCGGCTGCCAAAACACTGGTAACAGCGCTGGCAGCGCAGGACAACGACACTGCCCTGCCAATGCTAATGTTTAAAGCCTGGGACATGTTGGGTATTAACCAGGAAGACCGCAGCGACACTAGTATTATCCTTACCCAGTCTGAGCATATGCACTGCGCCAGCTATCCGATGCTAAATGATGACGGCATTACCATTACCTTTGATCGCACTACCGCGCTGGCCGAAGAAGATATCCAGTTGCTGAGCTGGGATCACCCGATGGTACGCGGTACGCTGGATATTTTAACCACCGAAATGCATGGCAGCAGCTCAGTGGCGCTACTGGCTAATAAAGCCCTGCCAGTTGGCAGTTATTTGCTGGAGTTTATTTTTATTGTTGAAGCCAGCGCCCCAGCTGCTTTACAGCTTAACCGCTATTTACCGGCAACACCGCTGCGTTTATTGCTGGATAAAAGCGCCAACAACCTGTCGGCTAAAGTCAGCTTCGAGCAGTTAAATAAACAACTGAAACCTGTTGGTCGCCAAACCGGCAGCAAGCTGGCGGGTGCGCTGCAAAGCTTAATTCATCCGTTAATTGCCAATGCCTCTGCGATGGCAGAACAACAATTAGCAGATATTATGCAGGCTGCGCAACAAAGCGCAGAGCAAGCACTGAACGAACAACAGCAGCGCCTTACTGCCTTGCGTAAATACAACCCGTCTGTAAGACAAGACGAAATTGATGCTTTGGCTCAGCAACAACAGCAACTAACACATTACATCAGTAAAGCACGGCTGAAGCTTGATGCCATCCGCCTTATTGTTGTAAGCCACGATTAATTATGTTGCTGGAGTACAAGCCACCGATGTCGCCTTATCTGGATATTTTGTATCAGGATGAGGCGCTGGTGGTGTTTAATAAGCCCAGCGGCTTGCTGACAGTGCCAGGCAAAGCAGCAGAGCACAAAGACAGCCTGGAATACCGCGCACGGTTAGTCTGGCCTGGGGTACGAATAGTACACCGGCTGGATATGGCAACATCAGGTATTGTTGTTATGGCGCTGACAGCCGACAGCCAGCGCGAACTTAACCGCCAGTTTCAACAACGTGAAACTGAAAAGCATTATATTGCGCGCGTTAGTGGGCGGGTTGAAGCTGACAGCGGCAGTATAAACCTGCCGTTAATCTGTGACTGGCCAAACAGGCCAAAGCAAAAAGTCTGCTTTGAACATGGTAAGCCATCATTGACGCATTATCAGGTACTACAGCGTGAAGAGCATTTCAGCCGGCTAAAGTTAACCCCGGTGACCGGTCGCTCGCATCAGTTACGGGTGCACCTGCAATGGCTGCAACACCCTATTCTTGGCGACAAATTTTATGGTGATGCAAAGGGCAGGCTGCAGTTACATGCCGAAAAACTGATATTAACCCACCCCACCACGGGCCTGAAGTTACATTTTGTTACTAAAAGTCCTTTTTAATAAGATATTACTGCATTTATTAACCCGCGGTTCATATAAGTGGTATATCATATGCAAATACAAATAAGATTGTTAGTTAATAGAAATTAATTTCTATCTACAAAAAATCAAAAACCAACGCATAATAACTTAATTGTTAAAAGTGTCAGTGTAGTCTAAGGAGATATGGATGAAACTTAATAAAACTTTTCTGGCTGTAGCAGCAGCTTTACCATTGTTCAGCTTTGCAGTTAATGCAGATACTGTAACGTCAGCTGATCTGAAAGAGCGCGTATTTGGTTCTTTATTCGGTGAGTATTACATGCCGGATACTGACAAAACTGAATCTCCAGATTGGAATTACATGGAGAAAGATTGGGGCTACGGTGTTGAGTTAGGTTATTACCTGACTGAACAGTGGGCTATCCGTGCAGAATATGCCCGCATGGAAATGCAATCAAAGCTGGACGGTTCAGATGTTAACGGTAACCGTTATGGTTTAGATGTAATGTATCATTTGCCACAGTGGTCTTCTGTTTATCTGGTAGGTGGTTTAAAGCGTTTTGATGCGGCTCAAAATACCACAGCATTTAATGTGGGTTTAGGCTACAAACATTTCTTTAATCAAAACTTCGCTTTATACGCTGAAGCTAACCGTTATCAGGGCATTGACGAAACATACGGCGATGCTGGTATCAAACTGGGTATGACTTACGCATTTGGTTCTGCTGCAGCAAAAGCGGCACCAACTCCGGCTCCTGCGCCAGTTGCACCAGTTCAGGCTGCACCAGTAGATTCTGACGGTGACGGCGTGCCAGATACTGCAGACAAGTGTGCAAACACTCCTGCAAACCATAAAGTAGATGCGACCGGTTGTAGCATTTTCGAAGAGAAAATGGCTGCTGTTGGTGATGTAGATATCGAAGTTCGCTTCGCATTCGATTCTGCCGCTATTCCAGCAAACCAGATTTCTGATGTAGAAGGCTTGGGTGCATTTATGCAACGTTTCCCAGAGTCGACAGTGATGATTGAAGGCCACGCTTCCAGCATCGGTCAGGACGATTACAACATGCGTTTATCTGAGCGTCGTGCTAAATCTGTCGCCGATATGCTGAAAAGCAAATTTAACATTGCGCCTTCACGTATTACGTCAGTAGGCTACGGTGAAACCAGACCACGCGTTGAAGGTAATACACCTGCTGCACATGCCGCTAACCAGCGCATTGAAGCTAAAGTAACGGCAACGATTAAAGAGCCAGTACTGCGTTAATTTAAATTTTTCATAAAAAAAGCCGCTGTAAATCAGCGGCTTTTTTATTTTGTCGCCCACTTAGTAAAAAACAGGCTGCACCTTGTAAAAAAGCTGTGCTAGCATGTCGCCGTGCGCTGGTGATGCCACAGTGATATGACAGCCAGTCTGTCTTTATTGCCTAAAAGCGGCAACAGGGAGTGAAGTACCGCTTTTTCTGGTCTGGAGTCTGTTATGTCAAAGTATTATCGGCCAATTCGTTTGTGGTGTTGTGTCAGTATCTTCAGCTGTTTTGCCACATTTGCGGAACAAGCTCCTGTTATTGTTAACCTGATGGAAAACTCGCACGTCTGCAATTCAGAGACAGAAACTGCCCGGCTGGCAGAGAATGAACAACTGCAGGAAATGGCCCGGGCGCTGGTAGAGTTTAAAGCAACAAAATTCTGTTTTATTCTGCCCTCAGCAGCGGCCGTGCAGGTACTGGAACAGCATGCGACTTATATAAAGTTCGACTATAAATCGCAAATTCTTTATACCTTCGCCAAATATGTACAGGTTCAAACTCACACCCTCGCGCAGGAACCAACCTACTAACAAGAGTAAAGCTGTTAAAGAGTTGTCACGAACAGCCGATAACGGATTATTCGCCGCAAATAAGATCAGGCTATGCCTTACCTACTTTTTGGACTACTGATTGCAATGTTTGGCGTGGCAGCTAGCGGCTATGCCAGTATAATAACACCCGAGCAGGCCTTTACAGCAGATTTAAACCGCCAGTTACCCGCTTATGAGCGGACAGAGCAAACAGTAAATGGCAGCACTTTTTTATTGCTGCAACGTGAGAGCATGACCAGCTTTACCAAAGGTACTGCAATATTAGTTCCCGACTGGTCACAGCATGCTGCAAGCCCGAAACATATTGATCATTTGCGCCAGCAACTAACGGACTATGGCTGGCACACATTGGCACTTATGCCCCCTTCTTACCCTGAGCACCCACTGACTGAAGACAGCCTGCAACAGTATCAGCTTAGCCTGAAAGACAGAATGGAAGCGGTGCAACGTACTGCTGAGCAACAACCTGGTGTTAGTATAGTGATAGCCCAGGGCAGTAGCGCTGCGGTACTCAATCGTTTGTATGCCGACAAACAACTGCAAGAACCTGCCGCATTTATTATGCTTGGAGCCTACTTGCCTGATCCCGAACTGAACCGGCAGTTGGCCAAAGCTATGGCCTCTCACCAGATCCCGACTCTGGATATTAATCATCAATACGACAACGACTATGTCAGCAGCCAGTTAAAACTGCGCCAGCAACTGGCAAAAAAGCAGCTCAAAGCCATTTACCGCCAACGCCAGATTGTCGGTTCAGGCTATCACAACGATGAGCAAGAATGGGTATTGCAGGAAATATATGGTTGGCTTACATCAGTCGGCTTATAGTTTATTGCGGTTTCGTTGTTGCTTGATCAATTCATAAGCCGCCTGAATATCCTGCGTTCTGCGTTTTGCTACTTCCAGCATATCTGCTGGCACCCCCTGAGCCATTAGCTTATCCGGATGGTGTTGTGCCATGAGCTTGCGGTAGGCTTTCTTTAATACAGCATCACTGGCTGACTCAGCTACATCAAGCACCTTATAGGCATCTGCCAGGCTGTGCCTTGTGCTGTTGGCAGGTTGATTACGTCCGGCAAAACGGCTCTGCGCCTGAAATGCCATAATTAATGCATCCAGCTGCACACTGCTAAAGTTTAAATGTCCGGCAACCTGTTGCAGTAAAGCATATTGCTCTGCGGTCATCTGGCCGTTAACACAGGCTGTGTTAATCTGAATTTCGACAAAAAGTTGTAACACATCCCGGCGGCGCCGGTACGCCTGATAAAAACTGTTTAGCTGCGGTTGCAATGGAAAACTCACCGCCTTACCGTCACGAAATGCAGCCTGAGCTTCTTTTTGTTGTGCTGGTGTTAAACCAAGCTGATTCATAAACTGCGTGGCCTGGCTGATATGAGCAGACGTCACAACTCCAGTGGCTTTAGCAACGTGCCCCATAGTCGAAAAAGTGGTATAGCGAAATAATGCCTGTTCGTCGAGATTGTCGTTAAACAGCCCGCTAAAGCCGCCATTTCTCTCAAATTGCTGTTTAAAAGCACGATCAAACCAATGGCCAATAATCACGCCAATCAACAGGCCGGGCAGTTTCAGTAATGCCAAACCAAACAAGGCCCCGAGAATTTTACCCCACACAATCAAACCCTTTTGTCACAACGAGATTATCGACTGATTGCACTATATCGGATTAGCAGGATTTCTAAAATTGATTTATCATAGCAAGTCCTTTGCACACCTGATAATGTTAACCTTTACGTAAGGCAAGAGTAGCTGCATGAAGCATGGTTTAGCGCTGTTTTTTTTCGTTCCGGTTGGTGCTGCCTGCTTTGACAGCCATGCTCAGACTTCGCAAGCGGCTATGTGTTATTTGCCAGTCCAGCCCCCGGTAGCATTTAACCAGCTAAATGCGAAGGACCCGGCAATCCGCATTAGTTCTGAAAATGTCAATTTATCCGGTAATCAAACTGCTGAATTTATTGGCAATGTTGAAATAAGTTATCGTGATACCTTGTTAATTGCCCCCAAAGCGAATTTTAGTAGCAGCCAACAGACGGTGTTAGCTGCAGGGGGTATCGAGTACTTTAACAGTTCCATTCAGGTAAGCGGCTCAGAATTTAGCGCCGATCTTATTAATGATAAAGCCAGCCTTAATGATGCCAACTACCGGTTTTTAGAACAGGCTGGCCGCGGCTATGCTGCTGAGCTTACTGCAACAGAGCAGGTGCTGACATTAGACAGCGCATTATTTACTACCTGCCCGGTTGACGATAACAGCTGGGCATTGCATGCCAGCGAGATCCGCATTGAAGAAAGTGAAGGCTGGGGCGAAGCCCGCAATGCTGTGTTTAAAATTAAAGATATTCCGGTATTTTATTTGCCTTATCTGACCTTCCCGGTCAACGAGAACAGACGTAGCGGCCTTTTACTACCCAAAATCAGTAACTCGCAGCGCTTAGGTTTGGATCTTGAGCAGCCGTATTATATTAATCTGGCTGAAAACTATGATATGACTCTGACACCGCGTTATATGAGTAAACGCGGCACTCAGCTCAAATCAGAGTTTCGTTATCTGACCGAGCAACACCGCGGTAATTTACAGCTGGAATATTTACACTCTGACAATGACAAGCCATCAGATTTTGGCAGCCGTTATCTGGGACACATTAGCCATTTAAGCGATTTTACATCAGAGATCAGAGGCTACATTGACTTTACCGACGTCAGCGACGATGCCTATTTAACCGAACTGGGCTCAGACTACAGCAACCAAAGCGATACCCAGTTGCTGCGTCAGGCCGCGTTAAGTTATTACGGTACTCAGGTGCATTCGCAGCTTAAAGTGCAGGGCTTTGAGGTGCTGGGTAACTATAGTAACGCTTACAGTACCTTACCCGAACTTAGCCTGAGTTCAGCCAAGCCTTACAGCCTGTTACCCAATGTTAATTTTAACTGGCAGGCGCAATACGCTCATTTTGAAAACAGTACAGCGCAAATAAGCAATGCCGATCGCCTGCATATCGAGCCTGGTATTGAAATTCCGTTTATCACACCGGCACTGGAGCTTACGGCTCAAGCCAGTCTGATGTATACCTATTATCAGCAAGACTTTGATGATAACAACATCGATTACATCAGCAGCAACGTCACCCGCACCATACCTAAGGTACGTTTGCATTCCCGCGTAAATTTTGAGCGCGAATACGAATGGTTTGGTGAACCGGCACTGCATACCTTTGAACCACAGATCCAGTATCTGTATATCCCCTACCGCGATCAGAGTAATATCGGCTTATATGACACTACCCGTCTGCAGGATGACTACTACGGCTTATTCCGGGAAAACCGCTATTCTGGCCTGGATCGGATTAACGAAGCAAACCAGCTTACAGTAGGCTGGACTACCCGTTTCTACGATAATATCGATAACGAGTTGTTTCGTTTTAGTCTGGGCCAGATTTTCTTTCTGTCAGATCCCAAACCTCAACCTGACAAAACAGAAACCGTTGACGATCTGACATCAACAGAATCTATGCTGGCTGCAGAGATGATTTGGCACTGGTTCAGTAAATGGTATTTCAGTACGGCCGTGCAGTACGATATAGACAGCGATCAGTTAATCAAAAGCAATGCCTCGCTGGATTACCGTGGCAGTGGTAAAAGCCTGTTCCAGTTGAACCATAGATACAGTCGGGCAGTCTCAGGTCAGGAAATCCAACAAATGGGCGTGTTGGGAACTATGCCAGTAAGTGACAACTGGCAACTGGTGGGTACTTACTATCGGGATGTGACAAATAATCGTATGATAGACGCCAGTTTTGGTGTGCAATACGAATCATGTTGCTGGGCCGTGCGTTTAGTTGCACGACGTCAGGTACTGACCGATCTTGAACTACCGGTTGATGCTATTAATGGCACCAGCAGGCTGGATAGCAGCATTGGATTACAATTCGTCCTTAAAGGCTTTGGTGACAGTGCAGGCTTCGGTGTAACCGACATGCTGTCTAACGGTATTTTCAGTTACCGCAAGCCATACTTATTAACTAATTGATGTAGGAATTTATGAAGTTATCACAACTTATCTGTACCGCCTTATTATGCGGTTTCAGCTGCAGCAGCATGGCTGCTGAGCGTGAAATAGACCGGGTAGCCGTTATTGTTGATAACAGCGTGGTACTTGAAAGCGACATTACAGATATCGTTGAGCGGGTAAAGCGTAATGCCGCCAGCCAGGGGCAAACCTTGCCATCTGATGCAGCGCTACGTACCCAGGCATCAGAACGTTTAATTATGACCAACCTGCAGTTGCAGATGGCGCAGCGTATGGGTTTACAGATAAGTGATGCCCAACTTGACGACACCATTCGAAACATCGCACAAGGCGAAAACCTGTCACTTGATGCTTTTCGCCAACAGGTTATTGCAGAAGAAGGTAACTACGAGCGTTTTCGTGAGCGCTTGCGTGAAGAAATGATTACCGGCGAAGTAGTCAGAGCCAACGTACAGCGCCGGGTTTACATCAGCCCGCAAGAAGTAGACAGCCTGCTTAAACTGATGGAAGAACAAGGCGCCAGCAACGAGCAGTACAATTTGGGTCATATCCTGATTTCTATTCCAAGCCAGGCTACCTCAGACGACATTAACGACGCCAAAGAGCGGGCAGATAAAGTCATGGAGCTACTGCGCACTGGCAGTGATTTCAAACGTATAGCCATTGCTTCATCATCAGGAGCCAATGCCCTTGAAGGTGGCGATTTAGGCTGGATGAATATTAATGAAATGCCCACCTTGTTCTCAGAAGCTATTCGTGGCCGCAAAAAAACCGATATTGTTGGCCCATTGCGCTCAGGTGCAGGCTTTCATATCCTGACTATTTTTGACATACGCGGTGAGAATGTTGCAGAAATTAACGAAGTTAAATCACGGCACATCTTAATTAAACCATCAATCATTCTGAGCGAAGATCGCGCCCGCACTATGCTGACCGATTTTGCCGCCAAGCTGCGCGCCGGCGAAGCAGACTTTGCCGAATTAGCCAAACAGCACTCTGAAGATCCAGGTTCAAAACTCAATGGTGGCGATCTGGGCTGGAGCGAACCGGATGTGTTTGTGCCTGCATTTCGCGATACGTTAAACCGTTTGCAGGTTAATGAAATAAGCGAACCCTTTAGAACCGAACACGGCTGGCATATTGCCCAGGTACTGGAGAAACGTACTGTAGACGCTACCGCCGATAAAAAGCGCCAGCAAGTATACCGGATGATTTTCAACCGCCGCTACAACGAAGAGTCGGCTAACTTTTTGCGCGAACTTCGCTCAGACGCACATATTGAAGTAAGGTCAGAGGGCTGATGACACTGCGAATTGGCATTACACCGGGTGAACCGGCAGGTATAGGGCCAGATTTAGTTATTACCCTTGCCCAGCAGGCGTGGCCGGTAGAGCTGGTTGTGTGTGCCAATGCAGCATTGTTAACCGAACGCGCAGCCCAGCTCGGGCTGGCGCTGAGCATTATACCTTACGACGCTTCAGCGGCTCCCAGACCACAACAGGCTGGCACACTGACAGTCGTAGACTTTGCGCTGGCAGAGCCGGTTATTGCCGGCACGCTTAACGTAGCTAATGGCCGTTATGTGGTTGATACGTTAACCTTCGCTGGCGAAAAATGCATAAGCAGTGAATTTGCAGCTATTGTTACCGGCCCGGTGCACAAAGGCATTATTAATCAGGCTGGCATTCCTTTTAGCGGCCATACTGAATTCTTTGCTTTGCAATCTAACACCCCTTATGTGGTAATGATGCTGGCAACAGAAGGCCTGCGCGTCGCACTGGCCACCACGCATATTCCGTTAGCCTATGTGGCAAAAGCCATTACCAGAGAACGTTTACTGAAAGTTCTGACAATACTGCATCAGGATTTACAGCAAAAATTTGCTATTGCTGCACCCAGGATCTACGTGTGTGGCCTTAACCCCCACGCCGGAGAAGATGGCCACCTTGGCAGAGAAGAGCTGGATATTATTATTCCAACCCTGAATGAACTGCGGGCAGAAGGCATGCAACTGATTGGGCCGCTACCGGCGGATACATTGTTTCAGAGTAAATATCTGGATCATGCCGATGCGGTGCTGGCGATGTATCATGATCAGGGCTTACCGGTACTCAAACATATGGGCTTTGGCCGTTCTGTTAATATCAGTCTTGGCTTGCCATTAATCCGAACCTCGGTTGATCACGGTACCGCACTGGATTTAGCCGGTACCGGCAAAGCCGATGCCGGCAGTTTATTTCACGCAGTTAATCAGGCTATTACCCTGGCCAATAAAACGACGACTCTACATGACTGATAATGTACATTTAGGCCACCGCGCCCGTAAACGCTTTGGCCAGAACTTCCTGCACGACCTTCAGGTAATAGGCCGTATTGTTAAAGCCATCGCGCCAAAACCCAACGATCTGCTGGTTGAGATTGGCCCTGGCTTGGGCGCACTGACAGAGCCCGTCGCCGAAGCTGCTGGCCATCTGACCGTTATCGAACTGGACAGAGACTTAGCTGAGCGTCTGGTGCAACACCCAACGCTGGCCAGTAAGTTGACCGTACATCAGGCAGATGCAATGAAATTTGATTTTACTGCATTGGTACAAGAAGGAAAAAAACTGAAGATTTTCGGTAATTTACCTTACAACATCTCTACACCGTTGTTATTTCATCTGTTTCAATACGCAGACCTTATCGAAAACATGCATTTTATGCTGCAAAAAGAAGTCGTGCAGCGCATGACGGCCGTGCATGGCAGCAAGGCATTTGGTCGTTTAAGTGTAATGACTCAGTACTACTGTGAAGCTATGCCAGTAGTTGAAGTAGGGCCAGGCGCATTTAAACCGGCGCCTAAAGTAGATTCTGCCGTGGTACGTTTGCTGCCCCGGGCGGTAGCTGAACGCGCTGCGGTGCCCGCAGAGGTGTTAAACCGGGTTTGTCTGGAAGCATTTAACCAGCGGCGCAAGACAATTCGTAATTGTTTTAGTAATTTTGCCAGCGCAGAACAATTAGAACAGTTAGGGCTGAATCCTGGCCTGCGCCCGGAACAACTTGCAGTGGCCGATTTTGTACGTGTAGCCCAATGGTTGCAACAGCAGGAAACCACAGTATGACATCACATTTTAACGTACCGGTAGAAGTTGAAACCTACTATATTGCTGCACAATCAGATCCGGTAGCAGAACGTTATGTGTTTGCCTATACCATTACCATCCGCAATCACAGTAGTGAGCCAATACAACTGCTAAGGCGTTACTGGCTAATTACAGACGCCAATGGCAAACAAACCGAAGTGGAAGGTGAAGGCGTTATTGGTGAGCAGCCCCACCTGGCGTCGGGCGGAAGTTATCGTTATACCAGCGGTGCAGTACTGGAAACCCCGGTCGGTACCATGCAAGGTCACTATGAAATGATAACCACTCAGCAGGAGCGCTTTCACGCCACTATCCCACTGTTTCGCCTGGCTATGCCAAACATTCTTAACTAATGGCCACTTATGTCATTGGTGATTTGCAAGGCTGCTATGACGCTTTACAGCGCTTGCTTGAACATATCAGTTATAACCCACAGCAGGATCAGCTCTGGTTTTGTGGTGACCTGATCGCCAGAGGCCCGCAGTCATTGGAATGCCTTACTTTTGTTAAAGAATTAGGCGACAAAGCCGTTACAGTACTTGGCAACCACGATCTGCATTTTATTGCTTGTCATTATGGCCTGAGCACGGTTAAACCGCAGGATAAATTGCAGCCATTACTGGACAGTCCGCAGCGGGATGAACTGGTGCAGTGGTTATGCCAGCAACCGTTGCTGCATTTTAGTGCTGATCGACGTTTTATGATGGTTCATGCCGGCCTGGCACCGGAATGGCAATTAGAAGACGCCATTACCGCTACTGCAAAAGTTCAGCAATTACTGCAAGACGACCCGGTAACACTATTAAGCAGCATGTACGGCAACAAACCCGAACGCTACAGCGAGGCAATATCAGACGAACAGCGCTGGCGCTTCACTATTAACAGTTGCACCCGAATGCGCTTTTGCCGCCAGGACGGCTCGCTTGAACTGAAAGAGAAAGGACATCCAAGGAATCAGGCACAACTGGTACCCTGGTATGAATTCTGGCGCACAAAAACACATCCTGAGCTGTTCTTTGGTCACTGGGCAGCATTAAATGGTTATAGTCCGGTAGCAAATATTCATGCACTTGACACCGGTTGTGTCTGGGGTAATGCGTTAACTGCATATTGTATTGATACGCAACAACGTTATAGTGTGGCAGGGATTACACGGAACCTGTATATTTAACGGTGTTGTCCGGACTTGTTAAGTTTTGCAATCTGAACTACGTTGCATAAAAAAACAAAAAATGGGAGTTATTATGAAGTTAACCGTAGCATTACGGGTGATTGGTGGGTTTGGCATCATTTCGCTACTCCTGTTAATCATAGGTACAACATCTTATGTAAGTTTGAACAATATCAGCGCATCAACTGCAGAAGTAAACGAAGTTTCCATACCTGCTCTGGAACAAAGCGCGCTAATGCAAAGCGGCTTCGTGGTAATGAGCAAACAAAGCCTGCAAGCGTTTTACTCTACATCACTGGAAGAAGTGTCTTCTTTACGTAAATTGTTCTCTGAAGAGCAACAGCGTTATGGGCAGGCTGCAAAAAACTTGAGTGCTGCAGTACAAAATGAGGCTACGCTGAGAAGAGCGGCTGAAACAGTAAACGAAGCCTATAGTAATTTCACACCGGTAACCACGCAGTTATTTCAGCAGCTGGAAAATAATTTAACCTTGCGTGACAATATTGACAGCAACCTGTCTGACTTGGAAACTCATGCAGATGATATGGCGTCATTGATCCTGGATTTCACCGACGTGCGCGATGTTCAACGCCGCTTTCCACGTTCCTATCAGGCTGCAACCGCCATTGAAACGGGTATAAACACCCTGATTAGCAATGTGGTAGATTTAAACCGTACTACATCAGACACCACTGCCAATACTATCAGTAACGAAATTGCGTTTCGGCTGAAAGAGCTTAATGATCAGTTCGAAACAATTAGAACAGAAACAGCAGGCCAAGTAAGCCTGATTGATGATTTGGCAGAAAAGTTTGCTGAAATTAATAAATTGCTCGCTGGTAGTGGCAGCATTGTAGAACTAAAAACCCGCCGTCTACAAAGTACTACAGAAGCAACAGCGTTGTTGGCTTCTGCCGAACAGCAAACTGCCAGTGCGATGGCCAGCCTTGCTGGCTTGTTAAACCAGGCCAGCACAGCGGCAGAAACTATCCAGCAAGACTCAGCTTCAGGTGTATCTAATGCTATTACACTGATTTTTACCGTGGTATTGATCTCCATTATTGTTTCAGTTGTTATTGCAACAGTAACCGTGCGTAGTATTTCTATTCCACTGGCTAAGGTAAATCAAATTCTTGGTGTGGTGGCTTCCGGTGATATGACACAAAAACTGGATGACAGTGCCAAAGATGAATTCGGTGAACTGGCCCGCAACTGCAATAAGGTTATTGCTAACCTGCAGCAGCTAATTCAGGGTATTATTTCACGCTCTACTCAGTTAGCAGCAGCATCTGAGCAAACGTCAGCGATTACTGTACAAACCACACAAGCGATCCGTGAGCAGAAATCTCAGGTTACCCAAGCAGCAACCGCTACCACAGAAATGAGCAGCACAGCGCAAGGTGTATTACAGAGTTCTAACGATGCGGTAGCGGAAATTAAGAACGCCGACAATGAAGCAGAACGTGTTAAAGGCATCTCTCTGGAAAATAAAGCTATTATTCTGCAGTTGTCACACGAAGTTGAGCAGGCATCGGTTGTTATCAACAAATTACACAAAGACAGCGCCTCTATCGGTAGCATTTTGGATGTAATACGTGGCATTGCCGAGCAAACTAACCTGCTGGCACTAAATGCGGCTATTGAAGCAGCCCGCGCCGGTGAGCAAGGCCGCGGTTTTGCCGTAGTAGCAGACGAAGTTCGGTCACTTGCCAGTAAAACCCAGGCATCTACCCAGGAAATTCAGGCGATGATCCAGGTGCTGCAAAGCGGCGCCCAGGCTGCGGTAGAAGCAATGAACAAAGGTAAAAAACAAGCTGAAAATTGTGTGGCAAAAACGGAGGTTGCTACCAAGGCGCTGGACTCTATCACCCATGCTGTGCATCTGGCACATGATATGAGTACACAAATCTCTGATGCAGCTAAAGAGCAAAATCAGGTGTCGCATGAGATCAGTAAGCTATTGGAGTCTATTGTTTCTATTGCAGAAGAAACAGCATCAGGTGCAGAACAAACCTCTGAATCCAGTCATGAAGTGGCAAGATTGGCAGAAGAGTTACGTGTTTCTGTAGAGCAATTCAAAGTCTGATTTAACTGCTAGCAATAAAAAAATCCGCCAGCTGGCGGATTTTTTTATTTGCAAACTAAATTTAGTCGCCTTCACCGGCGCGGCTTTTCAGCACAGCAAGCAGTGGTGAAGCCGAAAACCCATTTGCTTCAGCCCAGGCTATATCACCTGACGCGCCAACAGCAGACCCCGGTAACTGTTTAACAATAAATTCGCCAACATCTGCAGCATTGCTTTTAAAAGCGTGCCGGACCAGACTTTCACCGTTACATACAACACCGTCATAAATATTGCGTAAACGCAGACGATAGTCACTAAGAACTTTTCTCAGACGGTTCTTATCATCAGCTGCCACATAATCACACATAGAAGCAGCTAACTGATCATCTGCTACCGCAACCGGCGATACCAGCGCGGCAACAGTTAAAGCAGCACCGCAAAACAACGTTGGTAATAATCTCATTTACTACTCCTTGCTGAACACAACCTGAAGCATCTTAACAATATGCAGCTGCAGGTGCAAATATAGCCAGCAGAAGCTAATTACGTATTAAGGTGATAAAACGACAGTCGTACGGGTTACTATCGTCAGCAGGCAAAAAATGTTGCTCGGCTAAAGTCCAGTTGCCTGCAGCGTGGTAATCAGGGAAGCAGGCATCCCCCTCTGTTTCCAGAGTTATTTCAGTCAAATATAAGCGTTGAGCTAAGGGCAAACACTGGCGGTATATCTCAGCGCCGCCAATGACCATTACCTCAGGTTGGTCCTGCAATAGCTCAAAAGCTTGCGCTAAGCTGTTAACCCATTCTGCGCCACGTTGATCTGTTACTGTTTGACGACTAACAACAATATTGCGCCGCCCGGGCAGCACGCGGCCGATAGATTCAAAGGTTTTACGCCCCATCACAACCGGTTTGCCCAGTGTCACTGCCTTAAAATGCTTTAAATCTGCTGGCAAATGCCAGGGCATCTGATTATCTTTGCCTATTACACGATTGGCAGCCATCGCTGCCACCATAGAGATGATCATGAGCTTACCTTAACGCTGATAAATAACCTCGACATCATAGTCGTCATCATCAAAATCATCATCATCGTCGTCTTCATCAATAACTGGCTGAACATCTGCCGGGCTATCATCCCACTTAAAGCTAACCGGATCAGCCAGCAGCTCAGCAGGTTTATCTACCGGCAGCAGCTCGATATAATTCAGAATATCGGCCGCCAGACGTTCGGTATTAGTGCGGGCAGCTGCAGCAATTTTAAATACCGGCCCTTCCCAGTTCAGCGCAGTAGTAACACTGGCAATAATCTCGTCAAGCTCGTCTTCCATAACCAGATCAAGCTTATTGAATACTAACCAGCGTGGTTTACCTGCCAGCTTTTTGCTGTATTTAGCCAATTCATGCACGATGGTTACTGCATTTTCAGCAGGATCTGAACCATCAGCCGGTAGCACATCAACAACATGCAACAATAAACGGCAACGCTCTAAATGTTTTAGAAACTGAATACCTAAGCCTGCCCCTTCTGCTGCGCCTTCAATTAACCCAGGAATATCGGCAATAACAAAAGAACGGTGAGATTCAACCCGCACTACGCCAAGGTTGGGTACTAAGGTCGTAAAAGGATAATCAGCTACCTTGGGTTTAGCTGCAGACACCGCACGGATTAACGTCGATTTCCCTGCATTGGGTAAACCCAGCAAACCTACATCAGCCAGTAACAACAACTCCAGGCGTAAATTACGAATTTCGCCCGGTGTACCATTGGTTTTTTTCCGCGGAGCTCGGTTAGTACTGGTAGCGAAGCGCGCATTACCTAAACCATGCCAGCCACCTTTGGCTACACGTAAACGCTGACCATGCCGGGTTAAATCACCCATTATCTCATCGGTATCCACGTCTACCGTGCGGGTACCTACCGGTACCCGCAGCTCAAGATCAACACCACGTTTGCCGGTACAATTAACACTACCACCATTTTCACCACGCTCCGCGCGATGGAATTTTTCAAACTGGTAATCAACCAAAGTGTTCAGGTTTTCATCTGCCACCAGATATACATCGCCGCCATCGCCGCCGTCGCCGCCGTTGGGGCCACCCTTTGATATAAACTTTTCACGTAAAAAACTGATAATACCGTTGCCACCGTCGCCGGCTTCAACTCGAATTATCGCTTCATCTACAAACTTCATCGGGCGCGTCCTGATTAATCAGATTAGAACCAGCTAACAGCTAACTGGTGATAAGTATAACTTAGGTTAAGTACAAGTGTCCCGCTAACATCACGTTACGCAGTCTGCTGCACCTTGTTTAATAAAAAACCCCGCACTTAGGCGGGGTTTTTCTGAAGCCTATCAGCTTATTCGCTGACGATGCTTACGAAATTGCGGTTGTACTCGCCTTTCACTTCAAACTTCACTTTACCTTCAGTTAAAGCGAACAAAGTGTGGTCTTTACCGATACCAACGTTAGTGCCAGGGTGGAATTTAGTACCACGCTGACGCACGATGATGCTACCAGCTAAAACTGTTTCGCCACCGAAGCGCTTAACACCTAAACGTTTAGCTTCTGAATCGCGACCGTTACGAGTGCTACCTACACCTTTCTTACTTGCCATGTGTCGATACTCCTGTTACGCGCTGATGCTGGTAATTTTCACTTCAGTGAACCACTGGCGGTGGCCCATCTGTTTACGTGAATGCTTACGACGACGGAATTTAACGATTTTAAGCTTATCGCCACGGCCATGAGTGACCACTTCCGCTACTACTTTACCACCTTCAACTAAAGGTGCACCGATACTGATATCTTCGCCATTAGCGACCATCAACGGTGTAAATTCGATTGTTGCGCCGGTTTCTAAATCTAGTTTTTCTAGACGTAGAGTTTGACCTTCCGTCACACGGTGCTGTTTGCCACCACTTTGGAAAACCGCGTACATAGTTAACTCCGTACAAAGCACGCCATCGCTTGGTTAAGGGGCGTGTTAATTCAATTCACAGGGCGCGAATTGTACGCAATTTCCCCTACCCCCGCAAGTAGTAATATAAAAAAGATCACTCTGTTCAGAAAAGGATCCGGTTTTGCTTTGGGACTGCCCGGCCGATAGTGTAGAATTAGCAGCATTCTATGGTTTAAGCAGTTGTTTTTCATGACGCTCGAACAGATCCAGCAGCTAACGTCTGCCGATATGGCTGACGTTAATCAACATATTTTTTCTCAGTTAAATTCAGATGTCGCCCTGATTAATCAACTAGGCATTTATATCGTCAATAGTGGCGGCAAACGCCTGCGCCCTTTATTAGCCGTATTGGCGGCAAAAGCGCTGGGCTATCGGGGCAATGCTCATGTTACGGTTGCAGCTATTATCGAATTTATTCACACCTCAACACTGCTGCACGATGACGTGGTTGATGAATCTACTTTACGCCGGGGCAAACAAACTGCTAATGCAGTGTTTGGTAACCAGGCCAGCGTATTAGTGGGTGACTTCCTCTATAGCCGCTCGTTTCAGATGATGGTATCGCTGGACAACATGCGTATTATGCAAATTCTTGCTGACGCCACCAACGTGATAGCTGAAGGTGAAGTGCTGCAATTAATGAACGTAAATGACCCGGATACGACTGAGCAAAGCTATATGCAGGTTATTTACTGTAAAACAGCAAAGCTGTTTGAAGCCGCCACCCAGCTAGCCGCTATTATTGCTAACCAACCTGAAGCTATCGTGAACAGTATGAAGCTTTACGGCATGCACCTTGGCACTGCTTTCCAGCTGATTGACGATGTACTAGATTATCAGGCTGATGCCAGTGAGCTGGGGAAAAATATTGGCGACGACCTTGCTGAAGGCAAACCCACGTTGCCGTTAATCCATGCACTGAAACACGGCACTGCAGCCCAACAGGCGCTGATCCGTGAAGCAATAGTAGAAGGCAATGGCATGGCACATCTTGAGGCCATTATGGCCGCGTTGCATGAAACCAAGGCCTTTGATTACACCCGCGACCTTGCAGAGCAAGAAGCAGAAAAAGCCCGTCAGGCATTGGCGATTTTACCAGAGTCTGAACATAAGCAGGCATTACTGGCATTAGCCAATATTGCCGTGTCCAGAACCCACTAAATTTTGCCAGGTATAAAAAAAGGCGCTGACGCGCCTTTTTTTATACTGTGGCTAACTTAGTTATTCTTTACAAACTCTTCGCCTAAGCTGATATCAGCTTTTAAAGTGCCAAGCATGTCGTTCATAGCTTTTTGCTCATAGCCACTTAAAGTACCGATTGGCAGTAATGCTTCTACGCCATTTTTACCCAGCGTAATAGGTTGAGCGAAGAAGCGTGCGTACTCGCCGTTACCTTCAACATAAGCATATTCCGTTACTTTTTCGCCCTGCAAGCCCTTGATTAAGGAAATACAGAAACGCGCAGCAGCCTGGCCCATTGATAACGTAGCAGATCCACCACCGGCTTTAGCTTCAACCACTTCGGTACCGGCGTTCTGGATACGGTGCGTTAATGATGCGACTTCGTCATCAGAGAAACTAACACCTGCAACCTGTGATAATAACGGCAGAATAGTAGTACCACTGTGACCACCGATTACCGGCACTGTTACTTCCGTTGGATTTTTACCTTTTAATTCACCGATAAAGGTTTCTGCACGGATCACATCCAGTGTAGTCACACCGAACAAGCGACGCGGATCGTAGGTACCGGCCTTTTTGAAAACGTCAGCAGCAATAGCAACAGTGGTATTTACCGGGTTAGTAATAATACCCACCAGCGCTTTCGGGCACTGTTGCACAATCGCTTCAGCTAAAGTTTTTACCACACCGGCATTAATGTTGAATAAATCTGAACGGTCCATACCTGGCTTGCGTGGCATACCGGCAGGGATCATCACAATGTCTGCACCAGCCAGTGCAGTGTGTAAGTCTTCTTTACCGTAACCTGTTACTTTAACAGCGGTAGGGATATGGCTTAAATCAACCGCAACACCCGGGGTTACCGGCGCCAAATCATATAACGCTAAATCTGTGCCTGCAGGTAAGTCTAATTTAAGCAATAACGATAATGCCTGGCCAATACCACCGGCGGCACCTAATACGGCAACTTTCATAATTATCTCCCTAGATAACGGTTGAATGAAAACGCGCCAACAATACTGAAACCGCGTTGAAAATACAAATAGCTTAAGCCTAAAGTCTAAGCATTTTAGCGAATTTTAGTGTACTTTACTTCACAAAGTGAATGCGGCCACGAACTTTGCTAAGATAACGCCACGAAACAAGAGGTAAGAGTGTTATATGACCAGGCAAGCCAAACAGGAAGTGTTAATTCAGGCTTTTAAAGCGCTGTTGAAGATGGAAAAATTTGGTTCTCAAAGTGAAATTGTCGACGCCCTGAAAAACGAGGGCTTTGATAATATCAGCCAGTCAAAAGTATCACGCATGCTGAGCAAATATGGCGCTGTGCGCACCCGTAATGCTAAGCAGGAAATGGTATACACCCTGCCGCCCGAATTGGGTATGCCAACGACTAAAAGCTCATTACGCCAGTTAGTACTGGATATCGAACACAACGATGTCATGATCATTATCCGCACCAGCCCGGGCGCAGCGCAGCTTATAGCACGTATGCTCGACTCTATTGGCAAGGCAGAAGGTGTGCTGGGTACTATTGCCGGTGACGACACCATCTTTATCGCGCCAAATAAGGTGCAGAATATTAATGAGATCCTGCAGACAGTAACGCAGCTATTTGAAGGCAAGCTAGCCTAATTACAGTTTTGCTGCCAGCTCAAGAAAACTTATAGACGGCACAAAAAACGCGGCACTAAAATCAATGCGGCTGTAATTTAGTAGCTGATCATAGCCCTGAGTTTGCTCTGCCAGCCCTAACCTGCGTTTGAGTTGCTGCAGCAGAACGCCCGCATCTGCTGCATAGGTTAACTGCAACATCCCTTGTACCTTTGGTTGTGAAAAAGGCATGTTTTGCTGCAAAAAAATACCCTGCGCGGTATCTGGCTGCATCACTGCATAATGGCTATCAGCGGCCTGTCGCCCTGCTAGAAAGGGTTTACCCGACACTTTATCCATTCCCATTATGTCTTCCTGTTGCCCAGTATTCAGTTGCTGCCAACTGCTCAGATCAAAATTAAGACAATGTAAATACAAGTAACTGCCGCCGGCAAAGACCGGCTGCTGAAGATGGTCAACTAATGCTGCCACACGCTTGGTTTTTCCTTTTGGATTACACGGTGCATCAATGAAACCGGTAAGGCTGCGGCCATCAAGATAACGAAACCCCTGAATATGCTCCTGCAACTCAGCATGGCCCTGTAACAGCTGCAACACCTGTTGCGTGGCAATAAAATTAACGTCCAGACGGTCAGAGCGGATTTGAATCATTAAATCCAGTGGCACAGGCGCAAGATCAATATCCTCAGCCGGTAAATCAGGAAAAGGGCTAAGGCCCGCAGGTCTGGCATCCGGATACAACATATCCCAGTAGTTGCTACCAATAGCCACGACACTGGTTAACAATGCTTCAGAGAAATGCGTGGCCAAGCGATCAAATAGCTGTGGCAAACGGGCAAGTTTGTGCCGCAATACCCGCTCGTGCCCCTCCAGCGCGTTAAAGAATAAATAGCCACCATGCAGGTTTGCTTCAGTACAAATTCCCAGTTGCTCTCTGGCCATAACAATCCTTTTTTAACTACATGCCACAATAACCGCTTTCAGGCCGGTATTCTTGTGAGATATATCTCACAAAAGAGTAAGTTTAAACGCTATTTTACATAGAAAGCACAAAGATGGAAAAACTGTATCACTATGAAATTAAAAGCAAAATTACAAAAAATAACACTTTTACAATAATATTACATAGTGCAAATGATAAAAAAGCCATGCCGTATACTCACAATAAAGCGCATACTTTCTTCGTCAACGGATAAGCAGGCTGACAGGATGTCAGCGTTAAATGCACGAAGCAATACCTTGCTAGGATAGCACAGCGGTAGCAGACAGGACATGCTCAGGATGAGCACAGAATTTTCAGATTCTTCACCGGCGCTGAAAATAAAATGGAAGAAAGCAGGACCTCTCAGGATGAGAGTACATTATCAGGATGATAATGTTTATGGATGACAGGACCAGGCAAGATGCCTTTTGGACACTCCGGGATGGAGCCAGGGATGAAATGCTACGGATAGTATCGACACGGATGACGAAAAAGGACCTTAGGTGGCCGCGTAGTTTGCGGCCTACCTTCTTTACCGATACCGCAACAATATCTACCTGCACCACACTCGTTTATCTCATCTTCAGTGCAAAATCCAATGTAATATTATCTTACTCAGGCTACACTTGCCCTTGCTGTAATCTGTCAAAGGACCTGTATCTGATATGCTATTAAATGGACGTAAAACCTGCATTATATTGTTGTGGTGTTTATCATTAACGCCCGGGACATTGTTTGCCTCAGCAGAGGCTGATTATGAGAAAGCACTACAAGCCTTTCAGCAAAACGAGCAACAGGCCGCTTATATTCACCTGAAAAATGTCCTGCAACAAGCCCCCGATCATATCCCTGCCAAAGTGCTGATGGGAAAGATCCTGCTACAAAAAGGTTATTTCAACGAGGCAATTGTCGAGTTTGAAGAATCCCTGCGTGAAGGCGCCGATATTGAGCTTATGTTAGCTGAACTGGCAAATAGCTATTTATTTACCGGCAAACATCAACAGGTTATTGCTTTGGGCCAGGACCATAAGCTATCTGCCGACAGTCAGTTTGACTGGCATTTATTTACCGCTGCGGCCTATCTTAATCTGAATGACACTGACAACGCGCGGCAGCATTTTCAATTGGCGGGCAAACTGCAGCCAGACTCTGTGCGGCTGTTAAACAGCCAGGCTGCATTGCTGTTAAAAGAAAAGCGTTTAAAAGAAGCCGAATTACTGATAGAGCAAGCGTTGCAACAAAATAACGCTAACCCCCAGTCACTGCAGTTGAAGGCTGAGTTATTACAATTACAAGGACAGTTGCCCAAAGCGCAGCACTACTATGAACAAGCGGTTCAGCTCAGCCCTCAGGATCCCTTACTTCGGCGTGCTTTACTACGCAACTATGTCAGCCAGTATAAAACCGAGCTGGCAGAAAAAACGCTGCAAATAATTTTACAGCAAACCCCGGATGACCCTTATGCCTTGCTATTATCAGCCTGGCTGTCATCATTAAAACAAAATCTGGCTGATGCCACAGCTGTCAGCACTCAGCTTAGCGAAAAATTGTGGCAACTGACGAAAGAGCAAGTAGTTAACCAACCATCACTGCTGTTTTCCCGCGCTTTGTTATCTTACGTCGACGGCAACTATGAGAAAGCCCGCAGTGATCTGGTTTCTTATAATCAGGCGGTGCCGGCAGATCTCAACGCTGTTGCTATCCTGACAGATGTTTATATCAGACAGGGCGATAACGGCGTAGCAATACAATTGTTGGAGCGCCATTTAGCCCAGCTTAATAATATGCCGGAACTGGCACAGCGCCTGATAACACTTTATATAAGAACAAACCGGGCTTATAAAGCGGAGCAGCTCATAGCCAATTTACGCTTACAGTTTCCAGACAATATCGATTTTACACTGCTTCATGCTGCTGTATTAAAGCAAATAGCCCAGGATCAACAAGCCCGTGATTTAATCGCCGAGCAGTCAGCACTGCATAGCGATAACCTATTGCTGCGTATAAACCATGCGTTGCTTGCTTTGGATAATAAAGATTATGCCCAGGCACTGACGCTGGCGGATCAACTGCTGTCGGAAGACGCCGATAATGTGCATTATCTGAATTTTAAAGCTGCGACACTGATCAAAAGTGGCCAGGCACAGCTAGCTATTCCTGTGCTGGAGCATATATTAACGTTGCAGCCAGCACATACGGCAGCGCAGTTTAATCTGGCAACGCTGGCTATTCACCAGCAGCAGTATCAACAGGCCATTGCATTGCTGGAACCTTTGGTACAGCTTTATCCACAGCATAAACCAGCCAGTACCTTATTGGGCATGGCGTATTTCAGGGCTGAGCAGTTTGAAAAAGCTGAAGCGGTGCTGCTGAAAACCGTTGCCAGTAAACCCTATCCACCGGCAGACGAACTGCTGTTTGACCTGTACTTTCAGCAAGGCCGTTACCAGCAAGCTCTGGTTGTAACAGAACAAGCGCTTAAACGTTCTTTTATGGATGAAACACTGCTGTGGAAGAAAGCCCAACTATTGCTGTTATTAAAGCAATCTGACGAAAGCATAAAAGTACAGAACTTGCTGGTTGGCCTGATAACGGCAGATGCAGACAAAATGCTACGCCTGGCCCTGATGCAGCGTGAAAGCGCAGATCTTGCAGCATCCGGCCAGTCACTGCACAGCGCACTGCAACTTGCTCCGCAACATAAGCTATTACAGCTGGAACTGGTCAACCATTACCTTATTACTGAGCAGTACAACAAAGCAGAGCAACAGCTTAAACCGCTGGCAGCTAAGTTTCCATCTGATCCGAACATACTGATGTTACAAGGTGATATTGTCGCCGCTCAGCGGCAATACGAAGCTGCCAGAAAAATCTACTTAAATGCTATAGGGCACGACCCACAGTTCAGACTAGCCTGGGTTAAGCTGTACCAGCTGGCAAAATCTGGCTATGGCGCAAATGCCTTTACTGACGCAGCGTTAAAAACACTAAATACCAGCAAAGATCCAAGTTGGCTTCGAAGATTACTGGCAGAACATTATGTGAATAAGCAACTCACAGCAGAAGCTATTACTCAGTATGAAACGTTGCTGGCCAACGGCGACTTTACGGAAGACGCTTTACTGCACAATAACCTGGCTAACCTGTATCTGGGCTCTGATACCGCAAAAGCCTTACAACATGCCGAAAAAACGCTGGCACTGGCACCCAAACAGGCATTCTCGTTAGATACCTACGGCTGGGTATTGGCGCAATCGGGTCAGTATCAGCAAGCGGTGGCAATCTTGCGGCAGGCAAATGCACTGAATGCCACTGATCCGGCGATTCGTTTTCATATAGCTTATACACTAGTAAAACTGCAGCGTCAGGCTGAAGCTATCGAACTGCTGCGACAATTGCTGGCAAATAGCAATGACTTTACCGAAAAGCAACAAGCGACACAGTTGCTAGAGCAGCTTGTTGCAGCCAACTCAGCCTGATACTTTATCCAGCCGTTGCTGATATACAGAGAAATCTGGCACCTCGCGCTGGTAGTCTTGTTGATAAAGCGAAGAGTGGACAATAAAATCTGCTGTAGCCTGATTACAGGCTACAGGTATATTCCATACCACAGCCAAACGTATAAGCGCTTTCACATCAGGATCATGAGGTTGCGATGACAGCGGATCCCAGAAAAATACCAGCCAGTCAATTTTCTGCTCAGCAATCATCGCACCAATCTGCTGATCGCCCCCCAAAGGCCCGCTGGCTAAACACAGCACCGGTTGTTGCAAGGCTTCAGCCACTAACTTACCGGTAGTGCCGGTTGCTACCAGCTGTTTATCAGCAAAAAAATCTTTGTGCGTAGTCACCCAGCGCAGCAATGCCTGCTTTTTACCATCATGGGCGACCAGTGCTATGGTTTTCATATCTATCGTGCTCCTTAATCTGCATTGCTACGCGTAGGGCGTGAGTGTGGTTAATATATCAGATAAAAAAAAGCCCTGCATAGCAGGGCAAAACAACCAAGGTCCACGTATAACATCGTTATTGGTCAGGTAACACAGCAGCTTCTGGCGGCTTGTGTACCTTTAACCACATAATTATTCCGGTTACTGATTCGACTCCACTATGCGTTTCATCGCTGTCATATAACCACGTAACTTTTTACCTACTGTTTCTACCGGGTGTTGGCGGATAGCATCGTTTACCGCAATCAACTTCAGGTTATCCACGCCATTACTGCCGTTGATACCCTTACCGATATATTCGCTGCTTAAACTATTGACAGTGTCTTTTAACAACGGCACTGCGGCATGGGCAAACAGGTAGTTACCATATTCTGCTGTATCTGAAATCACTACGTTCATCTCATACAAACGCTTACGCGCTATGGTATTGGCAATTAACGGTGTTTCATGTAACGACTCATAGTACGCCGATTCAGCCACTATGCCGGCATCTACCATGGTTTCAAACGCCAGCTCTACGCCCGCTTTAACCATAGCGACTAACAACAAACCACGGTCAAAATAATCCTGCTCAGCGATTTTTTCATCTGACACCGGAGCTTGCTCAAAACCACTGCTGCGGGTTTGTTCACGCCAGGTCAGCAGATTTTTATCATCATTGGCCCAGTCCGCCATCATGGTGCGCGAAAACTCGCCGCTGATAATGTCGTCCATATGTTTTTCAAATAAAGGCCGTAGTGTGTGTTTCAGCTGCTCAGCTAAATCAAAGGCTTTAATTTTTGCCGGGTTACTTAAGCGGTCCATCATGTTGGTAATACCACCATGTTTTAACGCTTCGGTTACTGTTTCCCAGCCGTACTGAATCAACTTGGCGGCATAACCTGCCTCCACCCCATCGGCGACCATTTTATCGAATGCTAAAATAGCGCCGGTTTGTAACATGCCACACAGTATGGTTTGCTCGCCCATCAGGTCGGATTTCACTTCCGCCACGAAAGACGACTGCAGCACACCAGCCCGATCTCCCCCCGTTGCCGATGCGTATGCTTTGGCAATTTCCAAGCCTTGTCCTTTGGGATCATTTTCCGGGTGTACCGCGATTAATGTCGGTACCCCAAATCCTCTTTTATATTCTTCCCGCACTTCCGTCCCCGGGCATTTAGGTGCCACCATCACTACCGTGATGTCAGGCCGGATTTGCTTACCTTCCTCTACTATATTAAAACCGTGTGAGTAAGCTAAGGTTGCACCTTGCTTCATCAGCGGCATAATTGCATCTACTACACTGCTATGTTGTTTATCCGGCGTCAGGTTTAATACTAAATCTGCCGTCGGAATTAACTCTTCGTATGTACCGACAACAAAACCGTTGCTGCTGGCCTTTTGAAACGATGCGCGTTTTTCTGCAATCGCTTCGGCGCGCAATGCATAACTGATATTTAAACCTGAGTCACGCATATTCAGGCCCTGGTTTAACCCCTGAGCACCGCAACCTACAATAACAATATTCCAGCCTTGTAACAGTGCGCAGCCATTGGCAAACTCAGATTTATCCATAAAGCGACATTGGCCTAACTGGCCCAACTGCTGACGTAAATTCAGCGTATTAAAATAATTTGTCATACTACATCTCGGAATTTAGTGAAGTTTGCTCCAGCCAGTTTTGGCGAGCATAAGCAGAGCACAGGCTTTGCTTTAATAACGACATCATAGTTGCTGGATATAATTGCGTGAAGTGATATATTTACAACTCTGTATTTCACTTTATGGAATATAAGTCGATGGATATTCGCAGCGCACAGCTATTTCAGCACCTGGCCAGCAGCCTGAACTTCAGTAAAACCAGTGAGCAACTGTATGTTAGCCCGCCCACGCTGACCCGGGTGATCCAACGTCTGGAGCAGGAGTTAAATACGGAACTGTTCTATCGTGACAAGCGCTCAGTAAAACTGACACCCGCTGGCCATCGTTTTCAGCAGTTCGTGCGGTTATGGCTCGATGAATGGCATCAGCTACAAATTGATCTGCAATTGGCCAGCGCCGGGCTCAGCGGTGAGATCAGACTATTCTGCACTGTCACTGCCAGTTATAGCCATTTGCCCGCTATTCTGGACAGGTTCCGCCTTATGTGTCCCAAAGCAGAAATAAAACTGACTACCGGTGATGCATCAGCCGCGATCGAAAAAGTGCGGTTGGACGAGGCTGATATCGCGCTTGCTGCCCACCCTACGACCTTACCGGCAAATATGGCTTTTCGCAGTATCGCCAAGCTGCCGGTCATGATGATTGCGCCGGTTATTCCCTGCAAAGTAAACGACCTGCTGCAAAAAAAACCTATTCCCTGGCAGGATATACCGGTGATTCTGCCCGAGCATGGCCCTGCCCGCAGCCGTTTTGATCGCTGGTTACACGATACCGGCATTAACCCGCCGGTAGTGGCTAAAGTAGATGGGCATGAAGCGATGGTATCTATGGTAGCCTTGGGTACAGGTATTGCGCTGGCAGCTGACGCAGTAGTGCTACATAGCCCTGTACGTGAGCGGGTGCGCAGCCTGGAGTTGGGGTATCAGTTTGAAGCTTTTGATTTAGGCGTGTGTATGCTGAGCAAACGTTTAAATGAGCCGCTGATCCAGGCATTCTGGCAAGTCGCTGTAGCAAAAAACTAGAAGCTGCCTTAGCAGCTTCATTATTTAATCACTTTCAGGTGTGAGCCTTTCTTCGGTTTGGGTGGCTCAGGATGGGTATCGTCGTGGTCAAAGTTTTCACTGAAAATATCAGCTTCATCTTCCTCTTCTTCCAGCGTAAACACTGTACCAGCGCCATTTTCACGGGCATATATTGCTAATACTGCATTTACCGGAATATATAGCGAAAATGGCTGACCACCAAAGCGGGCATTAAACGTAACCGCATCATTGCCCAGTTGCAGATTACCCACTGCTGAGGGCGTAACATTTAGCACAATCTGGCCATTTTGAATAAACTGAGTGGGCACTTTCACCCGTTCAAAAGTAGCATCAACAACCAGATAAGGCGTGCAATTGTTATCCACAATCCACTCGTAAAACGCCCTTAATAAATAAGGGCGGTTTGCCGTCATCTTCATTAGAACTTCATTCCTCTGCGGATCTCACGCTCAATATCTGTTAAAGATGCCTGGAATGCGTCACGTTCGAAAATTCGCGTCATGTAGTTTTTCAGTTCTTTACTTCCCGGGCCGTTCAGCTCAATACCCAGTAAAGGCAAGCGCCACAACAAGGCAGCCATGTAGCAATCAACCAGCCCAAATTCTTCACTCATAAAGAATGGCGCTTCGTTAAACAGCGGCGCTATAGATAACAAGCCTTCTTTCAGCTCCTGACGTGCCGTTGCAGCGTTATCATCGTTATTCAGTATGGCTGCAGCCTGGCGGTACCAGTCTTTTTCAATGCGGTACATCATCAGCCGCGCCTGACCACGTGCAACCGGATACACCGGCATCAATGGCGGATGCGGAAAACGCTCATCCAGGTATTCCATAATAATATTGGCTTGATACAGCGCCAGCTCACGGTCAAGCAAAGTTGGCAGGCTACCATACGGGTTTACTTCGTACAGATCCTCCGGCAAATTATCTTGTGCGACCTGAAGAATATCGACAGTTACGCCTTTTTCAGCCAGTACTATACGTACCTGATGACTGAACATGTCATCAGCTGCTGAGAACAATGTCATCACAGGGCGTTTATTGGCAGTGATCGCCATGTCTTCCTCCGGTAAAATCTAAAAAACGGCAAAGGGGCGCAAAGGCCCCTGTAAACATATCTAGTTGATATAACTAGTTAATGTACATCTTTCCAATATTCTTTCTTCAGCAAATAAGCCAGCACAAAGAAAATCAGCAGGAACACCATAACCTTGGTACCAAGTTCACGAGCTTCCAGTTTGGTTGGCTCACCAACGTATTCCAGGTAGTTTACCAGATCTGCTACAGCGCGATCATATTCTTCTGCGTTAAGCTCACCGCTACCATCTGTACTAAGGCCAACATAAACTTCTTTTGACTCGCCATCTACCAACCGGGTTTCATATGCCTTATAGGGCATGCCTTGCAGCTCCTGTAACACGTGTGGCATACCAACCAGTGGAAACACTTCATTGTTCACTCCAAAGGGCCGTGACGGATCAGCATAGAAACTGCGTAAATAGGTATATAACCAATCAGGACCGCGTACACGGGCTACGTTAGTTAAATCCGGTGGCGTGGCACCGAACCACTTCTCACCGTCTTTTGCTGACATATTGTTGGTAATATGATCACCCACCTTCTCACCGGTGAACATCAGGTTTTCCATACCTACTTCTTCAGGGATATCTAAATCGCTAAAGGTACGGGAATAACGCTGATACTGCATCTGGTGACAGCCCAGACAGTAGTTCTGAAACAACCGGGCACCGTTTTGCAGCGAGGCTTTATCTGTCAGATCAATAGGTGCTTTGTCCAGATGAACAGCCGGGCCGGCAGCCATCGCCCATGACGACGCTACCAATGCAATTACTGAAAATAAGTTCTTCATCATCAGGTTAACCTTACTGGTAATGGCTTGGTTTTTTCATTTTTGCTGTAAAACCACAACAAAATAAAGAAGCCAAAATATGTAAATGAGAATATCTGCGCCAATAAGGTATAGATACCTTCAGCTGGCAACACACCTAATACACCCAGAGCCACAAAGCTGATACAGAAGTTGATCAGGTTCGCAGTATGTAAACCACTACGATAACGGATAGAACGTACTCTGCCTCTGTCCAGCCAAGGCAACAAGGCTAATGCGACAATAGCAGCAAACATCGCCACAGCGCCCATAAATGGATGAGGAATAGCACGTAAAATGGCATAAAACGGGGTGAAATACCAAACAGGGGCAATGTGCGCAGGCGTCTTCAGAGCATTTGCCGGTTCAAAGTTAGGCGGCTCCAGGAAGTAGCCACCACCTTCAGGGAAGAAGAAGATAACCCAGGCAAAAATTAACAGGAAACCGGCAACGCCTAGTAAGTCTTTAACCGTGTAGTACGGATGGAAAGGTATCGCGTCTACAATGATCTTTTTGCCACCACGGGTAAAATATTGGTGGAAAGTGAATTTTTTATCTGCTTCAGTCTGCACAACAGAACCGTCATTATCTTTCTTTATGTCGATACCGTCTGGGTTATTTGAACCCACTTCATGCAGCGCCATAATGTGCAGGAATACTAAAATAACCAGCACCAGTGGCAGCGCAATAACATGCAACGCAAAGAAACGGTTTAACGTGGCACCAGAGATAACATAATCACCGCGGATCCACAGGGTTAAGTCTTCACCAACAAAGGGGATAGTACCAAAGATACCGATAATTACCTGTGCTCCCCAGAATGACATCTGTCCCCAGGGTAACAAGTAGCCCATGAACGCTTCAGCCATTAACACCAGGAAAATCAGCATCCCGAAAATCCACAGCAGCTCGCGCGGTTTCTGGTAAGAGCCATACATCATGCCGCGTAGCATGTGTAAATAAACGACAACGAAAAACGCCGAAGCGCCGGTAGAATGCATATAGCGCAGCAACCAGCCGTAGTCTACGTCGCGCATAATGTACTCAACAGAAGCAAAGGCGCCTTCTGCTGATGGTACATAGTTCATCGTTAACCAAATACCGGTCAGGATCTGATTAACCAGCACCAGCATGGCAAGCGAACCGAAAAAGTACCAGAAGTTAAAGTTTTTTGGTGCCGGATACTGCATAACATGCAGATTCATCTTATCCATAAAGGGTAAGCGGTATTCAATCCAGCTCATCAGATTTTTAAACATCAGACAGTCCCCTCATCTTCACCAATCACAATGGTATTGTCGTCGATAAACATATATGGAGGGATCTGCAGGTTTTTCGGCGCGGGTACGCTTTGAAATACACGACCGGCCATATCAAACTTAGAACCATGACAAGGGCAGAAAAAGCCTGATTTAACGCCTTCTACCTGAGCGGCAAAATCATTAATGATATAAGTTGGTGAACAGCCCAGGTGAGTACAGATACCAACTGCAACAAAAATCTCCGGCTTTTTCGAACGGTGACGGTTTTGTGCATAAGCCGGTTGTTGTTCAACTTCAGATTCAGGATCACGCAGTTTATCTTCGTGTGTAGCCAGCTCATCCAGCATAGCTTGAGGCCGTTTTACAATCCACACTGGCTTACCACGCCATTCAACCCGAATTAACTGACCCGGTTCAAGCTTACTGATGTCCGCACTGACCGCTGCCCCAGCCTGTTTTGCCTTTTCACTTGGCATCCAGGACGCGACAAAAGGCACAGCAGCTCCGACAGCACCCACGCCCCCTACAACTGAGGTTGCAATGGTAAGGAAGCGGCGGCGACCATGATCTACAGGCGCATTGCTCATCCACTCATCTCCACGTTAACGCTTAAACAGAATTTAAGCGGCTGAATTTCAGCAATTATTATAAATCGAAAAAATATCGCCGATCATAATGAAAAGCCCTGCTTTACACAAGGATTAAGGCGGGCTGAATCAGTATTATCTTAAAGCTTTGCGTTATACGGCAAGCTATAGCCGCCAGTTTGCAGCCACAAAACAACGCAAATTATAGGCGAAAAAAACCCGGCAACTGGTGCCGGGTTCTGGTACTTGATAAAACGATTAACGTTTTGAGTACTGTGGACGTTTACGTGCTTTACGCAGACCCACTTTCTTACGTTCAACCTGACGGGCGTCACGGGTAACGAAGCCTGCTTTACGCAGTGCAGGACGCAGTGACTCGTCAAACTCCATCAGTGCACGGGTAATACCGTGACGGATAGCGCCGGCCTGACCGCTGATACCACCACCTTTAACAGTGATGTACAGGTCGAATTTCTCAACCATACCAACCAGCTCTAATGGTTGCTTAACAATCATACAAGCGGTTTCGCGACCGAAGTATTCAGTTAACGCGCGCTGATTAACAACGATGTTACCTGAACCGGCTTTGATGAATACACGGGCCGTTGAGCTTTTACGACGACCAGTTCCGTAATATTGATTCTGTGCCATGTTATGCTCCGATTAAATATCTAATACTTGCGGTTGCTGAGCAGCATGCTGATGCTCGGCGCCGGCGTAAACTTTCAACTTACGGAACATAGCGCGGCCCAGAGGGCCTTTTGGTAACATGCCTTTAATAGCAAGTTCCAGAACCATTTCTGGTTTCTTCGCGATCAATTTCTCGAAGCTGATTTCCTTGATACCACCAGGGAAGCCAGTGTGAGAATAATACATTTTGTTCTGTGCTTTGTTGCCGGTAACAGCCACTTTTTCCGCGTTTACCACGATGATGTAATCACCGGTATCCACGTGTGGGGTGTACTCTGGCTTGTGCTTGCCACGTAAACGGGCAGCGATTTCTGTTGCGATACGGCCCAGTGTTTTACCTGACGCATCAACAACGAACCAGTCGCGGGTTACGCTTTCTGGCTTAGCAGTAAAAGTTTTCATTTATCTATCCAAAAATAACTTAGTTACACCTGACACCGTGCAGGGCTGATGCAGCGGATGTCGTTAGCGTACCCCTTCGAGTACAAAAACTACCGGGCTAACGGCAGTATTAGGCTGTAACGTAGGCCGGGCGCGGATTATATATTAACCAATTATAAAAATCAGCACTCTGTGCAGAAATTTCCACTGAAATGGCAAAAAAACTATGGCAGGTGCGCTTTGGCCAGATAATCACGTGATTGCATTTCCTGTAGCCGGCTGATGCAGCGTTTAAATTCAAAATTTAAAATGCCCTCGGTATAAAGTTGTTCCAGCGCAGCTTCTGCCGAAATAATCAGCTTAACGTGGCGCTCATAAAACTCATCTACCAGGGCAATAAAACGCCGCGCCACATCGTCATTCTGCCGCCCCATTGTTTTAACACCAGACAGCAACACCGTATGATAACAGCGGCTTAGCTCCATATAGTCATATTGGCTGCGGGCGGTTTCGCATAACTCATTAAACGCAAACCAGACTATACCGTCAGCTTCATGCCGGGCGTGAAGTTTACGGTTGGCGACTTCTATTTGGGCATCTTGCTGGCGCGGCTCTGTAGATAACGCATTAAAATACTGCAACAGGTTTGTTTCTGCCTGTGTATCAAGCGGAAAATGGTAAATTTCAGCTTTTTCCAGCGTGCGCAGCCGGTAGTCTATACCGCTGTCTACATTGACGGTTTGGGTATGTTGCTTAATTAAAGCGATTGCCGGCAAAAACCGGGCACGCTGCAGGCCGTTACGATACAGACCATCGGGCTCAATATTTGACGTTGCCACCAATGTAATACCGCGCGCAAACAAGGCTTGCATTAAAGTACCGAGGATCATCGCATCAGTGATATCTGAAACAAAAAACTCGTCAAAACACAGAATGTCGGTTTCCTGCTTAAACTTATCCGCCACTTTTTCCAGTGGATCACTGACACCTTTTTGCAGCTTCAGCTCTTCATGCACCCGGTGCATAAAGCGGTGAAAATGTATCCGCAGTTTACGGGTGGTTGGCAGACATTCGTAAAAGGTATCTACCAGATAGGTTTTACCACGCCCTACTCCGCCCCAGAAATACAGGCCTTTTAGTGGCTGCTGTACCGTTGTTTTGCCGGTAAGCCGCTGCCACAATGAAGGTGAAGCTGGCTTATGGCTGACAATATCATCATAAAGTCGCTGCAACTGAGCAACAGCAAAAGCCTGCGCCGCATCATGCTGAAAGTCATCCCGCGTTAAATCCTGCTGGTATTTTTCTAATGGTGTCATCTGAGTACTACTTGAAAGCTGGCACGCCAAGCCCTAAATAAGAGCATTAATAGTAACATGCCTTACCACTCTGGATAAGAAGTTAGGTTACACTTATTGCTGAATTTACCCCCGCAGGAGTTGTTATGGAATATATGTATGCTGCAGCCTGGCTTATCGCCGGTTTAGTGATAGGTGCAGGCATCACACGCTGGTTAACGCTGAAACAGTTTAACAAGCATAAACTGCAGCTGGAACTGGAAGAAAGCCAAACTCAATTAAAGCAATACCGGCACGATGTTTCAGAGCATCTGGAAACCACCAACCAGTTAATGACCCAGCTGCAGGATAATTACGCCCGTATTGCCCGCCATATTGCCGACTCCAAAATGCAGCTGGTCGAACGCCCGACAGAGTCTGTACGCCAGGATATAAACTACCTGTCCGGTGACACCGCAGCCTATATTCGCCAGTCGCTGAATCAAATTGACGAGAAACGCCGGGTTTATTCTACCGCAGAGCAACAACCGCGCGATTACTCTGCTGAAGCCAGTGGAATAATTAAGCAGCGTAAACCTGCAGAATAATTTGTTACACAAAGCAAAACCGTCAGCTGAACTTTTTTTATTACGACACGTTCTTAGTCGCACAATGTTAAAGGAGACTATTACGCTATGAATAAGAAATTGTCATTGCTTGGCGCAGCTGTTGCTGCCAGTCTGTTGTTGACAACACCACAACCAGCAGATGCCAGAATACCGCTGTTCTCATCAGAGCAGGAAATGCCTACTCTGGCGCCGATGCTGGAGCAAGCAACACCGGCAGTGGTACATATCTCGGTTGAGGGCAGCCGCGAGGTACGTCAGCGTTTACCTGAAGCTTTCCGTTATTTCTTTGGCCAGCGTGGCCAGGGTGAGTACCGCGAAGAACGGCCTTTTAAAGGCCTGGGTTCTGGCGTGGTAATTGACGCTGATAAAGGTTATATCGTCACCAATAACCACGTTATTCAGGATGCTAACGACATCGAAGTGCGGCTAAAAGATGGCCGCACTTTTAAAGCGAAAAAACTTGGTGCCGATCCGGAAAGCGATATCGCCCTGCTCCAGATTGAAGCGAAAAAGCTGGTACAAATTCCGCTGGCTGACTCAGACAAAACCCGGGTCGGCGACTTTGCTATTGCAATTGGTAACCCTTTTGGCCTGGAGCAAACCGTTACTTCCGGTATTATCAGCGCACTGGGCCGGGGCGGCCTGGGTATTGAAGGCCTGGAAGATTTTATCCAAACCGACGCTGCCATAAACAGCGGTAATTCAGGCGGTGCTTTGGTCAACCTGCGCGGCGAGCTTATTGGCATCAATACCGCTATTCTGGGGCCAAACGGCGGCAATATCGGCATTGGTTTTGCCATTCCGGCCAATATGATGAAAAACCTGGTTGATCAAATTATTGAACATGGTGAAATTCGTCGTGGCAGCTTAGGCATCAGAGGGCAGGATGTCACCGCCGACTTAACTGAAGCAATGAACTTAAGTGTTAGCCGTGGTGCTTTTGTTAACGAAGTTCTGCCCGATAGTGCGGCAGAAAAAGCCGGTTTAAAATCCGGTGACGTTATTGTCAGCATGAATGGCAACAAAATCAGCTCCTTTTTGGAACTACGCGCTAAAGTGGGTACGCTGGGCGCTGGCCGTGAAGCTAAGCTTGGCATACTGCGTGATGGTAAAGAACGTACGGTTACCGTTAAGTTGCAGGAACTGGCCAGTGGCCAGGTAGCAGCGAATCAGATGCACCCTATGCTGGACGGTGCCGAGTTATCTAATGCTGACGGTGGGGTAAAAATTGATGCTGTGGCCAATAACTCAGCAGCAGCTCAGATCGGATTGCTGCCAGATGATGTAATCGTTGGTGTTAATCGTCAGCGTGTTGCTAACCTGGCTGAACTGCGTAAAGCGCTGGAAAACCGCAGTGGTGTAGCTGCACTTAATATTCAGCGCGGTAATACTAATCTTTATGTGTTAATCCGCTGATAGCAAAGGTTTAAGCAGTAGCCAATGGCTACTGCTTAAACAATATTAATGCTATGCTAGCCTAACTTAAACTTTGCAGATAATTCAGATCCCGTGGCCAAATTTTTGTTTTTTTTGCTTAAGAGCATCGCCTACGGGCTCGCGTTAGCATTTTTGCTGATGCTGGTATTTCCATCCCTAAATCAGCTGTCAGTACCACTGTTTAAAGCCGCAGAAGTCAGCGAAGATGACGCCCCTGTCAGCTACGCTCAGGCAGTCCGGCGAGCTGCACCGGCGGTAGTTAATGTTTATACCCGCAGCACCCTGGTTGATCCCCGTTCTTTACGTCCCCGCACTATAGAGCGCCAAGAGCTGGGCTCCGGCGTGGTAATGAGTGCGCAGGGCTATATTCTTACCAACTATCATGTGGTGTATGGTGCCGATCATATTGAGATTGCATTACAGGATGGCCGCTGGCTGGAAGCCGTACTGATTGGCCAGGACGAACTCACCGATCTGGCCGTATTGTATGTACAGGCGGAAAATTTACCGGTTATTCCGCAAGATACCGAGCTTGACCCCCAGGTGGGTGATGTAGTGCTGGCAATAGGTAACCCGCTCAATCTGGGGCAAACGATTACGCAGGGCATTATCAGTGCCAATGGTAACACTGGCCTAAGCTCACGCGGTTATATTGATTTTATGCGGATGGATGCCGCCATCAACCGTGGCAACTCTGGTGGCGCTCTGGTAAACAGCAACGGTACTTTGGTGGGTATTAATGCTGCTGCTTTTCAACTGGAAAACCAGGATATTCAGGGGATCTTTTTTGCTATCCCTTATAAACTGGCGCAGAACGTTATGCAGAAGCTGATAAAGCATGGCAAAGTTACTCGCAGCCACCTTGGTGTATCAGGTGATGCAGTAGTTAACGCGGCTGGCGACAGGCTGATATCATCAGGGCAGACGTTATACGGCCTTAGTATTACTGCGGTAAACGCTAACGGACCGGCAGCCGAAGCTGGCCTGCAAACCGGTGATATTATTCTGGAAATTGACGGTCAGCGCTTTAACAGCGTGCAACAGGCACTGAATATTATTGCCGAGACCACGCCTAACAGCGAAATGGTACTCACCATTGATCGTAATAATCAACAGTTAAGCATTAAAGCCATAACCCGCGAATTACGCCGTTAAAAAACGCGGCTTAAGCCGCGTTTACTCTTTCAATATTGGCGCCAAGCCGCTTTAGTTTATGTTCAATATGCTCGTAGCCACGGTCAATATGATAAATGCGATCTACCACTGTGGTACCTTCAGCTACCAGACCGGCGATTACTAAACTGGCAGATGCACGTAAATCTGTTGCCATAACCTGAGCAGCCATCAGCTTATCTGTATGCTGGCATACCGCCGTATTACCCTCAAGGCTGATCCGCGCGCCCATACGCTGCAACTCTGGTACATGCATAAAGCGGTTTTCGAAGATAGTTTCAGTTACCATACCTACGCCTTGTGCAACGACATTCAGCACAGTAAATTGCGCCTGCATATCTGTAGGAAAGCCAGGGTGTGGCACTGTTTTTACGTTGACAGCTTTTAATATACGCCCGGTCATATTAGCGCGGATCCAGTCGCTACCGGTTGTAATATCAGCGCCAGCTTCACGTAGCTTATCCAGCACAACTTCTAACTCTGCCGGATCTGTGCTACGACAGGTAACATCGCCACCACTAACTACTGCTGCAACTAAAAATGTACCGGTTTCGATCCGATCCGGCAGTACCTTGTGTTTGCCACCGTGCAGTGCTTTAACACCTTCGATGACAATACAGTCTGTACCGGCGCCACTGATTCTGGCGCCCATAGTATTAAGGTATATGGCTAAATCAACAACTTCAGGCTCACGCGCAGCATTATCAATGGTGGTGATACCATCTGCCAGCACAGCGGCCATTAACAGATTCTCTGTGCCGGTTACACTCACCATATCCATAATGATATGAGCGCCTTTAAGGCGGCTGGCAGTTGCTTTGATATAACCATTTTCAACTATGATTTCCGCGCCCATTTTACGCAGGCCATCAATGTGCAAGTTAACCGGCCGTGCACCAATAGCACAACCACCAGGCAGAGATACTTCTGCCTGTCCAAACCGGCTTAGCAAAGGGCCCAGTGCAAGAATGGACGCCCGCATGGTTTTTACCAGTTCATAGGGAGCAAACTGGTTATTTACTTTACCGGCATCAACCTGCACCACATTGTCCGCAAAACTGACATCAGCACCAAATAGCTGTAATAGCTTAACAGTGGTTTCGATGTCTTTTAGTTTAGGTACATTAGTGATAGTAGTGGGCTTTTCAGACAGTAAACTGGCAAAAAGTATCGGTAAAGCGGCGTTTTTCGCGCCGGATATGGTGACATCCCCTGTTAAAGCCTTGCCACCTGTTACAAGAAATTGCTGCATATATTACTACATCGGAGGGTTAAGAAGTTTTTCTCTACGCCACTGCTGCGGTGTAAAGGTCTTAATGCTGACAGCATGAATAGAACCATCAGCTATCGCAGCCATTAAAGGTGCATAAATCATTTGTTGCTGCTTAACACGGCTGACATCAGTAAAACATTCGCCCACTGCAATTACTGCATAATGAGAGCCTTCAGCAGTAACTCTGACTTCAGCTAGCTGCAACTTCTCAGTCAGCAGCTGCTCAATCTGTTTTATTTCCAAAGTTAAACCTTAATCTATAACAGGCAATAACGCCTTGACCGCACTAACATCGGCTAATGATAACAGCTGTTGCGGTACATTACATAATGCTACAGAAACCCCTTGGCTTTTCGCTACTGCCAATTGCTGCAGTAACCAGGCTAAGCCTGCTGTGTCAACGTTGTTCAGTGCGGTAAAATCAAACCGCACTGTACCTTGCAGGCTATTTAACAGGGTAAAGGGTGAATACAGCATTAACGTATCACGATTTAACGCACCGGTAAAACGCAAACTGTCGCCGTCCTGCACGATGTTTAACGTCACTTTTCTTCCGCCTTGGTAATAGGTGCCTTGGCTTTTTCAATCAGCATGGTTGTTACGCTATTAAGGCCTTGCTGACGGATCAGGTTACCCAGCTCTGCTCTTTTGCTATCCAGTAGCGATATACCCTCAGCCACCATATCAAACACCAGCCAGTTGTCTGTATCTTTACCACGGCGCAGTTTAAACTCAATGTTGATGTCTGGCTTGCCAGGGTCAATCACCCGGGTTCTGATGGAAATAATTTTTTGGTTCTCAGCAATACGGCCTGGCTCAATTACCACTTTCTGATCACGATACTGAGTAAACACACCAGCGTAAGTAGCAACCATATAGTTTTGGAATGCATCAACAAACGCCAGCAAATCTTCTCTTGGTGTATTACGCAGATCAGCACTGTTACCAATAACGCGAAGCGCGGCATACCGGCTATCAATATGAGGCACCAGTTCTTCATTTACAATTAAACGCAGTACTTCAGGGTCGGCCTGAATTTTGCTCTGATCCTGAGCAATGCGGCTAAACGTTTTGTCTGCCAGCACTTCCATCATCTTATAAGGGTCTGAGTAGGTGTCTGTCGACGCGTTAGCAGAAGACGTGTAGCCGCTCAAAGCGACCAGAAAAGCTAGTAAGAATGCATAAAGTTTCATCATCAGTTCCCGCGGTTAAATAAGAATTGTCCAATCAGCTCTTCCAGAACTAATGCTGACTTGGTGTCTTCGATGTAGTCACCATCAACCAGAATTTCAACGGTTTCATCCAGAAAACCTGGTTGCAGGCCTAAATATTGCTCTCCCAATAAACCAGACGTCAAAATCGCCAGAGTGCTTGTTTCGGGAAAGTTGCTGTAATCGCTGTTAATTTCCAGCGTAACCACCGGTGTGTAGTAAGTGGTATCCAGTTGTATTGCAGCAACGCGTCCTACCACTACGCCACCTACTTTTACCGGCGAGCGCACTTTCAAACCACCGATATTCTCAAACTTCGCATGCAGTTGGTAAGTTTGACTACTGCCTCCCATGCCGGTACTGGCGACTTTCAATGACAACATCAGAAATGCTGCTATTGCTAATACGATGAAACAACCTACTAAAATTTCTATTTTCCGTGTGGTCATGTTATCCACCAAACATTAATGCAGTTAAAATAAAGTCAAAACCCAACACTGCCAGCGATGCAGTAACAACAGTTTGTGTTGTTGCCCGGCTGATACCCTCAGAGGTGGGCACAGCGTCATAGCCTTTGTGCAGAGCGATCCAGATCACAATAAGAGCGAATACAACACTTTTGATAATGCCATTTACCACATCATCATAAAAATCGACGTTTGCCTGCATAGCAGACCAGTAACCACCACCATCAACACCTAACCAGTCAACACCAACCAGATGCCCCCCCAAAATACCAACCGCCGTAAATATCATCGCCAGTAACGGCAAACTAATTACACCCGCCCAGAACCGGGGTGCGATAATGCGCCGCAGTGGGTCTACCGCCATCATTTCCATGCTGGACAATTGCTCGGTAGCTTTCATCAAGCCAATTTCTGCTGTTAACGCGCTACCTGCCCGCCCGGCAAATAGCAAAGCGGCAACCACAGGGCCCAGTTCACGTAACAAACTTAGAGCGACCAAAGGCCCAAGCATTTGCTCAGCACCAAATTTCACCAGCACTGTGTAGCCCTGCAACGACAGCACCATGCCGATAAACAAACCAGATACCAGAATAATCAGTAAAGACAGCACGCCAATAACATAAAGCTGCTTTATCAACAGTGGTAAACCTTTGCGAACATTCGGAATACCAATAATAGCGCCAAACAACATGATGCCAGCCCGACCAAAGCCAGTGATGTTGTTAATGGTTGCTGCGCCCAGTTGCTGTAACTTGTCTGCAATCACCTGGTTAACTCCATTAATTCCTGCTCATACGGTGCGGCTTTAAAATGAAACGGTACAGCGCCATCAGCCTCGCCTTTAAGGAACTGCTGCACCAATGCAGACGGATCATTACGCAGTTGCTCCGGCGTACCCTGCCCAATTACGGTTTGTTCTGCGACAACATACACATAATCAGCAATACTCATCACCTCTGTTACGTCATGAGATACCACAACAGATGTCAGGCCCAGTGCATTATTTAACGAGCGGATAAGCCGCACAATAACACCCATAGAAATAGGGTCCTGACCGGCAAAAGGTTCATCGTACATTATTAACTCTGGGTCCAGCGCTATTGCCCGGGCCAGTGCAGCACGTCTTGCCATACCTCCGGACAACTCAGCTGGCATTAAGTCACGGGCACCACGTAAGCCAACGGCTTCGAGTTTCATCAGTACAATCAAGCGGATTAAAGCTTCGGGTAGGCGCGTATGTTCACGGATCGGGAAAGCCACATTGTTAAATACAGACATCTCGGTAAACAGAGCGCCGCTTTGAAACAACATACTCATCTTCTTACGTGCCTGATACAGCTCCCGGCGCGACAAATCAGGAATATTTTGGCCTTCAAACAAAATTTTGCCGCTATCAGGCTTTAACTGGCCGCCAATTAAGCGCAACAAAGTGGTTTTACCTATGCCACTTGGTCCCATAATGGCAGTAACCTTGCCGCGGGCAAACTGCATATTCAAATCACGATAAATTATCCGCTCACCCCGGCTAAAGGTCAGGTGCTGGATGTCAATCAGAGTATCAGCCAAACTATTCTCTCCGCTTATCGCAGCTATACTGCTTGCTGTGCTACCCACAACCTGATAATGCTAGGCAATATACATACATCAGTGTATGTTTTCAATCAGACTGCTGCTAAAGTTGTATTATTGTAAACGTGTTCAGGTGTAAAGTCGTTACATTAAATCGTAACAAAGTATGCGAAAAATCGATCTTGCCATCAGAGGCCAGCTTTTTTTGCAATTCGCGCCGATAAGCAGGAAAATACCAGGCAATACCTTACACAGAACTTACAGAGAACAGGGAACTTCATATTGTCACCTTTGCTACTCGCTATTACTTTTGTCATTGTTGGCCTCGTCCTGTTGTTGTGGAGTGCAGATCGTTTTGTTTTTGGCGCTTCGTCTTTAGCCCGCTCAGCTGGTATATCGCCGATGATAATAGGCCTGACGATAGTGGCCATGGGATCCTCCGCTCCGGAAATGCTGGTTTCGGCTAATGCGGCGTGGCAAGGTCGCCTCGACACTTCTGTCGGTAATGCACTGGGTTCAAATATCACTAATATTTTACTGGTTATCGGTGCCGCTGCACTGTTAAAACCTATAGCTGTCTCTTCGCTTACGTTAAAGCGTGAATATCCGCTCGTGCTGCTGTGTACCCTGCTGGGTTATTACTTTATTTCCGATAACTACTTAAGCCGTACCGAAGGTATTATGCTGTTGGTCGCCTTTACCGGCTTTTTGTGTTTAATGGTGTACTGGGGTAAAAACGCCAGCAGCGATGACCCTTTAATCAGTGAAATAAATAGTGAAATACCTGACTATGCGCCGCTGCCTAAAGCCTTGGTATGGGTGTTTATCGGGCTGGTCGTATTACTGGCCAGTTCACAGCTGCTAGTGCATGGTGCGGTGACAATCGCCCGTTACGCCGGGATGAGTGATTTGGTAATAGGCCTGACCATTATTGCTATAGGCACTAGTTTGCCTGAATTAGCTGCCAGTATTATTGGCATTCTTAAAGGCGAGGATGACCTGGCGCTGGGCAATATTATTGGCTCGAATATCTTTAATATTCTGGCCGTAATGGGGCTGGGTGCCGTGATCCATCCATCAATACTGGACCCGATGGCCGGCAGCCGTGACAGCTACGTTATGATAGGCGCCACCCTGCTTATGCTGGTAATGTCATTTCGTTTTGGCCGTATCCGCCGGATCAATCGCATTGAAGGTTTGTTGCTGCTGGCAGGTTTTGTGGGCTATCAGTACCTGCTGTTTACCACTATATTGGCGTGATGGAAGCAATATGAGCACCGATTTTCGTATCAGGGCCGCCGAAGTTCTCAAAATTGAAGCAGCCGCTGTTGAGCAACTACAACAATATCTGAACGCTGATTTTAACCTGGCATGCCAGCTTATTTTTGACAGCAAAGGCAAAACCATCGTATCCGGTATGGGTAAGTCAGGCCATATTGGCAGCAAAATTGCTGCAACACTGGCATCTACCGGCACGCCGGCGTTTTTTGTCCACCCGGGAGAAGCCAGTCATGGCGATTTGGGGATGCTGTCGGTTGAGGATGTCGTGATCGCCATTTCTAATTCCGGTGAAACAGCAGAAATACTGACCATTATTCCGGTAATAAAGCGCCTGGGTATTAAATTGATAGCCATGACGGGGAACCCTGCGTCAACACTGGCGAAGCTGGCTGATGCTCACTTATGTGTTAAGGTAGAACAGGAGGCCTGTCCGCTGGGCCTGGCACCTACGGCAAGCACCACCGCCACCCTTGCTATGGGTGATGCACTGGCCGTGGCACTGCTTGATGCCAGAGGCTTTTCGGCTGATGATTTTGCGCTATCGCATCCTGGCGGCAGTTTGGGCCGTAAACTACTGCTGCGACTGGAAGACATTATGCATCGCTCAGAGCAGGTGCCGGTGGTGCCACAAACCGCTTCGATTAAAGATGCCTTGCTGGAAATCTCCAAAAAAGGCTTAGGCATGACCGCAGTAGTAGATGAGCAAGGCCGGATGGCGGGCATTTTTACCGATGGTGACCTGCGCCGTATTTTAGATCAACGTTATGACATTCACACTAATTTGATTGCAGAAGTTATGACACGCAAATGCATCACTGCCAATGCTCAGATGCTGGCAGCAGAAGCGCTGCAAATTATGCAACAGAAGAAGATTAATGGCCTGATTGTGGTTGATGATACACAAGTGCCAATTGGCGCAATGAATATGCACGATTTGCTACGTGCCGGAGTATTGTAGAATGTCATTGTTTAATACGCTGTATCAGCCGGTATCTGACAGTATTATCCATAAAGCCAGAGCCATAAAACTGCTGATCTGCGATGTTGACGGCGTGTTTTCTGATGGCCGTATCTATTTGGGTAATCAGGGCGAAGAATTAAAAGCCTTTCACACGCGCGACGGCTACGGCGTTAAAGCATTGCGTCAGGCCAAAGTAGAAGTAGCAGTAATTACCGGTCGCAACTCAGCCATAGTGCAACAACGTATGACTGCCCTGACCGTGCCCTTTATCTATCAGGGCCAGGAAAATAAACTGGCCGCTTTTGCTGATCTGCAGCAGCAACTGCAACTAACTCCCGAACAGATTGCCTATATAGGTGACGACCTGCCTGATTGGGCGGTCATGCAACATTGTGGTTTATCAGTGGCCGTTAAAGATGCGCATCCATACCTGCGTCAGCATGCAAATTACATTACGGCCATGGCCGGTGGTTTTGGTGCCGTGCGTGAAATCTGCGATTTAATACTGATAAGCCAGCAGCACTTTGGCCTTTTTGACGGTAGCAGTTCATGAGAAAGTTGCTTGTTTTACTGGTGCTTATATTAACAGGCACCGCTGCCTATTTGTGGTTTGAGCCTGAAGATAACCCGGATGCGCTGCAAACCGATCAGGAGTTATTACCCGATTATGTGGCAGACAACATTACCCGTACCTTGTATAACGAAGCCGGTTACCGCGCCGATTCTGTCACGGCAGTGCGGCTGGAGCACTTTGAATTACTGGGGTTTACCCAGTTTGAACAACCGGTGTATACGCTATTTAATGAAGAGTTTCAGCCCAGTTGGAAAGCCAGCAGTAAATACGCTATCTGGTTCCCACAGGATAAAATCATTCTTGAGCAACAGGTCGTTATTGAAAGTTTACTGCAAAATGAGCTGGTTGAGCGCATAGAAACAGATACACTGGAGATGTTATTTCCTGATAACAGGTTGCAAAACAACCAACCAGTCTACATTCAGGGTAAAGGGTTTTACATTGAAGGCATTGGTTTGCAGGCAGATTTAACCGAAAAAACACTGCAATTAGTCCAACATCAGAAAACGGTATATCGTAATGAAGATTAACATAATTCCGGCTGTAGCCCTGCTGCTGTGCAGCTTATCTGTGCAGGCAAATCAACCTGACTACACCCAGCAAATTCAGATAGATGCTGATAATTTATCTTCAGTCAAAGAAAACGTACTCACTTACCGTAACAATGTTGTGGTTACCCAGGGCTCGCTGCAGCTAAAGGCTGATCAGCTGGAAATTAATGCCACTGCCGGTAAAGGTAATGAAGTTTATATCGCCACTGGCAACCCTGTTACCTATTCTCAACTGCTGGCCGACGGCCAGCAGGTTACCGCCCAGGCGAAAGAAATGCGCTATGAGCCATCAAACCGCACCCTGACATTCAGCGGCGAAGCAGAGTTGGCGCAAAGTGGCAGTGTGGTAAAGGCATCAACCATTCGCTATAACGTAGAAAAGCAGGAACTGAGCGCCGAGAGTGACGAATCAAAACGCGTGACAACCATTTTCACGCCAGAGGAAAAAAACAACCCATGAAGCTAGTCGCGTCGCATCTGGCCAAAAGTTACAAAGGCCGGCAGGTGGTTAAAGATGTCAGCCTTGAAGTTAATGCGGGGCAGATTGTTGGGTTACTGGGGCCAAATGGCGCAGGCAAAACCACCACTTTTTATATGATTGTCGGTCTGGTGCCATCAGACAAGGGCCATATCACTCTGGGTAACAAAGATATCACCTTCGACCCTATTCATACCCGCGCGCGCCAGGGTATAGGCTATTTGCCACAGGAAAGTTCTATTTTTCGTAAGCTGACAGTACACGACAACCTGTTAGCCATTTTGCAAACCCGAAAAGACCTCAGCCGCAGTAAACGTGAAGAAATAGCAGATGACTTATTGGAAGAGTTTCATATCGGCCATATAAAACATAGCCTGGGTATGAGTTTATCCGGCGGTGAGCGGCGCAGGGTAGAAATCGCCAGGGCGCTGGCGGCTAATCCGGCGTTTATTTTACTGGATGAACCTTTTGCTGGTGTTGACCCCATTTCAGTGCTTGATATTAAAAAAATTATCCAGCATTTAGGTCAGCGTGGTATCGGTGTATTAATTACCGACCACAATGTGCGTGAAACGCTTGATGTGTGTGAAGTTGCTTACATTGTCAGCCATGGTGAGCTGATAGCCTCCGGGCCACCACAACAGGTTCTGGCAGATCAGAAGGTACGCGATGTATACCTGGGTGAGCAATTCAGGCTATAGTTAGCAAAAATAATAACAGCGTATCATTCAGGAGAACGGTAGAAGTACATGAAACCCTCTTTGCAACTTCGCTTAGGACAGCAGCTAACCATGACGCCACAGTTGCAGCAGGCTATACGCCTGTTACAGCTGTCGACAATTGAGTTGCAACAGGAAATTCAGGAAGCACTGGACGCCAACCCATTACTTGAAGCTGAAGACGACTTTGACAGCTTCCCGGAGGCAGCAACCCAGGCTGAACGGAATGATTATGCAGATACTGCTGAAACCCAGGCAACTGACGACAATTATGAGCCCGCTGAACCCGATACCAGTGAGGCAATGACTGAACAAAACATTCAGGAAGATTTGCCACTGGATAATAACTGGGATGACTTAGTCAGCGCAGCGCCGGTCAGTGCGGGGAATGGTGCCGACGAAGACTACGTTTATCAGGGCGAAACCTCTGAAACCCTGCAAGACTACCTGCGCTGGCAAATGCAGCTGACGCCGTTTTCAGATACTGACCGCGTTATTGCCGAAATTATTATTGAAGCTATTGATCCCAATGGTCTGCTGACCATCAGCTGCGACGATATTCTTGAATCGCTCGGCATGGACGATATTGAAGCCGACGAAGTTGAAGCAGTAATAAAACGTATTCAGCTGTTTGATCCCGTGGGTGTGGCCGCCCGCTCAGTACAGGAATGTCTGCTGGTGCAGTTACGCCAATTCGACCCTGCTACACCTTATCTGGCCGATGCACAAAAGCTGATCCGCGATCATACTGAATTTTTAGCCAATCGCGACTTTCGTTCTTTGATGCGTGTGACTAAACTCAAAGAGGATGAGTTAAAAGAAGTCATGCAGTTAATTCATAGCCTGAACCCAAGGCCAGGTGCAGACGTTATCCGGGAAGAGCAGCAATATGTCATACCCGATGTCAGTGTACAAAAAGTAAAAGGCCGCTGGCAGGTGGAATTAAACCCCGATGCTATGCCAAAAGTACGTATTAATCAGCAATATGCAGCGATGTCCAGAACAGCTAAAAGCAGTGCAGATACACAGTTTATCCGCTCTCATCTGCAGGAAGCTAAGTGGTTTTTAAAAAGTCTGGAAAGCCGTAATGAAACGTTACTGAAAGTGGCCAACTGCATAGTTCAGCAGCAACAAGCCTTTTTTGAACATGGTGAAGAAGCCATGAAACCTATGGTACTGAATGACGTAGCAGAGATGGTAGGCATGCACGAATCCACCATTTCACGTGTTACTACACAGAAGTATATGCATACACCGCGAGGTATATTTGAACTTAAGTTCTTCTTCTCAAGTCATGTTAGTACAGAGAGTGGTGGAGAGTGCTCATCCACTGCTATCCGCGCCTTTATAAAAAAATTAGTGGCGGCGGAGAATCCGGCCAAACCGCTTAGTGACAGTAAAATGGCTGATATTCTGCTTGAGCAAGGCATAAACGTAGCGCGGCGCACTATTGCCAAGTATCGTGAATCTTTGTTTATTCCGCCGTCAAATCAACGCAAGACCTTGATGTAAGTCAGCCTAAAAGAAGGAATATGTCTATGCAAATCAATCTAACTGGTCGCCATGTTGAAATCACAACTGCATTAAAAGAATACGTTGACAGCAAATTTGCTAAACTGGAACGCCATTTTGATCATATAAATAATGTACATGTGATCCTAAACGTGGAAAAATTAAAGCAGATCGCAGAAGCTAAACTGCATTTGAATGGTGGTGAGGTATTTGCGGTTTCCGAAGACGAGAATATGTATGCGGCCATTGACCAGTTAATAGACAAGCTGGATCGTCAGGTAATTAAACACAAAGAGAAAATAGCCCGGCACTAAGTAAACTATGATGAATTTAACCTCTATGCTGGCCGAGAACTGCACTAAAAGTGCAGTTCTTTTTAATAGCAAAAAACGTATTCTGGAATACATTGCCGAACTGGCGCATCAACAATTACCAGAGATGACCGAGTACGGCATTCTTGAAGCGTTAATGACGCGCGAGAAACTCGGTTCAACCGGTATTGGCGGTGGTATCGCTATCCCACATGGCAAATTAAAATGTGTCACTTCGCCTTTGCTGGTATTTGTGGTCAGTAAAGAAGCTATTCCGTTTGATGCTATTGATAACCAGCCGGTAGATATTTTCTGCGCCATTTTGATACCCGAGGCCCAGTGCCAGGCGCATCTGAGCACCCTGGCTGGTATCGCAAAATTGCTCAGCCAAAAAGAGCTGACCAAAAAAATCCGTCATGCACAGACCAACCAGCAGTTATATCAGTTGCTCGTGCAGTACAGTGAGGCAGAAACGTCAAAATGAAGCTACTGGTAGTCAGCGGTCGTTCCGGTTCGGGTAAGTCTGTAGCCCTGCGTGTAATGGAAGATCTTGGCTACTATTGTGTTGATAATATTCCGGTCAATTTACTGCCTACGCTGGCCACTACAGTAATAGGCCAGTACGAACGTGTCGCTGTTAGCATTGACGTACGTAACCTACCCAAAGACCCAGACGAATTAACCGAGATTTTGTCTTATCTGCCGAGAAAACTGGAACTAACCATTCTGTATCTGGATGCCGATCATGCCAGCCTGATTAAACGCTTCAGCGAAACACGCCGTTTGCACCCGCTGTCACATCAGGCCATGTCGCTTGATGAAGCTATTTCTGAAGAGCAGCAACTGCTGGACCCTATCTCCAGCCGCGCCGACTTATACATTGATACCACTGAACTGAACGTGCATCAGTTAGCAGAGCAGCTACGTGAACGTATCTTAGGCCAGAAAACCGGCCGTCTGGTGATCCTGTTTGAATCATTCGGCTTTAAGTACGGTATACCCAAAGATGCCGATTTTGTCTTTGATGCACGCTTTTTGCCCAACCCGCACTGGGAGCCAGACCTGAAACCATTAACGGGGCTGGACCAACCGGTAAAAGACTATCTGGCGGCACAATCTGTGGTAGTAAAATACATCTGGCAAATTAACAGTTTTATCAGTACCTGGCTGCCACATCTTGAACGTAATAACCGCAGCTATTTAACCATTGCTATCGGCTGTACCGGCGGACAACACCGCTCAGTTTACATTGCCGAAAGCCTGACAGAGAGCTACCGCAGCCTGCGGGATGATGTTCAGGTAAGGCACCGTGAGTTGTTCAGACACGCAGCTAAGGGCTAAAACCATGAGCAAGTGCAGCGAATCCGTTACTATTGTCAATCAGCTGGGTTTGCATGCCCGGGCAGCCAGTAAGCTGGCACAACTGTGCCAGCAGTTTAGTGCCCGTATAGAGCTGGTACAGGAAGACAAAAGCGCTGATGCCAGCAGTGTTCTGGCATTATTGATGCTGGCCAGCAGTAAAGGTAAAACGCTGCAGGTATGTACCGAAGGTGTCGATGCGCAGCAAGCGCTGGACGCGGTGGTCAATTTGATCAAAAACGGTTTCGACGAAAACTAAGCTGCTAAGGCAGCGGTTTTCTGTCATGTTGTTTCTGTTGTGCCGGGTGTATGCTATCTTTTCCTGTCGTTTTATCTACTGCCTTTAACTTATAGTGCAATGCTGTTTTTATCAGCATATGTGCACTAATAGGCGCGGTGATCAGTAAAAATATGGTGATCAGCAGTTCATGCACGCTGGTTTCACCATGGGTATAAAAAAAGAACATCGAGCCAAGCAATATACCGCCCATGCCAAGCGTAGTCGCCTTAGTAGGCCCATGTAAACGCATAAAAAAATCGGGCATCCGGGTCAGGCCAATAGAGCCTATCAGCACGAAACTGCCACCCAGTAACAGGAAAAATGCGACTACCCACTCAATCCAGTATTCCATCATGCTCTCCTATTCTATAATGTCGCCGCGCAGCAGAAACTTACACACAGCTACTGTGCTAACAAAGCCCAGCATTGCTATTAGCAGCGCCGCTTCAAAATACAGCGGCGACTCCATCAACAAACCGTACAGAATAATCAGCGCGATGCTGTTAATGTACATAGTATCCAGCGCAAGAATGCGATCCGGAATACTGGGGCCACGCAACAGGCGATACAGATTTAGCAACAACGCGATGCTGATCATGGCAAACACCAGCATAATGACATTATCTAGCATTGAAAAATCTCCTTTAAAGGCGCTTCGTAGCGCTGTTTAATGTCATTAATCAGCTCTGCCTCGGTACCAGACAGGTTTAATACATGAATTAATAACCAGCGCTGTGGCATCGGCTCGCCCGGTTGTAAACTGTCTTTGCTCGGATAAATTTCAGCGCTGACGGTACCGGGTGTCATCGACACAGTACTGGCCAGAATAGTAATTGGCAGCTCGTGTTGTAAATCCAGCGGCACTTTCACAAAAGCCGGTTTTAATCGTGTTCTTGGCCCCAGAATCAGCAATGCTACCTGAGCATTTGCTGTGACAATATCGGCCAGCACCCGCAGTATATAGCGCAGCCCCAACAAAGGGTGCTCTATTAATGGTTGCGGATCACGGAACCTAAGTGTAAAAAGCGGAATAACTACGGCCAGTATAACGGCAAAAAACAGGTGCACCGGCGCTATACTCTGGCTTAACAGCAGCCAGACAATAAACAGTAAAACGCTACGATAAGGTGTTGGTAGCCAGCGATATTTAGGCTCAAATCTCATGGTTTGATCTCCTGTACCGGCTGCTGGCCAAGAATAATATTGTTGCTGGTGGCTGTATCATATAACTGGGCAGCAGCCTGTTGCGACAGTGCGGTTAACGGCCCGGCAAATACTGCCAGCAAAGGGCTGGCTAGCAGTAACCAGATAACAGCAAAAATCTGTAACCTTGGCGCCTTTCCACCGCCCGGCTCAGTGCCACTTACCCGCCAGAACAAAGTACTGCCAGCACGCGATAATGCCACTATAACCATCAGGCTGCTTAACAGAATAAGGCTCCACAGTAATATCCGGCTAACCGGTTCAACAGCAGATTGTAAAATCATTAGCTTACCAACAAAGCCGGAAAACGGCGGTAATCCCGCAACCGTTAACGCGCCGATCATAAAGATAAAACCAAGCAGGATTGGCTGGCTAACCCGCCGGCCTGAAACCAGTCTGTCTCCGGCTTTACCGCGCTGATTGGCGATTAAGTCTGCAACCAGAAACAGTGCTGCTGTCACCAGTGTGGAATGCACGGTGTAATACAATGCAGCTGCAGCTGACAGCTCGGTTTGCAACGCCACCAGGCTAACCAGGGTACCGACAGACACCAGTACCAGATTGGCAACCAGTTTGCGAAAATCCTGGCTTGCCAATGCACCTACTGCACCTAAAGCGATGGTCGCCAGGCCTGCGGGTAATAACCAATCGCTGGCCATTCCAGCAAGTGGCCCGGCATTCTCGCCAAAGATAGTGCTATACACCCGCAGCAGCGCATAAACCCCTATTTTTGTCATTACAGCAAACAATGCGGCAACCGGCGCTGATGCCGAGGCATAAGTTGCAGGCAGCCAAAACTGCAGCGGCAACACTGCGGCTTTAAGGGCAAATACTATCATCAGCATTAAGCCGCCCGCTTTCACCAGCATCAGATCTTCTGCCGGTAATGTCGCCAATTTTACTGCCATGTCGGCAATATTTAATGTACCCAGCGTGCCATACAGTACCGCCAGCGAGAACAGAAAAATAGCCGAACCGGTTAAATTCAATACCACATAATGTACTGCTGCTTTGGTTTTATTTTTGCCACCGGCGTGGATCAGCAACGCATACGACGCGATCAGTAATACTTCAAAAAACACGAACAGATTAAATAAGTCGCCGGTTAGAAAGGCGCCATTAATACCCATCACCTGAAACTGAAATAGCGGATGAAAGAACGAGCCCTTTTCATCTTCACCGGCACTGCCGTAACAAATAGCTCCTAACGCCAGAAAGGACGTCAGGCAAACCATAACCACTGAAAGGGTATCGGCTACCAGAATAATACCAAACGGTGCCTGCCAATCACCCACTGCATAATGTATTAAACCCTGCTGTTGCACCTGTAACAGTAAGCACACCGCCAGTACCAGCTGAATAGCACTGGAAATCATACTTACCCAGCGGCGGCGCATTGGCGAGTAATGCACCGGTGGCAACATAATTATTAATGCTGTTAAAAATGGCAGCAAAATGGGCGCGGTAATCAGATGCCACATCAGCGACTCTCCTTCTTCGACATCTCAGATTCCGGCAACTTGCCATCGACATGATCATTACCCAGATCTGCCCGGGCACGTATTGCCAGAATCACCAAAAATGCCGTCATAGCAAAGCCTATTACAATTGCGGTAAGCACCAGTGCCTGCGGTAAGGGATCAGCATATTGCTCGCTGGTGCCAAGCACTGCAGCCCCCCGCAGCGTTAAGCGGCCAGAAGAGAAAATAAACAGGTTAACCGCGTAAGACAGCATGGTCAGGCCCAGCACCACAGGGAAGGTGCGGCCACGTAACATCAGAAATACGCCACAAGCGGTAAGAAAACCGATACAGCAAGCAAACAAGGTTTCCATTAAATTGTATCCTTATGCACTGGCCGGTGGCTGGTGGTCATTTTACCCAGACTGGCCAGAATCAGCAGTGTAGAGCCGACAACCGTAATATAAACCCCCAAGTCAAAAGCAATAGCACTGGCCAGCTCAATAGTGCCCAGCAGCGGAATATCAAAATAGTCAAACCAGGACGTCAGGAATGGCCGGCCGAATACCCAGCTGCCCACGCCGGTAAACAAGGCAATCAGCAAGCCTACGGCTACCACGCGCTGGTATTCTACGTTCATCCGCTCTTTTACCCAGTCAACCCCTTGCGCAATGTACTGCAGAATAATTGCCACAGCGGTAATTAAGCCGGCAATAAAGCCGCCGCCGGGTAAATTGTGACCGCGGAAGAAAATATACACCGACACCATAACAGCAAGTGGCAACAGGCTTTGCGATACCGTAGACAGCAACAACGAATGGCGCTCTGTAGCCCAGGGCCGGCCTTCACCGTCACTGCTGGGTTTAAACACCGGAATACGGGTGAGCAGCTTAAAAATACCTAAAGAGGCTATACCCAATACCGCAATTTCGCCCATGGTATCGAACCCACGGAAATCAACCAGAATAACGTTGACCACATTAGTACCACCACCACCGGTTTTAGCATTGGCCAGGAAAAACTCAGAAATACTGTTTAACGGCCGGGTCATCAGGCCATAACTTAAACTGCCAACCAGCACACCTACCATACTGGCAATACTGATATCGCGTACCACCCTTGGGGCCTCTGATTGCTTAGGAGTTTTATGCGGTAAAAAGAATAACGCCAGCATCAACAGAATAACGGTTACCACTTCTACTGAAAGTTGGGTTAGTGCCAGATCCGGCGCAGAAAAACGGGTAAAGGCTATCGAAACCATCAAGCCAACTACCGAGATCATTAGCAACGCCACAACCCGCTTGCGATGCCACACCACAGTAGCAAAAGCGGCAATAAGCAACATAGCGGCGCCCGTGGCATTTACCGCATCAATAGGTAACTCATCACGCCCGCCCCACAGGGTATCCAGCTCCAGTAACGGCATACCTGCCAGCACAATAAAGGCCAATAACACTAGCACCATGTATCGTTGCAACGAGCCGTTGTCGAGCCACTGATAAAACTGGTCACAACGGGCAATCAGCGCCTTAACACCGCCTTCAAAACTGTTTAGCGCATCCATATCAGGTAAGGTGTTCTGAAAATCAAACAGATGTTTGCGATTGACATAAATCAGCGTACCGCCGGCCAGCGCCAGTATGCTCATCATCAGCGGCAGGTTAAAACCATGCCAGATGGCCAGGCTGTATTCCGGCACCGTACCACCGAGCACAGAAGCCGAAGCCGCATGCAACAGATCGCCAATTAAGTAAGCCGGAAAAATACCCACCAGAATACACAGCGCCACTAGTACCTCTACCGGCACGCGCATATAACGCGGCGGTTCGTGCGGTGTTTTGGTTAGGCCCTTCGGCTGGCCGTTAAAAAATACATCATGGATAAAGCGCATCGAATAGGCGACAGAGAAAATAGCGGCTACCGTGGCCAGCACAGGAATAACCCACGACAAAGAGCCCAGCAGGTGCTGATGCAGTGTTTCGGCGAAAAACATTTCTTTCGACAGGAAACCATTTAGCAAAGGTACCCCGGCCATAGCAGCGGCCGCTACCATCGCCAGCGTGGCAGTGATCGGCATAAATTGCCACAAGCCGTTGAGCTTACGCATATCCCGCGAGCCGGATTCATGATCAATAATACCGGCCGCCATAAACAGCGACGCCTTAAAAGTGGCATGGTTGATAATATGGAACACCCCGGCTACTGCCGCTAAATCGGTGCCCATACCAAACAGCAAGGTAATTAAGCCCAGATGGCTGATAGTTGAATACGCCAGCAAGCCTTTTAAGTCATGTTTAAACAGCGCCAGATAAGCACCTATCAGCAAGGTAGTAAGGCCGGTTAAACTCACCAGAATAAACCATAACTCGGTGCCAGACAGCGCCGGATAAAACCGCGCCAGCAGAAAAATACCCGCCTTTACCATAGTGGCTGAGTGTAAGTAAGCACTTACCGGCGTGGGTGCTGCCATGGCATTAGGCAACCAGAAATGAAACGGAAACTGCGCCGATTTGGTAAAACAACCCAACAAAAACAGCACTAACAATATCGGATACCAGCTGTGTTGCTGAATAACATCGGTACTGGCCAGCACCACATCTAAATCATAACTGCCTACCACTTGCCCTATTAATAAAAACGCCGCCAATAAGGCTAAGCCGCCAGCCCCTGTTACCGTTAATGCCATACGGGCACCACGACGCGCTTCCGCTTTATGCCACCAGAAGCTGATTAACAGGAAAGAGCTGATACTGGTTAGCTCCCAGAACATCCAAAGCTGCAGTAAATTGCCCGACAATACTATGCCCAGCATCGCCGTCATAAACAGCATTAAATAAGCATAAAAACGTGGCATCGAATCGCGCTCAGACAAGTAATAGCGCGCATACAGAATAATCAGCAAGCCAATGCCTAAGATCAGCAGGCTGAATAAATACGCCAGGCCGTCAAGCCGTATGGATATATCCAGGCCAAGTAATGGGATCCACGACAGGAAAAAACGCACAGTTTCACCGCTCAGTACCGGTTCGGTATGTACCAGCACTAACATCAGCGCAATAGCGGGCGGCAAAGCGGTAGCCAGTGCGCAGGCACTGCGGTTCCATTTAGCAGCCAGCAGCGGAACCAGAGTTCCCAGCAGCGGCAGAAGTAAAATCCACATAAGTGTCATAACTGTCGCGCGTCCTTATTAGAATAAACTTAACTGATACATTCAGCCTCTGCCATTAATCTTACAGATTAAGTTGTTGATATCCTAGGCAGTTAGCTAAGCATAGAAGACAGATTGCCTTTGCAACATGGGCGGGCTGAAAAATCAGTTTGTCGGGTGTAATGCCGGTATTTATACCGTTATCTGTCAGAAAAGTCTATTGAAACCGGCCTGCCTGACAGCTGCTGGCAGCGGGCTTTACCGCAGAAAAACTGATAGTTATCGCAACTAACCAACGCCACTATTTTGTTGGCAAGCTGGCGCCAGCACTGTAAACAAGATACAACTAAAGACACTAACTGCAGCCAACTCTGAGGAGGTTTTATGACTACCCGCACCGAACATGACAGCATGGGTGAACTACAGGTACCTGCATCAGCTTTGTATCAGGCGCAAACGCAGCGTGCCGTGCAAAACTTCAATTTAAGTGGTTTACCCTTGCCGCGACAGTTTATTCAGGCTTTGTTGCAGATTAAAAAAGCGGCAGCAGGTGCCAACCAACAGCTGGGCTTACTGGATGCCGGCATCAGCCAGGCCATTATACACGCTGCTGATACACAGTTAACCACAACCGATATGCAGCAGTATCCGCTGGATATCTTTCAAACCGGCTCCGGCACCAGCAGCAATATGAACGTAAATGAAGTGCTGGCGACACTGGCCAGCCAAAGCCTGAATGCAGCGGTAAGCCCGAATGATCATGTTAATCTGGGCCAAAGCAGCAATGACACTATTCCCTGTGCAATTCACGTCAGTGCTGCGCTGGCGATACAACAGCAGTTATTACCGGCAATACAACTATTGCAACAGCGCCTGGCTGAAAAATCAGCTGAAGTAGGCCACCTGATTAAAACCGGTCGTACTCATCTGATGGATGCCATGCCGGTTAGCTTTGCTCAGGTACTGGGTGGCTGGCAGGCTCAGTTACACCTGACAGAAAACCAGCTGCAACAACAATTACACCAGCTACAAGCCCTGGCACAAGGTGGCACGGCAGTAGGCAGCGGCATTAATGCCGATCCGCGCTTCGCTGCGGTATTTTGCCAACAACTGAGTAGCAACACCGGTATGCCATTTCGCCCTGCTGACAACTTCTTCAGTGCTATTGGCTCACAAGACACAGCCGTGGCAACGTCTGGTGCATTAAAAACCCTGGCAGTATGCCTGATGAAAATATGCAACGACTTGCGCTGGATGAACTCAGGCCCCCTCGCCGGCCTGGCAGAAATTGAACTGCCAGCACTGCAGCCAGGATCGTCTATTATGCCCGGCAAAGTTAACCCGGTTATTCCTGAAGCGGTTGCCATGATTAGCGCCCAGGTAATAGGCAATGACACCACCATTACCCTTGCCGGCCAGTCTGGTAATTTTGAGCTGAATGTTATGCTGCCTGTTATTGCCTACAACCTGTTGCAGAGCATTGAACTACAAGCCAATGGCTGCAAAGCCCTGGCAGAGCAAGCCATTAAAGGCTTTACGGTGCGCGAGGACAACATCAGTAAAGCACTGGCGCGCAACCCTATTTTGGTTACCGCACTTAACCCGCTAATTGGCTACGCCAAAGCGGCAGAAATTGCCAAGCAAGCCTACAAACAGCAACGGCCGGTATTGGATGTAGCACTGGAACACACCAGCTATAGCCGCAGCGAACTGGAAAAATTACTCGACCCGGCCCGCCTTAGTGCCGGCGGTAATGTGGCGTAGTCTGCTGTGTTTGGTTCAAATACGAACGTTTTGCGCTAAAGCCTTGTGATTTTATCACCATGGCTTGCGCTTTATCCCCCCCTTCGGCCATAACTATGCGCGCAGCAATATGATTACTGCCTTAGTGCGCAACAAAATTGCCACCGGTAGACAAAAACAAAATAAATAGCTGCATATAAAAATAATTATTTAAAATCAACAGGGTGTCTTGCATTTTCGATTAAGCAGTACGACGGTAAGGTGCACCCAAAGCAAAGGGTAGCCAACAATGTTTAATAAAACGCTTCTTGCCATTCTGGTTGGCAGTAGTTTGTTGCTGGGCTGCAACAGCAGCGACAACGACGACACAACACCAGAGCCCGATACCGGCGCTGAAACTCCGGCACCGGATACCAGCGTAGTTAACCTGACTGATCTGGACACGGTATACGGTTATGCCGCAGAAAATGGCGGCACCACCGGCGGCAGTGGTGAAAATAAAGTAGAAATTACTGTCTGTACCGGCGAAGAAATGATCAACGCCATTAAAAATAAAGATCCAAACCGCCCACTTACCATCTGGGTAAATGGCACTATTACACTGCAAAATGCCAACGACAGCCGCATCGACATTAAAGATGTATCAGACATTTCCATTATAGGCCTGGGTACTCAGGGCGAAATGGCCGGCATCGGCTTTAATATTGTGCGTGCAGAAAATATTATTATCCGCAACCTGCGTATTCACCATGTGCGCGCGAATATGGGCGCGCCAGGTGATGGTATCAGCATGGAAGGCCCGGTACGCAATATCTGGATTGACCATAACGAGATTTATAACAGCCTGACAGTGGACGACCCGGCACTAACCGAGGATCAGGTAAAAGACTATTATGACGGCTTGGTAGACGCCAAAGGCGATGCCCAGTTTATTACCATCTCGTTTAATAAATTCCATAACAGCTGGAAAACCTCGCTGGTAGGCTCATCCGACAGCGACAACTTTGACCGCACACTAACCTATCACCACAACCACTGGTATAACGTTAATTCGCGCTTGCCACTGTTCCGTTTTGGTAAAGGCCATATCTATAACAACTTCTATGATGGCGCGCTGGAAAGCGGTATTAATTCGCGCATGGGGGCGGTTATCCGTATCGAGCACAACCACTTCGCTGATATGAAAAACCCGGTAATGTCGTTATACAGCCAGGAAATTGGCTACTGGCAGCTGATTGACAATATCTTTGAAAATATCACCTGGGAAGAAAGCCCGGACGATGGCGCGGTTGCCGGTGAAGATGCCGAGTCTACCGGTGAGCTCGACGTGCCATACAACTACAGTGGAAACCTGATCCCGGTACATAACGTAAAAGCTACAGTACTGTCTTACGCTGGCGTTGGCGTTATCGACACGCCGCCAAGCCCGGGTTTGTGCGCAGCACCGCCACCACCAGAGCCGGTAGACCCGGGGCCAGAGCCGGTACCGATTGACCCGATAGAACCACCGCTGAGTGTCGATTGGGGCGCTTATGATGGCAGCCTGCAGCCCTTTGCTGTCAATTCCATTACCTTACCAGATGGCACACAGAGCAGCTTCGAGCCGCAACAAAGTGGTGGTGCAGCCGAGCCGAATCTGTTTACCGCCAACGGTGATGGCACTATAACATTCGACAGCCTGGCCAATGCTGCCGATCGCAGCCGCGCTAAACTAAATAATGTGGCACCGGCAGATGGTGTTTATCCGAAGTTCTTCACCCTGTTAATGGGTATTCAAGGTAATGCCGGCGGTAACCGCATTCTGGAAACCGAAATTGCGCTGGGCGACAGTGCCGCAGCGGGCGCCACCAGCCGGTTAAAAGTGGTGTTTCGTAATGACGGCAATAACTCAGGGGTACAACTGGAAAATGCCGATAACGGTTCATCTGTTACCGCCGGTAAAGGCAACGAGCCCGATCCGCTGGATATGAGCCAGTTCCGGGTTTACCATTTTACTGTTGCTTTAACCTCGCCCACTACAGGCAATGTTGCCTTGTATGTTGCCGGTAACAACACGCCGTTAGTGCAGCTTGAAGGCGTAACTATGCGCCCTGCCAGCAACAATACCGACAACTACCTGCAACTTGGAGACGCCGGTGGCAGCGGTTATCTTGGCGATATCGACTGGGTGCTATGGACCGACGCCGGCGCTTATACGCCTGATATGCTAAAAGGCCTGCTGCCTGCTGGCATAGGTGATATCAGCGGCTACGAAGCTCAACCTTAAGTAACCCCATCAATACGGTGCAGTATTAGTTATTCAATACTGCACCGTGTTGCCGTTAAATATTTACTAAATATTCATTGCTAAGCCCCCCTACTTTGTCGGTATAATTCTGCTTTTGTTTTACATCAACATAACAATAAGGAAGCTGTCTCATGGAGAATTCTGTTAGCACTACGGCGCAGGAAAACTCGCCTGCGCGTGTTGGTAAAGTAGCCTTTAGCGGCGACGCCGGTGAGTTTTTTGGCATCTGGATTGTCAATCTGTTACTGAGTATTGTTACTTTAGGCATATACAGTGCATGGGCTAAAGTACGTACTAACCAGTATTTTTATGGCCATACCCGCATTGACAACCAACCTTTTCGTTATCTGGCTACACCGATACAAATTTTAAAAGGCCGTATTATCGCCGTTATTATCTTTGCGCTGTTTTTTATTGCATCCTCCTTATCGCCGGTTCTGGCAATTGTACTGGCATTGCTGTTTATGCTGGCGTCGCCCTGGTTAATTGTACAAAGTCTGAAATTCAATATGCGTATGACCAGCTACCGTAATGTGCGGTTTGCCTTTCACGGTGATTATGCCGGCGCATTTAAATACTTTGTATTACTGCCGGTGCTGGCAGTGTTCACTGCGTACCTGGCCATGCCGTGGGTGCTGAAAAAAATTGACCGTTATATTTGCAGTAACACCAGCTTTGCTGGCCAGAAAATGCACATAAATACTGACACCAGTTCATACTATACTGCTGTTTTAGTGGCGATGGCTGCCGTTATGGGTGTTATCACAGTGATGATAATTGTTGGTGTAGTATTAGTAGGTGTTATGGCCGCTACCGGTGTTGCTGACGCTGGCGTTGCCACAGTACTTGTTACCGCCGCAGTATTTGTTTTGTACTTTTTTGCTTTTGCTTTAAGCGGCGCCATTTACCACAGCATGATCCGCAACCATATATTTGAGCGCACCGAACTGCCCGGCATTGCCAAATTTAAGTCTGAAATGCGGGTAATGCCATATTTATGGTTAACGGTAACAAACTTGCTGGCGATTATTTTCAGTTTAGGCCTGGCTTACCCCTGGGCAAAAATCCGTAAAGCGGCTTACCTGGCATCAGTAACAACAGTAGCGGTATATCCGCAGGCTGACTCGTTGGTTGATCAGGTGCAGCAAAGCAGCAATGCCTTTGGCGAAGAAGCGGCAGGCTTGTTTGACGTAGATGTGTCTTTAGCCTGATGTCGCCCTTATCTGCCGTTAACGGCCAGTTCCAGCATGCTGGCAGCAGCACGTTATACCGTGCTGTTGCCACCTTTGCAGATAATGGCCAGCTGATTATCCGCAGCACGCAAAGCGACACCATACTTACCGAAGCCACAGCAGCCGATTACCGTTTTGGCAGTGTGATACCGGGGCTGGCAGTTGAACTGCAACTGCGTGATGGCGCCATCTTTGTGCCAGACGACCCGTGCTTTCGCTGGTCGCAGTTGTCTGGCACAGCCAAAACTGCCGCCAGGCTGGAAAGCCACAAGCTATCTATTCTGGCTGCAGTAATCCTGTCACCCTTGTTACTGTGGTGGATTATTGTTGATTTAATGCCCATGCTGGCCAGCGCTGCCGTGCCTCTGGTACCCGATAGCGTTAAGCAGCAAATGGGCCAGCAAACGTTTTATTCCTTACAACAAACCGCGCTGGAGCCAACAGAGCTAACACCGGCCCAACAAGCTGCAGTGCATTATCACTGGCAAATGGCATTACAAAAGCTACCGCTGGAATATAAAAGCTACAAGCTGCATTTGTATAAATCAGATTTTTTTGGTGCCAACGCGTTTGCCCTGCCAGATGGCACAGTCGTTATGACAGACGAACTGGTTACCTTATTAAAAGACAAACCCGATGCCATTCTGGCCGTACTGTTACATGAAATTGGCCACGTCGAAGGCCAGCACAGTGTGCGGTTAATTGCCCAGTCGTTGGGTGCAGCATTGGTATTTGGTATTTTGTTTGGCGATCCTGAAGGCATTGCCGACTTATTACTCGGCTCTGGCTCAGTAATGCTGCAAAGTGCTTTCTCACGCGATATGGAACGCGAAGCTGATCAGTTTGCTGTGGAACAATTAAAAGTGCTGGGTAAATCGCCCTCGGCTTTTGCCGATGCTATGTCGGCATTACTGAACGAGCGCAGTACTGACGACCAAGGTACCAGCACATTGTTAAAATACCTCAGCACTCACCCCGACACCCGCGAGCGTATCGAACAGGCACGACAACACGACACACCCTGAATAGCGGCGCCAGATTCCGCTGGCGCTGTTTTATTGCTATAGTTGCCAGTAAAACCAAACAGGGACAATACCTTATGTTTCGCTTTGCCAGCTTAGCTTGTGCTTTATTCGCTACCGGTCTTTTTACCAGCAATCTCAGCGCCGCCCCTATTGTACTGTCAGATATTAAAGGTTACGGCTTCGACTCTGCGCGCCAGTTGCAGCAGTTCAGCGTACTGGTGTTTGACGATACAACCGGCAAAGTGCTGGCTCGTGGCGACAGCGCTGTTGCTGCGCAATATCCGCAGGCAAAAAAGCTGGCTGGCAACGGTAAAACCGTATTGCCGGGTTTAATTGATGGCCACGGCCATGTACTGGGGTTGGGACAATATTTAGCCGTAGCAGAGCTGCGTGGCAGCGAAACAGAACAAGACGCCGTAACGCGGGTAGCGCAGTTTGCTGCTGCCAATGCGGATGCGCCCTGGATTATTGGCCGTGGCTGGAACCAGGTACTGTGGCCTACTAAGCAGTTTCCTACCACAGCGTTACTGGATGAAGCCGTTAACAACAAACCAGTGTATTTAACCCGGGTTGACGCCCATGCCGGTTGGGCCAACAGCAAAGCGCTGGCGCTGGCGGGTATCAATAAAGACACCATAGACCCACCCGGCGGTGAAATTATCCGTGACAGTAAAGGCAACCCCACCGGTGTATTAATAGACAACGCCATGGCGCTGGTAGAGCAACATATACCCGAACCAGATGACAACGACACCCTGCGGGCGTTAAACGTGGCGTTTTCCCATTTACTGGCACTGGGCATAACCAGCGTGCATGATGCAGGTGTGGATACCGCCACCGTAAAGCTGTACCAGAAACTGGCGGCAGAGCAAAAACTGCCGCTGCGTATCTACCCGATGCTATCAGCACGCGACTCACAGCTGCCGCAGTGGTTGGAAGCCGGCATTATTGATGATAAAACCGACTTTCTTGATATCCGCTCAGTAAAAATTTATGGCGATGGCGCCCTGGGTAGCCGTGGTGCCGCACTTATCGAGCCCTACAGTGATCAGCCATCGCAAAAAGGCTTACTGGTTACCCAGCCGGACCAGTTAACGCAAATTATGCAAATGACGATAGATGCTGGTTTTCAAACCAACGTGCACGCCATAGGCGACTTGGCTAATCGCTTAGTGCTGGACCGCTTCGAGCAATTAGTGCCGGAGGATAAACGTGAGCCAAGCCGCCACCGGGTAGAACATGCGCAAATTGTGTCACCGAAAGATATTCCGCGCTTTGCCAAACTGCATGTGTTGCCGGCGATGCAGGCGGTGCATGCCACCTCAGATAAAAATATGGCTGGTGATCGCTTAGGCGTGGCACGCTTACGTGGTGCCTATGCCTGGCGCAGCATTGCCGATCAGGGCAGCATTATTGTTGGCGGCTCCGATTTTCCGGTTGAACTGGCCAACGCCTTTCATGGTATTCATGCCTCGGTTACCCGGCAAAGCCAGGATAACCAACCGGTTGGTGGTTGGTTGCCAGAGCAAAAACTCAGCTTAACTGAAGCCTTGCGCTCTTTTACCGTTGACGCCGCTTACGGCGCTTTCCAGGAAACCAGCATGGGCACGCTGGCACCAGGCAGCTGGGCCGACTTTATCCTGGTAGATCGCGATATCTACAATATTCCGGCCAAGCAGTTATGGCGGGTAGAGGTAGAGCAAACCTACGTTAACGGTAAACAGGTATTTGCTAAATGATCAGCCAGAAATGGAGCAAATTAATCCGCTCCTTGCAGCAAAAAAAATACCGCAAAACCGAACAACTGTTTTTTGTTGAAGGCGAAAAAGCCGTGTTAGAACTGCTGGCCTCCGGCTGGCAGGTAGAGGCTGTTTTTGCTACTGATAACTTTTTACAACGCTATCCGCAGCAAGTTACAGCTGCCGCGCTGGTGCAACAATGCAGCGCCGATGAGCTGGTAAAGGTAGGCACCTTTAGCAGCAACGACGCCGCTCTGGCGGTGGTCAAAATGCCCGCGCACAGCGAATTTGTGTCGCATAGTCACGGCTTTGTGCTGGTGCTGGATCAGATCAATGACCCGGGTAACCTCGGTACCATTATCCGCATAGCCGACTGGTACGGTATTAAACATATTGTCTGCTCGCCGGATACTGCAGACTGCTACAACCCCAAGGTTATTGCCGCCGCTAAAGGCTCATTTTTGCGCGTGCAGTTGCACTATCAAAGCCTGCAACCGCTGCTGGCACAAAGCTCTGCGCCGGTGTACGGTGCTTATCTGGGTGGGGAGCCGGTACACAGCTTAAAACTTAGCCAACAAGGTGGTTTTATTGTGCTGGGCAATGAAGCTAATGGTATCAGCGCAGAATTAGAGAGCGTGATCAGCCGTAAAATTACCATCCCGGCCTTTGGTGAAGCGGAATCACTGAATGTTGGTATAGCCGCCGCGGTGATTTGCGATAATCTGCTGCGGCTTAGCCGATAGTAGTAGCGGTGTAAACATTAGTGGTAGTTAAAGCAAACGCAAAGCACACGGGCGGAAAACGCGTTAGCGTTTGACGTCCCAGCGCAGCAGGCCGCGAGTGCTAGTTATGCATTTGCAACGCCTGAATTTTTTGTTGCTTGCCTAAAGCAACACCTAAAAAAAGCGCAATAAACATAGTTATAAAATCAATTTGCCAGCTGCCCAAAAGAGCCTCGCCAGCCAGCAAAAACAGAATACATGATGCAATTAAAGAACTGAGCAAAACAACTATAAGTGCATGTATAAAAGCAAACTTTTCCTGATTCTTCACCAGAAAATAAATGACCGTTGCTTCAACAAGCATAGAAAGGAAAATAAAGCGCCAGTAAACCCAGCTAGGAATAACTTCACCACCTGAATCATAGCGTCCCATTACATACCCCAATGGCACTCCCGAAGCAGCAGAAAAGATAAAGTAAATCAGTGTGTATTTTGCAATTCGTGCCCAGTTCACTTAACTTCCTTTTAACGCTCGCCACACACGAGAGCAACTTGTTGCGAATCGAGCGCCGCAGGCGCGTTGTGCTGGTGTTTGTTATGCATTTTCATCGTGTCCAAGCATCGGATTTTTAGAGTCGCTTGGCAACTCTTCTGCTCTTGCTTGGGTTTTCCATGTTATCTGTGCAATTTCTTTAACTCGATCTACTATTGGCTTAGCGTCCCTACCTAGCTTGCCAAGAACTATGCCGGCATCTCCCACCAACCCCCAGAAGCGATCGAGGTCTGATACTCTTTTATGTAATTCCAATTGTAACTTTTCTAACCTTTTTAAAAGTCGAAGCTTGTGACCTTCTTCTAGCGATTGGTTTTCAATAATATGAGTTCTTATTTCATTAACTAGAACTTGAACGCGATCTAGGTCGCCTTGTGAAAATTCGTAAGCAAATGCTCCCTTGAGAGCTGATCGATATCTGTTCTTGTAAGAATTTATTTTTAATTGGGTAGCTAGCCCTCTAAGAGTAATCGTTACGGCTTCAATATATTCCATTAATTTTCTGCAATTTATGCCTATATCGGTAGTTGCATCTGGCATACTGGCCTCAACAGCTATCTCATTGATGCTCAAAACTAACTGAATAAATGTAGACGCATCCCATAAAATCTCGTGTTCAGCTTCTGTCCATGCATGATTGTTCTCAAATTCTTTTTGCTTTTGTAAAGCAATGTCTCCGGCTTTAATTAAACCCTCGATCGGGTTTTCTTCTACCCATTCAATAAAGTCTTGATCAAATAACATTTCTACTCCCTAAATGAAGTGAACCAACGACCAAAGCAGCGGCGAGCGTTAGCGAGTCCAACCCATGCGGTTTTTGCGTGAGCGATGCTGCCTTTGCTTGTTAGCACTTTACTAGTCATAAATTTTGCGCCAGTTCTCTATAAAATCTGTTTTACTTCCAAATTCTGTAATCCAAGGCCAGTCAGGAGATGTTTCCTTGCTCCATGTGAGGTGTACTACATAGAGTGGTCTTGGAGCACCCTCAATCTTAAATAGGAAATCATCCCGACCATCTTTTCTAGCCAATGCTTTACTATTTAATCCGTGTAATTTGTGAGTCTCACAGGTTTCACGGCCTAGCTCTAAACTCATTTTCATAGACTGGTTGCTATCTAGTAGACACCAGCCTTCGGGAAGTTCTTGTTCGGTAAAATCTATATTCATACGAGAGTGCTAACGCAAAGCACACGGGCGACAAAAACGCGTCAGCGGGTTTGGCGTCCCAGCGACCGCAGGGAGCGAGTGATGCGCCTTGTTATAACTATATGCCCAGTTCATTACACAATTCATGGTGCTTTTCCGTGATGGCATCAATGAGCTGCTGAGAGTCAGACAGAATTAACATTTCTGGTGACTGATTATCTACTTTTATGGCAAAAGCTAATTCACATCTGGCAGACTGAAATGAGAAGGACATTTGAATCACATCATGGCTATTGTCTTTCACACTATAAGCAAACCGCTCAATATGTGTTACTTCCTCTTCGCTGATGCCTCCATCAATCAAATCGCCAATTTTTCTCCAAAATGGGGCAATATTTCTCAAATCACAATTTGCTGAAAATTCATAATCCATTGAAGGAACACCGATAGTTATAACGCCGCCAACATGCGCAGCTTTGTAGTGGAGGCGAAGCCGCAACGAAAAAGCTGTCGCTGTGCTTGGCCTTGTTAACTCTTAGACGATGCGTGGCACGCCCGGCTTGCGATCATTCGCAGCCTCATTTCGGGAAATTAACCCAAGCAGCATCATGAATTCTCCCGCGAGCTTTTTTTCATTTGCACTCTCTAACGCATTTGAAGCGTCGAGCATTACACGAATAATTTGCTTAGAAACAACGTACTCAGCCTTAAGCACCTCGGACTTATTCGCTAGGTAAGCGTAAAGCCTTTGAAACGCAGCAAAATCTAGAGATTGCTGCATAAACCACTTGTCAGTCGCTGCCTCTTTGAGGCTTTCGAGTTCAAGGTCGAAATTAGCTGAATTGCTCATGGTGTTCCTAGAGAGTTAACAATATTATTAGAAGGCAAAATCCCTGCTTTCATCGCGGGACTCTCCCTTCTATCTTGTTTTTACATCCTGCTAAACTAGCTAACATTTTCCGTTAAATCAACAACATCTTGCGCCGGGTTTAATAAGCATCTGTGTGAAAGCGGGGTTTAAGCTTGCGATTAACTTTTTAACAAAAATAGCGCTGTTTTACAGTAGTTTATACAGTGCTTAGGCGAGATATTACGGCAACACAATGACAGAAATTTCAGAAAACATAGCGGCTGTCACCGCCATGAGGTGTTGAAGCTTACCGTGCTTTAAAGCGAGTAGCGGCGATCTATGCCTGAACTACAGCTTCACGCCATAAGCTTGCTGTAAGCTGCTCGTGGCGGGCAGTAGCAAACAATATCTTCGCTATCAGTTATAAGGTAGCCTGCGATTTGCTTAGACTCCTTTTTCGATAACTGTCAGCGTTCTTTCGATAAAACGTTCAAAAGCAGGCTGCGGAATAAAATCAATTTTATTTTCCGGATTAAACTTGCTCAAAATGCGCTGTATTTCAGCGTTGTCTTTAATTTCACTGACTGTCAGGCCTTGTTTGCTCAAGGCTTTTACTGTCGCGACCCATTCCAGCGTGTTTTGCCGGAACAGCTTAAGCTGCTGCTTGTCGCCAGGTTTACCGTGGCCCGGTACGATAAGGCTGTTTTCATTGCCTAAATTTAAGATGGCATCAACAGCTGCGACAAAACCGGCTACGCCTCCCGCATAAAACGTCGGGTGCCAGTTGGTAGTATAAATATCGCCGACAAAAATAGTATTACTTGGCTTATGCACAAAGATAGCATCGTTGGCAGTATGGGATTTCACCGTCAGCATGTCTATTTCTGCCACTGTATCCGCCGATTGCATTAGCTCACTACCACCGGCAATAAAATAGGCATTGCCGCCGCTATGATCACTATGGTCATGCGTGTTCAGAATATAAGTTACTTGGTCAGAAAAGATACTTTTCACCCGCGCACTTAACGCATCTAACTGGCTTTCGCCAGGCATCGGGTCAATCAGCACTACTCCTTTTGCGGTGTTAAACAAACCAATATTGGTCGAATACGCCGGCGTTAATATATAGGCATCAGCTGAGCGTTTAGTTACGCTAATGTCTGCCGTATTGGCAAAACTGAGCAAAGGATAGATTAACACTATAAAAAATAAGATGGTTTTCATTCAGATCCCTTTATCCGTTGCGCCGTCAACAACTCACTTTGACTTTGCATCTGCTTTATAGTTATTGGCATTAAATTGACTGTTAAAGCCGGGTTTAAGCGCTGTTGCTTTGCGAAAAATGCTACGTGCTTCGTTTTCTCGGCCGGCACTAAAATAGCCAAAAGCCAGGCCATCGTAAACTTCAGGGCTTGTAGGGTAACGCTCCGTCAAATAGGCAAACAAAGGTATAGCACCTTGTGCGTCACCGGCAGCAACCAGTTCGCGAGCCAAATCAGTTATCACCTTGCCGGCAAAGGTTTGGTAACCGGCGTCTTTGTACACCGAATCGAACTGTGCTTTAAATGCCTTTTCACCAAGTCGCTGATACAGCTGCCAGGTAAAGACTGTTGCCGGCAGTTTTATTTCAGGGTATTTACCGGTGTGAAACAAAGTGTGCACTCTGGCCGATATTTCTTCAGCAACCAGACGATCGGTATTTGCCAATACCAATACCCAAACATCATTAGCCAAGTCCAGCTCTACGGCTGTACTGACACCTTTGCCGCCGCCAAAGGCAACCCAGTGTTGCTGATCTTGTTGCAATGCCCGAAAATACTGTAATCCTGTTGCCGACAATAAGTGCTTTGCTTTAAACAGCTGATGATAGAAACCATAAAGCTCGAACACATTCATCTGCCCGCCGCCATCAGCAGATCTGCTTTCCTGTTCATTCGCCGCCACCGCGACGCGTTTAGCATCAATATTAAAATGATAAGGCGTGGCAAGCGCAGTACCTTGGCCAAGCTGTTCTGTTGTCAGAGTCATGCGGGCAGACACTAAGATATTTTGCTGCAGTAAATCCCAATATGATTTACCGCTGATTTTTTCCAGAATAGCGCCAAGCACAATGTAACCGTAATTGGAGTAACGCCGATCGGTGCCCGGTTCAAACAGTAACGGTGTGTTTTTCAGTATTGCTAGCTTCTTTTCAATACTGTCGAAAGCTGCCGGGTTCAAGCGGTATTCGGCGGTAAAAATATCAGCAAAACCAGAGCGATGTTCCAATAGGTGCTGAACCGTGATGTTCTTTACCAGATCGTTGGCGAAACCAAGCGAAAATTTATCCAGGCTGTCATCAAGCCGCAAAAGCTTATTGTCGACAGCTTGCAGCACAAGAACGGCTGTCAGATCTTTTTGCACCGAACCAATATCAAAGCGTGTTTGCATGGTGATAGGTGTCAGGGTTTCATCGTTGGCATAGCCGCCAGCCAGCGCGGTGGCTATCTCGTTTTCCTTTATTACCAAAATGGTACCGGAAAACCAGTTTAGCCGCTGATAATCCTGCACAAGATCAGACACAGCAACTTCAGGCGCCGCAGCATTGGGCTCAGCGCGAAGGGGCAATAGGGTTACGCAAATAACCAGCAAAGAGAAATAGACTTGTTTCATTTACATCCTTGTAAATCAGTGTTTTTTGTTAAGCCAAGGCTCTGAACACCGTTTGAGGTAATAATTATTCTTCATCCCAGTCGGGGTACTGATCTGGCTTAGTGCCCTCTTCAGAAACAACCCGAGGGTAAGTTATTCCAGCTTCAGCTGCATGTGGTTTCTTCCGGCTTTTCGTTAACTGAAATAGCCAGCTATCGCCATAGTCAAACATGTAAAACACTTTTTTGCCTGTGGCCGCTGCAAAAAGCTGCGCTACGGTGGTGTCGACAATGATGCCATCATCGCAATCATACCGGTGCAGCTTTTTTCCGCAGTAGGAATTCGCTATATAGAATTCGTACATGTGATCGTTATCAAATTCGACAGCCTGCTGAATAGCATCATGCAGGTCTTCCAGACTGCTTTCGCCCGGAATTTCGATAACGCAGCTCCAGTCTCCGCCAGCATACATACCGTGCAATAAAGACAAATTTACCGTTTGAATCATAAAAAATCTAAACCTTAATCTACTAACAGTGCCACTAAGCGCTAACTGTCGTCACTTTTTCAGCTGTTGAACCTTGGCTTTTGCTGTAAACAAACTCAGGAGCAAGATCGACTCCGGCATCCCACTCTATGGTATCAAATGACACCCGAACCCGGTTAAATGCTTCCACGTCTTGCAACCGCTTAAACACACCAAAGTCCAAATAGGGTTTCATATCCAGAATGCCCTTTTCGCCGTTATCAAAGCTCACTGCCAACAGATAATTATCTAGCGGCGCTACCGTTTTCACAGACGGATACATAATTCACCTCTCACTGTAATGGTTGGACCTTGAATGGTTCTTCACCGTTCATTACCAACTCCCAATCGGCCGTAAGTTCATCCTGATGCAGCTCAGCCCATGCCAACACAAGTTTAGTTTGTTTCTTTGGCAAATTACCTTGAATTACCTCGCATGTACGGATATCAATTGTTGCCTTATGTTCGCCATAGTAGACATGAAAGTGTGGCGGCGGATGTTCTTTTGGCGCAAAGTACATCCGAACAATGATGCCGTAGAACATTGAGATTGTAGGCATAAAATTTATCCCGTCCAACAGATATATCAAAGCTTAGATGCTGTTGTTAGACAACACTAACTTCTATAAAGCCTTTCCGGCTTAAACAACATTTCGAGGGCCAGATCCAATTGTTACTTTTAGGCCAGCGCTCTAAGTACCGCTTGTGGCTCTTTAGCAACAACATGCAATAACGCTAAAGCAGGCCCATGTGGCGTGCGGTCGCCCCGCTCCCAATGCCGCAAGGTAGACACGCTAATGCAAAACTTAGCGGCAAACTCCAACTGAGTCATGCCCAGTTTATGCCGGATCCCCGCTACATCTACCTCTGCCGGGCGATGCGTTTTTGCAGCCACAGGTTGCCCGTTGTTTAGCGCTATGGCTTCTTGCAACCCCTGCGCAATACTGTCAAATACCTTAGCCATGATGTTTCTCCAATGCGCACTTTATATATTCCGGCAATTCAGTAATCGTCGTAAGCATGGCAGCAATATAATCCAATGGATTACTTTAAGCAAATATGGATTCACAGGTTAGTTCCGCAGCGCTTAAGCATTAACAGCCAGTTGGCTTTGGGCTACACTGGCGGCGGTATTTTTCTCTTTCTCCGGCGGTTTTGACTATGACCTTTCCTACGATTGAACACTCTGTTGGTAACACCCGGCTGGTAAAGCTGCAGCGCATGGCGGCGCATACTAACAGTACTGTACTGTTAAAGCTGGAAGGGGATAACCCGGCCGGTTCGGTAAAAGATCGCCCGGCGCTGAATATGATAGTGCAGGCCGAACGGCGCGGTACTATTAAGCCAGGCGATCGTATTATTGAAGCCACCAGCGGCAACACCGGTATTGCTTTGGCGATGGCGGCGGCAATTAAAGGCTATGGCATGACACTGATTATGCCGGATAACGCTACCGAAGAGCGTAAAAGCTCGATGCGTGCTTACGGCGCTGAGTTGATACTGGTAACCAAAGAACAAGGTATGGAAGGCGCGCGCGATTTAGCATTGCAAATGCAGGTTGAAGGTAAAGGCATAGTGCTGGACCAGTTTAATAACCCCGATAACCCGGCAGCGCATTATGCCAGCACCGGGCCGGAAATTTGGCAGCAAAGCCAGCAACAAGTCACCCACTTCGTGTCCAGCATGGGCACTACCGGCACCATTATGGGCGTGTCACGGTACTTAAAACAGCAAAACCCGGCGATCCAAATTATTGGTCTGCAACCGGCGGAGGGTGCCAATATTCCCGGCATTCGCCGCTGGCCCGAAGCTTATTTACCGGGCTTCTTTGATAAAAGCCGCGTTGACCAGGTTATTGATATCGGCCAGCAGGATGCATTAACTGCCATGCGCCGCTTAGCCCGCGAAGAAGGTATTTTTGCCGGTGTCAGCTCTGGCGGTGCAGTACATGCGGCAATACAACTGGCCGAACAGCTCGATAACGCGGTAATTGTGGCGATTATTTGCGACCGTGGAGATCGCTATTTGTCCTCCGCTATCTTTTAAAGCCTGCCGGTTCAACCCGGCCAGCGCCTCTTTTTAGCCAATCTTATTGGCCGCCTAATTTGGCATCAGTGCCAAATTACGCTATTCTTTAAAGCCCTCCTGCTTTAAATCTGATAAAAAATAAGGTTTTACTATGTCTTCACTTCGCAGTATCAGTTTGATCGCTGCCGCCGGGCTATGTCATTTTTCGGCCCTTGCTAATGAACCCGACGATATCAAACAACAACTGGCCGCGCTAAAAGCGCAAATTGCCGCACTGGAACAGCGCCTGGCAGAACAGGAAGCCGCAACCGAAAAAACCGCAGTAACCCAGGCAACTCTTATAGAGCAGACTGCGGCGGCCAGCGGCGCAGATGAACAAAACACCGATGGTATCAGCCTGGGTGGGGCTATCCGTACCAATTACAGCCATACCTCCTATAGCGACGGTAATAAAAACCGTGGCGGCGACTTTGCCTTTGATATCTTCCGGCTGAATTTAAACGGCAGCATCGGCGATGTGCTGTTAAATGCAGAAATCCGCTTTTTTGATTATATGACTGCAGTTAAATACGCCTACGTGGGTTATCAGCTAACTGAAGACTGGCAGGTACAGGCCGGTATTACCCAGGTACCTTTTGGTAACTGGCCGTATAACTCGCATAATTATTTCTTTAGTACCAATTATTACCTGGGCCTGGAAGATGACCATGACCTTGGCATTATGTTTAAGCGTCAGCTGGCCGACAACTGGCAGTTAGATCTGGGCTTTTTTAAAAATGACGAACTGGGCGGCGTAGATGGTTTTGTTGACAGCCGGGCCGATCGATACTCGTACGATATCGTCGGCTTCCGCCTGGGCGAAGAAGGCATTTATGACGACCCGGCGCAGCCACTGGGCGAATACAGCACTTTCTCCGGCCGTTTTGCCTATCAGTTAGAACACAGTAGCGATTTTACCACTGAACTGGGTGTTTCAGCCTTAGCCGGTGGCCTGCACAACGGCACTTCACGGGCGGGTAGCTACAATGCCTGGGCATTGCATCTAAACGGCCATTACCAGCGCTGGAACCTGCAATTGCAACACGGTGAATACCGTTACAACCTTGATGATATGGCCGGTAACGCCATTGATCAGATGGCCGTAGGCGCCTATGCATTTTACGACAGCATTGCTGCCAAAGCGAAAACCAGCACCATCAACCTGGCTTACAGCCTGCCCATTGAGTGGGGCCCGGTAACCGGCCTGCAGTTTTATAACAACTATGGCCTGGTGTACGACAAATCTGATAACAGCCGCGACACCATGATGAATGTCACCGGCTTTTCTGTCGCCGCCGGCGGTCTGTTTACCTATTTTGATTTAGTACACGCCAGAAATCAGCCGTTTGTTGGTGGCAGTGCTGCCGGTGACAGCAGCGAAACCGAGCGGCGCTTTAATATTAATATCGGTTACTACTTCTAAAAAATGCTTCGGCTTTGATAACAGTACAAGGATAACACCATGACAGATAACAAAGATCCGATGATACCGGACGGCAAGGTTAATCCTATCGACACGGATTACCAGATAGGCCAGGACAATATTCTGGTAAAGGTTGGCCCCTTTGGCCTGGATATTCATAACAGAGTATTTTTAATTTCAGCCCTGACAGTAATACTGTTTGTTGTGCTGACGATCAGCTTTAAACAACAGGCAGAGCCGGTTTTCAGCAGCATGCGCGGTTGGCTTACCGCAAACCTGGACTGGTTTTTTATCTCAGCGGCCAATGTTTTTGTACTGCTGTGTTTAGTTCTTATTGTATCGCCGCTTGGCAAAGTGCGCCTCGGTGGCACTGAAGCCACACCCGACTTTGGCTACGCCGGTTGGTTTTCTATGCTGTTTGCCGCCGGTATGGGTATTGGCCTGATGTTTTACGGCGTGTCTGAACCCTTATCGCATTTTAGCAGCGCTTATGCCGGGGTAAATATTGAAGATGGCGTGCGTGTTGACTGGGCGCCTCTGGGTGGCGCGGCCGGTGATGCCCTAGCGGCAGAGCGATTGGGTATGGCCGCGACTATCTACCACTGGGCCCTGCATCCCTGGGCAATTTATGCCATTCTGGCACTGGGGTTGGCGCTGTTTTCGTTTAACAAAGGCCTGCCGCTTACCATCCGCTCGGTATTTTATCCGCTGCTGGGCGAGCGTATTTGGGGCTGGCCGGGCCATATTATTGATATTCTGGCCGTTTTGGCCACCTTGTTTGGTTTGGCAACATCTTTAGGCTTAGGTGCTTCCCAGGCTGCAGCAGGCTTGCATTACCTGTTCGACTGGCCGCAAAGCAGCACAGTGCAAATATTGCTGGTGGTGGGTATTACGCTGATTGCGCTGGCGTCTGTGGTTGCCGGGCTTGAAGCCGGGGTAAAGCGGCTGTCTGAAATCAATATGATGCTGGCGGCAATGTTGCTGCTGTTTGTTATTATTGTGGGCCCTACGCTGGCCATCGCTACCGGTTTTGTGGCTAACCTGGCGGCCTATCTGCAGCATTTACCGGCTCTGGCCAATCCGCTTGGCAGAGAAGATGTTAACTTCTCTCAGGGCTGGACGGCATTTTACTGGGCCTGGTGGATCAGCTGGTCGCCTTTTGTCGGCATGTTTATCGCTCGGGTGTCGCGCGGGCGCACGGTGCGTGAATTTTTAATTTCGGTGCTGTTAATCCCCTCGCTGGCTTGTGTATTGTGGATGACCGTATTTGGCGGTACCGCCATCAGCCAGGTGGTGCAGCAAGGCTATGAAGTCGCTGTCGGTGCAGAACTGCCGCTACAGTTATTTGCTATGCTCGATGCACTGCCACTGGCACAAATCAGCTCCTTTATCGGTATTATTCTGGTGGTGGTGTTTTTTGTTACCTCGTCTGACTCCGGCTCGCTGGTTATCGATACTATTGCCGCAGGCGGTAAAGTAAACGCCCCTACACCGCAGCGCGTATTTTGGTGTACCTTTGAAGGCCTGGTGGCCATTGCGCTTATTTTAGGTGGCGGTTTAGTGGCACTGCAAGCCATGGCGGTATCTACCGGGTTTCCGTTTACGCTGGTGCTGCTGGCAGCCTGTGTGGCGGTGGTAAAAGGCCTGATGTCTGAGCCCAGAGCCTGATCCGGTGAACAATAAGCCCGACGGAAAACCAACACCATGGAAATAGAACAAATTGAAATACTGGAATTTCTGAAGCGGCATTCGCCGTTTCAGGAATTGCCCGAACCGCAGTTATTGCAGCTGGCACAAAGTATTGATGTTGGCTATTTCCAGGCTGGCAGCGAAATACTGCGTTTTAACGACCCCCTGCAGGCATTGCATTTAATCCGCAGTGGCGCAGTGGAAACCTTCCGCCGTAGCGGCGACTTATATAACCGCTTAAGCGAAGGCGGTATTTTTGGCGAACAAGGCTTGCTGCGTGGCGGCAAGGTTCGCTTTCCGGCTACCGCGCTGGAAGACACGTTAATTTACTTTATTCCCGACAACGTATTTCAGCAGCTATTTGACAGTAATGAGTTTTTTGCCGATTACGTTGAAGTGGGCGACACCGAGCGGCGCCAGTCAAGCAAAGCCGCCCGGCAGGCTAAAGCCGATTTGCTCAGTGTAAAAATAAGTACTCTGCTACAGCGCGAGCCGGTGTGTCTGGGCAGCAGTGCCAGTGTCTGGCAGGCTGCTAAAACCATGACAGAGCACAGCGTGTCCTGCCTGTTGATACTGCACGAAAACACCCCCGCTACACCTGATGTTGCAGCGCCCCAGCCGGGCACTCTGGCCGGTATTATTACCGACCGTGATATCCGCTCCCGCCTGGTGGCACCGGGTTTAAAATCAGAGATCAGTGTAAGCCAGATCATGTCAACAAAACTGGTTACGGTTGAACACCAGCAATATGTGTTTGAAGCTATGATGTTGATGCTGCGGCATAATTTACACCACCTGCCGGTGTTAAAACAGGCCAAACCGGTTGGCGTGCTGGCGTTGTCAGATATTATCCGTTACGAGTCGCAAAACAGCTTGTTTGTGGTTAGCAGTATTTTCCGCCAGCAGTCGGTAGAAGAGCTCAGCGCCCTTGGCAAAGATGTTAAAGCCTGCTTTGTACGCATGGTAAATGAAGACGCCAACTCGCAAATGATTGGCAGTGCTATGGCCGCTATCGGCCGCAGTTTTAAACAGCGCTTGCTGGAGCTAGCCGAGCAGCAACTGGGGCCGCCGCCGGTGCCGTACTGTTTTTTAGCCTTGGGTTCAATGGCACGCGATGAGCAGCTTATCGTAACCGATCAGGACAACGCACTGATCCTGGATAACAGCTTTATCGCAGAACAGCACGACGCCTATTTTCAGCAACTGGCCACCTTTGTTTGCGATGGCCTGGCCGCCTGTGGCTACAGCTATTGCAGCGGCAATATTATGGCTACCAACTCACAATGGCGCCAGCCACTTAACGTTTGGCAGCAGTACTTTACTGACTGGATAGAGCACCCCAGCGCCGAGCGCTTATTACACAGCAATATCTTTTTTGATTTAGACGCTGTCTGGGGCCAAACCCAGTGGGCCGACAAGCTTAACCAACTGATACTGGCCAAAGCCGCTGCCCGGCCGCATTTTTTAGCCTGCATGGTACGCAATGCGTTGCAGCGCACACCACCACTGGGCTTTTTTAAAGACTTTGTGATGGAAAACGACGGCAGGCAAAACAACAGCCTGAATATCAAACGCCGCGGCACCGCCCCCATGGTAGATTTAATCCGCGTGCATGCGCTGGCGGTTGGCTGTGGTGCCACTAATTCTTTCGAGCGGCTGCGCGATATTATTGCCGCTAACGTATTGCCCAAAGGCCGCGGCGAAGACTTACGTGACGCCTATGAAGTAATCGCCATGACCCGTATCCGCCAGCAAGCACTGGCATTACAGGCAGATGAAACGCCCGACAATAATGTTATGCCCGAGCGGTTATCTGAATTTGAGCGCAAGCATTTAAAAGAAGCCTTTTCGGTGCTGAGTAATGCGCAAAAATTCCTTAAATTTCACTTTAAGGCTTAGCCATGCTGTATCTGGGGCCATCTGCGTTAAAACACCGTGCCAGCACGCATCTTGAACACCACATTGATAACTGGCAGCAGTTTTACCAACAACAAGCGCACAGTGCCCGCCATCCGCTGCTTCGCCGCTTTTATCAGGCTGGCATGGTAAGCGCCGACACACCTTTACACGACGTGCCTTTACTGGCGCTGGATTTTGAAACCACCGGCCTTAACCCGGCCAACAACGGCATTGTCAGTATTGGTTTATTGCCGATGACACAGCAACAACTGTACAGCTCGCAAGCACGGCAATGGCTGTTAAAACCGCGCTTTGCCCTTAGTGATGAGTCGGTTACGCTGCATCGTATCACCCACTCAGATATTGCCGAAGCGCCGGATTTAACCGCCGTATTGCCAGAACTACTGCAACATATGGCCGGTAAAGTGATCGTGCTGCATTACCGCGGCATCGAGCGGCCTTTTTTAAATGCGGCCATCAAAGCCAGGCTGGGTGAAGGTATTCAGTTTCCGGTTATCGACACTATGGAGCTGGAAGCCAGGCTGCACCGGCACAAACCGCTAAGCTGGTGGCAGCAGCTGCGCGGGCAAAAACCTGCGTCTATCCGCCTGGCAGACAGCCGTTTACGTTACAACCTGCCAGCCTACCGGCCGCATCATGCGGTAACCGATGCGCTGGCCTGCGCCGAGCTATTACAGGCCCAGCTGGCCCACCGTTTTAGTGCAGACACAGCAGTAAGCCAGCTCTGGTGTTAACCATATAGCCACGTATAATCTGCGTTTTTATTCTGCGCAGGCTCTGTGACTTTGTCTTACGAATATATGGCGCTGGCCGCCGCCGCTTGTTGGGCTTTGGGCAGTTTGTTGTCGGCGCAGGCTTCTTCTCATTTAGGTGCCTTTGCTTTTACCCGCTGGCGTATGCTGTGCGCTGCCAGCCTGTTATGGCTGATAGCCGCCATTAGCGGTGGCTGGGCTACACTGGCGTTTAGCAGCTTTGGCTTGTTACTACTCTCCGGTGTGATCGGTATTTTTATTGGCGACACCGCCTTATTTGCCGCGATGAACCGCTTAGGCCCACGCCGCGCCGGTGTGTTGTTTGCTACACATTCACTGTTTTCTGTGGTGTTGGCGTATTTCTTTTTAGGTGAAACCTTATGGGGCTGGACACTGATCGGCAGCAGTTTGCTGATAAGTGGTGTGATGACAGCCATTTTCTTTGGCAAACGTAAAACCGAACTGCATGCCTGGGAGGCAAACCAAAGCCAGTTAACCTCCGGCGTGGCACTGGGCCTGCTGGCGGCACTGTGCCAGGCAGTCGCTACATTAATGTTAAAGCCGCTGATGGAAACTGACATAGACGCCGTAGCCGCTTCAGCAGTGCGCATGACCACCGCCTTTGTGCTGCATCAAATTATTTTTATGCTGGGTTTTAAAGTAGCACGCGCTTATTTGCCCATGAACAAAAAAGTATTCCTGCTGGTGCTGGCCAATGCCGCCCTTTCCATGGTGCTGGGCATGACACTGATACTGCAGGCATTAAAATACGGCGATGCCGGTTTAGTGGCCATACTGTCTTCGGTAAGCCCGGTGCTGGTGTTACCGCTATTGTGGCTGATATATAAACGCAGCCCGGCCACTGGCGCCTGGCTGGGGGCAGTGCTTACTGTGCTGGGTACAATGTTGATCTTGCTAAAATAAGCAACAGTAAATCCCGCAAAATTTGAAAAATAAAAATGAACCTAAACTGAACATATAGCTTGCGGCAAATGACTTCATAGCCCAGACTTGCCTAAAATAACTACAATAATGTGCTTTTCTGATGCCCCAACAGTTTCATTTTATCTCCGGCCTACCTCGCTCCGGTTCAACCTTACTGGCTGGTATTCTCAAACAAAATCCGCGTTTTCATGCTGCAATGAGCAGCCCGGTAGCAGGGCTGGTTAATGGTGCTTTAGAGCAAATGGGCGCGGCCAGCGAATCCTATTCGTTTTTTGATGAAGCAAAACGTAAGACGATTTGCAGGGCCTTGATCGATGCGTACTACGCCGATAAAAACCAGCCGGTGTTGTTCGACACAAATCGGCACTGGACAGCCAGATTGCACCAATTGGTCGAGTTGTTTGACGATTTTAAAGTGATTTGCTGCGTGCGTAATCCGGCCTGGATTATGGACAGTTTTGAAGCCATCTACCGTAAAAACCCTTTTGATTACAGCCGGATGTTTAGTGCCGCCTCACGCGGTACCGTGTATAGCCGGTGCGATTCGCTTATCAACGGTGGTGGCACTGTGGGTAGCGCATGGACTGCTTTGAAAGAAGCCTACTACGGCGAATTTTCTGATCGCTTGTTATTAGTGGATTACGACCTACTCACACAACATCCTGCGCGAACTATCGAGCTAATTTATCGTTTTATTGGTGAGCCGGTGTTTGAGCATGATTTTAATAATGTGAGCTATGAAGAGAGCGAATTTGATCAAAAGCTGGGAGTTAAAGGATTGCACACAGTGAAAAAGAAAGTGGAGTTCAAAACCCGTCGCAGTATTTTACCGCCTGATTTGTTCATTAAGTATCAGGAGATGGATTTTTGGCAGGATACCAAAGGTACTGCTGCCAATATCATTGCCAGTAAGAAAACACCGACGCCTTCTGCAAACAGCAATGGAAATTTACCATCATGAATAAAACACTCCTTACCAGCTTTTCCTCTCTGTTGTTGCCTCTGGGGCTATATGGTGTGCCGATGCAGACTGCCGGCACTTACCAACGCAGCTACCTGAGTACTGCAGGTGCAGGTTACAACCCGGCTTATTCTGACAATAAGCGCATCCTTTCACCTAAAACTGCACAGCGTCGGATTCTGGCAGAGGATGAGCTGGATATTGCCAGTGCCGTTCCTGTAAGTGAACTGGTAGTGATCGATTCGGCGGTGCCGGATAAACAGCAGTTTTATCGCGCGCTAAAACCGGGCGTTGATATTGTTGAAATAGAATCGTCTGCTGCGGGGCTTACGCAGTTGAAAGCTATTTTGGCGAATTATAAAAACCTTGCGGCGGTTCATATTGTGTCTCACGCCCGGGCCGGTAGTTTGCAGTTAGGCAATTCGACAATCTCCGCAGAAACACTTAAAACTGAAGTGGAAACTTTTGCTGCCCTCAATGGCGCAGTGCGCGAAGGTGGCGATTTACTTTTGTACGGTTGTGATTTGGCATCTACCGAAGCCGGTGAGGAATTGTTGGATATAGTGCAGCGCAATACCCATCTTGATGTGGCGGCGTCCAATGATTTAACCGGAAATATCCAGCAACAGGGCGATTGGGATTTGGAAATCCAGCGCGGCAATATTGAAACGGAATTGGCGTTTTCGGAAAAGGCGTTAAAAGATTTTTCGGGTGTGCTGGCGACCTATAACTTGCTCAACTTTACCTATAACGGAAACACTCCTGATGCGGATGTTCAACCTGGTAATCCAAGTCATTGCCCGGATAACAGTCCAAGCCAGAGCTATAATTACGGCTCGCTTTCGTCGGGTAACTACATTGCTTGCGGTTTCATGCACAACAATGGTTATAGCGGAACGACTGTTGCCTTAGCGAATTACTTTGGGGGCGATACCAATGCATTTTTAAAGACAACTGGCCTTGCAGTTGCTCAGGAAACTGTCAGCGGTACAAATCATATTGAAGTGCGCAGAAGCAGCGGTGCTTTTCAGCTGGCCAATGTTGTTGCGGGCGAGTTTCCTGGCAGTCACACTTTTAGTAGCGTGAAGGTAATAGGTTATGTCTCTGGTGGAGGGACTATTGAATCAACAGCCATTACAAGCGATACGGGTGCTGCAAATACTTTTACTTTTATGTCTGGAAGTCAGCTGGAAAATTTTGTCGGCGTGAACTTAACGAAGTTTCGTTTGGCTTTTGTCAATGCGGGTGGATCTAATCTTACCTACATGACACTGAATAGTTTTGAGGCTGAGCCAGCTGATAATACAGGCCCAACCATCAGTGCCATTTCTAATCAGAATATAGTTTCAGGCGGCAACACCGGCGCACTTGCCTTTACCGTCGGTGACAACTATACGCCGGTGGCTAGCATCAATGTTACTCGCGCCAGTTCCAATACCACCGCAGTGCCTCTGAATAATGTCGTGTTGGGAGGGAGCGGTGCAAACCGCACTGTAACGGTTACAGGGGCATCCGTTGGAACTTCTACAATTACCATTACTGCTACAGATCGGTCTGGCAATGTCACCAATCGAACATTCGATGTTGTTGTTTCTGCCCCCGACGCTACCCCACCCGAAGTAACCTCTGTTAACTCCAGCACTGCCAATGGCACCTACAAAGTAGGTGATGCAATTAGTATTCAGGTCAACTTTGATGAATCTGTGACAGTGACCGGCACGCCTCAATTGACACTGGAAACCGGTACTACCGACCGGGTAGCGAGTTGCGCGAGCGGCACCGGCACTAGCATGACCTGTACCTACACAGTTCAGGCGGGTGACACTACAACTGATTTGGATTATGTGGCGACCAATTCGCTGGCCTTGAACGGCGGTACAATACGCGATGCTGCGGCTAACAACGCAACCCTGACGCTGGCAAGCCCGGGGGCAGCCAATTCATTAGGTGCCAATAAAGCGATTGTTGTCGATGGTGTCGCACCAACTGTGAATAGCGTTAGCGTTCCTGCGAACGCAACCTATATCGCAGGTCAAAATTTAGATTTCACTATTAATTTCAATGACAATGTGACGGTCAATACCGGAGGCGGTACACCACAATTATCCATTACTGTTGGCGCGACAACTCGTCAAGCAACCTATCAAAGTGGTTCGGGAACCGGTGCTTTATTATTTCGTTACACCGTTCAAGCGGGAGAGTCTGATTCCAATGGTATTGCTGTCGGCACTTTGAGCGTGAATGGCGGTACCTTGCGAGACTCCGCTTCTAATGATGCTAACCTGACTCTCAATAGTGTGGGGGCAACAACCTCGGTATTAGTTGATGCAACTGCGCCAGCAGTTACGTCCGTCACTGTTCCGGCTAATGCTACTTATACCGCAGGACAAAACTTGGACTTCACCATTAACTTCGGTGAAAACGTCACCGTCAATACCGGAGGCGGTACACCACAATTATCCATTACTGTTGGCGCGACAACTCGTCAAGCAACTTATCAAAGTGGTTCGGGCACCGGCGCATTATTGTTCCGTTACACCGTTCAAGCGGGAGAGTCTGATACAGATGGTATTGCTGTCGGCATTTTGAGCGCAAATGGCGGTACCTTGCGAGACTCAGCGTCTAATGATGCTAACCTGACCCTCAATAGTGTGGGGGCAACAACCTCGGTATTAGTTGATGCAGCCGCCCCCAGCGTCACCAGCATCGCCCCCAGCGGTTCGCCGGCAGCCAATGCGGCAAGCATGGACTTTGCGGTTACTTTTGATGAGTCGGTAAACAACATTTCGACTGATGACTTCGCACTGGTTACGACGGGAACGGCGGCAGGCACTATTGCCAGTGTTTCGGCAGTGTCAGGCTCCACCGTAAACGTCACAATTAGTACCATTAGTGGTACCGGCACGCTAAAGCTGAACTTAAACGGTTCAAGCAATATTGCCGATGCGGCTGGCAATGGTATAGCAGCTTACAATAGTGGCACTTCCCACAGTGTGGATCGCGATGTGCCTGCTGCACCGTCTACACCAGACTTGGACGCAGCTTCTGATACCGGAGTATCCAATACCGATAACATCACCAGCGACAATACCCCAACCTTTACCGGCACGGCAGAAGCCGATGCCACGGTGACAGTGATTTCGTCGCTGAGCGGAACTTTGGGTACTACGACGGCGGATGGCTCCGGCGACTGGAGTTTTACCGCTGGCGTTATGGTCAATGGCAGCCACAACATTACCGCCACGGCAACTGATGCGGCGGGTAATGCCAGCAATGCCTCAGCGGCGTTAACTATCACAATAGATGGCCCGGTTACCGTCACCTCGAATGCTGACTCAGGTGCCGATGCGACTATCGATGGCAGCCTGGGGGTTGATTTAGTCGATGGTGGCGGCCTGTCTCTGCGTGAGGCGCTCAATTATGTAGCGGCTAGCGGTACCGTTGATTTTGCTGTCGGATTGAACGGAACCACTATCACCCTGGGCGCGCCTTTAACCATTCCTGCGGGCATTACGATAGATGCAGATTCGCTGGGCACTGCCACTATTACCGGCAGTACTTTCACGCTGGCGGGCAGCCTCAGCGTGACCAATGGCAGCGGTGACCGGTTAACTTTGGGCAGTGAATTGAGCGGTGCGGGCGCTTTAACCAAAACTGGTGCTGGCCGCTTAATCCTGACGAATACAAACAACAATGGTTACAGTGGTGATGTCACTGTCACAGCGGGTGAATTGTGGATTGGCAGCGATAGTGCTTTCTCTACAGGAACCCTCACCCTGAATGGCGGTGTTCTGGGCAATAACATGGCCAGTTTTAATCTGGATAACCCCATAGTGTTGGGTGCCAGCGGTGGTGGCGTTCAGGTATTGAGCGCGGCACAAACGCTGACATTGTCGGGCAATATCAGTGGCAGCGGTGCTTTGAGTAAAACCAGTGGCGGTAATTTAACACTAAGCGGGACTAATAGTTTCTCCGGCGGTTTATCTGTTTCCGGCACCAATGGTGTGACAGTGACAAATTCGGCTAACCTGGGTTCTGGTGCAGTCACGATCAATGCTTCCAGCCTGTTAACCCTTACCGGTAGCGCACAGACAATTACTAATGCCATTACGCTAGCCGGTGATGCCACTATCAGCAATGCCAATGTGATGACTCTGGCGGGTGTAATCAGCGGCACAGGTGGTTTGACTAAAGCCGGTGGAGGCAACTTAACCCTCAGTGGCACCAATACAGCAACAGGGGCGATCAACGTTGCTGCAGGCAGTTTAGTACTCTCTGGCGGTAGCGCCGTTGCCGATACAGTCCCGGTGACGGTCGGCGCAAGCGCAACCCTGAGCTTGCCGGCTGGTAACGAAACCATTGGTTCCCTTGCAGGCGCCGGCAATGTCGTGTTGAGTTATCGTTTAACCACCGGCGGTGACAACAGTAGCACAACGTTCTCGGGGGTTATTTCTTCTACAAATGCGTCCGGCATTACCAAAAATGGTAGCGGCACTTTCAAACTCACAGGTACCAATAGTTACACGGGTTCAACTCAAGTGTCTGCAGGCAGTTTGATCGTGAATGGTTCCAATTCTACCAGCTCTGATTTGACGGTCGCATCGGGCGCAACCCTGGGTGGGGTGGGTACCGCGCCGGGTGTCGTTATCAGCAGCGGCGGCAACCTGGCGCCGGGTGATTCGGGTATCGGCATTCTCTCTATTGCTAACGGATTAACGATAAATTCCGGTGGTAATCTGGTATTGGATATTGCCGGTACTGCGGCAGGAACGCAATACGATCAGGTAGATGTGACAGGTACAGTATCGCTGTCGGATGCCAACCTCACAGCTACCCACAGCTATGCAGCTGCCAATGGTGACAGCTATACAGTGATTACCAATGATGGCGCCGACGCGATTAGCGGCACCTTCTCCGGTGTTGCTGAAGGGGGTGTCATCGTGGCAGGCGGAAACGCCAGCAATTTAATTGCGAGTTATGTGGCCGGAGATGGCAATGACAAGACCCTGACCTTTACCCTGTTACCCGGTGCACCTACCGGCGTTACCGCTGTGGCGGGCAATGGTTCCGCAACCGTGACCTTTAGTGCACCGGCCTCTAATGGCGGTTCAGTCATTACCGGCTATACCGTTACAGCCAGCCCTGGCGGTATTACTGCAACAGGTGCCGGTTCACCCATTACTGTTGTCGGGTTAACCAATAGTACGGCCTATACCTTTACTGTTACGGCAACCAATGCCACCGGTACCGGTGCAGCGTCTGCGGCATCAAACAGCGTCACACCACTACAGCCTAATCAGGCGCCAACCATAGCAGGTACGCCAGTGTTGAACGTGCCTCAGGGGAACGCTTACAGCTTTATCCCTACCGCCAGCGATGCGGATGGTGGCACTTTGACGTTTAATATTGCAAACAAACCGGTCTGGGCTAGTTTCAGCACCTCTACCGGCGCCTTAACCGGCACGCCAGCGGCAGAGCATGTAGGTGCTACTGCAGGTATCGTGATCAGTGTATCTGACGGTAGTTTAACGGCCGCACTGCCTGCTTTTAGCCTTACCGTCACGGCTGTCAACGCCGCCCCAACTATCAGCGGCACAGCGGCAAGCTCAGTTAATCAGGGTGAGGCCTATAGCTTTACCCCGATGGCAAGCGACGCGGATAACGATACGCTAATCTTTAGCATTAGCAATAAACCAGTCTGGGCCAGTTTTGATACGGCAACCGGCACCTTAACCGGTACGCCACTCAAAGAACATGTCGGTAGCACCAGCGGCATTGTAATTAGCGTGTCTGATGGCGAGCTTTCTGCTGCACTGCCGGCGTTTAACCTGCAGGTGGTCAATGTTAATGCAGCGCCATCTGCCATTGATGACAGCTTCACTCTGCCGTTTAGCATGGATGGCTTCTACCAACTGGATGTGCTGGCTAACGATACAGACCCGGACGGCGACAGCCTGACCATTACGGCCGCTAAAGCCAGTATTGGTCTGG
>NZ_LNQS01000009.1 GCF_001513785.1 Rheinheimera sp. EpRS3
GACGATGGTAGTGTAGCATTCGCTATGCGAGAGTAGTTCACCGCCAGGCTCCCAAATAAACAGACCCTTCGTGAAAACGAAGGGTTTTTTTATTTGTATTGCGGTAATTCACCACTGGATGGCCAGCCCCGCAGCCTCCCAATTCAAGCAAAAGGCCTACCCTCACCGGTAGGCTTTTTGCTTTTTATCTCTCAGAACTCTCACTTTGACGAAAGCGTTTAATCCGGCTCTGTTATTCGGTTAGTATCAAATGGCACCTATAACTATAAAATCGGGTACTAAGATGAATCTAAACCATACAACCAGTCGTCTGTGTTTAATCGCTACGCTGTTATTAGCAGCAAACAGTGCCGATGCGGTTGCTACACCACTGCAATATGATGACGTATTTGAATTGGAGTTTGTGTCAGATCCACAGCCGGATGCCAAAGGCGAGCAAATTGTGTTCGTGCGCAACTGGATGGATAAACAAACTGATCGGCGCCGCATGACGTTATGGCTCAGCTCGGCCGATGGTAAAATGCTGCAAGCCTTAACTGACAAAGATATTAATGCCACCTCACCGCGTTGGGCGCCGGACAACAACCGCTTGGCCTACATCGCTAATGGCCAAATTCACATTAAATGGCTCGATAGCGGGCGTACCTCACAATCAGGCCAGTTGCAGCAAAGCCCCGCGAATTTGAGTTGGTCGCCGGATGGCAAATGGCTGGCGTTTAGCATGTTTACCCCTAAACAGGTTAAACCACCGGTAACGTTATCCGGAAAGCCGGAAAAGGCTGAATGGGCTAAAGCGCCGGTTTATATTGATAACAAGCAATACCGCGTTGACGGTGCCGGTTATCTCAAGTCAGGTTATCAACATATTTACATTATGCCTGCTGATGGTGGCTCTGCTATTAAATTAACGGAAGGTGATTTTAATCACAGTAGCACGCTAAGTTGGGCGAACGATAGCAGTGCGCTGTATTTTTCGGCCAACCGGCATGAAAACTGGCAATCACAGCCGGTGAACAGTGAGATCTTTCAGCTGACACTGCAAGATCGTAAGCTGACCCAATTGACTGACCGTAATGGCCCCGATGCACGGCCGGCAATATCTCCCGATGGCAAGCTGATCGCTTATGTGGGTTTTGATGATCGCAAGCTGGCACATCAGGCTAATCGTTTATATGTAATGAACACAGATGGCAGCAACATCCGTAACCTGGCCGAAGACTTGGATCGCTCAGTCAGCGATTTTCAATGGCTACCAAACAGTAAAGCGTTGTATATCTCTTATGACAGCGAAGGCAAAGGCATATTGGCGGAACAAGCTTTATCCGGCAAACGCAGTGTACTGACAGATGACCTGGGTGGCGGCTCTTACAGCCGGCCTTATAGCGGTGGCCAATTTGCCGCGGCCGGCAATGGTCTGATTGCCTATACCCAAATGAATACGCAAAAGCCGGCAGAGTTGGCTGTTATTGCCAAGCGTAAAAAACAAACTGTGACTGATCTGAATGCCGATCTGCTGTTTGCCAACGATATCGGCAAGGTAGAAGAGTTTTGGTATAACTCGTCGGTAGATCAGCGCAAGTTGCAGGGCTGGATTATTTACCCGCCACAGTTTGACGCCAACAAGAAATATCCGTTAATTCTTGAAATACATGGTGGCCCGCACACGGCTTATGGCCCGCATTTCGCTATGGAATTACAGCTAATGGCAGCACAGGGCTATGTGGTGCTGTATACCAACCCGCGTGGCAGTACCAGCTATGGCGAAGATTTTGCTAACCTTATTCACCATAATTACCCCAGCCAGGACTTTAATGATCTGATGGACGGCGTGGATGCGGTAATTGCCAGAGGTTTTATTAACGAAAAAGAGCAGTTTATTACCGGTGGTAGTGGTGGAGGTGTACTAACAGCCTGGACCGTAGGTCACAGCAACCGCTTCGCCGCAGCCGTTGCCGTTAAGCCGGTAATTAACTGGTTTAGCTTTGTATTAAATGCTGATATGTACAGCTATTTCAGCCAATACTGGTTTCCCGGCATGCCGTGGGAAGTACCGGAGCATTATCTGAAATATTCGCCTATCAGTTATGTTGGCAATGTAACCACTCCGACTATGCTGATGACAGGTGAGGCTGATTACCGTACACCAATCTCCGAGACAGAGCAGTTTTATCAGGCATTGCAATTGCGCGGTATTGATACTGCCATGGTGCGGATCCCGGAAGCATCGCATTCCATTTACAGCCGGCCGAGTAATTTAATGGCGAAAACGGCGTACATCATCCATTGGTTTGACAAGTACCGGCAAAAAGGCAGCGATTAAGCTTAAGCCAGCCCGGTAGGCAGACTGCCGGGCTTATGTTAGGCTAAGCAGCTGATTAAGCCCTGAATGCTCGTTTTGTATGCAGTTGAATGTAATAGCACAGCTTTTTGCTTTACCTTTGAGACGGCTTTTGTATAATGGCGCGACCAGCTACAGGGGCATAGTTCCAATTGGTAGAACAGCGGTCTCCAAAACCGATGGTTGGGGGTTCGAATCCCTCTGCCCCTGCCACTTTTCCTTATGACAACACTTTCTTATTCTCAGCAGCAGCTGTTAAAAGTTTTGCAAATCTCGCCGGTGAAATTAACCGACGCTTTTGCTACTCAGCCATTGCTGGCTGCAGTAAGTTCAGCTACCGAAAACCAGTCGCAGTCAGCACAAAGTTTGTCAGATAATATTACCTCTCTAAAGATTGAATCACAGAACGTAGCGCCGGATCTTAGTCAGCTATTAGCGCAGGATATTGCTGCGGCGTTAGCCGATGGCCTGAGCTGGCAAATTGATCCTGACGCTGTGCAAAGTCACATTCAGCAGCAACAGCTGCTGACGCCAGCGTTGGCGACATTGCAACTAGCTGAACAGAAAAAAGCTTTATGGGCGCAGCTAAGTAGTTATGTACAAGGTAGCTATGAACAAAGTTGAGCTGTTAAGCCATGCTGATATCGCCGCGGTTTTGCATCTTGAGCAAGCGGCCAATAGTTATCCGTGGACAGAGGCTGCCTTTGCCAGCTGTTTTGCTGACAGTTACTTCAGCTACAAGTTGCTGGATAACGCCGGTAATATTGTCGGATTTTATATTGCCCAGCTGATTTTAGAGCAACTGGAGCTGTTTAATATTTGCGTTGCGCCAACGCAGCAAGGCAAAGGTTACGGCCATATATTAATGCAGCACTTTTTACAGGAAGGTGCAGCCAGAGGGGCGACCGAAGTCTTTTTAGAAGTACGCAGCAGTAACCTCAGCGCCATCGCTTTGTATCAGCGCTATGGCTTTACGCAAGCGGGCTTGCGCAAAGGCTATTACGTCAGTAGTGCGGGTAAGGAAGACGCTCTGCTGATGAGTTGTATGCTGTAACACAGCAGTGCATTTGCACTCTGTGCCCGCGCCATCCAAGCTGTTATAATCGCGCGCATTATCATTTACTTTTTGGGTTTTATCCCTACACCGTAGCCGGATGCCTGCGGTAACACACTATTGGATATTATGAGCACAGATAACTTTTTAGCCGAAGTAAACAGCCGCCGCACCTTTGCGATAATTTCGCACCCCGATGCCGGTAAAACTACTATTACCGAAAAGGTATTGCTGTTCGGACATCTGATCCAAAAAGCCGGTACCGTTAAAGGTAAAAAATCTGGCCAGTATGCCACGTCCGACTGGATGGAAATGGAAAAAGAGCGCGGTATTTCAGTTACCACCTCTGTCATGCAGTTTCCGTATAACGACTGCCTGGTAAACCTGCTTGATACGCCGGGCCACGAAGACTTCTCGGAAGATACTTACCGTACTTTAACTGCGGTAGATTCCTGCCTGATGGTTATCGACGGCGCTAAGGGTGTTGAAGATCGCACCATTAAACTGATGGAAGTAACCCGCTTACGCGACACGCCCATTATCACCTTTATGAACAAAATGGACCGTGATATCCGTGATCCGGTTGATTTGTTAGATGAAGTAGAAAGCGTACTGAAAATTGCTTGCGCTCCTATTACCTGGCCTATTGCCTCGGGTAAAGAGTTTAAGGGCGTGTATCACATTTTACGTGATGAAATTATTCTGTATAAATCCGGTATGGGCCACACTATTCAGGATGTAGATATTATAAAAGGCCTGAATAACCCTGAGCTGGACAAGCGCATTGGTTATTACGCCCAGCAGTTGCGTGATGAAATGGAACTGGTGCAGGGTGCCAGTAACGAATTTGACCAAGAGCTGTTTTTAAAAGGTGAGTTAACGCCGGTGTTTTTTGGTACTGCTTTGGGTAACTTTGGTGTCGACCATATGCTGGATGGCTTAACGCAGTGGGCGCCGATACCACAATCGCGCGCTACCGATACGCGTACAGTTGAACCCACCGAGGCCGGCTTTAGCGGTTTTGTATTTAAGATTCAGGCCAATATGGACCCGAAACACCGCGACCGTGTGGCGTTTTTGCGCATAGTGTCGGGTAAGTACGAAAAAGGCATGAAGGTGCGCCATGTGCGTATTGGTAAAGATGTGTTGATCCCACAGGCATTAACATTCTTAGCCGGCGATCGCGAGCATTTGGAAGAGGCTTACCCGGGCGACATTATCGGTTTGCATAACCACGGTACTATTAAGATTGGTGATACCTTTACCACCGGTGAAAATATGCAGTTTACCGGTATTCCGAACTTCGCGCCTGAGCTGTTCCGCCGTATTCGCCTTCGTGACCCACTAAAACAAAAGCAGTTGCTAAAAGGCCTGGTGCAATTATCCGAAGAAGGTGCGGTGCAGGTATTCCGGCCGCTGGATAATAACGATCTTATCGTGGGGGCTGTCGGCGTACTGCAGTTTGACGTGGTAGTACACCGGCTTAAATCGGAATACAACGTTGATGCCTTGTACGAGTCGGTTAACGTATCTACCGCGCGCTGGGTGTACAGTGATGACGGCAAAGCGCTGGACGAGTTTAAAAACAAAGCCAGCCAGAATTTAGCGCTGGATGGCGGTGATGCCTTAACCTATATCGCACCTACTATGGTCAACCTGAATCTGTCGATAGAGCGTTACCCGAAAATTAAATTCCACAAAACCCGTGAACACTAACAGGCAGGCCGCATGAACATTAAGCATTTATTAACCGAAAAAACGCAGGCCTCTTTTGTCGCGCTGGGCTTACCTGCCGATACCAATGCCGCTGTTACCATAAGTACCAAGCCGGAGTTTGGTGATTATCAGATTAACGGTGCTATGGCCGCGGCCAAGCTGTTAAAAACCAATCCGCGTCAGTTGGCAGAGCAATTAGTACAACAGCTGGATCTTGCTGATATTGCCGATAAAGCCGAGATCGCCGGTCCGGGTTTTATTAACGTTACGCTGAACAAAACCTGGCTGGCCGCACAATTACAACATGCCGGCACAGACAGCCGTTTGGGCGTGTCGGCAAATACCGCACCGCAAACGGTAGTGGTGGATTACTCGGCACCTAATTTAGCCAAAGAGATGCACGTTGGCCATTTGCGCTCGACTATCATCGGTGACGCCGTAGTGCGCACGCTGGAGTTCTGGGGCGATAAGGTCATTCGCCAGAACCATATGGGCGACTGGGGTACCCAGTTTGGTATGTTGATTGCGCATCTGGAAGACAAACTGGCCGCCGGTATCGACTTAGAGCAGGTGGCATTGGCTGATTTGGAAGACTTTTACCGTGAAGCGAAAAAACGCTTTGACGATGAAGAGGGCTTTGCCGATAAGTCACGTGATTACGTGGTGAAATTACAAAGCGGCGATGCGCATTGCCAAAAGCTGTGGCAGCTGTTTATTGATACCTCAATTAAGCACAGCGATGAAGTGTATCAAAAGCTGAATGTCACTCTTACCCATGCTGATATTAAGCCGGAAAGCGCCTATAACAATATGCTGCAAGGCATCGTTGATGATTTAAAACAGCAGCAGCTGGCAGTGGAAAGCATGGGCGCTCTGGTGGTGTTTTTACAGGAGCTGGCTGATAAAGAGGGCAACCCGTCGCCGTTTATTATCCAAAAAACCGGTGGCGGCTTTTTATACTCCACCACCGACTTAGCCGCCTGCCAGCATCGCAGCCATACTTTGCAGGCCGATCGGGTAATTATTTTTACCGACGCCCGCCAGGCGCTGCATTTTAAACAGGTAGAGCTGGTAGCACGTAAAGCCGGCTATCTGCGGGACGCAACCGCTTATGATCATTGCCCGTTTGGCACCATGATGGGGGAAGATGGCAAGCCATTTAAAACCCGTACCGGCGGTACCGTTAAACTGGCAGAACTGCTGGAAGAAGCAGTAGTACGCGCCAAAGCTGTAGTGCAGGAAAAAGCCACTGATTTAACTGAAGCAGAAATTGCCGAAGTGGCGCGTAAAGTGGGTATTGGCGCGGTAAAATTTGCTGATTTATCGAAAAACCGTACCAGCGACTATATTTTCAGCTGGGATGCAATGCTGAGCTTTGAAGGTGCTACAGCACCTTACCTGCAATATGCTTATACCCGGGTACGCAGCATTTTACGCCGCGCTGAGATTACCGATGGCTTTAGCGCCACATTAAACCTGGTTGAAGAGCAGGAAAAGCAACTGGCGGTTAAATTGCTGCGGTTTGAAGAAACGCTGCAACAGGTAATTAAAGATGCCCAGCCAAACCTGCTGTGTAATTATCTGTATGAACTGGCCAGTTTGTATATGACCTTCTACGAAGCCTGCCCGATGTTAAAAGACGGCATTGAACCGGCCGTGCGTGATAGCCGTTTAATGCTGAGTATTATTACTTCACGGATGCTGAAACAGGGTTTAGACTTGCTGGGTATCGGAGTTATGGAGCGCATGTAAAGATGAAAATCGACGCTATTCGCCGCAGCTATGTGAAAGACAAACTGGATTTGGATAAGCTCAATGCTGATCCGATAGCGCAGTTTGAATTCTGGCTAAAAGATGCCATAGCGGCAGAATTACCAGACCCTACAGCTATGTGTGTGGCCAGCGTCGACGAGCATGACCAGCCGTCACAGCGGCTGGTGCTGTTAAAAGACGTCAGTACTGAAGGTTTTACTTTTTACACTAACCTGGGTAGCCGTAAGGCCACCGAGCTTGCCGGCAACCCTAAGGTATGTCTGCATTTTCCCTGGCACTCGCTGGAGCGCCAGGTGATAGTGTATGGCACCGCCGAGCGAGTATCGAATACGCAGGTAATGAAGTACTTTTTATCCCGGCCCAAAGAAAGCCAACTGGCCGCCTGGGCGTCAGAGCAAAGCCGGCCGGTATCTACCCGCCAGGCACTGATGCAAAAATTTGCAGAGATAAAGCATAAATTTGACCAGGGCGAAGTGCCACTGCCATCATTCTGGGGCGGCTTTTTAGTGCGGCCGCATAAAATTGAATTCTGGCAGGGCGGTGAACACCGGTTGCACGACCGCTTTATGTACAGCAAGTCAGCAGATAACCGCTGGAGTATTGAAAGGTTATGCCCTTAAACGGCGATGTATTTAAGCTGTTTGATACCCATTGCCACCTCGATCTCCCCGAGCTTGCCGCTGCGCAAGCTCTTCACTGGCAACAGGCTCAGCAGGCCAGGGTTGCCGCTTTAGTTATTCCCGCTGTACAGCAATCCGCCTGGCAAAACCTGCTGGATTTACAAAAACAACAGCCCAACTGGCATATAGCGCTGGGTATACATCCGTGGTGGGCGGCTGAGCACTCGTTTGACGCTATAGCCGCACTGGATAAGCTTCTTACAGCACATAGCATTGCTATTGTTGCCGTAGGCGAGATTGGGCTGGATTTTGCGCTGGATGAAACTACTTTTGCTATTCAGCAACAGCTGTTTATAGCGCAATTGGTGCTGGCAAAACAACATAATAAGCCGGTGATCCTGCATCATAGGAAAAGCCAGCCCCAGCTGCTGGCAGAGCTTAAACGCCAGCAGTTTGGCAGCGGCGGTATTTTGCATGCTTTTTCCGGCAGTCAGCAACAGGCAATGGCCTTTGTCGATTTGGGTTTTAAGCTGGGTATCGGCGGCACTATTACCTATGAACGGGCAGAGAAAACCCGTAAAACTGTGCAAAAACTGCCGCTTGAAAGCTTTGTACTGGAAACCGACGCACCGGCCATGCCGCTGGCTGGTTTTCAGGGCGAGATAAATACCCCGGCACAACTGGCGTTAGTGTTTGACACCTTTTGCCAATTAAGGCCGGAGCCACGCGAGCAGGTAGCGGCGACGCTGTGGCAAAACAGCCTTAACGCATTAAGGCTTAGCGCGGCGTAAGCGCAATGACTGACGCGACAAACGTGAGAAACCGCGGCGTAGCATAAAGCCGACTATACCGGCCAGCACCAGCATTGCCATCAACTGTTGCATCATTTGCTGCCATGACAGGCTTATTGGCGTTAAAGACGCATCCAGCCGTAAACTCAGTTTAATGTAGCCTAACAATTGCTGATCTTTAGTAATGGTTTGTACCATCGCCTGTAACTGCTCTGTTTGTGTTGGCCCATATAACAGCCGTGCCGGCGCACTGCCTTGTGACCAGCTCATGCGCACACCATTGGCGTCATACACCACCACATCATGTAAATACTGGCTGGCAGCAATGTGCTGTGTTAGTTGCTCCAGGCCATCAAGTTGATCATTTTCTATTAAATAAGCGGCGGTGTGGGATAACGCTGTCAGCATTTCTTGCATTAACTGACTGTTTTGCTGCTGCAACAAACGCTTACCTTGCTGTTGGGTTAGCACCCAGCTATGCAATAACAGCCAGATACCAATAACAGCAATAGCAATTTGCAACAGCTTAATAGTGCTTGAAGTACTGTCCGGTATTGGGATATCGTTCTGCATATTTTCCATAAAGCGCCAGCTGAGCTAGTCGTTAATGCGCGTAGCATGCCACGGCTGTAGCGCCAAGTATAGGTAATCCAGTGTCGTTTTTTTATCAGATCCCAGTGCAGCAGCAAGCGGTAACATCACCGGTAAAGCAGCTTTCGGTTAATCAATGTTATGGTTATGCCGTTAAAAGGCATGAAGAGATGTTGCTGCTGTACAGCAAGCAAAGTCTGGCGCTGCCGGATGCAGCCGAATTTGCGCTTGGACAGCCAACAAAAGTGGCTGTGCTGCGGCTGTTTGGCGATGCTCTTAACTGGGTTGCACTACATAGCATACTGCAGTTGTATACCACAGATACCGTACTGGGTTGCCATTTATATCAGCCTCATCCCGAACTTAGCCCCGCGCTCGATCTGGCCTTGCCCACCGCACTAACTGCAGCACAGCAACAACAATTAAATTATTTGGCTGTCAGGTTAGATATTGAACTGGTATACCTGCCAACTGCCCCTGTGCTGGCAAAACCCGGTTTGCTGGTAATGGATATGGATTCTACCGCCATACAAATAGAATGCATTGACGAGATAGCCAAACTGGCCGGTGTCGGTGAACAGGTGGCTGCCGTTACTGCGCGGGCGATGAATGGCGAGCTGGACTTTGCCCAAAGCCTGATAGCGCGGGTAGCGGCTTTGCAAGGCGCAGATGAGGATATTTTGCAGCAGGTATTGGCTGGCGTGCCTTTAATGCCGGGGTTAACTGAGTTGGTTAACCATTTAAAAGTGCATCAGTGGCAGGTTGCTATTGCCTCGGGTGGTTTTACCTATTTTACTGAAGCATTAAAGCAGCGGTTAGACTTAACTGCCACTTTTGCCAACGTGCTGGAGATTGCCGACGGTAAGTTAACCGGCAAAGTGCTGGGTGATATTGTAGATGCGAATACCAAGGCGCGGGTGGTTAATGAACTCGCCGCTGAATATGCCATTGCAGCAGGCCAAACTGTTGCTATCGGCGATGGTGCTAATGATATACCTATGCTTAAAGCAGCAGCGCTGGGGGTGGCCTTTCATGCCAAGCCCAAAGTGCAGGCACAAGCTAAAGCGGCTATCCGGCACGGTTCATTATTGCAGCTGTTGTATCTGCTGGATTAAGCATGAAGCATCAGCAAAGTTCGCTTTATCTGGATTTAGACCAATACCAGCTGCACCTACGCCGCTTGTTGCCGATGCAGCAAGGTATAGCACCGGTATTAATGCTGCACGGTGCTATTGAAAACGGCCGTATTTTTTACAGCCAGTCGGGTAAGGGACTGGGTTGTTATCTGGCCGATAACGGCTTTATGGTGTACTGCGCTGATTTTGCCGGCCGTGGTTTATCAAAGCCACATGTGTCAGAAGGTTTTGTCCAAAGCCAGCAGCAAATGATCACCTGCGATATTCCGGCGTTAATTGAACATGTGTACCAGTTACATCAACAAAAAGTTATCCTGATTGCCCACTCGTGGGGCGGTGTAGTTGCCGCTGCCAGCCTTGCGCGTTTTCCGCAGCTTACGGCCAAAGTGGCCGCTAAGGTGTGTTTTGGCAGTAAAAGGGTTATCAGCATACAAAGCCTGGAGCGCAAGCTGAAAATTAACCTGATCTGGAATAAGCTGGCACCCTGGTTGAGTAAAAAGTACGGTTATTTTCCGGCGCGAAAATGGCGCTTAGGTGCTGATGATGAACCGCAGAAGTTTTTGCAGGACACCGTACGCTGGATTGAAGGTGCAGCCTTTACTGATTTAACTGATCAGTTTGATTATGGCCACAGCTGTAAAACAACGCAGTGGCCACCGGTGTGGCACTTTGCCGGCCAAAATGACCGCTTGCTGGGCCATCCGCATGATGTAAAAGCCTTTATTGCTGAAACTGCACCGCAGGCACGGTTTAGTTTACTGGGCCGTGCTACGGGCTATCAGCAGGATTATGACCACATTTCTATGCTGACACACCCCAGCGCAGTGCAGGATCATTTTGCCCAGTTACGTGACTGGTTGCTTAAGCTGGAGTGTTAACTTCTGTTGCTGTTGTACTTTATTGCTAACAGGATTTACCGCAGCACCATAACGCCAGGGCACTTCCTCTGAAATATCAATTACATCTATTACGCCTGCCACACTCCATAACTCTTCTTCCAACTGTTTGGCTTTATGAATGGCGTAGGTGCTTATGTAGTTCATTTCAGCTGCAATATAATCGGTGTCAGGCCTGCCGGTGCGTGATAACGTCAGGCGAAAACAAAACAGGCTACCTTGTTGCAGCGCATCCAGCACAAATTGCTGTTTTTTCTGCTCGGAGCTGAATTCATAATCATAGCGACAGTCTGGTTCAATATTCCCAGCAGTGATATCGGCTGGCAGAGCGATAAAAAGCTCGTAGTTTCTGGCGTTGTCAAAGCGCTTCATCTGTTTTAGCTGTTGCGCAAATTGCAGGCTGGCAGCGTTATTGCGCAGGATCATATTCAAATCAATACCATTATTATGCTGCTGTTGTAAATTCAGCAGCTGATAAAGGCTGTTGCTGTCGCTGGTTTTAGCTACGGTATTAATTTCATAGCGAATACCTTTGCGGTGTAAAAACAGCGCAAAGCTATTTTGAGAGTTCAGGTACATATTGCGTAAGGCATTAGCCAGGCCGGGATATTTAGGGCTTTCTTCTGCCGGTGTCAGTTTGGCACGGTTGCTTTGGATCAATTGCTGAAAAAACAAACGCCCGACGTGAGGCTCATCTGTCTCAGCTGCGCGCAGATTCATAATCGTGTGGCTTTTGCTTACAGCCATGACTTCATACGGCAGTTCACTGAGGCTGTGGCGGTTGCTGATCTTTTGCATATCAGGCAGGCGTAACCGCAGAATATCGCCTTTATTAAACCTTACCGGCAAGGCTGTTTCTAACTGCAAGCCTTTTGATGAAAAATCCCTGCTGTGACCACTTAGTTCGGTCTGGCTTTGTGGATCTTTTACCATTACCGCGGTTTTATACAGATAGCGGGACTCTGAGCGCAGGTTAACATATTGCACCGGTATGGCTTCGCAGGAGGCAATGCCGGGGCGTTTTTTATGACCAAACTGGGCCAGCAGCTTAAGTTGTTGCTGGTTCACTTCATAACTCTGATACCAGAAGGTGCTGTCGGTGCTGCTGATATCAGTCAGGTTAACAATATAACGTAAATCCTGCAGCAGGCCTTTTATCAGCGGTACTTGTGATGCAGGCTTTTTAACCGCGTATTGCTCAGGCACTGTTGCTGGCATTTCGGCCATAGTTGCAGCTGTGCGCAGCAAGTTGCAGTGCAATACCCGCCAACTGGGTTTGCTGGCACCAAAGCCAAGAAATAACTCTTTTAGCTGCTCAGAAGCCGCCAGCTCTTCACTGGTTGCAGAATAGAAAAACAATTTCCCTTTCGCCGCATGGGTAAAGCAGTACAGAATTGTTGATTTTTCGTCACTACTTTGCTGCAGCAGCTGCTTCAGCCGTTTTACTGATAGCAGACTGTCAAAAATAGCCTGATGTTGCTCATCCAGAAAATAATGCCAGATAGCCCGGTTGTATTCAGTTGTCAGGGCAAACATCGGCATGGGTTGGCCGTCTTTTACTGCAATAAATACTGGCAGGCTGCTAAGGCGCGGCAGATAAAACTGCTCATAGCCTTTGGTACGCATGCTATGGCATACGCTGTCGAGGTTTACTTTATAGCGGCGTTTGTTGCCGGTGATAAACTTCTGCAAAAAGTCAGCAAACTGCTGCTCATTGTCATTTTGCAAGCGTTGCAGGCGCAAATAGTGGTTCTGGCCCTGTGACTCAGTATCAACCACTTTATAGATTACACCGTCTGACAGGCCGAGCATAAACTCCTGCTCCAGGCCGGTAAAATAGAGTTTTAGTTCGGCACCGACATTAGCCTTTACCGGTTTGGTTAATTTGACCTTGCAGCCGGATACCGATAAGTCTGAGGTGCTGGCCGTCATACGCTGTTTATTCAGCTCTATTTCCACTTCAATGGCATAATTCATCCGCTCATCGCGGCGTGTGGTATAGCTGCCAAAGGAAATTATATCGGCCACTTGAGGTGGCAAATTGTCCTCTTCGTCATGATTTTTAATACTTGACGACTGCTGCAGAGCATTTTTTACCCGCTCTTCGGTTTCTTTACGGTGCATTACACGAAAGTTGTTTTCGGTATTACGCACTTCTTCATACAAACCAAGTGTGTAACCGCCATATTGTTTCAGGCCGTTTTCAAACACCTTAATGGCGTTATTATCCATATAGTGAGTTTTGCCTTTATATTCATAAGGTTTAACATCACCATCCACATGGCCACGTAAATCAATAAAGTAATTACAGGGCTGAGCCATGCGTTTCAGTTCCATTTTTAACAGGAACTGTTTGGATTTAGGAATATCGGACGTTAATAAACCGAACACCTGATCAAAGTCAGCTGAGTTCAGTAAGCTTTTCATACGGTCAATAACGCCGACGTATTCCTGTAAATCTTCTGCTGTCATAATTCAGTCAGGTTAAATGCCATAATACCGGCACCTTGGGGTTATAATCTGTAGTACGCTACGTTGTTACAAATTGAAAAGCAATATCCATGCCTTTCATTTAGCTTGAGAAAATAAATTATGGCAAAAGTAAAAACCGCTTACGTCTGCAGTGACTGCGGCGCTGACTTTGTGCGCTGGCAAGGCCAGTGTACGGAATGTGGAGCCTGGAATACCGTTAGTGAAGTACGTTTAGGTACCGCCAGCAGTAAAAATACCCGTTTTGAAGGTTATGCCGGTGCCGCGGTGGCAAAAGTGGTACGGCTGGATGAAGTAGACTTACAGGACGTGCCGCGCTTTAGCAGTGGCTTTGCTGAGTTTGACCGTGTACTGGGCGGCGGCATAGTACCTGGCTCGGCTATTTTGATTGGTGGCCATCCCGGCGCAGGTAAAAGTACCTTATTACTGCAAATTATGTGTGGCCTGGCACAACAGGGCGGTGCACTTTATGTAACAGGTGAAGAGTCATTGCAACAGGTAGCCATGCGGGCGCAGCGTTTGGGTTTGCCAACCAATGCATTGAAAATGCTGGCCGAAACTAATGTGGAAACCATTTGCCTGCTGGCGCAGCAGGAAAAACCGCGCATTATGGTTATTGACTCGATTCAGGTAATGCATCTGGCCGATATTCAGTCGGCACCTGGCAGTGTGTCACAGGTGCGTGAAAGTGCGGCCTTTTTAACCCGTTTTGCCAAGCAGTACCATATCGCCATTATTATGGTTGGCCATGTTACTAAAGACGGCTCGCTGGCCGGCCCTAAAGTGCTGGAGCACTGCATTGATTGCTCGGTGATGCTCGATGGTGACAGTGATAACCGTTACCGCACCATGCGTGGCAATAAAAACCGCTTTGGCCCGGTAAATGAGCTTGGCGTATTTGCTATGACAGGCCAGGGCATGAAAGAGGTAAAAAACCCGTCAGCTATATTTTTAACCCGTGGCAAGGAAGACCAATCCGGTAGTATTGTTATGGTACTGTGGGAAGGCACGCGGCCGCTGCTGGTAGAAATACAAGGGCTGGTAGATTATTCACCATTGAACAACCCACGCCGGGTAACACTGGGGATGGAGCAAAACCGGATATCGATGCTACTGGCTGTTATGCACCGCCACGCAGGCATACAAATGGCTGATCAGGATGTGTTTGTCAACGTGGTAGGCGGCGTTAAGGTAAACGAAACCAGCGCCGATTTAGCCACACTGCTGGCGTTGGTGTCGAGTTTTCGTGATAAGCCATTGCCAAACGATTTAGTAGTGTTTGGTGAGGTAGGGCTGGCAGGTGAAATAAGACCGGTGCCAAGTGGCCAGGAACGGTTACGTGAGGCCGCCAAACATGGTTTTAAGCGGGCTATTGTACCGCAGGCAAATTGCCCGAAAGAGCCTATTGCTGGTATGGAAGTAATAGGGGTTAGTAAACTGGCTGAAGCATTAGAGGCTATTTAGCGCTAATAAAAAGCCCCGCTTTGGCGGGGCTGTCTGGTTTAAAACTTGGTGTTTTGCGGGAAGTTAAGCTTTAACACCTGGTAGGTGTCTTCTTTTAGCTTGCTCAGCCCCAGTTTGTCGTAGCTTTCTACCATAACTTCAAGCGCCTGCTCAACTAATGGCGAGTCGCGGTAAAACTCAACAATATATTTGCCGCGGTTAGCTGCAGCCAGATAAGCACCACGGCGCATATAGTAATCCGCCACCAGCAGTTCATGCCGGGCCAGCGCATCTTTAATGCTTAACATGCGTTTTTTCGCTTCAGCAGCGTACTTGCTGTCAGGAAAGCTGCTGACCAGTAATTTAAAATCATCAAACGCCTGGCGGGTGCTGGCCAAATCACGGTCTGCACGGTCAATACCCAACATATTATGCAGCGCATTTTCGTCGGCTTTCGTATTGCTTAGGCCTCGCATGTAATATACGTAGTCCAGCTCAGGATGGTTCGGGTTCAGGCGGATAAAACGGTCAATGCCGGCCAGTGCTTTTTGTACATCGCCAGCCTGATAATGAGCATAGATCAAATCCAGCTGTACCTGTCTGGCCAAAGGCCCGAACGGGTAACGGCTTTCTACGGCCATTAACAGCTCAATAGCGCGGTTGTACAAGCCGTTATCTAATACTTCTTTGGCTTGCTGATACATGGTTTGCGCGGTTTGTGTATTACTGGTATCCGCTTCCTTCGGTTTACCGGCACAAGCCGTAAGGGTTAATGCCAGTAAAGAAATCAGTAAAAAATTCGCTTTCATTTAAAAATCCGTTACTACTTGAGCTAAATGGCTGTCTAGTCTGACGTAAAATCGCTAAAATACACACTATTGCGATTCTACCCCAGACCTGCCGGGGTTGCACACAGGATAACTGCTTCCGTTATGACAAAACAGCTAAAACTTTCAGAAATTGTACCAGAGCATCTTTTCGGTAAACGCTTAGATCAGGTTCTGGCCGAAATGTTCCCTGATTATTCACGATCCAGAATAAAAGAGTGGATCCTGGCGGATGCAGTTAAGGTTAATGGTACCATGCAAAACCGGCCAAGGGAGAAACTCCTCGGCGGTGAGCAAATTGATATTCTGGCTGAGCTGCCTGAAGATCAGCGTTTTGAAGCCGAAGCCATAGAGTTAAATATCGTCTATGAGGACGAGCATATCCTGGTGATCAATAAGCCCGCCGGGTTGGTTGTGCACCCTGGCGCCGGCAATGCCGATGGCACTTTGCTGAATGCTTTATTACACCACTGTCCGGGGATAGGTGAAGTGCCAAGGGCTGGTATTATTCACCGTTTGGATAAAGACACGACCGGTTTAATGGTGGTAGCAAAAACCATCCCGGCGCAAACTCATTTGGTAGAGGCGATGCAGGCGCGGGAAATTACCCGTGAATACGAAGCCGTATGCCATGGCGCCATGACCGGTGGCGGTACTATTGACGAACCGATAGGCCGTCACCCAACCAAACGCACCCATATGGCGGTAAGCCAGTCAGGTAAGCCAGCAACCACTCATTTTCGCGTAATGGAAAAATACCGGGCTCACACCCGTTTGCGTTTGCGGCTTGAAACCGGCCGCACGCATCAAATTCGTGTGCATATGACTTATGTTAACCATCCGCTGGTAGGCGATCCTGTGTATGCCGGCCGGCCGCGGCCACCGCGTAAGGCGGATGAGCAATTACTGACTATTCTGCGTAACTTTAGGCGCCAGGCCTTACATGCCGCCATGTTGCGTTTAGCTCATCCAATTACGCTGGAGATTCTGGAATGGCATGCGCCTATTCCGGATGACATGGTGCAGCTAACTGCAGCGCTACGGGCCGATACGGCAGAACATGGCCTGGATTATGTCTGACAACCCGCTGTTACTGCCTGACTGGCCAGCCCCGGCCAATGTGCGGGCAGTATGCAGCACCCGTAACGGCGGTTGCTCAACCGGCGTGTATGCCAGTTTAAATCTTGGCAATCATGTGGCAGATAATGCTGAGCTAGTTGCTGAAAACCGGCGTCTTTACCAACGGCTGGCTCAGATGCCGGCAGCGCCGGTCTGGTTAAATCAGGTGCATGGCACTGCTGTGTCTGTACTGACAAAGGCGTCTATTGCGGATACCGCCGATGCAAGCGTAACCTGCAAGCCCGGTGTTGTGGCCACCGTAATGACAGCAGATTGCCTGCCGTTGTTATTGTGTGATAAAGCCGGTACTCAGGTGGCGGCAGTGCATGCTGGCTGGCGCGGTTTGTGTGACGGCGTGATAGAAGCCACACTGGCGCACTTTGCCAAACCTGCTGAAGTACTGGTATATCTTGGCCCGGCTATCAGCCAAAGTGCATTTGAAGTGGGGCCTGAGGTACGTGCCGCTTTTATTAACCACAGTGCACAGGCGGAGCTGGCCTTTATCAGCGGCCACAGTAATAAGTGGCAGGCGGATTTATATCTGCTGGCAAAACAGCGCCTGCAAGCCTGTGGGGTGCAACATATTTATGGTGGCCAGTACTGCACTTATCAGCAAAATGAGTTGTTTTTTTCCTACCGGCGTGATGGCCAAACCGGGCGCATGGCCAGTTCAATCTGGTTAGCCTGATCTAAGTCAAATTTTTGACGTTTTTCTGCTTGAATTTGCAGCAACAACGCCCAATCTTATAACGCAACAGTGTTGTGCTTGTAGGAGCCAGAAATGCGTCTTGAAAAATTTACCAGTAAGTTCCAGGAAGCGATAGCCGATGCGCAGTCGCTGGCGCTTGGCCGCGATCAGCAGTTTATCGAGCCGGTGCACCTGATGTTTGCCCTGTTAAATCAGGAAGGCGGCACAGTGCGTGAGCTGTTAAACAAACTGGCGATTAATTTTAATGAATTGCGATCTAAGGTTAGTCAGTCGATAGACAAGTTACCGCGGGTTGAAGGCGAGGGCGCTAACCTGCAGCTATCGTCTGCCACTGCACAGTTGCTGCAGCAGTGCGATAAGCTGGCACAAAAACGCAAAGATCAGTTTATTTCCAGCGAGCTGTTCGTGTTAGCGGCGACGGAAGATAAATCTGATCTGGGTAAAATTTTACGCTTAATCGGCGTAAGCAAAGAAAATGTAGAAACGGCCATTACTCAAATGCGCGGCGGCCAGAAAGTCGACGATGTGAATGCCGAAGATACCCGCCAGGCATTAACTAAATACACGGTAGATTTAACCGCCCGGGCCGAGGCAGGTAAACTAGACCCGGTAATAGGCCGGGATGAAGAAATTCGTCGCTGCATTCAGGTATTACAGCGGCGCACTAAAAATAACCCGGTCTTAATTGGCGAGCCTGGCGTAGGTAAAACCGCTATCGTTGAAGGGTTAGCGCTGCGTATTATCAATAAAGAAGTGCCTGAAGGCTTAAAAAATAAGCGGGTGCTGTCGCTGGATATGGGGTCTTTATTAGCTGGCGCCAAATACCGTGGTGAGTTTGAAGAGCGGCTAAAAGCGGTGCTGAATGAGCTGGCTAAAGAAGAAGGCCAGGTGATTCTGTTTATTGATGAAATTCATACTATGGTTGGCGCCGGTAAGGCAGAAGGTGCGATGGATGCCGGTAATATGTTAAAACCGGCACTGGCGCGCGGCGAGCTGCACTGCTTGGGCGCTACCACTTTGGATGAATATCGCAAGTACATCGAAAAAGATGCGGCACTGGAGCGGCGTTTTCAAAAAGTGTTAGTAGAAGAGCCGTCGGTGGAAGACACCATAGCTATTTTACGGGGCTTAAAAGAACGTTATGAAATTCACCACGCGGTGGAAATTACCGACCCGGCGATAGTGGCGGCGGCTACCTTGTCACACCGTTATGTGTCAGACCGGCAATTACCGGATAAAGCTATCGACTTAATTGACGAAGCGGCATCCAGCATCCGTATGCAAATGGACTCTAAACCAGAAGAGCTGGACCGGCTGGAGCGGCGTATTATTCAGTTAAAACTGGAAGACAATGCGCTGGCAAAAGAGTCTGACGAAGGCAGTAAAAAACGCCGGGATGCAATTCAGGAGCAAATTGTCGAACTTGATGCCCACTACAACGAGCTGGATGAAGTGTGGGAGTCAGAAAAAGCTGCACTGCAAGGTACGCAAAATATTAAAACCGAGCTGGAACAAGCCCGGTTAGATTTAGAAGTTGCCCGCCGCGCCAGTGATTTACAGCGTATGTCTGAGTTGCAATACGGCCGCATTCCTGAGCTGGAGAAAAAGCTCGATTTAGCCTCTCAGGCCGAAATGCACGAAAACACCCTGCTACGTAACAAAGTTACCGAGCAGGAAATTGCAGATGTCTTGTCTAAAGCCACCGGCATACCGGTTAATAAAATGCTCGAAGGCGAGCGTGACAAGCTGCTGCGTATGGAGCAAGCGCTGCACGAGAAAGTTATCGGCCAGGATGAAGCGGTAACAGCGGTATCGCATGCTATCCGCCGTTCGCGGGCTGGCTTGGCTGATCCGAATAAACCGATAGGTTCTTTCCTGTTTTTAGGCCCTACCGGCGTGGGTAAAACCGAGCTGACCAAATCGTTGGCCAATTTTTTGTTCGACAGCCCTGATGCGATGGTGCGTATAGACATGTCAGAGTTTATGGAAAAACATGCCGTATCACGTTTAGTTGGCGCACCGCCGGGCTATGTCGGCTATGAAGAAGGCGGCTATTTAACCGAGGCAGTGCGGCGTAAACCCTATTCGGTAGTGCTGCTGGACGAGGTAGAAAAAGCCCATCCGGATGTGTTTAATATTTTGCTGCAGGTGCTGGATGATGGTCGGTTAACCGACAGCCAGGGCCGTACGGTCGATTTTAAAAACACCGTTATTATTATGACATCGAACCTGGGCTCGGATCTTATTCAGGAGCACTATCGTGAATACAGTTACGGTCAGATGAAAGATATGTTGATGGGTGTGCTCAGTAAGCAGTTTCGGCCGGAGTTTTTAAACCGGCTTGATGAGACAGTAGTGTTTCACCCGCTGGATAGTGTGCAAATTCGCAGTATTGCCAAAATACAGCTGGCGAGGCTGGAGCAAAGACTGGCCGAGCGGCAGTATCGCTTCAGTATTACTGAAGCTGCGCTGGATAAACTGGCAGAAGTCGGCTTTGACCCGTTATATGGCGCCAGGCCGCTGAAGCGGGCTATTCAGCAGCATCTGGAAAACCCGCTGGCGCAAGCGTTATTACAAGGCGACGTAGCGCCTGGCAGTACCATATTGCTGGACCATAACGGTTCGCAATTTATTGTTAGCAGTAAGGTTTAACCTGGTCGTTGCCGGCAGAAAGTGACTGCTTCGGCGGTCACTTTTGCCTTCAGGCTATCCATGTTAAGGTATGTCCCTTATAATCCATTGTAAATCCACAACGTAGAAGTTGCTTTATGCCTGAGTCAAAAACAAATGATACCAGCCCGCGTAAGGGCATTTACCTGCTACCTAATTTGCTGACAACCGCTGGCTTATTTTCTGGTTTTTTCGCCATAGTGTCGTCAATGAACGGTCGATTTGAAGCTGCCGCCGTAGCGATTTTTATTGCAATGATTTTCGATGGACTGGATGGGCGTGTAGCGCGTTTAACCAATACGCAAAGCGAGTTTGGTGCCCAGTACGATAGTATGTCTGATATGTTGTCGTTCGGTATTGCACCGGCGCTGGTTGCATACAACTGGGGCCTTGCCGAGTACGGCAAGTTCGGCTGGCTGGCAGCATTTATTTTTGTTGCCTGCGCCGCGCTGCGTCTGGCACGTTTTAACGCTAACCTGGGTGTTACCGACGGCCGGTTTTTTCAGGGCTTAGCCAGTCCGGCCGCTGCAGCTATTATTGCCGGCATGGTATGGAGTGGCAGTATTTATCAGGTTGATGGCGATAACATTGGCTATCTGGTGGGCTTACTTACTATTGTTACCGGCTTACTGATGGTCAGTAATTTCCGTTATAACTCGTTTAAAGATCTGAACTGGCGCGACAGGGTATCCTTTTTAACCATTTTGATGGTAGTGCTGATTTTTGTCGTAATCGCTGCCCGACCAGCTGAAATGCTGTTTGGCATTTTCTTTATCTATGCCTGCTCTGGCCCGGTGACGACTATTCGCAGTGTGCGTAAACTGAAACTGGAACACGTGCTGGGTGACTCTGACGACGCTGATTTTGCCGATATAGACAAAGAGCCTAAAGCGGCAGACTCTGCCACCAAAGACGACAGCAAGAGCCTGTAAACCGGCAGTAATACGCTAAATAAGTAATACATTAAAAACTCCGCCGCGGCGGAGTTTTTGTTTTTTAACCAAAGCTTTTATTCATATCAGCAATTTTGCCAGCTTGCTGCTGCAAGGCTGAGCTGTTGTCAGACACTATCTGAATATTGTTCAGGTTAGTCTGGGCAATTTGCTGTATATGCTCAACGCTTTGCTGCACGTCATTGGCAACGACACCTTGCTGGGTTGCTGCAGTGGTAATTTGCGACGACAGTTGGGCTATGTGGTCAATCATGCGTGAAATCTCCGCCAGTTGCTGCTCGCTGTGCTGGGTTTCTGTTACGCAAATATCCACTTGCTGGCGGCTATGCAGCATAACCTTGCCCCAGCTGAGTAAGGTTTGCTGTATTTCGCCTATCGATTGTTTAATTTGCTCTGTAGCCTTGTGGGTACGGGAGGACAAAGCTCGTACTTCATCTGCTACAACAGCAAAACCACGGCCATGCTCACCGGCGCGGGCCGCTTCAATTGCTGCATTTAATGCCAACAGGTTAGTTTGATCGGCAATACCCTGAATTTCGGTCATCACTATGCCAATGCGCTCCGCTTCAACCGCCAGGCCGTCAGCTGTAGCTGCTGCGCCCTGAACTTCTGTTGCCAGTTGCTGTACTGTTTTGGCGGTGTGCTGCATGGTGGTTTTTGCTGCTTCACAGATTTTATGCGTTTCGTTTACCTGTTGATGGGTGTCCTGAGTACGTCCGGCAATGTCCTGTACCGTGCCGTAAAGCTGAGATGTTGCTGCGACAATACTGCTTAGGCGGTCATGCTGCTGGTGAATACCTTGCTCTGTCATATGCACGGCTTCTGCCTGCGTTTCAGCAATGATGCTCAATGCTGCTGTACTGTCTGTGGCCCGGCCCAGCACAGTACGCAGCCTGGCTTGGGCCATTTTTTGCTGAAAATCAGCAATGCCGTAAGGGCCAAAACCAGAGTAAATCCAGCGTGACACACTGTCGAATTTTGCTTTGGCTTGTTGCAACTGTGCCGGAATAATAAACAGTTCGTCATAACAGCAAAGCAACCATACCAGCGGCAACAGTAAGGCCAGCAAAAAATGCCAGCCAAAACTGGCAACACCAATAGCGGCAAGCAGCAGGCTAAGCGTAACGGCTACCAGGCGTTTTAAGCCAAAGCGGCTGCGCCAGTCTGATGGTATTTTACCGGCAGCTATGGCCGGATAACTTTTATTTGCCCGCTCTACCATGGCTGCATCGGGTTTTACCCGTACCGATTGATAGCCCACCAGTTTGCCCTGTTGATAAATGGGTGTAACAAAGGCATCTACCCAGTAATAACGGCCATCTTTGCAGCGGTTTTTTACCAGGCCACGCCATGATTGGCCTTGCTTAAGCTTGTGCCACAAATCAGCAAAAGCCGCTTTGGGCATATCCGGGTGACGTACAAGATTATGGTTGTTACCTACCAGTTCTTCTTCGCTGTAACCGGCCACCTTACAAAAAGCCGGGTTGGCATAGGTGATAACACCGCGTAAATCTGTGGTAGAAACCAGTTCCTGCTCAGCAATGAATTTAACTTCTTCGTTTATAGTATTTGTGTTGCGACGGTTCATGTCACCTGCTTATTTTAGTAGTTGTTACCTTGTACCTGATCTGGTAAGTCTAATGTATTAACGTAATAATTGCAGCCATGGCTGTGGCCGTTTAACGTGTAAGGAGGTTAAGCGACCAAATCTTCGATTGTTGAAAATGAAATTGCAGGCTAAATTAAGCACCGGTCTTGAGATTGGCCTTAGCGCCCCAATTTCAGCACAATCAGCTACCAATTAAGGAATTACCTTGGGCTCAACTTTACAACAACGTCTGGCTAAGCTAAATGCAGCGCCTAATAAACATGCCATTACAGGTATTCAGCGCGGTATAGAGCGGGAGACGTTGCGGGTGAAGCCCGATGGCAAGCTGGCTCTGACGCCTCATCCACAGGCGCTGGGTGCGGCTTTAACCCATCCCTGGATCACCACTGATTTTTCCGAGTCCTTGCTGGAATTTATTACACCGGTCAGCGACAGCATTGATACCACTTTAGCACAGCTGACAGATATTCACCGTTTTACGATTAAGAACATTGGTGATGAGCAGTTTTGGGCCGGCAGCATGCCGTGTTTTATTACTGATCAGAAGCAAATTCCGTTTGCCCAGTATGGCAGCTCTAATGTCGGCAGAATGAAAACCCTGTATCGCAAAGGCCTACATAACCGCTATGGCAGCATGATGCAGGCTATCAGCGGTGTGCATTTTAACTTTTCTTTTTCACACAGTTTCTGGCAACAGTACCAGCAAATTCTGGGGCAAAGTGGCGATTTACAGACATTTATTTCCGAGCAATATCTGGCGTTGATACGTAACTACAAACGCTACGTCTGGCTGATCGTATATTTATTTGGGGCATCACCGGCGATGTGTAAGTCGTTTCTGGAAGGACGCAGCAGCCGGTATAACTTTCAGGAGCTTGGCAAAGGGTCGTTGTATCTGCCTTATGCCACCTCGCTGCGTATGAGTGACCTGGGTTATACCAACAGTGCACAATCTAGCCTGAATATCACTTACAACAGCCTGCCAGAATATATTGCCGGTCTGCATCAGGCGATTAGCATGCCGTCTGACGAATATAAAAATATTGGCGTTAAGGTGAATGGTGAATACCAGCAACTCAATGCCAATGTACTGCAAATAGAAAATGAGTTTTATTCTACCATCCGGCCCAAACGCACAACCCAGTCTGGCGAGCGGCCAACGTGTGCACTGGCCAAGCGTGGCGTTGAATACATTGAAGTGCGGGCGCTGGATGTTAATCCGTTTAGTAGTGTCGGTATTAGCGCAGAGCAGATGCATTTTCTCGATGTTTTCCTGCTGTATTGCCTGTTACAGGACAGCCCGAATATGTCGGCGGCTGAGCAAACTATTACAGAGCAAAACCTGAAAAAAGTGGTCACCGACGGGCGGCGCACTAATCTGGAGATCCAGCAAAATGGCCAGCCACGGTTAATGCTGGATTGGGCAGAAGAATTGTTTGCCGATATGATGCCGCTGGCACAGTATCTGGATTCTGCCTATGCAACGCAGGGCTATAGCGGCGCTTTGAAGCAATTTTATCTTGGCTTGCTGGATCCATCCCAGACTTTTTCCGGTAAATTATTAAACCAGTTACTGGCACAACAGCAGGATAACAGCAGCTACACCTTAAAGTTATCGGCAACGTATCGCCAACAGCTGCTACAGGAACCCTATCAGTATTATTCTGCTGAACAGTTTACCGAAGCTGCTACACAGTCACTACTGGCGCAACAACAGGTTGAGCAACAGGATAATGTGAGCTTTGATCAGTATATTGAGCAGTATTTTGCAGAAGTACCGCAATGTGAGGATAAAAAAGCGGCTACCTAATGGTAGCCGTAACAGTATCCAGGGAGAATAAAACTTGGTTGCATCCGTGCACCTTGTTAGAATCGGTTGGATGAAAAAAGTTCATACACAAATAAAACCATTTATTTTTGCCACTGCAGCAGTGCTGTTTATCAGTGGTTGCAGTACACCACCGCCGCAGAACAGCTCTAATCTGTGTGAAATCTTCTATGAACACCGTGATTGGTATGATGCTGCCGCGAAAATGCGCGACAAATGGGGCGTGCCAATTCATGTGCCTATGAGCATCATGTATCAGGAAAGTAGTTTCAGGCATAATGCGCGCCCGCCAATGCGCTGGTTTTTAGGTTTTATTCCATATGGCCGTGCCAGCAGTGCTTACGGTTATTCGCAAGCAAAAACAGTTACCTGGGATGAATACGTTAAAGAAGCCGATCGCTTCTGGGCCAGCCGTGATAATTTTTCTGATGCCATGGATTTTATGGGCTGGTATCTGGATAAAACCCACAGGGTTAATAAAATATCCAAGTGGGACGGTTACAACCTTTACCTGAATTACCATGAAGGCTGGGGCGGTTACCGGCGCGGCACCTACAAAAATAAAGCATGGCTGGTTAATGTTGCCAAGCAGGTTGATAACCGCGCCAAAACCTATGCCGCGCAGTTAAACCGGTGTGAGGATGATCTAAAACGCGGCTGGTTGTGGCGGTTGTTTTTCGGCTGACTGGATATAGAAAATAAAAAAAACGGCGCTGCCGGTTTTTTTATTGCCGTTTTAAGGCTTTTTCAGGTGCGGTAACAGACGCACGGTTTTAATCATATTGTCCTGTACGTCTACTACTTCAAGCGGATAACCGGCCAGCTTTATACTCAGCTTACCCTGGGGTATTTCTTCCAGATACTCCAAAATCAGGCCGTTTAGTGTTTTAGGGCCATCGGTCGGCAGCTCCAGGTGCATTTCCCGGTTAAGATCGCGCAGGTTAATGCCGCCGTCAATCAGGTAAGAACCATCAGGCTGAGCAATAATATCGTCGCTACCATTGCTGGCAATATCCGTAGTAAATTCACCGACCACTTCTTCCAGAATATCGGCCAGCGTTACCAGACCCTGAATATCGCCATACTCGTCAACCACCAGGCCGATACGATCTTTGGTGCGCTGAAACTTTAACAACTGTGTATTGAGCTGGGTACCTTCAGGAATAAAGTAAATATCGCTTACTGCACGCATCAGGGTAGATTTAGTCAGTTGCTCTTTAATCAGCAGGCGCATCAGCTCGCGAGGGTGCACAAAGCCGATGGCATCATCAATGTTGTCACGGAATAACAAGATGCGGCTGTACTGCATATTCGCCAGCTGTCGCTCGATGTCTTTCCAGTCGTCATTAATATCGATACCGACAATTTCATTGCGCGGCACCATAATATCTTCAACCGTGGCGTTTTCCAGATCCAATACGCCCACCAACATACTCTGGTGTTGCTCGGGGATAAGGGCGCCAGCTTCATGTACTACGGTACGTAATTCTTCAGCGCTTAAGCTATTACCCTGATGTTTTTCCGGGCTAATGCCCATAACCGCCAAAATACCGTTAGTAATAAAATTAACTAACCATACCAGCGGATAAAAGATCTTTAACAGTACTTTAAGTAACGCTGAACTGGGAAAGGCAATACGCTCCGGGTGCAGGGCTGCAATGGTTTTCGGCGTAACTTCGGCAAACACCAACACCACCATAGTTAGCGCTACGGTAGCAATCGCAATACCAACATCGCCGTATAAACGCATACCAATAATAGTGGCGATCGCAGAGGCGGCGATATTTACCAGGTTATTGCCAATTAAAATAAGGCCGATTAGGCGATCAGGCCGTTTTAACAGTTCGCTGACCCTGATGGCACCCTTATGGTTCTCGTTTGTTAAATGCTTTAAACGATAAGGGTTAACAGACATCATGCCTGTTTCTGATCCTGAGAAATAGGCAGATAAAAATAAGAGCACGCCAAGAATGATAAACAGCGTACCCGTCGATATGTCGTCCAAGAGTTAAATACCCGTATTGCCAAACACCTGTACTTGATATTACGAAGTGGCAGATGAGTCAAGAATTAAAGTGTATTTAGCAGCACTTCGCGTACAAAGCGGCTGCCAAAATAGCCAAGTGTTAACAAGGCTGCACCGGTGACAGTTAAAATATTAGCAGTTTTACCGCGCCAGCCTTTGCGGGCATGGCCCCAACATAATACGGCAAAAACAGTAAAACCAAGCAGACTGAACACGTTTTTATGCAGGTTATCTTTTGCCAGCCAGTTATCCATAAAAACTGCAGCCACCAACAAGGCCAGCCCCAGCAATATAGTACCGGCCAACAGGATGCGAAATTGTAACACTTCGGCCTGTACTAAAGGCGGCATATGCCGTGTCATGGCGGCAAAGTCTTTTTGCTTTAATCTGTTGCTGATATAGCTAACCTGAAACGAGTACAGCATCGCCATCATTAAAATAGCGTAGGCAATAAAAGCCAGCATAATATGCAATAGCAATACAATATTTTGCTCAAAGTGCTGCAGTTGCACACTGTGCGGTAAGGTAAGTACGGCCAGTTGCACGAGGCTGGCAAAGCCATAAACAACCGGTAACAGCAAGATAGTTGGGGTACGCAGGGCTGTAAGCGTTATCGCCACCGTAATAAGCCAGCACACCAGAGAGCTGACATTAAGCAAGCTGAAATTTTGCCCTTGCTCAGTAAACAACATCGTTGCCAGTACCAGCATATGCAGCACCAGGCCAATAATGGCTGCACTAAAGGTGGTTTTAAAATGCGGCCCCTGCGGGTGAAAAATGCGCAGCAATACCGAGCCGGTAGCAACCAGATAGGCAATTAAGGCCAGCGCAGTTAACAGCACCGTAGACATTAGCAGCATTTCCTTTTGTTTTAATGGCTAACCATTGTATTGCAACTTTTGCCGGATGCCCATAGCTGCGATCAACAGTTTCTTAACGGCTGCTTCTGCCGCTTGAGTTTGATATAATCGGCCGCATTATGGCTGTCGAGTGAAAAACCATGTTTGAAAATCTTTCTGATCGTTTAAGCGCCACGCTAAAAAACATTACCGGCCGGGGCCGTTTAACTGAAGACAACGTTAAAGATACGCTGCGCGAAGTACGTATGGCACTGCTTGAGGCCGATGTAGCGCTGCCGGTAGTGCGTGATTTTGTTGCTAACGTTAAAGAGCGTTCAGTCGGGCTGGAAGTAAGCAAAAGCCTGACTCCCGGCCAGGAATTTCTGAAAATTGTCCGCAAAGCCTTAGAAGAGGCGATGGGCGAGGCTAATGAAGAGCTGACACTGAACACTCAGCCACCGGCAGTAGTGCTAATGGCGGGCTTGCAAGGTGCAGGTAAAACCACCTCTGTAGGTAAACTGGCTAAATTTTTAACCGAGCGTAAAAAGAAAAAAGTGTTGGTAGTGTCTGCCGACGTTTATCGCCCGGCAGCGATTAAACAGCTGGAAACACTGGCTAAAGATGTTGGCGTAGAGTTTTTCCCCAGCGATATTTCACAAAAACCCGTTGATATTGTTAATGCGGCTATTGCTTATGCCCGTACCCGCATTTTTGATGTGTTGTTAGTCGATACTGCCGGTCGCTTGCATGTCGACAGCGACATGATGGACGAAATAAAGGCGTTACATGCGGCAGTAAAACCTATTGAAACCCTGTTTGTGGTAGATGCCATGACAGGCCAGGATGCGGCCAATACAGCCAAAGCTTTTAACGATGCCTTACCGCTTACCGGGGTTATTTTAACCAAAACCGATGGTGATGCCCGTGGTGGTGCGGCGTTGTCTATCCGCCATATTACCGGCAAGCCGATTAAGTTTTTAGGTACCGGTGAAAAAACCGATGCCTTAGAGCCGTTTCACCCGGACAGGGTGGCATCGCGTATTCTGGGTATGGGTGATGTGCTTAGCTTAATTGAAGAGCTTGAGCAAAAAGTAGATAAAGAAAAATCTGCCAAAATGGCGCAGAAGATGATGAAAGGCAAAGGCTTTTCATTAGAGGATTTTCGTGAGCAATTGGTGCAGATGCGCGGTATGGGTGGCATGATGTCGATGCTGGACAAATTGCCAGGCATGAAAAACCTGCCAGCCGGTGCGATGAACCAGATGGGTGACAAGCAGTTTGTTAAAATGGAAGCCATTATTAACTCGATGACACCCAAAGAGCGTGAGTTTCCGGATTTGCTCAAAGGCTCACGCAAGAAACGTATTGCCGCCGGTTCCGGCACTCAGGTGCAGGATATTAACCAGTTACTGAAGCAATTCACCCAAATGCAGAAGATGATGAAGCAAATGTCGGGTAAAGGCGGTTTAATGAAGATGATGCGTGGCATGGGCGGAAAACTGCCGCCGGGTATGCTGCCACCGCGCTAACCAGCAAAGAAGCTTACTTAACCCCGCTGTAATGCGGGGTTTTATTTACTGCCATAATAACGCTGTAATAGCAGCCAAGCCGCGAAATACCTTGCAATTGCGCGTCAAATCAGTAAAATGCTGCAGCCCTTCGGTCCAACCGGGGGCTTTGTTATTTTTGATAAAACCTGAACGATAAAATTAGAGGGCCTTATGGTAACTATTCGTTTACAACGTGGTGGCGCGAAAAAGCGTCCATTTTACCAAGTTGTGGTAGCGGACAGCCGTTTTGCTCGTGATGGCCGTTTTATTGAGCGCGTGGGTTTCTTTAACCCAATCGCCGGCGGTACTGAAGAGAAACTGCGTCTGGACCTGGACCGCGTTAATCACTGGGTAGCACAAGGTGCTTCACTGAGTGATCGCGTTGCAACTTTGGTAAAAAACGCTAAGAAAGCAACTGCTTAATTAGCTTAAAGGTCGTGTGGAGTAGTCAGCTTGAGTGAGAAAGATTTAGTCGTTCTTGGCAAATTTGGTGCAGTTTACGGCATCAATGGCTGGCTGAAAGTTAACGCTTACACCGACTTCCCGGAAGGGATTTTTGATTACACACCCTGGCAAATAAAATTTCAGGGTAACTGGCAACCAGTGCAGGTTTCCAGCTGGAAGCGCCATAGTAATGGCCTGATAGCGAAACTGGACGGCGTCAATGATCGGGATTTGGCACAGCAGTATGTAAATGCTGAAATTGCCGTAGCAAGCCAGGCACTGCCTTCATTAGAAGACGGTGACTATTACTGGAAAGACCTGATGGGCTTAGCAGTAATAAACGAGGCGGGCTACCACTTAGGTGAAGTAACCGACATGATGGAAACCGGCTCTAACGACGTTTTAGTAGTTAAAGCCAACCGTACCGATGCATTTGGTCAGAAAGAAAGGTTGTTGCCGTTTTTAATCGATACCGTGATTAAAAGCGTCGATTTAACCGAGCGTCGCATTATCGTAGACTGGGATCCCGCGTTTTAATGCCGGATGACACTAAGCTGTGGGTAGGGGTTATATCCTTATTCCCGGAAATGTTTCAGGCAATAACGCAATACGGGGTAACCGGCCGTGCTGTAAAGCAAGGCATTATGCAACTGCAATGCTGGAACCCGCGTGATTTCACAACGGACAAGCATCGCACTGTAGATGACCGGCCTTATGGTGGTGGCCCCGGTATGCTGATGATGGTGCAGCCGCTGCGTGACGCTATACGCGCTGCCAAGCAAGCTGCAGGTGAAGGTGTACACACGGTGTATTTGTCGCCGCAAGGCCGCAAATTAGACCAACAAGGTGTCACTGAACTGGCGACGTATTCTAAGCTACTGTTAGTAGCTGGCCGGTATGAAGGCATTGATGAGCGCGTAATAGAAAGCGAAATTGACGCAGAATGGTCAATTGGTGATTACGTGTTAAGTGGCGGTGAATTGCCGGCGATGACATTGATAGATGCAGTGTCGCGCTTAGTACCAGGCGTACTTGGGCATGAGCAGTCAGCAGAGCAGGATTCTTTTGCATCCGGTTTGCTGGATTGTCCACACTACACAAGGCCCGAAGTGTTATCAGACAAACAGGTACCAGCAGTTTTACTGAGTGGTAACCATGAAAATATACGACGCTGGCGTTTAAAGCAGTCTCTTGGGAGAACCTGGCTTAGACGACCGGATATGTTAAATCTCCTGGCTCTGACTGAGGAGCAACGACGGTTACTGGCTGAGTTCCAACGTGAATATCAGCAAGAGTGCCGGACGGGGCAGCAAGAAGACAGTTAATTCCAGGTAAAGTGAGATTGTTATGAGCAAAGTTAGCCAAAACATCATCAAAATGCTTGAAGACGAGCAGTTAAAGAAAGACGTTCCAGCGTTCGCGCCGGGCGACACTGTCGTAGTTCAGGTAAAAGTAACTGAAGGCGATAAAACTCGTCTGCAGGCTTTTGAAGGCGTAGTTATCGCCAAACGTAACCGTGGTCTGCACTCTGCATTCACTGTACGTAAAATCTCTAATGGCGAAGGTGTTGAGCGTGTATTCCAGACGCACAGCCCAATGGTAGACAGCATCACCGTTAAACGTCGTGGTGCAGTTCGCCGTGCTAAGCTTTACTACTTACGCGATCGTTCAGGTAAATCAGCGCGTATCCGCGAAAAGCTTAACTAAGCTACCCTTAAAAGGCCGACACTTGTCGGCCTTTTTTCTTTTTGGCATAGTGCACCTATGACCGATACTCAAGCCCCCCTTAGCACTGCCATTCTTAACTTGTTGCAAGGCCAGCTGGAAAGCCTGATCCTGGCGTATACGCCATCACACAGCCCGATAGAAGAACAGTATTTGTTATCGCGGCTGGGGTTAAAGCTACACAGCGATACGCTGCAAAGCGCCGATCTTGCCCGCTTTCAACAACACTTTGTGCTGTACCACCTGTTATACCGCATTCAGCAGCACTGGCTGGCCCAGCGCCACGGCTATTTGGCCATTGGCCTGGCCAAACTACAGCTATTACCGTTAACGCAAGCCTTGCCGCCAGACTCCGATGCCGGCCGGCAAGACTATTATCTGAACTGGCAGAACTTTTATGCCATGACAGAGCAATTACTTGATCAGCATCTGGATGCGTTCTGGCAACAGTGGCAACAGCCGGTCGTATCGGTAAATACAATGGCGCACAACGAAGCGCTGGCTTTGCTCGGTTTGCCCGCTTCATTTACGCCGCAACAGCTGAAAAAAGCTTATCGCACTAAGGCATTACAGCTACACCCGGACCGTGGTGGCGAGCAGCAGCAATTTATTTTACTGCAACAGGCTTATCAGCAACTGCAGCAACCCGGCTGATAGTTTTTATGTACACTTAACTATACGTATTTTCTGTGGTGCAATTATTTGCTTCCATCTTGATTTTATTGGTCTTCAATGGGTTGACGCGCTGCTTTAGGATCTTTACTATTCGCAAATCGTATTTAAATGATTACGTGTTGTATATTAAAGTTTACGTAAGGGCGCGCCTTAGCAAATTTAGCGTTTTTACCTATGCTTAATGCCTGCAACACCGCACACCGGAGTTTTAGCATGAGTAAAATAGTAGACGACCTGCGCATAGTGGCAGAAAAGCCGTTAAGCCCACCGGCAGTATTAAAAAGAGTATTGCCGCTTTCAGAGCAGGGCGCCCAGTTTGTGCAACAGGCACGTAATACCATTGCCGATATCGTACATGGTCGCGATAAACGGCTGTTAGTGGTAACAGGCCCTTGTTCCATTCATGACCCTGTAGCGGCGATTGAATATGCGCAAAAATTAAAACAACTGCAGCTACAATACGCCGACAGCCTATACATTGTGATGCGGGTATACTTTGAAAAGCCGCGTACTACAGTGGGCTGGAAAGGCTTTATTAACGACCCGCATTTAGACGACTCGTTCGATCTGGAAACCGGTTTAACCTGGGGCCGCGAGCTGTTGCTGAAAATGGTAGAAATGCAATTGCCTACTGCTACCGAAGCGCTGGACCCTATCAGCCCGCAATATATGTCGGATTTAATCAGCTGGTCAGCGATTGGCGCACGCACGGTAGAGTCGCAAACCCACCGCGAAATGGCCAGCGGTTTATCGATGCCGGTCGGTTTTAAAAACGGCACCGACGGCAATTTAAATATCGCGCTTAATGCGCTGCAATCTGCCGCCAGTGGCCACAGCTTTATTGGTATTAATCAGCGTGGTGAAGTGAGCTTAGTGCAAACCGCTGGCAACCCAGATGGCCATATTATTTTGCGTGGCGGTGCTAAGCCTAACTATGACGAGCAGAGCATTGGCGAAGCCCTGGCCAAACTGGATAAGTTGAACCTGCCGCGTGGCATAGTGGTTGATTGCAGCCATGGCAACTCAAATAAAGATCACAACCGCCAGGGTGAGGTAGCGCACAATGTACTGGCACAGCGTTTGGCGGGTAACGATGCCATTATCGGTATTATGCTGGAAAGCCACCTGTTTGCCGGCCGTCAGGATTTGATTGACGGCAAAGCAGAAAAGTACGGTGTGTCGGTAACGGATGCCTGTATTGATTGGGATACGACAGCCCAGTTACTGGCGGCATTACACCAGCAGATGCAGCCGGCGGTGGTGGCAGCCTGAAATGACAGATCTGACAGCACAGCAGGCACTGGCGCCACTGCGTCAGCAAATAGACAGCATTGACAGCCAGCTGGTGGCGCTGTTGGCGCAGCGCGCTAAAGTGACCGCTCAGGTAGGTAAAATAAAGCAGCAATTCGCTTTGCCGGTATATGTACCCGAGCGTGAGCAAGCGTTACTTAGTGCCCGGCGTGAACAGGCGCAAGCGCTGGGCGTATCGGCAGACTTAACTGAAGATGTGCTGCGCCGTATTATGCGCGAGTCATACCAGACCCAGGAAAGCGGCTTTGTGTGTTGCCGAGAGGGCGGTGGCAAGGTGGTTGTAGTTGGTGGTGGTGGTGCGCTTGGCGCCCGTTTTGTTAGTCTTTTTCAGCGTTCCGGTTACGAAGTTGTCGTGCTGGAGCAGCAAGACTGGCCGCAGGCGGAGGCTATTTGTGCTAAGGCAGCATTGGTGCTGTTGGCGGTGCCAATTACCTTAACCGAACAGTTAATTAATAAGCTACCAGCATTACCGGCTGACTGCGTACTGGCCGATATTACCAGTATTAAGCAACAGCCGCTTAATGCCATGCTGCAACAACATAAGGGCCCGGTGGTCGGGCTGCACCCGATGTTTGGCCCGGATATTACCAATCTGGTAAAACAGGTAGTGGTGGTGTGCCATGGCCGGGATGAAAACCAGTACCAGTGGTTGTTAAAACAGCTTAATGTCTGGGGCGCCGAATTGGCAGTAAAACAGGCGGCTGAGCACGACAGTGCCATGCAGCTTATTCAGGCCATGCGGCACTTTTCCTCTCTGGTGTATGGTGTGCATTTAGCCGATGAAAACGCTGATCTTAATGAGCTGTTGCAACTCAGCTCACCAATTTACCGGCTGGAGCTGGCAATGGTAGGACGCTTATTTGCGCAAAACGCCGAGCTGTATGCCGATATTATGTTGTCATCCTGTGAAGTGACTGCTTTGCTGGAGCGCTACCAGCAGCGCTTTACTGCACTGTTGCAGCTACTTAAAGCTAAAGATAAAGCCGGCTTAATGGCGCAATTTGGCAAAGGCCAGCAGTTTTTCGGTGACCTGGCCGGGCAGTTTTTACAAGAGAGTAAACAACTGCTGCAAAAAGCTGCTGACAGCCGCAGTTAACCCAACTGTGGCGGGTTATTTCTGCAACTGATAGTAATCCAGTATCAGCTGCCACGCCTGCTCCGCTGTATCGGCGTACTGGATCAGCTGCAGATCTGAGGCGCTGATCACGCCTTCTTCTACCAGCATGTCAAAGTTAATCAGCTTTTGCCAAAAGGCTTTGTCGTACAAAATTACCGGCACCCGCGCAGCCTTTTTGGTTTGAATAAGGGTTAAGGTTTCAAACAGCTCATCTAAGGTGCCAAAGCCACCCGGGAAGGCTACTAAGGCGCGGGCGCGTTGTAAAAAGTGCATTTTACGAATGGCAAAGTAGTGAAACTGAAAACAAAACTGCGGTGTAATGTACGGGTTGGGCTGCTGCTCTCTGGGTAGCACAATATTTAAGCCTATGCTTTCACCGCCGGCGTCCATAGCGCCGCGGTTGGCCGCTTCCATCACGCCGGGGCCACCGCCGCTGATAATTGTCATGGCGCAATCGGGGTTGCAACAGCTGTAACGGGTAACCAGCGCCGAAAACTGCTGTGACGCCGTGTAATATTTACTGTTATCTAACTGTTTGTTAGCCCGCTTTAGTGCCTGCTGGTTTTGTGCGGTATCGGCTGCTGCCAGCTGCTTTTCTGCCAGGGCTACGGCCGTTTTCGCTTGATCCGGTGATAGAAAGCGTGCACTGCCAAATACCACTATGGTAGCGGTAATATTGTGCTGCTCCAGCACCAGCTGTGGCTTTAAATATTCCAGTTGCAGCCGTACATGACGCAGCTCGTCCTGCATTAAAAATTCATTGTCGGCAAATGCCAGCCGGCAAGAGCTGTGGTCCTGCAGCCTGGCAATAGCGTCGACAGACTGCTGCGCCGATGCCAGATGACGTTCGTGTAGTTGATGCGGATCAGATGTCATAACGGCTCCTTTAAAGCTAATGCTGCTTACTTTAGCTACTTACTATACAGATAATCGGCAAGTGGAAAAATGTTAAAACCAACGTCTTGTTTGATATAGGCTAACCTTTAGGCCTGACTGTTGCGGTATAACGAAGGTTAGTAAACTGACAAGGAAACACCCGATGCCTCTTTCTGCCACTCTTAGTTTTATCGGTGCCGCTCAGCAGGTTACCGGCTCTTGCTACCTTATACGCTTTAATAACCTGCAAATTCTGCTCGATTGCGGCATGGTGCAGGGCGCCGACCAAATTCGCGAATGGCACAAATTTCATTTCGCTTTTCGGCCCAAAGATATTGATTTGGTGATTTTATCCCATGCTCATATTGACCACAGCGGCTTGCTACCGCTGCTGGTAGCGCGTGGTTTTGACGGCAAAATACTCTGCACCCCCGGCACGGCCGAATTACTGCCGGTACTGTTAAAAGACTCGGTGCATTTATACTTAAAAGATCTGGAGTGGCAAAACAAAAAAGCCGCGCGCGCCGGTAAAAAGCTGCAAGACCCGGTGTTATCCGTCGCCGACGCCGAGCGCGTAGCGCAGTTGTGTGAAACAGTAAACTACAAAAAGCCTATTACGCCACTGCCGGGGTTAGAGCTGGAGTTTGCCGACGCCGGCCATATTCTCGGTTCAGCCATCGTGCAATTGTGGCTTAAAGGCAGTAAAGCTATGCGCAAGTTGGTGTTTTCCGGTGATTTAGGCAACCCGGCTACCGTGCTGATGCACGACCCAACCGACATAGGCCAGGCAGATATCGTACTGATGGAAAGCACCTATGGTAACCGTAACCATCAGAATATCGACAACTCGCTGGAAGAGCTGGCAACTGCGCTGGAACATGCCAATAAAGACGGCGGTAATGTGTTTATTCCGGCCTTTGCACTTGGCCGTTCGCAGGAAATCTTGTATTACCTCGCACTGCTGCACCATCAGTGCCGGTTAAAACAGCGGCTGGTGTTTCTTGATAGCCCAATGGCCATTAGCATTACCAACATTTATAACGACTACCTGCACAGCCTGGACCAAAAAGATCTGGCTGCCATAGGCTTTAGAAAAGGCATGCTGCTGGAGGATTTACTGCCAATGCTGCGTTTGACTGAGAGTGTGGAAGAGTCGATGGCAATTAACCGCGTAACCCAGGGCGCCATTATTATTGCTGGCAGTGGCATGTGTAACGGTGGCCGGATAGTGCATCATTTAAAGCACAATTTATGGAAAAGTTCGAATCACCTGATTTTTGTTGGTTTTCAGGCGCAGGGCACCTTAGGACGGCGTTTGGTAGATGGCGAGCGGCGGGTAAAGCTGTTTGGCCAGGAGATAATGGTAAAAGCCAAAGTGCACACCATTGGTGGCTTTTCGGCACATGCCGGCCAGAGTGAACTGCTGGACTGGGCACAGGCCATTGGCGGGCAGCCACAGTTTTATTTAGTACATGGCGAGCCAGAGGCACAACAGGCATTGCAGCAGGAATTAGCGCAGCTTGGCATAGCAGCAAATATTCCGGCCAAAGGCGATGTTATTGAACTATAAGCGTTAACATACATTTTGTTACTTTTGACCTATGGTCAGGTGCGCGTGCTGTGCTTTATAGTGTTTGCTACTTAATTGTCGCAGCGCGATACGGAGCAGCACCATGCGTAGCATCCTGTTTTTTTCCGGCCTGATACTCAGCAGTAGCGTGCTGGCCAATTCGGCAGATCCACAGGCATTAACTGCACAAGTTAAAGCCTTATGGCAAGCCAAAGATATGCAGGCAGCACAGGCATTACTAACGCCTTTAGTCACTAAAAAAACCAAAGATGCACAACTGCTGGCCTTGCTGGGGCAAACCGAAGCTCTGTTAAACAACGCTGACAAAGCAGAAGACTTGCTGGAAAAGGCCGTGAAGATTGATAGCAACAACGCTGACTACCAGCACTGGTATGCCACGGTAAGCTGCAACTTGGCAGCTTCTGCCAGTATGTTAAGTGCGTTGGGGCATGCTAAGCGTTGTAAAAAAGCCTACGAAACCGCGCTTAAACTGGCACCGGATAACCCGCGCAGCTATATTGCGCTGGGCAGTTTTCTCGCCCAGGCCCCCGGTATTGCCGGTGGTGATAAAGACAAAGCCTTGCAACTGGCTGAGCAGTTAAAGCAGATTGACCCCTTACAAGGGGCTTTATTACAGTTAAATGCATCTGATTTGCAGGATGACGCTGTGTTTAATGCGCTTTTAGCCAAAGATGAATTGCTAACACAGCGGCCGGAAACCTACCTGCAGCGTGGTGTTGCCTTTTCCCGCGCTGATGAGCATACCAAAGCAGTCGCATTATTTGACCAGGCATTGACCATGCCAGCAAGCGATGATGAAGCCGCCGCTGCACAAGCACAGGCACTGTACCAAATTGGTCGCTCGGCAGTAAAAGGCGGCATAGCTGTTGATAAGGGCATTAGCGCTTTGCAGCAGTTTATCGCTCAGCAGCCAGCAGCGGATAATATCGACTGGGCAAAATTGCGTTTAGGCCAGTTATATATAGCGCAGCAGCAACAGGCTAAAGCAGAGGAAATTTTAAAACCACTGCTGGCATCAACACAGGATAAAGAGTTAAAAGGTGAGCTGCAAAAGCTGCTCTGATACACTTAGGGCCTTAGTAGCTTAAGGCCTTTTTTATGACCCGCCCTGTACCTCTTTCTATAACGCGCCCTGTGCTTGGTGCCATTCATCATGTGGCGATAATTTGCAGTGATTACGCCCGCTCAAAGCAGTTCTATACAGAGCTGTTGGGTTTAAGTGTTATTGCCGAAAACTATCGCCGCGAGCGCGATTCATGGAAGCTCGATCTTGCCCTGCCAAACGGCAACCAAATCGAGCTATTCAGCTTTCCAAACCCGCCAGCAAGGCCAAGCAAACCCGAAGCACAAGGCTTGCGCCATCTGGCGTTTGTGGTAGAGAGTGTTGCAGAGTTTGCCGATTATCTAACCGCGCAGGGTGTAGCAGTAGAACCAATCCGCATCGACGAATTTACCGGCAAAGCTTTCACCTTCTTTCAAGACCCCGACGGCCTGCCGCTGGAGTTGTATCAGCGCTGATGCACGGGGCATTAGAGCTCCGAGTTAACCATGATCAGTAGACACCTTCTATAGTTAGATATCGCCCTTGGGGTCGGGTATTCAACGAATCACTGGTCAAGGCTGTTACGGACTGAGGTATAACATGTTTTATGTTGTTTTGATTAACTGTTTGGTTGTTGCGACAGCAGTACTGGTACATTACGAGTTTTTGGTTCGCTTATCGTCTGTTATCCCTAAAATGCAAATAAAACATCGCTACAAAATTGTGTTTGGCGTATGTGGTGCTTTAGTGGCACATATGGTTGAAATTTGGCTGTTTGCCCTGGCGTACTATTTGATGCACAACGCCGAAGGTTGGGGAGAACTTACCGGTAATTTTAACGGCAGCCTGATGGATTGTGTGTATTTTTCTTCTACGGTGTTCAGCACTGTAGGCTTTGGTGACATAGTGCCGATGGGGGATTTACGTTTTTTAACCGGCATTGAATCGCTAACCGGGCTGGTACTGATTACCTGGACGGCGTCTTTTTTATTTTTTGAAATGCAGCGCTACTGGGGTACGCACTAATACATAACGGAGGCTTTCGGAAAAGTAGTAGCCCGGTTGGTTGACAGATAATAAACCTGCTACTGTCGCTTTGAGGCCAGCAATAAGCCGGTCTATGGCAACGCCGTTTTGGTTTGTTGATACTCGGCAATAGCGTTATTTAACTGCACCATAAAATTAGGTTCTTTTTCTAAAAAACGTTTACTGATGTAAATGGCAAAAGGTAACTCCCGCATAGTTTTAAACTGATAGTTCTGCAACGGGTAGCTGTTTTCCTGAATCACGGTTAGCGCAGTTTGTTCAGGTAGCATAATGGCATCTACCCGGCGATTATTTAATAAGCGGAATAGATCCCGAATATTGTTTGGCCCACCAGCAACGCGGTAGCCTTGCGCTTTTAACCATAGATAAATATTGCTGTTAATTTGCGCCGATACAATAGCGCGGCTGGCAAAGTTGCTGCTATCGGGCGTAAGAGTTTGCTGCTGCGTTAACCACACCCAGGTCCAGCGGGTAATGCTTACCGGATCTGAGAATACGGCCATGCTGTTGCGTTCGGCATTTTCTGAGGCTAAAAATAAACCGTCGATTACATTGTTCTGCAAATCCAGCACTGCGCGGCCATAATTGGGCACCAGTGAAATATTAAAATCACGCTGTAGTTGCTGCATAATAAACACAAAAGCGTCATAACCTTCGCCTTGATATTGGCCATCCTCAACATAGGTGTAAGGAGGGTAGTCAGGCATGGCCATGCGCAATACGGCTTTTTCTGACGCGGCAGCGGCGAAGCCGACAATAAAACAACAAAAACACAGTAAGTGCCGCATTAAAAGCTAAACCTTATGGTTGCTGATTGCCGGTAAAGCTTAGTTTATTAACATAAATTTGACTAGTAAAGCAGAGGGGCTTTGTGCCCCTCAGGCTTGCACATTATCAGCCGGCAGTGACCTGGGTTGGCTCGATATCTTCACTGGGGTAGCAACCTAATACCTTAATAAACTTCGTGATTTTATTCAGCTCTTCTAGAGCGCGGGTCATGGCGTAGTCGTTCAGATTGGCAAATACGTCGACGTAAAACATCTCTTCCCACGGGTTACCGTTAATAGGCCGCGATTCCAGTTTGCCCATACTGATACCATGTTGCTTTAACACCAGCAGCGCATCTACCAGCGCGCCGGGTTGCTGGCCGGTGTACATAATAAAAGTGGTTTTCGCCGGTATGGCTTTGGCCACTGTCACCGGTTTGCGCGCCACTACAATAAAACGGCTGACGTTGTCTTTCTGGTTAGCTAAATCACGGGTAAGCACTTGCAAACCGTATAGCTGGCCGCCTTCTTCGCCGCCAATGGCTACCACTGTTGGGTCTTGCTGCTGCTTAATGCGGTTAAAGGCGTCGGATGAGCTGTCGCAGTATTCAATTTTCACCTGTGACAAACCTAAAAGATACTGGCTGCACTGGGCAATAACCTGCGGGTGAGCGCACACCTGGCGGATTTTGCTTAAATCTGTGCCCGGTAAACCGAGCAGGCAGTGGGCGATAGGGTGGGTTAGCTCGCCAACAATAGACAACCGGGTATGTTGCAGTAAGTCGTACACCTCGTTAATACTGCCCGATGAGGTGTTTTCAATCGGCAGCAGGGCGTAATCAGCATGGCCGGTTTCAACCGCCTGCACTATTTCGTTAAAGCTGTCGCAACCTTGTTCAATAATACGCTCGGCGCGGCGGGTAAAATACTTTTGTGTTGCCCAGTAACTGTATGAGCCCTGGCCGCCCAGAAAAGCTACCCGTACTGCCGGGCTGTTGGTGCCGTTTAGCTGGCCCTGAATTTTGGCCTGTTGTTGCAGCACTGAGTCTTCAATAATGACATGGTACAGCCGGGTTACGTATTGGGCGTCCAGCGCTAATGGTTTGCCTTGCTCAATCAGCGACAGCAGTAGCTCTTGCTCGCGCTTTTGGTCACGTATTGGTTTGTTTTGTGCCAGTTTGGCGTCGGCTACAGCCAGTGCCAGCTGCCGCCGTTTTGATAATAAAGCCAGCAATTGCTTGTCGGTGTCAGATATTGCGTGGCGTATTTCATCCAGTTCCATGTTAATTCTCTTTGTCTGAGCTAAAAGTAAGCAAAAAAAAACCTCCCGGCGTGGGAGGTTTCAGGTATTACTGCGCGCGCAGCTCACCGCCTCCCGTGTAAGGTGGTAAAGCGAAAAAAGCTGAGCGCGGTGTTAAGTATTTTCATGGCGTCTAACATAATCCGTCTGGATGGCTAAAGTCAACCCTGAGGTGTCAGCAGCAGCTGATATTTTTTCTCACCGGGTAAAAACGGCAAGGCCACTTCGTTTAACCAGTATTGATGATCGCCACGGTAAAACGGCGAAAGCGGGTGGCCAGACTGACCTGCCGGTATGGTTAAAATACCTTTATGTTCTTGCCCCGGCGCTACCACCATACGCTGCGACTGGCCAAAACCAGGGCGCTGCACCCTTGGCATATGGCTGTCGCCGTTAAGCTCTGTTGCTGGCATATTAAGCCAGCCACCCAACATTGGTATAGCTGCGGATAGCGGGTGATGTATACGGGCCTGATTAATGTAACCCCAGTTACTCTCGTTGATGCTGCCGTTGTCCTGCTGCAGTTTTTGCTTACTTTGTAACACGGCAGCCAGCAGTAACTCATCCCAACTGCTGAAGTTTGCCGGTAAGGTATCAGTGCGCCGCTGTTGTAACATGACCCAAAGTGGCGTTTCCAGTGAGTATTTCAGATCCCGGCTGCGGGCGCCGTGCTGCTCCAGATACGCTGACAGCGGGGCAAACTGCAACTCAAGTAATTGCAGGCGAAACGCCCGTACCAGGCTGTAACCAACGGCATCAACACTGGCACTTTGTGAGCTGGTTAGCACATGTTGACGGTATGACTGCAACTGATGTTGTTGCACAGTGTCGTTGTCCAGCACCTCTAACAACAACTGTTGCCAGCGCTCCAGCATTAATGCACGGTTATCCAACTGGATGTTATGCAGTGCCTGTTCATCGGCACTATGTAACGTGTTCAGGCCTTGCTGAATTTGCCAGCCTCTGGCGCCTAAGTCGTAACCGCCATTGCCAATTAACTGATAGTCAGCTGCGCCAATAACACGCGAATTTGCCGTCCATAGCCGGTTACTGCCGGGGTTTAATAACTGTGGCTGGGCATCTGGCGCTATATAACCAAACCAACCGTATTCAGCGTTGCTCCAGTCTTGTGCGGTATCCAGATCCGGCAGGTTGCGTTTAGGTACACGGCCCATCAGGCTCCAGCCAATATTGCCTTTATTGTCGGCCACCAGCAGGTTCTGCGTGGGTATGCCAACCTGTGGAGCCAGTTGCAGGGCCTCTTGCGCTGTTGCTGAAGTTTCCAGCTGCAGCAGGTTAAAATTAACCGCTTCAATATCATATGCTACCCAGCGCAGGGCATAAGCCGGGCTGTCGCCAAAGCGCACCAACGGCCCCCAACGGGTTTGTGCCAGTTGCAAGGGCTGATCAGGCCCGTTGGCAACTTTAATGGTTTCGTACACATATTCCAGTGCCTGCCAGCCGTCGGCGGTTAAGTAGCGTTTGCCATCGTCTGACAGTTGCAGCGCTACCAGATCGTGCCAGTCGGCGGTGCTGTTGGTAAACCCCCAGGCAATATTACCGTTAGAGCCCACTACAACAGCGGGGGTGCCGGGCAACGTAAGGCCGGAAACCGTGCGTAGTTGTGTGCCATCGCGCCAGTTTAGCTGGGCTTTATACCAGGTGCCGGGTACGCGAATACTCAGGTGCATATCGTCAGCCAATATAGCGCTGCCATGGCTGGTTAAACTGCCGGCTACGGCAAAGTTATTACTGCCAATATCGGTGGCATCTTTTACTGCACACAGGTTGCAGGCACTCTGGCTGTTAGTTAACAGTTGTGGATAGGTTGAGGCGGGCATAGGTATGGCTTCAATCTGGCTGTTATCTATTGCGGCCTGCCAGATATCAGAATGTTGCTGTAAAAAGCGATACCATTCATCCGGCACGGTTTGTTTTAATATGGTCATTGCATAGTCGTCGCGGCCCAGTTTGCCCTGTAAATCCAGATACATGCTGTAAATAACTAAAAACGAATCAGCCTCTTGCCAGGGTGTTGGTGTTTGCTGTAGCACGGTGTATTCAAATGGCGGCCGGTTAAGGGCTGCTAGGCCCTCATTAACACCACGGCTATAGTTGCTCAGCAGCTGTTTGTCCTCAACAGGCAGTGTAGCCAGCGCCTGGGTGGCCCGGCTGCGAAAGCGGTGTTGGCGCAACGCCTGATCGGCCTTTAGTGCGCGTTTGCCGAACAGTTCGGCTAGTTCGCCGGCGGCATTGCGGCGCAGTAGATCCATTTGAAAGAACCGCTCCTGCGCATGAGCAAATCCCAGTGCAAAGGCGGCATCGCTGCGGTTTGCGGCATGGATGCTAAGATAACCCAACGCATCGCGTTCCAGCCTGGCGGTATTACTGATACTGCTTGGCTGAGTGCCATCATAGCTTGGTAAGCTCAGGTACAACACGGCATAAATTGCCGCAGCGGCGAGGGCCAGCAACAAGGTTAATATGGCAAGGATCCATTTCCACCAATTCATCTTTTTGTGTCTCTGGTATAAAATCAAAAACTTAGCATAACGGAGACTACGCACAATGTCACAAAAAGTAAAAGTCTGGGATTTTGCCGTCCGGTTTTTCCACTGGAGCCAGGTACTGTTGCTGGCCGGGTTGTGGTACACCGGTGAAGAAGGTTTAATAGCGCAGCATCAGTTACTGGCGTATACGCTGCTGGCGTTGGTGGTGTCACGGCTGGTTTGGGGTTTTGTGGGCAGTAAAACCGCACGTTTTAGCCAGTTTGCCGCCACACCTGCTGCGGCTGTGTATTACCTTCGTAAGCCTTATGCTGTGCAAGGGCATAATCCGGCGTCTTTTTATATGATAGTGCTGCTGATTGTGTTGGTACTGGTGCAACTGCTCACCGGGCTTGCCACTTTTGACAACAGTTATATGAGTGACGGCCCACTGGTGCGCCTGTTACCGGCAAGCTGGGTCGACATTGCTTCGGATATTCATAAGATCAATATTAATATTCTTTTGGCGGCGGTGGCCGTGCATATTATTGCGGCACTCTGGCACAGTGCGCGGGTACATAATGTGTTGTGGGTCATGGTTACCGGCAAGGATAATACAGCAAGCACAGATGCTGGCGGTGTAAAACACAGTACGGTTTACTTTATTCTGTTTGGGCTATTATTGATGGCGTTGTATTTCTGGCAGGGGCACAAATTGCTGGCGCTGCTGTAAACAGCGCCGTGTCGCTATTAGTTTTTGTAGTCGTCGTGGCAGGCTTTGCAGTTGCGGGCAAAGCTGCCAAAGGCTTTACGCACCTCGGCCTGATCCATGCTGTCAGCCGCCGATTTTAATGCCAGTGCATCAGTTGCCAGCTTTTCGCCACGGCTTTGAAAATCGCTTAGGTTCTTCCACACATCAGCTTTGGCATCGCCACCGCCTTGTTCGGCTCCCGGTACAGTAAAGGCTTCCCAGGGTAGGGTTGTTAGCGTAGCCAGAGCGGTAGCGCGTTTGTTGACACGCTCTGCATCGTAACTGACGTCGCCTTTTAGCATATCGGCAATGTCGGCCATATTATGGCGGATCAGCTGAAATGCAGATTGACGGTACGTAACACTGTCTTTAGCTTCAGTAAAGGCGCTGCCGGCAAAAGCAGAGGTAGATAGCAGTGATACTAAAACGACAGTTAACAGGGGTTTTTTCATTGTTTCATTCTCTTTTGATGAATTAACATGCAATAATGATTGCGTCGTGTCGTTATAGAAAGCGATATCTTGCCAATAATCAATAGTTTTTTCAAAATCAGGCAGAGTAGTGAAGGACGTAAACTTTATTAAACCAACAGGAATGGACTCGCTGGGGCGCAAATTTGCGCTGGTGGTATTTCTTGCCATCGTTACTGCCGGTTTTGCCATAGGCTATGCGGTTATTTTGCTGCAAGAAGCCAATGAATTCGAGCAACAACAAGTTGCTCTGAAACACAGCGCGGCAAACCATGCCTTGCAGCTGAATAAAAACTTTTTGCAAAAAGAACAAAAAGCCATTGCCGCAAATCAGGTGATAAGCCGCAGCCTTGGCATGGCACAGCTGTCGGGGCCGACCACGATAAAAGCCGCTGCTGATGGCAGTATTCGCGTGCAGGATGATTACTCCGGCGCTTTTGTCGCCGCGCAAAACTACAATACCCGTGTTGCTGGCCTGTTTGATAAAACCGGCTTGTTGTGGCAGCAGCTTTCACCGTTGATGCTGCAGGAGTTTTTTAACTTTTATTTTATTTCCAAAGAACAGTTTATCCGTATTTCACCGGCTGACTGGGCGCTGCAGGTAAGCAGCCAGCATGATTTTAATCAGGATCTGTTTTACAACATTGCCACACCAGAGCAAAACCCGGCACGCCAACCGCGCTGGACGCCACTGTATTACGACAATATCTGGAAAAAATGGATGACCAGCCTGATCATTCCGGTTTATGTCAATGATGAGTTTGTTGGTGTTACAGGTACGGATTTTATTCTGCAGGATATTCTGGCCATGTTGCCGCGCCAGGAAGGCCGCCATAGTATGATTTTTGACAGCCAGGGCCAGATTATTAGTTCTGCCGGGCAGTTTTTGCGCACCGATCCGCCAATGAACACCCCTTTACAGGCCGATGAGGCCGGTGCCGATAGCCTGAGCCAGTATGCGCGCCAGTATGCGGCCAATCCACGACAAGTTATGCAGGCACAAGCTCTGGCGCCGGAAAAGCTTATTGCGACAGATGTTGTCGAGCGTGCAGACTGGTATGTGAGTGTTTATGTTGATAAAGCCGATATTTCTACCGCTTTTAGTTCAGTACGCTCGCGGCTGGTACTGGTATTTACTGCTGTGGCGCTGCTGGTGGCATTGTTTTTACAGCTGATTATTTATCATTTTATTTTAAAGCGGATCAACCGCTTGTCCGGTGCTATCAGCCGCCTGTCACGCGGCGATATGGAGCAGGTGCAACTGGATACGCAGAACGATGAGATAGGTTTGCTTAATCAGGCGTTTGGCCGTATGTCTGATGAAATATCTACCTTAGTTAGCGGTTTAAATGCCCGGATAGAAGAAAAAGAGCAGGCAGAGCGCTCGGCCAGAAAACTGAGTAAAGCGGTGTCTTTTTCCAGCTCAGGTATAGTGTTAACCGATCAGTTGCTGCGTATCGAGTACGCCAACCCGTTTCTGACCGAGATGATTGGCACTACAACAGAACAAATACAGTTACAGCCGCTTGGCAGTTTATTTGCCGAAGAAATGCACCACGTGGCAGAGGAAATTCAGCAAACGCTGGCTGAGCGTCAACACTGGCGTGGTGATATGTTGTTGCAGCATGCTGAGCGCCAGTTGTGGGTGTCTCTGGCGATAGCGCCTATCCGTGATGAAAAAGGCGGTATCAGTAACTATGTCTGTGCCATGCAGGACATCTCCTTTATTAAACAAAGCCAGAAAAAGATGGAGCAACTGGCCTATTACGACGTGCTGACCGGGCTGGCTAACCGCAGTTATTTCCGTGACCAGTTGCGTAAAGCCATCGCTATGTCGCACCGCGGCTACTACAGTTTTGCGTTGTTGTATTTTGATTTGGATGAATTTAAACGTATTAACGATACCCTGGGACATGATGCCGGTGACGAATTATTAAAAGAAGTGGCCAAGCGGCTGATCAGCCGCTTGCGCGAAGAAGATACTATTGCCCGGCTGGGCGGCGATGAATTTGCCGTTATTTTAAGCGGCATTACTGACCGGGGCCAGGCGTCCAGCATTGCCGCTAATTTACAGCAGGCTTTTGCTGCGCCGGTAAAACTGGGTAACCATGAAGTATCTATCAGTGCCAGTATTGGTATTACAGTAGCGCCGGAAGATGCCTCAGAAGAAGAACTGCTGCTAAAACATGCTGATTTAGCCATGTATGAAGCCAAAGCCCGCGGTAAAAACACCTTCCACTTTTTCAGCCATGACTTAAACGAAGCGGCCAATGAACGATTGCTGATTGAAAACCAATTGCGTGAAGCCATCCGTGAGCATCAGTTCCTGCTGTATTATCAGCCAAAAATTGATATTCGAGATAACAGCATTGTTGGCTATGAAACCTTACTGCGCTGGTTACGGCCGGACAATACCCTGGTGCCGCCGCTACGGTTTATTGGCGTGGCCGAAAGCACCGGGCTGATCGTGCAAATTGGCGAGTGGATTATCTGGGAAGCCTGCCGGTTTTTATCACGCCAGCATAGCCGCGGCCACAATGTTACCTTGTCGATTAACTTGTCTGTGCGGCAGTTTAAGGATGATAACCTGCCGGAAATTGTCGAGCGGATTATACTGCGCACCGGCGCTAACCCGGCGTTTTTAATCTTTGAAATTACTGAAAGTATGTTGATGGGTGACACCGATGCGGCTATTAACCAGTTAAATCAGTTAAAGCGTCTCGGGGTGTCTTTATCTATCGATGACTTTGGTACAGGCTATTCTTCGCTTAGTTATTTAAAGCGTTTTCCGGTAGACGAGCTGAAAATAGATCGCTCGTTCGTCAAAGATATTCCCGATGATCGTAACGATATGGATATTGTTGCTGCGATTATCGCTATGGCGCAAAAGATGAATCTTCGCGTAGTAGCAGAAGGGGTAGAAACTGCCGAACAAGTTGAATTTCTAAGAAAAAATGCTTGCTACCAGGTTCAGGGTTACTACTTCAGCATGCCATTGGCTGAGCAGGAGCTTAGTCGCCTGAACTATGTTGTTAACAGTTAACCCTTAATTCAGGAACATGTTATGACTTCAGAGCGTTTGTCGCTGTTAAGCGCAGCGCTGTTGACGGTATTTGCCGCCAGTAGCCACGCCGACCAGACCAGCCCCTTGCAAGGTATCCAGGATAAAACCCCCAATTTAATCGCCCTGACCGGTGCCACGGTCTATACCGAACCCGGTAAAAAACTGGAAAATGCCACCGTATTAATTGCCGATGGCCGCATCAGTGCGGTAGGCACCAGTGTAAAGGTGCCAGCGGGCTATCAACAAATTGATGCCAGCCGCTATACGCTGTATCCGGGCTTTATCGACCCTTATACCCAATATGGTATTGAGGCAGCCAAGCCAGCCAAACCCGGCAGCTATCGTGATGCGCCGGTGTATAAAAATGAGCGCAAAGGTGGCAATGCCAGCAATGACGCCATTCATGCCCAGCAGCGTTGGGTAAGTGAATTTAAGCCTGATGCCAAAGCTGCAGAGGCTTTACGCAAACTCGGTTTTACTGCCACGCAGTCAGCCCGTTTTGATGGTATTTTCCGCGGCCAGGCTTTTGTCAGCTCCTTAGGTGAAGGTTTACCAAATCAACTGGTACTAAAAGCTGATGGCCCGCAATTTATGGCTTTTAGCAAAGGTTCGTCAAAGCAAAGTTACCCGTCATCGTTGATGGGCAGTATGGCGCTTATCCGCCAGACATTAAGTGACGCCAACTGGTACAGCCAGGCTTACGGTAAAACCGATGTGCGTTATTTTAACCAGCCGGTTGAATTTAATGTGGCACTGCAAAACCTGGCCAATATTAACCAGCAAGGCGCGGTGTTTGAAACCGGTGACGACAGATCCTTACTGCGCGCTCACTTGTTGTTAAATGAGTTCAAACTGAACAATGCCGCTATGGTGGGTTCTGGTTTTGAATATGTGCGGCTGGATGAAATTAAAGCCACCGGGCGCAGCCTTATTTTACCACTTAACTTCCCTGCGGCGCCTGCGGTAGAGCAGGTGGCCGATCAGCTGGATGTGAACCTGGCCGATTTACGCCACTGGGAGCGCGCACCTGCAAACGCTGCGGCCCTGGCGCAGGCTGGCGTGCCTTTTGCACTAACCACCTACAAGTTAAAAGACACTAAAGACTTCTGGCCTAATTTACGCAAAGCCGTGCAGTATGGTTTATCTGCCGACACCGCTTTGGCTGCATTAACCACAGTGCCAGCCCGTTTGAGTGGCGTAGCCGACAAGCTGGGTAAAATTGCCCCTGGTTATCAGGCCGACTTAGTGCTGGCCAGCGGCGATTTATTTGCTGATGGCGAAATTGTGGCCACCTGGGTGCGTGGCCAGCAGCACAATATTAAAGCCATAACCCCGGTAGACTTTGCCGGCGATTACCAACTGTCTGTTGCAGGTAAGGCTGTTAAAGTTACCTTAACCGGCCATGCCGATAAACTCAGTGGCTCTGCCGTGTTACAGGCTGGCGGCGCTGCAGCAAAAAGCGTCAAGTTAGAGCATATTCACAGCCAACAGCAACTGTTGCAGTTTAACCTGAATCTGGCTGAGCTTACCGGCGATAAGCAGGTAGCGCAGTTTAGCGGCAAGTTAGCGGATAACAGCCTGACAGGTAAATGGCAGCTTGGCAGCAGCACCGAGTTGGTAACGGCACAGCGTCAGCCGCTGACAGAAAGCCCGGCCAAAACCGCAGCCAGCAAGCCAGACACCGTGATGCTGTCTAAATTAACTTTCCCTAACCGAGCTTACGGCTTACCGGTCTTAGCTAAACAACAGAATGTGCATATTAAAAATGTCACAGTCTGGACAGCAGAAAAAGACGGTATCCTTGAAAATACCGACGTGATAGTGCGCAACGGCAAGTTCGATAAGATTGGTCAAAACTTGGGTACGCCAGGTGGTTTTGACGTTATCGACGGCACCGGCATGCACCTTACGCCCGGTATTATCGACGAGCACTCGCATGTCGCTATTGAGGCCGGTGTCAATGAAGGTACCGATGCAGTAACCTCAGAAGTGCGTATTGCTGATGTAATAAACCCGGAAGATATTAACCTGTATCGTGGTTTAGCCGGTGGTACTACTACCGCACAGCTGCTGCACGGCAGTGCCAACCCTATTGGTGGCCAGGCTCAGGTTATTCAGTTTCGTTGGGGCGAAAATGCTCAGGGGCTGAAAATGAAAGCCGCACCGCCAAGTATTAAATTTGCTCTGGGTGAAAACGTTAAACAATCTAACTGGGGTGATGCCTTTACCGAGCGTTATCCGCAAACCCGTGTTGGTGTTGAAACCACCATTCGTGATGCTTTTGTTGCCGCCAAAGAGTACAAAGCCAAACTGGCAGCTTATGACAAACTGTCTAAACGCCAGCGCGAGCAGGTAGCGCCGCCACGTATTGATTACCGCTTAGAAGCACTGGTAGAAATTCTGGATAAGCAGCGTTTTATTCATACCCACTCTTATGTAGCGTCAGAAATTCTGATGTTGATTGAGCTGGCCGATGAGATGGGCTTTAACATCACTACTTTTACCCACATTCTGGAAGGCTATAAAACCGCCAAAGAAATGCAGGCCCATGGTGCCAGCGCTTCTACCTTTGCCGACTGGTGGGCGTATAAAATGGAAGTACAGGATGCCATTCCAACTAACGCCTGCTTAATGGCCGAACAGGGGATGAATGTCAGCATTAACTCAGACGATGCTGGTTTACAGCGCCGCCTGAACCAGGAAGCGGCTAAATCAGTGATGTACTGTGGTATGGACGAGCACGAAGCACTGAAAATGGTCACCATTAACCCGGCGATGCAGCTGAAAATAGACAAGGTTACCGGTTCAATTAAAGCCGGTAAGCAGGCCGATTTTGTGCTGTGGAACACCCATCCGCTATCGGTATACAGCCAGGCACAACAAACCTGGATTGAAGGTACTAAGTACTTCGATATCAATACGGATAAACAGCTGCAACAACAGCTGGAAGCTGAAAAAACTGCGCTGATCCAAAAAGTGCTGAGCGCAGATGACAGCGCTAAAGCCGGCAGCAAAGATGCTTACAAGCAGGATGAACCAGAATGGCACTGTGAAGATCAGGGCGACTGGTGGAACATCGGCAGTTATATTCACAGCCACGGCCATGGCCACAAACACTAAGGAGCAGCAGCATGAAACTTTCTAAAACCTGTTTAAGCCTGTTTGCTGCCTTAGCAGGCAGCCTGAGCGGCACACAAGCACTGGCGCACGATATGGTGCCGGGTAAAGCGGCCGAAGGCCCGTTACTGTTAACCGGCCTGACCATTCATACCGTAACCGATGGTGTAAAAACCGACAGTGATGTATTAATTGTGGACGGTAAAATTGCGGCTGTTGGCCAAAACCTGAGCGCGCCGCAAGGCGCAACGGTGCTGGCGCTGGACGGCAAACACCTGTATCCGGGCCTGATAGCCCTGGCTAACCAGCTGGGCTTAATTGAAATAGAGGCTGTGCGCTCTACCGACGATTCGCGTGAAGTAACCCAGACTAACCCGGATATTAAAGCCAAAGTGGGCTACAACGCCGACTCAGAGGTTATCCCAACCATTCGCAGCAATGGTTTTGCCTACAGCATGATTTACCCGGACGGCAGTATGCTGATGGGCCAGTCCAGCCTGATGCAGTTAGATGCGTGGAATTATCAGGATGCTGTAGTCGCTGACGGCACCGGTTTGCATGTGCGCTGGCCTAATGCCAGTACGCTGGGTTCGCGCTGGAACCCAAAACCGGCCGACGAAGTGCGCAAAGCCAATGCTGAGCAACTGGCTAAACTGCAGCAGTATTTTCAGGCAGCAAAAGCATATTATGATGCTGAGCAAGCCGGGTTAAACAGAGGCATAGACTCGCGCTGGCATGAAATGCTGGCCGTGTTTAAAGGTGAACGGCCACTGTTTGTGCATGCCGATGACGAGCGGCAAATTCGCCAGGCTATGTTGCTGGCTAAAGAGTACAACCTTAAGCTGATTATTGTTGGCGGCCGTGACAGCTGGCGCCTGGCCGATGAGCTGGCAGCAGCTAAAGTGGCAGTTATTTACACTGCACCTTATGGTTTACCCAGCCGTGGCGATGAAAACTACAGCCGGGCGTTTACCGTGCCGAAAACTTTGCAGGATGCCGGTGTTAACTACGCGTTGTCGCTTGATGGTTACTGGGATACCCGCAATCTGGTATTTGCAGCAGGCCAGGCCATAAGCTTTGGGTTAACACCAGAGCAGGCGTTACGTTCTGTTACCATTAATGCCGCGCAAATTGCCGGTGTTGCCGATAAAATTGGCAGCATTGAAGTAGGCAAAGCTGCCAGCCTGGTCGTGTCTGACGGAGATATTTTCGATTATCTGGGTCACAAGGTCACTCACTTGTGGATTGATGGCCGGGAAGTTGACTTAAACAACCGCCATAAGCAGTTACACGACAAATATAAGCAACGGATAAACTAAGCTGGATCTGTTGCCGTAAAGTCAGTGCCAGCTCATGCTGGCACTGTTGTTTTTAAAGGAAACCCTATGAAAAGCAAATTTATACCCGCTGCATTGCTATTGGCTGTAGTAGCCGGTTGTGCTGCTACGCAGTCATCAGATCCAGCCCCCGCTGCTACGGCGGCAAGCGCTAAAGCCATTGAAGCCCATATGCAGTTTTTGGCCGCGGATGAGCTGGCCGGGCGTGAAACCGGTAGTAAAGAGCATGAAATTGCCTCGTTGTATATTGCCACGCAATTACAGGCACTGGGCCTGGAGCCCGCAGGTGATAATGGCAGCTATTACCAGCGTGTGCCGCTGCGCCAGGCGCGTTTAGCACAGGAAAGCGCTAAATTTACCCTGCATACCGATGGCAAAGATACACAGCTTAGTTACCCCAAGGCCTTTTTTACCGGCCCGAGTTTGCAGTACAACCAAACCGACATTACCGCACCGCTGGTGTTTGCCGGTTATGGCATGGTATCGGAAGAGTTTGGTTTAAATGACTACGCTAATCTGGATGTAAAAGGCAAGATAGTCGTGCTGCTAACTGGCCGGCCGGACAGCCTGCCAAGTGAAGAAGCGGCGCACTTAAGCAGCCAGAAGACCCGTTTAGCAGCAGAGCGCGGTGCAGTAGGTATTATTACCGTGCACACCCCGGCTCAGGAAAAAGTGCGGCCTTATGCCAACAGCCTGTTGTATTTAAATACTCCGGGCATGGAGTGGCTGCAAGCCGATGGTACGCCGGCTGACAGCTTCCCGGATTTAAAAGGTGGAGCCTACGTGCATCATGAAGCCGCTGCTGCACTGTTTGCCAAAGCGCCGCAATCGCTGGCGGATATTTTTACCCAACTGGAAAACAAGCAAAACCCTGTGGGATTTCAGCTTGGTGTATCGGCTAGCTTAAGCCGTAGCAGCAGCCATGAAGATATTTCCAGCCCCAACGTTATTGCGGTATTACCGGGTTCGGATCCTGTACTGAAAGATGAGTACGTTGTGGTCACGGCGCACTCTGATCATATTGGCTACAGCAACGACTTACGCAACGAAGATAAAATTAACAATGGCGCCATGGATAACGCTGCCGGTGTGTCTATTTTACTGGAAACCGCGCGTTTATTTGCCCAGTTGCCGGTAAAACCAAAGCGTTCGATTTTGTTTGTGGTGGTAACCGGTGAAGAGAAAGGCTTACTGGGTGCCGATTACTTTGCGCATTTCCCCACCCGGCCAATAGATAAACTGGTGGCTAACGTTAACCTGGATATGCCGGTATTACTGTATCCGTTTGCCGATATGATCGCTTTTGGTGCTAACCATTCGTCGCTGGGTAAAGTGGTAGAAAACGCCGCGGCGAAAGAGGGCATAGCGCTAAGCGCAGATCCTATGCCGGAGCAGGCTATTTTTACCCGCTCAGATCACTATACCCTGGTGAAAAAAGGCGTACCGGCAGTATTTTTAATGACCGGTTTTAAATCGCAGGATCCAAAGCAGGATGGCGGTAAAATCTGGGCCAGTTTTTTTGCCAAGCACTATCATAAGCCATCAGATGATATTCCCAGCCTGATTAAAGACTACGGTGCAATCCGCTATGACGCTGGTGCGGTGTTTGCCAATATTAACTTTAATATTGCGCTGGATATTGCCAACACCACGCAGCGACCTTACTGGTTAAAAGACAGCTTTTTTAACGGCGCCGTTGGCCAGCCGTATAATCGTGAAGCGGTGAAGTAAGGCTCTACTCAACGACACTGATATAGAGAACCGGTTTGCTCTAAGCTAACCGTTGAAGCCCAGGACGGGCTGAGACGAGCCCCCAGGGATGGGTTTACGGCGTGTTAGCGTGAGCAAACCGGTTCGGCTTTACTGCGCAGGACTCTGATGTTCAGGATGTGGCGTCAACCACCAGCCCATTTAGTTTTAAAGCCCTCGGCCTGTAATAACTGCTCTACCAGCTCGCGCTTATCGCCCTGAATTTCAATCACGCCATCTTTTACTGCACCGCCACAGGCACATTTCTTTTTCAGTCTCGCTGCCAGCAACACCAGTTCGTCATGTGGTTTGGCAATACCGCTAATAGTCAATACCGCCTTGCCACCGCGGCCTTTGGTTTCGCGCCTTATGCGCACTGCGCCATCGGCAAAAGCTTCTGCCACCGGTTTGACTGCGGGTTTTGCATTTATTTTGCCGCTGTCGGTGCTGTACACCAGATTCGTATCGTCTTTTACTGCAGCAGTTGCACCTGCCGGGTTCATTTTTGCCTGCCAGTCGGCCAGTGAAATTTTATTGCCTGCCATAAGTGGGTTCGCTTACTTTACTTCGCTTACTTTACACAGCTGTCAGCTTAAACATCCACTTAAGCCGCGGCAACAATTTCCTTAACTTGTTGCCGACTGACTTGGTTTTTCAACCGCTTCTGGTAGAATGTTCAGCAACTTTTAGAAATCTGGATGGCTATAATGTCACGAGATGCTGTTTCTGTATCAGACTATGTTGCACACGCCGGTATACAGGCGTATCTGGACGACGTTTCACTGGCGGCTTTTGCTGAAAAAGTACAACAGCGCCAAACCGAACTGAAGGCTTTTTTAACAGCAACAACTGCGCCTGCGGTGCAATGGCAATATAAAGTGCCGGAGTTAGGCGAGGGCGGCGCTTGCTCGCTGTTTGGCCAACTGGCAGATGAGCCCTATGATTTAACGGCAATTTTGGGTGGGCAAAATGCGGCCAATCAGCATGCACTTACACAGCTAAGCCTTATTGCTGCATTTTACCGCGAACATTCTGCACTGGACTGGTTTGGTATTTATCAGGCCCGTGCCAACGGCGCAGGTGAGCTTGTGCTGGTAAAACTGGCTTATTATGGTGCGCCATCGCGCGCTGAATTTCCGTTAAATAGTGAATTTGCCAAAATCAGTAATAACAGCACGGTAGGTTTAAGCGGCAAAGCCAAAGTTATTAATGATGTGGCGGCTTATTTAGGCACAGGTGGCGAATATTACACCTGCGATCCTAAAGTGCAGGCTGAGGCTTGTTTGCCTCTGTTTAGCCAATCAGGCAAAATAGCCGGCATTGTCGATGCAGAAGATTTTAATAAAAACGTATTTACGGCGGATGCTTTGGCTTTACTGGTGGCGGTATGTTTAACCGTGCCGGCGTATTTACCATAACCGTAGCTTTTTTCATGCAACTTTAACTCAGGTAGAACACTATGTTTGCTCAGTTACAACCGGTGGCAACCGATCCAATTCTAGGTTTAATGGCAGCTTATAAAGAAGACACAAACCCGAACAAAGTAGACCTCGGCGTAGGGGTGTATAAAGACGAGCAAGGCCATACGGCGGTACTGAAATGCGTAAAAGAAGCTGAAGCGCTGCGCCTGAAGCAGGAAGACAGCAAAACCTATATCGGTATGGCCGGTGATTTGGGCTTTAATGCCCACATCGAAAAACTGGCGTTTGGCATTGGCCACAAAGTATTGCTGGCTAACCGTGTTACTACAGCACATACCCCAGGCGGCACAGGCGCACTACGCGTCGCGGCTGAGTTTATTAAAAAAGCTAACCCGAATGCGACTATTTGGGTAACCAGCCCAACCTGGGCTAACCATATCTCTATGTTTAAAGCCGCTGGCCTGAACGTAAAAGAATACACTTATTACGATTATGACACCAAAGGCCTGAACGAAGACGCTATGTTTGCCGAGCTTGCTACAGTGCCGGCTGGCGATGTAGTGCTGGTGCATGCTTGTTGCCATAACCCCAGCGGGATGGATTTAACCTTTGCCCAGTGGCAGCGTTTTACTGATATCGCCAAAGAGCGTGGTTTTACGCCTTTAGTTGATATGGCCTATCAGGGGTTTGGTACCGGCCTGGATGAAGACGCCAAAGGCTTGCGCTATCTGGCAGATAACGTTGATGAGATGATTCTGTGCAGCTCGTGCTCAAAAAACTTTGGCTTATACCGTGAGCGTATTGGTGCAGTATCTATCGTTGCAGTAGATAGCAAAGTAGCGGATGTTGCCAAAGTAAACCTGTTAAGTGTAGTGCGCAGTATTTATTCTATGCCACCGGCACATGGTGCCATTATTGTTGCCAATATTCTTGATAGCAATGAGCTAACCAGCTTGTGGCATCAGGAACTGGCCGAAATGCGTAATCGCATTAACAACTACCGCCAGCTGATTATCGACACTCTGGCTGCTGAAGGTGTACAGCAGGATTTCAGCTTTATTACCCGTCAGCACGGTATGTTCAGCTTTTTAGGTATTAACAAAGCGCAAATTGACCGCCTGCGCAGCGAATTCAGCATTTATATGGTGGGTTCAAGTCGGGTCAGTATTGCTGGTTTAAACCACAGCAATATTAATTACTTCGCTAAATCAGTGGCAACAGTATTAAAAGGCTAGGCTGGTTTTATACAGCAAAGTGAGTAAATAAAACGGCCTCTTGCGCCTTACCGCGCAAGAGGCCGTTTTGTTATGCAGCTATTTTACCTGTGCATCTATAGTCTGGCCGTTAACAGTAATGCTGTCGTCACTCATCAGATAAACATAAAGCCACATTAAATCCGCCGGGGTTTTTAACAGGTTAACATCTTCGCCCGGATAGGCACGGCTGCGCATTTTGGTGCGGGTCGCACCCGGGTTAATGCAGTTTATCCGCACGGTGCTGTTGTCATACTCATCTGCAATAACCTGCATCAGGCCTTCTGTGGCGAACTTAGATACCGCATAAGGACCCCAGAACGCACGGCCTTTACGGCCAACGCCGGAAGAGGTAAAAACGACAGATGCCTGAGCGGATAATTTTAGTGCCGGCATTAATGCCTGTGTCATCAGCATTGGCGCGGTGACATTAACCTGCATAATGTCTTGCCAGGTGGGCAAGTCAATATGTTCAAATGGGCTTAACACACCCAGAATACCGGCGTTATGCAGTACACCGTCCAGTTTGCCGAATTCAGCGGTAATAGTGGCAGCCATATCGCGGTAATGTTTCGCGGTAGCACCTTTTAAATCAAGCGGCACTATAGCTGGCTCTTTACCACCATTGGCCACTATTTCATCATAAACTGCGGTTAGCTTGCTGACTGTTTTGCCCAGCAGGATAACGCTGGCACCGAAACGGGCATAGGTTAATGCCGCTTCTTTACCAATGCCATCACCGGCACCGGTAACTAAAATTACTTTGTCTTTTAATGCATCTGTAGCTGCTTGATAATTGTGCATAAAATGTCACCTGTTGCTGCAAAAACGGCGAAAGCATACGCCCAAACGGGGCTATTTGCACCTTTCTTCGTTTATTCTGTATTTTTCAGCTAGCGATTTTGGTTGGTTTGAGTTAACTTTAACTGGTCGTAGCTGTTACAGGCTATATGTACAACAGGTTTCCAATAAGCAAGGTAAGTTTTTGCTTTGCATATAAAAAATAAGAGACAGGATAGGGGAGAAACTATGAATAAGCTGACACTGAGTGTGGCTGTCGCGGTTGCATTGGGTTTAACCGGATGTGGCGGTGATTCTTTAGATGATATTAAGCAAGATACCGGCGACAACACCGTTAAACCATATTCCAGAGTAGTATTCGATCCGGGTGCCGCCACACCAAGGCTGTCAGTGCCAAATGATTTATTATTTCAAGGCACTACTGATGGCACTTTAACCACCGACTCTGGCACAGAGCCTGATTACACTAACCCACAGGTTGCATTAGGTGCGTTAGATGGCTGGTCGACCCAAAGCCCTTATTCTATTGCTGTAGATATAGCTCCTGGCGCGGCTTTAGAAGCCAGCTCAGTGCAGCAGCCCGGTGCAGTCCGGCTGTTTGAAGTGGTCATGCAGGGTTCTACTTCAGCAGTAGAAGAGTGCAGAACGGCTAACCAGGGCTTTGCTTGTCAGGTAGTAGCAGAGCTGACCTTTGGTCAGGATTTTGTGACTGCTGTAAGTGGTAACAGCATAGCTGTTGTGCCACTGCGGCCGCTGAAGCCCGCTACCACTTATATGACAGTATTGACGTCATTAATTGAAGACAATAATGGTAACTCTGTTGCGCCTTCGACATCTTATGAACTGGTAAAACAAGACGACGAAACGCTGCCGTTAAGCACACCATCGCAGTTATCATTACAAAAGCTGATTAATAGTTTTGAAGACGTTATCGAAGCTGAAGGCGTTAACCGCGACAGTATTATTTATACGGCGGCAATGACTACACAATCGATCTCGAATGTGCTGGCAACGGTAAAGTCACTAATGGCTGCACCGGGTTCGCCTTATGCACCTTCTGCACTTGAAGTGGCCGCTGTAGCGCCGGTATCAATGCTCCCTGGAACACCGCTTACCGGTAATCCGTCTTTTGATAATGTAATGCTGTATAGCGGCAGTTTTAACCTGCCTTATTATTTAGGGGCACAAACTGCTTCAGCAACATCAGCGCCATTAAGTACCCGCTGGACAGCTGCTTGCGATAGCGGCGCTATTTTGGCTCAGGCGCCTGCCGGTACTATTCCTGCTGCTGCACAATCCCAGAACGATGGTGTCTGTATGGCATTAACGGCGACTCAGGCTGTGCAGTTACGTGATCTTGGTTTGGATAGCCGCCGCCACCTGACGAAATTTAACCCGATCCCAAAAATCAATTCATATGAGTCGGTTGACGTTATTATGACGGCGCCAAATGCACCGGCGCCTGCCGCTGGTTGGCCGGTAGTAATAATGGCGCACGGTATTACCTCTTGCAAAGAAAATATGCTGGCGGTTACTGCAGCGTTAACTCAGCAGGGTTTTGCCACAGTAGCGATAGATCAACCGTTACATGGTTCACGTGGTTTTACGGGTATTAATGCTTCGGGTGAAAGTTGTGGTGTAGCAAATGGCAATGCCACTGTATATATGAACCTGTCTAACCTGCTGGTTACCCGTGACAACTTACGCCAAAGTATCGCTGATACGCTGGCGCTGCGTTTGGCACTAAACAGCATTGAAGGTATTAGCCTGAATATGGCTAATGTTCAGCTGCTGGGTATGTCGCTGGGCTCTATCACTGGCTCGTCAGCGGTGGCAGTTGCCAATACACCATCAGGTATTACCGCAGTTGATGCAGCATACAATATGAAATCTGCTGCCTTATCTGTACCAGGTGGTGCGGTAGCCAATTTCCTGCTTGAGTCTGCCAATTTTGGCGCACTCATCCGCGCCAGCGTTATTCTGGGCGCAGATGCGCTACAGCCTGGTTTTGTTGACTACCTGGAAGATGAAAGCCCCTGTATGGCACTGGCGGCCAATCCGGCCAGTTTCACCGGCTGTGCCGCGCAATATGTTGACGCGTACTTAGCCAGCTTGGCTGAGAGTGAGAGCACTGCGGCCACTTTGGCAGCTATCAGGGCCACTATCTCCCAGTTTGCCTTTGCGGCGCAAACTATTACCGATGCCGGCGATCCAAACAACTATGCCCAGTTATTGGTTGCAAGCGAGACACCGGTGTACATTTCAGAAGTGATTGGTTCCGGTATTAACTCGGCTACCTCTGATCGGGTTATTCCAAACCAGACGGTAGGTATGCCGTTGGGCGGTACTGAGCCACTGGCTAAACTGTTGGGTGCAACTGCTATTAACGCTGTTGCCGGGCCGCAGCAACTGGCAGGTAATGTTATTGCCCGCTTTACTGCCGGCACTCACAGCTCGTTACTTGACCCAGCGGCTGGTAGTGCAGCAGCTACGGTTGAAATGCAAACTCACGTAGCATCCTTCCTGGCTACTCAGGGCGCATCAGTGGTTGTAGCTAATCCGGCGGTATTAGCGCCAGCTAACTAAGTTGTACTGTTCTATCATGTAAAGCCCGGTTCGCCGGGCTTTTTCTTTTTGTCAAAGCCGTTACAATGCAGCAAAACGTTATTAAGGAGCCTGTCTTGGAGTTTATATACGAATATGGGATGTTTCTGGCCAAAGCGGTAACGCTGGTAGCAGCCGTTGCTGTAATTATCGGTTTAATCGCCGGTGCCGCTGCGGGTAAAGCCAGGCCGAAAAAAGGCCAGTTGCAATTTACCGATTTAACTGCGCAGTACAAAGCCGTAACTGAAGATATGCAGCAGCAGTTGCTGGATAAAAAACAGTTTAAGCAATGGCAAAAAACACAACAGAGCAAAAAAACGGAAACAAAACCCAGGCTGTTTGTGGTTGATTTCCATGGCAGTATGGATGCTCGTGAGGCAGAGTCGCTGCGCGAAGAAGTGACTGCAATACTGGCGGTTGCCGACAAGGAAGACGAAGTATTACTGCGCCTGGAAAGCGGTGGTGGTGTAGTGCACGGCTATGGCCTGGCCGCATCGCAGCTTGACCGTTTGCGCAAAGCTGAATTAAGCCTGACTGTGGCTATTGATAAAGTTGCTGCCAGCGGCGGCTATATGATGGCTTGCATTGGCCATAAAATCCTGGCGGCACCTTTTGCCATTGTTGGCTCTATTGGGGTTATTGCGCAATTACCTAACTTTAATAAGTTATTGAAAAAAGGCCATATTGATTTTGAGCAATTTACTGCCGGAGAGTACAAACGCACGGTAACGCTGTTTGGTGAGAACAATGACAAAGGGCGGCAAAAGTTTCAGCAGGAACTGGAGCAAACGCATCAGTTGTTTAAACAGTTTGTGCAGGATCACCGGCCACAGCTGGATATAGATCAGGTTGCCACCGGTGAGCACTGGTTTGGCTACCAGGCTTTGCCGCTTAAACTGGTGGATGAAATTCAGACAAGCGACGCTTATTTATTGTCGCAAATGCCACAGCGGGATCTGTTTCAGGTGCGGTATCAGCTGCGCAAAGGCATTGCCGAAAAAGTCGGCATCGGTTCGGCAAATATTTTATCGGTGTGGTGGCAAAAACTGATGCAGCAATCAAGGATAGGTTAGCAGGCAGAGTTAACTGCCTGCTTAGCGACTAGCGCAGATGGATAGTTTAGCGGTTAGCGCAGATGATGAAAATCGACACTTTCCTCTTTGTTTCCGGCGTTAATGTCGTTAAAAACATTAACGTCGAACTCATTCTCACTTTTACCTACAATACATGACACCATCGCATCGCCGGTAATATTCACTGCAGTGCGGGTCATATCCAGTAAACGGTCAACGCCAATAATCAGTGCGATACCTTCTACCGGTAAACCAACCTGTTGCAGCACCATTGCCAGCATAATTAATCCTACACCAGGTACACCTGCTGTGCCGATAGAGGCCAGCGTGGCAGTAACTATTACCATTAAATAGTCGGCTAATGTCAGATCCACTACAAAAACCTGGGCAATAAATACGGTGGCTACGCCCTGCATTATTGCCGTGCCGTCCATATTAATAGTGGCGCCAAGCGGCACGGTAAAAGAGGCTATGCTGTTTTTAACACCTAACTTTTTGGTTACGGCTTCCATCGTAACCGGCATAGTGGCGTTGCTGCTGGAGGTGCTAAAACCAAACAGAGCGGCATCACGCATTTTACGGAAGAAAATTAACGGGTTCAGGCCAGTTAACAACTTTAATATCAAGCCATAAACGACCAGGCCATGTAATATCAGCACGATCATTACTACCGCAAAATATTTCGCCAGACTAGCAATCGTTTCAAACCCGAGTGTGGTAAACAGTTTTGCCATCAGAAAGAACACACCATAAGGGGCCAGATTCATCAGCAGCGTTACCAGCTTCATAATAACTTCGCTAAGATCATTAAAAACAGCCGCCAGCCGTTCACCGGCTTTGCCGCTTAATGCCATTGCCAGGCCAAATAATACAGCAAAAACAATAATTTGCAGCATATTGCCAGAAGCCATAGATTCAATAGGATTACTCGGGAAAATATCAATAAATACCTGAGATAACGGCGGCGCTTCACTTATATCAAAACTGGCATCAGACTGCATTTCTACGCCTTTGCCCGGGTTTATCAGCAAGGCCGCAAAAATAGCCAGAGTGATGGCTATCGCTGTAGTTATCAGGTAAAGACCGATAGTTTTACCACCAAGCCTGCCCAGGCTTGAGGTGTCAGACAGCGAACAGGTGCCACACACCAGAGAGACAAACACCAGCGGCACAACCAGCATTTTTAAACTGGCTATAAAAATCTCGCCACCAATATGAAAAATACCGTCAATAAAGAATGTTTTAAGTGGCAGTTCCATACCCAGAATATGCAGTATTCGTTCGTCCTGACCTGCAAGCAGCCATTTGAAGAAAAAGCCGACCAGAATACCTGCCGCCATACCAATTACAATACGGGCAGTTAACCCAAGTTTTTTATTTCCTGTCATAACATCAGACTAGTTTTAATTAAGCAGTGGCTCTAAGCCTAACAGGTTGGCCTCTGGAAAGGCAGATTGTGCTGGTTTTTTTTTATAAATTGCTATCACGCTTGCCAGATTAATGGTTTAAGATACAGAATTAACAAAAACTATATAATAAAAAACAGCTTGGGAGAGTTTTAATGCGAAACGTTCAGCAACTTATCGTTGCGCTGCTTTTAACTATGTTAGCAGCCTGCGGTGGCGGTGGTACTCTTGACTCTGACGGCGGTACAGGCGGTGGCAACACTACACCGGTTTACAGCTTAGCCGTAACATTAACTAACTCTGCAGGCACTGCTTCCACAGCATTAGCCCAGGCAACCCCATTAACAATAACGGCAACGTTAACTGCAACGAATAGCGGCAGCATTGCTAATCAGGTTATCAACTTTGCTCTTAGTGATACCGAGCTGGCTGTTTTAGGCAGTTCTGCTGGTACTGCACTGACTAATAGTAATGGTGTCGCAACCATCAGCCTGCTAGTTGGCAGTAAAAGCGGTGCGGGTACCGTATCCGCTATTTTTGGTGAAGCCACGGCTAATGCTGGTTTTACCTCTGCCGGTGATGGTGGTGATCAGGTTGATGTGACGGTAGGATCTGTTGCATTAATTGCGGATAGTTTGCTGTTAGGTTCTGGTGCGTCAGCTAAAGTAGAACTGACGGCACTGGTTCGTGATTCCAATAACGTTGTAATAGCTGGCGTTCCTGTTACTTTCGCAAGTGATTCCGGAGAATTAGTGCAGGTTGATGCAGTAACTGCTGCTAACGGTACTGCGAAGGCTACCCTGACGACTCAAACCAACAAAAACAATCGTGATATTGTCGTGACTGCAATCGTGCAACAGCAAGCGTCACAGTTAACTGTGGCCGTGTCTGGCACTTCAATTGAAGTGGCTGCACCTAACTCTGTGGTCTTAGGCGATACGGCTTCAATAGACGTATTTTTAACAGACTCAAATGATACTGGCATTGCAAACACCGAGATTGAAGTGACGTCAGCTTTGGGTAATACCTTAAGCGATACCAGCCCGGCAACTGCTGGCTCTGCCGGCAAGGCCACCTTTACTTATACCGCAGTGAATTCTGGTGTTGATACATTAACTGTTGCCGCATTAGGCGCAACCAGCACAATAACACTGAACGTCAGCGCAGATGAGTTTGCATTTGTGGCTGGCGCAAATGAAGCTGAAATACTGGAAGTTAATCTGAATACTGCTCAGGAACTTGAGGTGGAGTGGTTGATTAACGGCGCAGCTAATGTGGGTGAAAATATTGTATTTAATACTACCCGAGGTGCAATTGCTGATGCTGCAGCTAATCTGGGTAGTGCTGTAACTGCTCAGGATGTTACAGACGCTAATGGTTTAGCACAAACTTTTGTACGTTCGCAATTTGCCGGCCTGGCGACAATCAGTGCAACTGGTGGAGTAGGTGAGGATGCCGTCAGCGCGAAGAAGGTAGTAGAGTTCGTTGCTGTTAACCCGACAAAAGTTGAAACGCAGGCATTTCCTGCTCAGATTGGTGCTGGCGAGTCTAGCGCTATACGTGCAATCGTTCGTGATGTTAACAATAACCCGGTAAAAAACCAGACTGTTGTTTTTTCTCTGGATAATGCCGCTGGTGGCGTAATTAGCACCGGAACGGCTGTAACCAACTCTCAAGGCATAGCTTCTACGGTGTTTACAGCTGACACTAATACCGGAGCCGGTGTTGAAGGCTTGAATCTGGTCATTAAAGCGGCATTGCAAAACAACAACGCTATATCGGACGAGACAGACATTGCCGTTGGTAAACGCACGTTGTTTTTCCGTTTTGGTACGGGTAACGTTATTACTAAACCCAGCATCAGCACTTATGCAAAAGAGTTCTCTGTTATTGTAACTGATAGTTCAGGTAACCCAGTGGCAAATCAGGCACTCAATGTTGCAGTTGTACCAACGGGGTATCGTAAAGGCTTCTGGATTGCATCACCTCCTGCGCCAGCAGCATTTAAGGTTTGGGAGCCAAATGTTACTGCTAGCTGTGAAAATGAAGACGCAAATCTTAATGGTATCTTGGATCCTGGTGAAGATGAAAACCTTGATGGCCAGTTAACCCCAGGCAATGTGGCTGTTGTGCCGCGGACTGTGACTGCAGACGATAGTGGCATAGCAATATTTACTATAACTTACCCGCAGGACTATGGTGCTTGGATCGATGTTCGTTTGCAAGTTAGTGGTACCGCCGCAGGAACTGAAAATGTTACGTTCCGTGAATATGGTTTACCCATATCTGCAGAAGATGTGACTACTGAAACTTCGCCTCCTCCTGCTAATCCATTAGGATTCAGTAATAGTTGTGGTGATGCGCTGTAACTAGAACGAAAAGGGAGCTAAACCAGCTCCCTTTTTTTCTATCTAAATCACCTGGTTTATTCTTGCTGGAACTGATACACCGAACCCAGATCCAGAATCTGGGTTAAATCATCCAGTGCTGTGCGGGACTCCAGCAGCAACTGTGGATCGGCCAGATCGGCTTCGGAAATCTCATCACGATAATGTTTATCTACCCACTGATTTAACCGGGTAAACAACGCATCGCTCATCAGCACGTTTTGGTTTACGGCTTGTTTTTCCTGCTCGCTCATGGCTACGCGCAGACGTAAACAGGCTGGGCCGCCGCCGTTACGCATGCTTTGTTTAACATCATAGTAGTGGATTTGTTTTATCGGTGTATTGCGCTCTGTCAGCGCTGCCAGATAGGACGACACCGCGGGGCTATCCTGGCATTCTGTTGGCGCAATAATGGCCATTTCGCCGCCGGGTAACGTCACCACCTGAGTATTAAACAGGTAAGTTTTAATCGCTTCGGCTACAGAAACCTCGCTGTCTTTTACTTCAATCAGATGCAGCTCTGTGTTATTACCAAACTTACGCTGCAATTCGGTTAGCTTTTGCTGGCTGTCGATAAAGGCTTGTTGGTGGTAAAACAGCACATTTTGGTTACCCACGGCGATAACATCATTATGAAATACACCCTGATCAATCACATCGGGGTTTTGCTGCATATACACCACATGCTCTGCACTTAAACCATGTAACCTTGCTACCGCTTCGCATGCTTCCAGCGTGTGGCGGGCCGGAAAACGCTGTGGTGCCGGTTTACTGCTATCGAACGCATAACGGCCAAATACAAAGAGTTCAATACCCCGTTTGCCATAAGCGCTGCAAAGTCTGGTATGATTCGCGGCGCCTTCATCACCAAAGTGATCATTGTCCGGTAAATGTGTATGATGCGCAAAATGTTGATAGTCACGGAACATTGCCTGCAAAATCTTGCCTGTAGTAACAGGTTCAAGTGAGCGGTGAAATTTGTTAGTAAGATTGGCAGGGGTAAAATGCACTTTGCCATCAGCAGTATCAGCAGAGGGTGATATGGTGGCGGCGTTGGCTGTCCACATGCTGGAGGCTGAACAAACGGCTTTAAACACAGCGGGGGCTTGTTTGGCAGCTTTTTCAATTACCTGTGCATCTGTACCGGTAAAGCCAAGGCGGCGCAGAGTGTATAGATCGGGCCGCTCTTGTGGTGCCAGCACACCTTGCACTAAACCCAGGTCATGCAGGGCCTTCATTTTACTTAAGCCCTGTTTGGCAGCCTGACGCGGGCTGGAACTGTTCTTTGCGTTAGATAGTGAGGCAACATTGCCGATAGATAAACCGGCATAGTTATGGGTTGGGCCTACCAGCCCATCGAAGTTTGCTTCAAAGTATTTCATTTTTGCTTTATATCCTTGTTTGGAAAGGGCACTGTTTTTATTATTTTTGCGGCCACTTGAGGATGCTTCATTTGGATTGGCGAAGGTTTCGCCAGACAGCTCTGAAAATGAGCTGGTTTGCATAATAATGAGTTTATTCACTTGTCACAACTGCGGTTTACGGATATACGTTAAAAAAGCAGCATAATTGGCATGCACAAAATGTTAGGGATCTCGGGATTAAGATGGCGAAATCACTGGTTATAGTCGAATCACCGGCAAAAGCGAAAACAATTAACAAATACCTCGGTAATGACTTTGTCGTAAAGTCCAGCGTAGGTCATATTCGTGATTTACCCACCAGCAGCAGTAAAGAAAAATCTGCTGCCAGTAAAACGCTGAGTAAAGAAGAGAAAGAATACCAGGCGCTGGTCGACCGCATGGGTATAGACCCGGCACATGGCTGGAAAGCGCGCTATGAGATTTTGCCCGGCAAAGAAAAAGTGGTGAAAGAGCTAAAAGCGCTGGCAGAAAAAGCTGACACCGTTTATCTGGCAACGGACTTAGACCGTGAAGGAGAAGCTATTGCCTGGCATTTGCAGCAAATTATCGGTGGCGAAGAGCAAAAGTTTAAACGTGTGGTATTTAACGAAATTACTAAAAATGCCATTCAAAATGCTTTTAAAGAACCTGGTGAAGTGAATGTCGACCGGGTAAATGCCCAGCAAGCCCGCCGTTTTTTAGACCGCGTGGTGGGCTTTATGGTGTCGCCTTTGCTATGGAAAAAAGTCGCCAGAGGCTTATCGGCTGGCCGCGTACAATCGGTTGCGGTACGCCTGGTAGTAGAGCGTGAGCGCGAAATTAAAGCCTTTGTGCCGGAAGAATACTGGACTATAGCTGCTGATACGCACACGGCAGCTAAGCAAGCATTACAACTGGATGTCACTAAGCAACAAGGCAAAGCCTTTAAGCCGGTAAACAAAGCTGAGGCTGATGCGGCCCTGGCGCTGTTAAATAAAGCCAGTTATACCGTGCAGGAGCGTGAGGATAAACCCAGCAGCAGTAAGCCGCAGGCGCCGTTTATTACCTCAACCCTGCAACAGGCTGCCAGCACACGGCTGGGCTACGGTGTAAAGAAAACCATGATGCTGGCACAGCGCTTATATGAAGCTGGCCACATTACTTATATGCGTACCGATTCTACTAATTTAAGCGCCGATGCGGTTGCTGCCTGTCGCGATTATATTACTGAACAGTTTGGTAAAAAATATCTGCCGGAACAGCCGTTAAGTTATGGCAGCAAAGCTAATGCGCAGGAAGCGCACGAAGCTATCCGGCCGTCCGATGTTAACGTACTGGCATCCAGCCTGGCTGATATGGAAGCTGACGCCCGCAAATTGTATGAGCTGATCTGGCGTCAGTTTGTGGCCTGTCAGATGCCGCCAGCGCTTTACGACGTAAGCAATATTATTGTAAAAGCCGGTGATTTTGAGCTTAAAGCCAAAGGCCGGGTGCTGCGTTTTGACGGCTGGACCAAAGTACAACCGGCAGTGAAGCGTAAAGATGAAGAAGACAACGTTTTACCTGACGTTAAACCCGGCGAAATACTAAGTCTTGAACAGCTGATAAGCGGTCAGCACTTTACCAAGCCTACCGCCCGTTTTAGCGAAGCAAGCTTAGTTAAAGAGCTGGAAAAACGCGGTATTGGCCGGCCTTCTACTTATGCGGCCATTATTTCAACTATTCAGGAGCGTGGTTACGTCCGGGTAGAAAATAAGCGCTTTTACGCTGAGAAAATGGGTGAAATTGTTACCGATCGCCTGGTTGAGAACTTTAACGACCTGATGAATTACGATTTCACTGCCAATATGGAGTTAAAGCTTGATGACATCGCCAATGGTCAGGCGCAGTGGCGCAAAGAGCTCGATAGCTTCTATGGTGATTTTTATCAAAAACTGAAAACAGCTGAAAATGACCCTGAGCAGGGCGGCATGCGCGTTAATCAGTTTGTGCTTACCGACATCGCCTGCCCAACCTGTGGCCGGCCTATGGGCATTCGTACGGCTTCTACCGGGGTGTTTTTAGGCTGCTCCGGTTACAACCTGCCCCCGAAAGAGCGCTGTACTACCACAATGAACCTGGTTTCAGGTGATGTGGCAGTGAATGTCAGCGACGAAGATGAAATGGAAACCGAAGCACTGCGGCAGAAAAAACGCTGCACTAAGTGCGGCACTGCCATGGACAGCTATCTGATTGACGAGCAGCGTAAACTACACGTTTGTGGTAATAACCCAGCCTGTGATGGTTATCAGGTAGAGCAGGGCAGTTTTAAAATTAAAGGCTACGATGGCCCGCTTATTGAGTGCGATAAGTGCGGCAGCGATATGCAGTTAAAATCAGGCCGTTTTGGCAAGTATTTTGGCTGTACTAACAGTGACTGTAAAAACACCCGTAAGCTGCTGCGAAATGGCGAGGCCGCGCCGCCAAAAGAAGATCCGGTGCACTTGCCAGAGCTGAAATGCGAAAAGTCAGATGCCTACTTTGTACTACGCGATGGCGCTGCCGGGTTGTTTATGGCGGCCTCTACGTTCCCTAAATCACGTGAAACCCGGGCGCCGTTAGTGGCAGAGTTAGCTAAATACCGCGCTCAGTTATCGCCGAAGTTCTATTATCTGGCCGATGCGCCGGTAAAAGATCCCGATGGCAACCCGGCAATAGTGCGCTGGAGCCGTAAAACCAAGCAGCAATATGTGATGTCGGAAAAAGACGGCAAAGCTACCGGTTGGTCTGCCTGGTATGAAAATGGCAAATGGGTGGTTAGCAAATAAGGGGCTAGCCCTAAATAAGGGCATTCCCCACAGTAAAAAAACAGGCCGCATTAGCGGCCTGTTTCGTATAACACTATAAAGTTACCATTTGCGTTTAGGCGCAAACAGTTCGTCTAAATCTTTGTTTTCTTTTTCTTCCTTCTTCTCACGATCGCGCACATTGCCCTCTTTTAACTGAGTAGCAATGTCTTCCAGTGCCTGCAGCACTTCAGATTTACGGGTGCTGGTGTAGTCGTCCTGGTGGGGCGTATTTGTCAGTGCAGTTAGCGCTTTCTCAAAGTACTGCCGGGCAGAGCCAAGCATATTATTGGTGCGGGCCTGATTACCGCGTTTAATCTGGCTTTCAACATTAATGCGAAGCTGCAGCACTTCCAGGCGACGATCTTCCTGGATCACCATCTGGGTATCAACATTGCCCCTGGCATGTTCACCGCGCAGTACAGTGCGCAGGCGCTTTATGCCTTTAATCATCCCTATCAGTTGCTGATCATTGTCTGGCAGTGTGACTGATTCAGCCGGCGTGCCGCTGTCGGGGGGGCTGTTGGTTAACTGGCTTTCAGTTTCCTGCAGGCGTTGTTTGAGATCGCGTGCGCCGGGTTCAAGCTCTACCATGGCCCGCAACGTAAAAGCGACACGTTTTAGCAGCATCTGGCTGACAGCGGGCGATAATGGCACATTGGCAGAATTTACCAATAATTCTTCACTGTCCTCCAGTACAGCGCGTAACTTGCTGTATTCTGCCCGTTTTAGCGTTGCCAGCCGTTCCTTATGTTGCTGAATAGCACTGACAATAACGGCAATAATTACCAATGCAATTATCAGTGTAATGATCAAGGTTACCAGCATTCCAACCTCATTATGGACAGGTTCTACAACTCATATTAATCACAAAACAACTGAAATAACAGCTATCTGTATTACTCAGGGTAAAGTGACCCTGAGTACGCCACCGTTATAGACACCACCGTTGAACAATTCAACCGCGCCATACTGGCCTTTATTGGCATGGGCTTTGGCAATAAGCTTAGCAAAAAATATTCCAAGTCCGGTGTGATTGTTGGTTAAATCTGGTGTGTTCATGTCCAGTGCGTCAGTATTTAGCATAAACTCCGGAAAGCCGGGGCCATCATCATGCACTTCTATCTGTAATCTGTCTGCCAGTTGCTCAAACCTGAGTAATATCTGTTTGTTGCCATAACGCAGCGCATTGGCGACCGCATCGTTCAGCAGGTTTGACATCAGATCGTAGTCAAAAAACCAGTGCAGGTTAGCAGCGTGCTCTACCTGAATACAAAAACTACGCTGTTCAGTATAAAACTGATTTTTAAGTAAAATTTCTTCAACAAGATCGGTAATATAGTGCTGATCAATTTGTACCGGCAGTTGGTTACGCTCTAAACGGTACAGCGACAGCAACTGCAGCAGGTTGGAGTTGAGCCGGTTAGCTTCATAGTTAAGCCGGGCCAGTTCATCTTTTGCCGGCTCTGATAACTGAGTACTTTCCTGCTGAATAAACTCCGTAGACTGTATCAGCATGCAAAGTGAGTTTTTCATATCATGCACGGTAGAGGCCAATACAGAAGCAAAGTCTATGGCCTGAACATCTGATGTCATGTAACCTCCGATAAGCACGCAGGGAATGCGCGCGTGTAGCCTGTTTTAGCTACCATTAGTTCTAGTAAGCAGATAAATAAAAATTAGTTGGAATATCCTGCCATATAGGTATATTGAGCAATGATATGCCATTACCGGACCAGTGACACATGAAATTGCAGCAGCTGCGTTATATAGTTGAAGTGCTGAACCACAATCTAAACGTTTCCTCTACCGCTGAAAGCCTGTATACGTCGCAGCCCGGTATCAGTAAACAGGTGCGTATGCTGGAAGACGAGCTGGGTATTCAGGTGTTTGGCCGCAGCGGCAAGCATCTGACACATGTTACCCCCGCCGGGCGTGATGTTATTGATATAGCCCAGCAAATTCTGGCAAAAGTTGAAAGTATTAAAGCGGTTGCCAAAGAGCACACATTGCCGGATCAGGGCAAACTGAATATCGCTACTACTCATACACAGGCGCGGTATGCATTACCGCCGGTGATCAGTGGCTTTATGCATAAATATCCTAAGGTGTCGCTGCATATGCATCAGGGCACGCCGCAACAAATTTCTGAGGCGGCTTCGCGCGGTGATGCCGATTTTGCTATTGCCACAGAGGCCTTGCATTTATACAGCGATCTGGTGATGTTACCCTGTTATCACTGGAACCGCAGCGTCATAGTGCGCCAGGATCATCCGTTGCTGCAACTGGGTGGAAAAATTGCTGTAGAAGATGTTGCGCAGCACCCGATAGTGACCTACGTATTTGGTTTTACCGGCCGATCTGAGCTTGACAGAGCTTTTGCCGCTAAGGGACTGGAGCCGAAAATTGTGTTTACTGCCACCGATGCCGATGTTATTAAAACCTATGTTCGTCTGGGCCTTGGCGTTGGGGTTATTGCCTCTATGGCGATGGACAAAACGCTGGATAAAGATTTAGTCGCAATAGATGCCAGTCATTTGTTTGACGCCTCCACTACGAAAATCGGTTTTCGCAAAGGCGCGTTTTTACGCACCTATATGTACGATTTTATCGAGCGTTTTGCTCCGCATCTGACAAAAGATGTGGTAGAAAAAGCCAATATGCTGCGTAATCAGGAAGAGATCGACCGCATGTTTGCCCGCTTTGATTTACCAGTGCGCTGATTTGCTGCTTTGGGCCGCACCCGGGTATTACAGCCGCATGGCTGGTTTTTGCCTGGCGCGGTAGCGCACACTCATCTTAATATCTGCAACACAATACACTTTCGCAATAACATCATCTGATCAGGTGTGCATAAGTTAGGCTTATACACTACGCTTAGGGCGTCACATAACGCCTTGAGGTGTAATATGAAAACTTACATGCTGTTGGTCGTTGTCGTATTTTTACTGTTATCGGGCTGTAAACCTGCATCTGAGCCGAGTATGCCTGTTGCAGCCACTGAAACCCCTCCCCAGGCTACACCATGCAGTTTTACTATGGGTCTGGACGCCTGGGAGCCATACCAATATATGACGGTAGGCAATACCGTTACCGGGCTTGATGTTGAGTTGGTACAAAATGTAGTTGCCGATATGGGCTGCACGCTGGATGTGGTGCAGGGTAGTTGGCTTGAGCTTTTGACACTGCTAAAAAATGGCGATGTCGATTTTGTACTGGGAGCATCTAAAACTGCAGAGCGGGAAGAATTTGCTTTTTTTTCCGAGCCTTACCGCCAGGAGCGTTTTCAGTTGTATGTTCGCAAAGAGCAGGTCGGTTTGCCTTACTCCGGCTTAAAAGAATTTGTTGCTGCCGGGCATAAGGTGGGGGTGGTAAATGAATATTATTATGGTGACGAAGTGGCAGAGCTATATGCAGATGATAATTTGCGGCCACTGTTTGTCGGCGCCATTATCAGTGAGCTGAATATGGCGCGCTTACTGGATGAAGAAATAGATGGCCTGCTGGAGGATAGCTTTGTCGGTGCTGCAATATTACGGCGCAAGGGCCTGGACAGGTATATTCAGGCGCACAATATCAGCCTGGGCAGTTCAGATGTTTATGTTATGTTCAGCCAGGTATCGGTATCAGCAGAGCAGGTTGCGCAGTTTAATGCCGGGTTGAGCCAACTGCGTGACAACGGCCGTTACAACCAGATTGTCGATAAATACCGTAACTAGCTAAAACTAGCCAGGCGGCAGAGCAAACTGCTGTTGCAGCAGGTTGGCAGTGAAACTGCTTTTAAGATAAAAACCCCGTGGTAAAGTGCGGATCGGCTCTCCTTCTGCACCTATGGCATTGGTCAGCGCTTTGCTGTTGGCGGCTTTGGGGCGCAGCTGCAGTACTTTGCCGGTAGCGCCTTTTATATTATGTATGCCACCGAGGCTGATAAGCTCCATCAGTTCTTCCCAGTCCTGCTGCAGTGCCTGTTGCTGCAGTGGGTCTGGCTGCCACAAAAACGCGGTGCCGGCCATTCTGTCGGGTAACGGAATTTGCCGCTCTGCCAGCACCGGCAACCACAACACTTTTTGCAGTTTCTGACACACCCAGGATTCATGCCATTGTTGCCCGGCCACACCTGTTAGCGGCGCCACACAAACATAGGTACTTTCCAGCGGTTTGCCGTTGCGGTCTATCGGCAGGGTTTTTAATTCAACACCTAATTGCGGGAAATCCGGCTCAGCTTTAGAACCCGCACTGGCACCCAGCACATGTTCCAGTAACTGGCCAACCCAGCCCTTATCTTTTTTCAGGTTAGCCGGAACGGGTAATTGTGCCTGTGCCGCAATTTGCCCCAAAGTCAGCCCTGCCAGTGCCTGGCAGCGTGCCAGCAATTCTTCTAATGAGGCCGGTGGAGTAAACATGATCGTCGCCTTTAGCAAATACCGGATAACGCTAGCATTTTTTGCTGCTTTTGGCTGCTTAAAAACGCAGCAAACCAACTTACACACAGCCGCATTATAAAATTATTAGCGCCTGATAATAAATAACTAATTGAATTTATTAATTAATGCTTGGTGGTTAGGCCTGGCATTTTTTTGCGATAGTAAGTTATGCAATGGCTAACTAGGTGATATGCACAGTTTTATCAACAGTACCTGTGAAAAAGTGCACATTGGCAAGTGTCGCAATAGCTTAACTGTGGATAACTGTGTAAAAGGTGTGGTGAAAATACCGTTTGCCGAAGTAGCGACTTTATGAAAGAATCTTTGGCATAGTGATTTGTGATCCGCCAGAGGTTTGTGTGATCGATGCCGAAGGTTTTCGGGCCAATGTCGGCATAGTGATTTGTAACCACCAGGGACAGGTGTTTTGGGCAAAACGGTATGGTCAGCATTCCTGGCAGTATCCACAGGGTGGTATTGATGACGGTGAAACACCTGAACAAGCCATGTTTCGCGAATTGAATGAAGAAGTAGGGCTTAGTGCCGCAGATGTGGAAATAATTGCCACAACCAAGCACTGGTTAAGATACAAACTACCCAAACGCTTAATCCGCAAAGACAGCAACCCGGTGTGTATTGGCCAGAAGCAAAAATGGTTTTTGCTACGACTGACCTGCGCTGACGAAGATGTAAACTTACTTAAAACCACTCATCCGGAGTTTGACAGCTGGCGCTGGGTCAGTTACTGGTACCCGGTACGGCAGGTAGTGGCGTTTAAGCGTGAAGTTTATCGAAAAGTCATGAAAGAGTTTGCTCCGGTCGCTTTGCCGTTTATACGCCGCGAAGGCAAGAAGAAAAGTTAACTCAGCAGGGTAGTACCTGTGACGACGAGGCTCTTATGTTAGGCCAGTTACGGCGAATTGTTCAGGATGTAGCACAAGAGCCAGTGCTTCAAAATGCATTAGCTGGCTTAGTCACGAGCGTAAAACAGGCACTGGCAACAGAATGTTGCTCTGTGTACCTTGCCGATTATGAACAACAACAATTTATGCTGATGGCCACTGACGGTTTAAACCCGGACGCCATCGGCAATATTGCCATCGGTTTCTCTGAAGGTTTAATTGGCTGGGTAGGCCAGCGCGAAGAACCCATTAACCTTGCCAAAGCTCATTTGCATCCCCGCTTTAAAGTTACCCCTGAGGTAAGTGAAGACCGTTTCTCTGCTTTTCTTGGTTGCCCTATTATCCATCACCGTAAAGTGCTTGGCGTGCTGACTATTCAGCAAGCTGCAGAACGGGTGTTTAACGAAGACGAAGAATCTTTTCTGGTGACGCTAGGAGCGCAGTTAGCATCAGTGCTGGCCAATGCCGAAATGCGCCAGGCTGCCAGTGAAAGCAGCCCCAGCCAGACACAAACCGGCCAGTTAAAAGGTTTGCCCGGTGCGCCAGGCATTGCTATTGGTGAGGCCTTTGTGCTGGAACCTGCGAATGACTTTAACGCCATTTCGCTAAAACGTGCCGATGATCCGGAAAAAGAGCTGGCGCATTTTTATCGTGCCGTGAAGATTACTAAAGCAGAATTTAACCGCCTGGCTGAGCGTATGAGTGGCCATTTACCGGCTGATGCACTGGCTATTTTTGATGTTTATCATCAACTGCTGGATGCGGCCAGTTTAGGTAATGAAATAGAGCTGCAAATTGCTGAGGGCTGGTGTGCCAAAAGTGCCCTGAAGCGGGTGGTAGAAAAGTTTGCCCGCCAGTTTGACGACATGGACGATGCTTATTTGCGTGAACGCGGTACTGATATCCGCGATCTGGGGCAACGGGTACTGAATAATTTGCTTGATACTGAGCAGCGCAAAATTAAACTGCCGGAAAAAGTGGTATTAGTGGCCGACAACGTTACGGCCACCATGCTGGCAGAGGTACCCCGCGAGCAGCTGGTTGCAATAGTGTCGCTAAAAGGCTCGGTAAATTCACACGCTGCTATTATGGCGCGGGCGCTGGGTATACCTGCTGTTATGGGCGTTAGCGAGCTGCCATTATTGCACTGGCAAGGACAGCGGCTGATAGTGGATGGTTATCAGGGCCATATATTGTTGTCGCCGGTTGAAGCCATTTGTGCTGAGTACCAACGGTTAATCAGTGAAGATGTGGCGCTAAACGCCCGTTATCTGGCTGAAATAGCCGAGCCTTCACAGTCATTATGCGGTAAGCAGTTTAACCTGATGGTCAATTCCGGCCTGGCGATTGAACTGGAAACCACTAACCCGGTGTATACCGATGGCGTTGGCCTGTACCGTACTGAGTTTCCGTTTATTATGCGCAGCCGGTTCCCAACCGAGCAGGAGCAGATAGAGCTGTACCGTAAGGTACTGGAAAACTATCCTACCAAGCCGGTTGTTATGCGCACGCTGGATGTCGGCGGTGACAAAGCTTTACCTTATTTTAGTATTGTGGAAGAAAACCCGTTTTTGGGCTGGCGCGGCATCCGCCTGACACTGGATCACCCGGAGATTTTTCTGGTGCAAATTCGCGCTATGTTAAAAGCTAATCTGGCGCTGGATAATTTGCATATCTTACTGCCAATGATTTCCGATCTTGCTGAAGTAGATGAATCTGTGCGGCTGATCAAGCAAGCCAGCTTTGAGGTAAGTGACGAGCTGGCCATTGAGCTGCCTAAACCTAAAATCGGCGTGATGATTGAAGTGCCGTCGATTATGTATCAGTTACCAGAGTTAGCCCGTAAGGTGGATTTTTGCTCTATTGGTACCAACGACTTAACCCAGTACCTGCTGGCGGTTGATCGCAATAACCCGCGTGTTGCCAGCCTTTATGATGCCATGCACCCTGCAGTGCTGAGGGCCCTGCATCAATTTAGTTTGCAGGCGCAGGGCTTGCAGTTTCCTACCAGTGTCTGTGGCGAACTGGCGGGCGAGCCGGCCGGTATCTTGTTGCTGGCCGCGATGGGATACAATAGCTTTAGTATGAACAGCAGCAACCTGGCAAAAATTAAATGGCTGTTACGCCGGGTAGAGTTATCTGAGCTGGCCTTGTTACTGCCGCAGGTGCTTGCATGTCAGTCGGCAAAACAGGTGCGGTTACAGGTGCAGCGGTTTTTAGAGCAAAAACAACTACTAAGCCAGTTACGTGCCTGATATCCACCTTTTTATCCGGCCAGCCTGTTATACTGCTGCGTCACTAAACTTGAAGAGAAGCATGTGCTTACTGTTGTTCTGATCTCACTTGTGCTGGGAGCTGTGGTTGGCTTTTTTGCCGGTTTACTGGGTATTGGCGGTGGTCTTATAGTCGTTCCTGTGCTGGTTATGTTGCTACCTGCTTTTGATATAGTGACCCAACAGCATGCCATGCTGGTGGCTGTTGCAACTTCGCTGGCCTCCATTATCGTTACCGCCAGTTCCTCTGTGTACGAGCACCATCGCTGGGGCAATGTACCCTGGTCACTGGCAGGTACCATAATGCTCGGTTCCGCATTGGGGGCCTGGCTTGTTGGCTATATGGCGCATAATATCAGTGGCGATATCTTGCAGCTTATTTTCGGTGGTGCGGTATTGCTGCTGGCATTACGTATGCTGGGCTCGCGTTCAGCCGTAGGCAAAAAAGCTTTGCCCCATAATGGCATTATTATGTTGATTTCATCAGCTCTGGGCGGCATTGCCAGCTTGCTGGGCATTGGTGGTGGCGCCTTATTTGTACCGGTGTTGAACTACTTTTCGGTAGATATGCGCCGTGCAATAGGCTGTGCCGCTGCCAGCGGTATTGCTATCGCCGTTTTTGGTACTCTGGGCTATGTTATCTCCGGCTGGCAACATTATGAATTGTCGCAGGGCTTTATTGGTTATATTTACCTGCCGGTGCTATGTGGCATAGTGCTGACATCGGTATTTACGGCACCTATTGGTGCACGCCTGACCCAGCGCTTGCCAGTACTGGCAATGAAGCGGGTTTTTGGTGTGTTTCTGTTGTTAGTATCGGCAAAAATGATTTTGAGTTAAGGGTAGTTATGTCAGCAAGTTATATTACATTTCCACAAATTGATCCGGTGATATTTTCTATCGGCCCGGTAAGCTTGCGCTGGTACGGCTTAATGTACCTTATTGCTTTTGCCATGGCCTGGTGGCTGGCCAACCGGGCAGCTAAAAAACCGGGCTCAGGCTGGACGGAGCAGCAAGTCAGCGACTTATTATTTATTGGCTTTTTAGGTGTGATCCTCGGCGGGCGTATTGGCTATGTGCTGTTTTATCAGTTCGAGCTGTTTATGCAGGAGCCATTGTATTTATTTAAAATATGGACCGGTGGTATGTCATTCCATGGAGGTTTGCTGGGGGTGCTGGTAGCAATGGCCTGGTTTGCCCGCAAGAATAACAAGCCTTATCTGCAGTTAGGCGATTTTGTTGCCCCGCTTATTCCACTTGGCCTGGCCGCTGGCCGCTTAGGTAATTTTATTAATGCCGAGTTATGGGGCAGGACAACTGATGTACCCTGGGGCGTATTGTTTCCCGGCGCCGGGCCTGCACCGCGTCACCCATCACAGTTATATGAGTTTGCGCTGGAAGGTGTAGTACTGTTTGTGGTGATTATGCTGTACCGGCGCTTTTCCCCGCCGGTAGGGGCACTGGGTGGTTTATTTCTGGCCGGTTATGGTAGCGCGCGGTTTTTTGTTGAGTTTTACCGTGAGCCGGATGCGCATCTTGGCGTTTTGTCGGCGGGCATGTCGATGGGGCAGTGGTTGTCTTTACCGATGATCATCTCCGGTGTAGGGCTGATTATTTTTGCCTATGTGCACAACAAAAAAGTGGCTAAACAGGTAGTAAAAGCATGAAACAGTACCTTGATTTAATGCGCCATGTACTCGAGCACGGCCATAAAAAAACTGACCGTACCGGTACTGGCACCATCAGTGTATTTGGTTATCAGATGCGGTTTGATTTGCAGCAGGGATTTCCGCTGATCACTACTAAAAAATGCCACTTGCGCTCTATTATTCATGAGTTGCTGTGGTTTTTAAAAGGTGAAACCAATATTGAATACCTTAAAGCCAATGGTGTGTCGATATGGGACGAATGGGCCACGGCAGAAGGCGAGCTGGGGCCGGTGTATGGTGCGCAGTGGCGTAGCTGGCAAGCCGCCGATGGCAGGGTGATTGATCAGATAAGCCAGCTTATTGCTGATATTAAACGCACGCCGGATTCGCGACGTTTGCTCGTCAGCGCCTGGAACCCGGCACTGCTGCCCGACACTTCAGTGTCGCCAAAAGAAAATGCCGCCATGGGCAAGCAGGCGTTACCGCCTTGCCATACGTTGTTTCAGTTTTACGTTAATGACGGTAAGTTGTCATGCCAGCTATATCAGCGCAGTGCTGATATCTTTCTGGGTGTGCCATTTAATATTGCCAGCTATGCCTTGTTAACACTAATGGTGGCGCAGGTATGTGGTTTACAGCCGGGAGACTTTGTCCATACCTTTGGCGATGCACATTTGTATTTAAACCACCTGCAACAGGTAGAAACTCAGCTGGCGCGCCAGCCTTATCCGTTACCACAAATGCAGCTTAACCCGGAAGTTAAAGATATTTTTGCTTTTACTATTACTGATTTTACGCTGCAAAATTATCAGGCGCATCCGCATATTAAGGCGCCCGTCGCTATCTGAGTGCCAAAAGCTTGTCATTTTTTATGGCGCGTATTTTGCTTAGCTTCTGCAGACATTATGCCGAGGTTGCGTATGAAAGCGATATTTTATCCTGTGCTGGCCTGCCTGTTGCTAAGTTGCAGCAGTGCAGAGCCGGTTGCTAAATCCAGAAATCAGCCAGCGCTAAGTGAATATCCGCTGCATTACTATACGAAACAGCTGGCCGACAACTTATTTGCTCAGTTGCCAAAACAGAATGGCATTTACCATGTGGCCCCGCAAATTGCCGTTGCCTCTTTTTTACCGGTTAATACGTTGTCGCTGTCTGATGCGGATGCTGGCGAAAAGCAGCTGGCCAATCAGCTTAGTGAAAGCATGCTGGCACATGCCCGGCAACACGGCCTTAAGGTGTACGACTACCATTTACGCGCGCAGTTATTGTTAGGCGGTGATCACGAGCAGGCATTGTCGCGCCAGCTAAGCGATATAGAAACTAACAGCGATGCCGATACCCTGCTGGTGGGCACTTACAGCGCAATGGAAGATGGTTATCTGGTTAATGCCCGGCTGATCAGTATTTTGGATAAACAAGTATTGGCTGCGGCCAGCGGTTATGTGCCACATAATGTATTGTGGAGCCAGCAACAGGTAGGCAAGCGCGGTGATAAACTCTACCGGCAGGACCGTACAGGAGAGCAAAAATGAAAGCCTTATTAATTATCGTTGGCCTGACGCTGGTGGTTGGCTGTGCCAGACAACCAGAGCAGCCAAGCAGTGTGGTTACCGCGTCTGAGCGCAGCTCACGGTTAAATACGGCGGCCGATTACCAGTTAGCGTCTGTTGTGACATCACCAGCAGAAAACCAGCCGATGCTGACGGCGAACGAATATTCCCGTGCACTGGTGCATGAGCTGATGTCCAGCCAGCGTCAGATGGAAGAGGGCGGCATGGTAGGTGTAACAGATTTTGCTTTTGTTGATACCGGCCTGGATCAGGGCAGTGTGCTGAGTAACCATATGAGCGAAGCCATGATTTATGATCTGCATAAGTTTGGTGTACCGGTGCTGGATTACAAAGCGACTGATTTTATCCGCGTAACACCCAGCGGCGATTTTGCCCTTAGCCGTGACTTTACTGAGTTAAGCGGTGAGCTGCCCATCCGTTATGTGGTAACCGGCACCATGACGGCTCATAAGCAAGGTGTGCTGGTTAATGCCAGGCTAATCCACATTGGCACTAAGCAGGTTATTTCTGCCGCCCGTACTTTTATGCCACAACCGGTAGTGCAGGCTATTATTAAACGCAGCGGTAACGACAAGCTGCAGTTAAAACAAGGCTAAGTTAGGATTAAAGAAAACCCTGTTAGCTGCCGATACCTGTTTAATCAACAGTTTATCAGGCCGGGGTTGTAATGAAATTATGGGTTGTATGCAGTGGCGTATTGCTGTTGTCGGGTTGTCAGTGGAACTCTGCTGACCCTAACAGCCAAACACCTCCCCCCACAGAGCCATTGCCAGAGCAGGTTATATTGCCTGGCAATAACGGCAATTATTTACCGGCTGTTGCCGCCAGAACAAATACCAAGCCGCTATCAGATTATGCCGCAGATCTGGCGTTACAGTTAATGATGTCCATGCACTACACGCCGCCACAACAGGCGGTGGCAATCAGCTCTCTGGTGTGGTTTGACCATCAGCTTGATAACAGTAATGCACTTGGAAACCACTTAGCTGAACATCTTTATGTGTATTTACAGCGTCTTGGCGTATCAGTAGCCGATATTAAAGTGGGCCGTCAAATTCGTGTCACCCCGCAGGGCGATTTTGCCTTAAGCCGTGGTCGCTACCTGGACTCATCACAGGATATAAGTTACGTACTGACAGGCACCTTGTTGCAAGATACCGGCGGTACCGTAGTGAATGTGCGTGTGGTGCATTTACAGCATAAAACGGTTATTGCCACTGGCCAGGTGCATATTCCTGATGCTGTGCTCAGTCAGGCTACTGCTGATGTGGCGTATATTGCCTCGCCATAGGTATTCATCCGTTGCTAAACTGGCGTTTTGCACCCTAATACGGGTATTATCAGCGCCGGATACGTAAGCAGCGGAGAACATGCATGGATACACTGAGCGCAGTAGCGCTGGTAAGAAGCCTGTCGGCGCAGCAGTGTCCTGTGACTTTACTCAGCACCCTGATCAACTGGCTGAGTTACAGTGAGTTTGGTACTGAGCCGGCACAACGGGCGGCGAAATTACGTGATGCATTACAAAATAACCCCCGTCACAGCGCAGAAATTGGCGAAGTACTATTTAACTGGCTGGGCGAGGTAAATATTTACCCGGCATTGGTTAATCTGGGCTTGTTTTCCCGCTCTGGTTTCTTGCGTGAAATGGGCTCGCGGCTATACGAGCGTTTTAATCCGGCACCGCGCGATCAAAATGATTTCGCTGATGTATTAGTACAAATGTGTGACGGTAAAAGTGACGCCCGTTGGCTGCATAAACTCAATAAAGACGACATGCTGGCCTGCTTCAGTATAGTGGCGCAGCATACCAGCAGCGCCGCACTGCAAAAAATGACCGCGCACTTTCGTGAAGAAAGCTTATACGCGCTGGAAATGCTGGCAATCTGGGTCGCTGCGGAAGAAATTGAACCTGATCTGATGCGGCTTGATCGGCGCCTGAGCAGTATCGATTCGCCATTTATTGCGCTAAGCCGCGAAATGAATCTGTTTGTTGAAAGTGGCCGCCGCCAGTTGATGGAGGCGGATGCTGCACTGCATGACACCGCGCATTTGCAGGTCATGATGCAGCAGTCCCGCGAGCAGGTAGAGCGCTTAAGGCGTCGGGGCGCCGGTGTGGGCAGCTCAGTGTCGGTTGCACATCTGCTGGAGCGGCTGGAGCAAACACTGGATCGTATCGACATGCTGCTGGAGGTATTAACCAGCGATGCCGACACTCAGCCGGTAAAAGTGCAGGTTATGCTAATGGTATTGGTTGAAGCCAGCGGCGAGCACAACAGTATTTCTGCATTGTGGCGCAGCAGCACCCAAATGCTGTCAAAAAGTATCACAATTAATAAAAGTGGCCATGGTGAGCACTATATTACCCGCACCCGGACTGAATTTTTTACGCTGATGCGCTCTGCCGCAGGCGCCGGCGTTATTATTGCGCTGATGGCACTGATCAAAATTTATCTCGAAGGCCAGGGCTTTAGCCCGTTGCAAAAATCGCTGCTGGTTAGCCTGAACTACGGCCTGGGTTTTGTGCTGGTGCACATGCTGCATTTTACCATCGCCACCAAACAGCCTGCGATGACAGCCGCCAGTTTTGCACAGGAAGTCGAGCGGGGCGAAAACGGCCGCGCAGTAAACCGCAAATTAGCCGGCTTGCTGATCGACGTAAACCGCTCGCAGTGGGCAGCAGTATGGGGCAATGTCAGCAGTGCCGTATTGCTGGCCAGTAGTATTGCTTTGCTTACACTATTGATAACCGGCACACCGCTACTTAATGCTGAAATGGTGCAGTACCAGCTTAAGTCGTTGTCACCGGTTAGCGGGTTGGCATTGCTTTATGCCGCTATTGCCGGTGTCTGGCTGTTTTGTGCCGGTATTATTGCCGGTTTTTTTGATAACCGGGCCAATTGCCTTGAACTGAGGTTACGGTTATACCATCACCCGCTATTAAAACGGCTGTTATCCGACAGTCGCCGGCAGCGTTTTGCCGATTATCTGCATGACAACTATGGCGCCCTGGCCGGTAACTTTTTCTTTGGTGTGTTACTGGGCATGACCGGCTATCTGGGGTATTTAACCGGTTTGCCGCTGGATATCCGCCATGTGGCGTTTTCCTCGGCTAATTTAGGTTACAGCGCGGTCAGTGGTGAAATAGGTATACTGAATTTTCTGCTGCATCTGGTGTTTGTATTGTTGATTGGCTTTGTTAATTTATGGGTTAGCTTTACGCTGGCGTTAACTATAGCACTGCGGGCACGTGGCACTAAAATAAGCCGGTTTCGTTTACTGCTTAAAAGCCTTTGGGAGCAAGCAAAACAGCAGCCTTTGCAGGTGTTTTTTCCGGTCGATATGATACGCCAAACGCTGGCCGAAGCTGATAAAACCGATAGCAAAGCAGCAAATAAACACTGAAACAAACCCTTAATTAAATACCCCGCCAGACGCTGTGTGTCTGGCGGTAATACCGGCTTAAACCAGATATTATTCCGGCAACGGGATAAACTCTTCTTCGTCACCCACTACTTTAGCAAAGCGGCCTGCTGCCCAATCTTGCCTTGCTTGCTCAATACGCTCTTTACGGCTGGAGATAAAGTTCCAGTTGATAAAACGCGGGCCGACATTTTCTCCGCCAATAATGGCAATTCTGCTGTCCTGATTAGCGGTAATAGTGACACCCTTAGCGGCAGAAAACACCACCATACTAAACTCAGGCACTTGCGTATCTTTCACCTGTAACTGGCCTTTGGCCACATATACCGCGCGCTCTTCGCAATCGGGCAATGTAAGCGACTGGCCGGGTTGCAGATGCGCTTCAATATACAGTGTATTGGCATAGGTTTTTACCGGCGATTTCACGCCATAGGCTTCGCCCATCAGCACCCGCAGCAATACACCATCAACGGTTTTCCGCGGAATATCGCGCTCAGGGTAGTGATAAAATGCTGGCGCAATTTCTTCATCTTCTACCGGCAGAGCCAACCAAAGCTGAAAACCGTGCAGGCGATGCTCGCTGCTGCGCACTTCTGGCCGCTCACGCTCTGAGTGCGTAATACCACGGCCTGCCACCATTAAATTAATATCACCCGGTGTAATAGTCTGGTAACTGCCCAGCGAGTCGCGGTGCAGTATTTCACCTTCAAGCAGGTAGGTAACGGTTGCCAGGTTAACATGCGGGTGCGGCCGCACATTAATACCGCTGCCGGGTGCAAAATCAGCCGGCCCTATGTGGTCGAAAAATATCCAGGGCCCCACCATTTTACGCTGTCGGGTAGGTAAAGTGCGCTTAACCTTAAACTCACCTAAATCGGTTTCACGCGGTTGTATGATCAGCTCAATAGCGTCACAACCCTGATTAATATCGCATTCAAGTTCAGTGTTTTCTGTTTCAATGCTCATCTGTAATGCCTTTTAGTTGGTGTCATATAAACTATCAAACGACAGAATTTCGACTGTAATATTATCTACCTGCCTGTAGATACCGTATCACATGAGTAGTGCCAAATGCCGGATTTGTTCCTGAACAGTATGTTATTGCAATTAAATAATAAATACAGTTATCAGGCTGATTCAAAAAGCCGTAAACAACATCCTGATTAATAACAAATACAACAAAAACGGTTAAAAAATAACTTGTCAAATTGTAATTATTTGTATATCTTGCAACCGTTCAGCTTGAGTTCACACTTAATATAAGTGTCTCTTCCCAGGCTAAGACAATTAAAAGGCAAACTGCACCGAAAGGGCAGGACGCAAAGCCGCTGGTCTAACAGTATTGTTAAATACTAATGATGGCAGAGGTTACATTAGCTTAGTCGCATCCCTCTGATGTACTGCAACGCTGCCCATGTGCAGCAGTACTCATTTGCGCTTCCTATGTAGTTTGTCTTTTATGCAACCGGAAATTTATTTTTCAGTATCTGTGCGCGTTTAACGCTCAGGCAGATTATTGCAGGGAAGACTTAACAGTGATGTTGCTCCGAAAAATACCATTAGGCGTATCTGAGATACTGCTGACGTCTTTGCTGGTTTTGTTGTGGTTTACTGCAAGTGCTTTGCATGCGCAGGAACAATCGCTATCTGATCACGAGAAGATGCTAAAGCAGGGGCTGGATCGTCTTGAGCATCAGATAGCGCCCTTGCGTGAGCGGCCTGACGTTCGCTTGCAGCAGCCTAAACAGGCCACAACAAACTTCTCTGATATTGAAACTGCCGGCAATTGCTTTGATATCTCTGCTATTCACCTGCAGGGCGCCCAGATTATTTCTGCGGCCTTAATCGAAAAAGCAACCTTACCTTATCTGAATCAATGCCTTGGGCTTGAGCATATTAATGCGCTGCTTGGCGTAATATCCAATTTGTATCTAGAGCAGGGCTATGTAACCAGCCGTGCCTATATTGTGCCACAGGATTTGTCTGACGGCAGTTTAGATATTGTTGTTATGGAAGGTGTGATTGAAGGCATTAGCTCTGCCGACGGTAGTATCAGTAATACCCAGCTGAAGTGGGCTTTCCCGGCATATGCTGAAACAGTGCTTAATATCCGTGACATTGAACAGGGCGTTGAGAATTTAAATGCACTGGGACAAAACAATGCCACAGTAGCACTTAACCCCGGTGCTGAACAAGGCGGAACCCAGGTTGTAATAAGTAACCAGCTATCCAGAGCCTGGCGTGGCTCGCTGGGCATTAATAATAGTGGCGTTGACAGCACTGGCGAGTACCAGCTGGATGGCAATCTGGTGTTTGATAACCTGCTGGGAGTAAATGACACGACCTTTTTCTCCGCATCAACCAATATTGGTAAACATGAGTTGCCTCATGCGTTATCCCGCAGCTATGCCATGTCCTGGTCAATGCCGCTGGCGTACTGGCAGTGGTCATTACAAAATAGTTTTTATGAGTATGAACAAACGGTTATTGGTAATGTTGTTAACTTTTCGATTCATGGCTCGTCACTGAACAGCAGTGTTCAGCTTAACCGCACGCTATATCGCGGCCAAACCGGCAAATTGGATCTCTCAGCCAGTTTTATCCGCAAAGACAGTAAAAATTATATTGAAGATGTGTTTTTAGAAACGTCGTCCCGCACGCTTTATATCTGGGATCTGGCTGGCAGTTACCGGCATTTTTTACCTCAGGGCACTTTCAGCGTTAATGCCCATATCCATAAAAGTGTGCCCTGGTTTGGTGCCAAACAACAGTTAGTTGCAGCTGAGGACGATTTTCAGTTTACCAAATATCAGCTGAACCTTGGTTATAACACCCAGTTTCATCTGGGCGCCATGCCGGTGCTCTATGCTGTGGCGGCTGATTTTCTTTATTCCCCTAAAGTGATCCTGGCATCTGAAGGCCTGACAGTAGGTGGCCGTTACTCGGTGCGGGGCTTATCTCAAAGTAGCTTGTTTGGTTACAAAGGCGGTTATATCCGCAACGACTTTAGCTTGCCCTCAGAAACCTCGTGGCCCTGGCTGGACCAGGTGCAGTATTACGCTGGTGTTGATGTTGGTTCCTCAAATTTACCAGAGTATCCAGACAGAGGTTCTGAGTGGGTAGCGGGTTCTGTCGTTGGCATTAAATTGTACGACCGTAATCTCAGCGTCAATATTTCTTATGCCAGAGCACTGCGGGTGCCTGATTTTTTGCAGCAAAAACAACAGGAAATTGATTTTTCTGTCCGGCTAAGTTTTTAAACAAGACGTTTTTAAATAAAAAGTTTTTAAGTAAGGAAGCGAGCATGTTAACCATGAAATGGCGTGTCATAGTTGCCAGAACCCTGATCCTGGTAATGGCGGGTAATCCGGTTATTTTTGCTGCGCATGGTATGGAGCGCACAGCTAACGAGCATCTTGTAAAGCAGGCTACAGAGCAGCGCGAGATGGTTCGTATGCGGCAACAACTGGCCGCTGCACAGGTGAGAACTGCACAAACCGCGGCGCAGGCAACCGCGCCGACAAGCACAGGTGTCAGCCTGGCAAATGGACAACAAGCCGGCATTAAAACATCGGCTAATGGGACAACAGTTGTTGATATTGCCGCCCCCAGCCAGCGCGGTGTGTCGCATAACCGGTTTAATCATTTTAATGTGCCGGCACAAGGCCTGATCCTTAATAACAGCAAAGATCCACTGATTTCTGTACTGGGCGGCTGGACTGACGGTAACCGTCGTCTTACCGGCGGTACCGCCGGCCTTATTCTGGCCGAAGTAACCGGCGGTAGCCGTTCCAGCTTACTGGGCTATACCGAGGTTTTGGGAGATGCGGCAGAGTTTGTGCTGGCAAATCCTAATGGCATTACCTGTAACGGCTGTGGTTTTATTAATACGCCACGTGTTGTGCTGGCTACCGGTATCCCTGATCTGTTAAACGGTGAACTGATCGGCATTAATATCTCCGGTGGTGATGTGCGTATCGACGGCGCAGGCCTTAATGCGTCGAATGTCAGCAAGTTTGACATCCTCACCCGTGCCATGCAGCTCAATGCTGCGCTGTATGCCGATGAGCTGAATATTCGTACCGGTAGCAATTACTACGATTTTCGCACCGGTCAGGTGCAGGCAAATGCAGAGCAGGCCGCTGGTCATTCTGCTTATCAGTTTGCGTTAGATGCTTCAGCGCTGGGCGCCATGTATGCCAACAGTATTAGCCTGATTGGTACCGAAAAAGGTTTGGGGGTACGAAGTGACGGGCTGATTAACAGCGTTGATAGTTTACAACTTAGCGCTGATGGCCAATTGCAGCTAAAAGATACGGTTGCCGGTGGTAACCTGGCACTACACTCACAGCAGGCCGATATTGTTACCAGCGGCACGACCTATGGCCAGAATGTAAATATTGAACTGGCAGGTACACTGCATAACAGCGGTGTCATTGCTGCTGCAGACGCTATGCAAGTGGTCGCTTCCGGCATGCAACAAAGTGGCGATCTGATTGCCGGTGTTAATTTGCAGGGCGAGTGGCAGCAAAGTGCCACGCAGCAAGTTACTATTAGCGGTGAGCTGGTTAACCAGGGCCGCATTATCAGCCAGGGCCAGCAAACGCTGGCAGCTACCCAGCTACAGAACAGGGCCGGTGCGCTGTTACAGGGTGGTGTCGCAAATATCTCTGCACAATCGCTTAATAACCAGGGCGTTATAAATAGCACCAGTCTGGCATTAGATGCCAACACGGCACAGAGTGCCGGTCATATTCAGGCGCAGCAACTTAATATCAATGCACAACAGTTTAACTTGCTTGATGGCATGGTATATCAGTCCGGTACAGACGGTAGCTTTAACTTCAGCGGTGAAAACCTGCTGTTAGGCGGTGGCTTACTGGCTGCGGACGGTGCCACCAACGTTATTGCCTCAGGTGAAATACGCAATAATACCGACTGGTTAAGTACCGGTAATGCCGACATTAGCGCAACAAATATTATCAACAGCGGGACTTTACAACTGTTGGCCGGCTCTGATGTAACTGCAGATACATTAAATAACACCGGCAATATGTTGTTTGCCGGTGAACAGGCCGCTGCACTTAATATTAATAAGGCGCTGGATAATCAGGGCGGTCTGTTGCAATTTAGCGGCGATGCCGCATTGTCTGCAACAAACATTAATAACGATGCAGGGCAAATTTATCATCTGGGGCAGGGCAATATTTCACTGCAGGCGGCCGGGCAGTTAACCAACCGTGGTGGCCAGATACTGAGTAACGGCAATATGGCGCTGGCAGCCCCGCAGATAGAGAACCAGCAAGGTACCCTTAGCGCAGAGCAGCTTCAGCTTAGCGCGACCAGTATTAATAGCCAGGCCGGCAATATACAGGCTACTTCGCTGGACGTAATGGCACAGCAGCTGAATAACCAGCAGGGCAGTATTGCTGCACTGGGCGAGTCTGGCCAGAGTTTGCAGTTAAAGATTACCGATACACTGGATAACAGCCAGGGCTTTATATTGGCTAAAGGCCAACAGCTAAGCCTTAGTACTCAACAGCTTATTAATGATCAGGGCTCATTGCTGTTGTCCGGCGCTGATGGTTTAACCATCACTGCCAGCGGGCAGTTGCGTAATCAACAAGGCTTGATCCATAGCGGTGGCAGCCTGCGGGTAAATACTCCCTTGCTTAATAATGAGCAGGGCGAAATCAGCGCCACAGATATCAACGCGGCTGCTGCAAGGCTGAATAATCAGCAGGGTGTGATTGGCGCACAACAGGTAACATTACATGGCGCTTACCTGAACAACCGGGCCGGTAACATTGGCGCGTTCTCAGCAGCCGGTAACAACCTGACATTAAACTTTAGCCAGGCTATTGATAACAGTGCGCAGGGCATTATTCAAAGTGCTGCTGACGTTGCGGTAATAACCAGCCAGCAACTGGACAATACCGCGGGCAATATTGTACTGGCAGGCAACAATGGCAGCCTGCAGTTAAGTGCCGCGGCACTGCAAAACCAGCAGGGGCAAATTCAAACTAACGGCCAGTTGCTGTTAACTGCAGACAATGTGAATAACCAGGCGGGTTATATCGCAGCAGTGAGCGATGTCAGTATTACCGCAGCAGGGGTAAACAACAGTGCCGGCCAGATTCTGGCAGATAAGCTGCTACTAAGCACAGAGCAGCTAACGAATACCGACGGCATGATTCTGGTGCAGAATGAGCTGAATTTACACAGCCCTTTGCTGGCTAACCTACGCGGCGTTATCTCAGCACAGACACTTAATATAACCGGCAATACGCTGGACAACACCGGCGGGCAACTGCTGGCAGCCACAGAGCTGAATATCAACACCGGGCAGTTAACCAACCTTGATGGTGTTATCAACAGCCAGCAGACGCTGCAGCTAAGAGCGACAGAGCTAAATAACCGCTCTGGTGTAATACAAGGCGTTAATTCGTTTAGTGCTCAGGTGCAGGGCAGTACCGATAACCACAGCGGCCAGTTACTGGCCGGTGATAACCTGCAATTACACACCGGGCTGCTTAATAACGCCGAGGGCACAGTAGCTGCTGGCGGGCAGCTGAATATACACACCACAGAGTTGCAAAATACCGCGGCGGGCGTAATCAGTGCCAGAGCGTTAAATATTACTGCGACGACGTTGCGCAATGATGCCCAGGCCAGAATAGAAGGGCAGCAACTTCAGTTAACAACCCAATCACTGAACAACGCCGGCACCTTACTGGCTGCCGGCCAGCAAGGCGACTCTCTGGTTCTGAATACTGACGTGCTGAACAATCAGGGCCGCATCGAAAGCCATGGTGAAAACCTTAGCCTGACTAATGTGCAGCTTAATAACCAGCAAGGGCAAATTTACCATCTGGGTACTGGCGTGCTGCAACTGGAGTTTCTGGCTGAGCTGAATAATAGCAGTGGCGAAATATATTCTGCGGGCCGGCTGAATATTCACGGCGGTAATATTAATAACAGCAGCGGTTCGTTGATAGCGCAGCAGGCTTTACTGCTTAACGCAGCACAACTGGATAACAGTGATGGTGCGATACAGACCTCGGATAGTTTGAATTTGCAGGCTGCAGCGTTAAATAACCACCACGGGTTGTTAATGGCTGCAGCAGACATGCACCTGACTGTGCAGCAGTTGGATAACACTGACGGGCAATTACTGAACTTAGGTTCCGGATTGTTGAATATCGACAGCCAGCAGGTATTAACGAATGAGCACGGCACGATATACAGCGCAGGTAATCTGGCGATACAAACTGAAACCATGGCTAACCGTAGTGGTGAGTTACAGGCACAGGCTATTAGTTTAAGCAGTAACCAGTTGGATAACCGTGGCGGCCAGGTACTGTCTTTAGCTCAGCAAGGCAGCAGCCTGAGTGTTGCTGTAACCGAGCAGCTAGATAACCGCGGGGGGGTACTGTACAGCGCAGGTGGTGAAGCCGTAATAGTCGCAGATAGTTTACTCAATACCGCCGGTAATGTGGTTCATGCCGGTAGTGGCCGTTTGCTGATGACAGCGCAAAGCATAGCTAATGGTGCAGACGGCGTTATCGCCAGTAACGATGCATTATGGCTTGAAACGCAGCAGCTTGAGTCAGCAGGCCAGCTAAGTGCGCAAGAATTACATATTCAGGCTGATACGCTGGCCAATAGTGGTGCTATTGAGGCGGCTAATCTGCAACTGGGGGCAACCAATACAAATAACAGCGGGCTGATTGCGGCACAGCAACAGCTGGTGCTGAACAGCACTCTGTTGAACAACAGTGGTACCATTTTTAGTGAGGGCAACTTAACCCTTACCGGCACCGGGGTAACCAATTCTGGCACGATAGCGCAGTCGGGCGTTGGTGTACTGCACCTTGACGTACTGGATAGCCTGAATAACCAGGCGGGCCAAATTATATCTGAAGGTGCATTATTATTGACTGCCGACACTGTCAATAATAATCAGGGGCTTATTCAGGCTGAGCAGGCAGACATCTTTGTTACAGCATTGAACAATAATAATGGCCGTTTGTTCAGTGACCAACTGCAAATCCAGGCGGCTAATCTGAGCAATAACGCCGGCCTGATAGTGGCCAACGACAGCCTGTTACTGCAGGTAGAGCAGGCACTGGATAACAGCCAGGGCGAGCTTATCATCACTGACGGCAATGCCAGTATCACTGCAGGCACCCTCAATAACGATAACGGTATTATCAGCCAGTTAGCCGGGCAGAGCCTGCAGCTTACCAGCGGTGTTATAACAAATAACGGTGGCACACTGCATAGTGCACAGCAGTTAAACATCAATGCGGCACAGCTTGACAACAGTGGCCTGGTGGATGCCGCTACGCTGATTGTTGTAACCGACAGCCTGACTAACAGTGGCACTATTCAAGCGGTCAATGCCCGGCTTAGCAGCACGCAACTGGTCAATGAGGGCCTGTTGCTGGCCACCGGTACTGTGGGTGAATCTCTGCAACTTGACGTCGCTAATGGCATTGTCAACCGTGGCCATATTCAAAGCCATGGCCAAAACCTGATACTGCGCGATGCACTGGATAATGATACCGGCACGCTGGTCCATGCCGGTAGCGGCGAATTGCAGCTGACACAGTTATCCAATCAGCAGGGTACGGTGTATGCAGGCAATGCACTAACCATCGCCGGTAAGGTGCTAAACCGCGAAGGGGTATTGCAGGCGCAGGGTGCGGTAAATATCAGCGGCGCTGAGCTGGACAATAACGGTGGCGTTATCCGTAACGGCGGTAATCTGCTGCTGGATATTACAGCACTGGATAACCGTAACGGTGAGCTAAGCAACCAGGGCGCTACCGCTGAACTGAAAGTGGCCGGCCGCCTGCTTAATGCAGGAGGCATTATTGTCAGTACCGGGCAGCAACTGGACGTGCAGGCAGCAGAATTACTGCAGGGCGATGGGGTTATCGCCGGTCACGGTCTGGTCAGTATCGCTGCCGGGCAGCTTAGCCTGAATGAAGGCGGGCAAATCAGTGCCGGGCAAACACTGCAGCTAAGTGCAGATGCACTGAGCAATCAGGGCCTGTTAAGTGGCCAGAATGTGCTGGTGCAGACCGCAATGCTGGACAACCAAAGCGGGGTAATAGAAGCAGCCGACAGCCTGCAACTCAATGCGGGTTATGTGAATAATGCTGACGGTGTGCTGGTAAGCCAGGGTGAACTCAGCCTGGATTTACAAGGCCAGCAAGATGGTATTGCCCTGAATAATAATGACGGTCAGATTATAGCAACTGGTGCTTTAACACTGGTAACGCCTTACGTGGTAAATAACACTGCGGGGCAGTTGTTAAGCGAGCAACAACTGCAGGTACAGGCCGGCGCGCTGAACAACAGTAGTGGTGAGATACTGGCAGGCAGCGGCTTAACGGTTAATCTGGATACGGTGTTAGATAACAGTGGTGGTGTGCTGTATACCCGCCAGGGCGATATGACACTGACAGCCCAGAGCCTGCTCAATGATGCCGATGGCTTAATACTGCAGCACGGCACCGGCCAGATGCAACTGACGCTGAATGCGCTTAACAATAGTGGTGAAATAGGTGCCGGCACAGTATTAGCTGTGACGGCACAGCAGTTAACCAACAGCGGTTTAATACAGGCCTCAACCGTTGAGTTGGCGGCAGAGCAACTGCGCAACAGCGGAAATTTGCTGGGTGATAACCTGTTTATCAGTGCTAACCAGCTTAATAATACCGATGGCACTATAGCGGCACTGGCCACCGACAGCGCGCTGCAAATCAACGCTGCTGAACTGAACAACCAGCGCGGCCTGATCCAAAGCCGTGGCAATACTTTGCAACTGAATACTGTGCTGAACAATCAGCAAGGCGATGTGGTGTTGCTGGGTAATGGCACACTAAATATCAGTGCACTGGCGAATAACCAGCAGGGGCGCATTCTCAGTGAGGGCGCGGTAGCATTAGCCGGTGTGGTGAATAACAACCAGGGCGTCGTGCAGGCGACGACAGATCTGCAGCTTGCGGGTACTGACATCAGCAATATTGCCGGTGTGATGCATGCCGGTGGCGAGCTGAATATCAGTGGTAACAGCCTGATTAACCAGGGCGGTAAAATTTCTGCTGCCGGGCAACACTATCAGCTGGCTATCAGCGGTGCGATAGATAACAGCCTTGACGGCATACTGACCACCGCCGGTAATATGCAGATAACGGCAGGCAGCGTAAATAACACGTCCGGCCTGATTTACCAGCAGGGCGATGGCAGTTTACTGCTGCGGGTAGATAGCACGCTTAATAATAACGACGGCACTGTTGCTGCCGCTGACCTGACAATAACAGCAGCCCAGCTGAGCAACAATGCCGGCCTGCTGCAGGGCGGGGCTGTGGACATCAGCACGGCGCTACTAAACAATAATGCCGGCACGATTTACCAGCAAGGCAGTGCCGGTCAGCTGAGTATTAGCAGCGACGGTTTAACTAACGATGCCGGCCAAATCTCAGCGCTGGCTGATGCCAGCATCAGTGCCGGCCAACTTAGCAATAATGCCGGCCGGATAGAAAGCGGCAGCACACTACACCTTCGCGGTGGTGCCCTGAATAACGATAATGGCAACCTGGTTGCCAATAATATCGATATGCAACTGACCGGCGCACTGAGCAATAATCAGGGTACCTTGTTTGCTGCAGATACGCTGAATATTGCCGCAGACAGTATTGATAATACCCAGGGCACCTTAGCCGCTAATGCTGATCTACAGCTGACAGTAGCTACCGGGCTTACCAATAACCAGGGCTTATTGCAAGCCGCAGGCAACCTTGTCGCCAGCGCACAGCAAATTGACAACAGCGCCGGAACCATACAGGCCACAGCGGCGCAGCTAAATGCCCGGCAGAGTATTAATAACACAGCAGGGGTGATTAACGCCCAGACACTGGCATTAAGTGCTGCCGCGCTGGACAACAGTTACGGTGTTATTCTTGCCACCGACACCAACGACAACTCGTTGCAGCTAACTAACGTTGCGCAGTTAAACAACAGCAACGGTACCCTTGCCAGCCATAGCCGCAACTGGGATTTTACTCTCGAGGGCCTGAATAACAACAACGGCAAACTGTTACATCTGGGCTCAGGTACTTTTACCTTGTCTCAGGCGGGTAATTTAGCCAATACCGGCACCATAGCGTCAAATGCCAATCTGGTGATAAACGCCGGTAATGTTAGCAACAGCGGTACTTTGCAGGCACAGCAACAGCTGCAGCTTAATTCTGCTCTGGCTAACCAGGCCGGTGCCGTGCTGGTAGCCAACAATATTACGCTTAATGCTGCCGGCAATACTATTACCAACGCGGGTAGCATTTCTGCTGCGAACAACCTGCAGCTGGACGCTGCCAGTGTAAATAACAGCCATTTACTGTATGCCGGCAATAATGCGCTGGTAAAGGCTGCCAACGTTAGCAACAGCGGTACCTGGTCGGCCAATAACCTGAATGTATCCGGCTTTAACCTGTTGCAAAATAGCGGCCGCATTGAAAGCAATACCGCAAGTTATACCGGTAATACGCTGCAAAACCAGGGTAGCGGTGTGCTGATTAACGCTGCCACTGCGGCCAACAGCTTGCAGCTTAATGTGGCACAGCTAACCAACAGCGGCACCCTGTATAACAATGCCAGTGATATGAGCTTTGGCGGCAACCTGAGCAACAGTGGCAGCATTATTCATGCCGGCACGGGCAACTTACTGCTTGGCAATAACGGCAGCATCAACAATACCGGTGGCAGTATTGCCAGCGCAGGTTTGGCTACCATTCAAAACAGTATTATCGGTGCCGGCACCGTTTATGCTGAACAGGGTATGCTGATCAACGGCAGTGGTACCTTTACCAACAACAGCCAGCTGTATACCAAAGGCAATATGCAGGTAAACAGTGCGCTGCATAACCAGGGCGGCAGCCTGCTAAGTGATGGCAATCTGACCATTAATACCGCAGGTAGCGTGACTAACAGCGGCAGTTTGCAAGGGCAAAACCTTAGCCTGACTTCGGCTGCGCTAAACAATAACGGCGGTGTTATTACCTCAACGGGCACTAATAATGCGCAAATCAGTGCGGCCAGCCTGAGCAATAACAACGGTGTTATTCAGGCAACCAATAATAACTTCAGCCTTATTACCCGCAGTGGCGAGCTGAATAACAGCAATGGTCAAATCAAGCACGGTGGTAATGGTGTTCTGACACTGCAAAGCGCCAGCCATTTAAACCAGCAATCAGGCCTGGTGCAAAGCGCTGGCCAGTTAGTGGCTACGGCACAGGGCAACCTGGATAACAGCTATGGCGTGTTATCTGCCAGCCAATATCAGCTTACCAGCAGTGGCACCCTTACCAATAGCAACGGACAGGTTATCGGTACGGGTAGCGGTTCAAGCAGTATTCAAAGCGGTGCTTTACATAACCGCAACGGGCACATTGCTGCCAATGGCACTAACCTGACACTCAATACCGCTGCGCTGGACAATAACAATGGCAGTATCCTGCTGGCCGGCAGCGGTAATCTGGCCATTACTGCCAGCTCGGTAGCCAATGATGCGATAAATTCACGGATTATCAGTAATGGTGGTATCAGCCTCAATAGCGGCAGCGCGCTTAATAATGCCGGGGTTATTTCTGCTGCCAACCTGTTTACCCTAACGGGTACTAACCTTACCAATAGCGGCACGCTGGCCAGCCGTGGCGGTAAAGTGGATATCGACAGCATCGGTACTTTGACCAACAGCGGTACTATAAGCGGTGCTACAGCAGTAGATCTGGACGTGCGCACACTGAATAACACCAGCGGCACAGTGCAATCTGACGGCACTGTTGCTATTGCAGTAAACAGCCTGTCTGCCGGCCAGATTTATGGCCGCGATCTGCTGCTTAACAGCGATAACAGTATAGTATTGCAAAATGGTGAGCTGCTAAGTGCCAGCCGTAACCTGCAGTTAAACAGCAATGGCAATATCACAAATAGCGGCAATATTGTTGCCAGCGGTACATTAAATGTAGATGCTGCAGAGCTAACTAATAATGCCACTGGCGTGATCCGCTCTGGTGGTAATGCTGTGCTCGACCTTAACCGGTTAACCAATAATGGTATTGTCAGCAGCGATGCGGTATTAACGCTAAATGCCGCGAATACTACCAACACTGGCACCATAGCTGCGGGTAGCCATTTAGATATTAATGGCAATATCGACAACCGCAACCTGCTGTTTGCCAGTAATTTGCTAACCATCGACGGTAATGTCAGCAATACCGCCAATATTTACTCCAATCAGGACGCTATTATTTCAGGCGCCACGGTAACCAATACCGGCGGTACTATAGCTGCGGCGAGAGACTTAAGCATTAGCGGCACTATTTTGAATGATCATACCGGCACCGTTGAGTTTGTTGATGGAGCTGTAACGACCAGACATACCTATGTCGATGGGGACCCTTCCAGCTACAACCAGTATGGGCCAAAGCAAATAATTACATCAACCACAGAAAAACGCACTACAACAACCTATAGTGCACAACTATCTGGTACTGCCGGTATTATCGCATCAGGCAGAGATATGTATCTTGATGGCCATATTACCAATAACTACAGCACGATTTCTGCCGGTAATAACCTGGTGGTTAGTGGTATCAATTTTATTGGCAACTCAGCGTCTAACCAGCAAGTGCATCAGGTAGAAGTGTATGAGGAAACCATGACAGTTGGTTGCCTGGTGGGTATTACTGACAGAGGATGTATGGAGCCTGGGCCGGGCTATGGCTCTGGTGCCCCTGTAAAAGTAGATGAATACAACGAAACAACCTATACAGGCGGCAGTGTCGGCACTGTTTATGCTGGTAATGGTATTTCTGGTTCATTAAAAAACAAGGTAGAGTTAAACAATGCCAGCCCGCTAAACGGCAATCTGGTATCGGGCGTGTCTACTGCAGCCAATGGCAGCAGTGGTAGTGCTTCACGTGGTAGTAACGCCGGTGCCAGCAATAGCAGTACCGTTGCCGTTAACCGCAATAATGGTACTAGCCAGAATACCAGCGGTGCCAACCGCTCTGCCAATGGTGTCACTGCCGGTAATAGCGGTACTGTTGATGCCGAATGGCGTGACAGCAATGTTAACCATACCGGCGTGCAACCGGGCAGCCAGCTGGATAATGTAGGCATTGATCAGGTAGTTGGCACTACCGCACGGCAGATTAATACGCTGGATGCTGCAGGGCAGACAGTAGCCAATAACACCGCACTGCAAAGCCAGCAACAGCAGGTAGGGCAAGTTGGTAGTGCAACGCTGCAATCTAAGCAACAGGCCGGGTTGAATACAGATGTCAGCGGCGTTGACGCTGTGCAACTGGCGGTTAATCCTGATGCCGGTACGGCAGCTAATATCGCTGTAAATAACCCCACCCAGCAAATAACGGCTGTTAGCAGCGACAATCGCCAGCTTAATGCCGGTGATCTGTTGCATGGCAATGATCTAAACGTGGGTTCGGCGCAGTTAGTGGCCACTCAGGGCGACGTGCGCAATGTGCAGGTAACTGATCCTGCACGCCAGCAGGCTGATGCTATGCAATCGGGTATCGCCGCGCAGGGTATTGGTTTTATGTCACCGGATATGGCAGCCAGCTTGCGGGTGTCGCAAGGCACTGCACCACAGGGCCCCGGCCAGCAACAAGGTGGCGGCCTGGTCGGCAACGGTAATATCGCCGGCAATGGCGACTATAACCCCGATCTCATTATCAAAGGCCTGGTAGATAACCAGCAGGGCACGCTCGCGCAGCAGAAAAATAGTGCGCAGCAACAAAGCGCTACACAAACTGCCACACAAGGTAATAGCGCTACCGGGCAGCAGGCAGGCCAGAATGTGTTTATTACCGACGAGCAAATGCGCGTACTTACTGAAGATTTAGGCTTCGACGCTAACGCCATTAATAAAGGCCAGCAAGCCCTGTACGCCGCTATCAGCCAGAACGATTTACTGGCCGACGGCGTAACCTTAAGTGCAGGCGGTACTATCGATATTACTGCTGATGCCGGTTTTAACATCGACAGCGGCATCGCTGCCGGTGAAGGGTTAATTCTGCGCAGTGAAGGCGGCCTTAATATGGGCAACTTTGGCTTTCTCGACAGTGAAAACCTGCTGGGCCTGCAACTGGGTGGCGATTTTACCAACAATATGAACCTGCAAAGCGACACGCTATGGCTGGATATTGGCGGTGACTTTACTAACCTTGGCAGCTTAACCGGCAATGATGTATTAAGCATTAGCGCCGGTAATAATCTTATTAACCAAAACCTGCTAAGCGGCGGCCATGTGCTGTTAGATGCCGGTGGCGATATTATTAACCGCACCGAGTTTAGCCAGCACACGGTTAACTTTGACAACGGCAACAGCACTACCTACACCTCGGTAGGTAAAGCACCGCAAATTATTTCTAACGACAGCCTGAGCATGACAGCAGGTAATAATATTGACCTGCAAGGCAGCAAATTCAGCGCCGCAGGCGATATCAGCCTGAATGCCGGTAACGACGTACTGCTGGGCGCAGTAGAAAAGCTCAGCGGCCACGAGAAGTACTTTAAAGGCGGCCACGATATAGAACTGCACCGCACTTATGATGTCGTCAGTTTTGACGCTGGTGGTAATTTAAGCGTGGTGGCGGGGAATAATTTGCAGTCTGAGGGGGCGGTGTTTGCCGCTGCTGGCGATGTTGAGCTGGCAGCGGGTAATGAGATGAACTTGCTGGGTGTAGTGGAATATCACGAAGATCTTGATAAACGCACTAAGAAAAGCACCTTTAAGAAAACCGTTTATATCGATGAAACCTACAGTGCCGAGCATCAGGGCTCGGTAATTGTTGCCGGTGGCAATGTCAGCCTGAATGCGCAGCAAAGCGATGATGGCCTGCAACTGCTTAATTCCGGCAATGTGTTGCTCGAAGGCACTTACGTTCAGGCTGGCGGCAATATGGTGGCCTACAGCGGCGGCGAGTTAAATATTGTCTCCGGTGAAGAATGGCAGGCTGAAAACCATGTGAAGAAAAAAAGCATGTTTGGTGGTTTGTTCGGCTCTACCAAAATCAGCGAAACCGATGTGCAGTACCTGGGCCATGCCGAATTAAATGCCGGTGGCGATATGGTGTTGTTAGCCCAGAACGATATTAACGTGCTGGCTGGGCGTATTAACGCCGACAATATCGTGGCACAAGCCGGTTTTGGTAATGAAGGTGCCAAAGCGGCAGATATTAATATTCTGGGCGATACCGAAACAACCTCGCTGTATCAGGAAACCCGCCGTAACGGCCTGGCGCTTGGCTTTAGCGATAACTTTTTATCGGTCGCCAAAGAAACCGCGAATGAAAACCGCACTATTCAAACCGACTATGTTGGCAGCGTCTTTACCGCGAAAGACAATATGGCACTGAGTGCCAGCCGCGATGTCAATATAGTAGGCTCTGAGCTGCATGCCGGGGGTAATTTGTTGCTGGATGCCGGGCGGGATATTAATGTGTTAACCGGCCAGGGCAGTAACAGCAGCTACAGCCGCCAAACTGAAACCAAAACCGGTATTGCCATCAGCGCAGACAGCAATACCTTAAGCGTATTTGCCGGTGACGACACACAAAAAGATGCCTTAACCAGTAACAGCACTACCCAAACGGGCAGTGTATTAACGGCAAATAATGTGCAGCTAAATGCCGGTAATGACCTGCTGATATCGGGCAGCGATATTGCTGCGGTAAATGATATCCGCCTCAGTGCAGTAAAAGATATCAGCATTGTTACTGCGCAAGAGCTGTTTAACCAGCAAACCGAGCATAGCAGTATCCGCGACGGCTTAACGGTAAGCGCTAATTACAATATTGGTAATACCGTCGATGCCATCAGTAATTTAGGCCAGGGTGGTGATGCGGTCAGTGTTGCCAGTTCGGTAATGCAGGCGGCCGACACCCTGAATAACGCTGGCCCAAGTGCCGGTGCGCATTTAGGCCAAACCACGACAACCACTACCAACACCGTGCAACAAGGTATCGCCAAAGGCAGCAGCTTAACGGCCGGTGGCAATGTTACGGTTAACGCCGGTGGCGATGCCTTGTTTGAAGGGGCCCAGGTTAATGCGATAGGCAACATTAACGTTGATGCCGAAAATATCAGTGTTCTCGCCGCGCAAAACAGCAGTGGCAGCCAGCATAATACCGAATATCTGCAGGTAGGCTTAAACCTGAATGCCAGTACCAGTAATGTCAGTTTAACGGCCGGGTTCAGCCAGTCAGACAGCGAGCTGGACACGCAGAACACAGATGCAATGGGCAGTGGCCTGAATGCCGGTGGTAACGTTAACGTAAATGCCCGCAACGATTTAGCCATTATAGGCAGTGACATTAACGGCGATGACAGCGTAGCGCTGACAGCCGGTAACGACATTATTATCAAAGCGGCCGAAAACCAGTTTAGCAGCAACAGCGAAGACAGCCATTTAAGCGCAGGGGCGGGAGCGAACTTTGGCTCTAACGGCGTTGGCTTTACTGCCAATATGGCCATGGGCGAAGGCGAGCTAGACCGCGAAGGCACGAACCACAGCAACAGCCATATTACGGCAGGCAATAACCTGACGGTAAAAAGTGGCAACGACACCACTATAGCCGGTGGCAACCTGGCAGCAACCGATGTGGATATGGATATCGGCGGTAATTTAACCGTGGCGTCTGTGCAAAACACCAGCCAGGTAGAAGGTGACCGTTGGGATGTCAGCGCCAATATCACGGTAGGTGCTGGTGCCAGCGGTGGTGCCAGTGTTGGCTATGGCGAAACCGAAGGCAGCAGTGCCTGGGTTAATGAGCAAAGCAGCATTATTGGCAGCGGCTCAGTCAATATCCGCACCGAAGGCCATACCCAGATAGACGGTGCCGTGATTGCCAATATCGATGAAAACGGTAATGACCAGGGTAACTTAACCCTGGATACCGGCAGCCTGGCGTATACCGACATAGCCGACCATGACAAAGAGAAAAGCTACTACCTGAATGTAGGTTTTACCATAGGTGATGACACCAGCACTAACCAGAAAGAGAGCAACACCAACTACAACGCCAGTGGTAATTACAGTAACCACGACAAAGAGCAAATTAACCGCGCCACGGTGGGCGAAGGCAACATTATTGTGCGGGATAACCCACAACAAGACCTGAGCGACTTAAACCGCGATACCAGTATTGCGCAGGAAATCACCAAAGACGACAGCAAGGATGTGAACCTGTACGCCAGCACCACAGCGCTGGATAGTTTGGGTAATCTGGTAGAGAACCCAGAGCAGCAACTGAATAAGTGGCGGAATAATGTTGCCAGCATAGGCAGCCCGGAAGCTTACATGGGGTTACTGAATGCCAGCCTGGACGCCCTGGAGCAAACGCCGGGTGCCATCAATGATGCGATAGCGGCAGTGAGCTACTTTATTGAAAACCTCGGGGGGTTATCGCCGAAAGAGCTGATTGCGTTTGACGAAGCAGTGAAAAACAATCCCGAACTGCTTCAGCGGCTGCAAAACAGCGACAGTGCTGCAGAGCGGGAACTTGCGGAAAAAATGCTGGCGGGAATAGCCCAGATAAAAGACGGAGCACTGGCAAACCAAGGGCAGTTACCGGAAGACAATCACCAGATAGCTGATGCGCCACCGATGCCGGAGAAGAGTTTTGCCGAGCAGCAAAATGAGTTTAATTCCTTGGGTGGTTTACTGAATGACTACTACGATGAAGGGCAGAAATACGCCGACCAGAGCCTGGAAACGGGCATTAACAGAGGCCAGTACGCGGCTTCGCAAAATGAAACTATACCGGCTTTTGGTAGTGAGATAGACTTTAATGGTGCGATAGGTTTTTACCAAAATCAAAATACACAGTTACGTCAGAGTTTAGGTTTATCGCCAGATGCTCCCGTTGGAGATGGCCTCGATGCAATGTTATGGGGTGGTGCAAGCTTACTGGATGCTACATACCAGACATTACAGTTTGGCATGAACATATACAATTACCCAGCAAGTGGCGTTAATCCATTTACAGCAAAATATGACTCATTAATTGGTTATGGCACACCATTTGGTAACCCTGATTCAGTTGCCGGGGCGGCTGGCCGCAATGTAGGAGAAATAGGCAGTTATATATGGGAACCCGCTGCCTTGTTAGGGGGAGTGGCAAAATTAAGTGGTATAAATAAATTCAGCGGAGCTGGTGATATCCCGCATGGAGCAGAAATTTGGCCTCCAAACAGAGGATTTGATGGATACTCGGCCCCAGCAACATTAATTCCTGGAGTGAAAGTTGATAGGTATGGAGGTCCACAAGGAACATTTGTTGCTCCAGATGGGACACCATTCCCTTTAAGAGCTCTGCCGAATTCATCGGAAACTAAACCTTTGAATATTTATGAGGTTGTTCTTCCTATTCAAGTTGATGCTGGAAATGCAGCTCCATGGTTTAATCGACCTGGTGGTGGTGTACAATTCGAATTACCTAAAACAGTACAAGAATTAATTGATTCAGGACATTTAAAAAAGGCTGACGGAGATTGATATGGAAGAGCGGAGATATCTGAATTTCAATTTAGATCATGGGTATCCTGTAGGAAAAGGGATCTACTATGAATGCATTATATGCGGGGATGTTATCCCTAGCCATCCAGAGGAGGGTATGGGTTGCTCTTGTCGTAATATATTTATTGATGTTGATGCTGGTCGGGTATCTATCAAAAATGAAAGTCAATTTAAAGCTTTCGAGAAAAGAGAACAAAAGGGGGGGTAGCTAGAGAGGAAAAAGGGGTCGGAGCTGAGGAAAAAGGGGTCGGAGCCTGAGGGATCCCCACGAATTCAGCTCCAACACAATCCATACTCTGCCGTTTTTTGTCTGAAGTGTCCCGTTCATACCGTTCGCACACCGGGGACGGGTAAAAACAACCGGATTTTGTTGGATATTTAATCAGCTTCCGGTTGTTAACCATAAAAAATCTGGCGCTTTCGCCGGATTTTTTTATGTCTGTTGCATTTGGTTAGCCGCTTTCTGTATTTCAGGCAGGGTAAGGCGGCATCCTGTGCGAATGCTGTTTTTTTATCCTGCCATAAAACGGTTGCTGCTAATCAGGCACATAATAACCACATAACACACCCTGCCATGCACTAACCCACTGCGCCTTATCTGCATTTTTGTTCTGCCTGCCTTGCCATACTTCGGCAGGAGTTAGCCCACCTAAATTCTGATGAGTTCGGATTTGGTTATACCAAGCGCGGTAAATCGCCAGCTCGGTTTGGAGATCACATTGGTTGAAGTTTAGCTGCTGCCATTTCTGTTTAAACGTACCAAAGAGGCGCTCAATTCTGCCGTTTTGCCAAGGGCTGGCAACCTTTGTTGTTTGGTGTTTAATGCCGAGTAATTTCAGGCAACTTTTTAACCACCATGAATTAAAACAGGCTTCATTGTCCGACCGGATAAATTTGGGCAAGCCAAATTGTCTTATTGCCTGGCAGATCTCAAGAAGCAGCACATCGGAATGTTTAGATTTCAGCTCCCGCAGCGCAATACTCAGCCTTGAACCGTGATCGACAATTCCAAGAATGAGTTTTTGCTGTTTGCTCAGTGTCACCGTAGTTAAATCCATGCCCCAGGTTTGGTTAACCGGCAAGGTGCGCGGTGGCTTGTGCTTAATATCCCGGCGCAGAATGCGTATCTGGTACTGCTGATTTTTTATCTGATAGTAAACAAAGGTTTTCCCCACGCTATCACCGTTATGGCCGTAGCGCTGGTTAAACAACTCCGCTACTTTACCGGCCCCGTAGCCAGATATCGCTGCCAAATAGAGCACCTTGTCCACCACCCATTGCGGCTTTTTACGGTTTTTGTAGTAACGCTGTGTTGGCAAAACTGCTGTAATGGGTTTGGCATAAAGAGGTGCTGTCTGTGGTTTTCGGGTAAAGCAGCTGTACCAGCCTTTCAGCATCAGCAATAAGCTAAAGCTTATGTAAATTAGTAACTTTAAAAGCATGTTGTCTATAGTTCACTGAGCAGGGTTCTGAGTATACACATCCCTGATGATCGTCCTCCCGGCTCGGACGTCCTTTGTCCTCGCGTTCAGCCCTAAGAAAGCTGCGCGCCCTCGCTTTCTTCAAGACGGGCCTTACCCTGCAAGGCAGTAAATTCAGCGCCGCAGGCGATATCAGCCTCAATGCCGGTAACGACGTACTGCTGGGCGCAGTAGAAAAACTCAGCGGCCACGAGAAGTACTTTAAAGGCGGCCACGATATAGAACTGCACCGCACTTATGATGTAGTCAGCTTTGACGCCGGCGGCAATTTAAGCGTGGTGGCGGGGAATAATTTGCAGTCTGAGGGGGCACAATTTAATGCCGGTGGCATAGCGGCCCTTGCAGCAGGTAACGATATGAACCTGCTGGCGGTGGTGGAATCGCATTACGATGCTGATAAAACCACCAAAAAGAGTACTTTTAAGAAAAAAGTTACCGAAACGGTAAGCCTGCATGAAGAAGTGCAGGGCACCAGTATTACTGCCGGTAATATCCTGCTAAATGCCACGGTGGATGAGGCAGGCAATGTAGTTGAACTGCCTGGCGGCAATATCACTATGGTAGGCAGTAACCTTAACGCTGAGCAGAATATTATTGCCTTTGGTAATGATATTACCGTAACAGCCGGTACATATCAGGACTACGCCTACAGCCACACCAGCAAGAGCAGCTTTGGCGGTTTAAAATCAAAAAGCCGTGAAGAGTTGGCGCAGGATGCGCTGCTGGCAGGCTCTGAGTTAACTGCGGGTGGCAATATTCTGCTCAATGCCGGTAACGATATCGCCATCCTGGCCAGTGAGCTGAACGGCGACAATATCGGCTTAACCGCCTTTAACGAAGTGCTGGTAGCCTCGGGTGAAGAAAGCAGTATTCGTGAGTCACGCAGTCAATCCGGTGGTTTCTTTAGCGGCGGCAGCCTGTTCTCCTCCAAAGAAGCGTTAAGTGGTTTAGCCAGCATCACCGCCGACAGTTCAGTCATTAACGCCAGCGGCAATATTATTATTGATGCCGGCAGTGCTACCGTGATTGGCTCGGTGTTGGATGCGGATAAAGGCATATCGGTTAAAACGGATATTGGTGATATTCAGGTACTGGCGGCAAGGGAAACCACCGAGACCTATTCACGTGAGCAAAATATCAGCGTCAGCTTCGGTGATGCGTTAAAAGCGCTGACCCGGCCGGACGAGCTGTTAAAAGCTGAAAATGGCCAGTTAAAACTGAGCCTGGGCAGTGCCACTTACGATAAAGTCGATTTTGCTAGCAACGCCACTCACCACAAAGCCAGTGAGTTAAATGCCGGTGAGGGTATTCAGCTGGATTCGGTTGCAGATATTAAGATTGAAGGTTCGGCGATTAATGCTCAAGGCAATGTCAACCTGATAGCTGGTGGCGATGTTGTTGTTAAAGAAGCCACAGGCAGCTACAGCGAAACCTTGGAAGAAGTGCATGGTAAGGCTGAAATCAGTCTGGTGGTGCAACATCAGGCGGTAGAGGTTGCAAAGGCGGCGATGGCGGTAGATGACGCTAAAGACCAGGTAAAACAGGCCGAAGCGGATTACCGTAAATACCAGAAAGAAAAAGACCAACTGGAAACCACCTTAGCGCAACTGGAAGCTGATTATCAGAACAAAGTACCTGGCGTAAATTACAGCGACATTGTAGAGCTGCGTAACCTGCTGGACGATGTAAAAGGTGATGAAGCCTGGTACGTGGCAGGTATCGCTACTGCCAGTGCTAACTTGGTCAGTAAAAGCACCTTGCTGGTACAACAAACCGCAGCGGCAGCGCAAAGCGGTGCCACCTATGGCTTTAATGCCGGCTTACAGCTGGATATAGCGGCCAGTAAAACCGACAGCAGCCTGGATGCGACCAGCTCAGTGGCCTCCACCATTAACGGCAATAATATCAATATTGTTACCGGAGGCGATGGCCAAAGCGGCAATACCCTTATTCAGGGCAGTGCACTTAACGCCAACCAAAACCTGAATATCTTTACCGGCGAGCTTAATGTGCTGGCCAGCCAGGATACGCAGCGCTCAGAAACCGATACTCAAAGCGGCAGTATGACCATAGCGCAAACGGTGTGGGGCGCAGCAGGCGGGCCAACGGTGAATGCCAGCTTAAACAGCAGCCAGCAGCAGGATAAACAAACCACACACACCAACAGTAGCTTAACGGCAGATAACCTGAACATCGTCACCACCGGCGATGCCAATATTATCGGCGGCAACCTGCACGGTGCCAGCAGTGTATACATGGATATTGGCGGTGATTTACTACTTGAGTCGGTGCAAGACCGCTTTAGCGGCAGCAATAAAGGCTTTGGTATCAGTGGCGGTGCAGGTTTTGATGGCAGCAGCGGTGATACAAGCAGCGTAAATGGTGGTATTAATGCCAGCAATGGCCGTTACCAAACCACCGAAACGGTGCTAAGCAGCATTACCGGCGGCGCCGTTAATATTGATGTAAACGGCCATACCCAGCTAACCGGCGCCTTAATTGCGGCACAGGATGCACAAGGTAATGACACCGGCAACTTAAGCCTGAACACCGGTAGCTTTAACTTTACTGATTTGAGCAACCGTAGCTATAGCAGTAACCAGAGCTTTGGTATCAGTGGCAGTGTCGGGGTAAGTGATGCCGCCAACCCGGCAGACCCAAACCAGAGCAATACCGATTTAGCGTTAAACAGCAGCAACTACAGCTACCAGAACCAAAGTAGCCAAAGCCTGGATAAAACCTTAGCCACTGTTGGCCAGGGCAATATCACCGTGGGCGGCAATGAAGTTGAGCCACAAGGTTTAAACCGCGATGTTGATGCCATTAACAAAGAGTTGTACGCAGTAGACCGCCAGCAGGGCAATATTGACCTGACAGTAGACCACAGGTTGTTAACTGAGGAAGGGCGGGAACAAATTGCACAGGATGCAGAAGTTGTGCAAGAGGCTGTTGGTGATGTTGCACATAACCTTGGGCTGAATGACATAACCCAGTTTTTATATAACATTGACAATCCCAATGTATCAGCAGCACTTAAAGATAATGCTGAAAAAACACTAGATCTGCTGATTGCGTCAGGAGTTGACCCCGCAGTTGCTAAAGCGCTGTTAACAAATCCTGCGTTTTATAGCGTTGTTGGTGACATCCTAACCAATGGCGATGCAATAGGGGATGGTAAAATTACACCTGCTGCAAGCAGTGGTAGTGATAATCAGTCATCACCTGTGCCAGGTGAGCCTATTGAAATACTGATTACAGGTGTTAAACCTACCCCGCTACAAAAAGTTCTGCTCGGTATGAACAATGTAAAAGAGTTTGTATCTGGTTTACCTGCAGAAGAAGCACAGGCCGCCATGATTGGATTGGGCCTGCTTACTGGCGGCGTAATTAAAACCGCAGTGGATGTTGCAAAAGATATTGTTGTTGACACAGCACTCGGAGAGCAAATCAGAGACTTGCAGCAAAGCGTTGCGAAAGTTGTTGCGGCTGGAGCTACCGGGGTTGACGTCGATACCCATGAGCGCTTTTTGGGAATAGAAGTCGATGGCGGCTTCTCAACTAATCTGCAAGCGGGGTCAGAATTCGGCCTTGAAGTACTAGGTTTAGGCGCTGGTATAGGGTTTGTTAAAAAAGGCGATGGCGCTTCTTCACCGTTACCAGAGGGGTATCAGCGAAATACTGATGGTACTATAACGGGACCTGGAGGCGGCAAGGCGGTAGATACCGGTTATGCTGTAGACGGGCAAACCGTTTATCAGCGTCAAGGAGAGAGTGGCAACGGCAGTTACTATACGATTGATGCAGATGGTAAGCAGCAACCTATTAAGTCTCCAAGGCCTAAAACTGATATTGGTGAAAAGCGAGATCATCATAATGCGGAGGTTGCGGATATTGGTGGTCAATATCAGAACAAGGGTGATGTTGTAGTATATGATGGGTCGGTGACAGGTAATTGCGGAACAACATGCAAGCCCGATATATTCCATATGGGGCAAGATGGCAGTATGGGTTTTATTGAAGTTAAAACTGGCAATGCAGGATTATCCACAAATCAATCCAAGGTATTTGAACAGGTCGGAGTGGACGCTAGTGGCAAGCCGCAGTATCGGATTCCGCCAGATGCAGTTCCTAGCGGTAAGCTGGCTAAACAACTGGACGCCAGACCAGGACAAACCTTTGCTGACTTAGGTTATCCTAATGGCATCCCCGTGAAAATAGTCGAAACGGACGGTATAGGAGGGTAGGTTGAAAAAAGCGGAGTTGATTAAGTCACTAAAGAGTAAATATAAATTTGAGAAAATTGATAGTGACTGGATATTTAATTTAAAGAATGATGAAAATGGGATGCTAGATATTATTCCTAACGTAGCTGGAAGACTTGGAGCTCAGTACTTGAGGTGCATGGCTTCTATGAGTTTGCCTTGGTATGTGGAACTGCAAAGACAAGTTTTTCAAGAAGAGGATGGTTTTCTGCGGCCTTTATTTATAGGGGGGGACTCAAACTTTAAACCCCCAGCGGGAGTTGTGGAAGAAGTTCACTTGGATGCAATGATTGAAAGCAGTATCAATTGGTTTAAACAGCAATGTAAGCCAAGTGTGATAGCTGCCGATTTAGCTATTCATTATGAGAAGCGTAGTGGAGTTCCTCCATCCCGTTGGCAGTTTAAACACATATTGACCTGTGTACTAAAAGGCGATGTAGATAAATTACAAAGTTATTTAGATGCTTTTAAGCGCGGTGACCGAATGGAGTTTATCCCTATTATTCAGCAAGAGTACTTCGAGCGAGCGATTCCTCTGGCTGAAAAATACCGATCTGGCGAGTTAGTATCACCTGTTCAGTTTTGATAAAGTGTATTAGTCCCGACTTGATCTGACACATCTACTTGAAAAGATGAGAGTTACCAGTTTTGATATGGGTGTCGAATCCGTAATCAAAAACAAAAGGTAACTCTCATGCTGCATACTAACAATCCGATAATTAAACACAAGGCTGGGCTGCTGAATTTAGCTCAGGAGCTTAATAACGTCTCAAAAGCCTGCAAGGTTATGGGCGTCTCTCGTGACACGTTTTGCCGCAGAAAAAGGGGTCGAGAAAAAGGGGTCGAAGCTAATAAAGTAAAACTGAACTACACTGGTTACAAATAAATAACATGGTAATCAGCGATGGCCCGCAAACCCCGCTTTTACGTAAAAGGTATTCCTTGCCATGTGGTCCAACGTGGCAATAACCGGCAAGCTTGTTTTTACTGCGACGATGATTTTGGTTTTTACATGCAAAGCCTGGGTGAGGCTTTAAAGCGTTACCAGGTGGAATTGCATGCGTTTGTGTTAATGACAAATCACGTACATTTATTGATGACACCGCAAGATAGCGAGGGTATTTCCCGAGTAATGCAAAGTGTTGGGCGGGACTACGTGCGTTATATAAACAGCCATTATCGGCGAACAGGCACGTTGTGGGAAGGACGGCATAAAGCCAGCCTGATAGACAGCGAACAATACTTGTTGCTGTGTTTGCGCTACATAGAATTAAACCCGGTAAGGGCGTTAATGGTAACGCACCCTGGCGAGTATCGCTGGTCGAGTTTTCAATATCATGGTTATGGCAAGGCGATAAAGAGCCTGACACCGCATCCGTTATACCTTAACCTTGGTGCAGAAGCTGAAACGCGCAGAGAAGCCTACAAAGCATTATTTAGTTACGATATTACTGATGAGGATATGCGGGAATTACGGCAATGCTTAAAGCATAACTACCCGTTGGGCGGCGAGCGTTTTCGGGCAGAGATAGAGCATATGCTTGGTGTGCGGTTAGGGCGGCAGGGGCCGGGCAGACCGATGAGACCGATGAAGGAGTATTAGCTCCGACCCCTTTTTCCCTTTTAGCTCCGACCCCTTTTTCCCAGACCCCTTTTTCCCAAGCAAGGCGGCAGTTCTGGAAGAGTTTTTACACGGAACGCAAACACGACTAGGTATTACTGATAAGTTGGGTACAAGTGGACTTGGTAGTGCTGAGACGCATGTAAAAGACTTTATGATCAGACATCAAAAAATGTTAGGACTAGGTGCTGAAGATGTCGAAATATTGAAGACACTAAGAGATAAGGGGCTCTAACAATGAATGTTAGAATGAGAATAACTGAGAAGTTTGAGTTGTCAGGTGGTGTCACAGTCTTAATTTGTAAAGATTGCGAGTCAAATATTAATGTCGTAGGCAAACAGTTCAGCTTAGTTTCTGGCGGTAATCTTCGGCAGACTCTGACAATAATTGGTAAGCGGAGTATATTGAATCAGAAATCAAAATTTGACCAAGTGGCTTTTGAAACAAAAGACACTGTTGAGCTGTCGCAAAAAGAAGCGCAAAGCGGAGAATGGCAGTTGGTTGGAGACTAGGATGCTGTCATGTTAGTTGTAAAAAATCTGGCTGCTTAGCTGTGTGATTTCCTCGTTTATCTGTTTCAATTTTAAAGCGCTGGATCTGGCCGCTGGCAGCTAGTGTTTGCGGTGAAGCTGGCGCAATGCCAGCCTCCGGCATCGCCTCTAGCGATGTTTTATTGGTCGTTGGCAGCCTCCAGCAAGCGGAAAATTTTCAGTCTTAGCCGCTTATCAATACCAAGTTGTAAAGCCCGTTTAACTTCCATCAGATGCCAGTGCCAGGAAACGCTCGGTTTGTCTGTACGGAATTTAGCGATTACAAAACCAAGCGGAATGAGCATTTCATTCAGGTATTGGCTGGCGTTGTGGTGGTTATTACTCTTGATGAACTTTGATAGCTGGTCAGTTGCTATGCCTTGATTAGCCGCAATAACTCTCAGATAAGCGTTGTACTCATTATACTTTAACAAGCTAATTAGTTGCTCTACATCGGTTGGCGCTAGTCTATTTAGTCTAGATTTCGCTTGCCTCTGCTGTTTAGATGAATTAAATTCCATAGTGTTAACCTCTTTTCAGTATTGAATAGGTGTTAAAAAAGGTCAGTGCATCCGCCAAGTTGCTTGCTGACCTTTTCATTTCTGTGTTACTCATGCTGCGGTATCTTGTTTGCTTTGACTGATGCGTTGATCAAGCCATTCAGTAATGTCACTTATTAGCCAGGCAACGGCTCTATCACCAAGTTCTATTGGCTTTGGCGCTTCCCCTTTCTTAACTTTTGAATACCAAAATGGCTGCTGCATTTTGTCATTGCCAAGACTTCAGACAGATTAATTACATTCATTTTGAAACCTCATTAAAGTGGTATGTTAAGCCTCATCCTCCGAAGGCTTGTTAAATGCTAAGTGGATTCGTGCAAAACTGCAAACAAAACTTCAAACAAAATATCTCCATAAGTTATTGATAAGGTTGAATTAAATTCAGCGATGGCATGGGTTAGGCTGTCGTAAGTTGTTAATATTTAATCGAATCGACTAATTAGACTACTGTTTTTTTTATTCCAGTATTTCCTCCGAAATATTTTACTTATTTCTATTCGTTCTATTAAATAGAGTGTAATTCGGCAATACTCGGTAACGATTCAGTATAAAAAAGCCGCTAAAATGCGGCCTTTCGGGGATTCGGTAACTACCCAACAAGAAAAAGATTCTTTTTGCCTGCTGCCAAACTTAGGTTTCCGGTTGCGGCTTCTTCTATGCGGTTGCTCCACCATTCCATAAGCTTTGTTCTGCGCTCAATGTATTTTTGCTTTATTGTAAGTTGCTTCCTTGAGGGAGAAATCCCGAGCTGCAGGCCACCGTTGTCGTACAAGAAATATAACTTTTCTTTTGGGTTGGGATTATGGACTTGTGTGTCACTCAGCAGCTTGGTTTTCTCGGACATAGTCATTTTCTTAGTACTACAGAAAATGCACTGACGATGCTGTAGTACATCCTGTAGTACATTCCGTGGCGGACTCTACCAAACGGTTCTGTACTAAAGTTGCACTATTATTTTTTTAAGATACTGATTTTATATTGATTTTTTAACTTTATTGATCTTGGCTGGACTTTCTGTTTGGAGGTTATGGCTGCCCCAGCAGGAATCGAACCTGCAACTGCCCCTTAGGAGGGGGCCGTTATATCCATTTAACTATGGGGCAACGGCGCGAAATTCTAACAGAGTGCGCCGGGGTTGGGAACCTGCATACTTAGTAACCGCTGCTTTTACGTACACTTACTACATCGCCCGGCTGAATATGCTGCAGTAACTCTTGTTTATCAGTGCTGGCCCAGGCATTTCGCTCTGTCAGTTCTGTAATGGTGAGGTTTAGCTGGCTTTGTAGCAACCGTTTTACACCTGGTGTAGTAGGGTGGCGTTGTAGCTGGAACAGCTGCAATTCATCACCAATCTGCAAGCCGTGCAGTTTGCCAAGATCGAGCATAATTTCATTTTTTCTTACCTGCTTTATCGCACTGAGTAGCGGCTTACATTGCAACTGTTGTTGCATATCTGCGGCGATGATCTGCAGCAGTTTGTCTACTTTACTGCCATAAGGCATTTGCCAGAACGCCTGGCTGTGGCTGGCTGGCGTGTTGTGGCTTTTATAAGGCCAACTGGCACTGGTGCGGTATTCCTGCTGATACACTATGTTTTGCTCGAACAGATCAAACAGCGTTACATCAATAGCAAAGTAGCGCTGTTTTAAATCTTTTTGCCAGAAGTGGCTGGTGGTTTGGCCAAGAGACATGTCGTTGATACGCGCGCTTATAACATACTGATACCCCTGGCTAAACAGTTGTTCGGTTGCCGGGTATACCAGATATTGCAATGGCATTTCCTGCGGTAAACTGCTTACCGTGGCGGTGGGGCTGTAATCGCGTAAGTGGCGCTCTAACTGCGTTGTGCTGTGTTCACCCAGATCAAATAATTCGCCGTATATAGCGTCCTGGCGGGCCTGCAGCTGAATTTGGCTTAGTAATACTGGTTTACGGTATGGGTTGCCGCTGCAGTTGCTTATTTGTGGGGTGATATCTGCGCGTAGTGTTACTGTCAGCATATTATTGTGCTGGTTTTCAGATAACAGCTGTAGTTTGCGGATCTGTGCATTGCTGACTACACCCAGTTGTTCTTGCTGCAAAATGCCATTAATAAGTTGCTGGGTGCTGCTTAGGCTGGCGCCGGCAAATAATGCGGCTCTTTTCAGCGCATCTTCAATAGCTGCCTGACGGGCTGAGTCTATATCGCCTTGTTCAATAACGGCCTGGCCGGTTGCTTCATACCAGTCTGCTGTGCTGTTTGCACTGAACAGGGTTACAGCAAGCACTGCGATAAATGGGTAAAGTTTCATATAAAGTCTGCAATAAATTGGCACTGCGGATAACTAAGCAAAATGTATGCCTTAAGCTAAAGTGCTATTAAATTATGGCGTGAATATTGCTAATTCTGTTTGACAGCTAACTTTTAGTGCACAGTAAGTTTATTGTGCTGCAGGAGAATAAACATGACAGCGTGGCACACTTTAGTAGTGTTAACTGCCGTATTAGCCGGGGGGTGCTCTCCGCTGGTGAACCGGCATGTAGAGTATGCGCCGGTAAAGCCGGATGCCTTTCCGGTGTTAACTGCGGTAGGTTATGCGCCGATCAGTGTGCAGCATGGTGACAGCAATGAACACAAAATGCTGCAGGCGATGAAAGCATCGAAGCTGGATGCTTACCGTGAACTGACTGAAGTCGTATATGGACAAAAAATTGACGCGACTAATCAGCTACGCGCTATGGTGCTTGAAGATGAGCATTTGTCATCGTCGGTAAAAGGTGTGATAAGTGGCGCCCGGGTGATAAAGACTTATGCCATTGATGATGTATATGTGACGGAGCTGGAACTGGATTTTGAGCAGGTGTACCACTTATATCAAAACACCCAGCCAAGACAAACGATTAAAAGTGTACGTTATTATTACTAACTATGGGCTGAGCGTGGTTCAGGCTTTAATGCCTTTACCTTTACTGTCTACTGCAGGTTTGCCTTTGCTGGTGTAAGTCAGGCCTGATTTACCCCGGCTGGCCAGCAGTTCGGTTTTAAATCTGGCTAGTGTAAGCTGGCTTTGTTCCAGTGTTTGCTGATTAATATCATTTTGCCGTTTACACTCTTCCAGCTTTACATCCAGCGCTGCCACTTTTTGTTTAAACCAGGGCTGTTGTTTTTGCTCATCAATACCAGCGCAGGCGGCCAGTAAGGCATCATTCTGTTGTAGTTGCTGTAGCTGAGTAGTTTTAAGCGTAATAATGCTTTCCAGCACGGCGATATCGCGGCTGGCAAGGGCGGCAATTTCCTGCCGCAAAGACAAAAGCAGCTCATCCAGTAGCTGCTCTTGCTGATCTAATAAGGCGATGATGTCGTTGCTGGCGGTCGTCATTTTTTACCAAACAACTCGCTTTCAAACTGCACTATACGCCGTGCCAGTTGTTCAACATTCACTTTGTACTTACCATCGGTAATCGCCTGTCTGATTTTATCAACCTTCTCCTGATCGATGCCGCTGCTGTTACTGGCTTTTTCGGTCAGTTTAGAAAATTGTTGTGCCTGGGGCGTAATAGACACAGAATCTTGTTTTTGTGCCGCTGCCTGATTGGCATTTTGCTGCACAGTAGCCTGCTGACGTTGGGCATTTTGCTCAACTTTGTCAGTTTTTACTTGCGGACTATTCTGCAAGTTATTGATATTAATAGCCATGCTCGTACCTCATCACCTTAATACAGTTCCTTATGCACAGGTTAACGGCGTTAAACTACAAAACTTTAGTTAATATTTAAAATTTAATACTAACCTGATTTACTGCAATCACTTCTGCTGTTATAGCCCGCTTTGATTGGCGGTTAAGCACGCTTATTACATCACCTAAGCTACCATCGGCTTGTGCTATTCCGGTTGCTGCCACATTTAAGCCACTATTGCTGACTGATATTGTAACAACATCTCCTTTACAGACAAGGCAAAGATCCTGCAAGGTGATAATTTGTCCAATAGACATTGCCCGCCGGGTTTTTGCGCCGATAATTTGCTGAGTATCACTGACCAGGCTACCGCGTAAAAAACGGCGTTCGCGGCTGGCGATATCCAGCATATCGGCAGTGATCAGGCTGCCGGTAGCAATATTTTGTGTCAAAATTACCGTTTGAACGATTTCTTCAATTCGTACAGGTACATACAGTTGCCAGGCCTGTGCTGCACCGCAACGGATTTGTATTGTATTCTGGCGTTGGGTAAGTGGCTGAGACAGTGAAAACTGCAGCGGTTCGTGACAATATTTATAGCCTATTCTGTCGTCCAACGGGCTTACCTGTAGTTGAGTACCGCTATCAGGTGTTACGGCCAGCTCTTGTTGCAACCACGCAGATGCCTGCTCTGTTAACTGAGCCGCTGAGTAGCTGCTAACGTCTTCCTGCGCTGATAAAGGGCTTGCTGCAAGCAGCGTAACGCAGGTAAGTATTTGTTTAAATAAATTTTCGTACTTTTTCATAAGGTTTCGGCTATGCTTTACACGCTAAGGGTTATAACATCAGGGCCAGACTTGGCAGTGTCAAATAACCGTCTGTGACAAGTGCTAAAGCAAGAATCGATCCGGATAGTATTACAGAGGAGCGGCAGATGGCCGGTATTTTAGACTCGGTAAATCAGCGCACACAGTTAGTTGGCCAGAACAGGCTGGAATTACTGTTGTTTAAGCTAAGAGGGCGCCAGCGTTATGGCATTAACGTATTTAAAGTGCGTGAAGTGTTGCAGTGCCCGCCACTTACAGCTATTCCCAAGCGCAATAAGTTTGTCCGGGGCATTGCACATATTCGTGGTCAAACCATTTCGGTTATCGATTTGAGTCTGGCCACCGGCGGTAAACCGATTGAAGATACCAAAAACAGCTTTATTATTATTGCGGAGTATAATCGTTCGGTGCAGGGTTTTTTGGTAGACTCGGTTGAACGCATTATCAATATCAACTGGGAAGCGATAATGCCGCCGCCAAAAGGCACCAGTGGCAAACAAAGCTACCTGACAGCGGTAACGGAAATTGATAAAGAGTTGGTAGAAATTCTGGACGTCGAAAAAATTCTGGAAGAAATTTCCCCTTCGCCAACCGCCATCAGTGCAGATATTAATACCCACAGTATCAGCGAAGACCTGGGCGAGCGGCTTATTCTGATTGCCGATGATTCTGCAGTGGCGCGTAATCAGGTAAAGCGCGCACTGGAAGGGCTGGGTGTTAAGATGCACCTGGTAATGAACGGGCGCGAGGCGCTGCATTATTTGCAAGATGTGGCAAAGAGCTGCAATGAGTCAGTTACTGAAAAAATTGGTTTACTGATTTCTGATATTGAAATGCCGGAAATGGATGGCTATACCCTGACGGCAGAGATTAAACTTGATCCTAAACTGAAAAAGCTGCACGTAATACTGCATACTTCGCTAAGCGGTGTATTTAACCAGCAGATGGTCCAAAAAGTGGGTGCAGATGATTTTATTGCGAAATTTAATCCGGATGAGCTGGCAGAGTCTGTACAGAAGTGGCTGCATACCGACTGAGTTAAGGATTAACAGTGCCAAATAAAGACTTACACGATAAAGAGTATGTGCTGTTCAGGGATTTTCTCGAGCAGCAATGTGGCATTGTGCTGGGCGACAATAAACAGTATTTAGTTAAAAGCCGCTTAGCTCCGCTAATGCAGCGCTTTGGTTTAGCCACATTGTCTGAACTGGTAAATAAAACCCTGAGCCCGTTTGAGCGGCAGTTACGCTCAGCTGTAATAGATGCGATGACAACAAACGAAACCTTGTGGTTTCGTGACACTTATCCTTATGAACTGTTAAAAAAACAGATATTCCCTGAGCTGGAAAAAACTTGCCGTACTGTCAAAATGTGGTCAGCAGCCAGTTCAAGCGGACAGGAGCCTTACTCTATTGCCATGACTGCATTGGAGTACCAACAAAGCCGGCCAGGTGCTTTTAGTTTGGGAGTTCATATAATGGGCACTGATATCTCCAACACTATGCTGGAGCACTGTCAGCGTGCTGAGTATGACGGTTTAGCGTTGTCACGCGGTTTATCGCCGGAGCGGCGCAGCAAGTTTTTTGAAGACAGCGGCAAAGGTATGATGCGTGTTAAAGATAACGTGCGCAAAAATGTGAGTTTCCGCCACCTTAACCTGCTGGACAGCTACACCTTGCTTGGTAAGTTTGACATTATTTTTTGCCGCAACGTGCTGATTTATTTTTCTGCCGATGTGAAGGCAAAAATTATCCGCCAGTTTGCCCAATCCCTTAATCCGCGCGGCTATTTATTTCTCGGTGCGTCGGAATCCTTATCCAGTATTAATGCTGATTTTGAAATGATCCGCTGCAACCCCGGTATTATCTACCGCAAGAAAACTTAATCGGCTTAAGAGTAATATTTGGCCTGAGTTTTGCATTTCATTTGCCATCGCTTAATCAGAGGTGGCAAAAAAATGGCAATCAGTTTTGAAAAAGCATTTGGTATGCACCCTGAAGCCATGCTGGTCCGCGATCAGCGTGCTCAGGTGTTGGCCGAAAATATCGCTAATGCAGATACGCCGGGCTATAAAGCCCGTGATCTGGATTTTCAGCAGGCACTGAACAACGCAAAGTCGCGCCAGTCTGGCGCTATGGCCCGCACTCATGAGCAGCACTTTACTATTTCTACTGCTGCCCGGCATGAAACTAAGTTTCGCAATCCTGATCAGCCTGATACCGGCGACGGTAACAGTGTCGATATTCATCGTGAGCGTAATGCGTTTATGCAAAATAGTCTGGAGTATCAGGCGAGCATGACATTTTTGAATTCCCGGATCAGCGGCTTGAAAAAAGCCATTACCGGTGGAGGCCAGTAATCATGAGTTCTTACAAAATTTTTGATATCACCGGTAGTGGCATGACTGCACAGGCAGTGCGCATGAACACCACCGCCAGCAATATTGCCAACGCTAACAGTGTCAGCAGCAGCGTAGAGCAAACTTACCGCGGTCGGCATGCTGTATTCGCCGCTGATCTGTCGGAAGCAAAGCGCCAGCAGGGTGATGACGGTGTTGGTGTGAAAGTGCTGGGCATTGTTGAGTCAGATGCGCCACTAAACGTGGAGTATTCACCAAATCATCCATTGGCAGACGAGAACGGTTATATCTACAAACCTAATGTCAATATTATGGAAGAGATGGCCAATATGATTTCGGCGTCGCGCTCTTATGAAACCAATGTACAGACAGCAGAAGCGGCAAAACAAATGGTTATGCGCACCTTGCGCTTAGGCCAGGCAAACTAAGGGCATAACAATGACTACTAGCAATGTAAATAACAATACTGCACTGGATGGCATGTATTGGGATGCCGATAAAAAGGTACCAGACAAAAACAACGGTGCTTTAACGCAATCTGATTTCTTTGCCTTGCTTACCCAGCAACTGGCATATCAGGATCCTACCAAGCCGGTAGAAAATGATCAGATGATTGCTCAAATGACCAATTTTACTATGGCTGATGGCATTGGGCAGCTTAATGAAAGCTTTAAAGGCTTTGCAGAAAGTATGTCGTCAAACCAGGCATTGCAGGCTTCGTCTCTTGTTGGCCGCAGTGTGCTAACGCAATCGGATGAAATTGTCTTTACCGGTGATACTTTAGCCCGAGGCAATATTGAGCTGGATAAGCCAGCAAACCGAATGAAAATTAGTATCGAGAATGAAAAAGGTGAGCTGATACAATCATTTAGTGTAGATAACCCGAAGGTTGGTAAAAACGAGTTTGTCTGGGATGGCACTCATACCGGCTCCGGCTCGTCAGGTGGTGGTAGCACTGCTGAAGGCGATGAGATCCCTGATGAAGACGGTGATGAGGTTATCGACAGAGTTAAAGCTGGCGTGTACAAAATTAAAGTTGATGTTAGTTATACCGACGGCACCAACGCCAGCTTGCCGGTGAATGTTTATACCCCGGTAGGCAGTGTCAGTATGAACGGTACCGGTGGCGGAATTATGTTAAACCTGATTGGCCTTGGCGCTGTGAAATTAGGTGATGTGTTAGAAGTTTCTTACGGTTAATAGTGAGCTGAGGTGAATTATGAGTTTTAATATCGCACTAAGCGGCCTGGCCGCCGCACAAAAAGATTTAGATACTACAGCGAATAATATCGCAAACGTTAATACTACCGGTTTTAAAGAGTCGCGGGCTGAATTTGCTGATGTGTATGCCACATCGGTTTTCTCCTCCGGCCGCACGAAAGTGGGTGATGGGGTAACTACCTCAATGGTGGCGCAGCAGTTTAGCCAGGGCTCATTGCAGTTCACCAATAATTCACTGGATTTGGCGATTACCGGTGAGGGCTTTTTTGCCTTAACACCAGATATCCAATCCAGAGATTTAACCTACACCCGTGGCGGTGCTTTTAAACTCAATAAAGATAACTTTATTGTCGACAATAACGGCAATTTTTTGCAGGGCTTTGCCGTGGATCCGCTGGATGGTGAAAACCAGTCCGTTAGTTTAAACACCACAGCACCAATTACGATACCAACTACGGCAGGTGCACCACGAGCTACAAGTAATGTTTTCGTCAATATGAATCTGGACTCGCGAGAGGTACCAACAGATGCTCTGCCATTTGATGCAACTGATAAGGCAACCTATAACCATTCTACGTCGATAACGGTATATGACAGTTTAGGCGAGCCTCATAACGTGAGCATGTATTTTCGCCGAACTGATACCACGCCGCCGGCAAACTCTGAGTGGGAAACTTTTGTGGTATGGGATGATGTAACGGGTGCTCCGTTTCAGGGGGACAATTTGTCATTCGATTCCAGTGGTAACCTTGTGGTGCCGCCGCCACCGACGTTAAATATACCCTTTGCAATATTGAACGACCCTGCCAACGGTTATTTGGATAACGGTGCTCAATATCAGGCTGATGTTGTGGTTAACTTCCGCGATGCTGCTGGCACTAAATTACCGACACAAGTCTCAGCTAACTTTGACCCTACCAGCTTAAGTCAGGATGGTACTACGGTTGGTAGTTTAACCGGTGTAGATATCGACTCTTTTGGTCGAGTACTGGCCAGTTACAGCAATGGTGATTCCGCCTATCTGGCGCAGGTAGCCTTAGTGCGTTTTGCTAATGTGCAGGGCTTAAAACAGGTGGGTAATACTTCGTGGAAGCAAACGATTAACTCGGGAGAACCGATTGGTGGCCAGGCTAACGTTAATACCTTCGGCGCTATCAATTCGTCAGCACTGGAGCAGTCAAACGTTAACCTGACCACTGAGCTGGTTGATTTAATCAGTGCGCAGCGTAACTTTCAGGCGAACTCACGGGCGCTGGAAGTTAACAGTACCTTGCAGCAAACTGTGCTACAAATCCGCTAGATTTTCTGGCGTTATATTGCACCACCTTCGGGTGGTGTTTTTTTATCTGCTGTTTTATTGCTACTTACTACACCCTCACCGACCTCAGCTTTTTTATGGCATCAATTTTGCTTAAGTAATCGAAGATAAAGTAGGCGGAGCATGTTATGGATCACTTGTTATATATCGCTATGAGCGGTGCCAAAGAAAATATGAATGGCATTGCCGTGCGGGCAAACAATCTGGCTAATACCGGCACTGTTGGCTTTAAAGCAGATTTTGAGCAAGCCCGTGCTATGCAGGCGTTTGGTGAAGGTTTACCCACCCGGGTATTTTCATTGACTGAACAGCCAGGTCAAAACTTTGACGCTGGCGCAATCATCATGACAGAGCGTGAGCTTGATGTTGCTATTCAAGGCGAGGGCTGGCTGGCAGTACAGGCACCGGATGGTAACGAGGCCTACACCCGAGCCGGTAACTTGCAGATTAATGCTTTTGGCATGCTGGAAACAACCAATGGTTTAGCGGTAATGGGGGACGATGGCCCTATTCAGCTGCCAGTACCGCTGGCTAAAGTTGAAATTGCTCAGGACGGTACTGTAAGTGTACTGCCGCAGGGCGCGCCTGCAGATGCAATGGTGGCGGCAGGCAGAATAAAGTTGGTGAGGCCACTGAACAGTGAAATAGAAAAAGGTAATGACGGCTTATTCCGGCGCAAAGATGGCCAGCTGGCGGAAGCGGATATTAATGTCAGCCTGCTTAAAGGTGCCATAGAAACCAGCAACGTTAATGCCGTTGGCGAGATGACTTATATGATTAGCCTGCAGCGTCAGTTTGAGCTGCAGGTAAAAATGATGAAAAGCGCTGAAGAGATGGATCAGCAGCAAAATCAGTTACTGAGAATAACGGGCTAAGGGCCTGACTAAATAATGGGCTAAGGCCCGGGAGGCACACATGCATCCAGCTTTATGGATCAGTAAAACCGGTTTAGACGCTAAGCAGCGCGATATTTCGGTGATCTCAAACAACCTGGCTAATGCCAGCACGGTAGGGTTTAAAAAGAGCCGGGCTATTTTTGAAGACTTACTATACCAGAATATTAATCAGCCTGGTGGTGCGTCGTCGCAAAACTCTGAGTTACCAAATGGCCTGATGATTGGTGCCGGTACTAAGGTTGTGGCAACGCAGAAAAACTTCACTCAGGGCAATATGATTACCACAGACAATAGTCTGGACATGATGATTCAGGGCCATGGTTTTTTTGAAATACTGATGCCGGACGGCACGATTTCTTATAGCCGCAATGGCCAGTTTACTGTTGACGATGAAGGCAACCTGGTGACGTCTGGCGCCGGTTATCAGGTTCAACCGAACATAGTAGTACCGCCGGATGCGCAGAGCATTACCGTGTCGCAGGATGGGCAGGTGTCTGTGCAGTTGCCTGGTGAGGGAGAACCAGCAGTACTGGGGCAGTTGACAGTAACAAACTTTATTAACCCGGCCGGCCTTGAACCTATTGGCCAGAACCTGTTTCGTGAAACCGGGGCCAGTGGCGATCCGGTGCAGGGTATTCCCGGCCTTGAGGGCCTTGGCATTATAGTGCAGGGCGCGCTGGAAACTTCTAACGTTAACGTTACAGAAGAGCTGGTTAACCTGATTGAAAGTCAGCGGGTTTACGAGATGAATTCTAAAGTTATTTCATCGGTAGATCAGATGCTCAGCTTTGCCATTCAGCAGCTGTAACCGGAGGTATTTATGCAACAGCTTATTTCTGTTATCGCTTGTGCATTGGCGTTGGGCGGCTGTGCGTCAATGGAGGTGCCCACGGCTGATGACCCTTACTTTGCACCGCTGGCACCAGAGCCTGCCTCACGGCCGTTGGTGCAAAATGGTTCGCTGTTTGCACAGTATTACTCTAACTCTTTGTACTCAGATAATAAGGCCCGCCACGAGGGTGACATTATTACTGTGGTGCTAAAAGAGCGGACACAGGCCAGTAAAAACGCCAAAACCGAGATGCAAAAAGACAGCTCAACCTCTTTTGAACCGATGATTGGGCTTGGTGGCCGCAATGTGTCTGTTGCTGGTAATGTACTGCAATTTGGCGCTGATTCAACATCCGACTACAAGGGCGACTCTAAAGCCGATCAAAGCAACAGCCTGGTAGGCAATATTTCGGTGAATGTGTTGCAGGTGCTTAATAACGGCAATCTGGTGATCCGCGGTGAAAAGTGGCTGACACTAAATACCGGTAAAGAATATATCCGTTTGACAGGGGTGATCCGCTCACAGGATGTTGATGTGAACAACACTGTTGAGTCGACCAAAATTGCCAATGCCCGTATTGAGTACAGTGGCACGGGTGCGCATCACAATGGCCAGTCTCCGGGCTGGTTAAGCCGGTTCTTTAACGGCCCGTTATGGCCTTTCTAGGAGCACAGCTATGAGCCGTATTTTACACACCAGCCTGCTATTAGCGCTGTTATTACTCAGCATGACAGCCAGTGCTGCCCGTATTAAAGATGTCGCTGATGTGGAAGGCGTGCGCTCTAACCAACTGGTCGGTTACGGTTTGGTGGTAGGCTTGCCCGGAACCGGTGAGCAAAGCCCGTTTACTGAACAGAGCTTTCGTACCATGTTAAGTAATTTTGGCATTACGTTACCGGCCAATATGAAAGCACAGATTAAAAATGTGGCTGCTGTGGCAGTGCATGCGGAATTACCCGCTTTTGCCAAGCCGGGGCAGTCACTTAATATCACGGTATCTTCGGTTGGCAGTGCCAAAAGTTTGCGTGGCGGCACGTTAATGCAAACCTTTCTGGTGGGGCTGGATGGCAACGTATATGCCGTAGCTCAGGGCAGTTTAATTGTTAGTGGCCTTGGTGCCGAAGGGCTTGATGGCTCACGTATTTTAGTTAATACACCTACGGTTGGCAGTATCCCTAACGGTGCTGTTGTAGAGCGGGAAGTTATCACGCCTTTTGCTCAGGGCGATTTTATTACCTTTAACCTTAAACGGTCTGATTTTACGACATCAAAGCGCTTAGCTGAGGCCATTAATAACTTTATCGGCCAGGACACGGCACATTCGCTGGATGCAACTTCTGTACAGGTGCGGGCGCCACGTGATATCAGCCAGCGTGTGTCTTATTTATCAACGCTGGAAAACCTTAGCTTTGAGCCAGGTGATTACGCGGCAAAAATTATTATTAACTCCCGCACCGGCACCATTGTTATCGGTAAAGACGTGCGTTTATTTCCGGCAGCTGTGACACATGGCGGTTTAACCGTAACCATTGCTGAAAACCCAAGAGTAGTGCAGCCCAATCCATTTGGCGAGGGCCAGACAGCGATTGAGGAAAATACCATTATTGACGTGCGCCCGGAGCAATCCCGCATGTTTAAATTTGACCCCGGTGTCACGCTGGATGATCTGGTACGCACGGTAAATGCGGTGGGTGCGGCACCTGGTGATTTAATGGCGATTCTTGAGGCGTTAAAAGAGGCCGGTGCCATTCATGGCGAACTGGTGGTGATCTAAGATGAGCCTGACGCCAAACAATGTGTCTTATCATGACCTGAGCAGCCTGCAGCAAATAAGCAGCAATTCCGGTAAGGATGAAAAGGCGGCGTTGCGTCAGGCGGCTGAACAGTTTGAGTCAATTTTTTTCGGTATGTTATTAAGCAGTATGCGTAAAGCCAATGAAGCGTTTGAAGTGGAGGGCATGATGAATAGCCAGACCACCAAGTTCTACCGCGATATGCATGACAGCCAAATGGCCACCGATTTAGCACAAAAAGGCGCTTTGGGCCTGGCCGATCTGCTGGTACAGCAATTAAGCCCGGCACTGGGCGGCAGTGCCAAGCCGGAGGAGAAAGCCGAAAAAGCGCTGCAAATGCCAACCCATATTCTGCCGGCGCGCAAAGCTAACGCCGTTACAGTGGCAGCAAGCAATACACAGGCGGCGTCTGCTGCAGCAGATATAACAGCAGAAGCTACCGGTGCTGCCGCACAAGCCGGCACCGGCTGGCAAGTGGCCAGCCCGGCCGATTTTGTCAAAAGCTTATTACCGGCAGCGCGGCAAACCGCAAAAGCGCTGGGATTGGATCCACTGGCTCTGGTAGCGCAAGCTGCGCTGGAAACCGGTTGGGGCCAACGTATGATAAAAACCGCGCAGGGAGAAAACAGCTTTAATCTGTTTGGTATTAAGGCTAATAACGGTTGGCAAGGGCAAACTGCGGTGGTTGATACGCTGGAATATCGCGGCGGTGTGGCGAAAAAAGAACAAGCCAAATTCCGCGCCTATGATTCACCGGCGCACAGTTTGCAAGACTATGTAAACTTTATCAGCAGCAGTTCGCGCTATCAGGATGCGGTAAAGGTAACGACAGATGCAAAAGCTTATTTTGAGCAACTGCAGGCCGCAGGTTATGCCACCGACCCGGCTTATGCGCAAAAAATTATGGCCGTATATCAAAGCCCTGTGATGCAACAGGTACGCTCAGAGCAAGACGATGCTCAAGAAAACAGTGTTGGCGCCGATTAATAATTGAATGGGCGCAGCATAGCGGCGCCAGCGGAGAGAGCAATGTCAGACAATTTACTGAGAATAGGTACGTCGGCCATTTTGGCTAACAGCACCTTACTCAACACCACCAGTAATAACATTGCCAACATTAACACTGAGGGCTATGTACGCCAGCGTACCGAATTTGAATCGCAAACTCTTGGCCTTGGGGTGGGTAAGGGCACTACAGAGCGCCTCGTCAGTGACTTTACATTAAAGCAGCTGCGTCGCGATACGTCTAACTATAGCTATGCGCAACAATATGTTGCCGAAGCCAACCGCGTCGATGCGTTGTTTTCTAATCCGGCCAACAGTATTGCTACCGGCATTAATGATCTGTTTAAGCAATTTCAAATTGCCAACAATGAGCCGGCTACCCTGGCCAATCGGCAACTGATTATCGGCAGCTCGCAGGCATTGCTGGATAAATTCTCTACCTTGTCCAGTCTGGTGCTGGATCAGGAAAACTTTGTTAACCAGCAACTGGATATCTATACCAGTGAAACTAACGGTTACATTAAACAAATTGCTGATTTAAATATAGAAATTTCCTCATTTGGTACCGGTAACAGCCGGCCGGTGCCGCTGGATTTACTGGATAAACGCGATTTGGCCATCAAAAACCTGGCAGAAATGGTGGAGATCCGCACCCTGGATGCAGACAACGGCGAAAAGCTGGTGTTTCTCGGCACCGGGCAGTCATTGGTCGTCGAGCGCGGTCAGTTTAATCTGATGACAATGCGCGGCGATCCTGACCCTTCACAGCGCGATCTGAAGCTGCAATTGTCAGCCCGTACCAGTGTGGAACGTGATATTGATATTGAGGCTGTAGGAGGTAAGATTGGCGGCCTGCTGAAGTTCAGAGAAGAAATTCTGGTACCAACGCAAAACCGGCTCGGGCAATTGGCACTGTCGATGACGGATGCCATGAACAGTCAAAACCGCTTGGGCATGAACCTGAACGGTGAAATTGGCGGTAATTTGTTTACCTTACCAGTAAGCAGTGGCTTTGCGTTATCAAGCAATGCCGGTACCGGTGCTGTTACGGTAGGTATTGAACAGGGCGAGGGTGAAAGCTTACCGCCGAACGATTTTCTGCTAACGGTTGAGGCCGGCCAGGTGAGGATCCAGGCGATAGATGTTAAAGGTGAGGTAATTGTTGGTTCTGATAAGGTTGTTCCTGTCGGTGGTTTCCCCGTTACCATCAGCTCGGCAGATGCCGGTGGCGACTTATACGGCCTGGAAATTACCCTCACCGGAGCTCTGGCAGTAGGCGATCAGTTTCAATTAAAACCGCTGAGTACCGCCTCCAGAACGTTAAACCTGGCGACAACACGGCCGGAAGATATCGCCCTGGCTTCGCCGGTACGCACAGAGTTTAGCGTAACAAATTTAGGCAATGCTAAGGTTGAGGGCTTAACGGTAACCGATACCACGCCGGCAACTTTACCGGCTTATGGTTTTGATACGCCATCCGGCTTAATTAACGGCCCCTGGACCATGACTTATGTCGGTGGTGATACCTTTGAAATAGTGGATAACCTGGGCAACCCGGTTGCCACGGCAGCCTTTGGTTCGAACCAGTATCAGGATATTTTCGCCCAAGCTGGTATTGATGTTGGTTTTGATTTTTCGGTTACCGGGGTGCCGGCTATCGGTGATACCTTTAATATCAGCTTTAATGATGGTGGTTTTAATGATAACCGTAATGGTTTGGCGTTGTCGGCCCTGCAAACTGCGCAAACCACGCGGTTAAATCCGCTGTCGGTGCCAGGTGGGGTTAATTCGGTCAGTTTTAATCAGTCTTATGGTGACATGGTCAGCTTAATTGGCGAGCGCACTAACCAGGCGCGTAATAATGAAGCGGCCGGCAAGGCTTTGTTGGAGCAAACCACAGCCTGGTATGAATCCTTGTCCGGTGTCAGTTTGGATGAAGAAGCGTCTAATTTAGTAAGGTTTCAGCAAACCTATGCGGCGGCGGCGCAGATTATCTCTACGTCGCAAACGGTATTTGACACCTTATTGGCATCGGTGAGGTAGTAATGAGATTATCTTTTAATATGAAGTTTAATGCCGGCTTAGACGGTATATTAAACACCCAAAATAAGATGAACCGCGCTCAGGATCAGCTGACCAAGCAAACGCGCATTTTGACACCGGCGGATGACCCTGCAGCGTCGGCTAAGGTGCTGGGGTTAGATCAAAACCTGGAGCAGGTGGCGCAGTTTCAGAACAACAGTGTGCTGTTAAAAAACAATCTGGCACTGGAAGAAACCGTGCTGACTAATATGCGCACCTCAATCGACAAAGCGCGGTCTTTGGCCATTGCGGCAGGTAATGGCGCCTACACGGAAAATGATAAAAAAGCAGTAGCACAGGAGCTGAAAAACATTCAGGTAGAATTGCTGGATTTAATGAATACCCGCAATGCAGAAGGCGGCTATATTTTCTCAGGCTTTCAGGATAAAAAACAAAGTTACAGTTTTAATCAGGCTACCGGCATTTATGAGTTTCAGGGTGATGACGGCCAAAAAGCCCTGCAAATATCACCTACTATAGCACTGCCCGGTAACGACAGTGGCAAAATGGTGTTCGAAAATGTCGATGCCAGGTTTAAAACAACAGCAGCCGTTATCAGTGCCGGTGGCGCCACTGCAGCTGAAGTCTCCGTAACAGACCAAAGTCAGTTTGATGCCTTTTACAAACAAGCTTACGACAGCCTGACGCCAGCCAACAATGATTTCAGTGTGGCACTGACGGCACCGTCAAATTATGAAATTCTGCAAAACGGTGTTGCTTTGGTACCACCGGTAACAGGCGCTTTTGTTGCTGATGCGCCGATACAATTTAACGGCTTAACCATCACGGTAAGTGGTGCGGCGGCTGTGCCCGGCCAGGTTGATTTTTCGCTGCAGCCGCCGGAAAAGAAAAATATTCTCACCACTATCGGTGAGTTTATTACCGCGCTGGAAACTCCAGGCCTGACAAATTTTGAGTTTAACGAAGCCATCAGTGACACTATTACCCAGGTTACGTCCTCGGCGTCGAATATTGACAGTTTCTTGTCAACTATTGGCGGTCGGGTAAATGTGCTGGACAGTGTGTTTGGTACAAATGAAGACTTAACGATTAACAATAAGTCTTACCGCGCGGATTTATCAGAGGTCGATTACGCCGCCGCCTTAACCGAAATCACTAAGCAGGAAATAGCATTGGAAGCCATTTCCAATACCTTTGTTAAGGTATCCGGGGTAAGTTTGTTCGATTATATTCGCTAAGCAAGCAGCGCCGGATAAGGCCTCCGGCGCTAATGATGTAAAATCCTGCAAAAAATATTCAAGTTTCCGCTGCCGGTTCCGATACATAAATATCAGGTGATAAACCCGAACAACAAACGGGTTTATACAACAGAACAACAGTTGGGAGCACTATCATGGCTTTATACGTAAACACTAATACTTCTTCATTAAATGCCCAGCGTCAGCTGTTTAATTCCGGTAATTCACTGGATACGGCATTTAAACGTTTATCATCCGGTTTTCGTATTAACAGCGCTGCTGATGATGCCGCCGGCTTACAAATTTCTAACCGCTTAACCAGCCAAATCAATGGTTTGGACCAGGCAGCACGTAACGCCAACGACGGTATTTCTCTGGCCCAGGTGGCAGAGGGCGCGATGGAAGAGATCACCAACTCTTTACAGCGTATCCGTACCCTGGCTATCCAGTCGCAAAACGGCATCAACAGCTCGACAGACCGCGCTGCACTGCAAAAGGAAGTGACGGCGCTAAAAGCAGAAATGAGCCGGGTAGCAACCACCACCCAATTTGGTACGCAAAACCTGTTGGCCGGCGGCTTCTCAGCTACTTTCCTGGTCGGCGCCAATGCCGGACAGAATATCGATATCAGGTTATCCCGCGCCGGTGGTTACGGCACCAATGCTTTGGGCTTAAGTGCACTGAGTGTATCGTCTGTTGCAGGTGCTTCAGCTGCCTTAGCATTGATTGATACCGCTATCGGTGTCATTGACGGTACCCGTGCAGATTTGGGTGCGGTACAAAACCGCTTTCAGGCGACTATCCGTAATTTAACCAACATTTCCGAGAACGTCTCCGGTGCCCGCAGCCGTATTCGTGACACCGACTTTGCCAAAGAAACGGCAGAGTTAACCCGTACGCAGATATTGCAGCAGACCAGTACCACGGTATTGGCGCAGGCTAATCAGCGGCCACAGGCAGCACTAAGTTTACTGCAAGGTTAATTAATAACCGGTTTAGAAAGCCACCTTAAGGTGGCTTTTTTCGTGCTTAGCTATTTTTTCGTGCTTAGCTATTTTTTTGTGGTTAAGTATTTATTTATATAAATTATCTAAAGTTTTCTGTTTATTTTCCGATATATAAATAGCACGAATATATAGCAAAAATCCTCATTAAGGTGGCTGCTGTTAGTGTTTAATCAGGTATCAGGAGAGTTAACATGGCTTTATATGTAAATACCAATACTTCATCATTAAATGCCCAGCGTCAGCTGTTTAATTCCGGTAATTCACTGGATACGGCATTTAAACGTTTATCATCCGGTTTTCGTATTAACAGCGCTGCTGATGATGCCGCCGGCTTACAAATTTCTAACCGCTTAACCAGCCAGATTAATGGTTTGGACCAGGCAGCACGTAACGCCAACGACGGTATTTCGCTGGCCCAGGTGGCAGAGGGCGCGATGGAAGAGATCACCAACTCTTTACAGCGTATCCGTACTCTGGCCATCCAGTCACAAAACGGTATTAACAGTTCGACAGACCGCGCTGCACTGCAAAAAGAAGTCACGGCGTTAAAAGCCGAAATGAGTCGCGTTGCTTCAACCACTCAGTTCGGTGTAACGAATCTGTTAGCCGGCGGCTTCTCTGCATCATTTTTGGTCGGCGCCAATGCCGGACAGAATATCGATATCAGGTTATCCCGCGCCGGTGGTTACGGCACCAATGCTTTGGGCTTAAGTGCACTGAGTGTATCGTCTGTTGCAGGTGCTTCAGCTGCCTTAGCATTGATTGATACCGCTATCGGTGTAATTGATGGCACCCGTGCAGATTTGGGTGCGGTACAAAACCGCTTTCAGGCGACTATCCGTAATTTAACCAACATTTCCGAGAACGTCTCCGGTGCCCGCAGCCGGATCCGTGACACCGATTTTGCCAAAGAAACGGCAGAGTTAACCCGTACGCAGATATTGCAGCAGACCAGTACCACGGTATTGGCGCAGGCTAATCAGCGGCCACAAGCCGCGTTGAGCTTACTGCAGTAATTCTGATACGCAGGATAAAGTCGCCAATTGGCGGCTTATCTATTTGATTTTAGTTAAAAAACTAAAGAAAAGCGTTTTCCCGCCGATACAGAATTAAGTCAGAAACTTTACCTTAATGCACAGCTGTTATTACTGTGCCAGGAACCGTGTTATGCCTTTAGTCGTCAATACTAATCAGTCTTCACTGGCATCTCAGCGCTTGCTTAGCAACGCAACAAGTGGCTTAAGTACCAGCTTTGAGCGTCTTACATCCGGGTTTCGCATTAACCGCGCGGCAGATGATGCAGCCGGGCTGGTGATTTCTAATGTGTTAACCAGTCAGGTTAATGGTTTGGACCAGGCGGTGCGTAATGCTAATGACGCAGTATCACTGGTGCAGGTTACCGAAGGTGCAATGGACGAAATTGCCACAAGTTTGCAACGTATGCGTGTGCTGACCATTCAATCTGAGAATGGCATTAATACTGCCGCCGACATTGCTGCTATTCAGCAGGAGTATGATGATCTGGCGGCCTCCATTCAGAATATTGCCGATAATACCGAATTTGGTGGTATTAAACTGCTGGACGGTAGCACGACTTCGGTGATTTTTCAGATAGGCGCTAACGCTGGCCAAAAAATTGAAATTGATCTATCAACTGGTTATGGCAGCGGTGCTACCGGGTTGAATGTGGCGGCAGTGCAGTTAGGAGTTGATGATGCAGCTGACTCACTGTTAGCCTTGGACCAGGCTATTTTAGCTATCGATGTCGGGCGCACAGACTTGGGAGCCTGGCAAAATGTACTGTCTACTACCATCCGTAATTTAAGCAATATCAGCGAAAATGTCTCTGCATCCCGCGGGCGTATTCGTGATACCGACTATGCAAGAGAAACTACCGAACTTACCCGCACACAGATAATTCAGCAAAGCAGTACCACGGTATTGGCACAGGCAAATCAGCGGCCACAAGCTGCGTTAAGTGTACTGGTTAGCTGAGAGTTATCGAAATTTGCTGCAAAATTATTTTTTATATTGCTGATATTAAATAACTTTTTATTTAAAAATAAAAAAACACAAAAAAATTCATTATTTCGCTAAAGTCACCAAAGTTACGGCCGATAAACTGGTTAAGCCAAGTTGCAGCTTGGCTCAATTAACGGGATAACCGTATTTTTAATCATAGTCGTAAGTAGCTTGCTACCGAAAGCTAAGGAGTGACTCATGGCTTTATATGTAAACACCAATACGTCGTCACTGAACGCACAGCGTCAGTTGTTTAATTCAGGCAACAATCTGGATACCGCTTTTAAGCGTTTGTCTTCAGGTTTTCGCATTAACAGCGCAGCTGACGACGCTGCTGGCTTACAAATCTCTAACCGCTTAACCAGCCAGGTAAACGGCTTGGATCAAGCAGCCCGTAATGCCAACGATGGTATTTCAGTAGCTCAGGTAGCAGAAGGCGCGATGGAAGAGATCACTAACTCTTTACAGCGTATCCGTACCCTAGCAATCCAGTCGCAAAACGGTATCAACAGTTCAACTGACCGCGCTGCACTGCAAAAGGAAGTAACAGCGTTAAAAGCGGAAATGAGCCGTGTTGCTACAGTAACGCAGTTCGGTACACAGAATCTGTTAAACGGTTCTTACTCCGCGTCGTTCCTGGTAGGCGCTAATGCTGGTCAGAACATTGACATCAGATTATCCCGTACCGGTGGTTATGGCACTAATGCATTGGGTTTAAGTGCTCTGAGCGTATCTTCAGTAGGAGGTGCTTCCGCCGCTCTGGCACTGATCGATACCGCCATTGGTGTAATTGACGGTACCCGTGCTGACCTGGGTGCGATCCAAAACCGCTTCCAGTCAACTATCCGTAACTTAACCAATATTTCAGAGAACGTATCAGGCGCCCGCAGCCGGATCCGTGATACTGATTTCGCCCGTGAAACTGCAGAATTAACGCGTCAGCAGATCCTGCAACAAACCAGTACTACGGTATTGGCACAGGCAAATCAGCGGCCACAGGCAGCTTTGTCCTTATTGGGTTAAACTAATACACGTAGTGGTGAGAATTTACGATAAAGTTCTCACCCTGCGTGCCGATAAGGAGGCTGAATATGAGCAGCATTAGTGTAAGTAATGTGTCAGTGGCAAGTCATACACCTGCTGCTGATAAAGCAGTAAAGCCGTTACAGGCTGAGCCAGAGTTGCTGAAACCGGCCGAGGCAGTTAAGCAGGTTACTGGAGTGAGTAAGACTGAATTACAGCAAGCGGTTGATGTGGTAAATCAGGCTGTAGCACTGGAACAACGGTCGTTAAGTTTTTCAATAGATGATGTATCAGGTCGATCAGTTATTAAAGTGATAGACTATGAGACAGACGAGCTGATAAAACAGATCCCCTCCGAGGAGCTGTTAAAGGTTGCGCAGGATATCAAACGGTTACAGGAAGAAATGGGGCAGTCCATTGGCTTGTTAATCGATAGCAAAGTGTAGAGGTTTATTATGTCGGGTATTAATTTTTTAGGTTCAGCTTCCGGTTTGCCGCTTGAAGAGCTTGTCAGTACGCTAGTAAAGGTTGAGCGCGACAGCAAGTTGGGCCGCATTGATACCACTAAAAAAACATTAGATGCCTCGCTTTCCGGTGTCGGGCAGCTGAAGTCTGCACTTTCAGCTTTTCAGGATTCAATAAAAAAATTAGGCGGCAATAATTTAAACGCCCGCGTTGCCACTGTAACTCAACCCACCGAGAATAAAACCTATATTGAAGCATCGGCATCCAGCTCTGCTGTGGCCGCCAGTTTTGATATAAAGGTAAATCAGCTGGCATCAGGCAGCCGGCTTGAAAGCGCTGATTTAGCCTATGGCTCTGCTGATGATGTTATTTCTACCACCGATGGCACCTTGACATTAACGGCAGGCAGTAAGAGCTTTGACGTTGAAGTTACCGCCGGTATGACGCTTAACCAGTTACGCCAACAAATTAATGCGCAAACGGATAATTTTGGCATCAACGCCAATATTATTAATGCCGGTGGCACAGTAGGCACTAAGTTAGTTTTAACATCCAATGAAACCGGCGCCGGTAATGACTTAGTGATTACCAATAACAATGCTGAACTGGATGCTATCTCAACTGTACCTACCGGCGCGACAGCAGGTCTGACAGCAAGCCAGGTAGCGCAAGATGCCATTATAGAAATTGACGGCATTATTGCTACCAACAGCAGCAATACCTTTACCAATGCTATTCAGGATGTCAGCCTGACGGTGAAAGCTGTCACGCCAGATGGCAACAATGCCACTGTGGATATCGCCACTGACCAAGAAGCGGCCGAAGAGAATATCCAGAATTTTATTAATAATTACAATGTGCTGGTTGATCAAATTGCTGACTTAACCAAAATGCGCACCTTAGGCTCTGACGGCAAAACTGTCACGGCAGAGGGCGGTGCGCTGGCGGCAGATTCGTTACCGCGCTCTATTATGAATCAGCTCAAAGGCATGTTGGGCGGCGTGGTAGGTGAGTCAGGCTCTGAACTGGCCACACTGTATTCTATGGGTATTACGTTTAATGATGACGGTAAGCTGGAGATTTCCGCTACTTCGTCCTTTGGCGCCGATTCCGGCCGTGTCCGTTTTGATAAAGCCTTAGCTGAGAATTATGACGGAGTTGCGTCTATTTTTGGTGGTGATACCGGCCTGAGCGCTAAATTAGACCAATTTGTGTCGCAATTTACCGAAGCCGGCGGCATTATTGCCAGCAAAGAGAGTTCACTAAAAATACAATTAGATAAAAACACTAAAGATTTGGAAGCTGCTAACCGATATATAGATAGCTTTGAGCAAACGTTGCGCAAAAGGTACACCGCTCTGGATGCATTATTGGGCTCAATGCAGAATATGGCATCAACAGTGACCTCGCAGTTGGCAAGTTTGCCCGGATTTGGAACCAATAAATCGAATTAGTGGAGCATCTTATGAGTTACGGAATTAAAGCCTATAAAGCGGTTGGTATTAAAGATGATTTAGCGGTAGCCGATCCACATCGCGTTATTCAGCTGCTAATGCAAGGCGCGCTGGAAAATATGGCCAAAGCGAAAGGCTGTATTGACCGTAAAGACTTTGCCGGTAAATCTGAAGCAATTTCTAAAGCAATCAATATTATTTCTGCCTTGCAGGGATGTTTGGATATGAGTGCCGGCGAAATCTCAGACAACCTGTTTTCCCTGTACGACTTTATGCTTAATCACCTTATTCAGGCCAGCCGCGATAAAAGTATCAGTAAGCTGGATGAAGTAATGGAAATTTTATTAACGATTAAAGGTGCCTGGGATCAAATTCCTGTAAATGATCGCGAGAAGGGTTACCAGCTGCAGGCACAAAAAAATCAGCAATTAGCTGTTGGTGCCTGATGCCGGCAACTGAAACCGTTAAACAACAATGCGCAGCCCTGCGCGCTGACATTGATAGCCTGATACAGCAACCCGACTATGACGTAGCCAGGGTTGCTGATTTGGTTGAGCAATTAAATCAGCATTTATGCCAAAGTATTCCCCCACAGGACAATATTGAGCCTTTTGCCGTGTTTCTGCGGCAAAACCTTGACTGGCTACAGGCAACAATGGCAAAACTGTCAGCAGATAAAGATGCTGTAGCCGACAATATGTTAGAAATAAAAAAGGGCCAACGCGCCCGGCATAGCTACGGCCTACATAACCAACAATAAAATCAGGTTCTTGCATGCTGAAGTACATTAATTATCAGCTGGACTCAGACGATGCTGCTCAGGCGGCGTCTGAGCAAAAAGTCGCTGCCGGCATCAAGCAGCGTTTTAATCATAATCTTCAGGCGTTATCGCAGTACATTCCTTCCGTTGTGCCCATAATTCAGCAACACAGTATGCAGCAGTACTCGGTATTCTGTACCCGTGCTGCAGAGCTGAATATTGTCGACTTTGCTACCGGCCGTGTGTGGTACAGCGAAACGCCCTTTGCTGAAGTATCGCGCGAAGTTGACAGCTTTTGCCGTAGTGCACCCTATGTTGAACTTGATACGTCTGCTGTGCCAACGCAGGCTAACCAGCCATGGCCGATTGAAGCTTTACCGCCGCAGCCTGATGTGGTGGTTATGCTGGGGTTGGGGCTGGGCTATCAGATAAACGCCCTGTTGCAAAAAGTCAGAGTTAAGTACCTTATTGTGTATGAGCCCAATGTCGATACGCTGATTTGTTCGGTGCAGGCCAATGATTGGAAGCAACTGTTTGCTGCGGCTGAAATTACAGGTACACAAATTTTTCTGCAGTTGGATAATGACGGCAGCTCGGTGGCAGAAGACCTGGCGGAGCTGCGCAGTGTGGCCGGTTTTAGCCGTATTTATCTTTACCGCCATTACTGCCATCCGGTGATGGATAAGGTAGCCGAGTACTTATTTGCTCACAGCGGCCGGCCGGAGCAACTGTTGGGCAGTACCACGCAGTTTGTTGCATACGAAGATTTTAACGATTATGTCGCCGAGCGCAGCGTCAACGTGCTGGGTAACCAACACCCGCATGCCGCGGCGCCTGCTGACGAGTTATACCAGCGTAATATAGCGGCGCTGCAAAAGTTTTATCCTAAAGTGCATGATGAAATTGACAAACACCAAAGCCGGTATTGGCAGCTGACAGCAGATGATAATGGTAAGGCCAATCTATATCATCCACAGCGCAAGGCGTTTTTTTATCAGGACCTTGATACGGAGTCTGCCCGTTTGGTGGAACATTTTACCCGGCAGCCGTATAAAGATGATGTGTTGTTAGGCCAGACCTCTGTTGATAAATTCAGTCACTACATTCACTACTCACATATTGCGCAAACGCAGCCGCTGATTAGCAAGCAATTACAGCAAAAAATTCAGTTACCGCAAGAAGTGGATTCTTTGATTATTTTCGGTGTGGGCCTTGGTAAACATATTCAGTTACTGACCGAACAATATCAGATCAGCAACCTGTACATTTGTGAGCCTAATTTAGATTTTTTTGCTGCCAGTCTTAAGGTAACCGATTGGGCCGCTATATTTGAGCGGGCAGAGCAAAATGGCCTGCGGATATACCTGAACCTGGGCGGCGATGGCTCAACCTATTTTTATGATTTAATGGCGCAGTTTTATCAGGTTGGTGCTTATTCTATCGCCAATACTTATATGTTTTGCTCCTACTTTAACCAGAAAATGCATAAAGCGATTGCCGACTTACGCGCCGAATTAAAGGTCGTGCTGGCGCTGGGCGAATACTATGATCACTGCCGTTATGGTATTGCGCATACCTATAACAGCGTGGCAAAGCAACACAAGTTTTTACAGTATGACAATAGCAGCTACCGTAATTTGCCGGCACTAAACCTGCCGGTGTTTGTGGTGGGTAATGGCCCGTCGTTAGACAGTAGCTTCGCCTATTTGCAGGAACATCGCGACAAAGTGGTGTTGATCAGTTGCGGTACTGCTTTATATTCACTGTATAAAAAAGGCATTAAGCCGGACTTTCATGCCGAAGTTGAGCAAAATCGTTCCACTTACAGTTGGATTAACCAGGTAAAAGATGCGGATTATTTGAAGGACATCCGGCTGATCAGTGTCAACGGTATTCATCCGGACACAGCTGACCTGTTTAAAGAAACCTTGTTGTGCTTTAAAGATGGTGAGTCATCGACGAATTTTTTCGATATACGGCTGAAAAAGTTAGGCGTGCAGGTAGCATCGCTTAGTTATGCCTATCCTACAGTAACCAATTTAGTGCTTAATTACGCGCTAAGGCTGGGCTTTAAAGTATTTTATCTGTTTGGGGTTGATCTTGGTTACGCAGATGTACGCCATCACCACTCTCAGGCGTCAGCATATTACCGTAACGACGGTTCAGAAGTGTATGACTATCAGCAAACTCATGGTGGTGGCATGCCGGCAAAGGGCAACTTTTTGCCTTATGTGTTTACCAAGCCTGAATTTGATATGTCGCGAAAACTGCTGGAGCAGGCTATCAGCAAAGCTGGTCGTAAAGTCGAAATCTACAATTGCAGCAACGGAGTTAAGATTGACGGTGCTGTGCCGCTGCAGCCGGATAATATTTTGTTCAGTGACTTACCCAAGCACAAAGACCAGGTGCTGCAGCAACTGATCGATACGGCGTACTACGCCGATTTATCATCCTATGCCAAGCCGGTATTTGACCAAATCGACTTTGTTACTTTTCGCCGCACTGTTGACGCCTGGCTGGCGCTGTTTGACGAAGAGATTACCACACAAGAACAAGCCAAAGCCTTTATTGCTAAACAATGGCGCTTGTTGCAAACCGCCGCACGCGATCCGTCAGATCTAACCTTTTATCTGTTCTACGGTAGCACCAATTACTTCGGTGGCCTGATGACCAAGGTTGCATCTTGTATCAGTGACGATACGCCGGAGATCTTGCCTGTGTTTAACCAAGTTATGCAGGTATGGCATGACTATGTGCTAAGTGCTGGTGAGCAGTTTGAGCAGCAGCCACTCAAGTTTGATGATGTGGATGTGCAGTATTTGTTTAAGTAAGCGGAAGGTGTTATTTTTTCACTATTTACACAGTTAAATCGTTATTCACTAATAGTGAAGCAGTAAAATAAACTGTCTGTTGGCGATGCATTATGGGTAAAATTGTTTAGGTTTATCGTTTAATTAACTCCGGCAAAGAGGATATTATGAGTTATCAGTTAGGAGCCAGGCTGGAAGGTGTTCGTCAGAATATTAATTTGATTAAGCTGCATTTGGATGCGAACGCTAAAACAGCGATTGATGTTGGGTGTAATGAAGGTGTTATAACCTGCGCTCTTGATTCATTTGGGCTTAAAGCTTTTGGTTTTGAATCTGGGAAACAATATGCTGAAACCGCTGGTACGTTTCAAATCCATAATTTCAGCCAGGCTGAAATTTGTAATGTAGCACTCTCTTTGGATGATATAGAACAGTTACCGGAAGTTGATGTTGTTTTATTTTTGTCTGTAAATCAACAGCTGGCGAAAATTTATTCCCGGGAATATTCTGAGAAGTTTCTTTTAGAGCTCTTCAAAAAATGTAATAAACAAATGTTTTTTCAGCCATGTATGATTTATGAAAAGTATGGTGAAGCCCAAGGATTTACAGAGAATGATATAAATTCTGCTAAAGAGTATTTCGATAACTTGCTTTATGAAGCAGGTGAGATATTTACCAGCCAGGTAGTAGGGTTATCTGTTAATGGCATCCCACCAAGTGAACCATACAGACCGTTGATTTTGTATTCCAGAACCATAGGTCGTGGTCACACAGTAAAAATGCCTGGTATAGATGATGCGGTTAACTCGTTAAGAGATACTCAGGTTAAGCTGTGCAATGTTGAGCTGAGTAAATGTATTAGCTCCCGTGATATGCAAGCGTTTTCAGCTGATGGTGGTTGGCATCGTTTTGTCGAGATGTCAGCTTATTTATTCTCGATGGTTCAGGAAAAGCGAAATGATTTTGTTTATGAAAACACTCCGCTGTTCCATTATTATGAAAAAGTAAGGCCCACTGTATTTTCTGAGTTATGGGCGTTAGCAGGTAAGACCGGAGATATCGGTGTGCTTAGCGCAATGCCCCTTAACAAATATGTTAGTTGGATGCCATGGTTTGAGCCGGTAGACATCATAGAAAATATTACTAATGGTATTAGTGAGCAGCCTGATATTCCGGAGTGGGATTCTCATGCATTTGGGCCCGTTACAAAAGAAGCGGGACTACAGGAAGTCGAACGTTTGTATAAGCTGTTAGTTAAAATACTCAATGAAGGATATAATCCGGAAGTTAATTTTGACGGTTATATACGAGGCTATATTATGCGTCGTGGTAGTGAATCAAAATTTTCTGTAACGGCTGGGCAGCATAGGTTGGCAATATTGTCGGTTTTAAATTACAAAAATGTCTTAATTAAGTTTCAACCTGATATGGATCGTGTGGTTGATGTTGCAGAAGTCGAAACGTGGCCAATGGTTAAAAATGGCATGTACAGTAAGCAGCAAGCGTTGAACATATTTAACGGTATTTTTGATGCAGATGGTTTTTCTTTTTCAGGCTAACGTTTTTGACAAAGTGAGACCTTAATGCTTAAGGTCTCACTGAGTGTTTGGCAATGGTTTATTAAACGTTTCGACCGGTAATATGCCCTTGCTATTCTATAACAATGTAAGAGGTAAGCGGGCTCAGCGGCGAGCGTCTTATGGCGTATTTATCCAAGCCAAATACCTCTTTTAATGCCAGAGTTTCACCTGGAAACTTGTGGTAATTCAGCTCATCAAAACCTATAACACTGCCTTTGGTTAAATGGCCCTTGATTAATTCCAGACATCTTTTGGTCGGCTCGTAAATGTCAAAGTCAAAGTAGGCCATGGCGATAATAGTCTGTGGATTATCTGCCAGGTATTGCTCCAGGGTTGCGGTGGCATCACCTTTAACAATTTCATACTTTTTAATGTGGCTCAGCGGGCTTTCTGATTCATGATACTGCAGCACGCTGTCCAGATAGTGCTCGTAACCTTCAGTGACACTGTAAGCGCCTTTTTTAATCACGTCGTTGTTGCCGTCTTTTTCAGACACGGACGGGAAACCTTCGAAGGTGTCAAAGCCAATGATCTTACGGTTATAGTTGTAAGGTTCATACATGCCGCGAAACGATGAAAATAGCGCGAGGTTTTGCCCCCAACGCACGCCAAATTCCATGATCACACCATGCACCGGCAGTGCCTTTTTATACAACTCATCCATAAACATAATGCGCGACAGGTCCTGACGGCGCATAAACAGGCCTAAATTGTTCAGCATTTCTGCCGGTGGCACCGGGCAGTCGCTAAAGGTTTGGTAAAAGCTCTTGCGGCTGTCGGCTTCTGTAGCGGATGAATCTGTTGATACCACCGGATTGGTGTTTGCTTTGTTGTTCATTTTTTTATTCCCGAAAAGTAAGGCTTACTCAGGTGTGACATAAGCGATCAGCTCACGGCCAAAGCCCAAGGCTGCACTGGCTTCAGCATAGCGAATATAGTTGTCGATATTTTTGCCAATCAGAAAATTTTCACAAAATACACGGCTAAAATGCGCTTGCTTACCCAAGCTTCGGTCTTGCCAGTAATTAGAATGTGCATTGGTCAGGAAAACTTCGATAGGAAAGTTGGTTTGCAACGACAATAAACGATAACCGCAGGCAGAGATAAAGCGGGTTAAGTTTTCCTGGTTAAAGTAGCTCAGATGCTCCGGTGGGGCAAACCAGGTATTGTCGGTATAGCCTTGTTGTTGCAAAGCCAGTTGGAAGTCTGAATAGTCATTCGGTACTTTAATTCTCAGGGCGGAATTGGCTGACAACAGGGGTTTGAGTATAGCCATGGTTTCGAACGGGTCCAGTACATGCTCCAGCACGTTTTGCAGGTTAATCAGGCCAAAGGTGCGGCCTTTATAATGCGTCAGGCTTTGTTCAATGCTGCCTTGCTGAAAATACGGTAACAAATGCGGGTTGTGCTTACTGATGCCAAAATCGGAGTAGTCACAGCAGGCAAGCTCCCACCCAAAAGTTTCAAATGCGTTGACAAAAAAACCTTCACCGCAGCCCAGGTCAAGTAAGCTGCGCGGCAGATTATTCTGCTTTGCTACCTGGTGGGCGACACTGGCAATATTGTGAAAGTATTGCAGTTCCTGCTCAGTATAAGTGCTGTGGTAAGAGCCTTCAGGTACCTGATAGTACTTCGCATTATAATGCGCCTGTAACTCTGCCTCAGACGGTTTGGGTATCGCTTCAATAAAACCCAGCGCGTGGCGTTGTTCGGTAAATTTGGCTTGGTCAGGCATTATCATGGTTACCTTTTAGCAACGGCATCAGCTCAGTAAGAGTATGCAGCCGGGTTTTAGCGTCATAGCCGGGTTTAGCCTGCACATCCTTATGGCAGCCTGTCAGTATACGAATGGTTCCGGCGCCTTTTTTATTCAGATTAACAAAGTCTTTTGCCGGGTTATCACCGATATAAACCAGATCCTGCCAGCGGCATTGTTCTGCTTTTTGGATTAACTCAAAACAATGGGTAGAAGGTTTAGCATGCTTTACGCCAAAGCGGTGGGTAATAAAGATGCGCTTAAAATAAGGGGCTAAACCCAGCGCCTGCACTTTGTTTTGCTGCACTATTTTATGACCGTCGGTAACAAGATACAGCGGCCCTGGCAGGCTTTGCAGCATTTGCCGGTGAGCCTGCGGCAGGGTGAGCTGCGGTTTATGCAACCGATAGCGGTGCACACAGGCGCTGATATTAGTTTTACCGGCTAAGTTATACGGTGCTAACCAATCGTCAAAAATACGTCCCCGGCCCTGGCTGTCTAACAACTGACATAAGCGCTGAAAACTGGTAGCGGCATCTAATTGCCAGCGCTGCTGCGCCATATCGGCAACAGCGCGAAAGCCACTTTCAACAAACTGGCGTTCATCGTAAAGGGTGTCATCAAGATCAAAAATCAGGATCATACTGGTAGATATCCATACTGTAGCGCAGTTGCCTGATGGGCTGCGTTGCTGCGGTAAATGCTGTCAGCGTAGCCTCTGGCTGCATGGCTTGCAAAAAGCTCCAATACAGGCTGTCCAGCCCGGCTACGATGCTTAACGTAGAGGCGCCGCCAAAACGGCTGTTGCACTCTATAATATGCGGTTTGACGTTGGCATCAATAATAGCCTGCATTACCACGGGGCCTGTTAGTTTCAGCTGCGCCAATATATGGCTGAATTGCTGCGCTAAAGCCGTATCGGTAAAGGTGGTGGTAATTTGTGATTCGCCGGCTACGACTTTATCGCGCTGTCGCAGTACCTGGCCTTTTACGTGGCTGTCTTGATCCAGCCAGGCATCGATACTGATTTCTCTGCCGCTTTGCATCGGTTGATAAATCGGCGCCTGCAACTGCCTTGCATGCTGCAAGGCCTGTGTTTTGCTCAGCCCCAGGCCGATTGATTTGGCGCCGGCACCAAAACGCTCTTTAACAACAAATTGCTCTGCGCTGATATCATCGATATGTAATGACGCCGGAATAACAGGTAACTGATGCTGCCGGCCAAATTCAGCAAAGGCCAGTTTATCCAGGCACAAGTTGATGCCGACAGCCGGCGATACAATAATGTGAATGCCGGCCTCAGCAAAATAGGGCTTATTTTCCGCCCAAAACAACAGTTCTCCATCGCGGCTGGGCAGAATAACCTTGATATTCCGCTCAATACAGCCGCGGCGCAGTTCAGCTTTATTTGCATTAACCGTGGCCGGCATTTGCCAGAAACTATCAGCAAAAGCTCTGCTTACGCATAACGGCTGCGTGTCGCCGGCAATAATACTGCCGGTTGGGAATAACCGCAGCCAGGCTTGCCTGGCTGCTTGTAACATAGGAATTTTGGCACCGGCACTGCTTAACAGCAGTGCCGCGCCGGGCAGTGGCTTTGTCACAGCAGATCCCAGCTTAGCGGGGTGCCCATCGGCACATCCTGTTTGACCTGACGGCCAAGAAACTGTGGCAGGTATTTCGGCGCCAGGCCAAGCCCCGGCCGCACAGAGCGCAGGTTATCTGCAGTAAAAATATCACCGGCTTGCATATCTTTGGCAATATAAAGTGAGCGGCGGTGTATCCGTGAAGCAACTTCTTTGTCGGTACAGCCGTAATGCACTTTACCTAAGGCATCTTTCGCTTTACGGCATTCTGATACCAGCAGGCTGAATTCGGCCGGCTCCATGGAAAAAGCTGCATCAATGCCGCCTTCACTGCGGTCCAGCACAAAGTGCTTTTCAATCACGGTTGCGCCCAACGCCACGGCAGCGACACTGACACCAATACCGGCGGTGTGATCAGATAAGCCGACCTGACAGCCAAACAGTTCCGCCAGGTGTGGAATAGTATGTAAGTTGGCGTCGACAGGGCGGGCCGGGTAATTGCTGGTACATTTTAACAAGATAATGTCATGGCAACCGTTACGTTGCAGCACCTCAACCGCTTCAGCCAGTTCGGCTTGCGTGGCCATGCCGGTCGATATGATCACCGGCTTGCCGGTGCGGGCAACGGCGGCGATTAAACCATGATCGATATTTTCAAATGAGGCAATTTTATAGCAGGGCACATCTAACTGTTCCAGATAGTCTACCGCAGTTAAATCAAACGGTGAGCTGAACGCCAGCATACCTAACTCTTTTGCGCGGTCGAACAGCGGCTTGTGCCACTCCCACGGTGTCATCGCTTGTTGATACAGGCTATACAGTGAGCTGCCGTGCCAAAGGCTGTCGGGGTTATCAATAAAAAATTCGTTCTGGTGCAGGTTTAGCGTAATGGTGTCCGGGGTATAGGTTTGCAGCTTTATCGCGTCGGCACCACATTTTGCTGCCGCTTCAACCATCAACAATGCCTTGTCCAGGCTTTGATCATGGTTACCGGATAATTCGGCAATAATAAACGGTGCCTGGTCCGGCCCTACCGCGTGTTTGCCAAGCATAATTACAGCCATTGCTTATCCTCGTTACGGATGTCCGTTATTCAGTGTCTTCAATATAGTTTCAACTACCAGTGGTGTGCCTGCGGCAGCCGGTATCAGACCGGCTGCCGTTTGGCCCATACTATCAAGCAGTGCCGGTTGCGACAGGTAATAGCACAGTTGCTCTGCAAAGAACTCTGCCGACATATCTGCAGCCTGTCCCAACCACACACAGGCGCCAAGCTGGTCAAGATAAGCCGTTGCCGCCTGCTGATTTTCGGCAACGGTAACAACCAAACCCGGCAGAGCACTAATACACCTTTCCCAATGGCTGGCACCACCACCACCAAGCATGAGTCGCGCCTGATGCATTAACTTCGCCATATAGTTACATTGCACATGTAACGTCATATCGGGCAGGCTTGCAGTAAGTTGCTTAAGTTCTGCATGCCACGGATTATTCGCTCCAATTACTATATCGGCAGAAATACCGGGAAGCTTTAGTTTATCTAAAGCCTCAATCGCCAGAGCGGTTAAATTTTGCTCGTCACTGCCACCAAAGCCGATCAGGATCCGGCCCGGTTCATGTTGTGCTTGTGGTTGATAAAACTCGTCACGCAGCAAGGCATAACGCGGCCCCAGCAACGCCTGGCAATGTGTTGGCAACCATTTGTTGTAACGCTGCTCTGCGTTGGCTACCAGGTTTTGGTCCAGCAGTAGGTCGCAGTCATAGCTGCGGTTGGCCAGGTCATCTATTTGCAGAATATACCGGCATCTGGTCCGCAGCATCCGGCAGTAGTCCGCTGCCAGCGCGTAGTGATCTAGCACCAACAGTGCATAATTCTGCGTTAACTGTGCCAGTGTTGCTTTTGCATCTGCAGTTTGACCGGCCAGAACATCCGGTAACGGCAGTACGTTAAAGCCATCGCTGCGGATAACATCAGCCAAATGGCCTGATGTTATCCGGCAGGCAAAATCACAGCTGGCGCCAAGTTTTCGTAAAGCGTGTGCCAGCGTCAGGCAGCGCATAACATGGCCTGAACCCAGGGTTACTGAAGCGTCGGTGCGAAACAGCACCTTCACTGCGCAGGCGCCTGTAGCAGTTGGTACAACAGTTCGGCGCGCTGCCAGTCCTCAACCGTATCGATATCCTGCACTAAATGCGCCGGTAGCAGCAGCATTCTGGAGCCGGTGCCGAATACGGCTTTGCCGGTATCCAGCCAGGTATCAGCTGTTGCCCAATACAACTGGCCGGCGTCATGGAAAGTTTCGGCCAGGTCTTGCGAGCGTTGCATAATGCTGGCCGGATCAAACGGCACTACACCACCTGCTGCAGTTTGCAGCAGGGCGCGCTGAATAGGAAAAGAGAAACGAGCCGCGGTAAAGACATAATCCGCTTTGTTGCTTGCCAGCAACTGGTATGCCGCGGCAATGCGCTCACTGTTTAACAACGGAGTAGTAGCGTAAATACAGGCACAGCTGCTGAGCGGCCAGCCCTGTTGTTGCAGTTCGGTAATGGCGTTGCGGATAACGTCTGTGGTGCCGGTAAAGTCATCCGCCAACTCTGCCTTGCGCTTAAAAGGTGTTTCGGCACCGTAGTGCCGTGCTATAGCGGCTATTTCTGCGTCATCGGTGGAGACCACCACTTTATCCACTACGCCGCTGTTTAGCGCCGCCTGGATCGGATAAGCCAGCATAGGCTGACCGCAAAAGGTTTTAATGTTTTTGCGTGGTATGCGCTTACTGCCGCCACGCGCCGGAATAATGGCCACTCTCATTGCAACAGCTCTGCCAGTTTATCGGCAATGTATTGTTGTTGCTCGCCGCTGAGTTCGGGAAACATCGGCAGGCTGATAATGCGCTCATAAAAATCTTCCGCCAGCGGAAAATCGCCCCAGTCAAAGCCCAGTTGCTGATAATACGGCTGGGTATGAATGGGAATATAATGTACATTCACGCCAATGCCGGCAGCGCGCAGACCGTCAAATACCGCCTTGCGTTTGGTTTTGTCATCCAGCCGGATAATATATAAATGCCAGGCGCTGATATTCACGTCATCTAACGCCGGCAAGCCAACAGGCAGATCTGCCAGTAAACGGTTGTAGTTGGCGGCCAGTAGCTGGCGTTTTTGAATTATCGGCAACAGACGCAGGCTCTGGCTTAACCCCAGCGCGGCCTGAATGTCGGTCATGCGGTAATTAAAGCCCAGCAGCAACTGCTGATAATACCAGGCGCCGTGTGCAGGCTCTGTCATCAGGCTTTCGTCACGGCTGATACCATGGCTTCTGAGCAGACGCATTTTATCAGCCAATACGCTGTTATTGGTCAATGCCATACCGCCTTCAGCGGTAGTGATAATTTTGACCGGATGAAAGCTGAATATGGTGATATCGCTATAGCGGCAATTGCCCACCGGCTCATCATGGTAACTGGCGCCCACCGCATGCGAGGCATCTTCGATAATACTAAAACCAAATTCGTTGGCCAGATAATGTATTTGCTGCATATCACAGCTGGCACCGGCCAAATGCACCGGTATTACGATCTGTGGTAGTGTATCAGTGCTGCGTGCTTGCTCCAGCTTTTGCCGCAGTTTATCTACCGCCATATTGCCGCTGTCGGGTTCTATGTCGACAAAATCGACATCGGCGCCGCAGTAACGCGCACAATTGGCTGAAGCAACAAAACTAAGTGGTGAAGTCCAGACCCTGCTACCGGGCCCTACACCTAAAGCTAAACAAGCAATATGTAAGGCGGAGGTGGCGCTATTGACTGCTACAGCCTGCTGCGCGGTGGTCAGCTCACAAAAACGCTGCTCAAAAGCAGGTACCGCTGGCCCTTGGGTTAAAAAGTCGCTTTGCAGTACCTGGGTTACTGCATCAATATCCGCCTGGGTAATGTGCTGACGGCCATAGGGAATCACGACATCGCTTCCTGATTAAACTGACGCATTTGTTCCACACTGAGAAAGTCCGGGTTAGTATCAGACACGTACTGGAACCCCGGCGTGACCAGTTTGCCTTGTTCTTGCAGAGCATTACTGGAAAAATCATTGCTACGGTTAAAAAACTTAATCGCCGGTGCAATAACAAAGTGATCAGCAAATTCAAAGGTATGATACGACATATCACCCGGACACATCATCTCGTGCAGCTTTTCGCCGGGGCGAATGCCGACCTCTTGCACTGGTAAATGCGGTGCCATGGCTTTGGCTAAATCGACAATACGGATAGATGGGATTTTCGGTACAAAAATTTCGCCGCCGAGCATGCGCTCAAAATTCTTTAACACAAAATCGACGCCTTGTTGCAGGCTGATCCAGAATCGTGTCATCTCCAGGTGGGTAACCGGGATATGGTCATGTTTTTTGTCAATCAGTTGCTGAAAAAACGGCACGACTGAGCCGCGCGAGCCGACCACATTACCGTAGCGCACCACAGAAAAGCGCGGTTTTGCGCCGCCGGAGATATTATTGGCCGCAATAAACAGTTTATCGGACGCCAGTTTAGTAGCACCGTATAGGTTTACCGGGTTGGCGGCTTTGTCGGTAGATAGTGCAATAACTTTTTCTACGCTGTTTTCAATAGCCGCATTTATTACGTGTTCAGCGCCGTTAATATTGGTTTTAATACATTCCATCGGGTTATATTCGGCTGCAGGTACCTGTTTTAGTGCCGCGGCATGGATAACGTAATCCACGCCGTGCATAGCCCGCACCAACCGGTGTTCATCGCGCACATCACCGATAAAATAACGCATACAGCTTTGGTTAAACTTTTGCTGCATCTCGTACTGTTTTAATTCGTCGCGGGAATAAATAATGATTTTTTTCGGCTTATAGCGTGCCAGCAGGGTTTCGGTGTATTTGTGGCCAAATGAGCCGGTACCGCCGGTGATTAAAATTGTTTTACCGTTAAACATAAGCTGCCCTCGGGAACCACTTGTGTACGAAATGCTGTTTAAAATGACATTAGCATAAACTGTGCCGAAAGAGCTAACATATTCAGTTCAAACACTTTAGTACTAATGTATCGGCTTAGTTTTTACGCAGATTTAATTAATAGCGGTTTATCGTCGCTTTGACTAAACTATAACCAGTTTTAACGACAAAGTGGTGCCAAGATGAAACTTAATGCTCCCGGCAGTTTAAATACTTTAAACCAGGCCCAGTTACAGCAAGACAGCTTGTTAAAAAAGCTGGCTACAGCGAAACGGATAAACAGCGCTGCCGATGATGCCGCCGGTTTACAGATAGCCAATCAACTAAGCAGCAGTATTAACGGCAAAGGCCAGGGCGAGCGTAACCTTTACGACGGTGTATCTTTGGCGCGGGTATATGAGCAGGGCTTGCAAGGTATCAATGATAATCTCGGCGAATTAAACCGGCTGGCCGTTGCCGCTGGTAATGGTATTTACGGCGCGCAGGAGCGGGCTGCTCTGCAGGCAGAAGCCGACCAATACACGGCTAATATTCAGCAGGTAATTGATAATACAGAGTTCGCCGGTAAAAAACTGTTTGATCAAGATGGCGCTTTAAGCTTTGGTACTGGTTCTGGCAGCCTTAGTTTCGGCACAACAGATGTTGCATCCGGTTTAACCGCACAGAATATTTTTAGTATAGATTTAACCTCAGCCGATAACGCTGCAGCATCGCTGGGTAATATTCAGCAATCGTTGGACTATATTGGTGGTTTACAAGCCGACGCTGGCGCATCCATTAACAGCTTTAGCTCCGCGGCCAGTAATTTAAACGGCCAGCAAATTGCTGAGTCTGCCGCGCGCAGCCGGATTGAAGATTTGGATTTTGCCCGTGCCAGCAGCGATAAGGTCGCGGCCGATATTTTGGCTAATACTTCTGTCAGTGTTTCACTGCAGGCCAGAATGCAGCAGCAACAGGCTTTAAACCTGCTTAGTTAACACCGTAAAGCCACGCTATTTTTTTGACACAGTGTCAAAAAAATAGCGTATTACCTTGCAAGCTCATCTTTGCGAAGTACAATGCAATTAAAAGCATAATAAAAGCAGTGGCATGGTAAATAATCCTTTTCTGTATATCGTTGATGAACAAAGCAGCCGTAGCAGCCGGCTCAGTACAGTATTAAGTTTTATTAATGAGCCGCACCAGATACTGGATATGGCCGCACTGCAAGCCAGATTGAATAATCAGGAGCCGGTAGTGGTGCTGCTGGGCGCGCTGGAGAGCCAGCTCCATGCCGATCTTCTGTTACGTTATCCTGCAACGGCGTTCTTATTATTGGGTGAACCGCTGCAGCCACTGTTGCAGTATACCAATGCGGTGGGCCTGCTTAGTGAGCCGTTCTCTTATGCCTCTTTAACTCAGCTACTGCGCGACAGCCAGCAGTATCATCGCTTGTTACCGCTGCAGCATAAGCAGCACAACACGGCAAAATTTGATGGCATGGTGGGTAATTCGCCTTCCATGCAACAAGTCCGCTTCCTTATTCAACAAGTGGCAAAAACCGAAGCCAATGTGCTGGTGCTGGGCCCCTCAGGTACCGGCAAAGAAGTTGTGGCGCGTAATATTCACTTATTATCTAACCGTGCGCGCGGGCCTTTTGTACCCATCAACTGTGGCGCTATACCGGCAGAGCTGCTGGAAAGTGAATTGTTTGGCCATGAAAAAGGCGCTTTTACCGGTGCTATTTCTACCCGTAAAGGCCGCTTTGAGCTGGCACAGGGCGGCACGCTGTTTTTAGATGAAATAGGTGATATGCCACTTAATATGCAGGTGAAATTGCTGCGCGTATTGCAAGAGCGTACTTATGAACGGGTAGGCGGCACACAGCCTATTAAGGCAGATGTGCGTATTGTAGCCGCTACGCACCGCGATTTAGAGCAAATGATCGATGATGGCAGCTTCCGGGAAGACTTATATTATCGCTTAAATGTATTTCCTATTGATACCCCTGCACTTAGCCAACGCTGCGACGATATACCGCTGCTGATCAGTGAGCTGCTGCAACGCCAGGAAAAATACAGCCAGGCCAAAGTTAAATTTACTGAATATGCTATGCAAAGCCTGCAATTACACAGTTGGCCGGGCAATGTGCGCGAACTGGCAAATTTGCTGGAGCGGATGGTTATTATGTACCCGGACCAGGTAGTTGATGTCGCCGAGTTGCCACCGAAATACCGTCACCTGGATATAGAAAGCTATGTACCACAATATCCGGAAAGTTTGCAGGAGCGTGATTTACTGAACGAAATGTTTCAGTCTACGGATGATGACGAAGATGAAACTGACAATGCAGGCTTTTTTGCTGTGGCAGACGGCCTGCAGGAGTTACCTGATCAGGGGCTGGATTTGAAAGAATATCTGGCTGAGCTGGAAATCCGCTTTATATCTCAGGCACTGGAGCGGCACGAATTTGTCGTTGCCCGTGCTGCAGAGGTACTGGGTTTGCGCCGCACTACGCTGGTTGAAAAAATGCGTAAATACAACCTTGGCAAAGACGAGTAATAACGGCTAATTACTGCAGTGTCAGGCTTTTGACGCTATAAGTTATTGAAAATATATTAATTTATCTGGCATAGTGCCTGCATTACCTTTAAGCGATAACGCAATGTTTAAGGGTAATTATGACAACGGCCAATGCATACGACTTTTCTTTGCACGCTCTGCCTGATACTGCAGCGGTAGCAGCCAGCGGGCGTGCTGTACTGCAGCTCCTGCCGTCAGCTCATTATGATGCCGTGTTACAGGCTTTGCCTGCTGCGGTGATCCTGCTGGATCAGCGTGGAGTGGTGTATCAGGCCAACCCTGCTGCCATGGCATTGCTTGGCGAACCACTAACCGGGCAGCGCTGGCTTGATGTGATCAGCCGTTGTTTTCGCCCGCGCAGCGATGATGGTCTGGAAGTATCACTTAAAGATGGCCGGCGGGTTAAGCTGCAAATCAGTACCCTGGCACAGGGCGGTGTCGCTTCGCAGGCTGGGCAGCTTATTATGCTGACGGATCTGACCGAAACCCGGCAATTACAGAGCCGCCTTAGCCATATGCAGCGTTTATCCACTTTGGGTAAAATGATGGCGACATTAGCTCATCAAATCCGTACACCTTTATCTGCTGCTTTACTCTATGCCCAGAACCTGGCTAACCCAAGGGCCACGTTGCAGGTGCAGCAGCAGTTTCAGCAAAAACTACTCTCGCGTTTACAGGATTTAGAACAACAGGTAAGCGATATGCTGTTGTTTGCCCGCTCTGGTAGTGCGCAGCAAGTAGCAGGTTTTTCGCTCAGTCAGCTTATTGAGCAGTTAAACACCAGTATTGAAGCACTGCTGCAACAACATAATACCCGCTTATCGCTGCACTGCAGCGACACAGCACTTTGTTTACTGGGTAACCAGAATGCGCTGTGCGGTGCCTTGCAAAATCTTATTCAAAACAGCATTCAGGCAGCAGGGCATGATACACAAATATCGCTTGATATCTCCCCCAGCAAACAGTACAGCGGTATGTTAGCGCTGCGCCTTACCGACAATGGCCCGGGCGTGGCACCGGTACTGCGTGATTCTCTGTTTGAACCCTTTGTTACGGGCCGTGTTCAGGGCACTGGCCTGGGCCTGGCAGTGGTGCAGGCGGTAGCGCATTCGCATCAGGGCTCGGTGCAGTATATTTCGACAGAGCACGGCGCCTGCTTTGAAATGCTGCTGCCGATACAGCAACCAGTCAGCGGGGAATAGCAGATGAGCCAACATATACTGTTAGTAGAAGATGATGCCGGTTTGCGCGAAGCACTGCACGATACCTTATTGCTGGCACAGTATCAGGTATGTGCTGTAGACAGTGCCGAGCAGGCATTATTGACATTAAAGCAGCAAAGTGTGCAACTGGTTATAAGCGATGTACAGATGCAGGGCGCTTCAGGCCTTACACTGTTAAAAACCTTACGCGAGCAGTACCCGAAGATACCGGTGTTAATGATGACGGCCTACGCCACCGTGCAGGCTGCGGTGGAGGCTATCCGGCTTGGCGCTATTGATTATCTGGCCAAGCCGTTTTCACCGGAAGTATTGCTTAATACCGTAGGCCGTTATGTCAGCGCAGAACCGGTAGCCAGTTTTGAGCCCATAGTGGCTGCCCCGTCCAGTAAACAGTTACTGGCATTGTGCGCTAAAGTGGCCCGTACTGATGCCAGTGTCATGATCACCGGGCCCAGTGGCTCGGGTAAAGAGGTGCTGGCACGTTATATTCATCAGTTATCTGAGCGCAGCAGCGGCCCTTTTGTCGCGATAAACTGTGCTGCTATTCCGGAAAATATGCTGGAATCTACCTTATTCGGTTATGAGAAAGGCGCCTTTACCGGCGCGATAAATGGCTGTCCGGGTAAATTTGAACAGGCCCAGCATGGCACCATTTTGCTGGATGAAATTACCGAAATGGATTTAAACCTGCAGGCCAAGTTATTACGGGTGCTGCAAGAGCGTGAAGTAGAGCGCCTGGGAAGCCGTAAAACCATTAAGCTGGACGTAAGAGTGCTGGCCACCAGTAACCGCAATCTGAAACAAGCCGTAGAGCAGGGGCGCTTTCGTGAAGACTTATACTACCGGCTGAATGTATTTCCATTAAGCTGGCCGGCGTTGTGTGAAAGACCGGCCGACATAGTACCGCTGGCGCAGCATTTACTGCAGCGCCATTGCCGGGCAACCGGTCGTGCAGTGGTGCATTTAACTGACGCGGCGGCTTTGCAGTTAAGCCGCTACAGCTGGCCGGGCAATGTGCGTGAGCTGGATAACGTAATACAGCGTGCCTTAATTATTTGTCAGGGCGACAGTATTGATACTGACGACATTTTGCTGGAACAGGCAGATATGCTGCCGCCGGCTGCTGCTGATAAAGAGCTGTCTGTAGCAGTGAGCAATATGGCAGATGAAGACGATGCCAATGCCGGTTTTAAAGCCAGCGTACATGAGCAGGAACACCGCATTATTCTGGCCACGATGAAAGCCTGTGCTAACCGGCGTAAAGACGTGGCTGAGCGGCTTGGCATCAGCGACCGCACCCTGCGTTATAAGCTGGCCCGTATGAAAGAGCATGGCATAGATCTTCCCGCCTGATATAAAACCCTCTTGATGAGGGTTTTTTCTTTTAAATTCAAATAACTAAAACTTGGCATAACTCCTGCTTTGCATTAGCTAATCGTGTTAGCAGCAAATTTTTGACAGGTGACGCTATGAATATCAAAGGGCAGGCCCTTTACGCCGAAATGCAGTCGCTGGCCAGCCAGGCCCGCGGCGTTGGCAGCGAGCTGAAGCTGAAAAATACCGCTGAAGTTAACCCCAGCCAGAGTGACTTTGGCAATATGCTGAAAAACGCTTTAAGCAATGTTAATGCCTTACAACAGGAAACCGGCCAGATGCGTACTGCCGTGGAAATGGGCGATCCTAATGTATCACTGGCACAGGTAATGATTGCCAGCCAGAAATCCTCACTGGCATTTGAAGCCACGGTGCAGGTGCGCAATAAATTGGTAGAAGCCTACAAAGACATAATGTCGATGCCGGTATAACGGAGGAATAAAGCTGTGGCTGAAAATCAATCCACCGAGCTGGCACTTACCAACACCGAATACGGTGCCGGTGAGCAGCAGGAACAAAAACCGGGTTTTGTCGGCAGTTTGGGCGGCATGGATCTGGTGCGCCAGATCACCCTGATTGTCGCGCTGACTATCTGTCTGGCCATTGCTATTCTGATTATCATGTGGGCACGCGAGCCGGAAATGCGGCCACTGGGCACCTTTGAAACGCAGGAATTGATCCAAACCCTGGATCACCTGGATGCACAAAAAATCAGTTATAAACTGGAAGGCAATACTATTTTGATACCGGAAGATGAGTTTCAGAGTATCAAATTGTCGTTGTCCCGCGCCGGCCTGACTAAAGAGCCATCCAGCGGTACCGAATTTTTGCTGCAAGACAGCGGTTTTGGTGTTAGCCAGCGCCTTGAAATGGAGCGGTTAAAGCATAGCCGTGAACAACAGTTAGCCCGTACCATTGAAGAGCTGCAAAGCATATCCCGCGCCAGGGTATTACTGGCTATTCCAAAAGAAAATGTGTTTGCCCGGGTAGAAAAACTGCCTTCGGCCACGGTATTGGTTACCGCCCGTGGCGGCACTATGGTGCGCGATAGCGAAGTGGATGCCATCGTCGATATCGTTGCTTCTGCTGTGCAGGGTTTATCGCCCTCCAGAGTAACGGTTACTGATCAGAACGGCCGCTTATTAAACAGTGGCTCCCAGGATGCCAGCTCTGCCCGTAGCCGCAAAGAGTATGAACTGCAGCGCACCCGTGAAGAAGAATACCGCCAAAAAGTCGACTCTATCTTAATGCCGGTACTGGGTTATGGTAACTATACTGCGCAGGTCGACTTGCTGATGGATTTTACCGCCACAGAGCAGACCCAAAAACGCTTTAATCCAGATTTACCTGCTGTACGCAGCGAAATGACCATTGAAGAAAACAGCGTCGGCGGTTTAAGTGCCGGTATACCCGGGGCGCTATCTAACCAGCCACCGATGAACTCCGCCATTCCTGAGCAGGCAACGGGCGGCGGCAATGCACAGCCGGTTGTACCCGGGCGTAATCACAAAGAAGCGACCCGTAATTACGAACTGGATACCACTATCAGCCATATTTCCCAGCAAAGTGGGGTGATCCGCCGCTTAAGCGTATCGGTAGCTATCGATTACAAACCTGCGACAGCTGTAGATGGTGAACCTGAGCCTCGCACCCAGGCAGAGCTGGCTAATATTCGCCGTTTACTGCAAGGCGGTATCGGCTTTGATGCGCAGCGCGGCGATATGATTGAGGTGATCTCGGTACCATTTATGAAAGAAGCCATTATCGAGGCTGAAACACCTAATTTTTATGAGGAAGAATGGTTCCTGCGTGTCGTGCGTCTGGTTATTGGCGGGCTGATAATTATTGTGCTTATTCTGGCCATAGTGCGGCCAATGCTGAAGAAACTGATTTACCCTGAAGACACCAAAGATAGTTATGATGATAATGCGCTGTCCAGCGGGCTGGATTTGGGCGACGACACTATCGACATGCTAAGCTCAACATTTGACGAAAACGCAGTAGGTTTTGCCCCGGATGGCACACTAATGCTGCCGGACTTACATGGTGATGACGATTTATTACGCGCAGTTCGGGCTTTAGTGGCAAATGAGCCGGAATTATCCTCTCTGGTAGTGAAAAACTGGTTGGCTGAAGATGAGTAGCATAGAAGCAATAAAGCCGTCGTTTGACGTAGGTAAACTGGACGGTGTTGAAAAAGCCGCCATCTTACTGCTGAGTTTGTCAGAAGAAGATGCTGCGCAAATTTTAAAACACTTAGAGCCCAAACAAGTGCAGAAAGTGGGTTTGGCCATGGCGCAGATGACCGATCTGAACCAGGCAAAAATCTCGGCGGTGCATCGCTTGTTTATCGAGCAAATTCAGAATTTCAGCACCATTGGCTTCCAAAGCGAAGAGTTTATCAAACGCGCGTTAACCGCAGCTTTAGGTGAAGAGAAAGCCGCTAACCTGATTGACCAGATAGTATTGGGCGGCGGTGCTAAAGGCCTGGATTCACTGAAATGGATGGACTCGAAGCAGGTAGCCAATATTATCCGCAACGAGCACCCGCAAATTCAGACTATCGTATTGTCTTACCTGGAACCGGAGCAATCGGCAGAGATTTTATCTCAGTTCCCGGAAAAAGTGCGGCTGGACTTAACCATGCGTATTGCCAACCTCGAAGAAGTACAACCGGCAGCACTGCAGGAGTTAAACGAGATTATGGAGAAACAGTTTGCCGGTCAGGCTGGCGCGCAAACGGCGAAAATGGGCGGCTTAAAAGCTGCTGCCGACATCCTCAACTATATGGATACCAATATTGAAGGCCAGCTGATGGATTCTATCCGTGAGCACGACGAAGAAATGGCGCAGCAAATACAGGATCTGATGTTTGTATTTGAGAACCTGATCGACGTTGATGACCGCGGTATTCAAACCCTGCTGCGCGAAATTCAGCAAGATGTGCTGATGAAAGCGTTAAAAGGCACTGATGAAAACTTAAAAGAGAAAATTTTCAAAAATATGTCAAAACGTGCTGCTGAGCTGCTGCAGGACGATTTAGAAGCCATGGGGCCGGTGCGGGTAAGTGATGTTGAAGCGGCGCAAAAAGAAATACTGTCTGCTGCGCGCCGGTTGTCTGACGCCGGTGAAATAATGCTGGGCAGTGGCGGCGGCGATGACTTCGTCTAAACAGAGCGGGTAGTACTATGAGCACTGAGGCATTTAAGCACAAAAGGCCGTTTTCGCCCGACGAAGAAACTGATGAGTTGATCAAGCACTGGCAAACACCCGATATGACGCCAGCGCATGATGGCATTCGCACTAATGCGCTGAATAAAACACAGCCTCAGGCCAAAGCCAGTAAAGCAGATGAAGATGAAGAGCTGACAATCAAGCCCCTGACAGCAGATGATATCGAGCAAATCCGTCAGGCGGCTTACGACGAGGGTTTTGGTCAGGGTAAAGAGGAAGGTTTTAGTAAAGGTTATGCCGAAGGCCGTGAACAAGGCCAGCAGGATGGCTTGGCTCAGGGGCAGGCTGAAGGTAAAAAGCAAGGCCTGGCAGATGGCCAAACCGAGCTTAATGACAAGCTGGTTCAGCTTAGTACATTGCTGGATCAATTACAGCAACCGCTGGCCAGCATAGATAAACAGGTCAAACAACAACTGCTGCAATTAAGCCTGGCGATGGCGCAGGCGGTGATCAATGTTGAAGTTAAAACCAACCCGGAAGTTATTTTACAGGCCATCGCAGAGGCTACCTCAGCACTGCCGCTGCAAGCCGGGCAGTTGCTAATAAAACTTAACCCGGTGGATTTAGCCATTGTTGAACAAAGTTACACCAAAGACGAGCTGGCGCAGCGTAACTGGCAATTAAGAGCCGAGCCTCTGCTGGCACAGGGAGGCTGTAAGGTAGAGAGCAGCCAGTCCAGCGTCGACCGCAGTTTACAACAGCGGGTACAAAGCAGCCTGGAGCATTTTATTCAGTTGGAGCAACATGAAAGCCAACCTGATGCACCGGCCGGAGACTAACTTATGGCAAACAGCGAAAGCCTGAGCCAGTTTTTGCAACAGCAACAGCGCTATGTACACAGCTCGCGGCCTGCTGTCGCCGGCCATTTGGTGCGTGTAGTGGGGTTAACACTGGAAGCCACCGGTTGCAGTGCGGGTATCGGCCAGCCTTGCTCGGTAGAAACTGCCCGCGGCGAAATTATGGCGGAGGTGGTCGGTTTTGCCAATGACCGTATTTATCTGATGCCCAAAGATGATGTATCCGGTGTTGTGCCCGGTGCCCGCGTAACGCCGTTGCTTAATTTTAAAGGCGTACCGCTTAGCCTTAACCTGCTGGGCCGGGTTATTGATGGCGCAGGGGCACCGCTGGACGGCAAAGGCCCTATTGCCGCTGAGCAATTTGGTGGCGCTAAAGCCAAACCGATTAATCCTTTGCATCGCCGGCCAATTAAACAGCCGCTGGATGTCGGCGTGCGGGCTATCAACAGCATTCTTACTGTGGGTAAAGGCCAGCGTATGGGGTTATTTGCGGGCTCTGGTGTGGGTAAAAGCGTATTGCTGGGCATGATGACCCGCGGTACCTCAGCTGATGTCATCGTGGTAGGCCTGGTAGGCGAGCGTGGCCGCGAGGTAAAAGAATTTATTGATGAAATTCTGGGTGAAGAGGGCAAAAAGCGCTCGGTTGTGATCGCCGCGCCAGCTGATGTGTCGCCACTGATGCGGTTAAAAGGCTGTGAAACCGCGGTACAGGTAGCCGAGTATTTCCGTGATCAGGGCATGGATGTGCTGCTGCTGATTGACTCTATTACCCGCTATGCTCAGGCACAACGTGAAATTGCGCTGGCGGTGGGGGAGCCGCCGGCTACCAAAGGTTATCCGCCATCGGTATTCGCCAAATTACCGGCACTGGTTGAACGCGCCGGTAACGGCAGTGGCAGTCAGGGCTCTATAACGGCATTTTATACTGTGTTGTCTGAAGGCGATGACTTACAAGACCCTATTGCCGATGCGTCACGCGCTATTCTTGACGGCCATATAGTGTTGTCACGTACCCTGGCTGATGCCGGTCATTTTCCTGCGGTAGATGTAGAAAAATCTATTAGCCGTGTTATGCCGGCGGTAACCAGTGCTGAACATCAACAAATGGCGCGTACGGTAAAGCAGCTGTATGCCAGTTACCAGCAAAGCAAAGACTTAATCGCTATCGGGGCTTATGTGCGCGGCAGCGATCCGCAACTGGATGTTGCTATTGGCATGATGCCAAGAATTAACCGCTTTTTGCAGCAGGGAATGCATGACGTTGTGACCTACGACGACAGCCTGCAAGGGCTTAATCAGCTGGTTCCGGCCGCTGCAAGGAGTAATACCTGATGATTAACCACCGCTTTGCCATGCTGATTAAAATACAAAAAGAGCGCGAAGAAAAACTGCAGGCGCAGTTTGTTAAAGCCCAGCAGTTTTACCAGCAGGCTGAACAAAAATATCAGGGCCTGGCAAATTACCGTACCGACTATATTCAGCAGAGCCAACAGCAAGGCGCTGCCGGTTTACAAAGCCGGCAGTACACTCAGTTCGTCAGCTTTATCGGTAAGCTTGATCAGGCAATACAGCAGCAGGGCCGGGCGTTACACCAGGCTAAAGCTGCTGCAGAGCAACGCAAACAAAACTGGCTGGCGATGCAAAAAAAACGTAAGGCTATGGAATTACTGGTACAGCGCGGCGAACAGGCTGAGTTATTAAAGCAACTGAAACAAGAGCAGAAAAATGCCGATGAATATGCCAGCCAGCAATTTATGCGCAACCGTAATGAGCCACAGATGTACTAACTTGCTTATGCCGTAAAGAAGTTCGTGTCATGTTGGCCTGAAATTTGAATAGATAACTGAATATAGGTTTTAACACAACAGCTTTAACCCGCTAACGGCGCAGTTAACGCCTGATCGCAGTGGTCAGTCAGGGGAATAAAAATGGTGCAGGCTATACAATTATCAATGCTGACAACCACCGCAGACAGCGCGTTGCGGCTGGATGGCGCCCTATCAGACTCTGCAGCTGAGGCTGGCACGGAACTCAGTGGCTCAGGATTTGGTGAGGTGCTAAACGGCATGACGGCACCGGCAACAAATAGCCTGCCCGGCGCCAAGCGGCATGTCCCTGCCGGAATCAGCGTGCTAAGTGGGGTCAGCCAGGCATTACTAGCTGCTGCCAATGCTAAAGATACTGCAGCCAGTGCAGAAAACGCAGAGAATGCTGAAAACGAAAACGCAGCAGGCTCTGATGAAGACTCCTTGCTGACATCCAGCTTGCTGGGGCAGATAGCGCTTAAAGACAAGTTGCCTGAAACTGGCAGTAATACCATTAATACCAGTGATACTGATGCTGCCGTTGTTGATACTGCTACCGACGATGTTAAAGGCGAGCCAGCTGCTGTTTCGCCAGGCAATAGCCAAACTAAAACTGATGCCGAAGAGGTGGCTAAAGCTGCAAAACAACTGTCTCAGTCTGCCAGCGAAATAACGGATACGGCCACCACTGAGCTGCAGGCAAAAGTAAACGGGCAGATCTCAGGGGATTCTGAAGCGGGTAAGGTGGCCGATAAAACGCAAGCCTCCGCCGGTGGTAAAGGTGAAGCACAACCGGTAGCCGTGCTGGCGGGCGCTACTGAGTCTGGTGCTGCGCAGGGTGATGCTAACAGTGCTGACGTTGCTCAGTCTGTAAAAGAGGTAGGTTTTGGCAGTGATACCCATGACAGTAAAGACAACAACATAAAAGACAGCAGTGTAAAAGCAGCGATAGAGACAGGTATTAAAGCTGATGACAACAATAACAAAACAGACGATGGCAGCATAAAGGCAGGCTCTGTCGCCCAGTCTGCGGTTCAGGCCGATGCCAAAACAGTAACTGCTGCCGGTACTGAAGATAACAGCAAAACCGATACTGCGTCGACGACCAGTAAGTTGTCGCTGACAGCTGCATCTGATAAAGCGGATAATCTGGCGGGTGCTAAGGCGGGGTCTGAGCAAAATGCGTCTAAACATGATGCTCAGCAGCAAAATGGCTCGCAACAAAACCCGTCGCAACAGAATCAGCAACAAGGGCCTAAACAGAATAATAATGCCTCATTGCCAGCCGATATTGCTGCAGAGATGCCCGATAGCAGTATCGCAACTGCCAAAGTGGCGGCAGATGCCAGCGCAGCAGCGCGCGTTGATACGGCATTTAGCAGTGCACTGCAGTTGGCAGAGCAACGTCAGCAAGCTGGCACTGCTCAGGCGGTAGCACGGCCGCTGGCGGAACAGTTAAAGCAAAGCCTGAATTTACTGCAACAGGATGCTGCAGGGCAGTTGCGTGAAAGAGTCACCCTGATGGTGCGGCAAAATATTCAGATCGCTGAAATCCGGCTTGATCCTGCCGGGCTTGGTCAGATGCAAATTAAAATAGATATGCAGCAGGATCAGGCGTCGGTGCAGTTTATCGTGCAGCAATCGCAGGCAAAAGAATTATTAGAACAACAATTACCGCGGCTTAGAGAAATGCTGCAACAACAGGGCATTCAGTTAACTGAAGGCCAGGTACAGCAGCAGTCGCAGCAAGAGCGCCAGTTAGCGCAGCGTGATGGCAATAGTCAGGGCCGAAGTGGCAAACAAACAGCAGACGATACGCCGGATGTAACTTCAGACACCGTGCAACTTAATGTGAAAACATCCGATAGGCTGGTGGATTATTATGCTTAACGGCCAATAGTGGCGGTTAATTCGGTAACGATGATTTACATTGGCCGCCACAGATGAGCATAATAATGGCACTTTAACTAACAGGTAGCACAGGCATGGCAGCGGAAAAAGATCTGGTTATTGCAGAAGGTTCAGGTAAGAAAAAATGGCTTCTGTTGGGTGGTGGTGCAGTACTGGTGGTGGTGTTGATTGTTGTCGGCCTGATGTTCTTCGGTGGTTCAGATAGTAACGATGCCGGAACTGCTTCAGATGGCGCTTCTGATACAGCGGGTGCTCCAGGCGGCACAGATGTAAAAGGCTCGGCGCTGTATGTGCCACTGCCACGGCCTTTTGTGTTTAATGTACCTGGCGCGTCGCGTGATCGGATGGTGCAAATTAAAGTGCAGTTGCTGGTGCGTGGTACTAACAATGAAACCATCGCGATGCGGCATATTCCGCTGATTGAAGGCAGTTTGCTGGAAACCTTCAGCGCTGCCAATGCTGATGAACTGGTCACTGTTGCCGGACGTGATGCATTGAAAAACAAAGCATTAAGTGATTTACAGCAGGCGATGATCGAGGTAGTGGGTTCGGTGGTGGTAGAGGAAGTTCTCTTCACCGGTTTTGTGATGCAATAAGAGTGAGCAGCCGTGACCGATTTACTGTCACAAGATGAAATTGATGCGCTGTTACATGGTGTTGATGACGTCGAAGAAGAGGAAATAGACGATTCCGGTGAAGGCCGGGGCCGCTCTGCCATGGAATACGATTTCTCGTCGCAGGATCGTATTGTACGTGGCCGCATGCCAACGCTGGAGATGGTAAACGAACGCTTTGCCCGCCATATGCGTATCAGCCTGTTTAATATGATGCGCCGCACCGCTGAAGTGTCAATTAACGGCGTGCAGATGATCAAGTTTGGCGAGTACGTGCACACATTGTTTGTGCCGACCAGTTTAAATATGGTGCGGTTCAGGCCGCTTAAAGGCACTGGCCTGATTACCATGGAAGCCAGGCTGGTATTTATTTTGGTGGATAACTTCTTTGGTGGTGACGGCCGTTACCATGCCAAAATTGAAGGCCGTGAGTTTACCCCGACCGAGCGGCGTATTATTCAGATGTTGCTGAAGCTGATTTTTGAAGATTATAAAGAAGCCTGGGCGCCGGTAATGGATGTGTCATTCGAATACCTGGATTCTGAAGTTAACCCGGCAATGGCCAATATTGTCAGCCCCACTGAGGTGGTGGTAATCAGCTCTTTCCACATTGAACTGGACGGTGGCGGTGGTGATTTCCATGTCGCATTGCCGTATTCCATGCTGGAACCGATCCGCGAGCTGCTGGATGCCGGTGTACAAAGTGACAAAGAAGACACCGATTTACGCTGGAGCAAGGCTCTGCGTGACGAAATTATGGATGTAAAGGTGGATTTAACCACCAAAATGATGGATGTCGATTTAACGCTGCGGCAAATTATGGAGTTGCAGGCCGGTGATATTATTCCGATAGAAATGCCGGACCATATCACGGTACTGGTTGAAGATTTACCAACCTACAGAGCTAAATTGGGCCGTTCGCGCGAACATGCTGCGCTGAAAATTATTGAAAAAATTAAACGGCCGGAATCAGCAAAATCTGAGATGCATGTGTTTACTAAAGGTGGGCGGCGCCTTGACAGCGATGCCGATATTTCTGAGTTAGAAGCCGATCTGAACCTGTCAGATCGCGATAGAAGGTAACAAAAAATGGCTGATGATAAAGACACCATGGACGAATGGGCCGCTGCCATGGCCGAAGCTGAAGGCACCGATGGTGCAGAAGCTGTTGAGCTTGAAGAGCTGCGTGATGAAAAAGCCGATATCACGGTAGATGAAAAACGTAAGCTGGATACTATTTTAGATATTCCGGTCACTATTTCTATGGAAGTTGGCCGGGCCAAAATAAGTATCCGTAACTTATTGCAGCTTAATCAGGGCTCGGTGGTTGAACTGGAGCGTGTAGCCGGCGAACCATTAGACGTGCTGGTTAACGGCACCCTGATAGCGCACGGTGAAGTGGTTGTAGTAAACGACAAGTTTGGTATTCGCCTCACTGACGTTATCAGCCAGATTGAACGGATTAAGAAGTTACGTTGATGCGATTATTGTTTGTTACGTTACTATGTTGCACCTTAATACCGCTGACGGGGCTGGCCCAGAGTACTGACGACGCCGCCGCGCAAGCCAAGAGTACAACCAAAACTGAGGTTGTAGCGCAAAGTGAACCCGAGCCTCCAGCCTCGCAGCCTGCATCTGTGCCAGCCTTACAGCTAAAAACAGAAGCGCCGGCCGAACGCCCGTCAGCAGGTCTTGGCCTGGGGAAAATGGCACTATCGCTGGCGATAGTGGTAGCAATAGTGCTTACGCTGGGCTGGGCGTTCAAAAAATTGACGTTGCGCTTACCTGGCAGCAGGCATATAAAAATTATTTCTACCATGCCGATTGGCCCGAAAGAGCGATTGTTAGTTGTTGAAATGCAAGGAAAACAACGTGTTTTAGGTGTCACCGCACACAGCATAAATTTACTGTTTGAACTGGAAAATCCTCTACCTGAAGAAAAGTTGGCATCAGACTTTCATACACAGTTGCAATCGTTCCTGAAAAAATAGTGTGAGCTATGTTGCGACTGTTGTTCGTGGTGCTGGTAATACTGCTAAGCCCCGATGTTCTGGCTGATAATGGTGCCTTATCGGCTGTTACGGTAACTACCGGAGCCGATGGCTCCCAACAATACAGTGTAACGCTGCAGGTACTGGCGCTGATGACAGCGCTCAGTTTTATTCCTGCTATCGTTATCATGATGACCTGCTTTACCCGCATTATTGTGGTACTGGCCATACTTCGCCAGGCTATCGGTTTGCAGCAAACGCCGTCTAACCAGGTATTAATCGGCATTACGCTGTTTCTGACCTTTTTTATTATGGCGCCGGTGTTTAAAAACATTAATGACACGGCCATTCAACCTTACCTGAGCGAAGAAATTACGCCGGTGCAGGCACTTGATGCTGCGCTGATACCTATTAAAGGTTTTATGCTGCACCAGACCCGCACCAAAGATTTAGACACCTTCGCCCAGATTGCCGGGCTGGAAATTGCTGCCTCGCCGCAGGATTACCCGATTACAATAGTGGTCCCGGCTTTTATTACCAGCGAACTTAAAACCGCCTTTCAGATTGGTTTTATGCTGTTTATCCCGTTTCTGATTATCGATTTGGTCGTAGCCAGCGTGCTGATGGCAATGGGTATGATGATGTTATCGCCGATGATTATCTCGTTACCCTTTAAGTTGATGATGTTCGTACTGGTTGATGGCTGGATTCTGGTTATGGGTACACTCGCCACCAGTTATGGGGTGGGCACATGAGCCCGGAGGTTTTTGTCGATGTGCTGCGTGATGCACTGTTTCTGGTAATCTTGCTGGTAAGCGCCATTATTCTGCCATCGTTGTTTGTTGGCCTGCTGGTGGCTGTTTTCCAGGCGGCAACCTCTATTAACGAGCAAACATTAAGCTTTTTACCACGGCTGATTGTTACACTGCTGGCGCTGATTTTTGGCGGCCACTGGTTTACCCGCGTTATTATGGAATACACCAACGAATTGATTTTAAGTATTCCAACGGTTGTGGGCTAACGCACAATGGAATTTCCGCTGAATGTACTGATGCAGACTCTGGCAGATTACCTGCTGCCAATGTGTCGTGTTACCGGTATGTTCCTGATTATGGCCGGTATTGGTGTACGTAATGTGCCCATGCGGATAAAAACCGGCCTGGTGCTGATGATCACGCTGATCATTATGCCGACACTGCCGCCGGTAGCTAACCCGGATTTAATGTCAGGCCAGATGATACTTGAAGTGATGTTGCAACTGCTGATTGGCTTTGCACTGGGCTTTATTTCATTAATGTTTATAACCACCTTTGTTATTGCCGGGCAATTGCTTGCCATGCAAACCGGCCTGGGCTTTGCGTCTATGGTCGACCCAGCCAGTGGCGTCAATGTGGCAGCTATCGGCCAGTTTTATCTGATCCTGGCTACCTTGCTGTTCTGGATTTTTGACGGCCACTTAATCATGATTCAAATGCTGGTATTTAGCTTTGACACCCTGCCGATTAACGGCCAGTGGTGGGACGTCACCAGCTACTGGACAGTGATCGAGTTTGCCGGCTGGATGTTCGCTACCGCCCTGGCAATAGCACTGGCACCGATTGTGTCTATGCTGGTGGTCAATTTGTCTTTTGGCATTATGACGCGTGCCGCACCGCAGCTGAATATTTTCTCGATAGGTTTTCCTATCACCATGCTGGCCGGTTTAATCATCTTGTGGTTAACGCTGGATACCTTCTTATTTCATTACGACAAACAGTGGCAGCACGCGATAGATTACAGCTGCCGGCTGATTGGCTGCTAGGCGGAGGGCTCTGCAATGGCAGATGAAAGCACCGAAAAGACCGAACAGCCCACCCCCAAGAAGCTGGAAGACGCAGCTAAAAAGGGCCAGATTGCCCGTTCCAAGGATTTAGGCACCGCTTTTGTATTAATTGGCAGCGCTGCGTCTTTGCTGGTATTTGGCAAAATGCTGGCAATGGCTGTGCTCGATGTTGGCCAGCGTATGTTGCAGTTAAACCCGAAAGATATTTTTGAAACCAACTCTATGTTTACCGCCTGGGGGGCTGTGGGCGAAAAATTGGCACCGCCGCTGGCAGGTATCTTTATTATTATTCTGATTGCAGCCTTTATAGGTAACACCTTACTGGGTGGTTTTAATTTTAGCTGGGAGGCGGCTGCGCCCAAAGCCAGCAAAATGGACCCATTAAAAGGCTTTAAACGCATGTTTGGCCTGCAGGCGCTGGTGGAGCTGCTAAAAAGTATTCTCAAAGTAATTGTTGTGATGGGAATTGCTTATCTGCTGCTGAAGATATTCTTTTTTGACATTATGGCGCTGTCTTTGATGAGTGAGCCAAATAACATCGAATCGGCTTTATATTTTTTAGCCTGGTTGTTTCTGGGCTTATGCGCCAGTGTGTCGGTGATCGCAGTAGTTGATGCGCCATACCAAAAATGGAATCATATAAAACAACTGAAAATGTCGCTGCAGGAAATTAAAGACGAATATAAAAACAGCGAAGGCGATCCGCAAATTAAAGCCCGTATTCGCCGTACCCAGATGCAAATGTCGATGAAACGCATGATGCAGGAAGTGCCCAAAGCCGATGTTATCGTCACTAACCCTACGCATTACGCGGTGGCATTAAAATATGATCAGGGCAAATTCCGCGCTCCGGTTGTTGTGGCTAAAGGGGTGGATGAAGTGGCTATGCACATTCGTAAAATAGGTAATGAACATAAAGTACCGGTTATTGAATCTCCGTCACTGGCGCGTTCTATTTACTACACCACCAAGCTGGACCATCCAATACCCGAGCAACTTTTTGCGGCTGTAGCGCAGGTTTTAGCCTATGTTTATCAGCTGAAAATGTATAAAAAAGGCAAAGGCAGCCGGCCGAAAACGCTGGCCAAAGAGCTGCCAATCCCAGAAGATTACCGCCATTAAGTTCAGCTGAGGCTGTGCTCACTCTAGTGTTGGAACGCTTCTTGCTGAACTGCTGCATAGCGCCAATTTACTGTCAGGGTTGTCATGCAGTTAGCCAGTGTTTTTAATAAATTCGACCGCACCCATTTAGCCTATGCTAAAGGTATAGCTACACCGCTGCTTATTCTTGCTGCACTGGCGATGATTGTACTGCCACTGCCGCCCTGGCTGTTGGATATACTGTTTATCTTTAATATCGCGCTGGCGTTAGTGGTGCTGCTGGTTACCATTTACAGCCTGCGCCCGCTCGATTTTGCTGTCTTTCCCAGTGTGTTGCTTATTGCCACTATTTTGCGTCTGGCGCTTAACGTTGCCAGTACCCGGGTGATCCTGTTGGAAGGGCATCAGGGCGAGGCTGCTGCCGGTAAAGTTATTGAAGCCTTTGGCTCGGTGGTTATCGGCGGTAACTTTGCTGTAGGTCTGGTGGTGTTTATTATTCTGGTTATTATTAACTTTATTGTAATTACCAAAGGCGCCGGGCGTATTGCAGAAGTATCTGCCCGTTTTACGCTGGATGCGATGCCGGGTAAGCAAATGGCTATTGATGCCGATCTGAACTCTGGCCTGATTACCCAGGAAGAAGCCCGGGTACGGCGTGATGATGTGACCAGCGAGGCCAATTTTTACGGCTCAATGGACGGTGCCAGTAAGTTTGTCAAAGGTGATGCCATTGCCGGCATTGTGATTATGGTGGTCAGTATTGTCGGTGGTTTGTTTATCGGTATGGTGCAGCACGGCTTAACGTTTGGCAATGCACTGGAAATTTATACCTTGCTAACTATCGGCGATGGCTTGGTAGCGCAAATCCCGGCACTGCTGCTATCTATCGGCACTGCCATAGTGGTAACCCGGCAGAATAAATCTGAGCAAATGGGCACACAGATGGTAGCGCAACTGGGTACTACCCAGGTGCTTACAGTGGCTACCTCGGTACTGGCAATTATCGGTATTGTGCCGGGTATGCCACATTTTGCCTTTTTATCTATGGCAGCTTTGCTGGGCGGTATTACCTACCTTCTGCATAAACGCCAGCAAAAACAAAGCTCTGAACTAGTCAGCCGTAACACGCAGGAGCTTACGCCGGTTGAGTCTAACGTGGTTAAAGAAATTGGCTGGGACGATGTACAGGGCGTTGATACCATTGGTCTGGAAGTGGGTTACCGGTTAATTCCGCTGGTTGACAAGGCCCAGGGCGGTGAACTGTTAAGCCGTATTAAAGGTGTGCGCAAGAAATTATCACAAGAGCTGGGTTTTCTTATTCCTGCCGTGCATATCCGTGACAATCTGGATTTAGAACCTAACAGCTACCGCATGACGTTAATGGGCGTTACCAGCGGCGAAGGCGAACTGCGCCATGATAACGAGCTGGCGATTAACCCCGGTCAGGTGTTTGGCACTGTTAAAGGTATCGCCACTAAAGATCCGGCGTTTGGCTTAGATGCTGTATGGATTAGCAAAGATCAGCGCGAGCATGCGCAAACCCTGGGTTATACCGTGGTAGATGCCGCAACAGTAGTGGCCACCCACTTAAGCCAGATTTTAACCAACCATGCTGCCAGCTTACTGGGCCATGAAGAAGTGCAAAACCTGCTGGATATGCTGGCCAAGCATTCACCCAAACTGGTAGAGGGTTTAGTGCCGGATACGCTGGCGCTGACCACAGTGGTGAAAGTGCTGCAAAACCTGTTGCAGGAAGGCGTACCTATCCGTGATATGCGCACCATAGTGCAAACGCTGGTGGAATATGGTGCTAAAAGCCAGGATGTCGATGTGCTTACTGCCGCTTGTCGTATTGCGCTGCGCCGCCTTATCGTGCAGGAAGTGGGTGGCAGCCGCAAAGAAATTCCCGTTATTACCTTTGCGCCCGAGCTGGAGCAGATGCTGCATCAGTCGATGCAGGCTGCCGGTAATGATGGTGCTGGTATTGAACCGGGCCTGGCTGACCGTATTCAGCAGTCGCTGCAGGATGCGCATCAGAACCAGGAACTTAGCGGCGACAGCGCAGTATTGCTAACGTCAGGAATTTTACGCTCAGTAATGGCACGATTCGTGAAGTACACCATTCCGGGGTTGCGGGTATTGTCTTATCAGGAAATACCCGACGATAAACAAATTCGTATTGTCAGCGTTATAGGCCAGGCAAGCTAGGAGTTAACTCATGAAAATCAAACGCTTTGTAGCAAAAGATATGCGCACAGCATTACAGGAAGTAAAAGAATTCCTTGGGCCCGACGCCATTATTTTGTCAAACAAAAAAGTAGCCGATGGCGTTGAAATAGTCGCGGCGATTGACCATGAGCCAGCCCCTGTTGCTAAAGCTGCCACTGTTGCACCCAAACGCACTGAACCACGCCTGCAGGTTACCGTAGCAGATGACGACGAAACAGAAGCTCCGGCTGACTCGTTAAAAGCCCTGCTGGCGCGGCAAATGATTAAACAGCAAAAAAGTACTCAGCCTACTGCTGGCGCAGCACAGAAAAAAGATGTGCAGCTTGCCACGCAGTTTGAGCGTCAAAGTTCTGGCGTTGCTGCCAATGTTAGCGCCGGTGTCAGTACGGTACAGTTTACTGAGCTGACCAAACAGCAGGATCAGCAAGCCAAACTGCTACAGCAACAAATGGATGCGATGCGCAATGAAATGCTGTCAATGCGCCAGCTATTACAGCATCAGGTGTCTGGTTTAATGTGGCAGGAACTGGCACGGCGTGAGCCGGTACGAGCCTTGGTGATTGAGAATTTGCAGCAATTAGGTTTATCTGAGCAGGTAGCCGATCAGCTGGCGTGCTTTATGCCGGAAGATCTTAATACCACTGATGCCTGGGATGCCGCGCTGGAGTTACTGGCCGGCCAGCTAAGTACAACGAATGATGACATTTTACGCCGTGGCGGCGTAGTGGCACTGGTAGGTCCAACCGGCGTAGGTAAAACCACGACAGTAGCAAAGCTGGCGGCAGAATTTGCCAAGCGCCATGGCGCTGATCAGGTAGCACTGATAACAACCGACAGCTACCGCATTGGTGCTTTTGAGCAACTAGCCACCTTTGGCCGCATTATTGGTTGCCCGGTAAAGCAGGCTAAAGACAGTGACGAGCTGGCGCTGTTAATTAATCAGTTACAACAACGCAAACTTATTCTGATAGATACTGCCGGAATGAGCCAGCGTGATGTGCGTTTGGCAGAAAAACTTGCGTCTCTGGTACACAATAGTCGTGTCAAAATAAAAAGTTATCTGGTATTGTCTGCGACATCGCAAGCAAGGGTTATGCAGGAAAGCGTAATGCATTTCAAACGTATTCCCTTGTCTGGTTGTATTTTCACCAAACTTGACGAATGCTTAAGCTTGGGTGAAGTTATAAATGTTGCTATTCAGAATGCGTTGCCGGTTAGCTACCTGACCAACGGTCAGCGGGTACCCGAAGATATTGCTGTGGCCCAGGCGCAAACGCTGGTGCAACAGGCAGAAACGTTACGTATCGCGCAAAGTAGTACGGTTCATCAGTGGTATAACGACGGCATGAACCGCGCGGAAGGAACCTATGCATAGTCATGAAAATATTGATGATCAAGCCAGTGGCCTGAGAAAAATGAATAAGCAGATGGTAAAAGTAATATCAATTACAGGTGGCAAAGGCGGCGTGGGTAAAACTAACGTCTCGCTAAACCTCGCCATGGCGCTGTCCCAACTGGGAAAAAAGGTGCTGGTGCTGGATGCTGACCTGGGTTTAGCCAACTGTGATGTCATGCTTGGGTTGCGGGTAGAAAAAAACCTGTCGCACGTGTTATCAGGTGAAGTAGAGCTGGATGATGTAATTATCGACGGCCCCTTCGGCATTAAAATTATCCCGGCCACATCCGGCTCTCAAAATATGACGGAACTGGCACCGGCAGAGCATGCTGGCCTTATCCGGGCATTCAGTGAATTAAAAACACAGGTAGACGTGCTGCTGGTTGATACCGCCGCCGGTATTTCCGATATGGTGTTAAGCTTCTCCCGTGCCTCGCAGGATGTGCTGGTAGTAGTATGTGATGAACCATCATCTATTACCGATGCCTATGCGCTGATGAAGATCCTCAGTCGCGACCACGGCGTAGAAAAATTTAAAATTGTGGCCAATATGGTACGCAGTTTAAAAGAAGGTCAGGAGCTTTTCGCCAAGCTGACGCGGGTAACAGACCGCTTTTTAGATGTTAATCTGGAACTGGTTGCCATCATTCCCTACGATGAAAATGTCCGTAAAGCAGCCCGTAAGCAAAAAGCTTTTATTGAAATTTTTCCGAAAACGCCAGCGAGCATGGCAATTAAAAGCCTGGCACTGAAAGCCGGCAAATGGCCTTTGCCCGCTGTAGCGTCTGGGCACCTGGAGTTCTTTCTCGAGCAGTTGGTGCAGCCACATACTGATCGGGGGCTGGTGTGAACAGTAAACTTGCTGCTTATGGCGGTGTTGACCACATGCAACAATTGGTCGAACGCCATGCGCCGCTGGTAAAACGTATTGCCTATCATTTGCTGGCACGGTTACCTGCCAGCGTGTTGGTAGACGATCTTATTCAGTCTGGCATGATTGGGCTGATTGAGGCGGCAAAAAACTTTGACGGCAGTAAAGGTGCCAGTTTTGAAACCTTTGCAGGTATTCGTATCCGTGGCTCTATGCTCGATGAAATGCGGCGTGGCGACTGGACACCGCGCTCGGTGCATCGCAATGCCCGGCTGATAGCGGAAACCATTGCTGAACTTGAATCGCAACATGGCCGTGATATAAAAGATATTGAAGTTGCTGAAAAACTTGATATATCTTTGGATGAATACCATCATATGCTCAGCGATATCAGCAGTGGCCGTATTATTGGTATAGAAGACTTAGGTATTTCCGAGGATGTGTTAGTGACCTCGGGCGATACAGAAGGAGATCATTTGTATGAATCTCAGGCCAATGAAAGCTTCCACCAGGATTTAGTTAAAACAATCAGTAATTTGCCAGAGCGTGAAGCTTTAGTGCTTTCGCTGTATTATAATGACGAGCTAAACTTAAAAGAGATTGGGGCAGTGCTTAATGTCAGCGAGTCCCGGGTAAGTCAAATTCATAGTCAGGCATTGGTCAGATTGAAAGCCAGAATGCAGGATTGGTTGTAAGCTATTCTGAGATAAAAAGTAATATCTCGTCGGAGGGGATTTTGGATAAAAACATGAAAATTCTTGTGGTGGATGATTTTTCAACCATGAGACGCATAATAAAAAATCTGTTGCGTGACCTTGGCTTTACCAATGTGTCAGAGGCTGATGATGGCAGCACCGCTTTGCCTATGCTGCAAAATGGCGATTTTGACTTCGTCGTGACCGACTGGAACATGCCAGGTATGCAGGGTATCGATTTATTGCGTGCTATCCGCGCCGATGCCAAGTTAAAGCATATACCGGTATTGATGGTTACCGCTGAAGCGAAAAAGGAACAAATCATTGCTGCCGCGCAAGCCGGTGTTAATGGTTATATTGTTAAGCCGTTTACGGCTGCAACCTTGCAAGAGAAGTTAGCTAAAGTATTCGAACGGATCGGCTAACCGTAGCTGACAAAGGAGTGATGCCATGTCTGCGATTACGGCGCCTGTAATTTCTCTGGACCAAGCGCGGGAGCTGGTGCAGCTCCTTGAGATGGGCGAAAACGAAACAGCTAATCAAATGGTACAGCAACTGGCTGTACCAGGTTCGTCAGAGTTATTTGCGGAGGTGGGGAAACTTACCCGGCAACTGCACGACTCACTGAAGAATTTCCAGATAGATCCCTCACTGAATAACCTGTTAGAAGAAGATATTCCAGATGCGAAAAAACGGCTGAATCATGTTATTGATATGACAGAGCAGGCCGCCAATCGCACGATGGACGCGGTAGAATCCTGCCTGCCAATCGCAGACCAACTCAGCCAGCAACTGGGTAAAATTCAGCCGCAGTGGCAAAAGTTAATGCAGCGGCAATTGCAGCTTGGTGAGTTTAAACAACTGTGTCATACGCTGGATAATTTTTTACTGCAGGCAAATACTGATTCAGGCACTTTAAACTCTCTGCTGACAGATGTGTTAATGGCACAGGATTATCAGGATCTTACCGGGCAGATTTTACGCCGGGTAATTGAACTGGTACGCGAAGTGGAAGAAAGTTTGATTGGTCTGCTAACGGCTTTTGGTCAATCCAGTATGATGGTAGCAGCTGAAGCTAAACCAGCGAAAAGTAAGCCCAAAGCGCATGAAGCTGAAGGGCCTATTATTGATGCAGCAGAGCGTGACGACGTGGTAAGCGGTCAGGATGATGTCGATGATTTGTTATCCAGTTTGGGTTTTTAACAGAGGTGTCTTTGCATGAGCTTTGATATGGATGAGGATATACTGCAGGACTTCCTGGTTGAAGCCGGTGAAATCCTCGAACTATTGCAGGAACAGCTGGTAGAACTGGAGAATAATCCCGACGATGCTAATTTGCTCAATGCGATTTTCCGCGGCTTTCATACCGTAAAAGGCGGTGCCGGTTTTCTGTCACTGACCGAGCTGGTTGATGCCTGCCACGGTGCTGAAAACGTGTTTGATATACTGCGTACCGGTAAGCGCCGTGTGACACCTGAGCTGATGGACGTTATCCTGCAGTCGCTAGACAGCATCAACGCCATGTTTGTTGAGGTGCAAAACCGTCAACCGTTAACGCCGGCTTCTGCCGCAGTACTTGAAGCATTGCATCATTACAGCGAACCTGAATCTGCATCTAATCCTGCACCGGTGGTAAAAGCTGCCCCTGTCAACAAAGCCGAACCTGCTGTTGCAGAGAGTACTGCGCAGGGCGACACAGTGGATGAAATCACTGAAGAAGAATTTGAACGGATGATGGATGAGTTGCATGGCAAAAAAGGCTCAGCCACAGCAGCTCCTGCGCCGGTTTCTGCGCCTGCGGCCAGTGCCGGTGATGACATCACTGACGATGAGTTTGAAGCTATTCTTGATCAGCTGCATGGTAAGGGCTCATTTATTCCTGATTCTGCCGCTGCTGCCGAGCCTGAAAAAGCGCCTGCAGCTGCCGCGAACAAGGCAAAAACAAGCGATACAAAAGCAAGCGATGAAATAGATGATGCTGAGTTTGAAGCGCTGCTTGATCAACTGCATGGTAAGGGTAAAGCCCCGGTAGCAGTCGAGTCCAAACCTGCTGCCAGCGAAGCTGCGGCTGTAACCAAACCTCAGGAAGCAAAACCAGCGGCGGCAGCACCAGCTGCGCCTGCACCGGATAAAGCTGCTGCCCAGCAACAAGCTGCACAAGCTGAAACCACAGTACGGGTAGATACCAAGCGGCTTGACCAGATTATGAATATGGTCGGTGAGCTGGTGTTGGTGCGTAACCGGCTGGTGAGTTTATCCGGTACTGTGCAAAACGAGGAAATGAGTAAAGCTATTTCCAACCTGGATGTCGTTACCGCCGACATTCAGGGCGCGGTAATGAAAACCCGCATGCAGCCCATTAAGAAAGTATTTGGTCGCTTTCCCCGCGTGGTACGTGATTTGGCCCGTTCACTGCAAAAAGACATTGAACTGGTACTGGAAGGTGAAGAAACCGATCTGGATAAAAACCTGGTCGAAGCGCTGGCTGACCCATTGGTACACTTGGTGCGTAACTCGGTAGACCATGGTATAGAGATGCCGGATGTACGGCTAAAAGCCGGTAAAAAACGTACTGGTATTGTTAAACTGGCGGCGGCACAAGCTGGCGACCATATTTTGCTGACCATCCATGACGATGGTGCTGGTATGGACCCGGAAAAACTAAAAGGTATCGCAATAAAGCGCGGTATTCTTGATGTTGATGCTGCAGCCCGGATGTCTGACACTGAGGCGTTTAACCTGATTTTTGCACCGGGGTTTTCGACCAAAGAACAAATTTCAGACATCTCCGGCCGCGGTGTTGGCATGGATGTCGTAAAAACCAAAATTACTCAGCTCAACGGTACCGTGCATATCCATTCTAAAATGGGTGAGGGCACCTTACTGGAGATTAAAGTTCCGCTGACACTGGCGATTTTGCCAACCCTGATGGTGATTGTTGGCAAGCAAACCTTTGCTTTGCCACTGGCCGGGGTCAGTGAAATTTTCCATCTGGATCTGAATAAAACCAACGTCGTTGATGGTCAGTTAACAGTGGTAGTGCGTAATAAAGCTATTCCGCTGTTTTTCCTCGAGCACTGGCTGGTTAAAGGTTCTGATAAAAAACGCCGCCGTGAACAGGGCCATGTGGTTATAGTGCAAATTGGCACCCAACAGGTCGGTTTTGTAGTGGATTCTCTGATAGGCCAGGAGGAGGTAGTAATAAAACCTCTGGATGCGTTGCTGCAGGGTACGCCAGGTATGGCCGGAGCTACGATTACTTCTGATGGGGGGATAGCGCTTATTCTGGATGTGCCGAACTTGCTGAAGCACTATGCGAAGAAATCAAAAATTAAGTTTGATCGCTTCAATAAAATAAACGCCTAAAGAGAGAAACCTATGGCAATTAGGGTGTTAGTAGTTGATGACTCGAGCTTTTTCCGGCGCCGGTTAACAGAAATTCTGGCGAAGGATGGCGACATCGACGTTATTGACACCGCTAACAATGGCAGGGAAGCCGTTGATAAAGCCTTAGCGCTAAAACCTGACGTAATTACGATGGACGTAGAAATGCCGGTGTTAGACGGTATTTCTGCCGTGCGCGAGATTATGCAGCAGCAGCGTATTCCCATTCTGATGTTTTCTTCGTTAACCCATGAAGGTGCCAAAGCGACCTTTGATGCGCTTGAAGCCGGTGCGGTTGATTTTCTGCCGAAAAAATTTGAAGACATCGCCCGCGACAAAGACGAAGCCGGCCAATTACTGCGTGAAAGAGTAAAAGCAGTAGCCCGTAAACGTACACTGGGCCGCCAGACTTTCAGCAGCACACCGCTGGCTTCCCGCCCGGCACCTGCCCCCAGCGATAGGTTGTCAGAACGCCCGGCATTAACCCGCAGCAGTTTTGAGCGGCCTAAGTTAAATGAAAGAGTGAGCTCGCGCGGGGCTTTTCAGGCCAGTGGTAAAACCTATAAGCTGGTTGCCATTGGTACCTCTACCGGTGGGCCGGTGGCCCTGCAACGTATTATCACTGCGTTACCGGCTGATTTTCCATTACCGATAGTGCTCATTCAGCATATGCCTGCAGCCTTTACCGGTGCTTTTGCCCAACGTTTAAATTCGCTGTCAAAAATTGAAGTGCGCGAAGCGCAGGATAACGATGTGCTGCGCCCCGGCGTGGCTTATCTGGCGCCTGGTGGCAAGCAAATGTTGCTTGAGGGCAATGAAGGCTCATGCCGGTTGCGGATTAAAGAAGACGACTCGCCACGCATAACCTTTAAACCCAGTGTGGATATTACCTTTGCGACTGCAGCTAAAGTCTTCAGTGATAAAGTGCTGGCGATTGTGCTTACCGGTATGGGGGCTGATGGTCGCGAAGGCGCAAGGTTGCTGAAACAACAAGGCGCCCGTATTTGGGCTCAGGATGAAGCCAGCTGTGTGGTGTATGGTATGCCACAGGCTATCGCCGCCGCAGGCCTGATGGATGAAGAAGTTAGCCTGAATGAAGTTGCTGCGCGGCTTATCACGGAATTAAAACATGGATAAGCTGGCCATCAGCGGTTTTCTGCTGGCAGTCATCGCTGTTGCCGGAGGCTTTGTTATTGAAGGTGGCAGCCTGGCTACGTTATTGCATTTCCCGGCCTTTCTTATTGTATTTGGCGGTACTGTGGGGGCGGTGATGCTGCAAACCCCTTTGTCGCAATTTAAACTGGGCCTAAAAATATTACCCTGGGTGATCCGCCCGGCGCAGATGCCGTTGGAGCATACAGCGCAGCGTATTGTGCAGTGGGGCAGCGCAGCCCGCGGTAGTGGTTTTCTGGCACTGGAACAGGACGCTCTGGCTGAGCACGATGCGTTTTTACACCGAGGCCTGAATTTGCTGGTAGATGGTGTTGAACCCAAAGCATTGCAAGATACTCTGGACGCAGAGCTGACACTGGAGCGTGAAAGGTTACTGCGTGGTGCGCGTATATTTGATGCCATGGGCGGTTACAGCCCGACCATAGGTATTGTCGGCGCTGTGCTGGGCCTTATTCAGGCGATGTCAAATATCTCTGAACCGCAGTTATTAGGCCAGGGCATTGCCACGGCATTTGTTGCCACCATTTATGGCGTTGGTTTTGCTAACCTGGTGTTTATTCCGGTAGGCAACAAACTGAAAAGCCTGGTGCAGCAGCGTACTTTGTACCATGAGCTGATTATTGAAGGTCTGGTGTCTATTGCTCATGGCGAAAATCCGCGCAATATCGAGCGTAAGCTGGCCGCTTACCATCCGGGTTAGCGCCAATGTACCGGCATAAACAGAAGCACACACAAATAGAGCCAGAGCAGTTAGATCGCTGGCTGGTGTCATACGCTGATTATATGACGCTGATGTTTGCGCTTTTTGTGGTGCTGTATGCCATGTCGATAGTGAAAGAAGAGCAGTACAGTGTACTGGCCGACAGCCTGACGCGAATGTTTGAACAGCCCGAGCAGCAAGATACCGGCGTGCAGGGGCAATCAGTGTTAACTAATGCCGTGCCGCAAAGCGAGTTGGATTTGTATGGCACTTCACTGGATCAAGCCAAAGGCCCCACTTTGCTGGCGGATGCCAGACAATTGTCGGATATCAGTGAGCGCAGGCTAGGCAGCCCGTTACAGGCAGTTGAGCAACAACTGACAAAAGCACTGGCTAATTTGCTGGAGCAAGGTCTGGCAAAAATAGAGCAGGATGAAAACTGGCTGACCATTGAGCTGAACAGCGGCCTGTTATTTGCCAGTGGCAGCGCAACAGCAACCAGTTCTGCGCAAACACTGTTAGGCGAAATTACCCGGATTATTAACCCCATCAGTAACTTTATCCGTGTGCGGGGTTATACTGACAACTTGCCAATTAACAATGAGCTGTTTTCATCAAACTGGGAGTTGTCAGTCAGCCGGGCTACCTCAGTGCTGCGGATTTTAGAACGCGCCGGAACGGCACCGCAGCGGCTTGCTATTGAAGGCTTTGGCCAGTATTACCCCTTTGGTCCGAATGACACTGAGCAGGGGCGGGCAGCCAACCGCAAAGTGGTGATTGCGATTTCCCGCTATGGTTACCAACCTGAAGAAACTGCTCCTGTCCAGCCTGAGCCCGCTGACAATAACGCTGCTGAGGGCTTGCAGCAGCAACTTGAGCAGATAACCCAGGACGATGGCAGCATTCGTGTTATTGCCCTACCTGGCGGTGGTATTCGTATTACCACGCGCCAGGATAATCCGGATGCAAAACCTTTAGAACAACAGGAACCCTGAAGTGGTAATTTGGACAGTAGCGAATCAGAAAGGCGGGGTGGGCAAAACCACCACTACAGTAACGCTGGGCGGTTTACTGGCAGAGCGTGGCTATAAAGTCTTGCTGGTAGACACTGATCCGCATGCGTCCCTGACCTATTATTTTGGTATTGACGCAGAAGAGCTGGAAGTTAGCGTATACGACATTTTTATCCGTGGTAAAGACATTACCAGCGAAGAAATTCTGCAGTCATTATGTCCAAGTGGTGTGGCTAATCTGGATATTTTGCCCTCATCTATGGCGCTGGCCACACTGGACCGCTCGTTAGGCAATAAAGGTGGTATGGGCCTGATGCTGAAAAAGGCCCTGCATAAAATCAACACCGAGTATGATTATGTATTGATTGACTGCCCGCCGGTAATGGGCGTACTGATGGTAAATGCGATTGCAGCCAGTGACCGTATTCTGATCCCGGTACAAACAGAGTTTCTGGCATTAAAAGGCCTGGAGCGGATGATCGCTACCATGGCGCTAATGCGGACATCACAGAAAAAAGATTACGCCTTTACCATCATTGCTACTATGTATGACAAGCGGACCAAGGCGTCGTTAGAAGCCTATAAAGAGCTAAAAAACAAATACCAGGAAAAGGTCTGGTCGGCGGTGATACCGGTAGACACTAAGTTTCGTGACGCCAGCCTGGCGTTAACACCGCCTAATGTGCATGCGCCGGGTAGCCGGGGCGTTTTTGCTTACAACACCCTGCTGACGTATTTACTGCAACTGGCAGCGGAGTAAGGCATGAGTAATTTAATCGCCAGTCAGAAGGTTATGCAGCACTACTTGTCAGCGCTGTTAACTGAAGAAGAGCCCGCAGCACCCACTGCAGAAGTGGCGATAGCTGAGCAAAAAAAGCAGCAGCTTAATGAATTACTGGCACAAGCTGTAGTGACAGAAGCGGTTACTGAAACAGTAGCTAAAACGAAAGTAGTTACTTCTCCGGCCGCTGAAACTAATGCCATGGCGGCGCTAAAAGCAAAGTTCGCCGAGGCAGAAGCGTCACAAGCGCTGCAACAGCGTGCAGTGCCGGTGTCTGAGCGTATTATAAGCACTGTGTCGCAACCCGCACCGCCCCCGCCGCCGACAGTAACGGCTGCTCCGACAAAAGATTACCGTCAGGGCCGGTTTCAGGCATTGTTTTTTGATGTAGCGGGTTTAAAAGTGGCAGTGCCGCTTAAAGAGTTAGGTGGTATTCATCAGCTAGGCACAATTAACAGCCTGATCGGCAAACCACAGTGGTTCAAAGGCGTGATGTTGTATCGCGAACAGAAAATCAGTATTGTCGATACCGCACGCTGGGTTATGCCAGAAAAATATGATCAGAGTTTGCAGCAAAAGCTAAACTATCAATATGTTATTATGCTTGGCAACAGTAACTGGGGCCTGTGTTGCGAAACATTGGTCAATACCTATGTGCTGGAGCAGGATGACGTAAAATGGCGTGAAGCCGAAGGTAAGCGGCCCTGGATGGCAGGCCTTATCAAAAAGCATATGTGTGTACTGCTGGATGTGGACGCTATGATTGATTTATTGAACCGTGGTCTGGATATCAGTGCATAATCAGACAAAGGATTTATACAGGAGCTGTGCATGAGCAATTTAACCAAGCAGTCGGTAAAGAAAACCGATTCAGCTGATATCGTGTTGCAATGGGTAACGTTTAAACTGCAGGAAGAAACCTACGGTATCAATGTGATGCAGGTGCAGGAAGTGCTGCGTTATACCGAAATTGCTCCGGTACCGGGCTCACCGGATTATGTGTTAGGTATTATTAACCTGCGTGGTAATGTGGTAACGGTAATTGATACCCGCACCCGTTTTGGTCTGGAGCCTGCAGATATAACAGATAATAGCCGTATTGTTATTATTGAGGCAGAAAAGCAGGTTATTGGTATTTTAGTCGATAGCGTGGCCGAAGTGGTTTATCTGAAGCAGTCTGAAGTGGATACCGCGCCAAATGTAGGTACAGAAGAAAGTGCCCGCTTCATTCAGGGCGTATCTAACCGTGAAGGCGAACTGCTGATCCTGGTCGATTTAAACAAGCTGCTCAGTGACGAAGAGTGGGAAGAGATCGGCGCTATCTGATATGACGTTACCGGTGTTTGCTATTGCTGTCGCACTATTGCTGGCAGCGCTCGTATTTGCTGCCATCTGGTGGCTGGGGCGCATACAACGCAACTGGCAGCATCAATTACAGCAACTGGAGCAGCAGCTTGACTTTAAAGCGCAGCAACTGGGGCAAACCCGGCACGAATTGGAAGAGCTAAGAGCCGGTGTAATTGGGGTTGGGCAACGCGTATTGCAGCTAGACGCTAATATAGCCAACGTTAACCAGCAACTGCAGGCGCTGGCGGATAAACAGCAAGCACTGGAGCTTACCGATCCTGAGTCAAAAATATACAGCCGGGCGATGAAAATGGTACAGCTGGGGGCCGATTTAGATGAAATTATCCGCGAATGCGAATTGCCGCGGGCTGAAGCTGAACTACTGTACAACCTGCATCAGGCAAAAAAATAGTGTTAATTTAAGCTCAGCTTTTAATATCTATACGCTGGTGAATATTATGCCAGTTTTCCGGAAACTTGCCCTGCAATACATATGAAAACGCAATCAGCTCCGCAATAACAATATAGAGTTGTTGTGGAATTTGCTCACCCAGTTCCAACTTAGTCAGCAGTTTGCTTAATTCTTCATCCTGATGAATTAACACGCCATGTTCACGCGCCAGCGCAACGATTTCATCTGCCAGCTCTGCATGGCCCTGCGCCGTTACGGTAGGCGCCTGTTTGCCTTCGTATTGCAGTGCAGTGGCGCTGCGCTGCGTTTTGTTGCCATCGTTTGCCACGAATGCTCCTTATACTTTAATCGCCAACAGGCTGTTGGCGCGGGGTAAAATGGTGTCGGGTATTTTACCCAGTGTACACTCTGCCTGCGTAACGTCTAACCCCTGGGCTTTGCAGCGATCACTAAGCAAAGGTAAAAAGCGGTCAGCCTGCTGCTTAGCTTGCACTTCGTCGGTATAAAACTGTAGCTGTAATTGTTGCTGCTGTAACTTTGCTACCACCATCAGTTGGCCCAGCTGTTTTAAATCAAACTTCATCGTCAGCTGCCATAGTGTTTGTTTTTCGCCATTTTGCTTGCCATCTGCCTCGCGTTGTTCCAGCAACAACTGGCTAAACACACTCTGGCCGCCTTGTTGCATCGGTAACTGCAGTAACAGCTGTTGCGTTTGCGCATTGTTATTGTCCAGTGCGGCCAGTTGGCTTTGTTGCAGCGTGCTGCTATGGCCGGCCAGTTGGCGCAGCAAATTGCTGGCCTGGCCCGGCTCCAGTTGGCTGATCAGTTGTGCCAGCGGTTTATTCGCTGGTTGCGTTGCAGCAGAAAGGGGTTTTTGTAGTAGGTGGCCAAGCAGCAGTTGTATCGCTGCAGCCAAAGCACCGCCACTGGTTTGGGCGGTAGCAGAAGGTTGTAGCGGTTGAAACTGCAGCAGGCTGGTTAACTGGTTAACTAGCTGTTGTGGCGACAGCACTTTATCAGCTCCCGGCTGGCTATGTCGTACCAGTTGCAAAATATGCTGCACCGCTTGTGGCAGCTCTGGCAGGCTGGCCAGGGTATCTGCCTGCATCGGCATCAGTGGCAGTAAGTGGCGCCATGCCTGCTGCACCAGCTGTTGTGTTTGTTGTGTCAGCGGCATTTGTAGTGTGTTGGCTGGCGTTTTTGCAGTATTGCCGCTGCTGTCGGTATTAAATTGCAACGCCCTGCTAAGGGCCTCCGGCATTATGGTTACACTGGCAGAGGTTTTAACCGGTTGCAGCAATAATTGCCACTGGCTGGCCTGTTGTTGTAATTGCAGTTGGTAGGGTTGTGTGCCTGCATTTACGCTGCCAGACAGCTGGCTTAGCAGCTGTTGTGCCGCCGCAGGTATGGTAGCGCTGCTCCTGACCGGTTGATTAAACAGCTGCAGTAGTTGTTGTAGCACTGCGGTTTGTTCGGCTTTATTCAGGGTTATTGGTGTTGCGGGCAAGTTGGCATTAACCACAGTGCCAGGCGCTTTAATATTGGCTGGCTGTATTTGTAGCTGCAGTACCAGTTGCTGGCGCTCTGTTTTGATATCCAGCAGCACCTGTGGTGGGGCTGTTTTCGCATCGGCAGATAATAAGCTGAGGGCGCCACTGTTGGACAATTGTTGCATAAGTGCCGCCTGAGCGTTGGCAGATAGCCGCACTACAGCGCCATTACCAAGTTGCAGCGCCAGACCTTGCGGCTGCTGTAACACATTAACCGGCAGTTGCGTTAGCGCTGCAGGTTGCGGATTTAACCCGGGCAAACCGGCAGATAACACAGAGGATAACAGTTGCTGCACCTGTGCCGCACTCAGTGTCAGCTTAACTGGCGCTGAGGCAGGCTGCAGTATCAGTTGCAACTGGCCATTGTTTTGCGGTAAAAATTGTAGCTGCACATTTGCCTGCAGGCTGGTAGCTTGCGGGGGCGTGCTTTGTGTTGCCATGCCAGGTGTAGCGGCTAAAGCTGTTTGCACACTGGCTTGCAGCATTGCCTGCACATTGGCTGGCAAATTAGCTGGTAAGGTAATTTGCAGCGGCGCTTGCGCTGCCGGCAACCGCAGGCCAAACTGGCCGTTTGTCAGCTGTTGTACCTGAGCCTGATATACCTGCGCCACCACCAGCTTTAATACTGCCGGGTCAGCTTTTTGCCCCGGACTCAGCTGAAAAAGCTTATCCAGATTGATCTGGTTCATATTTTGCCTGTTTTGTTCTGTAGTGCACTATCGCTGCATTCGTATTATGACGTCAATATGGTAATATGCGCGCAATTTTTCCTATCGTCGATAGCCAGAGGCCAGTGATTAAACATCAGCCCTTTTCTGTACCAGTTGGCCAGTTGCTGCTGCAGGCTCAGTCACTTAGCTGTATCCGGCAGGACCGCGTGCTGTTTGAGCAGTTGTCATTGCAGGTGCATGCCGGTGAGCTACTACAGGTAGCCGGTAAAAATGGCGCCGGTAAAAGCTCTTTACTGCGCTTGCTTGCTGGCCTGGCCACTCCCGATGAAGGGCAACTGCTTTATTGCCAACAGCCTGTAGCTGATGTTGCCACAGATTATGCTGCGAACCTGTGTTATATCGGCCACCAGAGCGGTATTCATGAGCAATTAACGGCACTGGAAAATCTGGCATTCTGGCGCGCTGCGGCAGAGCTGCCACCGGCCGATGATTTTGCCCTGCTGGCTACACTTGGGCTGGCCGGACTGGAAGATATTCCCTGTCGTATGTTGTCTGCGGGGCAACAGCGGCGGGTGTCGCTGGCGCGGTTATGGTTCAGCCACAGCCAGTTGTGGATTTTAGATGAACCCTTTACTGCCCTGGACCAATCAGCTATTGCGATGTTGCAGCAGTTTTTCCTGCAGCACTTAACCTGCGGTGGCGCCATTATTCTGACCACGCACCAGCCGCTTAGCATGGTGTATGACGGTCTTAACACTGTGGAGCTGGCTTACCGATGGTAACACTGGGACCTTTTTTAAAGCGTGAGCTGCGTTTGCTGGCCCGGCAAAAAGCTGACTGGTTAAACCCGGTGCTGTTTTTTATTATCGTGCTGAGCTTATTTCCGCTGGGGGTTGGGCCAGAGCCTAATTTGCTGCGTATTATCGCACCCGGTGTAATTTGGATAGCAGCATTGCTGAGCGTGCTGCTGGCCGCTGAACGGCTGTTTAAAGACGATTATCGCAACGGTGTGGTAGAGCAACTGGTGGCGTCACGCCAGCCTCTGCTGGCATTTGTACTGGCAAAATTGCTGGCAAACTGGCTAAGCACCGGCTTACCACTGGTGTTGTTATCGCCTTTGGTTGCGCTGTTGCTTAATGTGGATATGCCCAGCTTTATCGCTATGTTACTGACATTGCTGCTGGGCACGCCGCTGCTGAGTTTACTCAGTGTGCTTGGCGCAGCACTTACGGTATCGGCCGATAAAGGCGGCATTTTACTGGCACTGCTGATTCTGCCCCTGTATATTCCGCTGTTAATATTCGCCAGTGCGGCGATGGAAGCGGCCAGTATGGCGCTGCCGTATCACGGACAACTTGCCGTGATGCTTGCTATGTTGTTGTTTGCGTTGGCATTGGTACCGGTTGCGGTGACCAGTGCACTGAAAATAAATGTGAGCTGATATGTTTAAATGGTTGCATCCTTACGCTAAGCCTGAAACCGTTTACCACCTGTGTGGCCGCCTTATGCCATGGCTAATGGGCGCTGCGCTGCTATTGCTGTTGCTGGGTAATATCTGGGGGCTGGCATTTACACCACCCGATTACCAGCAGGGCGACAGTTACCGCATTATTCATTTGCATGTTCCGTCTGCCATTATGTCGATGGGTACTTATTCGGCTATGGCGATAGCAGCCTTTATTGCGCTGGTATGGCAGGTAAAAGTAGTGCAGTGGTCAGTGCTGGCTATTGCGCCTATAGGCGCGGTATATACCGCTATAGCGCTTATTACCGGCATGGCCTGGGGCAAGCCGATGTGGGGCACCTGGTGGGTATGGGATGCCCGTTTAACGTCAGAGCTTATTCTGTTGTTTCTTTATCTTGGTGTAATAGCCTTAAGCGGTGCTTTTTCAGACCGGCAAACCGGGGCCAAGGTGGCTTCTTTGCTGGCTGTGGTGGGGGTTATTAACCTGCCTATTATTCATTTTTCGGTAGAATGGTGGAACACTTTGCACCAGGGCGCGTCTATAACCAAGTTTGCCAAACCGTCTATCGACCCAAGCATGCTGTGGCCACTGCTAATCAGCATACTGGCATTTAAAATATTAATGCTGGCGCTGCTATGTGTGCGGTTACGTACTGCAATACTGGTAAATGAACAGCACCGGCCCTGGGTTAAAGCGCTGGCAGGAGATTAATTATGCATTTTCAGTCATGGGCAGAATTTTGGGCAATGGGTGGTTATGGCCTGTTTGTCTGGTTATCTTTTGGTAGCAGCTATGTCATGCTGGCCGCCTTAGCCTGGTACAGTCACTATCAGCATAAACAATTTAAGCGTCAGCTTAGTGCAAAGCTGGCCCGGGAAAAACGTATTAAGCAGTATCAGGAGCAAGCACAATAATGCAGCCAAGACGTCAGAAACGCCTGTTTGCCATCGTGTTAGTTATTGGTTTATTAACCGGCGCCGTGGCTGCAATGCTTTACGCATTACAGCAAAATATTGACTTGTTTTATACACCATCACAGTTAGTTGATGGTTTGGGCGAGGGCAAAATAAAACCGCAGGTTGGGCAGCGTTTGCGCATTGGTGGCATGGTGGTAGAAGGGTCTGTTAAACGCGACCCGGACTCACTGAAAGTCAGTTTTGATCTGGTTGATACCGGCCCGCTGGTTACCGTGATATACGAAGGTATACTGCCGGATTTATTTCGTGAAGGGCAGGGTATAGTGGCACAAGGGGTGTTGCAAGATGCGACAACCATTAAGGCGTCAGAAGTACTGGCCAAGCACGATGAGGAATATATGCCGCCGGAAGTTGCCGAAGCATTAAAAGGTATTAAGCATGTACCGCCGTCACAGCAGCCTGTCAGCGGGAGTTATTAATGATCGTTGAAGCCGGTCAGCTGGCGCTGACATTTGCCTTTGCGTTATCGCTGTTGCTGGCAATTATCCCGTTGTATGGCAGTTTTGTAGCTAACCCACGCATGCTACTGCTGGCCAAACCGTTGGCATTAGGCCAGTTTTTGTTTTGTTTGCTGGCAATGCTGGCACTAATTTATGCCTTTCGCACCAACGATTTTACCGTTGTGAATGTGGCGCAAAACTCCAGTAGCACCTTACCCTGGTATTATCAGATCACGGCCAGCTTTGGCTCGCATGAAGGCTCTATGCTGTTGTGGGTACTGATGCTGGCAGGCTGGACAGCCTTGGTTGCACAATTTTCCAAAGCCTTACCTTTACTGTTGTTGGGTCGTATTCTGGGTATTTTGGGTGTGATCTGTGTCGGTTTTATTGCCTTCTCACTTTTTATGTCTAATCCGTTTGAACGCAGCCTGCCATTTTTTCCGGTAGAAGGGCGCGATCTTAACCCGCTGTTGCAGGATTTTGGCATGATCATGCACCCGCCCACGTTATACATGGGCTATGTGGGGTTTGCTGTGGCTTTTGCCTTTGCTATAGCGGCCCTGATGGGCGGCCGCTTTGATAGTGTCTGGGCCCGTTGGGTACAGCCCTGGGCGCTGGCAGCCTGGTTGTTTCTTACGCTGGGTATTATGCTGGGTAGCTGGTGGGCGTATAACGAACTGGGCTGGGGCGGCTGGTGGTTCTGGGATCCGGTAGAAAACGCCTCTTTTATGCCCTGGCTGGCCGGTACGGCATTAATTCACAGCCTGGCGGTAACAGAAAAACGTGGCACCTTTAAAAGCTGGACAGTATTGCTGGCACTGGCTGCCTTTGCGCTTAGCCTGGTAGGGGCCTTTTTGGTACGCTCCGGTGTGCTGGTATCAGTGCACTCATTTGCTACAGATCCGGGCCGAGGCATGTACCTGCTGGTTTTCTTGTTGTTGGTAGTGGGCGGTTCGCTGCTGTTATATGGTATGCGGATGAATTCTGTACGCTCGCAGGCACGCTATCAGCTGTTTTCACGCGAAATGATGCTTTGGGGCAATAATATATTTCTGCTGACAGCCTGCTTAATTGTGTTTCTGGGTACTTTATTTCCGTTGTTTCACAAAGAACTGGGCTTAGGCTCTATCTCTATCGGCGAGCCGTTTTTTAATCAGATGTTTTATTACCTGACAATTCCGTTTGCATTGATGCTGGGCTTAGGCCCCTGGGTACGCTGGAAGCAGCAACAATTTACGCCATTGGTTAAGCCGCTTGGTCTGGTATTCGTAGCCGCCTTGATCCTGGCGCTTGGCGTATTGGCCAGTATGCAAAGTGTGCAAGCTAACCTGGCGTTACTGGGTATGCTGTTGGGCGCCTGGGTTGGCGTATCGGCACTGGCAGAGGTGATGTTACGGATGCGCCAGTTTGGTTCAGTAACGCAGGGTCTGACCAAACTTAATGCCAGCCATTATGGTATGACACTGGCACATATTGGTTTTGCCGTGCTGGTGATAGGTGTTGCTATGACCAAAACGTACACCGAAGAGCGCGATGTACGGATGCAGGAGGGCGATACTGCCACACTGGCCGGTTATCAGTTTACGCTGGTAGATGTATATGATCTGGACGGGCCAAATTATGGCGGCCAGGCAGCAGAGCTGGATGTGCGTAAAGATGGCGGTTACGTTACGCACTTGCACGCAGAAAAACGTTTCTACCGCATTCAGCGCACTATTATGACGGAAGCGGCGGTACACGCCCGCTTAAGCCGTGATTTATATGTGTCTCTGGGAGAAGAATTACCCGGTAATGCCTGGGCATTGCGTATTCAGGTTAAGCCTTTTGTGCGCTGGATTTGGCTGGGCGGTTTATTGATGACTTTAGGCGCTTTACTGGCGCTGGCAGATAAACGCTACCGGCGTAAAACGCCACCGGCAACAACGCAAGAGGTAGCCAATGCGTAAGCTGTTTTTTTATGTTCCGTTGGTGTTGTTTCTGGCGCTGACAGTATTTTTGCTCAGCGGCTTATTTTCCGATCCGCGTGAGCGTGAATCAGCCAGTCTGAATAAAGCCTTACCTGAATTTGCCCTGGCCGATTTAATGCAGCCACAACAGATCTGGACGCCGCAGCAACTGCACGGCGAAACCTTTTTGCTTAATGTCTGGGGTACCTGGTGCCCAACCTGTAATGCCGAACTGGGTTATTTGACCGAACTGCGCAAACAGGGCATTAAAATTGTCGGTTTGTATTATGAGCTGCCGCGCGATCCGGCTTTTGATGCACCTTTTAATCTTAAAGTATTGCAGCAGGATGTCGCGCAGAAACTGCAGCAAAACGGCGATCCTTATCAGTTTAATATCCTCGATCTGGAACGGCGCTTATCGCTGGATTTAGGTGTAAGCGGCGCGCCGGAAACCTTTCTTATCGACAGTAATGGCATAGTACGGGCCCACCATATTGGTGATATTAATCCGCAGATATGGCGTGCCAAACTGGCACCTTTATATCAGCAATGGAGCCAGCCATGAAATACGCTATTGGCACACTGTTATTGTTGCTAAGCGCTGTACTGAATGCGCAGGAGATGCTGCAGTTTGACAACGACAGCCAGCGCGATTTATACCGCAGCTTAACGGCAGAGCTGCGCTGCCCGCAGTGCCAGAACCAGAATATTGCCGATTCCAACGCCATAGTGGCAGTGGATATGCGGCAAAAAACCTATGAGTTGGTGCGTCAGGGCCAGGAGCGGCAACAGGTATTAGATTATATGATCAACCGCTACGGCGACTTTGTGCATTATCAGCCACCGCTGAACCGTTACACGCTGTGGTTATGGTTATCACCAGTGCTGATGCTGACGTTATTGCTCGGCACCGCTATTTACCGGCGTAGTAAGCAATCACAACAAAACGTTGATACCCAAAGCGAGTTGAATACTGAGCTGGATCAGCTGATTAAACGTTACCGGAGTAAAAAGCCATGATGTGGCCGTTGTTATCTGCTGCTGTACTGATGTCATTGTTAAGTGCAACTGTGTTGTTCTGGCCCAGACGCAGTAAAGAGTTACCCCTGCAAACTCCGGCGCAATTATTTGAAGAGCGCTTGCAATTGCTGGCGTTGGCACGTGATGCCGGTGAGCTGGCCGAACAGGATTTTGACAGCGCAGCACAAGAGCTGAAAAGCCAGTTTTTACTACAACAGCAACAACTGCAGCAAACAGGCAACATAACAACAAACTGGCGTTTGCCATTGGTATTATTCAGCTTTACTTTGCTAATCGTTGCAGCCGTGTATGCCAGTAGTGGCCATTACCGCCAGTTGCAGCAGTGGCAGCATGCTCAGCAGAATTTATCCCAGTATGGCGAGCGGGCATTGCTAAACCAGGGCGAGCCGTTGTCAGATCAGGAAGTAGAACTGTTTGCCCTGGCGCTGCGTACCCGCTTAGCCAATGAAGGCGATGACGCCGTAGCCTGGATGTTGCTGGGCCGTATTCGTATGTCACAGGGCGTGCTGGAGCAAGCGGTAGCCGCCTTTGAAAAAGCGCTGCAATTAACGCCTGAACGTGTACCGTTACTGCTGAGCTATGCTCAAGCACTGATTTTATTAGGCGATGACGATAGCCTGGCCAGAGCCGGGCGAGCGGTAGCCCGGGTGTTAAGCCGCGATGCTGAAAATACCGATGCGTTATCGCTGATGGCACTGATCGCCTATGAAAAAGGTGATTTAACCGAAGCTGCCAGTGCCTGGCAGATTTTGTTGCGGCAACTGCCAACAGACGATCCGCGTTATGCTGCTGTGCAGCAACGCTTAGCAGAGCTGAATATTGATGTAATGCCAGAAGGTCGCCAGATTAGTGTAACCTTGTATGTTGATCCGGCACTGGCGCAGGCTAACCCAAACGCCAGCCTGTTTTTGTTTGCTAAAGCGGTTGAGGGGGCAGCGCTACCGCTGGCGGTGCAGCGAATTCCGTTGCCTTCCGGCGAGCAGCAACTGGTGCTGACAGAACAAATGGCTATGCAGCAGGGCTGGAGCCTGGCCAATGCTGACAAGGTACAGGTTATTGCCCGTATGTCGTTGTCAGGTACTGTTGAGCAGCGCCCCGGAGATATTCAAACGGCTTCAGACGTTTTATCGTTTGCTGACGACTCTTTGCTTTCTGTTTCGTTAACACTGGAACCTTAATATGCGTAAATCTTCGTGTGTTGTCGCGTTGTTACCTTTAATGCTGCTGATGAGTGGCTGTGCCAGTAAGCCTGATAACAGCCAGGCTGCACAGCAGCATGCTAATTACCATGACAGCCGGGACCCGCTGGAAACGATCAACCGGCCACTGTGGGATTTTAACTACGACATTCTGGATAAATATTTGCTGCGCCCGGCCACTGTGGGTTATATGACCGTAGTACCCAAACCGGCACGTAAAGGTTTGGTCAATGTCGCCAATAACCTCAGTGAACCCGCCAGCTTTTTAAACGGTACCCTGCAGGCAAAACCAGACCGAGCCGCCATCAGTGCTGGTCGTTTTCTGGTAAACAGCACACTTGGCTTGTTTGGCCTGTTTGATGTGGCAACCAAAATAGGTCTGGTAGAGCAGGGTGAAGATTTTAGCCAGACACTGGCGGTGTGGGGCGTAGGCGATGGCCCGTATTTGATGGTGCCGGCACTTGGTCCTACTACCGTGCGGGGCACGGCAGGTGGCTTAGTCGATAACCTTTATTTTCCGCTGGGGCTGTTGAATACACCACTTACCCTTACCCGGGCAGTTATCAATGCACTAGATGGCCGTGAACAGCTGATGTCGATGGAGAATTTGTTGGAAGAGTCACTGGATCCTTACGCCTTTATTAAAGAATCCTACTACCAGCGCCAGCTGTTTAAAATATACGATGGTAATCCGCCAAAACAGGAAGAGCCTGAAGTGGATGAAAGTGTATTTGATGACTTACTCGACGATCTTGAGTAATTAACTGAAAACAGCACTAGCTAAACCGGGCCCAGGCCCGGTTTAGCGTTTAAAGCCAATGCGAAAACCGCCCCAGTGCCTGCCGTTTACCATAATAGGTACTGACAAATCATGTAGAATTTCGCCGGTGTCACGTTTGTAGGTTTGCAATAGCATGGTTTCGGTATGGCTGCCGCAGCGGCTGCCGGTGCGGTCGCTAAAAATCCGTTTAGTGCGGTTTTGCAGTAAGTCTTTATCGTAGTTGCCGGTTAACGGCTGGCTGAATTTCTTATTATGGGTGGGAAAATATCCTTTACGGTCTACTGCGCCGGCATAAAGTACGTTGTTATGCCGGTTTAATATTGGCTCTTGTATAGCCGGTAAAAACTGATCAGTAAAGCTATCGTAGCCGGTATGAAACTTTGGCGGGTTGCTACCTGCTATTGGTTGGTATTTTTCGGCAAACAATGCCTCCATACTCAGGCGGCCATCGGCAACCGCCTGGCTTAACAACTGGCCAATAGCGTTGGCGGCTTGTCTGGCCTCGGCCAGAATAGGGCTGAAAAAACTGTGTTCGCTTAAGGTGCTAAGTTCGCGGTAAACACTTTCGGTTTCTACTGACAGCTCTACGGCCTGCTGCGCAACAGAATCGCCTTTCTGGCCAATCGTTTTTAATGCGGTGCTGATATTGGCGATGGAATGGGCCAGCTGTTCACTGGTATGTTCCAGATCGGTACTCACTTGTTCAATTTGCCCCAGTGTTTGTGAAGAACCGCCGATCTGCTGGTTAATGTCGTTAAACCCCGCAGCAACCTGCAGTAATTCCTGTTGCACTTGCTCGCCGGCTTGTTGCAGTTGGCTCATCTGGCTGGCGGTATGCTGGCTCTGATCACGGATATCGCTGAGCATAGCGGCAATATCTTTAGTGGCGGTAGCTGTTTTGCCGGCAAGGGTTCTTACTTCATCTGCTACAACGGCAAAACCACGGCCTTGTTCGCCGGCACGTGCGGCTTCAATGGCTGCGTTTAACGCCAGTAAGTTGGTTTGCTCGGCTACAGTATTAATTACTTCAGTAATACGCTGAATGTTGTCACTGCTGCTGCGCAGCTTCGCCAGTTGTAACGCTGCATCACTCACGGCTGTTACCAGAGCTTTAATATTATTAACACCGGACTCCAGCAGGTTATCGGCTTGTTGTGAGGCAGCAGCGGTTTGTTGCAGTGTACTGCCAATACTTTGTAGTGAGCGGGTCAGTTCATTTCCGGTGCTGGCCAGACGGTTACTCACGTCAGCAATTTTGCTGCTGTCATCACCGCTGTGCTGAATATCTTTAATCAGGCTATCAATATAAAACGACACTTCAGCCGCGCCAATAGCCATTTTTGACGTGGCCTCGGTAATATTATCTGCAGTTTTTGCCAGCGCTTCATTCTTGCCATCACTAACCGGCTGCACTGCTGCTACCGGCCAGTAAAAAAACAGCAGTAACATTATGCCTGCCAGTGTTAACGCCAGTATGGCAGAAGAGGTTGCGGCAAAACTTATTGCCTGCACCAACAGAACAGCAAACACCAGCAAAGCAGGTTTGGTACTTTTAAGTTGCATAAGCATCCCGTGGCACAACAAAAATAAAACTATAGATTATTTTCTGAGTGTTCGGAAATTCTGCTGTACTGTCAATCACCTGTTGTGCTGCTAAGACTAAAGTCTATTGGCAATTATCCAGTGCCGGGCAGTTGGTTGCTATTAAAACGGTTAGCCTCGGCCTGTATTGTTCTGACAGTTAAGGCTGCGATCATCAAAAAGAGTTGCACTTTTTATACAAAGATCCCGTAGTATTAGCTGACGAAAGTTCTGTTACAGCATGGAGTGGGATATGTTCAGAAATAGTTTGTTGGCATTAGCAAGTTGCGGTTTGCTATGTGCGTGGGCCGAGGCTGCGACGCAGCCGGTAAGAATTATTCTGACATTGCAGCCAGAGGTGAGCGCCAGTAGCTTTGAACCGCAATTGTTGTCGGTACAGGGCGTAGCGAAAAGTAAATCGCAGCCACTGCGCCGTTATCAGCATTTGCCACAATTGGCGGTAGCCACATTAGCCAGTGGTGCCGACGTCGATAAAGCCATCGCTGAATATCAGAGTATGCCCGGCGTAAAAGCGGCAGAGCTGGATCATAAAGTACGTAAAACGGCTATTCCCAATGATCCACGCTTTGCTCAGCAGTGGCATCTTGGTGCAGGTAAAGGCATTAATGCCATAGAGGCTTGGGATCAAACTACCGGTGACAATGAACTGGTGGTTGCGGTTATCGATACCGGGGTGGATTATTTGCACGCTGATTTAACCGCTAATATCTGGCAAAACCCCGGCGAAATCGCCGGTGATGGCATAGATAACGACAATAATGGCTATATTGATGATGTCCGTGGCATAAACCCGGCAGATGACAACGTTGATGCCATGGATGAAGACGGCCATGGTACTGTTATTGCGGGTATTATTTCTGCCAGTACTAATAATAATGTCGGTGTGGCCGGGATTAACTGGAACGTAAAAATTCTGCCGTGTCGCTTTATGGATGTAAACGGCGATGGCTTTATCAGTGACGCCATAGAGTGTCTGGATTACGTACTGGATTTAAAGCTGAATCATAACGTTAATATCGTTGCCAGCAACAACTCCTGGGGCGCGGCTATTGATTCTCAGGCGTTATACAACGCCATAGCAGCACACAACGATGCCGGTATTTTATTTGTTGCCAGTGCCGGTAACGAAAACAGCCAGGCGAAGTTTTATCCGGCAGCCTTTGATTTGCCTAGTATTATCAGCGTTACCGCACACGACGAACAAGGCAATAAAGCCGACTTTGCTAACTACGGCCGTGACTGGGTAAGTTTATCTGCGCCCGGCGTAGAAATTATTTCTACTGATTTGGATAACGGCTATGCCAGTGCATCGGGGACTTCTATGGCTGCACCTATGGTAGCAGCCGTAGCGGCGTTGGCTAAAGCCGCCGAGCCCGCACTGACAATGCAGCAATTGCGCGGCCGCTTGCTGGTGTCTGGCCAGGTTGCCACCGATGCTCTGCTGGCAGAACAAACTGTTAGCGGTAATTTATTGCTGGCCAGTGGCGCCGGCCAAAGCGGGGCGCTTAGCTGTGTTAATGCGCAGCTCCAACGGCGTATGTTGCCGGTAACCGATGTCGTATATCTTGCGGCAAATACCGCTATTGATTTAAAAGTGCTGAGCATTAATTGCGATGGTAATGGCGTGCCGGTGAATATCACTCAGGGCGGCAATACGTTAGTGCTGGCTGACAACGGCATAGCACCAGATGTTAACAGTGGCGACGCGGTGTACAGCACAAGCTGGACTTTTGCTGGTAATGATACCAGCCTGATATTTCCTGATGGCACTGTTGAGGTGCGGCTGCGTAATAACGACTACTGCAGCGTAAATAATGTCAGCGAAATTCCGTTAGCTGAGTGCATAGCGCTGACTGATTTATATTACGACACCGCAGGACAAAACTGGTTAAACCGGACAAATTGGCTGCAAAATAACACCCCATGTAACTGGTATGGCGTTAGTTGCAGTGCCGGGCGTGTAATATCTGTAGAGCTTGCCGCTAATGGCCTGACTGGCACTTTACCGGCCAGCATTGGCGGATTAACAGAACTACAGGAACTGGATCTGAATTCTAATAGTCTACAGGGCAATCTGCCACTGGCACTGGCTCAGCTTATTAAGCTGGAACGGTTGCAGCTATGGAGTAATGCTATTGAAGGTACTATACCAGCCCAGCTTGGTAATTTGCCGGTATTACAGCTACTGGATATATCTGCAAACCGTTTTAGTGGCAGTATCCCCGCGGCTTTGGGTAATTTAACAGCGCTGCAGGCATTATATCTGGAAAGCAATTTATTAAGTGGTGCTGTACCCTCTGCACTGGGGCAGCTTAGCCAGCTAAGGGCGTTGTGGTTAAGCGATAATATCCTTAGCGGCACCTTGCCACAAAGCTTTACAGCACTAACGCTGATGGAGAACTTCAGGTTTGATGATACCGATCTGTGCCCGCCGACAGATCAGCAATTTACAAACTGGTTGCAGCAAATAGAAACAGTGGTAGTAAATGCCGATTGTGGCAATGACAATACTGCCCCTGTGGTATCAGCAGGCTCAGCGCAGCAGGTAAGCAGCGGCGCTACAGTGCAATTGCTGGCAACTGCGACAGACAGTGATGCTGACAATCTTACCTATCAGTGGCAGCAAACCGGCGGCCCCCAGGTAAACCTTAGTAGCACTACTGCTTTAAACACCAGCTTTACTGCACCAGCGGTAAGTGCACAAACACATTTACTTTTTCGCTTTACTGCCAATGACGGCACCGTTAGTAGCAGTGCTGAAGTCGTTATTACGGTGAACCCGGCAAGTTCAGGCGGCGGCAGCGGTACCGACAACGGTGGCGGTTCAGGTGGTGGTAGTTTCGGTATTATTTGGTTGTTATTACTGACAATGATCTACCGTTGCAGGCTTGGCAAGGCAGAATAAAGCTCCTACAATGCCCGCCGGTATTTAACAGGCGGGCATAATGGTAAGCAGAAAAGGGGTAAGAGTGCGGCAGTATTTTCTGGCAATAGCCTGTTTGTTTAGCAGCTCTGTGATGGCTGAGGTTGAACTTGCACCTCTGGTAGTCGATTTCGACGAGTATTTTGCCGCTAACCTGACTGAACAAAAAATTCCGGGTGGCGCTTACGCCATAGTGCGCGGCAATAAAATTATTGCTACCGCTGGCTTTGGTGTACGCCAGTTGGGTACTAAAGATCCGGTAGATCCATACACCGTATTTCGTATTGCTTCGGTATCAAAAACTTTTGCCGCCGGCCTGGCCAGTATAGTGGCAGCGCAGGGGCATTTTAACTGGGACGATAACGTGACCCGTTATTTACCGGAGTTTAGTTTTAAAAGTAAGCGTTACAATCAACAGCTAAAAGTAGAACATTTATTGTCACAAAGCACCGGTGTTATGGCCAATGCCTATGACAACCTGATAGAAGCCGATTTACTGCCTGAGCGTATTCTGCCACAGTTCAATAAAATTGATCCCTTGTGTGCCCCAGGCCAGTGCTATGGCTACCAAAATGTGTTGTTTAGCTTAATTGAACCTATCATGCAGCAAACCACCGGTAAAACCTATGCCGAGCTGATGCAGGAGCATATTTTTACGCCGCTGCAACTGCCAACCGCTTCTGTGGGGCTGGATGGCTTTTTCAGCACAGAAAACCGCGCTATGCCGCATGTGCGTGCCCGTGGTAGCTGGCACGGTACCAAAGTAGCAGAAAGCTATTACCGTTTTGGCCCGGCAGCCGGTGTTAATGCCAGTGCGGTAGACCTAGGCTACTGGTTAATTGCACAGCTTGGGCATAACCCGGCAGTGTTGCCAGACAGCTTACTGGAAAAAATTACCGCTAAAAGGGTTAAAACACGGCGTGATTTAAGACGCAAAGAGTGGCGTCGTTACCTGACCGATGCCCACTATGCGCTGGGCTGGCGGGTGTACCAGTTTGGCCAGGACGAGCTTATTTACCACGGTGGCTGGGTAAAGGGGTATCGCGCTGAAATTGCTTATTCACGTGAACATCAACTAGGTCTGGTAATGCTTATTAATGCCGAATCTAATGTAATGAATGAAATGGGCACTTATTTCTGGTCTGGTATGCTGACGGCTATTCACCAGCATGAGCGGGAAGCTGAGCAAGCTATTGAATAGCCAAAGAAACAAGCTTTGACACAGCCAGATCACAATACTGCGATCTGGCTACAGTTTGCTAAGGCCGTACTGCAATCACTTCAATTTCTACCAGCATACCTTCAACCACTAAACCGGCAATTTGCAACGCAGAGCGCGCAGGCAGGTTAGGTTGTTGTTCAGTACCAAAAAACTGCGTATAGCCCTGCATAAAACCGCTAAAATCCATTTTGCCATCCAGTGCCGGATCGCCTACCAGAAATACTGTCATTTTTACTACATCGCCCATACCAAGGCCTTTGCTTTTCAGGCTGGCCTCAATTTGGCTTAGTACGCTGACAGTTTGCTGCTCGGTGTTGCCCCAGTAAGCGGCGCTGTTTTTTTCCGCTTTAGGGTTCAGTGATGCCGGTACTTTACCACTTTCATATATTACGGCTTTACCTGCTGGCACTTCTACCGCCGCAGCAATTGGAAAGCTGCTGTTATTGGGCAGTGAATAGCGTTTAATCTCGGCAGCAGTGCTACTGTGGCTAAACGCAAATAATGCAGCGGCAAAACAAAAACTCAGTTTCATGGGGTTGTCCTTACTAACGGTTGGGTAGGGGGTAAGCTGTCAATATAGGCCACCACATCAGCTATGGCCTGTTCATTGGGTAAACTCTGGGCAAATTGGCGCATTATCTGGCCATAGCTATCGTCGCTTTGGTTACCGCGCCAGCCGTTTTTAAATGCGCTTAGTTGTTGTACCAGATACCAGTTGTGCTGGCCTGCCAGCGGCGGGGCATTTAGTTGAACATTGCCCTCACCGTTCGCGCCATGGCACGTCTGGCACTGCTGATATAATTTTTGTCCTTGCTGTAAATCGGCCTGGTCACTGAGGCTGGCTGATAATTTAACCGGTGCCTGACGGCGTATAAAAGCAATGGCCTGTTCTATTTCTGCGTCGGTCATGCTATTTGCAACAGCCTGCATTTCTTTGCCGTGTGCGTCGTCTGCGGCGCTACCGCGCCAGTTGTTACGAAAGGCAATAAACTGCTGGCGCAGATACCAGTCGGGCAAAATACTCAGGTTAGGGGCTTTAATCGCAGCGTTACCTTGCGCCGCCGAGCCATGGCAAACCAGGCAATATTGCGCATCGGGTTGTTTAGAATCTGCCAGGGCAGCGCTGCTGAGCAGCATAAACAGTAGCCAGATTTTATTCATGCCCGGGCTCCAGTACTGCGCAGCGCTTCCCGTCGTGCAATATCGGCCAGGGCATGCCAGGCCGAGCGCACCGCGCCTTCCTGCCAGCCCGGGTGTAAACTTAACTGGTCGCCAATCAGATAATGGTTTCCGGCCGGAGCCTGCAGCAGTTTAAAGCCGGTTTTTTGTAACTCTTCTGTCCATACCGCGCCACAGCCAAGCATATGGTTCATCCGTTGCCAGCAAACACTAACACCGTTTTCAATATGTTGGGCATAATTAGCGTGCACCTTAGCGCCCTGCGCAATAGCAGTGGCAAGGCGTTGCTGATGTGTCATAGCGGCAAAGCGGTCAGAAATCTGCGGCTCCCAGCTGTAAGCACCCAGCAAAATACCTTTGGCTTTAAAAGCATCATGGTGCGGATACCATATTTGGGTGATGTCTTGTTTAGTCCAGCTAATACCGCTGTAAATGTCTTCCTGCTCCCAGAAGCGCTGTTTGGCTTGCAGGCCAATTTTGGTCAGCTTGCCGCGGCCCAGCTGGCGCATTATCGCAACATAATCTGTAGGTAAGTTATTCTCTATGCCGCTTACCAGTTGGGCTGGTATGCAGTTAAGGCAGTAATCGGCTTTTTCTGTATAGCTTTCGCCGTGTTTCAGGTAGGTTACGGCAACACCCTGGGGTTGCAGCTGAATATTACTGACCTGGCAATGCAGTTGAATGGGCGTCGTTAGCTGGCGTAAAAACGCTTTTACGATGCTGTCCATGCCACCACTTGGTGTCATTAATGCAGGCGCCTGATCGGCAATTTCAGCAAAATGCATGGCGCCGGTGCAAAAGTCACTACGCAGCAGATCGGGTAATGGCCTTGGTTGTTTCAGTATGGCCGGGCTGGTAACACCACCGGCAGCATAACCGGCGCGCTCGGTGCCGCGATAAGTGAAATTTGAGTCCAGATCACCGTAAGCTTGGGCAAACTGAATAAATTTATCTAAGTCTTGTTCGTCAAAGGGCTGATCCAGTGTGCTGCCAGCAGTGGCCGATTTAGCCAGTAACTCACCGATAAAACCGCGCATATCAGCTTCGTATTCGCGTATTCGTACTGGCTGGCCGTTAAAGGCTGCGTCGTCCTGAGTATAGCAGTTTTTATTATGATTACTGAATAACTGCAGCTCTACGCCAAGCGTGCGGCAGTAATGCAAAATGCCGGTATGGTGCGCCGGAATACGTGCTGCACCGGCATTAAAATACAGGTTTGGCGCATCGTCAAACGGGCAAATTTGTGGTGTACCCAACTCGTCGATAAAATCGCCATGACGAAGTGTCAGTACTCTGCCGCCGATGCGGTGCGATGCTTCCAGAATTTTACAGCTGTAGCCGGCCCGTTCCAGCTCATAGGCAGCGGTCAGGCCGCTGATCCCTGCGCCAAGGATCAGCACTTTACGGTTTTTACCCTGCAGCGGTTTTAACGTTACCGGGCTTGCGCTAACCGGCGTATTAGTCAGGCCGAAGATGCCTGCCGCACCCAGCACCGCCGAGCTGCTGCCTGCTTTAGCCAGCAAGCCCAGACACTGGCGCCTTGTAAGTGGTGCATTAAAGTAGTTACTCATCGTTGGTTTATCCTGCAGGCAAGCTGCACTAAGTGAGTAAAAGCGTTTTGCCAATACCAGCTTAGTGCAGCAATAGTACTTTGCCGCAGTGCCTGCTTAATAAACAGGCACTGCATTGGCTACGACATCAGAATGTATACACCGCCCGCACGTAGTACATACCGCCGTTAAAACCGTACGGTGTGGTAGTAGGGTATTTAGCACCGGCTTCACCACCGTAAGGGTTTTCATCCGGGTATTTGTTAAAGGCGTTTTGCGCACCCAGTACCAACTCCAGCGAAGGTAAAACCTTATAGCCTAACTCCAGGTCAACGGTAACGGCTGAACCTTCGTCAATGCTCAGCGAGCCATCATCCAGATGGGCTTCCCAGAATGAACCGTAATAGTTAAGCCGTGCCAGCGCACGCCAGCTGTTTTCCTCATGAGTAAATGACAGGCTGCCACGGGTGTTTGGCAGGTTATCTTCCAGTTGCCGTACCTTGGTGTCATTTACGTTGGTGGTTAACGGATCAAGGGTCACCTCAGTATCATTCCAGTTAAACACCAGGTTCACTTTGCTGCGGCCACGGCCTAAATCCAGATCCTGGCTTACCACCAAATCTACCCCTTGCGTGCGGGTATCAAAGTCGTTGGTAAAAAATAAAATACTGGAATAACTGGTTGCGTCTGTTACGCCCATCGCCAGTAGCGCGGCAATATCGTCTTCGTCTAACGTTAGCGGCGAGGTCTGGCTTAAACGGTCAGTTACCTTAATGTTGTAGTAATCCAGTGATACATGCGTAGTGCCGAAATTCATTACCGTACCCAACGAGAAGTTTTCAGACTCTTCCGGTTTTAACGGTTTACCGCCTTTTTGGATAGATATCGGGTTATCCGGTGGCAAAGTGGCCTGATCTTCCAGCCCATTCGGGCCAAAGGCGGTGGTTACGTTAATAACTTTACTTTGGCCGATGGTGGGAGCGCGAAAGCCGGTGCCTGCAGCTGCACGCAGCGAAATGCTGTCAGTCAGGTTATACAATGCAGACACTTTCCAGTTAGTGGTATCGCCAAAGTCGGTAAAGTCTTCGTAGCGCAGTGCGCCGTTTAACATTAAATCATCGGTAACCCAGGCCGAGGCATCGGTATAAAACGACAGGTTACGGCGGGTAAATACCCCGGCGGCTTCCGGTTTAAAGCCCGGAAAACCATTAGAGCCGATACCAAAGCCCTGGCTGGCCAGCGGGCCAACGGTAAAAGAAGCAACATCGCCAGCTTTTACTTCAAAGATATCCTCACGCCATTCAACACCACCGGCTAACACTAAAAACTCTGCCAGGCCAACATCAAACTCGCGGAACATATCCAGGTTCAGGCCAATTTCGGTTTGTACATAAGTGCCGGGATCAAATGTTGTTGGGGTTTCCGGCCCCATTGACGGGTTAATGGTGTTTTTGATACTAAAATCTGCCTGGCTGCGGCCATAAGTGGCACTCATATCAAACATAATATCGTTGATCCACTCGCCCTTTACACCACCTGCAATAGAGGCGTCGTACACCGTACCGCCAAAGCGCGGGGTAAAGCCCCCCGGTAACATTTCGGTAAAGGCCCAGCAATTGTCATCTGCAGTTATTGCTGCTAAATCAGACGCAATCGGAATACCATTCTCATCCAGACGCAGCGCCGGGCAACTTACACCGTCATCCGGGGTTAAGTCGCCAACCAGCACCGTATCATAATTTACGCCATCTACCGTAACCGGTGAGCCGTCATAAACGCCGCTGCGGTTAGTCGGGTTACGATAGTAAAAGCCACCTTCTACTTCGCGTTTGGCATAGTTACCAAAAGCGTATGCTTCTTTGTCGTTGCCTAACTCCAGTTCAATGTTAGCAAACAGCTTTAAATCGTCTTTAATTTGCGGTGAGCCCCAAATTTGCGCCGGATCGGCTACTTCGGTATTGCCTGCCGCAATTAACCCGGCAGCGTCATCGCGTTGCACACTGCGGCTGGTAGCATCAGCGGTGCGGTATTCAAAACTAAAGTTAGCCGAGCCTTTGTCGGTAAAGGGCAGGCCAATATTACCGGCAAACTGGTCGCTGGCTCCGCCATCATAATATTCGCCCCATTTGGCTTCCAGCATGCCGCCTTCACTGGCATTCTTCAGCTGAAAGTTCAATACCCCTGCAATGGCGTCAGAGCCATATTGTGCCGCTGCACCGTCGCGCAGTACTTCTACCTGGCGAATAGCAATGGCAGGGATCACCGAAATATCCGGCCCCTGGGCACCATCAGAAATACCGCCACCTAAAAAGGCAATAACGGCAGCCCGGTGCCGGCGTTTACCGTTTACCAACACCAGTGTTTGATCCGGGCCTAAACCGCGCAGGTTAGCCGGGCGGATCAGCGTGGCAGCATCACTTATCGGCTGGGCATTAATATTAAAACTGGGCACCATAGTGCTCAGTAAGTTAAGCATGTCGGAGTTACCCTGGTTGGTAAACTCCTCACCGCCGATAATGTCTATCGGTACCGGTGATTCGCCTACAGAGCGAGGCGCCGATCTTGAGCCTACCACCGCAATTTTCTCTACTGCTTCAGCCTCTTGTTCAGCCGCGTCTTGTGCCCACGCTTGCGGTTGAACCAGCATTGCCATTCCTACTGAACCAAAAAGCGCAACTTTAATGCCTAGTGCTACAGAGTTTTTCTTATAGTTCATCTTTGTTCCCACCTTAGTTATTCTTTATTTAAAAGTGATTATTATCAAAGTGTTAAAAGACAAAAGCGTTACATTGTTATGCGCTTTGGTAGCAAGAATGCAAAGATTGTGCGCAAAATATCCACGTATCTGTTTTGGGAATGAACAAAATCATTAAGGTAGGCTGATTTAAAATGGCTTTTGTTAACAATTAGAGCGGAGGTGCTTACGCTAACAGGCACAGGCGCAAGCGTGCCGTTAACAAATTAGCGGGTAAAAAGATGTAAAAAAATTTCCAGCGGCTTTTTGTAGTAGTGATTTATCGTTAACCTGCGCTGAAATATCACCCCATAACGGGGCAATACGCGCTCAGATGGTGCGACCAACGTTTTGCATCAAATTGGTGCTTTTTGATACACATCCAGCAGAAAATCGATACTGATAACAGGCAGGCTGGCAGCAAACTGCTGCTTTTGTTCGGCGCTGAATTTCCACGCCAGCGGTACCATTTGTACCAGTGCCAGCACATCGGCAGGGTGCTCAAATGTCAGGTTATATTGCAAACGCTGGCGCTTAATATGAGTAAAGCCAGCAATGCTGTCGATGCTGTCGCTGTGCAAGCGCACTTGTTCATACACCGCTTGTTTTATCTGCAGCAAATGCTCAGGCCCTGGGGTTACGGTAATTAAGTGGCCGCCGGCGTTAATCAGCCGCTTTAACTCTTCAGCTTTAGACGGCGCGTAAATACGTACCACGGTATCAAAAAAATCTGCTGCAAACGGCAGCTGGTAAGCACTGGCCACGCTAAAACTGATATCGCTACCTGCAGCTTTGGCGGCAAATTTAATCGCGCTTTTTGAGATATCAACCCCATACACTGCGGCATCGGGCACTGCCTGTTTCAGCTGTGTGGTGTAGTAACCCTCGCCACAGCCTAAATCCAGTACACATTTGGGGGCTACTGCGGCCAGAGTCTGGCTTACTGCCTGAGCCAGCGGGGCATACCAGCCAGCTTGTAAAAAAGCGCGCCGTGCCAGCATCATATCTTTGTTATCACCTGGGTCTTTAGAGTTTTTTTGCTGCACCGGCAACAGGTTAACATAGCCCTCACGGGCAATATCAAAGCTGTGGCGGTTGGCGCATTGGTACTGTTTATTGTTAAGCATCAGTGGGTTTTGGCAAAGCGGGCACAGGTACATAGTGAAGTCTGGCTGGGAAAAAGGCCGCTAGTTTAGCAGCACAGCAGTGTTTTCGCCAAAGCCTTGCTATAATGGCGGCATTGTTTAAGCAGCATTGTGTTGGTGATAAAACTCCAGCACGATAAAGCTGGCCGGTTAGAACCTGCTGCGCACAGCCAAAGAGTGTCTGAGTGAGCGCGTAAGCGTGAGCGAGTTGCTTTGGCGAGCACAGCAGCGTTGTAACGCAAGGCCAGCGACAACACTGATGTTAATACCGGAGCACCAATGCAAGATTTGGAATTATGGACGCTGGACGAACTATGTGACCATGCGTTTGATATCTTTGAAGAGCTGGCGTCAGAAAACCTGTCAGCCGAAGATTATGCACTTTATCAACAACATTACGAAAGCCGTGGCTACGCCGATTTGGCTATTCCCGGTGAAGACTGGGTAGAAATGATGATGCAAGATCTGGAGCCCGAGTTGCATTATGAAGCGCAAATTGGCTTAACCGGCGAAAACGGCGCTGCCGATATGGTGCTGGCGCGCATACTGCTTAGCCGCGAAAAATATGATTCTTTATGTCATGCCCAGTGGCGGAGCCACTAAAATAGATAGACGGCGCGGCCAGTAAGTTAGCTTTATATGACGCAAATAAAAAGGGTCGGCATTGCCGACCCTTTTAACGTTAATGCACGCCGTGCATACGTTTTTTCAGCCAGGGGCTGATACACAACATAAACACGCCAATACCAATACCAACGTAAAGCAAGAAACTAAACAGTTCGGTATAGCCTGCCAGTGCTGCACTTACTTCAACGGTTTCTCCGGCCGGTACTTCAATCGCCGCCAGTTTCGCCAGTTGGGTGGCTAATAACTCAGAGTAAGCCGTAGCCAGGAACCAGGCACCCATCATTACGCCCACCACTTTATGCACTGCCAGCTTGGTTACTGCCGATAAACCCACCGGAGATAAACACAGCTCGCCCATAGTGTGTAACATATAAGCCAATACCATCCAGCCTGCGCCAACCAAGCCCGCTTCGTTAGGGAACTGAGCACCCAGTACCAAAGCACCGAAACCTAAACCAGCCTGGATAATACCCAGCGCAAATTTAACCGGGGTGCTTGGCTCCATATTGCGTTTGGCCAGGAAAATCCACAACCAGGCAAAGAACGGTGCCAGCGTAATAATAAACATCGGGTTTAATGCGCCGTACTGGCCTGCGGTGGTAGAAAAACCAAACACTTCGCGATCCATTACCCGGTCAGCGTATAAGGTCATCGACGAGGCGGATTGCTCAAACAATGCCCAGAACACCACCGTTGAAATGGTCAGCACTATTAATACCATCATCCGGTCGCGCTCTTCTTTAGTACACTGCGTCACCATAAACCAGATAATACCCACCAACACCACAAAAGATAAACCCAGTAAAGTGTTATGTACCACAGGGTTGTATTGCACCAGTTGCCACATTACAAACAGCGCAGGTATGGTGGCCAGGTAAATCAGCCATTCGCGATCAAGGCCAGCAAATACTTTTTCTTTCAACAGGGCAGGGTTAGACGGCTCTGCATAGCCATACAGGTATTTCTGCCCGGCTAAAAACACAATTAAACCCAGTACCATACCAATACCAGCCAGGCCAAAACCATAGCCCCAGCCATAGCTTTCGCCTATATAGGTTACCAGTAAGGTGGCAATAAAAGAGCCGGTATTAATACCCATATAAAAGATAGTAAAGCCAGAATCACGCCGGGCATCTTCCTTACCGTACAACTGGCCCACTATGGTAGAGATGTTCGGCTTTAAAAAGCCTACGCCCATAATGATCAGCGCCAGCGAGAAGTAAAATACCTGTATGGCGCCGGTATCCTGCACAATTACGCCGTTTTCCACATAAGCCTGAAAGCCTTCGTAGGCCAGGCCCAAATGGCCCAGACACAGCAAAATGGCACCAAAGGTAACGGCTTTACGCATACCCAGATAGCGGTCTGCCAGCATACCGCCGATAACCGGCATAGCGTAAACCAGGCCAGCATAGCTGCCTAACACATCCAGGCCACCGGCATCGCTGAATAAGTGATACTTTGTTAAATACAACAACAGCAGGTATTTCATACCGTAGAAGGAGAAGCGTTCCCACATTTCGGTGAGAAAGCACACATAAAGCCCGACCGGATGGCCGAGAAATTGCGGCTGGTTGGCATTCGCCGCCGCAACAGTGCTTGATTCAGTCATGGAGTCCCCAGAGTTTTATTAGAATTATGTGCCTTGCTTGCTGCGCAAAGCTCAGCGGATTATGCAGATGTGCGGCAATCTTGTCATCACCCGCCACGGTGTTAACAGATAAAAACCACAAAATTACCGTTGTATGCAGGTTAGGCCGGTTGCTGGCCAAACAGCTGCTGGCGAATTCTGGCAAAATCTTTACGGCACACGGCAAAGGTTAACGGCCGGGTAATCGCAGGGTAGGCAACTAACAGCAATATAATGTAGCCAACAATTTCCCAGCCGCTTGCTCTGGCAATCAGTAAAAATAACGGGATCAAAATCAGCAGTTTAACAATATTGAGTGTAATTTTGGTCGGTACCGGCAGGCCATCAGCAGCTTTACGGATCACCTCCATACGCTGGGCAAACGTTAAGCCGGCTAATTCAGGTATTTTCTGGCTGTTCAGATATAACATCGGTTGGTCCTTTTTATTGCAGGCATTAGTGCTCTTTCCGGTTAATTATGAATGATTCAGTCGGAATTAACGCAGGGCGCGCTAGTTTAACGGTTCTGACTATCGCTTTAAAAGCGCTTTTGGTAAGCTTTACGCCAATATAGGAATAAGGATCTGTGATGATTAAAGTGCTCAGCGTCTTTGGTACCCGCCCGGAAGCCATAAAAATGGCACCTCTGGTTAATTTGTTAAAACAGCAATCGGATATCGACAGCCGTGTGTGTGTTACCGGCCAGCACCGCGAAATGCTGGATCAGGTGCTGCAGTTATTTGATATCAAACCCGAATATGATTTGGCCATTATGAAAGCCGGGCAAGACTTATACGACGTTACTACCAGCATATTGTTAAACATTAAACCGGTATTACGTGATTTTAAGCCCGACGTTGTGTTAGTGCATGGCGATACCAGCACCACTTTTGCTGCAGCACTGGCCTGTTATTATGAAAAAACCGCAGTGGGCCATGTTGAGGCCGGTCTGCGCACCGGTAATATTTACAGCCCCTGGCCGGAAGAAGCTAACCGCAAATTAACCGGTGCTATTACCCGTTTTCACTTTGCGCCTACTGCGACATCCCAACAAAACCTGCTGAACGAGCAGGTTGATCCGGCACATATTGTCGTTACCGGTAATACCGTTATTGATGCCCTGCTGCAGGTAGTAGCTAAAATAGAAGACGATGCTGTACTAAGCCAGCGTTTTGCCGATCAGTTCCCTTATGGCCAGGACGGCAGACGGTTAATTCTGGTTACCGGCCACCGGCGTGAAAGTTTCGGTGCTGGTTTCGAGCATATTTGTGCGGCATTAAAGCAAATTGCCCAGCAGTTCCCCGACTGCGATATTGTGTACCCGGTGCATTTAAACCCCAATGTGCGTGAACCGGTATTCCGTTTGTTGTCTGATGCAGCCAACGTGCACTTAATTGAACCACAAGACTATCTGCCGTTTGTTTATCTGATGAGCCGCAGCACCCTGGTATTAACCGACTCAGGCGGTATTCAGGAAGAAGCTCCATCACTGGGTAAACCCGTGCTGGTTATGCGCGACACCACCGAGCGGCCAGAAGCAGTAGAAGCCGGCACAGTGAAACTGGTGGGTACCGATCAGGCAAAAATTGTCGCAGAAGTAAGTAAATTACTTACTGATAAGGCATACTATGACAGCATGAGCTTTGCCCATAACCCCTATGGTGATGGCAAAGCCTGTCAGCGTATTATTGATGCAATCAGAAAAGACGTCAGCGAGCATTAAATTAATAAGCGAAATGCAAAAACACAAAGCTGACAAACGGAGAATTTTAATATGGATATTCTGCAACAACTGCAGCAAGCCCCTAAGCGCTGGCTGATTACCGGTTGCGCCGGTTTTATTGGCTCTAATCTGCTGGAAGCGCTGTTAAAAGCCAACCAGCAGGTAGTAGGGCTAGACAACTTTGCCACCGGCCATCAGCGCAACCTTGATGAAGTGCAAACTCTGGTTAGCCCGGCACAATGGGCTAATTTTAGTTTTATTAACGGCGATATCCGTCAACTTGAACTTTGCCAGCAAGCCTGTAGTGGCGTCGATTATGTATTGCACCAGGCCGCGCTTGGCTCAGTACCTCGCTCTATTAACGACCCCATTACCACCAATGACACCAATATCAGCGGCTTTTTAAATATACTGGTTGCCGCGCGTGACGCCGGGGTAAAGCGCTTTGTTTATGCTGCTTCCAGCTCTACTTATGGTGATCATCCGGCTTTACCCAAGGTCGAAGACGTTATTGGCAAGCCGTTATCGCCTTATGCCATTACCAAATACGTTAACGAGTTATACGCCGATGTGTTTTCCCGTACTTATGGCTTTCATAGCATTGGCCTGCGTTACTTTAATGTGTTTGGCCCCCGGCAAGACCCTAATGGCGCTTACGCTGCGGTGATCCCAAAATGGACTGCTGCCATGATTGCCAACGACGATGTAGTGATTAACGGCGATGGCGAAACCAGCCGCGATTTCTGTTTTGTTGCCAATGCGGTGCAGGCCAATATCCGCGCAGCGCTGGCCGATATCAGCCAGAGCGAAGTATTTAACGTTGCCCTTGGCGATCGCACCACCTTAAACGAGTTATTTAATGGTCTGGCCCAAAGCCTGGCCGACAACGGTATTCACTATACCAAGGCTGCGCAATATGGTGAGTTTCGCTCCGGTGATGTGCGCCACTCTCAGGCCGACATCAGTAAAGCCAAAACTATGTTGGGTTATGCGCCCGAGTATCGTATTCGCGACGGCTTAAAGCTGGCCATGCCATGGTATATTCAGCAGCAGTAACGGTAGTGTATTTATCTGTGCCCGCGTAAAGCGGGTATCAACAACATAAATGGATTTAGGATGTTAAGCATGAGAAATATCGCAGATAGTCAGCTAGCTATTATCGGCCTGGGTTATGTCGGCTTACCGCTGGCGGTAGAGTTTGGCAAACATTACCCGACATTGGGATTTGATATTAACCAGGCCCGTATCAGTGAGCTGAATAAAGGTGAAGATCACACGCTGGAAGTGAGTAGCGAAGAGCTAAAACAAGCCGATAAACTCAGTTACAGCAGCAACCTCGACGATTTACGCCGTGCCAATGTCTACATTGTTACCGTGCCAACGCCGATAGATAAACACCGCCAGCCCGACTTAACCCCACTGATTAAAGCCTCTGAAACCTTAGGCAAAGTTATCAAAGCCGGTGATGTGGTGATTTACGAATCTACCGTTTACCCTGGCGCTACCGAAGAAGACTGTATTCCGGTAATCGAGCGGGTATCCGGGCTTAAATACAACGTCGATTTTTTTGCCGGCTACAGCCCGGAGCGGATAAACCCGGGCGATAAAGAGCACCGTGTTACTACCATTAAAAAAGTCACCTCCGGCTCTACGCCAGACATAGCCGAATTTGTTGATAAGCTGTACGGCAGCATTATTACCGCCGGTACTTATAAAGCCAGCTCTATCCGGGTAGCAGAAGCCGCCAAGGTGATTGAAAACACCCAACGCGACTTAAATATCGCGCTGATAAACGAGCTTGCGGTAATCTTTAACAAACTCGGTATCGATACCGAAGAAGTACTGCTGGCAGCGGGCACCAAATGGAACTTCCTGCCGTTTCGGCCGGGTTTGGTTGGCGGCCACTGTATAGGGGTAGACCCTTACTACTTAACCCATAAAGCTCAGGCTGTTGGTTACCACCCAGAGGTTATTCTGGCAGGGCGGCGTATTAACGACAGTATGGGCCGGTATGTGGTCAGCGAACTGGTAAAAGCCATGGTAAAACGCCGCGTGCATGTGGCCGGTGCCAAAGTGCTGGTAATGGGCTTAACCTTTAAAGAAAACTGCCCCGATATTCGTAACACCAAAGTAGTGGATATCCTGGCCGAGCTAAAAGAATACGGCGTTGCGGCTGATGTTTTCGACCCCTGGGTAAATATTGCTGAAGCACAACATGAATACGGTATTACGCCGGTGCAGCAGCCAGAGCAGGGCAGCTACGATGCGGTAATTCTGGCGGTAGGCCATAAACAATTCCGTGATTTGGGAGCTGAAGGCATCAGAGCCTACAGTAAACCCAGCGGCGTGCTGTACGATTTAAAATACGTGCTTAGCGCTGCCGACAGCGACTTACGCCTGTAAATGTCTGGCGGGTAGTTTTCCCGCTAGCTTTTACCGGTAGTTATAGCGCCGATACGGTATAATCGGCGCCTGTTTTACTAATACAATAAATAAATGAATATTACACCTAGCCGTTTAGCCGGTTGTTTACTGTTGCAGCCAAATCGCTTTAGCGATCAGCGTGGTTTTTTTCAGGAAAACTACCGCGCTGCTGCTTATTATGATGCCGGGATCACAGAGCCTTTAGTTCAGGACAACTGGTCACGCTCTGTAAAAGGTGTTCTGCGCGGTATGCATTTTCAGCGCAACCAGCCCCAGGGCAAGCTTATCAGCGTGCTGCGCGGCGAAATCTATGACGTTGCCGTAGATATCCGTAAAAATTCCGCCACCTTTGGCCAGTGGCAGGGCGCAGTGTTATCTGAACATAATAATCAGCAACTGTGGCTGCCACCGGGCTTTGCCCATGGTTTTTTGGTGCTGTCAGATGTTGCCGACGTAATGTACAAAACCAGCAGTTACTATAATGCTGCCGATGAAGCCTGTTTCTTCTGGAATGATCCACAACTGGCTATTAGCTGGCCGGCACAACCACAGTTGTTGTCGGCAAAAGATGCCGCAGCTCCTAGCTTTGCCGCTGCACTGGCATGAAGCTATTATTACTGGGTGCTAATGGCCAACTGGGGCAGGCCCTGTTGAAACAGCTACAACTGCCGCAACAGTTTCAGTACCTGGCGCTAAACCGCAGCCAACTGGATATTACCGATATCAGCGCTGTTGCTACTGTCATGGCGGAGTATCGCCCGGATGTAGTAATAAATTGCGCTGCTTATACTGCAGTTGATAACGCCGAGCAGCACGCTGCCGCCTGCATTGCTGTTAATGCCACTGCTGTAGGGCAACTGGCTAAGCTTTGCCAGCAGTACAACAGCTTATTGCTGCAGTTCTCTACCGATTATGTGTTTAACGGCCAAAGCAATAAAGCCTACACAGAGCAGGATATTGCCGCACCGCTGAATGTGTATGGCCGTTCTAAGTTACAGGCCGAGCACTTCATACAGGCCACCTGCAGTAAATACGTTATTTTGCGTACCAGCTGGCTATTTAGTGAATTTGGCCATAACTTTTACCGCACTATGCTAAAGCTGGCACAACGCGACCAGATAATTCAGGTAGTTAATGATCAATTCGGTTGCCCCACATACGCCGGTGATCTTGCCGCTATAACACTGCAACTGTTGCAACGCTATCAGCAGCAGGGCAGTTTAGCCTATGGTATTTATCACCTGGCAGGCAGCCCGGCAGTGAGCTGGTACCAGTTTGCTAAAGCTATTTTTGCAGCACATCAGCTTCAGGTTAATCTTCAGGTCATTAGCAGCGCTAGCTGGCCCACACTGGCCACACGCCCTGCCAACTCGGTACTTGACTGCAATAAATTTTGCGCTGCATTCGCTATCTCAGTACCGCAGTGGCAAGCCGCGCTGCAGCAACTTGCTTTGGGTGGCGATAATCATATGGCGTCGCAAGAACAGGACTGCAATTTTTGAACTCTTCACAATGGTACCTGCTGTACTGCAAGCCCCGGCAAGAGCTAAGAGCGCAACAGCATTTGGCAAATCAGGGTTATAACTCGTTTTTGCCGCAAATATCACTGCAAAAACTGCGCGGCAATAAGTGGCAGCAGGTAACTGAACCCTTGTTTCCGCGTTATCTGTTTCTGCATATCTGCAGCGTTGATCAGCTTAATATAAGGGCTATTCGTGCAACCCGTGGTATCAGCGATTTTGTCCGGTTTGGCAGCCAGCTGGCAACTGCACCTAACGCGCTGGTGCAGTTACTTACACAGCAGCAAATTATACTTAAACAGCAGCCTGAAGATTGCCGCTTAAAAAAAGGTGACGAAGTCAGCATTGTTAATGGCCCATTCAGTGGGCTGCAGGCAGTGTTCGACACCGCTGATGGCGATAAACGCAGCATTATTTTGATCAGTATGCTAGGCCAGTGGGTAACTGCAGCGGTAGATAACCAACAGATAGTGGCTAAAAAGCATACAGACGCGTGCCCGTAACACAGAAAAGCGCGATAAGATTCGATTAATCAGCAAAAAAACGGTAAAATTTCGCAGTTTTTTGCCAATGCTGTGGTCATAGCTGTTGCTTTAACGGCGGCATTTTATAACAGGGCTTTTACTATCAGGCATTAGGGTGCTGTAACCTAATGGCGGTAGCGTGCCTGTTACCACTAAATTAAGCCGTCAGGATCAATAACAACACTGGAGTTTACGGGTGCTTAAATTTGTTCAGTTTGCCTGCTTAGCCATAGGCTTAAGTATCGGATCTATAGGAAGCGTTGCCGCTCAATCTGTTACGCCATCACCAGCTATGCTTGAACAATTTAAACAATTGCCAAGAGCTGAGCAGGAGCGTTTAGCAAAGCAATATGGTTTTGATGTGTCATTATTACGACAGTCGTCGGGTAGTCAAAATACAGCAAGCAGTAATCCGGTTGAGCCGTTAACTCAGAAACGGCGAGATACTGAAGAAAACAAAGATGCAAACAGCAAGCGTGTAAAAAAAGATGAACCAGAACGTTTTGGTTTACGCCTTTTTGATGCTGAAATAAGTACCTTCGCACCGGTGTCTGCAATGCCAGTACCAGATAGCTACATTTTAGGTGCTGATGATGAATTATTGCTGCAGCTATACGGCAAGCAAAGCAGTGAAACCAGCTTAAAGGTTAGCCGCGATGGTAAAGTACTGGTGCCTGACGTTGGCCCGGTTACTGTCAGTGGCTTAAATTTTTCTCAAGCTGCAGCTTTAATATCTGATCGCGTTAGGCAGGCAAGTATTGGTGTTGAGGCTGCTGTTAGTATGGGGCCGCTGCGCACGATAAACGTATTTGTTGCCGGGGAAGCTAAATATCCTGGTGCCTATGCGGTATCAGCTCTTACCACGGTAACGCAGGCTTTATTTGTTGCCGGTGGTGTATCAGATATTGGTAGTTTGCGGGAAATTTCAGTAAATCGCGCTGGGAAAGTTGTCGCTCAGTTTGATCTTTATGATCTTTTGTTAAAAGGCAGCAATAAAGATGACGTGCATTTACAGCATGGCGATGTCGTTTTTGTCGCGCCGGTAAAAGCCTTGGCGGAGGTACGTGGTGAAGTAAAGCGTCCTGCAATTTATGAAGTAAAATCCGGTGATACCTTATTTGATTTACTTGCAATGGCTGGCGGCTCGAAAGCAGGTGCATATCCAAAAGCTGCTGTGCTTGAGCGTTTTGACAATAGCGCTCGTACCTTGCAGAATCTTGACCTGACTAAGGTCTCATTCCAGCAATTGCGTGTTCAGGCTGGTGATGTATTGCGTGTAGACGCTGCTTCTCGTCAGGCTGAAAATCAAATTGTTGTTGCTGGTGCAGCTGCGCGCCCTGGGTTTTATGCTTGGCAAAGCGGCATAAAAGTAACTGATCTTATCCGTAATCATTGGTCAGATTTATTACCTACAGCAGATTTAGACTATGCCTTAATTGTACGTGAAGGCACGCCAGGCACTATAACCGAGTTACTGCATTTTAGCCCGGCAAAAGCAATTGCAGCACCTGGTAGCGTGAATGATATTACTCTTGAACCGCGAGATCGTATTCTACTGTTTCATTATGCTGACCAAGTTTATGAGCGAGCTAAGTTAAATAACAAACTGCGTGAAACGATCATGGAGAAGCTGGAACTCAATATCGAGCAGCGCTGGTTAATGGCTGATTTAACTACAGATGCTTTTGATTTGATTTTGCAGCAAGATAAAGACCTCTTGCCTGAACAGAACTCAAAAAATGATATGAACACAATGTTTGATCAGCAGTTGTCAGGTAAAGAACAGCAGCAACTGCTTACCGCAGAGTTAAAACAGTTGTTTTCTGCAGTGTTCAGTGACGAAAAAGTTTTAATACTAAGCCAGCATCTAAACAGAACCGAATTACTTTATCCGGTATTACAACAGTTAAGGCTACAATCAAGTACCAGTAACTATATTGCGACTGTATCAGTGACAGGGGCAGTAAGAGTGCCTGGGGAATATCCGTTAAGTTCAGGCGCCAGGGTTGCAGACCTTATCAGCGCAGCTGGTGGCCTTAATGATTCTGCTTACATTAGTCGTGCTGAGTTAAGCCGGATAGTTAAGCAAGCAGACAACCGCAACGGCGTCGAAGTAAGCCACAAAAAACTCAATTTGCAAGACGTGCTGGCAAATAATAATGCTGCAAACGTTTCTTTGCAAAACCGCGACAGGCTGAATATTTTTAGTGTACCAAGCTGGACAACTCAACGCGAAATAACTTTGGAAGGCGAGGTCAGGTTCCCAGGAACTTATATTGTACAACAAGGGGAAACGTTATCTCAGATACTAGAGCGTGCAGGCGGTGTTACAGATAGCGCTTTTATCTTTGGCTCGGTATTTACTCGTGAACAAATAAAAGAGAAAGAAACTATCCAGTACGCAAAATTACTCGAGCAGCTTAAATCAGATGTTGCTACTCGTGCACTCACCGCACAAAATGCTCAGATAGCGCCTGCAGATGCAATGTTAATGATTAAGGAAATCGAGAGTATAAAGCCTCTAGGCCGGCTTGTAATCGATCTGGAACAGGCAATAGCTGCAAATCCTAGTTTCGATATTACGGTTGAGCATGGTGACCGGCTATATGTACCACGAATTAACCGGGCAATTTCGGTTGTCGGTGAAGTGCAACACGCAGGTACACACCGCTTCGAACCGGCGTTATCTGTAACACAATACCTTAATCTTGCTGGTGGTACTCGCAAACGTGCAGATGCTGAGCGAACTTATGTTATTCGTGCTGACGGGTCAGTTATGGTGCCTACAAACAGTTGGTTTGCCGTATCCAGAGGAGAGCTCAAACCTGGTGACACTATTATAGTGCCACTGGATACTGAGTATAAAGATAACCTCAGCCTATGGGCACAGGTGACACAGATTTTCTATCAGTCAGCTGTAGCCTTAGCAGCGCTGAATTCGTTTTAATCATAAGCAGCTAGTCACCTTAAGGAAAACCATGATTGAAAATGCTACTCAACGCCCTCAGGCTGCTGACGACGAAATAGATATACGCGAGTTATTTGCGGTTATCTGGCGAGGCAAGTGGATTATTATCGTTGTAACGGCAGTATTTGCCGTTGCCTCTGTGTTCTATGCCTTAAATTTACCTAATATTTATAAAAGTGAGGCGCTGTTGGCACCCGCAGCCGAGCAAAAAAGTGTCGGTTTATCCGGCCAGTTAGGTGGTTTAGCAGCATTGGCTGGTGTGAATTTAGGCGGCGGAGCCAGTATTGATAAAGCTGCGCTCGCCATTGAGGTGGTTAAATCCCGCGATTTTCTCGGGCGCTTTATCGCGCAGCGTATCCAGTTACAGGACTTAATGGCTGCCAAAAGTTGGGACCTTACCAGCAATACGCTTAACTACGACACAGAGGTTTATAACCCGCAAAACCAACAATGGCTTCGCGAAGCCAAGCCGCCAAAGCAGGCTATGCCCTCAGAGCAGGAGGCATATAAGGTTTTATCGGAAAGGCTTAAAGTTAGCCAAGATATAACAACGAGTATGGTTACTTTGAGTATTGAACATGTATCGCCTTATATCGCACAAAGCTGGGCTCAAATGCTGATAGCCGACCTCAACCTGGAAATGAAAAACCGCGATATTGAAGAAGCAGAAAAAAGTATCGCTTATTTGCAGCAGCAAATCAGTCAGACCAATCTTGCAGATTTACGCACTGCGCTCTACTCACTGGTAGAAGAGCAAACCAAAACCTTGATGCTGGCCAATGTACGTGATGAGTACGTCTTTAAAACTATTGATAAACCAGTTGTCCCCGAGGAAAAAGCAAGACCTGCACGTGCATTATTAGTGATTTTGGGCACATTCGTAGGTTGTTTTATTACCATGTTTGTGGTTATTTTGCGGCATTACTTTAAACAGAGTAAAATTCGTAACTAAAGGGTATAAAGTTGAAGTTAGAGCATGTTAAAATCGCTATTCTCGGCCTGGGTTATGTTGGCCTGCCGCTGGCGGTAGAGTTTGGCAAACATTACCCGTCACTAGGGTTTGATATTAATACAAACCGCATCAGTGAGCTGAATAAAGGCGAAGATCACACGCTGGAAGTGAGCAGCGAAGAGCTAAAACAAGCCGATAAACTCAGTTATAGCCACAACCTTGACGATTTACGCCCCGCCAATGTGTATATCGTTACAGTGCCAACGCCGATAGACGAGCACCGCCAGCCCGATTTAACCCCACTGATTAAAGCCTCTGAAACCTTAGGCAAAGTGATAAAAGCCGGTGATGTGGTGATTTACGAATCTACCGTTTACCCGGGCGCTACCGAAGAAGACTGTATTCCGGTAATCGAGCGGGTATCCGGGCTTAAATATAACGTCGATTTTTTTGCCGGCTACAGCCCGGAGCGGATAAACCCGGGCGATAAAGAACACCGTGTTACCACCATTAAAAAAGTCACCTCCGGCTCTACGCCAGACATAGCCGAATTTGTTGATAAGCTATACGGCAGCATCATTACCGCCGGTACTTATAAAGCCAGCTCTATCCGGGTAGCAGAAGCTGCCAAGGTTATCGAAAACACCCAGCGCGACTTAAATATCGCGCTGATAAACGAGCTGGCCGTAATCTTTAATAAACTCGGTATTGATACCGAAGAAGTGTTATTAGCAGCAGGCACCAAATGGAACTTCCTGCCGTTTCGGCCCGGGTTGGTTGGCGGCCACTGTATAGGGGTAGACCCTTACTACCTGACCCATAAAGCTCAGGCTGTTGGTTACCACCCAGAGGTCATTCTGGCTGGCCGGCGGATTAACGACAGTATGGGTCGGTATGTGGTCAGCGAACTGGTAAAAGCCATGGTAAAACGCCGGATTCATGTATCTGGTGCGCGCGTATTGTTAATGGGTTTAACTTTTAAAGAAAACTGCCCCGATATCCGTAACACCAAAGTGGTGGATATCCTGGGCGAACTGAAAGAATACGGCGTTGCGGCTGATGTTTTCGACCCCTGGGTAAATATTGCTGAAGCACAGCACGAATACGGTATAACACCGATTTGTAAACCCGTGGAAGGTAATTATGACGCCGTTATATTAGCCGTTGGCCATAACGAGTTTAAGGCCATGGGAGCCATAGGCATCCGAAAGCTTTGCCGGCCTGACAGTGTAATTTACGATCTAAAATACATATTAGATAAAAATCTGGTAGATATCCGTTTTTAATATTTAAAGAGTGAGATTATGAAAAATTTTGCATTAATTGGTGCTGCAGGTTATATCGCACCACGTCATATGAAAGCTATAAAAGAAACGGGCAACAATCTGGTTGCAGCACTTGATAAGAATGATTCGGTAGGAATTATTGACAGCCATTTTCCAGATGCAGATTTTTTTACTGAATTCGAGCGCTTTGATCGCCATATCGATAAACTGCGCCGCGCAAACAATGGTAAGCAAGTGGATTACGTAGGAATTTGCTCGCCAAACTATTTGCACGACTCCCATATGCGTTTTGCTTTGCGTGCCGGTGCCGATGCAATTTGCGAAAAGCCGCTGGTGCTAAACCCCTGGAATATTGATGGCTTGCAGGAAATAGAAAAAGAAACCGGCCACAAAGTCAACACTATTCTGCAACTGCGGCTGCACCCGGCTATTATTGCCTTAAAACAGAAAGTTGCTGCCAGTCCTGCAGGTAAAAAGTTCGACGTAGATCTAACCTACATCACGTCACGTGGCCACTGGTATCTGCAATCCTGGAAGGGAGACGATAAAAAATCAGGCGGAATTTCAACTAATATCGGTGTGCATTTTTACGACATGCTGCATTTTGTGTTTGGTGCGCTGCAGGAGAATAAAGTCCATTTTAATTCGCCGACCAAAGCCGCCGGCTATCTGGAATACGAAAAAGCTCGGGTACGTTGGTTCCTTTCTGTTGATGTAAACGACATCCCTGCTGATGTAAAAGCTGCTGGCCAGCGTACTTATCGCGCTATTACAGCAGATGGTGAATCAATAGAGTTTTCTGACGGCTTTACTGATTTGCATACCGTTAGTTATCGGGAAATTCTGGCAGGTAACGGCTTTGGTTTGGAGGAAAACCGGGTAGCAATTGAAACAGTCGCCAATATTCGTAATTCTTCTATAAGCTCTCTTGTAGGTGACTACCACCCGTTTGTATCTAAATTGGTTAAGTAATATGAGTAATTATCAGATACATTCCAGCGCTATTGTAGATGATGGCGCGGTTATTGGTGAAGGATCACGTGTCTGGCATTTTGTCCATGTGTGCAGCGGTGCAAAAATTGGCAAAGGTGTGTCTCTTGGTCAAAATGTCTTTGTTGGCAACAAAGTTACCATTGGCGACAAGTGTAAAATTCAAAACAATGTGTCTGTGTATGACAACGTGCATCTAGAAGAAGGCGTGTTCTGTGGCCCCAGTATGGTGTTTACCAACGTGTACAACCCACGCTCGTTAATCGAACGCAAAGACGAATACCGCAACACCCTTGTTAAAAAAGGGGCTACGCTGGGTGCCAATTGCACTATCGTCTGTGGCGTAACAATTGGTGAATTTGCTTTTGTTGGTGCTGGGGCTGTTATTAATAAAGATGTACCTGCTTACGCTCTCATGGTTGGTGTACCTGCTAAACAAGTAGGTTGGATGAGCGAATTTGGCGAGCGTTTAAGATTGCCGGTTTCCGGAGAAGGCGAGGAGTTATGCCAACATACCGGTACCCGTTACGTTTTGAAAAATAATTCTTTAAGCAAGGTTGGCTAACATGCAGTTTATTGATCTGGCAGCACAGTATCAGCATTTAAAACAGCGTATTGATAAACGTATTCAAACAGTACTCGACCACGGCAATTATATTATGGGGCCAGAGGTTGAAGAACTGGAGCAAAAGCTAGCTGAATATGTTGGCGCAAAACACTGTATTAGCTGCGCCAATGGTACAGACGCACTGCAATTAGCGATGATGGTACTGGATATTAAGCCCGGCGATGCGGTGTTTTGCCCAACCTTTACATTTTTCGCTACTGCTGAGGTTATTGCCTATGCAGGTGCTACACCAGTATTTGTCGACTCGGATGCTCGTACCTTTAATATCTGTCCGCAAGATTTAGAACGTCGTATTCAGCAGGTAATAGCTGAAGGAAAATTAGTTCCACGTGCTATTGTCGCGGTAGATTTATTTGGTTTACCAGCTAACTATCCAGAACTTGAGAAAATTGCGGCCAAATACCAACTCAAATTAATTGAAGATGCTGCTCAGGGATTTGGGGGTGAGATAGAAGGTAAGCGTGCCGGTAGTTTCGGTGATATTGCCACTACCAGCTTTTTTCCTGCTAAACCGTTGGGATGTTATGGCGACGGCGGTGCAATATTTACCAATAACGACGAATATGCAGCTTTATTCCGCTCATACAGGGTGCACGGTAAGGGTAAAGATAAATATGATAACGTGCGCATAGGGTTAAATAGCCGGCTGGATACTATACAAGCTGCTATCTTATTGGAAAAGTTGGCTGAATTTCCAACTGAACTGATTGCCAGAAATAAGTTGGCTGAATATTACACAGAACAGCTGTCGGATAGCTATACAAAGCCGTTGGTACCAGAGAGCTATTTGAGTTCATGGGCGCAATATACCATTGTCAGTAGTAACAGAGATGCTGATATGGCCAAGTGTAAAGAAAAAGGTATTCCAACAATGGTTTACTATGGTACTTGTATGCACCAGCAGACAGCTTTTAGCGGTCTAAGTTACACCGATAATGACTTTCCGGTAGCGTCCCGTTTGGCTAAGCAGGTGTTCAGTTTGCCGATGCATCCATATATGACGGAGCAAACTGCTGAGCTAATTGCTGGTTTAGTTAATCAATCTTCACAGGTAGTTGGATGAAAATTCTTGTCACCGGTGGTGCGGGCTTTATTGGCTCTGCAGTTGTGCGTCATATTATTAATAACTCGGCTGATTCTGTTGTCAACGTGGATAAATTAACCTATGCAGGTAATTTAAACTCTGTTGTTGGTATTAAGGATACCGATTGCTATGTTTTTGAACAGGCCGATATTTGTAATGCTGGAGTAATGGCTGCCCTGTTTGAAAAACACCAGCCCGATGCTGTTATGCACTTAGCTGCAGAGAGCCATGTTGACCGCTCTATAGATGGTCCGGCGGCTTTTATTGAAACTAATATAGTTGGCACTTACACTTTACTGGAAGCGGCGCGTAATTATTGGAAGGCCTTACCGCAAACGCGTAAGCAGGCATTTCGTTTTCATCATATCTCTACCGATGAAGTATATGGCGACTTACATGGCACAGATGATTTATTTACTGAAACCACGCCTTATGCGCCAAGCAGCCCTTATTCGGCCAGTAAAGCTAGCTCTGATCATTTAGTCCGTGCCTGGCACCGCACTTACGGCTTGCCCGTTATTGTCACTAACTGCTCTAACAACTATGGCCCTTACCATTTTCCGGAAAAGTTAATACCACTGGTGATTCTCAACGCGCTGGCCGGTAAGCCATTGCCGGTTTATGGCAAGGGTAATCAGGTACGCGACTGGCTGTACGTAGAAGATCACGCAAGAGCGCTTTACAAGGTAGTAACTGAGGGCAAGGTAGGTGAAACCTACAATATCGGTGGCCATAACGAAAAACAAAATATTGATGTGGTGAAAACCATTTGCGCTATTTTGGAAGAGCTCGCGCCAATCCAGCACTCATCACTCAAAATTAAAAACTACGAAAGTTTAATAACTTTCGTGCAGGATCGTCCTGGCCATGACTTACGCTACGCTATAGACGCCAGTAAAATTGAGCGAGAACTAGGCTGGAAGCCTGAAGAAACGTTTGAAAGTGGCTTACGCAAGACAGTTGAGTGGTATTTAAACAATAAAGACTGGTGGCAAGCGGTGCTTGACGGCAGTTATCAGTTAGAACGCTTAGGGCAGGGAGCTTAAAGTATGAAAGGTATAGTATTAGCAGGCGGCTCCGGCACCCGGTTATACCCGATTACACGTGGTGTATCGAAGCAGTTATTGCCGGTTTACGACAAACCGATGATTTACTACCCGCTGTCAGTATTAATGCTGGCCGGTATTCGCGATATTCTTATTATTACCACACCTGAAGACCAAGCAGCTTTTCAGCGCTTACTGGGCGATGGCTCTGATTTCGGCATTAGCTTAAGTTATGCTGCCCAGCCAAGCCCGGACGGCCTGGCACAGGCTTTCATTATTGGTGAAGACTTTATAGGTAACAGTAATGTTTGTTTAGTACTGGGTGATAACATCTATTACGGGCAGGGCTTTAGTCCCAAACTGCGAGAAGCAGTGAAACGTGCCGAAACAGGGCAAGGTGCAACAGTATTTGGCTATCAGGTAAAAGATCCGGAGCGCTTTGGTGTAGTTGAATTTGATGCTGATATGAAAGCTGTATCCATTGAAGAAAAACCTCAAAAGCCTAAATCACACTACGCCGTTACTGGGCTGTATTTCTATGACAACCGTGTCATTGATATTGCCAAACGAGTCAAGCCCTCTGAGCGTGGTGAAATGGAAATCACCAGTGTCAACAATGCCTATCTGGCGCTGGCTGAATTGAATGTTGAACTGTTAGGGCGAGGTTTTGCTTGGCTGGATACCGGTACCCACGAGAGCTTGTTGGAAGCTGCACAGTTTGTCGAAACCCTGGAGAAACGCCAAGGTTATAAAGTTGCATGTTTGGAAGAAATTGGATTCAATCAAGGTTGGTTGGATAGAGAGCAGCTACTGAAATTAGCCAAGAATATGAGTAAAAATAACTATGGGCAATATCTTCTTTCGCTGGCAGAGTAAAGAGAACAAGTGGTAAGGATTGTTTATATTGGTTCTGCTGGAGCTATTATGACTCTGTTTGTGGAGTTCATGAATCTGAATTGTTTATCTTCGGGGTCACCTGTTTCTGCTGGAGGATATTTCTCATCGGAGAATCTAATGAAACAACTTTTGGTGGTGTTCCAATGAGGAAGCTAATTATTTATGGTGTTGGCGATTTTGCCAAACTGGTAAAACATATGGCAGAAGCTGATGGCCACTATAAAGTGATCGGATTCTGTGCAGACCGACAGTATATTAATAGTAATTATTTCTTGGATCTTGAAGTTTCTCCTGTTGATAAGTTGTCCGAGATTTATTCCAAAGATGAAACTTATATTATTGTTGCGGCTGGTTATAAATCTATGCTAGCTCGAGAATATATGTTTGAGACTGCAAAGAAAACAGGGTTTACAATGGCATCGGTAATCAGCAAACATGCTTGTATAGATCTGTCTGTTAACATTGGGAAGAATGCTATTGTTTTCCCGGGGGTTCAGATTGAGCCATTTTCTGTAATAGGCGATAACTGCATAATCTGGTCATCAGCAGTTATTTGCCATGATTCCGTCGTTGGCGATCACTGTTTTATTGCCGCTCAGTCTTTGCTGGGCGGCCGTGCAAAAATTGGGAAAAGATCTTTCATGGGATTTAATAGTATTATTTTGCAGGATGTGAGTGTCGGTGATGATTGCCTGATAGGCGCTAAATCATTGGTTACTAAGGATGTTCCTGTTGCATCCAAGTGTATTGGTACGCCAGCACATATTGTCTCTACCTACGATCAAAAAGGCGTGACGGTGTAATGAAAAAAGTAGCTATTCTTCAATCGAACTATATTCCATGGAAAGGCTATTTCGATATGATTGCAGCCGTAGATGAATTCATTATTTATGATGATATGCAGTATACAAGGAGGGACTGGCGTAATCGGAATCAAATAAAAACCCCAAATGGGGTTCAATGGTTAACTATTCCTGTAAAAGTGAAAGGGAAATTTGATCAGCGTATCCGAGACACAGAAATTGATGGCAGTTCTTGGTTATCTGATCATTGGAAAGGTCTTCTGATGAATTACCGGAAGGCTAAATATTTCTCTGATATAGCAGTATGGCTTGAGCCTTTGTATCAGGCTGAGTACCGAACGATTACTGAGTTGAATCTAGCTTTTATAACTGCAATTTGTGATTACCTAGGTATAGAAACAAAAATTTCATGTTCTTGGGATTATCAACTAGATGACGGTAAAACTGAGCGTCTTGTGAGCCTCTGTCGGCAGGCAGGTGCAACAGAATATATTTCTGGGCCCGCTGCCAAAGACTATATTGAGGCTTCATATTTTGATGAAGTGGGCATCACGCTGTCTTGGTTTGATTATAACGGCTATCCAGAGTACCTTCAGTTATGGGGGGATTTTGTCCATGGTGTAAGTATTCTGGATCTTTTGTTCAATTGTGGAAAAGAGGCTACGCATTACATGCGTTATGTAAAAAATGATTCCATTTAATCACCCCCCTTATACCGGTAACGAGGACCATTTTGTATTAGACGCAATGCGTGGATCAAAACTATGCGGAGATGGCCCTTACGCGCTGAAATGTCAAAAATGGTTTGAGGATCAGTTGGGATGTCTTAAAACTTTACTCACACCTTCTTGTACTCATGCACTTGAGATGGCGGCAATTCTTATTGATATACAGCCGGGCGATGAAGTCATTATGCCTAGCTATACCTTTGTGAGCACCGCAAATCCGTTTGTATTACGTGGCGCCAAAGTTATTTTCGTTGATATCCGCCCTGATACCATGAATATTGACGAGACCCTTATAGAGGCGGCTATTACGGATAAAACAAAAGCGATAGTCCCGGTGCATTATGCTGGTGTCAGTTGTGACATGGACACCATTATGCGGATCGCTGACAAGTATAAGCTTTTTGTTGTGGAAGATGCTGCTCAGGCATTTTACTCATATTACAAAAACGAGCCTGTTGGAACTCGCGGGCACCTTGCGGCGTTTAGTTTCCATGAAACAAAGAATGTAACCAGCGGTGGTGAGGGCGGGCTGCTTATTATTAATGACAAACGTTTTGTCCAGCGTGCCGAGATAATCCGGGAAAAAGGTACCAACCGCAGTCAGTTTTTCAGAGGAATGGTTGATAAGTATACTTGGGTTGATGTAGGTAGCAGCTATTTACCCTCCGAGATTCAGGCAGCCTATCTTTATGGTCAACTGCTGAATGCTGAAAAAATCCAAGCCAAGCGGCAGGAGATTTGGCATAGCTACTATAATGGGCTATCAAATCTGGTGCAGCGAGGACTTATTGAACTACCCACTGTACCTGAAGATAGTACGCATAATGCCCATATGTTTTATCTAAAGGTTGATGATATAGAACATCGAACGTTATTTCTTAATCACTTAAAAGTAGCCGGAATACTAGCAGTATTCCACTATGTACCCCTTCATTCAGCCTCTGCTGGTAAACAGTTTGGTAAATTTAGTGGCGTTGATAAGTTTACGACGAAAGAGAGTTCTAGACTCGTTCGATTACCACTTTATTACAGTATGAGCTTAAAAGACTATGAAAGTGTCATCAAAGCAACTATTGAGTTTTTTAATCAAGTATAGACATTTAAAGTGAAAACTAACTAGTTTAGATAAAAATCAATGACAAAAAAAATACTACATATAGCAAGCTGTTCAAGTTTTTTACCATCTTTTATTAAATGTATCAATGATAAATTTAATTCTGAGCGCCACGAATTTCTAATAACTAGTGGGTTAGCAGATAGTGAGCTTTCAGATTTCAAAAATGTGAAGCTTTTTATATTAAATGGCTTTTCTAAAAAAATTCTTTATTACTTTGAACTACTGTATAAAATGCAGGTTGCCGAAAGAATCGTTATTCATGGTTTATTTAATCAACGTTTGGTAAAAATTTTGTTCATATTCCCTTGGTTATTGAAGAAATGCTATTGGGCAGTTTGGGGGGGAGACCTTTATGTGTATCAATTGGGGAGGCGTAATTGGAAATGGCATGTGAATGAGTTCTTTCGTAGGCCTGTAATAAAAAATATGGGACATCTAGTCACCTATGTTGAAGGTGATGTACAGTTGGCACGCAATTGGTACAGAGCCAAGGGTAAGTATCATGAGTGCTTGATGTATCATAGCAATCTATATAAGAACTATACTTTGCCGAACAAGGATAGTGATATAATAAATATTCAAGTCGGTAATTCTTCAGATCCCAGTAATAATCATATTGAGTTATTAGAAAAATTACTGCCTTTTAAAGACCAAAATATACGAATACTCACCCCGTTGTCTTATGGCTCTCCAACTCATGCCAAGAAGGTTATGGAGCTTGGTGTTGAGTGGTTTGGCGATAAGTTCCAGCCAATCACTGAAGTTATGTCTTTTGATCGTTATTTAGGTTTTTTGGGCTCCGTTGACATAGCTCTTTTTAACCATGAGCGGCAACAAGCAATGGGAAATACGATAACCTTACTCGGTTTAGGAAAAACCGTATATATGCGCAGTGATACTACGCAATGGTTACTATTTGAAGAGAAAAATATCGCAGTAAAAGATATCCAAAAATTCAACTCTTTAGACTTCAAGCATGATGAGTGTAATGCTGAAATGATTGCAAAGTATTTTTCGGCAGAAAACTATCATAAACAATTACACAAGTTGTTTTCGTAACTATTTTTTTATCGTATTTTGCTTAAATATTTTTGGGGGGCATAATTGATTAATATTAAGGCTTTTGTATAAAACATGAATCTTAGAAAGATTTTAGCGTTTGCTTTGGGCCCTGTAGGCGCTGCCGCCCTGGGGCTTGTTACCGTTCCTGTATTGGCCTGGGCTTTCAGTATGGAAGATATCGGCCGCTTAAATGTATTAAATGTTACGGTATCGCTGGCTTTACTGATTTGTATGCTGGGGTTGGATCAGGCTTATGTCAGACATTATTACGAGACGGAAGATAAACCTGCTCTATTGAAGGCGTGTCTTTGGCCGGGTTTAATATTGCTGTTGATATTGGCGATATGCTGTGCGGTCTTTGCAGAAGATATATCTCTGCTAATGTATGGTGAAGACGCAGGCACGTATTTCTGGATAACACTGTACTGTGTAATAACGGCTTTTATTTCTAGGTTTCTCTCACTGATCTTACGGATGCAAGAGCGTGGCTTGGCGTATTCAATGAGCCAGATTATCCCTAAGTTAGTTATGCTTTCGGCAGTGGGCATCATTATCTTCACAGGTATTGCCAGAGAGTTTCTTGCCTTACAGCTTGCGTTTCTGGCGTCGACATCAACGGTGCTTATCGTCTATGCTTGGAATACCCGTAAAGAATGGCAAAGCGCTTTTCGAAGCAAGCCGGACTCTGATTACACGAAACAGCTGCTGAGCTTTGGCGCGCCTCTGGTTTTTTCCGGAGTTATATACTGGGGCCTAATGGCTACCAGTACCGTTACACTAAGATTCTATGCACCTTTATCTGAGTTAGGGCTTTATTCCGTCACTGCCAGCTTTGCCGCCGCAGCAAGTATTTTTCAGTCAGTGTTCTCGGTTATATGGGCACCAACGGTATATAAATGGCATGCAGAGGGTGCCGATATGGGAAAAGTACACGCAGTAAGCAAGCAGGTACTGATGGCGGTTTGTGTAATATGTGCGTTGTGCGGGATTTTTTCCTGGCTAACAGATTACTTACTGCCCGAAGGTTACTCATCAGTAAAGTATTTGATACTGTGCGCACTAATCCCTCCTTTGATGTACACCTTGTCAGAAGTAACCTGCGTGGGTATTGGTATTACAAAACGCACAGGTCTTACTATTTGGATAACACTGGTTGCTTTTTTGGTAAACGTACTACTTAGTATTAAATTGGTGCCAATGTTTGGTGCAGCAGGTGCTGTTGTCAGCAATGCAACTGCTTACGTAGTGTTTTTTATGATGAGAACAGAGGTTTCATCTTTGATCTGGCGATCCTTCCCCAGAGCAAAAATATACTTTTTTGTAACACTTTTACTTAGTTTAACTATTGTAACACTGCTTAGTTCTGAATATGGCACTTATACATATGTCGCTATTTGGCTCTGTTTTTTACCTCTTGTAGGTATCTTTTTTAGAAAAGACGCGTACGAATTATTGAATGCGGTTAAGTTTTCAAGACGTTAGTTGTGATTGTTGGTATATATTTTACATATTGATTAAAGAATGCTACAGCAACGAATTTATTTTGACGTTTTTTTTGGTGAGTAATGGTGAATAAAGATAAGTTAAATACGCTTGTTTTGGGCTTGGAGCATTTTATAGATAAAATAGGCTATCAAGCTTCCGAATACACGAAGAATAAAATAAGTGTAAAATATCTTGTAAGTGATAAAAGCAATACCAGTGGTTTTTATGCAAAAAAATACTCTGCAGATGTAGAGGTTGTATCAGGTAATAAATTTGTCGTTTCATTGTTGTATCTATTTAAGATCGCAAAGTTAAAGCCTGATTTTGTAGAATTATATGACACCGGTAATATGTTTCTGGTTTACTTAATTATTTGCTTTATTTTGAGAAGAAAAGTGATCGTTATTTATCGCGGAGGCGAGCTGCAGCGGCATAACTGTAAAAAATTTAGCCTAAATTATGTTAAACATGTCTTTGCTACTACAATCGCGTTTAAAGTAGTAGCTAAAGAAAGCAACATCATAGAAGAATATAAAAAAAACGGATTTCCGTTGAAAAAGCTACGTTACTTGCACAACTGTGTGCCTATGTGTCTAGAATATAAGCCTCAAGAGGAAAGAAGTGTCGATTTGCTGTTTCTGAATAGTATAAGGAAAAGCAGGAATGTACCATTTTTTATCAATGTGGTTGAAAAGCTACGTGAGCAATGCCCGGATATTAAAGTTTTTATAGCTGGTTTCAACTCTCTGGACGATAAAAATTTAAGTTTTGAATTGGCGGAGGAAGAATACATATTAAATCTAATAAAAAATAAAGATCTACAGAATTCTATAAAGGTGTTTGGTTTCGTTAAAGACCCAATCAAATATCATATTGAAAGTAAATTGTTCGTATTTCCAGCTGAAGTAGTGTTTGCAAACTACTCTTTACTTGAAAGTATGGCAAGTGGTTGCGTGCCGATTGTTTCTAATGGAGAGGGCGCAGAGAAAATAGTCACCGGTGAGGAAGGGAGTATTATTGAATTAGATATTGATAAGTGGGTAGATGTTATAGCGAATTACCTTAGTAATAACGAATTGCTACAACAAAAATCCATTCAGGCCAGAAGAAAAATAGAGATGGAGTTTTCAATGGGTACCTGGTTTAAGAAAATGATGGAACTGAGGCAGGACTGAATTACATGAACTCGACTTCAGCCAACTTGAGTGTATCGAATTTTAATGTTCGTAATTTCTCTATCTGTCTTGTTGGAGTTTCGGCATTTACATTTTCTACTATCGTTCCTGGTTACTTTGCTTACCTTTCTGTTGCGCTCTGTGTTTTTTTTGGGGTGTTGTCATTTATAAAACTACCTATACTTGATAAAAGGATTTTATTTTTTTTGCTGTTTTTTATTTCTCCATTTTTGGTTAGTTTTGCAAGCTTACCCTTTTCTATGATTGTTGAGATGCAGCGGTTTGATTATTCTCAGCTAAATATCATCGGTCGGCTTTTAAACCTATTAATCTTCTTTGTGCTTGTTTTATCTTTATCTCAGTTTTCTAACCAAATAAACATGTTGTTGGTTTTTAAATGGTATAAAATCGGTATTTTTATTCTGCTGTTAACGGCGTTGTGGCACGCCTTATCACTTTATACCGGTTTAGTCAGTTGGCCTTTTGAAACAAGATCAAATTTACATAGTGCTTATGGAAACACCTATTCTTTTACTGACAGGGTTACTGGTATTGCCAGAGAACCCAGCTTTTTTGTTATGTATGTTGTCGATTTTATAGCTCTGGCGTTTATATTTTTCTCAGGCTTAAAGCGAAATGCAGCGATTATTTTCGCTTGCTTTATTATGCTGCTGTCATTATCTCCGTCCGGATATATAGTTTTGATTATGTGCTTTTGTCTTTCTTATTTCTTTACCAAGATGTCCACGTTGAGTTTTAGTGGTTTGTGTAAGTTAGCCGCTTTATTTTGTTTTTTTGTTTTTTTTACTTTTTTTGTTTTGGGTTCAAATAATCCATTTTTTGAATACATTATTAATAGGGTAATAAATGTTGACGCGAGTAGTAGTAGTCGTTTGTCTATGCTGCTTGGACCTTTTGAATGGGTAAAAGATTCTAGCCTAATAAGCTTTGTTTTTGGTCATGGTTTAAAGTCTTTCGCAATTGTAGGCACGAACTATGTGTTGCCCTCCGGCGAAGCGGTGCACGTGACTTCAAATAATATGTATGTCGATGTTTTTTGGGAGGCTGGAGTTCTTGGCTTGCTGTTGATGTTGTTGTATTTTTTATTTATTTTTGTAAAAATATTCTCTGTTAAACAGAGCCAGCAACAGCAGTTTGTCACATTCTTTGTTTTTTTTGATTTAGTTTTATCTGCAGTTTTTAGAGCTGATTATGCATCTTTACGGTTTTTCCTTATGCTCTATTTGTTATTCTTACTGCTAAATTATGATATTGGGTTAGGTAAAGTAAAATCTGCCAGGAGTTCGGTATGAAAAAAATTGCCGTTTTGATACCAACGTTCAAGCCGGGCTTTTATTTAGAGGACTGTTTACGTTGTCTTGACGCGCAAACATTGTCAAAAGACGATTTTCACGTTTATATTGCACTTAATGGCCCAAATGAAGGTTATCAGGATTACATTAGAAATATCACTAAGCAATTTACTTTTCAATTAACTTACAGTTATATCCCCGAAGCTGGAGTATCAAACGCGCGCAATTTTTTAATTGAAAACTCTGAAAGTGAATTTGTTGTCTTTATTGATGATGATGATTTAGTCAGCGAAAATTACTTAGAAATGCTTCTGGCCGTTTCAAATGAGAGTTTTATGGGTATAAGTAATGTTAGGGATTTTGAAAATGATGTTTCTGAGACAACAGAAAGTTATATTGGGAAATGTTTCGATTCTATAGCGGACACAGAGACATCAAAGTTTATTACCAGGAAATACTATTCTTCACCTGTTGCGAAAATGCTAAATCGCAATATGATATCAACAAACAGATTTGATGTTTGCTTGGCGATTGGTGAGGATTCCTTGTTTATGGCGCGGATTTCGAATAAAATATTTGGTGTTGTTAAGGTTGGCGGTAACGCAACCTATTTTGTTAGACAGAGGGTTGGCTCTGCAACACGCAGCTCTTTTAGAAGATCTGATGAAGTTAAACGGGTTTTCTATTTGCTTTTTATCTATTTTAAAATGCTTGTCTCATTTAAGTATAATGCAGTGTTTATTCTCACAAGAATGGTCGCAACAGTAATGCACCTGAAACGGCTTTTTTAGGATGTTCTTTTGACGTTTAAATGGCATGCCTTTTTGTAGTTTGTGCGTCCCTGGTACAAACTGAATTTTTCGGTTTTTAGAAAAGTTAGTCATATTTTTGTAGGTTTTTTTGAATGAAAAATTTTGGTAAGCAACACTCAGCTGTAGTTTCAATTATTACACCATCCTACAATTCTAGTAAATTTATTTCAGAAACTATAAATTCAGTAGTTTCTCAGACATTCACTTGTTGGGAAATGATAATAGTTGATGATTGTTCGATAGATGGTTCTTTTGATAAAATATCTGAATTAATTGAGAGCGAACCAAGAATCAAATTAATTAGTTTGGACATTAATTCTGGCGCCGCCACAGCCAGGAATAAAGCAATAGAGTTAGCAGTTGGTCGCTATATAGCATTTCTTGATAGCGACGATCTCTGGTATCCGAATAAACTTGAGTATCAGCTATCTTTTATGAAAGAAAATAATATAGCTTTTTGTTATTCAGCTTACGAAAAAGTAGATGAAAATGGCAATTTTATTGGCTCTATGGGTGTTCCAGAGAAATCAAGTTATAGAGATATGCTGAAGACTTGCTATGTTGGCTGTTTAACAGCTATTTATGATACTGAGAAAATTGGAAAATTCTATATGCCTTCCAGCACCAAGCGTGAGGATTTTGCAACTTGGATCAATATTCTCAAGAAGATTGATTATGCTTATGGTCTTAATGAAGTGCTCGCTAAATACAGAGTATATTCAGCTCAAATTTCAGCAAGCAAAGTTAAGATGGCCAAAGAAACTTGGCGATTTTATAGGGAGGTCGAACGCCTTGGATTATTTAGTTCATTATATTATTTTTCTCACTATGCGTTGAGGGGAGTTTTACGAGCAAAATTTCCTTCTGCTGCTAGGTTTTTAGGTGTATTGCAATAGCGTTACTTAAGGTGTACACACATTGCTTGTCTGGCTCTTACTGCAAATTTTTCATTTAAGATTTTTATGAGAATAATTAAAGGTGTACCTTGCTAAAAAGAATAATAATTACCGGTTGTACTGGTTTTGTAGGTTCACAAGTTTTAAAACGTCTGAAACAGGACTCATTTCTCGATATTAAGTCTGTTGTTCGAAACTTTGGGAATTTGCGGCCAGATGATTTTGTTGTAGATAATATAGACTGCAATACGGATTACTCCAAAGTTATGCAGAATGTTGGTGTAATTGTCCATATTGCCGCCAGAGTACATGTTATGGCAGATACTGTTGCCGATCCTCTGGATGAATACCGTGCCGTGAATGTCGCTGGTACTTTGAATTTAGCCAGACAGGCTGCAGCCAGTGGAGTTAAGCGCTTTGTATTTGTTAGTTCGATAAAAGTTAATGGCGAGGCGACATCTGAAAACAAAGCTTTTCGATACGACGATACGCCCACGCCCGAAGATCCTTATAGCATCTCCAAAGCAGAAGCTGAATCCGGACTGAAGCAGATATCAGCACAAACCGGCATGGAGGTGGTAATTATTCGTCCGCCGTTGGTTTATGGCCCAGGTGTTAAAGCAAACTTTGCCGCTATGATGAAGCTAGCGCGGATAAACCTGCCGTTGCCGTTAGGAGCCATCCATAATAAGCGCAGCCTGGTGGCACTGGATAATCTGGTTGATTTAATTGTTACTTGTATAGAACACCCTAATGCGGCGAACCAGACCTTTTTGGTTAGTGATGACCAGGATGTATCTACCACAGAACTGCTGCAAATGATGACGCGGGCAGCCGGTAAAATGCCAAGGCTGCTGCCAGTACCTGTAAGCTGGTTAAAACTGGCAGGTAAAGTTACCGGTAAGCAGGCAGTGATAGACAGGCTATGCGGTAATTTGCAGTTAGATATTAGCCATACCAAGGATACTTTGGATTGGACGCCACCGGTGACGGTGGAAGAGGGGATTGCTCGCTGCTTTACAGCGAAGGGTTGAGTGATAAATGTTGAGTGTTGAGTTTTTAGTTGTCAGTGCTGAGTGTTGGTGGCTAAAAGCTTGTTAGCTGGTTAAACTTGGTGCGGTTGGCTAAGGAATTATGCTATGCGTCTGTCTGAGTTTGAAAAAACAGTAATATTTAAAGCTATAACTGCAGAAGATGCGTCTGCCAGGGTATTTTTATTTGGCTCCAGAGTTGATGATTCCGCTTGTGGTGGCGATATTGATTTGTTGGTGCTGTCCGGAGGGTTTGATAAAAAACGGCAACGAGCGGCCCGGTGGCGGATACTTGAAAAATTAGGTGAGCAGAAAATTGATATTGTTAGCAGTGCTGATGGTTCAGAGCCCTTTGTGAAGATGATACGGGGAAGTGCTGAGGAGATAACAGGATGACCCGTTTAAGTTCAGCTGAGTACCTCGCAATACTTAATGATTACGTTAGTGCTGAGTTTTGAGTGTTTAGTTGTCGCTGGCAAATTTTAGAGGAATTATGTTAATACGTTTATTGGATATTGTTTTTGCTTTTTGTGGCTTAGTGTTTGGTTTTCCGGTGCTGGTTGTGCTTACTATTATTGGTTTATTTGATACCGGTTCGCCGATATTCCGCCAGGTAAGGGTGGGGCGGCATAAAAAGCCTTTTACTTTAGTAAAGTTTCGTACCATGAAGCCGGATACCGCCCATGTCGCCAGCCATTTAGCCAGTGCCAGTGCTATAACGCCATTTGGCGGCTTTTTGCGTAAAAGCAAACTGGATGAACTGCCGCAGCTTTGGAATGTGTTAAAAGGCGAAATGAGCCTGGTAGGCCCACGGCCTTGTTTGTTTAACCAGGAAGAGTTAATAACCGAACGTGAGCAGCGTGGTGTGCTAAATGCGAGACCTGGCATTACCGGGCTGGCACAGGTTAACGATATTGATATGTCTACGCCGGTATTGCTGGCAGAAACAGACGCCAAAATGCTGGCACAGCTTACGGTAGCGGACTACTTTAAGTATATTTTTATGACTGTTGCCGGGAAGGGCAGTGGGGATAGGGTTAGGTAGTTTTGAGTTTTGAGTTTTGAGTGGTTAGTGTCGAGTTGTGGTTTGTAAAATTTTTGTTTTTGGCTATAGATATTACATAGTTTGGATTTGTGAGGGCCGGGAATGCCTGCTGAATCGAACAATGTATTGGCCAAGGCTTTTGAGTTTGCGGTTCGGGTTGTTAGGCTTTATCAGTATTTGGTAAAAGAGCATAAAGAATTTGTGCTGTCTAAGCAGTTAGTGCGCTGTGGTACTTCTATCGGGGCAAATATTAACGAGGCGCAGGCGGGGCAATCTAAAGCTGATTTTATCGCTAAAATGAGTATTGCCAGTAAAGAGTCAAGGGAAGCGAAATATTGGTTAGAGCTGCTATGTATAACTGGCTACCTCGATAATACTCAACCGCACGTAACCAGCTTACTTAACCAAAGTGAAGAGCTAATAAAAATACTAACCAGCATAGTAAAAACTTCTCAAGCTAACTCAAAAATCACAACTAAAAACTAAGCACTCAACAAGGAGACAGGATGTCGACATTGTATACCTCCCCCCAATTTACCCACCATGGCGCCGTGGACGGCGTTACTGGTTCTTGTCATGAATATCGCATCAGCGATGATTACGGCCTGCTAATTGACTGTGGGTTGTTTCAGGGTGCTGAAGTGTCAAACAGCGGCTCTGCCAATAAACCTCATATTACATTTGCGCTTGCGCATATCCGTGCCCTGATCGTCACCCATGTGCATATTGACCATGTCGGTCGTATTCCTTATTTGCTGGCAGCCGGTTTTACCGGGCCAATATTTTGTACCACAGCGTCAGCCACCTTATTACCACTGGTACTGGAAGACGCACTCAAAGTAGGTGTTACCCGCGATGAGGCGTTAATTAATGCTTTTTTAGCCAGAGTGCGCCGCCAGTTAGTGCCTTGTGAATTTAAACGGTGGGTGGCTTTGCCCGCGTTAGATGGCGCTGCAGTTAAAGTGCGGTTTCAACCAGCTGGCCATATACTGGGCTCTGCTTATGTTGAGTTAAGCCATAATACGGCCGTAAAAATGGCTTACAAAACGGTGTTTTCTGGCGATTTAGGTGCGCCCTATGCACCATTATTACCTGCACCCAAGCCCCCTTATGCAGCAGATGAAGTAGTAATAGAAAGCACTTATGGTGACAGATTACATGACAACCGGCGTCAGCGGATAAAACGTTTAGAGCAGGTGCTGCTGCACTCATTACAGGATAATGGCACTGTGTTGTTTCCGGCTTTTAGTATCGGCCGCACGCAGGAGTTATTGTATGAGCTTGAAGCTATTATTTATCGCTTACGCGGACAGAAAATTCATCAGAACCTGCACTGGGATGAGCTGCAGATTATCGTCGACTCACCACTGGCGGCAAAGTTTACCCAGGCGTACACTGAGTTAAAAAGCTGCTGGGACAACGAGGCCAAACAGCGTTTGCGCCAGGGGCGCCATCCGCTGAGTTTTACCCAGTTACATACTATAGACAGCCATAGCCAGCATTTAGATGTGGTGCAGTTTTTAGCCCGCACTAAACAACCGGCTATTGTTATTGCTGCCAGTGGTATGTGCGAAGGTGGCCGGGTGGTTAATTATTTAACTGCCTTACTGGCTGATAAGGCCCATCAGGTGGTATTTGTCGGTTATCAGGCACGGGGCACTTTGGGGGCGGCAATACAGCGTTTTGGCCCGCAGGGCGGTTATGTTGAAATTGACGGCCAGCGCATTAATATCGATGCGGAAATTATTACGTTAAGCGGCTATTCAGCCCATGCCGACCAAGCTGGTTTAATTAATTTTGTCAATCGTATGGTACGTAAGCCACAACGGGTGCGCATAGTTCATGGCGATAACAATGCCAAGCAGGCTTTGCAGCGGGCGCTGGCGACTTATGTCAAAGAAGTGGTTATTAGTGTTTAGTGTTAAGAGATTAGTGTTTAGTTGTGAGTGTTAAGTGTTTAGTTTTAGGGTAAACTCCGCAATCATAACTAAACACTCAAAACTTACAACTCAAAGCCCAAAGCTCACAGCTCATAATTCAAAAAGGTTGTTATGTCAGGTTTAAAAATTGCTATTGCCGGTACCGGCTATGTCGGGCTATCTAATGCTATGTTGCTGGCGCAGCACAATAACGTCGTGGCGCTGGATATACTGCCGGAAAAAGTAGCATTGTTAAACGCTAAACAATCACCGATTGAAGATAAAGAAATTAGCGATTTTCTGCTGCACAAAGCACTGAACTTTACTGCCACGTTGGATAAACAACAGGCCTATACAGATGCAGATTTTGTTATTATCTCCACCCCGACAGATTACGACCCGCAAACTAATTACTTTAATACCAAAAGTGTTGAAGCTGTTATCGCTGATGTAATGGCAATAAACCCCAAGGCGGTGATGGTAATTAAGTCTACCGTGCCTGTGGGTTACACCAAAACTGCACGGGAAAAGTTTGCTACTGCCAACCTGATTTTTTCACCGGAGTTTTTACGCGAAGGCCGGGCGCTATACGACAACCTTTACCCGTCACGTATTATTGTTGGTGAGCAAAGCGAGCGGGCCGCGCAGTTTGCTGCTTTGTTACAACAAGGTGCTATTAAGCAGGATGTACCGGTATTATTTACCGACAGCACTGAAGCCGAAGCGATAAAGCTGTTTTCTAATACTTACCTGGCCATGCGGGTGGCCTATTTTAACGAGCTGGATAGTTATGCCGAAAGCCATGGCTTAAATTCGCGGCAGATTATTGAAGGCGTAGGCTTAGACCCACGTATTGGCAAGCATTACAACAACCCCAGCTTTGGTTATGGTGGTTATTGCTTACCTAAAGATACTAAGCAGTTACTGGCTAATTACCAGCATGTACCTAATAACATTATGCAGGCAGTGGTAGATGCCAACCGTACCCGTAAAGATTTTATTGCTGAATCTATTGTGAAGCGTAACCCGAAAATAGTCGGTGTATACCGGTTGGCAATGAAAGCTGGGTCGGACAATTTCCGCGCCTCTGCGATTCAGGGCATTATGAAGCGCATTAAAGCTAAAGGCATTGAGGTTGTGGTATACGAGCCGGAATTAAAACAGGATGAGTTTTTCCGCTCCCGCGTTATTAAAGACCTGGCTGAATTTAAGCAAATTTCAGATGTAATAGTGGCAAACCGGCGCAGTGAAGTTTTGGTGGATGTAGAAGACAAAGTGTATACCCGTGATTTGTTTGGTAGCGATTAAGTTAGTGTTGAGTTATGAATGGTGAGTTATGAGTTGTTAACTCAACACTTACCATTCAACACTAAACACTGAGTATTGGAGTTTACATGAAAGTATTAAAAGCGGTAATACCGGTTGCCGGGTTGGGTACCAGGATGTTGCCGGCAACTAAAGCAATACCGAAAGAAATGCTGCCGGTAGTCGATAAGCCGTTGATTCAGTATGTAGTAAGCGAATGTATTGCGGCAGGTATTAAGCAGATAGTGCTGGTAACGCATTCATCGAAAAACAGTATAGAAAACCATTTTGATAAAAGCTTTGAACTGGAATCTATGCTGGAAAAGCGGGTTAAGCGCCAGTTGTTGGATGAAGTGCAGGCTATTTGTCCGAAAGATGTGACTATTATGCATGTGCGTCAGGGCGAGGCTAAGGGTCTGGGCCATGCAGTGCTGTGCGCATTGCCGCTGGTGGGCGATGCTCCTTTCGCAGTAGTGCTGCCAGATGTTTTGATTGATGGTTACGACTGTGATTTACGTCGCGACAACCTGGCAAAAATGGTGCAGTTGTTTGAACAAAGTGGTGTTAGCCAGGTAATGGTTGAGCCAGTGCCGCATGATATGGTAAGCAACTATGGTGTTGCCGATGTGGGTGGCCACCAGGTGCAAGGCGGTGAGTCTGTCAGAATGGCCGCTATAGTGGAAAAACCCGCTGTTGAGCAGGCGCCGTCTAATCTGGCGGTGGTAGGACGCTATGTATTTAGCCAGCAAATCTGGCAGCAGTTAAAGCGTACTCCTGTCGGGGCGGGTGATGAAATTCAGCTCACGGACGCCATTGCATTATTAATGGAAGCGGAAGCCGTAAATGCCTACCATATTACCGGCCGTAGCCATGATTGTGGCAATAAGCTGGGCTATATGCAGGCCTTTGTTGAACATGGTTTGCGTGATAAATATCTGGGGCCGGATTTTAAGCAGTGGTTAACCCAGTTGCTGAATACAGCAGGTTAGGCATAATGCGATTACAATGGTTGCGGGTGTTATACTCGCGCCAGTTAAAATTGATTATTGTTGGCCAGACAGGCTAACGTTATTCTGGAGTAGTTGATGCTTGCTTGGTTGCTGGGGTTGCCCCGTGCGATAAAACGCTTAATTTCAGTGATAGCTGATATGTTTTTTTTAATCAGCTCGTTGTTTGCTGCGTATTTTTTGACACAGCACGAAGACCGTACTGATATTCCTGAAATTGCTCTGGCTTTTGCCGTAACCCTGCCTGTTACATTATTTATTTTTACCAAGCTTGGTTTGTACCGTGCAGTTATCCGCTATATTGGCCAGCATGCGCTGGGCGCAGTGTTGGCTGGTATAGTAAGCAGCGCCTTTGTGTTGGCGCTATTGTTTGGCCTGCTAAAGGTGCATGACAAAGGCAACCTGATTTTCGTTTACGCTATTCTGGCCTTAATTAGCTCAGGTGGTTTACGTTTACTGGCACGGATGTTTTTGGTGCAGCGTAATAATGGCCATAAAGAACGCGTGCTTATTTATGGCGCCGGCTCGTCCGGCCGCCAGTTAGCACAAGCGCTTATTAATGGTGAGCAGTACCACCCAGTAGTGTTTGTTGATGACGACACCACCCTGCACCGTTCTACTATTTTGGGTGTGCCTGTTGGTGCGCCAGCCCAGATTACCAGCCTGATCAAGTCACATAATATCAGCCGTATTTTACTGGCGTTGCCGTCTGTTAGCCGCTCACGTCGGCGCGAAGTGCTGGATGCGTTGGAAGAGCTTCCAATACCGGTGCAGTCTATCCCCGGCATGAGTGATTTAGTTGATGGCTCTATGCGTATTGATGAGTTGCAGGACGTAAAAATTGAAGATTTGCTGGGCCGTGATCCGGTAGCGCCGAAAACCAAACTGATGCAGGCTAATATTCACGGCAAGGTAGTTATGGTAACCGGTGCGGGCGGCTCTATTGGCTCTGAGTTGTGCCGGCAAATTATTACCTGCGAGCCTAAAACGCTGGTGTTATTTGAGTTGTCAGAATTTAGCCTGTACAGCATAGAGCAAGAATTAAGTGCCCTGATTAAACACCAACAGCTGGATATTCAGTTGGTGCCAATAATGGGTACTGCGCAGCGGCGTAACCGGCTGGAAACGGTAATGAAAGCCTTTAAAGTGCAGACGGTTTACCATGCAGCGGCTTATAAGCATGTGCCGCTGGTAGAATATAATGTAGTTGAAGGGGTGCGCAATAATGTATTTGGCACCTGGTATGCCGCCGAGGCGGCTATTGCCTCCGGCGTAGAAACTTTTGTACTTATCTCTACTGACAAAGCGGTGCGGCCAACTAACGTAATGGGGGCGTCAAAGCGCTTAGCCGAGTTAGTATTGCAGGCTCTATCGGAGCGGCAAAGCACTACAAGGTTTTGTATGGTGCGTTTTGGCAATGTGCTTGGCTCCAGCGGCTCTGTGGTGCCACTGTTTCGTGAGCAAATACGCCGTGGTGGGCCGGTTACGGTAACGCATAAAGATATTATTCGGTATTTTATGACCATACCCGAGGCGGCGCAGCTGGTGATACAGGCCGGTGCTATGGGGCAGGGCGGTGATGTATTTGTGCTGGATATGGGCGAACCGGTGAAAATTGCCGATTTAGCCAAACGTATGATCCACCTGATGGGGCTGGAAGTTAAAGATGAAGTACACCCTAATGGTGATATTGAAGTTCAGTATTCCGGCTTGCGGCCGGGCGAAAAACTGTATGAAGAGTTATTAATCGGCGAAAATGTACGCGAAACTGCCCATCCGCGTATTATGGCCGCTGATGAAGTGTGCCTTGGCTGGAGCCAGATGGAAAGTATGCTATTACAACTGGATACCCTGTGCGACAGTTTTGCAGTTGAGCAAATTATTGAGCTAATGCGGGTTGCTCCTGCAGGCTTTAATTATAGCTGCGCCAGCAGTGATCTGGTGGTAAAAGCCTGTTGCGATATTGAGTTGGCTGCACCGGTTGCGGTGCCGCTGAATATGGTAGTAAATACCGCCACGGGCATAGGTGCTGTAACTGCAGCGCCGGCAAAGAAGTATTGTTAGCCAATACTGTTAACAGTAAGCTGCAAAAAAAGCAGTTAATATGCAGTTAGGGGTTGAGTAATACTTGTGTTTACGTTACTCTTCGCCTAACTGGAAATCCAAATTTGTTTATTGAGGGAATTGCTATGAAAAAATTAATTATTGCTGCTGCGGTAATGGCGTTAAGTGCTGGTGTTAATGCTCAAGATGTTGCTGGTGGTGCTGATGCCAAAGAAGGTACTATTGGTGGTGTCGCTACTACTACTATCGCTGCTGGCGTAGTGGGTGTTGCAGTTGCAGCTGCCGTTATTTCTAATAACCGTGGCACTTCTGTAACTCAGCCTCCAGTGCTGTGTGATGACGGCAGCACACCAGTAAATGGTGTTTGTAATGGTAATACTGTAACTAATACAAGTACTGGCACGGCAACTGTGACAGTAACTTCAACTATGTAAGTTTATTGCTTAAAAAAAGCCGCCTGTAGGCGGCTTTTTTATTGCTGTGGTTTATTTGGTATTTTTATTCAGCGAGCATACACCTTGATAGCATTAATTAAAACGGTCTTTAGTGGTCTTGTGCTGCTAGCCCTTACCGCATGTGCTGGTACTTATCATTCTTATATTGATACCCTTAAACTTGCGTTTGCGGATACCCCAGATGCAGAACTTAGCCTGGCTGAGGTACAGCAGTCACAATACGATTTACTTTATGTAAGGCACGGTGAGCGGGCACAAGCGGTAATGGTGCTAATGCACCTGGAAGCCGGCCAGCATAAATGGGTATCGGCAGATAATGCCATGCTGATAATGGAGCAGGGCCGCCTGGTGCGTACTTTAGGTTTGGAAAATGACTTATTGCACCTGACCAACACTATTAATGACCCGGTTCGCCGTATAGCCTCTATTCGCCCTGATAATACCTGGCTACGCCTGGCAGACTGGCATAACGGTGAATATGGTTATGCACTGCGCTCACGCTTTGAAGTTATACCCGCGCAACAGTTGACGGTTTTTCAGCAACAGCTGAATACCACGCTGGTAGTGGAGCATGTAAAGTATGAAGATAGCGCTAATTACCTGCGCTTTGATGGCAACTGGCAAAACTATTTTTGGTTTGACAGTGAATCTGGCACTTTGATCAAAAGTGAGCAGACATTGTCGCCTTTTCTACAGCCTATAACCATGACGTATGCCAGCCGGATAGCACGGCTGCTGCCAGCGGCAGGTAGCAATAATGCCGGTGGTGCACAATGAAGAACATAAATATGCTTAAACAGTTTATTTTTAGTGCTTTGCTTATTGCGCCGCCAGTGTATGGCGCAGTAACGGTAGAAACTAATGGCAGCCGCTATCAGTTTGATGCCAACCCACGGCTACATGAGGTGCTGGCACCGGTTGCTTTGCAAAGCAACTGGTACTGGCCGGCGGCTGCGTTGTATCAGCTTGACTCTGATGAGCCGGAGCAATTACGCCAGCAGTTGCTAAAGCAAATAGCACAGCTAAAACAGCATAATGCCGCTGACAGTGATTTAGTTATCACATTACAGTCACTGGAGCGCCAGTTGGCATCCTGGCGTTTAGCAAAGCGTATATTGGTGCCAATTGACTATGATTTTGCCAGAATACGGCCAGAGCTTAATCCGCGTTTTGATAATGGTGCTTATTTATTGCAGCTGAAACCGCGCCCAGCCAATGTATATCTGTTTGGCGCTATCGGCTCTGCTATGGCAGTAGCACACCGTGGTGCAACACCGGCGGCTGACTATGTTATTTCAGCGCGGCCAACTGATGCAGCCGATGTTACTGAGCTGATGCTGGTGCAACCAGATGGTAAAGTACAGGTTGCCGGGGCGGCTTACTGGAATCATGCTCATATTGAAGCGATGCCAGGGGCGCAGATTTTTGTTCCGCTGCAAAGCCAGTTGTTTAGTTCACAGTTAGATATATTAAATAAGCGTTTGCTTGAGCTTGCCAGCCACAGGGTGTTGCCATGACTGCCGTACGTATTCCATTTTTACTCTCTTTAATCAGTCTGGCGTTGCAACCCCAGGTCGCCAAAGCCGATAGCAAAGACAGCTGGCAGCAGACGGCGGCAGGAGTGTCGCAAATGGCCCATGGTGGCGTTGGGTTAATTCAAACGCCAACAGCCCGTATGGCGCCAGCTGGTGATCTGTCAATAAACTATACCGATAATGACGAGTATCGTTTATGGTCGGTAAGTATTCAGTTATTTGACTGGATGGAATCCACGGTGCGCTACACTGATGTGCGTACCCAGTTATATAGCCCTTTTCCTGGCTTTAGTGGTGATCAGACGTTAAAAGATAAAGGTATCGACGTTAAGTTTCGCTTGCTGCAAGAGAGTACCTATTTGCCTCAGGTATCAGTTGGTTTTCGGGATTTTGGCGGTACCGGTTTCTTTGAAAGTGAATTTATCAGTTTAAGCAAAAAATGGGGTGACCTTGATTTTCACCTGGGGATGGGCTGGGGCTATTTAGGGAATAGTGGCAATACTAAAAACCCGTTTTGTGAGATAAAAGACAGTTTCTGTAGCAGACCAGGTGGCTATAGCGGGCAGGGCGGTAAAATAGATTATGACCAGTTTTTTAAAGGCCCGGCGGCATTATTTGGCGGTATTGAGTATCAAACGCCGTGGCAGCCGCTGCGCCTAAAACTTGAGTATGAGGGTAATGACTACCAAAACGACAGAGCTGGCGAGCTTGAACAAGATAGCCGCTGGAATATAGGTGCTGTGTATCGCTGGAAAGATTTTAATTTTGATCTGAATTATCAGCGCGGTAATACCCTGGGTTTTGGTGTGCATTACGCGATGAATTTACACAGTATTAGCCAAATTAAAGTTAAGCCAGCACCGCGTATTATTCCTGAGCAGTTAGATGCCAGTAAGCAAATTACCGACCGCGATGCTTTGCCTAAGGCATTGTTTACGGAGGCTGGCTTTATGCTGCGCTCGTCGCAGATGACCGATGATGAGTTTATATTGTATGGCCAGCAGGTATCTTACCGTGACCATGATGAGGCTATTGAGCGGATTAGCCGGATTTTAGCCACAGAGGTACCGGCTAATATTAAAACCTATCGCATAGTAACTTATAATGGCAACCTGCCAATGGTAGAAACGGTGGTAGATGCACAGCAGTTTATTAGTGCTGCCCGCTATGATTCGTTACACAGTGAGGTTAAATCAACTTATGTGCGCCAGCAGCCCGAGCCCCGAACGCTTGGTTTAACCGAGTTGCCGGAGCAAAATGGTTTTTATACCGGTGTTGAAACATTTTGGATCCAAACCTTTGGTAACCCTGAAGCCTTTTATATGTATCAGGGTGGAGTGTTAGCGAATGCCGGTTATAATTTGACCAGTAATTTTAGTATTAACGGCGCCGCCAAAGTAACCTTGCTGGAGAACTTTGATAAATTTAACTATAAAGTCGACGCGCAAAATACACCATTACCCAGGGTACGTACTTATATCCGTGAATATGTAACCCGTAGTACGGTGTCGATGGAAAACCTGTATTTGCAATGGCAGGACCAGATAGCACCGGATATTTATGCCCAGGCTTATGGTGGTTATCTGGAGATGATGTTTGGTGGTGTTGGTGGTGAAGTGTTATACCGCCCGGTAGATTCTAACTTTGCTATTGGTTTTGATGTTAACTATGTACGTCAGCGCTCTTATGAGAATGACCTGGACTTCTTTGACTATAAAACCTTTACCGGCCATGTGAATGTGTACTGGAAGCCTGAGTTTTTACCGGATACCCAGCTGACCTTTAACATAGGCCAGTTTTTGGCAAAAGACCGTGGGGTAAACGTTGATTTTGCCAAGCGCTTTGATAGCGGTATTGTAGTTGGCGCTTATGCGGCCTTTACTAATGTGTCATCGGCTGAGTATGGCGAAGGTAGCTTTACCAAAGGCTTTTATTTATCAATACCCTTTGATTTGTTCTCGCTGCGCCCGGCTACAGGACGTGGGCGCTTGCCTTGGGTACCGATTGCCAGAGATGGTGGCCAGCCACTAAACCGGCCTAATACGTTGATTAACGCCACCGAGCAACGCTCACCATTCTACGACTAAGCCTTGAGGTTTAGCTTGGCAGAAAAAACCAAACGGGAAGCCTGGCTTCCCGTTTTACTGTGTGGCGATAATAAACTGGTTACGCCCGCCGGCTTTGGCTTTATACAACGCCTTGTCGGCGGCGCTGATAAAATCGGCGCTGGTGCTGTGTTTGTTGGGGGTATTGGCGGTAACGCCTATGCTGGCAGTGATAACACTGGCGATATCTGATGCCTGATGCGCAATTGCTAATTCGGCCAATTGTTGCTGTATTTGCTTAGCCATCTGGGTACAGGCTTCGGTATCGCTGCCGGGCAGTATAATAGCAAACTCTTCACCGCCGTAGCGTGCTGCCAGTTCGCCATTGCGGCGTGGTAACTTATCCAGAGCCTGAGCAATGCACTTTAATGCGTCGTCACCGGCCTGATGGCCGTAGTGGTCGTTGTAGAGTTTAAAACGGTCAATATCGAGCAACAGCAGGCCCAGCGGCAGGTTATTGCGGGCACAGCGTTGTAGTTCATTTTGCAGACTGGTATCAAACTGGCGCCGGTTGGCAATGCCGGTAAGGCCATCCTGACTGGCTTGCTTTTGCAGCTCGAGATTAACCTGGAGCAGTTGCTGCTGCATCTGTTGTAATGAGCGGCGGTAACTCACATTTTGTAAGGTGTTGGCGATCATTTCGCCTACTAGTTTCATCCGGCGTAAATCATTGCTGGTCCAGTTACGTTGTCGCGATACCATGTCGCAACCCACAAAACCACTGAGTTTATCGTCATTAAGCATGGCGCAACATAGCACTGACTGAATATCTTCTGCGTTGAACTCGTGCTGTTCGGCAGCAGCTTCTGCCGGCAGGCTGGTGACATCATTAACAGCAAATACCAGATCCTGCTGTATTTTTTGGTAAAAATAAGGCAGCGCCTGCTGTGGAATGTGTTGCAGTTTAGCTTTGTGTGAACTGATGCCACCGCGTACCCATTCATGCGTATTGCTCATTTCAGTTAAATCGGCATTGAATAAAAATACATAGCTGCGATCGGCATGGCAAAACTCGCCTATTGCGGCTAACGCATCTTCAATATGCTGATCGAGCTTGTCGTCTTGCACATTAATCAGCTGGGTTGAGATAAGTGACATCAGTTTGTCAAACGCCAGCGCCTCTTCTATTTCTGCTTGTTCCGGCGGCAATGCAGGTTGCAACGGTACCAAGGTGTTTAAAGCCATAGGTTGCAACGTGACCAGATTAATACTGTGCAGTGTAAACGACAGGGCAATACTGGTGCTTTGCAGTAATAACGGGTTGTCATAGCTGTTCAGCTGGACCACCTGTTGCAACGCCGTGCCGCTTAACGCCAGTAGTAAAGGATTGTGCAGTAAATCAAAGGCTTGTTTGTTATCTGGATTGAGCAACGGCAGTTGCTGCAGTTGCGATATCGATAACACATTTTGCTGCGCAGATAACTGGAACAAGGTTAAAGCGGCCTGGTTAGCAAATACTGCAGCTCTGGTGTTTTCTTTATAAAGTAATGCGGTAGGCAGGGCATCAAGTACTGCCCAAAAATGGGGGAATGTAACGTCTTGTTTTGACATGCCGCACTCACTTTATCGTTATACTTTACTATAACTGATTTGGCGGTATTGGCAAAAATAGCGCGTTAGTGCTTTAACTCCATAGTGTTTTACTCAGCGTATTTACATCGCCCGGTGTGTCTTGCAGCAACCAGTTACAAATAGCGCTGGCAACGTTGGGGTAGTTTACTGTGCCATGCCGCTGCTTTTCGTTTAGCCATTTTGCAATGATGCCGGTACTCAGGCTGTCGGTGCGGCTGGCCAATTTTAACTGTTGTAACGCCAGTGCATTGGATTGTTGCTCCATCTGGCCTCGTAGCGGCTTCACCATAATGTGTTTTTGCAGTTGCAGCGCTTCGCTTATTAGTTCAAAACCGGCGTTACTGAGTACATGGCTGCAACGGGCTAAATCGGCTTTAAAGGCGTGCAGTGCAGGCGGGTGAGTATGTATATGGCCGATAGCCGCTTTAGTCAGCCCGGGGCCATACAGGCAGAACTGGAACTCTGTTAACGGTTTTAGCAGACCAATAACCTGCTGTTGATCTTCAAACGGTAAATATACCAGCACTTTATTGGCTTCTGTATCTGCATTGTGCTCAGCCTCGTCGATAATAGGTGGCAGGATGGGCTGATTAAAATGGTGCCAGTGCAGGCCCAATTGTGTTTGTGCCGGAGCAAAGTGGCGGAACATCAGGTGAGTAACCAGATTGGCATGTTCCATTGGGATTTTATGCAGAAAGGCATACTGATGACCAAGCGCAACGCTACGCTTTTTTTGCTGTTTTGCGGCGTGCGCGGTAATGGGTTCAAAATCAGTCAGGACCAGATCATAACTGCTGCAATCGAGCGTTTTAACATCCTGCCACAGGGTTTGCACCGAAGCCTGGCGCAGTGTTTGCCAGTAATTGACTGTGCCGGCTTGGGTAACAAAGTTTAAGCCACGTTTGACCTGATAATCGCCAAACTGCTGCATATCAAACAGTTGGTCAGCAGGGCGGCCGGAAAACAGATAATCTACCTGTACACCGGCGTTAGCCAGATACTTCCCCATGGCGCGGGCCCGGCTGATATGACCATTTCCTGTTGCCTGCACACCATAGAGAATTTTCATCTGTTATTCCTTTGTTTGATCCTGCCATACCAGCGCTTTAAAGTGCGCGCGGCACATGGATACATAACTTTCATTGCCGCCAATTTGTACTTGCGAGCCTTCGGTTGCCGCCTTGCCATGCTCGTCTAACCGCACCACAAAATTCGCTTTGCGGCCACAATGGCAAATGGTTTTCAGCTCTATCAGTTTATCAGCCCAGGCCAGCAACGCTTCGCTACCGGCAAAGGTTTCGCCTAAAAAGTCGGTACGCAGGCCAAAGGCCAGCACCGGTATATTTAAATCGTCGACCACATCGGTTAGCTGCCTAACCTGAGCTTTGGATAAAAACTGCGCTTCATCTATTAATACGCAGTCTAAACGGCCCTGTGTTTTTAGCTGCTTTACATGACTAACAAAATTAAAGCTGCTATTAAAAATATGTGCATCCATCGCTAGGCCAATGCGCGAGCTTACCTTGCCCAGGCCATAGCGGTTATCCAGTGCGGCGGTGTAAATAGCCACTGTCATGCCTCTTTCCTGATAGTTATATGCACTTTGCAGTAAAGAGGTTGATTTGCCGGCATTCATTGCCGAGTAGTAAAAATATAATTGCGCCATTGCATCACCCAACTAAAAAAGACAACGCAGTATAGCAATATCACTGCCTGAAATATAAAGGCCTGATATGACAGAATTAAGACGCTGGCATCTTTAACCTGGCTGCATTAAGCTCTGAGCAGTTTAAATTTGGAGAATAAAATGGAAAAATTGATATTGCTGCCGGTATTTGTGCAGATATTACTTACCAGTGTAGTGATGGTGTTGATGGGGAAACGCCGTATCCGGGCGGCTAAAAATAAAGAAATTACGGTAGCCGCGTTTAAAACGATGAACCTGACTGGTGCCAATGAGCAGGTAATTGCTACCAGTCGTAACTTTGATAACCAGTTCCAGATGCCAATGCTGTATTTATTCAGCGTGTTATTTACACTGCAGCTTGGGTTTGCTGATCTGGGCTATGCAGTGTTGGGCGCGGCCTTTGTATTGCTGCGGGTAATGCATACGGTGGTGCATATTGGCAGTAATAATGTACGGTTACGCTTTAACATATTTTTACTGGGATGCCTGGCCTTATGGCTGCTTTGGCTGCGTTTAGCCTGGCAGGTGTTGGTAGCCTGATTAATGCTGGCGTATTTCTCGCTGTTTTGTAGCGGCCTGTTGGCCGCTACGTTGTTTCCGGCGTCCAGTGAAGTATTATTGCTGGCCCTGTTACAACAAGGCTATAACCCGCTGTGGTTGTTTATTGCGGCTACTGCCGGTAATACGCTGGGCTCTTGTATTAACTGGTACCTGGGGCTGAAACTGCTGCAGTTTCAACATAAGCGCTGGTTTCCCTTTTCAGCCGCAGCGCTTGATAAAGCGCAACGGCAATTTCAGCGTTTTGGCAGTTGGAGTTTGCTCTTTGCCTGGCTGCCGCTGGTGGGCGACCCTCTGACGTTGATCGCCGGTATGCTGAAGGTACGCTTTGGCCTGTTTTTGTTGTTGGTGTTGTTGGGTAAAGGCGCGCGTTATGCGTTGCTGATTTGGTTTGGTAATGCCTGGCTGGCGTAATTATTAATGGTAAAAGGCCGCATGATCCGTCATCATTAGCGGTATTATTGATTCGCTGAACAGGAACCACTTATGGATTATCAATTAACGGCTGAAGAGCTTAAACGCATCACCGCATTAGATGCAGAGCAGCGTTACACTTATTTTATTCAGGCTGTTGCTGATCTGGAAAAAATCTGGATTTTAACCGATGAAGACGGTTTTGTACTGGTAAGCGCAGAAGATGAGCGTTGTATTCCGGTATGGCCACATGCCGAACTTGCTGAGCAGTGGATTGAAGGTGAGTGGGCGCATTGTTCTGCCCAGGCTGTTGATGTAGACACCTGGCTGGATAAATGGACGTCTGGCTTAAACGGCGACGAGCTGGCTATCGCCGTGCTGCCTGATACTGATGGCCCGGGCGTGGTGGTAATGCCAGACGAGCTGGCAGAAACCCTGTTAAGTGAAATGCAGGAAGATTAAGGCATTTAGTGTCAAAGCCTTGTAAAAGAAGCAGCCGTTGTGCTGCTTTTTAGTTTATAAGCTCGTTGCCGGTAGCGGTATTACTGGCAAATGCCAGTAAATTGTCGCTGGTTACCTGGCAAATTTCCTGTAATGCTTCTTTGGTGAAAAACGCCTGATGGCCGGTTATTAGTACATTTGGGAACGTAAGCAAACGTTTAAATACGTCATCGTCTATCACTTGCTCTGACAGGTTTTCAAAGAATAAGTCGGCTTCCTGCTCGTAAACATCTAAACCCAGATAGCCAATTTTTCGGTTTTTCAATCCGGCTATCACTGCTTTGCTATCAATTAATGCACCACGGCTGGTGTTAATCAGCATTACACCATCTTTCATGCTACCAATACTGTAGTGGTTAATAATATGCTTTGTATCGGGTGTAAGCGGGCAGTGCAGGCTGATAATGTCGCTTTGGGCATACAGCTCGGCCAGTGGTACATAGCGCCCGCCCAGCTCTGCAATATGTGGGTTTTGTGCAATATCATGGCAGAGTAACTGGCAACCAAAGCCGCGTAGGATCCGCGCTGTGGCAAGGCCAATACGGCCGGTACCAATTAACCCGACGGTTTTGCCAAACAGATTAAAACCCAGCAGGCCGTCCAGCGCAAAGTTGTCATCACGTACCCGGTTATAGGCTTTATGCAGTTTGCGGTTTAAGCACAGCATCATACCGATAGTATGTTCAGCCACCGCCTCAGGAGAATACGCCGGTACCCGTGACACCCTAATGCCAAGCACTTTGGCTGCGTCCAGATCGACATTGTTAAAACCGGCGCAGCGTAGCGCTATCATCTCAATACCGAGCTCTGATAACTGCTGTAATACTTCAGCATTAAGTTCGTCATTTACAAAAGCGCACACTGCATGGCTGCCTGCAGCCAGCTTTACGCTGTCTTTATTTAGTCTGGTTTCGTGGTAGCTAAACTGCAAACTGCTGTCAGCCCACTGGCTGAAGCCGTCTCTGTCATATTTTTTCGCGCTGAATACGGCAACTTTCATGGTATCTCTCCCATTATTTGCCATAGAGCTTAGCGCAAATACCAGCGCTATATTTAGCGCTGGATCAAAGTTACAGCAAATCTTCTATCGAAGCGGCAATACTGGCAGGTTTGGTGCGCGGGGCATAACGTTTAACTACATCACCCTGTTTATTTATCAGAAATTTGGTGAAATTCCATTTAATCGCCCGTGTTTTCATCAGGCCACGGGCTGAATCTTTTAAGTGCTCAAATAACGGTGATGCATCCGGGCCGTTAACTGCCAGCTTCGCCATAACCGGAAAGCTGACGCCGTAATTCAGCTGACAAAACTGCTGAATTTCATTATCAGAGCCTGGCTCCTGGCCTCCAAATTGATTACAGGGAAATGCCAGTATAACCAGGCCTTTATCCTTGTATTTCTGATGCAGCTGTTCCAGTTCTTTATACTGGGAGGTAAAGCCGCATTGGCTGGCTGTGTTTACCACCAGCAATACCTTGCCACGATACTGGCTCAGGTCAATTTCGTTGCCGCTGGCATCTTTTACCTTGTACTGGTGCACATTTGCCATGCTGTTTCCTTATTTAAGTGCTTTCAATCGAGCGGAGATCTTTGTAAGCTTTGCGCCACAGTATGTCACAGTTTTAAGTCATTAATATGTCAATTAATAGTGAGAACAAAGTCGCTTTTATCGGTCTGGGTGTGATGGGTTACCCGATGGCTGGCTACCTGCAACAAAATGGTTATCAGGTCACCGTGTATAACCGCACTGCAGCTAAAGCACAAAAGTGGGTTGCACAGTATGGCGGTGCTTATGCTGATACGCCGGCTAAAGCCGCACAGGGCGCAGCGCTGGTGTTTATGTGCGTGGGTAATGATAACGATGTTCGCTCAGTGGTGTATGGCGAGCATGGCGTTTTAGCCGGTATGGCTGCAGGCGCGGTGCTGGTTGACCATACTACGGCGTCGGCGAATCTGGCCCGCGAACTGGCACTGGCTGCAAAGCAGCACGGCATTGGCTTTTTAGATGCGCCAGTATCAGGTGGCCAGGCCGGCGCCGAAAAAGGTGTGCTAACGGTAATGATTGGCGGTGAAAGCGACGATTTTGCTAAAGCCGAAGCGGCAATTAAATGTTATTCGCGCTGCGCTAAACTGCTGGGCCCGGCAGGCTCTGGCCAATTAGCGAAAATGGTAAACCAGATTTGTATCGCCGGTGTAGTGCAGGGTTTGGCCGAAGCGCTGAACTTTGCGCAGAATGCCGGTTTAGATGCCGCAGCTGTGGTAGAGGTGATCTCACAAGGTGCAGCATCTTCCTGGCAGATGCAGAACCGCTCGTTGACCATGCTCGAAGGTAAATACGATTTTGGTTTTGCGGTAGATTGGATGCGCAAAGACTTAGGCATAGCACTGACAGAAGCACGCGAAAATGGCAGCCATTTGCCGCTAACGGCATTAGTGGACCAGTTCTACAGCGAAGTACAACAAATGGGCGGCAACCGTTGGGATACCTCCAGCTTGCTGGCGCGGTTAAAGCGTTAAGCGTGGGTCTGGCATAAAATCCAGTTCGGTAATTGTTGCCAGACACTCGTTAAAGTGCGAATGCTGTGGATTAAGTAATATATTGTGTTCGCGCGGTGCAATAACACTGGGTACAGATAACGCCAGGCTGGCTTGTTGTGCCAGCCAGCTATCGCCAATACGTGCGGTGTCAATGCTGGCTGGTTGCTGTTGCCAGCTAAGTGGCAGATTCGCCGGATTGACCGATAATACTGCTTCGGCGGCAATAGTTAATTGAAATAGTTTGTACTGTTTAAGTGCTGTGCGGTTATTTAAATGTACCAGAATCTCCAGTATGGCCAGGGCTTCAGAGCCTGCAGTATAGACACACAGCTGACCTTTGCTGTTCCAGCGTCCGCCATAAAGTTTTGCTCCTTCGCCGTCAAATGCTTGTGCAGCCCATTTGTGGTGCACTAAGCGATACAACTGCATCAGGCAAACACACCGTGTTCTAAGCGGCCAATTAAATCCAGTATCGCCTGCGTTTCAGCAGAGGTTGCCAGCATATCCAGCGGCGCTTTGTCGCCAAGGCCGTATACCGGCTCAGTAAGCCAACGTTTGGTTGCTACCATATCTTTATCGAACAGGGCATTGGCAGCTACCAGCACGGTAGCAAAACGATGTAGTCTGTCGCTTTCTTCCTGCGTAAATTTACCCAGCTTTGCCCGTCGGGCTAATGTAGCTGGCGCTAACTGACATACTTGTGCCAACTGTTTTTTATCTAACATGGATACCAGAGACAGCTTATCAAATACGCTGTAGCTAAATCCTTCATGCAGCGCCTGATATAATTTAGGTCCACGCTCAGCAATACCCAACTGTTGCCACAAATTGGGTGCGGCATAAAGTGTGGGGATAAACTCACGTACTAAGGCTGTCATGACGCACCTTTTATCAATTGATATTGATTGAGGTTATCATATGATTTTGGTGTGGTCAAAAAAAGAGCGCTAAGACCATCACAATCTTAGTGCCCTTAAGAGATTAAAGCGGCAACTTAGTTAAACGCCATCTCCGGTATATCGCCTTCAACAACCAGCTTGCCGGCGGTTTTTTGCTTAATTTCGTCTACCGAAATACCCGGAGCACGCTCCAGTAAATGGAATGCGCCATTGCGTACTTCCAGTACGGCTAAATCGGTAACGATTTTCTTCACACAGCCCACACCGGTCAGGGGCAGGGTGCAGTCGGTTAGCAGCTTGCTATTGCCGTATTTGTCGGCGTGAGTCATGGTCACAACAATGTTCTGTGCGCCGGCGACTAAATCCATCGCGCCGCCCATGCCTTTTACCAGTTTGCCCGGGATCATCCAACTGGCGATATTGCCGTTTTGATCCACTTCAAAGGCGCCCAGCACAGTTAAATCGACATGACCGCCGCGGATCATGGCAAAGCTTTCCGCCGAGCTGAAAATAGCTGCGCCTTTAATGGCGGTAACGGTTTCTTTACCGGCGTTAATCATATCGGCGTCAATTTCGTCTTCTGTCGGGTAGGGGCCCATACCCAGCAGGCCGTTTTCTGATTGCAGCATGACTTCAATGCCGGCCGGCACATAGTTAGCCACCAAGGTTGGAATACCGATACCTAAGTTAACGTAGTAACCGTCTTGCAGCTCTTGCGCCACGCGCATGGCAACCTGTTCACGAGATAAAGCCATTGTTGCCTCCTTAACCTTGACGGACCATACGACGTTCAATGCGTTTTTCAAAGTTGCCTTTAATTACGCGTTGCACATAAATACCCGGGGTGTGAATTTGTGATGGTTCCAGCTCACCCGGCTCGACAATTTCTTCTACTTCAGCCACGGTGATTTTACCGGCAGTTGCCGCCATCGGGTTGAAGTTCATTGAGGTGTGGCGAAACACCAGGTTGCCATAACGGTCAGCTTTCCAGGCGCGCACTATGGCGAAGTCACCGGTAATCGCTGGTTCCAGTACATAATTACGGCCATTAATTTCGCGGGTTTCTTTGCCTTCAGCCACCGGCGTACCGTAGCCGGTGGCAGTGAAAAACGCCGGGATACCAGCACCGCCAGCACGCATTTTCTCGGCCAAAGTGCCTTGTGGTGTCAGTTCCACTTCCAGCTCGCCGCTGAGCAGTTGTTTTTCAAACAGGGCGTTTTCACCCACGTAAGAGGCAACCATTTTTTTAATTTGCCGATCTTCCAGCAAAATGCCCAGGCCAAAGCCGTCAACACCGCAGTTGTTCGATACCACGGTGAGATCTTTGGTTTTCATTTTTTTGATCTGAGCAATTAAGCCCTCTGGTATGCCGCATAAGCCAAAGCCACCGGCAATAACGGTCATGCCGTCCTGCAGGTCTGCCATGGCGTCTTCGTAGCTATGTACGACTTTATTAAACCCTGCCATTTGTTGTCCTCTGTTCTTGACTGAACTATCTGTTGCGAACTGCTCTTCGACTGCGCGGCTGATGAAAAAATCACATCCGCATCCGCTGGCATCAGTGCCGAGGTAAGCGCGTAGTACACTTTGACCGGAACCGTGTTTTTCATGGATGAAAAACAGGAGCCTACAGGGACGTATTTACGGCGTGTTCCGGCAAAGTAGTACGAAGTGATTACCGTGTTCGAAGAACCTTATTTGTTGTTAACTAACTACCAGTTTGCGTGCACTTGGCCCTTAGCGCCAATCCTACTTTAGAACTAGGCTGCTTCCCCAGCTTGTCGGTAATAAACCAGCCAGCTTTGGCCAGCGCAGTTAAATCGATACCGTGTGAAATACCAAGACCGTTCAGCAAATACACCACATCTTCAGTGGCAACATTGCCTGACGCACCGGCAGCGTAAGGGCAGCCGCCTAAACCGGCCACAGCGCTGTCAATAACACTGATGCCGCGGTTTAGCGCCACGTAAATATTGGTTAACGCCTGGCCGTAAGTGTCGTGAAAATGCACTGCCAGTTTATCTACTGGCACCATGCTCAGCACCGCATCCAGCATCGCATTAACTTTATCCGGCGTGCCAACGCCGATGGTATCGCCCAGTGAAATTTCGTAGCAGCCCATCTCCAGCAGCGCTTTAGCCACCAGTGCCACCTCGGTGGGGGCAACATCGCCCTGATACGGGCAACCGACTACGCAAGACACATAGCCACGCACTTTAATGCCGTCGGCTTTGGCCGCTTCTACCACAGGCGCAAAACGTTCCAGGCTTTCCGCTATGCTGCAGTTAATGTTTTTCTGGCTAAAAGCTTCTGACGCCGCGCCAAAAATGGCTACTTCAGTGGCACCGGCGGCTTTGGCGGCTTCATAGCCTTTTAAATTTGGCGTCAGCGCAGCGTAGGTAACCCCGGTTTTACGCTGGATACCGGCAAATACCTCGCCTGAGTCCGCCATTTGCGGCACCCATTTAGGGGATACAAAGGCGCCGCTTTCAATGTAGCTATGGCCGGCTGCGGTTAGCATATCAATCAGGGCGATTTTATCTTCTGTGGCTACCGCAGCTTCGTTTTGCAGGCCATCGCGTGGGCCTACTTCAACAAGGCGTACACTTTTTGGTAAGCTCATGCTTCCTCCGGGCTAAAATCAACCAGCTCGGCGCCGTCTTTTACCAGATCGCCGGCGGCGTAAAATACTTCATTTATCACACCGTTTTTCGGCGCTTTAATGCTGTATTCCATTTTCATCGCTTCCATTATCACCAGAGTATCACCGGCATTAACAGTGCTGCCGGCTTTGGCCATGACCGCAACGATAGTGCCGTTCATCGGTGCCGTTAAGCTGCCGGCGTGATCTGTGCCTTCCACTTCAGTGGTCACTTCAGTCTGGTAGATAAAGTCATAACGCTGATGTTTAATAAATACACTGATGGTGTCTGCATAGCGACTTACCCGCACCTTGGTGCGATGATCGCCCAATACCGCGCTTAGCTCATCGCCATTTAGCTCTGCTGTGCAGCAAAGCTGCTGGCCTTCAACATCAACCACATAATGCTGCTGCAGTTGCTGCACTTTTAACAGCGTTTTATGCTCGCCGTGTTGCAAGGCAATTTCGACAGTCGGTGTCTCGTTCATCCGCCAGCCATGGCTGAACTGCCACGGACTGAAGCTGTTGCACGAAGTTTGTGGCGCTTTTTGTTGCTGCAATATATAAAGTGCTGCCAGCACCAGCGCTTGATTATTTTCTTTGTTGGCAGGTGCAAACAGCGTGTGCTGGTGCTGATTAATAAAGTTAGTATCAAGCTCAGCCGCTTTAAACGCCGGATGCTCGGTGAGGCTGGTTAAAAAGCCTAAGTTGGTGGTGACACCGGCAATACGGTAATCGTCCAGTGCACGTAACATACGGGCGATGGCGCGGTCGCGGCTTTCATCCCAGACGATTAGCTTGGCTATCATCGGATCGTAGAAGGGGGACACTTCATCGTTTTCCACCACGCCGGTATCCACCCGCACATGGCGGTTGGCTTCAGGTTGGCGCAGATAGGTTAGTTTACCGGTTTGTGGCAGGAAGTCGTTATCGGGGTCTTCGGCATATACCCGCACTTCTATCGCGTGACCATCCAGCTGAATATCATCCTGCGCCAGTGGCAGTTTTTCCCCAGCGGCAACCAGCAGCTGCCATTTAACTAAGTCCTGGCCGGTGATCATCTCGGTAACCGGGTGTTCTACCTGCAGCCGGGTGTTCATTTCCATAAAGTAGAACGAGCCGTCTTCGTCGAACAAAAACTCCACCGTACCGGCGCCACGATAATCAATGGCTTTAGCAGCTTTCACTGCCGCTTCGCCCATAGCTTTGCGCTGCTCGCTGCTGAAATTCGGTGCCGGCGCTTCTTCAATCACTTTTTGGTGGCGGCGCTGTATCGAGCAGTCGCGCTCTGCCAAATACACGGCATTGCCATGGTTGTCGGCAAATACCTGAATTTCAATATGGCGTGGCTTGGTCAGGTAGCGCTCAATCAGCATTTTATCATTGCCAAAACCGGCTTTGGCTTCACGCCGCGCGCTGGCTAAGGCATCAGCAAATTCTGCTTTTTTCCACACCACGCGCATGCCTTTACCTCCACCACCGTAGGCAGCTTTTAGCAGTTGCGGGTAGCCGATACGCTCTGATTCTTTACTTAGCAGCGCATCGCTTTGATCATCGCCATGATAACCGGGTACCAGCGGTACACCGGCTTTGGCCATAATGTCTTTGGCGGCGCTTTTCGAGCCCATAGCAGTAATAGCACCGACCGGCGGGCCGATAAACACCACGCCGGCTTCATCACAGGCTTTGGCAAAGCTCTCGTTTTCCGATAAAAAGCCGTAGCCCGGGTGGATTGCTTGGGCACCGCTTTGTTTGGCGATAGCGATAATTTTATCTGCGCGCAGGTAAGAGTCTTTACTCGGTGCAGGGCCCAACAAATAAGCTTCATCGGCCATGCGCACATGGCGTGCATTGGCATCGGCTTCAGAATACACCGCAACGCAGCGGATGCCGAGTTTATGCGCGGTGTCGATAACGCGACAGGCAATTTCGCCGCGGTTAGCTATTAATATTTTGCGAAACATTATGCGTCTTCCTTGCCCAGCCAGGCCGGTTTACGTTTTTCTAAGAATGCAGTTAAGCCTTCCTGACCTTCCGGTGATACCCGAATTTCGGCAATCGCTTGCTCGGTATGGGCTATTACGTTATTGCTGATCTTGCGGTTATAAATATTATGGATCAGCGATTTCGCAGCAGTTAACGCAGCCGGGCTGTTTTGCAGTAGGGTATTGATAAGGGTTTCAGCGCTGTCGGCTAATTCACCTTCACTAACCACTTCATGCAGCAGGCCCAGATGTTTTGCTTTCGGCGCCATAAAGCGCTCGGCGGTTAAGAAATAACGCCGGCTTTCACGCTCGCCAATGGCGCGCATTACATAGGGGCTGATTACCGCAGGAATAAGGCCAATACGTACTTCGCTTAAGCAAAAGCTGGCGTTCTCTTCGGCAATGGCGATATCGCAGCAGGCGACTAAGCCTAAAGCACCGCCAAAGGCTGCGCCTTTTATCAGGGCAATAGTGGGTTTGGGGAATTTATCCAGCCGGTGCAGTAAGGTAGCCAGTTCGCTGGCGTCTGCCAGATTCTGGTTGTAGTCTTTTTGCGCCATAGAGCGCATCCAGTTTAAATCGGCACCGGCAGAGAAGTTTTTGCCGTTGGCGGTAAGCACCAGCAAACGCACTTTGTCGTTATTGGCTAAATCGCGCAGTACGGCGATAAGCTCGGCTATCATCGCATCGTCAAAGGCGTTATGCACTTCGGGGCGGTTTAGCGTTAGGGTGGCTACGCCGCGCGGGTCGATACTGACTTCTGTGTAAACCTGGTTCATTTTCTCTCCGAAAGTTTTTACTCTCTGTTCAATGAAAGTGTTTAGTCAACCGGCAATCACTCCGCACAACTTTGCCAGAACACGCCGTAAATACCTCCCTGTAGGCTCCTGTTTTTCATCCATGAAAAACACGGTTCTGGTCAAAGTGTGCTGCGCGCTTGCCTCTACAGTTGAACCAGCAAGTGCGTGTTTATACTCAAAATCACATCCGAAACACGCCAAAACGGCTTTCTTCAATCGGTGCATTTAACGCGGCAGCTAATGCCAGCCCCACTGTCATCCGCGTTTGGGCCGGATCGATAATACCGTCATCCCACAACCGGCCACTGGCGTAGTACGGATGGCCTTGTTTTTCATACTGCTCAATAATCGGCTGTTTCAGTGCTTTTTCGGCATCTGCCGACAGAGTTTCACCTTTACGCGCCAAGCCATCTTTGGTCACCTGCGCCATAACACCGGCAGCTTGCTCGCCACCCATTACCGAAATACGGGCATTGGGCCACATCCACATCATGGTCGGGTCATAGGCGCGGCCACACATGCCGTAGTTGCCGGCGCCGTAGCTGCCGCCAATCAGCACGGTAAATTTCGGCACCTTGGCACAGCTTACCGCCATCACCATTTTGGCGCCGTGCTTGGCAATGCCTTCAGCTTCGTATTTTTTACCCACCATAAAACCGGTAATATTTTGCAAAAACAGCAGCGGAATTTTGCGCTGGGCACACAGCTCAATAAAGTGTGCGCCTTTTTGCGCAGATTCAGAAAACAGAATGCCGTTGTTGGCGACAATGCCCACCGGATAGCCGAAGATGCGCGCAAAGCCGCAGACTAAGGTCGCGCCGTAGTATTGTTTAAATTCATCAAAATCTGAGCCATCGACAATACGGGCGATCACTTCTTTTACATCAAACGGCTTGCGCAGGTCTGTGCCTACAACACCGTACAGCTCTTTGGCATCGTACAGCGGCTCTTGTGGGGCTTTTACGTCCATCGCTTGCGGGGCAGGGCGGTTTAAGCGGCTTACCGCATTGCGTGCCAGTTGCAGCGCATGCTCGTCGTTTAACGCATAATGGTCGGCCACGCCGGAGATTTTACAGTGCACATCGGCACCACCCAGCTCTTCAGCGGAAACTTCTTCACCGGTGGCGGCTTTAACCAGCGGCGGGCCGGCTAAAAAGATAGTGCCTTGCTCTTTAACGATAATGCTTTCATCGGCCATCGCCGGCACATAGGCGCCGCCGGCAGTACACAGACCCATTACCACGGCAATTTGCGGAATGCCTTTGGCTGACATATTGGCCTGGTTAAAGAAGATACGGCCAAAGTGCAGTTTGTCGGGGAATACATCATCCTGGCGGGGCAGGTTGGCACCACCGGAGTCGACCAGATAAATACACGGCAGGTGGCAACGCTCGGCTATTTCCTGTGCGCGCAGGTGTTTTTTCACCGTTAGCGGGTAGTAGGTGCCACCTTTTACCGTGGCATCGTTGGCGACAATCATGCACTCGACACCGCTAACGCGGCCGATACCGGCTACCACACCGGCGCTGGGTACGTAGTCTTCGTAGCATTCCCAACCGGCAAACTGACCGACTTCTAAAAACGGTGAGCCCGGGTCGAGTAATTTTTGGATACGGTCACGCACAAAGAGTTTACCACGGGCGGTATGGCGGGAAATTAAGGCTTCGCCACCACCGAGTTTAATTTGCTGTACTTTGCTGTTCAGATCATCGACCACGGCCTGCATGGCGGCGGCGTTTTTCTGAAAGTCCTCAGAGCGAGGGTTTATTTTGGAGGTAATTCTGGTCACTTAAGTCACCTTATACCAGAGCTGGTTAGACAAAGCGGAACCGGAACAACTAAGCAGACGATCAAGAGCGAGGATGGGAGATCCGAGCGGGTCTGCGTGTTGTTACGGTGGAAGCTTTGGCCTGCACCGGACTTAGATTCACGGCTTCGCTGCTTTCACACATTTAACACACTCGCCCGTTCGCCGCTCCCCGGCTCACTTTTGATCGCTCGTTTAGTCAAATCTGTTACGCGCTTCGCCTCGTTCAACTTTCTATTTAGTTACGGCTATTTTGGCGGTGCGGAACCGGAACAACTAAGCAGACGATCAAGAGCGAATTTGGGAGAAATTCGTGGGTCTGCGTGTTGTTACGGTGGAAGCAGCCGCTTCCACCCGAGTTTCGCCTTTAAACCTTAGTTAGATTCGGTAAACAATTCCCGGCCAATCAGCATTCGGCGGATTTCCGAGGTGCCGGCACCAATTTCGTACAACTTGGCATCGCGCAGTAAGCGCCCGGTAGGGTACTCGTTAATGTAGCCATTACCACCCAGCAACTGAATGGCATCCAGCGCCATCTTGGTCGCCAGCTCTGCTGAGTACAGAATAACCGCTGCCGCATCTTTACGTGTGGTTTCACCACGATCACAGGCTTTCGCTACTGTGTAAACGTAAGATTTTGCTGCATTCATTTGGGTGTACATATCAGCCAGTTTGCCCTGTACCAGCTGGAATTCACCAATCGCCTGGCCAAACTGTTTACGGTCGTGAATATACGGCACTACCACGTCCATACAGGCCTGCATAATGCCCAGCGGGCCGGCTGCCAGTACTACACGCTCATAGTCCAGGCCACTCATTAATACTTTAACGCCACCGCCAACCTGGCCCAGTACGTTCTCTTCCGGTACTTCGCAATCTGCAAACACGAGTTCACAAGTGTTAGAACCGCGCATGCCCAGTTTGTCCAGCTTCTGTGCTGTGCTAAAGCCTTTAGTGCCGCGTTCAACAATAAAGGCCGTAATACCCTTAGAGCCGGCGTTAATATCGGTTTTAGCGTAAATCACATAAGTGTGCGCATCAGGGCCGTTGGTGATCCACATTTTATTGCCGTTTAAAATGTATTTATCGCCTTGCTTCTCTGCGCGCAGCTTCATGCTGACTACATCTGAACCAGCGTTCGGCTCACTCATCGCCAGCGCACCGATATGCTCGCCAGAGCACAGTTTTGGCAGATATTTCAGCTTCTGTGCTTCAGTGCCGTTGCGGAAAATCTGGTTTACACACAGGTTTGAATGCGCACCGTACGACAAGCCAACAGAGGCTGACGCGCGGCTGATTTCTTCCAGTGCTACTACGTGCTCTAAATAGCCTAAGCCTGAGCCGCCGTATTTTTCATCTACGGTAATACCCAGCAGGCCCAAGTCACCGAATTTGCGCCATAACTCATTCGGGAACTCGTTTTTCTCGTCAATATGGGCAGCGCGCGGCGCGATTTCTTCGCGGGCGAAGGCGTTAACCTGCTCACGAATCATATCTACCGTTTCGCCTAAATCGAAATTAAGCCCTTTATAACTACTAATCATGTTGATCCCCGTTTGCTATGTCTTTTAACCGGCGCTGTATTAATTCAGGCCAGTTTTATGTTGTTTGGCGTCGGCTAAGGTGTCGCGGCAACGTTTCTCTACTGTTACCAGCTCCATCAGCACAACTTTGATATCGTCCAATTGCTGGTGCAGCTCGGCTTTTTTCAGCTCTATCAGCTTCAGCATGGTATTTAATTGGGTGACGCTGCTTTTATCTGCGTCGTACAGTTCAAACAGCTGGCCGGTTTCGGCCAGGCTAAAACCGAGGCGTTTGCCGCGTAATATCAGCTTTAACCGTACCCGGTCGCGCTTGCTGTAAATGCGGGTTTGGCCGTTACGTAAAGGCGTGATCAGCCCCTGATCTTCATAAAAGCGGATACTACGGGTGGTAATATCAAACTCTTTGGCCAGTTCGCTGATGCTATATGTTTTTTCTTCTTTTTCTGTCATAACCGCCTTCCCCGAAAACGCAGTCAATATAAGTGAAGTTTACGTAAAGGTAAAGCTGGTGACTTGGCGCCAAGTTGGCAAAACGGCCATTTTTGCCGTGTTTGTAAAGCTAAAATGCCAGTTTGTACTGGTCAGACTGTACACTTTGCTGAACCAAAAGCGGTGCACACTACCATAGTGTTAGGTGGTTGACGTTGGCGTAAACGTAAATTTGGTGTAGGCTCTGGAACAACTTTTTAGCCGACAGCTTTTTTGGAGATCTTTATGGCTACCGACAATATTGTAATCGTTGCTGCTACACGCACCGCTATGGGCGGCTTTATGGGCGGGTTAACCGACGTTGATGCGACAGTGCTGGGTGCCACGGCGATTAAAGCTGCATTGGAGCAGGCTGGTATCGGTGGTGATAAGGTCAGTGAAGTGATTATGGGCAACGTGCTACCGGCCGGTTTAGGCCAGGCCCCGGCACGCCAGGCCACATTAAAAGCCGGCTTACCGCTAAGTGCCGGCGCCACCACCATTAATAAAGTTTGCGGCTCAGGCTTAAAGGCGGTAATGCTGGCAAGCGATTTATTAAAGGCCGGTAGCGCCGATGTAGTGGTAGCCGGTGGTATGGAGTCGATGAGCAACGCACCTTACCTGCTGCCAAAAGCTCGTAGCGGTTACCGCATGGGCCACGGCGAAATTAAAGATCATATGATGTTAGACGGCCTTGAAAACGCCTACGACGGTAAAGCCATGGGCTGTTTTGCGCAGGGGACAGCCGATGAGAAAGGCATCAGCCGTGAGCAGATGGACGCCTTCGCGGTGCAATCCACCACCCGTGCGCAGCAGGCGATTGCCAGCGGTGCGTTTAAAAACGAAATTACTCCGGTAACTTTTCAAACCCGTAAAGGTGAAATGACCTTTGCGGTAGATGAGCAACCGGGCAATGCCAAAATCGACAAAATTCCAACTCTGCGCCCGGCTTTTGCCAAAGACGGCACCATTACTGCGGCTAACTCCAGCTCTATTTCAGACGGCGCTGCAGCGCTGGTGTTAATGCGTGAGTCTGATGCCAAAGCACAGGGTGCTAAGCCTTTAGCGCGCGTAGTGGCGCATGCAACCAACTCGATGGAACCTGCGCTGTTTACTGTAGCGCCGGTTGGCGCGATGCAAAAAGTGCTGCAAAAAGCCGGTTGGGACAAAGAACAAGTCGACCTGTGGGAAATTAACGAAGCCTTTGCCATGGTAACCATGCTGGCGATTAACGAGCTGGGCCTGGATGAGAGCAAAGTAAACGTAAACGGCGGCGCCTGTGCGCTGGGCCATCCTATCGGAGCTTCAGGCGCGCGTATTCTGGTTACCCTTATTCATGCGCTGCGCAACCGCGGTTTAAGCAAAGGCGTAGCCTCACTGTGTATCGGTGGCGGTGAAGCTGTGGCTTTAGCTGTGGAAATTTTATAGGAAGCTCCGGTTCCGCGTTGTCTGGATGGTGTAGTGAACACGGTCCAGTGCAGCGTAAGGGGAACTAATTAGCGAGTGATCAAAAGTGAGGCTGGGAGAGCCGAACGGGCGAGCGTTTAGTTCGCCTGAAAGCGAAACGATGAAAGAATACATTAACTGTCGGCTACTTTAGATAATTACATAGATATAAACGCCGGCAGTACACCCAAACAATCGGGAGAAGCAACATGACACAACAGGTTAAGCATTTTATCGACGGCGAGTTCGTCACCCCTACAGGTGACAAACTGATCCCCGTTACCAACCCGGCAACACAAGAAGTGATTGCTCAGGTGGCATGTGCCACATCGGCAGAAATGGAACACGCTATCGAGTCGGCTAAAGCGGCTTTTTTAACGTGGAAAGAAGTACCGGTATCGGAACGCGCCCGTTTAATGATGCGCTTTGCGCACTTGTTAAAAGAGCACCAGGGCGAGATTGCCGACATTATCTGCCGCGAATTAGGTAAAACGGTAGAAGACGCCAAAGGCGATGTCTGGCGTGGTATCGAGGTAGTTGAGCAGGCGGCAAATATTCCGTCATTAATGATGGGCGAAACGGTAGAAAACGTGGCGCGCAGCATCGACACCTACAGCTACATTCAGCCGCTGGGTGTTTGTGCCGGTATTACACCGTTTAACTTCCCGGCGATGATCCCACTGTGGATGTTCCCGATGGCGATTGCCTGTGGTAATACTTTTATTTTGAAACCGTCTGAGCAAGACCCAATGACGGTAAACAAAATTGCCGAGCTGTTTGTTAAAGCCGGTGCGCCAAAAGGCGTATTACAAGTGGTGCATGGCGCCAAAGAGCAGGTTGATGCCATACTGCATCACCCTGATATCAAAGCCATTTCTTTTGTCGGTTCAGTCAACGTCGGCCAGTATATTTACAAAACCGGTACCGACAATTTAAAACGCGTACAGGCTTTTGCCGGTGCGAAAAACCATATGGTTATTATGCCGGATGCCAATAAGCAGCAGGTGGTTAATGCCTTGGTGGGTGCTTCTGTTGGCGCCGCCGGTCAGCGTTGTATGGCAATTTCTGTTGCCGTTTTCGTTGGTGCCGCAGCCGATTGGATCCCCGAAGTGGCCGCTGCCATTGGCAAAGTACGCCCGGGTGTATACACGGACCCTGGCGCTGCTTACGGCCCGCAAATCAGCCCACAGGCGCGTGCCCGGGTATTATCGTTAATTGAGCAGGGTAAGAAAGAAGGCGCCACCTGTGTGCTGGATGGCTCAGACTGCAAAGTAGAAGGTTACCCGAACGGTAACTGGGTAGGCCCAACGGTGTTTAGCAACGTCACCACCGAGATGGAAATTTATAAGCAGGAAATTTTCGGCCCGGTATTAACTACCATGCAGGTTGGCTCGTTGGCTGAAGCATTAAAAGTGGTGAACGACAGCCCGTACGGTAACGGTACTTCAATCTTTACCGCCAGCGGCGCAGCAGCACGTAAGTATCAGCATGAAGTGGAAGTAGGCCAGGTGGGTATTAACATTCCTATTCCGGTGCCACTGCCGTTTTTCTCCTTCACCGGCTGGAAAGGCTCGTTCTATGGCGACCAGCATGCTTATGGTAAGCAGGCGGTACGTTTCTATACCGAGACGAAAACCATTACAGCGCGCTGGTTTGACGACGATATTCCGGTTTCCGGCCCGAATATGTCGATTAATTTACGTTAAGTCAGATTAAAGTGTATTTGTAGTGCGGCGCTTCCACCGTAACAACACGCAGACCCGCGAATTTCTCCCAAATTTGCTCTTGATCGTCTGCTTAGCTGTTCCGGTTCCGCCCGCCTGCAAGTCCTGAGTAAATTACCAATCGGAACAAGCGCAGCGTAAGGGGAATTAATTAGCGAGCGATCAAAAGTGAGGCTGGGAGAGCCGAACGGGCGAGCGTTTAAATCCCCTGAAAGCGCAGCGATTGGTTAAGCGGTAAGGTCCAAACAGATGAATTTCAATTTAACAGAAGACCAACAAGCCTTTGTCGATGTGGCCAAACAGTTTGCCGAACAAGAACTGGCGCCATATGCAGCGCAGTGGGATCGTGAGCATCACTTCCCCAAAGACGTGATCCAAAAAGCCGGTGAGCTGGGCTTTTGCTCGCTGTATACGCCGGAAGAAGACGGCGGCATGGGTTTATCGCGCTTAGACTCCTCCATTATTTTCGAACAGCTGTCGATGGGCTGTACCGCCACTACCGCCATGCTGACTATCCATAATATGGCCAGCTGGATGATCGCCAACTGGGGTACCGGTGATGCCAAGGCAGAATGGATGGAGCATTTAGTTACCGGCCAGAAACTGGCGTCTTACTGCTTAACGGAGCCGGGCTCCGGCTCTGACGCGGCAGGCCTGCGCACCAGTGCGAAAAAAGATGGCAACGAATATGTGCTGAACGGCTCGAAGATGTTTATCTCCGGCGCCGGTGAAACTGAAGTATTAGTAGTTATGGCGCGTACCGGCGAAGCCGGCCCGAAAGGCATTTCGGCCTTTATTGTGCCGGCTGATGCTAAAGGCGTAATTTACGGCAAAGCCGAAGAGAAAATGGGCTGGAATGCCCAGCCAACCCGGCTTATTACTTTTGAAGATGTGCGCATTCCGGCGCATTACCTATTGGGTAATGAAGGCGAAGGCTTTGGCTTTGCGATGAAAGGCTTAGACGGCGGCCGGATTAATATTGCCACCTGTTCTATTGGTACTGCGCAGCAGGCGCTGAATACCGCGCGCAACTATATGTTAGAGCGCCAGCAGTTTGGTAAGCCATTGGCGGCATTTCAGGCGCTGCAGTTTAAACTGGCCGATATGGCCACTGAGTTAGTGGCTGCAAGGCAGTTAGTACGCTTAGCGGCGTTTAAGCTGGACCAAAAAGATGGTGAAGCCACCGCTTATTGTGCCATGGCCAAGCGGTTTGCTACCGATGTGGGTTTTCAGGTGTGCGACCAGGCGCTGCAGCTGCACGGCGGTTATGGCTATATTAAAGAATACCCGCTGGAGCGACATTTCCGTGATGTGCGTGTACACCAGATTTTGGAAGGCACCAACGAAATTATGCGGCTGATTATCGGCCGGCGTTTACTGGATGAAGCTGCAGGCGATATTCTGTAACCACTTTTTGTAATGATGAGCAAAATCATCAGGAGGAACCGCCTTGTCCACAGCGACACGCCGTAAACCGTCCATGGGGCTCGATTCCGGCCATCCATGGCCTCCAACGGTCGCTTTAGAACAAGGCTAATCCTCCTTCTTGCCTGAGTGCGTTCGGGCAATAAAAGGAGACAACTATGGCTCAATTAAAACTGGAAAAGCGTGGTCACACGGCGCTTATCACTATGTCTAACCCGCCGGCCAACACCTGGACCCGTGATACCTTAACCCAGCTGCGCGACGCGGTTAAAAGCCTGGATCAGGATAAAAATATCTATGCCTTAGTCATCACTGGTGAGGGCGATAAATTTTTCTCTGCCGGCGCTGATTTAAAGCTGTTTGCCGATGGCGATAAAGCCATTGCCAGCGATATGGCGCGTATCTTCGGCGAAGCCTTTGAAACCTTAAGCGCCTTTAGCGGCGTGTCTATTGCCGCCATTAACGGCTATGCCATGGGCGGCGGTTTAGAAGTAGCACTGGCCTGTGATATCCGTATTGCTGAGCAACAGGCGCAGATGGCACTGCCGGAGGCCAAGGTTGGCTTACTGCCCTGCGCCGGTGGTACCCAGAACCTGGCCTGGCTGGTAGGTGAGGGCTGGGCCAAACGCATGATCTTATGCGGCGAGCGTTTAGGTGCTGAAAAAGCGCTGCAAATTGGTTTAGTTGAAGAAGTGGTCGCCACCGGTATGGCGCTGGAAAGTGCACTGGCGATGGCTGATAAAGTAGCCGAACAAAGCCCGTCATCGGTTACTGCCTGTAAAAAGCTTATTCAGCAAGGCCGCAGCGGCACTATGCAAAGTGCGCTGTCGCTGGAGCGTGAGTTGTTTGTCGGCCTGTTTGATACCAAGGATCAGGTAGAAGGTGTGCAGGCGTTTTTAGACAAACGCAAAGCCAATTGGGTGAATGGCTAATGAGCGGCGCAAACGAGGTAGTGCTGTATCAAGAGCTGAGCGCACAAAACGGCAAAAAAATCGGTGTTGCCACGCTTAACTCAGAAAAATCGCTGAATGCCCTTAGTTTGCCAATGGTGGAGTCGTTACTGCCTAAGCTTCAGGCCTGGCAGGCAGACAACAGCATCAGCATGGTATTGCTGCAGGGCGCTGGCGATAAGGCCTTTTGTGCCGGTGGTGATATCCGCGATTTATATAAAGCCATGCTGGATAAGCCAGGTACTTATGCGCCGTACGTGGAAGAGTTTTTCACCAAAGAATATACGCTGGATTATCTCATTCACACCTTTGGCAAGCCGGTGCTGGTGTGGGGCAATGGCATAGTGATGGGCGGCGGTTTAGGCTTAATGGCCGGTGCCTCGCATCGCGTGGTTACTGCAACCAGCCGTATTGCGATGCCGGAAATGGCGATAGGTTTGTATCCGGATGTCGGTGCCAGCTGGTTTTTAAATCGTATGCCAGCCGGTTGTGGCCTGTTTTTGGGTTTAACCGGTGCTTCTATTAACGCTGCCGACGCCAAGTTTATTGGTCTGGCTGATAACTTTTTACTGCATGAGCGTAAAGCCGCGCTGCTGGAAAAGCTACTGGCAGTAAAGTGGGGTGATACCGTTGCCCTGAATCATCAAAAGCTCAGCGATGTGCTGCGTAGCGAAGAAGACCAGTGCCGCACCCAGATGCCGCTGAGTAATATCCGGCCACATCAGGGCGGCATTGAAACACTGGCGAACCTGGAGAGTTTGCCTGCTGTTATTGCCAGCGTTAACGCCATGCAAGGCGAGGACAAATGGCTGCAAAAAGCCAAAGAGTCGCTGGCCTATGGCAGCCCCATTACTGCGCATATCGTATTTGAGCTGTTAAAGCTGGGCCAAAGCAAAATTCTGGCTGACAGCTTCCGACTGGAGTTGGGCTTAAGTGTGCAGTGCGGCAAGCTGGGTGAATTTACCGAAGGTGTGCGCGCGCTGTTAATGGATAAAGATTTACAACCTAAGTGGCAATACAAAACGGTGAGCGACGTGCCGCAAAGCGTCATTGATGAGCTGTTTCGCTCGCCGTGGAGTGCTAACGAGCACCCGCTGCGCGAACTGGGTCAACCGGATAACTGATTAGGAGCAAACATGGCTAAGGTTGCATTTATAGGGTTAGGCAATATGGGTGGCCCTATGGCCATTAATCTGGTTAAGGCCGGACACGCAGTTACTGCCTTTGATTTATCGGCAGCAGCGCTGGCGCAAGTAAAAGCCGAAGGCGCAGCCGTTGCTGCTACAGCTGCAGAGGCCGTAACAGGCGCGGAGTTTGTTATCTCTATGCTGCCGGCCGGTAAGCATGTCATCGGTTTATATTTAGGTGAACAGGGCATTGCCGGCAATATCAGCAAAGAAGCGCTGGTAATTGACTGCTCCACCATAGATGCCGACAGCGCGCGTAAGGTCGGTGCTGGTTTAGCTGCACAAGGCATTGCCTTTATCGATGCGCCGGTTTCCGGTGGTGTGGGCGGCGCCAAAGCCGGTACCTTAACCTTTATTGTTGGCGGTGAAGCGGCGCATTTTGAGCGCGCTAAAACTGTGCTTGGCAATATGGGTAAAAACCTGTTTCACGCCGGTGCGGTGGGCGCAGGCCAGGTCGCCAAGATCTGCAACAATATGTTGCTAAGTATCCTGATGGTCGGCACCTCAGAAGCGCTGCAAATGGGCGTCGATAACGGCCTGGATCCGAAGGTGCTGTCAGACATTATGCTGAAAAGCTCAGGCCGTAACTGGACGTTAGAACTGTATAACCCATGCCCGGACGTAATGCCCAATGTACCATCATCCAATGGTTATCAGGGCGGCTTTATGGTTGATTTGATGGCAAAAGATTTAGGCCTGGCGCTGGAAGCGGCATTGCAAAGCCAAAGCAGCACGCCAATGGGCGCACTGGCACGCAGCCTGTACGTGGCGCACCAGCGGGCCGGCAATGGCAAGCTGGATTTTTCCAGTATTTTTAAGCTGTTTGCTAAAGCCAATTAATTTGAAATAACACGCAAGTACTCCGAATATTTTCTCCGGGACACGCCGTAAATACGTCCCTGTAGGCTCGTGTTTTTCCTCCCTGAAAAACACGGTCCCGGCAGAAAAATTCTACGTACTTGCTCATATCACAGTATTAAGCGAGTACGGATGTACTTTTTTCAGCGACCGTTGGAGGCCATGGATGGCCGGAATCGAGCCCCAAGGATGGTTTATGGCGTGTCGCAGAAAAAATGTACGCAGTAATCTCGATGTCGGAGAGCGAAATGAACCTGCAAAATAAAACCATCGTCATCACTGGCGGGGCACAAGGCCTGGGCCTGGAAATGGCTCGCATGTGCGCGGCAGAAGGTGCCAAACTGGCGTTAATTGATATGAATGCCGATCAGCTGGCGGCCGCCAAAGCTGAGCTGGGTGCTACAACTACAGTGCATACCTACATTGCTAACGTTGCTAATGAACAACAGGTAGAAACTACTTTTGCTCAAATTGACAGCGATTTTAACGGCATTGACGGCCTGATCAACAACGCCGGTATTTTGCGTGATGGTTTGCTGTTGAAATACAAAGACGGCGAGCTGCAAAGCAAGATGTCACTGGCGCAGTTCCAGTCGGTTATCGATGTAAACCTTACCGGCGTGTTTCTTTGTGGCCGTGAAGCGGCAGCTGCCATGGTAAAACGCGGCACTAAGGGCGTGATCATTAATATGTCCAGCGTTGCCCGTGCCGGCAATATGGGCCAGACTAACTACGCAGCGTCGAAAGCGGGTGTAGTAGCGATGACAGTAACCTGGGCGCGCGAGCTGGGCCGTTTTGGTATCCGCGTGAGCGCCATCGCACCTGGCGTTATCCGCACGGCGATGACCGATGCAATGAAACCTGAAGCACGCGACCGGTTGGAGAAAATGAAACCGGTAGGGCGCTTAGGCGAAGCCAGCGAAATTGCCCACACCGCGAAATACATTTTTGAAAACGATTTTTTCACCGGTCGGGTAGTGGAAATTGACGGCGGCATTAGCATGTAAGCTGCTTTTCTTATCAGAATGAAAAAAGGCGCCGCGGCGCCTTTTTTCTGCTCAGTTGCTAACTTTAAGCTTTGCTTGGGCAGAGGCTGGCACTATAACAGTGGTGCGCTGCCCCAGCCACACCCCAAGTAATACCAGCGCCATACCGGCACTTTGCAGCAGCGTTAGTTTTTGTTGCAGCACCAGTGCGCCCAGTACGGTAGCACTTAGCGGGCTAAGCAGGCTAAGTGTAGTTACGGCCGCCGCCGGCATTTTCATTACCCCGCGCAGCCAAAACACATAGGTTAAGCCGGTGCCAATTAAGCCCAGCCAGAGATAGCCGAAAACGTTAGCCAGGCTAAGTTGGGCTGGCAAGGTTTCAAACAGCAGAGCCAGCGGTAATAAAAACAGGCCACCGGCCGTTAGCTGCCAACTGGTTAATACCATAGCGCTGGCTGGCGGCAGCCATTTTTTTGTCAGTAAAGTACCGCAAGCCATGGCGAAGGCACCTGCAGCCGCAGCAGCTACACCGATAAAGTCCAGTTTCGCGGCCGGCCCCAACACCAACATAGCTACGCCGGCTAAACCACACAGGGCGGCAATCCAGCTTAGCATGCTGGTTCTGGCATTTAGCACCGCCCAGCCCAGCAGTACTACTACCAAAGGTTGAATGGCACCAACCGTTGCTGCCACGCCACCGGGTAAACGATAGGCGGCCACAAACAGCAGCGCCTGAAAGATGCCGATATTCAGTATGCCCAACAGAAAAATTTTGCCCCACCAGCCTTTAGCCGGCAGCTGGCGCAGACACAGCAGCATGAGTAAGCCAACCGGCAATGTGCGCAGCGTAGCAGATAATAGTGGTACATCGGGCGGCAGAAACTCTGTGGTAACCAGATAAGTGCTGCCCCAAATTAATGGTGCTGCAGCGGTTAAACAAATATCAAACCAGCGGGCTTGCGGTAAGGCTGAACTCATTGAACAACTCCTGAAATAATCGGATTAAGAAGAACTAAGCTAAGTGTTTGTTGCAAAACGCAGGCACTGTAAAAGCTCAACTTAACTTAAGGTCAATAGTTTTATATAACCGCACTTAAAAAATTGCACACCGGTTAGACGTGGTGTATTTTTGATGCAGTTATGCACCAAATGCAAAGGTGAGTGTTATGACCCGTCAGAGTATTACCCTGAGCCAGCCAAATGACGAATGGCTGCAACAACAGGTGAGTGAAGGCGCTGAGTACAGCAGCAAAAGCGAGCTGATTAACGAGCTTATCCGCAATGCCCGCCGTGCAGAAGCAATTAACCAGAGGCTGGCTTTGGCTGAGCAAAGCGGTTTTACCAGCCAAAGTGCAGAAGATATGTTGCAGGAGTTTAAGCAAGGCTTAGCTAAGCATGTATGAGGTGCGGCTGTCTAATCTGGCGAAAGAAGATTTGCGGCGCATTTATTACTATGGAGCAGAGCGTTTTGGCCAACAGCAGGCGGATCATTACTTTTATGCGTTTTTCAGCATGTTTGAACAAATTGCAAATAATCCATTTTTGTATCAATCGGTAGATCATATCAGGCCAGGCTATCGCCGCTGCCTCTGTGGTGTTGACAGTATTTATTATCGCATCGACGGTAATACGGTAGATATTATGGCAATACTTGGCTCGCAGGATGTGCCCCCCTGGTTACCTTAGCGGATATATTGTGTGCTAGCTTAGCCAATAACAAAAACGAACAACAATAAACAATAAACAACAGGGAACCCATAATGAAAACCAGCCTCCTAATTACCACACTACTATTAACACCAATGCTTGCCCTGGCCGATGACAAAGCCGAACTTACTGCACAGCTAAGCGAATTTTTGGACGGCGCCAGCCGCAACGATGCGGCTATTCACAATAAATACTGGGCTGAAGAGCTTATTTACACCAGCTCCGGCGGCACCCGCTTTGGCAAGGCTGAGCTGATGCGAGGCGTAACCAGCCGCGGCATGTTAAAAGCAGACGAAATTGATACGGTGTATAGCAGCGAAGATGTGCGCATTATGCAGTACGGCGATACCGCAGTGGTTGCCTTTATATTGGTGGGTAAATCAGTCAGCGAAACCAAGCGCTATTTAAACAGCGGTACTTTCGTGCGTAAAAACGGCCAATGGCAGGCAATAAATTGGCAAGCCACGATTAAAGCGGAATAACCCAAACGCACGGGACTGCCGGCTAACGGAGATGTTGTGAAACACTTTGTATTGATATATGACACTGCGCCAGATTATCTGCAACGGCGAGCTGAATTTCGTTCTGCTCATCTGGCACTGGCTTGGCAGGCCGCCGGGCGCGCGGAGTTACTGCTGGGCGGTGCTGTGGGTGAGCCGGCAGACAGCGCACTGCTGTTGTTTCGCTGTGAATCAGCCGATATTCCGGCTGCTTTTGCTAAAGCCGATCCTTATGTAGTAAACGGCCTGGTAACCCGCTGGCAGGTTAAGCCCTGGCATACCGTAGTGGGCGAGGAAGCAGCTAACCCGGTAAAGGCAGAGGGCACAAGCTGATGGCAGAGACAAAAACCAAAGCAACCAACGCCAGTGTAGCGGAGTATATCGCCAGCCGCGCCAGTGCACTGCAACTTGAGGATTGCCACCAGCTAATAACACTGTTGAGTGAAGTTACCGGGCAGCCAGCAACTATGTGGGGGCCAAGCATCGTCGGTTTTGGCCGCTACCGTTACACCTACGATAGCGGCCATAGCGGTGAAGCTCCGCTTGCGGGGTTTGCTATTCGCGGCCGTGATATTGTTATTTACCTGCTGGCCGAAAGCGGCGAGCAAGAGCAATTACTGCAACAACTGGGCAAACACAAAATGGGCAAAGCCTGTTTGTATATTAAACGCCTGGCTGATCTGGATACGGTGGTGTTAAAGCAGCTTGTGGTTAACTCTGTAGCAGAATTACAGCGGCGTTATGGTTAGGTTTTACGACAGTGATGAAAGAAGCTGTACTAAGCTACCCCCGAGGAATTGGGCATTATTTGCTGGTTAACACGGAGCTGTAATGCGCGCAAAAGGAAAAATTATCCGTTGGCCGCTGCTATTTGTAGCTGTTTTTAGCGCAGCGCTTGTAGTCGCGTTCGCTTTGGAAAGGTTACCGCTATACATTATTGCTGCTTACGCTGTTATTAGTCTGTTTACCTTTATCAGCTACTGGCTGGATAAGCGCAAGGCTCAGGCTGGCCTCTGGCGCATACCGGAAGCTAATTTGCAGTTGTTATCACTAATCGGAGGCTGGCCCGGTGCTTTGCTGGCGCAAAGCTATTTACGGCATAAATCAAAAAAGCGTGCCTTTCTTACTGTGTTCTGGCTTACCGTGCTGCTTAATCTGGCCGCGCTTAGCTGGTTAGTCGGGCAGGGCGGCCAACTATTTTGGGCACTTGCTCTGTAGTCCTTACTGTGATCTCCTAAGTGCGCTAGCGAACCGACTGCGCGGCTTTTGCGGCGTAGTTTAAAGGTTCATCCTGAATTCCATATCTCGTGGCGATTCAGCCCTTTTCCGGCACTTATCTAGTAATGATGCTGGCGAAGAAAAGCTGTGATGAAGCGGTTATACCGGACATTGTGTCCGGTTAACACATTCAATTCGACGGAGATTTATATGAAAAAGCTAAATTCGTTAGTTTTTTATGCACTGGTTACACCTGTTATCGCCTTAGGTGCAGGCTCTGTACTGGCACAGCAAACCACAGATAAGACGACTACACAAACTGACCAAAATAAACAGCGCACTATGCAGCCTGACGCTGATCGCAAAAACGCTTATGGCCAGTCAAAGCAGAAGCAGGATTATCTTAGCTCTGTGCCGGCTAATGGCTCGCATGCCAGCCACCTGATTGGTGCTGATGTTCAAACCGCTAATAATGAAGATATAGGTGATGTAAGCGATCTGATTATTGGCGGCGATGGCCAGGTGATGGCTATTGTTGTTAGTGTTGGTGGCTTCCTTGGTATGGGCGAGAAAGACGTCGCCATTGGCTGGGATCACGTAACCAGATCAGGCACTGCTGATGATCTGGAATTGCGGGTTGAAGTGACCCGTGATGAATTAAAAGCGGCACCGAAGTTTGAAAAACGGGACTAAATTCTGCCAGTAGCACACTCAGGCAGGAATAAATAAACGGCAGGGGCGCAAGCCTCTGCCGTTTTCTTTATGGTGCGGTTAAAAAACCTTTACCGGTTAGCACTATCAGCACTGTACCGGTAAAGAAGAGCTCGCCTGCTAAGTCGCTAAAAGAGCAGTGCGATGATGATAACGATGGGGATCGGCACCCCGAGAACCCACAATAATATTGAACGCATAACAACCTCCTTTAAATAGCCGGGTACAAGTTAAGCATCGCGCTGACGTCCGCCAAACACTGCCATCAGGCTAGCCGTGAAAGCGCCAATTAGCAGGGCGATAAACATCCAAAGCGCGGCGTAGGCCGAGGCTTTACGGGCGGTATCGGCAGCCTCACGGGTGGCCGTTTCTGCTTCTTTTAACGTTGTCTGTACTTGTGTAAAGCCCTCTGACACGCGCTGCTGAGCATCTTGTTGGCTGATACTGGTGCGCTGCGCGATAAGCTCAGCGATATAGCGCTCGTCTTGCTGCGGTAAGGTGCCGCTGCGTAGCGCCTGCATAACAATCCGCATCACTTCGCCAGCGGGGATCTGCATTGCATCAGCAGACTGTTCGCTGCGTTGTAATGAGTTTGCATCAGCACGAAATAACGAATCGACAAAGTACTCGATGGTATTACTGCCTTCGCCAGAGCTGGTTTCCCCTGCGGCCATTGTCGTCGCTGAAGCAGCTACCGTTGTGGCAGCAGCACCGGCAACGGCGGCACCGGCTTTAACACCGCTGCTGACAAGAGTGCCCGCTACTGATGTCAGCACTATTACCGTTAGCAATGACGCCACTGCCCAGGTAAGAAAGCCGTGTGCTGTATCGCGAAAGTACACTTCATCAGTGTGCACAGCTGTCCATTTGGTGCGTAGCCGGCCGGCCAGATAGCCACCGATACCGGAGGCCGCCAGCTGGGTAAAGCTTAGCCAGGCAATAGCGGCAAAACCGAGAGTTGCAACGCTAAAGCCTTCCATGCGCCAGGGGGATACTGCCGAGAAGCCCAGGCCGGTGCCAAGAATAACCAGTAACAACGACAGTGCTGCCGCGCCAACTGCCCCGGCAAAGATGGCTGCCCAGGACACAGCGCTGCCGCCACCGGGTGTGTCAACAACACCCGGTGTAATACTGCGCGCTGCCACGGTATTTGATGCTGTATTAATTTGAGACATAAGGTTCTCCACTTCTGTAAGGTAACGTAAGGTTAAGGCGCAGATTTGAGCATGTCATCGCGGGCATTTTCTGCCCGCGCAGCGCCGATGGCAGATTCAACTTTCTTTACTTCCTCAGGCGGAGGCAAAACAGCCGGTAAACCCAGCGACTCAAGCCATAATTCGCGCAGGAAGCCCTTGGTGTGATACAGGTGATGATCTTCTTCCTGCTCTACAGCGTCGAACGCGGTTTTAAGCGCTGCGGTATCGTCGCCCTGGCCGTGCTGTGCCAGATGGCCAATCAACTCCCAGTTCAGATGATCTTTGGTTTCAGCCAGCACTACGCACTCGCCGGCTACCAGTTGTGCCGCCGCTGCATCGCCCTTCGCTTTTGCCATTTCCATTGCCGCAACCAGTGACGCGCCGATATGCGCGACGACTTCCCGCCCCGGAGTCATCGTGTCCGGCTCCAGGCTCAGCTGTTCGAACACTGTTAGCAGCTGTTGCTCGTGGCTGCGGGTTTGCTCCAGATACTCTTGCCACTCTGTTTTTAAATCTTTGTTTTGCACACAGGACAACGCAGTTTGGTATATTTTGATACCGCCACGTTCAGTCTCCAGTGCCTGATATAGCAACTCGTGCAGTTGCTGCTTAATGTAAGGTGTCTTTTTCATAAGTTGCTCCGTTATCACGTTGTTTAAACAGGGGTAGGCTGCGCATAAGCTATCGCGTTGCCTCATTTGCCTATTGTTTCGCTATCGCGTGCCGGATGGCGATGCGCCGCAACGGCTTTAATAAAGTCTGCGGTTATAGCTGCGGCGTCGGCACTTTCTGACAGCAAGACACCGGTGTTCTGGTCCGTTAAAAGTTCTATGCCTGCCATATCCAGCAGCTCTTGCCCGGCGCCTAATGCCAACAGTGCTTTGCCGTGGCGAAATACATCTTTTACAAATGCCATGGTATCTATGTTGTCTGCCAGTGCCTGCACAGCGTCGCTACCATCGGGTAGCACCAATGCATCAAACAGTACTGAGGGCGCATTCTCCATCGACTTATTGGCGGCTATTTTTTCGCCCCCGGCGCCAGTGAAAATACCTACTCTTGGCCCAACGAAATGCACCACGGCGCCGGCATCGGTCAGCGCGGTATTAATTGCAACAAGTGAGGCATGGTGCACGCCATTTTCAACCAACACGGCTATCTGGCGGCTGCGGATGCCGCATTCGCCTGGCAGTGCCATCAGCGAGAGTGCCGGTGAAACCCTTACCTCCGGTGTTTGTGGTTCGGTAACGGTTTTAGGCATAGCTTCGGGCAGCGGCATACCTAAGCCTGCTGCAACCTTTGCCGCCAGTTCCTGCGATACGTTTACCAAAGAAGACAGCATTCGCTCACGTATAGCAGGCACCTCTACTTTGCTTAACTCAAAGCGAAAGGCGTCAGCAATATGTTGCTGCTCAACAGGCGTTTGGCTGGCGAAGAACAGCGTGGCCTGAGCATAGTGCTCGGCGAACTTTTCTGGCTTGCCGCGCACTTTGTCATCGCTAACGAGGTTTTGACTGCTGTTGCCCTCACTAACGGCATCAGGGAAAGATACAAAACCTTTGGCGCCGGCCTGAAACGGGCAGCCACCGGCCAGGGAGTTTGGCTCATAGGCTACGCGGCCACGGTTTATTGCCTGGCGATGCATACCGTCGCGCTGGTTGTTTTGTACCTGGGCAACCGGCGTGTTAATTGGGATTTCGTGGAAATTAGGCCCACCGAGGCGGCTAATTTGCGTATCGACATAAGAGTGCAGCCGGCCAGCCAGCAGTGGGTCGTTGGAAAAATCAATGCCGGGGATAACATGCGCCGTACAAAATGCAACTTGCTCGGTTTCAGCAAAAAAATTGTCCGGATTACGGTTAAGTACCATGCGGCCAAATGGTATCAACGGCACCAGCTCTTCGGGTATCAGCTTGGTGGAATCCAGCACATCAAAGCTAAAGCCTTCAGCCTGTGCTTCACTGAATATTTGTAGCCCCAGCTCCCACTGCGGAAACTCGCCGGATTCGATGGCTTCCCATAAATCACGGCGGTGAAAATCGGGATCGGCACCGGAGATCTTTACCGCTTCATCCCACACCAGAGAGTGAGTACCCTGTAGCGGCTTCCAGTGAAATTTACAAAATACTGACTGGCCCTGCTCATTAACCAGGCGGAAAGTATGCACGCCAAAGCCCTGCATCATCCGGTAACTGCGCGGAATGCCGCGGTCGGACATTACCCACATCAGCATATGCGTCGATTCCGGCATTAACGACACAAAATCCCAGAAAGTGTCATGCGCCGACGCCGCTTGAGGCATGCCGTGGTGTGGTTCGGGCTTAACGGCGTGCACCAGATCAGGAAACTTCATCGCATCCTGAATAAAAAATACCGGTATATTGTTGCCCACCAGATCCCAGTTGCCTTCGTCGGTATAAAACTTTACCGCAAAGCCGCGGGCGTCGCGTGCGGTGTCTTTTGAGCCGCGCTCACCGGCCACGGTAGAAAAGCGCACAAATACCGGCGTTATCTTGCCTTTTTCACTAAATGGCGCGGCGCGGGTGTATTTGCTTTGGGCATCGTAGGCTTCAAAATAGCCATGTGCGGCTGAGCCACGGGCATGTACCACCCGCTCGGGGATGCGCTCGTGATCAAAATGGGTGATTTTTTCCCGCAGAATAAAATCTTCCAACAATGAGGGCCCTCGCAAACCGGCTTTCAAGCTGTTTTGGTTATCGCCAACGGCAACACCCTGATTAGTGGTTAATGGCTGAGCACTGGCATCTACCCGCACCCGGTCAAGCGGCGCAACTGTCGGGTTAGCGCCGGGTTGCGCTGCGCTACCGGTTTTGGCGGTGGCGTTTTGCTCGGTGTGGGTGCTGGCGGTTAACTCAGGCGAAGCAGGCTCTGCCGTCACACCAGATGGCGGCGTTACGGCGTTGTCTGCTCCGTGTTCAAGCGGTTTGTTGCTGTTGTGGGGTATTGCCGCAACCAAAGCATTGCAGGCCTCAGCTTGCCGGGTAGCAACGTAGTTAGTTTTTAATACGCCATTATCGCCGGGTTTGGCCTTGGCCGATTTATCGCTTTTGCTGCTCAGTTGCGATGGTGCAGCTGGTTTGTTGTTTGTAGCCATTTTTAATCACCTTTTTTTGCCAACGCGTTTAATAACGAACGGCTAATGCGCTGAAATGAGGAATGTGGACAATCGGGCTGGTGCCCGAACCGCTGGCCTCTACTGATTTTGCGGGCAGTGAATAAAACTGTCTGTACGATAGCGAACGCTTGTGGCGTGTTGAACCGGATTAAAACCGCTCATTCAGTGCAGTCTTGTACTCGGTGCAACAGCGCACAGATACGCCTCAGCCATGGTATGGGTTTCAGGCAACAGAGGCTGGTTTCGTTTAATGTACAGTTGAGTAATATTTGCCTGTGCCAATAAAAAAATTACATACATCTAACCTGTAAGCTTGATGTGAAAATACCAGTAGGTGTCTGTAAGCTGCGTGGGAGGTTACTGTTTGAGGCATGTACTAATATGGCACCAACTATGCAAAGACTAACTATGCAAAGATTGGTCACGTGGTCAGTCGTAATGCTTAAATACGTAACCTGGCGCCAAACGCCGGGTTATTTTCTGATGTTTATAAATGGTTAACTATCCTGTAGCTGAAGCCTATGAATCTGATACCTGAATTTGAATGGAGTGTGGTCATTCTGCATATTCGCGACCTGGTGTTTGCGTTTGTCCTTGCGTTGCCAATTGGTTGGGATCGGGAAAAAAATGAACGTACGGCAGGGCTGCGTACCTTCCCTTTGGTAGCGGTGGCCGCGTGTGGATATATGTTGGTGGGTCTTGAAGTGTTGAGTTCAACTGATGCTGAATCTCGTGTTATGGAGGGGATTATCACCGGCATAGGATTTATTGGCGGCGGTGCTATTCTGAAAAATGTTATCGAAGGTGAAAGCTTTGTCTCCGGTACCGCAACGGCCGCGAGTCTATGGTTAACCGGCGCCATCGGGGTGTCTGTAGCCACCGGGCGGCTGGAAATTGCACTGATCCTGAGTGCTTTGACATTCTTTACCCTGCGGATCATGACTTCCGCTAAATTGCTGATGCGTTCCCCTGATGACAAACAGCCTTAAAGTGCTTGTTTATGTCGGGCGACCCGGCCGTTTTGCTACAACACTTCCCGCTCTTTTGGCCTGCGTCGTGGAATAAGTTCGGGGTGCATTTCTTTTAGCTGGTTTAGGTAGCGCTTGAAGCGGATGCTCATTTCTTCGTCCAGTTCGCTTTTTGCCAGCAACTTTACGGCGGCACGGATATAACGCTGGGTTAACGGTATCAACCTGACGCCTTTGGTCATGGTTTGCATCAGGTTTAAGGCAATGGTGGGGTTGGTTGGCATGTAATCGAAGGTTTCGGCAAAGCGCTCGAACGCCTGATCATAATTTTCCCGCTGATAGGCCTCGGCCGCTTCGGCGTTGATAATTTTTAGCTTGGCTTTGAGTTCTTCATGCCGGGCTTGCTCCATTTCCAGCATAATGCGCTGGGTTTCTGTCAGAAAGTCGTCCCGGTCCAGAATATGCTGCAACTTGTCGATATAGCTCTGGCTGGCATAGAGATCGCCCAGCTCAAAGTAGGCTTTGGCGGCATCAAGGCAGCTGTCGATACTCATATTAGTTTTATGCGAGACTGGCACCTCAGCAATTAATTGCTTGGCATCGGCCAGTTCACCTTTGGCGGCCAGAAAACGGCAACGCAGTACGGTAATTTCAGCTTTAAGTTTGGCAATATCAAAGCGTTTTGCCAGATGATCGACTATTCTGGCGGCATTATTTACGGTTACCGCGCGCTCCAGCACGTTGCCGCAATAAGCTGCGTCTACCAGTGCTCTGGCCTGGTTAAGGTAGTTGTCAGCAATATCGTTTACCGAGTGGCGTGCTGCTATAACAATTTTGGCGTTAATACGCGCGGCGGCCAGTTTGTCGCCAACGATAGAAGCCAGATTAGCCAGAGTTTTTTGCCGGGTGATATTTTTCGGCGATAACAACACGGCTTCGTATAAGGTGTTGTGGGCGATCTGAAAGCGCCGATACTTTACATACAGCCGCGACAGCCAGTCGAGCGCTTCTACTTTGGTTTCATCAAACTGGGTAAGATCGGCCAGTTGCAATTCGGTGTCATCCCAGCGCTCCTGATAAAAGCAGGCCAGCGCATAACCAAGCCTGGCCCAGGCCGCTTTTTTATATTGCTGCATTATCTGCAGATAAAATTGCTCTGCCTGAGCAAATAGCCGCAGCTTTATCAGCAGCTCACCTTTGATCCGCATAGCCGCAATAGCAAACTCGGGCTTGCTGGTAATGGCTTTGTCGCACTCGGTAATAGCGTTTTTATAGTCATGCTCAAACAGGTGAACATAAATTTTACGCAGCGCAATACGGTTTGTGATGGCGCGAACAATCCGCTCTTCCAGTTGCTGATAAGAAAACGGCTTGAGTAAATAGTCGTCTGGCTGCAGCTCAATCATGCCGTGCACAATTTGCCGTTGATTCTCGGCACTGACCATTAAAAAGCAATTTAATGGTGCCAGTAGCTGCTGCGCTTTTAAGGTTTCAAACACCTGATAGCCGTCCTTGCCGTCTCCCAGGTTGAAATCGCACAGAATAAAATCAAACGGTAGCTCATGGCATTTGGCTATGGCTTCGTTGGCGTCACGCGCCAGATGAATAGATTCAAAGCCAATTTGCTGCGCCATCGCTTTGATGGACGCTCTGACTGGGGCGCAATCGTCAATAATTAAAATTTGTTTACAACGGAAGAAACTGGCGTCCATGGTTATCGCGTATTAAGCAGGCAGTTAACGCATACTAGAGTATGTTGTCAACCCGAGTAAAGCGTTGCCGGATAAACAGTTATGCGCTGCTACTAATCCACCGCACTGCCTGTGCCGTAGTACAAACGTCAGCATAAAACGGAGCAACATTATGCCTTACCATCGAGCAGAACATTTAAACCATCAGGATGTACGGATAAACGAGCTGACTATCCATTCTTTCGAAATGGGGGTCTACCTGGCAGAGGTAGATTACGACGGCCGTAAAGCATTTTTAGTCGATAATGAAAACAAACCGCAGCGCTTTAACAGCGTTGAGCAGGTAAAGCAGGCTTTGGATCGCTGCACTATATACCAGGCGTATTTAGTGCATCAGTCGGCCTATGATGAAATGTGTGGCGGCCCTGAAAAGGTTGATAACACCTTAAAAGTGCCGCTGTTTGTTCCGGGCGCAGTCTGAGTTACTCAGCCAATAGCATGATACAGCCGTTGCCACATAGCAGCATTTTGCTGTTTGAGCGCAGCGGCTTTTTGTTTTACCTCTGCAGCTAAAGCGGTTTTGTTGTCCAGCAGTTGCTTCAGTGCGTCCAGCAGGTTTTGTTCACTAAGCTCAGCTACGCAGTAATCGCCCATGCCAAAATCAGTCATCATGGCGTGGTATTTGTGGCTCCAGCTGGTGGCAATGCACGGTACGCCCTGGCTAAGGGCATTTACCGCACCGTGAAAACGCGAGCTTATTGCCAGTTCAGCTTTGCCGATAAAGGCTTTTACCGCCAGCGGATCTTCAATTTGCACTATCTGACACGGTGCTTTGGCAGCTATTTCTGCGCAAAGCTCGGCATCTTCTTTACCTTCATGGTTTACCAGTACGCATTGCATACCAGCCCCGGCCAGGGTGTTGGCAGCAGCGGCAAAGGCGGTAATATAATCGTTGCGCAGTTGCTCAGCTCCGGCATGGTTAAACTTAGATACCACCTTGTTGTTGGGTATAAGCGCGGCGTAACGGCCATTAATCACCGGGATTTCATCATTAGGCCGTGCTGTTAAACCGACAGTGAAATCCGGTGTTAATACTACGGAGTCCGGCAGGTTAGGCACGCAGCTTTGTAAATGCTGCAAGGATACCGGATCACGGACAAAAATCAGCCGGGCATGGTTAATAATATCGCGCATGGCGGCTTTGCTGTCTTCGGTTTTAAACGGGCCAAAGGCTTGCGGCATAAACACAAAGGGTTTACCGGCTTTGGCAAAACGCACAACTTCTTTGGCGGTGTTTTGTAAAAAGCGCAGTGGCCACTGATCGCCATAGGCAAAGCCGCTGGCTTCGAGCACTAAATCAATTTGTTTTTCGCTTACCATGCCATAGCGGTTAAATAGTCGCTGCACCGCGCCGGGCAATTTGCCGATCATTGGCGTTAAATCCAGGCCGCCGCGGCGGAATGACAGCTTTTGCCAGGCACCTAAACGGGCGCGCTCGGGGTAGGGCAGGTTAGGGCCGGGTGATAACACCAGCTCTACCGGCCGGGCAATGCCTTTTAAGCCTTCAAGGCTGGCCAGCAGCATTAAATAAGCGCCTTTGTTGCGAAACTGCACACCTTTAATTTCAACGAAAAGTGGTTTGCTCATAGAAAAACCTTTTAATTAATGTCAGCGCGACGTGTGGTAACTAATTGCCACAGTTGCTTACGGGTGCTGGAAGATAAAAACAGGAAAAAGAACGATGCATAGGCGTAAGAAATCAGTGTCGCCCAGGCGGCGCCGACTATACCCATTTTAGGAATTAACCATAAATTCAGGCCAACATTCAGCACAGCGCCAATACCGTGACTTAACAGCGATAGTGGCTCTTGCTCGGTAATAACCAGATGCTGGCTGATAAGATAACGGACAAAAATAAAACAGCCTGCCCAGATATGAATACGCAGCACTTCTACTGCCGCAGAGAAGTTTTCACCAAATAACAGGCTGATAATCCACGGCGCAGATAGCGACATAATTACCGCTATGTTAAAGGCCGCGGCAAAAAACATGATGGCAAAACGGCGCAGTTTAAGAAAATAATGTGGCCAGCCCTGCTGGTGGGCCTTTAGCATGTCGGGGTAATACCGGGCTGCCAGCGTAGCAGGAAACACATACCACAGCTCAGACAAACGGCTGGCGGCGGCGTAAATGCCGGCCTGCTCGGTACCCGCCATTGAACCTATCATGACGATATCAATTTTCAGATAAATCACCGACACAATGCCTGACAACCACAACCAGGACGAGCGCTTTAGCAGCTGTTTTGCCTGCGCCAGATTAAACCAGCGCGGGTGATAGCCCGGCCAGCGTGCTTCGTTTTCTTTAAATGGCTGATGTTTACGCCGGTAAACAAGGTACTGCGCTATACCCACGACAAAAAATTCGATACCGGTCAGCAGCAGCAGGCTGGCAATACCAAAACCACCATACAGCAGCGCCAGTTTGGCGCCAAAACTAAGCAGTGAAATGGCCGATTTTATGTAGGCGACACTACGAAAAGTACCCTGGTAATTCAGGTAAAACTCAAACAGTAAAAAGCCAAAAAATGCCTGCAGCATAAACAGGGTGGGAATGGCTATAGCGGTGTTGCCTTCAAACATGCTGGGGTATAACAGATAAAATGCCAGCAGCATCAGGCTACCGCCTAATAAACCCAGCGCTAACCGGATGCTGATAGCGCTGTATAGCATGGTCATGGCGTCGTGGCTGTTGTCGTGCTTTACCATCTGGCGCACCACTATGTTGTTCAGCCCCATGCTGGTAAGCGGCACTAAAAAAGCACTCCAGGCCATAACAATAGAATAAACGCCAAGCTCACTGGCGCCCAGCATACGGGCGACAAACACCGTTAATATGGCGCCGGCAGCCAGTTTTACCAGTTTGTCACCCAGCATAGCTGTGGCGCGTGCCATCAGGATTTTTTTAATTATGTTCACTACTTGCAGTCCTTAATTACCTGGCTACTTCACTATCCTGGGCTGGCGGCTTTGCAGCCGTTTCTGGCGAAAGTGCGAAATAATACGCCAAATATTTTGCAGGCTATACAGATAAGCCCCAAACACGGCTAAAAATAACAGCAACATAACCAGATCCGGCACCAACAGGTATTCGCCGATAATACCAATACAGGCAAAAATACAGGCTAAAGAGGTAATTAACGCCAGTGACTCGCGCGAGCTTAAGCCTAACCGCAGCGAAATATGGTGCAGGTGCTCCCGATCAGCCTGAAACGGCGACTGCCCTTTACGAATACGCCGCACCATAATGGCGATCATATCCATCAGCGGTATAGCAATAATCCACAGTGCTGTTACCGGGCGAAAGCTAGCGCTTTCGCTTTGGGTGCCAATAATTAGCAGCCAAATTACGCTCAGGCCAATTAACATACTGCCGGCATCGCCCATAAAAATACGCCGCCCGGGCACCAAATTAAGGTTACATGCCAGGTAAGGCAGCATCGCCAGCACCACCACCAGCGCCATAGCGGCATGCAGTTGCTGGCCCCACAACGACATAAAAATAGCGATAGTGACAAAACTGACCATGCTAAGCATACCGGCCAGGCCGTCGATGCCGTCGGTCATGTTAAACGCATTGATGGCGGCTATTACCGCAATCAGCGTAACCGGAATACCCAGCACACCAAGTTCTACCACACCTAAGCCAAACAAGTCGCCTAAGCTACCCAGATGCAAATTCAGGCTGTATGTCATGGCAAGCCCCACCAGGGTCTGAATAGCCAGGCGCAGTTTTACGCTTAAATCGAGGTAATCATCAAATACCCCCAGCAACACTATGGTGCCACTGCACAGCAGATAATAAATGGGCTCTATGCTGCTGTCGGCAAATAACAGCAGCGCCAGACTTAAACCACAGTAAGTGGCTATGCCGCCAATCAGCGGTACGGCACCCTGATGTTGTTTGCGGCCGCGCGGAATATCGACCAGACCCACGCGGACAGACAGCGGGTATAAAAAGGCAATAGCCACACAGGATGTGATAAAGGCAGCGAGATAAAGGCTAATATGTTCAGGCATTTAACTTTCCGGTTTGCGCTCAGGGTTATAGTTATTCAGCCAGGCGTCAGCTAAAATCCGTTATTACTATGCCGTTTTCGGCGTGGCCAGCAATGCCTTATAAACTAAGTGTTTTCTGGCCAGACAACAAGTATTGTACACAGTCATTGTGACTGTCAGGATGAAATTTAAGCGTGCAAGCAGCTAACAGCAACATTTTAATTATCAGTAACATGGGGCCTAAGCCGTCATCACCATTTCAGGGCAAATTTGTGCATAATCAGGTGTGGGCACTGGCTGCGTGTCATCCTGCTTATCATTATATGCGCTGGCACAGTGACTCTTTGCTGAACAAATTATTGAAATATCCCGTTTTTCTGCTGGATTTTATCTGGCGTTTTATTCTTACCCGCCGTCGTTTTGATATAGTGCATGTGCATTTCTTTTATCCCACTATCTGGCTGGCGTTATTGTATAAAGCGGTGCGAAACCGCAAAGTGAAAATTGTAGTGACCTGCCACGGCAGTGATATTTATAAGTATCAGCCGCCTGGTAAAGCGTACCGCTGGTGCGCGCGTAAGGTCGATCAATGGATTTTCGCCAGCAAGGCGCTGGCACAGCATTTTACGTTGCCAACTAAACGCGCCGTGGTATTGCCGGCGGGCATCAGTGAGCTATTTCGCCAGGTTGAGCCATTAAGCTGGCAGCAAAAAACCATAGATGTATTGTACGTTGGCAGCCTGGATCACAACAAAGGTATGGACCGCCTGTTGGCATTGCTGCCGGCCATCAGTGATAAAAAAGTGGTAATAGCTGGCTCTGGCCCCTGGCTGGATAAACTGCAATCGGCGGCAAGGCAGTTCCCGAACGTGCTGGTAGTGGGGCCAAAAGATAGCCTGGCACTGAAACAGTTATACAGCCAGGCCCGCTGTTTTGTCAGTTTGTCACGCCATGAAGCCTTTGGGTTAGTGATGGCAGAAGCCATGGCATGTTATACGCCGGTAATCGCCACACAAACAGATGGCGCCAACGAGCAGATAAAAGCGCTTAGCAATGGTATTCTTATCAGCCAGCAAGAAACAGAGCAACAGCTTGTGGTGGCGTTTACCCATGCTATTGAGCGCATGTGGCAGCATAGCCCGGCAGAATATCAGCGCATGCAGCAACAGGCCCGCGCCACTGCTGAGCAGTATTTGCTGGGCCAGGTGGTAAATGAATTACAACAGCTTTATCAGGAAATCCTATTATGACTGAAGCCAGTGCAGCAGTATTGGGCCAACAGATCCCCCAGGTAAAAGTAGGGCCGGTACAGGTGTCCTCGTTTGCTGATATGCAGCAGTTACTTGAGTTTATTGTGCGTGAAGACGGCAGCGTGTATGCCGGTTCAGCTATTGCTATTAATCCGGAAAAAGTGCTGACAGCCATGCGTAACCCGCAAATTGAAGCAGTGATCAGCGGTGCGGACATCCGTTATGCCGATGGTATCGGTGTTGTTAAGGTCATGCGCAAACGGCTGAAAAAAAACGTGCAGCGTATTCCAGGCTGTGAGCTGTGGCAAAAGCTGATGCTGCGCGCTGCACAATATAAAGTGCCGGTGTTTATTGTTGGCGCCAAGCCTGAAGTAAACCAGCAAACGGCTGATAAACTGCGCGCCCAACAGGTTAACCTGGTAGGGGCGGTAGACGGTTATTTTAAAGATGAAGCCGTACTTATTGAGCAAATAAAGCAAAGTGGTGCCCGTATAGTCAGTATTGCGATGGGATCGCCCAAGCAGGAGCTATTGATCCAGCGTATCCGGGCGCAGCACCCGGATTGTTTTTATATGGGTGTTGGCGGCACTTATGATGTGTTTACCGGCAATGTAAAACGTGCACCGGAACTTTGGTGTAAGCTGAATTTAGAATGGGCTTACCGTTTGTTGTCACAGCCTAGCCGTATTGGCCGCCAGTTAGGGCTGCTGCGGTATGTCTGGTGGTATTGGACAGGTAAAATTTAACGTCCGGGATGGAGTTAAGATGGAAAAACAACAGCAGTTACCACTAATCAGTGTTTATATGCCCACCTTTAACCGGGTGAGTATGGCTATTCGTGCAATAGAGTCGGTACTGGCACAGGACTACAGCAACATAGAGTTGCTGGTGGTAGACGATGCCTCAACCGACGACACCTGGCATGTGCTGACTAACAAATACATTAATGATGAACGCATAAGGTTTTTTCGCCAAAGTAAGGGCCAGGGCGCCTGCGCGGCCCGTAACCGGGCAATATCTGAAGCAAAGGGCGATTTTGTTACCGGTATTGACGATGACGATGAGTTTTTACCACAGCGTTTGAGCAGCCTGTATAACGCTTATGACGACAAATACAGCTGTGTCTGCTCCGGCTATATCTGGGATTATGGCACAGTGCAGAAAAAGCTGTTTGCCAGCCGCAGTGTTGTGGCTTTACCAGAGCTACTGGATTTGCACACCTTGTCTAATCAGGCGCTGGTGCGGCGCGAGCGTATGCTGGAGCTGGGTGGGTTTGATATCGGCCTGGCAGCCTTTCAGGATTATGATATGTGGGTGCGGGTGGTGCAGGCTTATGGCCCGGCACTGCGTATTGCTGATGCCAGCTACAAAGTTAATGTGGGCCATGAACTGGGCCGCATTACCAACTCTCCCAAACGGTTGGATGCGCATAAACAGTTTGTTGCCAAGCACCGGGTACATATGAGCGAGCGCAACCTGCAAAACCAGATGTTTTACCGCCAGAGTATGGAGCAAATTCCGTTAACATTGCTCGGGCTTGTCAGCAGCTGTCGTTATGGCCTGGTAAAACTGAAATGGCGTTACTACCTTAAACACAAACTGGGTGCGCTCAGCCGCTGGCGCATTAAAGTGTTTAGTAAAGGCTTGGCCGGACTATTTAAAAAATAATGTCGTTTGCTACGCTAACTTCACCGTTGCAGCAGCGCAGCGATAAACTGCTGTGCTGGCTTATCCCGCTGTTTTTGCTGGTAGATTGCATTAACGGCGCTCTGCTGCAGTTACATGGTGTCAGCTATGGTTTGTCGGTGTTTTACAAGCTGTTATTACTGCTGTTAATGACCTTAGCTTTACTGGTGCAACAACCCAGGGTTGTGCTGGGCCTGCTGCTGTTACTGCTTTTAATGCTGTTGGGCCCGGCGCTGCAGTGGCCGGTTTTAGCGCAGCGCTGGTGGCTGGCCGACATTCAACTGGCCATTAAAGCCTTAAGCCCGCTGCTGGCTTTTGCTTATTTCGTGTCTTTGCAGCAACGTTTACCTGCAACAGCGCAACTGCTGTTTAAACACACACTGATTATTAGTGCTTTGGTGCTGCTGCTAAATGCTCTGGCCGGTTTGGCCGGTTTTGGTTTTACCGCCTATCAGCCGCTTGACGGCGTAGCGCAATCTTTCTTAGGCATTAAAGGCTTTTTTTACTCCACCAATGAATTGTCGGCCGTGCTGCTGGCGCTAAGTTGCGCCTTGCTGGTGCTTTGCTGGCCGCTGCATAAACTGGCGTACTGGGGCATCAGCGCTACCGCTTTGGTTATCGCCTTACTACTGCTGACTAAAACCGGTTTATTTGGTGTGTTGCTGCTGGTGCTGCTTATTCCGTTACTGATGCAACCGCTTAGCTTTTGGCAGCGCCAGCGCAAGCTGGTGTACTGGCTAATGCTGGCAATGGTGTTGGTGCTGCTGGCTGTGCTGTTTAACGGCGAAAGCCTGTTAAAGCTGCTGGGGATATACGACAAACTGAATTTTGTTTATCAGCAGCGTGGCATCAGCGGTATTTTGCTGTCATCACGTGATTACTACGCCGGGCGTATCTGGCAAACCACCGCCGAGCACTATACCGACTGGCAACGTATGTTGGGTGTGGGCCAGGGTGGGGTAGCGCTATATCTGAAAAAATATTTTGCCGAGCTGGATTGGTTTGACTTGCTGGTATTTCACGGACTGGCTGGCGTGCTGGCGTTTGTACTGTGTTTTGCCATGTTTTTCCGCAGCAGCTGGAAGCATAGGGCCAGTGGCGCAGGGCGCAGTCTGTTGCTGTTAAACCTGCTGTTATTGCTGGTATCGTCAGTGGCCGGACACATTTTAACGTCTGGTATGTTGTGGCTGCCGTGGGCATTGTGCAATGCGTTGCTGGTACACCAGCATCAGGCAAGGAGTAAAGATGAAAGATATTCTTGAACCCTTTATGTTTCCGCATAACCTTATGCTGTTTGGCCTGTTACTGGCGTGTATTGTGTACCGCAAAAAAGGCCTGTGGTTGCTGCTGGCGTTTTATTATCTGGCCGGTAACAGCTTTGTGGCAAATCAGGTAAGGCACTGGTATGCCGGCCATACCAGCAGTTACAGCATGACCGCAAACAGCAATGTGGTGGTGCTGGGCTGTGGTGGCTCCCAAACGGCATTACCGGCGTGCGCTAAATCGCGCCTGCAGCAACTGGCACAACTGATGCCGGATGGCGGCAGCGTGATTATGACCACCCAATACTGCAAACCTTATGTCGATTACCTGCTCAGTGTGGCAAATAATGTCGCGGTAGACTGCTTTTATGGCGGTGATAATACCTATAAAGAATTTAACAGTTTAGCGGCCAGACAGTTAAAGCCGGATTATATTGTAACCAGTGATTTTCATGCCTGGCGGGTAAAGCAACTAACACAGCATCATGGTTTTAGCAGCCAGGTTATTGCTACCTCCAGCCAGACGTTTCGCCGGGTAAATTGCGGTGTGAATTGCCTGTTTACCGTTAATCTGACTAACTTCGACTTTTACAGCAAGCTAACGGCAGAATTTGCCAGTTATGCTGTTTTTGTTGTTACCCGCAGTTGGACAGACTGGTATCAGCCGGCTGAACCGGCTCATTAATTCAGCTTAGCGGTGTCCGCTTTTTTAGCAGCTACTGAAATTGCCATGGCCGAGCCGAGCCACTTTTCGATGCTGCCGTCGCTGCCATACTCTGCTACCGCTTTGGTTAAATGCCAGATATAGCAGCCATCATGGCGGCGTATGCGAAATTCAATGCTGTACGGATCGCCGCTTTGTACACAATGTAGCCACTGAGCCACTACGTGCTGCTGATCATCCGGATGCACGACCTCCAGCCAGTTTTCTATTAGCTGCTCTGCCGGTAAGCCGGTGTAGTTCAGTAGCATCTGGCTGACAAAATTTACTGCACCACTTTTATCAGCAGTCCAAACAAAAATAGGCATACTGTCGGCCCACTGTTTAAAGCGTTGCTGCTCTTGCGCCAGCCGCATTTTTACCTGATGTGCCGAGTTAATCTCCTGCACTATCCCTTGCATGGTGGCTTCAGGGTTCGCAGAGGCATAACCGACAATTCTTACCCAGTGCTCTGTTTGGCCGTCTAAGTGGCAGGGGCATTCAATATCAAAAGGCTGTTGTTGCTCCAGATAATCGCTCATTAGCTGCTGTATTGCTGCCTGATAAGGCCCCTGAAATAAACTACTGAACTGGCTTAAAGTAAAACGGGATCTACTGGCGTTAGGCAGTAAGGCTTTTGCCTCTGCCGACAGCCGAACCATGCTGGTATGAGTATCAAGGGTCCAGCGGGCAAATTTGGTGAGCTTATTCGCCAGCTGAAGTTGCTGCTTTTGTATTTCCATATCGGCGCGTTGTCTGTCTTGTTGCAGGTGCAGGTAAATAGCGGCGCGCATTTGCAGGTAAATCAGTAACAGGCAAACACAGGCACCGGCCCGGTTCGCCAACACAAAAATAAACGAAAATCCCTGCGGCGCGGCAGGAGACGTTAGTACCCCTAGCCAGATAAGTATTACAGCAGCAATAAACACGGTATGCAGTAAGCGCAATTTGTCGGTAAGGCTGGCCAGCAAAAGTAATGGCGCATATAAAAAACCGTGGGCAAAACCAAGCTGAGTTTGGCTGTCGGCGGCAAAAATAAGTAATAACAGCAAATAAATCAGGTAAGCTGCATTATCGTTCTCGCGCAGTTGCTGGATCCAGTGACTCATTGCTTGTTCCCTGCCAATATACGTGCGCTAATTATGGTACAGAAGTTATTGGGTTAAAAATTATTTGTATGCAAATGCTGTTTTCTTGTGATGTGAAATATTTCAGGTTACTGCTTAAGCAGAAATTTGGCTGTTACAGGCCTATACTGAAACCAAACAAGTTAATGATTCTAGTCTAACTTTTATCAGCCAAATAAATTGTGCCAGAGGGTACGCAGGAACTTATGTTACTGAAAAACTTTAATGTACTGGTGGTAGACGACGTAGTGCTTATGTGCGACTTCCTCTATGGCGTAGCCAAGAAAGTGCCGGGCTGTTATGCCTTTAAAGCACTGGATGGTAAAACTGCGGCCGAAACGCTGGAAAATGAGGCCATTGACTTGTTAATTACTGATATAGAAATGAAGGGCCCCACCGGGCTGGAGTTAATATATCGGGTGAGATCGGGTAGCTTTGCCAGCACTTCGCATGATATTCCGATCATTATATTTTCAGGCAATGCTTATCTGGAGTTAATACAGCAAAGTATCAGCTATGATGTTAATGATTTTCTGGCCAAACCGATTACCGCCGATCAGTTGATACGTAAAATACAGCATCATTTACAGACAGAAAAACAGATTAAAAGTGCTGCGCATTATCTGGCGCTAAACAGCGATTTTTCTGCTAAAACTGCCGTGCCGGATGAAAACCGCAAAGTCAGTGTGGCGATAGTACGTGAGTTAAGCCATAAACCCGAAGCTGAACCTGTCGATACAGATGCCTCAAGCAAGAAAGCAGATGAAAAGGATTTTCTGTTCTGGCCTGAGCATGCCACTACCGGCTATTTCCAGATTGACCGCCGCCTGCGTAACTTTGCTTTTAATATCAGCTGTTTTCATAATGTGTTTGTTGGCAACTGCAAGCCGGTGGCAATTGAGAGTGAACGCAAAAGAGCCTGCGAAGCCTGTGATTACCTGTTTCATATTGCAAAGAACATTCAGCATAAAGAACGCCGCCATCAATTCTGGTTATTGTTTCATCAACGGCTGGAAAAATTAAAACCCTTAGCGGCAGAGCTAAACAGCGTTAACATTAAGCACCATAGTCAGGTGCTGGTGTTGTTGAAACGGCTATCTTACTGGTGGATGCAAACCTGCAACCGGCCGATTATTCAGAAAAACGATGACGACGGAGCTGATCATGGCTGATGCAGCCACATTGCCGGTACTGGATCTTAACGTGCTGATTGCCATGTATGGTGATGACAGTGCAGAAACGATTACACTGGCCTTATCCGGTTTTCGCCGGGAAGCGACTCATTATGTACAACAGTTGCAGAACGCTGGGCAGCATAATATCCGGACAGATAGTGCCCGAAAAGATCATGCCCCAACAGATACTGCGCTGGCAGATATGGCACGCCTGTGTCACAGCCTGAAAAGCATGTGTGGTTTGGTGGGGGCTGCAAAACTAATGCAGTTGTGTATGACACTTGAGCAAGCCGCCCGGCAGCAAGACCTGACAACCCTGCAGAACGAACTGCTAAAGCTAGCCGAGGTTTGGCCAGAACTGTTGTCCCAGCTTAACCTTACCTTGCTGCAACACGGCTACCCTGATGTGTAATATCCTGTTTATTGATGACGACGCATTTATCCTTAGTGCCTATCAGCGTATGTTGCGCGGTTCTGTTTATCAGGCCTTCTATTTACAACAGCCAGCCCAGTTGTGGCAGCAGGCTTATTTAACCTCACTAACTATAGTACTGGCTGATCAACAAATGCCGGGTATAACCGGCACTGAGTTACTGCTACAGTTACAACAAAGTCATCCTGCAATTAAGCGCGTATTGATTAGCGGTGACCTTACTTTAGCAATAACACAGCTGGCACCCGAGCTGACATTAGATGCAGCGTTGCCAAAACCCTGCAGCAAAGCTGCACTACTTGATTGTTTACAACGCCTTAGCGGGGAGCTTACAGCAACTACATGACAGACAGCCGGCTTCGCATCAGCAATGTAATATGGCTTAGTGTATTTTACAGCAGCAGCCTGGTGCTCGTGTTTGCTGCCTTACTGGTATTGTGCGGTACGCTGCTGCATAGCGATGCCAGAGTATACCGTTTTGTTATGCTACCCGACACCGCCTTAGCACTGGTTGCCGCTGTAATGTTACTGTGGGCGGTGATCAGTAAAAAGCCGGCTTTGGTATTAGCCGCAATGTTGGTTGCCTCTTTGGTCGCCAGCGCTGGCTTACTGTGGTATCAAACTGATGTGGGTGCCGCAGCGTTAAGCTGGCAAAGTGACGAAGCCCGGTTGCCACTACTGCAAAGCACAGTGCTGTTGGTGTTTTGTTTTGTCTGGTCAGGTTGGTTTTTGCGGCAAACATCGCGCTGGTGTCGTGTTTTCAAAGGCTTACGGCTGCTATTTAATCTGTTTTTAGCTGGTTTAAGTTTCAGCATGTTACTGGCTCAACATGGTTTTCTCTTCGGTACCCCACTTAGCTTTGATATATTGCCTGGCTCTGGAGCAATGCTGAGTTTAAGTGCTGCAGCCTCGGTCCATACCGCTTTATGTTTGCTGTTGCTGGCTGCAGCCAGTTTCACTGCGCCATATGTTAAAACCCGGCCATCGGCACAACAATTGCGCAGCAGCGGATGGTTATTGGTGTGTTTTATTGCCCTGGCATCCGCTTTACTGTGGTTTAATTTTGCCCACCAGTTACAACAAAAAGCAGAGCAGGTTTCGATACAAATCGCAGATAAATTGCAGCTTAATGTCAATCAAATGATAGCGGAGCAGCGGGGCTTAATGTACCGTTTAGCTGAAAGAATAAACGCGGCCGAGCATGAACTTAGCCAATCTTATTTCAGTGCTGAAATTCGCAGTTATCTGCGTGACTATCCCTATATTGATTATCTTGCTGTGCAGGCACTCGACGGCTCCTTGCTATATGCCAATGCGCAGCAAAACACCGAGCTAGCCTGGTTTAACCGTTACTTGCAGCAACAGCCTGATTTACAGCCGCAGCACTTTGCCGAGTTGTCGCAGCCTTCTTTGGGGCTGCACTATGATACCGTCATAGATCATGCGTTTATCCTTGTTGCATTAGCGCCAGTTAACCGCGCTGGTGTGGCTCAGGTGGTTGCCAGTGTTGACTTTGCCAAAGCGCTGCGGCAGGCATTACCTGAGTTAATGACAGAGGGCTACTTTGTACAATTACAGCAAACTGCGCAAAACCCGGTTTACAATTCGGTTGCTACAGCGCCTGATGCTACCAAAGTTGGCCAGTTTGCTATTGATCTAATGCCTGGGTTTTCGTGGCAACTACGGGTATACACCAATCTCAATGCTGATGCCAAAACCATGCTGTTAACGGCAGAGGTGGTGTTGCTGGCAGGGTGGTTAACTACGTTGCTGGTGATGTTAAGCCAGAAATATTATCAACAAAGCCAGCGCCATCGTACGCGCTTACTGGCTGGCAACGATAAACTGCGGCACAGCCTGAACAGACAGCAACAGTTACAACTGCAGCAGCAACAGATTATGGAAAACTCCGCCGATGTGATCTGTATTGTTGACGATGGCGGCCGCTATATTGAGTTGAGTGAATCCTGCGAAACCGTGTTTGGTTACCCACGCCAGGAGTTACTGCAGCGGCGTTATATAGATTTTGTCCATCCGGAAGATAAAACGCGCACTGAAACCGAAGCCGCGCGCATGCAACCTGGCGGGCAAAACAGTAACTTTCGTAACCGGCATTTGCGTAAAGACGGCTCTACGGTACATTTAATGTGGTCATCCCGTTATGTTGCTGCGGCAAAAACGCTGTACGCCATAGCCAGAGACATCAGCGAACTGGTTAAGGTTGAACAATACCAGCAGGCGCAGCAAGACATACTGAAGATGATCTCAACCGAACAGGCACTGCCGCATATTTTACAGCGTATCTGCCTGATGGCAGAGCAGCAAAGCAGTGTGGTGCGGGCAGCAGTGATGTTAAAACAAGACGAACAGCTGCAACTGGCAGCAGCCCCTTCTTTGCATGCCAGCTTTACTGCAGCGCTTAATACCTTGCCGGTGGCAGATAATGCCGGTTGTTGTGGCACCGCTGCTTATCAAAAAAGCCTTGTTATGGTGCCATCGATGGCCGACGATAAAAATTGCCGAGTTTATGCTGAGGCCGCTCTGACACAAGGGATATTGGCTTGCTGGTCAATGCCGATGGTATCGGCGCAGGATGAGGTCGCCGGTACTTTTGCGTTGTATTGCAGCGAAGCAAGAGTGGCACATAAAGACGAGCTGGAGTTGATGATTAGCTGTAGCCGTTTTGCCGCGCTGGCAATAGAGCGTGCGGTGCATACCCGCCTGTTACAGCAAAGTGAACAACGTTTTCGTTCACTTTACGAGTTGAACCCCGATCCGGTGTATATCATTAACCCAGAAGGCTACTTTGTCGATATGAACCAGGCGGGCTGTAAGCTGCTGCAGTACAGCCGGGCTGAGGTAACAACCATGCATTACGACCGGGTGATGTTGCCGGAGCATTTACCTTTGGTACACCGCTATTTTGCCAGTGTTCTTGCAGGCAATGGTGAGCGCTTTGAGGCCAGTATCGTTACCCGCAGTGGCCAGCAGATGGAACTGGATATTTCGATAGTACCCAGTTGGCAGGACGGTAAGATTATTGGTGTTATTGGTGTATCAAAAAATATTTCCGAACGGGTCCTGGCGCAGAATCAGCTGCGGCTGTTTAAACGGGCGGTAGATGCAACCTCCAACGGGGTAATTATCGCCGATATTCTGCAGCCAGATATGCCAATCATTTATGTTAATAATGCTTTTGAGAAACTTACCGGCTATAGCTCAACTGAGGTTGTTGGCCGTAACTGCCGATTTTTACAGGGAAAAGAGCGAGATCTGTTGGCAACGAAGCAAATACGCGATGCCATTGCCAAACGACAGGAATACTCAGTGGTGTTGAGAAACTTCCGCAAAGACAACAGCGCGTTCTGGAACAAGCTGTTTCTGGCCCCGGTGCCGGATGAGCGCGGTGATATCAGCCATTACATCGGCATTCAGGCCGATATTAGCGCGCAAAAGCGATATGAGCAGGAGCTGGCTTACAATGCGGCTCATGATCTGCTGACCGGTCTGCCTAATAGAGCGCTGTTAAAAGATCGTCTGACACAAAGCTATCAAATCAGTAAACGCAATCAGCAAAAAGTGGCCATTTTGTTTATCGATTTGGATGGCTTTAAATTAATTAACGACAGCATGGGCCATTTAAACGGCGACGAGGTGCTAAAACAAAGCAGTATGCGTATTGCGTCCTGTATTCGCCCTGGCGATACCCTGGCCAGAATTGGCGGGGATGAATTTGTACTGATGCTGACCGATCTGAGTTCAATAGATGAGGTGGCGCCGGTAACAGATCGCATATTGGCAGCGGTAGCGCAGCCGATGCAGGTTAACGGGCAGGAACTGCATATCTCTGCCAGTATTGGCATCAGTATTTCGGCCAATGATCTGACCGAACCCATGCAAATGGTACAACAGGCTGATTTGGCCATGTACCGCGCCAAACAGCTAGGGCGGAATAATTATCAGTGGTACAGCGGTGAGCTTGATACTGCACTGAGTAAGCAGCTGAATTTACGTACCCAGTTGAAAAAGGCCATTAGCAATGAAGAGTTTGAGCTGTATTATCAGCCGCAGATTGATGCGCTTAGCGGCGATATTGTAGGGCTTGAAGCGCTGTTGCGCTGGCCGGATAAGCAGCGGGGTTTTATCAGCCCGGAAGAGTTTATTCCGCTGGCAGAAGAAACCGGTGAAATAGTACCGCTGAGTAACTGGGTGCTGGATCACGCCAGCCGTTACAATAAATCACTGATTGAACGCGGTATTGCCTCTGTGGTGATGGCGGTGAATATCTCGTCGATACAGTTTCAGCGCAGCAATTTTGTAGAGCATTTCCAACAAACCTTACAAACAAATGGTTTGGCGCCGCGCTGGTTTGAAATTGAACTGACAGAATCGGTGTTGTTCGACAACACCGAACAGGTGATCCTGAAACTGCAGCAGTTGCGCCAAATTGGCGTGAAAATTTCAATCGATGATTTTGGTACCGGCTTTTCCAGCCTGAATTATCTGAAACGCTTGCCGATGGATAAACTGAAAATAGATCGCACTTTTATCCGCGATATTGTTACCGACAAGCGTGATGCGGCGATCAGTAAAGCCATTATAGCCATGGCGCACCACTTGGATATTAAAGTCATCGCCGAAGGGGTAGAACATGAAGCCCAGGCCAGTTTGTTGCGCAAAAACTTGTGCGATGAATTTCAGGGTTATTATTTTGCCAAACCGATGCCTGCTGCCGAGTTGGAACTGTTTATACAGCAATACCCGAAAAACCGAAGGATCAGGCCAGAATCGGTTAGCCAGCAGCAAACTATTCTGATTGTAGATGATGAAGAAAATATTCTCAGCGCCCTGACACGGATACTGCGCCGCGAAGCCTACCGTGTGCTTACGTGCACCAGCGCCAAGCAAGCATTTGATATTCTGGCACTAAATCAGGTGCAGGTGATTTTGTCAGATCAGCGTATGCCGGACATTAGCGGTACGGAGTTTTTTAGCCAGGTTAAAGATATGTACCCCGACACCATTCGTATCGTGTTGTCTGGCTACACCGACTTACGCTCTGTCACTGAGGCAATAAACAAAGGCGCTATCTATAAATTTATGACCAAACCCTGGCAGGACGACGAATTGCGTAGCGAAATCAAGCAGGCGTTTATACAGTACCAGCAGCAGATCAACAGCAAAACGGGGCAACAATGAGCCAGCACGATAGTGGCAAAGAGGCACAAATAGCACGCTTGGAAGCGCAATTGCAGATATTAAAACAGCAACTGCTGCAGTCAGAAAAACTGGCGTCGTTAGGCCAGCTGGCCGCCGGGGTGGCGCACGAAATTAATAACCCTATTGGCTATGTGTCGTCAAATATGAAAATGCTGGCAGAGTATTCCGATAGCTTAATTAGTCTGGTTAAGCTGCTAAGCATGCAGGTTGATGAAACGCAGCGCCAGGCATTGCTGGCGCAGTTTGATTTTGACTATGTCTGTGCCGATTTACCCAAGCTGGTGCAGGAGTCTGAGCAGGGCCTGAGCCGGGTGGTGGATATTATTCACGACTTAAAAGACTTTTCCCATATTGAAGAAGCAGAGTTTGTTGAAGCTGATTTGCATCAGGGCATTCAATCTACCCTTAATTTGGTGGCGAATGAACTGAAGTACAAAGCCGAGGTGGTAAAAGACTTTGCTGTATTGCCCCCGGTGTATTGTATTCCGTCGCAGCTAAATCAGGTGTTGCTTAACCTGCTGATCAATGCTGCTCATGCTATTGAACAACATGGTATTATCCGTATCAGTACCGGTTTTGATGACAACTGGGTTTGGTTTAGCGTCAGCGACAATGGTAAAGGCATGGACCCGGTACAGCTAGGCCGTATTTTTGAGCCGTTTTATACTACTAAACCCAAAGGCCAGGGCACTGGCCTGGGGTTACCGTTGTCCCGCAGCATCGTCGAGAAACATCAGGGCATGCTCGATGTTAGCAGTACGCCTGGGGTTGGCAGTTGTTTTACCGTTAAATTGCCGCGCCAGCCACAACTTTAATTATTAAGAATACACCATGACTGATAAAACCTCACACCTTGCTGTGTCGCCAAATGTAGCTGTTTCAGCCAAAGTAGCAGTGCCACCCACTATAGCTGTATTGCCTTGGGTTGGCGGCTTTTTAAAGCCTTATCGTAATAGGGTATTGCTGGCCATATTGTTTTTACTGATTGGCTCACTTAGCTGGTTGGCGCTGGGCCAGGGCGTGCGGCTGTTGGTAGACGATGGTTTTGTGGCTAACAACCATGTCCGGCTAAATCAGATCACGCTGGGTATTTTGCTGCTGTGCATGTTGTCTTCGGCAGCGGTATTCTGCCGTTTTTATTTGATGACCTGGTTGGGTGAGCGGGTAAGTGCTGATATCCGCAACCGCGTGTACCAGCATATGCTGAAGTTGTCGCCATCATTCTATGGTGAAATGCGCACCGGTGAGGTTATTTCACGTTTTACGGCCGATACCACATTATTGCAAAGTGTGGTGGGCTCAAGCCTGTCGATGGCGCTGCGAGCTGCAGTAACGGCCATTGGCGGTTTGCTGATGATGGCACTAACCAGCTTCAAAATGACCGGATTAGTATTGCTGGCAGTACCGTTGGTATTATTGCCGATTATTGTGCTGGGCCGCAAAGTGCGTAAGTTATCCCGCGTCAGCCAGGACCGCTTAGCTGATGTGGGCGCCTATGTCGATGAAAGCCTGCATGAAATTCATACCGTGCAGTCTTATGGCCATGAGCCGCGTGATAAACAATTGTTCGCTGACAGAATTGAACAGGTAATGCAGTCAGCCAAACAGCGTATCTTCTACCGTGCTTTACTGATCGCTGCCGTAATGCTGCTGAGTATTACCGCTATGGTACTGATCAGCTGGGTAGGCGCGCGCGATGTAATGGCCGGGGTTGTCAGTGCTGGTGAACTGACCGCTTTTATGTTTTATGCCGTGATGGTGGCAGGCAGCGCAGCAACAATCAGTGAAGTAACCGGCGATATTCAGCGCGCAGCGGGCGCCACAGAGCGCTTAATTGAACTGGCAACGGCACCGGTTGAAATAGCCTCACCGGCAGCTCCACAAGCACTTCGTGCACCGGTAGCGGGTGCGCTTAGCCTGCACCAGCTGAGCTTTGCTTATCCCCAGGTGGCCGATAAAACGGTGCTGCAACAGCTTAATATCGACATTAAACCCGGTGAACGTATTGCGCTGGTAGGGCCAAGTGGGGCCGGTAAAACGACTTTGTTTCAGCTATTACAGCGGTTTTACCAGCCCACAACCGGGCAGATACTGCTGGACGGCACTGATATCAGCCAATTGGATTTAACCCAGCTGCGCGCCCAGTTTGCTCTGGTACCGCAAGAGTCGGTTATTTTTGCCAGTTCAGTGCTGGAAAACGTGCGTTACGGCAGGCCCGATGCCACTGAGCAAGAAGTAATAAACGCTTGCATTGCCGCAAGGGCAGATGGCTTTATTGCTGATTTTAGTGATGGCTATGCCACACAATTAGGGGAACGCGGCGTGCGGTTATCCGGTGGCCAAAAACAGCGTATTGCTATTGCCCGGGCTATTTTGGCGGACAGACCTGTGTTGTTGCTGGATGAAGCCACCAGTTCATTGGATGCGGTAAGCGAGCAACACGTGCAACAGGCGCTGGATAATTTAATGCAGGGTAAAACCACACTGATTATTGCCCACCGGCTGGCCACAGTACTTAACGCCGATCGCATTTTGTTGCTGGAACACGGCAGGCTGATTGCCAGCGGTACCCATCAGCAATTGCTGTTATCAAGCCCGTTATATAAGCAGCTGGCCGAGCTGCAGTTACTAAATTAACACCAGGAGTAAGCCTTGGCTAAAGAGCTGACTACCGCACAGGCAATGCGTTACAGCCGGCATTTAATGTTGCCGCAACTGGATATTGACGGCCAGGAGGCGCTACTTGCTGCTTCAGTGCTGGTGGTGGGTATGGGGGGGCTTGGCTGCGCCGCAGCACCTTATCTGGTGACCAGTGGTATTGGCAATATTACGCTGGTAGACCATGACACCATCGATAGCAGCAACCTGCAGCGGCAAATACTGTACCGCGAGGCTGATATAGGCCACAGTAAAGTGCAGCAAGCCGCGGCAAGCTTGCGCCAGTTAAACTCCGATACCACTATTACTGCATTGCAGCAGCGTTTAAGCACAGCAGACTTAGCGCAATTAGTGCCGCAATATTCGCTGGTGCTCGATTGCACTGATAATTTAGCCACCCGCAACGCCATTAACGCCGCTTGTGTTAATGCCAAAGTGCCGCTGGTATCGGGTGCTGCCATCCGTTTTGAAGGTCAGGTTGCCAGCTTTACTATGCAAGGCGACGGCGCCTGTTATCACTGTTTAAGCCAGCTGTTCGGCGAGCAGCAACTAAGCTGTATGGAAGCTGGCATTTTAAGCCCGGTAGTAGGCGTAATCGGTGCTATGCAAGCGCTGGAAGCTGTAAAAATAATCGCAGGCGTAGGCTCGCCGCTATACGGAAAGTTACAGCTGTTTGATGCCTTAAGCGGCCAGTGGCGGCAGTTTAGTTTAAACAAAGATCCGCTTTGTAGTGTCTGTGGTTCAGACAAGTAATACAGCTGGAAGGACAGGTAAAGGAGGCTAAATAATGGGATCCCATCAGGCCCAAATGCAGGGCTTTGCCAAATATAACCGTGAGTTTAATGCCCGGTTGTTCACTCTGGTGGCAGGTTTAAGTGACAACGAGCGTAAAAAAGATCTCGGCGCGTTTTTTGGTTCCATTCACGGCACACTTAATCATATTCTGCTGGCCGATCGCATCTGGCTTGGTCGCTTTGCCAAAGCCTTTCCTGCCATGGCGTCTTTGCAAACGGCGCAGCTGGTGCAGCAGTTTGCATCACTGCGCGATGAGTTATATGCAGATTTCAGCGAGCTTAGCACGCAGAGGCTGGCCACCGACAAGGTGATAACCCACTTTGCTGATGAGTTAACCGATACACAGCTTGCCAGCACAATGAAATACAGTAATTCGCAGGGCCAGTTGCGCGAACATCCGGCTTGGGTGGCAATAGCGCATATGTTTAACCACCAAACCCATCATCGCGGCCAGCTAACCACGCTATTGCAACAGCTTGGCCATGACGTTGGTGTAACCGATTTTGTCGCTTATGTAACTTAAAAGGCGTTGGCAAATATGACGATACAGTCAGAGATTAGTCACTACAACGGGGCTCAACAGCCAGAACTGAAAGCAGTATGCGAGCTGCTGGCAGAGCAAATAGATAACACCTTACCTGATGCGGACAGCAAGATATGGCATTCGCATCCGGTATGGTTTTTAAACGGCAACCCTATTGTTGGCTACAGCAAACAAAAAGCCGGCATACGGCTGATGTTCTGGAGCGGGGCCGACTTTGGCGAAGCAGGCTTAAACATTACCGGCAAAAAATTCAAAGATGCCTCGATTTTTTATAACGCTGTTGTGGAGATTGACACTGCCGCCTTGCAGCGCTGGTTGGCTAAAGCCAGAGATATTCAGTGGGATTATAAAAATATCGTTAAACGCAAAGGCGTATTGCAGAGGTTAATTTAAATGAAAGCCCGTATTTCTGTGATAACCCTTGGCGTAGCTAACTTAGACCGTGCCGTGCAGTTTTATCGCGACGGCCTCGGCCTGCCTACCGACGGCATAGTCGGCAATGAGTTTGAACATGGTGCAGTGGCGTTTTTTGATTTAGCCACGGGCCTTAAACTGGCATTGTGGCCAACAACCAGCCTGGCACAGGATACCGGGCTGCCGTTTAGTGGCCGCGGCTCAGGCGTGTCAATTGGCCACAATGTGATGTCAAAAACAGAAGTAGATGAGGTAATGGCAGAGGCCAAAGCCGCCGGTGCAACAATAGTAAAACCGGCAAAAGATACCTTTTGGGGCGGCTACGCCGGCTACTTTCAAGACCCGGATGGCCATTTATGGGAAGTAGTGTGGAACCCGCAGTTGCTGCCAGAGGCGGTATAACGTGGGCGCAATTGTGACACTTAAGGAGAATTTATCATTTTTAGTATAAGACAAGCGGTTAGTGCTGATACTAATCAGATACTTAACATTATACGGGCAAAAGCAGAATTTGACGGCTGTGCCGACACGTTGCGTACGAGAGAAAGCGATATTAAAGAAGCTTTTTTTTCACAGGCTCCAAAAGCACACGCATTGGTTGTGGTTGAGGCAGACGAAATCATTGGAATTGCAACCTACTACAGTATCTACTCTACCTTTATTGCTAAGCCTGGGATCTGGCTTGATGACTTATTTATCTACCCGCAGTATCGAAGTAAAGGTATTGGCGAAGCACTGTTGTCGGCATTGTGTAACGTCGCTGAAGAAGCTGGCTGCAGTCGCATAGATTGGATCGTGGCGCAAGACAATGAGCAGGGCAAGCGCTTTTACGAAAACGTCGGCGCATGTATTTCTGAGTCAGTAAGGCATGCCCGTCTTGATGAAGCAGCGATCAAGCACCTGGCGGATAAATCGCGTAACAAAGGCACGCACTCGACAAGCATGTAGTTGGAGGGGCAAGGGGGGATGCCTGGTACTTTCAATATTCGGGCGGGTATTTATGGGAAGTAGTGTGGAACCCACAGTTGCTGCCAGAGATCTGGTAATGTGGTGGTGACACATCAAGACAGATTCTTAGAAGAGAACCTTATGACAGATTTTACGGACTTCGAACGACACGGATTTTTAGGAGTCGAGTCTCTACAGCTCTCTCAACACATCTCCGCGACTTATGGGCCATACCTTAGCTTGTTCCGCCGTCTGAATCAGGTTGCTTGGTCATTTCAGTATGAAATGAATATCCCAAAACCTGAGAATGATATTACTGGAGCTTGGTGCGCCATTCTTTACGCTCGGGTCCTTAACTTCACTCAGGCATCTTACATGCTTAGTTTGAATGGACTTAGAGTCCAAGCAGAGACCCAACTACGGTGTGCTCTCGAACCTTTGTTTAAACTTGGAGCGTTGAAGAATGATCCGAAGTTTATGATCGAGTACGAGCTAGCCGAACGCAAGGACCAGCTAAAGCAAGGGCGTAGCATCCTTGAATATTTGAAACGTCAAAAACCAAGAGATAACGCCCGAATTAAGTCTATGGAGGTAGAGTGTCAGGCGAAGAAGGAAGAGCTGATCTTGGGTCTTAAAAATCACCGTCCGCAGTTATTCGAGAAAAATGATGACAAGACAGCCATTGAAAAGTTTTCCGTACCTGCGTCTTTATCAGCCGAGAAGGCTGGTCTTCTAGACTGGTACGACTTACTTTACAGAATGGGGAGTGCTTCGATTCACTCAGATGCGAAATCTCTCGAAAGCGGTCATTTTCTAATCGGGGATGATCATGAAGTCGAATTCATAAAAAACGAGCCAGAGCTAGAAGACTTGGATGAATTTGTTAACACTTTATGTACTGTTCTTCTTAATGCTGTTGAGTTTGTCGGCGCTGCACTCGGGGAAGAAATACCGAGCGGGCAACTCGACGCCATAAAGGAAGATTTAATGAAACTTTCTGAACTTAAGAACTAACTCAAGCTGCTAGGTGGAACATTCTCAATGTAGCACTAAAGCTGATCTAAGTCTTATCACGGGCAGAACAAATAACGACCGTTTTTCGAGCAGGCTTTCACTCCAGTTCGTAGCAACGATAGCGCTGGGAAAATACCTTTTAGCCTCTCCAGATCGCCATCACCAACGCCGTGTTGTTTAAAATAATGCGGCTACTGCGCTACCAGCTTTTGCACGGTATTGATAATAAGCATACTCATAAATCATTCGATACCTCCGCTTTAGGTATGCGTGCTTTGTGCTGTTGTCGGTTGCTTGCCAATGCTAATTGGGTGTCTGCCACGTTACCGAAATAGTGCAATGAATTCAGTTATACCGTGCTTATTCGCGGAGATGTGATGTTTATTGTGATGTAGATGTTTATTTTTATGCTCTTTTAGATTAATTTTGATCTGTGCCGAATCGTTGGCTAAATCTACTAATTGCCTAGTAAGGGAAGACTTTCGATGACTGAAATACTTAAAGATATTTTGATCTCTGCAGGAGATATTGATCGCTACTTTGAACAATCTCCCGTAAATTTATGGCGGGCAAAAAGAACGACAGATAAGGGTTCTTTATTTGGTCTGGTTGAAGAAGACAAGGTGTTATCCAACGGCCAATTAAGGCCCGCAGACATAACGATTTCAGAAAAAAACGGGGTGAAGTGGGTTTCATGCCGGCCATCGCCAAGAGGAATAAGTACTTTTGACAAACCGAATACATTTAAAGGAAACTCTTGGGAATATTACAAAATACCCGAAGGCACAACGTTGCCATCAGGTCTTGCAATAGTGAAAGACAAGTTTAACTCCCGTATCTCGGCTACACACTATACGATAGCGCCGGCATACGATATGCCGCTATCATTTTTTAGAAGCTTGCTTAATGATCTGGCCGCTAACGTGGTAAGGGAAGCGATATGAAACTGGAAATATCTGAACAGTATCTGATGCTGTTAACGTCAGCGCTCAATGACGCTATTAAGTACAACGAAAAGTTTCTGCATAGTGAAACGATCCGCGATGTGTCTGACTATGAGGAGCATCTGGTGTGCCTGGAGAATTGTCAGGCGTGGCTTGAAGATGAGTACAAAAAGATTGCCAAAGACAATCCTCAAATGCTGCCTTACGAGAAAGTCGTGCGATAGTAAGTTGTCGATGCTGCCTTCGCGTCCTAAAACACCGATGCCTAAACTGTGCTGGCGCGAAACACATACGCTTGCTCAGAAGTCATTTGATAACTCCGCTTTAGGCTTACGTGCTTTACGCTGTTGTTGGTTGTCTGCCAATGCTAACTGAGTGTCTAGCACGGCGCTAAAATAATGCAGTAAATTCAGTTGTGCCAGCACAGTAAACAGCGCCTCTGTGGTTACTGATTTACCGTTTTCAATTGTCGATATAGTGCTGCGGCTCAGGCCCGTGCGCAGTGCCAGTTCGGCTTGATCCATAACTTGTGCCCGCTGGTGCTTAACCAGCTTACCAAGTGATTGCGCAAAACTCATTTTATCGTTATGCAGTGGTTGTTTATGCATAAAATTACATACAATAGCTATTAATGTCGTAATTATTACGCATAAGGTTTAAGTGTCAAGTGTTTTAGGGGAAGTTCAAAGTAAGTCTGGCATTAAGCCAGCTTTGCCGCTTGCAACAGTCTGTAATTGGCCGTCGCCGGCGTAAGTTGTTACAGCTTGCTACTGAGCTGGTTTGTTCCGGGCGGCACCAGCGTTTTGGCTGGGCGCCCCAGAGCGAGGCGGGCACTCTGCTTGGACTCCAACTGCTGCAGCGCAATGCGGATATCGGCAGTGTAATACAGTGAGGCGAAGCCCAGACGATTGCGACCCAGGTTATGAAATACCATGCCAAAGGCAATATCGCCTGCACTAAAATCCTGGTGGTGCTCGGCAAAATAAGCAGCCGGTTTGTTGAATTCGTCGTCTGTCAGCAGCGATCTCACGCGGCCAGGGCCGCCATGATAAGCCTGGATCAGCAACAACCGGTAAATATGATCCTGTTTTTCCTGTGGCAAATGGCCAAAGCGTGTCAGAAACACCGGCTGTAGCATCCGGTGATTACGTTCAAACAGCCATAGCGCGCAATCTACCTGAGCAATACGGTGCAGCTGTTTATTCTTAGGTACTTTGCAATCTTTAAGTGCCTGCGGTGTTAGCTGTAGGATCCCTCTGGCATTGGCTTTCGAGTGAGCTTCGCGCACGCCACCACTTTCGATAATTAACATGCCGGCCAGATCTGAAAGTAAGTCGTCGGGCAGACTGATGCGCTTCTGCTGCACCCGGCGGGCGTGCACCAAGCGCAGGGTGTCATGCAATGAGGCTTGATTGTTAGGCGTGCCCACCTTAATGCCATCCCAGTTTCCAGATAAGCGGCCGTCCGGGCGCTCCCCCAGATAGCGCGATATGGCCAGAGGTAAATCTACATAGGGCTGGTGACAGCGAATGGCAAAAGGGTAGCCAAGGGTCTGGCTATTGCCTTCTACCCAGGCATGAACCTGGCCTTGTTGTGCCATGCCCTGACGGGTTTGATTCAGAATTAACTGGGTTTGCAAAGAGTCCGTGGCGTCGTCAATAAACTGCAGAAAGTTTCCGCGCATATCAAACAACAGATGGCGATTGCGTTCGGTACAATGACCTGAGCGGGTAAGGATCCAGCGCCGTACATTCATCACATTGTCATAGACGCCCTTGCTTTCTGCATAAGGCTTGCTGCGCACTACCTCAGCCCAGTTCTGGTAGGGGAGCACGGGTTCTTGTGCCAGAGCATTTTGCGGTAACACGCAGCCAAATAGCGTAGCGACGGCAAGCGTCCAGTATCGGCTAAGTAGCATGGATCCCATATCTGCTCCGGTGTTTATAAGGCTGCTGTAACGGTTGTTGACTGCCGTTAAATGGTAAAGCTGAACGCGGCCTTAACAAGCAAATACAGTAAATCCTTTTACCCGCCGTTACCAGAGGAGCTGACAAATATTATTGCGCTTGCTTGGTTATAGTTAAACCAAGCCTGAGGCAGATCAATATCAGCTGACACGCCAGGGCTTATCATGGTTATCAGTCAATCGCCAGCAGTGTTAAAGAGGTTAAGATGTCCGTCAGCAACTGGGACCCAAAGTTAATCAGCAAGTATAATATTAACGGCCCGCGTTATACCTCTTACCCAACCGCACTGGCGCTAAAAAACGATTTTGATCAAACACAGATCCAAACCGCCATCAGCCAAAGCCCCAACGAGCTTAGCCTTTATATCCATATCCCGTTTTGCCATAAGCTGTGCTACTACTGCGGCTGTAATAAAGTGGTAACCCGGCATCAGCATAAAGCTGATAGCTATCTTGATGCGTTGGCAGAGGAGATGGCGTTGTACCAGCCGCTGCTGGCGCAAAAACAGATTATTCAGCTGCACCTGGGCGGTGGTACGCCAACTTTTTTAACTGAAGTACAACTTAGCCGCTTAATCGCGCTGTTACATCGCCACTTTACAATAAAACCAGATGCAGAAATCAGCATTGAAATTGACCCGCGCAGTTGCAGTGACAGTAAGCTGGCACATTTGCGCGCACTTGGCTTTAACCGGGTGAGTTTTGGTGTGCAGGATTTAGATGAAAAAGTACAAATTGCCATTAACCGGGTGCAGGACACCGCACTTATCTGCCATCAGGTGCAGCTTAGCCGCCAGTTGGGGTTTAGCTCTGTTAATCTTGATCTGGTATATGGCTTGCCGTTTCAGCAGCCAGACAGTTTTGCCAGCACGCTGGAGCAGATTATCCGGCTGCAACCAGACCGCATTTCATTATTTAGCTACGCCCATTTGCCCGAGCGTTTTGCCGCCCAGCGTAAGCTGGACAATGCCAGCCTGCCAAATGCAGCGCTTAAACTGCAGTTGCAAAGTATGGCCATTAACGCCTTTGTGGCGGCCGGTTATCAGTTTATTGGCATGGACCATTTTGCCCGGCCGGATGATGCACTAGCCAAAGCGCAACTTGCCGGTAAGCTGCAGCGCAATTTTCAGGGCTATACTACGGCTGGGCAAAATGCCCTGATTGGCCTTGGCGTGTCCAGTATCAGCCAGGTAAATGGTGTGCTGTGGCAAAACAGCAAAGAGTTAAGCGGTTATTATGCGGCTATTGCTGCCAGCCAGTTGCCGGTTGAACGCGGTTTTAGCTTAAGCGCTGATGATAAACTACGGGCAGCTTTGATCAGCCAGTTAATTTGCCACTTTGAACTGGACTTGGAAACATTTAGCCGCCAGTGGCGCTTGCATGGTTTCTGGCAATACTTTGCCCGGGCGCTTGAACACCTGCAGCCATTTATGGAAGATGGCCTGGTTGAAGTCTATGCCGAGCGGATTCACGTAACTGCAGCAGGGCGTTTATGGGTGCGCAGCATTTGCGCCTGCTTTGATGCTTATTTAACCCAGGGCCAGCAGCGTTATTCTAAGGTAATTTAAAGCGTGCGTTAGCAAATTTTTGCTGCCAACGCTTGTGCTGTAAAGAATTAGGGCCCATTATGCGCGCACGCAGTGCTAAAAAACGGCTGCGTACCGGGGTAAAATGAGGTGTTATGCGCTGGCTAAGTAGTTTTGCCATACTGTTTTATTTAAGCTTATTGTGTACGCCGCAAGCCTTTGCCGTGCACGATGCACGCTTATCGCCGCTGGCAGACTCTCAGTTTCATGCAGTAAACCCTTCACTGCATCAGCACACGTTAAACACCCCGCAGGATAAAGACGACCAGCCGCAATATGCGCTATTACCGGCCAAACGTAGCGCAGTTTTTAGTTTAACCTGTGTCGCTGCTGTGGTGATATCCACGGCGCACTATGCCGTAATTGTTACCCCGCAACAGGCCAGAGCCCCGCCACAGTTTTCCTTAAGTTAATGCTTAACCCGGCACACTAAACACACCGCAACTCATACCTTTACAGGTTAGTTTTGTATTTTTTGTGCTAAAGCCGGTTAAATACCGCACTCTGCTTTTTTATGTATTAAGCACCTTAACGGGTTGGTGCAGAGTGCCTGGCAGCCGCTGACTAACATCATGAACTGACGAACACCATGAATTAGCGCTGTGGCTGTAGCGAAAAACCTAAGGATAAACCGATGTTAAATAAAAACCCTGTCTGGCGCTATGTGCTGGTGATTGGCATGTTATTGCTGGCACTGGTGTATGCGTTACCCAACTTATACCCGGAAGATCCGGCACTGAATATCAGCGCTACCCGTGGCGGTACTGTAGCAGAGCAAACCCGCTCACAGCTGGAGCAAAGCTTCCGCTCAGCCAATATTGCGGCTAAATCGGTAGTGCTGGAAGAGGGCCAAATTCTGGCCCGTTTTAACAGCACTGAAGATCAGCTACAGGCGCGTGAAATTGCCAACCAGCAACTGGGAGCAAACTTTGTTACGGCACTTAACCTGGCACCGGCCACACCCGGCTGGTTAACCGCCATTGGTGCCACACCGATGAACTTAGGCCTGGACTTACGTGGTGGCGTACACTTTTTGCTGGCGGTGGATATGAAAGCCGCACTGGATAAAAACCTGAACGACATGGTGCAAACCTTCCGGGCTGATTTACGCGAAGATAAAATTCGCTATCGCAATGTGCAGGCCGATATCGGCCGTGGCCAGGTGCAGGTAAGTTTTCGTAGCACCGAAGATGTTGTAGCCGCTGAAGCGGCATTAAAAAAGCGCGATCGTGAACTGGTGTTTACTACCAGCAGCGATAATCTGACCTTGCTGGTAGGCATTAGCGAAATCCGCTTAAAAGAAATCCGTGAATACGCGCTGGAACAAAACATCACCATTATCCGTAACCGGGTAAATGAAATTGGTGTGGCTGAGCCGTTAGTGCAGCGCCAGGGGGCTGATCGCATCGTGGTGCAGTTACCCGGGGTGCAAGACACGGCTCAGGCAAAAGAAATTCTGGGTGCTACGGCATCACTGGAGTTTCGTCTGGTAGACACTGAAGGCGATTTAGGCTCGGCGCTGGAAGGCCGGGTGCCGCCTAATTCAGAGCTGTATTACAGCCGCGATGGCCGCCCGGTACTGCTGGAAAAACGCATTATGCTTACCGGCGATCATATTACCGGTGCCAGCTCTGGCTATGACGAATACAGCCAGCCGCAGGTCAATATCAAGCTGGATGCCAAAGGCGGAACCTTGCTGTCGGCGGGGACCAAAGACGCAATAGGCCGGCGTATGGCATCAGTGTTTATTGAGTATAAGCCTGGCACTGAAATAGGCGCTGACGGCAACCCGATACTGATTAAACAACAGGAAGTCATTAACGACGCCACTATTCAGGCCCGTTTAGGCCGTGATTTTGTGATTACCGGTATTAATTCGCCAGCCGAGGCGCAAAACCTGGCCACCTTGCTGCGGGCTGGTGCCTTAATTGCGCCGGTTCAAATTATTGAAGAGCGCACCATAGGCCCAAGTTTAGGTAAAGAAAACATTGAGCTGGGCATAACGGCAATTCAGTGGGGTATGGCTGCTGTGCTGTTGTTTATGGCGGTGTACTACAAAGCGTTTGGCATGGTAGCCAATATCGCACTGGTGGCCAACCTGGTGCTGCTGGTGGGCATGATGTCGCTGATCCCCGGTGCTACGTTAACCTTGCCGGGTATGGCGGGTATTGTGCTTACGGTGGGTATGGCGGTAGATGCCAACGTACTTATATTTGAGCGTATCCGCGAAGAGCTATTGGAGGGGCGCTCAGTGCAGCAAGCTATTCACCATGGCTATGACCGGGCTTTTGCCACCATTGCCGACTCTAACATTACCACCTTACTGGTAGCACTGGTGTTGTTTGGTATTGGTACCGGGCCGGTAAAAGGCTTTGCAGTAACGCTGGCGATAGGTATTTTAACGTCGATTTTTACGGCGGTAGTCGGCACCCGTTTATTAGTAAATTTAATTTGGGGTGGCCGCCGCGTGCAGTCACTGCCGATATAAGGAGCTCGGCATGCAGATATTTAACTTTGCCAAACCGCTAAATTTTATGCGGTTAAAATGGGCGGCTGTTGTGTTGTCAGCCGTGCTGGTATTAGGCTCTTTTGCTTCTATTGCTATTAACGGCATTAACTGGGGGCTGGATTTTACCGGCGGTACTGTGATTGAGGTAGGCTTTGCCAAACCGGCCGATTTAGTGGCGGTAAGACAAACGCTGACTAACGCCGGCTATGAAGATGCGGTGGTGCAGCTATTTGGCACCAGCCGCGATGTGCTGATCCGTATTCCGCTGCGCGCCGATATTGCCCAGGCGGTGGTGGGGGACACGGTGCTGCAGGCACTTAATAGCCAACAGGCTGAGGCGGTAACCATGCGCCGGGTTGAGTTTGTCGGGCCCAGTGTCGGCGAAGAGCTAAAACAAGACGGCGGCCTGGCTATGCTGATGGCACTGTTGGGCATTCTGGCCTATGTTGCCATGCGTTTTGAATGGCGTTTGTCGGTGGGGGCAGTAGCAGCGCTGGCACATGACGTTATTTTAACGCTGGGGCTGTTTTCCGTATTGCAGTTGGAGTTTGATTTAACGGTGCTGGCCGCGATACTGGCGCTGATAGGTTACTCGATTAACGACACCATTGTAGTATTTGACCGTATCCGTGAGAGTTTCCGTAAATTGCGTGAAACAACGGTAGCAGAAACCATCAACGATGCGATTACCTCTACGCTAAACCGTACGGTTATTACGTCTTTAACCACTGTATTAGTATTAATAGTGCTGTTTTATATGGGCGGCGCGCTAATACATGGCTTTGCCACTGCACTGCTGTTTGGTATTGCGGTAGGTACTTACTCGTCTATTTATGTGGCCAGCGCTATTGCAGAGATTCTGGGCATCAGCCGTGAAGATATGTTGCCACCGCCGCCGGTAGATAAAGAGGGGGAGAGCAGCGAGGCGCTCTGAATAATAACTCGACGCTGTAGCTAAACGGCACTGTAGTTAAAAAAACGCCCCGCTATTAAACCTGCGGGGCGTTTTTATTAGTTAACAACCCGGGCTTGCTGATGTGATCAGCTTGGGTGTACCTCGTCTGCCGCATGTTCGTCTGGCGCTTCTTTTTCCAGCTGCTGCAGTTTATGTTCAAGCCGTTTGGGTGAGCCGGTATTTCGCGCTAACGCTATATACATTACCGGTACAACATAGATGGTCATCAGTGTTGCCAGCGATACCCCGGCGAAAATAACCATACCTATTACCATCCGGCTTTCTGAGCCCGGCCCTGATGCTACTATCAGTGGTATGCTGCTCATTGCAGTGGTAAAGGCTGTCATCACAATAGGGCGTAACCGCTGTGCTGCCGCTTGTTGAATGGCGGCAACAAATTCCATGCCGGCATCGCGCAGCTGGTTGGCAAATTCAACAATCAGAATACCGTTTTTCGCTACCAGCCCTATCAGCATTACCAGGCCAATCTGGCTGTAGATATTCAGTGTCATGCCACTGAAATACAAGCCAGACAAGGCACCAACTAACCCAAGCGGAACGGTGATCATAATAACCAGCGGGTGAATAAAGCTTTCAAACTGCGCTGCCAGCACCAGGTAGGTGATCACCAGGGCCAGAATAAATACCATCAGGGTAGAGCTGCCGCTTTCCTGATACAGCAGCGATTCGCCTTTGTAATCAATACCAACGGTGTCCTGAATTTCTGTTTTAACCACGTTCTCCAGATATTCCAGCGCTTCGCCCAGGCTGTAGCCCGGTGCCATACTGGCGGTTAACGTAATGGCCCGCATCCGGTTGTAACGGTTCAGGCTGGATGACGTAGCCTCTTCACGCAGTGTTACCAGGTTATCCAGCGGGATTAGCTCGCTAGACGTATCCGAGCGCAGGTAGACATTGCTGATACTGCCCGGTGAGCTGAAATCGTCGTCCAGGCCTTCAATAATAACATCGTACTCTTTACCACGATCTAAGAAAGTGGTGACCCGGCGACCGCCCAACATAGCTTCCAGCGAGCGGCCAATAGCACCGACAGAAATACCCAAATCGCCGGCGCGCTCGGTGTCAATTTCTACCAGTATCTGCGGCACAGTTTCTTTATAGTCATGATCCAGCATCAGAATATTAGGGTTTTCTGCCGCTTTACTGATCACAATGTCGCGCCAGCGTGCCAGCTCTTCATAGGTATTACCCTGCAATACAAACTGGATTGGCCGGCCACCGCCACCGCCGCCACCCAGTCCGCTGCGCATAAAGGTGAAAGCACGTACATCGGGTATGTCGTTTAGCTTTTCGCCTACTTCGCCCATTAAGTCCTGCGTGCGGCGTTTACCGTTATGCCAGTTTTCAGTGCCGACTATGGCAATACCACCACTGTTACCCCAGCCTGGCACCCGTACCAGTAAGCGGTTAAATTCGCCGTCATGGTAGTAGGGCATCAGTACGTCTTCAATCAGGCGCATATTGCGGCTATTGCTGGCGTAACTGGCACCTTCAGCCGGGCTCATCATGACAAAGAAAGTACCACGATCTTCAACCGGCGCCAGTTCGCTGGGTAACAGTTTTACCAGCATATAACTGGCTAAAAAGCACAGCACAACCACTACGATCACCGGCCAGCGTGTAGCGCAAACAACATCCAACTGGCGCCGGTAGGCATTTTCCAGTTTATGAAAGGCACCATGTAGCCACAGGCCGAGTTTGCTTTCACGTTTTTGGTGCGTCAGTAATTTACTGCATAGCATCGGTGATAACGTAAGCGCGGTAACACTGGAAAACGCCACCGCAGCGGCAATCGCCAATGCGAACTCGGTAAAGAGTTTACCCAGCTGGCCTTGCATAAACACCAGCGGCACAAACACCGAAATAAGTACCAGCGTAGTGGCAATAACCGCAAAACCAACCTCGCGTGCGCCGCGATAAGAGGCCAGCAGCGGATGCTCGCCTTGCTCAATGCGGCGGTAAATGTTTTCCAGCACCACGATAGAGTCATCTACCACCAGACCTATGGCTAATACCATGGCCAGCAAGGTCAGCAGGTTAACCGAAAAATCCAGCGCAAACAGCACGGTAACCGCCGCTACCAGCGATACTGGCACGGTTATGGCCGGAATAAAGGTAGCGCGGATATTACCTAAAAACAGAAATATCACTACGATAACCAGCGCCATCGCGATGGCCAGAGTGTTGTAAACTTCTTTGATCGACTCGGCAATAAACAATGAAGAATCGTAACCCGGCTCAATGGTGGTGCCTTCCGGCAGGGTAGGCTTAATTCGCTCCATCTCTGCCCGGGCGGCCTGAACCACTTCTAGCGTATTGGCTTTTGACTGCTTAATAATACCGATACCCAGCAGGTTTTTACCGTCGCCGCGAAACTCGCTTTCTTCGTTCTCTGCCGTTAGCAGTACATCGGCAACTTCGCCCAGCCGTACCAGATAATTATTGGCGCCGCGTTTAATAACCAGCTTGCGAAAATCCTCCTGAGATTTGTAAGTGCGCACGACACGCACGGTAAAATCGCGATCGGTAGATTTTATATTACCGGCAGGCAGTTCTACGTTTTCTGCCCGTAATACGTTTTCAATATCCTGCACTGTTACACCGCGTGATGCCATGGCATCGCGGTCCAGCCAGATACGCATGGCGTAATCACGCGAGCCACCCAGTTGCAAACGGGCTACGCCGTCAACGACTGAAAAACGCTCGACAATATAGCGATCGGCGTAATCGGTTAGCTCCAGCGAGGTCATCGTTTCGCTGTTTAATACAAACCAGGCGATCGTGTCTTCATCGTCACTGGCTTTAGATACTTCAGGTGGGTCGGCCTGATCCGGCAGGTTGTTTAACGCGCGTGACACCCGATCGCGCACGTCGTTGGCGGCGGCATCTATGTCGCGCTCAACAGCGAACTCAATAGAAATATTCGAGCGGCCATTGCGGCTGACCGAGTTAATATTCTTTATACCTTCAACACCGCTAATGCGATCTTCAAGCAACTGGGTAATTTTAGATTCAACAATTTCGGCTGAGGCGCCAGGATAGTTGGTGCCGATACTGACAATAGGCGTGTCAATATCCGGGTATTCACGCAGCGGCAGCATGGTAAAACAGACAATACCAAATACCACCAGCAGCAGGTTTACAACAGTGGCAAATACCGGCCTTTTAACCGACAAATCGGACAGCAGCATATCAGCCTCCAACCCGGTTAATGGTGATGCCTGAGCGCAGTTTCTGAATGCCCTCAACTACCACTTCATCGCCTTCTTCCAGCCCGCCCAGTATTTCAACCCAGCCTGGCACACGCTGCCCGGTGGTGACTTCAACCTGAGTCACTTTGTTGTCAGCATCAACTTTATAAACAAACTGTTTTTGCTGCTGCGGCACCAGGGCTTTTTCTGAAATTTGCATAGCTACGCGGTTGTCCAGCTCCAGCTTTACATGCAGCAACATGCCGGGGCGCAAGCGCAAATCTTCATTAGGTAAAGCGCCGTGTACTGTGACAGTGCGGGTAACCGGGTCCAGCCGGGTATCAATAGCGCTGACTTTACCGTTAAAGGTGATATCGCCATAAGCGGCATTGGTTACGGTTAAAGGCATACCAACACTGATATCAGCCAGATAATGCTCGGCAACGCTAAAGGCAACGCGCAGGGTATTTAAATCATCCAGTGTGGTAATAACAGTACCACTATTAATATAAGCACCAACACTAACCTGGCGCAGGCCAAGGTGACCATTAAAAGGCGCGCGGATAGTCATTTCCGCTAACTGGGCTTTGGCAATATCCAGTTGTGCCAGTGTAGTATTTACCCGGGTTTGTTGCTCATCCAGCATCGATTGCGCAGTGGCCTGAGTGGTAGCCAGGTTTTTCAGCCGGTCTAACTGGCGTTTTTGATCTTCCAGTATGCCTTCCAGCTCGGTTACGCGCGCGCGCTCTTCCACATCATGTAAACGGGCAATCACTTCACCTTGTTTAATGGCTTTACCTTCACGAATGTTCAGCTCAGTGACAAAGTCGCTGGTGGGCGAAATTAACTGAATAGAATGGTTAGAAATACCGGTACCCAGTGAATTAACGCTGCGGATCATCGGCTTGGTTTCTACTTTAGCGGTACTTACGGCTACGACAGCGGCATCGCGACGCGCATCCACTTTCTGGCTGGGTATCCAGTACAAATAGCCTACAAATACCAGCAGAGCGATGAGAATCACCCAAATTAATTTTGAATGTAATTTTGCCACAATAACCCCGGATAACAGCTTAATAATAATTTCTGCCTTATTGTATGGAAGAAAGCACTGTTTAGATTTCCTGTTATCGCAGTCGTAGCGGCGTTGGTCGATTAAGCGGGATATAACTGCGGTTTAATTCAACAATATCTGCTGAACTAAGCGGCAAAGCCTGCCATATTAGCCATAATATAGCGGCAGCGGAGGTGATGAATATGCAGCTGAGTCAAATTCAGGGTGGTGCAAGCCGGGGGGGCGCTGCACTGATGTTGGGCAGTGGCGCAGTATTACTGTTACTGTTGCTCAGTTTACTCTGGGTAGAGCAATTGAATGTGCTGCATGCGCTAGCGTTTGTTATAGCGGCATTGGGGCTTTTTGCCGGTTGGGCCAAGCTGTCTGAGCCAGCCTATTTTTTGCAGTATGATGAAAAAGGTTTACGGTATTTTCATCGGCGCGGCAGTTGGTTTTTACCCTGGAACAGCTTTTTATACAGCGGTGTACCGCAGCTTGAGCAAAAAAAACTCAGCTATATTGCCTTTAAACTGACCGATTACGACAGCTTTTTACAAGGCTTACCACTGCGTCTGGCAGTGCGCATTATGACCGAGCAACGTGCCTTGTATGTAGAAGCTATAAGGCAAGGCTGTAATAGCGGGCAGTGCGCCAGTGAGTTATTGGTTGAAGGCGAAAACTTCAGTACAGCCCAACAGCAATATAACGGTATTAAAGCGGCTTTTGCGCACCGGATGCAGCGTTTGGCTGATGCTACCGGCTTTGATATTTTTGTGCCTGTCGAGCTTAGCGAAGCTGATGCGCTTAACCTGTGTAAGCAGATTAATCAGGCCAGGTTACAATGTATCCAGAATACAGCAACCTAGACACTATGGGCTGACTGTATCATAATATTGTCATTCCCAAATATTGTGCAGGGCAATGAATGAATACTTACGAAAAACCGTTTTTAGTTAGTGGTCGTAACACCTTGATCCATAAAAATAAAAAGCTTGACTTGGTGATAGTAAATGATGATAACGATCCGGTTGTTGTCGTAACAAGACACGGTGTAAAAGTGTTTACTGAAGCCGTGCCAGCTAACAGAGCTGATGCAAAAGATCGCTATATGGAAGTGGTTGATATCTCAAGTTCAGACGTTTTTAGCGAAGTGAAAACCTTACTTTTCGTCCAGGCTATTAATAACAAAGAATATAAAATTGATTACAGTAAAGCGGGTACAGACTTGTTTATCCGTATCCACCAGGAAAACTATATCTGATGTATTAGCCACAACTGAGCCCTGCGTTAGCAAAAGGGCTTGTGTTCAGGCCGGTTATTTGCTTCATTAGACTAGCTTTCGTGCAGTAACCTGAAGTGTGAAGCCATATGCAATTTACCGAGCACAATAATAGTATAAAGATAACCGTGCCTGTAACTCTGAATGCGCTGACGGCGCAGGACGTTAACGCCCAGTTACAGCAAGCCGGCTATGGCCGTTGCTTTTTAATCCAGGATCAACTCACCAACCTGCTGATAGAATATCAGCAAATTCAGCAAAAAATTAAAGACAAACTGCAAGCAGAAGGTGCGCCATTAACGTACCGTATTGCCGACATGCGCCCGGCAGAGCTTAAGTTTGATATCAGCGAAGACAAGATGTCAGCCGCCGCCATTATTACCTCAGCCTGGGGCGGGCCACCGGTGTCGGCCAATATGCTGGTTAAAGCCGCGCAGGAAGCCGGGGTGGTATTTGGTTTTAGTAAAGAGCACATCATCAAGCTGGTAACTCATGCCAGTAAAGCCGATCCGGGCAGCAAAGTAAAACTGGTTATAGCGCGTGGCCGCCAGGTCGTGCAGGGGGTTAACTCCCGCTTTGAAGCATTGATCCCCGATATGGAAAGCCGGCGCAACAAACCCTTACTGCAGTCTGAAGAAAAAGCCGACTTACGCGACTTTGGTGTTATTCCGTCTATTCGCGCTGCCGAACCTTTAATGCGCCGGCATCCGCCTACTGCCGGGGTAGATGGCATGACCGTTACCGGCAATGTGCTGCCCGCTACACCGGGGCAGGTTGTGGAGTGGAATTTGGGCGAAGGCAGTGAGCTATCGGCAGAGGATACCGATTTATTGCTGGCCGCACGTGATGGTTTACCCCGGGTAATCGAAAACGGTGCTACCGTTGACGAGGTGTTTACCGTAAAGAATGTTGATCTGGCTACCGGACATATTATTTTTCGTGGTTCAGTTGTAATTAACGGCGATGTCACTGAAAGCATGAAAGTTATAGCCGGTGGCAATGTTTTTGTAAAAGGCTTTGTTGAAGGTAGCTTGGTAGAAGCCGGCGGTGATATCAAAATTGGCGGCGCTATTATTGGCCATCAGATAGCCACTGCAGAAAAAGACACGGAATACAGCACAGAGCTAAAAGCGCAGGGCGATATCGAGTGTAATATTGCGCAATATGCCCGCTTAAGTGCTAACGGCAATATTTACGTTAAAAAGCAAATAATGCACTGTGCGGTGTCTGCCGCCAAAGTGTATGCCGGCCCTGAAGACAACCCTAATGGTAAGGTTATCGGCGGCTATTATTATCTGGATTACGGTATTCATACAGGCAACCTTGGTGCGCCCTCCAGCAGCAACATTTATATTGAGCTGAACCGGCTGACCGACCCGATAGTGGAAAAACAAGAAGTACTGCGCGCCAGTATTGCTGCAGCGAAAAAAGATATGCTGGATATTCGGGAACAACTGGAAAAGTTGAAGAAAATTGAAGGCAACGCCCAGATAGAATTACGCCGCCAGGAGTTACAGGGTGAATTTGATGACCACAAAACGGTGGCACTGGCATTAATTGACGATGTTAAAGCACTGGAAGTACAACGCAAAGAAAAACTGGAGCAGGCACTTATTGTGGCGCACCAGCAGCTGTTTGCTGCGGTTGAAGTGCATTTTGACAAAGATATTATCCGCAGCCGCCGCGAATACGGCCCGTCAAAAATACTGCTGGTAGACGGCAGTGTGTCGATAGAACCTTTCTATTAACACGGACCAGCTAATATGCACCAGGCTGCATTTTCGACAGGTGGCAATTGCCCTGCGATGCAGGGTAATGTGTTTTCTGCTGCGCTAACGTAGGCTTTGTCTGACGAAGTGACCGGGTAAATTATCAGTGAAGCGTTTTTTCTTTATCTTTATGCTGTTGTTTGCGCCGCTGTTATCGGCAGCGGAGTGCAATATGGCGTTTGCGCACGGTATTATTATCTCGCCTGATCAGATCCGTATTATGCAAAACAACCGCACCCATGTGCAGATAAACGCTGATCATCAGCTGTTTGTTCGTGGTGAGTGGGTTACGCTGGAAGAAGACGACACCTTATTGCTGGCGCAGTACAGCCAGGGTTTACGCCGTTTTGTACCTGAAATTGTTAGTATAGCGGTAGACGGTGTGGAGCTGGGATTATCCAGCATTGAAGCCATGTTCAGCGGTATTGGCAGCCAGGCGCAGCAGGCTGAATGGCGCGAGCTGGTGCGGGAAACTACCTTTCAGTGGATGTCGCGCTTTGTGCGCAGTAACGATCACTTCTATCTGGCGCCGCAGAGCCTGAATGAGCTGGATTATTTTCTGCATGACGAATTAAAACCCCAACTGGATAACCTGGCCCGCCATACTGTTGGTGCGGTATGGGGGGCACTGCGCGATGCCTTGCGCCACTCAGACAGTAACTTTGAGCGTTCAGACAATCAGGATTGGCAGTCGGTTGGCCAAATGGTAGACAAAATTAATCTGGGGCTGGATGCCAAAGCGGTAGAGCTGGAAGAAAAATCGGCGTTATTCTGCCAGCGTATGCAGGAGCTGGATGAAATTGAAAAACAATTACAACAGCGCTTGCCTGAGCTGAAACGTTACGACGTGGTATCACAAAAGCAGTAGCGCTTTAAACCACGCCATATTCTTCACCCAGTACCGGTGGCATGGCATTGTCTACTTCGTCATTAATGGCATCCAGAGTTTTTTCTGCTTCATCAAGTGAGCTGACTTCAGCGACATGAAACAGCGCTTCTCCTTCGTTTACCAGCGGCAGGTTGTTACGGCCAATGACAATGCCGTCAAAGCTGGCCGGCACCGCCACTTCAAAATCCGAGTAGGGTGAATAGATATGCGCCAGCACATCGCCGGTTTTTACTGTTTGGCCCAGGCCCACATAGTAGCGTGCTATGCCGTCGTGCTCGGCCCGCACCCAACTGCTTTTTTTAGAAAATAACGATTTGGTGGTCGGCTTTTTCCGCATCGCCCTGAGCATACCCAAATCGGTCATCACATTTAAAATACCGCGCACGCCGACATTGATCGATTGCTCGTCAAAGCGCAGCGCTTCACCGGCTTCATAGAGCAAAAGCGGAATGCCTAAATTATTGGCCGTGCCACGCATAGTGCCGTCACGGCTGGCAGCTTTAATAATAATGGGCGCGTTAAACACTTCAGCCATGCGCAGCGCCACTTTGTCTTTGGCGCTGGCGCGCACCTGTGGCAGGTTAGAACGGTGAATAGCGCCGGTGTGCAGGTCAATGGCATGAGTGCAGTTTTTTAATATTTTATCGGTAAACTGAAATGCCATCCGGCTGCCGAGTGAGCCTTTCTCGCTACCTGGAAAGCTGCGGTTTAAATCGCGCCGATCGGGTAAATAGCGTGACTGCTGCACAAAGCCATAGGTGTTTACTATCGGCACTATAATAAGCGTACCTTTAAGCTGATTCAGTCGCGGCAGTTTTAGCAAGCGGCGGCATATTTCCACGCCGTTAATTTCATCACCGTGCAGTGCCGCGGTTACCAGTAATACCGGGCCGTCTTTGCGGCCGTGGATCACATGAGCACCAATGTTTAGCTCGGTGTGGGTATACAGCTTGCCAAAGGGGATATCCACTACAGCGCGGCTGCCCGGTGGAATATTACTGTTACCCAGTATAAAAGGTGCTCTTGTGCCGTTTTGCATTAGCCGGTTCCTTTGGTGTTAAGTTTGCGCCTGGTTTTATGGCTGGCCACTTTTTGCTCCAAAAAAGCAATACTGATATCAGCAATATCTTTGCTGGTAGCCGCTTCAATACCTTCAAGCCCCGGCGAGCTGTTTACTTCCATCACTACCGGACCATGGTTAGAGCGCAGTAAATCTACGCCGGCGACATTTAAACCCATGGTTTTCGCTGCCCGAATGGCTGTGCTGCGCTCTTCTTTGCTTAGCCGTATGGCCGAGGCTGTGCCGCCGCGGTGCAGGTTTGAGCGAAACTCACCGGCTTTAGCCTGGCGTTTCATTGCGGCGACTACTTTATTACCGACAACAAAGCAGCGAATATCGGCGCCATTGGCTTCGCGGATATATTCCTGCACCAGTATATTGGCATTTAAGCCCATAAAAGCTTCTATTACGCTCTCTGCCGCGGTGCGGGTTTCAGCCAGCACCACGCCAATGCCCTGAGTACCTTCAAGCAGTTTGATCACTAAAGGTGCGCCACCTACCATTTCGATAAGGTCGGGAATATCGCCCGGTTTATCGGCAAAACCGGTAACCGGCAGGCCGATACCCTGACGCGCTAATAACTGCAGGCTACGCAGTTTGTCGCGGGCGCGGCTGATGGCAACAGATTCATTTAAACTGTATACACCCATCATTTCAAACTGGCGCAGTACGGCCGTGCCGTAAAACGTAATAGAGGCACCAATACGCGGGATCACGGCGTCAAAGTCTTCCAACACCTGGCCTTTATGGTGAATAGAAGAGTTGGTGCGGTTAACGTTCATATAGCAGGTAAGCGGATCGATTACCTGCACCTGATGGCCACGGTTTGTTGCTGCTTCTACCAGACGTTTGGTGGAATACAGTTCAGCATTGCGCGATAAAATCGCAATTTTCATGCGCTCTCCAATAAGAGGTAAGATCAGTCGCTATTGTAAAAGTGTCTGCGCCTTCAGGCAGCAACAATACTGCTGTTTGGGCAAAATAATTCTGTTGCTTTTCTGCTTTAGTGCAGCGCTCCTACTCAGCCTGTCTAGGAGAGCAAAAACAGTGAGCCTAAACCGAGAAAGGCGAAAAAGCCGATCACATCAGTTACCGTGGTCAGTATTACTGAGCCTGACAAGGCCGGATCGATATCCAGTTTTTCCAGCCAGATAGGGATTAGCACACCGGAAATAGCCGCAATAACGATATTGATCACTATCGCCATACCGATAATGCCGCCGATAATCCAGTCACCAAACCACAAATAAGTAATAGCGGCTATCACCAGTGCCCACAGTACACCGTTAATGGCGCCGACCCCCAGCTCTTTACGCAGCAATGTCATATAGGTTTTCGGCGTAATTTGTTCCAGTGCCAGGCCGCGGATAATCAGTGTCAGTGTCTGGCTGCCGGCAATACCGCCCATGCTGGCTACTATCGGCATTAAAACCGCCAATGCTACCACCTGCTGTAAGGTGGCCTCAAACAGGCCTATGGTCCAGGCTGCTAAAAACGCGGTTAGCAGGTTTATACCCAGCCAGAGCGCGCGGCGCTTGGCGCTGTCAAAAATGGGCGCGAATAAGTCTTCTTCTTCGTCTAAACCGGCGGTGTGCATAAACTGGCTTTCCAGGCTGCGGCGCACGTTTTCCAACGCTTCACCGATAGATAAGCGGCCAAGCAATTTGCCTTCGTCGTCAATAACCGCCAGCGCAGTATAGCCAGAGCGTGAAACAATATCTGAGCCCTGATCCAGCTCCATTTCGCCTTCCACTATCGGCGCTTCGTTATCAATAACGGTTTCAATCGGTAAGTGGCTGCCAAGGCCGAGTAACTGAGTGGCATGTACCAGGCCGGCGTAGCGGCCGGTGCGGTCTACCACAAACAGTGCGTCGTGGTATTCGGCGTCTTCTGCCAACTGGCGAAACAGCCTGATAGCATCGCGTACTTTGGCATTTTTATTGATGATCAGCATATCGTGATCAGCATAACGGCCACACTGATCTTCATCATAGGCCAGTGCAGTATCCAGCCAGCGGCGCTGGCTTTCATCAAGGCGTGAGCAGGCGTAGTCGTAAATCCGCTGCGGCAGCTCATCAAGCAGCTCAATCAGATCATCAACTTCCATGCCCTCAACCAGGCTGCGTAGCTGCGCTTCATCTAACTGTTTAAAAATATTGTCGCGGGCGTCTACCCGCATATAGGTCAGTGCTGCTATCTGATCATCCGGGTGCAGGCTCAGCCAGGTGCTTACCCGCTGCTCTACCGGCATGGCTTCCAGCGCAATAGCAATTTCTTCCGGTTCCAGCTGGCTTAGCTTTCCGGTCAGTTGTTCCGCTTCATCTTCGTTAAAGCTGTCGCGTACTATTTCTTCAATATCCAGCGGTTGGTTTTCAGCCATTTACAACTCCCTAGCCTGTGGTGGTGTTACCACCAGCCGCGTATTTTAAACCATGTCAGCCCTGCGACGCCGCCTATTGCCATAGCAATCAGCACAATAAAATAGCCATCCATCATTTGCAGCTCCGGCATATTGATAAAGTTCATGCCGTATATGCCAGCAATAAATGTCAGAGGGATGAAAATAGTGCTGACAATGGTTAATACTTTCATCCGTTCGTTAATCTGGTGCGAGGTGGTAGATAAATAACCTTCCACCAGATCGCTGAGCTGATCGTAGTACATATCCGTCATACTGTGCAGCCGCTCAAATTTTTCGTAAAAGTCGCGAATATCCGCGCTGTTAAAATGACGCAGCAACGGGTTTTGTTCTTCATACATAGCGTCGGAAAAAATGTCTTTCTGATAGGCCAGGTTACGATTAATTTTGCGCAGCACCGAGCGGTACCGCATTATGCGCGCCATATGCTCATCATTGCCACGGTGCAGCATAACATCTTCCAAGTCGCTCTGTTCATCTTCAAAGTTAATCAGTTTTTCCAGATAACTGGCCGACACGGCTAACGTGAGCTGCTTTACCCAATCGGCAATAGTGGCGTTGGTGCCGCTGCTAAGTTGTGGTTCAAGTTGCTTTAGCAACTGCGGATTGTGGCAGTGGATACGGCTTATTAATACTTGCTTTGAATACAATAAGTTAACCTGAGCACTGCCGCTGTATTCGCTAAAGTCAGTATCGGCATAACCACGCATAATCAGTAAGGTAAAGTCGGTTTGCGCTTCCAGTTTAGGCGGATGACGCTCCCGGCTGAAATCTTCGGCCAGGGTGGGGCCTATGGCAAAGCGCTGCATAATTTGCAGCTGTTCTTCCTGGCTGGCGTTGTTCAGGTTTATCCATAATCGGGCTTCAGCCGGTAAATTTGTCGGTAGCTGGGCTAAGGTGCATTCACGCCAGTTGTTGGTTTCAGGTTCAAAATAGCTAAGTAAAATCATACTGTTTCTCCGGCGGTAGCGCTTTTGTTACAGCATACTCATAAAAGCCTGTTGCGGGCAAATGAACTAAGGCGGGTAAAGCTAATCGGTAGAGGGCGTGTTTCTTACGGTGGTTGGCAGTGGTGGGCGTCATAGCAGCAAATAAAGCGAGTATAATACGAATCATTCCCTTTAAGCTTTTGGTTGTACCATGAAAAAACTGCTGTTGTTGTGTTTATTACTTGTTACCTTGCCTGGCCAGGCGTCTGACAAGCTGATCCAATTAATTGAATATATTGGCGCCGATTACAAAGAGGCTGTACAGCAAGGGCAGGTAGTAAACGCCGCCGAGTTTGCTGAAATGCAGGAATTTGCCAGCCTGATCCCGGCCCAGTTACCGCCGGAGCAACATGAGTTACAACAACAGGCCGTTTTGCTGCAACAGCTGGTGGCTGCACATGCCGATGAAGCTGACATTCAGCAATTAACCGCTGCTATGCGTAAAGCGGTTATTGCTACCATGCCCGCCATTGCACTGCCACAGCAAGCGCCGGACCGCGCTCGTGGCCAGGCACTGTATCAGCAAAACTGTGCGGCTTGTCACGGTGATAGCGGCCACGGCGATGGCCCGGCAGGTACAGCACTGGACCCGGCGCCAACTGATTTTCATGACACTGAGCGTTATAACGCCCGCAGTTTATTCGGCCTGTTTAACACTATTAGCCTGGGCGTGGCCGATACCGGTATGGTGGCTTTTTCGCATCTGGATGAGCAAAGCCGCTGGGATCTGGCATTTTATGTAGGTGCTCTTGCCAGCAAGGCTCAAATAGGTGCCAGCGAAGCCAAACCGGCTAAAGCCGTGCCGTCGGTACTTGTCAGCAAAACTGCAATTGGGCACTTGTTAACCGCTACCCCGCACGATGTTGCACAGCAATACACAGAGCATGGTGGCGCGTTAATGGCATTATTTCGCCAGCATCCAGAGCAGTTTTTTAATGCTGCCGAAGCATCGCCGTTGCAGATAGCCCACGACAAGCTGGATTTACTACCAGCACTTTTACAACAGCAGCACTATACACAGGCTTACGATCTGGCTGTATCGGCATATCTCGATGGTTTTGAACTGGCAGAAAACAATCTGGCCGCGGTAGACAGCACGCTAAAAGACCAGATTGAACAGCGTATGCTGCAGCTACGCCAGTTAATTAAACAGCAGGCTGCAACTACGGTACTACAGGCGGAGATCAGCGAAATACAGCAGCAATTGCAACAAGCACAGCAGGCACTGGATGAAACCGAATTAGCGCCGGTTAATGTATTTTTACTGGCTCTGCTTATTTTGCTGCGCGAAGGGCTGGAGGCCTTGCTGGTTGTAGCGGCCATATACAGCGTGGCAGTAAAAACACAACAGCCACGGTTAAAGCGCTCAGTACATGTTGGTTGGGTGGCGGCGCTGGCGTTGGGGGCTGTAACCTGGGTGGTAGCCAGTTTTGTTATCACTATATCCGGCGCTTCGCGTGAGCTTACCGAAGGTTATACCGCGTTAACTGCTGCAGCTATTCTGTTTTATATGGGGTTTTGGATGCACAGCAAAACATCTGCAGCGCAGTGGCAGCAGTTTATTGGCCAGCAGGTAAATAAAGCGCTTAAATCCGGTGCTTACTTTGGCCTTGGGCTGGTGGTGTTTTTAGCGGTTTACCGCGAAGTATTTGAAACAATTTTGTTTTATCAGTCCTTGTGGCTACAGGGCGGGGCGGTGCACCAATCCAGTTTTATCGCCGGTATTGTAGCGGCGTTAGTGGCGCTGTCAGTATTGGGTGTCGCCATGTTTAAATTTGCGCTGAAGCTGCCATTAAAAACCTTCTTTGGCAGTACCGCCGTGCTGATGATCGTGCTTGCTGTGGTGATGGTGGGCAAAGGTGTTGTTGCCTTACAGGAGGCCGGCACTATGCCAATAAGCCCGCTTCAACTGCCCACGGTAAGCTGGTTGGGTATTTACCCTACTGTGCAGGGCCTGGCGGCGCAGTTGCTGTTGCTGGTAGCGGCTGTTGCACTGTTTGTATACCAGCAGCGCAAGCACAAAATATAGCCATAACGTTACCCAAGCGTACACGGCGCAGTAATTAACCGGATAAAGCATTTTATTTACAGTGCTTTAACGGTTAAACTGCGCCGTTTTGTCGTTTGAGTAAAGTAATAGGAATGCCATGAAGTACCTCGCCAGCGCCTTCGCTTGCTGTGTTTTATCAGCCTGCTCTTTTGTTGATACTGATGTTGAATTTAAACCTGAACGCGGCGAAGAGCGCAGCTATCAGGTATACAGCACGGCAAAAATAACGCTGGATACCGGCCGGCGTACTGAAACACTTAATACAACTTCGCACCAACTGCTACGTTATAAAGTTATCGATACCGGCCCAGAAAGCAGGTTTGAAGTGCTTGTGGATTATATGCAAATACGCGACGGCCAGGGCGGCGGTGTCAGTAGTGTCGAGCCGGCTGAGCGCAACCCTGAAATGCACGCCATTTTTTCGCAAGGGTTTGAGTTTACAGCTAATTTAAACAGTGGCAGCGTAACCGACTTTAGCGCACTGAATAAGCCGGTGTGGCAGGCGTTGCTGGCTGAGCGCGGTGCAGAGCTGGAGCAGGAAATGAAAAAGCTGTTTGGCTCAGCGGCTTTTATCAGCAAAATACCGGCAAGCGTCGGGGCCACCGTGCAGCTGCCGGCCTATCAGGGCCAGGCCGATGCTAGCCTGACTGTGCTGCAGGTAACCGACACGCATTTGTTGGCCAAAGTAGAAAGTGAGCAGGAAGATGGCAAATTTTATGGCCAGATGCTGCTGGAGCGTGAGCGTGGCTGGTTAGTGCAGTTAGCTCTGATAGTAGAGGCCCCGTTTGAACGCTATGGTTACAACGGCACGGTGCGCAGCAACGTGGTGATGTTTGAACAACAGCGTCAGCTGGGTGATATAACCCGACGTTTTGAATTTGAACATGACTTTTCTGCCTTTGAGTATGAAGCCCAACCGGTGCTGGTGGTGGATGAAGCCAATACCACCTTGACGCAGCAAGAAGTATTTCCGTTTGATACCGGTTACTTCTTTCAAAACGATCACCTGCTTAATGTCGTGTATCAGCATGACTTTTCGGGTGTCTTGCCGGAAGGTGAATTTAGCTTAACCGATATAACGGCACACAATGCCAGGGGCGAAGTCGTGCCGTTGGAACTTAGTGCGGTGCACACTTATAGCTACGCGGATCAGGATGGTTTTTATAAATCCGGCCGTCAGAACCTGCTGGTTGGCTGGAATGCACCGGATAAGCTGCTGGAGCAGGTAACGGAGTTTAGCTCCACCGCACATTATACGGCTGCCAAACTGGTGCCACTTAGCCTGACACCGGATCCTGGCCAAACAGTAACGGCGCAATATGAAGATTTACAGCTGGAATTAACACCGCTGGCGGACCAGCCATTGAGTTATCAGCTGAAGATCCGCAATAGTAAGAAGCACTGGCTGCACCGGCGATACGACGGCGCCGAAGGCGCTATGGTGCAGTATTTACAGCCGCAAAGCGAAGCGCCGGACTGGCTAAACGGGCAAGAGAAAAATATGCTGGCACTGGCATCGTCGCTGCGCTATGAGCACATTGTGCAGTTTACCTTTCAGCAATTGCCACCCAGCCTGACTTTCTATGTTAATGCTGTATCTGCCGACGCTGGCTTTACTAAAAAGCTAAAGTTTATTCCGGTTGCACAATATGAGGCTGATCTAACCTATCCGCCGTCGCAGGAATATCCGCTGTATAACGAAGATATGTTTGACGGCTTCTATGATGAATTTAATGCGTCTGCCCCCGCAGAGGCCGATCCCGCCTTGCTTGAGCCACAAAGGGTAAACAAATATGGTTTAAGCCTGCAGCTTAGTGCAGAGCAAGCTGCTGTTTGTACGTTAAATATCAGCGATGCGCCTGATGTTAATGGCCATAAACTGCAGTGGACTCAGATAAAAACCAGTAATAACCTCAGTGGCGCGCCCGATAAACATGCGCGCTATCAGCTTAGTAGCGCCGATGGCATCCGCCGCAACTTTTATGGCATCAAAGTAAGCAGCAGTTTAACCTGCGCCGGCACGCCACAGTGGCAAACACTAGCCTATCAGCCAGAGCAAAGCTGGCTTATTGATATCAGCCAACTGCCCGATGTTGATACCAGTCAAAGCGTGGCAGATTTTGTGCAGCGTTACCGCTTTTTAAATGCACAAGGCCTGCCGCTGGCGCCACTGGCCACTGACAACAGTAATGGTGATTTTTACCAGCGTCCGTTGCAGCAGGTGTTACACAACGAACGCTGGTTTGCTGTACATGGCCGCACTGTGAGCATTAAGCATCTGACAACCAGCGGTGAGCCGGTTAATAAACAGTGGCATACACAGTTCCCGGCTTTACCTTAAGGAGCGCAACATGAAAGCCTTATTAATATTAAGCGCGCTGTTGCTATCGTTTAACGTAGCGGCACAGCGCATTTTGTTAGACCAACAATGGCAGCCCAGCGATGAGCCGGGCGAAGTAATGTATTACATTAACCAGGCGCCGCAGCAGCAAAACGGTGTCTGGCCCTTACAGTTATTTTATCTTTCGACAGATAAGCCGTTTTTTACTGGTAGCCTGAACGGGCCGGATTTAGCCGGGCATTATCCGGTTGGCGATTTTGAGTTTTTCTACGACAACGGCCAGCTGTCACGCACAGGTAGCAGTAACGCCAATGGCAGTTATCACGGCACCCACCGGCATTATTGGGAAGATGGCACGCTAAAAGGCGAATATCAGTATCAAAACGGCCAGCTTAACGGTGAGCAAAAAACCTACCATCAAAATGGCCAGCTGCACCGCCATGAGCAGCGTGTTAATGGCGAGCAATCTGGTCTGGTGCAAAGTTTTCATGCTAACGGCCAGTTGGCATCACGCGCAACCTATGGTGCCAATGGCATGGAGGGCTTGTATGAAACCTTTTATGACAATGGCAAGCCGGAACAACGCGTTAATACGGTGGCAGGTGAGAACCAGGGCGAGCGGCTGTATTGGGCTAAAGAAGGCTGGCTGGTTTATCAGCAACATTACCTCGATGGCAAGTTGCATGGTGAAGAGCGTTACTACCAGGCAGAAGGCGTATTAGGTTCAGTAAAAAATTACCAATATGGCATTCTGGTGGGGCTGCAGCAACAGTTCAGCGGGCCGGGGTTATTAGCGCAACAGCAAAGCTACGACGCCGACGGCCGTGAAATACAGCGTATCGACTATCACAAAAACGGTAATGTCAGTACGCAAACCGATACACAGTATCTGGCAGAGGGCTCTGTCAGCATTGAACAACGTTTTACTGCCGATGCAAAGCTAAGTTACAAATATCAGCGTAATACTGCAAAAAACTGGAGTTTACGGGAAAGCTTTAATACCGACGGTGAACTGACCGCGCGTGAAGAAATGCTCAATGATCAGTATCAGGGGCTGTACATAGCTAAGGCCTGGAATGGCGATATAAAACGGCTCAGCTATGTTAACGGTAAAATGCATGGCGATTATCGTGAAGGCTCTGAAGACAGCAACAGTTTTGTGCGCGGCCAATATCAGCATGGCGTTAAAGTAGGGCAGTGGCTAAACAAAACCCGTGATATAACGCTGACTGAGCACTTTAACCAGCAAGGGCAGCTCGCCGGCGAACAAAAAGAAGTGACAGCCGATGGCACAGTAATGCGGCTAGAATTTTATAAAAACGACAAATTACACGGCGATTATTTACGCCGGAATTTTGATGGCCAGATACAAGCCAAGGGTCGGTATGTAAACGGCCAGCGCGAAGGTGCCTGGCAGCTTCAAGATGAAAACAGCTACAGCGAACTTAAGTTATGGCATGGCAGCTATAAAGCCGGGCACGAAGTGGGTAAGTGGCAGGCATTTTCTGCCAATGGCCACTTGCTGGGGCTGATGCAGTATGATGAGCAAGGCAGAATACAAGGCAAAGTATATAGCTTTAATGAAGATGGCAGCCTGTTTCAGAGTGACGAGTATGTTGATCACCAGCTTCACGGCCAGTCGGTGCTTTACGCAAGTGGTGAGCCCTTTTCGGTGCACGTGTTTGAACAGGGCAAGCTCATCAGCGATTAAAAGCGCTAAGGCAATATTACTCCCTCAGAGCTGTATTCTGGCTTACAGATTGCTCACGCAGTGCCGCTTCAAGCTTTTTGGTGGCACTGATATCGACCAATGTAATAACCACGCCGTCTATGACATTATCCAGCCGCCGGTACGGCATAATGCGTACCGAAAACCAGCGCCCGTCGGTGGTGGGAATTTGTTTTTCACAGAATTTCAGCGTGCGCAGGGTATCGAGCGCATCGTCGTGTAACGATGGATACTGCAGGCTGCTGGTTAAGTCGCTGAGCGGCCGGCCTAAATCGCTTTCACGCAGATTGATAATATTTGCCGCCCGATCGGTATAGCGGCGTACATTGAGTTGTTGATCTAAAAATAAAATAGCAATTTCGACACTGTTAAGCGTATTTTGCAGATCGCTTTGCGCCAATGCCAGATCATCCAGTTTGGTTTGCAATTCAGTATTAATGGTTTGCAGCTCTTCATTCATCGACTGCATTTCTTCTTTCGATGTGGTCAGCTCTTCATTGGTTGACTGCAGCTCTTCATTGGTCGATTGCAATTCTTCATTGGTTGACTGCAGCTCTTCTTTTGAGGTGCGGGTTTCTTCACGTAAAGCCTGAATTTCATCAAGATACTGTTGCTGCACTGCTGCCAGGGAAAAATCGATGCCGCTGGGCGTATCTTTAGCACCGGTAGCGCTAACATCGCGAAACACGATCATTGTCATACCTTGTAGTGGCGCCGGTTCCCGCAGTGCCTGCACTGTTACATCCACCAGCATGGCATTGTCGCCGGTTGACAGCGGCAAACGGTGTAATTGCAATGGCGTACCTTTGGTTTCTGCAGGCTGCAATGCCGCCTGCTGCAGTGCGGCCGCCAGCGGTGAGCGCAGCCCTTCACGTACCATGGCATGGAAATTCCAGTTGGCTTTGCCGGCTGCCGGCTCCAGATATTTACCGGTACGCCCGCTGATGTAGACAATGTCACCGCTATTGTTCAGCACCACCGCCGCAGGGGCGTAAACTTGCAGCAGCACCTGATCTGCAGCACTTTGCAGGTTGTCAGCCTGGGGTGAAGGTGTTTTGTTAATAGCCACCGGATGCTCCTTGGCGAGGGTTGATAAGGGTGGAAACGAATGTACCGGCAGGTTACGGCTGGTATTGAGCGAAGGCACCTGGCGCTGATAAAAGCGTAATTTTGCCTGCAACGGCACAAATAAATCCTGGTAGCGGCCAATGGTTTCTGAGCTGCCAAGCAGCAAAATGCCGTTACGACGCAGGCTGTAATGCAACAGCGGCATTAACTTGTGCTGCAACTTAGCATCAAAATAGATCAGCAGGTTGCGGCAAATAATAACATCCTGCCGGGTGAATGGCGGATCAAGTATTACGTCATGCTGGGCAAATAATACCATGTCGCGGATATGCTGTTTAATTTGGTAGTAGCTGTCGTGGCGGGTAAAAAATTGCTCTAACCGCGTGGCACAAACATGGTCGCTGATAGCCAATGGATATTGGCCGCGACGGGCTGTGGCAATCGCATCCGGGCTAATATCAGAGGCGAAAATTTTCAGGCTAAAATGCTGTAGCTCTGGTTGGTGCTGCAGCAACTGGCAAAATACTATTGCCAGTGAATAAGCCTCTTCGCCGGTAGAGCAGCCAACACACCAAGCACGTAGCGCTGTGTCGCCGCTTTGTTGCTGCAGTAGCGCTGGCAGCACGCTGTCGGCCAGACAGTCCCAAACGGCTGTATCGCGAAAAAAATGTGTTACGCCAATCAACAACTCTTTAAACAGTAAGTCATTTTCCTGCGGGTTGTCGGCCAGGTAATCAGCATATTGCTGTGTTGAGTCAAGCGTATGGATAGCCATGCGCCGCTCAATGCGCCGGTGCAGCGTGCTGGTTTTATATAACGAGAAATCATGCCGGGTATGGCTTTGCAGCCGGGTAATGATCTGTTGCAGGGAGCTGTCTGCTGGTTCCAGCTTTGCCGGCTCTGTTGCTAACGGCATGGGCTCCGGTGGTTTGTGTGCCACTGTTGCCAGTATTTTGGCAGGTAAATCAGCAGCTTTAGCAATAATATTGACGCAGCCGCTGGCAATAGCGGACTGCGGCATCGAATTAAACTGTGCCGAGTCAGGTTGCTGCACGGCAATCAGGCCGCCCGCTGTTTTAATAGCCTGAGCCCCCAGAGTACCGTCGCTACCCATGCCGGATAAAATGACGCCGACAGCCGCTGTTCCCAGGTTGTCGGCAAGCGACTGAAACAAGATATTGACCGGCAGGCGTCTGCCGCGCGGCTCTTTTGGTTTAACCAGGTTTAATGCGCCATTATGCAGCCTAAGCTCAGTGTTAGGGGGGATCACATATACCTGATTAGCGCTGATGGGCATGCCTTGTGTCACCTGTTGCACTTTCATGCTGGTGGCGCGCTGCAGTAACTCCGCTAACATGGCTTTTTGCGTCGGGTCCAGATGTTGCACTATTATCCATGCAAGGCCGGTATCTGTCGGCGTGTGCGACAAAAATTGCTCCAGTGCCTGCAAGCCACCGGCGGAAGCGCCAATACCAACGATGGTTTTTGCTGTAGTACCGGCTACGGCTTTTGCTGGGCTGGCTGTGTTGGTAGCGTTCACGTTAGCATGATCAATATGGCTTTATGATCAGGGCTGAGGTTTATCGCCAGGCGTAAACTGCAGGTTTCTACCGTGTTGGCGGTAGTAGTGACAATCAGCGTAGCGCTTTGCTGGTTACGCTGTACCCGGGCCAGAGCGGCGCTAAGCATAGGCTGGCATGTGGCGCTAAACAGTGACAGCAGTGGGCGGCCGCAAAGCTGCTGGGGTTGCTGCCCGGGTTGATAGTCTGCTGCATCAGCAAATAAGCGGATTGCTGCGGCATTGCAGTCGGTAATTATACCGTCAAGGCTGAGAATAAAGCAGCCCACCGGGGCCATAGCAAAGAACTGCCGGTAGCAGGCAAGCTCATGGCTGTATTCGCCTTCATTGTGCTGCAGTTGCTCTAACTGTAAATCCAGCTCTACCTGGTGAATTTGCAATTCATGCAGTAATTTCAGCCCGTCAGCGGCAGTATTGCCGACACTACTAAGCCGGTACAACACGCCCAGCGCATCGGCACTTGCGGTAAAAGCAGTGCTTAACTGCGCCGTGCCTGTTCTGAGTTGTTGTTCAGCTTGCTGGCGCAGCAGAGTGGTGAGTTGCGGCGGAACTATCGGATCAGACATGCAAACCTGCGCTAAGGCTAAAACGTTTTGTAGTATAGGCTGAATAGCCCGCGCCAGACACTGAAATTGCCAACACAGGCATTGTTTTCTGCTCTGATATGCCTAATACGGCAAGCCGCTGAACGCCAGCTATACTAAAACCGCTTTTAATTTCAGCTTAACTACAGAAAGGAGAGGGTTATGTCTAAGATTCAGGCTATTCCGGCAGGTTATGCAGCAGTACTGCCATATCTGGTCATTAAAAACGCAGCAGCGGCACTGGATTTTTATCAGAACGCCTTTGGTGCAGAAACAATAATGCGTATGGATATGCCCGGCGGCGCGGTTATGCACGCCGAAATGCGTATTGGCGCTGCGGTATTTATGCTAAGTGAGCAAAGCGATGACTGGGGCAATAAAAGCCCGGATATGCTTGGCGACAGCCCGGTAACACTAATGGTGTATGTGCCGGATGTTGATGCTTTTGTCGCACGCGCAACAACGGCAGGCGCAACGCTTACCATGGCGGTGGCGGATCAGTTCTGGGGGGATCGCAGTGGTTGCCTGCAAGACCCTTTTGGCCATCGCTGGATGGTATCTACTCATATTGAAGATGTACCTGAAGAGGAAATGGCAAAACGTGCAGCACAGATGTTTCGCCAGTGATACAGTAAGGTATAAAACTTTCGGCAGTGGGGCACAGATGAAAAAGCAGTTTGGTATATTCGTATCATTAGTGGTGTTAACAGTATTGCTGCTGGCGGCTTGCGTTAGCAGCGACAGTACTTCAGCACAAGCAACCACGGCTGCGCAACTGTTGCGGCTGGATTATCAAAGCAGCATCGACAGTACAAAACGGCAGTATTTTGTTTATTTACCGGCCGGCTACCAGCAAAACAGTGACAAAAAATGGCCGGTAATGCTGTTTTTACACGGCAATGGCGAGCGCGGTAATGGCCTGGACGAGCTGGATTATACTTTAGTTCATGGCCCTTTGTATGAAGCCTGGGTGCAAAAGCGTGATCTGCCGTTTATTATCGTTGTGCCGCAATTGCAGATGTTTGCTATGGGTAAGCTGCCTTATATCGCTAACCGCTCGGCTGCTGATATTCCCAAACGCTTAACTGATGGCGTGCCACCACGCCCTGACATGTTCCCCTCCACCAGACCCATTGCACCGGCTGAGCCAGTGAGCGATATGAGCACAGTACCACCGCTGTTGCCTGACGGCTGGGAGCGGGCAGAGCAAGATGTGCTGGCAATGCTGCAAAATGTGCAGGCGAATTACAATACCGATGCCAGCAGGTTATATTTAACCGGCATCAGTTATGGCGGCTTTGGCAGCTGGTTTATGGCCAGTAAGCACCCGCAGTTATTCGCTGCTGTAGCACCAGTTGTTGGCTGGGGCCATCCGGATTTAATGGCGCCAATTGCCAAGGCTAAAACACCGCTGTGGGTATTTGCTGCCGGGCGTGATTCGGCCATTAATAAAAACTACTTTTACCCCGGCATTGAAACCCTGCGCCAGCTTGGCCACAGCAATGTGCGTTTTAGCATGTTAGAGCAAGCTGAACACGACGCCTGGCGCCAGGTTTATGCCGGTGAGGACTTGTATAGCTGGCTGCTGGCGCAGCAAAAGCAGTCGGCCGATTCCGCTGTTACGGTGTTTGATCAGGTGCATGTACTGCCGATGGACTCCGACCAGGTACTACGCAATCAGCGCGTACTGGTGCAAGGCGATCGTATAGTTGCTGTTGCGCCGGCAGCAGAACTGGCAATACCACAAGGCGCAACGGTAATTGACGGCGCGGGCCGTTACCTGATGCCGGGCCTGGCAGAAATGCATGGCCATGTGCCGCCGCTGGCAGATTTTAGCGGCATACCGGCGCGTTATTTAGATGATGTATTAACGCTGTATCTGGCCGGTGGCGTTACCACAGTGCGTGGTATGCTGGGGCATGATAAGCAATTGCTTTTAAAAGACGATATCGCCAGTGGTAAGCGCCTCGGGCCAACGCTGTATCTGGCCGGGCCCAGCTTTAATCAGCATACAGTAACATCACCAGAACAAGCGCGTGAGCGGGTGCGCCAGCACAAGCAACAGGGTTGGGATTTACTGAAGATTCATCCGGGTTTAAGCCTGGAACACTATCAGGCCATAGCCGATGAGGCGAAACAGCAAGGCATCGACTTTGCCGGCCATGTGCCCGAAGACGTAGGCATTGAGCAGGCTATTCTGCTTGGTAGCCGTACCATTGATCATCTGGATGGTTATATGGCAGCACTGGGCGGTTTTGATAAAGAGCTAACGGCTGCCGATATGGCACCGCTGATAGCGCTGACGAAAACCAACAATGTAGCCGTAGTGCCTACTCAGGCGCTATGGCAAACCATTATCGGCGCCTCTGACCCGGCGCAGCTGCAAAACTATGATGAACTGAAATATATGCCGGCGCGGGTAATCTCCGGCTGGCAGCGTTATGTGCAACAACCTGGTGGCGCTTACTACAGTGGCGACACTGCTGCGTTGCATGCACAAAACCGCCAACGCTTACTGCGGGCGTTAAATGACGCTGATGTCACTATCTTAATGGGCACCGATGCGCCGCAGTTATATAGTGTACCCGGCCTGTCACTGCGCCGTGAAATACCCCAAATGGCGGCAGCGGGCATCAGTAACTACGACATTTTACGCAGCGGCACCGTGCTGGTAGGCGAGTATTTTGCCGATAAAGACCGCTTTGGTCAGGTAAAAACCGGCCAGCGTGCCGATTTACTGCTGGTTGACGGTAACCCTTTGGATGACTTATCGGTGCTATATCAGCCCGCTGGCGTCATGGTGCGCGGCCAATGGCTAAGCCGGGCAGAGCTTGATAGCAAATTGGCCGATATCGCCGCAGCGCGGCTGACAGAAAATCAACAATAAGGCCACGGACTTATCATGATTTTAAACGACACCTACTCTGAGTTTGCTGCAACCGTGCTTAGTCCGGCGCAGCCGGGAGATGCTCTGTTGCAGGCTTTTGTGGTGCTGCCTAAAGAAGCCAGTGAAAAACTGCCCAGAAGGGGTAGAACTACGGTAACAGGTCATATCAACGGCGTGGCATTTCAGGCCACATTAGAGCCGGATGGCCAGCTAAGCCACTGGTTAGCGTTAAATGATAAGTTGCTCGACGCCGCCGGTGCCGATTTTGGCAGTGTTGCCAGCTTTGATATTAAAGCGGTAGAGCAAGAGCCTGAACCTGAAGTGCCAACCGATTTACAGCAGGCACTGGTCGCATCAGCTGAAGCCCGTGCTGTCTGGCATGACACCACCACTATTGCCCGGCTGGATTGGATCCACTGGATAACCTCAGCCAAACAGGCGAAAACCCGTGCCAAGCGGATCAGTGATGCCTGTAACATGCTGGCAGAGGGCAAACGGCGGGTGTGTTGTTTCGACCCATCCGGTTTTTACAGCAAAGCCTTCAGTGCGCCCAAAGCCGCGGATTAACCTTTAGATGGCTGCGAAGTGAAATAGCAGGTAAGCGATCCAGGTGATTTTAAGTGTTAAATTGCTTGCTGTAGTTTGGCTGACTATACTGTAATACATTGTAGTTAGTCAGGGGTGTTGCCATGAGTGTTACCACGGTACGGTTGCAAGCTGAAGTTGAGCAACAGCTGGAAGCCATTGCCAGCAAGCTGCAGCGCAGCAAAGGTTGGGTTATTAACGAAGCGCTGGCGCAATATATTGCCAAACAGCACAGCGAGCAGGCACGCTGGCAGCAAACCCTGACTGCAATGGCGTCGGCAGCCGACGGTAAAGTAGTCGATGCCGGCGAGGTACACAACTGGCTGGATAGCTGGGGTACGGAATACGAGCAGGACGCACCGGATCTAACCAGGTGAAACTGGTTTACACCGTTGAAGCAGTGGAAGATCTCAAGCGGCTGCGGCAGTTTATTGCAGAGCATAGCCCTGCTGCCGCGCGCCGGATTGCCGCTGAGTTAGTCGCCAAAATTAAGTTATTAGCCGATTTCCCCGCCATCGGCGTACCGGTTGCTATGGCACCGGTGCCGGAGTCTTTGCGTGATATGGTGTTTGGCAACTACGTGGTGCGCTATTCGCTGCATAGCAGCGCAATTATCATTTTGCGGGTTTGGCACAGTCTGGAAAATGAGCGGCAGCAATAAGCAACATAAGCCCATTGCTGCCAGCCTGTTTGGCTAACCCGGTTTGTTTAACTAACACAATACAGTTGTTGTTGCGCGGTGGTGGTAATTTGCTGGCGCAACTGAGCCATTAACGGGCTTTCGCTTTGCCAGTAGTGCCAGTACAGCGGCGTATCCAGATGATAGTTTGGCGTTAAATCAACCAGCTGCTTATTTTCCAGATAAGGCTGCATTTGCAGTTCGGGCAGTAGGCCAAAACCCAGCCCTGCCAGAGTGGCGCGTAAAAAACCTTCTGACGAGGGGCATAAATGGGTTTTTTGCGGTGTCTGGCCGCAAATATCCAACAGGTACTGATGCTGCAGTTGATCATCCTGATTAAATACCAGACATGGCGCCTGCGGCAGTTGGCCCGATAGATCCTGATCTAAGCGGTAGCGCCGGATAAAATCAGGGCTGGCCACGGCGCGGTAACGTATTGCACCCAGTGCCTGCACCTTAGCACCGTTTATGGCCTGGCTGCTGGCACAGAGGCAGGCCATAACATCGCCTTGCTTCATCCGTTTTAAACCAACTGATTGATCCTCCACTACAAAATCAAAACACAGCTGCGGATAATCAGGCATAACCAGTGCTTGTGGCAGCCAGGTAGCCAGTGAGTCGGCATTTACCGCCAATCTTACGGTAGTAACACTGGTCGCTTCCAGCCCCAGCGTTGCTTCCATTTGCCGTACCTGCTGCAGGTGATTCAGCAGCCGCTGCCCGGTAGGCGTCGCGACCGGCGGGGCAGTGCGCAGCAACACCGGCTGGCCGGCAATGGCTTCAAGCTGCTTAATACGGTGGCTGACAGCCGACTGCGTCAGACACAGCAGTTTTGCGGCGCGCTCAAAGCCACCTTGTTCCACCACTGCTGAAAGCGCCTGTAATAAGCGATAATCAATCATTAGTTTTATTCATCTACACCTAAAATAATTCGTTGGATTAATAATAGTGTTAAAGGGTATGTTCTGCACCAGGTTTTACAATGTGAGTTAGCAGCATGACGTTTTTACTGGGGTTTGGTGTCGGTTTAAGTTTAATTGTGGCTATAGGTGCGCAAAATATCTGGGTATTAAGCCAAAGCATGGCCGGGGCAAACCGGCTGGTTATTGCTACGGTGTGTATTGTCTGTGACTGTCTGCTGATTGTGCTCGGCGTATTTGCCGTGCAGCAAATGCAGCAACTGGTACCGCCGCTGGTGCCGCTGCTTACCTGGCTGGGTGTAGCGTTGCTGCTGTGGTTGGCATGGCAGGCGGCCAGCCGCGCTTGGGCTGGAGGCAAAGGCCTGCAAACCGATACCAGCACTCAGGTGATGAGCAATAGCAAAACCGCGCTAACGGCACTGGCCATTACGTTATTAAACCCGCATGTGTATCTGGATACGGTGTTTTTAATTGGCGGGGTAGCAAACCAGCAAGCAACGCCGCTATGGTTTATGGCCGGCGCCTGTATCGCCTCGTTAGTCTGGTTCTCCTCACTAACTGCTTTGGCACCCAAGCTGAAAATCTGGCTAAACTCTGCCCGGCGTTGGCAGCTGTTTGATGGCGCCATCGCCGTTTTACTTGGCGGTATCGCGCTTAACCTGGTGCTGCAGTGATTGAGTGCAGTTCTGCTGACCAGTTTTAAGGGCCCCTTTGGAATCGGACTTGCGGCCCTTAATTTTGTCCTGCCCCTTAATTTTTCATCTTGAAGCTGCGCCTGCGATGCCAAGTGGATAGTGTGGCATTTCTTGCGCCACTGCACTGATGAGGCACTATACTAAAACAACTGTTAACACGAGGTTAATCAAAGTGGCGAGGCCATGATGTCTGAAGTACAGCCTGTTCCGCCAGGTTATACAGCTTCTCAGCCATAAGTCTTACTGGTCGAAACGGCTAAACTGTAGTACTCTTTACCACATATTGGAGGCCGGATGCGGGTTTTTATCACGGATGATTTTGCAAAATTCATGTCAAAAACGCTGCTATCAAACGCAGATATTATGCAAGTCGCTGCTGAAGTGAATAGCGGTTTATTTGATGCAGATCTTGGTGGTGTACTGAAAAAACGCATTGGTGCAAAGGGGATCAGTAAACGGGATGCAAACCGCAGTATTATTGCGTTGAAACGGGATGACAGAATTTATTTTATAGATGGGTGGCGCAAAGCTGATGTCAGTAAAACGGGAAAAGAAATTCCCGACAAGCTTTTGGATGCTTACCGCTTAGTTGGTCGCAGCTTATTGGCAGCAAATGAGCAACAGATACAAAAAGATATACAGGCAGGTTTATTAATAGAGGTCGGCAGTGAAAGATAATAGACTTGAAAGAATTCAGCAGATGGCAGAACGTTTTCATCAAACGGGCACCATCGATAAAGTCACAATGCGGCAAATCAATGCGCTGACAGAGCAGGCAAAACCGCCGCAAATGAGTGCGGAAGATATCCGGACTTTGCGCTTACGCGAAGGCATTAGCCAAGGCGTGTTGGCTACCATTCTGAATATGAGCAGTGAAAGTGTGCAGAAGTGGGAGCAGGGTAAATCCAAGCCGCAAGGCGCGGCGCTGCGTTTATTGTCCATCATTCAGCGCAACGGTGTAAAAGCGGTTATTTAACTGATTAACCATCAACACAAACCAGCATTATTCAGCCAACTAAGTGCATGCCATTTAAATGCTTGACCAAGTGTGTTTTTTCGGTAAATGTAACCGCTGGTTTAAGGTTAAATCACTTAGTTATTTGGTCGCTATCAGGTATTTCAACAAGTTAGGCCCATCGCTGAGGGTACTCATGTGTCTATTGTCTTATAGGTTACATATATGAAATATGCTTTTGTTAACCAAGCAAAGTCTGAGCCGTTTCCCAAAGGCAGGGGGATATGCTCCAACTGTGACGCAGAGCTAATTGCTAAATGCGGAAGAGTAAAGATATGGCACTGGGCGCATAAGGGGAAACCCCCATGTGATCCTTGGTGGGAGACAGAAACACAGTGGCATCGTGACTGGAAGAATAACTTTCCTGCGGATTGGCAAGAAGTAAGTCATATTGATCCTTTAAGCGGTGAAAAACACATTGCTGATCTGAAAAATCCATTTGGTCTGGTAGTTGAGTTTCAACATTCACCTATCAAGCCAGAAGAAATGGCTTCAAGAGAAGCTTTCTATGAAAATATGGTCTAGGTAGTAGATGGATTAAGAGGCTCTCTAGATGAAGCCTTTTTCAAGATGGGAATAGGTAGAACACCTCTACAAAATGATCCATTGGCTTATCAAATTAATTGGTATGGTAAAAGTCGGCTTTTTCATAACTGGGCAGAGGCTAAAGCTAAGGTTTATTTAGATTTCGGTAAAGAGCATCTATGGCGATTAATATTCTTTCACGCAAAAGATAAAGTCGGTGCAATTGGTCCAATTCCAAAATCTATCTTCATCCAAAATTGTCATACTGGTACTGAGATCAGTTTGCTTAAAAGAGAATTATAGGGATAAACACGTAAAAATTGCTCAAAACGCGCGGTGCAGGATCAGGTCTTGCCTTTTACAACTCACTAAAGAATAAGCGGTGCGGAAACACTGATAACCACCGTTGAAATGTGCTGAAAGCTATTAAACAAACATTGCCGCTGGTATACCAAACCGCTTTGATAAAGCGTGGATATGGCCGAGCGTTAGCGAGCGCTTGCCGCTGAGTATTTGCGATACCAGCGATTTACCGCATATTTCCTGCTGAAAATTACTTTGCGTAAGGCTTTGCTGAGTTATCAGCCGCCGCAGTATGGCTGTGCTTAGACCTGCTGGTCAATTTGTAAACCCAGTCGCTCTACCGATAGTTTGGTTAGTAGTGCCTGCAGCTGACCCTGGCTGTGAATACAACCGTGTTGCATCAGGTTGTGTTACCCTTAATACAACACAGTAATTACAGGAGAGCTTATGGAAGCTAATCATGTTGAAGTGCGCCACCTTACCCGCAAGGATATGACAGAGCTGCGCGAAGCATCAGAGCAGGTATATCAGGCCGGGCCTCTGCTTACCTGGACCGAGCCGGTGGTAGATACACTGCTGACTAAATTCCCTGATGGCCAGCTTTGTGTGTGTGTCGACGGCAAAGTAGTCGGCTGTGCTTTTTCGCTGATTATTGATTACAGCAAATTTAGTGATGAACACACCTACGAGCAGATTGTTACCGGTTTTTCCTTTAAAAACCATGATCCTAACGGCGACGTGTTATACGGCATTGAGGTGTTTATTCACCCTGAGTATCGCGGCCTGCGTTTGGCGCGCCGCTTGTACGATGCCCGCAAAGAGCTGTGCGAAAACCTGAATTTACGCGCCATTATGGCTGGTGGCCGCATGCCAAACTATAACCAGCACGCAGGCACGCTCAGTGCTAAGCAATATATTGAGAAGGTGAAAGGCAAAGAAGTGCACGATCCGGTGCTCAGTTTTCAGCTGGCTAACGGCTTTCATGTGCGCAAGTTACTTAAAGGCTATTTGCGCGGTGATGTCGAATCACAGGAATATGCCACCTTGCTGGAATGGGCTAATATTTACTACACCAAATCAGTAAAACTGATTAATGCGCCTAAAGCGGAAGTACGGCTGGGCCTGGTGCAGTGGCAAATGCGCAGCATGGCCGGCATTGAGCAGTTATTTGAACAGATGGAGTTTTTTGTTGATGCGGTGTCGGATTACAAAAGCGATTTTATTCTGTTTCCTGAGCTGTTTGCTGCGCCGTTAATGGCGCATTACAACCATTTAAGTGTCACTGAAAGTATCCGTCAGCTGGCAAAATATACTGAAGCCATCCGCGATAAATTTGTTGAGTACGCCATTGCCTACAACATTAATATTATTACCGGCAGTATGCCGTATCTGGTTGAAGGCAAGCTGTATAACAGTGGCTTTCTATGCCGCCGCGACGGCACCTGGGAGCAGTACGACAAAGTGCATGTTACCCCGGCAGAGAAACGCAACTGGGCCATGACCGGTGGCAATAAGGTTGAGGTATTTGATACCGACTGCGGCAAAATCGGCATTATGATTTGCTACGATGTTGAATTCCCGGAATACGCCCGCTTGTTATCCGATCAGGGCATGAATATTCTGTTTGTGCCGTTTTTAACCGATACGCAAAACGGTTATACCCGGGTACGCCACTGTGCTATGGCGCGGGCGATAGAGAATGAATGTTATGTTGCCATCGCCGGTGCCGTAGGTAACCTGGCACGGGTAAATAATATGGATATTCAGTATGCTCAGTCGGCGCTGTTTACGCCGTCAGACTTTGCCTTTCCTACCACCGGTATTAAAGCTGAAGCGACGCCTAACTCAGAAATGCTGTTGATAGTAGATGTGAATATCGACTTATTAAAAGAGCTGCACAGCCATGGCAGTGTGCATACCATGCGCGACAGGCGGCATGATGTCTATCAGTTATCGCTGGTAAAGCCGCTACAGAAGTAATCTCTGGTATAACCCCTTACGCTTCTTGCGAATGATAAAACACTAATTGTTCAGTCAATTAGTGTTTTTTTATGCTAGGATTTTATTTGAAGTAAATATATAAATAATATATTGATGCGTGGTGTGCGTTATTTTGTTTAAAGTGTTTTATTTTTAAGTTAATTTCTGCTGTGGCGACAAAACTGGTAAAGGATAACAACTAATCATATGGCAAACTGGCGTAGTGACCCTGAAGCGTTCAGGCTTTACCTTTATTGTATGGTAGGCATTGTTGTATTACTTGGTATCAGTTTTGTTGTGCTGACTTTTGAGCAAGCCCGGTATAAAGATGCGGTGCAAAACAGAGAACAGTCTATTCGTCTGGCGGCTGAGTTAAGGCAATCCTCTAACGACTTAGCAAGGTTAGTGCGTACATACATTATTACCGGTAACCCGCTGTATAAAGCACAATTTCAGGCGGTTGTGGAAATACGCGATGGTATCCGCCCCCGGCCGAAAAACTATACGCTTGCCTATTGGGATATTCATGCCACAGACACCGGATTATCTGCGCCAGCTGATGAAGAGTTGACGGAAGCCGTTTCATTAATTGAGCTGATGCGTCGTACTGGTATAACCGATGCTGAGCTTGAAAATCTACGTCGCTCAAAAGAAAAATCTGACATCCTAGTGGCGGTTGAAAACCAGGCTATTGAGTTAGTAGAAGAAGACACGCCTACCAACCCTGTTAAGCGGGACAAAGCACTCAACATGCTGGCTGATGATTATTTCCTCAAAATGAAAGCTAAAATTATGGCGCCTATTGTTGAAACTGAGCAAATGATCATCACCCGAACACAAAGCGCTGTTAATGCGAGTAATCAACGTTTAATTTTGGTCATAATCTGCTTGTTTGTATTAGGTGGATTGCTGGTATGGTTGATATTTAAAGTTGGTCAACAACTGCGTTTAATTATAGGCGGTTCGGTACGCGAGCTTCAAAGGACGCTTAATGAGCTTGGTAAAGGCGATTTTTTAACACCTATTAGAGTGGCAGACGCAGGCGATGACAGTGTATTGGGCTGGCTGGCTAAAACGCAAAGAAAGCTGGCACAACTGAACCTCGCACATTTTAAAGCTATTGTCGACTCATCTGATGATGCCATTATCAGCAAAAATATTCATGGCATTATTGCCAGTTGGAACCGTGGCGCTGAGAAAGTATTTGGTTATACGGCAGCTGAAATGGTCGGCAAACCTATGACATTGATTATTCCGCCAGAGCGGTTACATGAAGAGCCTGAGCTGCTTAGTAAAATTGCGGCAGGTGAAAAGGTTGATCATTTTCAGACACAGCGACAGCACAAAAACGGAGAATTAGTCGATGTATCGGTAACCATTTCACCAATATACAACAATAGTGGTGAGGTTATTGGCGCTTCTAAAATTGCCAGAAATATCAGTGCTGCCATAGCTGCTGAGGCGGAGATAAAACGGCTCGCATTTTTTGATACCTTAACCGGTCTGGCGAACAGGCGGTTGTTACATGACAGGCTTAATCAGTTGTATGTCTCTGCACTGAGGGAAAATACCTCTTTTGCCGTGTTGTTTTTAGACTTAGATAACTTTAAAACACTTAACGACACTAAGGGGCATGAAGCAGGTGATGAACTGTTACAGCAAGCTGCTAAGCGTTTATTACACTGTGTACGTGAGTCTGACACGGTAGCCAGATACGGTGGTGACGAATTTGTCGTTCTGATAAATGGTTTAGGGCGACGTACTGCTTCATCTGAGGCAGGGTTGGAGCAGATTACAACGAAAATCAGTAAAGAACTCAGCCAGCCTTACTATGTTGCCGGCGGGTATCATGTTTGTACTACCAGTATTGGCGCAAGTATTTTTAATCGCGACGTTGACACTGCCGCCGGGCTGATCCAGCAGGCAGATCACGCTATGTATTTAGCCAAAACATCCGGCAAGAATGGTTTTAGGATTTATCAGCATTTATAACCCCTTCGGCACAAATTAAACACGTCCTACCTTAGTTAGCATCCTTGTAAGCAATAAACCCCCGGCGCTATCGGTAACGATTATCGGGTTGTATTACCAGCAGTTCGCTTTACCGAAATGATATAGCCTTTGCTTCGATACCCCGACTAAAGTGCTTAAAAAAATAACAACAGCAGGGTAGTTGTGCCTGCAAAAAACTAAGTACATCCGGGGAGGATAAGACATGCTAAAGCTTAATACTATAACCATGTCCATTGTAATGGCTTTTTCATTGCCGCTGGCTGCACAGGAAACTGAGCAGGCTTCGGATGATGCAGCAAAACAAGCATCAGCAAAAAATGACACCGCAATTGAAGTGATTTCGGTTACGGCTACCAAGCGTAAAACCCGCTTGATGGAAACGCCTGTGGCGATATCCTCGCTAAGTGAAGCGCAGCTTAGGCAAAGCGGGGTTAATAACGTAAAAGATATTGCCGATTTAGTGCCGGGGCTTGATATTTCGACCGCGACTGATCAGGCCGCACCGGTTATTTCTATGCGGGGTGTGCGCTCTACCAATATTACCGAGCTGGGCGACCCGGCTGTTGGCGTGCATTTAGATGGCATTTACTCGCCACGGATGCAGGGCGCTTTGGCACTGATGTATGATGTTGAGCGGGTTGAGGCGCTACGCGGACCGCAGGGCACCTTGTTTGGCCGTAACTCTACCGTTGGTAGTATCAACGTTATTTCAGCCAAGCCCGACTTTACTGGTTTTGCCGGCAATATTAATGCCGAAGCCGGCAGATTTAACAGCAAAAACCTCGGCGGTTTCATCAATATTCCGCTAAGTGACGAGTTTGCTGTGCGTATTGCGGCAAAAGGACTAAAACGCGACTCTTATCTGGAAGGCTACTGGGATCCAAACCAGTACGATACACGCCGCCTCAGCGAGGATGTACTAAACGCGCCGGTGATTTCTGAAGATTCATACCAGGGCATTGGCTCTACCGTGACACAGCGGGAAAACTGGTGGATAGACGGTGCCGGTACTGACCCGGAAGCGCAGCGGGTGCGTGCTTTGACACCAGCCGATAAAGCCGATTTTTATAATAATGCCAACGAGCACTCGTTTCGCATCAGCACGCTGTGGCAACCTGCGCATGGGCTATTTAGCAACCATACCGTGTTTCAGCAATATGTGAACAACAGTGCCGGCACGCTCGACCTGGTTAACTGCGACCAGCTACGCGGCCGGCCGGCTGAATTTGGCGGTGATTGTTCGTCGTTTTTACCCAGCGATAATACCTATCAGGCGGTGGTTAACGTACCGGGTGAACTGAACCTGGATATTACCTATCTGCGCAACACACTGAACTACAGCATTAATGATGAATTAAGTCTGGTATGGCAGCTGGGTTATGAAGACATGGACAGATCCTCTGCTCAGGACAGTGAAACCGGCCTTGACCCCTGGGATGGCGCTATTTATTTCCTTAAAGGCACCGGTGCGACATCTTACTCGACAGAAATTCAGCTGCAATCTGACGAATTTGGCGATCTGGTCTGGATAACCGGCGTGAATTACTTCCACGAAAAAACCACAACACTGGGATATTACGATAACCCGATGGATGACAAAGCATTTTGGGATCAGCCGGACCGCTCAACCGAAGCCTATGCGCTGTTTGGCCAGGCAACTTACAATATTACGGATGACTTGCATGCTACCTTTGGTTACCGCTACAGCCACGAAACCAAGCAGGATAAAGGCGGCCGCACTTATCGCTGCTCGAACGCCGATGGCTGCGCGCCGGGCTGGTTAAACCGCACCGTACTTAATGAGTTACCGGTGGATTATTTTAATGATCCGGCACTGTATGCCTCATATTTTGAAAACGACAATAAAGGCCAGTGGCGTAATCACGATTTCAGAATTGGTCTGGATTATAACCTGAGCCAGGACACCATGTTGTACAGCTATCTGGCATCAGGATTTAAGGCCGGCGGTATCGGTGATGTATTTGAAGTGGTGAACGACAGAACCGGTGAGGTAAGCCGGTTTGAAACCCAGTTTGACCCGGAAAAAGTGCTGACGTTAGAACTGGGCGCTAAATCAAGTTTCCTGAATAACTCACTGAATTTGCAAGCGGCGTTTTTCTACACCGATTATACCGATATGCAGTATGCCTCTGTCGGTTCAATCGGCAATGTCGAGCGTTTATCGCCGGTTGAAGACGAAAACGGCGCGCCCATTCTTGATGAAAACGGCATGCCGGTGCTGGACTTCCAAAACCAGCCGGTTATTGCCTATTACACGCAAAACGTGCCGGGCTCTACCATTAAGGGCATTGAGTTTGAGTTTGACTGGAAGCCATACCAGAATGGCCGTATTACCGGTTATGCCACCTGGACCCATGCCCGTGTTACCGACGATTGGATAACCAAGTGGGATTACGACCCGGAATACCTGTTTGGTTTGTCGTATGAAGAATCAATCGATCCGGAAAATACCCAGCTGACTACCAACCTCAAAGGCAATGATCTGGCCATGACGCCACGGTTTACCGCTAATATCAGCTATACCCACAGCTTTGATTTAGGCCGCTTTGGCTATGTACACAGCTGGTTTAATTTAAGCTGGAAAGATAAGTCTTACACTACCATCTGGAACCTGGATAAACATCTGGATGACATGGACTTTGCCGTAAGCGATGAAGCGGCGCAGTACATTACCGATAAACGTGACGCCTATACCATGGTTAATGCGTCATTAAAATATGAACCGCAAAGCCAGGCCTGGTACGCCGAAGTGTTTGTTAATAATGCCACCGATGAAATGGTGCAGTACTGGAATAACACCGGCAAAGGCATCAACAAAGGCAGCTTTGGTATGCCACGTTACTACGGCATCCGTGCCGGTTTTAATTTCTAATCTAAGCAGCCGCTAACCAGGCGCCCAAACCAGTCTGCTATATGGCTTGGGCGCAGTATCTTGTATACCAACAGGACATCACTATGAACAGCATACTTAAGCCCGTTATATTTGCGACAACCTGGCTTTGCAGCACTGCTGCTGTGCAGGCAGAGTACTTTAAAGATGATTTCAGTTGGGGGTTTAGCAACAGTATCTGGTCAGCCAGAAGTGGCGACAATGGCTCGCCTTTTGGTTGTACCTTTACGCCCGGCATGGTTTCACCCAGCTCGCATGGTATTACGCTGGCACTAAGCCAGGGCAGTTGCTCAGAGCTGCAAAGCCACAGCAGTTACGGTTACGGCAAAGTGCAGGGCGCACTGAGAACCGGTAATACCCCCGGTACTGTCGCGTCAATTTTTACCTATACCTCTTGGTGGGATGCGCCCGGCCGGGCCTGGCAGGAAATTGATATTGAGTTTCTGCCCTCGCTTGGCAATGTGGTGCATACCAACGTAATTTATCAGCCACAGGGCGGTACCTATCAAAGTTGGGAGCAGGACATCGATCTTGGCCAGTACGGGCTGAATATTCAGCAAGACCTGCTGACAATAGGTTTTGACTGGCGTGAAAACCAAATTCGCTGGTATGTGTTTGATGCTGCGGGTAATGAGCAAACTATCCGGACGGTTTATAAAGATAATGGCGATGGTTATCTGGCCGCTGATGAAATACCTGCATATGCCTGGCCGGTAGATAATACCAAAATTATGCTTAACCACTGGCACGGTGACAACTCGCAAAATGGCTTTTACTTTCCCGGCCAGTACTTTGGCGGTAACGCCTGGGCCTACTACGACTTTATTGAATATATTCCCCATTAAACAGCAAGTGTCTGCCGTGGCAATTTTATTGCGTGGTCTGTGCAGACGAAGGAACCCGTTATGTTTTCACTATCAGATGCAGCGCTTTGCAACACCTTTTTATTAGGCTCACTGCTGTTTCCGCTTAGCGGCCTGGCCGCTGATACCACCAAAGTTAACTGGCCAAAGGCCGACACGGCGTTAAAAACCGATGCGGCGACAGAGCAACAGCTGGATGCTTTGCTGGCAACAATGAGCATAGAGCAGAAGGTGGCGCAAATTGTCCAGCCGGAAATTGGCTATCTGAGTGTTGCCCAAATGCGCAAGTACGGCTTTGGCTCTTATCTTAATGGTGGCAACACTGCACCTTATGGCCAGAAGCAGGCCGATGCCAAAACCTGGCTAAAGTATGCCGATGAAATGTATGCCGCCTCGGTCGACAGTAGCGAAGATGGCAGCAGCATTCCAACTATCTGGGGCACCGATGCTATGCATGGCCACAGCAATGTGTTTGGCGCCACGCTGTTTCCGCACAATATTGGCCTGGGAGCCGCCAGAGATGCTGATTTAATTCACCGCATTGGCCGGGCTACTGCCAAAGAAGTGGCCGCAACCGGTATCGAGTGGATGTTTGCCCCCACCGTTGCGGTGGTAAGAGACGATCGCTGGGGCCGCACCTATGAAAGTTACGCTGAAGATCCTGAAGTTGTGGCAGCCTATGCCGGGCAGATGGTAACCGGGGTGCAAGGGGATATTGGCGCTGATTTTTTAAGCTTTTACCACCGTATTGCCACTGCCAAGCATTTTATCGGCGATGGCGGCACCGAAAACGGCCTTGACCGTGGCGATACCCTAACAGATGAGCAAAGCCTGCGTGATATTCATGCGGCTGGTTATTACACCGCTATAAGTAGCGGCGTGCAGTCAGTGATGGCATCCTTTAACAGTTGGAACGGCAAGCGGGTGCATGGCGATCATTACCTGCTGACAGAAGTACTGAAACAACAAATGGGCTTTGATGGTTTTGTCATCAGTGACTGGAACGCGCATAAATTTGTTGATGGCTGCGATTTAGAGCAATGCGCCGCGGCCTTTAATGCCGGTGTGGATGTGATGATGGTGCCGGAGCACTTTGAAGCCTTTTACCACAACACGGTGCAGCAGGTAAAAGACGGTGTTATTACAACAACAAGGCTGGATGATGCGGTAAGGCGGTTTTTGCGCGCCAAAATACGTTGGGGCGTATTTAAGCGTGGTAAACCCTCAACCCGGCCGGAATCGTTAAAGCCAGAGTGGTTTAATGCGGCTGAACACCGTGAGTTGGCCAGAGAAGCGGTAAGAAAATCACTGGTACTGCTGAAAAACAATAATAACATTCTGCCTGTTTCGCCCAACAGCCGGGTACTGATTGCCGGTGACGGCGCCGACAATATTGCCAAACAGGCCGGTGGCTGGAGCGTGTCCTGGCAGGGCACAGATAATACCAATGCTGATTTCCCTAATGCCACGTCAGTTTACGCCGGTTTACGCCAGCAAATTGAAGCCGCCGGCGGTACGGTAGAGCTGAGTATAGATGGCCAATACAGCAGCAAGCCTGATGTTGCTATAGTGGTTATTGGCGAGGAGCCCTATGCAGAGTGGTTTGGCGATATTCAGCTACTGGAATATCAGCATGGCAATAAGCGCGATTTAGCGCTGCTGCAAAAATTAAAGCAGCAGAATATTCCGGTGGTAACGGTGTTTTTAAGCGGCCGGCCGCTGTGGGTAAATAAAGAGCTTAATGCTTCTGATGCCTTTGTGGCAGCCTGGTTACCCGGCTCGGAAGGGCAGGGTATTGCTGATGTGCTGCTTAGCGATAGCAAGGGCAATATACAGTACGACTTTAGCGGTAAGCTTAGCTTTTCCTGGCCGAAGTATGATGACCAGTACCTGCTTAATGTGAAAGATGCGCAGTACCAGCCGTTGTTTGCTTATGGCTACGGCCTTACCTATGTCGACAACACCAGGCTGGCGCAACTTTCAGAAGCTACCCGCGCTGTACCAAAACAAAACAGTGACAAACAGCAGCCGCTGTTTGTCAGAAATCTGGCCGACGGCCTGAGCTGGGCATTATCAGACAGTACAACAGGGCAAAAAACGGTTAATGCGTCTGCTGCAGTGAGTGGCGATGGTAAAAGTTTATCGATGCAGTCCGTTAATTTAGCTTATCAGGAAGATGGCCGTAAGTTTGTCTGGCAAACTGAGGGTGGCAATGCAAGCTCCAGCGCCACAGCTAGCCTGAGATACACCGCGCCGCAGCCATTAGCCGCGCTTGGCGACAGTAAATTTTTGCAAATGAGTATCCGCCTTGATCAAACACCGGTGGCAGATGTCAGCATTGAGCTGATGTGTCAGCAGTCCTCATGCCTGCGCTCAGAATCGCTGCTGCCGCTTTTAACTGGCCTTAAGCGCGGTCAATGGCATACTATCGCCCTGCCGTTGCACTGCGACGGTGCTAAGGCACCGCAAGTAGCAGAGGATGCCATGCGGCTAAGCACAACACAGCAGTTTAGCCTGGCGCTGGCAGATATTGCGCTGGTTAACAGTGTGGCGCAAACAACAGCGCTACTTGACTGCGCGCAGTAATCACGGTGATATGGTGTCGGGTAGGCAATATGCCCGGCACGATATTTAGCGCTAAGGCTAAGGTAGTAAAGTGATACTGAAATGATAGTGAAGTTGAAAGTGATGTGATAAAGCTCGAATCAAAAACACAGCTGTTCTGGTTATGCCAATATTGTGGTTGGATAGCCTATGCGTTGCTTACCGAGCTGATGATTAAAATGCCCGGCCAGGAGCCGTGGAGCATTCATCTGCCTCATCTTTTGCTGGATACCTGCTGCGGTTTTTTTATTACTCTGCTGTTAAGGAGGTTATATGCCTGGTTCAGGCTGGAGCCGGCCGGGGTAAGCATTTGCTTGCATATTATCTGTTTACTGGCGGCGTCACTGCTGTGGACTCAGTTTAAATGGCATAGCTTGCAGTGGTTTTATGGCAGTTGGTGGCAACGGATGACCTGGTTCGACTTTGGTACCTGGACCTCGGCGTCGTTAACCATGCTGGCAACCTGGACTGCCGGTTACTATGGTATAAAAATCTATCTGGATAATGCCGAGCAAAAGCATAAAGCCGCAGAAGCGCTGCATTTGGCAAAAGAGTCACAGCTTAAAATGTTGCGTTATCAGCTGAACCCGCATTTTATGTTTAACAGTATTAATGCTATCTGCACCCTGATCCTGAAGCAGCACAACGCCAATGCGGTAACTATGCTGGAAAAACTCTGTGATTTCCTGCGTTACAGCTTATACACCGATCCGCTGGAAAAAATCACGGTACAGGAAGAAATAACGCTGTTGCAAACCTATATTGATATTGAACAGTGCCGCTTTCAAAGTGAACTTAATGTACAGATCAGTGCAGACAAAGGCTGCAATTCTGCGCTGATGCCATCGTTATTACTGCAGCCGCTGGTTGAAAATGCGTTGAAACATGGTATTGGCAACAAGAATAATATTGCTATTGCCGTTAATTTTAGCTGTGATGACAGCCGGTTACATATTTGTGTTAGTGATAGCGGTACTGGTTTTAATCTGGCAGAGCCGGCCTCGCGTGGCATTGGCATGAAAAATTGCCAGGAAAGACTACAACTGATATACCCCGGATCGAGTGGTTTTAAGCTGGGCAATGATGAAAAAGGTGGTGCCTGGATCAACATTTCAATCCCGCTGGAAGCCTCAGAGAACACTGAATGAAGCAGCTGAAAACCTTACTGGTAGATGACGAATACAGTGCTATCGAAGGGCTGGCAATAAGGCTGGCGGCATTTTTGCAGATCAGCATCGTTGGACATGCGTGCAGTGTTGACGAAGCCATGACATTAATCAGTGCAACTGCGCCGGATTTAATTTTCCTTGATATAGAAATGCCCGGTAAGTCAGGCTTTGAGCTGATTAAACAGCTACAGCCGGAATCGTGCCCGGCGATTATTTTTGTTACTGCGTTTCATCAATATGCCGTTAAGGCATTTGAAGTGCGGGCGCTTGATTATTTACTCAAGCCGGTAAAAAAAGAGCGTCTGGCGGAAGCCATTGCCCGGGTGTCATCCAGGCTGGATAGCCCGGCCAACAAACAGCATATGCTGGAAGTACGCGACATTTTACTAAATGGCGACACCGCCCGGCAGACTGAGCCCAGCGGTGGATATCGGATTGAGCAGGAAAAGTTGGTGATTCAGGACGGGCACCACCCGGCGCAATTGATCCCCTATACCGATATTTTATGGATAGATGCTGCCGGCGACTATATGTGTGTGCACACCCGGGATGATACCTTTGTGATGCGGGCCAGATTAAAAAGCCTGATTAACGATGTGTTGCCCGATGGCTTTTTGCGTATTCACAAATCCACCATTGTTAACCTGCAACATATAGCCAGGCTCGAACCGTTAATCAATTCAGAGTACAACCTTATTTTAATCAACAGTAAATCGCTGAAAGTCAGCAGAACCTACAGCAGGCAGCTAAAACTCAGCTTGTCAGGCGACAAAGCCGGTTAACGTGGTTGAACGTACTGCATTTTTTCAAGCAAAACTTCCATCTGAACTCATAGGGTGTTTTTATCAGACGCCCCTGGTACGCCCAAGCGGATAAGTCGGGAAAAGTCGTGTTTATCATTGGTATCGCTGCTTTGAGCGCGGGCATTGATATAACCCAGTTGCTGTAATTGCGTATAGCTATGCTCCGGCACCAGTGCGCCCAAGTCGTAAGCATACTCGGCAAAGTGGCCTGACAACACCAGACGGTAGTCCAGAGGGAGCCCCGGCGCTATGTGGCGGGCTAAATCAAATACTATCGTTGTGCAGTTGCTGGTTAAGCTATTGTAGAAATCAGGTTTGGTACGCAGTGCCTCAGCGGCCTGTAAATAGCCCAGAAACAGCGTGCGCAGTTGCTCCGGTGGGATGGCAAGGCGATACAGATAGACGTCCTCACCGCGGGCATTGCTGCGGGTGCGGATAAGGTCCCGCTCATCTGCGGCGATGAGCACTTGCTCAAATTGGCGAAAAAAGCCGCCGATGGCCGAAAACGACTCATGGCGTTCTTTACGTATCTCCAGCGAAAATACAAGTTGCTGATCATCGGCAAAACCGAATGAAACCAGCGTATGCGCAATGTGCGGCCCCATCCAGTAGGAGAGAACCAAATCGGCAGAAACCAGCTGGTTTAAGTCGTAACTGCGGGTTTCCCAGTTAGGTGTGTAATCAGTTTCAGTACGCCATTCGAAATTACGCACATTGTGCAGCGTAACCTGATCGCCCTGTATTTCGGCTTGCAGCAGATTAGCAACATCATCGGCCCAATCCCGCTGGTGCGAAGGGGAAATGTTGTACCACCAAACCAGTAACAGCGCGGCCGACAGCATATAAGCGCCAAGTAAACTGCGGCGGTAGCGTGCTTGATAACGCCAAAAAAGCGTGAAAGCAGAAATCGCACCCAGCAGGCCCCAGGCTGCCAGTACAGCCAATCCCGGAGCGCTAAACTGGTGGGGTAGCTGAAACCACAATGCCAGGCAACCCCAGGCCGTTGCTACGAGCACTACTAAACCAACTACTGTTTGTCCCCATCGCATACACTGTCTCCATTTACTGCGTTTTACTTAGCTTATCCTCTAAGCTCGCTTCCAGCTATCTGCAATTGATATACATAGGTATAGGTTTGGCCCGGTTAAGCCAGTATCAGCCAACGTTAGCGGGTTGGTAACCGCTGTCGCTCACCAGTTTGTGCTGCTCGTTCTACTGCGGCGATCAGACGGCTGTTGTGAACCGCGTGGGCAAAACCGGGAGTATTAAAAGTGCCAGTTGCGATATCGCGCGCCAGGCTGGCGTATACTTCACTGACATTGATGGGCGCTCCGGTCCAGAAATCTGCTGCTGTAGGGCCAACACTACCTGATGCAACAGGAGGCTCAGGTTGAACAAATTCAGTACTGGCAGATAGCACTAGGTCACCTACCTGTACCCCGGCAAGATGGTTTCCTGTCAGTTTTAACCAGCCGTCAGAACCGCGAACTTCCAGTATAAAATGCGCATCGTCTGCCGATACACCAGCCAGCACTTGTGCAGACACGGACGCACCCAAAGTAGTTTTAGCAACAAGATCGACGTGATCCGGTGTTTCACGGACAGAGGTTTCACCGGTGTCGACCAGTTGGATCTCTGGCCAAAGCAGCTCGGTTCGCGCATCCACCTCAGTGATATTGCCAAGTACTGCTTCGACAACGTTAAGCACATGAGCAGTGGTAATAGTCAGAAAGCTGGCGCCAGATGCGGCTTTATTAAAATAATCATAAACACTGGAGGATTGCGGGCCGTAGCCAAATGTTGTTGCTCTCACATTGGCCGACATCAGTCTGCCAATCTTGCCTGCGGCAATAATCTCAGCAGCACGTCTTACGGAAGGGTTCATTCGTCCTTGCAAGCCGATTGCAGTATGCAGTGCCCCCGCGGCAGCTGCCATCTCTTCAGTTTCGCCCAGAGTCGAACCGAGTGGAGCTTCGCAGTACACTGCTTTGTTGGCTTTCAATGCTGCAAGCACTAAGTTCAGGTGTGCTGGCACCTTAACGGCAATAGTAACAATATCAATACTGTCGTCTTGAATAAGTGCGTAAGGGTCTGCGTACCAGCGTTCAGCGCCAAATGCCTCTGCCGCCGCTTTAGCGCTTTGTTCATGGCGGGTTGCCACTGCCGCCAGAACCAGGGAAGGGTTAGCCTGAATGGCAGGAATATGAGATGCACCCGCCCAGCTTGCCTGTGTATCAGCTCCGATAATTCCTACACGTAATTGCTTGGTAGACATTCTTATTCTCCAGAATAATGGTTAAGTAAAAGTGGGACCATATGCCTGCTGTGCATCTCAGAATGAGATACTGCATTGTCAGCCCTATGGCACAGGGCAGATAATGCAGATTAATTTGATTGAAAAGAAGACTACAATGCAGACATTAGTGGTAAGTGCAGGTTTACAATAGAGGCATAAATTGTCGCTGCAGCCATTGCCGGTGTAGCCTTGTTTTTGCCGGGAGGCTATAGCAGTACATGGAGTGTTTGAGGTGCAATCGTGGGTTTAACTATGTTAACTAACACTTTTGCTGTTGGTCTGCATTTTTTCTACCAGATAATCGACAAATACCCGTATTCTTGCCGGAATATTTTTACCACCAATAAAAACCGCATGTATGGCTTCACGGTCTTGCGGATTATATTCTTCCAATAAAGTTACCAGTTGGCCGCTTGCCAGAGCCTGTTGTACATGGAAACTGCCAACCCTGGTAATACCGATACCTTGTAGTGCAAGCTCCACCAGGGTTTCGCCATTGTTTGCAATAACATTGCCGGTTACGGCTAACATAAAATCCCGGCCATTTTCACGAAACGGCCAACCCGGCTCTAAGCGGCGGAAGCTAAAATCTAAGCAATTATGCTGGGCTAAATCGGCCGGTATTTGCGGTATGCCTGCGCTTGCCAGATATTCAGGTGACGCCACCACAACCCTGCCGGTTTCGCCAAGGCGCCGGGCATGCAGGCCGTTATCTGCCAGAGGACCAAAGCGGATAGCAACATCAACATGGCCTGCACTGACATCGCGGATTTGATCCGACACATCTATTTCAATAGTGATGTCAGGATAGCGCTGCAGAAATTCTTTTATCAACGGCACTATTGTCAGGCGGCTGTGTGCTGTTGCAGTACTGACCTTGATATTGCCACTTGGGCTGCCGCGGTTGGCGATAGCGGTTTCTGTATCGTCTAAATCTTTCAAAATTCGTCTGGCGGCAAGCGCATAAGACTCACCTTCGCTGGTTAAACGCAGGCTGCGGGTGCTGCGGACAATCAATCTGACACCCAGGCGCCTTTCAAGCCGGGTCATAATCCGGCTTACTGCGGAAGGGGTAAGCTCCAGCTCACGGGCAGCTGCACTTAAACTGCCGGTGCAGGCCACGCATAAAAAGGTTTCCATTTCAGCAGTTTTATCGGTTTTTCCGTGGTTCATTTGTGCCTCCAAGGCAAAGCTGAATATCTCCGGCGCTACTTTTTCAGCAGTTTGCCATCGGTTATATTCTCATGCATCACAAATTAACGAGAGTTTATATGAAAATCAATATTCCTTTGCTTGCTCTTGCCCTCGGCGCTTTTGGCATTGGTGTGACGGAATTTTCCCCAATGGGAATGTTACCTGTTATTGCCAATGATTTAGCCGTTTCTATTCCTACCGCCGGCATGTTAATCAGCGCCTATGCTTTTGGTGTGCTGGTTGGCGCGCCCTTGATGACCTTAGTGTTTGCCAATATGGCCCGGCGGAACTTGCTGCTGTTGTCGATGGCAATTTTCACATTAGGTAATCTGGTATCGGCAATGGCCGACAGTTACAACGTGTTATTGTTGGGGCGTATTATTACCTCGTTTAATCACGGCGCTTTTTTTGGTGTGGGTGCTATTGTCGCCATGAGTATAGTCCCCCCAGAAAAAAGGGCTGGCGCGGTTGCTGCAATGTTTTCCGGGCTGACAATTGCAACAATAGGCGGCGTGCCGTTGGCGGCTTATATTGGTGAAGTGATTGGCTGGCGGCCAGCTTTTTTTGCCATGGCAGTGATTGGTGTAATTACTATGATTGCATTGCGAATGTCATTACCGCCTCTTGTTAATGAGCGCAAGGCCAATGTGCGGGATGAACTGCGGGTACTCACTAAAGGGCCGGTGTTGGTTGCGCTGTTATTAACCGTTGTCAGTTCAAGTGCCATGTTCACCGTGTTTACGTATATAGTGCCAATTTTACAGGATGAAACTCAGGCTTCGACTTTTTTCGTCACTGCGATGCTGGTTTTATATGGTGTGGGGTTGTCGCTTGGTAATTATCTTGGCGGCCGTTTTGCCGATCGCTCGCTGGATTTAACCCTGGTGTTTTCTTTAATCGCAGTAGCCGTGTTATTGGTGGTTTTTGCTGTAACTTTGTCATCGAAGATGATTGTTGCGCCGTTAATCTTTTTATGGGGCATCGCCAGTTTTGCGCTGGTGCCGCCACTGCAGTCTTTAGTAGTACAAGAGGCGAAAGAGGCGCCAAGTTTAGCCTCTGCCATGAATATAGGCGCGTTTAATCTTGGTAATGCCCTAGGTGCAATGCTTGGCGCTGCGATGATCAATACCGGCTTTAGCTTAAGCTCAGTGCCTTTGGCTGGTGCAGGCACGGCTATTTTTGGACTCATTATGGTGTTGGTGTTCAGGCGTGGTCGCCTGCAGCAACAACAAGTATCGGGCGCAAGTTGCTAAATAACCTAGCCTGATTGTGTTACATCCACTATAAACAATCGCCGCCTTTGGAAACGGGGCGGCTTAGTTTAGCGGCTTCAGAGGCTGGCTTTATTGTGCAGGGAATTGTTTTTAGGCTTGCCGAACAGCAGAGCCATTAAGTAACCAGCCGGGGTATTCACCAGGTAGCTTGCTGACCGTATTTAATTTAAAGAGATCCACCTCGTCCAGCTTGATCAAAGTCGCCTGTATATTCTCGTTCAGTTGCCCAACGTTTTTTGCCCCAAGGATAACTGTTGTAACAACCGGCTGATGCAGAAGCCAGGCAATGGCAATCTGGCCTGGGGTAGCGGCATATTTGTCTGCGATGGCTTGCAAAATCTTGAGTAATGGTTCGCCACGCTGGCGGTTGATGGGGGGAAAGTTAAGCTCCTTTAACCGGCCATCGCCTCCGTTTGAATACTTGCCTGTCAGGTAGCCTCCAGCCAGAGGGCTCCAAACCATCATCCCAACTTGCTCAGACTTCAGCATTGGCACGATTTCACGCTCCACATCACGGCCAACCAGAGTGTAGTAGGCCTGTAACGAAATAATTGGCGCAAGCCCTCTGGCTTTGCTGATACCAAGTGCTTTCATCATTTGCCAGGCTGCCCAATTAGAAAACCCAATGTAGCGAACATCACCTGCGCGAACGAGCGTGTCCAAAGCTTCGAGTGTTTCTTCTATTGGTGTTGCAGGGTCAAAAGCATGGAGCTGATAGAGATCGATATAGTCCAGATTAAGGCGGCGTAAGCTGGCCCTGCATTCACTTAAAATATGACGGCGTGAGGTGCCTTGCATATTGGGGCCTTTGCCCATAGCCGCAGCGACTTTGGTGGCAATAACAACTTCATCCCGCGGCACACTGAGATTTTGCAGAGATTTACCAAGCATCGTCTCGCTGCGGCCATCAGCATAGACGTTTGCCGTATCAAAAAAGTTGATACCTGCATTAAGTGCCGTTTGGACAAGAGCGTCAGCTTCATTCTGACCAAGCTTTCCTACCTGGCCCCATATGCCATCGGTACCGCCGAACGTCATTGCACCAAAGCACAACTCAGAGACGAATAGCCCACTATTACCCAATTTACGCATGCGCATGGTATATCTCCTTAACAGATTTGTATTAATGACGGTTGAGCCGGAACAGGGTTAGCTGCGTTCGGCTGCACAGGTTGTAATGCTATTGTTTGATATCACGGGCAATCACTTTGGTTGTTGTAGCGGTGTTGTTTAACTTGCGGACAAAAGCCTCCCGCGTGTGAATACTGTTGTACTGATAGATATAAGTGAACTGTGGCTTGATGGCGGAGACAGCTTGTATCGCATCATCTACGCCCATGGCATAGGGTGGGTATAAAGGCAAAAAGGCGATATTGATATGTTGTAGTTGCAGCATCTCTGGCGTGGCATCGGTAGAGCCGGCAATGTACATGCGCAGGCCATCAACTGTAACTACGTAGCCGTTACCTCGGCCAAAAGGGTGCCAGCGGGCGGATTGCCCTTTAAGGCCATAGCTTCAACCTTGATTGTGCCAAATTCAGATGTTTCGCCATATGCCAACGAGACGGCTTTAGTGGCCAGTTTGGCAGGAAGGCGCTGCATTACATAAGGTGGCACGACAATCCGTGTATCTGGCCCCGCAATTTGCTCCAGAGTTGCGACATCGAAATGCTCGTGATGCTCATGAGAGATCAGAATAAGGTCCGGTGAGGGATGCTCTGAATATTGGCGTTTGCCGCGGGTAGGGTCGGTGTAAATTACCCCGGCAGGCGTGTTGATCACCACACTCATTTGCATTACCTGGCTGACGATTACCTGGCCATTGTCCGAACGGAAGCTGTCAGTATGGTTCTGGCCGGTTTGAGCTGCCTCGCCGGAATAAGACTGGGCGCATAGCAGCAGAGCTAAGCCGCCTGATAACAGCAAAAATTGGAATATCTTCTGCAAACGGGTGACTGTTGGTGGTGTAAATATCATGATAAACCGCCTTTGAAGGGGGAGATTAGATACCAATTAAGGCTGATGATACGGATTGAGTTATTTAAAAAGAAGACTACAATAATGACATTAGTAGTAAGTACAGGTTTACAATTAGCTTATGAATCCATCTTTGCTGCCATCGCTGGCATGGTTTGCCCACATTGCCCGCCATCGAAGTTTCACACGTGCTGCAGAAGAAATGGGCGTATCACGGGCTGCGTTGTCGCAAAATCTTAAGGCGTTAGAGCATCAACTGGGGGTAAAGCTACTTTATCGTACCACCCGCGATATGTCGCTGACTGAGGCGGGGCAGAAGTTGTTTGACACTTTGCATCCCACTCTGGATACAATTGAGCAAGTTGTGCAAAACCTCGGGGATATAGCTGGAGAACCATCTGGTCTGATACGTATCAACACATCGAGGCTGGCCGCAAAAGCTTTGATAGAACCGCACCTTGCCGATTTCTGTAAGTGTTACCCGAAAATCAAACTTGAACTTACTATCGATGATGGCCTGTCAAACATTATTGCTGACGGTTACGACATTGGTATCCGGTTGGGGCAAAGTCTTGCTGAGCATGTCGTTGCGGTTCCTGTCAGCCCTGAGGTCTCTATGGTAGTTGTGGGCTCGGCAGCCTACTTCGAACAACACGGTATACCGAAAACTCCAGCAGAGCTAAATCAACACAATTGTATTAACTACCGATTTCCGGGCAGTGGCGCTATTCGTGAATGGGATTTTAATGAACCAGGCAAAAAAGGGCGGTATTTTACCCAATCGGTATCAGGTAGCATTACCACTAACAACGCCCAAAGTATGACGCAAGCAACCCTTCAGGGGATAGGGCTAAGCCAGCACCTCGACATCGCCATCCAAAAGTATTTGGTTGACGGCAGTCTTGTTAAAGTCTTATGTGACTGGACTTATCGACACGCCGGCTTCTACTTGTACACACCGTCACGGGAATATATGCCATCTAAAATAAGGGCATTACTCGACTTTTTGATAGAAAAACGCGACGGGATATCTCTTGTTTAGTCCATTTTATGGAATGCAGTAGTCAGTGAAATAAGAACGCGCCCCTCAGCAAGCCAACCTGGTGCTTCAAAAAAACTGGTATTCAGTTACTTCCCATCGTCAGCCCGGATAATCATGCAATAACTCCAGACTTTTATGCTATCGCTATCGGTTCTTCCTGAGCCAAATTATGTTTTGCACAAAACATATTGAGAAACAGCAGCAAAACTCAACAACAGGAGAACCGATATGACAATGCCAAGACCCTTTATGACCACAGTGGCGCTGGTTTTAGCCTTGATAACCAGTGATTTTGCAATAGCTAAGCCTGACGCTGCTATAACCGAACGCAATAAACAATTTATTGCACAAGCATTCCAGCATTGGGCTGAAGATGGTGGGACATTTTTTCAGGATGTGCTGTCACCCGACGTAATTTGGACTATCAAGGGAACGGGCCCGGCAGCGGGTACTTACCGGGGCCGCGATGTATTTATTAAGCAGGCAGTAGCACCATTTGCAGCACGTCTTTCTTCGTTTGTTAAGCCAACAGTGAACGACATCTGGGCTGATGGTAATGATGTTGTTGTTTACTGGGATGGAGCTGGTGTTGCTGCTGACGGGGTGCCTTATAACAACAGTTTTGTCTGGATTTTCCGCATGCAGGATCTGCGCGCAACTGAAGTTATCGCCTTTCTTGATTTAACCCAATATGACGACGTTATTAATCGTATTCCGCTTGATAAACAAGGAGACACACAAGTGAACAATCAACAGCACCCCTATGTGGGAATGTGGATAACCAGTGATGGACGCATCCGCCATCAGCTTCTTCCTAATGGCCGTTATGACGAAGCACGTGGCACCCGGGAGAGTGCTTATCAGGGACGCTATGAAGTTAAAGGCAACCAGATTGATTACTGGGATGACACCGGATTTACCGCTGATGGCGTGTTTGTCGACGAAAACACTTTACATCATGGCGGCATGATCTTTCGTCGCCGTCAATAGTAATAGTTTGCTTGCTGAAGTGTTAACAGAACACTTCGGCAGCGTGCATCAGGTCAGTATATTCCTTAACTTCGACGATCTTTCCATCGCGGATAATAAAAAGCATATGGTAATCATTTTCATAGACTTTTTAATCTTATTTTGTGGTGATCAATACAGAAATGTAATTAGTAAAAAAGTTAAAACTGATAAGGCTTTAATTGTGTGATTGTTGATAGCCCAGCCAGGCCCATCGATGGCGTTGGAATGGCTAAATCAGGAATTGTTGTTTAGGATTTTAAGGTTGGGGATCGCAGCCTGATGGAGCGGGAAACTCAACACGGACAAGGGTGCCGCCTTCGGGGGCGGCAAGGATCGAAACATTTCCGCCATGCCGCTCTACTACCTGCTGCACAAGGTTAAGACCAAGTCCTGTACCGGTTGATCTCGGCCTTAGGCGATGGAAAGCTTCAAACACCCGTTCGCGTTCTTCTATCGGAATACCGGGACCGTTATCTTCCACCTCGAAACCATGTCCAATTATGCGAATAACTACGTGGTGTCCACCATGCTCAATTGCGTTTTGCACCAGGTTCGTAATCACTCGCTCAATTGCGCCAGTATCACCCTTGATTGAACAGTGCGTATCGGCTATCACCTCAATTGTGCGATCCGATGCGATCAGCAATGGAGCCAGATTGCCCGCGACAAATCGCGCGAGTCCGGCGAGCTCAATAACCTCGTCTAAACGACCGGTGTCAAGACGCTGCAGATCCAGCAATTGCTCTGCGAGATTAGCAAGCCGGTCCACGTCATGAGCAAGCCTTCGGCAAGCCGCATCGTCTGCCGCATCTACTTTGACACGTAGGATTGCAATTGGTGTTCGTAGTTCGTGCGCCGCAGAAGCGATAAAACGGCGCTGGCGTTCATAGCCTTCGTCCAGCCGCTGCAATGCGTCGTTCACCGCACGAACCAGCGGGGTTATCTCCCTTGGTAGCTGTTTTTCACTCAGTCGCAGGCCACGCCGGGTAGCGTCGATCTGTTCGGCTTCCTGTGCAATACGGTGCACGCCCGCCAGCGATCGTCTTACAATCCAAGGTGTGATAATTAGTGAAATCAGCGTGAATAGCACGAAAATAGGTATGACGAATGCACTGGATGCAAAAAGCACGGTGAGGCTGACCTCACTGAGCCGGCCATGTCCCAGAATCGTCAACTGACCAACAGGAGACTCTTCCCGCCTTATCACGGCTGACAGCCTGTATGGCGGGGATCGATCTCGTAACTGCGCATAGGAAAGCTCACTCAACCTGCCAGTGAGTGATGCATATTGTGGCGGAACATCACCAAATTCAACGCGCTGGCCAGCATCATTCTCCGCTGCGAACCAAAGCGCTGGTGTTTCAGCGCGCAATTTAGCCAGTTCTGGTGTCAGACGAACCGCAAAACTGCCGTCGCTATTGCGAATTATTGCATGGGCAATCACTGGCGTGATTGACTCATCGGTGTAACTTCCACCACTGTCCATGCGCAGAGCGAAAGCCATAAAGACAATGAAACAGACAAGAAGCGTAACCAGTTGAAATAACAGCGGTAACACAATGAGGGTTCGTTTTAGCGAAAATACTTTGCTTTTCACTTCTCTGCTCTTAGCAAATAGCCAACGCCACGGATCGCATGAATCTCAATGCCCGCTCCGGTTTCGATTAGTTTGCGGCGCAAGCGTGATACGTGCGAATCAAGAGTGTTTGATTGCACCTCATCGTCAAACCCATAAACAGCTTGTTCTAGAGTTTCGCGTAGCAGCGTGCGCCCGCGACGCTTCATTAGCGCTGAAAGAACACGCAGTTCGCGGCGAGTCAGTTCCAATCTGACACCGCCTACGACTGCTTCATCGTTTGCCACGTCGAATATGAGCGCCCCGGCACGGATTTCTGTAACACCCGATACGGCAGGGCGGCGGCGTACAGCTCTTATACGCGCTAGCAGCTCATCTAGAGCGAACGGCTTTACCAAATAGTCATCGGCACCTTCATCAAGGCCTTCGATGCGCTCGGGGATCTCGCCCCGAGCACTCAGTACAATTATCGGCAAAGCGGGATTGCAGCTTCGCAGTTCTGAAACTAGTGAGAGCCCATCGCCGTCTGGAAGGGTGCGATCCAAGAGCACAATCTCGTACATACCCGACAGTGTAGCCTCTCGGGCAAGTTTAAGTGTCGTGACATGGTCAACGACGAAGCGTTCCCGTTCAAGCGCACGGCGTAAGCTGTCCACAAAATCCAGTTCATCTTCTATCAGAAGTATCTTCATTGCCTCCTCGAAAAACTACATTACTAGCGGCTATGCTGATGAGCACAACTCCAGATCTCAAGTCAGCGGCAGTCTCTCGGCTTCTCACCCCGCTTTCTTTCTTTTTCAGCTTCACGCTCACAGCCCAGACGACGCACGGTCTCAAGGTTATCACTTGTCGTTGCTGCATTTGCTCTTTGAACTTCTGCAGCTCTTAGAGCAGCAGTGTCACGGCGTTCCTGTTGCTGAAGCATGCATGTAGTATATTCGCTGGTACCGCGTTCTGCTCCAAACTCGATACAGGTCTGACTATCATTGCTGCGGGCAGCGCGCTCGCGTTCTTGAGTCGTCTGACATGCCGTGAGGCTGGTCAGAATCGCTAAAACTGCTACTAGAATAACCGGGCGTGCAAGAACTCTGAAAGTCGTATCTCTCATTTTTTCTCCTTGTTAGTTCGATTGCTGCATTATTGCAGCCAGAAGAGAGTAGAGCATCAACATTGCCTGAACATGGTCCTCAGGCAAAAACCAGGTAGATTTACAGTGTGCACGAATAACAGGGAGGTTTAATACTCTGGAACCGGGTAATCTGTGTGCACTGCAGGGCCCGGTGGAGTTTCCACCGAGCAATTATTAAGGATGAAATCAGTTGTAGTGAGGCTTGTGTGTCAATGATAACAAGCCGGCTTAATATGTGCTGAGTATTTTTACTGCTTGCTCGAAATGTCCGTCACGCTCTGCCCAGCGCAGGAAATCCACACGCTTAACCAGTATTTCCTTTGGAGTTGGTACTAAAAGAAACTGGGCCATCACCTCTTGAATAAAGTCATTGAGAGGCATGTAGTCTTCATGGGTTGACTGGCCTGGGGTGAGTTCAGTCTGCACAGCAGGGGGAATCAGCTCTATGAGCTCGACCCTGCCTTTAAGTTGTTCGCGCAAGGATACCGTATACGAGTGAATCGCCGCTTTGGTTGCGTTGTAAGTGGGTGTTCCGCTCAGTGGGACGAAAGCCAAACCAGACGATACGTTTACAATCGTAGCATAAGGTTGGTTTATCAGGTGGTCGGTCAGTGCGTTTGTCAACCGGATCGGCCCGAGTAGATTGGTCAAAATTGTCTGTTCGCAGTCATGTAAGTCGCGGGTTTCAGACAAGTCTTCACGGCGCATGATGCCAGCATTATTGATCAACAAGTTGAGGCTGGGATGCTCTGTGATAACACGCTTAGCAAAAGCTGCAATAGCCTTAGGATCATCGATATCAATGGTCATCGCATGCATGTTGCGCTGGCCAGCAATCGTCTCTTGCAGTGTCTCCATATGTCGTCCTGCAACAATCACTGTATTGCCAAGAGCATTGAAGCTAAGGGCAAGCTCTCGGCCAATGCCGGAGCCGCCGCCTGTGATAAGAATTGTATTACCTGATGTTTTCATTTTGCACTCTCCATCTAACTTTATGAGTCACTGTCATTTATACGCACTGCGATGCCTGCTCTATTCAGGAGTTTTCGAAGTAGAAGGTCACACTGTTGCGTTGATATTTACTTTAACAATTCGGCTGAAATCGCCCGTTGGCTGCTAAGTTTTTCTGCCCGGTTATATTCGTTATCCGCCAGTGCGGCGGCGCTTTGTGCACTTTGCAGCTCAGCATTAAGCCGGGCCACTTCCGCAGCAAAAAGCCGTGGGTCAATTTGCACCAGCAAATCGTCTTTTTGCACCAGGGCGCCTTCGTTAAAGTGCACCTGTTCAATATAACCTGACACGCGTGGCATCAAATTCACGGTTTGTGGTGCTTGCAGGCGGCCGGTAAATTCATCCCACTCGGTAATGCGCTCGTGTACCACTTGCGCCACACTCACCTGTGGTGCAGCCGGTGCCGCGGCCTGATTAGCGGCGTCGGGGTTGCCACAAGCGGTTAACACCAGCGCGGCTACGCTTGCTAACATAAAAGTTCTTACCGTGTTTTTTCTGCTCATGACTATGTCCTCTATATTTAGCTGGTTAAACTGAAAACTTGAGTTTGCGATCAATAGAAAAAGAGCCACTACCGCGCACTGCGATATAAAGCGCAAGAAAACCCATCAGAGCCGGAAACTCAATACCGCGATCTATCCAGGGCCAGGTAGGGCCAAGTGCATAACAAATTCCAATCATTTGCACAGTAATAGCCAACGCAACCAGGCGTGACCACAGGCCTACAGCAAGCATGAGTGCACCGACGGTTTCGAGTAACATGGCCATAAATGCCAACTGCGGAGCAAAAGGTAGCCCCATCACATTTTGGATAAGATTGATGGAGCCCGCCATAGGGTCGGCCATAGAGCCATGGGACGTTCCTAATGCCTTAGGCAGGCCGTGCGTGAACATAACGATGCCAAAGAACAGCCGCAGTAATGCATATAAAGCAGGCTCCGATTTCATGTAAAAAATACCCAACGATGGAAAGGCCAGTCGTTCAAAGAAGTTCGGCTTATGGTTAGCATCGGTTGCTTGGTTGGTTTGAAGGGCTTTCATTATTTTCTCTCCTTAACGCTTTGATTGAAGGATTAATCGCGATTCTCGTTGTTCAGCACTTTCCGGTGTTGTCTGTAGCTCGTACTGTAGAACGGCAGAATAACTGGATAAATGCACAAAAATTGGTAACATAATTCAATGAGGGCGAACAATAAGCGTGAAAGGCAGGCTAATGGATAGGTTCGACAGCTTAAAGCTGTACTGTAAAATTGTGGAATTGGGCAGTTTTACTCAGGCCGCAGGTGTATTACAGATCCCACGTGCTACCGCAACCTACGCCATGCAGCAACTGGAACAGCGGCTGAACTGTCGCCTGCTGGAACGCACCACCCGACAGGTAAACCCGACACTCGATGGTCAGGCATTTTATCAGCGTTGCCTGCGTATTCTGTCTGAACTGGACGATGCCGAAGCCAGCCTGAGCACTGTTGCAGCTAACCCTGCGGGCTTGTTACGGTTAGGTTTACATGGGGTGCATGCTTCGCAGATTATTATTCCGCAGTTGCCTCAATTCAGAGCTATGTATCCGCAGTTGGATATCAGCATCAGCACAGGTGACAGACTGGTGGATTTAGTGCGTGAAGGTATTGATCTGGTCGTGAGGATTGGCATGCCAAAAGACTCAACTTTAGTGGGTAAAAAGCTGGCGGTTTTGCCACAAATTGTCTGCGCCAGCCCGGCTTATTTGCAGCAACATGGCGTGCCGACAAAGCCAGAACAACTAAGCCAACATCAGGCGGTGGGCTTTTTCTCCAGCGATCATAATATCAGTTACCCTTTTAGCTTTCTGATCGATGGGGAAGAACAAAACTTCCCGACAAAAGGTTGGTTATCGGTCAACGACGCCGAATCATACACAGCGGCGGCTTTAGCGGGTTGTGGCATTATTCAGGTACCGGGGTTCCGGCTTAGACACTATCTGGAGTCCGGCTACCTGGTACAAATCTTAAGTGATGTACCAAGCCCGGCTTTACCTGTATATGTACTGTATCCACAAAATAACCAGCTATCCCCAAGGGTAAAGGTGTTTGTTGAGTGGGTTAGTACGTTATATAACAAAAGATTTTTATCTGATTAATACGGCGAAAGGTTGATTGCTGCAACTGTGCAGGAATGCTGTGGTACAGAATACGAAGATGGAGTTAAAGCAATGAGCAATAGTGATTATGCCGATATCGTTGATCAGGTTTTAGCGCAAATTGGTAAGCATGTGGTGCTGGGCCTACCGCTGGGCCTGGGCAAACCTAACCGTTTGATCAATGCGTTTTACCACAGGGCCTGCGAGGACAGCAGTATCCGGCTGGATATTTTCACTGCGCTGTCACTTAATCCGCCTAAACCCGGCAGTGAACTGGAACAGCGTTTTCTGCAGCCCTTTGTCAAGCGTCATTTTGGTGAAGACTATCCACGGCTGGCCTATGCCGATGCGCTGGCATCACAGCAGTTACCTGCCAATATTACCGTTACCGAATTTTATTTTCAGTCGGGCAGCATGCTGGGTAATGCCGATGCTCAGCGCCACTATGTGTCAAGTAACTACACCCATGTGGCGCGGGATCTGGCCGACCGCGGGGTTAATCTCATTTTACAGCTGGTCGCGCGGCGGGCAGGCGAATCAGGCTGGCAGTACAGTTTGAGCAGTAACCCGGATGTTACGCTGGATCTGGTAGAAGAACTGCGTCATCGTCCTGACAGAAAGTGCCTGATACTGGCACAGGTGCACCCGGACTTGCCGTTTATGGCCGGCGATGCGCTGGTGGGCGAGGATTTTTTTCACCAAATCATTGACGGTAACCCTGAGCAACCGCTGTTTGCGCTGCCTCGCAGCCCGGTAACTACCCAGGATTACTGTGTCGGAATGAACGCCAGTGCGCTGGTAGCCGACGGTGGTACGCTGCAAATCGGTATTGGCTCACTTAGTGATGCTCTGGTGTACAGCTTGATCCAGCGCCAGCAAAATAACGACGCCTATCGCGGCTACTTTAACCGGGCGTTGCCAGGCCAGGCGCTGATTGATGCGATTGGCGGCCATGACAGCTTTGAGAGCGGGCTGTATGGTGCCAGTGAAATGTTTCTCGATGGTTTTATGCATTTGTATCAGGCCGGGATCCTCAAGCGGGAAGTATTCGACGATGAGCGTTTGCAGAACCTGGCCAATGCCGGGCGTATTGCTGAACACGCCGGTATTGAAGGCAGTGGCGCTTTGTTAGACGCGGCATTTTTTCTCGGCTCGGACGATTTTTACCGCTGGTTACGTCAGTTGACTGAAGCAGAATGGCCCCGTTTCAGGATGAGCTCTGTTGGCCGGATCAACCAGTTATATGGTGGCAACCCAACACTGGAGAAATTACAGCGGCAAAAAGCCCGTTTTATCAATACCTGTATGATGGTGAGTTTAACCGGCGCGGCAACGTCTGATGGTCTGAAAGACCATCAGCTGGTTTCCGGTGTAGGGGGGCAATACAACTTTGTTGCCATGGCGCATGCCATGCGGGATGGTCGCTCGATCCTGATGCTGCGTAGTACCCGCCAAAGTGGTGGCAAGTTAACTTCGGGTATTGTCTGGGAATATCCGCATTGCACTATTCCGCGTCATCTGCGGGATATTGTGGTTACCGAATACGGTATTGCCGATTTACGTGGCGCGACGGATGAGGAATGCATAAAAGCGCTGATTTGTATCAGTGATAGCCGTTTTCAGCAAAAACTAAGACGTCAGGCAGTGGCAGCCGGCAAACTGGATGCGAAGTGGACTATTCCCGCTGCGGTTGCGGCAAATTCTCCGGCAAGCCTTGAGGCACGTTTAGATGCGCTGCGCTTAACGGGCAACTTATCCCTTTACCCTTTTGGCAGTGATTTTACTGAGCTGGAACAACAGCTGGTGGCGGCTTTGCAGCGCCTGCGACGATTGAAACATGCCAGATTACAAGCGCTTGGCGCGCTGCTGCGCGGTGGCCCTGATGCGCCTGAAGCGTTAGCCCGCATGGGGCTGGCAGAACCACACGGGCCGCGGCAATGGCTGTATACCCGCCTGTTACGCTGGGCTTTGGCGCAGGTTGTATAATGAATAACAAAAATGCCCCTCAAAGAGGGGCGTTTTTGTTTGAATTTGTTGGTGCGTCCTAGTGGACTCGAACCACCGACCCCCACCATGTCAAGGTGGTGCTCTAACCAGCTGAGCTAAGGACGCACACTTTAAGTTGCAAGCCAAAGCTTAGCTTGGCAGACAACGGCGGCTATGTTATTGCGCCAGTGGGGCAATGGCAAGTGTTTTTCTAATAACACTGTGTGTTTGGTGTATTTTTCGCCGTATTGGCAGCTTACTGCTGGGCGGTAAGTTTAACCGGACATTGGCTGTTAAGAGCTTGCCACCACTTTACATGGCTGCTTAGTTCTGTGCGCATATCCAGATACGTTTGTTCAAAACGCAATGTGAGCGGGGTATTAAGCTCAGTGTGTTGATACAGCTGTTGTAATAAAGGCCACAACTGCTGTTGATAGCGGCTTAACTCGCTGGTGTACAGCTGTACTTCACTGACAAAATACTTGCTGAACACATTGGCCAGAATTTGCAACTGCTCGCTGTCACGTTGCTGCGGACACAGCGCTGACGGTACTTTGGCTTTGCTAAGCTGGTTAAGCTGCGCCAACTGATGGCTGGCAATACGTAAGCTGTATTGCAGCCTGCCGATAAAGTTATAGTGATACAACAGCTGCAGTTGTTGTTCAATATCAATCTGACTGGCAGCCTGCCAGTTTTGCTCGGCGATAAACTGCTGCAACTGGTTAAGTTCGGTTAATGCTTGCCAGGTTTCGCTAAAACCGGGCGCTGCTTTTAGCGGCAGGGCTTCGCGTTTACCCAGCAGTTCTTTGCGCAGCGTATCATCGGTTAGCAGCATATTATTAAAAGCAATATCAATGCTGAGTTGTTTTTGCTGATACACCTGCTGCAATTGGTTTAGCAGTGTTGTATCGTCCCAGCTTTGCTCCAGGCAGCGTTGCAACTGACTTAAAAAACGTAGCTCATAACTTAGCTGTTTGCTGGCGCTGTATACTTTGCCCAGGCTGCTATTACGCTCACCAATTAAGATGTCAAGGCTGCAGCGTCGTGTAGCGTAGGCATCGGTAAGATCAAGCCGTAAATCTGGCAGTGGTTGTTTTAAATCGCGTTGTGCGGCAAGGGCCGCAGCATCGGGTAGTGCGGTATCTTTCTGTGATAAATCCAGCACTCTTTCCAGACGTTGCTGGTAGTTTTGCAGCGCTTTCGCACCGTTATTGTCTGTGCAGGCAATAAGGTTAATCAGTAGCAGTGGTAGCAGCAGCCATAACTTCATCGTTTAAACGGTCTCATAGTCTAACTTGCTTGCTGTTCTAACTTAAGCAGTGTGCGTTTTAAGATAATAGCCAACAATATGGCGGCCACACTTAAACCAACGATAATACCAATCCAGAAACCATGGGCGCCCATAGCTGGTACCAGCCAGTTTGTTAACCCCAATACGGCACCCAGACCAAAACCGATTGGCCAGTAAGCAATAAAGGTAATAAAAAATACCGGTTTGGTCACTTTCATACCGCGCAGCGCGCAAGCTGATACCACCTGGATGGCGTCTGACACCTGATAAAAACAGGCCAGAATTAACAACGAAGCTGCCAGCGCAATGACGGTAGGATCGGGTGAATACAGTGCCGCAATACTATTTTTTAGGATAAAGGTTAGGCTGGCAATAACCAACGACATTAACACCGCCAGTATGATGGCAGTCGACACGGCTTTTTTCAGCTCCATAATGCTTTGCTGGCCTACCAGATGGCCAACACGGATAGTGGTGGCCATACCTAACGACAGCGGCAGCATAAACACTATACCACTGTAGTTTTGTGCAATTTGATGCCCGGCAACCATAATAGGGCCAAGGTGTACTATTGCCAGCGGGATACAGGCAAACAAGGTGACTTCAAAGAAGATGGAAAAGGCGATAGGCGTGCCGATGCAGACAATTTGCCAGATATCTTTGATATTAATGCGATAACTTTCGGGGTGAAGCCTGTACCGCCTTGTGGTGCGGCTAAACCAGCCGTAAATTAAAATGGCGATAAACATAGCAAAAAACACCAGCGCAGTGGCTATACCACAGCCAGCGCCGCCCAGCGCTGGCATGCCAAGCTTGCCGTAAATAAACACATAGTTGGCCGGAATATTCACCAGAATACCGACAAAGCTGATCCACATGCTGGCTTTGGTATTGCCAATACCTTCAAACATACTACGCACAACCATGTAACCCGCGGCCGGAAATAAACCAAAGCTAACGTAATATAAGTAGTCGAGCGATTTTTGCCGCAGCGTTTCATCCATATTTAGCAGGTCAATCGGTACATTCACATACAGCATCAATACAAACATGGCAGCGGCCAGCGCCATGGCCAGATACATTGCCTGCACGGTGAAGTGAGTAACCGGTTTGGTTTGTTTGCTGCCGTAGTACTGCGCCACTATTGGCGTTAGTGCAAGCAACAGGCCCTGCATTGTCATTACCACCGGAAACCATAAACCGGATGCCACTGCTATTGCTGCCATATCAACCGCGCTGTAGCGGCCCGCCATGACGGTATCGACAAAATACATCAACGTTTGTGTCAGCTGTGCCAGCACTATGGGGCCGGAAAGTTTTAGTATGGTTCTGGCTTCGAAGCGGGAAAAAGGTAACATAGTAAGCTTGTTGTATCAGCAGCGTGTAATGGCGCGCAATGTAGCACAAATGAGGGCTTATGTTTACCGGAATAGTTCAAACTAAGGCTGAGTTAACAGCCGTTGCCGACAAAGCGGCATTTCGTCAGTTAACCCTGAAGCCGGGCGCTGCACACCTGCAAAATTTAAGCCGTGGCGCCAGTATTGCTATCAACGGCGTTTGTTTAACGGTAACTGATTTTGATAGCAACGCCGGTTGGGTTTGTTTTGATGTGATTGCAGAAACCTTGAGCAAAACCAACCTTGGTAAGCTAAGCGCGGGCGATGCGGTTAACTTTGAACGCTCGTTAAGCTTTGGCAGTGAACTGGGCGGCCATATTGTTTCCGGCCATATTCAAACCACGGCAACTATAACGGCAGTGGATAAAAGCGCCAATAACTGTGCGATGCGCCTGACGCTGGCACCGGAATATATGCGTTATATTCTCAGCAAAGGTTTTATCGCGGTGGAGGGCTGCAGTTTAACGGTGGGCGAAACCTATGCTGATGGCTTTAGTTTGTATCTGATCCCCGAAACACTCAGCATTACTACCTTAGGGCAAAAGCAGCCGGGCGATATGCTGAATATCGAGCTGGACCAGCAAACGCAAACCATAGTACAAACAGTAGAGCGTATTATGGCCGAGCGTTTTACCGCTACGTTGGCTTAATAATACAGCCCCGTCTTAATAATACTGTTCATCGTCTGCATCAACAAACAGCTGCACTGAATGGTGCAGCTCGTCTTTATGTACCCGCACATGGATAGGGTTGCAGCAGTTGCTGCAATCTTCGGTGTATTCCTGATCTTCGTCAGTAACCTCAACGCTTAAATGCATAGGGTGGCCGCAAAACGGGCACCTGATAGTTTTTTGCAGTACGCTCATAGCAACTTCCTCCGGGCGGTTTGTTTGTTCAGGGTCAGGCTTTACTGGCCCCACTTAAACTGCGTCCGCCGTCAACCGTAATAATATGCCCGGTGATATAAGGCGCTTTGAGCAGAAATAACAGCGTTTGGGCGATATCGGCTGCAGTGCCCAGTTGCTGCAACGGAATTTGCGCCAGTATCGCTGCTTTATCTTGCTCTTTTAGCACGATAGATTGTTCCCCAGGCCATAAAATAGCACCAGGCGCTATACCGTTTACCCTTATCGCCGGTGCGAGCTCAAGCGCCAGTGACTTTGTCATCATTAACAGTGCAGCTTTTGCCATACAGTAAATACTGTGGCCGGCTAAAGGCTTGTTGGCATGAATGTCGACCATATTAACAATAGCACCATTATTACGCGCCAGCTCGGGCGCCAGTGCCTGGCTTAAGAAATACGGTGCTTTAACGTTAGAGCCAAATAAATCCTGCCATTGCGCTGCATTTGCGTCTTCTACCGGGGTAGGGTAAAAACTTGATGCGTTGTTTACCAGCACATCTAACCGGTTAAAGCATGCCACAGCTTGCCTTGCCAGCTCAGGCCAGCAGGCTTCATCCAGTAAGTCTGCCTGCAGTACGGCGGCACTGTCAGGGCGGTGGTTGTTTAGGTGTCGTGCCAGAGCATCTGCCTCTGAGCGTGAACGGTTGCAGTGTATTATTACCCGGTAATTATCAGCGTGCAGGGTTTCAATCATTTTCCGGCCAAGCCGTTTGGCGCTGCCGGTGATCAGCGCCACGGGTTGCTGGGTTTTTTGCATAAATAGCTTTCCGTAAAGTCAGGTACTGCTTTGGCTTTATAATAACCAGCTGCAATAAATTTAGTGGAATAACTGCTTAATCATCTCCTGTGCCTGCACCAGATATGCACCACGAAATAAATAAGCATGGTTAAGTATATGATACAGATTATAAAGATCTTTACGATCGTTGTAAGCATCATCCAGCGGGTAGTGTTGCTGGTAACTGTGATAAAAATCTTCCGGGAAACGGCCGAACAAAGTGCTATAAGCCAGATCAGTTTCTCTGTCACCAAAATAGCAGGCCGGGTCAAATACTGCCGCGTTATCACCGGTAAAGCCAACATTACCGCGCCATAAATCGCCATGCAGTAAACTGGGGGCGGGTTGGTGATGATGCAGGCGTTGTCGGGATTGCTCTACTAACTGGTCAATATTGCCAAAGCCGAAACCTTGTTCCAGCAGCAACTGTAAGATCCAGCCCAGCCGCTGCTCTGAAAAAAAACTACTCCAGTTTGCCTGCCATTTATTCGGTTGTGGCGTGCTGCCAAGCATATTGTCCCAGTCAAAACCATACATTGCCTGATCATGTTGCTTATGCAGTTGCGCCAGTTGCCGGGCCAGATCACGCCAACCGGTTGTGGTTTCTGCGCTCAGAGGTAAATATTCAAGCACCAGAAAGGCTTTATCTATCGTCTGGCCTGAGCAAATCAGCTTTGGCACCCTAATACTGTGGCTTTGCTGCAAAGCTTGTAAGCTAAGCGCTTCTGTTTCAAATTGCTCCAGTTGCTCACGCTGATTAATTTTGACAAAAAAATGCTGCCCCTGGCCGCTGATATGCCAGGCAAGGTTAATACTGCCACCTGTTAACTGCGTTTTTTGTTCAATATGAAAGTCTGCATCTAATTCGCCATTAATATGTTCAGCAATTGCCTGCCACATGTGTTGCCTCCGTAAACGCTTAATGTGAAGTATGGCTGATAAAGCAGAAAAATCACGGCCTTTGCTTAGCTTAAAGTTTGTCATATTGTGGTCAAGCCAGCAGGCTGATGCTACTATAGCGCTGCATTTTTACCGGCTGCCGTGCCCGGTTTAGCAGATGGCTTCTTGTATAGGCCATTAACTGCTTTGCTGCACTGCGGCTTTAGCCACGTTATTTAACATGTGACCCTTGGTATGGGCCACCACTGTATAAGGATTTATCATGCCAGTTATTACTCTGCCAGATGGCAGCCAGCGCGCTTTTGATCATGCTGTTTCCGTTATGGATGTTGCCAAAGACATCGGCCCCGGTTTAGCCAAAGCCACTATCGCCGGTAAGGTGAATGGCCAGTTGGTTGATGCTTGCGACCCCATTACGACAGACTCAACCTTAAGCATTATTACCAGTAAAGATCAGGACGGCCTGGAAATTATCCGCCACTCCTGCGCGCACTTATTAGGCCATGCCATTAAGCAGCTGTGGCCGAATGTCAAAATGGCCATTGGTCCGGTAATTGATAACGGCTTTTACTACGATGTTGATTTAGACCAGCCGATTAGCAGCGACGATTTAGCCAAGCTGGAACAGCGCATGTTCGAACTGGCAAAAACCGAATATGACGTCATCAAGAAAAAAGTTAGCTGGCAAGAAGCCGTCGATACGTTTAAAGCCCGTGGCGAAAGCTACAAGCTGGAAATTCTTGAGCAAAACGTTAGCAAAGACGATCAGCCTGGTTTGTATCACCACGAAGAATATATTGATATGTGCCGTGGCCCGCATGTGCCGAATATGCGCTTTTGCCAGCACTTTAAAATTATGAAAGTGGCCGGTGCCTACTGGCGTGGCGATGCGAAAAACAAAATGCTGCAGCGCGTGTACGGCACCGCCTGGGCGGATAAAAAGCAACTGGCGGCGTATTTACTGCAGTTAGAAGAAGCCGAAAAGCGCGACCACCGTAAAATTGGTAAGGCGCTGGGCTTGTTTCACTGGCAGGAAGAAGCGCCAGGCATGGTGTTCTGGCATAACGATGGCTGGACTATCTTCCGTGAGCTGGAAAGCTTTGTCCGTGAAAAGCTGGGTGAGTACGATTACGACGAAGTAAAAGGTCCGTTAATGATGGACCGCGTGCTGTGGGAGAAATCCGGCCACTGGGAAAAGTATGCCGACAATATGTTTACCACCCAGTCAGAGCACCGCGAGTACGCTATTAAGCCGATGAATTGCCCGGGACACGTGCAAATTTTCAACCAGGGTTTAAAGTCTTACCGCGATTTACCGCTGCGGATGGCCGAGTTTGGTTGTTGCCACCGTAATGAGCCATCAGGTGGCTTACACGGTTTAATGCGGGTGCGCGGCTTTACCCAGGACGATGCGCATATCTTCTGTACAGAAGATCAGGTGCAGGCTGAGGTAACCAAATGTATCCAGATGGTATTTGATACCTACAGCACCTTTGGTTTTAAAAATGTGGCAGTAAAACTGTCGACCCGGCCGGCGCAGCGTATCGGTACCGATGAGATGTGGGACCGTGCCGAGCAGGGTTTAACTGAAGCGTTAAAAGCCAATGATATCGCCTATGATTTACAGCCGGGCGAAGGCGCCTTTTACGGCCCTAAAATTGAATTTACCTTGCACGATTGTTTAGGCCGCGCCTGGCAGTGCGGTACTGTGCAGTTAGACTTTGCTTTACCGGGCCGTTTAGGTGCTACCTTTGTGGCTGAAAGCGGCGAAAAGCAAACACCAGTAATGATCCACCGCGCCATTTTGGGTTCAATTGAACGTTTTATCGGTATTCTGATTGAAGAATATGCCGGATTATTTCCTGCCTGGTTGGCACCAACACAGGTGGTAGTGATGAACATTACCGATAATCAGGCCGAATATGTGCAGAATTTAGTAAAAACTTTCAAATCTCACGGTATTAGAGTCATAAGTGACTTGAGAAATGAGAAGATAGGCTTTAAAATTCGCGAGCACACGCTTAAGCGCATTCCTTACCTTGTTGTCGTTGGTGATAAAGAAATGGAAGCCGGTGATATTGCACTGAGAACGCGCAAGGGTGAAGATTTGGGTAAAATGTCGGTTGCAGCTTTTGTAGAAAAGCTGACAACAGAAATTAAAACCCGGGTTTAAACCAAGTTAAGCGATAAGAATAATTTTCGGAGGAACATACTATTAAAGTAGGAAAGAAAACATTACCTGCAAACCGTCCTAACAGGATCAATGAAGAAATTAACCTGCCAGAGGTACGGTTAATTGGTGTTGAAGGTGAGCAACTGGGTGTAGTAAGTATTGCTGACGCTATTAAATTAGCCGAAGACAGTGGCAATGATTTAGTAGAAATTAGCCCGACAGCCGAACCGCCAGTATGTAAGTTGATGGACTACGGTAAGTTCCTGTTTGAAAAGAGTAAAGCTCTGAAAGAGCAGAAGAAGAAGCAAAAACAGATCCAGATTAAGGAAATAAAATTCCGGCCTGGAACTGATGAAGGCGATTACCAGGTAAAACTACGCAACCTGCGTCGCTTCATTGAAGAGGGTGACAAAGCTAAAGTAACGCTGCGCTATCGTGGTCGTGAAATGGCGCATCTTGACATTGGTATCGATATGTTAAATCGGATTAAAGAAGATTTATCAGACATTGCCTTGTGCGAATCTTTCCCTTCACGGGTGGAAGGTCGCCAGATGATCATGATGCTGGCCCCAAATAAGAAGTAATAGGTGCTTTCAAGTGTAACCCTGCACTGCAAGGTGTGGGGTTAACGCCTTATTATTCGTTGTAACTTAACAATGCGAGTTTTTAACTATGCCAAAGATGAAAACCAATAAAGGTGCTGCGAAGCGTTTCAAAAAAACCGCTTCTGGTAGCTTTAAACGTAAGCAATCACACCTTCGCCACATTCTGACGAAGAAGACCTCTAAGCGTAAGCGTCAGTTAGGTCCAAAAACCTTAGTCGCTAAAGTAGACATCGCGGGCTTAGTCCGTTGCATGCCATACGCATAATTAATTAGGAGTCTGACATGCCAAGAGTTAAACGTGGTGTAACGGCGCGCGCGCGCCATAAGAAGGTGTTAAACCAGGCCAAAGGTTACTACGGTGCCCGCAGTCGTGTTTATCGTGTTGCTTTCCAGGCCGTTATTAAAGCCGGCCAATATGCTTACCGTGACCGTCGTCAACGTAAGCGTCAGTTCCGTCAACTGTGGATCGCGCGTATTAACGCTGCGTCACGTATGAATGGTTTATCTTATAGCCGTTTCATTGATGGCCTGAAAAAAGCCTCTGTTGAAATCGACCGTAAGATTTTAGCTGACATCGCCGTATTCGATAAAGCAGCCTTTACTGCTTTAGTGAGCAAAGCGAAGCAAGCCTTAGCCGCGTAATTTACGCAGCAATGAAAAAGCCACCGCAAGGTGGCTTTTTTTATGTCTGATATTCAGCGAATAAGCAGTGTGATTAATTGCCGCGATTAGTTAACCGCGGGCTTAAACTGCAAAATAAGCTGGTTGTTTTTAAACAGCTGTAGTTTATCACCATTTACTTCGGCGCGGTCGGCAGATTGCAAGGAGCGGGTAAACTGTTGTTCCAGTTCACTGCTTTCAGCGCAGAACTTACGGGTGCTTACCAGCGGTTGTACGGTTAGCTGATTAGAGCGCTGCTTGTAGTTACCATTAAAGTTATTGCAGCCGGCAAAACCATATAAGCGGTCATTTTGATCAAAAATTACCCTGACATTAAGTTGTTGCGGTACATAACGATCTGTCAGCTTCTCTGCACGCCAGACAATACCCTGCATTTTGCCGGGTTGGATCTGATCCGGGCAGGTAGCTCCTGGCCAGAATTGCTCAAATTTATCAATAAACAGCGTATTAGCCTGATCGTCCTGGCCTCTGCGGCCTACTAAAGTGGCAATAACAGCATTACCGTTAAAGCGCGCATCCTGTTGATACTGGCGCATTACCGGTAAATGATGCTGGGTATTGGCCACATTTAAACTGTCGCCACTGCGGCAACTGGTAAAGGTTGCCTGATTATTACTTAGCATATACAAGCCGAGCATGGCCTGACGGGTATCAAGCTTTTTAAATTCGGCTTCACGTTGCAACTGATACTGTGGATTAGCACTGATAGGCTTGCCGCTCAAATCCAGCATAGTTAATTGCCGGTTAGATAGAAAATGAAATGCGGGCAGAGTTTGTTGCTGATTCACCAGATGCAGGCTGCGATTTTCCAGTAACCAGATCCCCTTAACCAGATTGACCTGATTACGCTCCAGATACTCCTGACGCACCTCAAAGCGGCCGTCACGGTACAGGTTAATATGATAGCTGATACCCGGGCAGTCGGCACAGGGCAGGGTGCCGCTGAATGTCATATCGCTATCGACAAAAATATGTTCAAAATCAGTAGCGACAGACTCGGCAGTATCGGAATTTTCTATTACTATCTCTTCAGGTTCTGATACAACGACAGGTTGTGGTTGCACGGCAACAGGAGTAGCGTCTGCAGGTCGCTCCGACGGCAACTGACTACAGGCAGACAACAGTAGTGCGGTAACTAATAAGCGCTTTTTCATCTGGGGTCCCAGGTTAATATTTTCGCTATTATAACGGAATTCAGGCTGAGCATTAACAGCTATTTTAACTGACAATTCAGTGCTCTAACCGCAAGCTGAATATACTGTGCGGCTAACTGTGGATGTTCTTGCATAAAGCAATGGCCGCCACTGACTTGCTCAACACTGACAGCAGGATTACGTTTTTGCCATTTACCCAGTGATTTACCGATAAAATCATAACTTTTATCACCATAAATTACATGTACCGGCGGGCACGGCTGTGCCAGTTGTTGCCACAGTTTAGCCGGATAAGAGGCAAAAATATCGGCTTCGCGTTGCGGTAAACATTTTAAGCTCAGGCCATGCTCAGAAGGCTGTAGCGCATGCTCAATATAGGCGGCCAGGGCATCGGGATGCCAGTTAGTAAACATTCCCCGGTTGTTAAGATAATTCAGTGCACTGTCTCTGTCCGGCCAGTGCTGACGACGGCGCAGTGCGGCTTTAGCCATCGGGTTTTTATGATATAAACGTACACCCTGTAAGGTGCCCATCACCGTTAGCATACCAGGGGTAAACAGCACTGGATCAAGCAAGATGGCTGCAGTAAAGGGGCTGGGGCTGCTGGTGTGGATTAAGGCGGTTAAAATGCCGCCAAAGCTGTGGCCAACACCGTATACCGGTGTATCTGCGTATAACATTTTGTGTGCCTGCCAGGCTTGTGCTGCCAGTTCAGCGCTTTTATTCCAGCCGACAAAAGTGCCGCCATGATCGCTGTCGCCATGGCCCTGCGCATCCGATAAAAACAAGTCATAATCTGCTGCTAACAGCTGCAGCATCGGTTGATACATTCGGCTGCAAAAACCGTTGCCATGCAACATATGCAGCACCGGCTTTCCGCTGGCTTCGCTGCGATAGCCTCGCAGGGTAAACCCCAGTGACGTATGATAAGACCACGGAACTAACTGCAAGGCGCTCTCCTTCAAAGGCAAAACGGCGTTAAAGTGCCATGCTTTGCCAGCTCAGACAAGAGACATCTGCTATTTGGTGCCAAACAGTTTATCACCTGCATCACCCAGGCCTGGCAGTATATAACCGTGCTCATTCAGGCAACGATCAACCGCCGCGGTGTACAGCTCGACATCAGGATGAGCCTGGCGCAGTGCTGCGATACCTTCGGGCGCGGCTACCAGTACCAGGGCTTTAATATGCACGGCGCCGTGTTGTTTTAACAAGTCAATGGTGGCAATCAGCGAGCCGCCGGTAGCCAGCATAGGGTCGACTACTATTGCCAGGCGTTGGTTGAGATCCGATGCCAGTTTTTGAAAATACGGCACCGGTTGCAGGGTTTGCTCATCGCGGTAAATGCCCACTACACTAATGCGGGCACTGGGTAAAAGCTCGAGCACGCCATCAAGCATCCCCAGGCCAGCGCGTAGTATCGGCACTATAGTAACTTTTTTACCCTGAATTTGCTCAATCTCAACCGGGCCACTCCAACTATCGATAGTCACAGTTTCTGTCGCTAAATCTTTAGTAGCTTCATAGGTTAGCAGGCTACCCAGTTCGGCTGCCAGTTGGCGAAACTGCTTGGTACTGATATCAGCGGCGCGCAGCAAGCCAATTTTATGTTTTACCAGCGGATGGGTAACTTCGGTCAGTTTCATCTGTTAGATCCTCTTTTATCGCAGCTAAGCATAACGCAAGCGGCTTTTTCTTGCAGTTTAGCCTGAAGCATTATACAAACGGCAAGCATAATTAAATCAAAGTTGCAGGGACAATAATGCACGCTAAATTACCACGTTTTGTACTGACATTGTGTTTACTATTCGGAGGCAACAATATGCTTGAGGCGAAGCAACTGGAGTTAGAGCGCTTATTTGCTGATCCGGCATTAAGCGGTGCCACACCGCGCTCGTTGAGTATGGCTCCGGATGGCAGCAGGGTTACCTACCTTAAAGGCAAAGCAGAAGATGCCAATCGGCTGGATTTATGGCAATACCATATTAAAGACGGTAAACATAGCCTGCTGGTAGATGCCGACAGTTTAATCAGCGGCGCTGAAACCTTATCTGATGAAGAAAAAGCCCGCCGTGAGCGTATGCGCTTATTCGCCTCCGGCATTATCAGTTACAGTTGGTCGAAAAACAGTGATGCGTTGTTATTTCCGTTAAACGGCGATTTGTATTACTACCAACTAAGCAGCAAAACGGCGAAAAAGCTAACCAATACCAGGGAGTTTGAAACCGATGCGACCATTTCGCCCACCGGGCGTTATGTTGCCTTTATCCGTAACCAAAACCTGTTTGTACTGGACATTGCCAGCGGCAAAGAAACCCGGCTGACCACTGATGGCGGCGGCGATATTAAAAACGGCATGGCAGAATTTGTTGCTCAGGAAGAAATGGGCCGTATGACCGGCTATTGGTGGGCACCGGATGACAGCAAAATTGCCTTTACCCGCACTGACGAAAGCGGCGTGGCAGAAGTAGTGCGTAACGAGATTTATGCCGACGAAATAAAGCTGTTTAACCAGCGTTATCCATACACCGGCACCGCCAATGCCAAAATTCAGCTGGGCGTGGTAACGCTCAAAGACGGCAGTGTTAATTGGTTGCCTCACGGCGATAACGAAGATATCTATTTACCGCGGGTTGAGTGGACAAAAAGTGCCCGTTACTTAAGTTACCAGTGGCAAAGCCGTAACCAGCAGCAACTGGAGCTGCGGTTGGTCGATTTAAGCAACAACCAGCAAAAAGTACTGCTTAGCGAAAGGAGTAAAACCTGGCTAAACCTGCACGACGATCTGCATTTTCTCGATAACGAACAAGGCTTTATCTGGGCTTCTGAGCGCGATGGTTACAAACACCTGTATCATTTTGACTTTAACGGCAAACTACTGCGCCAATTAACCAGTGGCAACTGGGTCGTGGATGAGCTGGATGCGGTAAACGAAAAACAGGGCATGCTGTATTTTACCGGCCGCAAAGATACGCCGCTGGAGCGTCATCTGTATCAGGTGAGCGTGAAAGATGGCAATATTAAACGTTTAACCGAAGCCGGTTTTGACCATGCGTTGGTCATGGCCAAAGATGGCAGCAGCTTTATCGACAGCTTTTCTAATGTCAGTACGCCTACTAAAGTGGCGCTGCGTGGCCTTGATGGTAAAGTGCTAACCTGGCTGGAACAAAACGAGTTGAACAGCAGCCATGCGCTCACACCGTATCACGCTGAACTAACGGTGCCACGTTTTGGTACGCTTAAGGCAGACGATGGCCAAACTATGCATTACCGGCTGTTTGCGCCAAAAACGTTGGATCAGGATAAAAAATATCCGGTAATTGTCAGCGTATATGGTGGCCCGCATGCCCAGCGCGTAACCAACAGCTGGAGTGCGCGCGATCTTTATCTGCATTACTTAGTGCAGCAAGGCTATCTGGTATTTCAGCTGGATAACCGCGGCTCTTATAACCGTGGCAAAGCCTTTGAAGATCCGATTTACTTAAAACTGGGTGAGGTAGAGCTAAATGACCAAATCCGCGGCGTAGAGTATCTGCGCAGCTTGCCGTACGTCGCGGCAGATAAAATTGCTATTTATGGCCACAGCTATGGCGGTTATATGGCGATAATGGCGATGTTTAAAGCCGCTGATTATTTTGCCGCCGGCGTATCCGGGGCGCCGGTGACCGATTGGGCGCTGTACGATACCCACTACACCGAGCGTTATTTAGGCCACCCTGAGCAAAATGCTAAGGGCTATACCGACAGCGCGGTGTTCCCTTATACCGATGGCTTAACAGGCGACTTACTGATTTATCACGGCATGGCAGATGACAATGTGTTGTTTACCCACAGTACCAAGCTGTATAAACAGCTACAAGATAAGGGCCTGCTGTTTGATATGATTAACTACCCGGGCAGCAAACACTCGATGTTTGGCCAGCCGGTACAAACCCATCTGCATAAAAGCATTACGCAGTTTTTTGACCGACATCTGAAGTAATAAAAAGGCCAGCGTCACTGCCCGGCAGTGGCCTGTTTATTGTCTTACATGACGCGGTTTGCTCACATCAACACGCCATGAATCGTCCCTGAGGCTCGATTACGGCCATCCATGGCCTCCAACGGTTGATTTAGAGCAAACCGGTCATGCTTATCTGTAAAGCAGCATCAGTTTTTGCCCTGAATATGGTAACTGACCTGTGCCCTGGGGTTGAGGTATTCAGCAATATGTTGCGGTAATGCCTGAATTTTAATCACTTTGCTGATGCTGAGTTTATCCGGCTCTAATGTCAGAATTGGCGCTTCCAGTCTTGGCACATCGGCGTCATATACCAGTACATTAGGGCACAGCAGGCTGTCGCTGTTTACGGACATCACAATGCCCAGCCGTTGATCTGACAATAAAACAATGGTACCCGGCGGATACACGCCCATCATCTTAATCATCACTTTCATTTCGCGCTCCGGCAGTTTACCTTTCATGCTGCGGTACATATACGACAGCGCATGGTGTGGCGAGCGCGATTTACTGATATCCAGCGGATGGCACAAATTGTCAAACACATTAACCACCGCGACAATTTTAGCTAACGCATCAATCTGCGGCTCTTTTAAAGCCTTAGGATAGCCGCTGCCGTCAATATACTCGTGGTGTTGCTCAACAATAGGCCAGGCTTCCAGCGGAAAGGTATCGGTTAAACCCACTAACTCGACACCGTATTTGGTATGCAGTTTTAGCAGGTTTTGTTCTGGCGCACTCAGATCTGTGGTTTTGCGTAAAATCTGGCTGGGTATTTTAATTTTGCCAATATCATGGAACAAGGCGCCAATACCGACTGTTTTAACCTGTGCCGGCGACAGGTTAAGATTCTTTGCCAGCATCATCGACAAAGTCGCCACATTTAGCGAGTGGTAATATAAGCCTTCCTGCTCTTTGGCGGCCGCTGAAATTAAGTGCAGTACCAAAGAATCAGTGCCAAGTAAAATATCCGCCATAGCGCTTATCAGGCTGCCTGCTTCGTCTATAGCATTCAGTGGCCGGCTGTTAATTTTGCTCATCAGGCTTTTTACCTGCAGCAGAGATTGAGCGTAAGCTTTTTCGGTGCGCTGTAAATCGCGCCGGTGCGCTTTAGCCTGTTCAATACGCTGCATTTTTTCCTGCTGCATTTTCAACTGAGCTTCACTGGCGGCCATATTAAAACCGGCGGTGTCTTCATCATTTAGCTCTTCCGGTTGTGTCATTTTCACGCTTTTACCGGGGTAAAAAAATACATAGTCCAGGTTGAGCGAGCGGATAATTTGCAGCTGCTGGCTGTTTTCTATAATCATATTGCCAGACAAGAAGGGATGCTTCAGCCAACCGGCAGGCAGTTTAATGGCGTAGCCCAGTTTTAACGCTTCGGGTTTTATTTTCAGAACAGGCAACCAGAACTCCGGCAAAGCAGATAAGAGTAAGCCACTAGTTTATGTTTCAAACAGCATAATACCAATGATGTAAAACAAAAAAGCGAACTAAATGTATCAGGTTAGACCAGTTGTTGATTTGCCGCTTGACAGTATTTAAATTCAAACGTACATTTCAAACATGCGTTTAAATATTGGTGGAGTTATGTCAGTTAAGCACAGCACCCAACATAAAATTCTCGATGCGGCGCAAACATTGTTCGCTGAAACAGGCTTTACAGATACCTCTTTGCGGCAAATAACCAGCATGGCTGAGGTTAATTTAGCGTCGGTTAACTACCATTTTGGTTCAAAAAAAGAACTTATTCAGGCCGTGCTGCAGCGCTATCTGGTGGTGCTAATGCCGCGTTTGGATCAGGAGTTTACCCGCTTGCTTGCAGTGCAACAGCCAAACAGCCTAAGCCAGGTGTTATCAGTGTTCGTAAAACCGTTGCTGGAGCTGAATAAAGTACACCAGAACGGCGCTCGTATTTTTTTACAGCTGCTGGGCCGCGGTTATACCGATGTTCAGGGACACTTGCGCTGGTTTTTTAATCATAATTATGGCCGTGTACTGGATAAGCTGGTATTACTGGTGCAGCAGGCATGCCCTGATTTACCACCCAGCGAGCTATTCTGGCGGCTACATTTTTCACTGGGTACTGTGGTATTTACCATGGCATCTAATGAAGCTTTAGCTGAAATAGCTGAGGCAGATTTTAATGAAAAAGTTGATATTGAAGGCGTAATTTTACGCTTACTGCCGTACTTGTCTGCAGCCATTGCTGCGCCTGTTGCCACTGTTACTCCATTAAGTCATGCCGTGCCTAAAATGGCGAGCGAAGGAATATAATATGTTGATTCTATTAATATTGGTTGTCACTTTAGCGGTGATTTTCGGCGTGGCCGATATTCGCCGAAATTTAATCACCAAACCTGTTTTTGCCATGTTTAAGAAAATTCTACCGCCGCTGTCTGATACAGAGCGCGAAGCGATGGAAGCTGGTGATGTGTGGTGGGATGGTGATCTGTTTCAGGGAAAGCCAGACTGGCACAAACTGCATAGTTTCCCTAAAGCGGAGCTAAATGCTGGTGAGCAGGCTTTTATGGACGATCAGGTAGAAACGCTGCTGAAAATGTTGGATGACTACAAGATTGTGCAGGAACAACGTGATTTGCCTACCGAGGTATGGGACTTTCTCAAACGCGAAGGTTTCTTCGCAATGATTATTCCTAAATCCTATGGTGGCCGCGAATTTTCTGCTATTGCCAACTCGACCATTGTATCGCGCATTGCTACCCGCAGTTTAACCGCAGCGGTAACGGTAATGGTGCCTAATTCTCTGGGCCCGGGCGAATTGTTAATGCATTACGGCACGCAGCAACAAAAAGATTTCTGGTTGCCCACTTTAGCTAACGGTAACGATGTTCCCTGTTTTGCGCTGACCGGGCCTGAAGCCGGCTCTGACGCCGGTGGTATTCCTGATACGGGAGTGGTGTGTAAAGGTGAGTTTGACGGCAAAGAAGTGCTGGGTATTCGTTTAAACTGGGATAAGCGCTATATCACACTGGCTCCGGTGGCGACGGTACTGGGCTTGGCGTTTAAACTGTATGATCCGGATAGCTTAATGGGAGATAAAGAAGATCTGGGGATTACCTGTGCGCTTATTCCGACCAGCCATAAAGGCGTAGAAATCGGCGACCGCCACTTTCCGATGAATATGGCCTTTATGAACGGTACTACCTACGGTAAAGATGTATTTATTCCGCTGGAGTGGATTATTGGCGGGCCAGATTATGCCGGACGTGGCTGGCGGATGCTGGTTGAATGCTTATCAGCAGGACGGGGTATCAGCCTGCCGGCTTTAGCTACCGCTACTGGGCACTTAGCAGCGCGAATGACAGGTGCTTATGGTTATGTCCGTCAGCAGTTTGGCTTGTCGATTGGTAAGTTTGAAGGTGTGCAGGAATCACTAGCCCGTATTGGTGGTTTTACTTACAGTCTGGAAGCCATGCGGGTTATGACTGCCGGTGCTATCGATATGAACCTTAGCCCAAGCGTGGTAACGGCTATCGCCAAATACCATATGACAGAGATGTCGCGTACCTTAATGAATGATGCCTTTGATATTCATGCCGGTCGTGCCATTCAGATAGGGCCTAAAAACTATCTGGCGCATGGTTATATGGGCATTCCTATTTCCATCACGGTAGAAGGCGCTAATATTCTGACCCGTAACCTGATGATTTTCGGCCAGGGCGCAACACGTTGCCACCCTTATGTACTGGCAGAGCTGGAAGCTGCGGCTAACCCGGATGCAGAGCAGGGTTTAAAGCAGTTTGACAGCTTGTTACTTAAACATATTGGTTTTGCCATGGGTAATACCTTCGGCGCGCTGTGGCAGGGTTTAACAGCCGGTGCTTTTAACACTGCACCGGTATCCGGTGAAACCGCTAAGTACTATAAACAGCTAAGCCGTATGAGCCGTGGTTTGGCATTAAGTGCAGACTTTTCGATGTTGATTTTAGGTGGTGAATTAAAACGCCGTGAAATGTTATCAGCGCGCTTAGGCGATGTGTTAAGCCAGCTGTATATTGCCTCCGCTGTGTTGAAATTCTATGAAGACAATGGCCGCCAGCAATGTGACTTGCCGTTTGTACATTACAGTGTGCAGCGGGCGTTGTTTGAAATAGGCCGTGCTTTTGATGGCTTCTTTGCCAACTTTCCTAATCGCTTTGTTGCCGGGTTACTGCGTGTTCTGGTATTCCCGTTCGGCATAGGCTACAAAATGCCGGATGACGATACTGCGATCCAAATCTGTGAAGCGATGTCCAGGCCTGGTGTAGTACGTAACCGTTTAACGCATCTGTGTTATATCGGCGAGGGCGAGGACGATGCAACGGGTTTAATGGAAAGCGCCTTTATAGCAATGTACGAAGCGCAGCCTGTTATGAAGAAAATTTATCAGGCCCAGCGCGACGGTAAGTTGCCACGTAAGCAACCACTGGAGCAGACCATTGAGCAGGCTTTACTGGCTGAAGTGATAACCGATCCTGAATCTAAACAGTTATTAAAAATGAATGCGTTGCGCTTCAGTGCGATCAGCGTAGACAGTTTTAAGGCAGGCGAACTGGAAAGCCAGGCTTTAACCTCAGCTGACGTAGGTTAAACAACTTGCTACACTCAAACGCCGACAGGGTAAGGACTCTGCCGGCGTTTTTTATTGCCTTTGGGAGCTGTTATGTCAGATAAACTAAGTTTACGTTTAGCAACACCGCAAGATGTACCTGTTATATTGACTTTTATTCAGGGGCTGGCTGAATATGAAAGGCTATCAGATCAGGTTGTTGCTACTGAAGAGAAGTTACAGCAGACATTATTTGGTCATAAAGCTTATGCAGAAGTGGTTATCGCAGAATATGATAACAAGGCTGCCGGCTTTGCATTGTTCTTTCATAACTATTCAACATTTTTAGCCAAACCAGGTATTTATCTGGAGGACTTGTTTGTATCTCCTGAATACCGGGGCAAAGGTTTGGGCAGGGTGTTATTAAGCTACCTGGCAAAACTGGCTGTTGACCGTGATTGTGGCCGTCTGGAATGGTCTGTACTAGACTGGAACCAACCTGCGATAGATTTTTATCAGGCACAGGGCGCCACTATGCTGCATGATTGGCGTATAAACCGGGTTACCGGTGCATCGTTGCAGCAGCTGGCGGCTAAACATACAGTTAGTTAATATTATTGTGAACTTGATGTGACTCTAAATAATTTAGTATATAAAATTCGCATTGTTAGATGATTTTACTATGTAAAACAAACAAAGAGTGGCTACTATATTTACTGAGTCTAATGTATTAACTGGATATCATCATGGATTGTGTCAGTCTGGCCGACAACTTTAAGCAGTATTTTGAAATTAAGTTTGCCGCTTCAACAGCGTTACGACAAGAGTCTTTTAAGATCAGGCACTCAGTGTACTGTGAAGAACTAGGCTGGGAGCCGTTGCGTGAAAATGGTATGGAAACCGATGAATGTGACGAGTACTCTTTCGTCCTGCTGTTGTTGCATAAAAGGACTGGCCAGTATGCCGGAACCGCACGGCTGGTTATTCCGCCACCGGAGCACCCATCTTATCAACTGCCGTTTGAGCAACACTGTTTATCATCAGTCAGAACCGATTTAATAGATCTGTCTGAGTTTGAACGCGGATCTTTCAGCGAAATTTCCCGGCTTGCTGTGCCTGAGGCATTTCGCCGTCGTTTAGGTGAAAAAAATACCCCTTATGTTATCAACGAGATCAACCTGGAAAAAGACGTATTTTCAGAGGAAGAGCGCAGAAATTTCCCTAATATTGCCATAGGCTTATATCTGAGCATTATCGCTTTGGTACAAATGTGCCATCACAAGGCTATGTTTGTGGTGGTAGAGCCCAGGTTGAAAAAACGCCTTGAGCGGCTGGGGCTGGCGTTTGAGCAAATCGGTGATGAAATGGATTATCACGGCACCCGTGCATTGTTTTACCTTCCTGAGCATAAGTATATTTCGGCACTTAACCCGGAAATTCTACAACTGTTTCATATGCTCAAAAGCCAGTTAGCTCCGCAACTGAGGCTTTACCCTTATCTTACCCGGCAAAAGGACTAATCGTATGAGTTCATCCGATTTTGACTACTACAAAGCATTTTCGCGCAATATTGGCTGGCTTACCTTAGCAGAGCAGCAATTGCTGGCCAGTAAACGCGTGGCGATTGCCGGTATGGGCGGGGTGGGAGGAGCACACTTACTGACGCTTGCCCGACTTGGGGTTGGTCGGTTTCATTTAGCAGACTTTGATAGTTTCGATATTGAAAACTTTAACCGTCAGGCCGGTGCCAGATTATCTTCTGTAGGTCAGAAAAAGCTCGATACGCTGGTGGCAATGGCGTTGGATATTAACCCTGATCTGGAAATAACTACTTTTGCAGACGGTGTTACTGAAAGCAATATCGACGCCTTTCTACAGGATGTTGATGTTTATATTGATGGGCTTGACTTTTTTGCGCTGAAAATCAGAAGTTTGATGTTCAGAAAAGCCTATGATGCAGGCATTCCGGCGGTAACCGCAGCTCCTTTGGGAATGGGCGTAGCAAACCTGAATTTTCTTCCGGGTAAGATGACATTTGAGCAGTATTTTCTGCTTGATGGTTGTGATGAAAATGAGCAGTATCTGCGCTTTTTTGTCGGGCTATCGCCAGCCAGATTGCACAGTGCCTATTTAGTAGTACCAGAAAGTATTAATTTGCCAGAGCGCAAAGGGCCATCAACTATCATGGCCTGCGAGCTGTGTGCCGGTGTTGCAGCAACACAAGCCTTAAAACTGATGCTTAACCGGGGTAAAGTTATTGCCGCGCCAAAAAGCCTGCAGTTTGATGCTTATCGTAATACCTATAAAGTTAGCTGGCGGCCCTTTGGCAATGCCAATCCAATAAACCGGCTGGCACTTTATCTGGGACGGAAGTATTTTCTGAATCAGCCTGCCCAGGTAGCGCCTAAAACAGTACCAGAACAGGATCCGCTGCGTTATGTATTGGATAAAGCCCGCTGGGCACCCAGTGGCGACAACACCCAATGCTGGCGCTTTCGACCTACATCGGCGCTAAGTTGTGACATTCTGGGTAATGACACCCGGCACGATGTGGTATACGACTTAAATGGCTTTGCCAGTAATATGGCTCACGGTGCTTTACTCGAAACCGCCCGCATCGCAGCTTCTGAGCGCGGATATCAGCTGGAAATCAGTGATATCGACTGCTCTGATGCAGAGCATCCGGTATACAAAATTACTTTGCTGCAAGACAGCAGCATTAAAGCTGATGGGCTTGCTCCCTATATTGAAACCCGAACTGTGCAGCGCAGGCCAATGGGCACTGCGGCACTAAGCGCAGAGGAGAAGCGTCAGCTTGAAATGGCCTTACCAGCCGGCTTTGCGGTGCATTGGTTTGAAAGTACAGCGCAGCGCTGGACTATCGCTAAGTTGTTATATGGTAATGCTTACACCCGGCTGATTATGAAAGAGGGCTATGATGTACATAGCAAAATCATCGACTGGGGTAAGCGGTTCAGTATAGACAAAATTCCTGAGCAGGCACTTGGGGTTGATGCGGCTACTGCAAAACTGATGAAATGGGCGCTGGCAAGCTGGGGGCGCTTTGAGTTTATGGCCAAATATATGGGCGGAACAATAGCCCCCAGGTTACAACTTGATTTATTGCCAGCCCTACGCTGCAGCGCACACTTTGTGCTGTACAGCACTGAAGCTGATGCTCCGGTAACCTTGGCGCAGCAATTTGCTGCCGGGGGCGCTTTACAGCGCTTTTGGCTTACAGCGGCTAAGTTAAATTTAGGTTTTCAGCCTGAGCAGACACCGGTTATTTTTTCCGGTTATTTACGTGACAAGCTGCAGTTTACTACAAATCAACAGGCATTCGATAACGCAGTAGAAATGGATAAAAAGCTGGCAGCGTTATTGCCGCCACAGGTATTTACTAACAAGGTGTTCTTTGGCCGGTTAGGACGTAGTGAGCAACCGGCTTCGCGCTCGTTGCGGTTTAGTCTGGAACAATTACTGGTAGATTAAAGCAGAGATACCGTGCAAAAAATGTTTAATAAGCAGGCACGGTGTAAAAGACAATAAAAAAGGGCATCATCAGATGCCCTTTTTTGTCAGCGCTGATAAATCAGGCTTTGTTACGACGGTTCAGACGCAAACCTAACAGACCTAAACCTAACAATGCTAAGCTTGCTGGCTCTGGTACGCTGAAAGTCTGGTTACCATCGTGACGGATTTGGAATTCTTGAGTAGAACCCGGAACACCGTTATAGTTTGGTGATAAACCGATAATATTCTGCACAGTAACAATCAGTTGTGAGTATACAAACTCATTACCAGAGATATCGTTACCGTTGTAGTAGAAGTAACCTGGGTTAGCGTTGAACTTCATGGTGATATCACATGCACCAACACCTGCAACACTTGTCATACAGTTGCCGCTAGACAGTGAGAAAGTACCTAAAGCTGCAGCGGTACCGGCATCATAAGCACCGTTTACAGTTGTGTCAGCCCATAAAGTGGCAGAACCACCGGCAAATAAAACCTGAATTAAGCCACCAAAATCAGGGAATGCTTCGGCCGTACCTTCAAATTCATAATCCAGAAATACTTCGTATGCTGAAGGTAAAAAGTTCGGCATACCTGCTTGTTTGAAGTTAACCATTAATGTCTGGCCAAACTCCATAAAGTCATCTGCACCACCGAAAATAGAACCATTGCCGTTAGAGTCGGTTTGTTCAACATTTGCCAGATCCGGATCCCAGTCGATTTCGTCGAACATGGTAGAGCCTGAACCGCCAAATGAGCTATCGTCAAATGTAATTACTGAAGCACTGGCGCTAAACGCCGTTGCTCCAGCTAAAACTAATCCTGCAAGTAATTTTTTCATTTTAATTTCCTTAGTGAAGTTTCCACACAAGTTAGCTGGGTTTCCCTGCAAACTTATCCTCAAGCAATCGACTTATATATAAGCACTTTTGGTGCCAACTTTTTTTGTTGTATTTAATCAATGATTTACGTTATTGCTAGTAAGGTGGAAAACTGATGTTGTAAAATTACGTGACAGTAGCAGGAGATATTTTTTATAGTAAATGTATTGTTAGCTGAAGCAGTGCCGCATTGCTGCGGCACTGCTGTTCTTATCACAGCATGTTGTTAATGGCTTCAACCCGCTTGATAATTTCGGCATCCCGGCTTTTTACATCAGCCAGCACGGTTTTAGCTTTGCTTTTATTATCTGCCCGCACCAGTGCTTCGGCATAATTTAGCTTAACCAGATCATTCTCTGGTCTGATCGCCAGAGATTGCTCAAAAGCTTTTATAGCGTCGGGCAAGTTGTCCATCTTCATCAGCACTTTGCCGTAAGTGTCCAATACATCAGGATGCTTTGGCGCTTGCTTTATTGCTCTCTCAATATGTTGCTTAGCTTCAGGCAACTGGTTTTGCTCTGCCAGAATCCAGGCATAGTTATTCAGTATGATGTAGTTGTCAGGTGACGCCTGTAAAATTTCATCATAAAGCTCAAAAGCTTTTTTCTTATCAGACTCCAGCAATAAGTTGGCGTAAAACAGTTTCAGGTTGCCGCTGGCAGGGGCTTTACTAAAATGGCCCTCTAAGAACTCTACAGCACGCTGATGTGAGTAGTCTTTTGAGTAAATTTCAGCAATAAACATGGCGGTCTGATCGGTTGGTGCTAACTGATAGCTTTGATTAAAAGCCGTAACAGCCGGTGGGATCTGGCCGTTTAAAAACAGTATCCGGCCTTTTAAAAACTGCATTTCAGCTGTTGCTGCGTCGTTATCGGTCAGGTTTTTGAAGGTATCCAATGCTTTGGTATAGTCTTTAGATTCAGACAGTGCCATTATTTTGCTACGTAGCAGCATCGGGTTTTTCGGATGTTTAACCAGCTGTTTATCCGCAACATTTATCGCCTCTGCATGCCGCTTAGCCAGGCTGAGGCTGGTGGCATAGAAATATGCCGCCCGCAGGTTTTCCGGTTCCTGCTGGTACCAGCGTTCGCTTAGTGTAAGCACCTCTTTCTGATTACCAAGCTGGGCATGTGAGTCTATCAAGGTCAGCCAGTAAGCTGCAGTGGCATTAACCATATTGGCTGATGGATCGCCAATGGTTTCTATAGCTTTTTTAAAGTCTTGTTGCTGGTAGTACATGCGGGCTAACGTTAACCGCAGTGCATTGTTGGCCGGGTTATCTGTAAGGATTGCGCCAGCCCGTTTTATGGCGTCAGCGCCTTTGTCATCATCTTTGCTCAGCGCATAGTATTGTTGTAAAGCTGGCAGGTAAGTTGGATGTTTCTCTATCGATTTAACCAGAAGTTGTTTTGCTTGCACAAAATCACTTTTTGTTCCGGCAACAAGGGCTTGCAACAGTAAGGTAAAAGGTTGGTCAGGAGTGGCTTGCTGCGCTTGCTCCAGAAACACTTCAGCTTCTGTGAACTGCTTTTGCAGCATAGCGCCATAAGCTTTCAGATTGTAGCCAACAACGGCCAGTTTTTCGTCAGACAGCCACTCGTCAACTATCGCTGATGCTTTGTCATACTCTTTCTGTCTGAGGTAACTTATCGCCAGCACAACACGGGTCTGATTCTGGCTTGGATCCAGTTGTAAGGCTTGTTCAAGGTCTCGCAGGCCGCTTGACTCCTGGCCATCAATGCCCATTTTAAGCAGGCCTAAGGTTGCCAGCGAGGTGACATCCTTGCTGTTTTCACTCAGTTCATACTTAGCAATCAGCTCTTGTGCTGCACTGCCGGAGCCTTGTTTAATCAGTTGAAATGACGTTGCTGCAAGTAATTTGTAATCCATCGCCTGCGGATCCTGATTAACCAGAACCGCCTGAGCCTGATCAAGCTGGCCAGACTTTAACTGCAGTGAAGCATAAAGATTTTGCAACGGCGGATATTGCTGCAACTGGTTTTCTACTGCGCTCAGATGGTTTAATGCCTGGCTCTCCAGCCCCAGGTTCAGTGAAGCTAATGCGGCAATAATACGTGCGCTGGTATTACGCAGGCCGTTATTGATGGCTTTTTCAACATGCTCTTTGGCCAGAGTGTAATTCTCACGCTCATACTCCAGCACCGCTTTTAGATAATTAGTAAACGGCTGATTTGGAAACGCTTTTAGTAGCAGGGCTAATTCTTTATCGGCTAAATCAAACTGCTCTGTACTGACCAGGTTCTGCGTCAGCATCAGGCGGGCTTGTAAGTTGTTGGGGACCAGTGTCAGATAGTTGCGCATGCTTTCAATGGAGGCGACATGCTGCTCTTCTGCTAACTGGGTTCTGCCTTGCAGAAATAATGCTTCGGCATAAAGTATGCTGTCAGGCTGCACCTGAGTAATGACCTCTAACGCCTGGCTGTTATTCCGGTTAGCAATAAGCAAATGCGCCTGAGCATAAATTGTGGCATCACTGAACTTGTCTTGTGTTGCCAGTTGGTCAAAAAGTGCTATCGCTGCGTCAGCGTCACCTAGTTCTAGATGAGCCAGAGCACGATATACATCGACGTAAATCTGCAATTCAGGTGCAAGCGTCTCATCAGAAAAGTGCTCCAGCACTGCCTGGTAATCACCCGCCTGATAGCTGCTGCGAACCAGCGGTAACGCTACTTTTTGTTTGTCGGTGCCATAACTCAGCGCGCGGGCCAGCTCTTTTTCTGCAGATATGCTGTCGCCAATCTGCAGTTGGAGTAAACCAAGAGCCAAACGGTATTCTGCATTCTCTGGTTCTTGTTGCACAGCTGATTTCAATTCGATTACAGCGGCGTTGTATTGCTTGTTCTGAATAAAGCTCAGCGCATCACTGTAATGCTCTGTTGCATCTTTACTGCCACAACCGGAAAGCAGCGCCAGCATAATAGCGCTGGCGAGCAGGGTAGTTTTTTTCATAGTTACACTCCTTGTAGCGAAATGGTTTTCGTTAACCGAAAATGCCTCTGGTATCAATAACAACTTTGGTTGCTACATCTACCGGGTGCAGAGTTTTAAACTGCTTATGGTCGACCAGTACCACCAAAATATTGGCTTGCTCTAAAGCCTGTGGCAAAGACGTTAGCCGGGCATTGTGGTCGGCATATTTTTTCGGTAACTGTTTAATATTAGGTTCTACCAGCAAAATTTCACCAATATTGTCTTTTAACAACGACATGGCAATATCCAGTGCCGGGCTTTCACGTAAATCGTCAATATCTGCTTTGAAGGCTAAACCTAAACAGGCAATTACCGGCTTTTTAAACTGATCAGCAGCCTGCTTTATTTTATCAATCACGTACAGCGGTTTACTGTCGTTAATTTCACGCGCCTTGCGGATAATCTGCGCTTGCTCTGGCGCGGAGTCAACAATAAACCATGGGTCAACAGCAATACAATGACCACCTACACCCGGGCCTGGTGTTAAAATATTAACCCTTGGGTGGCGGTTAGCCAGCTTGATCAATTCCCAGACGTTGATTTTTAAATGATCACAAATCATCGACAGTTCATTGGCAAAGGCGATATTAACGTCGCGGAACGAGTTTTCGGTCAGCTTGGCCATTTCTGCCGTGCGGGCGTTGGTTAACAAACATTCACCGCGTACAAACAGGTGATACAGGGCAACGGCTTTTTGCGCACAGCGCTCGGTAATGCCGCCAATAATCCTGTCGTTGCTGACCAGTTCTTGCAACACGCGGCCAGGTAATACGCGCTCAGGGCAGTGCGCAATAAAAACATCGGCTTTGTCCGGGTCCTGGTGTGGCATAACCAGATCAGGGCGCAGCTCAGCCAGCCAGGCTGAAATTTTATCGGTAGTACCAACCGGAGAGGTTGATTCAAGTACGATAAGGTTACCTTTAGCAATAACCGGAGCAATATTTTCCAGCGCAGCCTTAATGTAACTTAAATCCGGGGTTTTATTTTCTTTAAACGGCGTGGGCACCGCTATCATAAAAGCTTCAGCCGGTTCCGGCGTCAGAGAGGCCTTTAACTTGCCGGTGGTAACGGCTGCTTGTACCAGCATATCCAAGTCAGGTTCAACAATATGAATTTTGCCCTGATTAATGGTATTAACCGCATGCTCTGAAACATCAACACCGAGCACTTCCACACCGCGGGAGGCGATAACGGCGGCGGTGGGTAAACCTATATAGCCCAAACCTATTACTGATACACGGGAAAAACTCTGCATACTGTGTCCTTTATACCTGAGGTTTTACTGTCTGACGCTGTACCATATAAGGCATAATGCGATGTCAGGCAGCTTGTTTTTCGGTGACGAATTTATTTAACTGGCCAAAGTTTTCAAATACGTCGGCGGATATTTCATCATCATTAATCTGGATACCCAGTTGCTCTTCCAGTTCGGTTATTACAGCGATAACGGCCATAGAATCAAACTCTGGAATAGCGCCCAGCAAAGGGGTATCGTCGGTAAATTGTTTATCTATTTGCAAGACGGCGCGTAAGATATCAGCGAGAAGTTGCTGGTGTGGCATAATGCTTCCTTAAAATGACAGGTAGTTCCCTGATTTGCGTAAAGGGTGCCGCTGCGGTTAAACTACAAAAAGTAGATAAATTACAGTCGGATTTTCCGCAAAACTGTTTTATTATTGCACACAAAGGGATAAAAAGTGAAAGGTCTGAAGGATACTATGACCAAAAATCTCCACGATATCGTTACCCAGTCTGCTGCGCGTTTTCCTAAGCGTCCTGCACTGTACTTTAAAAACACCGCCTTAACTTATGCTGAACTTGCATCTGGCGTAACAACAACTGCCATGCAGCTGCAAGCGCAGGATGTTCAGCGCTTTGATCGGGTGGCGGTGTACCTGCCCAAACAATTTGAAACCGTGTTCAGTCTGTTTGGCTGCGCCATGGCCGGTGCAGTATTTGTACCGGTGAACCCGGGTTTAAAGGCGGCGCAGGTAGCACATATCCTGCAGGACTGTAATGTCCGCGTACTCATTACCAGTAAAGACCGGCTGGCCAGTTTAGAAGAAGAGCTGCATTTGTGCAGTGACTTACATACGGTGTTATTGACTGACGTTGCTGAAGATATGAGCCCGCTGGCGCATATTCAGCTGAAGTCATTTTATGCCGACGTCAGCCACAGAACATTGCAGTTATATCCGCATGCAACCGATCAGGACATGGCGGCTATTTTGTATACCTCTGGCAGCACCGGTAAACCCAAAGGGGTGGTGTTATCGCACCGCAATATGCTGGTGGGCGCGCAAAGCGTATCAAGCTACCTCAACAACACACCCGATGATGTCTTACTGGCATTACTACCGCTGAGTTTTGATTATGGCTTAAGCCAGCTGACCACTGCATTTTTAACCGGTGCCAGTGTAGTGTTACTGGATTTCTTCCTGGTACAGGATGTCGTACGTACGGTGCAGCAACATGGCGTAACCGGTATCGCTGCAGTGCCGCCTTTATGGGCGCAGCTGGCAAAAGCCAACTGGGTTGAAGGCAGTACTGATACAGTGCGCTATCTGACCAACTCCGGTGGTGCTATGCCACAAGCCTTGTTGCAGCAGTTGCAACGGGTATTTAATAAGGCTGAACCCTATTTAATGTATGGTTTAACCGAGGCCTTCCGTTCTACCTATTTGCCGCCAGCCGAGCTGGAAAAGCGGCCCGGCTCTATGGGTAAAGCTATTCCAAATGCCGAGATTGTGGTTGTGCGTGAAGATGGCAGTATCTGTGCGCCCAATGAACCAGGAGAGTTGGTGCATCGCGGGCCGCTGGTTAGCCTGGGATACTGGAATGCGCCGGATAAAACAGCCGAGCGATTTAAGTTTGACCCGGTAGCGCCTAAAGGTATTCAGCTACCCCAACTTGCAGTGTGGTCTGGTGATACCGTGCGCTGCGATGAAGATGGCTTTTTATACTTTATTGGCCGGCGCGATGAAATGATTAAAACCTCAGGTTACCGGGTTAGCCCCACTGAAGTGGAAGAGGCCGTTTACCAACTTAGCCCTGCACTGGTTGATGTTGCTGCTATAGGTGTACCGCACCCTGAGCTGGAGCAAGCCATTTTGGTGTTATTTGCCTGCAAAGACGGTAGTGAACCGGACATTGCTAACTGGACAACCCAGCTAAAGCGCAGTTTGCCTAATTTTATGCAGCCCAAAGCGTTAATTTTGCAACCGGGTTTACCGAAAAATGCCAATGGTAAAATTGACCGTAAGCTATTGTCAGAGCAGTACCGGGGTTATTTTAATGAGGTATCCAGATGAGTAGTACCCTGAATACAGAAACACGGCCACTAGCGCCACAGCATGAGCTTATGTCGCAGTTTAGCTGTCAGGGCGATAATCTGCTGCTGGGCCGTTTCAGCCTTAGTGCTATTAGCACTATGCTTGGCAAAACAGTATTTTATGCTTATGACCGCCAGGTTATAAACCAACAGATCCAACGTTTTAGGGCGGCAATCCCTAACAGAATTAAGTTGCACTATGCGGTAAAAGCCAACCCATACTGGCCTGTTGTGCAGCACATGCGCCCGTTAGTAGACGGCTTTGATGTGGCATCGCAAAAAGAAATGCTGCTGGCGATACAAAGCGGTATGCCGGTAGCCGATATCAGTTTTGCCGGTCCGGGGAAAACCGATACCGAGCTTGCCGCCGCTATTACCGCCGGCGTTACACTAAATGTGGAGTCGGCCAGCGAGCTGCAGCGTATTTGCCGTCTGGCAGAGTTGCACAAAGTGACACCACAGGTGGCACTGCGCGTTAATCCGGCGTTTGAGCTCAAAGCGTCAGGCATGAAAATGGCCGGTGGTGCTAAGCCTTTTGGTATTGATGAAGAGCAAGTGTTTGAGCTGCTGACCCAGATAGCTGCTATGCCGGTGAAGTTGCGTGGGTTTCATATTTTCTGCGGCTCGCAGAATCTAAAAACTGAAGCACTGACAGAAGCGCACCAGCTTACATTTGATCTGGCAGCTAAACTGGTAGCCGCTTGCCCATACCGGCCTGATTTGATCAATCTGGGTGGTGGTTTTGGTATTCCATATTTCCCTGGTGAAAAACGGCTTGATATACAGCCTATTGGTTTATCGCTGACACAATTACTACAGCAACACGAACAAGCGCTTGCCGGTATTGAGCTGGTGATTGAACTTGGCCGTTATCTGGTGGCAGAGGCTGGCGTTTATGCTTGTCAGGTGGTAGATAAAAAGGTGTCCCGTGGCACAACCTATCTGGTGTGTAATGGTGGTTTACATCACCATCTGGCTAACTCTGGCAATTTTGGCCAGGTGATCCGCAAAAATTATCCGGTGGCTATTGGCAATAAAATGCAGCAAGCAGATACTGAACTGGTTACTGTCGTCGGGCCTTTGTGTACGCCACTGGACATACTGGCGGATAAGGTAAGCCTGCCGGTCGCCGAAGTGGGAGATTGGGTTGTGGTGTATCAGTCCGGTGCTTATGGCCCCACGGCCAGCCCGCAGGATTTTCTTGGCCATCCGGCAGTGGTTGAGATTTTACTCTGATACAGAGCTAAACAGAGAGCTAACTAAACAGAGAGCGTTAACATGGCTAAGGACAGTCAGATATGGAAAACGTTATTGCTGGCGCTGATTTTATTTATGCTGATGGAGTTTCTATTACAACTTAGAGCGCAGCTGAAGTTTGGCAACAGTATTCTTACCGCAGCCTTCGCTGACAACAGCGCACAAGGCTCGCTGTTTGTGCAGCACAATGGTTATCAGTTGTTGGCAGCCGATGTTGAGTTTGAAGGCAGCAGCATTAAAGTACAAAGCAACCAGCTGGGGCTGCGCTCTGCTGCTGTAGGGCCTAAAACAAACAGCAACATCAGAGTTATTGCACTGGGTGCCTCCAGCACTTATGGCGCCTATGCTGCTACTAACGACGATACCTTTCCGGCAATATTGCAGCGGATCAGTAGTGATATACCGCTTGAAGTCATTAATGCCGGTATACCGGGAAACGATATCAGCAGCCAGTATTTGCTGTATGCAGAGCAGCTGGCTGGCTTGTCTGAAGATGTGTTAATTCTGTATTCTGGTTTAAGTAACGATGTGGGCCGTTTATGTCAGCGAAACGGCGCTGCTAAAAGTTACGCTTTGCCGCAGTTACAGGCACCCAAATGGTTGTTAAGCGTGGATTTGCTGTTGAAAAACAGCACAGATTTACGCTACGTGCCTTACAAATATTCCCCGATGCCCGATCTTAACCCTTACCTGCAGCAATATGCTGCCTCGCTGCGGCAGATAGTTAAACTGGCGCAGCAGCGACAGGTTAAAACCATACTGTTTGCTGAAAATTTACGGGCCTTTCGTAAAGATCAGCCACTGCAGTTACAGCAGCAACTGGCCGCTTCAGCACTTTATTACACGCCTTGTTTAACAGTCGGGCAGTTTTCCGAGGTGTTTGAACAATACAACCAAGTGCAACAGCAAATTGCTGCTGAGTACGCTGATGTGCATTATGTCCGTTTGTCAGAGCAGGTGCCTGGCGGGCGCGAATACTTTACTGACAGCGTGCATTTTTCAGCTAAAGGTGAGCAGGCTATCGCTGCGGCACTGGCGCAGGTGTTAAAAGACACCCGGCAGGTGGCGCCATGAGTTTTACGTCATTTCATTTCTATGTGTTTTTAATCGCATTGGTTATTTTGCTGCGGCTTATTCAACATAACGGCCAAAAGAAAATGCTGCTGCTGTTGGCCAGTTACTGGTTTTACATGAGCTGGGATTGGCGTTTTGGTGCGCTACTGTTCGCTATGACGGCAGTGAATTTTTACTGTGGCCGGTTAATTCGGTACTCGGCTCGGCCAAAAATCTGGTTAGCTGTATCACTGGTGTTTAGTTTGGGTGTGTTGGGGCTATTTAAGTATTTTAATTTCTTCCTCACTAATCTGGATGCTGTCGCTTCTATGCTGGGTATGTCATCGCATATTAATATCCTGCATATTATTTTGCCGGTGGGGATCTCGTTTTATACCTTTCAGGCGTTGTCTTACACCATAGATATTTATCGGCGGCAGCTGGACCCTGTTGACTCGCTGGCCGACTTTACGCTGTTTGTATCATTTTTTCCGCAACTGGTTGCCGGGCCAATAGTACGCGCCAGTTATTTTCTGCCGCAACTGGCACAGCATACTTATGCTGACAGCGCTGCGCAGCAGGAAGGTGTGATGCTTATTATCCGTGGCCTGATAAAAAAAGTGCTTCTGGCAGATGTACTGGCACTTCATCTGGTTGACCCTGCCTTTGCTGATTATGCTAACCAGTCGTCTGTGTTTTTAGTATTGGCATTAATTGGCTACAGTTTTCAGGTTTATCTGGATTTCTCAGCCTACACCGACATTGCCAGGGGCTGCGCCCGTTTATTGGGTTATCAGTTGCCGGTGAATTTTAACCGGCCTTATCTGGCCGACAGTATTTCTAATTTCTGGCAGCGCTGGCATATTTCTATGTCGTCTTTTTTCCGCGACTACCTTTATCACGGGCTGGGTGGCAGTAAACGCGGCAATGTCTATATCAATTTGATACTCACCTTTGTTGCCATTGGGGTATGGCATGGCGCCGGCTGGAATTTTCTGCTTTATGGTTTCTGCCATGGCGTGTTGGTGGCGTTTGAGCGCTATATGCGTAAGTACGGCTGGTTTGGCAAGCAAACAGGCTGGCGTTGGGCGCTGGCAGTGCTTAGAACGTTTTTCCTGGTATGTTTGCTAAGGGTAATGTTCAGGGCTGAGGATCTGCATCATGCGGGTGGCTATTTACAGGCTATCTGGCATAACATGGCGTTATCGTTTCATCTTACTGCTGCCGGCGCGGTGGCGTTGCTGGTGGCCGTAATACTGCATTTGATCCCGCAGCATTATATTGCATTGTGGCAACAGCGTTATCTGACCATACCACAACTGCTGCAGGCCTCAGTCATAGTGCTATTACTTTACAGTATGCTTATGCTGGGATCGGGCGAAGCGCCTTTTATTTATTTTCAGTTTTGAAAACCTGCTATTCAGGTGTGAATAATCAGCAACATTACGGGCTTAATAAGGATATTTTAATGACAAGTAAACACTGTATTCTGTTATTTGGCATGCCCCGTTCAGGCACTACCTGGCTTGGTAAACTGTTTGATGCACAGCGCCAGACATACTATTTGCATGAGCCAGACAGCGTGCAGCCCAATATCGCTATTCCGTTATTGCTAAAGGCAGATGAAGCCACACAGTATCCGCTGCAGTCACAACTTGAGTTGTGGTTTGCCAGCAAAGCGGAAAAAGTGATTGCCTCGCGGCCGTTTTTTGCCAAAGACTACCTTAACCCGGTTAGCTGGTTGTTGTTTCTGGGCAGTGCGTATGCCACTAAAATAGCTGGCCGCTTAGGTGCGCCCCGGTTTATCAAACCCTTACGGTTGCAATCTGTGCAGCAACAAATTGTTTGGAAGTCAATCGAGTCGCTTGGCCGTATGGCGGCGATTAAACAGCTAGTGCCAGCCCGCAGTATCCACATATTACGCCATCCTTGTGGCCATATTGCCTCTACGTTAAAAGGGCAGGACGCCGGCTTGTTTGATGGTGGTTTACCAATTTGGGAAGACTGGGATCTGTACAGTAAATTATTGCAGCAAAGTGGCGAGCAGCGCTTTAGTCTGGACAGTTTAAAGCAGATGACTAAAGAAGAGCGGCTGGCCGTACGCTGGGGCATTATTAATGATTTTGCGCTGGCGCAATGTGCGGGTGACAGCAGCAACATGGTACTGGTGTACGAGAGCTTATGTAAAAAACCACAAGAGGTGTTGCAGCAGTGCCTGGCATTTTGTGGCTTAAAAGCAGATCAGCAATGTCTGCAATATCTGGCGCAGTCAGTTCATGGCAGCGACAACAGCGCTTATTACAGTACCACTAAAGACCCGCTGCAATCTGCCTATAAGTGGCGCAAACAGTTGCCTGATGACGTGCAGCTGCGGATAAAAAATATCGTGCAGCAATTTAACGCCGGGCGCTATTACCGCGATGATTTTTAAATCTCAGCCGGCTCTGGCTGGCTGTTATACAGTTTTAACGCGGTAATGCGCCGGGTAATTTCCTGCTCCAGCTGTTTAAAGCCGGCACCGTTATAACCGCCAAGTTGCTGCTGTACTTGTTGTTCAGTTAGCCCCTCCGGTAAATCTCGCGTTGGCGGCATTATCGCTTGTTCAAAAGTCAGGCTGTTAAACTGGCTTAGCTGTTGCGGTGTTACTGATGCAAGGTGCTCAGCAAAGTGGGTGCCAGCTCTGTCTGCCGCCAGATCAACAAAGCTGAAGCCTGAACCACCTTTGTCCCGGTCTGCATCCATGATTTCTTTCAGGTTGCCAATTTGCTGCGATAGTTGAGTATTACCCAGCATTTGCAGTACCGCCGAATATAAAAAGTGTAGGGTAAGGTCGCGCCGGCCGTTTAGCAGCATGGGGGGCATATTCGGCACCTGCTGCAGCTTTACATCAGGATTGGCGTAGTAAATAAATCTTTTGCTGGCAAATGCTACGGCCAAAGCCCATAGCGCGTTGTTATACTCGGTTTCCAAATCGCTGTTATCAGCCCGGTTTGTAGCAACAAGTAACAACTCGTGAGCAAAAAATGCCAGCCGGCGTTCGCGTTTATGCTGGCGTTGTAATTGCCTTAACTGTTGCAGGTAAAACTCAATATCTTGTGCTGCCGCGCTCTGATCCTGGCCCAAACCAAATGGCCGGTGAATTTGCGGATGCAGGCTTAGTTTAATCGGGCTGGCATTAGCCGCCTCAAAGTGTAGACGGTTATTTATCAGCTCGCCTCTGGCAAACAACGCTAGCAGCTGCTGATCTGCCGGTGCGGCAATGACCGAGCGTACCATGAGCCTGAGCAATGGGTTAGCAATCCAGCCTGGTAGCTTTATTGCACCCAGTTTACAGTGTTCAATAGCGAAACCTTTGTCTGACGGCATAAACAAACAGGAAGTTTGTACACCGCGCTTAGGCCAGCTCAGCGGCAGGTTTGCCTGACCATGCAAAGCTACACCAAACGGATTAAGCACGCCACTGAACTCTACTTGTGGCAGGGCATAGCTGGCGACGTTCATCAACGCGTCTAACTGTTTTTGCTCAAAAACCAGTTTTATATTGCCGTTGGGCTGCGCTAAGTGTTGCACCGTGTCAGACAGCACGCGTTGCGCCGTATTAACGTCGCTGGCTTCTATAGTACGCTGTGATAGCACTGGTTTTGATGTAATAAGAAAAAACAAAGCCACGGTAAGCACTGCTAACAACAATACGCTGCGCAGAAAATAGCGCGATAACCTATTTAGCATGGAATGGTTAAGCCCCTGAACCCGAGAATTTTATAGTGCGCCGCAGCGCTATAGCCGGAATAAAAAACCAACACAACAGCCCAAGCAGTGTGATAAAAGCCAGGCTGTAACGCATAAATAATTGCAGCGGAGCGGCATACTGGGTTCTGTCTGTACTTAGCAAAAATTGTAACGCTGAGTAAGCTTGCTGGTATTTAACGATAACACTTTCAGTAGCGTTTTGCAGCAGCCACCAAGACAGTGGCAGCACAAATAAGATAAGTAGCGGCATATATTTCCAGCGGGTATGCACCGGTGTACTGCATTGCTGAGCCAGATAAGCGGCAGCACTGAATAACAGCATCAGCCACGCAGTCAGCGCAGTTATGGCAACCAGGCTGCCGCCATCAGCCAGCAGCTCAACAATATTGTCGGTTGCCGCCATTTTTACTACGGCCAGATACCAGAGCAGAGCCACAACGGCATTCGCACCCAGCCATAGAATAGTGGCGGGTATTTTGTTACGGCTATAAATAAATTGCATTGCAGCCATGCAGTTAAACTGGATCAGGCTAAAAAAGCCGATAAAGCGCAGCATTAGCTCAATGGCCCGTGGCAGCGTTGTCACCGGGATGCCAACAATGTCATACAGTGATTCTGCCGGCACTGTGGCATACAGCAGCCAGAATATAACCAGGCCCTGCGTAAGGCACAGCAGAGGGCCCCAAAGGATAAAACGGGCGTAGCTGTTAAACGTAAAGATGGCAGGTAAAGCCAGCAGGTACAGCATCAGGCACAAACCGGGAATAGCGCTGAGATTATCGCTTAGCAGTTCACGCACATTGTAGGGTATTACCGGCAACCGGCTTAACAAAAACATGGCCAGCATGGATATAGCCAAATGGCTGGCTAGCTTTATGTAAAGCCCTGTTGCAGTTTTGGCTGGTGGCAAAGTGAATAAGCCTGGCGCTGCGGCGTTGGTGCTATTTACCTCTGCGGTTTCTGGCCGGTGCAGGCGGCTGACGAAAAAAACAGTAAAACCAAAGCCTGCTGCAGCTCCACCTGTTTGCAGTATGGCATCGGTAATATCCACAGTTTTACCGGGCAGTGCCAGTTGCATGGCTTCGCATAATAATGCCAGGCTAATCACATAAATACTGCCAACAATCTGCAGGGTTTGTTGCTGCCAGCGCAGCGACAGCTTGCGTTGAAACAGTGCCAGTAGTACTCCAAGTGGGAAGAACACCAGTAGTTTTTGCAGTAGTGCGGTAATAGCACGGTACTCAGTGCCAAAGTACAGCGATTCCAGCAGCACCTTACCCTGTGCAGCTTGCAATCTTTGGTTGATAAAAGCCCAGTCGAAATTAAAGTTAAACGGATACCAGAATAATATTAAAACAAACAAACTGTAAGCCAGTATCGCCAGGCTCCACAGCAAGCCGTGTTTAAGCTGTGCAGCAGTTGCGTCTGTTTCACCGGCGAGTTTGTGCTGCCATAAGCGCAGTAACGTTATGCTTAACCAGGTGGCAATTAAGGCGCAGAGCACATCACTGATATCAGTAACCCGGCTATAGACAAACAGTTGGCAAAATTCCAGCAGCAGCGCCAGTAACAGCACCTTGCTGTACAACCGGATGCCTGCCTGCTGTTGTTGCAGATACAACAGCACGGCGATAGGGCACCAAAGCAGAATATCGCTTAGTACCGCGTAGCCAATTTCAGCTGCAGAGCCGCGGTAACCGGAAAATGGCAGCAATACAATGCGGCCTTCGCGCCATTTTTTGTACAGCTCTACCGGGCTTAACGTCAGATCCAGCGGTAACAGGTTGTACAGTATAAAAATGGCAACATAACCAATCAGCAGGTAAGTGACTACCGAAGCATGGCCACGAATAAGCGCCAGTGAAGCCAAAAACTGTTTTAGCTGACGGCCTTTGAAGCTGTACAGAATGATACCCAGCATGGCGCCGGAGGTTTCAGCAATAATATCGTTGATGGACACTGTTCGCTGCGGAAAATACAACTGGGTAAATTCTATGCTCACGGCCAAAGCTGCACAAAGCAGCCAGATAACGCCAGCCAGTAACGAGTTTAGTGCAGTTGCGCCGGGGCGGAAGCTAAGCGCACAAAGTAAAAAAGCGAACGGGATAAATAGCAGAATATTGGCTACCCAGTCTGCTCTTGAGCGTATGCCAAGCTGCAAATAAGGAATGTGCCAAAACCGCTCTACTGCCTCGTTAAACGGCAGCGCGACATAATGCAACGGCACCAGGCTGCCGTATATAATAAAGGCCAGATAAAGCACACAAGCCAACAGTAACCATTTGTGCAAAGCGGCTTCGTTGTTATTGCTGTACATAAGCATCCTGCTCCCTGGCGTTATTTAGCCAAACGGTATTAACAGCACTTAGTTTGTGGTCTGCACAAAATTATAGCTTTGTTGCTCAACCTGCTCGCGCCAAAGCGCTGTAGAGAAGGTATGGCTGGCATCACTGATATGATAGTGCCCGGCAGCCTGCAGACACTTACCCCAGGCTGGGTTGTCGGCACATAACTGCAAAAACTCCTGCGCCGTTAAATCGTTACCACTGCTGATCAGCAACACTTTGCCGTTAAATTGCTGCCAGCCGCTAAGCATAGCCGCAACATAGTTTTGCTCTGTTACTGTAAGCTGGGCAGTAGCTGCAGCAGTGCGGGTTTTGCTGGCCCGTAATGTCTGCCAGAACGAGCCAAGGCTGCGTCGCAGCGCCAAACCGCCGCCAAATAGCTTATGCCAGAACTGCCGGCTTAACAGGCGCTTTAAATAGTAGTGTTTTAACATGGTTTTGGCATGGCTTTGCTGCTGGCGCACCCAGGGGTTTAGCAGTATTACACCACTGACGCGTGGATCTGGCCGGTTGAGTTTAATCAAAATGGCACTGGCCGCATCGCAAAGGCCCCATAGCACCACTTGTGTTAGTTGCGGGCACTGTTGGAAAAAAGCATCAATTGCCAGTTCAATATCTGCCGTTTGCTGATAAAACGCGGCTTTACTGCCGCTGCTATCACCCATGCCGGCAGTATCCAGCCGCATTGAAGGTACGCCTTGCGCAGCCAGATAGCGGCTTAGCTTAACAAACTGGCGATGGCTGCCAACACGGTACTGTGGCCCGCCCACAATTAACAACACGCCGGTTGTTGCTGCGCCCTGATGTAAAATGGCACTTAGCTGATAACCGGCGCCTGCCAGGCTGATATAGTGTTCAGTCATGCTACGCGCCTTCAGTTAAGTGCTGTAGTGTCAGGGCAATGAGTTGCTCTGCACTGGCCAGCTCGGCTGTTTGCCAATAGGGTTCGGCTTTTAGCTGGGTATAGTTTAGCTGGCAGTGTTGTTGCAGTTGCTCACGCATTTTTTGTACGGGTAAGGCCACGGTATCCAGTTGCGACGTTTCCAGCCAGTGCAGATTAACGCTGTTTAACTGCGCCGGAATGCTGCTGTTGATATTCAGCAGGCTGCGATAAAACGCCGGGCTTATCGGGTAACCCGCAATTTCGATATTTTCGCCACTGTTAAGTTGTTGCTCCAGATCTTTCTGGCTGGTTTTATTACCTGCAGCCATGGCCTCTGCCACTTTTAACCGGACAAACTGTTGCCAGAATTTACCGACATCAAATACCGGTTGCCATAACACCAGTTGTTGCACCGGCAACGGTGAACTGTATTTATTCAGCAAGTCGAACAGTTGTATCACCCCAAAACGCACCGCAATAAAGCTGACGCTTTGGTAACCCTGTTGCTGCAACAGCAGCAATAATTGGCAGAGATCATCGCGCCAGATATCTATACTGGCCTGATCTAAATCACCGGCGCTGTCGCCAGTGCCATAGTTGTCCAGCATAAAGCAGCTGTAACCGGCAGTAGCCAACTGCCGCATAGCGGCATTGACCAAATGACGGGATTTATTCATTTCTTCGGCAAAAGGTGGAATAACCAAAATGGCATGACCGTTGTCAGTGCTGTTTTGCACGGCGCGAAGAAATAACTGCCGCTGTTGCAGTTGGATAAAACCGGTACTGAGGGGGTGTTGTTGCACTTTGCCTTCCTTGTGCTTAAACCTGAGCAAGCCCTATGATAACCGTTGCTGAGGCGATGACCAAGTTTGTATCTTGGTACTTTTTGTATTTAGGCCGCTGTGACAATGACAACTATTTGTGTTGTTGTTTGTGCGGTGGTACTGCTATAGCATAGTGCGGGTGTGAATTCATGGACTGAGTCAATGCCTGTACAATTTTCTGCGCCGCTAATGGATGCCAAACATTTCCCGCCTTCGCTGATTAAAGCAGAACCCGCCTTTAGCTTAGAAGGCAGTAGCTTACGGCGACATCCGCTACCGGTTAACGATGTCAGCACTTTCAGCCGTGCCAGATATGCGCTGGCGGCAGCGGCTTTGCATTTAAAGCATAGCGCGCAGCAAAATACCGTGTTGTTACCGGCTTATCATTGTCCGGCGTTAGTAGAGCCATTTATTTATGCCGGTTATAAAATCGTATTTTACCCGCAGTTGGCCAATTTAAGCACCGATATTGCTACTTTTAGCCACTTACTTAGCCCGCAGGTAACCCATGTGGTGGTGGTGCGTTACTTTGGTTTTAGCCAGAATGCTGATGAGCTTATTCAGGCAGCGTTTGCCGCTAACAAACAAGTAATTGAAGATAACGCACACAGCCTGGTGCATTTCTGGCAAACCTGCGCGTCACAACCGCCAGCTATCAGCGCCAGTGTCAGTAGTGTTGCTAAAACGCTCGGCAGTGCAGATGGTGGCGTGTTATATCTGCCCGGTTATAGCGGCTCAACTCAGGTAGCACCGGATTTTATAACAGAATTAAAAGCGCTGCGATCCGGTAACCGGCCGGTAACTGGCTCTGCTGATGCAGGTTTGCGTTATTTTCGTGCTGCTATGCAAACGGCCGATTGTTTGCGAGCCAGCCGCTGGCTGATGTTACGCAGTAATTACGCCGCCATTAGCAGGCAGCGGCGGGAGAATTATCAGTATCTTGCACAGCAGTTGCAGCACAGCAGTGCGGGGCGGGTATTATACCCAACACTGACACAGCAGGATGTGCCTTACGTACTGCCGTTTTTACTGCATGACATTCATGGCTTTACGCGATTGCGTCAGCAGCAAATTCAGGTGCTGCGCTGGGAAGAGCTGGCAACACCAGCAACCGGCATTGCCAGCAACTATCAACAATATTTGGTACAACTGCCAGTGCATCAGGCTTTGTCAAAACAGCAACTGCAAAACATAGTTAAGGCATTAAGCTGATTTTACGGGCTGGCGATAAAAGCGGTGTGATTATTTCGGTGCGGGTTTGTGCTTAAAATTGGCAACATAATTTGCCAGCGATCTTAGTTTGCCACGCCACGTCCGCTTATTACATAGCTGAATACCATAAAGCGGCTGTTTTGCTGACATCCAGTCTTTTTTATAATCGTCATTGCCGGTAAGAAAATCTACCGTGTTAACATTATCCCGGCAAATGACATGCTCAAGCAGTGCGGCTGTCAGCACAGTTCCCGGGCTGAAGCGGGTAAAGTCTTTGTTATAAGCCAGTTTGAAAATGGCGGCGGTTTTATCGTATACAAACCAGATTTGTGCTGCTATCGGTTCGTTATTGTAGTAAATGACCCCAATACGCAGGGCGTTAATTTGCCAGTTGTGCTGGCATATGCTGTCGATAAAAGCTGGGGTGGGTTCAGAGCGTTTCCAGCTGTGGTAATACACCTGATGGTAATCAATCAGCGCTTGCATCAGTATTTCTGCCGAACCTTCACTGTATACTTTAACGGTAAAGTTACCGTCTTTATTCATCAGCTCCTGCTTACGTTTCAGCGTATTTTTTAGCTGGCTGGGCCGGCGTTGCCAGTACTGCGCTAAGCTAGTGATATCGGGTTCGTACCAGTTTACCGAGTGTTGGTAAATAAAACCTTTAAAGCCTAAGGTGGCAAAGCTTTGGCACCAGGCCTGCGCTTGGTTGCTGTAAAGCGGCAGAATATTAATGTAATCGTAGGCTGAAAATATACTGGCGTGTTGTTGTAATGTCGCCGCACAGGGCAAAGTGGCTATCGGCTGCCCGGCAATACCATAGATTGGCGAGTAGTAATTGGTCATACTATCCAGGCTGTTACCCGGCTGGCTTGGGGTGCTGCTGAAAAAAGCCAGGCCTGCCTGTCCGGTTAAAGGCAGGCTAAAGTTGTGTTTGTTATGGTTTACATGCTCAGCAAAAGCACTGAACCAGTAGTTGCAGACAAACACCGGCGGTAAAGCTGAGGGGCTCGGTTGTACTGCGGGCTCTGTCATGGCTCTGCTACCTCTGCCATGGGTTTTTTCTTCAGTTTTTGCTTTAGCCGGGTTAATAATTGTAAGGTTTTGCCAAAGATGTTTTCTGCATACACGGTGCCGTTGTAAATAGAGCGGGTGTCGGTGGCCCATTCAAGCTGTTCTGGTGAGGCGTTAGTGTAAAAATCGACCACTTTTACGCTGTGGTTGTCAAACAGCGTATGCAGGATCTGCTTTAGCAGCAGGCGGCCCAGCGCGAAGCTTTTAAACTCTTCATCAAAAGTTGTTTTCAGAATAATCAGCATATCTTGCTTGATGCAGCAAAGCCTGGAGGCAACAAGCCGGTCTTGTATGTAGTATTCGTAAACCATGGCATTGTTCTGCTGCGCCAACTGGTACAAAAAATCGCGGTAAAACTGACCTTGCCGGTTACTGGGGTGCAGGGCTGTACCGAGTTTACCTTTCCAGCCTTTAGATTCGATCATGCCGTAGCGATCTACAGCAGACTTAATATGTTGCGCACTACTGATCTGGCGAAAATCGACAGTTGTATTTTCGCGTTGCAGGCGGTTTTCATAGCGCGACATATTTTTACGCAGGTTTTTTGACCGTAACTGCCAATAGCTGTCGAAGCCGTCTTGCAACTTGATCTGCATATTAGTGGCATAAAACGCCTGCTGATGATCATGTAGTACATTGAGTAGCGCCAGATGTTCTGCCGGATCCAGGCTGAGAAAATCGATACGGGCTGCTATGCCCGGTAATGCGCGAAGTAATGCCGTTATATCTGGCGTAAAGGCCGGATTTATCAGCAGCAAGCCAACCTGAGCCTGGCTGGGCTTATACAACTCCCAAATCAGTTTGTTTCGTTGTCGGAGCAACATCAGGCATTGCACTTGCCCCTGCCAGATGGCTCGCACCTGGTATAACGGTGTATGGCCAAAATAGGCTAATAATGAGGTAACAAACTCAGTGCCAAGTAATTGATTATTGCCATGATAGCTATTGCTTAACAGGGTCCAGTCCGCAAAAAACTGCGGATCGTTTATATCAAACAGCTGTACTTGCCAGTAAACCGGGTCAGACATGTGCAGGCTTGGTATAGTTAAGGGTTAGCCGGCAGTGGAATTTCAGCGGGCTTTTATCCCAGGGAGTAAAACGGTTTAGCAAATGGGGCGGGGTAGCTGCCGTGCAAATGCCCCAGTTAGTAATCACCGCACTGCTAAAACCGGCTTCGGTGACCAGTTTTACCGTAGTGTCATCAAAATCCGTATCTTTCATGCCGTTAGGATAAGCAAAGTGCTGCACAGGTTTGCCCAGCCAGTTTTCCAGTTGTTGCCTCGATTGAGTAATTTCCTGCAACTGCTGTTCTTCAGGCATCACTTTTAAAATAGGGTGGTTTATCGTGTGCGCGCCGATAGTGACGCCGCTGTCAGATAGTTGTTTTATCTGCGCTGGCGACATCATCAGTGGCTCTTGCTCAGTGGCATTATTTTGCTGATAAAACTGGTCAATTTTTTCCAGCCGCTGGGCTATTGGCAGGTATTTTAATTTTTTCAGCCATTGCTGCGCTTTATTGCGCCGGTCTGCGGCGTCAGTTAAGGCTAATTGCGTATCGTCCAGTAGCAATTGCTGGCGCTCAGGTTGTGAAAACAGATAAATCAGCCGGTCATTCCACATATTGCTACCCTGGCTAAACGCCGTGGCCACATACACCGTGGCCGGAATGCCGTATTTAGCCAGAATTGGCTGTGCTACTGTCAGGTTGTTCAGATAACCATCGTCAAAGGTGACACACACTGCATTGGCAGGCAAAGTATGGTTTTGCAGGTGTTGCAGTGCTTCCTGTAGTGATAAAGGGGTAAAATAGTCGCGCAACAAGCGCATTTGCCAGTCGAATATCTCTGCGGTAGGTTCACTGGGCCGCATGGGATCGGGCTTTGCCAGTACCTGATGATAAATCAGAATACTCAGCTTATTCCGGCCAAGCAATTTACCGGTAACTTGCAGTATTTTATGCAACATAACCGGCCTCATGTTGTTGCAGCCACAATTCCAGCGTAACCATAATCCATACCAGTTCACCATAATAACCCGAATGGCCTTGCTGATAGGTTTCCAGTGCTTTATCGATAAAGCTTGGCTGAATAATATTGCGCTGCTTCAGGCTGGCCAGGCTATCTGCTGTTATTTGCTGCAGTTTAGGTTGTTGTTTCATCCATACGCCAAAAGGCAGGCCAAACCCATGTTTGCTTTTACTCAGTGTGGCATCGGGCAGAAACCCGGTAAAACTGCGTTTGTAAAAATCACGCAGTTTTTGCCCCGGCGCTTTTATACCGGCGCTGACTTTGCAGCTAAAATCGACCACTTCTTTTTCAAATAATGGGTAACGCACTTCAACGCCGGCCAACTGACACATGCTGCTAACTTTAACCAGATCGTTATCTGCCAGGGTAAATTTCCAGTCCAGATACATCATGCAGTCAACGGCATCCGCAGAGCGGCAAGCCTTATAACGTTGTTGCTTCTGTTGCAATGGCAACTGGCTGTCAACATGCTCGATAAACTCTCTGCAAAACATGTCGTTAATATCAAACCGGTTTAAAAAGTTGTAGCTGTCCAGCCGATCCGGCAAGGCGACTTTTGCCTGGTTAATATAGCTATATGCTTTTTTCAGCCCCGGCAGTTTTGCGGCCAGGCCGTTGTAGAAACACAGGTCAAGCGATAAGCGCAGTGGGCCAGGCAGGGCGCGGTAATGTTCGAAGGTTTTTTGTTTGACGTAGCGCTCATTACCGGCAAATATTTCGTCGCCGCCATCTCCGGCTAGCAGCACTTTTATACCATCGTCTGCTGCCACTTTGGCACAGATATACGCCGCCATTGCCGAGGAGTTACCAAAGGGCTCATTAAAGGCGGCTGCCACGGTGCTAAAATGCTGCGTGATTTCTTCCGGCTGCAGGTAATGCACTTTATGTTCGGTGCCGAAATGTTTTGCTGTGATCAGGGCGTAGGCTGTTTCGTCGTAACCTTTGGCTTCAAAACCAATCGAATAGGTTTTTGCGTTCTGACTATGTTTCGCCAGCATACCGGCTACGGTTGAACTATCCAGCCCACCGCTTAAAAAGGCAGCGCAGTCGGGGCTGACATTACGCGCAACGGCTTCAGATATCAGTTGCTGACATTGCTGCTGTAATACCTGCTGTGGTTCGGCTGATGGGGTGAAATCCGGCTGATAATAGGTTTCGCTGTGCAGGCTACCGTCGGCGCTTATTGTAAAGGCCACACCTGGCTCCAGCTTTTTAATCTGCTGATATATGGCATCAGGTGACGGAATGCAGTGAAAATACAAGTAGTTATAAACCGCTTGTGTATCCAGGCTTACGCTGGGGTTATGCTGGCGCAATAACGACAGGCTGTCGCTCAGTACCAGCTTAGCTTGTTGTCTGCTATCGATATAACACGGCACGGCGCCGACATGGTCATTGATTATGCTGATAGTGCCCTGGTGTTTGTCGACAATGATCAACACAAAGAAACCGGCAATCTGCGGATAAAACTGTTGCGGCTGTTGCTGATGCAATTGTAAAAACCACTGTGCAGCATCGCCCGGCAGGTAATCCTGATTATAGGGCCTTACCCGGCCCAGCAGGCACACCAGTGTCTGGTCATCCTCTGCTATCTGCAGCGGGCGCTGACTAAGAATATGCAGTGTGTTGAGGGCACCTGTACCTTTAAGGTTAAGCATATAGGTATGCGGCGTGCTAGTGCCGGCATCAGCTGCTGTAGAGGTGTCAGTTCCTGCATGGCGCCACATTGTTGTATTCCTTACTTTATTCACAGTTAACAATCATTGTTTCACTTAACTAATGGCTGGTATTTTTTTACGCAAAAACAGTTTATAAAGCGGCGGTACCGCACATACAGCGCTAAGCAATATCGCTTTACCCAGCCGGTAACGATAGCGAATACAGCCCTTAAACGATACCAGCGCTTTGTCTCTGTCGCCTTGCATCATCGCATTATAGCCGTAGGTAAAATGCCGTCCGCCCAGATAGTTGTTAACTACCGCCTGAGATTCGCGCGCGCCGGAAGGGCAGGTAAGGCCGTAGCGTGCCACCGCAGATTCAAGCACCAGCAGGCTGAAATTTTTCGCGTGTACTTTCTTTGTTGTGCTATCTGGGTTATCACGGTAAACCGCGTAGGTTCGGGACAGTTTCGCCATTTGATATCGCTGCGATATCCGCAGCCAGAAATCATGATCTTCGCCAATGCGGTAATCAGTATTAAACATGCCAATGGTGTCTGTTATTTCACGGCGCATTACGGCGGTGATGGTATGAATAACCGAGTCTTTAAGCAGCTTCAGATACAACCAACCGCTGTAATAGGCATCTTCAGCTGCATCCGCCTGACCGGCATCAGATAGTTGAGCAGAGATCTGCTCCAGAGAGGTTGCACCATGCCAGATGGCCCAGCCGCAATAGCATAAGCCGATATCCGGGTGTTGCTGTAAATAGGCGATCTGCGCGGTTAATTTACCGGGCAACCATAAATCATCACTGTCATTAAACGCAATAAACTGTCCGCTGGCGATACGCATACCGGTATTTCGTGCTGCTGCAGGCCCCTGGTTAGCTTGCTGCAGCACGATAATTTTGTCGCCAAATTGGCGCAAAATATCAATGCTGTTATCGGTTGAGCCGTCATCAACTACGATGACTTCGATATTGGCGTAATCCTGTGCCAGTACACTGTCAATCGCTGCAGTAATATGTGCGGCGCTGTTATAGCACGGAATGATGACGCTGACTAAAGGGCTCGTCATTTCAGATACCATTTCAAATACCAAAGTCCTGCTTAAACTGCTGTACTTTTTCCTGCAAGCGTGCCGTGTTGTTATTAAACACGGTATTGCTGCTCAGATGCGGCGGTGTAATATTGGCAATATCTGCCAGCCTTGCCGCAACCAGATCGATATGCTGCGCTGGAGATTGCTTTGGCGGTGGCATTCCCCAGTCTGAGCGCCACAACGGCGTATTTTGCAGGCCGCGCTTAAGCATGTTTTTCAGCCGCACGGTTTTTTCTGCCGACTGATCACCTCGCCATACCGGCGGAATAGCAGAAAACTCTGCAGTTAGCTGTACCGACTGCAGCCAGTCTTGCCATTTGTATTCTGATATATGCGGATAAGCTTTTACCGGGATCCATGGCACACGAAACGAGTCGGCAAGTATGGCGCCATGCATCGCTTCTGTTAGCAGCAACTCTGACTGGCGAATGCCGTCAAACACTTGCAGAAAAGGTTTTCTCGGATCAAGAAAGTGGATACCGGCCTGCTGACATACTCTTTCCCAGTCACCCAGCCGCGCGCTTTCACAATGCGGCATAAAACTGACTTTATATTGTTTTTCGACAACAGGAGTATACAGCTGTGCAGATAACGACGCCGGATCGGTAATTGCCAGCTCTGCGGGTAGCCCCAGCGCCTGAGCTGTTAACGGGCCGCGTACACAGTAGAACTTCCAGTTTGCATTGATGGCAGGTAGCTGGCCATAACCATGACCAGAGCCAAATACTGTTACTGCCGGTGCCGTTGGAATGCGGTGGTTCAGTAGCGTGCCCACACCGACAAACAGTTCGGCTGCATCGGCACGGAAGAAGTCCGGGAACAGCTGCTGCCATAACCAGGGGTTCAGATCGTCGCCGAAATTACCTTCTTTGTCTTTAAAATAATAAAGCTGCAAAATACTGTCCTTGTATCAGAGTCTGAATTTCAGGGCCTCGTTAAAACGTTCTTTAAAACATAAGCGCAGCGTCAGCGCATAAAACACTGCACCAGTCACTACCATAATCAATAGCCTTGGCAGCATAGCCATGTCAGCCAATACCAGTTGCTGCATGCCATATAATAACCCCAGCATTACAGAGGATAACAGTAACGGCGGCATAACCGCCTTAATAATTGCCATGCTGCTTATGCCTGCGCGGGAAGCGCATAAGTATACCGCAAACAGAAAAAACAGCGGGGTGGTAATAAGCCAGGACGCCGCCACTGCGGTAATGCCGTAACCAGAGGCAAAATAAATAGCAATAGCTGTCAGCACCAGCGAAAAACTGACATGAATAAGGCCGGTAGATGGAAAGCCAAGTGCCTTCATCAGTGGCGTAAACAGGTTTGAAATAATGCGCAGCGGTATCGTTAGCAATATAAGTTGCAATGGCAACACGGCATGGCTCCAGTGCTGGCCCAGTATAAGCTGCACCAGCTCATCAGCAGTAGCGGCAAAACCGTAAAATAATGGGAAGCAAAATAACGTAATAATGCGCAGCATATAACAGAAGATCTGCTGATACCTTTGTTTGTCGTGCCCGATTGCGGCATACATAGGGTAGGCAACTTCATTAATTAGCGGCATGGCTTTTGTCATTGGCATTAATGCCAGATGCATGGCCACGGCGTAATAGCCAAGCTGGTTGGCCTCAATAAATCTGGCCGCAATCAGAATATCGGCTTTCATAAACAGGGTAAACAGTATGCCGGTAGCCATCAATGTCAGGCCAAATTTTAATGCCGGCAACATGCCATTGAACTGAAACAGAGGTAAGTAAAACCGGCGCAGCGCCAGGTTATAGCCAACAGCCCGGATAAACACCACCGCAATATTTGACAATATTAATGACCAGAAACCAAAACCGTAAAAGGCTAACAGCAATGCCAGCGCACTACCGCTAAGGGTGGCAGCAAAATCAATTTTAGAGCGGCTTTTAAAGTTCATTTCTCTGGCAAGCAGGTTGGATGACACCGTGATCCATGGCATTACCAAAAACACAGTGGCGGAAGCGTACAACACATATTCCAGTGCCGGTTGCTGGTAGAAAGCTGCCACAGAAGCGGCAAAACTAAGTTGCAATATGGCAAGGCCGCCGTTGAGCAGCATCAGTAAGCAGAGGATTTTTCTGATGTAAGACTCATCCAGCTGCTTTTGCCGCACCAGTACATCACCGAGCCCGGCACTGGCAAATTGCAATGCCAGCATCAGTACCATTTCAGCAATAGCGACTATGCCATAATCGGCAGGGGTAAGCAGACGGATAACCAACAGAGATGCCAGCCAGGTAAACACCTGTGACAGCAGGCGTAAACTTAATGTCCATCTGAAAGCCGTACGGGCCCGGCTGGATATGCTATCCATGCAATCCTCTTAGATACTTTGCCGCAACCTTTACGACAATGCGCCATTCTAACGTCTGGCGCGGTAAAGTTAAAGCCGGATGATCACTAATGCTAAATCGGCCGGATTTTGCTATGGTTAATGCGTTTTCGCTTTTGATAATGTTTATCACGGATGGTAATGATGAAAAAATCAGCTTTTATTTGTACCGCAGCCCTAATATTACCGACATATGTTATGGGCTATGATTTTACGCCTACTCAGGCAGAGTTCAACACCTGGGATCAGCGCTGTAAACTGGCATACTCGGCTACCGGTTCTGCGCGTAAATCCGGTTTGTACCCTAACCAGACTAAAGCCGACAGCACTAAGGCGCTGGCCTTTGCTGAATCAGCTGGCGGAGCCTGGCACTACTGTGCCGGCGTGGTGTATCTTAAACGCGCGGAGGCGAGCTCTGGCAATTTGCGTGAGGCAAGTTTAAAACGGGCCCTGAGTGAAATTCAGTTTACTGCGCGTAATATCAATAAAGACCACAGCTGGTATCCGGAAATTTATATTGATATGGCCAAGGTGCACTTTGAAATGGGCGATAAAAAGGCCGGTTTTGATACGTTGCGTGGCTTATTAAAAACACACGCAAATAATTCGCTGTCATACACGGCTCTGGCTTATTACCTGAAAAGAAACGGTGATGCCAAAGCGGCGCTAAAAGTGTTGAAGCAAGCCCCTGAGAATTTGCAGGCCGAATCAGCTGAACTGAATTACTTTTTGGGCTGGTATTCACTTGACGCAGGGCAGGCTGATGAAGCTGTGCAGTATGCAACCAGAGCGTATCAGCTGGGTTACCCGGTGCCGGGGCTGAGAAATAAACTGCGGGCACAAGGCAAAATAATACCGTAAAGCTCTGCGCTTAATGAAACGCAGAGCTTGGCTTTAACGCGGTGCTGTTTATTTATTACGCCAGTTTTGCCTGATATGGCTTGGTTTCTACTGCTGTATCGGCTGTAACAGGCGGTTTTCCCGGCTGATAAAGTTTGTAGATAGAAATTACTGAGACGATGCCTGCCAGGGCATAAAATAAGTCAAAGTACGCCAAACTAACGTTAGCGCCAGTGACACAGAAACCTATCAGCGATAAGGATATTGCTGCGCTGAGTTTTTCACACCAGAGCTGCTGATGTTTTTTTGCTTTTACCCGGTTGCTTCTGTTTATCCATAAAATGCTGGTTAAAATCATCAGGAAGATGGTTAAGCCAACATAGCCATGGTCGCCTAATACCTGAAAATAAATATTATGTGCCGCTTTGGGTGCTGACCCTTCAGGTATCTCCGGTGTTTCAATCGGGCCATAAAATGGTGTAAAAGGCGCATAGCTGTGCCATACCAAATGATCTGTTGCACCCATAAATCCGGCACCTGTGACCGGATGATCCCGTGCTATCATCGCTGCAATTTTCCAGGCCCATAGCCTGCCGATAAAAGAAGCATCATCGGTAGATGCAGTTTCAATAGTACTTTGTCTTTCCCGCCAGTGCTCTGGCGTAGACTGATAAGCCGTGGGCAAGATAAGAATTGCTAACAACGCCCAAAGCAGTTTACGTTTAGATTTCCACCAAAATGCTAATGCCAGTATCGCCAGGCCAATAAAACCGCCACGTGAACCCGTGCCAACAATAGCAAGAATGTTCAGCAGCAGCAGGCCCCATAAGCCAAGTTTTAAGTAAGAATGCCGGGTGGCGTAGATGAGATAAACTATTAGTGGAATACACATATTAACCGCAACGGCAAAATCGTTGCGATCGCGGATAGCACCGGCCCGGCCTGTGACCATATGGCCACCACCTGACAAAATAAACTTAACGGATTCCATGGCCGCATAAGATGAAATCGCCAGTACAATTGCCCATATTAAGGTATCTATGTGTAGTTTTTTATTGATCATCAGAGTTATAAAGAAGTAAAAAACTAACACTTTGATAAATTGCTGCCAGTAGTCTGTGGCGTAGGTAGAGATACTGTGTAAGCTGGTAAACGACGTTATTAATGTCCAGATTGCAAATAACAAGATCCAGAAACTTAATGAATTAAAAGCGAAGGTTTTTCTTTTTTGTACTACGATATAGGATATAACCGTAACCAGTACAATCGTCAGATTAAGCCGGAAACTGCTGGAAAAACCAAACGCCCAGTTTGCCGGAGCCATCAGAGAGATCCACGCCCAGGATGCAATACCTAAAAATGGCCGCTTAAAACAGAAATAAATCGCGACAAATAAAAAGCCGACCAGTAACAAATCGCGCATTAGCTTTTATCCTGCCGGTCAGCCCAATACAACAGATAGCACACCGCGATTATGGCAGTTAACAGATAAAAACTGTCGATCATACCGCTGTTACCTTACTAATAACGTAGCGATATTTGCCTGATTTTTCTGGCTTTATTTCGGCGCACTGTTGCACATTAATTTCCACACTTTGTCCCAGCCTGGCTTGGAGGCCACTGCTGATTTGCTTGCGTATTTCTGCAGGTAACTCACCCTGGTGCCATACCACCTGCACAGCAGTAAGATTGAGTGATTCCTGCACAATTTTAAAGGCTGTTATACCACTAATATCGCGCAGAATATAAATCAGTGCCAGACCATGCATCATAGTACCGTCTGCCGCCATTACAAAATCGGTGCTGCGCCCTTCAATTGACTCCAGCAGCGGCAGACTGCGGCCGCAGCTGCAACTTTCTGCCGCGATGGTGCCAACATCGCCGGTACGATAGCGCACAAAAGGGAACTCAGAAGTCGCCAGGTGGGTAACCACAATTTCTCCGGCCTGACCGGCAGGCAATACCTGGCCTTGAGCATCAACTATTTCTACAATGATATCTTCGTAGGACAAGTGCATGCCGCCGTGCGGGCATTGATGGGCAATAAAGCCGGCATCGCGGCCACCGTAGCCATTGGCTACCGGTGCGCCAAATACTGTGCTTATCAGTTCTCGCTGATAAGGGTAAAGCCGCTCTGATGTAACAAAGACCACTTTAATACCCAGATTATCCATAACAATGCCATGGCGCTGTGCTGTTTGCGCCAGCAAGTGGTACACCGACGGATAGCCGAATAACATGCGAGGTTTAACATCATGTATTTGCTGCAAAAAGCTGAGTAGTTTATCTTCAGTTAAATCAAACGCCGGTACTAGTTCTGAGCGAAACAGCCGGTCACGCCAGATACGGGCTTTGTCCTGAGCATTAAGCTCAATGGGTGAGCCCCAGGCAACAATTTCTTTGTCACCAATATCGACATCCCACCAGCGCGTTGCCCGCCATTTGGCAGCAACATCGTGCGATACCCGCTCGTTACCGAGTAAAAAAATCAACGGTTGGCCACTGGAGCCGCCGGTATTAAAGCGTTTAAGCTCGCCGGCGTTACCGGCTTTTAACGCAGTAAAGTTTTCGCTAATCAGTGGCTTAGTTAAAAATGGCAATTTGCTTAAGTCGGCCGCAGTTTGAATATCATCAGGTGTAAGGCTGTGTTGTTGCATCAGGCTGCGGTAGTAGGGCACCTGCTGATAAAGCTGAGCAATAAAGCGTTGCAGGTTGTGGTTTTGCAATTGCTGTAGTTTGTCCAGTGGCAACCACTGGCTTTGCTCTAACTGACGGCGGCGGCGCACACTGTCATGCTTTTTAAAATATTCCTGCAGCGGGAAAATAACGGCTGAAATAAATCGGGTATAAAGCGCTGTCATGCCCTGTGCTCCATGGCGCGTATTGCCGAATTGTAATGTCCGGCTAGCTGGCTGCCGACAATATGCCAGTGAAAGCGACCGCTGTTTAGCAGGCCATTTTGCACTAATTGCTGGCGCAGCTCTGGTGAAGCCAGCAGCTGTTTTGCATAGGTAAACATTGTTTGATAATCGCCCTGCTCTGTCAGCAGAGCATCGATTTTATCTGTTACTAAACGTGGAATACCGCCAACGTTAGTGCTTATTATCGGCACGCCACAGGCCATCGCTTCAATAACAGAATTGGGGGAGTTATCAACCAGGCTGCTGTTTAGCATAATATCGGCACTGCGGTACAATTCGGCCATTTGTGTTGTGTCCAGCCGCCCGGCAAAGCTCACTGCCTGAGTTAAGCCGCTTTGTTGCACCTGTTGCTGCAACTGGGCTAACAAAGGGCCGGTACCGGCAATGGTTAACTTTGCCTGTGGATACTGCTGATAAACCAGCTCAAAGGCTTTTAGTGCGGTAGCAACATCGTAAATGGCTTCCAGATTACGGGTAACAATAAAATGTGGTGCTGTTACCGGCTTCGCTTTGGGCGCTGAGGCTGGATAAAACAGCGTATGATCAAGGATATTTGGCACTATCGCTGATGGCTGATCATAGCCGGCAAATACCTGCTGCAAAAAAGCAGAGGGTACCAGCACGGCACTGGCGTGGCGCAGCGAGAACTGCACTTTGCGCCAACTGGCAGCAAAAAAGGTTTCGGCGTGTCCGCCGCGGTAATTCACAATAACCGGTGTGCGGCGCAGGTAACTTATCCAGATAGCCGGTGCGGCAAATAAATGCCATGACCAGCCAGAATTAGCCATTATATGCACCACTTGTGCTCTGCCAACGGCCTGATACAGGTTAATAATATAAGGTACCAGCCTGAACAGAGCCCGTAGCCCCACAATGCGGCCAGCAAATGCCGGGCGATAAGGCGCATTTACCGCAACCAGTTCAACAGTTGCGCCATCTTGTTGCAACAGTGCTTTGAGTTGCCGGGTTTGATTTGCCATGCCACCAGCGGGCGGCGGGATAGGGCCCACCAGGCAAATATGCATGTTGCTTACGCTATCAGACACGAGCCAGCCTCGTGTAGATATCAGTATAGCGGCCTACAGATACCGCCCAGTTACGCTCTGTCTGGATGTAATGCAGCGCGTTATCAATAATGCTGTCGTTGGTACTGAAATTCTTTAACGCTCTGACAGCTTGCTCGGCCAGATCATCAATATTGTCGCGCTGAAACAGCCAGCCGGTTTTGGCATGCTCAATCAGCTCCAAATGGCCACCAACGTCAGATGCCAGCAGCATCATACCTTGTGCCATGGCTTCCAGAGGCTTTAGTGGCGTAACCAGCTCGGTTAAGCGCATGGCTTTGCGCGGATACACCAGTAAATCGACCAGACTGTAATATTGCATTACATCGCTGTGTGGCACCCGGCCTGGCATAATCACAGCATCATCAAGCTGAAGCTCGCTAATCAGCAGCTGCAACGCCTCTTGTTGTGGCCCGCCACCAACAAGCAACAACATAGCGTCCGGCACTTTTTGCCTGATCAATGGCAGGGCCCTGATCAGCAGATCCAAGCCTTCATAGGCGTAAAACGAGCCAAGGAAACCTAATACCGGCTTGTTTTTCAGTTTAAACTGCATTTCAAGTGCGGCGTTTTTTTCACGGATAAGCTGAAACTGCTCCGGGTCAACGGCATTGGGGATCACGGTTATTTTGTCTGCGCTGATACCCCTGCTAACCAAATCCTGTCTTAAGCCTTCACAAATAGTGGTAACAGCATCCGCTTTTTTCGCCACGTGGGTTTCCAGCGATTGCGTCATATTATAGCGCAGATCACCTTCGGTGCAGGTACCATGATCAACGGCAGCATCTTCCCAAAACGCGCGTATTTCATATACCACCGGCAGTTTGGCTTTTTTTGCGGCCCATAATGCAGCCAGGCCATTTAGTGCCGGTGAATGAGCATGCAACACGTCGGGCTTTTCCTGGCTAATAATCTGCAAAATACGCTTTTTCAGCGCCAGTACCACGGCCAGCTCTTTTAACACCGGTAAGCGCCAAAACCAGCCGCTGTAGGGCAGGGTGCGGTAAAAGCTGAAACCTTCTGCTTGCTCTGTGCCTTGCTCCTTAGTTGGATGCTTCGGGCTGGTAACATGACATGTCTGATAGCCGAGTTTACGTTGTTGCTGCAAAATAGCGCGTGAACGAAAAGTGTAACCACTGTGTAATGGCAAAGAATGATCGAAAATATGCAGGATCTTCATTTGCTGTTGCGCTCCAGGAAGGCGGCAAACATCAGCAGTGTCCATAGCGCGGCGCTATTATCTTTTAGTGCGCGTTTATGATCGTCAATCAGCTGCTTTAGCTCGGCAACATTAAAGTAGCCGCTGTTAATCATGACATCGGACAGCAACTTATCCTGCAGCTTTTGCTGCAACGGGCCGCGAAACCATTCGGCCAGCGGAACGGCAAAGCCCATTTTTTTCCGATACAGCACATCATCCGGCAAATGCGGTTCCAGTGCTTTTTTCAGCGAGAATTTACCCACGCCATTTTGCAAATTCGCGCTTGATTCGGCAGTAAAGGCCCACTCAACAAATTTGTGGTCTAAAAATGGCACCCGCACTTCAAGCGAGTGAGCCATAGAGGCGCGGTCTACTTTGGTTAGAATATCGCCCACCAGATAGGTTTTCATATCCAGATACTGGGCTATTTTCATCGGGTCCAGATGTTTAACCCTGGCACCGTGGCGACGAAACACCTCCAGTGAGCTATAGCCGTTAAGGCGCTGCTTAAACGCTGGGGAAAACAGCCTGTCGCGCTGATCCTGGCGCAAAATGGCAATGGAGTTGTGGTAACCGGCAACGGTGTCCATCGCCAATGACTGAAAGGTGGTTTTGGCGCGTAAAAAGCGCGGTGCCCAGTCCAGTTTAGGGTAAATTTTACCCAGCAAACCAAAAACCGGCTTTCTTATTGCCAGTGGCAGCCAGTTACGAAAACGTTCTTCATTCAGGTGCAGCTTATAGCGGCGATAGCCGGCAAATAACTCGTCGGCACCATCACCGCTCAATGCCACCGTAACATGCTGGCGTGCCATTTGGCAGACGCGATAGGTGGGTATTGCTGAGCTGTCGGCGTAAGGCTCGTCGTACAAGTCTGCCAGTTGATCCAACAGTTCAAAATCGTTCTGGCTAACGATATTTTCATGGTGGTTGGTGTTATAACGCGCGGCAACCTGACGGGCAAACTCGGTTTCATTAAACTGTGGGCTGTCAAAACCGATAGAGCAAGTGTTAACTGGATCACTTTGCAGGCCAGCCATCATGGCGACAACAGCGCTTGAATCGACACCGCCAGATAAAAAGGCGCCCAGCGGCACTTCTGCTACCAGCCGAATATCCACCGCTTCACGAAATCTTGTGATCAGCTCTGCGCTAAGTTCCTGCTCTGTTACGGCATCTTGCCACTGCGTGGGTACATCCCAATACTGCTTTGGTTCACTCAGCTTGGCCTGGCCGTGCTGCAACAATAAAGTATGGCCCGGCGCTAGTTTATAGCTGTGCTGGTAAATAGTGTAAGGCTCTGGAATATAACCAAAGCTGAAATAATCTTCGATAGTGCTGTCGCGCAGTGCGGTAATAAAATCCGGATGGTTACGCAACACTTTAAGTTCTGAGCCGAAAATAAACTGGCCATCATCAAGCAGCGAGTAAAACAGTGGTTTAATGCCAAGACGGTCACGGGCCAAAAACAGGCACTGACGGCTGTTATCCCAGATAGCAAACGCAAACATACCGCGCAGGTGATGCACGCAGTCTTCGCCCCATTCGAGCCAGGCATTAAGAATGGTTTCGGTATCGCCGTTGGTATTAAACTGATAGCCCTTGCCAAGTAGTTCCTGGCGCAGTTCGCGATAGTTGTAGATTTCACCATTAAACACAATACAGGCCTGTGCATTGGCGCTTTGCATGGGCTGCGGGCTGCCGGCAATATCTATAATCGATAACCGGCGGTGTGCCAGGCCGACCGTAGGCTCAAAAAAGTAATCTCCGGCATCGGGCCCGCGGTGCCACTGGCTGTCATTCATTTTGGCCAGAACTTGCGGATCAGGCGTAGCCTGGGTTTTCAGCTGATAAATTCCTGCTATACCACACATGGTTAGGTCTGCATCCTTGTCATTTCATAAAGCTTTTGATATCGCTGTACCATCGTATCTATACTAAAGTGCTGATGGCAATGGTTTTTCACCAGTTCTGCGTCATAAATCAGCGCATCGCGCTGTTGTAGGTAGCGCAGCATGGCGCTTGATAACTGCTGTCGGTTATCTGATGCCACCAGATTAGTATCAAGCAGCGCTGCCGGCAATAAATCCGGGTTGCCGCCCACTGCGGTGGCAATAACCGGTGTACCGGCTGCCATGGCCTCGAGCAACGTATTGGAAATACCTTCTGCCAGTGAGGGCAGCACAAATACATCAAAGCGTTGCATTAACTGGGGAATATCCTGCCGGTTGCCGGTAAATACCACCTGAGCGCCTAACTGCAGGGTATCGCGCAGTTGTTCAAGCTCTTGCCGGCAAGGGCCGTCGCCAACAATAATCAATGCACTTTCTGTGCTGTACTGCGGATATTGGCGCAGCAGCAAACTATAGGCGTGCAGCAGCAAAGCCTGATTCTTAACACTGGCCAGGCGGCCCACTGTAGCAAAAACAACCGGGCTAAGCGATGTAGTACCCGGCGGTAGCGCCAGTTCTGCAGGCGTGGCATTGGCGTATTTGGTAGTTTCTACACCGTTGCAAATACGTTCAACCCGGTTTTTGTCCAGTTTAATAATATCGGTCAGATAATGTTCCGCTTCAGATGACAAACAAATAAAGCGCTGAACAAAGCGTTTAAATACACGGCGTATCAGGCGGTTTTTTTTGTTACAGCCGCCGATATCATGGCTGTCCCAGCCGTGTTCGCCATGCAAACGCAGTGGCACTTTGCGCCACCAACCAACAACCTGTAATTCAAGTGTTGCCAGGTTGCGGCTGTGCAGTATGTCTGGCTGCAGGCTTTGCAACAGTGTATTTAACCGGCTAAATGTGCCCCAGTCATGGCCTTCGGTTTTGTCCAGACAATGCAGGTCGACATTATTTGTTTTGATGCGTTTTACAAACTGCGGGTCGTGGCCGGTTAGCGTGACAATACTGTGGCGAAATCTGTCCTGCGGTAAATGGTTTATCAGGTTAACCAGGCCATTTTCCAGACCGCCGGTGCTAAAGTGCCAGACAAGATGGGCAATATGCACCGGTTGTTGCTGGCGCTCAGTCATACTTGGCTCCGGCAACGGCCTGCTCTGTATTGGTTCGGGCTTGTGACAATAAGGCTGCGGCTTGTTGTAACACTGCCAGGTTTTGCTCTGAGGCTTTACCATTAACTGATACTGCAAAAATATAAGCACTGGACTGATCATCAGCCAGGTAGCTTAATGCCTGGCGTACTTTTACTTCCAGCTCGGGTACCACACGCTGTTCGTCGATCTGGTACCAGTACAATACAGTGCGTTGTTCATTCGTCAGGCTTGTTAGCTGCAATATGGCACTGTCGGCACCGGTAATACGCTGCTGTATCTGCCAGAGTTGTTTATCAAACAGGTTGTTCTGCCAGTTAATCAGTTCACCATTTTGTTGCTTATTACCGTAACGGGCAACGAAATACTCTGTCCCTGCAGTATCCTGAGCATGGTTCTGAGCCAGACTGTTTATAAAATTGATGCCCCAGTTACTTTTTTCTACCGGCTGACTGGCAAAAGGCATGGCAAGGTTATTTACTGCAGCGGGCTCTGCCATTACCTTTAGTGACAAGCGGTAGCTCAGGGTTAGCGCAATAATCGCAGTTGTCAGGAACAACATTGACGGCTTGGTTTGTAAACTAAAATGCTGTTTGCTGCGCCGTTCAAGCTGCAGGGTAGGATCTGAAAATCTTGCCCCCAGCCAGAAACCGGCCATTAACACCAGACCGAAAAATAACCAGCCATACAAATAATGATCGGCGCCAAAACCAAAGCGCATATCGGTTTTCTCACCAATATAAACCAGCATAAAAGCGCGTACACCATTGGCCAGCACCGACAACAAGGCCATAAACACCACAAAGCTGATTTGTTTCCAGATTTTGTTGTAATGCAAGTAAGCAAATAATGCTGAAATGGCCAGTGATGCAATAAGAAAGCGTAAGCCCGAACAGGCTTCTGCCACTTCAAATAAACCTACCGGAGTGGCGAGATAAAGCCCTTCACGGTATACAGGAATATTGACAACCTGCAACATCACCACGGTGAGATCGGCGGTAATGTTCTGTAAAAACGGTGACAACTCTTCGCCAAAAGGCACCAGAAAAATCAGGTATGCGATGGCAAACCAATGCAGGCGACTGTTGGTATTACCAAAGGCAAGCCATAACAGCGCCTGCAGCGACATAACGGCGGCAATATGCATCAGCAGGGCAATATCAGCCGCGTAGCCAAATAACCAAATCAGTTGCAGTAATATTAAGCCAATTGCAGGCAGCCATAGCCAGTAACCGGGTGCTGATGGCGTGATAAGCGGTGTTTTGGCGCGGTAAAAAAAATACAGGCAAATAGGCAGGATAAGATAGCAGTGATTATAAGTTGCAGAGCTGCGCCATACCCGCTCCATATCCAACCAGGTTGAGCTGTACAACATGACATAAGCCAGGCTGATAACAGCAAGCAGCAACATGTTCGCCTGGCGGTTAAGAGCCGTCATACAGACAACTCCGGATGGATAAAACTGTTTAACCGTACTAACGTTTGTTGCCAGGTAAAATGCTGTAAAATCCATTGCCGGTTGGCAGAGGGCGCTGAAGGTCGGTCCAACTGCCGTTTGCAAGCACGGATAAAGCCTTCTATACCCTCAGCAATCACGGCATCTTCACTAGCGGGTGCATTAATGCCCTCCATGGCCATGCCACTGCAAACTACCGCTTTGTTCATGGCCATAGCTTCAAGCACTTTGTTTTGAATACCACGCGCTATCAGCATTGGCGCTACAGCAAAGCGGGCATGGCTGATATAAGGTCGCACGTCATCTACGCGCCCGGTAACAACGACACCTGCCTGTTGGCTAAGGGCCCGGACTTCAGCACTGGGTTTTCCACCTACTATGACAAAATGTAACTGCGGATACAGCTGTTTCAGCCGCGGCCAGATATTTTGGCAAAACCAGCATACGGCATCTACATTGGCCCAATAATCCATGGCGCCGGTAAATACAATATACTGCTCAGGCAAAGTTTGTTCTGTCTTGCACGCTGGTGTTTCAGGCGAGAAATAGTCGGTATCCACCCCATTTAACACACTATGCACTTTATGTTGCAGCTGTACAGGCAGCATGGCCCGAAAGGCACTGGCTTCATCGTCAGAAACAAACAGGCTGCTGTTAAAGCGCTGACAAATGTGTTTTTCGTATTGCAGCAGCAATCTGGCTTCGCGCTGATAAAACCAGCGTTTTACGCCGCGGGATTTCTCGGCGTACTGGCGCCATTTATCTGAATCAATATCAACGAAGTCTATAACCCGGCTCAATGGCTGATATTCGGTTTTATCAACGTACTGAGCCATAGAGGATGAGTACACCAGTACCTTTTTGATCTTATGGGTGTTAATCGTGGCGTTTACCCAGGCCGCCATCGCGAAGCTGAAATAGTAGGGCAGGGTAATCGCCTGATTCGTAATAAAACCGCTCAAAGCGCAAAGCTTTGCCCGCCACTTGGCCTGGTTTACGCAAAAAACGGTAGCGCACCACTGGCTAAGTGTATCTATATATTGCCTGTCAAAAGGATCATCGATAAAGCAGCCTAAATGCACGGTGTAATGCTGGCTTAGCGCTTTCATTAAATTAAATGAGCGGATTTTATCGCCCTTATTAGGCGGATAAGGAATACGGTGTACCAGTAACAGCAAGTCCGGTTTAGGGTCTGTCATCCCAGATACCTCGACAGGGCTGGTCCAATCCACTGGCTTACTGACAGCGGCAGCTTTTGCCATAGCCGGATAAACAGCTGATATTTCGGATTATTAGGGCTCAGGTTCGGCAATTGTTGGGCCGTGATCAATTTATACTGATAATGTAGTTCTGTCGCTTCCATGCCCCAATGTTTTTTATACTGATAGGCACCAGAGTCCAGTTTACTGCGGCCAAAATCATAACGGTGACAGTTTTTATCCAGCCTGGCATGGCACATCAGCTGGTAGTACATATAATCATTACTTTTTAGTGATTTAGCTTCACTGATGCCGCCGCCATAATAGGGCAACACTTCACCTTTATGATAAAAACTCAGCACTGAGGATACTGGTTGCTGATCTTTACGCACGGTCAGAATTTCCGTCTGCTCGGGAAACACCTGCATAATTTTTTGGAAAAAGGCTTTGCTAAATACCGGAGTACCCAGGTTGCGTACGCTTTCTGAATAGGTTTGGTAAAAATCGGTTGGGTTTGTATCCAGAGTATGCTGCAAGGGCTCGTTCAACGCATGACGTATAACCGCACGTTGCTTTTTCTTTACGTTAGCCAGAATTTGCTCGGCAGTTTCAGCCAGTTCACAGGCAAAGTAAGCATGCTGGCTGCGGGTGGTAAAGTCGTTGTCCTGCACGGTTTTATAACGCAGTTCAATATGTTTTACCTGTAATGAAGTGGCAAGCTTTACCGCTTCCTGTTCCAAAAAGCGCTTAACGGCCGGCTCACCAATCGCACCGCCATAAACACAAAATGGCGTAGACACCAGCGCATCACCAAATAGCATACTTTTAACGCGGGCCAGCGGCAGCACACCAACAATCTGGTTATTTTGGCTCGCATACAGGTAATAGCAACGATGACCGGCATCGGCAATAATTTGTTGCCAGCCAGATAAATGAAAAAAGGTTGCTTCGTCACTGGCTGTTACAAAATTATCCCACGCCACTGCTTGCTCGTCCCTGAGCGACAATGTATTCAGTTGATACATCCGGTTCCCTTCTGTTTAAGCAAAATACGGTTGATATACTTCTTTGACGCTACGCCACTGATAGTCTTGCAGCAAGCGCACCAGTTTAGCTTCCATGCGGTTTAAGTTAGTGTAGTGTCTGAATTTTGATTTAAATGGTGCTTGCTCAAACCGCGGTTGATGCGGATCTATTTCCCACGGATGAAAATAAAACATATAAGGTGCATCACTTTGTTTCAGATAGCTGTCGATACACTTTTTGCTAAGCCAGTATGGCAACAGGCGAAAATAACCACCACCTGCTATGGGCCATTGCTTGCCAACTTTATTTAATACAGGCATTGGGCATTCCCAAATACCTTCGGTTCGTTTATAGGGTTGTTGCGGCCAATCTGGTGTGCCATATAAGTCGTGCACTACAGGGTAAGTGCTTGAGCTGTAGAGGTATCCAGCCTGCTGGAGTACATCAAACGCCCATTCATTAGTTTTACCAATAGAAAAGCTTGGCGCACGGTAACCAACCACTTCGGCACCGGTAATGTCTTCCAGAATGGCCTTAGCGCGGCTAACATCCTGCAAAAATTCAGCAGCTGTTTGCACAGAAGCTTTGGCATGAGCATAGCCATGGCTGGCAACTTCATGGCCTGCGGCGTGAATTTGTTTTACCAGTTGTGGGTAGCGTTCGGCTACCCAGCCCAAAATAAAAAAGGTGGCTTTAGCCTGATGTTTATCAAACTGTTGCAGCAAAATTTCAGTGTTACGGGCTACGCGTTGCGGAAAATCAGGCCACTGCGCCGGAGACACAGTGGCATCAAAAGCTGCGACATGAAAATAATCTTCAACATCTACAGTAAGCGCATTACTTCTTAACCGTGCATACTGCATTGGTATTAACGTCCTTTGCCAAAAAGTACAATTTCTACGGTTCTGACAAGAATCATCAAATCCAGCATCAGGCTGCGATGTTTGATGTAGTACAGGTCAAATTTGAGTTTTTCCTGTGCATCTTCAGCGGTAGAGCCATAAGGATATTTAAGCTGAGCCCAGCCTGTCAGGCCCGGTTTAACATTATGCCGCTGATTGTAATACGGGATGTCTTTGGCCAGCTGATTCACAAACTCTGGCCGCTCTGGCCTTGGCCCGACAAAACCCATATCACCCGACAAAACATTCAACAACTGAGGCAGTTCATCTATCCGGTATTTGCGGATGATACGGCCTACACGTGTAACTCTGTCATCGTCAGCCGTTGCCCAGCGCGCACCGTTTTTCTCAGCATCAGGCCGCATACTGCGAAATTTAACAATATAAAATGGCTTGCCGTCATATCCCACTCGTATCTGGCGGTAAAATACTGAAGCACCGGTTTTGCGGCCGTCTTCCAGATAAATAAGCAAGGTGGTAATTAACATAATCGGCCAGGTAACAGCCAGTAGCAAAATAGCCAGCACGACATTAAGTTTGTAATCGAGGTTGGTTTTAAAGCGCTGATTTAAATCCAGGCCATTGGCGTAAATAACCCAACTCGGGTAAATCAGGTTTACTGCAATCTGACCTGTTTCACGCTCAATAAAGTCAAGAATTTCGATGACGTCAATACCACGTGTTTTACATTTAAATAAATGCTCAACGGGCAACATATTGCGTCTTTCGTCACAGGCAATAACTAACTGATCAATATTGTGTTCTACAACATACTGATACAGGTCATTTTTATAGTCGAATTTTGCCAGCTTATGCTCAGCGATGCCGGCGTCTTTGTCGCCCTCAATCGGGGTAAAACCGACAATTTCAAAATTGCGTTTATCAACATTACGTCGCATCCTGCGCTCTATAATGGAAGCACGCTCACCCGCACCTAATATCAGCACCCGACGTCTGCTGATGCGGGTAATGTCGTTATAGTGAAAGAAAGCGCGAAATGCCGAGACGCTAATCGCAGAAAACACAGAGGCTACCGCCAGATAAAGCGAGCCGATATGCAATACGGAGAATAGCTGGAAAATAATCAGTTCAAGCAAAATTGCGTTAAACAGCAGAGTAATAACGACGCGCTTGATGATACCTTTTTGGCCCTCGCGCAGTTTCTGGTCATAAAGACCGACAGACAGGGCGCACAGCATTACCGAAGCCGCAAATAAAGCAGCATTAATAAGGCGGTGTTCAAAAGATACTGGAAACAGGTAGTAACTGTAGGCATAGCTGGCAAGTAAACTGGATAACACTAACAGTACTAATTCACCCAGCAAGAACAGCTTGTCTGCAATCGTATTTCGTCCGTAACGACTTGCTTTACTCATAACGACATCCTTGTTGCATCCATTGCATTTAGCTATCGCCAGCACCGAAAAGGTCGATGAGGCAAAACCAAGCGCACTAATTATACTATTTCTACAGCAAAACAAAAATTAAATTTTCAATTTTTACAGCACAAGGCTAAATTTTTAAGTTATATTATCAGGGCGTCAGTAAAAGGATGAGTAATATGATGGCTACACCAGCGAAAGGATATTGCGGTTTAACGTTGATTTTAGGTCTGTTTTTAGCAGGTTGCAGCAGCAACTCTACGTTGCCACCGGCAACGGTGCAAAACTCTTTGACTACCTCCGTTGATAATTACCAATATCTTATCGGCCCAAATGACACTGTTGGTATTTTTGTCTGGCGAAATCCGGAGCTGTCCGGCACTTTTATTGTCAGACCAGATGGTAAAGTATCGACTTCTCTAGTTGAAGACGTTCCTGTCAGTGGTAAAACCCCAACTCAGGTTGCCCGTGATATGGAGGCTATTCTGAGCAAATATATCCGCGATCCTGTTGTTACTGTGTCGGTGACCAATTTTGTCGGTCCATACAGTGAGCAGGTACGGGTAATAGGCGCAGCAGCCAACCCTCAGGCTATTAGTTATCGTCAGTATATGACGGTGCTTGATTTGATGATTGCAGTTGGCGGCTTAACTGAATTTGCTAACGGTAACGGTGCCAAGCTGGTAAGAACTAAAGATGGCCAGCAAATAACATTTAATGTCAGGCTTGATGACCTTATCCGCGATGGTGAAATTGCTGCCAACGTAGATATGTTGCCTGGCGACGTAGTAATTATTCCGGAAGCATGGTTTTAAGCAGCGCGGATACGCTGGTTAAGGTTCAGGGAGTGACTGATGAAAGAACTGCAACAAGCGATTGAGCAGGTACGCACCTATATTCAGGGTGTGTGGTTGCGCAGGCGCTATATCGTAATTACCGCCTGGCTGATTTGCCCGGTGGGCTGGGTGTATGTGTACAACATGCCGCCCACGTTCGAAGCTAATGCTAAATTGTACGTAGAAACCAGCACTGTGCTGGAACCTCTGTTGCGGGGCCTGGCCTTGCGAACTAACTCTGAAGATGAAATCAAGCTGATGGCGCGTACCCTGCTAAGCAGGCCGAATCTGGAAAAAATTGCCAGAGCGACCGATCTTGATATTCAGGCTAAAGATGAAAAAGCTTTTGAAGACCTGATAAATACTCTGCAAAAAGAAATTAAAATATCGGCGTCCGGCCGCGAAAATATTTATGTCATTGCCTACAACAACCCACAGCCACAAATGGCACTTAAAGTGGTGCAGGAAACGCTGAACAACTTTGTTGAAGGGCGCATTGGTTCAAGCCGTGCTGACTCTCAGACCGCAGAGCGCTTTTTAACCGACCAGATATCAGATTACGAGCGTCGCCTGATCGAGGCTGAACTTCGGTTGTCAGATTTTAAAAAGCACCGGATGAATATGCTGCCGGGTAATCAAAGTGATTATTACAGTCAGATCAGTGACGAAAAGAAACGTCTTGAAGAAGCTAATCTGGCCCTTAAGGAGCTGGAAACCCGGCTTGCGTCATCTAAAAGCCAATTGCTGGGTGAAGAGCCCGTATTTGGTGTTATGCCTTATTCCGGCAGTGCCAACAGGCCAGCCACCCAATTTGACGAGCGCATAAGAACCTTACAGTCACAACTGGATAATCTGCTGATCCGCTATACAGAGTTTCATCCTGATGTGCTGGAAACCAAACGATTACTTCAGCAGTTGGAACAACAACGTGACACTGAGTTTGAAGCTTTGGCGCAAATGTCGTCAGAAAATCCGGGACAAAGCAGTAACCTGAATCAGAATGCGGTTTATCAAGAGTTACGTATCAGCGTTTCACGGCTGGAGTCTGAAGTGGCTTCTACACGTGTGCGGGTACAGGCTTATCAGGACAGAGTAACGGCACTTGAGAGCAGGCTTAACCTGATCCCAGAGATTGAAGCGGAATTTACCGGCCTGAACCGTGATTATGATATTACCAAGTCTAAGTATGAAGCTTTGCTGGCCCGCAGAGAGTCAATGGAATTGTCCCGTCGTGCAGACGCATCATCTCAGGATGTGCAGTTTAATGTCATAGAGCCACCACGTGTGCCTCTAACACCTTCAGGGCCAAACCGTGGGTTGTTTTACTCGCTGGTGCTGTTAGTGGGGTTAGGCGCCGGGATATTTATGGCGTTTGTACGTAGCTTGATTTCGCCAGTACTTACAAGCGCTGTGCAATTACAAAGTATTAGCGATTATCCGGTGTTCGGTGTGGTGTCGCACACCGATAAACACGCTATTCTAAAGCAGGTGCGATTGCATTTTCTGTATTTTGCCATGCTAAGTGGCGGCTTATTGCTATGTTATGCAGCGTTGTTAAGTAACGAAGTGCTGTTTGGCCGATCTGCCGAGCTGTTGTTGAGGGTAATCCGGTGAGTATTATTGAAAAAGCCATAAGAAAACAGTCTGATTCGTCTGGCAAACAAGCGGATACTACACTGGAGCGTGCACAGCAGGTAACAGCACCTGATATCGATGCACCATTGCAGCAAGATGCTGCAGCGCCAAGACATGAGCCTGTTTACAGTGCTGTAGCACAGGACAGTGCTTCATCAGAAGAGCAAGCTGTAACAGGAGACTCTCAGGGGTATAAACCTTCTATAGTGCTGGACCTGAAAATACTGGAGCAAAAAAACTTTGTTTCATTATCCAGTGAGCGCCGTCTTATCAATGAAGAATACCGTGTTATTAAACGCAAGCTTATCAGTAACGCGTTTGGTGCGCTTAGCGGTACGTTAAAACACCCGAACCTGATTCTGGTTAGCAGTTCAAGACCGGGGGAGGGCAAAACCTTTTCTGCGATTAATCTGGCTCTTAGCATTGCACTGGAGCAGGACAAAACAGTGTTGCTGGTAGACAGTGATGTATTGCGTCCCAGCGTATCAAAAACACTTAATATTCATCATGATATAGGTTTGACAGATTATTTGCTGTCAAGCGACATTAAGGTATCGGATATCATTCTGAGCACCAATGTCGATCGGCTGAAAATTATTACTGCCGGACGGCCGCATCACCTATCCACCGAACTGCTTGCCAGCGAACGCATGTTGATGCTGGTAAATGAGTTTGCCTCGCGTTATTCAGACCGTATTGTTATTTTCGATGCCCCACCGCTGCTGGGTGTGAATGAAACTGCTGTAATGGCTTCTATGTGCGGTCAGGCAGTTGTAGTAGTTGAAGAAAATCACTCTAAACTGGCAGAAATAGAACAGGCAGTGGCATTGTTGCCTAAAGACATTGCGATTGGATTTTTAATCAACAAGGCTCACCGTAATCAGGGTAAAGGTTACGGTTACGGTTATTATTATGGCGCGGGCTAAAACCGTACTGTACTACCCAGCCAAATTAACCCCGCTGGTTACTGCTATTGCTGCATTGCTGGCACCTGCACAGGTGCTATCGGCAAAAACAGACATTAAGCCTGAAATAGAAACCCGTACCTATGGTTACTGGATCAGAGACGAACAGGCTGGTGGTGGCCTGGATAAGGGGATGGCTGCCTTACTGAAACCCTCAGTTGCTATTAACCTTACCGGTAAGAATGCTTCTTCAGCACTGTTTTTACAAAATGAATCAGTATGGTATGACGACTCGCAACGTACACATAAAAGCCTGGATAAATATAGCTGGCGCAATATCTTCAATGCATACGATGATCGTGTCAGCCTGGGTTTAAGTGCCGATTCAGGTTATCGGATCCGTGATTCACGCAATGGTGTATTCTCCGATATTATTACCGGCACTGAGAATCTGTCTAAAACCAGCAATTACGGTGCTAATGCAAATTTCCGGACGTCACAAACGGCAGATGTTAATGCTCAGCTGGGCCTGGCTTACAATAAGCTGAGTTCCAGGCAGCCTGAATTACAGGATAATTTCGGTGATTTCGACAATGATACCTTAACTACCTTTCTTGCACTTGGTAGTGCACAACGTCAGTCTCCTTTGTTTTGGCAATTATCCGCAAATTACAATAAAACCGGGCGTGATGGCAACAGAGGGGATTTTGTCAGTAAAAGGGCTAGTGGTACAGCTGGTTTACCGTTGCTGCCCAGTTTGTCAATGATAGTGCGCGGCAGCTATGATGAAAACGACAATACTTCTGGCTATGCCAATGAGTTTAGATCATATGGTTTGGGCCTTGAGTATCAGTTTGGCCAGGCATCGCGGATTAATGTTACGCAAAACTGGGCAACACGCTCTGTCGGTGAGCAGCAGGACGATATTGACGAAACTTATCTTGCGGCCGAAGTTTTTTTGGCACCAACGCGGCGAACGTCTTTGTCATATAGTCTTGACCGGCGTTATTTTGGCCGTAGCTCGAATTTGCAAGGGCAATACAATCTCAGGTTTTTGTCAGTCAGGTTGTCAGTTCGTGAGGATGTGCAGACATTATCTTCTTTTGACCAGATTATTGAAGATCTTGGTATTTTTGTCTGTCCCGATGGCGCTGCTCAGTTTACAGACTGTTTTAGGCCGCCAACAAATAACTATCAGTTAGGCACCGGAGAATCGTTTCAACAGCTGTTTAATGCAGAGCTTGAGCTAAGCGAGGAACTGATTAAGCGCAGAACTGCGGCAATGACAATAGGCTACAATAAAAGCCGCCTGGCGTTGAGTGTAATGCTTAGCCGAAGTGAAGATGAGTATGTTGAAACCGAACGTGAAAATAACCGTAATTCTTTCTCTGTTCAGTCGTCCTGGAAGTTGTCGAAACACTCCAGCTTGCTACTTAATGGCAATTATTACGATATTAACTATTTGACCGATGAACGCGAAGACAAAAACTTATCTGTAGAAATGGGCATTAAGCGCAAGTTGAATGAACGTTCTGAGATTAAAGCTATGCTAAAACGTATCAGCCGCAATTCGTCAGTAGACAGTTTTGATCTTACTGAAAACAGAGTCTGGTTAAGTTACACGATACGCCTGTAATTGCAGGCGCATCGGCGTCGTTATGCAGTGTTTATGATTCTTTATTATCTCTGCTGTTGAGTAATTGCTGCTGTCGTTTAAGCAACACATCCAGCTCTTTTGCCATGCGGATCTTTTGCTCCAGGGCACTGTCAAGCACCGCCGACAATTCACTTAGCATACTCTGGGTTGATACTGCCTGAGGTTGCTGCACTGACATTGCAGGCGCGGATGGTTGCTGGTTGGCAATCTCTTGCGACAATTCCTCCAGTACAGTTTTGACATGCTCTGCAGTAATAACCGGGCACTCTTCCAAATAACCAAATAACAGTATTCTGTCCATTACGGTATTAATTTTTCGCGGTATGCCGCGGCTATGTTGCTGAATAAGGGCGAAACAGGCGTCTTGTAAGATACCGGCGTTGCCGCCAGCTTGTAGCAAACGGTATTGGATATAGGCTTTGGTATCTTCAATCTGAAATGCTGAGAGATTTGATGATGCAATAATTCTTTGACGAAATTGCTCCATATTCTCGGCTTGAATAATGGCATTTAATTCATTTTGACCCAACAGAAAACTTTGTAACAGTGGTTTACCATTGAGTTGAAAATTAGACAGCATGCGCAGCTCTTCAATAGAGGCCAGCGGTAAGTTTTGGGCTTCATCTACCAGCAGCAGTGCTCTGCGATGCTGTGAATGCAGGCGTTTAAGATAGCTGTAGATAGCATCAAGATAGCTGGCTTTAGTATGCTCGGTTACCACCAAATTAAAACAGGACGCAATCATCCGAATAAGGTCGTCAGGTTCCAGTTTTGATGTGACAATCTGTTTGGCAATAATTTCGTCCTGATTCAACTGACTTAACAACTGGTTGGCAATAGTAGTTTTTCCGGTGCCAACATCACCCGTGATGACAATAAAACCCTCACCCTGGCTTAATCCATACTGTAAATAGGCGAGGGCGCGCTTATGCAGTTTGCTGGCATAAAACAAGTTCAGGCTTGGTGTAAGCTGAAATGGCCGTTCCTTTAACCCGTAGTACTTTTCGTACATAGTGAAAATCCTTTTATAGTAACGCAGGTCTTAATTACCGCGCTTGCGGCTTGTCTGATGTGGCTTAGTTTATACAAAAAACAGCCATAACACGATGCTGACAGGCAAATGCGGCAGGGGTTTTTTCTCTTTACCTGCAGCTGGCTTAAATCGATATCGTTAAATCGTTCGCTAAGCTGTTATAAAGTCTGTAATTTCAGCAGTTTTTGCCTGCAAATTCAGCATTGCGTTTAAAAAACGTCCGAACGATAAAAGCTGCTGAAAAAACTGTTGACACATTTTCAGTGGCACCCTAGAATGCGCCCCGTGTTCAGCGCTAACGCAGGTTAGCAAAAAGCACAAAAGTGTGGGGCTATAGCTCAGCTGGGAGAGCGCTTGCATGGCATGCAAGAGGTCAGCGGTTCGATCCCGCTTAGCTCCACCAAGATTTTTTCGTGCGTCCCCTTCGTCTAGAGGCCTAGGACACCGCCCTTTCACGGCGGTAACAGGGGTTCGAATCCCCTAGGGGACGCCAATTAATCTGCAATTTTGAATGAATGTCTTTGCGTCCCCTTCGTCTAGAGGCCTAGGACACCGCCCTTTCACGGCGGTAACAGGGGTTCGAATCCCCTAGGGGACGCCAATTCGCGTCATAATCTTAATTTACCAATACACATCCGCTAACAAACTCATCCTTGAGTCTTTACCTATTCTGTTTCAAACTCCACTAATCTGTTTTTAACGCTGCCAATAGCTTGCCGACAAATTCACTAATCAGCGGCTGTGCCTGGCTGTTCGGATGTATGCCATCTGGTAGCATCAGCTCACTGTTAATTGCAATGTCGTCCATAAAAAACGGCCATAGTGTTATTTGATGTTTTTTTGCCAGTTGCGGGTATAAATCACTGAATTGTCTGCCGTAACGTGGTCCATAGTTTGGCGGAATGCGTATTTGCATTAACACCGGCGTGGCATTACTCTGCAGTATCAATGAAATAATGTTATTGAGGTTCGATTGCACAGTATCAATGGCAAAACCGCGCAGGCCATCGTTACCGCCAAGCTCAATTAATACCGCGTCTGGTTGGTGTTGTTTTAACAGTGCGGGTAAACGTGCTAATCCGCCAGCGGTAGTTTCACCGCTGATGCTGGCATTAATCAACTGCCAGTCTTGCTGTTGCTGTTGTAGCAGGTGTGGCCAGCCCTGTTGCTGTTGCATGCCATAAGCTGCGCTAAGGCTGTCGCCAAGGATAAGTAATTTTTGTGCGAAACAAACCTGACTGAAAAATCCGATTAACAAAATTAAGAAAATACGCATGATGAAAATACCCGAAGTTCATATTAAGGCGGTTAACCTGGCTAAGAGCGTCAAAGTTACCGATGGTTCACTCACTATCCTGCATGATATCAGTTTGACTATCAATCGCGCTGAGACAGTTGCTATTGTCGGTGCTTCAGGCTCTGGTAAGTCAACATTATTGAGTTTACTGGCCGGACTGGATGTACCTACTGCCGGTGAAGTGCATTTAGCCGGGCACTTGCTGCATACGCTTTCAGAAGATCAGCGTGCGGCAATCCGTGCCAGAGATGTGGGTTTTGTATTTCAATCGTTTTTGCTATTACCCAGTTTGACTGCGCTGGAAAACGTTACTTTGCCTGCTGAGCTTGCCGGTGATAAACAGGCTAGACAGCGCGGGCTGGAATTATTGCAGCAGGTTGGCCTGGCACAGCGGGCACATTTTTATCCGGCGCAATTATCCGGTGGTGAACAACAGCGTGTTGCAATAGCGCGGGCTTTTATTACGCGCCCTGCAGTACTGTTCGCCGATGAGCCTTCAGCAAATCTTGATGCTACAACAGGACGTAAAATTGAAGATTTGCTGTTTAGTTTAAACGCTGAGCAGGGCACTACACTGGTGTTGGTAACACACAATGATGAACTGGCCGCCCGCTGTCAGCGACAGCACCGGATGCAGGCCGGACGTTTTGTTAGTGCAAATGAGGAAATGGCGCATGTGGGCTAGTATCGCCTGGCGCCTGTTTTGGCGCGAATTAAGCCGTGGTGAGTTATGGGTTATCGCTTTTGCTTTATTTCTGGCGGTAGGTTCAGTGGTGAGCCTCAGTGGCATTACGCAGGGGGTGAAAAGTGCCCTGATGCAACGCAGTGCTCAGTTTACCGCAGCAGATAAAGTACTACGCTCCAGCCAACCGTTTGATCCGGCGGTGATTGAACTTGCGCAGCAGAATAATCTGGCAACGGCGCAGCAAATGCAGTTTGATTCTATGTTGTTCGCCGGTGACAGTATGCAGCTGGCAACAATAAAGGCAGTGAGTAGCAGCTATCCATTACGTGGTGAGCTGTTGCTTAAAAAGTCAGAGAATATAGGTAGCGGTGAGGATGGCAATCTGGAACCCGGTTCAGTTTATATTGAAGAGCGCCTGTTTAATTTACTGGGTATAGCACCGGGTGACAAAGTTGAGATAGGCATGCTAAGCCTGACCGTTAACGGCGTTATTGCCAATGAACCTGACGCACCACTAAGCGTTTTTGGCGGAGCTCCACGGGTACTGATGCATTTGGATGATGTTGGCGCCACGCAAATTGTGCAGCCGGGCAGCCGTATTGGCTATCGTTATTTATTTGCCGGTGCAACGGCAGATCTTGCCAGTTTTGAAAACCAGATGACACCACAGCTGACAGCGCATCAGCGCTGGCAGGATATGGACCGCGAATCTGCCATTGGCAGCGCACTGGAACGTGCAGAGCGTTTCTTACTGCTGGCAGGGCTATTGGGTATTGTTTTAGCTGCCTGCGCAGCTGCTGTAGCGGCTGGTCGCTATAGTCAGCGACACACCCAGTCGGTAGCCGTAATTAAAGCTCTGGGCGCCACTACAGCGCAAATCAGGCTTATTTATGGTAGCCACCTGTTGCTGGTGGTTATGTTCAGTCTGTTGTGCGGTGCCGTTGCCGGGCAACTCACTATACAAGCCGCACAATGGGGCATTACGCAGTTTCTCAGCGATTACCGGGCTGAGTTTAGTTGGCGTCCGCTGTGGCTGGGCATACTAACCTGTGCTATTTGTGCCTTGTTATTTGCAGCCCGGCCTATGTGGCGATTATCTCAAACTGCAGCAATAGATGTGTTAAAGCAACCGGCAATAAGTTTGGGTCTGGATAAACTGCAACTGGTATCCGGTGGTGTGGCCATCTGGGGCCTAATGTGGCTGTTTAGCGGTGAATTTATCTTAAGTATTGGCTTGTTTGCGCTTTGCGGCTTGTTTGCTTTGCTGCTGCTCGGTGGCGCCAGTTTACTGGTGCGGCTGGCAAAGCCGGTGGCTGCCGGGCAAAGCAGCGCCAGGCGTCTGGCGTTAGCCAATTTACGTCGTCGGCTTTGGGCGAATAGTTTTCAGTTGATCACGTTTAGTCTGGCCATTTTTCTTGGCTTGTTACTATATTTCCTGCGCGCAGAGCTAATTGGTCAATGGCAGCGGCAAATCCCTCCGGGTGCGCCAAACCAGTTTCTGGTTAATATTACTGAACAGCAACGCGTTGATCTGAAACAGTTTGCTTTGCAGCATAATTTGCAGCTGGACGCTTATTATCCTGTAGTACGTGGCCGCTTATTGTCGATTAATGACGAGCAACTGCAGCAAGAGGCCACTAAAGAGGATCGCAGCCAGCAGCGCGTAGGGGTAGGGCGTGAGCTAAACCTGACCTGGCTGTCAGAGTTGCCGGCCAATAATCAAATTACCGCAGGTAACTGGTTTGACAGCACTGCCACTGCGCAGGTGTCGGTGGAAGCCGAGCTGGCTGAGCGGCTGGCGTTAAAGTTGGGTGATTCGCTGGTGTTTTCTATTGGTGGTGAACCTAAAAGTGCCAAAGTAAGCAGTATTCGCAAAGTCGATTGGAACAGTTTACAGCCGAATTTCTATATGATTCTAAGTCCTGACTTACTGGCAGATTTTCCGGCTACTTATATCACCGCCTTTTATCTGCAGCCTGAGCGCAACCAATTGCTGAACCAACTGGCGCGTTTAATGCCCACGGTCACAGTAATAAGCGTAGATAATATTATAAAACAGGTAAACGATATTATTGAGCAAGTGACAGTAGCACTGAGTTTTATCCTGGTGATTATCTGTCTGGCCGCCGGATTAGTGCTGGTCGCTCAGGTACAGGCTACGCTGGAGCAGCGTGAGCAGGAACTGGCTATTTTGCGCACTTTAGGGGCCCAGTATGCATTTTTGCGTAATGCTTTGATGCTTGAGTTTGCCTTGCTGGGGGCCATGGCCGGTTTATTTGCCACCATTCTGGCTGAGTTGATGCTGGTGATAGTGCAGCAGCGGGTATTTAATATGCCGTTTCAGTTGCATTACCATTTGTGGGGGCTGGGGCCTGTATTGGGTGTAGTGGCAGTAACCTTGCTTGGCTGGTGGCAGCTCAAGCGGCTGCTGCGTATGCCTGGTGCCCAGTTAATGCGTAAAGTGCTGCAAGGTTAACCTTGCAGCGCCTCCAGTGCATCGGGTAGTTGAGTATAGTTAAACGTAAAACCGGCATGTTGTAGTTTTGCCGGTATAACCCGCTGGCCGGTGAGTAACAAATCGGCCATTTCACCGAGCATAAGCTTAAGCACAACGGCCGGCATGGGGAGTATCGCGGGACGGTGCAATGCACTGGCCAGTTGCTGGCTGAATTCAGCATTAGTTACCGGGTTAGGGGCTGTAGCGTTAAACGCGCCGGTTAATGTAGGGTGCTGCAGCAAAAAGTCAGTTAAACGCAGCATGTCTTGCAAATGCACCCACGACATATACTGCTCACCAGTACCAATACGACCACCCAGGCCGAGCTTAAATGGTGGCAACATTTTTTTTAATGCGCCACCTTCATTTGCCAGGACAATACCCGTACGCAGCAAACACACCCGGGTATGTTCCGACTGAGCTTCCTGCGCCAGTTGCTCCCACTGCAAACACAGCATAGATGCGAACTCTGGGTTAAACAGAGTGTAGTTTTCATCAATAAACTGTTGTTGCTGGCGGCCATAAATACCGATAGCAGAACCGCTGATCAGTACCGACGGCGGTGAACTGGCGGCTTTAATCGCACCAACCAGTTGTTCCGTTATCATCCAGCGGCTTTCACACAGCAGGCGCTTTTGCGCATGACTCCAGCGTTTGCCAACAATAGGTTCGCCAGCCAGGTTTATCACCGCATCAATCTGGTTAAAATCAACCTGCTGCAATGACTGTACTGTGCATACCTCTGGCCCCAGCCGTTGCTGAGCTCTGGCCGGATCACGTGTTAGCACAACCAACTTATGCTGGTTAAGCCAGTGTTTTACCAGTGCTGTACCAATTAAACCGGTGCCGCCGGTCAGTAAAATATGCATAGATAAACCTTGCTGACAGCGTTGAACACAACCTCAGTATAGAGGTTATTTATTCAGCGACAGGGTAAGCGATACGGAATCTGCAAAACGCAGGGCGTGGGGTTTATCAATTTCTACTTCGGCATAACGCACTGAAGGGTGTTCGGCCGCAATGGCCAGCACTTCTGCTGTCAGTTTTTCTAATAAAGAAAAGCGCTGTTGCTCAACCAGGGCAATAATTTTTTTAGTAATAGTGCGGTAGTTAAGCGCCTTGTCCATATCATCAGTATTAGCGGCATCGGCGGCGCTGTAATGAATTTTCGCGTTAATGACTACGTCTTGCTTGTTGTTTATTTCTTCATCTTTAATACCAATGTAGGTACGTAGACGTAAGTTTTTAATTTTTATTACGGCGGGGTTATTCAGTTCCATCAGATGGTATCCAACTCAAATTAGAAATGCAGTATGCCATTACGCCCGGTTTGCCCGGCACGATCAGCACCGGGGCACAGGATAACGTATTTAGTTAAATTTCACGCTAAAACGGGCGCCGCCCAGCGGGCTGTCATCTAATACCAGTTCACCGGAATAAGACTCAACCAGCTCTGCAACAATAGCCAGCCCTACGCCATGGCCTTCACGATAAGTATCCAGCCGTGTACCGCGCTCAAACAACTGCTTACGCTTTGCCACTGGTACGCCGGGGCCATCGTCTTCAACACAGAGGCTGAACGGGTTTTGGCCAATAGTGACATAAACCTGATGCCGGCAGGCTTTACTGGCATTGTCGAGCAGATTGCCAAGAATCTCCATTAAGTCTGTCTCATCACCGCGAAATACCGCGTTAGCAGCGCAATCTACAGTGAAAGCAACATTCTTATCGCGATAAATTTTCTGCAGCGCTGAAGTAAGCTTCTCTATTAACGGTTTAACGGTAATTTGTTTTTTCCAGATATCCTGGCCTGAACTGCTGGCACGTTTAAGCTGGTGCTCAATCATGGCGGTAATACGATCCAACTGCTCTTTAAGCTCTGGTTGCTGGCTAAGGGCGGAGGTTTGTAATACAGCTACAGGCGTTTTCAGGGCATGAGCCAGATCGCTAAGGTGATGGCGGTAGCGCTGTTTTTGCCGGTTTTGGTTTTGCAGCAGTAAATTTAAGTCTTCTTTAATAATGGTCAGCTCCGCCGGATAGCGGCCAGTCAGCTGTTCCTGGCTGCCATTTTCGACCCGGCGGATTTCATGATCCAGCCGCGACAGAGGTTTGGTAGTCCAGTAATAGGCCAGCAGCATTAACAGTAGCAGCATAATGCCGATGCCGATAAACCACTGAATTAACGTTGCGCGAAATGTCTTTTGCGGAGCTATTAAACGTTCATGGGTTTGTACCACATGCATACTAAGTGGCCGGGTGTAATCTTCGGCATCAAATAATAATGAGATGGATAAAACCCAATACTGCACGCCGTGTTGTGTAACCTGGCGGAATAAATGTTCGCCTGGCGGCATCTCTTCTGCCGGTGGCACAAAGTTCTGGTTCAGTGACGAGTCCGATTGCCAGACTAAGTCCTGTTCATGGGTAATAAAAGCGCTCAGGCCAGAGTCTGGCCGGTAAAAATCCGGCGCCAGAGTATTGTTGATTAGCTCAACTTTGTCTTCTGACACGCTAAGTTCAGATAACATAGCGTACATATGCACTTCCAGCTTCTGTTCTGTGTTAGTCAGAAGCTGGGTGTAAAACGCACGATCAATCGCCAGAAAAGAGCTGGGAAGCAGCAACAGCAGCAAAAAAATGCTGATCAGCAGCTGCCTCAGCTTTAATGACAGTGCCATATCAGGCTACTGTCATTGTGAAGCGATAGCCTCTGCCACGCAATGTTTCTATGGGCTTAGTTTCGCCATCCGGGTCCAGCTTTTTGCGCAGGCGCAGTACAAAAACCTCAATAACATTGCTGTCCAGATCAAAGTCCTGATCATAAATATGTTCGGTCAGTTCTGTTTTTGAAATCACCTTGTTCGGGTTAAGCATAAAGTATTCAAGTACCTTGTACTCGTAAGCCGTAAGGTTTATTTCTTCCTCGCGAACCCAAACCTGTTGGGTGCGGCTATTCAGTGCAATAGGGCCTGCTGAAAGCGTAGGTTCCGGTTGGCCAGCTGCACGGCGGATTAACGCATTACAACGTGCCAGCAGCTCTTCGGTATGAAAGGGTTTAGTCAGATAATCATCCGCACCTGCATCCAGCCCTTCCACTTTTTCCTGCCAGCTGCCACGGGCGGTTAGCACAATAATTGGAGTTTTGAGCGCTTTTTGTCTGGCTTTACGGATCAGTGTCAGGCCATCCATTTTCGGTAAACCGATGTCAATAATTGCCAGATCGTAAGGATACTCAGACAATTTAAACCAGCCATCATCACCATCGGTCGCAACGTCAACGCTAAATTGTTGCTGCTGCAGTTGTTCTTTAATTTGCTGAGCCAGCAGGTTTTCATCTTCAACAACTAATAAACGCATTAATTTCCTTCCCTTTGCACCTGGCCGGAACGGCCATCAACTAATACTGTTACCACGCGGCCATCAGATTGTAACACCCTGATGCGATAATTTTGTTGCTCGGTTTGAACTTTGACGATTTTACCCGGATATCTCTGCTGTGCCAGGGTTGCAGCTTGTTCTTTTGACACAGCAGGTCGTTTAGGCGACGTCATGGCAGCAGAGGTAGCACTAAATAGCAGTGCAATTGTGATCAGAAGTACCTTAGTGCGAAGCATTGTTCTCTCCATAATGTATCAGCGGTACTGTACCGAACTATTAATTCAGCGGCAATCATCAATGTGTGTCAAAGACTTATCTTTGCTTTTCCATCACACTTCAGCACCTTTTTTAAGCTTCTGCCAGCAGCTTAGTGGCAGATGTCTTAATTAGCGCTGAATGTTATTGCTAACTAAATTGGATTTAGGTTAATTAAAATTTGCAAATGTGAATTTATTGGCTAATTTAAAAATGTTGGCATTCATAGATCTCCGATGCTGATTGGGTAGCCTGCCTGCCGGAATAATGCCAACCGTGGTATGTCAGGCTGTAGTCGAGGACGTCTTCAGGGATAGGGGAGCACTTTAAGGATGAAACAATGAAACAACTAGCTATTGCTGTGGGCATGACATTATTAACCTTAACTGCAAACCAGTGTCTGGCCCAGACGCAACCTGCACCTGAGGTTACCAAAGCCAGCGCAGCTGCGCATAATGTGCAAAAGGTAAATATCAACACTGCCACGCTGGATCAACTTGATGCAATTCCTGGTTTAGGCAAGAAAAAAGCTCAAGCCGTGCTGGATTACATTGCAGAAAATGGCCCGATTAAAGATCAGGCACAGCTAACTCAGGTAAAAGGTATTGGCGACAAACTTGCGGCTAAAATTGGCCCTTACCTCAGTTATTAAAAGCAGGAGCAGCCCTTGGGTTAGTCGCCAAGGGCTTTCATTTGCTCATTGGCCCACTGTACTGCCGTATGATAAGCATCAGGCACTTTATCTGACTGTAATTGCAGCATATTGATTGCCTGATTAGCTTCTTGCCACTGGCCTTGTTCATAAAACTGTATCAAGGTTATGTACTCCGACAACACACCTTGCTTTATGACCAGCGCATCTTTAATTTCCTTAGCTAAAGGCAGTTTGCTCATGACACTGTCTATAGGTTCGTCCAGAATTGCATCCATCAGCGACATCATGCCGGTAAGAAAAGCTTTGGCGGTATCTACTTTGCCGTGCAGTTCAGCAATACCTTCGGCAAAGCGGGCTCGGGTCATTGATAAACGCATTAGCTCTGCCGGTTTATCACTGCTTATTTGTGAGGTAAATAATAACGACAGAAATTTCTTAAGTTCAGCCTGGCCCAGCACAACCAAAGCTTGTTTTATGGTTTCAATTTCTGAGCGACGTTTAAAAATAGTGGAGTTGCTGTAGCGCAGCAACTTGTATGACAGGTGCACATCACGCTGAAATACCTGAGTAATTTTACCGAGATCCAGATCTGATTTAGATGTTTCATACAGCAATTCTGCCAGCGTCATTTGCGCCGGTGACAAGGCTTTACTTTGCATCATTTCGGGCTTGGAGAAAAAGTATCCCTGGAAATAACTAAAACCAAGATCAAGGGCGACCTGAAACTCTTCATTAGTTTCTACTTTTTCGGCCAGCAACTTAATATGCGGAAAATCAGCAATGGCTTGCTTAATATCAGTAATAGTATCGGTTGAGGTAGAACGAAAATCGATTTTTATTATGTCGATAAAAGGGTAAAAGTGCCGCCAAACCGGCTGATGAATATAGTCATCTAAAGCCAGCACATAGCCTTTTTCTTTTAAATCCTGGCATTCAGCCAGCAAGCGTTTACCCGGTTGTATGGTTTCCAGTATTTCTACTACAACCTGTTCTTTGGGCAGCATACTGGGATATTTTTTTTGCAGAGTATCCAGGGTGAAATTGATAAAGCCGGGTTTATCACCGAGAAAATCGTCCAGCCCGAAACTAAACTGGCTGCCTTCAACCATGCGTGACGTTGCTTCGTCGCCGTCTATGTCTGGAAATGCATTTTCAAGGCCATCGCGAAATAATAACTCGTAGGCGTATAGTTCTTTATTACGATTGAGAATAGGTTGGCGGGCCGCATAAAAATACATAGACGTATGGTCTCATAAGGAAACGCTGAATTTGTAATTTAGCAAAAAATTGTCAGCAGGGGATACAACTTTTTGTTGCTCCCCGGCTGATCTTTAAAGGTAAGTGTTATTAAGCCTGTTTCAGTTTAACCAGCATCTGCTCAAATAGCTGTTTTACTTCAGCGGAAGGCTGTTTTGTTAGTTTACTGACCAGAATAATAGTTACAGTGCTGACAATAACGCCAGGAACAATTTCATATACCACACTGCTTAGCGTATCGCCGTTTTCAAATACAGGTACGAAAATCCAGAATAAGACAGTTGCAGCACCGCTAACAATACCACTTAATGCGCCGGCAAAAGTCATACGTTTCCAGTACAAGCTTAGCACTACCAGAGGGCCAAAGGCTGAACCAAAACCAGCCCAGGCATTGCTTACCAGCTGTAGAATAGAGCTGTCTCTGTCATACGCCAGCACAATGGCAACCAGCGCTACTGCCAGCACAGATAAACGTCCAACCATAACCAGTTCATGCTGGCTGGCATCACGTTTAACAAAGGTTTTGTAAAAATCTTCTGTCAGTGAACTGGACGTTACCAGCAATTGTGATGAAATTGTGCTCATAATCGCGGCCAGAATTGCGGCCAGCAAAAAGCCGGAAATTAACGGGTGAAACAAAAACTCAGAAAACACGATAAAAATAGTTTCAGGATCGCTTAATGTCATTTTGGTGTTGGCAACATAAGCTATGCCCACCAAGCCTGTCATTACTGCACCAATTATAGTCACCAGCATCCAGCTCATACCAATACGACGTGCAGCTTTAATATCTTTTACCGAGCGTATTGCCATAAAACGTACAATAATGTGTGGCTGGCCAAAGTAACCAAAACCCCAGGACAATAAAGAGATAATACCCAGAGCTGATAAGGCTTGAGCTGTTTCGGCGTTAGTAAAAGGGTCGATATAATCTGCGTTAAGCGCTGTAACCTGCGAAAAAACCGAGCTTAAGCCGCCCAGATGATCTATGGCAACCACGGGCACCAGGATCAACGCAATAAACATAATACAGCCCTGGACAAAGTCGGTAATGCTCACCGCCAGAAAGCCACCAAATAAGGTGTAAGCCACCACCACACCGGCTGTTACGTAAAGGCCCAGCTCGTAGCTTAAACCGAACGAGCTTTCAAATAGTTTACCTCCACCAACTACACCTGATGAAGTATAAAGGGTAAAGAAAATAACGATAACGACAGAGGATACAATACGCAGTAAGCGGGTTTTGTCAGCAAAGCGGTTTTCAAAATAATCCGGAATGGTAATCGAGTCGTTTGCTACTTCGGTGTATACCCTTAGCCTTGGTGCAACGATAAGGTAGTTAAGATAGGCGCCAATAAGTAAACCTACGGCGATCCAAACACTACTGACACCCGACAAGTACATGGCGCCGGGTACGCCAAGCAGCATCCATCCGCTCATATCTGATGCACCCGCCGACAAAGCAGTAACACCAGGGCCCAGTTTGCGGCCACCGAGCATATAGCCTGAAACATCATCGCTGGACGTTTTGTAACCGTATAACCCTATCGCCAGCATGGCGATAAAATATATTCCCAATGAAATAATAGTGCCTGTTTCCAAAACAGTTTCTCCTTATTAAGCTGCACTGAGCTTTGGTTAGCCTGTGGCTAACCAAAGCTCAGTGGCCAACCAAAAAATATGGTTAACCAAAATACAGTACAAAAAAATACCTGATACGGGATCAGGCTGAGTTAACGTATTTATGCTAACAAGTTGCGGGCATGCTTACCAGCGTTAAACGGTAAGCATGCCAGGAGGGCAGGTAAAGCGTGGCAAGCCAAAAACGCTATTGTGGATATAGCGGTTGCAAGCCCGCTGAAACACTGCTGTTTTTTCTGCCGGCATCATATTGCTGCCATGCCTGCCACAGCGGCTCACCTTGCCACGTGGCAGCATCATTGCCATATAAAGCAGCATTTAGTTTTATAAGCTGGTTTTTAAGTTCAGCCGAGTGAATATGAGCGCTCATCTCAGTTAACGACTGGCAGCGTTGATCCAGTTGTTGATGGGCAAAACGTAACAGCTCCGCTTTTGCTGCTGTTGCATCACCTTGTTTGCAGGCGCGTTTAAGTTCAGTGCTGTTAAAGCTTACCCGGTTTTGTGTTTGCGTGGCAGGCCTAATGGGGGCTTTTAACCGCCATAATACATAGCTGCCAAGCAGGGTTAACAGCCAGACAGCCAGCAATAAACTGCTTATATAGTTCCATTGCCATGGCGACGTTTCGCTGCTGCTGGTTGGTGTTGCTAAAGGCGGGGCAACATTCAGCGCAGGCGATATAGTTGTGGTTTGCTCTGCGGCGCCTGCGATGGGCGCAACACTCAGTGTGCGGGCAGGCAGGCGGGCATGTTCAAGTTTATTGGTCTGGCTGTTCCACCAGGCTAAAGACACTTCAGGCAGCTCCAGTTCACCTTCAACATTGGCAATTACGGCGGTGGTAAAAATTTTCTGCGCCACCAGGCGGCCATTGCGTTCGGCACTTTTAGCTTGTGGTTGCTCCTGATATAGCCGCAGGCCATCAGGAAAACCTTGTTTTAAATCAGGTAATTGGTTTTCTGCTACGTCTACCGCAGATAAGGTAATAATGCGTGTTACCGGCTCGCCTTGTTTTAACTCGGTAATGTCCGGGCTCCACTCTTCCGTTAAAGTTACCAGGCCGGCTACCAGCCAGTTTCCCGGGAAATCAGCCGGAATAGCATTCACCACTACGTCTACCGGTTCGGCCTGCTGCACTACCGTTTTAGTGCGGGCAAAATAGTTATAGCGGGCGCTGTCGCGGTCAATCATTTCACCGCTGAAGGTTGGCGGCGTAATGGTGAAATTGCCACTGCGCTGCGGTGTAATAGCGTAACGGCGGGTAATAGTGCGGTAACGAATGCCGTTAACCAGCTCAGTACCTTCGGCATCCTGACCAACCTGCATAATACTGGCGCCGTCCATTTGCGGCTCTGATAAAGAACCGCGCTGTAAGTCGCCATTAAAATAAATCTTTACCTGATAATAACTTAATTGCTGCACATATAATTGCTGCTGTTCCATACTACCTTGCAGGAATAGTTCGGTATTGCTGCTGTTGTTATTTTGTGCTGTTTCGTTAAGCACCTCTAAGCTGATAGGTTTTGTGCTGAGGCTCTGTAAGGTGAATGCTGGTATGGTGTAGCTGCCGGCTTTTTTTGGTAGCAGCACAATTCTCCAGATAGTACTCTGGCTCGACTGGCCGTTGATGATCTGAGTGCTGGTGCTGACCGACGGCACCATTACAGTAAAATCTGATTCCAGTACTCTGAAATTAATGGCATCGGCTGCAACTCTGGCATTAGCCGTAACTTCGAGTGTAACGGCTTCACCGCGCAAGGCCGGGTTTTTATCAACGCTGGCGCTGAGCTGTGTCAGTGCCTGTAACGGTAAACTCAGCAGCAGCACGGCTGCCAGCAGCACACCTTTTACCATTGTTCATCAACTCCCTTGGGCAAACGCTGTTGTTGGCGTTTTAAATATTCTAAATACATTTTGTTGCGTAGCAGCAGGGCAGGGTCGTCCTGTACTTTACGCAGCAGATTATCCAGTTGCTGTTGCTCTTCCGGTGTGGCATTAGGCCAGGCTTCATGCACCGCTTGCTGCTGTTGCTGCTCAGCTTCATCTTGTTGGTCATTTTCTTCTGCCGGCATTTGCTGTTGCTCAGCGGGTTCCTGCTGCTCTGGCTCAGCATTTTGTTGCTGTTGCTCGTTTTGTTGTTGCGATTCGCTGTCGGCGTCGGCTTCGTTATCCGCCTCACTGTCGGCATTGTCGTCACTTTGTGGTTCGCCATCAGCGTCTTGCTGTTGTTGTTTATCGCCGTCCTGCTGCTGGTTTTGTTGTTGTTCTTGCTGCTGTTTTTCCTGTTCCTGCTGTTGCAGCAATTGCTGCATTAAATCGGCGTTTTTTTTGGCTGGGGCAAAGTCTTTATTTTGCTGTAAAGCCTGCTGATAAGCTGCCAGCGCCTCTTCATAGCGTTGTTGCTGTGCCAGGCTGTTACCCAGATTATGCAAGGCATCTGTACCGGGGCTTTGCTCTGCCGCCTGGCGAAACGCCTGCTCTGCTGCCATATAGTCGCCACTGCGATAAGCGGCATTACCTTGCCATAAAGGATCGTTAAACTTTTGCTGTGCCGCGGCAAAATCACCACTGGCATAATCTTGTTTCGCCTGTTGTTGTTTGGTCTGCCATAAGTCGCGCCACTCCACGGCATCGGCCTGGTAAGGCAACAGCATTAATACACCCAGGCTAAGCAGGCTGCTGTATTTACGTTGCAGCAGTAGCAGCGGTAATAATAACCAGATCAGATAAATGGCATTGTCCTGCCATTGGTCACCCTGAATTTGCTTGCCTGAATCTGCCTGATCCAGTGCTGAAAGCGCTGGTAAGTTAACCAGATCATCCAGCGCACTAGCCGAGGCAGTAGCCTGCACGTAAACACCGCCGCTGCGCTTGGCCAGTGCGGCTAGCTGGGGTTGTGGCAGCTTGGGCACCACTACTGCACCAGTAGCACTTTTTAGCAGCTCACCGCTTTCCAGTTTAACCGGAGCACCGGCTTCAGTACCAAAACCTAACACCGATAGCCGGTGTGGCCAGTTATTCAGGAAATCCTGTATATCACGTAAGCTATTGTTGTCAAAACCATCTGTAAAAACCACCACATCGCCTCTGACATAACCGGCCTGACGCAGCAGTTTATCTGCCTGTTGCAGTGCAGCCAGTAAATTAGAGCCTTGTGCCGGCATAATTTCGGGTTTTAAATCGGGGATCAGTAAGCGGATATTATTATGATCCGGCGTTAGTGGCGAAATAACAAACGCATCGCCGGCAAAGCTAAGCAGAGCCAGTTCGCCTTCTTTTAACTGCTCAGTAAAATCCAGTGCGGCAAAGCGCTGCTGTGTCAGCCGATCGGGCGCCATATCAGTAGCGCGCATCGACAACGACATATCCAGTACCAGTACGGTAGCTTTTTTCAGCGCAAATGCCGGTTGCGGCAGTTTTTGCCAGCTGGGCCCTGCCAGTGCCAGTGTCGTGATAAGCCAGCACAGCATCAGCAGGGGTAATGCCAGTGGTTGTTTCTTTATCAGTAGCTGGCCGCCGAGTAACACCTGCTGTAAATGCGGCGCAATAAGGCTGTGCCAGGGGCTTTGCTCGCGGCGGTAGTAATACAGCAATACACCAAATAGCAGCACGGGCAGCGCAGCCAGTAACCATAAGGGGCGTAAAAAATGAAAATCAGCCAGCATGTTTAAATACTCCACGCCAGTATATGTTGCGTGCGGCCAGCACAAATGACAGCAACAGCGCTAGCGCCAGCGGCCAGTGCAGCAAACTGCGTTGTGGCCGGTAGGTTACGCTGTCGCGCTCAATGGGTTCAAGCTGATCTATCAGTTGGTAAATCTGGTTTAGCTCATTTAAATCGCGGGCCCGGAAGTAACGGCCGCCGGTTTCGCTGGCCAGCCGGGTTAATAAGGCTTCGTCTAAATCTTGTGATGGGTTAACCATGCGCCGGCCAAAGACGCTTTGTTGCATCATTTGCTCTGCACCGACTCCGACGGTATGAATTTTTACCCCGGCGGCTTTAGCCAGCTGCAGAGCTTCAAGCGGCTGAATATTACCGGCAGTATTGGCACCGTCGCTGAGTAAAATAAGTACTTTGTTTGAGCTTTCATAAGTATTTAGCCGCTTTACCGCTAAACCTATGGCTTCGCCAATGGCAGTGCGGGTACCTACCAGGCGTAACACGCTGTCATCCAGCATTTTTTGCACGGTGATTAAATCAAACGTCAGCGGTGTTTGCTGATAAGCGGCATCGGCAAATAAAATTAAACCAATCCTATCGCCCTGGCGGCGTTTAATAAAGTCGCTGACTACCAGTTTTACCGCATCGAGCCGGTTAATGCTCTGGCCCTGATGCTGCATATCAGCAATTTCCATTGAACCGGATAAATCCAGTGCCAGCATTAAATCGCGGCCTTGCTGCGGCAAAGACACCGGCTCACCCAGCCAACGCGGTTGGGTAGCGCATAATACCAGTAACAGCCAAATCAGCATCGCCAGTACAGAGCTTAAACTGAACCAGCTGCGATCAACCTGTTTATCAGATGACGCCAGTTTAGCCAGAGCAGGCAGTGTTAAAGCGGCTTCAGAGGCCGCACGGCGTTTTAGCCGCAGTAATATAGGCGCCAGCGCCAGTAAAGCCAGCCAGGGGTAACCAAAATCAAGCATTGGCAGCCTCCGTGCTGTTGGTTGCGGTGGGTTGTGCTTTACCGCGATAGTTGCTGAGCCAGACTTTGGCAAATTGGTAAAATTGCTCATTAGCACTGCTGTCGCTGCCTGCCTGATACAGCAGACGGGTCAGATCAGGTAAGGGCTTACTGTGCTGCTGTGCCAGCCAGCTTTGCCATTGTTGTGGGGGCAGCGTTAGTGCCGGGTGTGACGGCTGATAATGCTGTAGCACCCGTTTTAGCAGTTGATTAATTTGTGCCGCGGCATCGGGTTCAGTCGATATCTGCTCCAGTAGCTGTAAAGCCTGGCGTCTGGCGGCGAAATAACGCCAGCGTTTATACAGCCGCAGTAATAAATACGCCACAGCACAAAACACTAGTATCAGCAGTAACCACCATACAGGTGCCAGCGCAAAACCCGTTTGCAACGCGGGTTCACTGATATCGGCCAGCTGGTCTAACGGCGAATGTGTATCAGCCATACCACTTTCTCTCTAATTGGCTTAGTACCGGCTCGGCAGCGCTAACCGGCAACCATTTACAGCCAAGCTGGCTGATATGCTGCTGCAATAGCTGCCGGGCATTTTGCTGCTGGCTGGCATAGCGTTGTTTTAGTGTGCTACTGCCAAGTTCAATATAGCCGGTGTCAGTGCCGTCACTTACCGCGGCAATGCCATGGCTGTTTACCGGTAGCATTAAATCCAGCGGATCGCTGATAGGGCAGCAGGTTACTTCGTTGTGCTGGCGAATGGCGCGAATATGGCGCAGGCCATCGTCGTTAAAATCGTTAAAGTCAGACAACAGATAAACCAGACTGCCGGGACGCACCAAACGGCGTAACTGGCTGAGTGCTTCGTTTAAACTCAGGCCACGGTTACCGCTGCTGGTTTGATGCACTTCTGTTAACGCATGAAAATAGCGCAGCACACCATGGCTGCGGCTTTGCGGTTTAAGTTCAAAGTGTTGCTGCTGGCTAAATACCAGGCCGCCGAGTTTGTCGCCACGTTGTTTAACGTGCCAGGCAATCAGCGCGGCTAAGTGGGCAGCCTGTACCGACTTAAACAGTAAACTGGAGCCAAAGCGCATGCTGTTGCCAAGATCGGTCAGAATAAATACCGGCCGCTCTTTTTCTTCGCGAAACAGCTTAGTATGTACTTTGCCGGTGCGGGCAGTAACACGCCAGTCAATGGTGCGCACATCATCACCGCTCTGGTAATGCCGTACTTCATCAAACTCCATGCCACGGCCTTTGCTTTTGGCCAGATAAGTGCCTGCCAGTTTGCTTTGGATCGCCATACCGGGGGTTAAATTAAGCACTTTGGTATAACGCTGATACCAAAGCAGCTCTGTCAGGCCAGGCGCCGTGCCATTAGTGCCGTTTTGTGCCAGCCATTGCTGGGCAGACAACTGAACGCTCATATCAGGCAGACGGCACCAGACGCAGAATTTCGCTCAGTACATCATCAGTAGTGATGCCTTCAGCTTCTGCGGCATAGGTCAGAATTAAACGGTGGCGCAGGGCGTTATGAAATACTGCCTGAATATCATCCGGCGTAACAAAGTCACGGCCCGCCAGCCAGGCTTTGGCCCGGGCACAGCGCTCTACGGCAATAGTGGCACGCGGGCTGGCGCCATAGCCAATCCAACTGGCCAGTTTATCGCTGTATGCTTTGGCGTTACGGGTGGCCATAATCAGTTGCACAATATAATGTTCCAGGCTGTCGGCCATATGCAGTTGCAAAATGGCTTTACGTGCAGCAAAGATATCGGCCTGGCTGATGGGAGACACCGCAGCTTGCTCACCAGACAGCGCTTCGCCGCGGGTTAATTGCAGTATCGCCAGTTCAGTAGCCGCATCCGGGTAATCGACTTTTAAATGCAGTAAAAAGCGGTCTAGCTGGGCTTCAGGCAGGGGGTAGGTGCCTTCCTGCTCCAGTGGGTTTTGTGTCGCCATAACCAGAAACAGCTCTGGCAGCGGGTAAGTTTTGCGGCCAACGGTAACCTGCTTTTCCGCCATGGCTTCAAGCAATGCAGACTGGACTTTGGCCGGGGCGCGGTTTATTTCGTCAGCCAGAATAATATGATGAAACAGCGGGCCGCTTTGAAATTCAAACTGGCCGGTCTCCGGACGGTAAATGTCGGTGCCGGTTAAATCGGCCGGTAATAAATCCGGCGTAAACTGAATGCGGTGAAACTGGCCTTCAACACCATGCGCCAGTGCATTTACGGCGCGGGTTTTGGCCAGACCCGGCGGGCCTTCTACCAGTAAATGACCATTTGCCAGCAATGCCAGCAAAATACCTTCAGTAAGTTCAGATTGACCCAGTACCTGGCTGTCCAGATAGGCTTTTAAACCGGAAAACGCATTCACCATAATGTTATCTGTCTTAATTAATTGGATTTATTGGTTGTTTTATCGCCATTGGCCGAAAAAACGGGCTAGGCTAAGACGTTATAACCTAAATATGGTTCCGTTTGCATTAAAACAAGTGTTTTAATTTTCAACGACTGTCGTTACAATCGATCGTAACAATACAGGTCAGACCTGTAATATTGATAACAAGAGGAACACTATGAGCTCGCCAATTAAACTTACCACCCGCCAGGGCGACCGGATCGCCATTGTTAGTGGCCTGCGTACACCTTTTGCCAAACAGGCTACTGAATTTCATGGTGTTTCGGCACTGGATTTGGGCAAACTGGTGGTAAACGAGCTGCTGATCAGAAGCGAGCTGGATGTAAAATTAATTGAGCAGGTGGTGTATGGTCAGGTAGTACAAATGCCCGAAGCGCCGAATATTGCCCGCGAAATTGTACTGGGTACCGGCATGAATGTGCATACCGATGCGTTTAGTGTTACCCGGGCCTGTGCTACCAGTTTCCAGTCTGTGGTCAGTGTGGCTGAATCGATGATGGCCGGTATTACCCAAATTGGTTTGGCGGGCGGGGCAGATTCCAGCTCAGTACTGCCGATTGGGGTTAGCAAAAAGCTGGCCCGGGCGCTGGTAGATTTAAATAAAGCGCGTACTTTCGGCCAGAAACTGGCTATTTTCCGCCGTTTGGGTTTAAAAGATTTATTACCGGTGCCGCCGGCGGTGGCCGAGTACAGCACCGGTTTATCGATGGGCGATACCGCCGAGCAAATGGCAAAAACTCACAATATCAGCCGGGCCGATCAGGACGCGCTGGCGCACCGCTCGCACAGTTTAGCTACCCAGGCCTGGCAAAGCGGCGTGATGAAAGATGAAGTAATGACTGCACATGTTGAGCCGTATTCGCGCTTTTTAGATATCGATAACAATATCCGCCAGGATTCTAAGCTGGAATCCTACAGTAAATTAAAACCGGTATTTGACCGGGTGCATGGCACCGTGACCGCAGCAACCAGCACGCCGCTGACCGACGGTGCTTCTGTGGTATTAATGATGACAGAAAGCCGCGCCAAAGCGCTGGGCTATACGCCGCTGGGCTATATCCGCAGTTATGCTTTTGCTGCGATAGATGTGTATGACGATATGCTGATGGGGCCATCTTATGCCACACCGATTGCACTGGACCGCGCCGGCATGTCTTTAAATGACTTAACCCTGATTGAAATGCATGAAGCTTTTGCGGCGCAAACGCTGGCTAATGTGAAAATGTTTGCCAGCAAAAAATTTGCTGAAGAAAAGCTGGGGCGTTCAACTGCTATCGGTGACATTGATATGACCAAATTTAATGTTCAGGGCGGCTCACTGGCGTATGGCCACCCGTTTGCGGCAACAGGTACCCGCTTAATCGTGCAAACTCTGAATGAATTAAAACGTCGTGGTGGCGGTATTGGCTTAACCACTGCCTGTGCAGCAGGTGGCTTGGGCGCGGCGATGATAGTGGAGACAGAATAATGACAACAACAACGAGTTTTAGCCTGCAAATTCGCGATGATCAGATTGGCGTTATCACGATGGATATCGCCGGTGAGTCGATGAACGTATTAAAAGCCGCTTTTGCTGATGAGATCAGCAGCCTGTTGGCCGACATTAAAGCCAACAGCCAGTTAAAAGGCCTGGTGTTTATCAGCGGCAAGCCTGACTCCTTTATTGCCGGAGCGGATATTTCAATGCTCGACGGCTGTAAAACTGCCGAAGAAGCGCAAGCTATTGGCCGTATGGGCCAGCAAATGTTTGATCAGCTTGAGCAATTATCTATCCCGTTAGTGGCGGCTATTCACGGTCCTTGCCTGGGTGGTGGTTTAGAACTGGCAATGGCGTGCCATGCCAGAGTTGCCAGCAATGACAGTAAAACCGTGCTGGGCCTGCCTGAAGTGCAGCTGGGGTTATTACCCGGCAGTGGTGGTACTCAGCGTCTGCCACGCTTAGTTGGCCTGCAAAAAGCACTGGATATGATATTAACCGGCAAGCAACTGCGTGCGGCACAGGCAAAAAAAGCCGGGCTGGTGGACGAAGTGGTGGCAAACAGTATTCTGTTAGAAGCCGCAGTGAAGCGCGCGCTTAAAGGTAAGCCACAGCGCGAGCAGCCAAAATTAAACCTGGTTGGCAAAGTACTGGAGCGTACCCCTTTTGGCCGCAATATCTTATTTAGCCAGGCACGCAAGCAAACACTGCAGAAAACCCAGGGTAATTACCCGGCACCGCTGAAAATCCTTGATGTGATAAAAACCGGTGTTGATAGTGGTATGCAGGCGGGGTTAGCCGCTGAGGCCAAAGCTTTTGGTGAGCTTTGCATGACCAAAGAATCTGCCGCACTGCGTAGCTTGTTTTTTGCTACCACTCAGATGAAAAAAGAAAGCGGCGCCGGTGACACTAAGCCCAATAAAGTGCGTAAAGCCGCGGTACTGGGCGGTGGCTTAATGGGCGGGGGTATTGCCAATGTTACTGCCACCAAAGCCGGTATACCGGTGCGTATTAAAGACATTAACGAGCAGGGGATCAGCAATGCGCTGAAATACAGTTACTCGTTGCTGGAGAAAAAATTCAAACGTCGTTTTATCAGCAAAGCTGAAATGCAAAAGCAACTGCTGTTGATCACCGGTACTACAGACTACAGCGGTTTTCACGATGCTGATATCGTGGTAGAAGCAGTATTTGAAGATTTAGCCTTAAAACAGCAAATGGTGGCCGATATTGAACAGCATTGCGCTGACAGCACCATTTTTGCCAGCAATACCAGCTCATTGCCAATAGGTCAGATTGCGGCCAAAGCGGCCCGGCCAGAAAATGTGATCGGCCTGCACTATTTTTCACCGGTAGATAAAATGCCGCTGGTAGAGGTAATAGCACACGAGGCTACATCGGCCCAAACCATCGCCACTACAGTGGCGTTTGCCCGCAAACAAGGCAAAACACCAATAGTGGTAAAAGATGGCGCAGGTTTTTACGTCAACCGTATTCTGGCGCTGTATATGAACGAAGCGGCTAATATCCTGCTTGAAGGTGAGCCGGTAGAAAAAATAGATAAAGCCTTAGTGAAATTTGGTTTTCCGGTTGGTCCGGTAACCCTGCTGGACGAAGTGGGTATTGACGTTGGCGCCAAAATTTCGCCTATTTTAACCACTGAGCTGGGCGAGCGTTTTGCCGCACCTGCCGCCTTTGACAAGCTGCTGGCCGATGGCCGCAAAGGTAAGAAAACTGAAAAAGGCTTTTACCTGTACGGCAAAAATGGCAAAAAAGGTAAAAAGCTGGTGGATGAAAGCGTGTATAGCGTACTGGGTGTTACGCCAGCCCCGAGGCTTAACAGCGATGAAATCAGCAACCGCTGCGTAGTACAAATGCTGAACGAGGCTGTGCGTTGCCTGGATGAGGGCATTATCGCCAGCGCACGGGACGGTGATATCGGCGCCATTTTCGGTATTGGCTTTCCGCCGTTTTTGGGTGGGCCATTCCGTTATATCGATCAATTAGGTGCAGCGGATCTGGTGGCACAACTGCGTAATCTGGAAAGCCGGTTTGGCAGCCGCTTTGCGCCAGCGCCGTTATTGGTAACGATGGCCGAGCAGCAACAGCGTTTTTATAACTAAAGCTTAACAGCAGCAATAGCAACAGGCCGGTATAATAACCGGCCTGTTGCTATTTTGAGGGGGTGTAAGTGTTAGTGTTACCGGTCGTATGGTTGCTAAGCGCCATTGGTATTTATATTGCAGCGCTTCGCAGCGGCATGAAGGCGTTTAAATGGGCGCTGGCGGCTTTATTTACCGGCCCGCTGCTGTTTGTTTAACAGCCATAAGCGCCTGCAGCTTAATAAAGCGCACGGTCGCAATACCGTGTTATTCAGGCCCTGAATATCTCCTGTTGTTATTTAGCGGTGCTGTGTAGCATGGTGCGCAATTGCGTAATAATATCGCTGATCTGGCTGCGTTGTGCGGCTTTGGGCAAGGATACAGCAAACAGTTCCCGCGTCATTACCGGTGCATCTTTAATCAGGCGTAAGCTGGCATCAGCCAGCAGGTTTTTTACCATGGTATCGGGCAAATAGGCCGAACCGCCGCTTTGCTGCATCAGCTCCAGTGCAATACGGGCACTGCCGGTACGTAACTGCGGTGGCGGTAAATCAGGGAAGAAACGCGCATGCTGGATATCAAAAGCAGTACCCCAATCAACCAGAATATATTGCTGCTGCATGGCCTCTGCGGCGTTGTTGCTGGCAAAAGTGGTAACGGGTAATAGCTTTATATCCCCCAATTTATCTATTTGCATTTCGTCTATTTTGGGCGCATCAAACAAAATAGCCAGATCGAGATGGCGCTCCAGCACTTGCCGGGCAATCTGATCTTTGCCCATCGATTCGGCCCGCCAGGATAAACCCGGCAGCGCTCTTTGGATGTTGATAAAGCCTTGCAATAAAAACGCATCCCACACATTAGCGGTAGCCGCGATAGACAGTTGCAAGGCCTGCTCAGCGCTTACCGCAACGTCTTGCCGGGCTCGTTGCAATGCTGTCAGCATGGCCTCAGCATGCGGTAATAAGCGCTCTCCGGCGGCGGTAAGCTGAATATTATTACGGTAGCGGCTAAACAGGTTAACGCCAAGTTGCTGTTCCAACTGACGGATGCGGAAGCTAACGGCAGACTGGGTCAGGTAGAGATTTTCGGCGGCTTTACCAAAATGCCTTGTACGCTGAACTTCTATAAAGGTTTTAAGCAGTTCGGTATCCAAATCGAATCCTTTAGTTTTTTTATGGTGTCGATAAAAAATATTTGTTTTACGACGGGAATTTTGTTAACCATACTCCGCACAGTTTAAACAGGCTGGCTTGATATTCAACGAGATTAGAGGAAAAAAGTGATGCAGCAAAGTTTTGTCGCTAACCGTCGCTTTTTCGATGACCGTAATTTCCCAAGAGGATTTACGCGGTCCGGGCGCTTTACTCTGGCAGAAGGTAACATGCTGGAGAAACATGGGGTGGCAATGCAGGAGCTGGAGCAGGGTAACCGCGCACCAGTGAATGATGAGGAAAAACGCTTTATATTGGTGTGTAAAGGTGAAGAGCCTGCCACCACAGCGTTTGAAAAAACCTGGCTGAAATACAAACAGCGCCTGGCAGAAAAGCGTAAGTTTCATACTGTGTTCGGTAAAAAGCGTATTGCCGATGGCAGTGACGACTTTTCTTATGTCGAGACCGACTCAGACTAACTTAAAGCCCCGTTATCGGGGCTTTTTTGTAGCTGCGGTTTGAGCATGAGCTTAGCTAAGCGCGGGTACAGCAACCGGTTTGTTGTGCTGTATTTTGTGCTGGCGTAAAAAGTCAGCAAAGTCATCTGCAGACAGCGGTTTACTGTAGTAGTAGCCCTGGATCACTTCGCAGCGCAGTTTGCGCAGCATCTCAAGCTGTTCTGCTTGTTCCACGCCCTCAGCTACTACCGTCAGGCTCAGGTTATGCGCAATGGTCACTATAGTATCTACCATATTACGGCCGCGTGCGGTGTTCATGTCGTCTACAAAAGCTTTGTCTATTTTCAGCGTGTTTAGCGGAAACTGTTTTAAATACGCCAGTGACGAATAGCCGGTGCCAAAGTCATCCATTGCCAGATGAATACCACGGGCGCGTAGCTTTTTCATGGTGTCAATCGCCTGCGGCGGCGACTGCATTACCGTGCCTTCGGTAATTTCCAGTTCCAGATGATAAGAGGGCAGTTCGGTTTCCTGCAAAATATCGTCTATCTGTTCACACAAAAATGGCAGGCTGAACTGGCGTGAGGATAAGTTAACTGCAACCCGGCCCTGAAATAAATCCTGATCGATCCAGCGTTTTACATCCTTACAGGCCTGGCGCAAAACTACTTCACCAATTTCTATGATCTGGCCGGTTTCTTCTGCTACCGGAATAAAACTGGCCGGGCTGATTAAGCCGCCCTTGGGGGTAATAAAACGCACCAGCGCTTCCATACCGGTTAGCCGGCCGGTGACAATATCCATTTTCGGCTGATAATAAACAGTGAAGTAATTTTCTTTCAGGCCATGGCGGATAAGGTTTTCTACCTGTAGCCGTTTTACTGCCAGTTTGTTCATCGAGTCATTAAAAAACAGATAGCGGTTGGCACCCTGGCTTTTCGCGTGGTACATGGCGGTATCGGCATTACGCAGCAGTGCCTGCGGATCGCTACCATCATCCGGGAACAATACTATGCCAATGCTACTGGTAATGGCCAGTTCATGCTGATTAACCAATATCGGTTGGTTTATCAGCGCCAGCAGCTCTTTTGCCAGTGAAGTGATAAAGTGCAGGTCGTTAGTGTGATCAAGCAGCAAGGCAAACTCATCGCCCCCCAATCGATACAAACAGTTCTGATAGCGTTGATAATTACTTAAGCGATCAGCCAGTTTACACAGCAGGTTGTCACCAAGTTCATGGCCGAGGGAGTCGTTAATTTTTTTAAAGTTATCTAAATCGAATACCAGCAGTGCATGCTCGGTTTTTTCAGTTACCAGTTGCGCCAGCTTTTGTAAAAATACCGCCCGGTTTGGCAGGCCGGTCAGGGTGTCACTACTGGCCAGCCGGCTTAGTTCGGCCTCTCGCAGTTTTCGCTCGGTAATGTCAGAAAATACCGCAACATACTGGCTGACTAAACCCAGGTCATCTTTAATTAAATCGAAAGTCAGCTCGGCCTGATACACTTCAGCGTTAAGGCGCTGCTCACGAATTTCACCACTCCAGCTGCCGTGCAGGTGCAGTGTGTGGCGGATATCATGCATAAACCGGCTGGGGTACATCGTTAGTTCAAAACGGCGGTTAAGCATTAATTCGCGGGATTTGCCGGTAATTTTACTAAAAGCCGGGTTTACCTCAATAATGTTAAAATCGGTATCGCAAATTACCACCGCATCGGAAATAGTTTGCAGGCAGCGGGCAAACAGTTGCAGTTGCTCTTCTGTTTGTTTTAACTGGTGAATGTTTTTTAGTGTGCCCGTCATGCGGCTGGGTTTACCGTTTTTGGCAAACTCTACGGCTTTGCCGCGGTCCAGTACCCAGGTCCAGTGCTGATCTGCAGTTTTAAGCCGGTAGGTGGCTTCAAAGTGGCTGGTTTTACCTTCCAGATGCAGCTGTAACTGCTGGCAAACGCGGTCAATATCCTGTGGATGAATTTGTTGCTTATTCGGCGGCACATCGCTGGTGTTAGGTTGTAGCTCTACCGGATGCAGCCAGGAGCTGGAGCGATACAGCTCGCCACTGCTGATATTCCAGTCCCATAGTTCATCGCCGCTGCCCCAAAGTGACAACCGCAGCCGCTCTTCACTGCTTTCAAGTTTTGCCTGATAACGGCGCATTTTTAAAATGCTGACATGCGCCAGAATTAAGGCGCCAAAAGAGCACAGTAAAACCATGCTGAGCACATAGGGTTGCAAGCTAGTCCAGCCCGCTGCATGCAGGTTAAAGGGCAAAAAGCTAAGGAGCAATGCGCTGATATTTATAATTTTTTTTAGTTTTACTAACACTTATGATGGCTAGTCAGCAATATGAACGCTTACGTTATATAACTTTACCGGCACTGTCAAAAGCAATTTGTTTTTGCGCCAGTCGTTGTTTCAGATCGGCGGCAGTACTGAACTGCAAATGGCTGTGTGTCGGCTTACCATCCGTCGCCAGAAAAATGGCATCATAATCGGGCAGTAACAGCTGCTGTAAAAACGCAATAAAGTCGCTAAGGCTCAACGCACTTAATGCGCTGGCAATCTGATCGTTTAACGCAAAACTATGGTCTTGCTGGCCCAGCGCCAGCCAGTAACGTTTTGCTCTTGCTCCCAGGCTATTGTCCCGCTCATGTAGTTGGGCCAGTAAGCCTTGTTTTATTTCGGCAAAATCCTCTGTTGACATTGTTTCAGTGTCGGCCAGAAAAGCGCGGAAAAACATGATAGTCGCTTCGTACAATTGTTCGCAGTGGGTGTTAGGAGACTGCACATAAAAAGCAATACCGGGTAGGGTGTTAATAGGCACATAACCGGTACCTACCAGATAACCCAATTGTTGCTCTGTACGTAGCTGATGAAAATACTCAGGTGATAACACATGATTTGCCAGCATAAACAGCGCCATGTGTTCAGGTGCAGCTTGTTGTGCCGGTAAATAAATCACCAGAGCATGGTCATTATGCTCGACATCCAGTTGCAGCCACACCGGGCCCTGGCCTTGTAAAGCAAACGCCGGGTTGTTTAGCCGCAAGCCTGTGCTGGGCAATTGCATTTGCCAGCTGTGCAGCACATCGGTCAGTTGAGTCGCCTGGCTGGCCGACCAGTTACCCAGCAATAAACTTTCAATATGCACCTGCTGCAGCAGATCGCGGTCAAATTGCAAAAAGTCGCTGAAGCTCAGTGCATCTAATGCATCTGCCAGTTGTTCAATTTCAGGGTTTAGTGGCTGTAAAATAGCCGATAACTGGCTGAATAAGCGCGAAACTGGTTTGTTTTTGCTGCTGTTGCGCCAGTGCCGGCCCAACTGGCGTTTTAGCTCGGCAAAGCGGATTTCGTCAAATTGCTGCGCCGGCATTTGTTTTAACAACTCTTGTAACAGCAGAATTTGGTTGGTGGCCAGGCCACTGGTGTGAATGCTGATCCCCTGGCGTTGCACATGCAGATGATATACCAGACCTATGGTGGTGGCAGCGTAAAACTGCTGGTTAATATTATCCAAGAACAGCTCAACCCAAAGCCGGGTAGCGGCCATTTGCATACAGTTATTAGTACTGTGCGGCAGGCTAAGCTGAACAAAAATGTGGCCTTTAGGGGTGTGAAAATCAGTATCGGCTTTATACCAGACGCTAAGTGCCTGCTGCTGGTATATCGCTTTGGGCAGTGCCATATGCGCACTTTGTTCAAGCAGGCTGATATCGCCGGTTAAATAAGGGTTGGCCGTGGGCAGGTTAATGGCGCTGTCAGGCTGGCAGTTATCCAACTGACGCAGTAGTTCTGCGCTTAGCGGCTCTACACTGTAGGGTGTTTGATACCAGCGCGCCTCATGAGTGGTGGTAACACCCGGTGCAATAAACATTAGCCGCATATTGTTACTGCTAAAATAGCCTAACACCTGCTGGTATAACGCTGTATCTGGCAGTTCCATACGGTAATCACCGAAGATGACATCTTCCATCGGGTAGTGCTGCATACTGACTGATAAATGATTGGCCGTTTGCTGCGCTGTTGAAGGCTCCTGATACAAATAACTCCAATGCAGCAGTTTTTGCCGCTCGGCAAATAAGCCGGTAGGTAAAGGCTGGCGTTTTAGCTCTGCCAGTGCACTGAACAGCGCCTGCAAAATAGTGTCACGGCCGTTAAGGCCTGCATCGGTCAGCTCAAAGGCGATGGTAAAGTCTTTATAGTTACTGCCATCTATGCCACCGCCTGCACTTAGCTGGTTTACCAGGCCCAGCTGCTTAAGGTAACTGAGTAATGAACCCTGGCCTTCATCGCCCAGTAAATGGGCAATAAAGCTGATGATTTTATGTTTATACCAGTGCTGAATATCTGGCATGGCAAAACTAACCACTAATTTTTGTGTGTCACGGTGCGGCTGAATATTAAGCTGTATTGCCTGATGCTCGGGTAAATACAGTGGCACTGTCAGGGCGGTTTTTGCCGGTAAATGGGATGGTAGTGCATTGAAATACTGCAACACTAACTGTTTTTGCTCTGCTAAGGTTAGCGATGAGACCAGGGCCATTGTCATACGGCTGGCACTGTATTGTGCGGTAAAAAAATCAAGTAGTGCCTGTTGCAGGCTGCCCTCGGCAGTGTCGGCCAGGGTACTCAGGTTACCGACAGAAAATTTAGCAAACGGATGCGCCGGATTAATGGTTTCTTTATGCACCTGATAAATCCGCCGGCCATCGTCTTTTAATTTTAGCGAAAACTCGGCCTCAATAGCGTGGCGTTCTTTTTCGACATATTCCTGGCTAAACAACGGCTGGCTAAACATATCGGCGAAACGGTCCAGCCCTTCGGCAAAAAATGCGGTATCAATATCAAAGAAAAAACTGCTGTGCTCGGTGCCGGTCCAGGCGTTATGGCTGCCCCCGTGATGGCTGATAAACTGCTGGTAGTCACCTGCTACAGGGTAGCGTACAGAGCCAAGAAACAACATATGCTCTAAAAAGTGCGCCAAACCTTCGCGCGGCAGTGGATCATCAAAGTGGCCAACATTTACCGTAAGCGCGGCGGCACTTTTTTCACTGTCAGCCTGATGTACCAGTAATACTGTTAAGCCATTGCTTAGTTGCAGGTATTCATAGCTGCTACTGTCGTTAGGGCTTTGCAATATCTGACTATTTTTCAAAAGTTATCCTTTTTTATGCGGTACTGGTGTGGCTCTGAACGGCTTTATCATAGCGATAAGTAATAAACAGCTTAGATGTTATGCGTTATTAGCAGTTACTCTGGACGACAACTTTCATTATCATAGCGCACAATTTTTACCCGGCGTATTGTTATCTTCCCGGGATTTAACAGGACTCAAACAGCAGTATGGTACTTAAGCAATGGTAAATCTCGTTATCATGCGTCATGGTGAAGCAGAGCCGCTATCATCGGAAGATAGCCAGCGACAGCTAAATGCCAGAGGTCAGCATGAGGTTAGCCAGATGGCGTTATGGTTACAGCACCACTATGCCGCCTTTGACTGGGTTTGGGCAAGCCCCTATCAACGAACCCGTCAAACTGCAGAGCTAATGTTAGCCAAGCAGGCGCCGTTTAGCCAACTTGAGATTGTGTCGCAACTGGTACCAGACGGTGATGCCGCGTTATTTAAAGCCTATTTTGACGCCCGCATCAGTGAAAAGCCCGATGCGCGTGTGTTGCTGGTATCGCATATGCCATTAGTCAGTTTTTTGGTGGAAGCTTTTACTGTGCCGGATCAGGCGCCAATATTCAGCCCGGCGCAGCTGGCTTGTATTGATTATCAGCCAGGGCAGGCTGGGCGTTTGTTAGAGCGGTTAGCTCCACAGGAGCTGGCGCTGCTGAGTTTCTGATTTTAGCTGGCTATTTTCAGTAACAGTATCAGCGCGCCATGCTTGCCCCAGCTTTTCGGCGCGGTATGAAAGGCACGTACATTAGGGTGTTGTATCAGCCAGTTAGGCACTTTTTTCGCTAAAATACCCAAACCTTTACCATGTACTACGCAGGCACAGTTAAATTGCTGTTTTTCACAGTACGCCAAAAGGCCGGCCAGTTCCGTTTTTGCCTGTTGGGTGGTCATGCCGTGTAGGTCTAGCACCACCTGGGGCTGAAATTCACCGCGGCGCAAACGTCCGGCTAAATGCGGATCATCACCGTTTTGTATCCAGCTCAGGCAGGCACCGTCGGCAACATAACCTTCAAACTCATCTGAAAACCAGAATAAATTTTCATCAAGCTGTTTGCTTAAGACGTCTGTACGTCTTTTTTTCTTGCGAGGGGCGGCAACTGGCGGTATCTTGTCCTGCGCAATAGGCTGTGCGCCTGTTATCGACTCGCGAAACAGCTGGCTGTCCTCGGCACTAATGCCGGTTGATGTTACAATGGCTTTCTTTTGCATCGCGCAAGTCTACTCAAACTGACCGGTTATTACAAAAAGAGCTTAAATCCATCATGTCCGATACTGGCGAAATCCTGTTTACCCCTGAGCTGATTAGCGACGCCCTCGCTGAACTTATTACCGTGCACGACTGGTTGCGTTTTGCCGTCAGCAAATTAAACCAGGCGCAGGTTTATCTGGGCCACGGCACCGATAACCCCTGGGATGAAGCTGCAGCACTGCTAACGCATGTGTTGTTTTTGCCGCCAATGACAGATGAAAAGCTGTTTTCGGTGCGCCTTACCCGCGTAGAACGCCAGAGCTTTATCAGCCTGTTAAAACAGCGCATTGAACAGCGCCTGCCAGCGGCTTATTTAACGCATCAGGCTTATTTTGCCGGTCTACCGTTTTATGTGGATGAACGTGTGCTGGTGCCGCGCTCGCCAATTGCTGAATTAATCAGTGCTAAGTTTATCCGTCAGTTGGGCGGTAAAACACCAAACCATATTCTGGATTTATGCACCGGCTCGGGCTGTATTGCTATTGCCTGTGCTTATGCTTTTGCTGAGGCTGAAGTGGATGCGGTGGATATCAGTGAAGATGCGTTAGAAGTGGCACAGCTAAACATTGAAAGCCATGACCTGGAACACAGAGTATTCCCGATATTATCGGATGGCTACAGCGCTTTGGCCGGCGCGCAGTATGATTTAATCGTGACCAACCCGCCGTATGTCGATGCTGACGATATGGCCGATTTACCGGACGAATACCGCCACGAGCCTGAGCTGGGCTTAGCCTCTGGTGAAGATGGCCTGGCACTGACACGGCGTATTTTGCGTGAAGCTGCCGCTCATTTAACCGACGGCGGTGTGCTGGTATGTGAAGTAGGCAACAGCATGGTGCAGTTGCAGCAGGATTTCCCCGAAGTGGCATTTGACTGGCTGGAATTTGAGCACGGTGGTTTAGGGGTATTTGCCATTACCAAAGCCGAACTTGAACGCTGCCAGCATTTATTTAAAGACTCATTACGTTAAGGAACAGCTATGGCCGGTAACAGCATAGGGCAATTGTTTAAAGTCACGACTTTTGGTGAAAGCCATGGCCCGGCCATTGGCGGCATAGTGGATGGTTGCCCGCCGGGTATGGCGTTAACGGCCGACGATTTGCAACTGGATTTAGACCGGCGTAAACCCGGCACGTCGCGTTACACCACGGCACGACGGGAAGAAGATGCGGTAAAAATTCTGTCCGGCGTGTTTGAAAATACCACCACCGGTGCCAGCATTGGCTTGCTGATTGAAAACACCGATCAGCGCTCGCAGGATTACTCTGAGATTAAAGAGCAATTTCGCCCGGGGCATGCCGACTACACCTACTGGCATAAATTTGGTATCCGCGATTACCGTGGTGGTGGCCGCTCATCAGCACGTGAAACTGCCGTGCGCGTGGCTGCAGGTGCCATTGCAAAAAAATACTTGTTTGAGCAGTGTGGTATTGAGATCCGCGGCTATTTAGCCCAGTTAGGCCCGGTAAAAGCCGATCTGGTAAGCTGGGATGAAGTACACAACAACCCGTTTTTTTGCCCGGATCCATCCAAGCTTGAAGCGCTGGATGAGTATATGCGCCAGCTGAAAAAAGACGGCGACTCTGTCGGTGCCCGGGTAAATGTAGTGGCAACCAATATGCCGGTAGGTTGGGGTGAACCGGTGTTTGACCGCCTCGATGCCGATATTGCCCACGCCATGATGAGCATTAACGCGGTAAAAGCGGTAGAAATTGGCGACGGTTTTGCCGTGGTAGAACAGCGCGGTTCAACTCATCGCGACGAATTAACGCCGCAGGGCTTCAGCGCTAACCATGCCGGTGGCACCCTGGGCGGTATTTCTTCCGGCCAGGACTTGCTGGTCAGTATGGCGCTGAAACCGACCTCCAGTATCAGTATTCCCGGCAAAAGCATTAATACCCGCGGTGAAGTGATAGATATTGTCACCAAAGGCCGGCACGACCCTTGTGTTGGTATTCGCGCAGTGCCCATTGCTGAAGCCATGCTGGCGATAGTGCTGATGGACCACTACCTGCGCCACCGCGCGCAAAATATGCATGTGCAGGTAACCACGCCTGATATTGCCCGCAACAGCAGAGATTAAACCGCCGTATGTTTAGCATTTCCGCCCGGCCAGCCTTAGTGCTGGCCTATTTTACTTATTTTGGCGTGCTGGGTATTTTTGTGCCGTATTTCGGCCTGTTTCTCGATGGCCGCGGCTTAAGCTCGGCTGATATCGGCCTGCTGCTGGCCATTGTAACCGCCAGCCGTATTGTTGGCCCTACAGTATGGGCATTGATAGCCGAGCGCAGCGGTAAGCCGTTAACCGTAATGCGCCTTGGCGCCTTGTTAGCGGCTATTGGTTGGCTTAGCAGCTTTGCTGATTATGGTTTCTGGCCTTTGCTGTTGGGTTTTGCGCTGTTCAGTTTTTTCTGGACCGCCATTTTACCGCAGCTGGAAGTGGCCACTTTTGCTTTTGTTAATGACGATACCCGCGCTTACAGCCGTATTCGTACCGCAGGCAGTGTGGGTTACATTGTGCTGGTTATGCTGGGGGGCTGGCTGTTTGAGCGCTACGGCAGTGAGTTTTTGCCGTTATCGGCATTGTTGTTTTTAGTCTTGCTGCTCACCAGCTTATTTTTACTGCCGAAGGTTAGTGTGAACGCTGAGCTGAGCAGCGAGCCGGTACGTTTTAGCAAACTGATCAAAAACAGCGTGTTGCTGCGTTTTATGCTGGCAGCTTTATTACTGCAAATGAGCTTTGCCCCTTTTTATGGTTTTTTCACACTATACAGCCGCGATCTGGGTTACAGCGGTACGCAAACCGGCTTGTTTATTGGCCTGGCGGTGGCGGCCGAAATAGCGGCGTTTTACTTTGCCGGCAACTTAATGCGTAACCGCAGTTACCGGGTGCTGTTAAGCGTGTGTTATGGCTTAACGGTGCTGCGCTGGAGTTTGCTGGCAACGGTGGCCGATAACGTCTGGCTGCTGTGTTTTAGCATGCTGCTGCATGCTGGCAGCTTTGCCATCGCCCACAGCTGTGCCATGCAGTTTATCCAGCAGTTTTTCCCGAAAAAACTGCGCAGCCGCGGCCAGGCGTTGTATGCCGGTGTTATTTTCGGTGGCGGTGGTGCAATTGGCGCTTATTTCTCTGGCTTAATCTGGCAAAACGGCAAGGGGGCCAGTTTAGCCTTTATGATTGCCGCCTTGCTGGCACTGGCGGCAACAATGCTGGCATTAACCTTGCCGGGTAGCAAAGCTGGCGCCAAGGCTTTACAATAGCCGCCATTTTTTAGGTACGCTAAAGGATATTTGCAGCATGGCAAATCTGTTTCGGCTTGGGCTTATTGTTAATCCGCTGGCCGGTTTAGGTGGCAGCGTGGCTTTAAAAGGCTCCGACGGCCAAGCCGAACAAGCTCTGGCACTGGGTGCGACACCACAGGCGATGAACCGTACCACTACTGCGCTAACTGAGCTGTTACCGCAGCGTGATAAGTTTGCTGTGTATACCGTAGCCGGTGATATGGGCCAGAGCGTGTGTGACGCGCTGGGGCTGAATTATCAGCTGGTATATCAGCCACAAACGTTGCCATCAACAGCTGCAGACACTGAGCACGCCGCCAGGCTGCTGGCCGAAAAGGGCGTAGACATTTTGCTGTTTGCCGGTGGCGATGGCACTGCGCGCAATATCTGTGCAGCGGTGGGTGAGCAAACTACAGTGCTGGGTATTCCGGCCGGGGTAAAAATTCATTCCGGCGTTTATGCTATTTCACCCCAGGCCGCCGGTAAGCTGGTGGCTAAATTAATTGCCGGTGAGCTGGTGTCACTTAGCGAAGCAGCTGTAATGGATATTGACGAGCAGGCATTTCGCGATGGCGTAGTAAAAGCCCGCCGTTTTGGTGAGATGCGCATACCTGCGCAATTGCGTTATGTGCAAAGCGTGAAAATGGGCGGGCGCGAGTCTGAAGAGCTGGTGCTGGCCGATTTAGCCGCTTATGTTACCTCGCAAATGGAAGACAACGTACGCTACGTGATGGGCTCAGGCTCTACCGTAGCGGCAGTGATGAGTGAGCTTGGGCTGGATAACACGCTGCTGGGCGTGGATGTGGTAGAAAATGGTGAGCTGATTGCTAAAGATGTTAGCGCAGCACAGCTGCTTGAGCTGGTGCAGGGCTATCCGAGTAAATTAGTGATCACGTTAATTGGTGGCCAGGGCCACGTGTTTGGCCGCGGTAACCAGCAGTTGTCGCCAGATGTTATCCGCGCCATTGGCCGCGACAATATTGTGCTGATTGCCGGTAAAGCCAAACTGCAGCAGCTTGAGGGCAGGCCGTTACTGGCCGATACCGGCGATGCCAGGCTGGATCAGCAACTTACCGGTTTAATTAATATCGTTACCGGCTATAACGATTACGTAATGTACCGCTTAGGGTACGAGGATGAAAAGTAATATGACAGCAGTATCAGTACCAGAGCAGTTTATCGACGCTGCCGCCGATTTGTTTGATGCCTTAGTGCCGGTTGCTACCGATGACGAGCTATTTGCTGCCGGTTACCTGCGTGGCCATTTCGATTTAGCCGTCGGTACCTTGCAGGTGGCTGCTGAACCTTTTACCGCCGCCGATGTTATAACTCAGGTCAGCAGCACGTTGACGCAGGCGATAGCTAATGGTGAGCTAACCGAGCAAGACCAACAGCATGTTAATGCTATCTGGTTGCGGGTACAGCAACTGGCTGACTGAGGCGGCAAGACATTCATGCGTTTTTGCGATAGCATAGGCGCACTTTTTAACCCGAAGCATTGGCTTCGTTAGCATAAGTGGAACTCATGTCAGATAAATACACAACGCTTGAACAGCACGCCAGCTATGGTATTGGTTTACAAATGGGCCAGCAACTGGCCGACAACCCGTTTGACGGCTTAGATATTGACGCCGTTGCCGCCGGTGTGATCGCCGCCTATACCGAGCAGGACGCTGAGGTAAGCGACGAGCAAATTCGTGCCGCCTTTGGTGTGATCAGCGAGCGTATGCAAGCAGAACAAGCTGAGAAAGCTGAATTACTAGCCGGTGCCGGTGAAGCCTTCCTGGCAGAAAACGCCAAGCGCGCTGAAGTAACCGTAACCGCTTCAGGCCTGCAGTATGAAGTACTGGTAGCGGCTGAAGGTGAAAAACCCACCCGCAATTCAACGGTACGCACGCATTACCACGGTACCTTAATTGACGGTACTGTGTTTGACTCTTCTTACCAGCGCGGTGAACCAGCAGAATTCCCGGTATCAGGCGTTATCGCTGGCTGGACAGAAGCACTGCAGCTGATGTCGCCAGGTTCAAAATTACGTTTATATATCCCGCACGATCTGGCCTACGGCGAGCGCGGTGCCGGCAATGCCATTGCCCCGTTCAGTGCACTGGTATTTGATGTAGAGCTGTTAGCTATTCTGTAATAGCGTTGCAGTAGCGCTGTAATAGTTAGTCAAGCTAAAACCTAAGCCCTGCATTGCAGGGCTTAGTGTTTTTTACTGTTTCATTTTTGCATCAACTAACATAACTCCCGCATGTTGTTGTAACGCTGTGCTGGGTAATTCAGTTAACCCGTTATTTGTCTGGTCAATAAACAGTACGGCCAGATTAAACTGCCCGGCTACCTTACTGCCTTGCTCTGATCCCAAACACAATAACGCTGTAGACCAGGCATCGGCTTCGGTTAAATCATTATGTATCAGCGTGACTGACACCGTTTGGTGCGTTACCGGCGCTTTGCTGCGTGCATCGATGATATGGCTGTAACGCTTACCTTCGTTGTCGTAATAATGGCGGTAAGTGCCGGATGTCATAATAGCCAGCGGCGCCGTTTGCTTTACCTGTACTATTTTTTGTAACTGCTGTGCGCCCGGCAGAGGCCGCTCTATCGCTACCCGCCAATTGCTGCCATCGGGTTTGTTGCCGCGGGTTTGCAGCTCACCGCCAATTTCAATCAGGTAATTATCAATACCAAATTGTTCAGCCACCTCTGTCAACCGCTGTACCGAGTAGCCCTGGGCAATAGAGGATAAATCGATACTCAGCTTTGGCTGCTGCTTTTGCAGTGCGCTACTATTGACGACGTCAACCTTGCCGAGCCCCAGCTGCGGTGCAAGTTCGGCTAGCTGCGCCGCAGCCGGAATACTAAGCTTATCGCCACGAAAACCCCATAGCGCAAACAGTGGTTTGATGGTCGGGTCATAGCAGCCGGCTGTGGCTGCACTGATAGTTTTGGCAATGTTGACCAACCGGACTATCTCTGCACCCACTTCAATCGGGGCAGTGCTTTGGCTTTGGTTAAATTGCTCGATTACCGAGTCATCACGGTAATTAGACATCAGTTTATCCAGCCGCTGTAATTCGGCGGCAATGGCGGCTTCAAACTGTGGTTGCTCAACCGCAGCAGTGCTCCAGTAGGTCAGGCTGTAACTGGTGCCCTGGGCCGTGCCGGAAAATTTATGTAAAGCCGGTGCTTTGTCACAGCCTGCCAGGGTGAGCAGTGGCAGGGTGAATAGCAAGATTACTCTTATCAAACGCATTATCGGTTTCTCTTACGCTGTGTCAGGGCGCTTAGCATAAGTGTTTCGCCGCCGCTTTTATCCTGCTACCAGCAAAATTTTACGAAATCTTTATGCCTAACGGCCCGGGCCAACTGGAGACTTTACGCCGCTTGCGCCTATCTTTAGCGCCGTGTTGTTCACACTAAGGATATGGCAAATGGGTTGGGTTTTACTGTTGTTAGTTGGCGCATTAAGCGCTGTGTTAATCGTTGCCATGTTGGCACCTGAAAAGTTCTGAGGAGTTGGCAATGGAAGTCATATTGATTTTTACCCTGGCACTGCTGTTAGCCTGGCCGTTAGGGCACTATATGACCGGCGTATTTTCCGCCGGACCACACTGGAGTGACAAGGTTTTTATGCCGCTGGAAAACGGCATCTTTAAACTGCTGGGCGTAACGCCAACGCAGGGTATGAACTGGAAAAGCTATGGTATTGCTTTTTTAATCAGTAACCTGGTGCTGGGCATTATTGCTTATCTTATTTTGTTGTTTCAGCACGTTTTACCGTTAAATCCTAACGGTATCGAGGGACTGAGCTGGGATTTAGCGCTGCACACTGCAGTGTCGTTTTTAACCAATACCAATCAGCAACACTATTCCGGTCAGGCCCAGCTTACTTACCTGAGCCAGGGTTTCTTAATTGTTACGCTGCAGTTTGTGACACCGGCGATGGCATTGGCGGTATGTGTGGCGATACTGCGCGGCATCTTAGGCGGCCGCAATGCCGATGACGCTGCTGAGGGCGAAGAGCGTGACCTGGGCAACTATTATCAGGACACGGTGCGTGCTGTATTGCGCCTGATGCTGCCACTGGCCGCTGTGGTTGCTGTGGCCTTGTCAAGCCAGGGCGTACCCGCCAGTTACAGCGCCAGCCCCACCGTGCCGGTGCTTGAACAAGGGCAAAGCCTGTCTGAACAAAGCCTTTCTGAACAAACGATACCGCTGGGTCCTGTATCAGCCATGGTAGCGATTAAGCAACTGGGTACTAATGGTGGTGGCTGGTTTGGCCCTAACAGCAGTAACCCACAGGAAAACCCGACACCGGTCAGCAATGCCATTCAGACTATCGCTCTGGTATTGGTGCCAATGGCGGTGGTGTTTATGGCCGGCGGTATGGTGCGCCGCCGCGGTTTTACGCTGTTGTCGCTGTCGGTGATGGCGTTTTTAAGCCTGTTGTTTATTGCCCTGGCAGTGTACAGCGAGCAGCAACCGAACGCCGCCTTTACCGGACTGGCGCAGCAAGCCGGTAATATGGAAGGCAAAGAGGTGCGTTTTGGTACTGATGTCTCGGCACTGTGGGCTACCTTTACCACCCAAACCTCAAACGGCTCAGTGAATGCGATGCATGACTCGTTAAACCCGCTGGCAGGCTTGGTAACGCGCTCGGGCATGTTAATTAACGGCATCTGGGGCGGCATTGGTTGTGGTTTTGTCAATTTCCTGGTCTATGTCTGGCTGGCGGTATTTATTGCCGGATTGATGATTGGCCGCACGCCGGAGTTTTTTGGCCGTAAGCTGGAAAAGCGCGAAATAAGCTGGCTCGGCGTGCTGTTGGTGCTACCCAGTGCGGTGATCCTAACCTTTACTGCCATTACCGTGGCCTTCCCGTCACTTACCGGTAACTCTAACCCCGGCTTACACGGCATAGCGCAGGTGTTTTATGAATATACCTCGGCCTTTGCCAATAATGGCTCCGGCTTTGAAGGCCTGGGTGATAACACACCCTGGTGGAACCTTACTTGTGTAGTGGTGCTGATCCTGGGCCGTTATCTGCCGCTGGTTATTCCACTGTTGATTGCCGGTTCCTTAGCGAAAAAACGTCGGGTACCCACTACGGCCGGCACCCTGCCGCTGTTTAACCCTACCTTTGCTGTCACGCTGGTTACCGTGATCCTGGTGGTTAACTTCTTATCTTTCTTACCGTCGATGGTGCTTGGCCCTATTGGTGAAGCGCTGGAACTATCACAGCAGAGCGCTGTGGTAGCAGGTCAATAGTCGTATGCAGGTGAATAATATGAATACTAGTTCAGCATTAACACAAGCCAGCCAGCAGGCCTTTGCCAAGCTGCATCCCAGGCTGGCGTTTAAAAATCCGGTGATGTTAGTGGTGTGGGTTGCCACCGTCATTGCCATGCTGATGACAGCGCAGCAACTGGCAACTGGCGCTAGTTTTGGCTTTGCGCTGGCCAGCAGTGTGATTTTGTTTTTTACGCTGTGGTTTGCCAACTTCGCTGAGGCCATTGCTGAAGCACGCGGCCGTGACCAGGCCGCCAGCTTAAAAGCTACCCGGCGCGATCTGACGGCGGTAAAACTTGACAGCACAGGTGAGCGCAGAATATCAGCCAGCGAGCTTAAAGCCGGTGACAACATTCTGGTGCAGGCCGGTGAGCTTATTCCGGCAGACGGCGAGATTGTGATTGGTGTGGCCAGCATTAATGAGTCGGCCTTAACCGGTGAGTCGGCACCGGTGCTGCGCGAAGCCGGCACCGATCACTCCGGTGTTATCGCCGGCACCAAAGTACTCAGCGGCACTATTACCGTGCAGGTTACCGCCGAATCAGGCCACAGCTTTCTGGATAAAATGATCCGTCTGGTAGAAGGTACTAACCGGCAGAAAACCCCGAACGAGTTGGCGCTAACGGTATTGCTGTCGGCGCTGACGCTGGTGTTTTTAATTGCGGTAGCCACTTTGCCGGCCATGGCAAGCTTTGTCGGCATTGAGCTGGACTGGCTGATGCTGATTGCGCTGGTGGTGTGTTTAATTCCTACCACTATTGCCGGTTTACTGCCTGCCATCGGTATTGCCGGTATGAACCGTGCGCTGGCGGCCAATGTAATTGCCAAATCCGGTAAAGCGGTGGAAGTGGCCGGTGATATAGACACCCTGCTGCTGGATAAAACCGGCACTATTACCTTTGGTGACCGCCAGGCCACAGCATTTTTGCCACTGCCGGGGGTTGCGCAGGCAGAGCTTATCAAAGCCGCGCTGTGGTGCTCATTACAAGATCCGACCCCGGAGGGTAAATCTGTGGTGCGCCTCGCCAACGAGCTGGACTATGCCTCACCGGCGTTGGCTGACAGCGATGAGTTTACCCCGTTCAGCGCGCAGACCCGGTTGTCGTCTATCCATTTGGCCAGTGGCGAGCAGTTTGTTAAAGGTGCTGCCGATGCAGTAAAAAGCTGGGCTAAACGCCAGGGCTTGTCAGTACCCATTGGTTTAGATCCGATAGTGATGAAGGTGGCGCAGCAAGGTGCTACACCGCTTTTGGTGGCAAGCAACCACCGCGTGCTGGGGGTTATCCAGTTATCCGATGTGATTAAACCCGGCGTGGCAGAGCGTTTTGCCAAGCTACGTGCCATGGGCGTGCGCACAGTAATGGTTACCGGCGACAACCCTATTACGGCCGGTGCTATTGCCGCAGCCGCCGGGGTGGATGATTTTGTCGCTGAAGCCAAACCGGAAGACAAACTGGCGCTTATTCGCAAAGAGCAGGCGCAGGGCCGCTTGGTGGCCATGGTTGGTGATGGCACCAACGACGCCCCGGCACTGGCGCAAGCCGATGTTGGTCTGGCGATGAATTCCGGCACCCAGGCGGCGAAAGAGGCCGGCAATATGGTGGATCTGGATTCTGATCCAACTAAGTTGCTGTCGGTGGTGGAAGTGGGCAAACAAATGCTTATTACCCGCGGCGCCTTAACCACCTTTTCGCTGGCGAATGATATTGCCAAGTACTTTGTTATCGTGCCGGCGGTGTTTGCCACTGCCATGCCTGGCATTGCTGCGCTGAATATTATGCAACTGCCGGATCCGAAAATAGCTGTGCTGTCAGCACTGGTATTTAACGCCTTAATTATTCCGGCGCTTATTCCGCTGGCACTAAAAGGCGTAAAAATTAAAGCGATTAGCGCAGAAAAGTTATTACGTAACAATATGTTGATCTACGGCTTGGGCGGTGTGGTGCTGCCTTTTATTGCCATCAAACTGATTGATGTACTACTGAACGGGGTATTTTAACCATGAGTATTATTCAACCCGGCTTTAGCCAAAACCCTGCTGAATCTTCGGCAAACTTACGCCCGGCGCTGGGGCTGGCGCTGGTGATGCTGGCAATCTGTGGCGGTATTTACAGTGCAGCGGTTACCGCTATTAGTGGTGCTTTGTTTCCACAGCAGGCCAACGGCAGTTTAATCAGCCAGAACGGCAAATTGGTTGGCTCGGCGCTGGTGGCGCAGCCTTTTAGCGCAGAGCACTACTTTCATGGCCGGCCCAGCAGCGTGGGTACCGACCCTATGGCAACCGGCGGCAGCAATTTAGCGCCGTCTAACCCGCAGTTACGCCAAAGGGTGGCGCAAACCAGTGCTGAGCTAACCGCGCGCTACCAGGTTGCCGCTACAGACTTGCCGGTAGATTTACTCGCCAGCTCCGGCTCGGGTGTCGACCCGCATATTTCGCCGACAGCCGCCATGCTGCAATTGCAGCGTGTTGCTGCAGCGCGCGGTATTTCGCCAGCGCAGTTGGAACAACTGGTGCAGCAACACACCGAGCTGGCGCAGTGGGGCCTGTTTGGCCAATCACGGGTCAATGTGTTGCTGCTAAACCTGGCGCTGGATGCACAACATCCGCTGCCATAAGTGACTTATTTTAGCCGGTTGTTACACGGGGCAACCGGCTGCTACCCGCGCAACAGGCTGCTGGTGGTTGTTTTTCCCGTTTCTTTATGCAGGAATTTATTATGCGTTTAGTATTATCTGTTTTATCCGGTTCGGTATTGGCTGTCGCCGCCGCTGCCGTATTTGCTCTGCCATCAGTTGCTAAGGCCACTGAAATCAGTAGCAGCGGTGCTGTGCTGTTTACCTCTGATTATTTATACCGCGGTATTTCGCAAACCGACGAAGGCCCGGCGTTGCAGGGTAGCTTAACGCTAAGCCACGATGATGGCTGGTATGTCAGCGCCTGGGGCTCGAATATTCAATTTGGTGACGGCAGTATGGAGCTTGATATATCGCTTGGCCGCAGCTGGTCGTTAAATGATAACTGGGCGCTGGATGTCGGCCTGATGCAGTATCGCTACCCCGAGGGCGATAACGACGCTACAGGTTTTAACTTTTTTGAAGGCTACGCCAAACTCAGTTATCAGGATTGGCAGCTCGGTTTAGCAGTTACCGATGACTATTTTGGCACCGGTGTCGGCAAATTCTGGTATCTGACCGCCGGCTGGCAGCAAAGCCTGAGCGAACAACTTCAGCTTAATTGGCATATTGGGTACAATAAGTTTGCCGATGCGGCTGAGTTTCAAACCTTTCTGGGCTCAGATGTGCGTGATGGTTCCGGCTATACCGACTGGAGCCTGACATTAGCGACACAGCAACTGGGTGTTGACTGGTCACTGGGTTATGCCGGTACCTCCATCAATAGTGCGGCCTGCAATGCGCTGTGTGATAATCGCTGGGTATTTAGCCTGGGCAAAAGCTTTTAATCCAGATTATTTGCTAAGTTAATAAGGATAGACGCCGTGGCACAAGATGTACGCAGCCAAAAAGCCGATGCGCTACTTAAAAGCCTGCAACAGCAGCAGGGCGGGCAACTAAAGATATTTTTAGGTGCAGCGCCCGGCGTAGGTAAAACCTGCGCCATGTTAAATGCCGCCAAAGAGTGTATGCAGCAGGGCGTTAAGGTAACAGTGGGCCTGATTGAAACCCACGGCCGCGCTGATACCGAAGCCATGCTGCAAGGCTTTAGCTTCTTGCCACGGCGTGAACTTAACTATCATGGCCAACAGCTGACCGAGTTTGATTTGGATGCCGCACTGGCTGCCAAGCCGGAACTTATTCTGGTAGACGAGTTGGCGCATACCAATGTGCCCGGTAGCCGGCATAAGCGGCGCTATCAGGACATTGCTGAGCTGCTGTCTGCCGGTATTAATGTGTATACCACGCTAAATGTGCAACATATTGCCAGCCTGAACGATTTGGTGCTGCAAATCAGTGGCGTGCGGGTAAGTGAAACCGTGCCGGATCAGTTTATCGACCAGGCACAGCAACTGGTGTTTGTTGATTTAGCGCCGAATCATCTGCTGGATCGTCTGGCGCAGGGCAAAGTCTATCTGGCCGATTATGCGCAGCAGGCAGTACAGCAGTTTTTCCAACTGGAAACCCTGACAGCGCTGCGCGAAATGGCGATGAAGCTGGTAATGGGCCATGTCGATAGCCAGCTGAAAACCGAGCAGGACGCCAAAGCACGCAGCAGTGATTACCTGATTAAAGATAAACTGCTGGTATTAATATCTAACCGCCGCGACCATGAATACCTGATCCGCATTGGCCGGCGTATGGCCGAAAAACGCCAGACGCCCTGGCTGGTGGTGTGGGTCGATACCGGCCAGTTGCAATACCAGGCCGCGCAAAAACGGCTGCAATCGGCTTTTGCGCTGGCACGGGAGCTGGGCGCACAAACAGAAATTCTGCGCGGCCCGTCAACCTTGCAAACCATACTGCCTTATCTGGCAGAGCACCGGATTAATACGGTATTGGTAGGTGCCGGCACTAAACGGCGCTTTCAGCCCTGGCGTAAGCCGTTGTATCAGCAGCTTATTAACAGCGGCTTACCGCTGGAAGTGTCAGTCTGGCGTGCTGCTGAGCGCAGTAGTTTGCCGGCTTCAGCAGCGCAAGCGTCTACCACCTTTGGCCAAAAGGCAGGCTATGTTTACGGCCTGCTGTATACCGCTATCGCCAGCCTGGTGGTGCTGGGGTTAAGTAGCTGGTTGCAAAGCGGCAATTTGGTGCTGGTGTATGTGTTGTCGGTAGTAGTATGCGGCCTTAAATATGGCGCACGGCCGGCCATTTTTACCGCTGTATTATCATTTTTAAGCTTTAACTTTTTCCTTACCGAGCCTTATTACACCTTTTTCGTCAATAAAAACGCTGATATTGCCACCTTGCTGTTTATGCTTGTTATCGGTGTGGTGTGTGGCCCGGCCGCATCCCGAATACGCCGGCAGTTTCTGCTGTTAAAAGAAGCCAATCGCTACAGCGAATTGCAGCGTGATTTTGCCCAGCAACTTACTGTTATTAATCAGCCGGATGAACTGTGGGCTACGTTGGCGACGCAATTAAGCCAGGCATTACATTGCCCGGTGCACATAGTGGCAACAACCGAACAGCAACAGATTATACCCGCGTTAAAACAACCGCTGCAGGCGTTGGACCAGGCGATGATCGACTGGTGTCAGCGCCATCAACAACGGGCCGGCCGCTTTAGTGAAACCCTAAACGCCAGTGACTGGACTGCCTTTGCGCTGACGGCGCAGGAGAAAACAGTAGCGGTGTTGTTAGTGCAATTTTCACCGGCGCAGCAACTGCTGCGGCCGGACGATACCGACCTGTTGACCAGCTTAAGCCAGCAAGCCTTTAACGTGTGGCAGCGTATGCAGTTAAATACTGAACTGGAAAGCTCTAAACTCAAGGCCGAAATGGAACAATTGCGCTCAGCGCTGCTATCGTCGGTATCGCATGATTTACGCTCGCCGTTATCAGCCATGATGGGCAGTGCCGAGAGCCTGCAAATGCTGGACAATCAGTTATCTGCGGAGGATCGCAAAGAGCTGCTGGATACCATAGTGCAGGAAAGCGGGCGGCTGGACAGGTATATTCAGAACCTGCTGGATATGACGCGGCTGGGCCACGGTACGTTAAAACTGGAACGTGATTGGGTGTCGGTAGCCGACATTATTGGCAGTGCACGCCAAAGGTTAAAGCGTTTTTTCCCCGAGGTAGAATTAACTTATCAGTCGGAACCTGATATGCCGCTGCTGTATGTGCATGCGGCACTGCTGGAGCAGGGTATTTTTAATATTCTGGAAAATGCCGCCAAATACAGCCCGCCGGGCGAGCCGGTATTGGTGTTTGTCAGCCATAAAGCCAATATCTGCCGCATTGAAATTGAAGACAGTGGCCCGGGCATTGCTGAATCGCTGCGGGAAAAAGTGTTTGATATGTTTTATGTGGTCGCCGACGGTGACAGTAAGCGGCATAATACCGGCATGGGACTGGCGATTTGCCGTGGTATGATTGGCGCTCACGGTGGCACAGTAAAAGCCGATGCCGCCCGTGTGGGCAGCGGCTCGCGTTTTATTATTGACTTACCTTTACCTGAAGCTCAGGCCGGAGATTAACGCTATTGTCGGCGCATATTTTAGTTATTGATGATGAAAGCCAAATTCGCAAAATGCTGCGCATTGCGCTGAAAAGTGTCGGTTATCAGGTATCTGAGGCCGAATCGGTGGCCACCGGCCTGGCCGCGACGGTACGTCAGCAGCCGGATTTAGTGGTGCTGGATCTTGGCCTGCCCGATGGCAATGGGTTAGAGCTGCTGACTGAGCTGCGCAGCTTTTCTAAGGTGCCGGTGATTATATTATCGGTACGCAGCGGCGACGCTGATAAGGTACAAGCGCTGGATATCGGCGCTCAGGACTTTGTTACCAAACCTTTTAGTGTGGAAGAATTGCTGGCCAGGATAAGAGCGCAGTTACGCGACCGCCTGCCCGACACAACACCGGCATTGCTGGATGATGGTTATCTTAAAATTGATCTGGCACGGCGCCTGGTGTGTTGCAACGGTGAGGTTGTTGATTTGACACCAAAAGAATATGCGGTGCTGGCCAAACTGGCGCGGCATCGACAGTGCGTGATCACACAAAAACAATTGCTGGAAGAAATCTGGGGCCCCAGTCATGGTCAGGATACGCATTATCTGCGCATTGTGGTCAGCCATATCCGGCAGAAAATAGGCGACGACCCCACCACACCGCGCTACTTAATCACCGAGGCCGGTATCGGTTACCGGCTGATGTTGTGATTCAGGTCATTTTAAGCCGGTAGCCGACGCCGGGCTCGGTTTTCAGGTATACCGGTGCGGCCGGGGTGTCTTCCAGTTTTTGCCGTAGCTGTGCCATATGTACCCGCACATATTCCGGCCGGTCGGTATAGGTTTTACCCCATACCTGAGTCAGGATCTGGTTGTGGGTCAGTACTTTATCGGCATGGCGCATCAGCAAAAGCAAAATATCATATTCGGTTTTGGTCAGGTGTACTTCAGCACCGGCGCGGCTAACCTGACGTAGCACCGGGTCCAGCCTGATATCACCAAAACTGAATGCCTGCTGCTGTGGCGTATTATGGCGTAAGTTCGCCCGAACGCGTGCCAGCAGCTCTGCCGCACTAAAGGGTTTGGTGACATAGTCGTTAGCGCCGTTATCCAGCGCCTGCACTTTGTCCTGCTCACGGTGGCGGGCGGAAATGACTATTACCGGCGTGTCGCACCAGCTGCGTAATTGTGCCAGCCACAGCTGGCCGTCCATATCTGCCAGGCCTAAATCCAGCAAAATTAAATCTACCGGCTGTTGCACCAGATGCTGCAAAGCGGCGATACCTTCACTAAAGCTATACACCTGATGCTGCTGGGTTTTAAGTAAGGTGCCAAGAAAGCTTTGCATCGCCGGGTCGTCTTCCAGCACCAGTATTGTTTCAGCCATGCTGTACTCCGTTGTTACTGGTTAGCGGCCAGCTTAGCAGGGCAGTAACACAAGCGTGCTCTGTGTCGTGCTGCAAACTAAAGTCGCCGTTATGTAAATGCATCACTGCTTTGCAAATCGCGGTGCCAAGGCCGGTGCCACTGTCCCGCTGCACGTTACGTTTAGGCGCTGCAGCATTGCAAACGCTTAGCATAAAATGGCCGTTTTGCTGGGTAAAATTAATGCTAACCGGGGCCTGGCCGTGTTTGACCGCGTTTTCCAGCATATTCGCCAAGGCGATTTCCAGCAAGGTGGCGTCGGCAAAGCAGTCGGCTGTGCTAAGCTGCACATCAAACGGCTGAGTGGTCAGTAAGGCGGCGCGCCTGGCAATGGCGGCTGAGATTACATCGGTAACGGCAAGCGATTCCAGCTGCATAGTGCTTTGCGGTTGCTGCACCCGGCTTAGCTCCATGACTTTGTCAAAGTGCTCGCTAAGCAGGCTGCTCTGGCGGTAAATATTGCCGGCCTGCTCACGCACTTCTGCTTCGCTAAGCTGAAGTTCTTTATCGGCCAGCATGCTGGAGGCGCCCATAATGGTGGCCAGCGGTGTGCGTAAATCATGTGAAATAGAGCGCAGCATCATAGCGCGGCTGTGTTCAAGCTCGGCCTGCATCCGGGCCTGGCGTGTTTTACCGGCCAATAGCTGGCGCTGGCGCATATGTTTTTTCGCCCGTGCCAGTTCAACGCGTAAACGGCCGGATAACCTGCCAATAAAAATGCCCAGCAGTAGCATCACAATAAAGGTGATTAGATAGTCAATGTGGTGCACATATAAGGTGTAGTAGGGCGCCACAAAAAGAAAATCCAGCAGCACCACGCTGTTAATGGTGGTAATAATGGCCCAGCGCTGCCCGGCCTGCTGCGCTATCCAGGTTACCCACAATAGTTGCAGCATGGCCACATCTGTGGTGGTCAGTAATGCTCTGGCAGGTAACAATGCCAGCGTAATTAACAGCGGAACAACAAGCGCCAGCAGTAATAGCTGCCACATGGCATAATGCCCGCTTTGCAGTAATTTCATTGGTGGTATCAACTCAGTAGCGCCAGTACATAGGCGTAAATAACAGTAACATAGTTAAAATTTCCAGTCGCCCCAGTAACATACCCAGGGTTAAACTCCATTTTGCGCCATCCGGCAAGGACGCAAAGTTACCGGCCGGGCCGATAATATCACCCAAACCGGGGCCAACGTTACTGACAGCCGTAGCGGCAGCGGTGATCGCGGTAACAAAATCCAGGTTAAACATCGACAGCACCAATGCCAGTATGGCTATGGTAGCAAAATAAACAAAGGCGAACGCCAGTACTGCGCCAAGCAGCGCATCGTCTACTTTTTTGCTGCCATATTTTTGTGTCCAGATAGCGTTGGGATGGATCAGTAAATTTAATTGTTTCAGCAATAAATAACCGGCCAGCTGGGTACGGAAAATCTTTAAACCGCCCGAGGTTGAGCCAGAGCAGCCGCCACTAAACGTCAGGTAAAAAAACAGCACTACCGCCATACTGCCCCAGAGCGAATAGTCCTCAGAGGCATAACCGCAGGTGGTGATCACCGACACTACATTAAACAGGGTGTGTGTCAGGGCATCCAGCCAGGGCCTGTCGTGATGCTGTATCTGATACAAGGTTAGCATCAGGGTAACGGCCAGCACTACCGCCAGAAATGCCTTTACCTGTGGATCGCGCAGCAAAGCCCATTTGTCACCTTTGGCCATACCAACAAACAACACAAAGGGCAGCGCTGCCATTGTCATCCATAAACTGGCCAGCCACAGTAGCCAGGGCTTGTCATTAAAGTAGCCGAACGAGGCATCATAATTAGCAAAACCGCCGGTGGCGGCCGATGTCATGGCATGGGTAATAGCATCAAACCACGACATACCACCAATAGCGTAGCTAAGGGCCGCCGCCGCGCTGATGCTTAAATACACCAGCAGAATATAGGCCGACAAACTGCTGCTGCGTGGCAGTATTTTTTCAGAAATGTCCGAGCTTTCGGTTTTAAACAGCTTCATACCGCCAATTTTCAGGGCCGGCAAAATGGCAATCGCCATTACGATAATGCCGATGCCGCCAATCCATTGCAGCAGCGCGCGCCAGAACAACACGCCCCTTGGCATGGTATCCAGGCCGCTTAAGACGGTAGAGCCGGTGGTGGTAATGGCCGATACCGTTTCAAACCAGGCGTCGGTAACGCTAAGGCCGGGAATACTCAGGTAAAGCGGCAACGCCGAAAACACGCAAATCGTTAGCCAGCAAAGCGTGGTGAGTAAAAACAAATACCGTTTTTTTAGCTGCACAACGCCGCCAGAGCGCACAACCAGCATGCTACCGGCAACGGCCGTAATACAGGCCGATAATAAAAAGCTCCAGAAAGCTTTGTCGGCCAGGCTAAAGCTGACAATGGTGGTGAGCAGTTGTGCGCCGCTCAGGCTAAGCAGTAAATAGCCAATAACCCGGTAGAAGAAATGCCTGTTGCCGGTGTCGGTACCGGCAAAAGAGTAGGAGTAGGTCGACATAAGGTACTGCGGTCAGGCGGGTTGGTAGGTAAAGCCTAACGATTTTGGCTGCTTGATGCTGTAAAGCTTTTCTAAAGATTAGGCGGCTGATTATAAAGATTTTATAAAGATTGGTACCAAGCCGCAGACAGCCGCCCGGTTTGGGTTTTTAATGCGGACTATTTTTCATAGTGGCACAGTTAAAATGGCACAATTTGCAGTAATAGGGCTGGGCCGGTTTGGCTCAGCCGCATCACTTGAATTGATGCGCCTGGGGCATCAGGTGATTGGCATTGATAGCAATAGTAAGTTTATTAACCGTCTGGCAGATCAGCTAAGCCATGCCGTAATAGCCGATGCCACTGATGAGCTGGCGTTGCAAGAGCTGGATATTGCCGGTTGTGATGCAGTGCTGGTGGCCATTGGCGAAAACCTTGAGGCCAGCATTTTATGTGTGCTGAACCTGAAAAATATCGGTGTTAGCCAGGTTTGGGTAAAAGCCACCTCTAAAGCACACCATATGATTTTATCGCGACTCGGCGTAAGCCGGATTATTCACCCGGAAGAGGAGATGGGCGTTAAAGTTGCGCAGGCGCTGAACTACCCGATGGTAAGCCAGTATATGGCGCTGGGAAATAACCAGTATCTGGTTGAGATTGATGTAAGCCCGCGTCTTGAAGGGCATCGCATTAATGAGTTACTGGCCGAGGGCGCCGCTTTTGTCAAAGTGGTGCTGGTAAAGCGGCGCGACAAACTGCTATCACCTGTAGCAACAGATTTTGTGTTAGAGCGCCATGACAGCCTGATACTGGCCGGCAGCCTGGAAATTCTTAAATCACTGGCACCTAAGCTAAGCTGATGAAAAACTGGCTACCGCAATTCCTGCCTTATATTCGTCGCAGGCCATTATCGTCGCGCACGCTAAGCTTAAGCCCACCTGCGGTGTTAGCGCTGGGGTTTGCTGGTTTGATAGTACTTGGCGCGCTGTTATTGTCGTTACCCGCAGCAACAACGGCACCGCTTAACCTGCTACAAGCCTTATTTACTGCAACATCGGCAGTAACGGTAACCGGCCTGGTGGTAGTGGATACCGGTACACATTTTACGCTATTTGGCCAACTGGTTATTGCGGCACTTATCCAGGCCGGTGGGTTAGGGTTTATGACATTTGCCGTGGTGGCGGTAATTAGCCTGGGCGCAAAAATTGGCCTGACACAGCAAAAAATTGCTCAGGAAGCCATGAGCCAAACCAGCCTGGCGCAGGTGGTACAAATTGCCAAGGCGGTATTGCTGTACTCTGTGGTTATTGAACTGGCCGGTATTTTGCTGCTAACGCTGACATGGTATCGCGAGCTTGGCCTGGCCACAGCAAGCTGGCATGCGGTGTTTTATACTATATCGGCCTTTAATAATGCCGGCTTTGCCCTTAGCAGCGACAGCCTGATGCCTTATGCCGGTAATATTGCAGTGAATATGATTATCAGCAGCTTGTTTATTATTGGTGGTATCGGTTTTACCGTGCTGATCGATCTGAAAAAACAACAGCGCTGGCGTTTACTCAGTGTGAATACCCGTATTGTTCTGCTATCTACACTGATTATCAATGTCATCGCCTTTTTGCTGCTGTGGATATTAGAGGCAAATAACCCGGCCACGCTGGCTAATTTGTCGGTAAAAGATCAGGCACTGGCAGCCTGGTTTCAGGCGGTAACGCCGCGTACGGCCGGTTTTAACACCCTGGATTACAGCCAGATGACAGACGCCAGCAATGTGCTGACCTTACTGCTGATGTTTATCGGCGGCGGCTCGCTCAGTACTGCCAGCGGTATTAAACTGGGCACCTTTGTTATTTTAATTATGGCAACCTATGCCTTTTTACGCCGCCGTGATGATGTGACCTTGCTCCGGCGCACTATACCCAATGCACAGGTACTGAAGGCACTGGCGCTGACATTTGTTTCTATGGCATTGGTGTTTATCGCTATTTTTGTGTTAACCGCGCTGGAAAAAGCACCTTTTCTTGATATTGCCTTTGAAGCGGTATCAGCCCTTAGCACCGTAGGGTTATCCAGAGGACTGACCGGCAACCTCAGTGTGCCGGGCCAGTGTGTCATTATCTTTCTGATGATTGCCGGAAGGCTGGGGCCGCTAACGCTGGCGTATTTTCTCGCTACACCTAAACAGCGTAAAACCAGCTATGCCGACACCAAAATTCAGGTCGGTTAAGCGGGCCTGGCTAAACTAAAGCCACGGCAAGGCTAAGACAAAATCCTGCCGGGGCATAGGCTGCAGCAGGTTGCTCTGCTATGCTGCCGGCGGTTTTTGTCAGAGGCTAAATAATGTACCACATTCGATCCTACCAACCCGGCGAAGAGCCGCTACTGCGCGAGCTGTTTTATAACACGGTGCATAACGTTAACCAGCGTGATTACAGTGTTGAGCAGCGCGAAGCCTGGGCGCCACAGCGTTATGACGCTAATGTCTGGGCAGCGCGCCTGGCGCAAAGCGAGCCTTTTGTCGCACTAAACAACGAAGAAATTGTCGGCTTTGCCGATGTGCAAACAGACGGCTATATCGACTTTTTCTTCTGCCATCAGGCGTATCAGGGTAAGGGCGTGGGCAAAGCATTAATGAAACACCTGCTGAAAACCGGCAAACGCTATGGCGTAAAACGCTTTTACGCGGATGTCAGCATTACCGCTAAGCCATTTTTTCAGCATTACGGCTTTGAAGTGGTGCGCCAGCAGCAAAAAGAAGTGCGCGGTGCAGTGCTAACGAATTTTTTAATGGAAAAGCGAACACTCTGACCGTCCTGACGGTCAGCTAATTTTACAAATCCTAATTTAACTTAAACCCAGCCCTTGAAATGCCTTTGCCCTAACCACATATATCGTTGCATCGCGATATATAAATTAAAGATGAGCGTATGACGGCACTTAACCCAAAACAAATAGATGACCTGATAAAGGCGGTGGCGCATCCGGTGCGGCGCGATATTTTGCACTGGCTAAAAACGCCGGAGCAGTATTTTGCTGATCAGGACCATCCGCTGAGCCTCGGCGTATGCGCCGGTAAAATTGAACGTAAAACCGGCTTGTCACAAAGCACGGTGTCAGCCCATTTGGCTACTTTGCAACGGGCCGGTGCTATTACCAGCCAGAAAGTAGGGCAGTGGCATTTTTTTAAACGGGATGAGGTGCTGATCCAGCAGTTTCTGGCACAGATCAGCAGCCAGCTCTAAGTAACAAGTTTTAATTACACAGCAGCTTAACCACACAGGATTATATTATGACAACACTATTCGACCCGATAAAAGTAGGCGATTTACAGTTACCCAACCGCATTATCATGGCGCCATTAACTCGCTGCCGTGCCAGTGAGGGCCGTGTGCCAAATGAGCTGATGGCAGAATATTATGTGCAGCGCGCCAGTGCCGGGCTTATTTTAACCGAGGCCACTTCTGTTACGCCAATGGGCGTGGGTTACCCCGATACGCCGGGTATTTGGTCAGACGAGCAAGTTGCCGGCTGGAGTAAAATTACTGCCGCAGTACATAACGCCGGTGGCCGCATTGTATTGCAGTTATGGCATGTTGGCCGTATCTCTGATCCGCATTATTTAGACGGCCAGTTGCCGGTTGCCCCAAGCGCCATAGCTGCAGAAGGTCACGTTAGTTTAATGCGGCCGAAAAAGCAGTACGTTACGCCAAGAGCACTGGAAACTAACGAGATTGCCGGTGTTGTTGAAGCCTACCGCCTGGGGGCTGAAAATGCGAAAAAAGCCGGTTTTGACGGCGTGGAAATCCACGGTGCCAACGGCTATTTACTGGACCAGTTTTTACAGGACAGCACCAATAAACGCACCGACAACTACGGCGGCAGTATTGAGAACCGTGCCCGTTTAATGCTGGAAGTAACCGATGCTGCTATTGGCGTGTGGGGCGCTGGCCGCGTGGGTATGCATTTAGCGCCACGCGCAGATGCACACACTATGGGCGACTCGCACCGTGCCGATACCTTTGGTTATGTAGCGCAGCAGTTAGGCAAGCGCGGTATCGCCTTTATTTGTGCCCGCGAAGCACAGGGCGATGACAGCCTGGGGCCACAACTAAAACAGCAATTTGGTGGTGTGTATATCGCCAACGAGAAATTTGATAAAGCCTCGGCTAATGCTGCCCTGGCAGCAGGTACGGCCGATGCGGTAGCCTTTGGTGTGCCTTATATTGCTAACCCCGATTTAGTGCAGCGCTTTGCCAAAGATGCGCCATTAAATACGCCTAAGCCAGAGCTGTTTTATGCCAGTGGCGCTGAAGGTTATACCGATTATCCTGCGTTTAGCTAAGACGAGAACCGGCTTGCCCTAAGCCAACCGTTGAAGGCATGGATGCCTGAGTCGAGCCCCCAGGGAGGGGTCTACGGCGTGTTGGCGTGGGCAAATCGGTTCGTGCTCTGGTTACTAATCGCGATAAGGGTTGTTGCTAATCCGTACCGGCTGGCTTAGCAGCAATATTGCTGCTATTACGGCATAAATCCAAAGCGATACCGCACTCCAGAATGCCATACTTTTATCTAAAAACTGCCAGCTGGTGTCACCACAACTGCCGGTGGGTTCAAACACCGCAGGCAGCCACTGATCCAACGGCATCCAGGTAGGAAACTCAGCAAACAGCGCGCAACTGAAAAAGCCGCCTTCTGCCAGCAGTTGCTCAATGTGTAACAGCTCGTTGGCTTGCATAATGCCAAAACCGGCAGCTGCAAGCGCGCCAAACAGGGCTAGTAGCCTGAACAAGGCATTGGCAGGCGCCAGTAAACCAATAATGGCGGCCACTAGCACACCAGCAAAAGCACTGCGAATATAAATGCATTTAATACAAGGCTGTAAGTTTAGCCCGTACTGAAAATACAGCGCGCTGGCCAATAATCCCAGGCAGGACAATATCAGCAGCATCCAGAGCCAGCGCTGCATAGATAAACGTTTGATTTTTTGTAGCATTTTTTATCCTTCTGACGGGAATTTTCTTCAGCTGTGGTTAATCTACGGTATTTAAGCGTAATGCACAATCCGGCTGCGGTGTCGGGCTAATTTAGAAGGGTGGCTTGTTAACTGTTGGCGCTCTGGTACAATCAGTCAACTTTTTTTCTGAACAAAAAGACGGACAGATCCGCATGACTAATCTGATTAAAGCACAAAGCCCGGCCGGGTTTGCTGAAGAGTATATTGTTGACTCGATCTGGAACGGAAAATTTGCCCCTGGTTCTATATTACCAGCCGAGCGTGAATTGTCTGAACTGATAGGCGTAACCCGTACCACTTTGCGTGAAGTATTACAGCGTTTAGCTCGTGACGGCTGGCTAACTATTCAACATGGTAAGCCTACAAAAGTAAATAATTACTGGGAAACCTCAGGCTTAAATATTCTCGAAACGCTGGCCCGGTTAGACGAAGACCAAATGCCCAAACTGGTAGATGATTTATTATCTGCCCGTACTAATATCAGCGCGATTTATATCCGTGGTGCGATCAAAAACAACGCCCAGCAGGTAGTAGAACTGTTTGCCAGTGCCGAAGCGCTGGAAGATACCGCCGAGGCATTTGCCGAATTTGACTATAATTTAAACCACGAACTGGCACTGCATTCGGCTAATCGTATTTATGTGCTGATTTTAAACGGCTTTCGCGGTCTGTATAACAAGATTGCCCGTTTTTACTTTTCGCATCCTAAAGCCCGTGAGCTGGCGCGTAAGTATTATCATCAGATTAAACTCTATGCCGAAAACGGCAAGTTTGACGAAGTGGTATTTGCCGTACGTAAATACGGTAAAGAAAGCGGCTTAGTCTGGTCAGAGTTACGGCCGCAGATCCCCAAAGATCTGGTCGAGTAAACAGCTAAACACAAACCGCCTTCGGGCGGTTTGTTATTTAATGCGCTATTGACGCTTGAGCTGTGCCAGCCAGCCAGTTATTATTGTGCGGAATAACATATTCTTTTTAGTTATAACAGGCAGAGGCAAATGCTATGAAAGGCGCGGCGCATACAGAAGTGTATCTGGATAACAATGCTACCACACCGGTACTGCCGGTTGCTGCAGAGGCAGCGATGCATGCGATGCAGCGTGGCTATGGTAACCCCAGCAGCAGCCACGCTACCGGTATTAAAGCCAAAGCAGAACTGGAAACTACCCGCGCTTTGGCGCGGCAGTTAATCGGCGCCCGCAGTGGTGACATTGTATTTACCTCAGGGGCGACAGAGGGCATTCAAGCCTCGATTGTTTCGGCGTTAATGGCGGCCCGGGCGCAGGGCAAAACCGGCGCAGCAACCTTATTGCTGTATGGCGCTACTGAGCATAAAGCGGTGCCGGAAAGCCTGAAACACTGGAACCGGGTATTGCAGCTTAATGCCACGGTAAAGGCCATTCCGGTTAATCAGCATGGTGTTTTAGACAACGACTTTATCCGCGAGCACCTGCCCTGTGCAGTAATGATTTGCACTATGGCGGCGAATAATGAAACCGGCGTAAAGCAGGATCTGGTGGCGCTGGAGCAACTGATCCGCAGCGTTAACCCGCAAGTTTACTGGATGGTAGATTGTGTGCAGGCGCTGGGCAAAATGTCGCTGAATATTGCCGATACCAGCATTGATTACGCGCCCTTTAGTGGCCATAAGCTGTACGCGCCTAAAGGCATCGGCTTTTTGTATGTACGCAAAGACACGCCTTATCAGCCTTTTATTGCCGGTGGCGGCCAGGAAAGTGGTTTACGCTCGGGTACCGAAAACCTGCCTGGTATCGCCGCTTTGCACGCCATTTTTTCTGAACTGGCCAAAACCAGCGGCTCTGTTTTTCAAACTGAAGCCACACTGTGGCACTACCGCCAGCAACTTATTGCAGCATTACAGCAGGTGTTTCCTGCTTTGGTGCTTAACAGTGATATACCGCATGTGGTGCCCACTACGATTAATTTTTCGGTGCCGGGTTTTTACAGCAAAGACATTATGGATTTGTTTGATGCTGCCGGTATCCGCGTAAGTTCGGGTTCGGCCTGCAGTTCTAAAGTGCCCAGCAGTTTTGTGCTTGATGCCATGGGGCTGGACAGCTGGCGCTCACAAGGTGCTATCCGCTTATCCTTTGGCCCGGCGATGACTAAAGCGGAATGTGAACACGCTTGCCAGGCTATTACTGCGCTTAAAGCAGTGGTATCTAAGCATTGTCTGGTGCTGACCGATGCCACACCAACACTGGAAATTCATGCCCGCGGCTTACTGCAGCTAAAGCATGAAGCCTTATGCAGCTATGTACTGATCTGCCCTGACAGCCTCGAAGCACTGGTGATAGATCCGGTATTGCCGCTGGCCGGCCGTATTGCCAATATTATTCAGGGCCATGGCTTACAGTTAAAAGCCGTACTGGATACTCATTTGCATCAGGATCATCAGTCGGCACGCACAGAATTATTAACCTTGCTGGGTAATCCCTGCGCCGGTAGCGGCTGTGATGTATTAGGCTGGCCTGAACACAGCATTGAAATTCAGCTTGGGCCCTATCAGTTAACCCGGTTGGCCACACCGGGTCATACGCCTGAAGCGGTGAGTATTTTGCTGCACAAACAGCAACAGCTGCTATGCGCTTTTACCGGTGATGTGATACTGCCAGGTGGAGTGGGCCGCACAGATTTACCCGGTGGTGATATTTCAGCACTGGCAAACAGCATCCGGCTACTGGCAGGCAAAGTAGGGCAGCAGACCTTGTTGTTATCCAGCCATGATTACGCGCAACGCTTTTTTACCAGCCTGGCACTGGCAGCATCAGAGCAGCCGCTGATCCAGGCCCTGCTGAACAATCAGCCGCACACCGAATGGCAACCGCAGTTACAGCAACAGGCTGTTACTTTACAGCAGGCCAGCAGTTATTTTTGTGGCTTGGTTGAGGTAAGTTTATCTGATGCCACTGATGTGATTGCACCAGAGCAACTGGCCGCATTTTTACAGCAATGGCCACAAATGCAGGTGGTGGATGTACGTGAGCCGCATGAGCAAAGTGCCGGTGCGCTGGCACAGTATTTACCGGCAGCTTATCTGGCACAACACAGCGTGCAGGAAATACCGTTATCCAAGCTGGCCGATGCGGTTATTCACCAGCAGTTGCACAAGGAGCAGCCTTTGTTGCTGGTATGCCGCTCAGGTAACCGTAGCCTGGTAGCCTGCAAAGTGCTGGGGCGTTTGGGCTTTCAGCAGGTATTTAACCTAAAAGGTGGCACTGCGCTGCTGTGTTAAAACAGTTGTGAAAAAAACGCCAGCAGTTGCTGGCGTTAATCGGGTATGGCGGTTAGTAAAAAAACTGCTGTAGCGGGTTAAGTAACCGGGTTAAGCCTTTTTTAAACTTTAACGGCGCACTTAGTACCGACAGGCATAAGCAATCTTCGTCCGCCATGGTGCGCGGTGTGTGGGTATCGTCCGGTGAGTTAATCAGCAAATCACCGGCTTTATATTCGCCGTTTTCATCAACAATTTTACCGGCCAGCACTAATGTCATTTCCAGCCCCAGGTGAGTATGCTGCGGCACTTCAGTGTCTTTACTGATATACAGTAACGATACATGATAATCGTTGCCTGCTGGCAATTTCGCCGTTGCTATACCACCCAGATGCAACCATTTGCCGTGGTTTGCTGCCAGGCGTTGTAAGGCACGCGGCACAACAAACTCACGCTGGTTAACTATAATGGGCTCAGCGGCCTGTGCAGACAATTGCGCCTGCGTGGCAGCAGCCTGTTTAGACAATTGCGGCTGCGCCATAATGTCGTTCAGCATATGTTGCCAGTCGGTAGTGTTGGTTTTAACCGGTTGCTGCGTCAACTGACAGGCTAAATCCGCGGTAATATCACGGCTAAGCTGCTGACAATGCGGGCACAGGTCAATATGCGCTGCCACAGCCAGCGCTACGTCGGCGCTTAAAGAGCCTTCGGCATGTTGCTCCAGCAACGACATGCCAGGGTGAAACTTAATTGCGTGCGCCATCTAATGCCTCTCTTAATCTGTCCAGCGCTAAGCGGATGCGCGACTTCACTGTACCCAGTGGAATAGCCAGTTCATCCGATACTTCCTGATGCGATTTTTCCTGCAAATATACTCTTTCCATTACCTCGCGCTGTGCCGGCGGCAGGCTGGCAAAGTGCGGTGCTAATTTTTCCATCAGCAACTGTGTGTCCCATTGTGAGGCATCGGTGTCGGCTTCCTGCTCCGGGTATTCACCGTTAAGCCATAAATCATCAGCACTGACATCATCTTTGCGGCTTTGCTTTTTGCGGAGCATATCAAAGCGCACATTTCGGGCTATGGTAAAAATCCAGGTAGAGGCACAGCCGCGGGATGCATCAAACAACGCGGCTTTTTTCCACACGTTCAGCATGGTGTCTTGCACCATTTCTAAAGCCTGCTGCTCGTTACCAAACATTTTCATGCCAAAGGCCTTCAGCCGTGGTGCAAAGTAACTAAATAGTTCAGCATAAGCACTGCGGTCACGCTGCAGAGCAACAAAAGTGAGTGCCTCTTCCCAGTTGTTATTGGCGATTTCTTGCCTTGTCATAGAGGCCTGAGTATCCGGTATTAGCGAGGGGACCCTATCATGCCTTGGTACGTTGATTGACTTCAACATGTTTTATGTTCCTGATTATGGTGTTACCGGCATTGTTGCTGTGTAACTCTATTTACGCGCGGTAACGCGCACTGGATTGCTACTTAATAAAATTAAAAAATAGAAAGGTGTGTACGTTTTAATCTGATTTTCTTCCTAAAAAATTGCGTTATTATGGCTTCACTTAAAAAGGGAGACCATCATGAAACATATTTTACTGATTAACAGTTCTATTAACGGTGACAAAGGTCACTCGGCTCAGTTAGCCCAACAATTTATTGCCCAGTTGCCAAAAGGCAGCTTTAAACTGGACACGCTGGATTTAAACGCCACACCGGTGCCGCATCTGGAGATGACAGAAATGGCTGCCTGGATGACGCCGGCAGAGCAGCGCAGCAGCGAGCAGCAGCGTTTGGCCGCTATATCTGACGACATTGTGGCCCGTATTAAAGCAGCCGACGTGATTGTTTTAGGCGTACCGATGTACAACTTTGGTATACCGTCTCAGTTAAAAGCACTGCTTGACCGCGTAGCTCGCGCCGGTATTACCTTTAAGTACACCGAGCAGGGCCCGGTTGGCTTGCTGGATGATAAGCCGGTGGTAATTTTTGCCGCCCGTGGTGGTATTTATCAGGGCACCGGGCTGGATAGCCAGACACCGTTTTTACAAACATTTTTTAACTTCGTTGGTTTAAAAGACCTGCATTTTGTTTATGCTGAAGGCCTTAATATGGGAACGGACGCACAACAGGCGGCACTTACCGCAGCAAAAGCCCGTTTAACTGAAATCAGCGCTAAAATCGCCGCTTAACTTCTCCACAGCTGTTCGAATACTTGTTATTCACGCTGTATTTGCCGGTCTGGTTCAGGCCGGCTTTTTTCTGTCTATTAATCTTATCTGCTTTGCTGTCAGCCGCATCTGTTGGTGTGTCAGTTGCGTTACATCTGCGCTCTTTGTATAACAGAGCGTCTTTTACTACTATAAGAAACTCACTATGACTAAGATCCGTCATTCAGTGCTGGCTGTCGCGTTGTGCAGTTTAGTGCTAACCAGCCCGTTGCAGGCCAAAAAAGCCGAGCCACAAACCTATCAAACATCAGCTATCAGCGTTCCCCAGGTTTTTAATGGCGATGCCAGCATCAAACTGAGCATGGAGCAGATTATGGCTGATCCAGACTGGCTTGGCCGCCAGCCCGAGCAGGCGCTGTGGAGTGCTGACAGCCAGCAGGTGTTTTATCAGCGTAAGCAGCAAGGCAATGAACTGCGCGACTGGTTTGTCCGGCCACTGACCGCGCAGGGCAATGGTGAGCAGGTGGCATTAGCCAGCCAGCATCAGATAGGCAGTGCCAGTGCGGTATACAATAAAGATCGCAGCCTGCAGGCTTATATTTTTGAAGGCAATTTGTTTGTGCGCCGCATGGCAAGCGCTGAGTTAATTCAGTTAACCCGCGACAGCGCACTGCAGTCAGATCCACTATTTTTGCTTGATGGCCGCCTAGCATACCGCGAAGGTTGGAGCTATTACGCCGTCGACCTGGCTTCAGGCAACCGCACCGAGCTGGCTAACTTGCAACTGGCCGAAGCACCCAAGGCACCGGCAGTGCCTAAAGGTTACCTGGCACAAGAGCAGCGTAAATTGATTGAGTTTGTGGCGCTGGAGCAAAAAAATGCTGAACAGCGTTATGCCGCGCAGCAGCAGTTACAGGCGCAAAACAGCAGCATGGCGCCCAAAGCGTTTTATCTGGGTAAAGATTTACAGGTAGTTGGCGCCAGCTTGTCACCTAAAGCCGACTATATGCTGGTATCGGTGCGTAAAGCCGGTAAGCGTAATGACAAAGATATTATGCCAAATTACATTACCGCGAACGGTGATATCGCCGCACAGCCGGTGCGTGGTCGGGTTAATGATGTTATTCCTGCAGCGCAGCGCATTTTGCTGCTAAACCTTAAAGACGGCAGCAGCAGCGAGTTAAGCTACACCAGCCTGCCAGGCTATAACGAAGATGTGCTGGCTGAGGTTAAAGCAGAAAATGCCAAAGCCCGCGGTGAAAAATACAAAAGCGAGAAAGTGATCCGCGATATCGGCCTGATGAATGACTGGTACTGGACGCAAAGCGCTATGCGCTGGCACAGCAGCGGTGAGCAGGTTGCTCTGATGCTTAAAGCGCTGGACAACAAAGACCGCTGGATAGCTACTGTCGATTTACAGAAAAAAACACTGGTGCCACAGCACAGGTTACATGACACCGCCTGGATTAATTATTCTTTTAACGATTACGGCTGGTTAAACAACACAGACAGCCTGTACTACCTGTCAGAAGAATCCGGTTACTCTCATCTGTATGTTAAACCGCTGAAAGGCAAAGCTAAAAAACTGACCAGCGGTACTTTTGAAGTCAGCGATCCGGTGCTTAGTAGTGATGACCAGTTTATTTACTTTAAAGCTAACGTGGCGCACCCGGGCAACTACGAGGTGTACCGTGCGGTATTAGCCAGTGGTAACACTGAACAGCTAACCAAACTGGGTGGCAGCACCGACTTTACGTTGTCGCCGGACGAACAAAAACTGTTGCTGCGCCATTCAACCAACCTGATGCCGGAAGAGCTGTACGTAGTTGATGCTGCACCGGGCGCAGAAGTTAAGCGCCTGACTGACACCATATCGGCAGAATTTAAACAGTTACCGCTGGTAGCACCGCAGATCGTAGCTGTACCTTCCAGCCATGGCGAACAGCCAGTGTTTTCTAAAGTGTATTACCCGGCCGATTACCAGCAGGGCGAAAAACGCCGCGCTGTTATTTTTAACCATGGTGCCGGTTATCTGCAAAACAGTGATATGGGCTGGTCAGGCTATTTCCGTGAGTTTTTCTTCCATAACCTGTTGGTACAGCAGGGCTATGTGGTAATGGATATGGATTACCGGGCATCAAAAGGTTATGGCCGCGACTGGCGCACTGCCATTTACCGCCGCATGGGTACACCAGAGATTGAAGATTTGGTTGATGGCGTAAACTGGATGGTGGCCAATGCCAATGTAGATCGTAACCGTATTGGCACTTACGGTGGCTCGTACGGCGGCTTTATGACCTTTATGGCATTGTTTACCGAGCCGGATTTATTCCAGGCCGGTGCAGCACTGCGCCCGGTGAGTGACTGGGCCTATTACAATCATGCGTATACGTCGAATATTCTGAATACGCCTGCTATTGACCCTATCGCTTATGAGCGCAGTTCGCCAATTTACTTTACCCAAGGCCTTAAAAAGCCTTTGCTGATCAATGCGCCTATGGTTGATGACAACGTATTCTTTCAGGATGTAGTGCGTTTAGTGCAGCGGTTAATTGAGCAGGAAAACATTAACTTTGAAACGGCAATTTACCCGGTAGAGCAGCATGGCTTTCGCCAGCCAAGCAGCTGGCTGGATGAGTACCGCCGTATTTATAAGTTATTTGAGCAGAATTTATAATGCTGTAACAATACGGCCGCAATACTTAACAATTCTAAAACGTCTCCTTGTGAGGCGTTTTTTTATTCGCCTTTTAACTTGGCGGTAGCACTGACAAAGTCAGTATCTGCATCAAACCTTAGCCGTTTGCCGTTGTATGGCTGGTTTAACTCCAGCGTGGCGGCATGCAGTAACAAGCGCGGGGCTGCATTAAGGGCGGCGCCACTGGCATAAAATGCATCGCCCAGTATCGGGTGCCCCAGCGCCAGCATATGCATACGCAGCTGATGCGAGCGCCCGGTAACCGGTTTTAGCTCTACCAGTGCCCGATCAGGTAATTGCTGCAACAGCCGGTAATGGGTAATAGCGCTCTTGCCCTGGCTGTAACACACTTTCTGTTTTGGCGGATTACTGCTGTCGGCTATCAGTGGCATATCAACAGTGCCTTCTGCCTGTAGCAGTGTGCCCCAAACCACTGCCAGATAGCGCTTACTGACCGTGCGATCAGCAAATTGCTGCTTTAACGCCCGTTCGCTAGAGCGGCGCAGCGCAATAACCACCACGCCGGAGGTGGCCATATCCAGCCGGTGTACCAGTTGCGCCAGCGGGTATTGCTGCTGCACGCGGCTTAGCAGGCAGTCGGCTAAATGTTCGCCGCGACCGGGGTTAGTCAGCAGGCCGCTGGGTTTATTCAGCGCAATCAGATCTTTGTCCTGATATAGCACCTCAAGCCAGGGCTCTGCGGGCGGGGTATATACAAAAGGTTCGGTCATAAGGTGGCAGCTTTAGCGGCAAAGCGCTTAGCTTAGCCGAATTTAACCAGCAGACGAAGGGGTTTTACGGCATAATAGCCGCCGTTAAAACTACGGAGAACCCCATGAGTAACAGCACTGACGATCTGGCGATATTGCCGGCAACCAGCGAGCCATACCAGATAGTGTACGAAGACGATGTGCTGCTGGTGGTGAATAAACCGGCACAGCTGCTTACCGTGCCGGGGCGGCATCCGCAAAATCAGGATTGTCTTATCCGCCGCGTACAGCGCGAATTTCCTTTTGCCGAGGTGGTACACCGGCTGGATTACGATACCTCCGGGCTGGTGATTCTGCCGCTGACTAAAAGGGTATTATCAGATATCAGTAAGCAGTTTCAGGCCCGTACCGTGCAAAAACATTATGTTGCGGTGGTGGAAGGCAAGCTTGCCAAAGCCAAAGGGGTGATTGATTTAGCCATAGCCGCCGATGAGCAACGCCGGCCACTGTATAAAATATGCCCGCAACAGGGTAAGCCATCACAAACCCGCTATCAGCTGTTAAGTTATAACGCTGGCACCAATCAAAGCCGGGTAAAACTGGAGCCGGTTACCGGTCGCTCGCATCAACTGCGGGTGCATATGCTGGCGCTGGGTCATGTCATGCTGGGCGATACCTTGTATGCGTCGCAGGCTATTGCCGCAAAAAGCCCGCGGTTAATGCTGCATGCTGAATATATCCGCTTTGTGCACCCGCTTAGCGCTCAGGTGATGGAGTTTACTGCCAGCGCGCCGTTTTAATACTTTTTACTATGTGACCTCGCCGGTTTTTATGCTGGATCAAACCCCGCTAAGCTGCTATCTGTAAACTGCAACAGCCGATAAAGCCAGCGGAGCGGGCATGACCAGTTTACAACTTCTTACTGCCTTAATGCCGTTACTCAGTGTTTTTGTGCTGCTGGTGCTACTGCGTTTACCGGCACGCCAGGCCATGCCGCTGAGCTTGTTGTGTTCAGTGCTGCTGGCGTGGCTGGTCTGGCAAATGCCAATACAGCAAATGGCCGCAGCGCTGGCTGAGGGGCTGGTTATTGCGCTTACGATTGTCTGGATTGTGTTTGGCGCTATCTTACTGCTAAAAGTGCTACAGCAAACCGGTGCTATTGATGTTATTAAACAAGGTTTTAGCCAGGTAAGCACAGACAAAAGAGTACAGCTGATTATCATCGCCTGGCTGTTTGGCAGCTTTTTGGAAGGGGCAGCTGGTTTTGGCACACCTGCCGCCATCGCCGCGCCTTTGCTGGTTGCTTTAGGCTTTAGCCCGATGGCAGCGGTGGTGCTGGCGCTCATTGCCGACTCCTGCGCGGTGTCCTTTGGCGCTGTAGGCACGCCGGTACTGGTTGGCTTAGCGCAGGGCGTGGCGCAGCTTAGCAGCAGCGATCTGCAGCAAATTGCCCTGCGGGCGATCAGTATTGATATTATGGTGGCGTCCATGTTGCCGGTTATTATGTCGGTGCTGTATTGCCGCTTTTTTGCCAGCCAACCCAGCTGGCAAGCCGGTTTTGCCATCGCCCCCTTTGCACTGGTAAGTGGTTTGGCGTTTACCGTACCGGCCTATATCGTTGCTTTGTTGCTGGGGCCGGAATTTCCGTCGGTGCTTGGGGCGCTTACCGGGTTGGTTATTGTTTGCAGTCTGGCAAAGCGGGGTATTTTATTCCCGACGGCTTTTGAGCCGGTTACCGCAGCCACGATGCAATACAGTACGCAGTCGGGTCAGTACAGCCAAAATGAGCCGCAGCCATTTGGTTTGCTGCGTGCATGGTCGCCTTATCTTATAGTGGCATTATTACTGGTGCTAAGCCGCATTCCCGAACTGCCACTTAAGGCCGTGCTGCAAAGTGTCAGCATGGTCTGGGCCGATATTTTTGGCTCGGCTATTTCAGTAACGGTTATGCCGCTGTATTTGCCCGGATCTTTATTTGCGCTGACAGCCTTGCTGGCGCTGATTATTCAGCGCGGCAGCCTGCAACATTTGCGCCTGGCATTGCACCAAAGTAGCAGCATGTTGTGGCCGTCTTTAGTGGCATTGTGCGCGGCGGTGCCGATGGTGCGTATTTTTCTGCAATCCGGTGTTAACAACGCCGGGCTTGAGGCTATGCCTATGGCACTGGCTGAGCTTGCCGCCACCCGATTAAGTGATATTTGGCTGTTAATGGCACCGTTAGTCGGGGCTTTAGGCTCTTTTATTGCAGGCTCTGCCACCTTTTCTAACTTAATGTTTGCCAGTTTTCAGCAGGCAATGGCTGAAGATGCTGGCCTTGGCAACCAACTGGTGCTGGCCCTGCAAATGCTGGGGGCCAATGCCGGTAATATGATTTGTGTGGTGAATGTAGTAGCAGCGGCCAGTGTAGTGGGGCTTAATGGCCGCGAAGGTGAGATCATCCGTTATACACTGCTGCCTATGTTGTATTACTGTTTAGCTGCCAGTCTGGTTGCCTGGTTATTTTTTGCCTGAGCGCTGCCAACCGTACAGCAATAATCCCAGGCCAAGGCCGCTGCATACGCCGTATAAATGCGCATCTGTGGCAACACTGGCGTTAATCAGCTCAGCTAGTTTTGCATCCGGCCCTTGCCATTGCTCCCAGCCAACTTTGCCTATCAGCCCGGCCAGTAACAGCCAGCCGGTGCTGAGCTTTAACTGAATATCTTTTAGCGCGCCCAGTGTTAGCATGGCATGCAGCAGGCCGGATAAGCCAACATAAATATGTATCTGCGGCGAGTAATAATACAGCGCCAGGCTTATTGCCAGGCCACACAGCAGCCATTGCAGCGTTAACATTTTACCGCGGTAATAGCTGCCATGCAGCAGCATAGCCAGCAACAAACCAGCCAGATTCATCAATAAGTGCCAGTTATTGCTATGCAGCAAATGGCCGGTAAATAAGCGCCAGTACTGGCTGTTGCTGATATCTGCCCGGTTATATCGCAGTACCTGCTGCCAGCTATCAGGCAGTATGGCGAACAAAACCATAAGGGTTGCCAATATTAAATAGGGGGTTAAATAGCTATTGGCAGGCAGGCTGTTGTTGGGCAGTAATGAGCGCAAACCAGTGTCATCAGTAAGTTATCAGGGCGCCTATGCAAAACGATTTGCTCTTTAGCGTCAAGTAAAATTTTCTGCTGCAGCCTTAGCGGTAAACTGATGCTAAAGCCCGTTCAGCCGCGTTGGTGGTTATTGATCTTAAGCTGTTATCTGGTTAGGGTGTAGGCACCTTCTTTACAAGATATCTTTTACTATGTTTGCTCGTTCAGGTTTGTATCGTACTGCGTTTATTTTTTGTGCTTTAACGGTGTTTGCAGTTACTGCGCAACAGGAAAACCGTGAGCCGGAAGCCGCTACCGGCATTTATCAGCAGCAATTGGTTAGTGGCAAGCAGTATATGGTGTCATCAGCACACCCCATGGCAACTGAAGCCGGCCGCGCGATACTGGCAAAAGGCGGCAATGCGGTGGATGCCGCCATTGCCACTCAACTAATGCTGGGCTTAGTTGAACCACAAAGCTCAGGTATTGGTGGTGGCGCTTTTATGCTGCACTGGCAGGCCAAACAGCAGCACCTTACCACCTTTGATGGCCGTGAAATGGCGCCTGCAGCCGCCACAGCTGATTTATTCCGCGATGCTAACGGCAAAACGATGGACTGGCGCGAAGCCTATGTTGGCGGAAAATCAGTAGGTGTACCAGGCGTTGTTGCTATGCTGGCACAGGCACATCAGCAGCATGGCAAATTACCCTGGGCTGAACTCTTTACTGATGCTATTGCTGCTGCGGAGCAGGGCTTTCCGGTATCGTCACGTACCGCCCGGCAACTGCAGATGGGCTGGAATAAAGGCGTATCGCAGTTTTATGAATCAAAACAGTATTTTTTCCCCAATAATCAGTCTGTGGCTGAAGGCAGCTTACTGAAAAACCCGGCTTATGCCGCCACGTTAAAAGCGATAGCCGCAAAAGGGCCGGATGCGTTTTATAAAGGCGAGCTGGCTAAAGCCATCAGCGAGCGGGTGCAAACGGCGCCGGTTAACCCGGGCAAGCTCAGTGTAGCCGATTTAGCCAATTATAAAGTGCAACAGCCTGATGCGGTATGTATGCCATACCGGCTATATAAAGTGTGTGGTATGGCACCGCCAAGCTCCGGCGGTATAGCGGTACTGCAGATACTGGGTATTTTACAGCAGTACGACTTAAACAAGGTGGCACCAGACAGTGTGCAGGCCACGCATATATTGGCGCAGGCAGCAAAACTGGCTTTTGCTGATCGCGACCGCTACCTGGCCGATCCGGCTTTTGTTGCTGTACCGGTAGCAGGCATGCTGGCGCCGGACTATCTGGCCCGCCGTGCGGCTTTAATTGATCTTAGTAAAGCGGGTGCTCAGGCCACAGCCGGCACACCAGAGGGCGCGCCGGTGCTGTTATCAGCTAAATCACCGGAACTGCCTAACACCAGCCATTTTTCTATTGTCGATGGCGACGGCAACGCCGTAAGCATGACTACCAGTATTGAAAACGTGTTTGGCTCAGGCCTAATGGTGGGGGGCTTTTTACTGAACAACCAGCTGACCGATTTTAGCTTAAGCCCAGAAATTGACGGCCATCTGGTGGCAAACCGGGTAGAAGGTGGCAAGCGGCCACGCTCTTCTATGGCGCCGATGATGGTGTTTGACCAGAATAATAAACTGAAGCTGGTAATCGGCTCGCCCGGTGGCAGCCGCATTATTAACTATGTTGCGCAAAGTATAGTGGCCGTGCTGGATTGGGAGCTGGATGTGCAGCAGGCGCTGAACCTGCCACGTATTACCCACCGTAATGATTATCTGGCGCTGGAGAAGGGCACCGCGCTGGAAAAACAGCAGGCCGTGCTTGAAGATATGGGCTATAAAGTACAGCTGCAGGATTTAAACAGCGGCTTGCATGCGATAATGGTTACTGCTAAAGGTTTGCAAGGCGCTGCAGATCCGCGCCGCGAAGGCAGTGTGGCAGGTAAATAAGGCGAAAATTTATGAGTGACATTACCCAACAAACCACACAGGGCGTGCTGCAGCTTAGCCTGAACCGGCCACAAAAAAAGAATGCCCTTAGCCAGCAGATGTACCGCGACCTTAACAATGCCCTGATACAGGCAGCAACCGATCCTGCAGTTAAGGTAGTATTGCTGCAGGGCAGCGCCGACTGCTTTAGTGCTGGCAATGACCTGCAGGATTTTATCGGCGCCGGCGAGTTAAACAGCCAGCATCCGACAGTGCAGTTTTTGTATATTCTGGCGCAGTTTCCTAAACCGGTGGTGGCTGCGGTAGCTGGGTTAGCCATTGGTATTGGTACTACTGTGTTGCTGCATTGCGATTTAGTCTATGCCGCTGACAATGCCCGTTTTCAGCTGCCTTTTACCCAACTGGGTTTATGTCCGGAAGCGGGTTCCAGTGTGCTGTTGCCAAATCTGGCCGGGTATCAGCGATCTGCGCAGTATTTATTGCTTGGTGAAGCCTTTGGCGCAACCGTGGCTGCACAGATGGGTCTGGTTAATCAGGTGGTAACCAATACTGAAGTGTGCGCGCTGGCTCTGGAAAAAGCGCTGAAGCTGGCGGCGCTGCCCGCCGATGCGGTGCAAAGCAGTAAAGCGCTGTTAAAACGTAATGCCCAGCCGCTAACGCTGGAAACCATTGCTACAGAGCTGGTGCAGTTTCAGCGCTTGCTTAACACTGACGAATGCCAGCAGCGCATCGCGGCATTTTTTCAGCGTTAGGGCTGATGGTTTAAATTAAGTGTTATGGCTTAAACTTAACGCGCACTGCTGCTGAATTTATCTACCTGAACGGATTTAACCTGCCAGCGGTTATTGTGTTTAATCACTTCAACCACCCGCAGTTCGTCAACTTGCTTACCGTCATAGGGGCCGGTAAGCAAAATGGCAATTTGTGCTTCATTTTCATATTGCTCACGCAGGTTGCCGCCGCTGCGGTTAACGCGCACTTCTACACTATCAAACGACATATTCATCAGGGTGCGGTTAACCTGGCGCACACTGCCGTAAGATTCCATTAACGCAGCGTAATCTTCGGTACTTAGCTGTTTGGCTTTTTCCAGATCTTTGTCGTTATACAGCGCATGAAAAAACTGGGTGGCAATATATTCCGGTGTACCCCACTGGGCATTTACCTTGGGCGTGCTCTCGCTGCAGGCAACCAGTAACAGCAAAAGTGGCAGTATCCAGCGTAGCTTCATCTGTGGCATCCGGTAAAAAAATCAGCACCCAGTGTGGCTTTTTTTTCTCTGGCTGTAAAGAAAAGGGCTGCAAAAGCAGCCCTTAATAGCGTTCATCATGCTGATTAGGCTTGCAATTCCTGCTCGGTGAAGACACTGGCAAACAACGGGCTGGTTAAGTAACGCTCTGCGGCACTGGCCAGGATCACGACAATGTTTTTGCCGGCATTTTCCGGTTTTGCGGCCAGGCGCTGCGCGGCTACCAGAGCTGCGCCAGATGAAATACCGGCCAGAATACCTTCTTCACGCATTAAGCGCAGTGCACCGGCAATGGCCTCATCGCTGGTAACGCGCTCAACTTCATCTACCTGTGCTAAATCCAGGTTACCCGGAATAAAACCGGCACCAATACCCTGAATTTTATGTGGGCCGGGTTTTAACTCTTCACCGGCTTTGGCCTGAGTAATCACCGGTGATTCCGCCGGCTCTACCGCTACGGTTAATAACGGCAACTTCTTTTCGTTTTTCAGATAACGGCTAACACCGGTAATAGTACCGCCTGTGCCGACACCGGCGACAAAAATATCAACCTTGCCGTCTAGATCATTAAAAATTTCCGGTCCGGTGGTATCAAAATGAATTTGCGGGTTGGCCGGGTTTTCAAACTGGCCCAGAATTAAATATTTATTCGGGTTAGACGCCTGAATTTCTTTAGCTTTTTCAATTGCGCCTTTCATGCCCTTAGGGCCTTCGGTCAGCACTAAATTGGCACCTAAAGCTTTTAACAGCTTGCGTCGCTCCAGGCTCATGGTGGCAGGCATGGTCAGGGTAAGCTTATAGCCACGGCTGGCGGCAACAAACGCCAGGGCAATACCGGTGTTACCGGAGGTAGGCTCGACAATTTCTTTGTCAGCCGTTAAGGTGCCTTTTTTCTCGGCGTCCCAAATTAATGCGGCACCTAAACGACACTTTACGCTGAAGCTGGGGTTGCGTGCTTCAATTTTGGCGTACACATTAGCACCGCCTTCAATAGTCCGGTTTAGTTTGACCAGCGGGGTGCGGCCGATAGACAATGAGTTGTCTGCATAGACGTTTGCCATAAAAAAACTCCGTTTACGATAAATTGGTTATAAGAATACGCCAGCGTGGCAAAAATTTCAGTAGCTTTTGGCTATAAGATATTACGTTTCACCACAAGCCTGCCAGGTTGTAAAAAGAGCAGGTTTGAACACTAAACATAGAGGGTAGAATGGCCTTTGTAAGCACCGACAACTATATAGTGTCTGACGAACTGGCATTAGCGGTAAATGCCGCCGTAACGCTGGAAAAACCATTGCTGATAAAAGGCGAGCCGGGCACCGGTAAAACGCGGCTGGCAGAAGAGCTGGCCGAAAGCCTCGGCACCGAGCTTATTCAGTGGCATATTAAGTCAACCACTAAGGCACAGCACGGCCTGTACGAGTATGATGCGGTATCCCGCTTGCGTGACAGCCAGTTGGGCAGCGACAAAGTGCAGGATATTAATAACTATATCCGCCCCGGCAAGCTATGGCAGGCTTTTACCGCGGCTAAGCGCCCGGTGCTGCTGATTGATGAAATAGACAAAGCCGATATCGAATTTCCCAATGATTTACTGCACGAACTGGACCGGATGGCGTTTTACGTGCACGAAACCGGCGAGCAAATAAGCGCCGTTCAGCGGCCGATAGTGATCATTACTTCAAATAACGAAAAAGAGCTGCCGGATGCCTTTCTGCGCCGCTGCTTTTTCCACTATATCCGTTTCCCGGATGCCGATACCTTGCGCGCTATTGTTGCGGTGCATTACCCGCATATTCAGCAGCAGCTGTTAAACGTGGCGCTGGAGGCGTTTTTTGAGCTGCGCGAATTACCGGGTTTAAAGAAAAAGCCGTCAACGTCAGAGCTGCTCGACTGGCTAAAGTTATTGCTGGCCGAAGATATTCCGCCAGAAGTACTCATCGACAAACAGCATAAGGGCGGTTTAATGCCGATGTTTGGTGCCTTGCTGAAAAACGAGCAGGATCTTAGCCTGGTAGAAAAGCTGGCGTTTTTGGCGAAAAGGCAAGGGCGATAAAGTATGTTGGTGGCATGCGCTTTGTTCGTCGGGGTCGACTGCGGCAATTATGGCAGCGAAGGATCAGAACCTTGTTCCGGTCGGCGCAGAGTGTCTGAGCGAGGGCGCCAGCCCGAACGAGTTGCTGTGACGAGCCGGGGCAAGTGTTGTGAGCCGCAGCGGGAACAATACAGCGGAACCAGCACATGCTAATTGACTTCTTTTTTACGCTGCGCAAATACGGCTTAAAAACCAGCATTACCGAACTGCTGGATTTACTTAATGCAGTTAAACAGCAGGTGATTTTCGCTGACACTGAGGCTTTTTACCAGTTAGCCAGGCTGTGTCTGGTAAAAGATGAAACCCAATACGATAAGTTCGACCGCGCCTTTGCTGAGTACTTTGAGGGCGTCGCCGAAGTGGACATCGCCGCCAGTATCCCACCCGAGTGGCTGGTACCGGAAGTGCTGCGTAAGCTTACTGACGAAGATAAAGCCAAGCTGCAAGCTTTGGGAGGGCTGGATAAACTGCTGCAAACCCTGCGCGAGCGCTTGGCTGAACAGCAAAAAAAGCATAGTGGTGGCAATAAATGGATTGGCACCGGCGGCACGTCGCCATTTGGCGCTTACGGTTATAACCCCGAAGGCGTGCGCATAGGCCAGCAGGGCAGTGGTGCACGCCGTGCGGTAAAGGTGTGGGATAAACGCGAATTTAAAGATTTGGACACAGATAGCGAGCTAAATAACCGCAGTATTAAACTGGCGTTAAAGCAGCTGCGTAAATTTGCCCGTAGTGGCGCAGAAACCGAGCTGGATTTACATGGCACTATTCAGGCTACGTCTGAGCAGGCTGGTTGGCTGGATTTACGCTTTATGCGCGAGCGGCACAATGCCATTAAACTGCTGGTGTTTTTTGATGTCGGCGGCTCAATGGACGACCATATCGAACAATGCCAGAAACTGTTTGCCGCCGTTAAAACCGAGTTTAAACATCTGGAGTTCTTCTACTTTCATAATTGCGTGTATGAAGGTGTGTGGCGCGATAACAAACGCCGTTACACCGAGCAGATAAAAGTAGACGATATTATTCATACCTACGGTAGCGACTACAAACTGATCTTTGTCGGTGATGCCACTATGGGCCCGTACGAGATTGACTACCCTGGCGGCAGTGTTGAGCACTACAACGAACTGCCCGGCAAGGTATGGTTGCAGCGTTTACTAACGCAATATCCCAAAGCGGTGTGGCTAAACCCGCAGCCACAACAGTGGTGGGGGCACTATTATTCTATTGGCATGATAGAGCAGCTAATGCAAAAACGCATGTATGCTCTAACGCTGGATGGCTTAGGTGCGGCAATAAAACAGTTGTTGTAACCACAGCGCACTTAATTGCGGCCACTGCCAGCTTGCTGTAGTTTGTACACTAAGCAGAAAAATAACGATATGGCCTCTGTATGTTTGAAACCCTGACCCAAATTGGTTTACCCATAGCGCTGATCCTGATTATGGCCGGTGTTGGCTTAAGTTTAACGCCGGCAGATTTTCAGCGGGTGTTTCGCCAGCCGCGTGGTTTTTTACTGGGTGCCTTGGCCCAAATGCTGTTGCTGCCGCTGTCTGCGGTGGCGATTATTGCGCTGTTTAAGCTCGAAGGCGAGTTAGCAATAGGCTTATTTATTCTGGCGTTATGCCCTGGTGGCACCACGTCAAACTTGTACAGCTATTTATGTAAAGCCGATGTGGGCTTGTCGGTGTCGTTAACTGCTGTGATTGGTTTTATTACCCCCATTACTATTCCGTTGCTGGGCGCCTGGGCGCCTGGGCGATAGGTTATTACAGTGACGCCGAATCAATGCTGAGCCTGCCGGTGCTAAGCACCTGGTTTAAGCTGATGATCATAACCGTATTTCCGGTTCTGTTGGGTATGGCGCTGCGGGCGAAATGGCCGGCATTCGCCCGCCGGGCTGAGCCGTTAATCAGCAAGTTTTCCGTGGTGGTGCTGGCGCTGCTGATTGTATCTATTGCACTGGATTTAGGCGATGCGCTTTGGGTTTATCTGGCCAAAGCCGGCCCGGCCGCGTTAACGCTGAACCTGCTGACCATGCTGCTGGGATATCTGCTGGGTAATTACCTGCTACACAGCGAGGCGCAGGCGCGCACGGTTTGCCTGGAGGTAGGTTTGCAAAACGGCACTTTGGCACTATTGGTAACCACCGGCATTTTGCAAAACCAGCCTATGTCGGTGGCACCCAGTGTGTACAGCTTACTAATGTTTGTCAGTGCCACCTTGTTTACCTTGCTGGTACTGCGTAAAGACAAGCTGGCTGCCACAGCGAACACCACTGGCTAACGGCTGCCAGTGGTATTCGGGCAGAGGGTATTTAGCCGGTTAGTTGATAAACTCTTCAATACCCTCATCAATATCGGTCATATTTTCCATTCTTACGTACAGGCCCGACAAATTCAGGTGCAGGCTGTGTACCAGCTTGGCAGGAAAGTCATCAAAAATACCTTGCTCAATTTTGGCTTCGTTATCCAGCATATACTGGGCAATAAGAATGCTGCTGGCATACTTTGACGGCTCTTCCTGAGCGCCTGGTTGCTCCTGCCAGCGGATGGCAGTAACGATATCTTGCGGAAAGTGCCAGTAATCTGCCAGCTCGCTGCCGGCTTTGGCATAATCAAAGCCCAGCAATTGTTGCTCCAGCCGGGAGCGGTTTTCGCCTTTAGCTACCCGTTTGTCTATTAAAATAGCTTCTTCCTGTTTTACCAGGTGAATAAGATACTCACCAATGGCATGCAGCAAGCCACAGGTATAGGCAATTTCCGGGTCTGTTTTCAGTGATTTAGCCAGCCATTTGCAGCGGTTGGCCACTTTAAACGACTTTAACCAGAATTCTTTAATATTAAAACCTTCAGGTGCTTTTAATGTAGAGACAAAACCTACCGACAGCACCAGGGTACGTAACGAGTCGATACCCAACACGATAACTGCATCTTTTACCGAGCCCACTTTACGGTGGCCGCCATAACGCACCGAATTAGCCATCCGCAGCACTTTGGCAGTTAATGCCTGATCGCTGCTTAAAATTACCGCTATGCGGTCACTGTTTATTTTTTCATTACTAAAACTGGCAATCAGCTCCTGCACTACCTTGGGTATGCCGGGTAAATTTGTCGCTTTTTCAATCAGTAGCTTCATAGTCGTGCTCTTGTTGTATACCGGTTTGGGATTATTTAATGTGCCGCAGCATAACCATAGCTCAGCTATGGCACTTTGTTGTTGTTTTGTATCTGAAATAGTGTGCGACGGCAAAAAAAGCAGACTAACTAGACAGGCCGTAGCACTGGCTTTATATTGGCTGTTACCAACTGTAACTGTTTAGCTGTAAGGACAGTACGTGAACAGACAAAGCCAGAATATTCGTTGCGGCAAAGATTTACAAAGCCTGTTCGCAGCCCAGCCTATTTTTGATCGTAATAAACAACGCTACGCGGTAGAGCTGCTGTATCGCAGCGACACCGGTGTTACCGCGCTTGAATTGGGTGATGTTAAAGCCACCACTGAACTGCTGTATAACCTGTGCGGCGGCATTACTGAGCAAATTGAGCAGTACCGTGCGCCGGTATTTATCAACGTTTGTGCTCAGTTTTTACTGTCGCGCAGCTTTTTGCCGCTTGAGCCATCACAAGTGGTTATAGAGCTGATTGAACGCATTGAGCCCACTGCGGAATTTATTGCCGCTGTTGCCAGTTTTAAGCAGCAGGGCTTTCGTTTTGCTCTGGACGATTTTGAATTCAACGATACCTGGCAGCCATTGCTGGAGCTGGCCGATATTATCAAAATAGATGTGCTAAACAGCAGCCTGGCTGAAGTAGAGCGTTATAAAGCGCAGTACAGCAGGCCAGGGCTGGTTTGGCTGGCTGAAAAGGTAGAAACCGAACAACAGTTTATTGCCTTTAAAGCACTGGGCTGTGAGTTATTTCAGGGCTATTTTTTAGCTAAACCCTTACTGATCGCCGGTAAAAAAATTGAACCCAGCGTAATGCGGCTGGCAGAAATTATTGGCTGCCTGTTTGCCGACGAGCCAGATATTAACCAACTGGTTTTATTGCTGCAGGACGAACCGGCCATAGTGATGGGCATGCTGAAAATTGTGAACAGCCCGCTGTACCGTAAAACGCGCGAAGTGAGCTCGGTCAAAGAAATGATTACCCGGCTTGGGCTGGAGCTGGCGCGCAAATGGGTGCTGATGTATGCCGTACTTAACAATACCGCACCAACTGCGGCGATAACGGTACTAACCCGCGCGTACACTGCGCAGCGTATTGCCAAACTGTGGCAGCTTGGCAACGAGCAGTGCCATCAGTATTTTCTCGCCGCGTTAATTTCGGGCTCGGACATGTTGTTTGGTGTCGAGTCAGAGCGCTTTTTACAGCATTTAAATATTAACCCGGATATTAAGCAGGCTATCAGCTGCAACAGCGGCCGGATGGCAGAGGCATTGGCCATTGTGTGTAATATCGAGCGCGGCTATGCATTAAAATTAGCCGCCAGTGCTGCCGAGCTGCCTTATATCAGCTGCTATAACCAGGAACTGGCCGACGTACAAAAACGGCTGGCGCCGGTGTTGTAATGGGCTTTCTGATAACAAAATGTTCGGCCAGAGTACACAGTGAATGGTTAATGAAACAATTTAATAGTTTCCACGCAAGACTGGTTCTGTTATTCGGCAGCCTGTTTTTAGCGGTAAGTATCGGTTTAACGGCTTATTTAGATCGTCTTGCCTCAGTAACCTTAGCTAAAGCCGCTGGTGATGCGCTGTTTAGCACCGGTAATTCCGCTGCTATGCTGATCAGCAGAACACTGGCTGAGCGCGAGCGCGAAATACGGCTGTTAAGTAAAAGCCATTTACTTACATCCGGTGATTTACAGGGCGCTGAAGTACAGCAATTGCTGGACGATATCCGCCAGTCGTATCCGTTTTACGCCTGGATTGGGTTGGCCGCACCAGATGGTAATGTGCTGCAGGCCACAGACGGCTTGCTGTTAAAGCAGAATGTGGCGCAGCGCCCTTGGTTTAGTGGCGGTTTACAGCGCAGCTTTGTTGGTGATGTGCACGAAGCGGTATTGCTGGCCAGGCTGCTGCCAAAGCAAAACAGCAACGAGCCACTGCGTTTTGTTGATTTTGCCGCACCGGTGTATGGCACGGACAATAGCATCCGTGCTGTGGTGGCTACCCATGTACACTGGAGCTGGGTGCATGATGTGCTCAGTTCTGTGCTTACCGCTGATGCCGCCAATAGCGGAGTAGAGCTGCTAATTCTTGGCAGTGCCGGGCACTGGTTACATCCGTACGAATATATAGGCCAACTGGCGGTGCCGGCTGATCTGCCACCGGCGGGGCAGGTGGCATTGATAGATTGGGGAGGTAAACAATACCTTACCAGCCGCATTCGTATTAGCACCCAGTTTGGCGATGATCTGGGCTGGCAGCTTATTTTGCGTCAACCTGCAGAGCTGGCGCTGGCACCGGTAACCAAACTTAACCGCCAGCTTCTGTGGTATGGCGCCATTACATTAGTGTTGGCAATGGTGCTGGCATACCGCCTTGCCAGTCACTTTAGCCGCCCCGTTGAGCAACTGGCCAGCCTGGCGGCTAAAGTGGCGCAGGGAGGCGAAAATGTGGTGTTTAACGTAAGCAGCAAGCTGACAGAAATACGTTATCTCAGCAGTGCCCTTAGTAGCATGATGGTTAAAATGGCAGCCAAGCGCCAGGCATTGTTGCAAGCCAATATTACGCTGGAGCAGCAGGTAGCAACACGCACAGCAGATCTAGAGCGCGCTAATGCCAGGTTGCAGGAGCTAAGCCTTAAAGATGCCCTGACCGGTATTTACAACAGGCGAGCGGCTGATGAGCGGCTGCAGGCAGAATTTGCTACAGCAAAACGCCGCAATCATCGTTATGCTGTACTGTTGATGGACATTGATCACTTTAAACAAATTAACGACCAGTTTGGCCATGAAACCGGCGATCAGGTTATTCAGCAACTTGCTAAATTACTGCAGCAGGCTATCCGCGAAAGCGATTTTGTTGCCCGTTATGGCGGCGAGGAGTTTATTGTTATCCTGCCCGCCACAGAGCAATCTGGTGCCATTACCATGGCAAATAAACTCTGCCGCCAGATAGAACAGCAGCAATTTAACACTGTCGGGCAGGTCACTATCAGTATTGGTGTAGCATCTTCAGCCACAGACGATACCGATGCCGACGCTGCAGTACGTGAGGCAGATGTGGCAATGTATGAAGCCAAGCGTGCTGGCCGTAACCGGGTAATGCCGCAAGAATAAAACCAAAAACAGATTATTTTTTCTGACTAAAGTAAAAACATCATGAATATTATTGCCGATAAGCTGGAATCTGCCGCTGTAATCGCGTTACTTGAAGGCCATCTGGCCGATATGTATGCCACCTCGCCACCGGAGAGCGTGCATGCACTGGATATCAGTAAATTAAAAGCGGCAGATATCCGCTTCTGGACTGCCTGGCACGGTGATATCTTGCTCGGCTGCGTGGCGTTAAAACAACACCGTGCTGATATGGGCGAGATTAAATCAATGCGCACCGCGCCCGAAGCCCTTGGTAAAGGCGTTGGCCGTGCCTTATTGCAGCATTTACTTAACGCGGCACAGCAAAGCGGTATCAGTGCTGTATATCTGGAAACCGGCTCAATGGACTTCTTCCTGCCTGCCCGCACCTTGTACCAAAGCGCCGGTTTTCACTACTGTGGTCCTTTTGCTGATTACACCGACGATCCCAATAGTTTGTTTATGTGCAAAATACTGGAATAAGGCTGCCACACGATGAATAACGCACAAACAGTACTGCCGGTACAACGTCAGCTGGATGCTTACAACGCTAAAGATCTCGCTGCTTTTATCAGCTGTTATCACAGCGATATTGCCATTTACCGCATGCCAGCAACGGAACCCTCCTTAAAAGGCCGCACTGCGCTGGAGGCATTTTACAAAACCGAGCGCTTTAGCATAGCCGCACTGCGCGCCGAAGTGCTGCAGCGAATGGTGGTCGGTAATAAGGTAATTGATCACGAAAGGGTATACGGTTTAACCGAACAGCCGTATGAGGTAATGGTGGTGTATGAAGTACAAGATGGCCTGATAGTAAATGCCTGGTTTTATCCGGTTAAATAGAGGTTTGAAATTGGCTGCTGTGCGCCAGATTTGGACTTACAGCTTAATCTTGTTCTGCTCCTCAAATTTAAATTTCTATACTAAGTTGATGTAGTGTATGGTTATTTCGTTCGTCATATACCGGATAACCATATGGATGTAGTACTGCAAGAAGTCGCAGTAAAAGGCAGAACTAAGCTTTGTACAATCCTGCTGGTAAATTGCATTATTTTAGGTGCCGCCTGTGTCGGCTACAAATACGTGCCGGCGATGATTGATTTGGACCCACGCTATGGCAGATTAATGGTACTGGTGGCTATGGCACCGGTTTTAGCACTTTTTTTGTCCATTTCGATAGGCGTAAAGCAACCTAGGCAATTTAGGGCGAATACTGAGGGTATTACACTAGGTAGTTCCGCAGTCAGCAGCGATTTTTACTACTGGAGTGACATCACCGAATTTAACTTATGCCCAAACAGCAAAGTGCTCAAATTTCGGGTTGATAGTCAGCATCTGAGCGAAACCCTTAAGCTGAAGAAATTCAGCATCAGCCAGCAGCAGTTTGACCAGTTGCAGCAACTGGCTATTGCCAGTTTAAAAAGAAGGTAGAGGAACAGCTGGTTTATACCAAAAGCAGAAATTCCATCTGGTATGCATCATTGCACTCACATCGCTTTATTTATATCCAATTCGGTTAAAGCCAAACGTGCTTTGTTAGACGGGTTAACCCGTATTTTTCGCTAGCAAAAATATAAGCTGTACCGATAAGTTATTGTAAGTTTTAAAGAAGCGGTGTAGTGTCTTGTACATTAAATTTACAAAGGCAGGTTAGCCCGTGTTTAAGTGCGGGCCGACCCGTCGAATAAGCGTTAAGACCCTATGAGAAAATTTCGGAATCTACCAAAATCAAAAAACACCGAGATCTCTAAAGATTTTGGCAACTTGTTAAAAATGAATGATGACTGCTCACCTGATGAGTGTCGCTGGGTTGCTGTAACAGTCTTTGATCATTGGTTACACACATCAAATTCCTTTGACAGGATCGAAAGTGCTTCTGATTCTGATAAGGAGCTTTGGGGTTCCAGGATTAATAACTTTCTACGTCAGTTAGTAGAAGTTGAGACACCTACTTGCTACAAAGAAATAGGTAAATGGTCGAAGAGAAAGCTGCAATTTCGCGAGTATATTGGCTTTAAACCAATGTCTGAATATATAACAGACCTTTTTAAAGAAACTTACTCTCCTCAGTTGGCATTTGTAGAGCATAGATTTCATGTATGGTTTCAAGATTATTGGGTTATTTATTTGATATATAAGGATGCTGAGTTACTGGATGAAGTTTTTGATATAGCCGCAGAAAATGATTTATTTTTTCTTCCTGTTTACTCAATAGGGCATCTGAATCAGTACTATGAAATTGAAGATAAACTGAAATCAAAAGGTCTTAACAAAGCAATACACGCGATAAACGCGTGATTGCAGCGTTAAATTCTTGGAGAGCGGATGTCTTTCAGTCTTAATCAAATTGACGAATATATGTCGGCTCTTATCGTAAATGCTAGTGAGTTACTAAGAGAGTCTGAAATTTTGTTCGAAAACAAAGCTTTTTCTCGCTCTTATACGCTAGCTCATATAGCGAGAGAAGAAATTGCTAAGTGCAAAATTCTTTATGCTGCTGGCCGCAGGCTTGCTTCTGGAATAGAAATAGATTGGAAACTTACAATTAAGAGACTACGAGATCATCAATCTAAGCTAAGGCAAGAAACAGTCGGGAACTCAATTCTAGCCGCAATGTTGGGTGATGAAGAAAGTTTCGAGAATATTATCGGTGGCGCATCGGCCTTATCGGACAAGAGAAACCAAGATAAAAACAACTCTCTTTATGTTGGTATATCGCCTGATGGCAAGATTAGCCTTCCAAACAAGGTTATAGATAGAGATTTATCCGAACGTAATATTCAGCTAGCTCGCCATGCGATTAGTGAAGAAGCTTCATTCCAAACTAAAGTGGGAAAATTATCAGAAATGAAAATGGAAAGCATGCCTGATATTAGTTCTATTGACGGTATGAGTTCTGAGGATATGAAGTCAATGATTAAAAATGTTGCTTTTATATTAGCGAAGCATACTGGCAAATGAATTTAACAAGGCTAGCCAACATTGCTGCTTCGCAGCTGGACGGCCTTTCCGGCGCTTCGCGCCTCCAAGTCCGCCGTTGCTAGCGGCGTTATGCACTAAAAGAAACGGCGTCATGACCTACGAAAAAACTCGAAAAGGAAATCCGCTGCAACTAACCGTTGAGCAGCATTTTCACACTGCGCACGCAATAGCCAAGTTTTACAATACGAATGGCAATGTAGAGGTTAAAGACATAAACACTGGTGAGGTGCTGCAACGTCATAAGCGCGCTAAAATTTTTAGTACAAAGAGAAACTGGGATGAAAGAGCTGAAAAGGGATATATGGCTCATATTGAAGCCGATTTTCATAATCAAATAGATAGTCTCAATCTCGGTCGTCCTAGAGATGATGCTGCAATTTCTAAATATTTAGCATTATGGCGGCTGCGCCATAAATTTCACCTAGAGCGTTCATCAGATGCGCCGTTATTTGGAATTGATGGCGAATATTTGACGAAGGAACAGCAAGAGATATTAGAGAAAAGAGGTATCGGCTATATAAATGAGCGTGCAGAAATTCCTGCTAGGCAATTAACCGGAATCCAAATTCAAATCGGTGTTGATCAGCTTATGCAAACTCTAGGGGGTATAAAGTGGGGCTTACTACACTCGAAAAATAGTCAATTTCTATGCGCGGATTGCTATCATAGATTTTTATTTATCCCTGTATCTCCAGTTCTTGCATTAGCAGGTAACTTGCCAGATCAAGAACTTACTGATGCTGAGGTTTCAATTGCGAATCATCATAGTGTTAATAGTGCAAGTCAGTTCTACTTTGGTAGCTATTTAGAAAAATGTCCAATTGCATAACAAGGCGCTGTTACGGACTGTTTTTTTCGCTGCGCTCCAAAAACATCCGCAAAGCGCGGCGTTATACGTACTTATGAATATGCCACATTTAATAAAAATTTTTGTATTTTCCATACTTTTAACATATTGCTACCGTTCCTATGCTATTGAAATAGTTGGTGATGTTAGTGATTCAGTAAAGCAAGAAGTAATTAGTGCATTTAAAGGTGGGCTTCCGATAACTCATCTTGGCCATGTAATAAAGGTATACCCTGAACAAACCGGAGCGACAGTTTACAAAATTGAAGGAAATGAAGCCATTTTCACTATTTACCACTCTCGTCATGAATATGGGTATAAGTATTTTAATGCGAAATATAGCTGTCCTGACGGTGAGTGTTTTTTGGTCTTTTACAATGATTTTCAAGTGCTGTATTGACGTCTATATGTATAACAAGTTTCTTAATTTCGCTCCGGCCACAAACAACGTGGCCTCCACGGGACGGCCTAAACTGCGTTTCGGCTGCTCATTAGCAAATAGTTAGGGTCAGAATCACTATGAGCGAATTGAAAGAAATATATTGTGACCTGAATGCGAGGATGACAGAGAAAGGTTATTCTTTAGAGCGTCGAGGAAGCGTCGGTGACCTTAGAATCCGCAAAGGGGTTACGGTTTAGATTTTATATGGACGACGCCGATGTTGACGGAACGCCGAATGACATCATGTTTGAAGGCGTAGTTATTCTGAATGATGAGTTTGGATTTCTAGCGGAGCAAGAGAGTGAAATCTTCTGGCGTAGTGATCTACCTAATCCAAAAAATATTTAACAAGTTTGTCCACTTTTTGCTAAAGCCGCTTTATTCAGATTGTGGTATCAAAACGTTAAACCCATGCTCTGAGGTAAGAAATGCCTCTATTCCTTGCGCTAGCTGAGCCAGCACTGCGTAGTGTTGCTCTGTCACTGTTGGCGGCACACATGCACTGGTTAAATGAAAACTGTCAGTTTGCGTAAGCGCAACCAATGCAACAACCTGGTCTTTTGCAGACACCCGCAGTGTATCGCTACTGATACTATCGCCAAATCGGGTTTTACGGTTGGTAAAAACAGATTGGTAGCTGTACCGGCTATCGTCCGGATGGGAAATCACCAGCACTTCGGTATCCGGTAAGCTATCCATTTCAATCAGCGAGGTAAGCTCATCAGGCACGATTGGCGAAAACAGCACTGAGCTAAACGATGTGTTTAAGTCGTCATTTGCTGGAATTTTGCGGTACTCGTTGTCAGACAACTGCTCAAATCCGACTGGGATATGCCAGTTACAGCCGATAAAATTGTGGCTGGTAGCCGCAGTGCTACAAGCGGTAATCAGCAAAATAACGCCGAGCAATCTCTTCATAGTTTAATAGCCTATTCGCCTAAGGATTAGTGCTTTAGAAATTAACGCATAGCGCACATGGGCGGCAAATAATTTTTGAGTCAAAGAAAAATTAGCCTGGAAGCCTGATAGTGTCTTCATCTTCGCTGGTTTGGCAACGGTTGGCTGGGCTGGTATGCTTAATTTTGCTGCCTGGCGCCATACCGTGCCCAGCGACATGATCTGAAGGGGCGCTTATATTATGCAGCATCGCGTACATCGCTTAACCCGCAGACAAAGCCTTAAATTACTTGCTGCCGCTATGGCTGCTAGCTTGTTACCGGCATTCCCCGGTTTTGCAGCTGGCGGCGGGCGCTGGCAAAAGCCCATTCCCAATAGCAATAAAGCGCTACCGGTAATTGGCATGGGTACCTGGCGTACCTTTAATGTTGGTAACGATGCCAAGTTGCTGGCTGCTCGTACCGAACTGGTAAAAACCTTCTTTGAACTGGGTGGTGGCCTGATTGACTCATCTCCTATGTATGGCTCGGCACCCGATGTAATGGGTCACGCCTTATCGAAGCTAGGTATAACCGATAACCTGTTTGCTGCTGAAAAAGTCTGGAGCCCGGCTGGTGGCTCAGCGCGCGAGCAGGTTGCCGATTTGCAAAAGCGCTGGAATATCCCGCAATTTAATTTACTGCAGGTACATAACCTGAGTGACTGGCGCGAACACCTGGCGGTGCTGCGAGAGCTAAAAGCGGCAGGCAAGGTTGGCTATATTGGTATTACTACCTCACATGGCCGCCGGCACGATGAGGTTGAACAGATTATGAACTCTGAAGATATCGACTTTGTGCAACTAACTTACAATATTACTGAGCGCGAAGCAGAAAGCCGTTTGCTGCCATTGGCAGCAGAGAAGGGCGTAGCGGTAATTGCCAACCGGCCTTACAACGGCGGTAGTTTGATTAAAAACCTGAAGCGGCGCGCCGAGCCTTTGCCTGGCTGGGCGGCCGAGTGGGGCTGCACCAGCTGGGCAGAATTTTTGCTGAAGTTTATTGTTAGCCACCCGGCTATTAGCTGCGCTATTCCGGCAACTACCCGAATTGAGCATTTACAGGAAAATATGCGCGCCGGCCTTAACCCCATGCCATCTGCCGCTGCCCGTAAGCAAATGGCGCGCTTTATAGAAGCCGTATGAATAGCTTTGCCAGCTACCAGCTGCAAGATTTTGTTCCTTTTAGTGCCGACGTGTATTTTCGCCTGCTTGAGCGTATAAGCGAAACCTGGTGGCCACTGCATTTAGTTAGCCTGACACTGGGCGCCGCAGCGCTTATGCTGGCGCTGTTTGTACGGAAATATGAGCAGCGTGGCCGGCTGGCTTGCCTGTTAATGGCACCGGTTTGGGCCTTTGTTGCCGTGGTGTTTTTTATCCAGCACTATGCTCAGCTTAACTGGGCGGGTAACTATGTTGGCTACGCTTTTTTGGCTCAGGCCATACTGCTGTTATGGCTGGCGCTAACCGGTTTTGGCTTAAGTAAGACGCCGGCCACTAAAATAGGCCCTGTAGCTGGCAGCCGCCTGGCTGCTATTGGCGTGGCAATCGGTATTGCCATTGCTGTTACCGGCCTGATTGTCCAGCCACTTATTGCACCGCTCCTTGTTGCAACAGATAGCGGCAGCAGTTGGTGGCAGGCACAGGTGTTTGGCATTCATGCTGATCCCACAGCAATAACGACACTTGGCCTGATGCTTATTCTGCTGCGGGGTTGGCGTTTGTGGCTTGTTGCTTTTATGCCGATGCTCTGGCTGTTGCTGTCGGGCCTGACGTTGTGGGTGCTCGAAGCGGTAGAAGCTGTATTGCTATTCTCGGTATTGGCCGCCGCTTTGGCCGGTTGCGGGCTTTTATCCGGTCGCGTAACGAAAGTTACATAAGTTTGTACAACATAAAATACTTGATTTACATTCCTCTGACAGAATAAACTCTTGCTCCCGCAAAAGGGGACCAAACCATAGCCCGCCTGTTTTATGCTGTATATAAGTGCTTAGGGTAGTAATGCAGGTTGCAGAGCAAAGAATTAAACAACTGAATAACTCTGTGCCGTATTAGCAAAGGATGAGATGTATTTGTGAATAAAACCATGAAGTGGCTGCTTGCGATATTTGTACTTATTGCAGCAGTGTTTGGCGCCTATCAGCTTATTACCCGCATGCCGCTGGGCAGCAGTGTTTTGCCGGGTACGCAGATTGATGATTTAAACGGCGTGGCTATTTACTATAACGGCGGGGTAAATCAGTCGCATGGCAGAAACTTATCCACGGGTGGTTACAACCTTGGTATCAGGTATCAGTGTATCGAGTTTGTAAAACGCTATTACTATGAAAGGTTTGGCCATCAGATGCCAGATTCTTACGGGCACGCCAAAACATTTTTTGACCAAACCCTGCCTGATGGCGCCTTAAATGAACAACGCGCTTTACTGCAATACCATAACGGCGGTACCACCATGCCAGCGGCGGACGATATTATTGTTTATGGCCCGTCGTTATTTAATCCCTATGGCCATGTAGCTATTGTGGCGCAGGTGAACCCGTATGCTGTTGTGGTAGCGCAACAAAATGCGGGGCCGGTGTATTCTTCCCGTGAGGCGATACCGCTTACCCAGCAAGATAGCGGCTACCGGCTGGGTAATAGCCGCGTGCTGGGTTGGTTGCGCCTGCCGCCTCAACTTAACCGTGCACTGAAACTTAATGCAACAACCGGCAGCTTTAAGCCAGATGCCAACTTTGTTTACCGTGATATGGTCGGCGGCCCTTATTTTGATGAATGGTATCTTGAAGGCGATCTGGTTGGCAGAACAACGCTTAAATTACAGCGCGAAGGTAAATCCGGCAGTTTAGCCGTGCCCGTCGCAATAGCCTGTGAATCACGTACGTTAACCGTTACCGGTGACGGGCTGGTGTTTGGCCATATAGCGATATCAGCAGCAGAAGCACAAAACTATCTTATGGCGGATATTTCTGCTGCTGTTATGGATAACGCCTGTGCAAGCCACTAACAGCGTTATTGGCTGACTAAGACAGGTAAAGGAAAGAGGCAGCGCTTTGGCTCTGCAAATGTAACCGCGGCTAATAATACAAAGTACATACTGGGATCAAACATGAAAGTCATTGCAATCGTTAAATATTTATTCACTTTAGTTGGCTTTGCTATGCTGGCGGGGGCGTTTTTTGTTTACAACAGTACCAGCTCATTTTTAAAAGAGGCCGCAACGGCAGAAGGTATTGTGGTGGAGCTGTTGGTATCACGCACGAGTAATTCCATTAGTTACCGGCCTTTAGTTGAGTTTACTACCCAAAACGGCCAGGTCATTGAATTTGCCCCGTCAGCCGGCAGTAATCCGGCGCGTTATGCCGAAGGCGAGCAGGTAGAAGTGCTGTACCAGGCCGCGCGGCCATCAGATGCCAAAATTAATGACTTCTTTTCGCTGTGGAGCGTTGCGCTTATTTTAGCGGGTATGGGCGCGGTATTTTTTCTGGTAGGCGCCGTCATTATTGTGTTTATCGCGTTAAAAGGCCGGCAGGATGAAAGGCTAAAAACCAGTGGCGTGGCAATAGACACCCAGTACCAGAGCGTTGAACAGAATACGGCGTTGTCCGTAAATGGCAAACACCCGTTTCGGGTGTTAACGCAGTGGCAAAACCCGGCCACGTCTGATATTCATATCTTTAAAAGTAATAATCTGTGGTTTGACCCGTCTGCTTATATCAAGCAAGAAACGATCAGAGTATTTATCGCCCAGGGCAACCCAGCAAAATACTACGTCGATTTATCGTTTCTGCCAAAGCTGAAATAGGTAGCATTTGAGAAGGACTTTAAAGTGAAAAATGTAACAGTGTTATTACTGCTTTCAGGACTGTTGAGTGGCTGTGTAATGGTTCCACAAGATGACCAAGTTAAGGTTAATCGTTGTGAAATCTCAAGTGACCGCAAAACGCTTAAGGTCATCAATGGCTTCGAGGAGGCTAATAGCTTCTACTCGATCAGCGGGCTGGTTCTTCTTCCAATTTCAGGAGTATTGTCAGGGGCTTATGTGGCTGTCAACAATATTTATCACCTCGGGGAAGAGCGTTTTGTCTGTGGTCCTGAAAAGCAGCAAATATAACACGCTGTTTAATTCAGTTCCGTTATTATCCGGTGCTGCAATGCAGTTGGCACCAGGTTCAGCTGGTTTTGCATGCTGGCTTTAGTGTCGTTCTTATGCAAAATGCTTGGTTTTTGATATTGCTTGCGCTGTTGCGGGGTTTGGAAATCATGGTTTTGAGAAATACCAACAAAATCCAGCCTAAAGAAGGCGTAAGTTGTGGTAAAAAAGGCCGTAAAAATTGAAGTTAGTGCTATTACCCGGAATGGATGGAACCGGAATGTTGTTTGGCCCGCTGGTGGCGAATATTCAGGGCATAGAGGTAATAGTTTTACCGCTACCAAACGAGGGCGCGCAAGATTATAAGTCTCTGTCAGAGTGGATATTAAAACGCCTTCCTGATGAGGATTTTATTCTTGTTGCCGAGTCATTCTCCGGCGGTATTGCCGCATTGCTATCACAGCAGCTAGTGCCGCATTTAACAGGCATAATCTTTGTTGCTTCGTTCTTATCGGCGCCGAAAAAGTTGATGGCGCACTTTGCGTCGTTGTTACCAATACGCTATTTCGCCCATCTGCCGTTTTCCGGCATCGTTTACAGGCTGTTCTTTCTGGGGAAAGACGCCGGCAATAAAGAAATTGAGTTGTTCAGACGCGCTATAGATGCCGCTCCGGTTCGCGCTCTTAAATTAAGGCTTAAAGTCATCGCTCAGGCAAAATATGACGGCTTTAAGTCGGGCGTTCCGACGGTATATATTGGCGCTGCACACGATATGCTGGTGCATCAGCGGAAAAGGCTGGAGTTTGTGCAAGCCTACAGCGACATTACCTTTGCAGAGCTTGACGGCCCTCATTTTATTTTTCAGGCTAAACCCAAAGAAGGGGCGACAGCGATTACAGAGGCTGTACACCTTTTAACCGGTAAAGTAACAAAAGCCTGATAACACCGCAGCTTTTTAGCGTTAAGGACCGCTGCGGTAAGAACAGTGTCAAAAATGGAGCAATGAATGTCAGAAATGTTGTTTTTCCCGGTTATTGAAACTGAGCGGTTAACATTGAAACCTTTAGTATCCGCTGATTCGGCCAGCTTACTGGAAATATTTTCTGATCCTGAGGTAATGAAGTACTGGAATACGCCACCCTGGTCTGGCATTCAGGATGCTTATCGTTTCGTAGATAACAGCAACGATGCGATGCAGCGTCAAGAATCACTGGTGCTTGGCGTATATGTTAAGTCTACTGCTGAGTTGGTTGGCAAATGTATGTTGTTTAGTTATGACAAAGAATCGAAACGGGCTGAAATCGGTTTTGGTTTAAGCCGGGCTTGTTGGGGTAAGGGCTATATTACTGAGGCTGGTGAAGCACTAATTCAATATGGCTTCAATTCTCTGGGCCTTCGCCGGATTGAGGCTGAAATCGACCCGGATAACCAGTCCTCAGCAAAAGCACTAGAAAAGCTTGGGTTCTATCAAGAGGGCTTACTGAGGCAGCGCTGGGAAATCAATGGTATTGTTTCTGATTCCGCACTATATGGAAGATTGGCCAGTGATCCTTCACCACAGCACATCAAAGCCATGCACACCTCAAACGCCTGTGCAATGTAAGCAGGCTATGACTGTGATTACCTTTCGGCCTGCTGAGGATTTAGCAAAAGCTGCAGAGTTAACCCTTACCAATATGCGTTCATATTACGCACAATATTCGGTAGAGTGGGATAAGGCGAAAATCCGGGACATGACTCAGCAATTGCTTAACTGGGACATTTTAATGGCAGGCCAGGTCGTAGGAGTTATGAGATTATCTTTTGACAGTGAGGGCTGCTACCTGCGCGATTTGCAAGTAGATCAACAGTTTCAAAACCGGGGCATTGGTGCTTTAGCACTGGCAGAAGTAGAAAAGTTAGCCAGGGCATCCAAAGCGAGCCAACTCAGGCTAAGAGTATTTAAAAACAGCCCGGCTGTGCAATTATACCAACGCCACGGCTTTAGCATAAATGACGAGGACGACCGCTTTTACTATATGGATCGTAGCGTCTGCTTGTAAAGGTAAGTTCAGTAAAAGTATGCATGTTATTGCGCTTGTAGCAGTAAACTTTAGTTGTCTTACGATAGTGTTTAATCAGGCTGCGTTATAACGCATTTTAATTTCAACCTTTGAGGGGATTTAATGAACGGCCCGGCAAAACATGGTGCTTTAGTTTATTCAAACGACATAAAAAATCTGGCCGGATTTTACACAGCGCTTTTTGCGATGGACGTGATCCGGGAGACAACTGAGTTGATCAGCCTGGTTAAAGATGGTTTTAACATTGTTATTCATACGCCACCGGTAACGATGCCGCCGCCGGATTTTAATAGCGTAAAACTGTTTTTAACCGTTGATAATATTGAAGATGCAAAGCTAAAAGCAGAAGAGCTGGGTGGCCGGTCATTTGAAGGTTTATGGTCTAATCCGCTATTTACCGTGTGCAATATCGCAGACTCAGATGGCAACCATATCCAGTTGCGCCAATTCAGATAACAGCGCGGCCTGATATCATCAAAAATCAGTAGTTAAAAATTGTCGGGTTAAAATACTATGTGGATTAAACAACAAGAACTGGTTGGCCGTTTTGTTACGCTGGAGCCTTTGGCAGAAAGCCATATCGGGCCGTTACAACATGCAGTGGCAGATGGTGAGCCCGGCAAACTATGGTTTGCTCATGTACCTGCAGTAAACCAGATGGCAGATTACGTTGCTGCGGCCATCGCTGCTGCAGCGCATGGCGATGTACCTTATGCGGTAAGGTCAACAGCAACAGGTGAAATTGTAGGAACAACGCGCTATTACAATGTTGATGCACCAAACAGAAGAGCGCTGATTGGTTATACCTGGTATGCCGATTGTGCTAAAAGAACGCCGGTTAATACCGAATGCAAGCTGCTATTGTTAGCGCATTTATTTGAACAACTAAACGCCATTGCCGCAGAGTTTCGCACCCATTATTTTAACCGGGCATCACGTGCTGCCATCGAGCGGCTTGGCGCTAAGCAAGATGGTATTTTACGTAACCATCAGATAATGGAAAATGGCTCTTACCGCGATACAGTGGTTTATTCCATTATTGCCAGTGAATGGCCAGCCGTTAAAGCTAATTTGTTAAGTAAACTAAGCCAATAAGGCTAAACCATAACAGCACCGGATAATCCAAAAAAACGGCACTCAAACCATTGGTAAAATATGAAAGATATGAATTTTATTGCTTCTATCAATGAGCGGGATATTGGTCTGCTGATATTGGAAGAGCTGACAGTCAGTGATGAGTTTCGTGATTGGTTTAGTGCCAGATTATTTGGTTGTACGGTTTACAACGCCGCTGGCGGTGCATGGCACTCAGTGGTTGCCGGCGACAATCGTGAGTCTGATTTACTGTTTATCTTCTTATCGCAAAGCGGTGAACGCATTGCAATTTTGATTGAAAATAAAATTGATGCGCCGCCTCAGCCACAACAAGCGCAAGGCTATAGAAATCGTGGTGAGCAAGGTGAGGTAGATGGCTTTTGGGATTCATTTAAAACCTGCCTTGTCGCCGGAACGCTATTTAGCGTCTTCACGCCAAACAGAGCTGTACGATCGCGAAGTTAGTTATGAGGAAATTCTGGCTTATTTTTCGCCAAGACGTTTTCGCGATAATCGCTTTGGCTACAAAGCAAAAGTAATACAGGAAGCCATAGAGCAAAATCGTAGGGGGTATCAGCCGTTATTTAGCCGGGAAATGACAGTTTTTGTTGAGAAATATGTCATGTACGCGGAGCGGCATTTCCCGCTGCTTGGTGTGCAAGCTGCAAAGCCACGTCCGGCCGGTAGTACCTGGATTAAGTTCAGGCCGGCAGGTTTAGCAACATCAATGGATCTGTGTCATCAAATGACGGCTGGCTACGCCAAAGTATTTTTTACCGGTGCTATTGAGCAACTCGAAGCCATTACTAACAAATATGCACCTTACCTTACTGAATATCAGCTCATAAGCGCAACTGGTAAATCGGTATCAATTACTGTGGAAGTGCCAAAGCTGGAACCGTTACAAACCTTTGAACAACAGCAGGAAAAAGTTGCAATAGCCTTGCAACAGCTGAGTACGCTGCTGCAAGTTCTGGTAAAAGCAGCCTAAATCTGTCGCCGGGAATCTACTTTTTATATGGGTAATAACATTAGAAAATGGATGATAAAACTCGCGAAACACTTGTCATATACAGTGCATACGGCTATTTAGGTTGTCTTTGCTCGATGATTGTTGTGGCCATGATTTTTGGTAAACCTTATGGCCGTGCGGTGCTATATACGCTGATCCCGCTGTATTCGCTTTATTACGCAGTAATGTACTGGCGTGTTTGTCGTTGGTATAAGGATCCAGTGAAAAGGATATCTGCATTCGGCATTATTGGCAGAGGTACCTTCGTAGGCGCCATGTATTATTTGTCACTATTTTTTTGTGCTGTGTTGCTATACCTTTTTGTCAGCGTTCTCTTTGCTCTTTAAGTTAGAAGAAAATTGCATCAGAGAGCAGCGCCCATGCAGCATTTGAAGCACACTAACTATCGGACAGACCTTTGATCAACATCGAAACAAACCGCTTAATGTTAAGCCCGTTACAACAACAGCACTGGCCGTTGTTTTTGCGCTTGCATACTGATCCGCAAATAGTGGCGCTGTGTTTTGATGTGCCGCCGCAAGATATGATAAGACAGAAGTTTGCCGCGCGACTTAAACCCTGGACGCCCGACAGCGACAACTGGCTCGGGCTGGTGGTGGCTGATAAGGTTACCGGCGCAGAATTGAGGGTTACCGGCTTGCAGCTGCAAGACGGCGTTGCCGAAGTGGGTTATCTGTTTCTACCGGAATTCTGTGGCAAGGGTTATGCGGCGGAATCTCTGCAGGGGCTGATCAATTGGGCAACGGACACACAGCAGATAAACCGTTACCAGGCATTGGTAACAGAAGGCAATACCGCATCAGAAAAGGTGTTAACCAAATGCGGCTTTGTGCTTAAGCAAATTGTACCCAGCGCCCATAATATTGGCGGTAAGTATTTTGCTGACCATATTTACCAAATGCAGTTGCAGCGTTAAGCCTGTTTAGCCATTACTGACGGATAAACGCCAGAATATCTTTGGTTAGTTTGTCTTTGTCTGTGACAAATAAACCGTGTGGCGCGTTCTGGTATTCAATAAGGGTTGCCTGGCTAATGCCTGCTGCCGCCAGCCTGGCTGAGGCGTCAATCGGCACAGTTTTATCTTCAGTGCCATGAATAATCAGTGTTGGTACTTTGAAATGTTCCAAATCCGGGCGAAAGTCGGTGCTGGAAAATGCCTTCAGGCATTCCAGCGTTGCCCGGATACTGCCTTGCATGGCAACGGCGGCCATATGCCTGAGCAGTTCGTCACTAACGTTATTACCCGGCGTACCTACGCCAAAAAATGTATTAAAAAATTCGGTAAAAAATGCCGCACGGTCTTTATTAATCGCGCGGGCAGTTTTGTCGAACGCTTCCTGCTCGGTGCCGCTGGGGTTGTCTTCAGTTTTCAGCCGAAACGGCACCACAGATGAAATCAGAGCTGCTTTTACCACCGATTTAGCGTTATGGCGCGACATATAACGGGCTACTTCACCTCCGCCCATGGAAAAGCCGATAATGATTGCGTTTGGGGCATCTGCATAGGCAATAACTGCTGCCAGGTCGTCACTTAAGGTGTCGTAATCGTAGCCACTCCACGGTTGTGACGAGCGGCCAAAACCACGCCTGTCGTAGCTAATGGCGCGGTAACCGGCAGCGACAATAGCCATAGCTTGCTCGTCCCAGGAATCTGCAGACAGTGGCCAGCCATGTATTAATATAACCGGTTGGCCTTCACCCCAGTCTTTGACATAAAGTTTGGCGTTATCTTTGCTGCTGATAAAGTGCATAGCGTTGCTCCTTGTGGCGCTTAAAAACGCGGCACCGGCAACAATATTGAGCCGATGTGTTCTGCGCCATAGTAGCGGGTTGCCAGCATACTGGCTGTGCGCCAGCGCACAAATGCTATTCCGGCAAATGGCTGCGCTGTAAAAGGTTATATATGCCTGGCTGATACCATAGCGCTGATACAGAATAGGCAATCGGGTTTAGATCTTTGCGTCAAGCTGCTAAATTAGCGTGTATTACAGTAAGTTTTTAAGGGATTAGTGTGACCAAGCAAGCCGATTTAGAACGTCTTGAACGTTATAACAGCCAAACGACAGATTACACTTTGGCGATTATCACTGACGAAGATCATGCGTCAAAAGTGGAATTGGAGAACGGACAGACTGCCTGGACATCTAAACTGCGCTATGACCGGTTGTTCCGGCATCAGGACAGTGTTACCGGCGAAATAAGCTATAAGCTGGAAATGGTGCCAGCGGAGCAGGGTGGTGAACACCAGTTGATCAGCCTGATTGCGGAAGGTGGCCGGGGAGCAGAGTTTTCAGAGCTGGTTAAGTTTGGCTCACGCCTGATGACCTTTGATGATCGTACCGGCCTGGTGTGTGAAATTCGCAACGAAAATCAGCTTGTGCCACGCCATATTTTGATGGCTGGCAGTGGTGATGAAAAATTTAAAGGTTTTAAAAGTGAATGGGCAACGCTCAAAGGCGATGAACTGATTATTGGCAGTCATGGCAGAAAGCGCTCTCATCAATGGATTAAAATACTACGGCGGGATTATGCGTTGTCCAGCGTAGATTGGCGAGACCGTTACAGGTTGATGCAGCAGGCACTGAATTTAAGCGAAGAAGGCTATGTGATCCATGAAGCCGCAGAGTGGCACCCCTATCGTAAAGAGTGGCTGTTTTTTCCGCGGAAAATTTCCGATGCTCCATTTGACAGAGCCCGGGATGAAACCGACTGCGGTAACAATACGCTTATTATTGCCAGCGAAGACTTTAGCCATATCCGCACCGTTACCGTTGGCACACGCGATCCTGAACGGGGTATTTCATCGTTTAAGATATTGCCGGGCCATCCAAACGAATGTATAGGGTTAAAAAGCATTGAAATTGGTGAGCGCACCGAGTCTTACCTGTTCTGTTTTAACCTTGATGGCGAAGTGCTGCAGGAAGATACGTACATTGGGCCTTACAAATGCGAAGGCATTGAAATTCTCTGACCATACAGACCGGTGCTTACTTTTGTTACTTAGCGTATGCGCTGGCAGCATTATGGCTGTCAGCTGCACACTTGCCTTACCAATGTTTACTGAGCTGTAAACCCACACCATTTAAACCAGCCGTTGGAGTAATTTGCACGCCATAAAACGGTTCGGCGAACCAGTAGCTGGCGGCGATGCCGATTAGCGCACCGGCCAATACGTCGCTGGTGTCGTGATGATCATTGTTTACCCGGCTGTAGCCGACATAGGTTGCCAACGCATATGCCGGGGCGCCGTATTTCCAGCCGTAGCGACGCTGCATAAAGGCCGCGCCCTGAAACGCCATAGAGGTATGACCCGAAGGAAAGGCGTCATCGTCTGAGCCGTCTGGGCGGTTTTTATGGATAGCCGTTTTCAGTGCATAAGTAGCCGCGATCGTGCTGGCAAAGCTGTAGTAAAACTGAGTGCTGCCTTCGTCATCAGCAAAATACTGTGTCATACCCCAGGCTGCGGCTGGCAGGGCAACGCGCAATACGTCGGCTGCGGTGTCTTCTGTATTGGCTGTAGCATTTTGCAGCGGTAACAGGCTTAGCAGCGTAGCAGTTGCCAGGTGGCAAAAATGTTTATTCATTATGCTTTGGTTCATCCTAGCTGCGCGGCGAGCCGCGGCTTATAGCTCTAAATACTGCGGCCAGCCTAGTAGCGGGTTACTTAAGCCTTGCTTACCTTCAAAAGCGTCGAGCTTTTCCGGTGAGGCATCGGTGTGTGCCATGGTTTTATAGTCTTTGGCAAATTTTAACGTTCGCAGCAGTGCCGGAATAAAATGCTGGCCTAAATCGCTACGGATAGCGTCGGCATTGGCGGCTGGCAGCTCTGCCAAAGTGGCTTCAGTTTGTAGCTGGAAAAAGGTGTCGTTAAACCAGTGCGGTTGCAGCTCAATATTGCGGATACGCTTTTTTAAATCCTGGCGTACTTTATCGCCACCGGTAAGCGCGCGGTAAAATACCACTTCGGCCAGCACTTCTTCTAAGCTGAAATGCTCAAACTCGTCAAAGTGGCTGCGGGCGTAAAACTGCTGCTGCAGTAACTGCATAGACTGAGTGCGGCGGTGATCTTTCAGTGCCTGCTGGTACTGTGCCCAGCCGCTCCATTCTTCAGCATCGGGCGGTGTGGCAATGCTTTGCAGCAATTGTTCTTCCACATCGCCGTACAGTGAGTTTTTACCGGTTTTCTTGCTGACGGTGCTTAGCATATTCCAGCCTTTTTGAAACGGCTTTACCACGCCCTCCGGCGCCAGCAGCAGTGTTAACGCCCGCTCCGGGTCATTATCGCTAAGCTCCAGCAGGCCCAAGCTGACTACGCCGATAATATCGTGCGCTGCTTGTTCCAGCAGGTGCATTTTGTATTTATTGTAGAATTTATCGGCAAATTTTAAGCTCATCAGCACGGCTTTGCTTTTAATTTGCTGCAAATCATGATGGCTGAGCTTGTCGTCGGCTTGTGCTTTGCTGATAACCTGGGTTAAAAACGGGCCAAAGCTGCCATCGCGTAGCATTAACTGCATGACGTTATTCCTTAGTCGAGAAAGCTGAACATGTCGTCTACTTCGGCGTATTCGTCTGTGGCCTGGTTTTTCTCTTTTGCCTGCATCACCAGCTCGGTAGCGAACTTACTGATAATACCTTCCCAGCCGGAGTTTTCGTTGCGAATAAGCGCTTTAATCGCTTGCTCTACCTGCGGTGCTAACTGGCGGATCAAGGCCAGTAAACTGCGCGGATCGTCAAAGCCCAGGCCGTGTGCGTCTTCGGTTATTTGCCGCTCGGTGTAGCTGAGGGCTTCTTCTAAATCTTCTTCTTCTTCGTGCAGGGTGTCGGCGTAAAAGTCTTCATCGGCGATCTGTTCGCCGCGGTAAATTTCAATAAACGGAATAGATAAATAAAACAGCCCGGCAGGGTCTTCTGCTATGCATTCTAAAATAGCGGCTTGTTTGTCTTCGTTATCCTGGGTGCGGATTAAATAAGTTAAAAAATCAAAGGTATGCTGCTTGAGTTCTTCAGCATTGTTTTTGATTTTTTCTTCCCAGTACAACGGCTGCTGGCAGACGATATCGCGGATACGCTCGGGTGTCATCAGCTCAGAGATAATAGAAGGAAAGGAAAGATCATGCTCGCTGTTAATCTGGGTAAGCGTAACAATGTCTATATTTTCAATCACTTCTACCAGTTGCTCATCACTCATAGTATTGGCAATCAGCTCAAATTTTTTACTGGCTTGTTTGGGCTCTACTACGGCCAGCTGTTTAATTTCTGCTACGGCAATTTCAATTAAGTTAGTCGTCATTAAGGTTTTTCTCCGTCAAAGCGAATGTCGTCGTACTGATCGTCGTAACCTTCTTCGTCGCTGTCGTCATCATTGCCGTAATCGTCGCTGTCGTAGTCGCTGTGGTAGCTGTCTGTCTCTTCGTCATCATCGGTATCGTAGCTTGGATCTTCGTTATAGGTTTCGCTACCGTTACGGCGTTTGGCGGTAATTTTGCCACCTTCAAGTAAAAACAGCACAGCACAGGCTTCGATTAACTGCGCTTCAGAGTAAGCACGAATAGCTTTTACCAGCTCAACGTCGGCGTTGTTAAAGGCTACTGAGGTTTTAAACTCGTCCCAAAGTGGTGCTGTACTGCTATTTAACCACTGTTGCCACTGCGTTTTGGCCGCCGGCGGAAACTTGACCCGGCCGTATAATGCCATTGGCAAATACTCGGGTACGGATTCGAGCATTTGTGGATCAGCCAATAAAATGGCTTTCATCTTTGCGGTAAATTGCTCCAGCGCTTTGGGCGTGTCTGGATCCATGTAGGATTCAATATTTTCCAGCGCATCAGTTTGCAGGGCGCGAATGCGCGCCATATTCAGTTTGTTTGCCATAACCTGTTCACGACCATGATGTTTTATGAATAGTACTGATCCCACAGCTCCTGCATGGCAGAGGCGGGGTCGGTAACAATAACATTGTTAAAATCTTTGATAAAAGCAGCTTTTTGTTTTGCATCAGATAACACCTCATAAGCGGCCTTTACCCGTTGTAACTGGGTTGCGGCCTGATCTTTTTCATCGTCAGTCAGGCCAAGCAGTTTATCCGGGTGATACTTATTGGCGAAGCGCTTATAGGCTTTTTTAATATCGTCATCGCTGGCATTGGTTTTTACACCAAGTACGCGAAAGTGGTTAATCATAAGAGTTCCTGCACAAGCAAAGCGGTATCAGTATAGGTTGCCTGTTAACGGTGGTAAGGCAGGTTAACAAACAGCCGGTAATGATAGCAGACCGGCGCTGCTTCACCTAGTGCTGCAGCGGGATGATTTTCCGCTGCCATAAAGCCGGTCTTTGCTGCCTAGTTGCCAGCTAAGGGCCTTCCGCCGTCCAGCGCAAGCACTCTACCGGTGATGTAACGGCTGTTAAGCAGATACACTACTGTGTTTGTCATTTCGTTTGCTCCCGGCTCTATTTGCAGCAATGACTTTTTCAGCGCTTTTTCACGGTACTCATTATCGTCATCGCTGTTAAACATAAGCAAAGCAGGGGCTATGGCATTTACTTTTACCTTCGGGGCCAGCGCTTTGGCAAAGCTGAAGGTCAGGTTTTCCAGTGCCGCCTTAGATGCAGCATACGCCATATGTTTACCGCTGCCGGTACTGGCAACATAGTCAGTCAGGTGAATAATATCGCTAATGCCGTCATTGGCCTGTAGCAGTGGTGCCAAGGCCCGGTTTAGCAGGTAGGGGGCTTTGGCATGTACAGCTTGCATGGCGTCATATACTGCACTGTCGCCGGCCAGCGCAGTAACCGTATTGTCGCTTTGCGGCAAATCTTTTTTCCAGTCTGATGCATTGTGGATCAGTGCCCGTAAGCTGTTGTGTTGTTGTTTAATCTGGGCAATAAAATCGGTTAGCTGTGTGTTGTCTGTCACATCCAGTTGCACGCATTGCACCCCGGCGTCACGCAGCTGTGTTAAACCGGGTTTTTCTGTGCGCCAGGTTGCTATCACATTGTAGCCAGCGTGTTTTAATGCCAGCGCGCAATGCAGGCCAAGGCGCTGTGCTGCACCGGTGATAATAATATTGTTGCTCATCAAAGAATCCTATGCACTACGTTTGTAAACTGATTGCTGTAACCGATACGTGACGTTGGCGCTTTGGTTTAGTTTTTTCTGTTACATAGCAAACTAAACCGCTTGCGGCTTAACGCAGTAGTACTAAGCGATGGTTAAAAACAATAACAGTAGCATTAAGTGCAGACGTGTAATGACAATATCAGAGGAAAAGTTATGACAACCAGCAGAAGACGTTTTTTAAAACTATCGGCCGGCGGTGTAGTGGGCTTAAGTATGGGCGGCATCAGCTTAAAGGCTTTTGCCAACGAGCAACTGGATCCGGAAAACCCACAGGCGAAAGCATTGCAATATTTACACAAATCGGCAAAAGACGGGCAAAACTGTGCCAACTGTGCCCTTATTCAGGGCAATGAAGGTGAGCAGTGGCGGCCATGTGGTATTTTCCCGGGCAAACTGGTGAACAGCGAAGGCTGGTGCGCAGCATGGGCGAAAAAGCCGGGGTAAGCCTCAGCTCAGGCTACGCAAGAATCGGTTTGCTCTAAACCAACCGTTGAAGGCATGGATGCTGACAAATTCGCCGGGAGCGAATTTGAACAGCTGTGCTGGTCCGCAGGATGAACTTCATGGATGAAGTTCATAGTCGAGCCTACAGGGATGTATTTACGGCGTGTTGGTGTGAGCAAACCGGTTCGGCTACAAAGTGTTGATACCGGCTTGCTTTATACGTCATTGCAACTGCTTAACACTCGATGATATTAACTGCCAAACCACCGCGTGAGGTTTCTTTGTACTTGGTTTGCATATCTTTACCGGTATCCCACATGGTTTTAATCACTTTATCCAGTGATACCTTTTGATCGCCACTACCACGCAGTGCCAGCCTTGAAGCATTAATGGCTTTAATCGATCCCATGGCGTTACGTTCAATACAGGGCACCTGCACCAAACCACCAACAGGATCGCATGTTAGCCCCAGATTATGCTCCATACCAATTTCAGCGGCGTTTTCTACATGTGACGGTGTGCCGCCCTGAATTTCAGTTAGTGCGGCAGCAGCCATAGAGCAGGCCACACCCACTTCGCCCTGGCAGCCGACTTCGGCACCGGAGATAGAGGCATTTTTCTTATACAAAATGCCAATAGCGGCCGCGGTTAACAGATACTGCACGGCGATATCGGGGGTTACCGGTTGAATAAACTTGTCGTAGTACATTAGTACTGCCGGAATAATACCGGCGGCACCGTTAGTGGGGGCGGTAACTACGCGGCCACCGGCAGCGTTCTCTTCGTTAACGGCTAGGGCGAACAAGTTTACCCAGTCCATCACCTGCAGCGGATCGTTACTTTTTTCCGCCATCAGTTTTTTATACAGCGCCGGGGCGCGGCGTTTTACTTTTAACCCGCCCGGTAATATGCCTTCGGTTTTAATGCCGCGCTCGATACAGGCGCGCATGGTTAACCAGATATTGTTCAGCTCGTCAGTAATCTGCGCCGGGCTGCGTAATACTTTTTCGTTTTCCAGCATTAAACCGGCAATCGACAGGCCATGTTCTTTACATAGTGCCAACAGCTCCGCGCCAGATTCAAACGGAAACGGTGGTGGGTTGTCAGCAGCAAACTGGCTGGCCGCCTCTTTTTCCTTGGCAAAGTCTTCGGCTTTTACTATAAAGCCGCCGCCGATAGAGAAGTACACATCGCGTAGCACGATGTTTTTTTCTTTATCATAGGCAATCAGCTCCATGCCGTTGGAGTGCTCTTTTAAAGTTTTACGCCGGTGAAATACAATGGCGCCTTCACGCGGGAAGCTAACCGGTTTTACTTTTGCCAGGCGGATTTGCTGCTCATCACTGACTTGCTTTAACAAGCCGGGAACAGCGTCGGGATCAACCGTTTCCGGCAGGTAGCCGGCCAGGCCCAAAATTACTGCTTTGCCGGTGCCGTGGCCAATGCCGGTTTGGCCTAATGAGCCAAACAGCTCTACTTTAACGGCGGTAACGCTGTCTAGCAGGTTGTTGTTGGTTAAATCGTCGGTAAATTTTTTCGCTGCCCGCATCGGGCCTACAGTATGTGAGCTGGACGGCCCTATGCCGATACTGAACATGTCAAAAGCGCTGATAATCATAATAAATTCTGCCGGGTGGTTAGCATAATGGCGCCATTGTAACGGAAGGCGTTGTGTTCTGTAAGTGAGTTGGTAACTGGTCGGTGCTTATTACAGCAGCGTAAAACAGCCAACTGCAAAGCGGTATTTCTTCGAAGAGAAACCGGCTTGCTCACGCCAACACGCCGTAAACCCATCCCTGGGGGCTCGTCTCAGCCCGTCCGGGGCTTCAACGGTTAGCTTAGAGCAAGCCGGTTTCTCGTCAGGGAGTATGTTTGCGTATCGTAAAATTTACACTTACGCAAGTTGCACACACAACCGGTGCAAAATTGCCGCTGTAGCGCCCCAAATAAATTTATCCTGATACGGCATTGCATGCAGTTGCTGCACCTTACCACGAAGAGGCAGGCTGAACTGATGACGGTTTTCCTGCTGCAAAAAATGCGTTAACGGCACTTCAAAAATGCCAGCTACTTCATCGGCTTGCAATAACCAACTGCGCTGCGGTTGCAGCAAGCCAACCCAGGGCTGGATAGTAAAGCCGGTACTGGTGCTTTGCAGTGGCAGCCTGCCAAGTAACTCAACCGCAGCTGGGGCTAAGCCAATTTCTTCGTGCGCTTCACGTAGTGCAGCAGTATGACTTTGCTCACCGGGTTCAATACGGCCGCCCGGAAAGCTTATTTGCCCCGGGTGATGGCGCAGGTGCAGCGCCCGCTGGGTAAACAGCACATGCAGCTTATTACCGTAATCAATAATGGGGATTAGCACTGCAGCCTGATGTTGATCGCTGTGCAGTATCGCCCCGGCTTTAGCGGCCGTTTGCAATAAAAAACGCTGGCGAAACTCTGCAGCAAGCATTCTTATTGCTCCTTAGCTGCCAGCACCGGCAGAATTTTGTTCACTTTATCTAAGGTTTCCTGATATTCGCTGTTAACTTCCGAGTCGGCTACTATGCCGCCACCGGCCTGGCAATGAATTTGCCCTTCGCTGCAAATCAACGTGCGGATTGCGATATTGGTATCCATATCGCCGTTACTGTTAATGTAGCCAATAGCGCCGCAGTACACTGAACGGCGTTGTGGCTCCAGTTGTTCAATGATCTGCATTGCCCGCACCTTAGGCGCGCCGGTAATAGAGCCCCCCGGGAAGGCGCCGCGCAGTAAATCGCAGGCGCTGTACTGTGATGCCAGGGTGCCGGTTACCGTGCTGACTAAATGATGCACCGCCGGAAAGCTTTCAATAGCAAACAGTTGTGGTACTTCAACAGAGCCTGGCAGACAGACTTTACCTAAATCGTTACGCAGTAAATCGACTATCATCACGTTTTCGGCGCGATCTTTGGCGGAATTGCGCAGATTGCTGGCTTCCACTTCGTCCGTCATCGGGCAAATACCGCGCGGCCGCGTGCCTTTAATCGGTTTGGTTTCAACTTTGTTACTGTGTAGCTGTAAAAAGCGCTCCGGTGAGATACTCAGCACGGCACCCTGCGGCAGGCGGATAAAGGCAGAAAAGGGCGCCGCATTTTTATCGCGCAGTTTAAGGTAAGCCTGCCATTCATCGCCGTGATAACCGGCACTAAAGCGCTGTGTCAGGTTAATTTGATAGCAATCACCGCTGAGCAAATATTGCTGTACCTGATTAAAGCGGGCTACGTAACCGGCTTTATTCATATTAGCCTGCCAGTTACCGCTTAAGCTAAATGGTGCTGATGCCGCTAACTTCTGTTGCAGCCTGGCGTGCAGCTTATGCCAGCCGGCTTCGGCCTCGCCGTGGTAATCGACATACCACAACTGCTTAAGTTGCTTATCGAGGATTAGCGCCCAACGATAAAAGCCTACTGCCATATCTGGCAGGCTGATGTCGGCTTCTGCAGTGGCGGGCAGCTTTTCAATATAGCGGCCCAAATCATAACCAAAGTAGCCCAGAGCTCCGCCAATAAAGGGCAGGTTGCTAACTGCAGCTTTAGGGAAATAGCGCTTTAACGCACAGTTCAGCACGGTAAAGGGGTCTTCGTTGTAGGTATGAGCGCCGTGCTCGTCGGTGAGTATGCTGCAGCCGGCTTTGGCTTGTAAGGTGGCCAGCGGCTCTGCCACTAAGATGTCATAGCGGCTGTTAACATGCTCTGGCGCAGCCGAGTCGAGCAGCATGGCCCAGGGCTGCTGAGCGAAGTAGCTGAACTGCGTAAGTAAATTGTCCGGCGTTTCACCGTAAATTTCCGGCGGAATAAGGTACTGCTGCATGAATGGGGCTAGCCGCTGTTTCTGATGCGCGTTATCATACCAGCACCGACACTAATAGTTAAACATGGCGCTGCCAGAGGCGTCAGAGGACAGGTAAAACATGACGGTTATTCGCCAGCAAGACTTTATCGACAGCATCGAAGATGCGCTGCAGTATATCTCTTATTATCACCCGCTGGATTTTATCAAAGCACTGGAAGTGGCCTACCACAAAGAGCAAAACCAGGCGGCGAAAGATGCCATAGCGCAAATTTTAATTAACTCGCGTATGTCGGCTGAAGGCCATCGGCCTATCTGCCAGGACACCGGCATCGTAACCTGCTTTGTTAAAATTGGTATGGACGTAAAGTGGGATAAAACCGATATGACGGTGCAGCAGATGGTGGACGAAGGAACCCGTCGTGCTTACTTAAACCCGGACAACCCGCTGCGTGCTTCCATAGTGGCAGACCCTGCCGGCGCGCGCAAAAACACCAAAGACAATACGCCCTCTGTAGTACATATCGATTTAGTCGCCGGCCATCATGTTGAAGTGATGATTGCTGCCAAAGGCGGTGGCTCGGAAAATAAAACCAAGATGGCGATGTTAAACCCATCTGATTCCATTGTGGATTGGGTGCTGGAAACGCTGCCGAAAATGGGCGCTGGCTGGTGTCCACCGGGCATGCTCGGCATAGGTATCGGCGGTACAGCCGAAAAAGCGGCCGTACTGGCCAAAGAAGCCTTAATGGAACCGGTAGATATTCAGGACTTAATTGCTAAAGGTGCAGAAACAGCTGATGAAAAGCTGCGCTTAGAGCTGTATGAAAAAGTGAATAAACTGGGTATTGGTGCCCAGGGCCTGGGCGGTTTAACTACGGTAGTGGATGTAAAAATTAACAGTGTGCCAACCCATGCCGCCAGCTTGCCGGTCGTGATGATCCCTAACTGTGCCGCTACGCGCCATGTGCATTTTCATTTAGATGGCACAGGCCCTGCTGATATTCAGCCACCAAAACTGGAAGACTGGCCACAGGTAACCTGGGAGCTGGGTGCTAATGTGCGCAGGGTAAACCTGGATACGGTAACACCACAAGACGTATTAGAGTGGAAAGCCGGTGAAACCGTGCTGCTAAGCGGCAAGATGCTTACTGGTCGTGATGCTGCGCATAAACGCATTGCCGATATGCTGAATAAGGGCGAAGCGCTGCCCGATGGCGTCGACTTTAAGAACCGCTTTATTTACTACGTTGGCCCGGTAGATGCGGTAGGCGATGAAGTTGTAGGCCCGGCCGGCCCGACTACTGCCACCAGAATGGACAAATTTACCGATATGATGCTGTCGCAAACTGGTTTGCTTGGCATGATTGGCAAGTCAGAACGTGGTGACAAAACCGTGGCCAGCATTAAGCAGCACAAAGCGGTGTACTTAATGGCGGTGGGCGGTGCGGCCTATTTAGTGTCTAAAGCGATTAAAAAATCGCGCGTGGTGGCCTTTGCCGACTTAGGCATGGAAGCCATTTACGAATTTGACGTACAGGACATGCCGGTAACGGTAGCGGTAGACTCCAATGGCAATAACGTGCATCAACAAGGCCCGGCCATCTGGAAAGTGAATATTCAGCAAATGGACAAAGCGTAATTGCTTTACCATCGGGGCTGTAGCATTGCTGCAGCCTTATTTTTTTCAGCCTATAAAACAAAAAAATCCAGGGAATACGCATGAAAAAGACCTTACTCACGCTGGCACTGCTAGCAGCAGGCAGTGCACTGGCTAAAGCTCCGCTGACGGTAGAGCATTTAAACCAGTTTAATAAGCTGCACGATGTGGTGTTATCGCCAGATGGCCGTTTTTTAGTGTATGGCCAGACTAACGGCGGCTTTAGCCCGGCAGATAGCTCCAGCGATTTATATCTGATGGATTTATCTAACCTGAATAAGGTCACCCGTCTGACGCAAAGCGCGGGGCGCGAAAGCCAGTTGCAGTGGGCGGCTGGTGGCCAGAGTATTTATTTTATTGCTAACCGTAGTGGCACTAATCAGGTATGGCAGTTGCCGTTATACGGCGGCGAAGCGTTGCAGCTTACCGATTTACCGCTGCCGGTAGAGGGTTTTAAAGTGTCCTCAGATGGCAAGCAAATTGCGCTGTCGCTGTCGGTAAAACCGGGTTGCCAGAACCTGCAATGTACGCTGGATGCTAAAACAGCTGATGCGGCGAAAAAAGATACCGCCATGGCATACGAGCAGTTGATGGTGCGCCACTGGGACAGCTGGTTAACACCGTATCGCAGCCATTTGCATGTGGCGCCACTGGGCAAAGGTGTGGTGAAAGATGCTACTAACCTGATGAGTGAATGGAATACTGATATTGCAGGTATTAACGAGGTTGCCTTTACACCAGATAATGCAAACCTGGTGTTTAGTGCCAAGATCCCGGCCGAAGATCAGGCCTGGCACACCAATTACGACATCTTTAAGGTGCCGGTAGCCGGCGGTGAAAAGCAAAATATGACGGCAGAAAACCCGGCCTGGGATGCACAGCCGTCGTTCTCTGCCGATGGCCGTTTTATGGCCTACAAAGCCATGAGTAAGCCACAGGCTGAAGCCGATAAATTCAGTTTGGTGTTGCTGGATATGGTAACAGGGCAGCGCAATGAACTGGCACCGGAGTTTGATCGCTCAATCAGCGATTACAAATTCGGCCCGGATAACCGCACAATTTATGTCACCACTCAGGATGTGGGCCAGTATGCCATTTATGCCATTAACACCAGCTTTGGTGATGTGCGCAAAGTGTATGGCGATGGCACTGCCGGGTCTTTGAATGTGGCCAGTGACAAAATTGTCTTTACTAATCACAAACTGGATATGCCGCCTGAGGTATTTCAGCTAAGCACAGACGGTGGCAGCCTGACACAGTTGACCGATATCAACGCTGACTGGCGTAAAGACGTGCAATTTGGTGATTACGAGCAGTTCAGTTTTAAAGGCGCCAACGACGAAACTGTATATGGCTATTTAGTAAAGCCATGGGATTTTGACGCCAATAAAAAATACCCGATGGCGTTTTTAGTGCACGGCGGGCCGCAGGGCAGTTTTGGCAATATGTTTAACGAGCGTTGGAATGCGCAAATGTATGCCGCCAAAGGCTATGCGGTAGTGATGGTCGATTTCCATGGCTCTACCGGTTATGGCCAGGCTTTTACTAACTCTATCAGTCGCGACTGGGGCGGTAAGCCGCTGGAAGACCTGAGAAAAGGTTTTGACTATATAGTACAGGCGCAACCGTGGATTGATGGCAGCCGCGCCTGTGCGCTGGGGGCTTCTTATGGCGGCTATATGATGAACTGGATTGCCGGTAACTGGCCAACGGGTTTTAAATGTCTGGTAAACCACGCCGGTTTGTACGATATGCCAAGCTTTTACGGCAGCACGGAAGAGCTGTGGTTTCCGGAGTTTGATTTAGGCGGCCCGGTTTGGCAGGCTGAGTCGGATTATCAGAAATTTAACCCGGCTGCGTTGGCGGATAAATGGCAAACCCCGATGCTGGTTATTCATGGCTTAAAAGATTACCGCGTACCTTATGCTCAGGGCTTAGGTGCTTTTACTAACCTGCAACGCAAAGGGATCGATTCACGGTTGGTGATCTTTCCGGACGAAAATCACTGGATCTTAAATAAAGATAACCGTGTGCGTTGGTACAACGAAGTGTTCCAGTGGTTGGATAAGTATACTAAAGGTTAATTTATTTAGCTTTTGCGACAGTAGTATTTACCGGCGGTATGCAAATATTACCCGCGCCATATACTCACCCGGCGCAGCTTAGCCGTGGTAATAAACAGGAATATCGCTCAATATCAGCAATATAAGTGTGTATTTACCACGGCGAAAATGTGTTGGTACAACAGTTGCGTAGTTAATGCCAGCTGCACTTTCGCAGCACAGTTTATTTAACAACTGAAGGAGATTTGACATGAAAAAACATATCAATTCTGCACTGGTATTAGCTTTATCGCTAGTGAGTGGCTCGTTGTTGGCAGCTAACAATATGAATGACATGAATAACAACCAAATGGGTGAGGTAGACCAAGACAACAATGGCTCGGTCTCTAAAACAGAGTTCGAAAGGCATATCGGTGACCGTTTTTTTGGCAAAATGGATCGCAATAGTGACGGCATGATTGACGAAAGCGAATTCAGTGGTACCCGTTTTGGTAGTAAGCTGTCTGAACTCGATCGCGATGGTGATAGCCGGCTAACTAAAGCTGAGTTGTACAACGGTTTGTTTGAGACATTTGATACTAACCGTGACATGGTGCTGGACAAAGACGAATGGAAAAAAGTTCAGAGTGCTGGCATCAGCCATTAATATGCCGATGATATAACAAAGCCTACGCTGTACCAGAGAAGGTTAACCACCTTCTCTGGTGCTTTGGCGTTATTTTTACTTCCCTTCCACGTTAAGCCTTGCTTATTATGCTGTTGTACAAAGCCCCTGTAATAAATCTACTGACAGCAGATACCAAGGACAGTTATGAATTTTCAACAATGCCGTGATCATTGCCTGATGCAACTGCAAAGCATTGAGGATTTCCCGTTTGGCCCTGATGCTTATGTTTATAAAGTGGCGGGTAAAATTTTCGCGATCCTAAGTGAAAAGCAAGGTGTTGCCCGGGTAAATTTAAAGTGTGATCCAGCCGAAGCACTAATGTTGCGCGATATTTTCCCTGCCGTTACGCCTGGTTACCATATGAACAAACAGCACTGGAATACCGTGTTGCTTGATGGCAGTGTGCCGGATAACGAAATAAAGCGGCAGATTGAAAACTCATATCAGCTGATTATAAAAAGCCTGCCGAAAGCGAAAAGGCCAGCACTAAACTCAAATTAAGTCACTTGTATAGCCGGTCTTGCTCTGCCTTGACAAGATTGCAGTCTACTACCAAAATACATACATAATTGTGTGTACATAGAGGTGGCTATGTCTGCGGTAAGTCGTGTGTTTATGAATGGTAACAGTCAGGCTGTGCGGATCCCGCAGGAATTCCGCCTGGATACTAACACCGTTGAGATAAGCCGTAATGAGCAGGGTGATTTGGTGATCCATCCTCTACCACCAAAACGGGGTGAGGCTTTAATGGCAGCACTGGATGGGTTCGATGCTGACTTTGTTGCAGAACTTGAAGCAGAATATCGTGCTCAGCCTTTGATGCAAGATAGGGAAGAATTGTGATCTATTTGCTGGATACCAATATTCTTATTTATCTGTTAAAAAATAATCCTCCTTCAGTTGCTGCACATATCGACACTTTGCCGGCAGATACACAATTAAGAATGTCATTTTTTACCTATGCCGAGCTACTTAAAGGTGCACAGAATAGTAATAGAACAGCTGAGGTTATGCGAAAGCTGGCAGTGCTGACCAGGCAAATTCAGGTTCTATATCAATCTTCTGCTTCACTTTGTCTTCATTACGCTGAGCAATTTAATCGCTTAAAATCAGCTGGTACACCTATAGGGGCGAATGATTTATGGATAGCCAGCCATGCACTGGCTGAAGATGCCATACTGGTGACAAACAATACACGGGAGTTTAATCGCGTAACGGGATTGAGGGTGGAAAACTGGGTATGACCGTAATGAACTTAGCGGACATAGTAATTTTAGCTGGCGCCCGCACGGCTATTGGTAGCTTTGGCGGCAGCTTGGCTGCATTAAGCCCGGCGCAGCTGGGTACTGCGGTAGCAAAAGCAGCGATCAGCCGTTCTGGCGTGGTGCCAACAGATGTCGATCATGCGGTATTTGGCCATATTATTACCACTAGTGCTGAAGATGCTTATTTAGCCAGACATATAGCGCTAAGCAGCGGTATGGCTGCTACGTCTGTCGCTTTTAACGTAAACCGCTTATGTGGCTCGGCTGTGCAGTCGGTAATATCGGCCGCACAGTTAATCCAACTGGGGCAAAGCACAATTGCCCTGGCCGGCGGCGCTGAGAGCATGAGTAACGGCGCATATTTACTGCCTAATGCCCGCCGTGGCTTGCGAATGGGCCACGCTGGTATCACAGATCTGACGTTGGGTATTTTAACCGACCCGTTCGGTAGTGGCCATATGGGGCTTACTGCTGAAACCATTGCCGCACAATACGGCTTTAGCCGCACTGATTTAGATGCTTTTGCTGCACAAAGCCAGCAGCGTGCTGCTTTCGCCCGGCAGCAGGGCTATTTTGACCAGCAGATTGTGCCGGTAACGGTAAAAAGTGGCCGTGTTGAAAATGTATTTAACCGGGATGAACATATCCGTGGTGATACTACTATAGATAGTTTATCCAAGCTAAAGCCAGCGTTTAAATCTGATGGCATCGTTACTGCTGGCAATGCATCTGGCTTAAATGATGGCGCTGCGGCAATGCTGTTGACCAGCCGGTTTGAGGCTGAAAAACGTGGCCTTAAGCCCGCAGCACGGCTGCTCGGTTATGCCTTCGCCGGCGTGGAGCCCGGCGTAATGGGGTTGGGGCCAATACCGGCGGTGCAACAAGTACTGGCTCAAACCGGTTTAACGGTAGCTGATATCGATGTGATTGAGTCAAACGAAGCTTTTGCTGCTCAGGCACTGGCTGTAACACAAACTCTGGGGTTCAGTCCCGCCAGGGTTAACCCCAATGGCGGCGCTATCGCGCTGGGCCATCCGGTAGGCGCGACAGGTTCAATTCTCATTATTAAGTTACTGGCCGAGCTGGCACGTATCGGCGGCCGTTATGGCTTAGTTACCATGTGTATAGGCGGCGGGCAGGGTATCGCCTTGCTGCTGGAGTCTTTATAACTGGTGCAAGGAACTTTACTGCTATCGACGCACCTTAAAGCAAAGTTTATAGGTGTTGCAAGGAGCATGCTATGCCGGTTGTTGTGTTATCCCGCCTGCTAAAACCAGGCTTATTGTTATCGCTGTTGTTATTGCCGCAGCACAGTATTGCAGAAGTGTTTAGCGATAAACTGGTAGAGGCTGCGCTAAAACGCACAGAGCAACAGGTGCGTTATGATGGCCGCTATGTACGTATTGCTTATCCTAATGGTGATGTGCCGGCTGATATCGGGGTTTGTACAGATGTGGTGATCCGCAGTTACCGGGCGCTGGGTACAGATTTACAGCAGTTGGTGCACGAGGATATGCGGGGTAACTTTGCTGCGTATCCATCAAAACGGATTTGGGGTTTAACCAGGCCAGACAGTAATATTGATCATCGCCGCGTTCCTAACCTGCAAACCTTTTTTAGTCGCCATGGCAAGAGCTTAACGGTTAGTCAGCAGGGCAGCAGTTATCAGCCGGGTGATCTGGTTACCTGGATGTTGCCAGGTAATTTGCCACATATAGGCATAGTGGTTAATAGAACCTCCGCCGACGGCCTGCGGCCGTTAATAGTGCATAATATCGGCGCCGGGCCGGTACTGGCAGATATGCTGTTTGATTACAACATTACCGGCCATTACCGTTTTACGCCTGACACAGGCTCTCAGTAGCGGTTTAAGCCATTTCTGTGGCGATTTGCTGCAGGCTGGCTGCCAGTTGGGCTGGCTCCTGCGCGCCCGAGATAAGATAGCGGTTATTAATAATAAACGCCGGTACCGATGAAATGCCGGCTTGTTGATAATTCGCTATATCTTCAGTTACGTTATCGGCGTAGTCATGTCCAGCCAAAATGCGCTTAGCCTGTGTTTTATCCAGCCCGGCCTGTTCGGCGCAGTTAGCTAAAACGGCTGCGTCAGATACATCTTTAGCTTCACCAAAATAGGCTTCGAATAATGCCAGCTTCATCGCAGTGGCTTTGCTCTGTGTGGCTGCCCATTTTACCAGCCGGTGGCCATCGAAAGTATTACAGGTAAAACGCTGCTGCATTTTGCTGAAGTTAAGCCCCAAATCTGCAGCTATTTGCATCATATTGGCCTGGCTAGCGCGCATTTCATCTTCGCTGCGGCCATATTTGCGGCTTAGCGCCGGTAAAATGGGCTCTTGTGGCGCGTTTTTATCCGGGTTTAGCTCAAACGCATGCCATTCCAACTCAGTTTGCAACTGCGGCAATGTCGCCAGCGCGTGCTGCAATCTGGCGTAGCCGATAGCGCACCAGGGGCAGGCAATATCTGATACCAAATCAATTTTCAGTGTTGTCATTCGGTTGCAACCTCGGGTGTTAAAGTCAGTAAATAATTTACCAGCGCATTAAACTGCTGCTGCGATGACACCGCGCTTATATTTACCAGGTATTTGTCGTTAATAATAAAACTGGGCACTGAGCGCACTGCTGCTTGCTCAATGGCCTGGTCAAAATCTGCCACCATGACAGTAACCGGCATACTATCGAAGTTAGCGTCAAACTGTCTGGCGGTTACTCCGGCTTTGCTGAACAGGGCTTGAAGCGCTGCTCTGTCTGCGGGTGGTTGGCGTTGCTGGTGAATTTGCGTAAACAGCAACGGGGTAAACTGCTCTTCAACATTAAGCGTTACCGCCATGGCATGGGCGCGTTGCACTGTTGGCGCCATTTTGCCGCCATGAAAAGACACCGGTACTTTTTGGACCTTGATACCTGCAGGCAAAGCCTGTTTTAGCTCTGCAACTATGGGTTCAAAGTTATAGCAAAACGGGCAGTAGTAAGAAAAAAACTCCACTACCTTGGTATTCGCACTTTGCGCTGTATTAAGCACCTGATAGTGCTCACCTTCGTTAAATTTGTCGCTGGCATTTGCAAAGCTGGCGCCCAGTAGCAGGGTAAAAGCAAAAAGGAGTTGTTTCATCACATATCCAAAACAGTCAATAATACTAAAACGCTATCACAGCACAGGCTGACAGCCAAGCCAGACTGCTACAAATACGCAGTTAATTAAGCTTAGCGGCAAGATAATCTACCAATACCCGTACCTTGGCAGATAAATGCCGGTTTTGCGGATATATCGCCCAGATACCATCATCTGGTTGGCGCAGCTCGTTTAGCACAGCCACCAGCTCACCGCTTTGTAATTTACTGCCAACGTAATAATCTGGTAGCTGCACCAGCCCGAGGCCTTTAAGTGCAGCGTCCATTAGTGCTACACCACTATTACAGACAATACGGCCCTGCGGTTTAAACTGCACTAATTTTCCCTGTTGCATAAAACGCCACTGTGCCACTGTGCCGGTTAAACACTGGTGCTGCGTAAGATCAGTCAGGTTTTGTGGCGTACCGTGCTTAGCTAAATAAGCCGGGGAAGCTACGACATACTGAGTACGGCTTGCCAGTTTGCGGGCTATCAGGCTGGAGCTTTCCAGCGTGCCTAGCCTGATGGCTAAATCAAAGCCACCCTGAACTAAATCCAGCTTGTTATTGGTTAGTTGTAAATCCAGGTCGGTGTCGGGGTATTGCTGCATAAAATCATGCAGTAGCGGCGCTATACTGGTTTCGCCATAAAATACCGGCGCGGTCAGTTTAATCTGGCCGCGTGGCGTGGCTTTTAAGTTAGCCAAAGTGCGGTTAGCTTCTTCTAAACTGGCCACCAGATGCCGGCAGTGCTGTAAGTAAAGTAAGCCTTCTTCGGTTAAGCTGACGCTACGCGTACTGCGATACAGCAGTTTTATTGCCAGTGTGACCTCAAGTTCAGCAATATTACGGCTTACCTGGGCTACTGAAATGCCCAGTTGCTTCGCGGCTTTGGTAAAGCTTTGCAGCTCTGCTACCGCTACAAATTCGCTGATGCCAATCCAATGTTTCACTAGAGCCTTCTTCTGCATAAACTTCTGCGTAAAAAGGCTGCTTGCGTTACAACACCCGTCCTGGCTCGCCACAGCAACTCGCCCTACTGCCTGCGGCAGGGCTCAGACACTCTGTGGCGACCAAAACGGGGTTCTAACCGCAGCCTGTCGTTAATCAGTTTTTCATATATGAAAAACTGATTTGCATTTTAGTGCTATTCATACTGATATGGCAAAAATAAAAATCAGGTTACACTTGTAGCCAATGCTAGTATTGCCAGTGCAACTTACGTAAAAGGACAACTAAATGAAGATGATTAAAACACGCGCCGCGGTAGCCTGGGGCCCGGGCCAGCCATTATCGATTGAAGAAGTGGATTTAATGCCACCGCAAAAAGGCGAAGTGTTGGTTAAAATTGTTGCCACCGGCGTGTGCCACACCGATGCTTTTACCTTATCGGGTGAAGATCCCGAGGGTATTTTTCCGGCTATTTTAGGCCACGAAGGCGGCGGTATAGTAGAAGCTGTAGGCGAGGGCGTAACTTCAGTTGCCGTGGGCGACCATGTTATTCCGCTGTACACACCAGAGTGTGGTAAATGTAAGTTTTGTTTATCCGGCAAAACCAACCTGTGTCAGGCTATTCGCGCTACCCAGGGCAAAGGTTTAATGCCGGATGGCACCACGCGTTTTTCTAAAGACGGCAAGCCAATTTATCACTATATGGGCACCTCAACGTTTTCTGAGTACACGGTACTGCCAGAAATTTCGCTGGCTAAAATTAATAAAGCCGCACCGCTGGAAAAAGTGTGTTTACTGGGCTGCGGCGTAACTACCGGCATGGGCGCGGTAATGAACACGGCCAAAGTAAAAGAAGGTGACACCGTCGCCATTTTTGGTTTAGGTGGTATTGGTTTATCTGCCATTATCGGCGCGGTAATGGCCAAAGCCAGCCGCATTATTGCCATTGATATTAACGAAAGTAAGTTTGATATCGCGACAAAGCTTGGCGCGACTGATGTCATTAACCCGAAAAACTTTGCTAAGCCAATTCAGGATGTCATTGTTGAGATGACAGAAGGCGGGGTAGATTTCTCGTTTGAGTGTATCGGTAATGTTAATGTGATGCGCTCGGCGCTGGAATGCTGCCATAAAGGCTGGGGCGAATCGGTCATTATTGGTGTAGCCGGTGCCGGCCAGGAAATTTCTACCCGGCCATTTCAACTGGTTACCGGCCGGGTTTGGCGCGGTACGGCTTTTGGTGGAGTAAAAGGCCGCACTGAGCTGCCAGATTATGTCGAGCGCTATTTAAACGGTGAGTTCGAGCTGGATACTTTTATTACCCACACCATGCCGTTAGAGCAAATTAACGAAGCTTTTGATTTGATGCATGAGGGTAAGTCTATCCGCACAGTAATTCATTTTTAATATCAAGCAAATGTAATTGGTGGACGGATTAGAACCCCGTTTTGGTCGCCACAGAGTGTTTGAGCCCTGCCGCAGGCAGTAGGGCGAGTTGCTGTGGCGAGCCAAGGCGGGTGTTGTAATCTGTCCTTACTGAACACTATGGACAGACTATGACAACTTCAGCATTAACCAAAGTCAGCGAACAGCTTTGCTTTGGTGGCAAACAAATCCGTTTTACTCATACATCCACTGTACTGAACTGCGATATGCAGTTCTCGGTGTTTTTACCGCCGCAGGCAGAAACACAGGCTGTACCTGCGCTGTATTGGCTGTCGGGTTTAACCTGTACTGATGAAAACTTTTCTGCCAAAGCCGGTGCACAACGCGTTGCGGCTGAGCTTGGTATAGCACTGATAATACCCGATACCAGCCCGCGCGGCGACGGCGTGCCGGATGATGCTGAAGGTGCCTACGATTTTGGCCTGGGCGCAGGCTTCTATGTTAACGCCAAGCGCGAGCCGTTCGCCAAGCACTACCGTATGTACGACTATATCGTCAGTGAATTACCACAAATGCTTGAAGCTGAATTGCCGTTATCGGCTAAACGCGCTATCAGCGGCCATTCAATGGGTGGCCATGGTGCTTTAGTTATTGGCCTGCGTAACCCGCAACGTTATAGCAGTATGTCGGCATTTTCACCGATTTGTAATCCGGTGAATTGCCCCTGGGGTATTAAAGCTTTTAGCGGCTATTTGGGCGATGATAAAAGCCAATGGCAGCAATATGATGCATCTGTATTGTTAGCTGCAGCGCAAGATCCGTTACCGCTATTGGTTGATCAAGGCACAGCAGATAACTTTTACCCTGAGCAATTGTGCACTGAAAGCTTAATTGTTGCGGCTAAGCAAAGCGGTGCTAAAGCCGATATTCGTATGCAGGCAGGCTATGACCATAGCTACTATTTTATTGGTAGCTTTATTGAGCAGCATTTGCGGTTTCATGCAAAGTATCTGATGGGTTGATAAAATTTGCCGCAATGCCTGATTGAGCCCGGCATAATACTTTTTAGCCGGAACCGTTGAGCGCCCGGACGGCGCGAATCGAGCCCCCACGGATGGGTTTACGGCGTGTTCCGGTAAAAATGTATGGCGCCGTGCGATAAAGCCCGCGTTTGTGAGCTAATGCGTGTCATCAAAAGCTGGTTTTATGTCATCAGATACTGGCATACTTGGTTAAATTGGCCCGCATAAAGGAGAGCTGCATGAGCTACGATAACGACAATATTTTTGCCAAAATTCTGCGCGATGAAATCCCCAGCTTTAAAGTGTATGAAGATGACTACACCCTGGCTTTTATGGATATTATGCCGCAGGCCGACGGCCATACGCTGGTGATCCCGAAATTTCAGGCAGAGACGCTGTTAGATATTCCGGCGGACGAGCTTACCCACACCATGACCACAGTGCAAAAAGTGATGTCGGCGCTTAAATCTACGCTTGGTGTTGAAGGTGTCGTACTGCTGCAGTTAAATGGCACCGCTGCAGGGCAAACTGTGCCGCACCTGCATTTTCACTTAATTCCGGAGCATTTAACTAAATTATCCGGCCACGGTGCGGCAATGGGTGATATGGAAAAAATAAAAGCACTGGCAGAGAAAATCAGCGAAGCACTCTGATTTTCAGCAAAAACCGGATAGCTGTGAGGGCGGCGGTTTGCTGCCTTGGTTAAACATGCCGTTGCAATAAATCCCACTTATTGCCGTATAAGTCTTCAAACACCACTACGGTAGCATAAGCTTCCTGGCGTGGTGTTTCGTGAAATATCACACCAGCAGCCTGCATAGCATGGTAATCATGCCAGAAATCATCGGTTTGCAAAAACAGCCATACCCGGCCACCGGCCTGATCGCCCACGGCTGACTGTTGTTTTTCGTTACTGGCTTTGGCCAGCAGCAAGGCTGTGCCGCTGTTGTTTTTCGGCGCAACCTGTACCCAGCGCTTGCCACCGCCGAGGTTGCTATCTTCCAGTAAATCAAAGCCCAATTTCTGGGTATAAAAGGCAATAGCCTCATCGTAGCCTGTTACCAGTAATGCTACATTTGCAATTGCTGCCATGCTTAAATCTCGTTACTGTCGGTTGCTATAAGGCAAGGATCCTGCCTGTTGGCTCCTGCTAAAACAAGCCGCAATAATAGATTTTAACTTGAGATCACGCTGGTTTGTGCTTAAGGTAGCGGCCAATATCTTTGCACTATGCACCGTAACAAGGTTTGCCGGTTATGCGATTTACCTCTTCACTGCTTTTTTCTGCCATGCTACTGGCCGGTTGCGCTTCAGCCCCGTCATCAGCACCAGAGCCTGGTTTAACCTTAAGCCTTATTCATATTAACGACACCCACTCGCAATTTGACGCCAGCCCGGCCAGTGTAAAAGACGTCAGTGGTGAACCGCTTTACACCTATATTGGTGGCCATCCGCGTTTGTTAACCAAGGCGCAGCAGTTACGCGCGCAAGCAGCACAAGAGGGGATACCGGCGCTGTTTTTGCACGGCGGTGATGCCTTTAAAGGCAGTGCTTATTTTGAGTTGTTCGAGCAGCGCATTAACATTGATGTACTAAACCGGATGAACATCGACGCCATGGCACTGGGTAACCATGAGTTTGATATAGGTTTAACCAAGCTGGCCGATTTTGCTGATAAGGTTAATTTCCCTGTTCTGGCGGCCAATATAGATACCGCGGCTGAGCCGCTGCTGGCTAACAGCCAAAACCTGAAACCATACAGCTTATTTGTGCTTGATAACAACCAACTAAAGCCGCTGGCAAGCGTTAACGCAGCGGCAGGGCGGGCAGTGGTGGCGGTATTTGGTTTGGCGCTTGAAGATATGCGCGCTATAGTACCCGATACCGGCGCTGTGGTGTTTAACAATGAAATACAAAGCGCACAGCGCACCGTAGATACCTTAACGGCACAGGGCGTGCAACATATTATTGCGCTGACGCATTTAGGCCACCAGCGCGACTTGGCCCTGGCCAGTGCCGTTAATGGTATAGATGCTATTGTCGGCGGCCATTCGCACAGTTTGCTGGGCGATTTTCGGCACTGGTATTTGGGCGCGCAGCGCCCATACGCTGAGATAGTGACTAACCCTGATGGCAAAGGCCAAACCTGCATAGTGCAGGCCGGGCAGTTTGCTCAGGCCGTAGGCCAGGCCAGGCTGAAGTTTAACCCGGCAGGTCAGTTGATAAGCTGCGCCGGGCAGAATACGTTACTGGCAAGCACGGATTATTTCAGCTCGGCACTGCGTGATAAACCAAGCCGTATCAGCGCAGATAAGCAAACACAGACAGAGCGCTATATCGCCAGCCTGCCGCGAACGGCGATTGTGCAGGAAGATACTGCGCTGCGCACCTTGCTGGATAGCCAATACTTACCGGCCGTGCAGCAGGCCTATGGCGCAGTAATCAATACCACTGAAGCTGAAATACCTCATGTGCGTTTGCCTGGCTCTGCAGGTAGTGATAACCACGGTTCTGTGTTGGCTGGGTATATTGCGGATGGGATGCTGGCATATGTTAATCAGAATGCCGTACAAAGCCTGATCCAGCGCCCGGTACAACTGGCATTAATTGGCGCGGGCAATATTCGCGCGCCGCTATTAGCCGGCGAGGTACGTGAGGGCAATATCCGCTTAGAGGTGTTGCCCTTTGACAGCCCGCTTAGCGTGCTTAGCATCAGCGGTACGGATTTACGTGCCTTGCTAACCGATATTATCAGCCAGTCTGTTGTACCCGGCGCCCATACTGGCAAGTATCCATATGTTGCGGGGATACGTTATGTGGCAAAACAAACCGGGCCTGATGCCGCAGAGCTAACCACACTGGATATAAGGCAGGAAAATGGCTGGCAAGCTGTCAGCGATCAGCAGCACTATACCTTGGTAACCACCAGTTATCTGGCCGATGGTAACGATGGCTGGCAACTGTTGCAACAATTGCAGGCAAAACAGAGCGACCGGCAGGATATAATACTGCGCCACCAGCAGCCCCAGCTGTATCCGGTGGCAAGGGTTGAGGCAGTACAAGATAGCAGCGGGGCGCAGTCGTTTAGCGCCCGCTATCGCAATAGTGACGGGCTACCATGTAAAACCGAAGGGGTAGATTGCAAAGTTGCAGCACAGGCGTTTATAGATTATCTGAAAGCCAACCCGCAGTTATGGCAGCAAAAGCGCGAGCCAACGGTAACGTTGCAGCGATAAAGCGAATTCGGGGCAGCTTTGCTGCCCTGATTTTCAGCGCTTAAATTTGGTCTCTAAAATAACCGACGAGTTAGTACGCTCTACACCGTCTAAATTACCGATATCATCCAGAATATGGCTTAGCTGCTCGGTGCTTTGTGCCTGCACTATGGCGATAAGATCGTACTCGCCGCTGATGGCGTACAGTGCTGAAACCTGGGCAATTTGTTTAAGCTCAACATTGGTTTTGGCGGTAAGCTTTTGCCGTACTTTAATGCTGACATGCGCCGACACCAGCGACGCCAGATAGTCCTCACCGTAATCTACCGAGTAGCCTTTAATTACACCGCTTTGCTCCAATTTGGCGATACGGGTTTGCACGGTAGAGCGGGATAAATCCAGCATGCGGGCTAAGTCAGATATACTGGCGCGGGCATTGTGCTTTAGTACGGCTAATAATTTTTCATCTTCCTTGCTTATCATTTTGCTAACCTTTTCCGTTGAATTGCAATTTAAGCTTGTTAAATTGTCGATAATGGTACTGCAATGTGACAGTGGTGAGCAATATAATAGAGTTAAATTTATCCGAGCCTGCCCGCGTTTATCTTTATAAAGACAGGCCATTTCAACAGACACAGTGAGGTAGTTATGCAGGTTTCAAGAAGCGTATTCGATGATGTGATGGTACCAAACTATGCACCGTCCAAAATTATTCCGGTAAAAGGCGAGGGCTCACGTGTGTGGGATCAGCAAGGCCGTGAATTTATCGATTTTGCCGGCGGTATCGCTGTTAACTGCCTTGGCCATTGTCATCCGGCGTTGGTAACTGCGTTAAAAACACAGGCTGACAAACTGTGGCATTTATCTAACGTAATGACCAACGAGCCTGCGCTGCTGCTGGCCCAGGCTCTGGTTGACGCTACTTTCGCTGAAAAAGTGTATTTTGCCAACTCAGGTGCTGAAGCCAACGAAGCAGCACTGAAACTGGCGCGCCGCTATGCCAAAGACAAATACGGCGAGCAGAAAAACCAGATTATCTCCTTTAAGCAGGGCTTTCATGGCCGTACTTTCTTTACCGTTACTGTGGGTGGCCAAAGTGCTTATTCAGATGGTTTTGGCCCGAAGCCAGAAGCCATAGTGCACGGAGAATTTAATAACCTTGATAGCGTAAAAGCGCTGATTAACGCCGACACTTGCGCAGTAATGGTAGAGCCGGTGCAAGGCGAGGGTGGTGTAATGCCTGCCACGGCTGAATTTATTAAAGGCGTGCGCGAGTTGTGCGATGCCCATAATGCGCTGCTGATTTTTGATGAAGTGCAAACCGGCGTGGGCCGTACCGGCGAGCTGTATGCCTATATGGGTTATGGTGTAACGCCGGATATTCTGACGACAGCCAAAGCGCTGGGTGGCGGTTTCCCGATTGGCGCCATGTTAACCACTACCGACATTGCCAAGCACTTAGTGGTAGGCACACATGGCTCGACTTATGGCGGTAACCCGCTGGCCTGTGCCGTTGCGCTGGCTGCAGTTAATACAGTAAATACACCGGCCGTATTATCGGGTGTTAAAGCCAAAGCTCAGCTGTTTCAGGATGGCCTGAAAAAAATTAATGATAAATACCATGTGTTTAGTGAAGTACGCAGTGCAGGTTTACTAATTGGTGCCGTACTAAACAGCGATTACGCCGGTAAAGCGCGTGATTTTATGCTGGCTGCGGCGGATCAGGGGTTAATGGCATTGGTTGCCGGTGCCAGCGTGGTGCGCTTTGCGCCATCGCTGATAATACCTGACGCCGACATTACCGAAGGCTTAGCCCGCTTTGAGCAGGCTGTAGCTCACGTAGTGAAGGGGTAAAACCATGTTAGTGATCCGGCCGATAACGGCAGCTGATTTTGCAGCGCTGAAAAACATCGCTATAGAATCCGGCGCCGGTTTTACCTCGTTGCCGGTAAACGATGCGCGGTTAAAGCAGAAAATTGAACATGCCGAGCACAGCTTTGCGGCCGAGGTGAATACACCGGGCGATCAGGGTTATCTGTTTGTGCTGGAAGATACCCAAAGCGGTGAAATTGTTGGTACTACCGGCATAGAAGCTGCGGTGGGTACCAGCACGCCGCTGTATCACTTTCAGCAGAATACCGTTATTCACCACAGCGCTGAGTTAAATGTATTTAACCAGTTAAAAACGCTGACACTGTGTAACGATTACACCGGCGCGTCAGAAATTTGCACGCTGTTTTTGCGTGAAAGCTACCGGCGCAACCATGCCGGGCGGTTTTTATCCAAAGTGCGGTTTTTGTTTATGGCCGAGTATCCACAGCGTTTTAGCGACAGAGTAATAGCTGAAATGCGTGGCGCAGCCGACACAGATGGCCAGCCACCATTTTGGCATTGGTTGCAAAAGCTGTTTTTAACCATTGATTTCCCCACGGCAGATCATTTAATTGGCGTGGGCAAAAAAGCCTTTATTGCTGAGCTGATGCCGCGCCATCCTATTTATGTTGGCTTACTGCCGCAGGCCGCGCAGGATGTTATCGGCCAGGTGCATCAAAATACCAAGCCAGCGCTTAACATGCTGGAGAATGAAGGCTTTGCCCATCGAGGTTATATCGACTTATTCGATGCCGGCCCCACGGTAGAAGCACGTTTAAGCCAGATAAAATCGGTGGCGGCCAGCAAAAAAGTCAGGATTAAAATCGCTGAAGTGCAGGGTGGGCAAACGCTGGCTGTGGCGAATACGGCATTGCAGCAGTTCAGAGCCAGTTTTGGTAAGAACGCCAAGTTTGATGCAGATCAGCAACAGCTACTGCTAAGCGCAGAATTTGCCGATACACTGCGTCTGCACGATGGCGATATGGCAAGATTTATAGTGTTAGACAAGGCCTGAGGGCCAGACAAGTAATAACCGGTAAATGTTAAGGCGGAATAAATATGCACACTGATGTAAAAGCGTTGTTTGCCAACCTGTGGCAAGACTATGTAGCCGTGACTCCTTCTGCCAAAAAAGTACACCAGTTGCTGGGTAGCTCGCAGCAGGATGACGTGATTAACGATCATATTGCGCTGCGCACTTTTAATCTGGAAAAGGTAGGGTTGGAAAAACTGGCTGCACATTTTAAAGCACTGGGCTATGAAGAATGCGGCGAGTATCATTTTGAAGCGAAAAAGCTGTATGCCAAGCATTATGAGCATGCCGACCGTAGCTTACCCAAAGTGTTTATCTCTGAGTTGCTGTTAGATAAATGCTCGGCTTACCTGCGCGATACTATTACCGCGCTGGTTGAACAAATTCCGGCTGAAGCGGTAACGGCAGACAACTTCCTATACAGCGGTACACACTGGCAGGTAAGCCAGGCTACCTACGAGAAGTTGCTGGCAGAAAGCGAATATGCAGCCTGGGTTGCGGCCTGGGGTTACCGGGCTAACCACTTCACTGTTAGTGTGAATGACTTGCAAAGCTTCGCGACCTTAGAGCAGGTAAACAAGACATTAAAAGACGAAGGTTTTTTATTAAATACCTCAGGTGGTGAAATTAAAGGCACGCCAGAGGTATATTTAGAGCAGTCGTCGACGCTGGCTGATTTACACCCGGTGCAGTTCAGCGATGTTGTTGCTACCATTCCAAGCTGTTTTTATGAGTTTGCCCGCCGTTATCCAATGACAAACGGTTTACTGTATACCGGTTTTGTTGCGGCTTCGGCAGATAAAATTTTCGAGAGCACCAACGCTCGTTAAGGTTAGAGTGCCCTAAATTTTGTTACACAATTGAAGCCGGTATTTACCGGCTTTTTGCGTTATCATCCGGATAAGATTAAGTTACGTAATACTATTTGTTCACCTAACGTCTTAACCGGGATAAAAATAATGAAAAAAGTCAGTGCGCTGCTGTTCGCCTTAGGCTTTGTCTGCGTTGATGCATTATCGGCACAGTTAGATAAAGTCACGGTTGCGCTGCAACATCCTGCTAATGGCAACATTATCCATTTGCCAGAGCGACAGCAGTTGCTGGTGTCAGGTTTTAGCCAGTTTACCCGCTGGTTGTCGGTAATAGATTTAACCGATTATCAAGTACAGTTGTTGCCGATACCGGACGACGCGCAGTTTTTTAACAAAGCCATACTGGCAGGCGATAGTAAACCGCAGCTGGTCTTTCTCGGGCTGGGGGGCATTAGCCGGTTAAATGCCGCTAATACGGCAGCTGAGCGGCTTGTTACCAGCACATCCTTGTACCGGGTGTTGGATCAAAACCGGCTGCGCGAGGCCAATTTTGTTGTCGATCTCGGCTCTGGCTTAAGTGATTTTATTATTGCGGATTTTCAGCACACGCATTTATACCGCCTGCAGGCTGATGGCAGTTTTACCCACTATCCGCTGCAAATTCCGGCGTTTGTGCAAAGCTGGCGTGCCAGCCCCGATTACAGCCCGCGTAAGCACTATCTGGCTGATGTAAACATGGATGGCAAAACCGATTTATTGTTTGTCTGGCAGGGCAAGTTTCAGGCATTTTTACAGCAATCGGATGGCAGTTTTGCTACCGAGCCTGTGGCAATGAACTGGCCGGTAGGGTTGTCTACCGAGCAGGAAGCCGATCAGCGCAACGATGCCGGGCGCAGTTACAGTGGCCAGAATATCGACACGCTGCGTGATATCACCGACATTGATGGCGATGGCATAGCTGATCTGGTGATTAACCGCGAGCAGCTGGCCGATGCACTGGAACGCAATAACAGTTTTCGTATTCACTTTGGTACTGCCACTGAGCAGGGGTTAAGCTTCAGCGCCGAACCGGATACCCGTATTACTACCGACACCTCGCCGATAGATGTGGTGATTGATGATTTTAACGGCGATGGTCGCAAGGATTTTTATATTCCCAGCACCCATTTTGGCGTAGGTACTCTGGTCCGGGTGTTGCTGCGCGGCAGTGCTAATCTGGATATTGATTTTTATCTGTTAAATGAGCAACGCCAGTACAGTGCTAAAGCCGATTTTCGCCAGCAAGCTACCATTGAGGTTAGCATTGGTAACTTTCGTTACGATATGCCGCTGTTTCAGGTGGCGAACCTCAGCGGAGACGGCTTTAAATCGTTGTTAGTGGGAGATGGCCGCGAGCAACTGCGGGTGTATCAGCATGATAATACACGCTTGTTCAGCCGGCGCAGTGAAAAGCTAAAAGTGGATTTACCGCGTGATGCCAGCAAAGTGCAGGTAATGGACCTTACCGGCAATGGCAAAGATGATTTGGTATTGCCGTTTGATACTCAGGATAACGAAGCACTGCGTAATCAGATCCATTTTTTGCTCAAACGTTAGGTTGTTATCGTTACATACTTATTGTGAGGCAGTAATAAAGCCCCGGACCTATGCCGGGGCTTGGTGTTTTAGCGTGGCTCAAACTCAAATAGCTGGCGTTTACGCTCGCGCAGGCCAATTTCGTTCATGCTGTTGGCATCAAATAAGCGGCCGTTTACCATGGTGTGGCTAACACGATCGCTTACGCGAATATCATCCAGCGGGTTGCCGTCTATCACAATTAAGTCGGCCAGTTTACCGGCTTCCAGTGAGCCTAACTGATGGTCCATACCAAAGGTTTTGGCCGGGTTGATGGTAGCGGTTTTTAATGCTTCCAGCGGGCTCATGCCGCCCTGGGCAAACATCCATATTTCCCAGTGTGCGCCTAAGCCTTCACGCTGGCCATGAGCACCGATATTAGCTACCACACCGATATCGCTTAGCTCTTTGGCCGTTTTTACTACATTAAAATGGTTGTAGTGGTTATCTGGTGCCGTAGGGCGGCGCATACTGCGTGGTGCTAACTGATCCATCGGTACGTAGCTGCGCATTTTCGGGTGTTTCCACACTTCGGTTTTATCGTACCAGTAGTTTTCACCCCAAATACCGCCATAAGCTACCACCAGTGTAGGGGTATAGGCGGTTTTGCTGGCCTGCCATAATTGCTTAATGTCGTTATACACTTTTGCTGCCGGCAGCGCATGTTCAACGGTGGTGTGACCATCGACTATCATGGTCAGGTTATGCTGCATTAATGAGCCGCCTTCGGGCACCACCATCATATTTAGCTCGCGGGCGGCCTGAATAACCTGCTGGCGTTGGTTACGCCGTGGCTGGTTGTAGCTTTTTACACTGAAAGCGCCAGCTTTTTGCAGGCGCTCTAAATGAAATTTAGCATCGTCCAGGCTGTCGATATGCGAGGTGTAACCGGCACCTTCGGCGCCGTATAAAATAGTACCGGTAGAGAAAATACGTGGCCCGGCTATCATGCCAGAGCGTTGCATTTCGCTGGCGGCAAACACCTCGCGGGTATCGTTAGACGGGTCATGAATGGCGGTAACACCAAAGGCGAGTGATGCATAGTTCTGCCAGTTTTGCTGCGGTATTATCTGATTACTGCCCTGTGAGCTGTGGGCATGGGCGTCAAACAGGCCTGGCATAATGGTTTTACCGCTGATATCAAATACTTTTGCGTCAGTAGGTACAGCAACATCACTACGTTTGCCGACGGCTTTAATTTTGTTGTTTTCAACCAGTACTACGCCGTCCTGAATCACTTCATCACCGTTCATAGTGATCACCTGGCCGCCAACAAAAGCCACACTGCCACGCGGTATGTCGGCCGGTACACTAAAGCCGAGGTTAACGCCGTTTTTAGCGGCAAAATCGGTTTTATCACCAAAATCAAACAAGCCTTCAATGCTGGCATGATACAGCTCCGGCCCCAGGCTCCAGTAGATATGGCGGCTGTTACCGCTCCAGCTGATATATTCACCGGCACGCACAGACAGCTGTTTTACCGGGAATTGCTTATCGGTGCCGCTGATATCAATGGCTTTGCCGCGCTCGGTAAACGGTGTAACAAAGACTTTAAAACGATCGGCAAACGCCAGATATTTACCATCCGGCGACAGTTTAAATTCAGTGCCGAATTTGGCGGTGTACAGCGTTTGCTGGGTATGTTTGGTCAGATCAATGCGGATAAGGCTGGGCGAGCTACCGTAGTCCATGGCATAAACGGCGTTATTGTCTGCGCCAAACATAGGCGCGCGGCCGTTACTGCTGATAAGCTCCGGTGTGCCGCCTTTGCTGCTGATTTTATATAAACCGGTATTTAGCGACCATTGGCGCGGCAGTAAGCTGCCAGCACCGGTTTTGCGGTATATTACCGTTTTACCATCCGGGCTAAATACCGGCTCTACATATTTGCCCGGTTCGCCGGTCAGTTTGCTGATACGGCCATTGCGCAGGTTAACAATATTCACTGCACCCTGGCCGTTGTCGTTCCAGCTCACATACACCAGCTCTTTACCATCACGGGAAAACTGCGGGTAGTATTCAAAGTCGGTGCTTTGTTTTGTCAGGCGCCGTGGTTTCGGGTTAGCCACATCGGTAATATACAAATGCCCCAGTGCGGTAAATACTGCCTGGTTACCGTCTGGCGACACCTGAATAAAACGCAGCATTTGGGTGTTGAACTGATCTTTATCCAGATCCTGCTGTACCCGCACCGCAGTTTGAATTTGCTTACTGGTTGTTACATTAAACGCTATAGTGCTGGCTTGTTTATCAGCAATATTCAGCTTTTTAATTTCACCACCGGCCCAGAATACCAGCGCTTTATTATCGGGTGTCCAGCTAAGCGTAGGGTAAACACCGTGTATGGCCCAGGTTTCCTGCATATCACGGTCCAGGCCGTCATACAGCTTAATATGTTCGCCGCTGGTTAAATCATATAAAAACAGCGTGCTTTGAAAATCTACCCGGCGGATATACGCCAGATATTTGCCATCTGGCGACGGTGTAGGGCGGATAGCACCGCCGGCGCCGTCCAGTACCACTTCCCACTTGCCGGTTTCGCGCTCAAAACGTTTGATCACATAAATGCCGCTTTCAGAGTCTTTGCTGTAATGAAAGGTTTTGCCTGGTGTATCATCCTGCGAGAAGTAGATATATTTACCATCTGGCGAAAATGCCGGTTCGCCTAAGTCTTTTTGATCATTAGCCCTTTCGGTCAGCATGATGCCGTTACCGCCGGTTTTATGATACTGCCATATCTCACCGGCACCTAACGAGCGGCTGGCAGTAAAGTGTTTACGGGCAACAATAAATTCGCCATCCGGGCTCCAGGCCGGGCTGTTCAGCAGACGGAATGTCTCGTTGGTTACAGCACGTGGCTCGCTGCCGTCGGCATTCATGATCCAGATATTATCGCCACCGCCTTCATCGCTGGTATAGGCAATATGTTTACCATCAGGGCTGAAAGTAGGCTGCATTTGCCAGCCAATGTCTTTGGTCAGTTGTGTGGCGTTGCCTCCGCCGATTGGCATGGTGTAAATATCACCGAGTAAGTCAAAGGCGAGGGTTTTACCATCCGGGCTTACTGCCACGTTCATCCAACTGCCTTGCGATACGTTAATATCGACGGTTTCAAACTGGCCTTGCGGTGCATTAACGTCCCAGGCGGGTGCTTTGTCAGTCTCGGCTTGCAGAAAAAAACTGCTTAGCGCAAGTGCAATAAGCGAAGGGGTTATTGGTTTCATTGGTAGGTTCCTGTATTTTCTTATCATAGTTTTATTCTCTGCTGTAGAGTGGCATAAAGCCGCAGCGGAGTTAAGCGTTGTATGCCGGCCTTGCGTCAGAACTCATGCAACAAAAGATAAAAGCAAGGAGTAAAATGTGGTTGAATCGCCCTGCGTAGCCAGTTGCCGGCTTAACAGCGATAAGCTATGTGTTGGTTGTTATCGTCATATCAGTGAAATAGTGGACTGGAATAAGCGCACAGACGAGCAAAATATCGAGATATTACAAAAAGTTGCCAAGCGTAAACATTTTGCTGCCAGCCATAATGTGCCACAAGGTGAAACCAGCCCGATAACACAGGCAGAGTGGCAGGCAGCCAAATCTTTAACGCGAACATGATCCACATTAATAGGTGTAATTGGTTATTACGCTACTATATTAACCACCGGATAAAAAGGATAAACAGATGCTGGAAGCGGTGTGGATAGGCTTTGCATTTTCTTTGGGTTTGCTGGTGCGGGCCATCGGCCTGCCGCCTTTAGTCGGCTATTTGCTGGCTGGTTTTGTCATTTCTGCTACGGCCTCTGATTTAAACCTGCCATCAGAAGGGCCATCTATTATTCATCATGTGGCGCACCTGGGTGTGTTGCTGCTGCTATTTACCGTAGGTTTAAAGCTCAATGTCCGCAGTTTAGGCAAGCCAGAAGTACTGGGTGGCAGTATCCTGCATTTTTGCTTGTCGATTATTCTTACATTACCGGCCGTGCTGCTGATTTTTGACGTAAGCTGGTATCAGGCATTAATGCTGGCCGTGGCGCTGGCATTTTCCAGTACGGTACTGGCGGCTAAGGTGCTGGAAGGCAAGCGTGAAATTCGCGCTTTTCATGGCCGTGTCGCCATTGGTATTCTGATCATGCAGGATTTACTGGCACTGCTGGTTATGAGCCTGGCCAATGGCACCGTACCATCGCCCTGGGCACTGCTGGTATTTGCTCTGCCGCTGCTACGGCCGCTGTTATATAAATTGCTTGATGCCAGTGGCCATGAAGACCTGCTGATTTTATTTGGCTTACTATTGGCACTGGTAATTGGCGGCCAGGGCTTTGAACTGGTGGGGTTAAGCTCTGAGCTTGGCGCGCTGGTATTTGGCGCTATGCTGGCAAAACATGCGCGCGCAGGCGAGCTATCCAAATCGCTCTGGAGTATTAAAGAGTTTTTTCTGGTGGGGTTTTTCCTGCAAATTGGTATCGATGGCCTGCCGGATGCAAATGCCTGGCTGTTTGCCGGTATCATGTCATTATTGTTACCGATCAAAGCGATATTGTTCTTCTTATTATTAATCCTGTTCAAGTTACGCGCCCGCAGTGCTTTTTTAGCCAGCATCAGCCTGACCAATTACAGTGAGTTTGGCCTGATAGTTGCCAGTGTGGTGTTGCCCGAATGGCTTATTCCTCTGGCTCTTACCGTTGCTATTTCGTTTGTGATCTCCGCGCCGTTAAATCGTTTGGCGCACCCTTTATATGACAAGCTGTGTAACCGGCTGCTGAAGTTTGAACGTAATATCCATCATCCGGATGAGCAACCGGTGTCATTGGGTAATGCGAATGTACTGATTATGGGCATGGGGCGCACCGGCACTGCAGCGTATAATTATTTAGCCAGCAGTCGCGCTATTATTGCCATGGATTCTGATCCGGCTAAAGTTGCCGAACATCAAAAAAAAGGTATTAATATTTTCTATGCTGATGCTGAAGATCAGGTGTTTTGGCAAGGCCTGGATTTTGGCAGTGTAGAGGCCGTGATCCTGAGCATGAATGATGTTGAAGCCAAGATGATAGCCGCAACGAAATTACGCCTGGCCGGTTTTAATGGCTTTATTGTGTCGCACAGTATGCACGATGATGAAGCGCGCAATATTATTGCTGCCGGCGCGGATCAAACCTACTTAACGATGTCAGAGGCCGGTGTCGGTATCGCAGAGCATGTCCGACAGCATTGTTTTAATATAAAAGCCTGATACAAAGCCGCTGCAGCTGAACTGACAGCGGCTTTTTTTAACCAGATTGCTTTTAAGAGCTTAGCTTTAAGCCAATGATTCCGGCCAGAATCAGCATAATACTCAGTACCCGTGGCAGGTTAACCGGATCATTAAACAGGATAATACCGGCAATAACGGTACCCACAGCGCCGATACCTGTCCAAATAGCGTAGGCTGTGCCCACCGGTAGCTGGCGCATAGCCAGGCCTAATAAGCTGATACTGATCAGCATAGCTATTAATGTAAATACTGATGGCCAGAGTCTAGTAAAGCCCATACTGTATTTAAGCCCAAGCGCCCAGCCAATTTCAAACAGGCCAGCCAGAGAAAGTAAAAACCATGACATAGTGGTAGTACCAAAAGCGGGTGGGGTCGTCCCCGTTACAGATGCGCTGGCGGGTCGTCCCGTCAGGTCAGGTTGAAAGCGGATTATAGCAAAGCCTGGCGCTAAGCCAAGCATTGCAGAAAAAACAAAGGCGCCAAACTGGCGCCTTTATTAAAAGAATTAGCTTATTAGCTGGCGCTACGCTCTTTGATAGTAGCGATAATTGGCGATGCAGCAAAACCATTGCTTGTTGCCCACTCTGCATCACCTGATGCGGCAACCAGGCTGCCTGGTAACTGGCTAAGAATAAAGCCTGCAGTATCAGCAGCATTGTGCTTGATAGCATGACGAACCAGTGGTAAACCGTCACATACGATACCATCGTATACCGCACGTAAACGTAAACGGTTGTCAGCTAAGGTTTTACGCAGGTTGTTTTTGTTGTCTGCTGCAACGTAAGAGCAGATTGATTGTGCCAGCTGGTCGTTAGCTGCAACTGGAGTGCTGATAAATGAAGTGGCGGCGATAACAGTAGCTAAGGTGATTAATTTTGCTTTCATAGTCGTGCTCCAAAATGAGTTATTTCACAATCTTTAATTAAGCAGCTTCAGTCATTTGAAGTGCTTATCGCGAAAGGACATGCAGCATGTCGAGTAACTCTGACAGAGCAGAATAAACATCGCATTTGCGACGGCAGCCCAGCTATCGTAGATGTCATTACTTGACAACCCTTAGACCTGAAGCTTTGCGTGTACTTCCTTTCGGAAGACTTGCCTTTCGAGCGAGCGCATTCTAATTAGTGCTCGTTTTTTATGCAAGCTTAATTTGCGCTAGATCAAAATTATTTTTTAAATAAACCGGTTAAGGCTATTAACCACCACATTATATAACTGTAGGCACCTTGGTTTACCGCTTTGCACCAGAGCAAAATATATTTAAACATTGGCAGCGGTTTTAGCGTTATGCTGCAGTGATTGTTCAGCCGGGCAATTATTAGCCCGGTGGCTTATAACACAGGGGTAAAGTGAGCATGATAGTAACCTTTAAATCCAAAGCCAGCGGCGATCTTGTTTATTTTAAAGATGTGGCGCTTAAATTATTAAAACTAATGGGCCGTGACGAAAAAATTCCATCGGCATTATTTACCGAAGACATTGCAACAGCGCTGGCACAGCTGCAGCAGGGATTGAATGCGATAGCTGAAACAGAGCGGGAAAAAGCAGCACAAACTGACGCTGAGCAAGTCAACAAAGGGCAAAGCGACACTGGCAAAGCCTATATTAGCCTGAACGTACGGGCGATGCCGTTAGTGGAAATGCTGCAAAAGGCACAGAAAAAGCAATGCCCGGTACAATGGGAATAAAAAGCTTATAGCGCCGCGGGTGTTTGCCTGGGCAATTGCACCGTGACCTCAAGCCCCGGTGGCTGATTACGCAAACTGATGCCGCCGCCATGCGCCTCGGCAATATCACGGCATAATGTCAGGCCAATACCAGAGCCCTGGGGTTTGCTGGTATAAAACGGTACCAGCGCATGTTGTAATACCTGGTCTGTCATACCGCCTCCGCCGTCCTGCAATATCAGCAGTAGCTTGTCTGGCGTTTGTTTTATCCGCAGTGAGATTTGCTCTGGGTTGCTGCCGCTTTCATGGGCATTTTTTAGCAAGTTCAGCAGTAACTGGGTTAACTGTTGCGGATCGGCCTGCCAGCTTTGGTTTGGCAGTTCGCCCTGCAGTTCAAACTCATATTGATCCTGTAGCTGGTTTATCAGCCTGGGCCAGTTAATGTCGCACAATTGCGGCGGCGGCAATTTGGCAAACTGAATATAGGCCTGCACAAACTGATTAAGTTGCAGGCAGCGCTCGCTGATGGTGTCAAACAATTGCCCCAACGCCGTACTATGTTGCTGCTGCGCCAGCTGGCTGCCAGAAAATGCCAGCGACGATAGCGGCGCCAACGTATTATTCAGTTCATGGCCTATTACCCTTAGCAGTTTTTTCCAGGCGTTTAGCTCTTCGCGTTGAATTTCGCGGGTAAGGGGTTTTAGCAAGTACAGCCAGTGCTGCTTCTGGTTAAGCTGAAACTGGCTGACAGATAAATGCCATACGGCTTGTTCAGTGTTTTCCAGCCGGATCAGGCCTTGCTGGCGGTTATGCAGGGCTGCAGCCAGCTGTGGCTGCATACCGGTAACGGCAAACAGCTTGCTGCCATCAAAGGCTTTACCGCTGTTAAGTAGCAGCCGTGCGGCCGGGTTAGTCATTAATACGGTATCGCTGGCATCGGTTAGCAGCAGCGCCGTCGGGCTGCTTTGTAATACAGTATCAAGCAGTAACTCGCGCTGATATAACGTGGCGCGCTCGGTACGCAGCTGAGCCGACATGGCATTTAAGCTGTTAGCCAGGCTGCTAAGCTCATGCACTCTGAGCTGATTAGCGCTGGTGTTAAAACTGCCATCCTGCAGGTTTTGCGCGTGCAGGTTAAGTGCCTGAATTTCCAGCATTAGCGGTTTTAACGCCTGGCGCAGTAACAGCGCCAAAGCCACCACGCCAACGCATATCACCAGGGTGACGATGGCGTTGGCAGCAAAAAAAGCGTACTGAACTGCCAGCAACAGCAGGGCGATCGCTGCACATAGCGCATTTAACCGGCTATTGGTGGTTAACTTTGTTAATCCTGGCAGATAAAAACGCTGCTTAGGGCGCATCAATACCGTAGTACTCCATACGCCGGTACAACGCCTGGCGGCTGATGCCAAGCTGTTTAGCGGCGCGTGACACTACGCCACCGGCTTGTAGCAGTGCCTGTTGCAGTTGGGCTTGGTCTATATCATCCAGTGCTCTTTTACCCGCCTGGGCAAACTGTGGTAGACCCAAATCGCTGCTTTGAATATCATTAGTGCTGCTTAGCAGCAAGGCACGCTGGCAAACGTTTTGCAGCTCGCGCACATTGCCGGGCCAGGCGTAGTGTTGCAGTAATTGTTCGGCAGCAGCGCTTAAGGTTTTTTTACCGGCGAGAAAATAACGAGCCAGTGGCAGGATGTCATCCGGCCGCTCACTTAAAGCTGGCAGTGCCAGTTGCACCACGTTAACGCGGTAATATAAATCCTGGCGGAACTGGCCCAGAGCAATAGCGGCGGTTAAATCGCTATTAGTGGCGCTGATTAGCCGTACATCTACTTTGCGCGTTTGGCTGGAGCCTAAGCGTTCAAACTCGCCGGTTTGCAGCACCCGCAGCAGCTTGGCCTGGCCGGCCAGTGACAAATTGCCTATTTCATCCAAAAACAAACTGCCGCCATCTGCGGCTTCAAAGCGGCCAATACGGGTTTTAGTTGCGCCACTATAGGCACCGGCTTCAGCGCCAAACAGTTCGGCTTCCATTAAATCAGCGGGCAGGGCGCCCATATTCACCTTAATAAAGGGCTTATCTTTACGGGCAGAATTAGCATGCAATACATTGGCTATGCCTTCTTTACCGGCGCCATTCGGCCCGGTGATCAGCACAGCTGCATTGGCTGGTGCCAGTTGCAGCGTCATTTGCAGCAGTTGCTGCATTTGGCTGCTGGCAAACACCAGGCCGCACAGGTCTTTGCCGGCAAAGGCAGCATTACGTTCGCGTTCAGCGCGCTGCTGTTGCTCGGTCAGCTGTTTTAATTTGAGTGCATTGGCTACGGTAAGCAGCAGGCGCTGATCGTTCCAAGGCTTGGCAATATAGTCGGTGGCACCGGCTTTAACCAGTTCCACCACCATTTCTAGCTGGGTCCAGGCAGTCATCAATACGACAGGAATATCCGCATATTGCTCTCGCAGCTGGTAAAACAACGCTTTGCCCTGATCGCCCTGCATTTCACCAGCGCTAAAGTTCATGTCCTGTAATATTAAGTCAATGCTGTGCTGGCCAAGCAACTGCCAGGCCTGCTCAGGGGTATGGGCACAAAACACCTGATAACCCTGCAACGCAAACAGCGTTTGCAGGGCCTGACCGATTGGCTGATTGTCATCAATAACCAATAATTTCAGCATAGTTTATAAGGTCTTAGTCGCGGTAGCGGGTGACACCCTGGTAGCAATAGCTGCAGGATACCATGTGGCTACTGTGACACAAAGCAACAAGATAGCGCAGGTTGCCAGCGGTAACCACCAGCTGAGAGGTGGAATACTGATCACCTGTGACAACAGCTGATTTAACACTACGGCACAGCCAACACCAGCTATAGCACCCAGTACGGTGCTTAGCCAATTTTCACTTAGCAGCTCGGTGAAAATACGGCGTTTACTGGCCCCCAGCGCACGTTTAATACCAATTTCCTGCTGGTGCTTTAACGTATGAAAATAAGCATTGCTGTAGCTGGAGATCATACTTACCAGCAACATTAAAACACTGAGCAAACTTAGCAAGCTGGCCAAGCCAAACTCGTTGCTGTACAAACGTTGCAGTTGCTCTTGCAGGGTACGAACAGAAAAAATTTCAATGTTGCTGTCTACCTGTTGCAGCACCTGCGGCAATGCCTGACGAACTGTTTCAACAGTGTCCGCTGTAGTGCGTATTAGCAGGACGTAGCCCCAATCGGCGTTCCACAGCGGTGCTACCTGAACAGAGTTAAAATTAATTTCAATTTCATTGCGTTTACGCTGGCCGTAAAAGTCTGCCACTACCGCTGCCACCGGGCCGCGATTTAGCTGTCGGCCGATAGCCGGCTCACCGTCAAACACTTTATTTGCCAGGCTTTGGGTAATCACCACTGGCGACGGCGCTATACCGTCTATGGCAATTTCACTTTGCGGCAGTTCACCGGCCAGCAGCGGCAGTTGTAGTACGGCAAAAAAATCTGTTGATACATTATAAAGCGGCACACCGTTAGCTTTACTTAATTCTTCGCGATCAGGGTCATGTATATTGCCGTTACTACCGCCTTCATGCAGGGGGCTTTGATTACTATAAGCCACTGCAACGACGCCCGGTATAGCACGCACGGCCTCTAACTGGCGGACCAGTAAATCACCCAGCGCCGGGTACTGGCGTAGTGCTATGCTGGTTGGTTTTAGCTGTACCTGCAATGTTTGCTGCAATGGCAGCCCGGTAGGTTGTTGCAGCTTTTGCCGGGTTTGTTGTGCCAGCAACATGCTGTTGAGTAACAGGGCAAATGTCATGGCCAATTGTATTAGTAGCAGTGCTGTTACCATTTTGCGCCTGAGCAATGATTTAAACAGTAAATGTAATGGCATCAGAGTCACTCCTTAAGTTGCTTGTTCAATGAGCCAAAAGAGGCGCGTAATGACGGATATAGCGTAACCAGATAACTACACAGTAGGGTAAGTGCTGCAAGTGCAAGCATTAGCTGCAGATCCCAGCTGGCAAACAAACTGTTGGATGGCCACAGATAGTTCATTAATTTAATGCCACCATAGGCAATAATAGCGGCCCCGGCGAGTGTGAAAGTACTCATTAGGCCCATATCTACCAGTAACTGTACTTGTAGCTGGCTGCGGTTAGCTCCCAATGCCCGGCGCAGGCTGAATTCGTACTGGTTACTCAGGTAGCGGTTTAGTGATAAATGGCTGGCATTAAACACGCATACCAGTAAAAACAGCAGGGTAACAATAGCAAAGGCTTTGATATCGCCGGATTCGCCATCGAAGTAGCTGACAATATCACGCATCATCACTAACTGGTTTGCCTCGGCGCTGGGGTGGCGGCCTGCAGCTTTTTCATCGGCTACCAGGTTAGCCATAAACTGGCGGTATGCCTGCTGCTGTGCGGGAGTATCTAATTGAACCCAGTATTGCAATTGGTGTATGGCTTTTGTACGGCCGTCTGTGGCCAGTTTGCGGTAATCGGCATCTTCGAAAGTAGACGAGTTGGTATTTGATAAATAGTTATAGTCGTAACCGCTTTCCAGTGGCAGGTAAATGTCTTCTGTCGGATTGAGGTAATTACGGTTAAAAGCATCATAGAGTTTGGGCAGCATTTGCCACTGATCCAGCACGCCAATGATGGTAAACAACCGATCATCAAGCAGCACTTGTTGCCCTGTTACGTCGGTGCGGCCAAACAGTTTCTCTGCGGTGGCTTTGCTTAACAACAACTCGTCCCGTGGCTGATTGTCAGGCCAAATGCTACCGTGCAGCAGCGGCACATCAAACATGCTGAAAAAGTCGCGCTGCGTAATACGCACTGTCACCGGTGTTGGGGCTTGTTCAGCATTAAGCCGCAGATAGCCGCCGGCACTGTACATAGCCGCTTTAGCACTGGGGATGTCGCTGGCATTAAGTTTGGCGACATTGCTGTAGCTTAGCACTGACGGTGGTTTACAGTTGCTGCACTGATAAGGTACCAGCAGCATCATCGGGAAAAACAGCTTGTCGCTTTTAGCCGGCAACGGATCGCTGTTAATACGATAGTAAAAAGTGGCATTGCTGAAAAATACCCCCAGCCCCAGGCTTAAGATAAGTACTGTCAGCATATAAGGTAGCGGTGCCCGCTTTACGCTGAACCAGCTGACTTTGAGGTAGTAAAATAGCTGTTCCATAAAATGTCCTTAAGCAGTGTGCTGCGCCAGTGGGTCGTACATAGTAGAGTCGTGTAACTGGCCGTCGATGATCTGGATATTACGTCCGGCGCGCCGTGCCTGATCTGGGTCGTGCGTTACCATTAAAATGGTGCAGCCTTGCCGGTTAATTTGTTCCAGCAGTTCCATTACCTGGCGCGCCATTAACGAATCCAGGTTACCGGTAGGTTCGTCGGCCAGTAAAATACGTGGTTCACCGGCAATAGCCCGGGCGATGGCCACCCGTTGCTGTTGGCCACCGGACAGCTGGCCCGGCAGGTAATCACGCCGCGCATGCAGGCCAACCAGCTCCAGTGCCCGCTCTATACGCTGCTTGCGTTCTGCCGCTTTTAAGCCGCGGTAGCGCAGTGGTAATTCGATATTGTCGTAAATGCTGAAGTCTTTAATTAAGTTAAAGCTTTGAAAGATAAAGCCTATCTTTTCATTGCGCAGTTTGGACAGCGCCGCATCTGACAGCCCTTTTACTGATTTGCCATCCAGTTGGTAGTCACCGCTATCGAAGCTTTCTAGTGTGCCAAGAATATTCAACAGCGTGGACTTACCCGAGCCAGACGGGCCGGTAAGGGCGGCAAACTCGCCTTCATTTACCTGCAGGTTAACGTCACGCAGGGCATGGGTTTCAATTAATTCGGTGCGAAAAACTTTGCCTAAGTTGGTTAGCGTTATCATTTGTTATTCCTATATGTAATTCGTTGCATGGTTAATTCAGGTTTACCCGGTTTTGATCTTTAAAGTCGGCTAAATTGGAAATGACCCATTGCTCGCCCTCGGTGGCACCGCTGAGTATTTCTACCCACTGTACCGATAAGGCGCCTAATTCAACCGGCTTGCGTATGGCCTGGTTATTCAGCACCTGATAGGCCTGGCGGCCGCCACCTGAGCTGATAAAATCACCGCGGGCAATTTTCAGCACATTTTCTTTATGCTCCAGTATTACCCGTGCGGTTAAGCGCTGGCTCTGGCGCAGTTGCCGGCTGTCGGCCTGGCTAAAGCGCACCCTGGCACTGACCTGATTGCTGCGCACTTCCGGCGCAATGTAGCTAATGGCACCGCTTAACTGTTGGTTGCCTAAATCGACTTCTACCTGCTGGCCGGGTAATAAATCGCGGGCATAGCTTTCCGGTACAGCAAGTTCGGCTTCGTATTGGCTTAAATCAATAACGGTTAACAGCGCCTGGCCTGGTAGCACGTGGCTTTGTTGCTCAACCAGCCAGTTACCGAGCTGACCGGTAACCGGCGCAGTAATATTTAATGCGGTGACTTTGCGCTCCAACTCGTTTACCACCAGTTGCTGGCGGTGAATATCCTGCTCTCGTGAGCTGAGCTCAAAGCTGAGTTTGTCTTTTGCCAGTTCAACTTTGCGCTTGGCGTGATCAAATTCCAATTCCGCTTTAGTGAGATTGTCGGTGGCGATATCAAAATCCAGTTTGCGAATGACGCCAAGTTCAATCGATTGGGTCGCCCGTTGCAATTCGCGCCTTGCTGCCAGTAAATTTACCTGAGCGGCATTCATTACCTGCTCCATATCCAGCTGTTGTTCACGCGCATCTAACTCTGCACGTTCAGCTTCGCTTTGCATGCTGGCTAATACGGCTTGTTGTTGTTGTAAATCGTTTTGCAGGGCCGGGCTGGTAATGGTAGCCAGTAAATCGCCCAGCGTTACTGCTTCGCCCGGCTGTTTAAATAACTGCACCTGGCCGGTTTCCTGGCTGTACAGGGTAGGGGCATTGGCGGCCACAATACGGCCCTGCACCGCTATATCGCGCACTAAATCACCGCGCTGCACACTGGCAAACTGCATTTGGCTGCGTGGTAAAACTAAACTGGCACTTTCGCCAACCGATTGAAAAAACGCCACCGCCAGTACCAAAGTGGTACCGGCGATAGCAACGGCTGGGAGAAACCGGCGCAGCGCGCTTTTAGCCGGGCGCTGAATAATATTGTCTTGTTGTTCTGTACCCTGGATCATCGTTACTGTGCTCTTATCCGTTAGCAATGTAGTGTTATAGCAGCTTTAATGCCAACATTTAACTATTTGAATTTTAATGATTTGTTGTGTTTTGGATGGCTTTTGAAAGTGTCCGCGGACATTTGCAGTGTCCGCAGCAAAGTTGCGGACAACAGTTGCCAAAACAATTGCTTAACGTAGAATCGGTGTTGCAGATAATAATAAAGCATGAGACTAAAATGGATTTATCCGCCCAACAGTGTGATAACTGCTACACCACCTTACAAGCCAGCTTTTGCCATCAGTGTGGCCAGGAAAAGAAAAGCTACATTCGTAATGTCAGTGGTGTGGTAACAGAATTTTTCGGTGAGTTTAGTAACTGGGATACCCGCGTCTGGCGCACACTGGTGCCGCTGTGGTTCCGGCCCGGTTATTTAAGCCGCCGTTATGTGCAAGGCCACCGCGTACCTTATGTACCGCCATTGCGGCTGTATTTATTTACCTCAATTATTGCCTTTTTGCTGTTTGCTAAATTAGTGCCGGAACAAGTCGTTACGGTAAATACGCCAAACGCTAATACTCAGCTAGCTGCTGATGGCAATACAGCAAACCAGACAGAAAATATTCCCGGCCTGATAAGCGGCATTAATGAAGGTGTAAAAAAGCAGGGGCCGACTGATAACGATCTGATGTTTTTATCAGATGACGACAAAGACATCTTTTACACTAAACTGGATGCTATTATTGCCAACCCAAAACTGGCGATAAATAAATTCTTTAGTCTGGCGCCGCAAATGATGTTTTTGCTACTGCCATTATTTGCGCTGCTGCTTAAGCTGCTGTATATCCGCTCAGAGCGGTATTATACCGAGCACTTAATTGTAGCACTGCACAGTCACAGTTTTATTCTGCAGTTCTCAGTGTTGTACCTGGCATTGCAGGCTCTTGCTGCTGTTAGCTGGCCCTGGCTGGCGCAGCCCATTGAATGGCTGGCTACGGCGACCCTGATTTGGATCCCAACTTATTTATTGTTAAGCCAAAAATTTTACTACCAGCAAGGCTGGGGTAAAACCCTGCTGAAATTCTGGCTTACCAGCGCGTTGTATAACATATTGTTTATGTCTGCAATTATTGGCTTAATTATCTTAAGTATTTTGTGGTCTTAAATGGGTAGCGCAAAAAGATAAAGCTTAAAATCTGCGCTGCAGCGTACAGCGGCCTGCTATCTTTATTGCTAAAACCCACAACTAGCAGGCGGCTGACAAATGGCACAGTTTCTGGACGTAATTATCGGCAGTTTTCTTGGCAGCAGTGTGGTAACTGCATTACTGGGCGTGCTGTTTTTACGGCGCAATAAAACTATTGAAACCCAGATAGAAGCCCAGTTTAGCCAGGGCTTAAAGGTGTTTGAATCTACCCGCAACTGGAAAGAGCAAGCACTGGCCGAACTGTTTGGCCCGATGCAAATGCAGTTAGAGCGCACCAAGCGCGCCTTTCAGCGCTGGGATAATAAAAACCTGCATTTAGAAGCCGAGGTTATTCAAAAGGGCAATATCGCCATTCGAGATCTGTTACTGGCTAAAGGCCACCTGATCCCCGCACAGCTAATGGCCCACGCCGTTAGCCTGATAGAACACTACGACGCCTGGATAGAAGCCTATAACCGCATTCGCAATGACAATAACCTGACCGCCCAAACCGATTTCGTGTTTGTCGGCCCGGCAGGGTATCCCTTTCCGACCAAAGCAGAACAAGCATTTAAAGACGAGTTTCACGCCTTGCAGCAAGCGTTGTATGGCGTGTAAATTAAAATAAATTGCATGGATAACATAAATATTTTGGTAAATTTATTTTTGTTAGGAACATTCATTGGGTGAAATCGTATATGGTCCGAATTATAAAATTGTTACATTGGAGGCGGTAGATGGCTGAGCGTAGCTTGGAAGCATGGAAAAGTTGGAAAGACGCACAATTAAAATATGATTATTACATTGTAGGCCTTGTTGCAGCATTATTTGCATATGTAGGAAGCGGTTATACTCCTGAAAAATTAGCTTTTTCACAAAACACGTTTGAACTACTTTCTATTATTCTTTTAGTCATATCACTGATTGTTGGCATTAAGCGTCTAGAAATAGATTTATCCTTGCAGACAATTACATTAAAGCAATGTGAGGCAAAAGAAATAATGAATGCTGCAAATAAAATCGCAGCCTTCGGTGGATCTCGAAACCTTGATACTGGCAGCGTTATTTCGATTGAGGATGCATTAGAAAGAGCTGAGCAAATGCAGTCATCACTTAGCGTCCTCGACCAACTCTTTGGGGCAGAATCTGAAATGGCAGTGCGACTCTTTCAAATAAGGAATTGGATGTTGACGCTCGGTTTTATTAGTCTTGCTATATCTAAAGTGGTAGGTGTTTACAATGTTTAGCAAGGTCAGTCAGCAACGTCACTGCGTTGATAGGTCCTCAAACCTACTGCTGGCTACGGCAGCTGAAGCTCAATCACGGGAAACGCTATGGATGAAGAGTTAGTTACATTCGATTTAGCAACAGATTTGCATATTTCGTTGAACTGCCTATCTGATGTTTTAAAGCAGGCGATTAGTAATGAGCACAAGTATCTAAAATGGGCAATTATATACAGTCACAATTCAGTGCAGTCAGCAATGTGTTTGGCATTGACAACGTCCGACTCTCGCCTGACGCGAAAAAGGGATAGCTATGATCGAGACTATGGTGAGTTAGACAACATCGAATGGCTATACGAGAAATTACTTAACCCAGACATTTTGCCTTACATGGGAAGTAAAACAATTGATCCGGCGCTATTTAATAAAGCGATTGTTTCAAGGCTGCAAACTGTGAGGAATAAATTTATCCACCAACAACCAATAACTTATGTATTTACAAAAACAGAGCTGATAGGTCTAATAGATTTCTCAGTTTCAATTCTTGATTTTTTAATCTCACATAGTGAGCGTACTGCTCTAGGTCCAGCTAAAGAAGCTATAGTAACTCTAATTGATAAAATAAAAGAACAGCTAATAAGTTACTGCACCGGAAAAGTTACTCGCTGGCGCTTGTCATTTTCTGGCGAGTGATACGTTAGGACTATTGCAATAAATGGATAATCTCCCAGATAAGTACAGATTTAGTCATGAATTTTGCTTCTTTCTGCACGACCAGCTCTTAGAGGCGCTAAAGTCAGGGGAGAAAGCCAGCATTTTTCATCATGAAATTAAAATGAGGGCTCATGAAATATCTGCAATCGAAGGACTTAGCGGAGAAAGCCTTTTAAATTGGTTAGAAGAGAATGGCCATAAAGACCTTGTGTTGATCTTATATTACAAACAAATATGCGCAGCTTTGATCTCAGATATGCTGCATTTTATATACGAAGCGCTACAGTGTTCAAAAAAAGGCAAGCTGACCGTCGCATACGCTTTGCTTAGAAAGCCGTTTAAGGAGAATTTATTCTACCTCGAATGGCTATTAGGCGACCCTGTTAATTTCTTATCTCGTTTCGATCTTGGGAATATAAAGGAGCTTTCTATCAACTCTGCTCTGAACGAAAAAGAAAAAATAGAAATAATTGCAAAAGCCCTTAATAAAACATCTGTCGGTGACTGGTTAAGCGCTGAGTATATTTACGCCCTGCGATTCGATAAAAAATTTGAACATAGCTTGGAACCATTGTTTCAAAAGGCTAATCATCTTGTTACAACTTTTAGATTTCTTGAAACCGAAGGCCAGAATTTCAATTTCGTTTTTTCCGATCATGATTCATGGGAAAGTCAATGGAATCACTTATACACTTTTTTGCCAATTCTATTATTTCATGCGGTTGAGGTTTTCGAAGCTTTACTTGCAAAATTCGCTACGCGAGCGGACGGTTTTGACTTAACCGGAATAAGAACCCTAATTGGCTTTGCATTCTGGTCGAAGGATTGTGAACTTGAGTTTGATCATGGCGCTTTATTCACAGAAATCCGTGGGAAGCTAACGTCAGCCAATTTACTATGTGAGACATGTAAAACGCCTATCGAGTTTGATGATCAACAACTGCTTAACCTTTACGAAGACTACTTGATAAGTTGCAATAAATGCGAGTGGGAATTTGATTTATGGAGTATGCATAAAGAGCCCTCACACATATGAGCCTTCCCGGAGTAAATAGGTAAAACAAATCTTCTGGACGTGTTAACGGCCAGTGTGTGTTATCCATCAATAAGATAGACTGCTTCATCTGTCATCATGGTTGCCAGGTGATAGCCTGCAACAAACACACATGAGAGTTACCTTTTGTGTTTGATTACGGATTCGACACCCGTATCAAAACTGGTAACTCTCATCTTTTCAAGTGAATGTGTCAGATCAAGTCGGGACTAATACAACACTTATACAGATTTTTTATACTATCCGTATTAGCTTTCTTTTTCTGGCTTACTTCCCAGCTTCCCTATATCAAATTTACCTTGTTCCTCGATAAAGTCATCTAACTCTGTAACCATTTTTATAGAATGCACTTCCCAAGATTGGTCCGCTTTGTAAAATTCCATATGTAAAAGCAATGGCTGTCTCTGAAATTTTAAAATATACCATCTGGCGATGAATGTTCCTTCAATGCCTTGTTCATGAAGGATGTCGTGACTGTAAAATTTGCCCATTATTTTAAAGTTGCTATCAAACTGGCTATCAGTTTGATTCATATCTGACTTGCTTATGTAATCAGACACGGAGCTTTTTGCTAGAGCTGTTGAGGCTATTTTGCTGAAGTCTCCTTTTTTAAATAACTCTATAACAGGTTTCGCTAATTTATCGATTTCAGATTTATCATCTGCAAAAGTAAAAACAGAAATAGACATTAATATTGGAATAAGTAAATATTTCAATTTTTTCTCCTTGAATGCTGACAACCAATTATGCCGAAATGTCCGTATTCAAACACCGGCTTTCCGATTTTTTGAAATTTAACGCGCTTAACATTACGTACAGTTTCCCGAAAACACAATGGCTTGATCGGCGAGAAGAATGTTGATTGGCTGAAAAGACGGGCGCACCCGTCTGATAAGGCTGCTTTGCTGTATGTGTTTTAGCCGAGGCTATAAACCGGCTTGCTCCAGTAAGGTTGCCATATGCTGTAATGCCGTTAAGCCCTGAATATCGGTAGCTTGCAGTGGCATTTTGTAATGCGGTAGTTTGGCAAAATCGTGCTCTATCTGGGCTAAATGCACTTTTTCCTGCGCATGTCGTGCGGCGAGGAAGTCGCCGTCGGCACTGTCGGGTAATATGCGGTTTACTGTCAAACCTGCCAGCGGCAGCTTTTCCTGCAATAAGCTTTGTACTGCGCGACCGGTTTCCAGTATCGGCAGTTTTTCTGGCGTTAATATAAACAGCAGGGCAGTGCGGCTACTGTCGGTTAATACTTCGCGGGTACTTTGCAATAAGCGCTGGCGCGCCAGTAAGGCTTCGGTAGTGGCTTTATAGCAATACGCTCAAGCATCGCTGCTTCCAGCGCACCGGCAGATTGGCGGGTTAAGCGCATTTGCCGCTCAATGTCGCTGTGCTGCATCTGCGACTATAGGCTAGTATTCAGTGAGGAAATACCGTGTTATTCTGCCGGATCATAAAATAAGTGCTAACCAAGTATCCTAGTTAATTTACCTAAATACCTGAAGTAATAAGGAATTTTATAATGCTGATTTTCTTTGCCTGCATAGCCATACTTCTTGTCGGCTATAAGTTCTACAGCCCCTTTGTTGAAAAACAAGCCGGTATAGACCCTAATATCAAGACGCCTCAAGAACGTTTAAATGATGGTGTCGACTATGTTGCAGTCAGTCCCTTTAAAGCGTTTTTAATCCAGTTTCTAAATGTTGCTGGTGTCGGTCCGATTTTCGGGCCTATTTTGGGCGCGTTGTACGGCCCTGTGGCACTGGTCTGGATAGTCATTGGTAATATTGTTGGTGGTGCGGTACACGATTATTTTTCCGGTGTGATGAGTCTGAAAGAAGACGGCAAAAGCTTACCGGAGATTGCAGGCAAATATTACAACGTAATATTTAAAGGCGTCATGTTGGTATTTACTGCCATGCTGCTGTTTTTTGTTGGTGTGGTGTTTATCATGAGCCCGGCCGGGTTATTGAGTAATTTGTCTTATTTTGAAGGTACTTTTTTGGCAGGTAACACCTTTTGGGTATTGGCAATACTGGTGTATTACTTTTTAGCTACTTTGTTACCGATTAATAAAATTATCACTAAGCTGTATCCGGCATTTGGTTTGCTAATGATTGTTATGACAACATTAATTGCCGTTGCGTTGCTGATGGAGGCGCCACATCTTCCACAGGTAAATGATATCTTTGCCTATTTTCATGGTCATCATGATCATGACTTTTTAGCGCCAAATCCAGATGGTTTGCCAGTTTGGCCATTGTTGTTTTTAACTATTACCTGTGGTGCTATAAGTGGTTTCCACTCTACACAATCGCCTATGATTGCCCGTTGCCTGACAAATGAAAAATATGCCCGTCCAGTTTTTTACGGTGCAATGATGTGTGAAGGTATTGTAGCTTGTGTTTGGGCGTTGGCCGGTATTGCTGCGTTCCCTGGCGGTTATGTTGAATTAAAAGCTATGCTGGCTCAGGGTGGGCCAGGTTTAGTGGTTAACCATATTGCGACCAGCTATCTTGGTATTTTCGGCGGTGTTATGGCTATTCTTGCAGTGGCTATTTTTCCGATTACCTCTGGTGACACTGCGTTTCGTTCTTTGCGTTTAACCATTATGGATGCGTTTAAAATTTCGCAAACAACCCTGCACAGACTTGCGTTGGCGGTACCAATACTGGGCGTTGCCTATTTGATGACGTTCCTGGATTTCTCGTTGATCTGGCGTTATTTCGCGTTTTCTAACATGCTGCTGTCAACCAGCGTATTGTGGTTAGCAACAAAATACCTGTTTGACAGAGGTACGTTCCACTGGATTGCCAGCATTCCGGCTGTAATTGGTACTGCTATAACGGTGGCTTATATTGCTACAGCGGGTATTGGTTTGAATTTACCTGCGACATACAGTAAGCCGATAGGTATAGTGATTGCGGTAGTGTGTTTGATAGGGTTGGTAACGGCGCATAATAAACGCACAGCAACAGCATAAAGCTTTAATTTAAAAACGGCGCTTGTGATTAAGCGCCGTTTTTTTATACCTAATTATTGACACTTACTGGCCCGTTGATGATTTGTTACGGCCCTCAGCTTTGGCCTGATACAGCGCATCATCGGCGCGGCCAAGAGTAATGTTCAGTGCTTCGTCAGGCCGGTTTTGCGCAATACCCAAACTGCAGGTAATAGAAAACGGCTTTTTGCTGTCACTTATGTTAATGGCAGCAACGGCATGGCGCAAACGTTCGGCTATTACTTCTGCTTGTATCAGCTCGGTGTCGGGCAACACGATTAAAAACTCTTCACCACCGGTGCGGCCAAAGTGGTCTTGTTCCCGCAATAAACTGCTGACAGTAACACTGAATTGCTGCAGGGCTAAATCGCCAGCTTCGTGGCCATAACGGTCGTTTACCTGTTTAAAATGATCCAGGTCGAGGATTAAAAAGCTCAGAGGCAGGGTGGTATCCAGCGCTTTTACCCGCTCTTGCTCGGCCAGCAACATAATGCGCCGCCGGTTGGCAATACCGGTTAGCTCGTCTGTCATGGCAAGATTATGCAACCTGCGGTTGCGCCGTTTTAGCGATAGGGCAGCAGTAAACAAAATCAGCAGCAATAGTGCAATTAAGCTCAATGCGGCGTACTGCCAGCGCTGGGCCAGCTGTAAGGTGCTGACATGCTGTTGCATCAGAGTTTTTTCTGCCGCCAGTTGCTGGTTGCGCTCTTGCTGACGGGCTGAGTCAAACTGGATGCGCAGTAAATTACTTTGCTGCTCTTTGGCCTGTTGCTGTTGCTGCTGATTACTGCTGAGGTAGTGTTGCAACATTTGGTAAGCCGCTGGCATATCACCAGTAGCTGCCAGAGCCTCAGCTTTTACTTTGTACAGCATCAGCCGGTAGCGGGGGTTGTCATCAATGCTCAGGTGCTGTTCGGCCAGCGTAACCTGATGCAATGCATCTTCGGGTTGTTGCAGGGCAATAAGCGTTTCGCCGTGGTACAGCGCTAACAGCCCTTTGTAGGTAGCAAGCGACGATTCATCCGGTACGGTGCTGCTATTAAGCTCATCGAGCGCTTGTTGGCTATAGGCCAGGGCATTGTCATATTGCTGCAGCAGGTTATACACCCACACCAGGTTTACCTTAATGGAGGTTTGCCATAAGGGTTCATTCAGCTGTTTATACGCCTGCAAAGCTTGTTCAAACAGCTCCAGTGCCTGCTGTGGCTGGTTCATCTCAGCATAAGAGAACGCTTTCTCGTTTAAGATCATCGCCAGACGAAATTGCTCGTGTGGCGCGGTAAATTCCTGCTCTGCCTGAGCCAGATAATCCAGCGCATCCTGATACAAGCCCATACGACGGTAAGTTGCCGCTATGGCGAGCACTAAGTCGCTGATATAAGGTTTGTATCCCAGGCTAAGTTGTAACTGATAAGCGCTAACGTAATGCTGCATCGCATCGGGATAGTGGCCCCGATATGAGGCTATATCGCCCAGTAAGCTTAAACTAATGGCAATACTCAGCGGGTTTTCACTGGTGCTGGCCGCTTCATAACTAAGCTGTGCATTTTGTTCTGCCAGTTGGGTTTGCCCCAGTTGGCTGTAAAGGTAATAGCGGCAACCATAATAATCGGCTAATGCTTCGTGATCCTGGTTTTTTTTAGCCAGGCTGAGCTTCTCATCGCTAAAGCTGATGCCTTGCTCGGGTTTATCAAAGTAAGCCAAAGTGCAGCGTAAACGGTCGAGCATACTGCCACGCTTGGTGTCATTAGCGGGTAGGGCGGTTTCAAGCTCAAGCAGCGCTTGCTGATAATCCGCAATACTGAAAAAAGGCCGCTCACCCCGTTCTATTTGTTTTACCAGCGCGTCAAACTGTTGTGGCTGTGCCTGCGCACCGGCGCTGTAAAAACTGCCGTAAAACAAGCAAAAAAAGCAGAGGTAAGGTTTTATTGGCATAGATAAACCCTATGCGCCAATAGCCAATAACCTGGAGGAACCGGCATCTTAGCTACAGATGCCGGTTTGGAATATACAAGGCTGACTGGGCCGGGGTTCAGGGCTTTTTAATCCAGTTACCGTCGAGCAAAATATAATGGCCGGCGCTGGTGCGCTCAAGGGCTTTTTTGCCTGCCATTGCCTCTACGTCTGCTACCGCTATGTTGTTTTGTTGCGCCAGTTTGGCATATTCAGCACGGCGGGCGTCGTTAATTAGTTTAACAATATTGGCCGCATCGCCACTGTTGCTGACAACCCCTAAATAACCGTTAGCCTGCTCGCCAACCAAACCTTGTGTTTTGGCCTGGCCCAGTGCTGACATCGCTTGTTGTAAATTCATTGCCAATACCGGCAGGCTGATGGCAAACAGTGCCGGTAACAGTAGCATTTTTAGTTTATTAAACCGTTTCATCATGTGCTCCTTAGAATAAACCACTGTCATCGCTGAATAATTCATCCAGCTGTTTATCGACTTTAATATAGATCTCATGCTGAATTTTTACATTCAGGTTGATGTTAATCGGTTCGGCTGGCAAAGCCACCTGCACTTTGGGAGTGCAGGCGGCCAGCAATAATGCCAGAACGACTGCCCCACTGAGTTGTTGTATCATGGTTGTACTCCGTTAGCGCGTTTTGCGCCTGACTGTTGTAAACGTTGTTGCACCCGTTGCTTTATTTTATCGCTGATTTTGCTGCTAAGCTGCAGGCTGGTGATCAGCGCCGGTATATCTTCTTCCAGATTAATATTCAGGTTTATCGCCCGACCAGCTTCCAGCGCCGGGTTTTGGCCTTTCAGGGTTAGCCCCAGCAACAATTTACCACTGGTATCATAGCTGACATTGCTCGATAGCACCGAATAATGAAAATCGTCCAGCGCTTCCAGCACCACTTTCATGCCCTGATTGCTTGCTGCCATAGATTGCGCTGTAGGCGGGCGGTACTGTAACTTGCCGCCCGGGCTTTCTGCCGCAATACTGCCATCTTTAACGCTGGCGCCGTTACGCCCAAGCAGCAGTGGAATAGTGCCGGAGATCCGGCCATTGCCGGTTAGATCGGTAGTGGGGTGTTGTTGTAGCAACTGGGTTAAATCAATTTGTTTGAGTTGCAGCAGTAATTGCTGCTCTGCCAGCGATAAATCCAGCAATACCGGTTCCACCTGCACCTGCCCACCCATTGCCAGCAGTTGTAGCTGCTGGATATCCAGTTTACCTGCGGTAATGGCATCGGCAGTAGTATTATATTGCGCATTCAGTTTTAGTGGCCCGACAACTACGCCGTGCTCAATTTCGGCCACGGTGGCATCAGTTGTACCCAGTTGCACGGCATCGGCCTGGTATTTTAGCTGCAGTGCGGCAGTTAACTCTTTAAACAGGCTACGATCATAAATGCCACTGACACCCGACAAATTTACCTTTGCGCTGGCACTGACTGCCGGTAACAGGGTTAATTCACCTGAGCTGGCAATACGGCCGCGGTTAAACTCCAGTAAAGCAGGCCAGGCGGTTAAGGTTGCCGCCAGCGGGTTACCTGCCAGCAAAAACATATCATCCAGTTGCCAGTTAAGTTTAAGCTTATCATCTTGGTACTTTAGCTGATGTGTAAGCCCCAGGCTGGCGGCGTTGCTTATATGGCCGTCCAGTACCAAATCGTTTAGATCGCCACTGAGTTTACTTTGCCACTGCCAGCTTTGGGGCTTTAACTGCAGATGCGCCAGTTCGCTGATACTCAGCTTGATATCAGAGTGCAGCTTAACCTGACTAAAGCGGCTGTCACCACTAAACTGGCCGGGGCTGATGCTGAGCTTGATATTGCGGCCACTGATATCGGGCGCACTCAGGGTGGCGATGTCGGCGGTTAACTGCTGTACATCCAGCTGCCAGCTGTCGGCCAGCCAGTAGGCGTTAAATTCACTGTTAAGCTGTACCTCGCCCAGTTTAGTGTCTGGCGCCGGGTTAAAAAGCTGTTGCTTCAGGCTTAACGTTGCCTGTTGCAGCTGTGCGCTGATTGGTGGAGTAAGGTTAAGCATGGCATTGCCACTTAAGCCCAGCGCTGTTCTGCCTTCGCTGGTAAGGGCTATCTGCAGTGGCAGGGCGTTAAGTTGTGGTTGATTTTTGCCATCGGCGTTTACCGTAATATGCACTGCATCAGCATTAAGGCCCAACTGCAACAAATCACCGGACAACTGTGGTTTTAATAAGGTTAACTGGCTATTTAACTGGTACTGGCTTAGCTCGCCTTGTTCAAGGCCAAGCTTAGCGGCAACCGTGCCTTGCAACTGGCCTATGCCCGGCAGGCTAAGCGGTGTGGGCAGGTTAGCACTTAGTTGCCAGCTGCCACTAGCCTGCTGGCTCAGGTTGGCCAGGTTAAGTTGCTCCGGCAATGCCAGTTGCCAGTTACTTTGCAGCGTTACCGGTGCGGTAAACTGCGTTAAAGCATCTGCCGGCAGCTCAATTTGCCACAGCTTAAACTGTTGTAATAACCAGGGCGAGGGCGGGGCAATATCCAGCTTAAGTTCGCCGCTGGCATTAATGCCGTTTTGGGCGGAAAGCTGCTGGCTGAGTGTAAGCCAGGCACTGTCATCCAGCGTGAGTTGCGCATTAAGCAGTGGCAGGTTTTGTATGGCCTGGTAATCGCCGCTCAGGCTTAACCGCGCTATATCGCTGCTAGTAGCGTCGGCACTGTATGTGTCGTTACTGGCAGCATCAGCAACAGTAAGTTGGTACTGCAGTTTTTGTTGCACAATGCTGATGTCGGCTTGCAGCTGATAACTGCAGCGGCTCTGGCCGCAGGGCAGGTGGATACCAAGCTGTTGTAGCGAAACTGTGCCGGGCAAAATAGCTGGCAGTTGCCAGTTTTCTGGCAGGCTAAAAGCAGGCATTGCTGTATCCGCAGTGCTCGCATCTGTTTGCGGCCAGGTGGTCAGGGTAATATTGCCACTACCCAGCTGAACATGATCCAGTGCCAGACTAAACCAGGCCGGAAACAGCCAGCTAACTGCCACATCATTCAGTTGCACGTGAACATCTGCAGAGCTGATATTAAAGCTGACATGGCTTAACTGCAGTTGATGCAGCGACAACGCTTTGACTTCATAATGCAGGTTTTGCACCGGCAAAGCTGCCAGTGTTTTTTGTAGGTACCAGTAACCCGTAGCCAGTAACAGCAGCATTAGCACTAAGCTTGTAAGCAGCGTTTTATGCCACCAGCGCATGGGTATGATCCTTTATTTAATTAAACCGACAGTAAGCTGAACTCACTGAATAGATTATGAATATATCAGCTGGGCCGGGTTATCTCTATGTAGCAGTGGTATAAAACCGCGGCAATAAAAAAGGGCAGCCTTGGCTGCCCCGGGGATCATCAAGTTTTTTTATTTACGCGCATCAGCTGATGCATCGCGTATTGCCTTAAATTCGTTACCCTGATTCCAGTTTGGCCAGTTGCGGCTGTTAGCCAGCTCGTTGCCAACCTGATAAAACAGGAATAAGTCTTGCTGTGCGCCACGCAAATCCCAGTCGTCGTTCCACTCGTCGTTTACCTTGTGGTAGCAACAGGTATTGTATTCAGCACGCTGAGCTTTACCCCATTCTGCGCCATTTTCAAAGTGGTCGTTACCGCCTTTTGCATAAAGAATTGGCACGCCTTTTTTTGACAGATTAAAGTGATCTGAGCGATAAGCAATACCGGCTTCCGGGTTATGCTCACGCACGGCATAACGGCCTTGTTGTTCGGTGTATTTGATCAGGATATCTTCAGCGTTGTTATTACCCAGGCCAACAATCACCATATCTTTCATCGGGCCATACACGTTCATTACGTCCATGTTAATGCCGACGACAGTTTTTTCCAGTGGGAATACCGGGTTAGCGGCATACCAGGCTGAACCTAACAAACCGCGCTCTTCTGCTGTTACCGCGACAAATACCACTGAGCGCTCTGGCTTAGGTTGCTGGGTGAAATACTCTGCCAGTGCCAGTAAGCCGCCGGTGCCGGATGCGTTATCCTGGGCGCCGTTAAATACTTTGTTTGTCGGGTTAGAGAAGTCCATGCCCAGATGATCCCAATGCGCCATATACAACACATATTCATCCGGATATTTGCTGCCTTCGATATAGCCCACCACGTTGCTGGATACCAGTTCGCGTAGGTTGTTTTTTACACTGACTGACGCTGTGGCGTTAAGTGCGACCGGGGCAAAATCTTTTTGCAGGGCGTTTTTGTGCATAGTAGCTAAATCGGTGCCGATATTAGCAAACAGCTTTTCGGCGGCTTCAGTAGTTACCCAGCCTTCTACTTTGGCGCGGTCCATGTTTTTGTTTTCGTTGATTAAATCAAATTTAATCGGTGAACCATGAGCTACTACGCCCCAACCGTAGCTGGCCGGTGCGGTTTCATGAATAATCAGTGCCATAGCGGCACCCTGACGGGCAGCTTCTTCATATTTGTAGGTCCAGCGGCCATAGTAAGTCATGGCATTGCCGTTAAATAGTGCCGGGTCCTGGGTGGCAAAGCCCGGATCGTTAACAAACATCACCACGGTTTTGCCTTTTACGTCTAAACCTTCGTAGTCGTTCCAGCCGTATTCCGGTGCCACTATACCGTAGCCAACAAATACCATTTCGCTGTCGGTTACCTCAACCTGTTCGGTCACCTGGGTGGTCCAGGCTGTCATATCGTCACGGTAGTTAAACTGCGCCGGTAACTTAGCGCCCTTTAATGTCATGGCCGATACCTGAACCGGATCAATTTGTACCAACGATACCGGTTGCTTATAGCTGTCGCCGTCGATAGGTTTTAAACCGATGCGGCGAAAGTTGTCTTCCAAAAAGGCAACGGTTAACTCTTCGCCTTTTGTTGCCGGCGCACGGCCCTGAAACTCGTCTGCTGATAGCGTTTTAATATATTCGCCTAAGCGTGGGTTAACTTCACTAAACTGTAATTCGCTGCTTTTAGCTGCAGTTTCGTTTGCGACTGTGGGATTAACTTCTGCTGTTTTTTCGCTGGCGGGTTGCTCTGAGCAGGCCGTTAATACTGCCATGGCTGTCAGCGCAGTGACAAATGTGCTAAAGCGGGAAAGGGTAATCATAGTGGCTCCGTAGTTTTTTATTGTTGTCTGTTTTGTTAGCTAACGCGCAATGGCGGCGCCAGTTGGGCAAAATCAGTTTATCTTAGCGTAACTGAAATCAGGCGACCAGTTTGCCGGTCGCCTGTGCCGGGGGATTAGTCTTTATAGCCCCATGGCGTTGGCGGTAGAGCGACCGGTTTGGTTAAATCAAAATCAACCCGGAACTCGCGGCCTTCGCGGATCAAGCGGTAGCTAAAGGTTTGCGGGTAAATATACATTTGCCAGATATTGGTATTTGACTGCGGGTTACCTAAACGTGAGAACAGCTCTTTTGAATATTGATCGGCCGGAAAGCTCTGCACATTAGCCCAGCCGGCATCTGTGGTATGGCCGCCGTACATGGTAGAAACATCATGGCTGCCGTCTTTTTTGCGGTGATCGTGCTTTAAACTCAGGCCTGAGCCGGTTTTGGTAATAATCCAGGTGCGGGAATGATCATCACCCACATGAAACGGAATTTGTAATTGACTGTCAGTACAGTTACGCACATGCATAACTAAACGGCCTTCAAAGCCACCACTTTGCGGATTATCAATGCTGACTTTGCCTTCATAGGCTTTACCGCAGTGGGCACGCAGGTTGTCGAAGTAAGCATCGTGGCTGGTAATAGACACCAGTGGTGCATCCTGCACGATATTTGCCGCAGCGGCGGCAGAAAATGTCAGGGCAATAGCGGTTGTAATCAGTGTCTTGTGCATATATTTCTCCTTATAACACCGCCGGACTATAACCTTTGTGCGTATTGGCTGCAAACTGGTGTTACGCTTAAGCCAACTGAGACTGGAGCAAAAAACAGATGCAAAATGAACTGGATGCTAAATTTTTATTCAGCGTGTTTAGTAAAATTGAAAAACACGGCAAAGCGATTAACAACGAGCTTGGCGCAGGTTTTGAGCTCGAAGGAGTTACGGTAAATTCCGGCTTTGATGGTTACGAGGTGTATTTTAGCAATGGCAAGGTGCAGTTAACCTTGGGTTTTCATAACAAATGGCACAGTGATGCGAAATCAGAAACCGATATGGATGAATTTATGGCGCAGTTGCGCAAAATTAACCGGCAGCACTAAATTATTTTATTGCTTTATTTCACTTCGGCTAAGGATTTGTTCAGTTTAAACCGCTACCATAGCGCGCAGTTATAAGCGCTGGCAGAGACGACGGCGGGCGTTACCTGAGTAACTATTTTTTAGACGGCTAAAAGGCTATTGCCTGTTCAGGCAAAACAAGGTAAGGTGTCGCCCGTCAATCATATCTGATAGACCAGAAGAGGCGCGTTAGCCAGGTAGTTCAGGACAGATGTCTATACATCGTAGCCTGAATAAGGGGGACTAACGCCGAGAAAAGCGCAGTTATAGAGCTGCACTTTTCGGTCGTTAAGGCTGAATCCTTGCGACTGTCACCTGAATTTCGGTGGAGAGCTTCTGGCCTTTGTTAACTACAGTTTACAGAAATTACAGAAGCAATCTGTGCCATTCTCGTTTTGCTGTTAGCAAATGCCATGCTCTGCTTATTATGTTTTATAAGGAGAGGCACCCTTGTCCAAACTTATTGTTGCAAAATTCGGCGGCACCAGTGTCGCAGACTTCGATGCTATGTCGCGTTGTGCTGACATTATTCTGGCTGAACCCACTATCCGTTTAGTGGTGGTTAGCGCCAGTTCCGGCGTCACTAACCTTTTAGTTGATATTACCAAACATACCGATGTTACCGAGCGCTATGCCTGTTATCAGGGCATCGAGGGTATTACGCTGGCGGTATTAAACCGTTTGCAGCAGCCCGATGCAGTAGCAGCTGATATTGACCAGCTGCTATCGGCACTGAAAGAGCTGATAGAGCAGGGCGGCGCGGTGTACAGCGGCGCGCATAAAGATGAAATTCAATCTTTCGGTGAGCGCTTAAGCTCAGTGCTGTTTGCTCAGGTGCTGCGTGAGCGTGGTGCCGCAGGTTTATGCTTTGATGCCCGCCGGGTAATGCGCACTGACAGCCGCTTTGGTAAAGGCGAACCGCAAATTACGCAAATCAGTGAGTTGTGTGCAATTCAGTTACAGCCCTTGCTGGCGGATAACGTAGTCGTTACTCAGGGCTTTATCGGTGCCGATGATATCTGCCAGACCACCACACTTGGCCGTGGCGGTTCCGATTACAGTGCAGCTTTATTGGGAGAAGCCTTAAATGCAGCGGTAGTACAAATATGGACCGATGTAGTCGGTATTTTTACCACTGATCCACGCTTAACTGATCAGGCGCGCTGCATTAAAGAAATAAGCTTTGATGAAGCCGCTGAAATGGCCACTTTTGGTGCCAAAGTCTTGCACCCGGCAACGCTGATACCAGCGATGCGGCGTAATATTGGTGTGTTTGTCGGCTCCAGCCGCGAGCCACAAGCCGGTGGCACCTGGATAGCCAAAGACGTAAAAGATCGCCCGCCGTATCGTGCAATAGCACTTCGAAAAGCACAAACGCTGATCACCGTAAAAAGCCCGGCCATGTTGCACGCTGCCGGTTTTTTAACCCGGGTGTTTGATATTTTAAGCCGCCACCAGATTTCGGTTGATTTAGTGACAACTTCTGAAATCAGCGTAGCGCTGACGTTGGATGAAGGCGGTATGAGCAGTGCTTTTAGTGCGTCGGTAGAGCCGGCACTGGCAGAGCTGCGCAGTTTTTGTGAAGTGTCTGTGGAGCAGGGGTTAAGCCTGATTGCCGTGATTGGCAACCATCTGCACAGTAGCAAAGGGGTGACCGGCGATTTATTTAATACGTTGGAGCGTATTAATATGCGGCTGATCTGCCATGGCGCTTCTAAACATAACCTGTGCTTTTTAGTACAGGATGCAGATGCCCCGGCAGTGGTAAAACAGCTGCACCAAAGCCTGTTTAGCGCAGCGTAATAAGCACTGCAGTAGCGTCTTTTACGATGCTACTGCAGTATTGTGTTGTGCCGGCTCTGCGGGAGTTTGTACCAAACCTTCTGAGCGGCCAATCACCAGTGCTACCATAGTATCGCCTGTTACATTGGTGGCGGTGCGCATCATATCGATAATCCTGTCTACCGCGGCAATAAAAGCGATGCCTTCAATCGGTAAACCCACCACACTTAAGGTTACTGTTAGCATAACCATAGCAGTACCCGGTACACCGGCGGTGCCAACAGATGCTAATGTCGCGGTGCCGGCAATCAGCAAATAATCGACTGTTGTAAGATCTATTCCATACAGATGGGCAATAAAAATGGCTGCTATGGCCGGGTAAATACCGCCACAGCCGTCCATATTAATGGTGGCGCCCAGTGGCAGTACAAAGCTGGCATAATCTTTTGATACACCTAAGTTTTCGGTTACCACTTTATGGCTTACCGGCAGGCTGCCGTAGCTGCTGGCGCTGCTGTAGGCGACTAACTGCGCCGGTAAGATAGCTTTAAAGTAATCGCGCACACGCATACCACCAAACAGCTTAACCAGGCCGCCATAGGTAAATACAATGTGGATAATACAAGCCAGATAAATGGCCAGAATAAATTTGCCCAGCGGCAACAAAGTGTCCAGACCATAATTACCCACTACCCAAGCCATTAAACCAAATACGCCAAGCGGGGTTAACTCCAGCACCATACGGGTGATCTGATACATAATATCGGCACCGGACAGCAGCACTTTTTTCATCGGCGCGGCTTTTTCGCCTATTTTATTAATAGCGATACCCACTAAGGCAGCAAAGACAATAATTTGCAGAATATTACCGTTTACCATAGCCGCCAGCGGGTTGGTAGGGATAAGGTTGGTCAGTACATCGGCTACCGGTGGAATGTCGCGCGGCTTTATCTCTGCAGCAGTTAATTGTACGGTATCGCCCCAGTTCACCAGTGAGCCTACCGTTAAGCCAATTAAACTGGCAATAAAGGCAGTCAGTAAAAATAACCCCACGGTTTTAAATGCCAGCCGCTGCATTTTACCGCTGTCGGCCAGTGAGGTAATGCTGCTGATCAGGGCAAAAAATACCAGCGGCACTACCAGCATGCGAATGGCATTAATAAATAAGGTGCCTAACGGTTTAAAGACAGTGGCCGTTTCGCCCAGCAGTGCACCGGTAGTGACACCCAATAACAGGGCTCCCAGCACTCTTTGCCAAAACGGAATTGCAAACCAGAAAGCCAACATAAAATAGCGCCATAATTCAATTTTACGTCATTATAGAGACAACAAAAGCGGCAACAAGGCCGCTTTTCTATATGTTATAACCAGGTATGTGGTATTAGCTCAGGTTTTGCTCATACGGCAGCGGATCGGTAACCTTATTCAGCGTAAAGGCTTCTAACCGCTCCTGACAAGAACCACATTTACCACAGGCTTTTTCGCGGCCGTTGTAGCAGGTCCAGGTTTTGCTGTAATCCAGCCCCATAGCCAGGCCATCGGCCAGGATTTCTATTTTGGTTTGCGCCAGATAAGGGCTGATAATATCGACAGGTTCATAGTTGGCTATCTGGCAGACATCATGCATTTTTTGCACAAATTCCGGCCGGCAGTCGGGGTAAATAAAATGATCGCCCGAGTGCGCACCGTAATACACCTGCGATGCGCCCAGCGATACCGCGTAACCTACCGCCAGCGACAGTAAAATCATATTACGGTTGGGTACCACGGTAGACTTCATATTGTCAGCCGCGTAATGGCCTTCGGGGATATCAATATCATCGGTTAATGAGGAACCCGCCAGCAGTTGATTAATCGCCGAGATATCAACAATTTTATGCTTGATACCCAGCTCCTGACAAACCTGTGCGGCACACTGCAGTTCTTTTACATGGCGCTGGCCATAATTAAAAGACAGAGCGTACACATCATGGCCGGCCTGCACGGCTTTGTGTAACACAGTGAAGGAATCCATCCCTCCGGAGTAAATCACCACAACTTTGTTCGGCATAGCAGGCTCTCTCTTGTATAATACGGCTTAAATTTTTAATGAATGCTGCCGGCCCTGAAGCCGGGCGCGCATTGTACTGTAATTCAGCCACAGGCTAAAGGGCAAAGCACAGAGTGTATAAAGTTAACGAGGTTTTTGAAACCATTCAGGGTGAGGGCAGTTTTACCGGTGCCGCAGCCATTTTTATCCGCTTGCAGGGCTGCCCGGTGGGATGCAGCTGGTGCGACACTAAGCACACCTGGGATATTAAAGACGAACTGGCACTGCCGCTGGGCGATATTGTGATTAAAACGGCCGAGACAGAGCACTGGGCACAAGTTACCGCGGCAGAGTTACTGGCGCGGTTTACTAAAGAAGGTTACCAGGCGAAGCATGTGGTAATTACCGGTGGTGAGCCATGTATGTACGATCTTAACCCCCTGTGTGAACTGCTACACCACAATGGCTACAGTACGCAAATTGAAACCAGTGGTACTTTTACCATTAAAGCACCAGCGCAAACCTGGGTTACCGTATCACCCAAGGTGAATATGGCTGGTGGCTACAAGGTTTTGCAAAGCGCGCTGGACAGAGCTAATGAGATTAAACACCCGGTTGCGATGGAAAAACATGTCGATGAGCTGTTGCAGTTATTGCAACATACTGATACTAAAGCTAAGCTGATTTATCTGCAGCCGATCAGTCAGCAGCGCCGGGCAACAGAACTGGCAATAGCAATGTGTAAAAAACATAACTGGCGGCTTAGTGTGCAGGTGCATAAATATTTAGGGATCAGCTAAATGCCACAAAATATTGAGCCGTTTTTTCAGCGTTATGCCGACGCCTACTCCAATTACCAGTTGTCGCCTTTGCTGGAATTAGTCTCATTGCCGTGCATGTTATTAGCCGACGAAAGCAAAATGATGTTTTCTGAGCCTGAAAGCCTGCGGCAGTATTTTGAGCAACAGTTTGAACAATACCGCCAGGTAGGGGTAAGCCGGGTGAGCTTTCGCTTGCAAAGCCAGGTACGGCTGTCAGAAAGCTTAAGGTTTGTCAGCCTGTACTGGTATTTCTATGGTAACGGCGATCAGGTGCTGTTTACCTGCCATACCTCTTATACACTGCAATCACAGCAAGGTAACTGGCATTTGGTTGCATTAGTTACTGATGACGAGCAAGCCGCTTATCAGCGTGTACGCAGCGCTCAGGCCTGATGCGACAACCAGGCTTGTAAGCTGTCCAGGCAAGGCGACGGGCTGTTTTCCTGCGCTAGTTTTTGCTTAAGTGCCGGTTGCATCGGAATAAGTTCCAGCCAGCGTGATGCCAGCCAGGCAGCGTCGGTATATTTAGGCGTTGGGTAAAGCTGGTTGAGTGCCGGGTACTCTTGTAGCAGTTTTTGCAGTTGCCTGATAAGCGGGGTGTATTCTGCATTCACATCTGTGGTAGCCCAGTTTTCCATAGGCTCTGTCATCGCAACGTGCAGCTGATCAGCCTCCTGCCAGCGTTCGGTAATTTTTACCCGCTCAATACCGGCAATGGTGATACCCAGCAAGCCATCTTCCAATTGCTCAAAATCTTCAATTTTTACCCGTGTTGCTAATGGCAGAATGCGATCAGTATGTTGCTTACTGACATAAGGATTAATTTGCGCCAGAGCAAAATCGCGTTTACCGGCACTGGCTTCGCTGACTAAGCGGACATAGCGGCGTTCAAACACACGTAACCGCATGCGCCCTTCAGGTAAGATAAAACTGTTTAGCGGAAATAATGCCAGTTCTTTCATAGTGCTGCTGATAAAGTTGTATAGTTGCCTGTTATACGTAACATGAGCGGCAATGGTTTGGCCAAAGCAGAGGTTTTATGACATTACAACACTGGATTTATCTGATAACGGCTGTGCTGGCACTGAATATCGTGCTATTGCTGCTGTTATTATTACGCCGTGCACCGGGCAGTGGCCTGGCTGAGCAACTGGCGCAGCATAAGCTTGAGCTGGTGCAACAGCAGGGGCAGTTTCAGCAACAGTTGCTGGAGCAGCAGCATTTGCAGCGCCAGCATTTACAACAACAGCAGCAAGAGCATTTACTGCAGGTACTGCAAAAAATAACCGATACCCAGCAATCAGCCCGTTTTGAGCTGAGCAAAAACCTGCAACAGCAAGCAATTATGCTGGCAGAGCAGGTAAAGCAACTTACGCAGAGCATTGATCAACGCTTAAAAGACATCGCCGGCCAGGTAGAACGGCGTTTAAGCGAAGGCTTTGAAAAAACGAACCAAACCTTTACCGATATCGTTAAACGGCTGGCGCTGATTGATGATGCCCAGAAAAAAATTACCGAGCTGTCTACTAACGTCGTCAGCCTGCAGGAGGTATTGGCTGATAAGCGCTCCCGTGGCGCTTTTGGCGAAGTGCAGTTAACCGCGCTGATCCGTAATGTGATGCCCGAGCAACATTTTTCTTTGCAACATACGTTAAGTAATGGCCGTATTGCCGATTGTGTGCTGTTTTTACCCAAACCCAGTGGCAATATTGTTATCGATGCCAAGTTTCCGCTGGAAAGTTATAAAAAAATGACCGATCCGCAATTTGGCCCGGAACAGCGTAAGCTGGCACAGCGCCAGTTTAAGCTGGATATTAAAAAGCATATTAACGATATTGCCGATAAATACATTATTGCCAACGAAACTGCTGATGGCGCGATAATGTTTTTACCCGCCGAGGCCATTTTTGCAGAGCTGCATGCCTATCATGCGGATATTGTAGAAGAAGCTTACCGCCGCCGGGTATGGTTAACCTCACCAACTACGTTAATGGCCGTGCTAACCACGGCCCGTAGTGTGTTAAAAGACGACGCGACACGGCGGCAAATTCATTTAATTCAGGAGCACCTGGTTAAACTGGCCGAGGATTTTGACCGCTTCCGCGGCCGCTTTGATAATCTGGCTAAGCATATTGATCAGGCTGCAACTGATGTAAAACAGATCCATACATCAGCACATAAAATAAGCAGCCGCTTCAGCCAGATAGAAAAAGTGGAATGGCTGGAAGAAAGCGACTAGGCTGTATTTGCAACCAATAATTTAAGTTAAAACTGACGCAGAAACCAGTGACTGCCTGCCCAAGGAGTTTAGCTAATGCCAATAGCTGCATTGTTACTGTTTCTGCTGTTTTATGCCGCAGTAGCCTTGCCAGACAAAGCGCCGCTTTATGCTATTGTCAGTGAAACCAACACTCCTCCTTACGCTATTTTTAATGCCGATAACGAACTGCAAGCAGGCTTGAGCAAAGATATTATTGACGAACTGGGCCTGCGTATTAACCGCACGGTACAGTATATTAATTTACCCCGCGCCAGAGTTGAGCCCTGGCTGATTGAAGGACAGGCAGAAATTGCCTGCTTTTTAAACCCTGACTGGGTAAACGAGCCTGATAAGCTGCTATGGAGCACGGCACTATTTAGCACGCGGCAATTGTTGGTGCGCCGCCGCGAAAGTGAGCCAATTACAGCCATCCAACACCTGGCGGGTAAAAGAGTAGGGACTACACGTGGTTTTACCTACCCGGAGCTGGAGCAGGTATTTCAAAGCGGTGATGTGATCCGTGATGATGCGCACTCGTTACAAAGTAATTTATTACGCTTAAAACAAGGGCGGCTAGATGTGGTGATGACAGTTGATTTGTCTTACCATTTTTTTGTCAAAACGCTGGATGATCAGAGTTTTAGCGCGGATCCCTTGTGGTCAAAAGCACCAACAGTCTATTGCGGCCTAAGCCGGCATAACCCAAAAAATGCGCAGTTGCTGTACGATACGCTGCAGCAGATAACCGCCAGCGGCTTTATTCAGCAACGGCTGGCGTTTTATATGGGGCAGCGGCTGGATAATTAACGTCTGGGGTCGTCTTTCAGCTTGGGTATTTTTAGCCCAAGCTCCTGGCCCCGGTGGCGGGCATAATAAGTACAACCAACAAACATCAGGCTGGCCAGTACCAGCTCCACTACTGACAATAGTTGATGCATACCGCTGCTTACCCAAAGGTTAGTCAGGCTATGCAAAAAATAAATCATCACAATAAAGTTGGCCCAGGCCATGGTATAAGCATGGCCTTTGACAATGCCATAAAACGGCAGCCACAGCGGCAGCCAGAGTAACGCGAGCAACACATAAGCATTACCCATTTGTGGTGGTGCCAGCCATAAAATCCATAGTGGTTGTAATAACCACAAACCAAAAAAACCAATACGGCCCAGTAATAAGTAACGTGCTGTTTTGGCCGCCATTGGCGCAGTGCTGCTTGGTTGCATAATTTATAACCTGTGTTGTTTTAATTGCAGGCTTAGCGTAGCCAGCCGTTTACCAAAGGCAATGGCCAGCCGTTGTTCATCCACACTGAGTTTGTCATCGCTATGGTGGCCACTGACATGTGTAGGGCCGTAGGGAGTGCCACCGGTTTGCGTTTGGTGTAACTCCGGCTCGCTATATGGAATGCCGGTTAGCAGCATACCGTGATGCAACAGCGGCAGGCTCATGCTAAGCAGGGTGGCTTCATTACCACCATGCATGCTGCCAGATGAAGTAAACACACCGGCAGGTTTGTCTATTAGTTCACCCTTAAGCCAGACACTGGTTGTGCTGTCCCAGAATGCTTTGGCATCAGCAACCATATTGCCAAACCGCACCGGGCTGCCAAAAGCCAGGCCGTCACAACTGGCCAGCTCTTTAAGCTCAACTACGGCATGGCGGCTGGCATGTTGTTTATCCAGTGGCGGAATACAACGCACCAGTGCTTCGGCGCCACTTTGCTGTACACCAATAGCGATTTTATCTGCCAGTGCAGCCACAGCGCCGTGGCGTGAGTAATACAAAATCAGAATACGGCAGCTCATGATAACAACGACAGTATATTGCTGGCCGGGCGGCCAATAACGGCTTTATTACCTTTAATAATAACCGGGCGTTCGATCAGTTTGGGCTGTTGCGCCATCGCGTCAATCAACTGCTGCTCGCTTAGCGACATATCATCCAGCCCCAGTTGTTTGTATTCGTCTTCTTTGCTGCGCAGTAACTGGCGTGCCGGTATACCCAGCTTGCCTAATAAGGCAGCAAGCTCATCTGCTGTCAGCGGGGTTTTTAAGTACTCAATCACTTCAACTTGTAATGCTTGTTGTTGCAGCAGTGCCAGCGCTTCCCGGCTTTTTGAACAGCGCGGGTTATGCAAAATTTTTATCATCAGTGTATTCCTGTTTCGGCAGGGCCTGAGCGTTACATACGCTGCAGGCGGTTAAATTCGGCCTGTAATTGTCTTTTCTTTGCTTCCAGCCGGCGGTTTTCCAGTTTTTGCTCCGGCTTAAGATGATTTAATGCTTCGTTAAGATCATCAATGGCTTTGGGGTAATTGGCTAACTGATAAGCCAAATCGGCGTTAGCTTCATAAAATTTGCCAAAATCGCCTAAGGCTTTGTAGGCGTCAGCCAGTAAATCGTAGGCCAGTATGTTGTCGTTTTTGTAAAACAACAGGCTTTTCAGTAAATGAATTGCCAGATGATGGCCGCCGGATTTCATCGCCGCATTGGCGTAGTTTAACGTAACCACCTGATTATTTGGTCTTAACAGATATTGCTGTTCCAGCATATCAAGACAAAGCTGGTACTCTTTTTGCTCAAGCAGAATGTCGGTGTACACATCAATGTAGTACAAGTTATGTTCGTCTTTTTCCAGCAACTGCTCAATCAGTTTACGGGCCTGATCCAGTTTACCGGTATCCAGCAGTGTTATCGCTAAACCATACTGATTAGCTTTGGTATTGCCTCCGGGCTCGCTGAGCATTTTGCGAAATACCTGCTCAGCATCTTTTTTATTGTACTGATAGCGCGCCAGTACCCGGGCTTTGCTCAGGGTAAAGTCCTGGCTGTCTGGAATAAAGCGTTGTGGAAATTGCTCTGCCCGCATCCGTGTATCACTTACCCGGCTTTGTGATAACGGGTGGGTTTGTAAAAAAGATAGCTGCTGGCTGAGAAAACGGCTTTGCTCAGTCAATTTGCGGAAAAAGTTAGGTACTGCATAAGGGTCAAAGCCGGCATCGGCCATAACCTGCATACCGATGCGATCGGCTTCTTGCTCATTGCTGCGGGTAAAGTTTATTGAGCTTTGCTGCGCGGCGCCCTGGGTTGCCATCATGGCTGCCATGCCAGCTTCCGGGTTCACGGTTGCCAACACGATGGCGCCTAACACACCGGCCAGAGTTAACGGTGCTTTCTGGCTTTGCGCTTCAACAAAACGAGCGATATGGCGCTGGGTTACGTGCACAATTTCGTGCGCCATTACCGAGGCAAATTCACTTTCACTGTCGGCAACGGCCAGGGTGCCGGTATGTGATGCTATATTGCCGCCCAGCGTGGCAAAAGCATTAATGTTTCTGTCTTGCACCCAGTAAAACTTAAATGGAAAGCGCACATCGTTAGCCCGCGCCACCAAACGGTTACCCAGCGAGTTTATATATTCATCAAGCAACGGATCATACACCATGGGCAAACTGCCACGGGTTTGGCGCATCATCACATCGCCAAGCTGCTTTTCCTTATCAGGTGTAATGACGCTAAAGCCATTTCCGCCTAAATCCGGCAAACTGCTGGCAGCACACACTGAACTGAGCAGGCTGGCTGCAAACAGGCATGATGTTAAAGAGTTGGTTACTGCTGGAAATTTCATGATAACAACGCCCGGGCTCTTCTGTATGTCAGATCAACAATGCAGACTTTGTCTGCCTTTTTGCTGATTAGTTCCAGTGTTTGTGTCGTGCTAATTTACCATATATTTTGTCAGCTCAGTGTGTTAACTGCCAAATTATCTGTGATCTCCGGTATACTCAAAACGCTACAGCAATCGTTTAACCCCCTGTAACACGGAGTAATAATATGCTGGACTGGCTGAAGAAATGGTACACCAATAAGTTTTCTGATCCTCAGGTGGTTACGTTATTCCTGCTATTATTGATTGGTTTTTTGGCTATTTACTGGCTAAGCGGCATTTTGGCACCGGTATTAGTGGCTATTGCGTTTGCTTATCTACTGGAGTGGCCGGTAATGCGGCTTGGCAAACTGGGGTTGTCGCGTGGTGTCAGCACTATAGCGGTTGTAGCAGGCTTTTTGGGCCTGGCTACGCTGATCCTGATGTGGATTATTCCTATTTTCTGGTACCAGGGCCGTAATTTACTGCGTGATTTACCGCAGATGATAGAGCAGGGCCGGGCTTATATGCTTGAGTTACCTGAAAATTTTCCCGGTATTGTCAGCGTTGAGCAAATCAACATTTTAATGCACTCGGTTGATGAGCGCGTGATGACATTTGGCCGCAATATGCTGGAGTTGTCGCTGGCTTCAATTGTTGATTTAGTGGCGCTACTGATTTATCTGGTATTGGTGCCGCTGATGGTGTTCTTTATGCTAAAAGACAAGACACAACTAAGCGCCAGCTTTGTACAGTGGTTGCCAACCGAGCGTAAGCTTATTACGCAGGTATGGCATGAAATGAACACCCAAATCATGAATTATATTCGTGGCAAAATTCTTGAGATCCTGATTGTCGGTACAGTGAGTTATGCTGTGTTCGCGCTGTTCGGGCTGAATTACCCACTTTTACTGGGTGTGCTGGTGGGCTTGTCAGTATTAATTCCTTATGTTGGTGCGGCGGTAGTCACCTTGCCGGTAGCACTGGTAGCGTTTTTTCAGTGGGGCCCAACAGCCGAGTTCGGTTATCTGATGCTAGCATATGGCATTATTCAGGCGCTGGATGGCAATTTGCTGGTGCCGTTGCTGTTTTCTGAAGCGGTAGATTTAAACCCGGTGTTTATTATTATTGCGGTACTGTTTTTTGGCGGCCTGTTTGGCTTTTGGGGTATTTTCTTTGCTATTCCGCTGGCATCCCTGGTTAAGGCTACCGTTAATGCCTGGTCGACCAGAGTACATCCATACTCTGAACCGACCGATTAGGAGCCGACCGATTAGCTTAAGGTTACCAGTTGTAGCCGATGCTGATACCGGCACTAAGCTGACGACCCGGTGCCGGTTCAATGGCGCGGCCATTGCTCTGGTTTACAATAACTGACCCAACGTAATCTTTATCACTGACATTATCCAGTACCAGCCAGTAGGCCAGATTAAGCTGTTGCCATTGCTGGCTATGGCGTGCGCTGAGTGAAAATGTCAGCGCTGACGATGCGCTGTCGCTATTGGCATCATCAATATACACTTTGCTGCGATACTGGCTGTGCAGGGCAAATTCAGTATTGTCTTGCCAGGGCTGAACGGCCAGTTGCCAATGTAGCTGGCTGTTAGCTATGCCTGGTAAATGTTTGCCATCAAGCCCGGCATCGGCAAACTTAGCGGATAAATAACTGGCGTTCAGCTGCTGGCGTATATAAGCATTAGTTTGCCAGTTAAGCTGCAACTCAGCGCCGTGGCGCTCTGTTTTGGCGGCATTGCGGTAACTGGTTCTGCCACCATTACTGCTGGCAACTAACAGCTCATTTTTGCTATCAACGTTAAAATAGCTCAGGCTGGCGCTTAAGCCGTCACTTAGCCATTTAAAGCCGCTTTCCCATTGCTGGTTTGTGCTGGCATTTAGCGCCAGGTTCACGCCGGTATCATCTGTCTGGTAGGCAATCTCTGCCAGGGTAGGGCTTTCAAACCCGGTACCAGCGCTGACAAACCAGCTAAAACCCGCTGCAATGCGATAGCTTAAACCCAGAGCAAAGGCGTCGTTGTAAAACTGCTTAGCCCCGCTGTCGTCAGGGTTTTGTGGCAAAATAAAGCGGTCGGTAATGCTGAGTTTTAACTCGCTGTAACGCCAGCCGCCCTGTACCTGCCATAAATCTGCCGGTTGCCAGTTAAAACGAACAAATGCATCAGTATTGTTGGCACTGTCGGTTTGATCGCGGCGCAAGTCGCCACGCTGGCCAAAGTCATTAACAAAGCCCAGGCGCTCGTCGTCACTTTTTACCAGGCTGCCACCGGCGCGTATGCTGTAGTTATCGCCGTGTAGCAAGCGATAGCTGCCATTGATACCTTTAAACTGGCGTTGCAACACCACTTCGCCCCCGGCAGAAGATAACGCACTGCCGGTAAAGGCCAGACGCTGGTTAATCTGTCTGTCGCCAAGCCAGCTACCGAGTTGCCAGCGGTCCGGATCATCATAGGCTGATAAACTCAGGCTAAGCTGGCGGTGGCGGCTGGTTTTTTCGGTATCGAACGTTTCTGCGGCGCTATCGGTTTGCTGCGGGTTTTGTTGCCAGTTAGCCAGCGATAAACCCAGTGGGTCCTGCAGGGCAGGATCACGGGCATAATCCAGCCTTGCACTAAGACTAATGCTGTTTGCCAGCAGCGTTTTGTATAGCAGCTGCGCCTGTTGTTTTTCTGCAGCAGAGTGCGGCCGGTAACCGTCAGTACGAAACTGTTTTACCGCCGCGCTTAAGCTGTGATCACCACTAACCCAGTCGGCCTGCAGCTGATACTGCCGGTGCTGCTCGCTACCTGCCACACTGGCGGTAACGGCGTTTTGTACCGGTGTGCGGCTGTATAGCGAGATAACGCCACCAGAGGCGTTGCCATACAGTGCCGCCAGCGGGCCTTTTAGCACTTCTACCTGTGCTATGCTGTCTAGTAATACGCTGGATAGCTGGCCCTGACCATCGGGCGTAGACAACGGAATACCATCTTGCTGCAAATGCAGGCCGCGAATACCAAAAGCACTGCGACTGCCAAAACCACGGATACTGACACGGGTGTCCTGGGCAAAATTGGCTCTGCTGTCTGCCTGCACTCCGCTGATGGCGCCAAATATTTGCGCGCTGTCGATAATAATACCTTGCTCTGGTAACGGGCTAAGCTCTACCGAGGCGGCACTGTCTAGCCAGGATTCAGACTGCGCTGAAGCACTTATCACAATAACTTCGGTTTCTTCAGCGCGTAAACTGTGGCTGAACAGGCATGGCAAAGCCAGAGCCAGCGCCGACAAAGCCGGTAGGCTGGCGGTAGATTTTACTTTTTTCACGGGATTATTTCGCCGGTGTTAAACGTAATAACTGACCGTCTGAGCTGTCAGTCAGTAAGTAAACTGCACCATCTGGCCCTTGTTCAACGTCACGGATGCGATGGCCGATCATAATGCGCTCTTCGTGGCTGACTTTTTCACCATCAAGCTCCAGGCGCACCAACTGACCGAATTTCAGCGAGCCAACCAGCATATTATTTTTCCACTCACTAAACATATCGGCTGTGTAAAAAATCAGGCCACTTGGTGCTATAGACGGTACCCAGTAATGCAGCGGCTGCTCAAGGCCACTCTGCTCTTTTTTACCAATTACGCCGCCGCCATATTCTTCGCCGTAGGTAATAACCGGCCAGCCGTAATTTTTAGTCGGCTGGGCGATATTAATTTCATCACCGCCCTGAGGGCCGTGCTCGTGTGTCCACAGTGCGCCGGTTTGTGGGTGCAATGCTGCGCCCTGAATATTACGATGACCATAGGACCAAACTTCTGGCTTGGCCTTGCTGTCTTTAATATACGGGTTGTCTTTTGCCGGTGTGCCATCGGTATTAATGCGGATAACTTTACCGATATGGTTGTCCAGTTTTTGTGCTTGATCGCGCTGGCTGCCGCGATCACCGGTGGTAATAAACAGCTCGCCATTTTTGTCAAACACCAGGCGGCTGCCAAAGTGGTGGTTGCTTTTGTATTTGGGCTGCTGGCTAAAAATCACTTTCACATCTGTTAGTTTGTCGCTGCTAAGTTTGGCGCTGGCCACTGCTGTGCTATTGCTGTCAGCACCAGGCTCACTGAAACTGAAATATATAGTGTTGTCGGTCGCAAAGTCGGGAGATAAGGCTACATCCAGTAAACCACCCTGGCCGCGGGCATCAATTTCTGGTAAACCCGCCAGCGGCGCGCTTTTATTACCTTGTGCGTCAACAACGATCATGCCGCCATTACGCTCGGTTACCAGCACTTTGCCGTCAGGCAGAAAAGCCATGCCCCACGGATGTTTTAGCCCGGAGGTCACACTGCTTACGGTCAGAGGCGTTTTCTCGGTTGTCAGATCAGCGGCCTGTGCAGATGGAGCTATTGCCAGGGCAATAAGTGCTGCCATTAAATGTTTTTGCATGTGGTGCTCCTGTAAAAATTGAATAATCAAAGATGAGAATTGAAGAACTGTAAAAAACCATAGCAGGTTACGCCGTGCACTACGGCAAAATTAAGACCAAATACAGTACAGGCACGGCGTATTGTTAACAGGGTTAGCTTAAATAATTTAACACGACCTGGTGGTGATCTTTGGTCTTAAAGTTGTCAAAAACCTTTTCGATCTTACCGCCCTGGGCAATTAAGAAACTGATGCGGTGTAAACCGTCATAGACTTTGCCCATAAATTTTTTCTCACCCCATACGCCAAAGGCGTCGGCAACTTTATGATCTTCATCCGAAAGCAGAGTAAAGTTTAGCTGGTCACGCTGTGCAAACTTAGCCAGTTTAGCCGGTGCATCGGTACTGATACCCACCACGGTTACGCCTTTGGCTGCCAGCTCTGCTTTACTGTCGCGCAGCGCACAGGCTTGTACCGTGCAACCTGGCGTCATGGCTTTGGGATAAAAATACACTAACACCCGCTGTTGTTTTAACAGTGCAGATAGCTGTACCGGATTATTCTGCTGGTCTTGCAGGGTAAAATCAGGCGCGCTGGCGCCGGCGCTTAAATATGTCATTAGGCACTCCATTTCAGGTTTGGGCATGAAAACTGCCGGTTAAATTCATTGTTTGCATTAGCGCTGTAATGTCTGCTTTTATTTGTTCTGGCTGCTCGCCTTCGGGCAACTCCAGTGTCATCAGGGTATGCATTACGGCTTGATTGTTATCAGTGCCGGGGCGGCTTTCTGATTGCAGTGAACCAATATATACCTGTCTGCTTGCCAGCAAACCGGTTATGGCGCCAAGGGTACCAACCCGATCCGGGCCGGTGTATTCCAACACGTAATGCGCTGCCACCGGTTTTCTCTGATGGGCACTGGTACGTTTGGTCATGGTAGTCAGATCAAGTTCCAGCCCCAGGTTGGGTAATAAATGTTCAATACGGCTTATGGCCGCCGGATCACCGGACAACAGCATAATAAAGGTAAATTCGCCGCCGAAAATGGCCATTCTGCTATCAATAATATTGCAATTGCAGTCAGTAACCAGCCGCGCCAGTTTACTAACAATACCGGTACGATCGGTGCCGATGGCGGTGACAACAAGTTGTTGCGGCATAATAAAACCCCGGGAGAAACATAAAAAAGACAAAGTAAAACAATGCGCGGCAGTGTAGCACAAGGCTGGAATATTTCATCCGTTTACACCAAGTTGCAATAAGCGTGGATCCATTCTTGTGTTTGCTGCCTGCTGTCTTTAACATAGGCGCCCTTAACGTAAAAAGGGTTGCGCTTTACATGTTTACAGGAAGCTGGGTTGCACTGATAACGCCAATGACTACAGAAGGCGAAATTGACTACACAGGCTTAAGTGCGCTGGTTGATTTTCATTTAAAAAATGGCACTCAGGGCCTGGTGATAATGGGCACTACCGGTGAGGCGGCCACTATTAGTTTTAATGACCAACTGCAGGTCATTGCTGCGGTATGCAAACAGGTTAATGGTGCTATTGCCGTTATTGCCGGTAATGGCGCTAACGCCACCGCTGAAGCGGTAGAGCGCACCAAAGCCTTATCAGATTTGCCCATCGCCGGTTTTTTAACGGTAACGCCGTTTTACAATAAACCCATGCAAAAAGGCATGGTATTACATTTTAATGCCGTAGCGGCTGCCACAGACAAACCGGTATTGTTGTACAACGTACCCGGCCGTACCGGGGTAGATTTATTACCTGAAACTGTAGCTGAGCTGGCAAAGACAAAAAATATTGTCGGTATTAAAGAAGCGACGGGTTCAATGCAGCGCCTGACAGAGCTACAGCAATTATGCCCTGAAGATTTTGTACTGCTAAGCGGCGATGATGCATCGGCGGCTGAATTTATGCTGCAAGGTGGCCATGGTGTGATTTCTGTTACCACCAATATAGCCCCACGTTTGATGGCTGACTTGTGTCAGGCTGCTACGCAGGGTAACCGGGCAGAAGCTGAGGCTATCGACAAAAAGCTGCAGGCACTGCACCACGATTTATTTATTGAAGCTAACCCCATTCCAGCCAAGTGGGCTTTGCACAGAATGGGCTTGATAGGTTCGGACATGATGCGTTTACCATTAACGCAACTGGAACCAATTCATGCGGCGGTAATCGAACAGGCATTAAAGCAGGCTGGTATTGAGCTGTCGTAATGCATAGCGTTATTTATTAGGAGTAGTTAAGTGCAATATTGGGCCAAAAGTAGTATTGCTGTCAGCGTTTTGCTGGCAGGTTGTTCCATGTTTGACGGCAGTCAGGGTGATGCCACAGCGCCACAGCGTAGCGTTGAGAGCATTAAAGTTCCGGCCGGATTACAACAACCCGCCAGACCCGGCCAGTTCGATATCCCGGCAACGGATGCAGCAGTGGCTGATGTGGAAATAAAAGCACCATCGCTGGTGCTGGCAACGGCGTCCAGCAGCCGCGTAGAAGAAGGTGAGCGCCTGGCGCGTGTCTGGTTTGACCGCAACGATTTTACCGGCGATCTTATTCCCTTTTTACAACAAGCCTTAACCGCCCAGTTTGCTGAACAAGGTGTATCCCTGCAACAAACAGACGAAAAAGGCCTGGAATATACTACCGGCTGGATAAAACGTTCAGATGAAACCGGCTTTTGGTTCTGGAAATCTACCTCTGAAACTGAGCAGGCACGTTTTAAATTATTATTTGAACCGCGTCCGCACGGCCGCTCTGCCAGTTTAACGGTAACCATGCTGGAGCATGAGTACTTTGTCGCCGAAAATAAACTGGCTGGGCGCGAAGCGCATCGCCAGGAAGTGGCCTTGCTAAACCAGATTATTGACCGGGTAGGCAAAGAAGAAATTGCAGTTGCATTGGCCAACAAAGCCAAAGCGCCTGATGTTTCGGTAGAGCCAGGGCTGGATAGTGACGGTAATCCGGCGCTGTTAAGTTCGCAATCGGTTGATGTGGTATGGTCACAGCTGGAAGCCGTATTTACGGCGTTAAATTTAACCGTAACCGATATGAACCGGTCCGCGTTTACCTACTATCTGGACTATCAGAAACCAGAGCAGGGCTTTTGGAGCAGTATTTGGGGTAACGACGCGCCAATCCAGTTACCGTTGCAGGAAGGTGAATACCAACTGGTGCTGAAACGTAACAACAATGGTACCGCAATGACCATTCAAAATAGCAGTGGTGAGGCATTAAGTGCTGATACGGTGCTGGCACTACATGATCCTTTTGTGCAGGCTGTACGCCAGGCAAGGGTTGAGCTTTAATTACACAGCAAACAGAAAAGGCAGTTGAATAAAGGGCAAAGATCTTTATACTCTGCGGCTGAATTTTTCGCTGCGCGGCTGGAGTTTTAGAATGGTTCAGAAGACAACCGAGTTGTACCGTGGTAAAGCTAAGACGGTATACAATACAACAGATGATAACTTGCTGGTGTTGCACTTTCGTAATGACACGTCAGCTTTTGACGGCGAGCGTATCGAACAGCTTGACCGTAAAGGGATGATTAACAACAAGTTCAACTATTTTATTATGCAAAAATTGCAGGCCGCAGGCATTCCTACTCAGGTAGAACAGCTGTTGTCTGACGATGAAGTGCTGGTGAAAAAGCTGAACATGATCCCGGTTGAGTGTGTGGTGCGTAATTTTGCTGCTGGCTCTTTGGTGCGTCGCCTGGGTGTTGCAGAAGGTACAGCGTTAACGCCGCCAACCTTTGAGCTGTTCCTGAAAAACGATGCTCTGCATGATCCTATGGTGAATGAGTCTCTGGCTGTCGCCTTTAACTGGGCCACTGAAGCCCAACTGGCAAAAATGAAACAGCTTACTTTTAAAGCTAATGAAGTGTTAGCTGCGCTGTTTGATGCTGCCGGCATGATGCTGGTAGATTTTAAGCTGGAATTTGGCGTTTTTAACGGCGAAATCGTGCTTGGCGATGAGTTTTCACCGGATGGTTGCCGTTTATGGGATAAGGCCACCCGCAAAAAGCTGGATAAAGACCGCTTTCGTCAGGGGTTAGGTGGTGTGGTAGAAGCCTATGAAGAAGTGGCTAACCGCCTTGGTGTTAAGCTGGATTAAAGACTACGTTCCCGATAAAGCCACCGTAAGGTGGCTTTATTTTTTATAACACATTGAAACGGATTTGCTTTTGTCATTACACTGCAGTTATCGCATGCATAAATAACGCAGTTTGATTATGCTGGAAATATAAAATATTAATTGGATTACCCGGGTAATGGGGCTGATACTGGCTGCCATTGCGGTTGAATTTATCGGTGCCGGGTTAAAAGGTATTTTCCCGGTATTGGCCTGAGGTTACACCTGATGAAACACTATTTTTCTATCGTCGCATTTTTGCTCTGCATGCTGTATCTGCAACCTGTTTTTGCTACTCAAATTGCTGATTTATATCAGGCTGATGTTGACTCCACAACATCCGGCAATGAATGGCAGCGTCAGGCGCTGGCGCAGGTATTGGTGCGGGTTAGCGGTAAAGCTGAGGTTACAGAGTTACCACAGGTAAAGGCTGAACTGGCAAAAGCAGCCGGCTATGTTAAGCAATTTGAAAACGTGCGCCAGGCTGGCGGCAACCGGATGCGGGTATTGCTTGATGCTGAAAAGGTTAACCAGTTGCTGCAGCAGCAAGGAATAGCAGTATGGGGCGCCTTACGTCCGGATACCTTGATCTGGCTGGTAGAGCAAAATGGCTCTGAACGTCAGTTTATCCGCCAGAGCAGCCACCCTGTTAATGCTGCTATGCAGCAGGCGTTTCGCCAGGCCGCACTGCCATTAACATTACCACTATACGATATGGATGATTTGCTCAGTTTATCTGAGACTGATGTCTGGGCTGGCTTTTGGCAACCTGTTGAACAGGCCAGTAGCCGTTACTCAGCTGATGTAGTGATAATAGCCAGTATTGAAAAGCAAAGTACCGACGGCAAAGAGCAGTTACGGCTTAACTGGCAGCGTCAGGCCGATGGCAAAACGTTGCGCGATGAAATTACCGCAGCTGACGAAACGGCATTAATGCAGCAGTTTGCTGTGGTACTGGCGGCTCAGCTGTCAGAGCGTTACGCCAGTGTGTTGTCTGCAGAAGGCGGGGCGCAGTTTACGCTGCAGGTGCGCCAGCTTGGTAATCTGACCGACATTGTTCAGGTGCAACGTTTGTTGCAACAGGTGGTAGGCGTGTCGCAGGTTACTGTCAGCAGTTATCACGCGGGTATTGCGCACTATGCGCTGCAGGCCGCGATTTCCGCCGACGGTTTGCTTAACGCGTTACGCTTTAATAAGCAGTTACAGCTTGTACCGGCTAATGATGCTGTAGCACTGAATGAGCAACCGCAGCCAACATTGGCGACATACCGCTATCTGAGGCCCTGATGCAGCCGTTGCAATACACGCTGGCGGTAACCTTGCCGGAAGATGAAACACTGGACAGTTTTTACGCTGCCGGGCAAACCGCGGCGGTAGCGTTTTTAAAAAACTATCTGCAAAAGCCGGCTGATCAAAGCCCGGTTTATCTGTTTGGTGCCAGTGGCAGTGGCAAGTCACATTTGTTATATGCCGCTTGTGTGCAGGCACAAGAGCAGGGCCTGACCAGCCAACTACTGACATTGGATGACTGGCGTTTACTAAGCCCGCGTTTGCTGGATGATTTAGAGCAGCTTGATCTGGTGTGCCTGGATAATATTCAGGCTATTGCCGGTGAATTAAGCTGGCAAACGGCGGTGTTCGATTTATATAACCGCATGGCAGAGCAGGGTAAAGCGCTGATTATTGTTGGCAACGAAGCGCCACAGCAACTTGGCCTGCAACTGGCCGATCTCGTGTCGCGCCTGCAGGCCTGTACCGGGTTTCAGCTGCGTTTGCTGACCGATGACGACAAGCACAAGCTGCTGCAACAAAAAGCCCGCCTGCGTGGTATGGAGCTGCCGGATGAGGTGGCGCGGTATTTATTGAATCATCAGGATCGGGACATTCGCGCTTTGGTGTCTATTCTGGATAAACTGGATAAAGCCACCATAGTGCATCAGCGTAAGCTGACAATTCCATTTGTTAAAGAAATCCTCAGTTAATCTGTAATATTATTTCAGCCTGCTTTTTAGAAAAAATGCCTTAACAGCCTGCGTTTAGCAGCAATTCTGGTGTATCATTGGCGGCTTTGACACGATTTAACCCCTAGCTGCTTTGAGGACACGCATGAACCTAACAGCAATATTGGAAAACGCCTTACAGGCCGTTGCCGGCGCCGCAGATATTCCGGCACTGGAAACTATCCGGGTAGAGTTTCTTGGTAAAAAAGGCAGTATTACTGAATTATTGAAATCGCTGGGTGCGATGGACCCTGAGCAGCGCAAACAAGCCGGTGCTGAGATCAATGAGTTAAAACAGCAGGTGCAGGATGCATTAAATGCCCGCCGCGATTTACTGCAAAATGCCCAACTGGCTGCCAAACTGGCACAAGAGCAAATTGATGTGACGCTGCCGGGCCGTATGCTGGAAACCGGTGGTTTACACCCCGTTACCCGCACCATTGAGCGTATTTCTGCTTTTTTCGCTGAACTGGGCTTTGAAGTTAAACAGGGCCCGGAAATTGAAGATGACTTTCATAACTTCGATGCGCTGAATATTCCGGAGCATCACCCGGCACGGGCTGATCACGATACCTTTTATTTCAACCCAAAACTGATGCTGCGTACCCAAACGTCCGGTGTGCAAATCCGTACTATGGAGCAGCAACAGCCGCCACTGCGCATTATTTCGCCTGGCCGGGTATACCGTAACGACTACGACCAAACCCATACGCCGATGTTTCATCAGGTAGAAGGTTTAATGGTCGACACCAAAGTCAGCTTTACCGAGCTAAAAGGTATATTGCACGACTTTTTACATAACTTCTTTGAAGAAGACTTACAAATCCGCTTTCGGCCATCGTTTTTCCCGTTCACTGAGCCTTCAGCTGAAGTGGACGTAATGGGTAAAAATGGTAAATGGTTAGAAGTGCTGGGCTGCGGTATGGTGCACCCTAATGTGCTGCGCTCTGTGGGCATTGATCCTGAAGTGTACAGCGGTTTTGCTTTTGGTATGGGCGTAGAGCGCCTGACTATGCTGCGCTACGGAGTGACCGACTTGCGTGCCTTCTTCGAAAACGATTTACGTTTTTTAAAACAGTTCAGATAAGCGGAGTTAATTTAGATGAAATTCAGTGAAGCTTGGTTACGCGAGTGGGTAAATCCAGCCATTGACACCAACACCTTATCTGAACAGCTGTCTATGGCAGGCCTGGAAGTTGACGGCATTGAAACCGTAGCCGGACAATTCAGTGGTGTAGTGGTGGGCGAAGTGGTTGAATGTGGCCAGCACCCTGATGCCGATAAGTTACAGGTAACCAAAGTCAATGTTGGCGGCAACGAGCTGCTGGATATTGTGTGTGGTGCTAAAAACTGCCGTAAAGGCTTAAAAGTGGCAGTGGCGACTGTGGGCGCTGTATTGCCGGGCGATTTTACCATTAAAGCTGCTAAGCTACGCGGCCAGCCCTCAAACGGCATGTTGTGTTCATTATCAGAGCTTGGTATGGCTGAGGATTCTGATGGCATTATCGAACTGCCGCACGATGCGCCGGTCGGGCAGAATATCCGCCAGTATCTGCAACTGGATGACCATATTATTGAAGTAGATTTAACACCAAACCGTGCCGACTGCTTAGGTATTAAAGGCCTGGCGCGTGAAGTTGGCGTGTTAAATAAGCAAGCCGTATGCGAGCCGCAAATTACCCCGGTTGCCGCGACAATCAGCGATAAAAAAGGCATTACGTTAAGCGCCCCGGATGCTTGCCCGCGTTATTTAGGCCGTATTGTACGTAATGTAAATGTACAGGCACCAAGCCCCTTGTGGCTGACTGAAAAACTACGCCGTTGTGGCGTGCGTAGCATTGATGCGGTGGTTGATATTACCAATTTCGTGCTACTGGAGCTGGGCCACCCGATGCATGCCTTTGATCTGGCCAATATAGACGGTGACATCAACGTACGTCTGGCAACCGAGGGCGAAAAGCTGGTATTGCTGGATGAAAGCGAAGTCACGCTAAAAGCCAATACCCTGCTTATTGCCGATAACAGCAAAGCGCTGGCGATGGCCGGTGTGTTTGGTGGCTTGCATAGCGGTGTTACCGCACAAACTAAAGGCGTATTTTTAGAAAGCGCATTCTTTGCTCCGCTGGCCATTGCCGGTAAAGCGCGCCAATACGGTTTACACACTGATGCATCACACCGCTACGAGCGCGGCGTGGACCCGCAGTTGCAACATGCCGCGATGGAGCGGGCAACGGCGTTATTACTACAAATTTGTGGTGGCGAAGCCGGGCCGGTTGTTGAAGCTGTATCTGAGCAGCATTTACCTGCAGTTGCCAATATCAGCCTGACAGAAACCAAGCTGGCGCGCATTTTGGGTATCAGCATTGCTAAAGCTGAGGTAACGGCTATTTTCAGCCGGTTGGGGCTGAATGTAAGCGAAACAGCCGATGGTTGGCAGGTTAGTGTTCCGGGTTATCGCTTTGATATCAGCATTGCTGAAGATTTAATTGAAGAAGTCGCCCGGGTATACGGTTACAACAGTATTCCGAATGTCGCGCCGCAGGCTGCACTGAAAATGCGCAGCTTTAACGAGGCAGGGCTGAATGTTCAACGTTTGCGCACCGTGCTGGTAGATAGAGGGTATCAGGAAGCGATTACCTATAGTTTTGTTGATCCTAAAGTACAGCAGCAGCTGCTTCCACAGCAAACTGCACTGGTGTTGCCTAACCCGATTTCAGCCGACATGTCGGCTATGCGGTTAAACTTATGGCCGGGTTTGTTGCAAACTGTGCAATATAACCAGAATCGCCAGCAAAGCCGCATTCGTTTATTTGAGTATGGCCTTAAATTTATACCTGATGCTACAGCAGAAGGCGGTGTGCGCCAGGAAGCCGTGATCGGCGGTGTTATTGTTGGTTCTATGCATAACGAACACTGGAATATGGAAAACCGTACTGCGGATTTCTATGATGTTAAAGGCGATGTTGAGGCGCTGTTGGCGCAAACGTCAGCCACAGAGCAGTTCCGCTTTGTTACTGCTGAGCACAGTGCTTTGCATCCGGGGCAAACGGCAGCGATTTATCGAGGCGATGTGTTGGCCGGCTATGTAGGCGCACTGCACCCGGAGGCCGAGCGTAAACTTGGCATTAAAGGTAAAGCCTATCTGTTTGAACTTAATGTCGCTGCGCTTGGTCTGCGTGATATAGTGCAGGCACGTGAGCTGTCTAAGTACCCTGCCAACCGGCGCGATTTAGCGCTGGTAGTGAAATCAGAGGTGCGTTTTGCTGATATAGCTGCTACTATAAAAAAAGTTGGCGGAAATCAATTAGTTGACCTAAAATTGTTTGACGTGTACACAGGACCGGGTGTGGCAGAGGGTTTTAAATCGCTGGCCATTGCTCTGACCCTGCAGGATATAGCGCGTACCCTGGAAGATAAAGATATCCAACAGTTGGTAAATCAAGTAGTTAACGCGCTTGGTGAAGAGTTCAACGCAACGTTGAGGGATTAAGAATGGCGCTTACCAAAGCCGATTTAGCAGAACGTCTGTTTACAAAATTTGGTGTTAGCAAACGCGATGCCAAATTAATAGTGGAAGCTTTTTTTGAAGAGATCCGCGCAGCTCTGGAAGCGGGGGATCAGGTTAAGTTATCAGGCTTTGGCAATTTTGACCTGCGGGTTAAAAATCAGCGCCCTGGCCGTAATCCAAAAACGGGTGAGGATATTCCTATTTCTGCCCGTTGTGTCGTGACTTTTCGGCCGGGACAAAAGTTAAAGTCCCGTGTTGAGGTTGGCACCAGTAAAAAATAAGTTATTGTTATTGTGAATAACAAAGCGGCAAGTTGCGCAGGCAACTTGCCGTTTTTTTATGCATGTAACACTGCGCGGCTAAAATTTTCCGATCCAAATTGTTTCGCCTGCTGTAATTAATATTGGCTTGAATTAAACGGTAATATTATGACGATAAAAGTAGGGATCAGTGCCTGCGTGCTGGGTGATAAAGTGCGCTACGATGGCGGACATAAAGCATCGGCTTTTTGTTTACAGCAACTGGCACCTTTAGTTGAATATGTAGCAATATGCCCGGAAATGGCTATTGGCATGAGCTCCCCGCGTCCGGCAATCAGGCTGCAGTTAGACGACGGGCAAAATGTGCATCTGGTGCAAAGTAATAACAGCAACATTGACCATACCGCTGCCATGCTGGACTTTACCGCGAAAAAGCTGCCTGAGTTAGCAGATTTTTGTGGTTATATCGTCTGTGCCAAATCACCCAGTTGTGGCATGGAGCGGGTAAGGTTATTTGATGCTGCAGGCCAGCAGCTTGGCAAGCTGGGGGTAGGCCTTTATACCCGCCAATTGATGCAGCACTATCCCTGGTTGCCGGTAGAAGAAGATGGCCGTTTATTTGATGCCGCACTAAAAGAAAATTTTATCTGCCGCGTATTTAGCTGCTACGACTATCAGCAGAGTATGCAAGACGGTTTTTCTGTCGGTAAGCTGGTGGCATTTCACAGCCGCTATAAATTTCTGGTTATGGCGCATAGCCCGGTGGCATACCGCGAATTGGGCCGGCTGGTTGCCCAGGCTAAACTGTTTTCAGCGCAGGAATTACAACAGCGTTATCTGCAGGATTTAATGCAGGCACTGAAGAATATCGCTACCCGTAAGCAACATACCAATGTGCTGCAGCATTTGCAGGGCTTTTTAAAACATGGTTTAACGGCAGAAGCGAAGCAAGAGCTGTCTGAGCTGATCCATCGCTACCGCCAGGGCTTTGTGCCGCTAATGGCACCACTGACCTTGTTGCAGCATCATTTAAAGCAATTCCCTAATGCTTATATCAGCGCCCAGCGGTACTTTTCACCTTATCCTGAAAACCTTGGGCTGAGGGCCTGATATGCAGCAGTTGAATGTGGTTTGGTTACGTAACGATTTACGTAGTTTTGATAATGCAGTGCTTAGCAGTGCAACAGAAGATGCCGCCAGAACCGGTGCCGGGGTTATTGCTTTGTATATTGCCACGCTAAAAACCTGGCAATTACATGATATGGCGCCAATTAAGCAGGATCTTATTCGCCGGCGTGTTAAGCAACTACAACAAGAACTGGCAACGCTTAATATCCCTTTATTAGCCGTAGAGGGTAGCAGTTACCAGCAAATACCCGCTGTGTTTAATCAGCTGGGGCAACATTTTTTATTAAAAGTATTTGGGCAAAGTGAATATGAACTGCGCGAGCAGCAGCGTGATAACGCGGTTGAGCAAGCTGTGCTGGCATTAAATGGCCAGTTTATCCGCTTTGATACGCAGTGCATTATGCCACCGGGTTCTGTACGCACTCAGCAGGGTGATATCTACAAGGTGTTTACCCCATTTAAGCGCAGCTGGCTGGCGCAGTTAAAGCAGCACGGCGTCAGCTGTTACGCCCGGCCTAAACCAGTGGCGCAAGTTGAACTTAAGCTGCCGGATTTTCCGCCGTTAAAAGCCGGCGATAACAGCTCTGCAGAGTGGCCGGTAGCAGAGCATGACGTATTGCAGCTAATGCGTGCTTTTTGCCGCGAAAAAGTGAAAGACTATCAAACAGCCCGTGATTTTCCAGCCATAGAAGGTACTTCAAAACTGTCGGCTTATCTGGCAATAGGTGTTGTTTCTGCCGCACAGTGCATTGCACGTTTGCAACTGGAAGCCGCCGACAGCTGGCAGCAGGATAAAAGCGGTGCGGAAGTCTGGTTGTCTGAGCTTATCTGGCGTGAGTTTTATAAACACATTTTGCTGGCTTATCCCGATTTAATAAAACATCAGCCATTTCAGGCTGAAACCGCCGCTATTCGCTGGAGTAACAACTCTTCGCTGTTTAAAGCCTGGTGTGATGGTATGACCGGGTATCCGATTGTTGATGCGGCGATGCGCCAGTTAAACCAAACCGGCTGGATGCATAACCGCCTGCGCATGATCACGGCCAGCTTTCTGGTAAAAGATCTGCACATCGACTGGCGCTGGGGCGAGCGATACTTTATGTCAAAGCTGATTGACGGTGACTTTGCGGCCAATAATGGCGGCTGGCAATGGGCTGCTTCTACCGGTACCGATGCTGCGCCTTATTTCCGTATTTTTAATCCGGTCAGCCAGAGTGAAAAGTTTGATCCAAAGGGTGACTTTATCCGTTTCTATGTGCCACAGCTAAGTAAGCTGCAAGGTAAAGCTGTACATTGGCCACATGGGGCTGGGATTGCTAACGGTTATCCGGCGCCGGTTGTTGACCACGGTGCAGCACGTAAACACACATTAGCGCTTTTTGCAGAGGTAAAGAAAAAAGCATGAATACTGCAGCAGCTCCACGCATTGAACAATTTTTGGCGTTTTATAATGGTTTGTCCAGCCAGAATATGCAGAAATTGCAGCAGTTGTATCATGCTGACGTCAGCTTTATCGACCCGGTACATGAGCTACATGGCCGCAACGCGCTGACAGAGTATTTTGATCATGCCTACGCCCGTTTGCAGCACTGCGAATTTACTGGCTTGCAGCAAATGGAGCACGGTGAGCAGGGCTTTCTCAGCTGGCAGATGCAGTTTAGCCACCCGGCAATTGGTAAAGGTAAAACCATAATAGTGCACGGTTGCAGTGTATTACGCTGGCAGGACGGGCTGATTATTTATCACCGCGATTACTACGATTTAAGCGAAATGGTGTTTCAGCACTTACCGGTTATTGGCTGGTTAACCACTAAAGTAAAACAACGTATGGCCAACGGGCAGTAATTTAGCCAAAAGATAGAGTGGTATAAGGGAGCAGTATGCGTATAGCGGTAGTGGGTGGTGGTATTTCGGGCATGATGGCGTGGTATCTGTTGCAGCAAAAGCATGATGTAACGCTACTGGAAGCTAACGATTACCTTGGTGGTCACACAGCAACAACAGACGTTGAAGTTGCGGGTAAGTCGTATGCTATTGATACTGGTTTTATTGTGTTCAATAACTGGACTTACCCAATATTTAACCGTTTTATCGCTGAGCTCGGTGTAGAGTTTGAGCACACCACAATGAGCTTTTCAGTAAAAAACAGTGCGCAGGATCTGGAATACAACGGTAACACCCTGGCCAGTTTATTTGCCCAGCGCCGCAATGTGTTGCGGCCATCATTCTGGCTAATGCTTAGTGACATTATGCGTTTTAATAAACTGGGTAAGCGCTTGCTGGCAACTGATGATGCTGATCTGAATTTAGCGCTGGGAGACTTTTTGCTGAAACATGATTTTGATAACGGTATCCGTGACAACTATTTAATGCCAATGGGCGCTGCGATCTGGTCGGCAGGTTTGGCGGATATGCCGGCCTTTCCGGTACGTTTTTTTCTGCGGTTTTTTAATAATCATGGTTTGCTAAATATTACTGACAGGCCGCAGTGGTCAGTCATTAAAGGGGGTTCCAGAAGTTATGTACAGGCTCTACTGGCAAAACTGGGGCATGACAAGGTAAAACTACAGCAACAGATTAGTGCTGTTTCGCGCGATGAACACGGCGTAACACTAAGCTTTGCTGATGGGCGCACTGAGCACTACGACAAGTTGATACTTGCCTGCCACAGTGACCAGGCGCTACGTTTGCTGGGTGATAACGCCACAGAACAAGAGCGTGCAGTATTAGGCGGTATTGCTTACCAGCAGAACGAAGTGGTGCTGCATACTGACACCCGCTTACTACCCAAACGGGAGCGTGCCTGGGCTGCCTGGAATTATAATCTGGATGCTAATGTAAATGATCGCGCTACGCTTACCTACAACATGAATTTACTGCAAGGGATCAGTGCACCGGTCACGTTTTGTGTCACGCTGAATAATACTCAGGCTATTGATCCGGCTAAAATTATCCGTGTTTTCCAGTACGATCATCCGGTATACAACCATTACACTCTGGCCGCACAGCTGCAGCGGCATAAAATCAATGGCCATCATCAGACCTATTATTGCGGTGCCTACTGGCATAACGGCTTTCATGAAGACGGTGCCAGAAGCGCGGTAGAGGTTGCTGCGTTGTTAGGTGTGGATTATTAATGCACTCTGGCCATGCGGTATATCAGGGCGAAGTAGGGCATTTGCGCGTATCCCCGCGCGAGTATGGCTTTAGCTACCCGCTGGCGCATTACTGGCTTGATTGCAACATGCTGGATAAAACCTCATTGCAAGCCTGTGGTATTGCGTTTGAACGCTTCGGCGCGCTGAGCTTTCGGCGCAAGGATTATCTGCCAGGCAGCGGCAGTGTACACAGCGCAGTATGTAGCAAAGTCGCTGAGCTTGGTGGCACCACTACACCGGCAAAAGTGTATATATTGACGCCACTGGCTAATTGGGGGCTGTATTTCAGCCCGTTAACACTTTACTACTGCTATGATGAACAAGATCATTTTTGCTATTTGTTGGCCGAAGTAACCAATACGCCCTGGAATGAGCGTCATTATTATTTGCAGACTATGCCGCTGCATGCTTTGGATGACGGTTTGCATCATTTTGTGCACGAGAAAGCGTTTCACGTATCACCATTTCATCCAATGAATATGCAATACCATTGGCAAATCAGCACTCCGGCTCAGCATTTACATTGCAGCATTCGCAATACTGAGGCAGAGAAACAAATTTTCAGTGCCTGGATCACGTTAACCCGGCATGAGCTCAGCGCTGCCTGGCGGCGAAAATGGCTGATCCGCCAGCCATGGCAAAACGTACAGGTAGTACTACGAATATACTGGCATGCCGTTAAACTTTATTTTAAAAGAGTACCTGTGCATGCCCACCCCAAGACGAAGGATACAAATGCATGACCATGAGCCTTACTGAAGCTTCAGTGTTTGATAATCTGAGCTGGTTTGACCGCTTATGCCGCAAATTTGCGCTGGACTTTATCAGCCAGTTAAAACATGGCGATATTACCGTTGTAGAAGGCAACCAGCGCTTGCGCTTTGGTGATGAGCACGCCGAATTAAAAACGGTTATTACCGTTGTCGACCCGGGTTTTTACCAGAAAATGGTAATGGCCGGCTCAGTTGGCGGTGGTGAAGCTTATATTTACGGTTGGTGGCGCTGTGACAACTTAACGGCTTTGGTACGTATTTTTGCTCTTAACCTTGCCACTCTGGATAAGCTAGATTCAGCCATAACCCGATTAGGCCGTCCGCTGTTAAAACTACTGAACTGGCGTAACCGTAATTCAAAACAGCAAGCCAGAAAAAATATCGCGGCACATTATGATCTTGGTAACGACATGTACCGGCTGTTTTTAGACAGTAGCATGATGTATTCCAGCGCCGTTTATCCTGATGCTGCAGCCGATCTGGCCCAGGCACAGCAGCACAAACTGCAAATGATCTGTGAAAAGTTACAGTTAAAGCCTGACGATCATCTGATTGAAATCGGCACTGGCTGGGGCAGCATGGCGATATTTGCCGCGCAGCACTATGGCTGCAAAGTTACCACTACTACCATATCACAGCAGCAGTACGACTACGCCAAGGCCCGTATTGAGGCATTGGGGCTGCAGCAGCAAATAACCCTGTTGCTGAATGATTACCGCGATCTGACAGGCCAGTATGACAAGTTAGTGTCGATAGAAATGATAGAAGCGGTGGGCGAAGACTATCTGGATACCTATTTTGAAAAATGCGCCAGCCTGCTTAAACCAGACGGTTTAATGGTGCTACAGGCTATTACCATCGTTGATCAGCGCTACAGCCAATACGTGCGTGAGGTAGATTTTATTAAGCGTTATGTGTTTCCCGGTGGTTGTTTACCTTCGGTCAGCCGGATGACAGATGCCATTGGCCGCAAAACTGATCTGGTTGTGCGCCATCTGCAGGATATTGGTTTTGATTACGCCCGTACGTTAAGAGACTGGTGCGATAATTTTATGCACGCCCGCGATAAGGTACATCAGCTGGGGTATGACGATAACTTTGTCCGGCTATGGCACTTTTATCTTTGCTACTGTGAGGGCGGTTTTAGAGAGCGCGCCACCAGCGCCGTGCATTTAGTTTTATCCAAACCGCAAAACCGCAGTGCTTAACGGTTTATATTTCGGAAAAAGTTGCAATGACACCGGTAAAAGCTACTTACGTTTATTAAATATAATTTAACAATTCGCTCTAAGCTAAAAATAACACTATGAAAAATATAGTGTTATTTTTATTTTTATTTGTGGTATATGCCTTGCTTTACTAATGTTGCTACTGCAATACGTGACTGAGTAATTAAAACGTATTTGCAGTGTTTAGTATCTAACTAACAGTGGAGCAAGATTATGAATAGTGATATTGCAGAAGGCAAATGGCGTCAGGTTAAAGGCTCTGTTAAAGAAAAATGGGGCAAGTTAACTGACGATGATCTGGCAGAAGTAAATGGCCGCTTTGAAAAGTTCTGTGGCAAAATGCAAGAGCATTATGGCATGACCCGCGAAGAAGCCGAAGACGAGTTTAAGCGCTTCAGAGAATAATGCCACCAGATTAAAAGGGCCGTATGGCCCTTTTAACTGTTTACCAGAATGATACCTGCTTCCAGAATAACAATTTTCTTATCTTTATATAAAGTACCAATAGCTTGCTTGTAGGCTTTTTTGCTAACGCCAAAGGTAGCGTAAATCAGCTCGGGTGAACTTTTATCTGTTAATGCCAGCTTGCCACCGTTTTGTTGCAGTTTTTTCAGTACCTGCTCAGTAAGTTCCAGTGCTTGCTTGTAAGTGGTAGCGTTTAAGCGCAGGTCAATTTTGCCATCGTCGCGTACTTTAACAATAAAAGCCTGCATTTTTTCGCCCCGGCGCAGCGGTTTAAATACCTCGTTTTTGTACAATACGCCCCAGTGCTGATGATTTACGATAGCTTTATAGCCAATGTCAGTTTGTTCGCTGACAATAATGTCGATTTTATCACCAGGGTTATATTCAGGTGTGGTTTTGTGTAAGTGGCGGTCAAGTTTGCTGGAGGCAACGATGCGGTTGCTGTTGTCGACATAACAATACAGCAGGTATTTATTGCCTTCTTTTAGCGGAATTTGCTGCTCACTGAAAGGCACCAATAGATCTTTTTTCAGGCCCCAATTAACAAAAGCGCCCACTTTAGTGGTGGCAATAACCTGTAGCTGGGCCACTTCACCGACTTTAATTTTCGGTTGTTCAGTTGTAGCGATAAGCTGATCTTCTGAGTCCAGATACAAAAATACATCCAGTTGCTGGCCAATCTCCAGGCCCGCCGGCGCCACATTATTGGGCAGCAGAATTTCACCCCAGCTTAAACCATCCAGATAAAAGCCAAATTTAACCTGTTTTTTTACCGTTAAACGGTTAACTTTTCCAAGAGCCAGCATGCAGTATCCAAAAGTTTGCCCTGAGCGGGCAGATTACAATGGCGGCTATTGTAGCGGTTTTTTTGCAGCACTGCTTCATATTAGCCATAGCATGATAAACTTAGCGCAATTTTTCCTGATACAGGCTCTGTCATAAAGTGTCGTCACAACAGTTACTTCATCCTCGCAATCTTCATCAGGGGCGCTACGACTTTGCCGCGCTGATTGCAACTTTACCGCAACTTGAAGCTTATGTGCGGTTGAATCCGTCGGCAGAGCCCACCATCGACTTTACTGACAGCCAGGCTGTGTTGCTGCTTAATCAGGCTTTACTGGCAAAATATTATCAGGTGAAGTACTGGCAGTTACCACCGGGCTATTTGTGCCCGCCTATTCCGGGCCGGGCCGACTATGTGCATTATCTGGCAGATTTATTGGCGCGCAGCTATAACGAGCTACCAAAGGGCAAACAAATTAAATTGCTTGATATTGGCACCGGAGCCAATGTTATTTATCCGGTTATCGCCAGCCAGAGCTACGGCTGGCAGGTGTGTGGTACAGATATTGATGCAGTAGCAGTGAAAGCCGCAGCACTTATTGTTGCGGCTAACCCGGCGCTTAAATCGCATATTAATATTGTGCAGCAGCATGAGGCAAAGGCAATTTTCAGTGGGATAATTAAAAGCGACCAGCGGTTTCATCTGACCATGTGCAATCCGCCGTTTTTTGTATCTTCAGCAGAAGCTGAAGCGGCCAGTAGCAGAAAATGGGCTAATCTTGGTAAAGCCGGTCAGGGACATCAGCGCAACTTTGCCGGACAACAGCATGAGTTGTGGTGCGAAGGCGGAGAGCTTAAATTTATCAGCCAGATGATTACTGAAAGCCAGCTGTTTAAACAGCAGGTATCCTGGTTCAGTACTTTGGTATCACAGCAAAAGCATGTGAGCATACTGAAAAAACTGCTACGCAGTGTTGGCGCTGTGCAATCTGAAGTGATAGAGATGCGCCAGGGGCAAAAAGTCAGCCGTATTCTTGCCTGGAGCTTTCTGACACCACAGCAACAAACTCAGTGGTAATCTATAGTTTAATGTATTACTGCTAACGGCAGGCAGGTTAGTTTATACACTCTACTTTTTTACCAGCCGGTTCAGTATTGCGCAGTTTTTGCCAGATTTTTTCATGGAAGAAGTAACCGACGGTATTTACAGCGGGCTCTACTACCGCGATCAGGCCACCCAGCACAAAGCTGCCAGTGATCAGGTAAGTAACGGCAAAAGCAATGGTAAAATGCATAACAGCAAAAGTGATGGTCTTAGTCATGGTGATATCCTCTGTAATCGCTATAGGTTAAATGATAGCGATTCTTAATATTGTTTAAAGTGAATAAACTGATTTAAGCTAATCGCTTTTATCAATGATGTTGTAACAAGCTTACCGGAGATAGGTATGGACTGGCGACAATGGTTAGAGGTAAAACAGTTTGAGTTTCTACTGCATTGGTTTATGCGCCGCCAGCGCGAGTTAAAACTGGCTGAATTAAACGAGCCTTTAGCATATGACGGCTTTAGTATGTACGACCAGTTATGTCAACAGATGCTAAAAGAGGCTGAGGTGGCTTATCTGGAGCGATTTTCTCAGCCGGTAGTGCCTATTGCATTAACCAATATATTGCATCTGGCAGAGTTAGAGCTGGCTGGCAGGCCAGCCAGGCGGCCTGCGCAAACAGTGCATTAAAGAGGAGAGAGTTAATGCTCAGGTGTTTCGATCCGCTTTAACGCATCAATTAGCATGGGCAAATCAAGTTTATCGTTTAACGGCAGCAGTGTACCGGCAGACCAGACACCGTAACTGCCATCGGCACGCAGTATTACCATCTTGTCCTTTTTAAAGCTGATAATTTCCTGACCGCTGATATTAAGTTTAGGTAATGAGCGCGGTTTAAGCAGATTGTCACCCAGCCAGCTGCCATGAGCGCTGCAGCCAGCCTGGGCTAATAAGGTAGGTAGCCAGTCCAGATGCTGGGTTACCTGGTGCGGCTGTAACTGGCGCAAAGCAGCCCAGTTTGACCAGACGTGAGCGGGCGCCAGATTAAACTGATTATGGCTGCCGGTAATGTTCATCAGCACGATATTGCTGTACTGCTGATATTCTTCCCAACGCAAATCTGGAGCGTCATCAAATAAAATAGCAAACTGACCGGAAACGCCGGTTTGTAGCCAGGGCAGGCCTATAACTTCAGTATCAGCGCTGCGGTTGATGCTGATATTGGCGGAAGAAAGCTGACCTAGCCAGCCCGGCTCTGCCAGCAGCTGCTGCTCTGTTTGGTTATCTATCATAAACTTACCATACAGTAAGTTTAGTAAAGCTTCATTTTCAGCGCGCGGTGCAAAATGCTGCTCCAGCGGCCTTAAGCCCCGGCTGGCAGCAGAGCTTTTCAGCTGTTCGCTAAAGTTGCTGGTAACCAGCAACAGGGTTGACGCACCGGCATGATCCGCGCGGCATTCCAGCGCCTGATGAATAAACTGATTTGGCAGGCTGAGTTTATCCAGCTGAACCAGGGCACGGTTGTTTAAATCTACCAGCTGGTAACGGGCCAGAAAGGTTTTTGCGGTGGCCGGGTAAGATAGTGGCAGTACATTGTCCTGTTTGGTGACGTCGTACTTCAGGTTAGCATCTGCATAGATGTGTAGCAGATGGCTTAGCATAAAACTGCCGATAAAAAGCGTAAATAACGGCCGCGTAATACCAGATTGCTTTAAACGTTCTACTTTTTTCCAGCAGTAGTTGCTGAGTGTCAGCTCAACAGCCAGCAGCAAAGTACCAACTGCCAGTACGATCAGTACAAAATTACGTAAGTTGGTTACAATTTGCTGGCGCAGCAGCTCTGTAGCCTGTTCAATTGACGCACTGCCGATATGATAACCAAGGCTGGCATAGACATAGGCATCGAAAATCAGCACAACCAACGCAGTGGTGGCCAATATAGCAGCCAGCCCGCGGACATGGCGCTGATATGGGAATACCAGCGACACCGGAAAAATAGTCAGGATAAAAAACATAAAGCATAAAAAAGCGGTGTGACCAATCCAGTTTAACAGCAGATACAACCAACCCAATACGGAAACCGGAGAAGGCTCGGCTAACCAGTAAGCGGACGTAACAGCCAGTGCCAGCAGAATATTAAAAAAACTGAACCAATGGCCCCAGTTAAGCAGGCGGTTTACTTTTTTTACCAGTGACAGATTATTTTCCAGCACCATAAGCGCTTAGTTCACTTTAGTATTTACGGCATCAGTTAATGCCTGATTAAAGTGTGCCACAACGGTTTGGCGCTGAGCGGCCGGTACGCTGCTGTTAACAACATGGCTAATGGCATTACCCAGGCACATCAGGCTGAGTTCTGTGGTGGCTTTTTCGTTATGCAGTACGTCCAGTAACTGATTTACCAGTTTTTCAATCTGGGTGGTGGAATACTTTGATACAATTGGCATGAATTATCCGCAAGTCATGTGGTTTAAACAGTTAGAATAGTAACAGAATTCATTTTAAACAGGAAAAATTATGTCAGTAGATGTGCAGCAGTTGGCGATAAATTACCTTGAGCTGGATGAACAAACGCAGAGTAAAGCGCACTACCGGCCATCTCTGGTTACACCTACGGCGGCGGTAGCGCATTTGGTTGAACAGTTACATCTGGCGTACAACGGTAAACCCGCCAAAGGCTATGCGGCTTTTAACGCCGATAAAGACCCGCAGGTTATGACAGTACTGAATGACTGGCAAAAGCAAACCTCAGACTTTCTCGTGCTTGCTAATATCTCTACCGCTGCGCTGGAGCAACAACTGCAGGCGCATCAGTTGCCGGAAAGCGGTTATTTGCTGATTTGTCATTACCGCTATCTGGCCAGTGATTATCTGCTGTATTGCTTGTTAGGTAGTAAAGATCACTTCTCATTAAGTGATGATTTAGAGCTGGCAACATCACGCCATCTGGATATAGCCCGCATGCAACTGGCGGCACGGATCGATCTGACCGAGTATAAAAGTTCACCGGAGCAGGGCAAGTACATTAGTTTTATCCGTGGCCGGGCCGGGCGTAAAGTAGCTGATTTTTTTCTGGATTTTTTAGGCTGTGAAGAAGGCACAGATGCCCGGGTTAACAGTAAAGTGGTGTTGGCCTCGGTAGAAGAGTATTTTAGCGCTGCCGAGTTTGACAGTAATGAAAAAACGGATGCCCGTAAACAAGTGTTCAGCTACTGCGAAGAACGAGCCAAAGCCGGGCAGGATGTGGTGCTAACAGAGTTGTCGGCAGTTATTGATGAACAGGAGCAGCAAGGCTTCTTGCGCTATTGTCAGGAGCAACAGCTTGAAGTGGCTGATCAGTTTCCGGTTGAGGTAAAGGAGCTGAAAAAGCTGATTAAATTTGCCGGGCAGGGGGCGGGCTTATCGTTAAGTTTCGAGCAGAAGTTGCTTGGCGACAGAGTGCAGTATGATCCACACAGTGATACGATTTTGATTAAAGGCACACCACCAAACCTGCGCGATCAGTTACAGCGCTTTATTCAGGGCTATTCGGCGTTTGATCGTGAACAGGGTTCCGCAGAGTAGTGTTATGCTGCTTGGTAACGTTATCTTTATTGCCCTCTGCCTGTTTTGGTGATGAGGGCATCTTTAACTTTGCCGCGTGTTTTATCAGCAAAAGGTTGCTGATAACCACGCCAAAGGCCAGGATCAACGCCCAAAACAGCGGCCAGTTCATAGCTCTGCCAGGCAAATATTAGCGACATAGCGGTTGAAAATAGCGTCGAGGTGAGTTAACACCAGTTGCTGCTCCGCCAGTGGATGTTGTATCAGGCATTGACGCAATATATCGGCATTAAAGTTAGCCAGATAGACGCTGGCCAGCGGTTGGTAGCTTAGGTGCCAGGGTTCGGCGGCAACTCCTCCCTGAAACTCGCGGTAGGGCAGAAAAAAGCCAAACTCAGCCGCATATACGCTTAGCCACTGCTGTAGGCGGTAAAATGGGCCATTCGGGCCATATTCTGCCGGCTCAAGTTGCGGTTTGTAGTCTGGTGGCACTGCGCCAGCATCATATATATCAAGCTCTGTGCCCCAGTGATGGCGGCTGGCTCCGGGCAATGCAGAATACAGCAGTACCGCATCGAGTTTAGCTTTGCCGGTTAAGCTGCTGATATCAATTACTTGCCCATCCTGATCGTAAACAGGCCTGTTGCCCGCTAACTTTGCCTGCCAAATAGCCGCCTGGCGCTGGTAAGAGCGAAAAGCAGAAACAATTTTTATCTCAATGCCAGCGGCTTTCGCTGCTGTACATAATGCGCTAAAGGGCTGCGCAACAGCTTTATGCAGCATAAAACCGTCTGAACGCGTTAGCAGGTGCTGCTCGCTCAGGCCAGTCAGAATATCGTTGCTGCAGTCAATCATAAGCTTAATTCAAGCTGTTCCAGTACGGCTTCGTACATTTTGGCCAGTTGCTCCAAATCAGTTACTGACACACATTCATTAATTTTATGAATGGTAGCATTGCAGGGACCAAGTTCAACTACCTGGGCGCCAGTGGGGGCGATAAAGCGGCCGTCTGAAGTGCCTCCGGTGGTTTCCAGTCGGGTTTCAAAGCCTTGTACCTGATAAATTGCTTTGACGGTAGCCGCCACCAGGCTGCCGCTGTCAGTTAAAAATGGCAGGCCGTTTAGTGTCCAGTCCAGATCATAGTTCAAACCGTGTTTGTCCAGCAGTGCGATAACACGTTGCTGCAGTTGCTCTGCGCTGCTTTGGGTGCTGTAGCGGAAGTTAAACATAACTTTTAGCTCACCCGGGATCACGTTTGACGCGCCGGTGCCGGCATTAATATTGGCAATTTGAAAACTGGTTGCCGGAAAATAAGCATTACCGTTGTCCCATTGCTCTGCTGCTAGCTCCGCTAATGCTGGGGCGGCTTTGTGTACAGGGTTGTCTGCCAGTTGAGGGTAGGCAACATGGCCCTGAATACCTTTTACCGTAAGATGGCCGGTTAATGAACCGCGCCGGCCATTTTTAACCACATCACCGGCTTTTTGGCTGCTGGATGGCTCACCCACAATGCACCAGCTTATTTTTTCGTTACGTGCTTCCAGGGTTTCAATTACACGTTTGGTGCCGTTGATAAAAGGGCCTTCTTCATCGCTGGTAATCAGGTAAGCCAGATCGAATTTCGGCGTCGGATAGCGCTGCAAAAACCGCTCAGTGGCCACTATCATCGCTGCCAGGCTGCCTTTCATATCCGCAGCGCCGCGGCCATACAGCGTGTCGCCAATAATGGTTGGTTCAAACGGCGGGGTGTGCCATTGTCCAACCGGCCCTGTCGGTACTACGTCAGTGTGGCCAGCAAAACAAAATACCGGTTTGTCGTTACCACGGCGGGCCCACATGTTTAACGTGTCGTCAAAATGCATAACTTCAATATTAAAACCCACAGCGGCTAAACGCGCTGCCATCAGTTGCTGGCAACCGGCATCGTCTGGTGTAACTGAGGGGCGCGAAATTAAGTCTTGTGTTAATGCCACTACGGCGCTTACAGCGGTCATGTTTTAAGTCCAAAAATATGTTGATAATCGGCAGGTTTAAAGCCCAAATAATGTTCGCCATTGTGCACCAGTAATGGGCGTTTAATCATGGCCGGTTGCGCGAGCATCAGTGCCAGTGCCTTTTGCTCTGTTAGATCCTCTTTATCGCTCTGAGGTAACTGACGGTAGGTTGTGCCCCGTGTATTAAGCAGGTTTTGCCAACCGCAATGTGCTGCGAAGGTTTGCAACTGCTCTGCTGTTAAACCATCAACGCGATAGTCAATAAATTGATAAGGAATTTGCTGCTGTTCCAGCCAGCTACGTGCTTTTTTGATGGTGTCGCAATTTTTAATGCCGTATAGCGTAGTCATATTTTACTTGTTCTTTAACTGAATAATTATGGCGGTATCTGTCGCCGCGGTAACATAACGCTGCATAGAAAATATCGCCTCGATAGCAGGGTGGGGTAAAACCATCAATGCTGCATAACAGCCCTGCTCAGCTTGCAGATAATAAGGATCTAGCTTTAATACCGGTTGGCCTGCGCTAAGTTGTTGGCCTGAATTTGCCAGATACTCAATGCCCTGGCCCAAACCAGCCATGACGCTTGAGGGTAAATCCAGTTGCAGCGTCAGGCCACTGCTATGTTTAAAACTCAGCCGGCGCCGGCCGTTCAGGCTGCACTGATACAGGCTGTTAAAAGGCGCCACCACGGTGCCCTGCTGTAACTTAATGCATAACGCCTGCTGCAGAATGCCACTGTTATACAGCCGATCTGGGTGTGCGCTTATGGGTAACAGCATACCGCAGGCGGGGCTTTTTACCGCAACACCTTGCATCTCGCTTAATTGCGTTAACCAGTTTAACAACAGTGGAGGTCCTAAAACAGAGCAGTGGCATTATCCTAATGCAAACCAACCTGATTACTCAATGAATTCGTATCATGGCGTGCACTGTAGAACGAAATAGCGATGGTGGTGAATACGTTAAATATGACATTTTAACGAACTTAGTATTATTTTTTCATGAAATCATTATTTTCGCTGGCAAATAACCTGACAACAGTCGTAGTTTTGTTGTGCTATATAGGGTGGTGTTGTCCACAGATTTTGTGGATAACTTTGTGCGTAACGCTGTTTAACTTGCCTAAGTTTATGTAACTAAAAGACTAAACATTATGGCATATTTTTTGTTAGTTTGTGTTTAAGCAAAAGGCAGCGCTAATGCTGCTAAAAAGTCAGTTTCATAATGGCACAGTGGCTAAATCTGGTTGAAATATTAGTTTTCCTTAAATGAATAAGCCGGTTTTACCTGAGTAAAGTGCATATTTTGCGATGACTGTATCCGTGCTGTTACACAACAAAAATACTACAGGGATATTGTCAGGGGTAAATACACCGGTTTTATGCTATCGTTCAGCTATTGCTTTTTAGTAGGAGGTGGTAATGCAGTATCCGCTTTATACAACCTTACGCGCCGGGCGCGAGTACAGCAAGATATGGCCTGCCCGAGCTGAGCTTAATAGCTTGTTTATTGAAAACAAGGTTATTTTACTAACGTCGCTAACAGGGCGATATTTGCCAGGCTTAGCGTTACTGTGTGCGGCTGTACAATACAGTTATCTGGGGGCAGCGTTTTTGCCACAAATTCTGGCCATGATGCTGTTTTTAGTATCGCTACCTTTGCAAGGCTGGTATTGGCTTGGCGTGCGTGCTGAAACGCAGCTACCGCCTTCAATTGCATCCTGGTACCAGCAGGTACGGCACCAAATGCAGCAGCACGGAGTAGAGCTGGCGCCCGTTTCGCAGCCCGGGCGATACAAAGATCTGGCGGCATTATTGAAAAAAGCCTACCAGCAGTTGGACAAAACTTTTATAAAGCAGTGGTTGTAACCACTGCTTTATATTACCGCTATTCTTCGCTAAATACTGACCACACCGGAGCGTGATCTGAAGGTCGCTCTATACCACGCAATTCATAGTCAATGCTGCTTTCAGTGCAACGCTGCGCAAGGGGGGCGGTAGCCATAACGACATCAATACGCAGGCCGCGGTTATCATCAAAACCTTTAGAGCGATAATCAAACCAGCTGTACTGCGCATCTGTTTCCGGGTGCAACGCACGGAAAGTATCAATTAAGCCCCAGTCTTTAAGTTGCTGCAGCCAGGCCCGCTCTTCAGGCAAGAACGAGGTTTTACCCTCGCGCAGCCAACGCTTGGCATTCGCTTCGCCTATACCAATGTCCAGGTCAATTGGCGATATATTGATGTCACCAATAATGGCCAGATGCTCATCCGGGGTATGGTGTTCGGTAAGATAACGTTGTAAATCGGCATAGAACTTGGTCTTTGCCGGGAATTTAACCGGATGATCACGGTTTTCGCCTTGCGGAAAATAACCATTCAGTACGGTCAGAGGCGCACCGTCTGCAAGGGTAAAACTACCGATCAACATACGGCGCTGAGCATCAGCTTCGTCAGTAGGAAAGCCATACTGCATTTTAGTAGCGGGTTGTTTACTCAGAATGGCCACACCATAATGGCCTTTCTGGCCAAAGTGATAAACGTGATAGCCCATTGCCTGTACATCTGCCATGGGAAATTCGTCATCATGAACTTTAATTTCCTGCAGGCCAATAATATCGGGTTGATGCTTGTCGATAAGCGCCTGCAGTTGATGCAACCTTGCACGAATTCCATTGATATTGAAGGAAATAATTTTCATGTTGATATTGGCCCTTAATCTGTTTAATGCGGCGAAGTGGCAGGATAATAACACTTTATCCGATGCTGTGGCACAATGGCGGCGCGATAGACATAAGTCAGAAACCCGGTACGGAGTAAAGATTGTCAGCGTTAATGATAGAAACCGAGCAATTTAGCTATGCCGTGCATTACAGCTCAAGAAGGCGTAGCGTGGTCCTACAGGTTAAGCAGGGCCAGCTGACAGTGCGTGCGCCACTTGGTTACAGCCTGGCAGAGATTAAAACTCTGGTGCTACAGAAGCAGCCGTGGGTATTAAAGCATCTGCAGCGAGTTGAACTGCAAACCAAGCCCCAATGGTTGGCAGAGCAACAATTGCCGCTGCTTGGTACGACACTGGCATTAACCCGGCAGCGGGGTGGAAAATCAGTAGTGCTGTACAGTGAAGATAACCTTACTGTTATTGTGTCATCCCGTGTGCAACCGCAACGCTATCAAAAGGTGCTGCTAACGTTGTTACAAAAATGGTATCAACAACAAGCGTTTAGCTGGTTTACACAGCGGGTACTATATTGGCAGAACAAGATGAATGTACGCTCTGGCAATATATTGATTGGCAGTTGGCGGACAAAATGGGGGTACTGCAAAAGCACCTCAGAGTTGGGATTTAACTGGCGTTTGATGATGGCACCCGATTGGGTAGCGGATTACGTTGTAGTGCATGAGCTGGCTCATCTTAAACATCTGAACCACTCGGCGCGTTTTTGGCAATTAGTAGACGAGTATTATCCGCAAGCGGAGGACGCTAAAGCCTGGCTGAGACACAATCAGCATTTGCTGGAGTTATAAAAAAAGCGCCGGTACAAGACCGGCGCAAACACTAGGACATCGAAACAGGAGAGAAAAAGTATCACTTAGCTACTACTGGTAAATAGGACCTGGCTCCTGGCAAAAGATTCAAAATTATTTTCAATTATTTTTCATGACAGCGTTTTGCATTTTTATATGCATTTGGTTTAAGCTCCGCGGCATCAACAGTGTGGTGTGATTATAACAAACAGACAGCTGATATCGCTGCTTTGTAACTGGACTTGAGCTATGACAAACCTGCTACGCCTGCAACAACTGGCAAAATTATTAGACATTACCCGTTTGCAAGATGATGAAACAGAACAGGGTTTTAACCAGTGGCTGCAAACCATACCTGCACTGACGCCTGCAGCTTACTGTGTATATCCACAATTTTTAGCCCCTTTGCAACAATGGTCGCAGCGGGCACGGCAGACTGAGATTGCAACGGTGGTTAACTTTCCTGGCGCAGATTTAGCGGCGGATATCGTATGTGAGCAAATTCAGCAAGCCAAAATGGCAGGCGCAACAGAAATTGATTGTGTATTGCCTTATAAAGCCCTGCTGCGTGGCGAGCATGGTTTAGTTAAAAGTTTTTTATACGATATACGCCAGGCTTGTGACAACACTTGCTTAAAAGTGATTATTGAATCCGGTGAGCTGGTTACGGCTCAGCAAGTTACCAAAGCGACTGAACTGGTAATAGAAGGGGGCGCTGATTTTGTCAAAACCTCAACGGGTAAAGTCGCCACTGGGGTTACTATTGAAGCGGCCCGTATCATCCTTACAGTAATAGCGGCAGCAAACCGGCCCGTTGGCTTTAAAGCTTCAGGCGGTGTACGCAGTATTGCGCAGGCATTTGAGCTGGTGCAGTTGTATGAGGATATTACTGGTCGGATCGCCACAAACTCAGGTATGCGTATTGGAGCCAGTGCGCTGGCTAACGACGTGGCACAACACATTTTGCCACAATAATCAGCGCCTGAATTCATCGCGTAATTTATCAAATTGCTGTAAAAGCTCTTTATAACGTACGCGGTGATGCTCTGGTAATGGCATATTGTCGACAACGCGGAATGTTTTTTTGCAGCGCTCAAATAACTCTCTTGATTTGTGTCGTTGTTGACTGTTTAACAGCTGAATGGATGCTTGGATAAGATTTAAAGCACTGCCGGTGTTCATTGGCGCTACTTCAAGAGCGGCTTCAAATTGTCTGACCGCACCGGTAAAATTACCCTCTTTATAGCTCTTGATACCCGCTTTATTCAGCTCGCCAAACTGCAGCTGTTTTTGATCAACAAAATGTTGTTGATCACCGAATAGTGAATTCAGCACCGGGTTAGCCATCAATTCTGCCGGCAACAGCTTTTGCAGCGTTGCCGCTTGTTCATATTCGCCAATCTGGTTCAGTAAAAAAATGGCATCAGGTAAAATCTGATGCTGATCGTGTAGTTCTTCAGATACCGCGGCATAGGTTTTTTTAGCTTGGTACTGGGCGCCGTTTAATGATTCCAGCCTGGCCTGGCACAGAGCTTCAAACAAATCGAAGTTGATTTCTCTGGTCATCATTTCATCACGCTTAACTCTTTGTAAAGCAAGTGACACCTCTTGCAAGTAGCGGTTACGAATGGCTGGCTCGTCGGCTCTTACTGCGGCTTCAGTAACGGTACGGATATAGTTAAGTAAATGGATAATATCTTGTTTTATTGAGCGGCGGGTGATCTCATATAGCTGCTTACTGGCAAGAACCTGTTGGGGAATATTATTTAAATCGCGGGCTATCTCCATTACAAGGTACTGACGCTGCATACTGTACGGTGCTATTTCCGCGGCTGCCTGAATGCTGCTAAAAGCACTATCTATCTCGCCCATGGCGCGATAATTCTGCGCCTGAATATCATAAGCTTCGGCAAAATAGCGGTTGTTCTCAATAGCTTCCTGACATAGCACCATACTGTCTTCAAAACGGTCCTGCCGATAGTACACTTTAGCCTGCAACAATAGCGCCCAGCCACTGCGCCGCTGTGACAGCGTTTCCTGTAATATATATTCAGCGTCATCAAGATGGTTGAGCTTAATCAGATTTTCTACCAGCACGCGTTTACAGAATTGCTGATAGCGGCCTTCGGTGCCTATCTCTTGTTGGCACAGCGTTACCACCTGTTCTGCCTGTTCATCGAACAAAGCCTGATAAACCCCGGCCAGTTGCGTTTTTTTCCTTTTTATCCGCTGAATTCTGCTACGCAATACATTTTGTGAAAATGGTTTTACCAGGTAGTCGTCAGGCTCTAACTCTACAGCGCTCATCACCATGGGCACGGTGTTTTCGCCGGTAACCAACATAAAAATACTGTGTGGTCCAAGCAGTTTTTTTTCCCGCAGATCTTCAAGTAACTGCTTGCCGTTTTTCCCTACACCTAAGTGGTAATCAACAAACAGGATGTCGTAATTCACATTAGCGCACTTGGCCAGCGCCTGTTCACCAGTAGGGGCAAATGCAACATTAGTTGCCCCCATAGAGTACAGGATGCCTTTAAACATCAATTGAAAAGCCCGTTGATCGTCAACGATTAATATCCGCTGATTCTCAAGCGTCTTGTTATTCATCAGCACCACTTAAACTTAAAGCTAAATTCAGTTAAGTGTCGGAAATAACAAGGTGATTAGCAAGAGAATTAATATGGAAGTATAAAGAGATATGAAGTTTTAAAGCGTTAAAGCAGGAAAATGGTGGAGGGGGAAGGATTCGAACCTTCGAAGGCAGTGCCGGCAGATTTACAGTCTGATCCCTTTGGCCACTCGGGAACCCCTCCACGAGTGGACGGCATATTATCAAACTGACTTTTGATGTAAAGGCATTTACTAAACTTTTTTGTCTGACTGCCGATAAATACAGCAAGAGTAAAATAAAACCGGTATAACTGCGCAAAATGTCGATGGTAATTAGCGAATGGCAACTTGATGTAAAACTAAATTGCGCTTTGCAAAATGCTCAGCGCACAGACTTTGCTTTGTATATTGCATTGTTATCACCGGCGGTGGATGAGTCTGCCCAGTTTTTTACTCCGGATGCCCTGCAGCAAAGTGCGCCATCAAATCTGTATCAGCAGCTTGGTGTTGCTCCACCGCGTAGCTATGCACAAACAGAAGACGATGTAGTGCAGATGCTGCGCCATAGTGAGGCCTTTGCACAGGGCAGTTTAGCTCAGTTAAAGCTGGCTGCTTATCTTAACCCGCCACCTTTAGCCCGGTATGATGATAAACAACGAATAGCAGATGATGTATGGCAAAATTTGAGTTTGCATAGCCGCAGGAGACTGCAACACACCACGCCTGAAAAACCACAGGCAAGCCCGGCTGATCTTTATGAAGTCTTACAGCAAATACATGGCGTTGAGGCTGCGTAATTATTAAATAAAGCTGTTAGTTACCCGATAGACGGTGCACAACACAGTGCTTAAGCTTCTTAGCGCTACCACAAGGGCACAGCTCATTGCGGCCAATTTTTACCGGCGCTTTATCATCTAATATACCGTCAATGTAGTACCAGGCTTTGTCGTATACAAAGCGGGAGCGTTCGGTAAACTCGTACAATGTACTTTGCTGTATATAGCGGACACTGAAATTAATGTAGCCTTCAGTAGCTGTTTGCTCTGAAGACAGAATAGTCAGTTTGACAAAATGACTGCTATCGGCAAAAACGGCGAGTGACGCAAGAGAATTTGTCGCCTGTTTTGATGGATGGTAAGTCTGATGCAAGTAATGGATATTACGATGGCAATAAGCACTATAACGTGAGCGCATTAATTGCTCGCAGTGTTCTGCTTTTGCCTGTCCGGATATCAGTGGCAAGCAACATAAACTGAATTCTTTAGCTGAACCACAGTAACACTGCATGTTAATCTGCTTTACCTGTTTGTTGGAAAGGCCAGATCTTAGCATCTTTGTCGTGCGAATTTAAAATGCATTAATGGGTAATGCGCTCCTGTTGCAGTTGCTCGCATTGATAAAACCAGGTGTTATGCGTGACAGCCAGTTTACGACAGCCGTCAAGCTGTTGTGGGTCCAGCATCCGGGCAAAGTTGATGACGACTTTACAGCTCGATGATGCCAATGCTTGCTGGATAGTCGCATTGAGATCTCTGATTTGTTTCTGATGCACAACCAAAACATTGTGAAAAGATAATTGATGCTGCTCTGCCCACGCTTTGTGCGGTATATGCGACGGTGCTATTAACAAAATCCATCCTTGCTGATGTTGATGTTGCTGAATCAGCTGCAGTAAAGTGTGATGCGAGTCATTAGCTGCAGCGGCTTCACTATCGGTTACTGAATGTATTTTCAGCAGGCGGCTATCGGCGTAAGCGGTTGCTGCATGACTATAAAATTGCTGGTTAACCGGACGGTTGTACATATCTACCCCTACATGTCTATTTATACAGTGTATGGATATACAGTATTTGCTTGCTGTGTAAAAAGCAAGCGTTTTAGCCGTTTTTTTACTGTCATAAAACCAACGCCATGTCATGCAGTTGTCATACAGTGGTATTAACCTTTTGCCGCAGTTGCTTATATCGGTTGTAGTTATGACGATTAACCCGAATTATTGTACTGAGTTGTCGCACCTTATCCGGCAGCGCGCACTGACCCCGCTTTTTCAGCCTATTTTCAATCTGTCATCTACAGAAGTACTGGGTTATGAAGCCTTGATAAGGGGCCCCTCGAACAGCCCGTTACATTCTCCTTTACTGTTATTTAAAGCGGCACTGATGTGTGGAATGCTGGAACCGCTTGAGATGCTGTGCCGACAGATAAGTATCGAGGCTTTTGCCAGAGCAAAGATGCCTGGCTTACTATTTCTGAACGTCAACCCGTTGTTATTACTAACATCAGATCATCCCTCCGGGCTGACAAACAGGCTATTGCAGCAAGTCGAACTTGATCCGTCTCGGGTTGTTATTGAAATTTCAGAGCAATATCAGGTTGAAGATCCAAGTGTGTTAATAAAAGCCGTAAACCATTACCGTGAGCTTGGCTTCTCTATCGCGATTGATGATTTAGGCAGCGGTTTTTCCGGCTTGAAGCTGTGGTCTGAATTAAAACCGGATATTGTTAAAATTGACCGCTATTTTATCAGCCAACTTCATACCGACCCGACCAAACGAGCTTTTGTGCAAAATATAGTGGCATTGGCAAATGCAACTGGCTCAAAAATTGTTGCAGAAGGTATTGAAACACAAGAGGAATTGTTACTTTGTCAGGAGCTCGGCGCTGATTATGGTCAGGGCTTTTTGCTCGGACGGCCAGCTGCAAAAATTGAGTCTTCACCGCCTGGACGATATTTACTGGTTAAACAGAAGCAACCTTACACCGCGGCAGCGGAAAAAGTATCGGCTATTGTGCAGTTTTTACCTGCGGTAGAAAGTGGGGTGTCGGCGGGCGAAGTTATGCAATTATTCAGTAATAATCCTGATTGGGCTGGCCTGGCTGTTGTTGAGTCAGGCATCCCGGTAGGAATGATAAACCGGGCCCAGCTATTAGCAATGTTTGCTATGCCATATGGCCGGGCATTGTATGAAAAAAAGCCGATAAAGCGCCTTATGGCAGTAAACCCGGTAGTGGTGGATGAGCATACTAGCCTGGACGATGTCAGTCAGTTGGTAACAAGTAATGAGGATGGTGATAATAACTGGTTTTTTATTATTACCTCAGCACAGCGTTATGCCGGTATTGGCTCAGTGCGGCTATTACTGAAAAAAATTACAGAACGAAAGTTACAACATGCCCGTTATGCCAACCCATTAACTTTACTACCGGGAAATGTACCGATTTATCAGGAAGTAGACCGCTTATTAAGCCAGCACAGGCATTTTACGCTGGCCTATGCAGATTTAAATCATTTTAAGCCATACAATGATATATATGGCTACAGCAGAGGGGATTTAGTGTTACAGCTACTGGGTGAAATAATTTGCCAGGTGGTAGCGGGGTCCGGCAATTTTGTTGGGCATGTTGGTGGTGATGATTTCATTATTATCTTTACCAGTGACAATTGGCAAACTGCCTGCCAGCAGATAGTGCAGGATTTTAATCAGCGCATCGTGCATTATTACGATGCGAGCCACGTAGAAGCAGGGGGCCTTAGTGCGGTAAGCCGCTCTGGTGATATCTGCTTTTATCCTTTGCTGACATTATCGATAGGAGTAGTATTACCCGATCCCACATTGTGTTTGTGTCATCATGATGTGGCTGCGATAGCGGCAGCGGCAAAAGCAGAGGCGAAAAAGTTGCCGGCTGGAGGTATATTTGTTTCGCGTCGCAGAGGCCCCGCCACAGCTGTTTCGGTACTGGCTGGACCATTACCCCATTAAATTTGAGTAGAATAACCTGCTTATACTGTAAGAGAGTCAGCCCCCGATGTTGTTAGAAAAGTATGTTAACCAGAGTAGCGCAGGTTTTAGTTTTAGCCGTAAACAGGCCAGTGAGTTCGCCAAACAAGTAGCAACAGACTTTAATCCCATCCATGATGAAGATGCGAAACGGTTTTGTGTACCCGGTGATTTGTTGTTTTCGTACTTGCTAAACCGTTATGGCATTACTGAGCACCTTAGTTGCCAGTTCTCCGGCATGGTAGGTGCTGATGTACCGCTGCAATGTAAAGAGCAAGATAACCTAATAACGATTTGTGATAGTCAGGATAAAACCTACTTGTCTTTGCAACATAATGGTGCTTGCCAGCATGACTTAGCTGTTATTGAGCCATTGATCCGTGACTACGTAAAATTCTCCGGTCAGAACTTCCCGCATATCTTACTACCGTTGATGCAAAAGCATCAGGTCATGATTAATCCGCAGCGCCCGCTTGTGATCTACGAGAGCATGGCGTTGAGTTTTAACCGATTGCCAAAGCAGAAAGTCGATTTGTGCCTTACAGCATCTTCTTTATCAATAGAGGGGAAACGTGGTAATGCTTTACTGGAGTTCTCATTAACTGAGCAGGGAGAACTAATTGGTAAAGGTGAAAAGCGCATGATCCTGAGTAATTTGATGCCATACGATGATGTACAAATGCAGCAAATGGTTGCTGAGTATAATAGTCGTAAAGTTGCTGCTTAATATAAAGACGGGAAAAGCATGTTTTGGCTAATTAATCAGCAGTCACGCTTTTTCCGTAAATAACCGCTTGCAGGAGTTTAAAAACGTCCTATAATGCGCGCCATGTCATGCGGGGCGCGCAGCCGGGTGCTGCAGTTTGGGTGTCTCGGGTGAGTTAAAACGGTTCGCAAAAATCTTTCAAAAAGACGCTTGACAGACTGGCTTAAATCACTAAAATGGCGCCCTCGCTTCACGGTGGTGTTTAACACGGTGAAATGAGTAAACAAGTCTGGTGTGACGATGTGTTTTTGAATTAAGAATCATCGTCACGCTTGACTTAAAAACTGGGAAGTGTAACATACGCCTCCCGCTTTGAGAGTTCAAAGCACGCTCTTTAACAATTCGCAATCAATCATCTGTGTGGGCACTTATGATGGATT
>NZ_LNQS01000010.1 GCF_001513785.1 Rheinheimera sp. EpRS3
TGACAATTTCTATAACGGCTTATGAGGTAATTACCGTGGTAAATAAATCGTCTGGCGGCGCGGTACATGGCTGGCCATTATTGTTACTGGCCTGTATGGCACTTATCCGTCAGCGCAAAGCCCTGCTAAAACCTGTGTTGCTGTTAGCAGCCCTACTGAGTTTTAACACTCAGGCAAACTGGTCGCTTGATGCTATGTTTGGTAAAAGCACTACCAAGCAATCAACATCAGAGATCCTTGCCCAGCTACCTGACAACGCCGAGCTGCTGCAATATGATGACAGCGGTAAAAGCTGGGCGCTGGGCCTGAGTTATTACTTTACCCCTCGATTGGCAGTACAAGCGCATTATGTTGACTTAGGCGATGCCAGTGTCAGTATGCGTGGCGAAACGCTCACCCCGGAGGCGTTTCATCAGGCAGTGTCTGACATTGGCCCTATGCTGGCAAAAGGTGTACGCAGCGGCTTGTCCTACCACGTGTGGCAACATGCCGGTTGGTCGGCTACTGTGCAGGCCGGCGTATTTGCCTGGAACAGCGAAACCAACAGCACTGCAGGTGACAACCTGATCCGCTATAAAACCAGCGACACCGACATCTACTGGGCGCTAGGCGCCAGTTATGCACTGGACGAGCACATCGCCTTACAGGCGGTGTTTAACCGCTATCATCTGGAAGGTAATAAAGCCGACAATATTATGCTCGGTGTCAGTTACTCGTTTTAACCCGCAGTAAGGTGCCTCAGGGCGCCTTTACTTTAGCTGCAGCGCTTTTACTGGATAGCAAAATGGTTAATACTGGCTTCAGCAGGCGTCCGCCATGCTGTTAGCCGGAGGCCGCCATGAAACTACTGACCAAGCTTAGCCCTGCCCAACGTTTATTCGCGCTGTTGCTGTTTTTGCTGGCGCTGTGTGCCGGTATTTATAGCGGTATGCTGCAACAACGGCTGGTAAACCCGGTGCTGTCACCGCTGGATGACAGAGCCACCGCCGCGTTACAACGCAGCTTAGTGCTTAGCAGCGCCTCTTTTGCCACTGCCCGTTTAATTGACCGCGGCATCGCTTTTGTATCTGAAGCCCAGGTAGGCGTTGGCGTTGCCAGTATAAAACCCGGCCAGTTGTTAAAACCACTGCAGGATATGGCGGTACGCTATTCCGACTTAATGGTGCTGGCCATGACATCCATTGGCCTGCAGCTGTTTTTGCTCGAATTTGGCAAGCTGGCGGCCTTGCCCCTGTTTGGTACGGGCATTCTGCTGTCGGCCGTAATCTTGTTGCTGGGCCCGGCGAGCTGGCGCAACACCGCCACCTACCTGTTACGTATTTTTATTGCCCTGCTGCTGGTTATTCGCATTGGTGTGCCACTGGCCGCTTTTGGCGTGGCCGAGTTGTCAGACTGGGTGCTAGAGCCGCAGCGTATAGCGGCAGAAGCCGCCCTTAGCGGTGAAACAGCGGCCTTGCAACGGGTTGATCAGCCGCTGCAAAGCGGTGACGAAGGTTCATTAAGCTGGTTGCGGCAAATGGCGGCGCAGGCCAACGATATGTTTGCCGCGGTTAAAAGTTTTTCCGACAATATGGTAGAGAAACTGATCCAGTTGATAGTGGTGTACAGCCTGCAAACTCTGGTGTTTCCGCTGTTGTCACTGTGGCTGCTGTGGCACCTTGGCCGTTGGTTTGTGCGCCGGCCTCTGGCGGAACTACCCGCCCCGGCGCACACTATACCAGCAACTTAAACGCGGAACCGCTGTACCAGGGCACTGAGCCGTTGTTCAATAGTGCCCAGCTCATCGGTCGATTTTGCCAGTTCAGACGCATTATTTGCTGCCTGATCGGCCAGTTGGGCAATTTCATGAATACTGCGGCTGATATCAGCTGCCACTGCCGTTTGTTGTTCCGCCGCGGTGGCAATCTGAATATTCATCTGGGTAATGGTGCTAACCGATTTGGTAATAGTTTGCAGTGACTCACTGGCTTTATCGGCCTGCGCTACCGTTTGTACCGACTGCTCCTTACCGCGCTGCATTACCTGCACTGCATCACGGGTGCCTTGCTGGAACAAATCAATCATCTGCTGAATTTCATTGGTGCTTTGCTGCGTGCGGGTCGCCAGCGTACGCACCTCATCGGCTACTACAGCAAAACCCCGGCCCTGCTCACCGGCACGGGCAGCTTCTATTGCGGCGTTTAACGCCAGCAGGTTGGTTTGTTCGGCAATACCACGAATAACATTCACCACTGAGCCAATTTTATCGGCATTGGCACCGAGCTTTTCAATCGCATCACCGGCACGGTTTACGTCCTCAGCCAGCTTATTAATCGAGCTGATGGTAAGCGCTACACTTTGCTGGCCGCCAACGGCTTCTTTGTCTGCTTCCTGCGCGGCACTGGCAGCTAAACCGGCACTGCCGGCGACTTCCTGCACAGCGGTAGACATCTGATACACCGCCGCCGCCACCTGGGTGGTTTCGGCCTTTTGTCTGCCTGCATCCTGATCGGTTAAGCGCACAATTTGCTGCATGGTAGACGCAGAATGGCTTAGCGCCAGCACGGCTTGTTTTACTTCATTTACCAATTGCTGAATTTTCTGCGCAAACTCATTAAAGCCGCGCGCTACTTCACCTACTTCATCGGAGGTTTCTACCTGCAAGCGCTGGGTTAAATCGCCCTCGCCCTGGCCGATATTAATCAGCGCCGCTGAGGCTTTTTGCAGTGGCGACACCACCAGGTTTGCCACAAATAACGCCAGCAGTACCACCAACACCAGCATGACTATGGCGCCGCCGATAATCAGCAGTAGGGTATTACGAATCCGCTCACTGATTTGCGTTTGTTGTTCTGCCACGCGGCGGTCAATATCGTCGATATAAAAACCCGAGCCCAAAATCCAGCGGTTATTGTACATCGGTGCGGCATAACCCAGTTTCGGCGTTAAGCCGCCACGGGTTTTTTCATCCCACATATAGGTAACAAAGCCACCGCCTTTTTTACCAGCCTCAATTAAGTCGCGGATCAGCAGCACGCCATTGGGATCTTTTAACTCAATCAGGTTACGCCCTTCCAGTGCGGCATTAGAGCCATGCACTATATTTACACCGGCCAGATCATAAACAAACATATAGCCGTCATCGCTGAACTTCATGGCGCGGATCACTGCCTTGGCGGCATCTAACTGCTCTGCCGACGGCTCACCGCCGCTAAAGTACGGTGCCACTGCAGTTATTGCTATAGCGACATGATGCTCCAGTGCATTTTGCTTTTCGTGCATCATATCAGCGCGAAACTGCACAACTTCTGCTTCCCCCATTGCACGCATCTGGCTGTATATCAACAGCATCAGCGCTAATACCACTGTTACTATTGGCAATACCGCCAGCAGTAGCATTTTATTTTTCAGCTTAAAGTTGAACATAGACAAACTCCGCGTTATGCCATAACAAGTTGATTCTGTTACAGCATAGTGTAAACAAGGTGGAAAGAAAGCGGGATGCGACCTTAGTTGATAAGCCTTTTGGCAACGCCTGCATACGTATGCACCATAAAAAGGCAAGCCAGCTGTAATACACTCGGCTACTTTACAGCACAAATAGAAAAATACAGGGTAGACAGATGAACAAAACAGCCACTATTCTGATGCTAAGCCTTGCTGGCAGCATGCTGCTGGCCTGCGGCGGCAAAGCACCAGAACAAGCCACGCCTGTTAAGGCAGAACCCACTGAGCATAACGCTACTATTGTGAATACTGCAGAACATAAAGTGGTGGTATATCAGGTATTCACCCGTTTATTTGGTAACCAGAACACTACCAACACCCCCTGGGGCACGCTGGAGCAAAACGGTGTGGGCAAATTTGCCGACTTTACACCAGAAGCCCTTAGCGCCATTAAAGCCATGGGCACCAGCCATATCTGGTATACCGGTGTACCGCACCATGCTTTGGTGCGTGATTACAGCGCTTACGGCATAAGTCATGATGACCCGGACGTAATTAAAGGCCGCGCCGGCTCGCCGTATGCAGTAAAAGACTACTACAACGTTAACCCCGATTTAGCCACCGATCCGGCCAACCGCTTAGCCGAATTTGAAGCACTGATTAAGCGCACACACCAGCATGGTATGAAAGTGCTGATTGATATCGTCCCCAACCATGTGGCACGCCAGTATCAATCGCTGTCGAACCCGGCAGGAGTATCCGACTTTGGCGCCAATGACGATACCAGTGTTGAATATGCCCGCGACAATAACTTTTACTATGTGCCGGGCCAGCCTTTTAATGTGCCGGCATTTCCTGCCAGTTATAAAGTACTGGGCGGCGATGCTCACTCTGCCGCCGACGGCAAGTTTAACGAAACGCCAGCCAAGTGGACCGGCAATGGTTCGCGTGCGGCACAACCAGATTTTGATGACTGGTACGAAACAGTAAAAATTAACTATGGTGTAAAACCAGACGGCAGCTACGACTTTGACAAACTGCCAAGCGATTACGCCGACAAAGACTGGCCGGCCCATTACGCTTTCTGGCAGGGTAAAGACGTACCTGACTCCTGGCTGAAATTTCGCGACATTACCCAATACTGGCTGGATAAAGGCGTAGATGGCTTTCGCTATGACATGGCCGAAATGGTGCCGGTAGAATTTTGGAGCTATTTAAACTCCCACGTTAAACACAAAAACCCCGACGCTTTTTTATTAGCCGAAGTGTATCAGCCGCATTTATACCGCGACTATCTTAAGCTTGGCAAAATGGATTACCTGTACGACAAGGTAGAGTTTTACGATAGCTTAAAACTGGTGATGCAAGGCAAAGGCCCCACGTCTGCATTGGTAGAAACCCAGCAACGGATGGCCGATATTGAACACCATATGCTGCACTTTTTAGAAAACCACGATGAGCAGCGTATTGCCGCACCGGAGTTTGCCGGTGATGCCAAAAAAGGCATGCCAGCCATGGTGGTATCAGCAACTATCAGTACATCGCCCACTATGCTGTACTTTGGTCAGGACGTTGGCGAACCGGGTGCTGAAGATGCCGGTTTTGGTAAAGCCAGCCGCACCACTATTTTTGATTACTGGGGCGTACCACACCACCAGCGCTGGATGAATGGTGGCAAGTTTGATGGCGGCGGTTTAAGTGCTGACGAGCTGGCACTGCATAATTTTTATAAAACCCTGCTTAGCTTTACCGCCAACGCCCCGGCGCTAATGGGTGAATATACTGAGCTGCACAGCGTCAACCTGGCTGCAGGCACGGCCTACAGCGAGCAACAATTGGCGTTTGCCCGTTATAACGATAAGCAAAAGCTGCTGATTGTCAGCCACTTTAACAGCGATAATAACGTCAGCTTTGGCTTAACGCTGCCGGCAGAACTGATTACAAAGTGGCAATTGGCGGATGGCCAATACCCGTTAACCGACAAGTTAACCGACACCCAATACACGCTGCAGGTAGCAAACGGCGTGGGTACTGTGGCGCTGCAACTGGCACCGCTGGCATCGGTTATTCTGGAGCTTTAATATGAAGCGGTTATTCTTTGTTTTATTCACACTGTGCTGCGCAATCGCAGCACAGGCGGCACAGTACCAACAACATAGCCTGCAAGGTAATACGCTAAATATTCAAACCGACAGCGGCCAGCTTAGCCTGACATTTTACCAGAGCGATGTGGTAGAAGCGTTTTATCAGAGCGAAGGCGTAAAACAGCTGCCGTCATTTTCTATTAGCCAGCAAAGCCAGCCACAGCAGTTACGCCTGACCGAAAGTGCAGCTGCCTTAACGCTGGGCTCGGCCAATTTAACGGTAAAAATTAATAAAGCCCCACTACAGCTAAGCTATTACTATCAGGGCAAATTGTTGCTGGCCGAAGAGCAAGGTTATTTTCAACAGCAACAGCGTCAACAACAGCCGCAACAACATGGCTTTCGCTTTGCGCTAAGCGATGGCGAAAAACTGCTGGGTGGCGGCCAGCGCGTATTAGGTATGGACCGGCGCGGACAAAAATTTCCGCTGTATAACAAAGCCCATTATGGCTACAGCACTGAGTCCAGCCAGATGTACTTTAGCCTGCCGGCGGTAATGTCGAGCAATAAGTATTTGTTATTGTTTGATAACTCAGCCAAAGGCGAAGCCGATTTAGGCCACACTGAGCCCGGTATTATGCAGTTTAGCGCCGAAGGTGGCCGTAGCAGCTATGTGGTTGTTGCCGGCGACTCTTACCCTGCGCTTATCAACAACTACACTGCTTTAACCGGCCGTCAGCCGCTACCGGCACGCTGGACCTTAGGCAACTATGCCTCACGTTTTGGCTATCGTAACGAAGCAGAAGCACGCGCTGTGGTGCAGAAGTTCCGCGAGCTTAAGTTGCCGCTGGATGCCTTAGTGCTGGATTTATACTGGTTTGGCCCGGATATTCAGGGCCATATGGGTAACCTCGATTGGGATAAAACCGCCTTTCCACAACCGGAAAACATGCTGGCCGATCTAAAAGCAGATGGCATTAACACTATTTTAGTCACCGAGCCCTTTGTGCTGACCAGTTCAAAACGCTGGCAGGAAGCGGTAGCGGCCGGTGCCATAGCACCGGGTTTAGATGGCAAGCCGAAAACCTTTGATTTTTACTTTGGTAATACCGGCTTAATTGATGTGTTTAATCCCAAAGCGCAAGACTGGTTCTGGCAAATTTATAAGGGGTTGGCAGAGCAAGGCGTAGCCGGTGTCTGGGGCGACTTAGGCGAGCCTGAAGTACACCCCGAAGATACCGTGCATGCTATCGGCACAGCCAACGAGGTACATAACGCTTACGGCCACCAGTGGGCCGATATGGTGTACAGCGGTATGCGGCGTGATTTCCCGGCACAGCGGCCCTTTATTATGATGCGCGCCGGCGCGCCCGGTAGCCAGCGCTTTGGTATGGTGCCCTGGACAGGAGACGTTGAGCGCAGTTGGGGCGGGTTAAAGCCGCAGGTAGAACTGGCGCTTAGCATGGGGTTGTTTGGCTTTGGTTATATCCATTCGGATTTAGGTGGCTTTGCCGGTGGCGAGCTGTTTGATAAAGAGCTGTATATCCGCTGGCTGCAATACGGCGTATTCCAGCCGGTATACCGGCCGCATGCACAAGAGCATATCGCACCGGAAATGGTATTTCATGATAGCGACACCATCGAAACGCTGCGGCCCTGGCTGAATTTGCGTTATCAGCTACTGCCATACAACTACACGTTGGCGTATCAAAATAGCCTAACCGGCATGCCGTTAATGCGGCCGCTATTTTTCTCTGCTGAACAAAACCCGGCGTTGATGGATGAGAAAAACAGCTACCTCTGGGGTGACGCCTTTTTAGTCGCGCCGGTAACCGAGCCCGGTGTCACTTTATGGCCGGTGCAGTTACCAGGCGGCGTCTGGTTTGATTATTTCAGCGGCAAACGCTACACCGGTAATAGCAAAGTTGAGGTGCCGGTAACCATTAACACCATACCGGTGCTGGTAAAAGCCGGTAGTTTTGTACCGATGACTGAAGTTGTACAAAGCACGCAAGATTACAGCAGTAACAAGCTGACACTGCATTACTATGCCGACCCAAGCGTAGAGTGCGCTAAAGGTGAAATGTATGAAGACGATGGCAAAACGCCAGACGCTATCGCCAATGGCCAGTTTGAGCTGCTGAACTTCTATTATCTGCAGCAAGATGGCGGGCAGAAATTTGAACTGCGCCGCAGCGGCGATTACACAGGCAAGCCAGACAGCCGCGAGCTTACACTGGTAATACATAACCAAACCGCGACACCCAAACACATCAGCGTTGATGGCCGCTATATTCAACTGGTACCGCAGCAAGCGCGCTTTAACCGTATGCAAAATGTGGCCTGGTACGATAAAGCTACTAAGCAGCTAAAGGTGAAAATTAATTGGCAGGCTGATAAACAGCAGATCCTGATTCGCTAGTTCATCGTTATCATCACAGCGAGAACCGGCTTACCCTAAACCAACCATTGCAGGCCAGGATGGCCGAATCGAGCCTACAGGGACGTATTTACGGCGTGTTGGTGTGGGTGAACCGGTTCGATGCCAATACGCAGATCTAATCTCTCTGGTAACAGCGCGCTTTTGCATTACAATGAATAAGTTACCCCCTAATGGATGCCGCCTGTGTACACAGCTGATTTTAATCATAAACGCAAATTTGTCGTTAAATTGGGCAAGATGCTGCACAAGTACGGTACACCTGCCTACCGGCTGGAAGCACATTTATCCGAGCTAACAACCCACCTGGGGTTAAAAGGCTCATTTATTATCTCCCCCACCTCGATGACCTTTGTGCTGTGGACCGACGGCCATGAGCAGGAGTACACCCATGCCTCACGGGTTAACCCCGGCGATCTGGATTTAGGTGCACTGTCGCGTACTGACGAACTAGTCGATCAGGTGTTGCAGGGCAACGTCAGCATTAACGAAGCCGATGCACTGCTGGATGCTATTGATGTGCGCCCCAGCTCTTACGGTAAGCTGGCCACAGCGGTAGCGATGATGGCATCCGGCGGGGCTTTTGCTATGTTAATGGCCACCAGTTGGAATGATGTACTGTGGTCGTCATTGTTATCACTGTTGGTTTACCTGTTTATGCTGTGGGCCGCCCGCTCGCCGCGCATTGCCAATATGCTCGAGCCTTTAGTGGCACTGGCCGCCGGTATTGGCGCCTGCGCCATCAGCAGTTATATCGACCCCGGCATTAATATTCGTTTAACCGTGCTATCAGCCATTATTTCGTTTATTCCAGGGTTAGCTCTGACCATCGGCTTTGCTGAACTGGCCGCGCGGCATCTGGTATCGGGCAATGCCCGCATTATGGATGCGCTGATGCTGCTGTTTAAGCTGTATTTTGGCGCCTTACTGGGTATAGCTATAGGTTTTGCCCTGTTCGGTGTGGTCGATTTTGTTAAGCCGCCGCCAATCTCGCGCCACTTTGCCTGGCTGGCTGTAGGCATACTGGTAAGCTCGCTGATCGTGCTGTTTAAAAGCCGTGGCAAATATACGCTGTGGTCTTTAGCCGCCGGCTTTATCGCTTATGGTGTCAGCATTACCGGTGCCAGCATGTTCGATTACACCATAGGCGCATTCTTAGGTGCCTTTGCCGTTGGCCTATACAGCAACCTGTTTACCCGGTTGGCCAATGCACCGGCCGTTATCGTCGCTATGCACGGCTTAATCGTGCTGGTGCCGGGTAGTAAAACCTATATCGGTTTAAACTCGCTGATTTCAGGTCAGGACTTTGTTGTGTCTGACCGCGTGGGCCAGCAAACCTTTCTGATTTTAATGGCGCTGGTAGCCGGGCTTATTTTTGCCAACGTAGCACTGCCGCCGAAAAAAAGTTTGTAATAGTATTCAGCCGTTGTCGATTTCATCGTTGCCGTAACGACCAGTTATACCTTTGATGGTAAAACAGGAGCAACAACATGAATCACAGCCAACAAGTACAACAAATTACCGATCTGCTTACCAGTTGGGCTAACGCATTGCGCCGCAAAGACGTTAGCAAAATTATGACACTGTACCATGACGACATTATTGCTTTTGATGCGATAGCGCAGTTGCAATTTAAAGGCAAAGCCGACTACCGCGAGCATTGGCAACGCTGCATGGAGTTTTGCAGCGGCGAATCGATGTTTGAAGTGCATCAGCTAAAAGTGCAGGCTAACGAGCAACTGGCGTTTAGCCACAGCCTGAACCACTGTGGCGGCACCAATGACAAAGGTGAGATGCAAAGCTGCTGGATGCGCGCCACACAGTGTTGGCAACGTGGCAGCGATGGCTGGAAAATAGTGCACGAGCACTACTCGATGCCATTTGATATGGAAAGCGGTACTATTCTGTCAAACTTAGCGCCTTAAGGAGCACAACGATGAAATATCTGTGTCTGGTATATAGCGACGAAAACACCTTGCATAGCCTGCCCGACAGCCCGCATGACAGCGAATGCTTGGCCTACGCTGAAAAAATACACGGCAGCGGCCGTATGCTGGCCGCCGAAGCCCTGCAACCGGTCAGCACTGCCACTACCATCCGGGTGCGTAGCGGCAAAGTCAGCATTACCGACGGCCCTTTTGCCGAAACTAAAGAGCAACTGGCCGGCTTTTACCTGGTAGAAGCGCATGATTTAAACGAAGCGATCCAAATTGCCAGCGGCATACCGGCAGCCCGGGTAGGCTCGGTAGAAGTACGGCCAGTGCGCCAGCTTGAGGTATAACCCTTAGGTGGCAGCTGTAACAATGCAGCAGCAGATCAGCGCACTGTATCAGCAGCAGTCGCGTAAAGTGCTGGCTACGTTGATCCGCCTGCTGGGCGATTTTGACTTAGCCGAAGAAGCCCTGCACGAAGCCTTTCATGCTGCGCTGCAACAATGGCCAAAGGACGGCATACCAGCCAACCCCAGTGCCTGGCTGATATCGGCCGGGCGCTTTAAAGCCATAGATCAGCTGCGTAAAACCGCACGCCTCACCCAACTGCCAGATGAAATACTGCAACAGCTAACAGCAGAAGACGCGCCAGATCAGCAACCGATAGCCGATGACCAGTTGCGACTGATTTTTACCTGCTGCCACCCCAGCTTAGCCGCCGATGCGCAACTGGCCCTAACACTACGCGAAGTATGCGGCTTAACCACCGAGCAAATTGCCAGCGCCTTTTTAACCAGCCCGGCCACGGTGGCGCAGCGTATAGTGCGCGCCAAGGGCAAAATACGCGATGCGCGCATTCCGTACGAAGTGCCACCGCCAGCAGAATTACCGCAGCGGCTTGATGCCGTACTGCAGGTAATTTATCTGCTGTTTAACGAGGGCTATTCGGCCTCCAGCGGCGTGCAATTGCTGGATATCAGCTTAAGTGATGAAGCCATCCGCCTGGGCCGCTTAATGCTGCAACTGCTACCCGATGCTGAAACCGCAGGTTTGCTGGCACTGATGCTACTGCAACATGCCAGACGCGCGGCGCGCATCAGCGCCAGCGGCGAGCTGGTATTACTACCCCAGCAAAACCGCAGCTTATGGCAACACCATGAAATAACGGAAGGCAGCGAGCTGGTGCAATGGGCGCTGCGCACCCGCCGTATTGGCCCTTACACCTTGCAAGCCGCCATTGCCGCCATCCATAGCGAAGCGGCGACGCCAGCAGACACAGACTGGCATGAAATTACCGGCTTATATAATTTACTGTTGCAGGCCGATCCGTCGCCGGTTGTCGCCTTGAACCGTGCCGTAGCCATTGCCATGCGTGACGGCCCGGCCGCCGGCCTGGCATTGATCAGCGAACTGGAATTACAGGGCGAGCTAAACCAATATCATCTGCTATACGCCGCCAAAGCTGATTTGCTGCGCCAGCTTGGCCTAAAAATGGAGGCGCTTAACGCCTACCAGCAAGCGCTCAGCCATTGTAAGCAGGCCCCGGAGCAGCGCTTTTTGCAGCAACAAATAGCGGCATTACAAAGCTGATAGCAGCCGGCACTGGTCCGGGTTGTGGCTGAATACGTATGCAAAACCGCCGCTAACCTTGCGTCATAATGGTGCACTGCTTCACGATAGGCAACCCAAGTGTCAGCGGACCTTTTTGCTATGTACCACAAAACCCTTATTGCCTTAACCACCCTGCTAAGCAGCCATGTAATGGCAGATAGCTTTGTTATTGAACGGCTGGAACCAGCCAACTGGTGGGCGGGTATGCAGCACCCCGAACTGCAGCTGATGTTATATGGTAAAGACATCGCCCGGCTGCAGCCACAGGTACAGTATGACGGCGTAACACTTAACGGTGTTACCCGCACCAATAACCCCAATTACCTGTTTGTTAACCTGACATTGGTCGACAACGTAAAACCCGGCGATATTGCCCTGCATTTTCGCCATAATGGCGAGACGGTACTAAGCCATAACTACCCGTTATTACAGCGCAGCGCCAACTCTGCCAAACGCCAGGGCTTTAACCCGGCCGATGTTATTTACCTGCTGGCACCAGACCGCTTTGCCAACGGCAACCCGGGCAATGACAATATGCCCGGCATGCTGGAACAAGCTAACCGCCAGGATGACAATGGCCGCCACGGCGGTGATATTGCCGGTATGCAAAATGCCCTGCCCTATATTGCAAGCATGGGCTACACCGCCATCTGGCCCATGCCGCTGACAGAAAACAACCAAAGTGCTTATTCTTACCACGGCTATGCCGCCACCGATTTATACAATATTGATGCGCGCTATGGCACTAATCAGCAATACCGCGATTTTGTCGCGGCTGCCAATGCCAAAGGCATTAAAGTCATTCAGGATATTATTCTGAACCATATTGGCCATCAGCACTGGTGGCTAAGCGATTTACCCGATGACAACTGGCTGAATAAGCAAGATATTCTGCAAGGTGCGCCCTTTGTTGGCACCAACCACAGCCGCAGCACCATACAAGACCCTTACGCCAGCAAAGCCGACACCGAACTGTTTACCGACGGCTGGTTTGTCGACACCATGCCCGACCTCAACCAGCGCCACCCGCTACTGGCCACTTACCTTATTCAAAACAGTATCTGGTGGGTGGAATACGCTAATTTGGCCGGTATCCGCGAAGACACCTACAGCTATGCCGACAAGCAATTTTTAAGCGAATGGGCCCGGCGCATTATGCTGGAATACCCCGATTTTAATATCGTTGGCGAAGAATGGAGCCCCAACCCGTTGATTGTGTCGTACTGGCAGCGCGGTAAACAAAATAAAGACGGTTATGTATCGCACACCCCGGCAATGCTGGATTTTCCGCTGTACGATGCCCTGTTAAAAGCACTAACCACAGCTGAAGACTGGAACAGCGGCTGGATTGGCCTGTATGAAATGCTTAGCAACGACCATGTGTATGCTGACCCGTTTAATCTGGTCACCTTTGAAGGCAACCACGACGCCGCCCGGCTGTTTTCGGTGCTGGACGAAGATTTTAACTTATACCGCATGGCAGTAAGTTACCTGCTCACCATGCGCGGTATACCACAAATGTTTTACGGCACTGAAATCGCCATGACCAGCCCCAAAGTACGCGACGACGGCAAAGTACGCGCCGACTTCCCCGGCGGCTGGGCTGGCGACAAAGTTAATGCCTTTACCGGAAAAGGCTTAAACGCCACGCAAAAAAGTGCCCAGCAGTTAGTAAAAACCCTGCTTAACTGGCGCAAAACCGCCACGGCTATTCACAGCGGCAAGCTAATGCATTTTGCCCCCGATAATGGCACCTACACTTTTTTCCGCTATAACGAAGCGCAAACAGTAATGGTGGTAATGAATAAACAAGCCAAAGCAATAACGCTGGATTTAGCCCGTTTTAATGAAGTACTGCCACAAGGTAAAACCGCAACAGAGGTTATAACCGGCAAAAGCTTAAAGCTGGATAAACAACTCACCGTACCAGCGCGAGGTACTTTGGTACTCGATATTCGTTAACCTTAAACACCCCACAGCGGCGAAAGCCGCTGTGGTTTCTCAAAGCCCTGTCATTTTTTTAACGCACGTAAGTACTGTATAACCCACTGTAAAACAGCGCTATTTTTGTTAATAAGTTAATCGCAAGCTTAAACCCCGCTTTCACGCAGGCACTTTTTCAGCACAGTGCAAGATGTTGTTGATTAAGTGACAAATGTTGGCTAGTTTAGCAGAATGTAAAAACATGATAGAAGGGTGAATCTCGCGGTGAAAGCAGGGGTTTTGCCTTCTAATAATATTGTTATGGCAATAAATGGTGATCGGTGTGTTTGATAAAAACGGAATCTATTTTGAGCACCCAGAAAGCTGGCAGTTAACTGAAGAGCTTTGGGATGATGATATTTCCGCATTAACATTCGAGGATGAAAATGGGATATATATGATTGACATCTACCATGCTGGCAAAGGGCCAGAACTATTGGATTATGCAAATAAACACTTTTCCTGTTTTAAAAAAGAGCTTCCGTTCTTATCTAAAGTCATTGGCGATCCTGTCATCACAAATATTTCTGTTGATGGGGTTTCTGGTTTGGTGTTGGAGTTTATGGTTAAGTCATTTTTTCTATCAAAGACTACCTATCTAAACTCTATATTTAGAGTTTCAGGCCAGAAAAGTATTAGCTTTATTTCTGCGCAATACCCAAAATCAGAAGGCAACGAGTTGTCGGTAGGGCTAGGTCAAGTATTGGCAAGTTACCATGCAAACGAGTGAAGACCATAACAAAGCCAGTCAGCATCGCTCACTACGTTCGCTGGACCTCGTTTCACTCGGCCGCTGCTGGCGGCGTTAGGGCTAAGGAGTCAAACATGAGTGTAGAAAGTCAAATTCTGCTTGATGCCGGGCTAAGTGATGGTACCGCGAAATACCACATTTCAGACAACGGGCGAGATTTTGTTCTTGAAGTAGCGCAGAATGAAAAGCTTATCGAAGCTCTGGACGCTATAAATTTAAAGGGATTAGCGACAACAATTCCATTGCATCAACGAGCTGTTGATAGCACAGGGACACCAGAGCTAAAAATCCAAGATTTTAAAATATACCCAGCGCCAAGAAACAAAACTGTACGCAATGGTATCCACAGCTATGTTTTTATTTATGCGCCAAAGCAGTAAGGCCCTAACAAGCGCCATCAAAAACGCGCCCTATGGGCGCTCGACTCGCAACAAGTTGCTCGCGTTTGTGGCGGGCGTTATGTGTTCTATTAAAGCTCGTTTCAATTTTATCATCAACGTTAGGAAAATAGGATGCCAAGCGAGATAGAAGCCCTCGGGAGATTATATTTATGGCAAGTTGCTCTCAGAAGAATTTGAAAAAGGGGTCGTAGCTAATTAACGACATACAAGAAATGAAAAAGGGGTCGTAGCTAATTAACGACATACAGGCGAAGACCCGCTATCGGTAAAATACAGCGGCAATAGATTTACCGCACAAAGTTTAGCTGTATCACCCGAATTACCGCTATCTTTGCTGAACTTATACAACGCTGATCAAGCTCAGCCACTGCTGCACATCAGCTTCGTTAAAATTGCCAATTAAGCGGTAAATGTTGTTGCTGTCACCAACGATAATAAAAACTGTATTGTCAGCAGCGCCTTCGTTTACCCGCACATAAGCTGCCAAATCATCATTGGTAAACTGCATAAGCCGGGTTTTAGCTTCAATACCAAATACCTCTAGCAGTGCCTGCTGTTGAAGCGTTCGGTTTGGGTTGTCACGCCAGGAAAACAAAGCATCTAATACCTGGCGGGCATTTGTTACTTCTAAGCGGGCGGGTAAACTAGACAAGGCCTTATCGGCAGATTCATAGCTAAGCGCATCAAAGCGGGTTTCGCCTTGCTCAAACACTATGGTTGGGGTTGAGCCTGCCAGCACTTCAACCTTGCTGTAAGTTTCGGCGCTCGTACAAATACGCAGATCGACAAAAGTGATGCTGACAGCATTAGTGTTGCAATTAAATGCAGGCCACGCTGCAACTGTCGGCTGCGCTTGTGAACTGCAAGCCGTCAGGGCAAACAGAGAAAGTAATAGAAGTTGTTTAATCCACCTTAGATTACTCAACCTCGACAAACTCATCCGGTTTAAAATTATCTTTGCTACTTGCATGCTGAGCTTTAAAAGCAGCATCTGCTTTTTGATGGGGAAAAAGGGAAAAAGGGGTCGTAGCTAATTAGGGAAAAAGGGGTCGTAGCTAATTAACGACATACAGGCAAAAATCCGGTACCGGAAAAATACAGCGGCAATAGATTTACCGCACAAAGTTTAGCTGTATCACCCGAATTACCGCTATCTTTGTTGAACTTACACAGCGGTGATCAAGCTAAGCCAGCGCTGTACATCAGCTTCGTTAAAATTGCCAATTAAGCGGTAAATGTTGTTGCTGTCACCAACGATAATAAAAACTGTATTGTCAGCTGCGCCTTCGTTTAACCGCATATAAGCTGTCATATTGCCATTATTAAACTGCATAAGCCGGGTTTCAGCTTCAATACCAAATACCTGTAATAATGCCTGCTGTTTAGGCGACAGATTTGAGCTACCACGCCAGGAAAACAAAGCATCTAATGCCTGGCGGGCATTTGCTACTTCTAAGCGGGCGGGTAAACCAGACAAGGCTTTATCGGCAGATTCATAACTAAGCGCATCAAAGCGGCTTTCGCCTTGTTCAAACACGATGGTTGGGGTTGCGCCTGCCAGCACTTCAACCTTGCTATAAGTTTTGGCGCTCGTACAAATACGCAGATCGACAAAAGTGATGGTGACAGCATGACTGTTGCAATTAAATGCAGGCCACGCTGTAACTGTTGGCTGCGCTTGTAAACTGCAAGCAGACAGGGCAAACAGCGAAAGTAATAGAAGTTGTTTAATCATATAACCGCCTCAGTTAGTAACCCAGCCCTGCAGCTGCCATATCCAATGATGTTTTGTACTGCAGTATACGTGCTCGCATGCAAGTTACCGACTGCTTCTGTTTGAGTTCCGCCATTACGCTTTGTGAAATATTTTTAACCAACCAGAGGACGCTCGCTTTGCCGCCTGTCGGCTTAGGCACCCATCGAAATGCATCGGAACAAGTTGCGATATCTGTCAGCAGATCGCCTACAACCGCTGCAACATCTTCATTCACCTCACCCCGAAACTGGGTTTTAATTCCTGCACGGCTGTATAGTATGTTAATCAGTTCCCGTACATGCTGTTTTTGCTGTGGCGTTATCATTTTCACGTCCTGATGTGACCAAGAAGAAAATAGAATTTTAACGGCACGCCTAAAAAATACAATTTATTTACATTGGCAATGTTTTTAAAAAGTATGCTATTAGCTATACAGCCCAGGCATCGGAGAGAGTGAAATGAACGATTACGCAGTTTTAATTCAGCGCCAGCTGGACGCTTACAATGATAAAGATATCGAAGCCTGGCTAAGTACCTATGCCGAAGATGCACAACAATTCACTTTACACGGTGCATGTCTGGCTTCAGGCCATGAAGAAATGCGTAAACGTATGCTGGTTCGGTTTGCCGAGCCTGACCTGCATGCCCGCCTTTTAAGCCGCGCTGTTATGGAAAATATCGTAGTAGATCACGAAGTAATTACCCGTAATTTCCCGGAAGGCAAAGGCGAAATTGAAATGTTATGCGTTTACGAAGTGCAGAACGGCTTAATTAAAACCGCATCTTTCGCTGTCGGCCAGCCCAAATTATATGAGTTAAATAAAGCGTAGCAAGAGTGGGTCAGATTATCTGTTGGCCAAAGGTAAAGCGCTGGCAAAGATATTGCGCCAGTAAGCTTTGCTGTCAGCGCTGTGTTAGCCAAACATTAGCCCTGGCTTTGATGGTTGATTCTGTAAATAAAATTGGTACATTTATTGTCTGTTAAAGGAAATATCATGATTTAACAACAAGGAAAACCAATGAAATTACCAACGATTTTGGCTATCACCCTCGCTACAGCGGTTTTTCAGGCTGATGCTAACAACTATGCAGACGTACAGCTAAGCCTGCTACAACCGGCAGCCGCTGATGCAATCTGGAGCAGAGAAACACAAGTTACCCCCATGTACCCGATAGAGCTGGCACAACAAGGCATTGCCGGTTGTGGTGTGTTTAACGTGACAATTAATGAAAACGGTAAAACCACCGACGTTAGCCTGGTTAACTCAGTGCCCGCTAAAGTGATTGCCAGACCAGCAATTAAAGTGATTAAAAAATGGCTATGGGTTAACAACAGCAGTGTAGCTAATGCAGCAGAGCAAAAGCTAATCCGGCTGGATTTCTGCATGGGCGGCAGTACAGCAGAGGAAGCAGAAGCTCGCTGTAAAGTGCAAGCCGCAGCGCCATGTCAGACATAGAGAAAGAGTTCATAGTTCGTTAATTTCAGCTGTCAGCTGAACTATCTGTTAGGCTGGGCTATTTGGAAAGGCGGCATAGATGTCAGTAAGCAAAGCGTCAGATGAGCTATCCCCGCAGCAACGGGTCCGCTGCATCATTCAGGCTATTCGTGCCGAAGAACAATACTGGCGCGAACGCTATGCCATCCTGCGCTACCAGAACTGGCTTGGGCTGGGTATCTTATTGTTTGCCCTAACGGGGATGCTAACTGCCGCTGGTTTATATTACCTGCAATTGATCCCGGCCTGGGCCTGCATAATTGTGGCCGCACTGTGTGCATCCCTTTCGCATGAAATTGAACATGATCTGATCCATCGCCAGTATTTTCGTAATACGCCAATCATCTACCATGGCATGATGCTAGTAACCTGGTTGATGCGCCCTAACACAGTTAGCCCCTGGTACAGGCGCGATATGCATCTGTTACATCACAAAGTCTCCGGCACCGCCAATGATATGGAAGAACGCCTGGTAGGCAATGGCATTGCCTATGGCTTGAGCCGTTTTATCGTAATGTTTGATGGGTTATCGGGTCTGTTTATACGCCGCGCTATTTTGCGCCGCGAAGTAGACAACTTTTCCGTACAAAAGCTGCTGCAAGCAAGCTTTCCGCTGGCCAGCCTGTACTTTTTAACTTGGTATGTGTTTTTGCTATTCCACACCTATGATGCCCTCTTCGGCGGGATTAGCGCACAACCTTATCCGGACAGCTTAGTATGGCTGATGCAAGGCATTGATTTTGCCGTGGTAGTGCTGATCGCCCCTAACGTTCTTCGCTCGTTCTGTTTAAACTTTATCACTTCTCATATGCATTATTATGGCAACGTACATAACTTGCTGCAGCAAACCCAAATTCTGGATCGCTGGTATTTTATGCCGCTGCAGCTATTTTGTTTTAACTTTGGCAGTACCCATACTATCCATCATTTTGTGGTGAATCAGCCATTCTATTTACGCCAACTGGTGGCCAGAAAAGCCCTTAAGGTGCTGCGCGAACAGGGAGTAAGAAGCAATGATCTGTCCACTTTTATTAGCGGCAATCGCTGGAAGGAAGAGCAAACAGTCAGCGCAAATTGATTGCTTATGTTTGCCCGTTAATCCACTTTACAAGCCAAAAATCTGGATTACGCCTACGGCAATCAGATAAATAGCCACAACATAGTTTAGGATCTTCGGCCGGATCAGTATCAGAATACCGGCAATAATGGAGAGCACTGGAATAAGGTCAATATGCAAAGTCATAATCCTGTCCTTTTATGTTTGAACTTAGTGGTGGGTGAACTAAAGCATTCTGCTGCCTGACAGAGAATATAGCAATTGATAAAAAAGTGGCCTATGACAACCGCACCAGACTTTGATACCTGACACTTCCATTACTTGACGGCACCTTTTAACAGGTGCTATTAATAGCACCATTTACAGTAGGAGCTGATGATGCAAACCAAATTCTCTGAAGACGTGGTGCCGTTATCGGATTTAAAAATAAACCCCGGTAAAGTGGTAACGCAAACCAATAGTACCCACCGGCCAGTGCTGCTTACCAGCCGCGGCCGCGGCGTTGCCGTGGTGCAGGCACTGGAAGATTACGAAAACACTGCTGAAGAATTGCGCTTTGTTAAAGCCATTGCCATCGGCCTGGCGGATATTCGTGATGGCAACACTGTTACTGCAGAACAGGCTAAACAGCTGCTGGGGATCAGCTGAGTGAAGTTGGAGCTTGCTCAGTCGGCGATGTCTGACTTATTGACAATAAAAGCCTGGTACCTGGAGCAAGGCGTACCGCATATTGGCCAGCAGTTTGTTACAGATATTTTGGCCGCAGCACAGCGCCTTACCGCTCAGCCAGATTCCGGCCGGATAGTGCCGGAGTTTAATCAGGCCAATATCCGTGAAATTATCCTGCCGCCATTTCGTGTGGTGTATCTGCGCGAAGCAGACTGCATTAGCCTGATCCGCGTCTGGCGCAGCGAGCGCCTGCTGCAACTGCCTTAAACATCAACACGCCCTAGCATTCATTGCTCGGTAAACTGCTTTAATGCCTGTAAGCGCTCGTCCCATTGTGCTTCCAGCGCGGTAATAAATACCCTGCTCTGTGCCAGTGTGGCGGCATCCAGCTGCACTTTTACTTCACGCCCGGCCGGGTGCAACTGTACTACTTTTGCTGACACCAGTGCCTGAATTTGCTTACGGGCGCCCTGGCGGCTAATGCCGAGATCTTTAGACAGTTCCCCCAGGCACAGTGCTGCACCATTCGATAAGCGCTGCACTATCTGCAACCGTACCGGGTCGCCCAATGCTTTAAATATCTGCGCTATGGCTAGCTGAGTCACTTGCCCTCCTCACTGAAGTATTGTTGTAACCGCGCCAGCATAAAGTCCCAGCCATTGCTGTTTTGTGCCAGGCTGCTTGCGGCGATGTCCGGCGGTAAATCGGCAAAGCCGGTTTCAGTTAAGCTGACTTTGCAGCGGCCCGGTTCCAGCTCTGTAATACGAAACTCGACCAGAGTATGCGGCACAGTGAGTACTTCACCGATGAAATTATTGCCGCCTGGCACCCAACGATAGGCAAAGTAGTTGTAAGGGCTGGCCGCTTCGATATAAACACTGCTTCTGTGTTTTTCACCAAAGCTGAATATGGCTTGTGCCCCCTGTCGGTATTCACCTGTTAACGTATCGGGAAACCACTTTACCACCTGCTCCGGCGTGGCAATGGCGTTGTATATGCGCTCTGCTGTGGCGTTAATAGTAAGGTCGCGCTGAATAGTGTTTTGCATAAGTTGCTCCATAGCTAGGTTTATCTTAACTGCGGTTTAACTAAAGCACAGCACAACCAAACATGCAACTAAATGGTTGCATGTTTTTTTGACAATACTTTATTTGCCATGTCGAATTTTCCCGCTATGGTACGACTAAGCCCTACTACCACTTAGCTAACAGGAGAACCCCAATGAGCACAGAACAAGCTGTTAAAGGCCCGGCGTCTTACTTTCCGTCGATTGAAAAAAACTACGGCCAGAGCATACAACACTGGTTAACCTTACTGGATAACGTGAAGGATCAGCCGCATATGGCTCAGGTAGGTTTTTTAAAAACGCAGCATGGCATTGGCCACGGCCACGCTAATGCGCTGGTTGCATATTATCGCGCACAGAAATAGGCACACTTTAACCCGACCCGGCCCTGCCATTTTTGCCCTTTGGCGACACATCAAGCTTAAATATGTTTTACTGTGCCCTATTGTCTAACAACATCTCCAGATGTTGCTGATGTAGCCGAACCGGGAGGGCATTGATGGCTGAACGTGGGATCACTTACTCTATTGCTGTAATTGGCAGCGGTATGGCAGGGTTAGCGGCGGCTTATCGGGCGCGCTGTGCCGGCCATAATGTTACTGTATTTGAAACACACAACAGCCATGGTATGGATGCCCACCGCCTTAGCGTAAACGGCGGCCTGGTGGATGTGCCTCTGCGCGTAATGAGCCCCGACAGCTGGCCCAGCCTGCTTGCGCTGGCCAAAGAAGTTGGCGTAGGCACTTTTAACGTGCAAACCCATACCTCCTGTAGCTGGACTAACCGCCATACCTGGTTTCGCAGTGGCGAAGTACCACTGCTGGGCTGGCCCTGTATTGGTTCGTGGCGCTATCTGAACCGCAACGCTCTGCGTATTGGGTTGGGTATCTGGCAGCTGCGGCGGTTAACCCGCCAGCTTGAGCACCATAGCAACGATGCCACGTTGCACGATACTGCGCTGAAAAATGCTACGCTGGCTGACATTTTACAGCAACACCGCTTTGACCCACTGTTTTGGCGCGGCCTGGTGTTGCCAATCCTAACCACTATTTGCACTTGTGAAGAAAAATACCTGCTTAACTGGCCGGCAGCGCAGTTATTGTTATTACTGAATGGCATTTTGTACAGCAGCCAGCTTTGCCGGCTGGAAGGCGGCACTTCAGCACTGGTGCAGGCGTTGGCTAAAGGCCTGCTTTTGCATAGTGGCAGCCCTGTGGTACAGGTTAAAACAGGCGAACAAGGGGTAAAAGTTTATAACCAACGTGGCGATGGGGGCGTGTTTGACCGGGTAATTGTTGCCACCCAGGCTAACCAGCTAAGCTTTTTGGATGACGCCCAGTTTGGCGCTGAACGCGAAATGCTGCAACACATTGGTTTTGATTCAGGCGAGCTTTGGGTGCATCAGGACAGCCGCTTTATGCCGTTAAAACAACAAGACTGGACCGCACTGAATTTTCAGCTGGATAAAACTCTAACAAAGCCGATGTTTACTGTCTGGGTTAACCAGGTTGAACCGACGCTACAAAACTGTGCGCCGGTGTTTCAAACCTGGAACCCGTTGTTTGAACCAAAGCCGGATACCGTACTAGCACGGATACCGCTACAGCGCGCTGTTGTTACCCCAGGCACGGCACAGGTGCATAAGGCCCTTAAACAATGGCATCGCCAAAGCGGCCGCCAGGTGTTTTTTTGTGGCTCCTGGGCCTATGAGGGCGTGCCGCTGCTGGAATCGGCCGTACGCTCGGCCAATGCTGTGGTAGATATTATTAATCAGCCCGTTGCACCGCAGCCGTAGCAACCACCCGCCAGATAGTATTGGACAGATCGTCAGCAACAATTAATGCACCTCTTGGATCTACTGTTACTCCGACAGGTCGGCCACGGGTCTTACCATCTTCGCCAAGAAAGCCAGTGACAAAATCTACCGGTGGCCCGGCGGGCACACCATTACTAAACGGTACGAATACCACTTTGTAGCCCACCGGATTGTTACGGTTCCAGCTACCATGCTCACCAATAAATACCCCTTCTGCGAATTCGGTTCCCATGGCGGCTGCAGAGAAATCAAGCCCAAGCGCAGCTACGTGCGAGCCCAGCGCATAATCAGGCTTGATAGCCGACGCCACTTTTTTTGGATCTTGCGGCCGCACCCGCTCGTCAACATTCTGACCCCAATAGCTGTAGGGCCAGCCGTAAAAAGCCCCCTCTTTAACTGTCGTCAGATAATCAGGCACCAGGTTTGGCCCAATCTCGTCACGCTCATTCACTACTGCCCACAATTGACCATTTTCTGGTTGTATAGTGAGCGCAGTTGGATTACGTAAGCCGGTGGCGTAAGGCCGGTGAGCCCCGGTTTGAGCATCTACTTGCCAGATCATCGCACGGTCAGCCTCCGCTACCATGCCCCGCTCTGTAATATTGCTGTTAGAGCCAATGCCAACATAAAGAAAACGCCCATCGGCACTCGCTGCCAAAGCTTTGGTCCAGTGATGATTGATTAGTGATGGCAGATCGGTCACTTTAACCGGTGGCGCTGTAGCTTCTGTCTGGCCTTCTTGATAATCGAAGCGCACCAGAGCGTCCTGGTTAGCGACATACAGCGTGTTATCAACCAGCGCCAGCCCGTACGGAGCGTTAAGGTTGTCAGCAAATACGGTGCGAAACTCATAACGTCCGTCGCCATCGGCATCGCGTAATAAGGTCAAGCGATCCCCGCTTTCAACGCTGGTTGTGCCTTTTGATTTAATGTAACCGGCTATCACATCTTTGGGTTTTAGCGCCGATGCATTGCCCCCTTTACCTTCGGCGATCAAAATATCGCCATTGGGAAGCAGCAGCATCTGCCGTGGTACCTTCAGATCAGTAGCTATAGCTGAGATAGTATAGCCTTCAGGCACTGTCGGCTGCAGATCGCCCCATGGCGCCGGTTGTGCAATTGTCATATCGGGCAATAGCCCATGCTTTGGCTTTGGTAATATTGGCTCAGCGCCATGTTGCGCCGAACCCGGCTCATCGTTGCCGCATGCACTCAAAACCCCGGCAAGGACAATAGTAGTTAACCAAGGTATATATACATGGATCTTCTTCATCTTCTACCTCCCACGCCAAATGTGGCAAAGCCAAGCCAGACCGATGCGCAGCTGAGCAAGACTACCACCACAGAAAGAATCAGGCCGCCTGGCATAGTGGCCCAGGCATCTCTGGCATGGATTAACGAATTCAACAAGCCCAGCACCCATGTAGCTAACAAAAGCAGGGTATAAATAACTGAATACTTGCCTTTATGACCGCTGCGAAACAAATTGAGGATGGCCCATAATAGGATAATACCGCCAAAGATTAGGCCGCCTGTAATCAGCCAGGAAGCAAAGTTAACCCACTGAATCTGGTAGCTTGATGCATAGGCAAGGTCGCTTAACAAACCACAAAAAAATAAGGCAAAGGCTGCGGCAAGCAGCACTCCATGGACTGAATGAAGCCTGGGTGGATATATTTGATCATTGCTGACAGTCACAATTTCCTCCTCACTTTTTATTTACAAATAAGTGTAGCAGCCGAAGCAGAAAGTGCTGAATTAACCGGCAATCCTGCCCCCGGCCGGGGAATTTTCATAACGGTAATACAAGTGCTGTAAAACAGATTTAACAGCCTCTGCTGCAGATATGCGCTATTTAGCCTCACCGGTTACATTTGGTGTTATAGTTTCGCCAGCCCCCATTAGCGCAAGATTTGAGTATGAAGCTGGATAAAGCAAAAAAACGCATTGCAAAGCAGATAAGCAAAGGCTTTGACGGTTACCCGCATATTTCATTGGCCTATTTTGGTGCCACAGCCGATTGCGCCACTGAAGTGGTAGTGAGTTTTATGTCTGCTGAGGGTGAAGCACCGCAACAGCAACGCTTTGTTAGTACGCAGGATGTGCGCGAAGATGAAACTATTCAGTCTGTGCTGGTGAAAATAATAGAGCGCGCTAATGCCAATACCGTAACCGAAGTTGCCGGCGTGGCCATTAAATGATAACGCTAGCTGTCAAGCTGCGTCGTTACAATAGAAACACTGGCTAATTGTTACCTCTGTGTTTACAATCTCAGTGTTTTTCCGTTAACAAGCCTTAATATGCCAGGTCTGGATTTACCCACATTAATCGTTCTGACACTGACAATTAACCTGTTAGTGGCCGGTTATATGGCGTTACTGGCCAAATTACAGCCGCAGCAAAGCGCATTTTGGCATTGGGCGCTGTCATGCCTGATTTTTGTTGTCGCCAGCCTGTTGGCAGCTAGCCGCTTGCATCATGTGCCACCTATGTTCAGTGTGTTGTTGGCGCATGCGCTGCTGGCACTGCCGCCTCTGCTGGTGGGTACCGGTTTAATCCGGTTTATCCGCGGCCCTTTAGCAGCGCAGCCGCTAAAAGCCATTGCCATTTGTGCCACAGTGTATTTGCTGCTATTAAGCGCCAGTTACACGGTTTCACACAGTACTGCCGTTCTTAATGCTATTGCCATTACCGCCAGTTGTATCTGGTGTATTCGGTTGCTGCAAGCCTTAACAAAGCCGCAATTCGCCAGCCGGTTGCTGCAAAGTGTGCTGGCGCTACACGCCTTAACCATGCTGGCAGAAATCTATCTGTATCTTAGCCACTGGCACACAGCGTTACCGCAGCAAGCGGTAACCTTATTACAACTGATTTTACTCAGCCATATTCTGCTTACCACCGTTGCAGCGGTGCTGCTGCCATTATTGTTTTTTATCGCCCGTGAACAGTTGCTAATGCAACAAGCTGATTTAGACGAGCTAACGCTGCTACCAAACCGGCGGCATTTTTTGCGCGAATCGTCAGCGTATCTGGCGCAAGATGGTGCTAATGCGCAGTTGGCGGTAATGATGCTGGATCTGGATCATTTTAAAAGCATTAATGACACCTTTGGCCATGCCGTGGGAGATACGGCGTTAAAGCAGGTCGCGCAAATTTTGACACAGGTGCTGCGTAAAACAGATTTAATCGGCCGTATGGGCGGAGAGGAATTTGCCATAGTGATGCCCAATACTTCAGAGGCAGAAGCCCGCTGTATTGGCCAGCGCCTGCGTCAGCAAGTTGAGCAGCACGCAGGTATGGTTGATGGTAAACCACTTAACCTGACCATCAGTATTGGTGCAACCTATGTTCAGCAGTTCAGTGGCCTGGATTTCCAAACCTTGCTAAAACAAGCCGACGAAGCATTGTATGAAGCCAAACGTAGCGGGCGCAATACCGTTACCTTTTACAGCGCCCGCTGATAGCCGCTTTATTCAGCTGCAGTAACGTCCTGCTCTTTAACCAGCCATACCGACAGCGCACCCAGCACCATAGCAGCACCAGCCAACATCACGATATATACTGCCTGGTTTTGGAATACTGAGCCTAAGATCCAACCGGCAATTAAACCGGAGATAATCTGCGGTGCCGCAATAGTAAAGTTAAAAATACCCATATAAACGCCGGTTTTATTTGCCGGTAAGGCACCGGCCAGTATTGCATATGGCATGGCCAGAATAGCCGCCCAGGCAATACCCACGCCCAGCATCGGGATCATCAGGCCAAGTGCGCCTTTGGGTATTTCTACCTGAGTAATCAGCAGGTTTACATGGGTCATCGTCGGGTCGGTAAATAGCACAAAGCTTAAATAACCCAGGCCGCCGGCCAACAGCGATATTGAATAAACAAACTTGCGGCCAAACAGGTTAGCCAATTTGGCCATGACTAATGAAAACAACACGGCAAACAGCGAGTAACCGGCATATAAAATACCTACCCAGTCACCGGCAGCGCCTTTAGCGGCAGCGATATGCACCGGTACCCCACCCATTTGGGCAATATAGGCGCCGTCATACCACTCAACGCCAACGCCCCAGGTATTTTGCGCAATAGCCGCGGGGAAATAGGTCCACATAATAAACAGAGCAAACCAGGAGAAAAACTGCACCAGCGCCAGCTGTTTCATAATGCGTGGCATGCTTTTCATCGTTTGCCAGAAATCGGTTAACTTCTCGCCCAGTGAACGCGACTGGCGCACCTGTTCAGCCAAAGCCTGCGCTTCTGAATCCAGCCCTTTATAGGCATAATATTGTTCAGGCGCATATTCTTTGGTGCGAAATACTGTCCACAGTACCGAGCCCAGCAGTACCGTAGCGCCAATATAAAATGCCCATATTACAGAAGGGGCAACCTCTCCGGCTTTAGAGGCGTTTTCCAGCCCGACCACATTGGTTAACACAAACGGCAAAATGGAGCCAAATACCGCACCAATATTGATCAGCAAGGTTTGTACTGAGTAGCCGAGGTTACGCTGCTCTGCCGGCACCATATCTGATACCAGCGAACGAAATGGCTGAAAGGTAACATTAAAAGCGGCGTCTTTAATGGCGAAGATAATCAGGCCAAATAGCATTGGCGGAATAAAAGCCACCATCATTGACGAGTTGGGCAGTAATACCATTGCGGCCGCGGCCACTAACGCGCCACCAAGCATAAACGGCAAACGGCGGCCGAGTTTATTCCAGGTACGGTCAGACGCCGCACCCACAATAGGCTGCACCAGCAAGCCCATAATAGGTGCCGCTAACCAGAATAATGACAGCGACGACAGATCTGCGCCTAAGTCTGACAAAATCCGGCTAACGTTACCGTTTTGCAGCGCAAAACCAATTTGTACACCAAGAAAGCCGAAACTGAGGTTCCAGATCTGCCAGAAAGAGAGCTTAGGTTGTTTCATTACAGGTCCCCGGATATTTTTATTCTATTATGATGCTTCTTATGTTGGCCTAAACTACACGATAGCAGCCATTTTGCGCAAAACTGTGCATACGTATTCATCTTGTTGTTGCACTGTTTTGGCGTTATTACCAACCTTTAATTAGCAAAAATGCACCATATTGCTGCGCTGTGCTAAATACTGGCACGCTGCATAAAATAATACTCTGACGGGGATGCAATGAAAGCTTTTACCTTAAGCGCACTGGCGCTGTCTTTATTACTGGCCGGTTGTAAGCCTGCGCCAACCAGCGATACGGAACCCAATACTGTACAAACTGTAACCGCCGTGCAGCAAAGTGCGGTGACTAAAGAAAGTGCAGCAGCTAAAGACTGGTGGCAGGATGCGGTGTTTTATCAAATCTGGCCGCGCAGTTTTTATGATACCAGCGGCGATGGTCATGGCGACTTTAACGGCATGACCGCCAAACTGCCCTATTTGCAGGAGCTGGGTGTAAATGCATTGTGGCTAACGCCAATGTTTGAGGCTCCTTCCTACCACGGCTACGACTTTACCGAGTTTTATCAGGTAGAAAGTGATTACGGCACTATGGCTGAGTTTGAAGCTTTTATTCAGGCCGCTGATGCCAAAGGCATGAAGGTGATCCTGGATCTGGTGATTAACCATATCTCCAGTGAACATGACTGGTTTAAACGCTCGGCGGCCGGTGAAGCACCGTACAAAGATTACTTTGTCTGGCGTGATGATATGCCGCCAGCAGGCAGTGGCTGGGGCAATGCCTGGAGCGACAATGATAAACCCGAAGCCGTATGGCACTATAACGACACCCGCAAAGCCTGGTATTACGCCGCTTTTGGCGCCAGCCAGCCCGATTTAAACCTGCGCCACCCCGACGTTATTGCCGAAATGGAAAAAATGGCCAAATTCTGGCTGGATAAAGGCGTGGCAGGCTTTCGCCTGGATGCCGTACGTTTTGCAATGGAGGGCGGCCCGGATGCCCAGGCCGACACCGATGAAACTATCGCCTACTGGCAGGATTTTAATCAGTACGTAAAAAGCGTTAACCCGGAAGCGTATTTAGTCGGCGAAGCCTGGGTAGATATTCCGGTAGCGGCGCGCTACTACGGCGGGGGTAAAGGCCTGGACCAGGGTTTTGATTTTGAAGTCGGCTATAAAATTCTTGGCTTACTGCAACCCAACGCCGGCAGCGAAGCCCAGTTTGGCACTATGCAATCCAATGCTAAGCAAGTGGCGGATGCGTCTGTGCTACAGCAGAACGTGCAGCAACGCAGCGACTCTGTTGCCCCACTGCACTTTTTTGCGCCGTTTTTAACCAATCACGATCAAGAGCGGATCGCCTATCAGCTAAAACAGCATGATGCCAAAGCTAAACTGGCAGCAGCTATGTTGTTTAGCTCACCCGGCACACCTTACATTTACTACGGTGAAGAAATTGGCTTAACCCAGGATCGCAGTGGCCACGACGTCTTTAAACGCGCGCCTATGCAGTGGGATAACAGCAAACAGGCCGGCTTTACCAAAGCGGACAGCAGTTGGGTAGAGCAAATGGACCTGTTTGGTGAAGGTTTTCCTAACTGGTGGCCGGATTTTCTGGCTAAGCAACTGCAGGCAGAAGATCGCAGCGTAGCCGCACAACAGGCACAGCCAGATTCTATCTGGCAACTGTACAAGCTGTTAATTGCGCAGAAAAAACAGCGGCCAGAGCTGGGTACTGACGGTAGCTATGCTGTGACGCAATTGGCAAATGGTGTGGTGCAAATTAGCCGTGAGCTAAACGGCAGTAAAACGCTGTTTGTGCTTAACCTGAGCGACAGCGCGCAGGATATCAGCGCTATTAACCGTGACGGTTTAACCACCAACTGGGCCTTTGATCTGGATGGCAATACACTGGCAGCAAACGGCCTGTTGCTACTGCAAAGCGCGCCCTGAAGTTTACAGACTCTCCCTAAAACCGCCGGCTAGTTTAGCGGCGGTTTTCTTTAAGCTTGCCAACTCCGTATTGTTAATTTACTGTACCTACTAAATTAACAAGGAGTGTCTATGAAACCTTTTCTGATTTTACTCAGCAGCTTACTGCTGGCTACTACCACGCAGGCTGAGTCGGCAAAAACAAAAACCGGCCCGGAATTATTACCGGCGTTTTCCAGCGCCAGCTCGCTAAAACAAAACTTCAGCTGTTATGGTGGCCCTTTTAGCAGCTATGATAGTTGGCTGGCTATGCTAAGTAAAAAGCCAAAATTTAATGCTGACGCTTTTGTAAAACGTTTTGCCAGAGCAGATATCGAAAGGCGCCAGCAACAGATAGATTGCCGGATTTTCGTTTACGAATCTGATGGACACCTGGTGGAAGGGGTGATGTTACAACCCCGAACAGCAACCACGGTCACTGAAAAGTTGCCAGTTGTCATTTACAACCGGGGCGGTAATGCCAAATTCGGTTATTGGATGTATCCCGCTATTCACATTGCACTAATGCCCCTCGCGGAACAGGGTTATATTGTGGTCGCCAGCCAGTATCGCGGTGCATCAAGCTTTCCTTCTGGCATAACAGCGCAACCATTGCTGGATCAGTTTGGCGGTAATGATGTTAACGATATTAAAAACCTGCTGCCAATTATTCAGGGTATGCCAGATACTGACAGCGGCCGGATTGCGATGAAAGGCGCCAGCCGTGGCGGCATGATGAGTTATCTGGCGGCGCGTGATATGCCGCAGCTTAAAGCACTGATTGTAGAAGCTGGCGTTGCAGAACTCGAAAGCCACCTGGTACACCGGCCTGATATGGAAAAAAATGTCTATAGTCTTTATATGCCGAACTACACCACTGAAAAAAAACAACTTTTAAAGGCGCGTTCAGTTTTAGATTGGCTGGATAAGCTGCCGCCTCAGCTACCGATATTACTGCTGCACGGCGATAAAGATGTTCGGGTTGAAGTGACTCAATCACAAATGCTGGCAAAAGCCCTAGCAGAAAAAGGCCATCCGCATAAACTTGTGGTATACCCGGGTGCAGATCATGGTATGCAGCCCAACCGCGCTGAAGCCGATGCCGAAACTGCGGCCTGGTTAAAAAAATATCTATAAGCCACTCTGCCTGACTATAGCCTGTTTACTATCTGGATAAATGTAGTAAAAAACTACTGCACCGTGGCAAACCTCAGTGCAGTTGTATTGCACTAAGGCTTTTGCGGTAAGGTAATTACCGTTGAAATAGGAAAATGATCGGAAATATACACGCCGGCAATACCTAGTTGATAAGTGCGGTAGTTATGGCTTTTTAAGCCGTTGCTGATAAAAATATAGTCGATGCGGTCGCGGCCGCTGTCGCCTGCGGCGAACCCGTTATAGGTACCAACATCTTCTGCATTTGCCAGGGTTGCGGTATCGGTCAACGGCAGCAAGCGGCCAGAGGTGAGCGTTTTGTAAGCTACGCTATTGTTCAGCATATTAAAATCGCCCAGTAAAATAACCGGTTTGTTACCCGCAATAGCCGGAATATGTGTCAGCAAAAATTCAGCACTTTTTTGCCGGGCCACATCGCTTACATGGCTAAAATGCACATTAAATACAAAGAAGTCAGCGCCGTCTTTTTCAAAATGCCCCCAGCTGGCAACGCGGGGAAGCTGGGCCTGCCAGCCGATTGAGCCGGCAACATCGGGTGTTTCAGATAACCAAAAGTTGCCGCCATCCAGTTTTTTAATGGTGTTTTTATTATAAAACAACGGCACAAACTCACCGGCAATAACGCCATCGTCTCTGCCAACACCAATGTAGCGGTAATCAGGCAATTGCTCGTTTAACCAGCTAAGTTGATGGTGCAACACTTCCTGTAAACCCAGCACATCAGGCTGCAGCGTTTTTAAGTGGGTATAAATCAGGTGTTGCCTGTTTGGCCAGGCATTAATTGCATCGGCCGGGTTGTCGTAGCGAATATTAAAGCTTTCAACAACCAGGCTGGTGGCGCTTACTTTTACCAGCATGCTGCAACCAGTAAATATACTGAACAACAAAACAAACTTAATGGCTTTTATCATAACGACTCTTTTTGTTTTGACAGAGGTAATTATTGTAGGGAAGCAGTATTGCGCCATTGTGAAAGTAACACAACCATACTAAAAGCGCATAGGCGCAAGCCTTTGTCAGCGCTACACTAAGTTTATCCCTTAGCGGCTTTTATAGCGGATGCTGTTATGTCTGACCGGTCCCACCTGTTTTCCCTGCGTGCTGGCCATGCCCTGCGCGAAGTACTGGCAGAAGGTTATAGCCTGAATAAACTCGGTAAAGACCTGCTGGCTGGCATTACCGTAGGCATTATTGCCATACCGCTGGCGATGGCGCTGGCCATTGCCTCCGGCGTGGCGCCACAATACGGCTTGTACACAGCTATTATCGCCGGTTTGGTTATTGCGCTAACCGGTGGCTCGCGCTACAGCATTAGCGGCCCCACCGCAGCCTTTGTAGTTATTTTATATCCGGTGGCATTAAAGTATGGTTTAAGCGGCTTGCTTATTGCCACCGTGCTATCCGGTGTTTTGCTGCTGGTTATGGCTTTTATGCGGCTGGGACGGCTAATTGAGTATATTCCCGAATCCGTTACTTTAGGCTTTACCGGCGGCATTGCCGTGGTTATTGCCACCCTACAAGTTAAAGATTTTTTTGGCCTGCCAATAGCGGCTATGCCAGAGCACTTTGTCGACAAACTGCTGATACTGGGGCAAATGCTACCGCAATTATCCTGGCCCAGCTTGCTGGTTGCCGTGGTAACACTGGCCGTAATGCTGCTATGGCCGAAACTAAAAACCATCATACCGGCGCATTTACCTGCACTGTTTATTGGCACCTTACTGGCATTATTGCTACTGGGTTTTGGTGCTGAGCTGGACACCATAGGTTCGCGCTTTAGTTACACCACAGCCGATGGAGCCAGCGGCAGCGGTATTCCGCCCTACCTGCCTTATTTTGACTGGCCCTGGCTGCGCCCCGGCCCCGATGGCGAACTGCTAGGCTTTAGCTGGCAACTGGTTAAAGACTTACTGGCAGCCGCTTTTGCTATGGCCATGCTGGGCGCTATTGAATCCCTGCTCTGTGCCGTGGTGCTGGACGGTATGTCGGGCCGGCGTCACAGCGCCAACAGTGAACTCTTCGGCCAGGGCATTGGCAATATTATTACGCCGTTTTTTGGCGGCATTACCGCCACAGCCGCACTGGCGCGTTCATCGGCCAACTTTAAAGCCGGTGCCCAGTCGCCGGTAGCGGCTATGGTACATGCACTGGTATTACTGCTGGGGCTGGTATTGCTGGCGCCAGTGTTATCTTATGTACCCATGGCTGCGCTGGCATCACTGCTGATAATAGTAGCCTGGAATATGAGCGAAGCGCCAAAAGCGGTGCACTTACTGAAAACCGCCCCACGTAGCGATATCTGGGTATTTATCACCTGTTTTTCCCTTACCGTGCTGTTTGATATGGTGATCGCCATTAGCGCCGGTATTTTGCTGGCAGCCTTGCTGTTTGTTAAAGAAATTGCTGAAATGAGCAAAGTGACCGATATCAGCCACAACCGTAAACAGGTTGAACAGCCGATCCCCACCGGCTGGCAGGTATTAAAGATCAGCGGGCCGCTGTTTTTTGCCGCCGCCGATCGTATTTTTGCCGATATCGCCCGCTTAAGTGAGCGCAGCCGCGGCTTGGTGCTATATATGGACGGTGTACCTTTGTTGGATGCCGGTGGCCTGGCAGCGCTGAGTAAACTGATCAGCAAGTGCCATAAAAGCAAAACCCAGCTGGTAATAGCCGATTTACAGTTTCAACCACTAAAAACCCTGGCCAAAGCCGGGGTAAAACCCGTGCCGGGCCAGCTTAGTTTTTACCCGACATTACGCGAAGCGCTGGAAACACTGTATCAGCAAGCGGCGGCGGCAGAAGATCAAGACGGCTGAGCCCCCGCCAGCGTACCCAGCAGCGGTGATAACGGCGGCTTGCTTAGCTCACGCTGCGAGAATGTCGCGCTGGTCCAGATAATACCGCTTAGCGCCAGCAGCAGAGCCAGCCAGCCGAACAGGCCCAGCCAGCGGGCTAAACTTGGCTGTTTATGTTTGGTACGCAGCCAGTGCATACGCATACCACCGGCCACCAAAATACACAAGCCGGTACCAAATAGCGCATAAATCAATTTAACTGTCAGGCCGCTAAAATTACCAAAATGCAGCGGGTCGGCCATATCTGTCAGGTAAGCCAGCGCAGCTAAATCGGCGCTGCTCTGGCTGCCCATCACATTACCCGCGCTATCCAGGTAAATACGGTTAGCCCGGTCACGTAGCAGTAAATCTCCCGCCTGGCCGCTAACCACAATCGGCGCTTTGGCATTGCGGTTATACAACACAGCGCGGATATCCAGCTGTGGCCTGTGCTGCTGGGCGATACCGGTTATTTCGGTTAGCGATAAGGGTTGTGTTGGCGCTGCGGCGCTTAATGTCGCCCTTGGCACCGACGGATAATATTGCAGCGGTGTTTTTAGCAGCCAGTGCTCGGTAAAGTACCACAGGCCGGTTAACGTCATCAGCAATACAAACCACCAGCTCCATAGACCGATAAGCTTGTGCCATGATGCCCAACTGCTGCGCACACCCCAGCGCCATTTACCGGGGTTATGTAGCCATTGCCGCCACCAGTTACGATAGACGTAAAAGCTGGAGATTAGCGAAATAAGTAGTAAAAAGCTCAGCGAAGTCACAACAACCTTGCCCACGCCTTCTACTGATAAATACATATGCAAATTGCGCAAAAAGCGTGACAACCGGCCCCAGTCACCACTGCCGGTAAGGCTGCCGCTGGCCGGATCAAAATAAGCAAAGCGAAAGCCGTCTGGCGTAGCCAGTGACGCTTCGCCCGCCAGATAAGCCTGCTGATGCACTTGTACGCTGAGCAGTTGGCTATCCGGGTAAGCAGCTGCCAGGTTTTGCTCCAGCTGTGCCCAGTTAACCGGGCCACTGCGGCTGCTAAGTGCGCGGTATTTGCTGTCGCTCAGGTACTGTATTTCGTAGCTAAGCGTGGCTAATACGCCTGTAACGCATACCAGCAGCAACAGTGCCCCCAGCACAAACCCTGCCCAGGAATGCAGTGCAAACCATTGCCGGTTAGTCATATCAGAACTGGTAAGTGGTAGTCAGATAAACCCGGCGTGGCTCGCCCGGAAAATGCCCGGTACGGTCAATAAAGCCACTGCTGGCATAGGTTTTATCAAACAGGTTTTTTACGTTTAGTTGCACCAGCCAGCTTTGCCATTCGGTTTGCCAGCTGATATCAAATACCGTATAAGCTTTTACCGGCTGGCCGCCAATACTTTGTTGCTTGCCAACGTAGTCGACACCGGCAGCAAAAGATGAATGCAGCGCTGGCAGTTCATAACGGCTCCACAACCCTAACTGATGCTGTGGTGCATTGGCAAAGCGGCCGTTAAACGCATTGGTAATGCCATTATTGTCCTGCACTACCCGGGTATCGTTGTAGGCGTAACTCAGGTTCATTACCCAGTTGTCGGTTAAATCGCCTAACACATCCAGCTCAAAGCCACGGCTACGCACTTCGCCCAGCGCCAGTAAATCATCCTGACCATCGTTAGCCACATCACCGCGCGGATCTGCCTGCAGAATATTCTTCCGGGTAATTTCGTACACGGCGGTATTAAGCCGCACGCTATCGTTTAGCAGCGAAAAACGCACGCCGGCTTCATATAAACGCGAGGTTTCCGGCTCGAACGGCCCGCCCACTGCCTCTGCCTGCGACGCTGCCGCCTGCGGCACAAAGCCGGTAGCCGCCACCAGATAACCACGGGCATAGTCGGTTAGCTGATAAGTGGTGCCCAGCCGCCACGACGTATCGTTACCCGATATTTTGCTGCCATCACGCTTGTTGGTGTCTTCAAAGCTGTCCCAGCGCAGGCCCAGCAGCAGGTTCCAGTTGTCCGACAGCGTTAACTGATCCTGCACGTAAAGGCCCTTACGCACGGTTTCGGTATCGGTAATGTTGGGTGTTAAGGCGTCAAGGTTATAATCAGCACCGCTGGTTAAACCGTATTGCGGGTTAACCAGGCTCAGGCCGGGCACCACACCACCGCTTTCAAGCGGTTGGGCATTGCGGCCAGAGAAAAACGAATCCTGCTGCAGGTAGTCAGCTCCTACCAACAGAACATGCTCAACACCTGCAGTGCTTAGCTCAATAATATTGTTCCAGGTCAGGCTGAGCGAGTCATTTTCGCGGTTTTGGTCACGAAACTGTCGGGCGCAATAGTCAATAACGCCATCATCATCGGTATCAAAACTGCAAAACGGTTCATGGTAGTTTTGCAGCTCCTGGTTCTGGTAGCCACGCACGGTAATATCGGTGCTCCACTGGCTGCTAACCTGATGCTCTAACCTGGCCTGATACACTTCGGCGGTTAATAGCTGAAAATCCGTGCTTTCGTTATGGTTCCAGCTACGGTCAGTCAGAAAATTACCGGCGGCATCGGTAACTACGCCACGCAGGCGGGCGCCACCGTAGTCTTGCTCTACGTCGGTATATTGCAGTGTCAACGTGGTGTCTTGTGTCAGGTCAATGGCATAACCTAAATCAATGATCTGGTTTTCCACATCAGTGTTTTGCCGAAATGGCTGTTCGCTGTCTTTGTAAATACCGGCACGGTAACGCTGGGCCGCATCATCGGTTAACGGCCCGCTTAGCTCCAGCGAACCACTGTAAAAGCTGTCATTTCCCAAGCCTACCTTCAGCTGCCTCTCGGCCACTGCTGTTGGTTTTTTCGTGCTGTAGTTAATCAGGCCGCCGGGGGCCATACTGCCATACAGGGCGCCAGCCGCACCTTTTAGCACCTGAATTTCAGCTACGTTAAACAGCTGCGGTACCGCAAAGCCGTTAAACGGGTCGCCGCGCACACCGTCGTATAAAATCTCGTCCTGGCGAAAGCCACGAAAGGTCACGCCCGAGTAGCTAAAAGCACTGACACCGCTCATGCTGCGATATAAATCGGTAATTTGCCGCGCCGCCTGATCGCGGATCAATGCTTCGGGCAATACCTGAATATTTTGTGGAATTTCATCCAGTGGCGTATCGGTACGGGTGCCCAGGTTAGACGAGTCAACCCGGTACAGCGTTTGAGCCCGGCCTTTAACTTCAATATGTTCCAGTGCGGTAGTAGAAGTATTAGCCAGTGCAGTATCGGCCTGGGTGTTAGCAGAAAATGCCATAGTGCAGAATAAACTGACAGCAGAAAGACAGAACTTCATATTACGACCTGTATCGCAGGAGGAATTAAACAGGTCGCGAAGTGTAAATGATAACAATTACTATTACAATAAAATTGAACTAAAACTGTGAGGTAATACGCTGCTGCCATCGCCGGCAGCAGCGGATCTTAGTTAGCCTTTATGCTCGGTTTTAATTAACTTGCCGTGTTGATCAAAGTACTGCCAGTCGCCTGACGGGCGGTTGCTGATATAACTGCCCTGAGTACGCACCTGGCCATTGGGCCAATATTCCAGCCACTCGCCTTCTTTGCGATCACGCAGGTAATCGCCCTGTTGCAGCGATTTACCATTGGGGTGAAAGTATTCAGCTTTGCCTTCTTTTAAACCTTGGACATAGCTTTCTTTTTGCTGTGGCCGGCCATTTAAATGGAATAACTCATATCGGCCATGTGGTTTGTCATACTCGTATTCAATTTCACTTTTTAGCTGGCCGTTGTCGTAGTATTCCTGCGCCACACCGTGCTTACGGCTGGCGTCATAATGCACGGCCTGGGCCAGAGTGCCATCTTCATACCAGGCTTGCCATAAGCCAAACCACTCGCCCTTTTGCATTGTACCAGCCAGTTTAGGTTCACCGTTGCTGACATAAAACTCCTGATAGTCACCGCTTTTTACGCCTTTGTCCCAGTGCTCAACTTTGTGCAGGATATTTTTGGCCGTATAAAACTCGGCTTTACCGTGCTGTTTGTTGTCCTGCCACTGTGTTTTATACCTGATAGTGCCCTCCGGAATAAAACCGTAAGTTGGATCGTCAGCCTGGTAATAGTATTCAATCCATTCACCGGTTTTCTGGTTGTTGTAGTAATAACCACTGGTGCGGCGCCGCCCCTGATAATAATCGACAAACCGGCCTTCGGCCTTACCGTTAACAAACTCCTGCTCACGGCTTTTTTCGCCTTGCTGATAGCTAATCCAGTTGCCATGACGTTTGTTGTCGGCGTAGGTACCTTCCTGCGTAAGATCACCGTTGGCCAACCACTGCTGGTATTTACCTACCTGGGCAAACCTGTGCTCTGTTGGTTTTTTCTCGCTGGCGTAGTGTTCCAGCTTTTGCGGTTTGCCGGTGTCGTAAAAGCTCTGGTAACGCCCGGTCAGCTGGCCGTCTTTGCGCTCACCCTCTTCACGTAAGTTGCCATTCATATGCCAGCTTTTAAAGGGCCCGCTTAGCTGGCCGTCGGCATAAGTATTGTGCTCACGCGGTTCACCTGATGAGTAAAACGTTTTGCTCAGGCCATGGCGTTTACCGGCTTTGTAATACGACTCTTCTACCAGCTTGTCGTCGATAAAGCGCTTATGTACGCCGTCGCGCTCACCCAACACAAAATTCGACAAATCATATGGCAGGCCATTTTCCTGATAGGTTTCATTGGCACCATGCAGCGGAAACTGGCCATTAGCATTGCGTTCTGTTGTGTGGTAGGTAATGCGTTTCGACAGCTCGCCATTGCTGTGATACTGCAGTTGTTCACCGGCGAACATACCGTCAATATAGTATTGTTTCTGCAGCAGTTGCCCTTGGTCACTGAACCATTGCTGTTCACCATGCTGCTTGCCCTGTTTAAACAGTAAGGCATTCATCAGCTGACCATTGGGGTAAAACTCGCGGCATTCACCGTGCTGCTCACCCTGCTGATAATTGCACTGGCGCACCAGAATGCCGTCGGTACTGAATTGCTCGGTTAAGCCATGGCGCTTACCATTGAGGTACTGCACTTTAACTTCCACCACATCGGCGGCATAAAACTGCAGCCAGTGGCCGTGTTGCTGGCCCTGAGCATCATATTCGCCCTGCAGCAATACCGTGCCCTGCTCGTTTTTGCTTTGATATAACCCGGTGAGCTGGTTGTTCGCGTAGGTCCATTGCTCGGCCACTTCGCCGTTAAGGTGGAAGGTTTGCCACACGCCATGGCGCAGGCTGTCCTGATAGGTTTCGACAATGCGTATTTTGCCGTTGTCATAAAAACGGCTGACGTTGGTTTTTTCGCCACGCTCAAATTGAGTAGTTTCGATCACTTGCTGCTGGCTGTTAAAACGCTGCCACAGGCCGCTGGCAACACCGGCATCATAATGCTCAATTTGCTCCACACTGCCATCAACAGCAAAGTACTGCCATTCACCATGCTGGCGCCCGGCCTGATAGTGGCCGCTTAATAGTCGCTGATTACGTTGATCAAACACCTGCCAGTTGCCTTGCACCAGGCCTTGCTCGAACGTAGCCAGTGTATAACCCTGGCTATCACGCATTAAGCGGTACTCGCCTTGCAGCGCCAGGCCGTTGCTAAGGTTGTAATACACATCAACGCCTTCTACCTTACGCACATCCAGCATACGGTCGGCTAAGGTTTGGCTGGCCATCACCGGCGCAGCTAATTGCAGGCAAAACAGCAGCAAAAAATGAAGTGAAGATAAACGCACTGATACTTGTCCCTGTTTAAACCAATATTCTGGCGCAGGATATTAACACAAAGCAGCAGCAACGTAAGCAAGGTTATTGGCAGGTAAACAAACCGCAGTAGTTGCCGGCTACTGCTGGCTTGTCAGGTATTACGGTTAAAGCCGCAAGACTGGCGGATAATTAACTTGGGTTCAATCTGGCTTACAGTAATTGGTTGGTTATTAATCAGTTGCAGCAGGTTATTAACCAGTAACTCACCGGCCTGGGTGGTATCTTGCTGAATAGTGCTAAGGGCCGGAGTGGCAAAAGACGCCACGGGAATATCATCAAAACCCATTACGGCAATATCTTCCGGCACCCTTAAGTTGCGCCGTTTCAGGCAGCGCATAACGCCAATAGCGATAAGATCGCTGGCGCAGAAAATGGCATCAACCTGATGGCCTGCAGCCAGTAATTGCTCGGTGGCTTTGTCGCCGGCGCTTTCAGTAGAAATAGCATCAAAGTGTGGTACTTGCGTGGCACTGATACCGGCTTTATTTAATGCATCAATAAAACCCAGATAACGGGCACTGAATTCCGGGCTGCCTTCAGAGGCATTACCCACAAAGGCAAATTTCTTATGCCCGGTAGCCAGTAAATGCTCACCGGCCAGGCGACCACCTTCGCGGTTATTGCTGCGTAACGTAAACTCCGGGTGGCCCAGCACTTCAGCGCCCCAACAGACAAAATGGGTTTCCTGTGCCAGTAATTTATGCAGTTTTTCTTCATAATCTTTATAGTCGCCGTAACCGAGCAAAATAATGCCGTCGGCTTTATTGCTGTCTTCGTAGTCGGCGTGCCAGTCGTCACTTAATTGCTGAAAAGACACCAGTAAGTCCTGGCTGCGTTTGGCACAAGCGCGGGTAATGCTGCCCAGCATAGATAAAAAGAACGGATTAATCAGCGATTCGTCGGTGGTGGGGTCTTCAAATAACAACAGCGCCAACGTACTGCTGCGCTGCTGGCGAAGGTTACTGGCGTTTTTATCTACTTTGTAATTCAGTTGCCGTGCAATCGCCTGTACTTTTTCGCGCGTTTCTTTATTAACCTGCGGGCTGTTTCGTAGCGCCCGCGATACCGTGGACTGCGATACTCCAGCCATATAAGCAATGTCGAACGAAGTAGCTTTGTCTCTCATCAAAACGCTCTGCTATGACAGCGATATTACTACGCTTATCAACACCGGCCGCCCGCCGCAGCAGCTACCGGTATCTTAGAATTATTGTGGCCTTATCATAAAGTGAATTGGCAGGGGATTCAATTTACATCTTGCCCCGCACACTCGCTTTATACCTGAACGGGTGAATTTGGATCACTTTATTGCCGCCCGGCGAAAGTCAGACTTAGTGAAGCGAATTGTGAAACATTGTTATGTTGGCTTATGTCTGGCCGCACAACTTGCTAAACTGACAGGGTAAAAATATCTGTAAACTAACCTCTGAGCTAAGGTGAAGATTGCGCTACCTGATCATACTTTTATTTCTGCTAAGCTGGCAGGTGAAAGCCGAGCCCGCGCCGGTGTGCGCCCAGGGTGCCCAGTGCGTGGAAGAGCAGCGGCTGTATATGAGCTGGGCGTTGGGCTATGGCCAGCGCAGCAACCCTCTGCACGGTGGCGAAGAGCTGCCGCTGGTTATCCTGCCGGATATTTACTATTACGGCCGCTACTGGTTTTTTGACAACGGCAAACTTGGCAGCAGCCTGGCGTTGTCAGACAACTGGCAGTTAAGTGTGCTGGGCCAGTTTAATCAGGAAAAAGGCTACTTCCAAAAATGGTTTGGTGGCAACCTGATGCAGTTTAATCATACCTCTATGATAGTAGGGCCTAGCTATGCCGAAGAGCGTAATGCCGCGGCCGTTTCTGTACGCCAGGTCAGTAAACGGCCAACCGCCTTCGATTTAGGCGTGCAGCTGGACTGGTTTAATGACGATTGGCAGGCTCAGGCCATACTGTGGCAAGACGTTAGCAACACTTACCAAGGCCAGCATGCCAGCATCAGTGTTGGCCGCGGCTGGCAGCTAAACACTGGCCTGTGGCAAGCCAGTGCCAAACTACACTGGAAAAGCGCCAAACTGATTGATACTTATTATGGCATTGATAATAATGAGCCGTTTTATCTGCCGCGCTACGATGGCAGGCCAAGCTGGCAGCCTGAGCTGCGTTTAAGTTGGCAAAAGCCCGTGTCGGAGCGTGTCTCTGTGCTGGCTTTTGTACGCTACCTTCATCTGGATGATGCTATGACCCAAAGCCCGCTGGTGCGGTCTGATAATATAACAACCTGGTTTTTAGGCGTGAGTTACCGGTTTTATTAATGCACGGTTTCTGGTTGTTACTGGCACTGAACGGAGTCACTGCACCACAGGTTGCAACCGCCCCCTGTGCGGCTGCGCTATGCTGGAACGTAAAACCACAAATTTGTGTTACCGAACAAGCCAATCAACCCTGCCAGGCTGACTTGCAAGTGCAGTGGTACAGCGAGCATAAGCTCAGCCCCTGCCTGTTTCTGGCTGAGCAGCTTATCCAATGCTGGCAAGACACCACAACAGGCCAATGGCAGCAACCGCTGTCATGGCAAAATACCGAACTTAGCCTGCGCAGTAGCAATAATACGGTATTGCTGCAAACAGAACTGAAAGTGTTAAGCCGCAAACCAATGCGGCGCCGGATCGCCAGCCCATGGAGTATTTTCTGATGGCCAAAATATTGTTAGTCGAAGACGATGCCCGCCTGGCCTCTTTGGTGCAGAGCTTTTTAACCCAACACGGTTTTACCGTGCAGCAACAAAGCCAGGGCGACGCTGTAGCAGAGCATTGCCGCCAATTTCAGCCCGATCTGATAATACTGGACCTGATGCTGCCGGGCCTGGACGGCTTTGGCGTTTGCCGTCAGATCCGCCCCTGGTACAAAGGCCCGGTGTTAATGTTAACTGCGAAACAAAGCGATATTGATCAGGTGCTGGGGCTGGAGCTGGGCGCCGATGATTATGTGGTGAAACCGGTAGAGCCGCGCGTGCTGGTGGCACGCATAAACGCTTTGCTACGGCGCAGCCAAAGCACCACTAAAACCGAGCAGCAAGAGCTACAATTTGGCCGTTTAATGCTAAAACAACGTGCCCGTGAAGCCTGGTACGACAACGAGCGTGTAGAACTCACCAGCTACGAATTTGATTTGCTCTGGATGCTGGCCAAACATGCCGGCCAGACCGTAAAACGTGAAGCTATTCACCAGCAGATTATTGGCCGTGAATACGACGGCCTGGACCGTACCGTCGATGTGCGGATTTCGCATTTACGCCGTAAACTGGGCGACAACGCCGAAACGCCGTTTCGTATTAAAACCGTATGGGGCAAAGGCTATTTATTTGTCGCAGACGCCTGGCACTGAGTATGCAAAGGTTATTCTGGCATTTTTACCTGTTTCTGTTTCTGGTGTTACTTGGCATTGGCTGGGCAGTAGAACAACTGTGGCAGCAGTGGCAACCCGACACCGCCCCGCCCTGGCTTAGTAGTTACACCCAGTTGTTGCAGCAGCAGTTACAACAACCCACGGCGCAATGGCAAAGTATTATCAGTCTGCCTTACACTGAGCTCAGCACGGACAGCATCAGCTGGTTGCCCGAAGAACAGCAGTTATTGCAACAAGGCGACATTGTTACTTTGTTTGAAGCCGACAGCGTGTATTTTTACTATCAGCAAGCCCAGCAGCTATGGCGATTTGGCCCGCTGCCACTTATTCAACAGGAAGGTGCCACCTGGTTTACACTGCTGTTTTTTGTGTTGCTAGCCGTAGCAGTAGCCCTGTGGCTGTGGCCGGTGGCGCGTGATATCCGCACCCTGCAGCTAAGCCTGAAGCAATTTTCCAGCAACAGCGACAGTACCATTGCCGTACCGGCGCATTCTTTTATCGCGCCAATAGCACAAAGCTTCCGCCAGATGAGCCTGCAAATCCGTGATTTGCTGAACCTGCAGCGTGAAATGACCCATGCCGTATCGCATGAGCTACGCACGCCCATTGCCCGGCTGAATTTTGCGCTGGAAATGGCAACCCAGCTACCGGAAGACGAACGCCGGCTGATGTGTGAAGACGTGCGTGAACTACAGCAGCTGGTCGATGAAATTCTTGATTATGCCCGGCTGGAAACCGGCCAGTTACCACTGCAACTGCAACAAATAAACCTGACTGAATTAATTGCTAACCTGAACGAAAAGCTGTCGCCGCTGCCTGGCGCAACGATCAGTTTAATTATGCCACAGCAGGCGCTGCTGTTTGGCGATGGCCATTATCTGGAGCGGGCACTGCAAAATGTGCTGGTTAACGCCAAAAAGTATGCTCAGCAGCGCATCACGTTAACGTTGCAACAGCAGCAAAATCATTGGCATATTGATATTGAAGATGACGGCCCCGGTATTCCGCAGGCCATGCGTGAAGAAATACTCAAACCTTTTTTCCGCCTTGAAGCCAGCCGTAATAAGCAAGGTGGCGGCTTTGGCCTGGGGCTGGCCATAGTGCAGCGTATTATGCAGTGGCATCAGGGCAGCATCAGGGTAAGTGAGTCTGCCACCCTCGGTGGCGCCCGTTTTTGTCTGCGCCTGCCGCTGCGGCAAAGCAACACCTCAGCGCCATGATAACTAAGCGGCAGCGCCTGTTATAAGCCCAGTGTTTTCAGAAAGTCATCATCCACTTCAGCTGAGGCACTAACGGTGTTTTCCGGTGTATATTGCTGCGCATTGGCCAGAATGTCGTCCGGGTGTTCCTGCTCGGCTTTGTCAAACTCATGCAGCTGAATAAACTCGGTTTTATCCATCGCCAGTTCCAGATAAAAAATATTATGCTCTGGCGTACTAAAGGTAACGCGGCGTGCCTGTGGTTGATCAAGCTGGGTATTAATTAAAATTTGTACCTGCTTATTAATCGCCATCATTTTTGGCTGGCTCTGATTAATTGATGTTTGCAGGTCATAGCGCACGGTATTGGTAAAGTCGCCGACGATCTGGTTCATCAGTTCGCCCATTACATTACCTACTTCATCAGAGGTATGAAACTGGGCCAGTTCACTTTCCGGCATGCCCATACTCATTAAATACTTTTTATAAATTTCCATTGCTGCCTGAGCAGTGAAATTAATAATCACCAGGCCGGAGAAACCACCATCAAACAACACAAAACAGCCCAGATCAGGCCGCAGACAGGTTTTTTGTATTTTTTGTACCATCGGCGAGTAAGCTACATTACTGTTGCCTGCACCCGACAATACTTTGGTTACCGACTGACACAATGTAAGTAATATTTCATCTGTAGTAATTATTTTGGTTTTTTTCATTATTCGAATCCAACAATCTGAGTTTGTTCAGTATAAGCGTAATACCCTGGCTTAGGCTATTCTGTTCCGATAGCTGCGCTGTGGTTAAACTGTTGCAGCCTGTACATTAGTTTACTGCCTCCGCTACAACCCCCTGAGCTACCAGACATATTTGCTAACCTATTTTTACACTCGGCCATTAGCTGAGGCTAACAAAACCGCGTATTATAGTGCGCTGCCACATTAAGAGCCTTAACCTATGTCAAATAAACCCGCAGGCTGGATCATTATATTATTGGCAGCTGTTGTCGCCACCACGCCGCTGGCCATTGATATGTACCTGCCTGCCATGCCCATTATGGCGCAACAACTGAATACCTCTATAGGTATGGTGCAGCAATCATTAAGTATTTTCCTGGCATTTTTTGGCATCAGCATGCTGATTTGCGGCCCGCTGGCTGACAACTTTGGCCGCCGGCCACTGGCTATTTTTGGTTTAACTGGCTTTGTGCTGGCCAGTATTGCGCTGAGTTTAGTTAGCACTATTGAGTGGTTTTTATTCTGGCGCGCCATTCAGGCTTTATGTGGCGCAGCCGCTACGGTAGTGGTACCGGGTATAGTACGGCATATTTATCAGGAACATACCGCTAAAGGTATGTCGTATGTGTCGATGATAATGATGCTGGCCCCGCTGCTGGCGCCGGCTATTGGCAGCGGCGTATTGTGGCTGGCAAACTGGCAGATGATTTTTGTTACACTGGCGGCCTACGGCTTACTGATCCTGTTGCTTAGCTGGCGTTATCTGCCCGAAATTAAACCAGCTGGTACGCCACAGAAGCTGGCGTTCTTTGCTGGCTATAAAGTGGTATTTTCGCGGGTTTCTGCCCGGCCGGATATTGCTACTTCGATGTTTGCCTCGTTTTCATTCTTTTGCTTTTTAACCGCTGTGCCTTTTGTTTATATCAAATTTTTTGGTGTAGATGAGCAACTGTTCAGCCTGTTATTTGGCTTTAATGTGTTAATGCTGATGCTGGCAAACCTGATAAACAGCCGCCTGGTTAGCCGCCTTGGCCCGCAACGTATGCTGCATGCCGGCCTGGCGGTAGCCATTGTCAGTGCCAGCGCGTTAACCTTGTTTAATTTCTGGCAATTTGAGCTGGTATATACCGTACTGTCGATAGCACCGCTAATGGCCAGTTTAAGCCTGATAGCCACGAACGCTGATGCGATGATCCTGATGAAATTTCCGGATAACAGCGGCACCGCAACGGCGGTAATAGGTACTTTACGCTTTGGTATAGGTGCGCTGGCAGGGCCGTTGCTGGCGCTGTTTTATAACGGCACCCCGCTGCCATTTTCACTGCTGATGCTGGCAGGGGTGCTGTGTATTGCGGTAAGTCAGTTGTGGCATAAACCTGCGGAGCTGCCAGCTACGGCAGCCAGCCCAGACTAAATTTTGCAGGCACCGCCACTGCATTCATCGTCATCATCACCATATTGTGGCGCCTCAGCACGGCTAAGTTCGGCTTGCTGCTGGCGCTCTACATTTTGTTCCGCTTCAGCAAAGTCCAGATGATCTAAATCAAAATCCAGCTCAGACATCATTATTCCCCTCAGTTAAATAGCCTTAGTAGTGTAGCAAAGGCCAAGGCCAGGCTAAAGCGGCCAGAAGTATAAAAGTGCCGGTACCGACACGGCGATAACCAACAACTCCAGTGGTAAACCCAACCGCCAGTAATCGCCAAACTTAAAGCCACCTGGCCCCAGGATCAGGGTATTGTTCTGATGGCCTATCGGCGTTAAAAAGGCGCAAGAAGCACCAATGGCTACGGCCATTAAAAAGGTATCTGAGCTGACATCAAGCTGCTTGGCAATACTTAATGCTATCGGGCACATTACCGCCGCGGTAGCGGCATTGTTCATAAAGTCGGATAATGTCATCGTCAGTGCCAGCAACAGGATCAGCGCAAATACGGCACTGCCTTGTGATAAATGCGACAGCATCAAATCGGCTAATAAAGCGGCCGCCCCGGTTGTCAGCATGGCTTCGGCCACCGGAATTAACGCTGCCAGCAGCACCACCACCGGCCAATCAATAGCCTGATACACCTTGCTCAGCGGCAACGCTTTAAACAACATGCTGGCCAACACACCCGCAGCAAAGGATATTGCTGCCGGCACCAAACCAAAGGCCGCACCAGCCACCGCGCTTAACATAATAACGCTGGTTAACCAGATGCGGCGTTTATCCGGCACCTGAATAGATCGTTCAGCCAGCGGCACACAACCAAATTCACTGGCAAACGCAGACAACAGCTCTGCATCGCCCTGCATCAGCAACACATCACCGGCAACCAGCTCGGTACGACGCAATCGCTTAATTGAACGATTGCCCTGGCGTGATAACGCCAGCAAATTAATGCCAAACCGGCTGCGCAAACTAAGATCGGCTGCTGAACGGCCAATCAGTAAAGCATCCGGCATTACAGCCAGCTCCAGCAGTACTTCTTCTTTGCCAGAGCCTGAGGTTTTTTCTGCATCCGTGGCGTCGACATCCGCTTTAACATTTTCTTCCAGTGTCAGGCCCAGCTCAGATAATATATTGCCCAGCGATTCCGGCTCTGCCTCTATTACCAGCACGTCGTCTGCTTTTAACATACGATAACCGGTGGGTGCAGACACGCGGAATTTGTTACGCACCAGGCCTACCACCTGCGCATCGGCTTCTTCCAGTAATTGCTCAAGTGCCGCCAGCCGCAGGCCATCAGCTTTGCCTTTAGCGTCTACCCGCACTTCGGTTAAATAGCTTGCTGTATCAAAGCCCTCAACCCCGCCCTGCTGGCGTTTAGGCACCAAACGCCAGCCAACAATGGTAATAAAGGCCAGGCCGGCCAGTGCAACCAGCACCCCCACCGGGCTAAAATCGAACATGGCAAAACTACTGCCCTGACTGCTATCCCGAAAGCCCGAAACAATAAGGTTAGGCGGCGTACCAATTAAGGTTGTCATACCGCCCAGTATCGAGCCAAAGGCCACCGGCATCAGCACCTGCCCTGGCGTTAGCTTAAGCCGGGTTGCCGCCTGAATAGCCACCGGCATCATCAGCGCCATAGCGCCGACGTTATTCATAAATGCCGATAACAGCGTAACTAAGGTGGTTAACAGGGCAATAGTGGCCATCACACCACTGTTGGCTGGCAGCAATTTGCGCGCTAACAAATCAACCGCGCCGCTATTTTGCAGGGCATAACTTAACACCAGCACACAGGCAACGGTAATAACTGCCGGGTGGCCAAAGCCGCTAAAGGCTGTGTCGGTTGGTACCAGGCCGGCAGCAACTGCCGCCATCAGTGTCGCCAGCGCGACGGTGTCGTGCCGCCAGCGGCCCCAAATAAACAACGCTATAGTGCAAAGTAAAATTGCAAATAGCATTCCCTGTTCTAATGTCATTGCGGTTTCCGGTAAGTAAATATCAATGATGGCTAAGCTACGCTGAACGCCAACTTACCACAATACGCGCTGAAGCAATTTCACCAAACGAGGTTACTTGGTATCATAGCGCCACTTTTTTGCCGCAGCAGTTGCAGGAGCCTCCATGACCACGCTTACCATACAAACCCCGGATGACTGGCACTTACACTTTCGTGACGGCGATATGCTGCGCGAAACCGTACCGGCCACAGCCCGGCAATTCGCCCGTGCCATTGTGATGCCAAACTTAGTGCCTCCGGTAACCACAGCAGACATGGCCGTAGCCTACCGCAACCGCATTCTGGCTGCCCGCCCGGCAGGCAGCAACTTTCAGCCGCTGGTTACCTTATTTTTAACCGATAAAACTACCGCTGCCGATATCAGCGCGGCCAAAGCCGCCGGTGTGGTTGCGGCTAAGTTGTATCCGGCCGGTGCCACCACTAACTCCAGCGATGCGGTAAGTGCGCTGGGCAGCCTGTATCCGGTATTTGAAGCGATGGCAGAGCAAGGCATGTTGTTGCTGGTTCATGGCGAAGTTACCGATCACGATATTGATATTTTTGACCGCGAAAAGGTGTTTATTGACCGTTACCTGCAGCACATTGTCGCGCGTTTACCAAGTTTGAAAGTGGTATTTGAGCATATTACCACCGCCGATGCCGCCAGCTTTGTCGCGCAAGCATCAAACAATGTGGCTGCCACTATTACACCGCAGCATTTACTGCTCAACCGCAACGACCTGTTAGTCGGCGGCGTGCGACCGCATAACTATTGCCTGCCGGTGTTAAAACGTCGTACGCATCAGGAAGCGCTGCGTGCGGCTGTGGCCAGTGGTTCAAGCAAGTTCTTTTTAGGCACAGATTCTGCGCCGCATGAAAAACACCGCAAAGAGTCAGCCTGCGGTTGTGCCGGCTGTTACAGCGCTCACAGCGCGATAGAGTTGTATGCTCAGGTATTTGATGATTTAGGGTGCCTGGACAAGCTGGAAGGCTTTGCCAGCCACTACGGCGCTGACTTTTATGGCTTGCCACGTAACAGCGGCACAGTGACACTGCAAAAGCAGCAATGGCAGGTGCCAAACGAGATTACCCTGCCCAACGGCAACCCGATAGTACCGTTTTATGCCGGCGAAACGTTAAACTGGAAATTGGTGTAACTTACAGGCTCAGGCGTAACGCATGAGCCGATATACTCACGTCAACACGCCGTAAACCCATCCCTGGGGGCTCGATTCGGCCATCCTGGCCTGCAACGGTTGACTTAGAGTACATCGACTCCTGCTTTAATATACGCGAGACTCAGCTCTTCAAATAACTTAGCAGCCGCTCCAGCGCGCGGTAGCTAAGTGCCTCCATTAAATGGGCGCGGCTAATTTGGGCTTGCTGCTGCAAATCGGCAATGCTGCGCGCCACTTTGATGATCTTATGGTAAGTTCGTGCCGACAGTTTAAAACGGTGAATAGTGTCTTCCAAAAAGCGCGCATCGGCTTGTTGCAACGGGCAAAAATCGGCAATTTCACTGCCACTTAAACGGGCATTAGCTTTACCCTGCCGTGCCAGCTGTAATTGCCTGGCTGCCAATACCCGCTCGCGCACACTGGCGCTGCTTTCTTCCTGCGTATGCTGGCTAAGCATGCCTTTGGGCAGCAACGGTACTTCAATTTGCAGTTCTATGCGGTCAATAAACGGGCCTGACAGCCGGTTCAAATAACGCATTACCTGCTCGGGGGTGGCCCGGCCATCCTGATGGTGCCCGGTCGGGCTGGGGTTTAATGCTGCTACCAGCTGAAATTGTGCCGGAAACTCTGCCTGACGTGCAGCGCGGCTAATATGTACCACACCGGTTTCCAGCGGTTCGCGTAACACATCCAGCACCTTGCGCGGGAACTCTGGCAGCTCGTCCAAAAATAAAATTCCGTGGTGCGACAACGATATTTCTCCGGGCCTGGGCACAGAACCACCACCAACCAAGGCCACTGCAGAACTGGTGTGATGCGGCGATCTAAACGGCCTTTGCTGCCAGTCGGTTAAGTTACGCTTTAACCCGGCAATAGAGTAGATGGCGGCAGTAGCCAGTGCTTCCGGCTCTGTAAGAGGCGGCATAATACCGGGTAAACGCTGCGCCAGCATAGATTTACCGGTACCGGCCGGGCCCAGCATTAACAGGTTATGTTCACCGGCCGCCGCTATTTCCAGCACCCGTTTGGCATGGGCCTGGCCTTTCACGTCAGCTAAATCCGGTAAGTGCTGTTGCTCACGCACCGGTAAAGCCGGAATAGCAGGCAATGGTTGCTGGGCTAATAAAAAGCTGTGCACCTGCAATAAATGCTCAGCACCGTGCACTACTACCTTGGGTACCTGCTGCGCCTGCTGGGCATTTAACATCGGCAGCACCACTTCACGGCCAGCATCGCGGCAGGCTATGGCTACCGGAATTTCGCCTACTATGCTGCGGATCTCGCCCGACAGCGCCAGCTCGCCACAAAACTCATAGCCCTGCAGGCTTTTTTCGGCTAACTGGCCGGAAGCAACGATAATACCCAGCGCTATCGGCAAATCGAAACGGCCGCCTTCTTTAGGCAAATCAGCCGGGGCTAAATTAACGGTGATTTTGCGATCCGGAAAAGCAAAACCGCTGTTTACCATGGCACTGCGCACCCGATCACGAGACTCTTTTACCGAGGTTTCGGGCAGGCCAACCAGCTGAAAAGCAGGCAAGCCATTGCTGATATGCACTTCAACGGTAACTAAAGGGGCATCTAAACCATGACGGGCACGACTGAAAACAACGGCCAGTGACATCCTGTCTCCTGCGCGGACAAAATAAAAAGATAATTAATATTTAGCATATTGTTAAATATTAGCAAGGTTAAATAATCTGCTAAGCCACAGGCTAAATCGGCTACACTGGGTAACACAGCACGGAGCGCTATATTTTCAGCCCAAGCTGTTGGTCAGATTGATAAATTGTCTTAGGGAGCAAAAGATGAGGCAACTTTGGCTTGGCTGGGTGCTGAAACATCCGTGGTGGGTGTTACTGGGTACTTTGGTGCTTGTATTGCTGATGAGCAGCGGCATGGGCAAGCTGTACTTTCGCGGTGACTTCCGGGTATTTTTCGCCGATGACAACCCGCAATTGCTCATGTTTGAACAAATGCAGGACGAATTTAATAAGAGCGACAACATTCTTATTGGTATCGCGCCGGCAGACGGGCAGATCTTCAACACAACCAATCTGACGCTGGTTAAGCAAATAACTGACGCCGCCTGGCAGACACCTTATTCTATCCGAGTCGACTCAATCAGTAATTTTCAGCATACTGAAGCCGATGCCGATGATTTGCTGGTGGCCGATTTGCTGCTCGATACAGCGCAATTGGATGAGGCAAAAATAGCTAACATCCGTCGCGTTGCGCTGGCAGAACCAACACTGGTAAAACGGCTGATTACCGCCGATGGCGCCGTTACTGCTATTAATATCACTGTACAGTTGCCCGAACTGGATAAAAATAAAGAGGTGTTTGATACCTTTGGTTTTGCCCGCCAGTTAACAGACGAATTTAGCCAACGTTATCCGGATGTCCGATTCTATCTGGCCGGCGTAATAGCAATGAACCACTCCTTTGCCTATGAAGCCGAGCACGACGCCCGGACGCTGATCCCGGTGATGTTTGTCGTGATCGTAATTATGCTGGCGTTATTACTGCGCTCAGTTGTTGTTGCCCTGGCTACTGTCATTATTATTGTGGTGACCATCACCAGCACCCTTGGCATGGCAGGTGCAGCCGGTATTTTTTTAAGTACCGCTACTGTCAATGTACCTACCATTCTGATGACACTGGCGGTGGCCGACTGTGTACATGTTATAGCGTCGGTGCAGTTTGCGCTAAGCCGGGGCCAAAATAAGCAAAGTGCTATTGAATACAGCATGCAGCGCAATTTAATGCCCATTTTTATTACCAGTGCAACGACTGCCATTGGTTTTTTAACGCTGAATTTCTCTGAAGTGCCCATTCTGGCGGACTTAGGCAATATGACTGCGGTTGGTGTGATGTTGGCGTGTTTACTCAGTGTCGTCACCTTGCCGGCACTGCTGGCAGTGTTACCGGTAAGGCCAGGCAAAGTAAAACCGCAGCATCAGCAAGATACTGCAATGGATAAACTGGCCAGTTTCGTGATATTGCGCCAACGCCCGTTATTGCCGGCAATGGCACTACTGATGGTCGTTTTTGCCGGTTTTGTCAGCCTGAATAAAGTGAATGATGAAGCGGTTAAGTATTTTTCACCCGCGACTGATTTTCGTCAGGCGATGGATTTTCTTGATCAGCACCTGGCGGCATCAATGTCGATGGATTTTGTGTTACACAGCGGCCAAAGCAGTGGCGTAAACCAGCCGGAATTTATTGCGGCAGTGGAAAACTTCAGTCAGTGGCTGGCAGACCAGCCACAAGTGGCGCATGTTAATAGCATCAGTGAAGTGTTTAAACGACTAAATAAAAATATGCATGCCGACGACCCGGCCTTTTACCGCATACCACAAACACAGGACGAAGCCGCACAATATCTGCTGATGTATGAAATGTCATTGCCTTACGGCCTCGACTTGAATAACCAGCTGAATCTGGATAAAAGTGCCACCCGCCTGACCGCTGCCCTGAGAAATATGGGCAGTAAAGAGATTACCGGCTTTGAACAAAAAGCCCTGCAGTATTTTACCAGTCAGTTTCCGCAGTATCAGGCCAGCGCGGCCAGTACAGCGTTGATGTTTGCCCATATTGGTGAGCGTAATATGGCGTCGATGCTGCAAACGCTGCCACTGGCACTGGTGCTGATCTCCCTGTTGCTGGTATTTAGTCTGCGTTCCTGGCGCATGGGGCTAATCAGCCTGTTGCCTAATATTGCCCCCGCGGCTATTGGTTTTGGCATCTGGGGCCTGTATAGCGGTGAAATTAATCTGGGATTATCGGTGGTCGCCGGCATAAGTCTGGGTATTATTGTTGACGATACAGTGCATTTTCTGGCCAAGTACCAGCATGCACGCCACGAAGGTAACAATGCTGAAGCTGCTGTGCGCTATGCTTTCAACAGTGTCGGCCGGGCGCTTTGGATCACCACTGCCGTACTGGTAATTGGTTTTAGCGTGTTGATGTTATCCAGTTTCCGGCTCAACTCGGATATGGGCCTGTTAACCGCTATTATTATTTTTACCGCGCTGGTAATCGACTTTTTATTCCTGCCAGCCTTTTTGCTTAAATTTGATACTAAGGAAAGCCAACATCATGCGTAATATTTTACCAACGCCGCTGTTAATACTGGGCCTGACCGGCGCAGTCTGGCTAACAGGTTTTGCAGTAGCCGACGAAACCAAAGGCCTGGCTATTGCCCAAGAGCGCAAAGTGCGCGATGCCGGTTGGGGTGACAGTGAAAGCCGCACCACTATGGTACTGCGTAATGCCAAAGGGGATGAAAGCCGGCGGGAAATCCGTACTGCCGCACTGGAAGTGCAGGGCGATGGCGATAAGGGGCTGACCATTTTTGACGAGCCGCGGGATGTACGCGGTACCGCCTTTTTAAACCACTCGCACCCGACAGCAGAAGATGATCAGTGGCTGTATCTGCCGGCCATAAAACGGGTGAAACGTATTGCATCACGCAATAAATCGGGGCCTTTTATGGGCAGTGAATTTGCCTACGAAGATTTAAGCTCGTTTGAAATCGAAAAATACCGTTTTAGCTACCTGCGTGACGAAAGTTGTAATGACCAGCCTTGCTTTGTACTGGAGCAAGTACCTGCTGACGAGTTTTCCGGCTATAGCAAAACAGTGGTTTGGGTAGATCAGCAGCATTACCGTTTATATAAGGCCGAATATTACGATCGCAAAAATACGCTGTTAAAAACGCTGACATTGCACGACTATCAGCTGTATCTGGATAAATACTGGCGCCCGCATAAGCTCAGTATGGTGAATCACCAGACCGGAAAAAGCACCGATCTGTTAATCCATCAGATCAGTTTTAATACTGGCCGCACGGCGGCAGACTTTGACACCAATGCGCTGCAACGGGTGCGCTAGCACAAGGATACTTTAGCGATGCATCAGCTGACTTCTGCTCTGGTATTCTGTACTGCGCTGGCTCAGGCACAGCCGCAGCAACTGCCTCCGGTACAGCCGACAGATACCTTATGGAAACTGGCAACTGCAGCCCGACCGGACGAACAGGTGGCTATGGTGCAGGTGGTTTATGCACTGTGGCAGGTTAATCCGCAGGCATTTCGCGCTAACAATATCAACGCTCTGCAGCGCGGCGCTGTATTAAAGGTGCCGCAGCGGGCGCAAATGCTGGCTACGCCGGTATCGCAGGCCCGGCAATGGTATTATCAGTCCATTGCCGATAAGCCGCTTGGTGTGGTTACGCCAGCACAGTACATTAATGTTGCTGCGGCGCCAGTAGCAGAAAACCGCCGCGACGCTATCAGTACCACCACAGCCAGTACTGCCGACACAGAACAGCCCACCTCGGCGGCACAGCTCAGTAGCGCAGCAATATTACAGCGCCGGGCAATAGCCGCAGCACAACCCGGGGCCAGCCCGGATGTTACACCGAACAGCTGGCAGCAAAATCTTAGCAATGATTACAGTCTGCATCTGCAGCAACGCTATTACCCACAGCAGGGAGAGCAAGGCCAGGCCAAAGCGCACAGCAGTGTGGCCATTAGCGCTGAGTGGGTTTGGCAAAGTGATAACCGTGCTCACCAGATCGCCATTGAGCCTTTTTTGCGGCTGGACCAACGTGATAATAAGCGCAACCTGGCCGACCTGCGCCAGGCCTACTGGCAGTATGCCGGCACAGGCTATGATATTAAAGCCGGTGTTGACATCGTGTTTTGGGGCGTGACGGAGTCGCAGCATCTGGTAGATGTTATTAACCAGACCGATCTGGTCGCCAGTGTGGATGGCGAAACCAAGTTGGGTCAGCCAATGTTAAACTGGAATCTGTATGGCGACGCTGGTACTTTTTCGTTGTATCTGCTGCCTTATTTTCGCGAGCGTACCCTGCCGGGCCCTGATGGCCGTTTAAGGCCGCCGCTGCCTATCGACAGCGATAATCCGTTTTATGAGTCGGCACAAGCTGAGCAAAACCTCGACTTCGCCTTACGCTGGAGCCGGCAGTTTGGCGCGCTGGATTTAGGCCTGAGTTATTTTGAAGGCAATAATCGTGATCCGCAGCTACAGCTAACCTCAACTGGCAACCTGCAGCCGGTGTATCTGCAGATGCAGCAACTGGGGCTGGACAGCCAGTGGCTTAGCGGTAGCTGGGCCTGGAAATTGGAAAGCATTTATCGCAAAACCCGGCAGCAAGACTTTATCGCCAGCACCGCCGGCTTTGAATATACCCAGGTCGGTGTATTCGGTAGTAGCTGGGATTTGGGCTGGATCGCCGAATACCAGTACGACAGCCGCGACCGGCAGGCGCCAGTACCAGGGCAGAATGATGTGTTTATCGGTGGCCGTATTGTTGCCAATGATGAGGCAGGCAGCGAAATTCTGCTGGGAATTATGCAGGATTTGCAGAACAGCAACAGCCGCAGTGGCAAGCTCGAAGCCTCTATGCGTTTGTCGAACAGCCTGCGTTTAAGACTGGATGCCTGGTTCTTTCAAAGCCACCTGACATCAGATCCACTGTACTTTATGCGCCGCGACGACTACCTGCAGCTGAGCCTGGATTTTTACTTCTGACACCTCAGCTAAGTGGCGTTTCTGCCGGCTCTGCTGCTGGGGTTTCCAGAATTAACTTCAGGTTTTCCAGGCCTTGTTGTAAATCTGCCGCTATCATTGCTTCAACATCCATAAACAGCAGCATCAGGTTCATTGGATACGGCATATGGCCGGCAAAACCCCAGGTCACCCGGGTTTGTTCTGCGCTAACGGCTTCTGTTTGCATATAAGCTGGCGACACCGCGGCATAAGGCTGATAAAAACGCAGCTCGTAATCTATCCGCGAGCCTTCCACTATGGCTTTTATTTCCTGCTCGCCGGTGCCAACATCTGAATTTTCACTATGCCAGCCCGAAACAAAACCCACAGTGCCGTCAACACCGCGATCAGTTTTTTGCATATTCGGGTCCTGGGCGGCCCATACACTGAAGTTGTCCTGATTAGTTAAAAAACGAATATAATCAAACACCACCGTCACCGGTTGCTGAATAACCACCTGAGTTTCTACTTTATAATCCTGCTTTACAAATAATGCCGCCAGCAAGGGGATCGCCAACAACGCTAGCACCACAACCAGTACTTTCTTTAACATAGTGAGCAATCCTTATTATGCTGCGACATTATTCTGCTGTAATGCCTGATGGCGCTGTTACCCTTTGTTTAAACGCCGCCTGTTTAAACCCGACCCGCTTAAACATAGCTCGCTTTTTGTTAACACTCCAGCAGTGGCTGCTATTGTTAGCAAAAGCGTTATTTGTGTCGTCAATTCAACCACATAGTGGTCATAACCGCCAGGCTTTAGCGCCACTTTAAAATATAAGTGTTTAATTACAACAACTTAAATTCGGGCATTTATTTTGCAGTGCTTTTGTTAAGCGCTTTGGCAAACTTAGCCATTATTGAATAAACCAGACAAACAACAAGGACATCATATGAAAAGCACTGTTATTACTGTATTCGCTGCCGGCTTACTCAGTGGCTGTGTTATTTATGTTGGCAACGGCCACGCCGGCGACTTACAGCATGAAGAACGCAAACTGACATTAGATGGTGCAGCTTTAACACAGCTGGTAGCAGATACCGGCGCCGGTAAACTGGATATTATCGGTGAGGCCGGCCGCAGCGAAATAGAAATGGTCGCCAACATTTATTATTACCAGGCTGACGATATCCGCCTGAGCCTGACAACCAGTGGCAATAGTGCGGTACTGGAAGCCGGGTTCGATAAAAGCTTTTATAACGGCAACAGCCCTTATATCGACGTGCTCATTAAGGTTCCTGAACACTTCGGCCTGACGCTGGATGACGGCTCGGGCGACACTGACATCCGTGGTCTGCAGGGCGATTTACAGGTAGACGATGGTTCCGGTGATTTGCGCATTAGTGGCGGCGCCAATGTAAAGGTGGAAGATGGCTCGGGCAATTTACTGATTGAGCAGGTCAGCGGCAAACTGACAGTAGATGATGGCTCCGGTGATCTGACTATCCGTCAGGTAACCGGTAATGTAACGATTGAAGATGGTTCAGGCGATATCGTGGTCAACGCGGTGGGCGGTGTCGTTACTATTGATGACGGCTCCGGCGATATTAACGTAGACGGTGCCGGCGGCCTGACCATTCTCGACAGCGGCTCCGGTGGTTTAAAGCTGAATGCCATAAACGGCCCGGTAAAAATTAACGATTAAGCCGGTTAACCAGACAAATTTTGTTTATTTCACGCTATCGCATTTGGCTTAAGGCAAAACTGCGGTAGCATTACGCCTTTGTGTTCAACCTTCAGGCGTTATGACAACCGATACTGCGTTTCCACTTAGCCAGCAACAGCTGGAACACTGGTTTGATGCCATGACCTTTCACCGGGCTCAGGCGTATTTGCAGGCCGGTAAAGTGGTCAAGCTGGAATACAACAGCGACTTATCTGAGATCAGCGCCCAGGTGTGGGGCGCCGCCTTTACGCCGTACCGGCAATTTATCAGCCTGAAACACAACAGCAGCGGCTGGCAATTGCAAAACCGCTGTACCTGCCCGGTAGGCGCTAACTGCAAGCATGTGCTGGCCGTATTGCTGCGGCTGCAACGCGATTACCAGCAACACAAGCTGCAACTGGAGCAACAACCGGTACGCCAGCTCAACCAGTGGTTTGAACAGGTAGAACAATCACTTGCCCCGGCGCAAGATGAAAAAGATGTGGTGCTGTATCTATTGTCATACGGCCAGGCCGGGCTGCAACTTAGCCCGCGCCGGGTGCGCGAAAGCAAAAAAGGCGGTTATACCAAAGGCGTTGCCATTGGCAAATACGATTTGGTGACACCCGGCATACCGCACTGGATTGATGAACAGGATTACCGCCTGCTAAGTTATTTCCGTGCTCAAAGCCTACGCGATTTACCGCTACTGGAAGGTGACTGGGGCTATCAGTTGTTGCAACAATTACTGGGCAGTGGCCGCTGCTTTTTTTCTGAAGCGCGCTACGCGGTGCAGCAAGGGCCGAAACGGGCACTGGCTTTTACCTGGCAGGATACCGCCGCAGGCCAGCAACTGGGCTGGCAACTGGACGACGATGACCGCGACTTCGAACTGGTATATACCGATCCGCCCTGTTATCTGGACACCAGTTACTACCAGATAGGCGAACTGGACACCGCCCTGAGCAGTGCGCAGTTAAAGCTGTTAAACAAAATGCCGCCTATACCGCAGCAGGCGCTGGCACCCAGCATCAGTCGCTTGCAGCAGCTGTTTAACCAAACCAGCCTGCCATTACCCAGCGCCGCCGGATTAAAACAAATCAGCAGCACACCTCGGCCGGTATTGCAGCTAAAAATGCTGCCACACAAAGCTAAAAACCGCAGCGAACCCACTGCTGTACTGCAGTTTCAGTATGCCAGCTACCTGTTGCCGCTTAATCTGACACAAGCACAAACTGAGCTGGTGCAGGACAACACCACCGTTTTTATAAAACGCCACCGGGCGACAGAAACCAGCGCGCTGGAGCAATTGTTACAGCTTGAACTGCTGCAACTGCCGGCATTGCCACCACCTTATAGCGAGCAAAGTGCGTTTGGCGTCGGCGAAGGGCCAGACAACCCGCTGCTATGGCAACCCTTGCTGGACGCCCTGCCACAGTTGGAACAACAAGGCTGGCATATCGCCCGCGATGATAATTTTAATCTGGATATATTAAGCGATGCGCCCTACCTGCAGGTGCAGGACAACGCTGTAGGTGGTTTTGCTTTAGCCATACAGGTTGATATCGACGGCACTCAGGTGCCGCTGTTGCCGTTGATCAGCCAGTGGCTGCGCCAGCACGGCCTGCCCGACGCCGGTAAACCCATCTGGTTGTCATTACCGCAAGGTAAGCTGGCCTTACCGCTGGCGCTGATCCAGCCGTTTATCGACACCATTATTGAACTGCTAAACCCGAACAAGCCACAGTTCAGCCTGGATTTACCAGCCTTTAAAGCGGCATTATTACCGCCAGAAACCGCGAAGGACATTCAGTTTTTAAACGCCCAGCGTGTACAGCGCCTGAGCCACCTGTTACATAATTTTAATGGTATTACGCCGTGCGACGTGCCGCAGGGCCTGCAAGCATCACTACGTGATTATCAATTACAGGGCTTAAGCTGGCTGAGCTTTTTGCGTGAGTTTGGCTTAGGCGGCATTTTGGCCGACGATATGGGCCTGGGTAAAACACTGCAAACGCTAAGCCTGCTACTGCTGCAAAAGCAGCGTGGTGAACTGCAACACCCGGCGCTGATTATCTGCCCTACCAGCGTGTTGGGTAACTGGCTGGCCGAGGCTGAGCGGTTTACACCACAGCTGCGGGTATTACAAATTCATGGCAATAAACGCCAGCCTCTGTTTAATGAACTGGCCAATTACGATCTGATCGTAACCAGCTATCCGCTGGTGGTGCGGGATCATAAGTATTATCAGAACCAGCCGCTGAGCGCCGTTATTCTGGACGAAGCCCAGCATATTAAAAATGCCGGCAGCCTGGCGGCCAAAGCTGTGCGCTTATTAAAAGCTGACTTTAAACTGGCACTGTCGGGCACCCCGCTGGAAAACCACTTAGGCGAGTTAAAATCGATTTTTGATTTTGTGCTGCCGGGCCTGCTGGGTAATGACGCCCACTTTAACCAGGTATACCGCAAACCGATTGAAAAACACGGCGATGCAGAGCGCGCCCATGCATTAAAGGCCCGTATCGCGCCCTTTATGCTGCGCCGCACCAAGGCTCAGGTAGCCAGCGAGTTACCAGACAAAACCGAGATAGTGCAACTGCTGGAATTAGAAAGCGACCAGCGCAACCTGTACGAAAGTATCCGCCTGGTAATGGAAACCAAAGTACGCGAATTATTTGTGCAAAAAGGCGTGGCCGCCAGCCAGATCCAGTTTTTAGATGCACTGTTAAAGCTGCGCCAGGCCTGTTGCGACGCCCGGCTGGTGCCGGTTGAGCATGCCCGCTCGGTGCAAAGCAATGCCAAGTTACAATGGCTGCGCGACACCCTGCCGGAAATGCTGGAAGAGGGCCGCAATATTTTACTCTTCAGCCAGTTTGCCAGCATGCTGACACTGATAGAAGATGAGCTAAACGCACTGGGCATCAGCTACAGCAAACTCACCGGCCAGACCAAACACCGCCAGCAACAGATTGATGCCTTTCAAAGTGGTGAAACCCGGGTATTTTTGATCAGTTTAAAAGCCGGCGGCACCGGTTTAAACCTTACCGCCGCCGATACCGTAATTCACTACGATCCGTGGTGGAACCCGGCCGCAGAAGCGCAGGCTACCGATCGCGCCCACCGCATTGGCCAGAAAAAAGCCGTGTTTGTTTATAAGCTTATCGCCAGCAATACGGTAGAGCAAAAAGTACAACTGCTGCAGCAACACAAACGCCAGCTGGCCGACCAGCTGTTTGCCGGTGGCCAGGGTCAGCCATGGCAAGGCAAGGCCGAAGATTTACTGGCGTTATTCAGTGCTGACTAAGCATAAACTACTTAGTCGGCATACCACATTCTGACCTGGCGTGCCGGAATGCTGAAGTTGTAGCTGCCACCATTGATATACACCAGATTGCCGCCACTTAGCACATCGCGGTAATTGCGATACCAGTAAAAACGGCCGTTGGTGTTAATGTTAAAGCTCTGGTTGCTGCTGCACTTATTAATGCCTACCACCCCTTCCTGGCCACGACGGAACAAAATGGCGCAATCATTCCAGGCCAGCATTTCCATGCCCTGCCCCTGCATACGGTTATGGAAATTCAGCATTTTGCCAATATGATCGGCTTTATAAGCATTGACCCAGCGGTTGCTATCAGTACCGGTGCTGTCACTAAATATCAGCGGTTTACCGCCATCACGGCCCATAATGTAGGCATAGGCCAGATACTCGTCGGTAGCATCCATAATCAGATAGCGAAAGCCGTCATTGGTAGGAATATCATGCGTAATCGTAAAGGTTACCGCCCGGCTGTTTTGCAGCGCCTGGCCGTTAGATAACGGGTTAACCAGCTGGCTTAAGCTACCGCCAAAACCAAAGGCACTGCGAATCGCGCTAAACAGCGGAAAATCGTAGGCTTTATGGTCGGTATAGGCCAGGTAAGGCGATAAAAAGCTGTCGTACTCATTATTACCGGCGCCTCCACTGGTAATTATTTCACCAAATACGTACATGCCGCTTTTAATGCTGCTGGTGAAAATTTCATTAATATGCCAGATAGTCATATGCTTGGCCGCATCAACCCGAAAGCCCTTTACGCCCAGTGCTTTTAACGCACTAAGATAAGCGCGCTGTTGCTGTACCACCCAGCTGTTGGGGTTTAAATCCGGTAAACCGGCATCACCCGCGCCGCCGCACAGCCGCCAGTTTTGTACCTGCCATACATCGTTATAGTTGCTGATACAGTTGGCCGGGTTAAAGTCGCTGGCACCAAACAAGCCCTGGGTTAAATTGCCAAATAAACGCTGGTTATTCCAGTAACTGCTGTTACTGCCATAGCTATTTACTGCCGCCTGGCCGGGGAAATCGGTCGCGCCGTTACGCTCATTTGCCATATGGTTTAATACTATATCGGCGTATACATCAACTTTACGCGCCGGGTTGGCGTCGTTCAGGGCATTGATCATATTTACAAACGACTGCTTGTTGCCTTTGCAGTGGTCAATTACGCGGATATCCTGCGGCTGATAACGCTGCCACCAGGCACAGTTACCCGCGTTCGATTTTAGCGGCGGCGCCACTAATACCGCTTTGTAACCCAGATTTTTAATTTCAGTCGCCTTAGCGGCGACTTCGTCATAATGCCAGTCAAACGCATGTAAAATCGCATCGGCAACAGCAGCCGACGAAAATACGCCTGAACTAACAACTAATGTCAGCCACAATAGCTGACGCTTTAACATGGTACTGATTACTTGCATTGGTCTATCCTTTATTTTTCATTGGTTTATGCAAGCCATCCGTGAGTGGGTAGCAGTGTGGTTAAGCCCACACCACTAAGTGTTATTGACAACAAGCTCCGTTAACACACCGCGAGCCTACGCCTTTAGCTGCAAAATTTATTGCCTATATACGCCAATTTTACAACTTAGCTACATTGGGAACAAAGTGTCTCATTGACCCGTTGCCATGCCGGATTTAGGCTTAGCAACACCTGAGTTAACACCAGACAACAGCAGGCAGAATAACAATGAAAAACCTGACCGAACATTTAAGCCAGTACGCTTTGTACCACCGCGACGAGCGCAATATTCTTACCCACTACGCCGGCATACCGCTAATAGTGGTGGCAGTATTTGCCCTGCTGTACTGGCCATTATTTACGCTGGCAGGCATGGTTATTACACCGGCATTATTATTGTTTATTGGCAGTATGGTGTTTTACCTGCGGCTGGACTTGCGCTTTGGCCTGGTTATGTTTGTTTTTAGCGGCATTAGCCTGCTGCTGGCGGCGAAACTGGCCGCCTTACCCTTCGGGCTTTGGCTTGGGAGTTCAATCGCCCTCTTTGTTGTCGGTTGGGTATTGCAGTTTATTGGCCATTATTACGAAGGCAAAAAACCGGCCTTTGTCGACGACTTAGTGGGCTTACTGATTGGCCCATTATTTATTATGGCCGAACTGGGTTTTAAACTTGGCCTGCGCAAACCGCTGCAGCACCGCATTGAGCAAATTGCCGGTAAGACGCATTAAGTCAGTTGCTGTTCAGCGCGGCTGATTAAGCTGAGCAGCGAAAATAAATTGTCGTAGCAGAGATCGGCTTGCTGTAAGTCAACCGTTGAAGGCATGGATGCCTGAGTCGAGCCCCCACGGAAGGGTTTACGGCGTGTTGACGTGAGCAAGGCGAGCTCTGCGTCAACAGCTGCATGGCTGTTCTCACTGAAGTAAGTGGTAGTGAATGAAGTTTTTATCCTGTTGTACCGGCAGCTTTTTGCTGCTGTTTTCTGTATTTGCTTTAGCTGCACCCGCCAATTTTGACCAGGCCAAACGTTTAGCCCAGCGCATTCACGCCCCTGAAGCAAAAAGCTTTTATTGCGACTGCGACATTAGCTGGCAAGGCAAAAAAGGCATACCCGATTTAGCTGGCTGCGGTTACCAGGTGCGTAAAAATGGCCCGCGCGCTAACCGGATAGAGTGGGAGCACGTTATGCCGGCGCATCACTTTGGCCACCAGCGCCAGTGCTGGCAAGACAGCGGGCGCAAAAACTGCGTAAAAACCGACAGCGTATTTCGTGCCATGGAAGCCGACTTATACAATCTGGTACCAGCGATTGGCGAGGTAAACGGCGATCGCAGTAATTACCGCTTTGGCGTATTACCCTCTACTCCGGCAAAGCACGGCGCCTGCCCGGTTAAGGTAGATTTTAAACAACAGGTATTCGAGCCCGCCCCACCGGTGCGCGGCGATATAGCCCGTATCTACTTTTATATGGCCGACAAATACAACCTAAACCTGTCCCGCGCCCAGCAGCAGCTGTTTATCGCCTGGCACAAGCAAGACCCGGTAACGCCGCAAGAAATTGAGCTAAACCAGCGCATCCAGCAACATATGGGCCACGACAACCCCTTTGTCAGCGGCAAGCGCGAATGGAATTTAGGCTACAAGCCAACGGGCTATGGTTTAAAGGTCAGCCGGTAAAGTGGCTGGTAACTTTTACCAGCTGCAAGCAATAGTTACCTTTACGGCACGGCCCCGCTGACAGCAGCTAATTTGTAACCTCATAATATAAATCATGTTTTGTAAAAAATTCGCCACTGGCACTTTCTTTGCTCTATCTAGATGCATGAAAAAACCCACTTACCCATAAGGAAAGTTAACATGAGCGAAGTTATTACAGGTTTATTTAAAAGTTCTTCGGCCGCCAGCAACGCTATTTTTCGTTTAGAAAGTGCCGGTGTTACCCACAATGATATTTCAGTTATTGCCAATGGTACTCACTCTAAAGAAAATTTTGCCGTAGATGAGGGCACAAAAGCCACTGAGGGCGGAGTAATCGGTGCCGCGTCAACCGGCATTGTAGCGGCGGTGATCGCTGGCATGACCGCTGTCGGCGCAGTAGCAACCGGCGGTGCTGGCCTTGTTGTAGCAGGCCCCTTAGTTGCCGCGCTTGCCGCAGGTGGCGCAGGTGCCGCGGTTGGCGGTTCACTGGGTGCAATCATCGGTGCTTTTATTCCTGAGCATGAAATAAAGTACTATGAAGATGCCATTAAAGAAGGCTCTGTTCTGGTAGGTGTAAAATACACCAGCCATAACAAAGACAGAATCAAAGACATTTTGGAACAGGCCGGTGCAGAGAAGGTTGCCACAGCCTAGTTAAACAACAACGGAAAGAGACTTCAGTTCTCTTTTCGTTGTCCTCTTCTGATATATTTTTATATGCCGACAAATACAACCTCAACCTGTCCCGTCCCCCGCAACAGCTGTTTATCGCCAGGCATAAGCAAAACACCACAAGAAATTGAGCTAAACCAGCGCATCCAGCAACATATGGGCCACGACAAACCCTTTGTCAGCGGCAAGCGCGAGAGGAACTTAGGCTATAAGCCAACGGGCTATGGTTCAAAAGTCAGCCAATAATATGGCTGGTAAAACCACGATATAAGCCTGTAGATGCCTCTATTTAGTTTTTATCCACAACTTGCGAGCAGTAAACCCGCAAGTTACCTGCCTTGTTTTTAAACAAATTTAAAATGCTTGATTTAAAAACAACCAGCAGCCTAGACTAGGTGCAATTTTAGAACTTCTTAGATCTGAGCCAATTTATTTGCGGGTTTAGAGCTTCTGTACAAGCATTTGTGTATCCATATGAAGGAGATGAAGTGTCAACTGAGATAGAGCTGGAATTACATAAACAATTTAAGGCCGCACAAGAGAGGTACATTTATTTTTTGCTTGCAGTGTCAGTATCTGCCATCGGTTACGCAATCACTCAAATCAAAGTAGAGCCTTTCAACTTAAATCATATTGCTTTTGCTCTTTCAATAACTTTATGGTCACTCAGTTTTATATCAGGGTTAAAATTTGCTCAGCTGACTGTCGATTCTACTTTTAAAAATATGATTTACCTTTTTCTTAAGCGTGAGCTTAAAAACTATCCCGAGCACACTGAGCTGATCTCTAAATACAAATCTGATTTACTAAACAGTAGTCAAAACAGGATGAAGAAACTGGCTTTTTATGGCGGATTGCAGAGCATGCTGCTACTTCTAGGTGCTTTGTCATATATTTGCTGGCACGGATTACTGATATTGTCAGTAACTCCATAACCAAGCCAATAAAAGTTATGCAGTCGTTAAGCACGCTGAACTCTTATATTTACAACTGAGGGTTAGATCCAATTGTTACGGTATCCGCAAGTTAACTATTAATGAAGCGATTGCCTGGAAAATCTCAGGGCCTCAAGAGGTCGAAGATCAAGAGATTGAGAATAAATGGTGGTGAACCGGCAAACAGTGACCGCCATAACTAAAACCGTGAAACAACACCAAGCAGCAGTAGTCAGGAGACATGACAATGGACAGTATTCACATTGATGGTGTAGCGGTAACACCAGCGGCGTTGCGGATATACGAAGAACTAATAGACATAGAGTTACTGCATGTCGAAGAAAACACGGTATTTCCAAAAAAGGCTAACACCCTGAGCTATGCCTTTGCCAAAGACGGTATTGCCATGGGTTACTATAAAATACTGTCTGCAAAAGCCTCTGAAGTGGAAGGGCTGACATTATTTACGCTGCATAAACAGTAATAAAACCTGAAATTTCTTCTATGGTTTGTCGGATTACGCACTGGCTGGAGGACGTTGTAGTCGGCGCCATATTGACAGTACTCTGCGCCACATATAAGTTTGCCATCCACCAACACATTACCCTGACGCTTATAAACGCCCCGCAACGACTTAGAAAATGGACTCCTGTATGCGCTACTGGCAAATCTTCGTTCTGCCCCTTGTTACTATCCTCGCCGCTTGCAGCGATAATAATGCCCGTATGCACCAACAACTGTGCAGTGCAGAATACCGCTACAACACCGAAGGGGCAGATGCAGCCATCGCCGCCATGCGTGAAGTTGGCAACGACCGCGAGTATGTTGTAGGCAACAATGTTGCGCGGTTTTTAATTCTGCGCGGTGCTAAAACTCAAAGCATTAATGACTTTGATAAAGCCAATGCCATACTGGACGCGATGGAGCCGCTGCCTGATGATCCGGAGCAAGTTACTGCCCGCTACATTAGTGTGCTTCGGTTTCTGGCCACAGCCAACGGCAGCAGCGATAATGGTGCCCGCGAGGAATTGACACAGTATTGTAGCGGGTCGGCTGAACCGGAAGCTGAGTGCCTGCACGCAAATATAATGGAGATCTTTCAGATACTCGGCACCAGCAATGGCACAACAAACAAGTCGTCTCAGGATTTGGCGAACCTCTTCAACCAAACCTATAGTGCTGTGTTTAATGACCCAAGCCTGGACGTGCAGCTGGATTATTCCCGCTCAGTAGTTACCAGTTGCGGCAGCCATGAGTAACGCCCTTTTCTGGCTACGTTAGCGGCCGGTCTGTTCTCGATCAATAAGCAACTAAGCCAGAGGAGCCTGTAATGAAAACGCCCGGTTACATTACCGCTGACCAGCCACCCACTGCGTCTGAATATATCGCCCTGCGTTGCAAAGTGGGCTGGGACAGCGTTGAGCTTAGCACTGCGCAAAACAGCCTGAATAGCTCACTGTTCAACACCACCGTGCGGCTTGATGGCCAGCTTATTGGTATGGCGCGTGTTGTGGGTGATGGCTTTATGTATTTTTATATTCAGGACGTGATTGTTGACCCTGACTATCAGGGCCTTGGTATCGGCCATATGCTTATGGCCAGAGTAGAAGCCTATTTGGCCAGCGCCTGCACAAACGGTGCTACCGTTGGGCTATTGGCTGCCAAAGGCAAAGAGCCATTTTACCGCCGCTACGGTTTTATTGAGCGCGATGGCGAGACACTGGGTAAAGGTATGTGCCGTTTTGTAGGCGAATAACACAAGAGACAGCCTGCTTTAAATTTAAATGCCCCCGTTAACTCCTTGCAAAGAGTAAAGAGGGGCATTTAGCTATGCTGACACAGAGTTTTTATTAAACCCTACAATTTAAAGCGGCCTACTTCCTGCTGCAGTGACGCGGCAAGGTTTGCCAGTTCCTGCGCTTGTGCTTTGGCAGCCTGGGCTTCAGTTGATAAACTTTCTGATACAGTCCGGATAGATTCTGTGTTGCGGTTAATTTCACTGGTAACCGATGTTTGCTCTTCGGCTGCGGTGGCTATTTGAATCGCCATACCAGAAATTTCGTGAATGGCCTGGCTGATTTTTACCAAACTCTCACTGGCTGAGTGGGCGTCACTTACGCTGGTTTCTGCCATTTGGTGGCTTTGCGTCATCGACTTCACCGCTTTGGCTGCAGTTTGTTGCAGGGTTTCAATCATGGTTTGAATTTCTTGTGTTGATGAGTGCGTCCGCTGCGACAGCACCCGTACTTCATCGGCTACCACGGCAAAGCCCCGCCCTTGATCACCGGCGCGAGCAGCTTCAATAGCTGCGTTTAATGCCAATAAGTTGGTTTGCTCAGCAATGCCACTGATGGTAGATAAAATACTGCTGATTTTTTGCGAATGGGCGTTTAATTCACCAATAATGGTACTGGCTGTTTCTACTTCATGGGCCAGATCGCGAATAGAAGTCTGGCTTTTTGTTACTTGCTGTTTGCCGTGTTCAGACAAGCCTACCGCATCTTGTGCCGTTTGCGCCGTATGATCGGCATTGCCGGCAATTTCCTCAGTGGCGGCAGCCATTTCAGTAACAGCAGTGGCCACCATGGTGACTTCATCTTGTTGTACTTCAATGCGCTGGCTGGTTTGCATGGCAGAGTTACTGCTGCTTTTTGCCTGAATTTCCAATTGGCCGGCAATATCGTGCATGCGTGAAATCATGCCGTGTAAACGCGAAACAAAACGGTTAAAACCAGAGGCGAGTATGCCAATTTCATCGTGCTGGCTGGCCGTTTTAATGCTAACAGTCAGGTCGCCTTCACCTTCGGCAATATTATTAAGCGCCTGGGCAACACGCTCTAAATCGCGGAACTGCAGTTTGAAAATCGCAATAAGAATAATGCCGAACAATATCATTAAGGCACCGCCGGCGAATGACATAATCCAGGCCAAACCGGTAGATTGCGCCATAATCTCCTGCTTACCCATAACAAAAATTAAGGCCCAATCGGTGTGTGGAATAGCAGTGGTGTAAACCAATTTGGTGGCACCATCCAGAGTGTGCTCTGTCAGCGTGGCGGTACCCATAGTTTGGGCTAACCACGGCAGCGTAAAGCTGCTGTCTATGTCGGTAATTTGTTTTTCATTCAGTACTTTGTCGGGGTGGCTGATAATCAGGCCAGTTTTTTGCACCATAATGCCATAACCGTCGCCGGGTACTTTCAGCTTTAAAACGGCATCGGTTAACTGTTCAATAGTGAGGTTGGCTGCAACGACACCATGCAGCCGGCCGGAAACCATCACCGGTTCGGCAATGGTAACAACTTGTTTTTTTAGCGATGAACTAATGTAAGGCGCGGTAATGGCAATAGTGCCTGCGGCTTTTGCATCCAGATACCAGGGCCGGGTGCGCGGGTCCAGGTTGGCGTTGTCCAGTGCTGCGTCCTGGTACATCATTACTCCTGCTTCACTACCAAAAAAGGTAGAGCCAAACCGGGCTGCATTTTGAGTTTGCAGTAAATGCAGCCGCACATTTACTTCCGGGTCCGCTTCAATGATTGATTTCAAACTGCTGATGTTACTTTTTTTGTCTTCCATCCACTGCCCTACACCACCGGCAAAGGTAATGGCCAGTTGGTCTATTTTTTCCTGGGTGTCGGTCAAGGCATGATGGCGGATAAAGTAGGTCGTAAGGCTAACCAGTGTAATCACGGTAACCAAAACAGCGGCTAAGCTGCTAAATAACAGCCGCATTTTTAGCGTAGAGTGCATGAAGATTTCCTTGTGCTGTAGCTCTGACAAGCATTAGGACAGAATGAGTACTGCAAGTATAGATTAATTTAAAAAACAACGAGCTGGGCAAAGGCTGTGTTGTGCTTGTCTCAACTGTTGTTAGTACAAAGATACCGCAGTTTGTTTCACTATTGCTAAAAACTGCCAACGGTTAAAGCCAAACTGATAATCATACTAAACCAATTGAGATACTAAGGCAGAATTCATGACTGTAGTGGCCAATAGCTGCACAAAGCTTATCTTGCACTGGCGATTAACGGTTTTGTGTCTATGGTGTCGGTTTGAGTTAGTTGATTTGCCATAAGATGGAAATACAATCCGTGTTGCTGTTGCATAAGTTCTGTATGTGAGCCTTGCTGTACTACACAGCCGTCTGATAACACCAGAATACGGTCAGCCTCGACGATAGTGGAATAACGATGAGCAATAATAAATGTAGTACGACCTGCCATCAGAGTGCTTAACGCTTGCTGTACCTTGGCTTCACTGGCTGAGTCGAGTGCGCTTGTTGCTTCGTCCAGGATCAGTATTTTCGGATCCCGCAGTAATGCTCTGGCAATAGCAATACGTTGCTTCTGACCGCCGGATAGCTGAACTCCACGATCGCCCACCACTGTTTGGTAGCCCGCAGCAAAACTTTGAATAAACTCATCCGCATTGGCCAGCTTTGCCGCTCTTATCACATCGTCTGAGCTAACATCTTTGCCCGCTACGGCAAAGGCTATGTTTTCAAAGATAGTACCAGAAAATAATGATGGCTCCTGTTCAACGATAGCAATGTTTTCACGCAGATGGCTGACATTCTCAGGCTGCATACTAATGTTGTCAAAACTAATCCGGCCTTTATCAGCCATATAAAAGCCTAGGATCATACTAGCAATTGTCGACTTACCCGCGCCGGATGAGCCAACCAACGCCACTATCTCACCTGCAATGACGTTGAAACTGACTCGGTTCAGCGCGAGCTGGGTTGAGCGCTCCGGGTAAGAAAACGACACATTATCAAAGCTGATATTACCCGTTAATGCAGGGTGTGTTGCGCTTTGCGGTTCATCTGATGGCGCACTGGCAATAATCTCAAAAACTCTGTCAGTAGCACCTATAGTGCGCATCCACTCCGTCCAGAAGTCACCAATAGCCGCCGCTGCATTGGTTACCATAGCAGCGTAAATAATAAAACTGGTTAACTCACCAATAGAAAGACTACCACTACTAATCAACGTAGCACCAAACCACAACGTAATCAGCAAAGCCATGTAGGTCAGAAAAGACGTGATGCCATGAAAATAAGCAAAAAATCTGACACAGGCTACAGATACTTGTAATGCGCTATTCGTTGCAGACGCATAAGCTTTTTTCGCCGAAGCCTGCTGATTAAAAGCATGCACTAAACGTATGTTGGTAAAATGCTCATGAGCCACTTTGCCACACAAAGCTTGCTGTTGCTGCACGGCCGTAGCCCGTTGCGTGATCCGCCTACCCACCCAGCGTCCCAGATATAAACTCAGCGGTACAAACACAACTAACATTACACTTAGTGCTGGAGAAATCAGCAGCAGCATGATGACGCCGCCGACAAATGTCAGCGCCGCCCTTAATGAAATAGCCAGCCCCATGGTTAGGGTATCATGCAGTATTTCTACATCAGCTGATAGCCGGTTGGTTAATTCACCCACATTGTGTTTGTCATAAAACCTTATTGGTTGTCTCAGTATTGCATTGTATACCAATTGCCTGATCTTACTAACAACCATGTAACCTGTTGATTCAAAACAGTAGTATCGCATCGCCGTTGCCACAGCTTGCACAGATAACAGCACTAACATGGCGATAGCAAAAGTGCTATACCAACTGCTGTCTTGCTGCAGCTGAATATTATCAATGAAATATGCCAGCGCTTTAGGGTAACTTAGCTGAATGACAACAGTCAGCAGCATGATCAGCAAGCCCAGCGCTAACCGCCGACCGAACCCCTGCAGCAACGCAAAGCGCTGATAATGCTGATTCAGTGAACCGGCTTGATGGCCGTTCAATTTAACGCTCCTGCACTTTGCTGTATTTCCATCATCTGTTCACAGAAGCTTTGCCAGTTTTCATCACCCAAAGTTCCGCCGGCCTGCACTCGGGCATCGTGATCAATAAATAAATAAAACGGAGATATTTGCCTTGGATTAAGCAATTTATAGTTTTCTTGACTGATGAGCACAGCGTGCTGCTGCAATACAGCACTGGACAGAAAACGCCGGGTTCGCCACGCTGTTTCACTGCTTACCAACCAAAGATGTACCTCTGCAGCAGTTGCCAGCGGCAATAGAGCCTCCACTTCTGCCTTTTTTTCCTGACATTTTGGGCAACGGCTGGATAAGAACACCAGCACTGCAGGCTGCTCACCGGCATTAAAGCTGGTAACTTCTCCACTAACTAATAAGGTGGCCAAGACCGGGGGCAGTTCAGTTTGCGGTGTAGGTGTTAACGGCAGGGCATCGGCTATGGGCAGACGACGTAACGTCCGCATGACATTTAACGTTAACATCAGATTTAAAATCAGACTAAACAGCAATATGCTTAGAACAATATACAATACAGTGGCATCAACCATTACCTTCCCTCTGCCATATCAATAAGTTGTAACATAATATCGCTGAGATTTATCGTAATAAGGACCAGTAATACCGCCAGACTGGCAGAGAAAAACAGCCATTGCAACGCCATCTCAGAAGCAGGGTTGTCTAAACAGAGAAAGGCCATAAACGCCATTATTACTAGCCCGTTACGTAGCAAATCGTAGTCTGTTACCGGGCGATCCTTTTCACCAAAACAACTGCATTTGATCATGCCAGTAGCTAAATAGCGGTACAGCAATACCACACTAAGCAAGCTGAATAACCCACCGGCAACAATGATGGCAAGCTGGTGTCCGGTTGTCAGAATAATCAGTGCCAGCGCCCATTCCAGAGCCAGAATACCAGATGCCAGCATACGACTGTAAACAGTAGGAATACGAAAAGACTCCGTTAATTGCTGCTTAAAATAAGCATAAGTGCGGCTTTTACCCCAAGCAGCAGCAAATAGAATAAAGCCCAGGTAAAATCGAATTACTTCAGCCAAAAACAGCTCATAACCCATCACGATACCTCGATTTCTAACCACCGCGACATACCGTTTCCGGCTTGCTGTCTGCTGTTAGCCAAGCCTCGGCTGACCAATAGCACATCCTGCCAGGAGTCATCCGGCGTATTGCGTACAGCACCTCCTACATCTTGCTGCAACAGCACTGATATTTGCCAAGCCAGCAGTTCAATGTCAGGACGGATATTCAGTTGCAAACCCAGCTGTATCATTTCAGCAGGCGTTATGGCATAGCTATGTGAGTGATAACCAAACATTAACTTATCAATAATGGCAGTGCGCACATCGGGTTCTGCTGTAGGCATTTGATACTGTAACAACTCTGCTGCTATCTGTTTCAGCTCCAGCGTTGTACGGTAGAACGCTGTCAGAGTAGGAGGGAAAATACTGCTGCATAATATTGACAATAGCTCGGCTTTATTGCTATCTGCGTTTATGTCAAACCAGTCCTGCGCCATTTTGCTGAACAACTGAATATCCATACAAGACAGCGCTGAGGTCGTTCCATCGTCAGCACCGCCCTCCAGATGTGGGTCCAGCGGCGAAAAAACTGCCATCTGTCCAGCCACTATTTCATCTGCCGCCAATGCAAGCAAAGTTGCAGACGACTGACAATAATAAGGCACGATAAAACTAAGATGCGTAGTAAACTGGCGCAGCAACAGTGCAATACGCCTTGCTGCGTTCACTACACCACCGTGACAGTGCAATACCACGTCCAGTCGTTTTGTTTTGCCAATTGCCATCAGTTGTTCGTATAGTTTTGGCAACAGTGCCATGTCAAGTTGGGATGCTGCCAGCACCAACACCCTGCTGTCACGGCATTGCTCCAACTCAGTAATAATAGTTTGCAAGCGCTGAGCTACTGACTGCGACATTGCGCCTCCCCGGTTAAAGTCGCTGCCAGAGTATGCAGCAGCTGATATTCAGGCACTAACTGCTCTATAAACAGGAACTGACCGTTGGGATTGTTTTCAAGAAATACGTACTCGTTCTCCGGTGTGACGATAATATCCAGCGCACTGAAGTTTAAGCCATAACTGTTGACAAACTCGCGACAGCGATTGGCAATCTCTGGCGGCAGTTGAGTCGCTTCATATCTGATGTCAGCCGATATATCTCGGCAATCAACTGTCGTTCTGACATCATCCTGCGAGTATATTTTGGCGGCAAATACGTGCCCCGCAATCACTGTTACCCTAAGTTCATACTGCTTAGCAATATATTCCTGAAAATAACAAGGCAGCTCATTAACCGATTCAAGATCTGCCATCATATCATCATCAATAATAGTGGTCGTGATGCCTTCAACAACACGATCCGACGCTGATACTATTTCAGCAGCAAGTAACGATGTTGATAGTGGCTTAAAAATAATGTCGCCAGCTATTTGTTTTTTAAATGCAAGAACTTGTGCAGCAGAATTTGTAATAAGTGACGCGGGTACCCTGAATCCCAGTTTCATTGCCCGCTGCAGCTGCTCAGCCTTCCAAATAGCACCACGCAAAAACTTTGGATGACTTACCCAGTAGCAGTCTAATGTATATAACAAACCAAACAACGCGTGCTCAGTTTCCAACCTGGCATATGCCAACTCTTGCGGTGCTAAATCTGCGCTGATAAACGCATAGTCAGCCGGTTTTCTCAACCAGATAGCACCAACATCAGTCAGATTCACACTTTGGCCAGATGGCAAATGCGTAATCGTGCTGGTTAATATTCCCTGCCAGAGTAGTTGGGAAATCTGGTAATCACGCGGAAAACAATCAAGGTCAATTCTGAATGGGTTGCTGTTGTAATTGTTTAAGTGAGGGGTAATTAAGTCAGCATGTAAGTCAAAGCTATTGCTGACAATTAAGACGCGTCTTGTCATCTTCACTCTCTGGCAGCGCTATTAATAAAGAAAGCCTTGCCAAGCAAGGCTTGAAAGTACGCAACGCAAGCTTAACAGAACATTCCAGAGTCACTGTAACGGAAATCCCTCATAGGACCAGTGCAACCAGCAACGGCAACGCCTGCACGAGCTTTCCATTGTGATTCTGTTTTAACGGCTTGATTTTTCTCGGCCAACTTAAATGCAAATAACTTTTTTTCGTTTTGCTTTTTCATATGTTCACCTTTTGATTTTATTGAAATCTCTCGAAAAATAACGAGAGAAAAACAAAACTAGCCCTCAAAAGTCACCAAGTCAATACAATAAATTAATTCAACTAATATAATCAGTCACTATATTTACCTAAACTCACCTGGATGTTACATATTGCATAATATTCACAAAGGTATCCGTCCAGTAGGTATCGCGGTTGGCGGCCAGATAGGCCAGCAGATCGGCGTGGGCGTCTGCCGACACACTTAAGTGATCGCCACCGATGCCATGGAAAGTAAAATTCACCATAGTGCCGTATTGCGCAGCCTGTTTAACCAGCGCGATTAGCTCGGCACCGCTGCTGCCAACCGGTGCTATCACCTCAACTGCATACACATTTACCTGCGCCATATCAGCAACAATAGCCCCTGTTTTGGCCTTTATCGCGACAAAATCGCTGTATATCAGCGGTAAATAAGGCTGGCCGCCAGCTAACTCATCACCGCAGGGGGCGGTAAAGGTACGCTCGGTTTTGCCGTCAATGGCAAATAACATACTGTTAGCTAAACGAATTTGTTGCACCAGTTGCACAGCACTGATGGTATCTAAGTTATTTTCTGCTGCTACCCAATCACGGCCGGGCTTGCCCGCAGAACATTGATGAAACAGCGTATGGTTACCCAGTTCATGGCCCTGTGCCGCTGCCGCACGCCACTCGCTTAAACGCGCAGTTAACAGCGGGCTGGACAACTGCAGGTAAAAACTGGCTTTCAGGCCCTGTGCATTTAGCGCGGGAAGTGCCACATCCAGCTGTGAGGCCAGCGTATCATCATACGCCAGGCTAACGGCCGCTTTAGCGCCATTTGGCCAGTTGAACCCCGGCTGCACCTGAGCACCAGCGCTTAATGCGATGCAACAGCCGAGTAAAAAAATAATCCGTGTCAGCATATCCAACCTCCTCTACGTGATACAGCAGCCTAAACCCGCGCAAATGCCACAGGCGAGGGGCTGTGTCAGCGCCAGACTGCTATTACAGACTGGCAACACACTCAATTTCTACTTTGGCGTTCAGTGCCAGGCCGCTGGCGGCAAAGGCGCTACGCGCAGGCAGCGGCGCAGCAAAATAGCTTTTATAAATTTCACTGGCTTTGGCCCAGTCTGCAATATCTGCCAGCATCAACGTGCATTTGGTTACATCTTGTGCTGTTAGCTGGTGCTCTTGCAATACCGCCATTATATTGTCCATTGCCTGCATCATCTGACTTTCAATGTCAGCACCGGCCAGTGTCATAGTGCCGGGAAAATTACCAATCTGACCCGACAACCACAGCATGCCATCAGCTTTACGCGCAGCAGAAAACGGCAGTCGGCTGTCATCGCCGCGATAAACAAAGCGGCCATTTTTCAGCACATGAGCAATATCGCTGCTGTTGCTGATATCGTCAAATGGATTGGTATTCAGGATCAATAAATTGGCTTTTTTAGCCACGCTAATAGTACCCACTTCGTCGTCGATACCTATCGCTTTTGCACTGTTCAGCGTAGCGGCCTGTAATGCCTGTGCCGGTGTCAGGCCGGCTAGTTTTACCAGCAACTGTAACTCGTGGTGTAGCTCAGGCAACGGTGCGGCATCATCAAAAGCATCAGTGCCTGCCGCGATGGCTATGCCGTATTGCACTGCCAGTTTGGTCAGAAAAATGCCGTGCTGAAACATCAGCTCGCGGTTAGGGCCCTTATCACGGTGTTGCTCAAATACTGTCAAAGTGGCGTCCAGCACTATGCCTTGCTGCTGTATGCTGCGCAGTAAACTATGGTAGTTGCTGCTGTCAAACGATGCCGTTTTAACGGCTTCGCTGATAGTGCCATCCTTGCGCCGCCAGGCTTTATAAGCCGGAATCACTTCAGCCGATAAATCCGGTACATGTGATATCACCTCGACCCCGGCTGCTACCACTGCAGAGGGTTTATCCGGGCCGATATAAGCATGCGACCATACTTTTATACCGGCCTTTTTCGCCGCTGTAGCCAGCTGCTTTACCTTACTGGCCGGGACATCGGCATAAATTTTAATGCCACTGGCGCCGGTGCCAAGCGCACGCTGCATCAGGGCGTCAACAGCGGTATTATCATCAACCCAGCGCATCCAGTCCGTCTCACCAGGCGTTCCGCCTTTTGCCGCTGCTGCAGTTCTCGGGTCGCTGAAAAAGCTTTTGCCGCCCAGAATAACGGCATAATAAATATCCGGAGCCTGGATCAGATCCAGCTGTGCACTGCGTTTTAACCCAGCCAACACGCGCACATCACCGGCCATATCCCGTACCGAGGTTACCCCACCGCGCAGCAGTTTTTGCAGGCGCTGACGTGTTATGGCGGCATTATTGTAGCCTTCCGGTTCAGTCGCGTGATGCACATGGGCATCAATTAAGCCCGGCAGCACATACTTGTCGGCCAAATCTACCTGCACATAGTCTGCCGGTACCGGCTGGCTGGCGGGTAAAATGGCGCTGATTTTGTCATCGTGCAGCAAAATGGTTTGGCCGGGTTTTAGCGTAAGGTTTTCCACATCGGCCAGATTGACGTTAGTTAACGCGATCTTAGCTGCTAAAGCCGGCAAACTAATCAGAGTAGTAACCAGTAGACTGGCACCGGACAGCCATTGAAGTAGGCGCATACTGTTGTTTCCTGCTGTTATTGTCATCAACACTATATAGCCGGCCATGTGCGCTTAGTAGGGTATTTAACGGTTAAAAGCTGTCGCCAGTCGATAAAACAGCCGATTTTAGCTGTAGCTGCTTATGTCTCTGCACTAAAGTACTAAACCACTTTTGCTATCAAGCACCTATAGTTTCTACCACGCTGAGGCCTGCTGCTGCGGTTGGTATAACACAGACAGGGAGAGGCTGCGTCGCTTCGGTGTTCAATACAATAATAATGATAAGGAACAGACGACGTGAAAAAACACAACTCTACACTGGCGGCCTTAGTTACACTTGGTCTGCTAAGCTCTGCGGCGGCAACCGCCGGTAGCTGGCAACAAAATGTCGCCATTGGCGGTTTTAATAAAGTGCATCTTTATACACCGGATTCAGTATCCGCTATTGGCCAGGGCCGTGGCCTGCTGGTGGTTCTGCATGGCTGCACCCAATCAGTAGACGCCTATTTAACTGCCAATCTGGCGCAAGCAGCCGAACAATATGGTTTGGTTGTTGCCGTACCCGATGCAATGAACAAAGCCGGTTTTGGTTGTTGGTCATACTGGCAGGGCACTAAAGCCCGCAGTGCCGGAGACTATAAAAACCTGATCACCCTGGCGACCACACTAACAGCCAATAGCAGTTATCAGATTGACCCGAATCAGGTTTATATTGCCGGTTTGTCCTCCGGGGCCAGCTTTGCCCATACCACTGCTTGCCTGGCACCGGATATTTTTGCGGGTGTGGGTGTAAGTGCCGGCCCCAGCATTGGCACCAGCTCTAACGGTGCAATTGGCCCCTGTGAAACAGCCAATGTCGCCAGCCGCTGTGCGCAATATGCCGGCAGCTATGCCAGCCATTTTACTAGCCAGATAGCCTCTATTGCCCATGGCCGCAGCGATACCACAGTAAACCTGTGCTACAACGAGCAAAATGCCACCGGCATGGCTGATTTGTATAACGTAACGCGGTTAAGCGGCGAAAACCTGATTAGCGAAGGCAGCAGCCGTACCGCCGATGAAACCCTGTGGCAGGATGGCCGCGTATCAATGCTGTGGTTTAATGGTGTTAACCATGCATGGTCTGGTGGCCAGGCTGCCAGTGGCGCTTATATCAGTGCAGGCAGTATTAATTATGCCAGCTATCTGGGGCAGTATTTTCAGAATAATAACCAAAGGGTTAACCGCAACAGTGCGCCAGAGCTCAGTAATATCAGCGTTAGCCAGGCGAATAACCAAATCAGTGTCAATGGTATCGCCACTGATGCCGACGGTGACAGCATCAGCATTAGTGCCAGCTTTACTAACAGCCTGAACCAGCAACAAAGCGCCGTTACTACGCCGGACACCACAGGTAATTTCAGTCTGAGCAGCCCGACACTGGCAGACGACTGGTACCTGATAAGTGTGAGCGCCAGCGACAGTAACGGTCTGATCAGTAGCACTTACAGCGCCTCGTTACTGCTGGGCCCGCCGCCACCGGATGCAGCACCCCAGCTGAGTGAACTGCAGGTAAGTGTTGATGGCCAGTGCGCTACGGTAGCGGGTAAGGTGTTTGACCTAAACCGCGATTTAGCTTCTGTTAGTGTGGAATTCAGTAACGGCAGCGTGAATGCCACTGTTAATGACGAGCTGTTCAGCGCTCAGCGCTGCAACCTGCCCGGTGGTGCAAATACCGCGCTGATAACGGCACTGGATCAAAGTGGTTTAGTCAGCAGCGAGCTACTTAACTTCACTGTAGATGCCGGGCAGAATGCTACGCTGGATCAGCATATTAGCGCCGGCCGGTTAAATTACACCAATTATGCCAACTGCTATCTGGAGTACAGTACCGCCAGCTTCGTGCTGCGCGAGCAACTGGTAAGCAGCGCACAATGCCGCTGGCAGGATGATGACGGCAGCTGTTTTGGCCCAACTCAAAGCTGCAGTGCAACGGGCGATGGCGGCGACAATGGCGGTACCACGCCGCCACCGGCAGACTGTGTGCAATTTAGCAGCAACAATTACAGCCACAAGGTTGCCGGCCGGGCATACAGCACGGGCAACCCGCTGCTACCAGACTATTTTGCCACCGGCAGTAATACTGCATTAGCAGGTTCAACCTGGGGTATCAGTATTCTGCACTCTACCAGCAGCGGTTACTGGCAAGCAGGCGCTTGCCCACAGTAAGATGCTGTAAATTGGCTAAAACAACGCTATGCTAAAGCCCGTGCTCGTAACGGGCTTTATAATTTCTGAGGATACGCTATGACAACTGCTTTATATGCCGCAATACTCGGCCTGTTCTTTCTGGTGCTGAGTGTTAACGTGGTGGCGAAGCGCCGCCGTTTTCAGGTAGGTATAGGCAGCAAAGGTGAACTGTGCCTGGAGCGCGCTATCCGGGTACATGCTAATTTTGCTGAGTATGTACCCTTTGCCCTGTTGTTAATGTTTCTGGCCGAGTACAGCGGTTTAGCTCCGCTGTATCTGCATATTTTAGGTATTACGCTGCTATTGGCCCGGTTAAGCCATGCCTGGGGCGTGCGTCAGTTAAAAGAACCGTTTAAATTTCGTGTATTTGGCATGTTGCTGACATTCGGCGTTATTACCCTGGCTGCGTTGGCCATTATTATGCTGTACTTTATGCGCCTTTATATAGCCGGGTAACCGGTGGTGGTACAGCAATTATTTTCAGGCCAAGCCCCCCTGCAGCTATTTCTATGCGCCGTTAACTAAGGTATAACGGCGCAATGAAAATACCGAAACGTATTCAGCCGCTGGTCGACGAAGGTCTGGTGGATGAAGTAATACGCCCGCTGATGAGCGGCAAAGAAGCTTCTGTGTATATTGTGCGCTGCGGCGAGGATATCCGCTGCGCCAAAGTGTATAAAGAAGCCGACAAACGCAGCTTTAAGCAAGCGGTGTTATATCAGGAAGGCCGTAAAGTACGCAGTACCCGCCGCGCCCGCGCGATGGAAAAAGGCTCTAAGTTTGGCCGTCAACAGCAGGAAGAAAGCTGGCAGAATGCCGAAGTAGATGCGCTGTTTAAACTGGCTAAAGCCGGTGTCCGTGTGCCGCAACCCTATGGCTGTTACGACGGCGTATTGCTAATGGAACTGGTATGCGACGACGAAGGCATGGTAGCGCCCCGTTTAGCTGATGTGGCAATGGATGCCGACTTAGCCATAGCCGATCACGCCACCATGTTGCACTATATTGTTATTATGTTGTGCGAAGGCCTGGTGCATGGCGATTTATCCGAATTTAACGTGCTGGTGGATGACCACGGCCCGGTAGTAATTGACCTGCCGCAAGCGGTGGATGCCGCCGCCAATAACAATGCCAAATGGATGTTTTGCCGCGATGTAAACAATATGCGCGACTATTACGGCCAGTATGCCCCGGCACTACTTAGCACCCAATACGCCGAAGAAATCTGGGCGCTGTATGAAGCCGGTGAACTACACCCGGAAGTAGAGCTAAGCGGCGAATTTATTGCTGATACCAGCGAAACCGACGTCGACGCCGTATTAGAGCAAATAAAAGCTGCCTTTGCCGAAGCTGAAGAGCGCAAAGCCCGTTCACTTGAGCAAGACGATTAACACTTTAGCCTGAATCCGGGTCAATAAAGCTGTTGCCTGCCAATGCATTTATGTTTAGCTTAAACAATGTATTTAGCCGCAGGACTCCCTTTTGCAGCAGGCCCGTTTTCTTACCGACCAGCGTTTAATTAATACTACAGACTACCTTAGCGCTGCAGAGCGCTACCGTGGCCTGTTGCTATGCCCACTGTGTGGTGAAAAAGCCTGGTTTATTAAAGCGGTTAACAGCGACAGCATAAACCGTGCTGCCTGCTTTGGCTCGCACCACCAGGACGGTTGCGACGCAGCCACCTTGCGCCTGAACACAGAAGATGAAGCAAGCCCGGGCCATAAAGCGGATACCGTACGTGAACCCAGCGCGCGATATGCCCCGGCCGGTTTATGGCAGAGTATTAAAGCGCCGCAACTGGGCGGCAGCAACGGCTATGACGTTAACAGTGCGCTGCGCCAGTTATTAAGCCATTTATGCCGCAATGCGGACTTTGCTGCGCAAGGTCAGAAATTACAGCTACTGGCCGCCTCCGGCCGTGAGCTGATGGCCGGTAAACTGGCCGATTATGTAGTGCATGTGAATGATATCAGCGATAAGCATTTAGAGGCGTTGTATATTTTTTGGGGCCGGATCAACAACGTTAACGAGCGTGAATTTGACAATCCGGAAGACGACGAGCTGTGGCTGAATATCGGCGACTACCGCAAAGAGCCCAGTGTTTTTATCGACGCAGATCTGCGCCGCAGCCTGGTAAAACGCTTTAACCTGGCCGACCTGGATGCGCTAAGCGGTGCCGACTTTATTCTGCTGGGCCATGCCGGTAAATCGGCACATGGCAAATTTACCCTGCATATTGCCATGAGCAAATACATTGCTTTTCGGCTGTATGGTATTGCTTAAAAGCAGCGTAAAGACCCGGGCAGTAAAGTTTTGCTGTCTGCCGTTAAGTAAAATGCTGTCATAGAGCTGGAAATAAATTCGCCTTGTGCATCTTGCTCCTGCAGCTCTATTTTGCAGTCCCATACCGGTTGCAGCTGGCCGTTTTCCTGCTCAAATTTTGAAGCCGCGCAGGATGACTTTACACTAACGTTATTATCGCTGGCATAACTCACCGATAAATTAGTGGCAAAATGCTGGCCCAGTGTCAGGCTTTGCGCCGGGTTGGCAGCAGAGGTTTGCTGGCAATTTGGCTCGCTGTTTAACGGTAATGCCATGTGCTGCATAAACACCTGAAACACCTGCTCTGCCGAGGGCGGCGTTACAGCCGCGGATCCGGCACAAGCGCAAGTGGTAAACAACAGCACAAGCAAAGCGACATTTTTCATATAAATTTACCGTAATAAAATTCAACCGTAGTGCCTGCAGTTCTGTAGGCGTTAGTAAACTTAACTTTAAACGCTTCCAGCGTGTCGGCCACAACCTTGTTGCCGGTATTGCTGTAATTCCACACCTTACCGTGTGACAAAATACCAATGTGCTTGCGCGGGTGGTTACCCATCACCAACGAGCCGCCAACCTTGCTAACATTAGATGCCAGCGTAACGAAAATCAGGCATTCCGTCATCGCGGCGCTTTTATCCTCCAGCAAGCCGGTTTGTTGTGAGCGTTTAAAAATATCGTCTACCCGGATAGTGGCACCAGCCTCGGCTTTCTGTTTATCGTCCCAGGTAAAGTTTTTACAGGTTGGTCCCGCAAATTCATAGCCCATAACATGAGAAACAAAGTGCGCGCAGTGGTTTTGGCCATTATTCTGGCCAAGGCTAAACGAACAAAGGTAGCTGATATGCTGATTAAGATTGTTATCAATATCGGTTGGAACTTGAGACATGCCTCAGATCTCCTGCAAATGTGCGCCGCTACTGCTAAAACCGACACTAAAGCCAAATTGAAAGTTAAACAAAAGGTTAAATTTAGTTTTAAAAAATATAGTATCAGCTGGTATTTTTCAAGCGTAAAAACCACTATTAATAAAAACTTATTAATTAGCTTTTTTAGCTAAATTTTGGCTAAAAATATTACCACCGCAATGTGTAAAACACTAAAGAAGTTAATTTTCAATAAGTTAATCTTGGCAAAGCTTTTGCAAAACCTATGGCAACCTAACTATAAAAAGGACACCACCATGAAATTATCCCAAATTGTTGCCACTGTGAGTTTAGTTATTGCTTCAGGTTGCTTTGTTAATGCTTATGCCGCTGAGCATGGCAGTATTGACAAAGTACTGGGCTCAGCTTCTGTGGGAACTAACGAACACTATGACGATATTTCGCTGGTAAATGGCAGTGTTAAAATGGCCAGTAACAGCAGTGCCAAAAGCGTTTCTACCGTTAATGGCAGCATTGAGCTGCGCGATAACGTAAAGCTGCACAGCGCCAGCACCGTAAACGGCAGTATTGAAAGCGGCAGCGGCTTGCAGGTAGCAGATGAACTAAGCACCGTTAACGGTAAAATTTTAGCCGGTAGCAATGCGATAATTGGTGGCAATGTTACCACTGTGAATGGCGATATTGTGCTGGATAACAGCAACGCAAACCGCGATGTAACAACGGTAAATGGTGATATTAAACTAACCGGCAATACAGTGGTAAAAGGTGATGTGGTATACAAACCTCGTGGTAAGAAAAAAGCCTTTTTTGGCTGGAATAATGACAACAAGCCAACACTGTATATCGGCGCTGATGTAGTAGTAGAGGGCAATATTATTCTGCAGCAAGAGGTTGAGCTACAGATTGAAAACCCGGCGATGCAGGCTAAAGTGGTAACACAGATTAACGACGGCCGTTAACCGGTAAGCGGCGGTATGTTTATCGCCGCTGCTCTGGTTTATCCAAATTGCTATGGTTTAGCGTTTAACACCACACTTTAATCCTGGATTATGTTCAGCCACTGGCACCGGCTCGATACATTTGCAAAAGCTGTCGCGATGGCTGCAGCGCTTAATGCGCTGCCAGCCCAGCAACACACCACGGCGCAGGCCAAAACGTTCAATGGCGGTGTAAGTATAGGCAGAGCAGCTGGGTTCAAAGTTGCAATCAATACCAAACCAGCGCTTTCCTCCACCGCTGCTACGGTAACGCTGTATTGCCCCTAGCAGCAGCCGTTTCACTTTAGCGGGCCAACGTTACGATCATGGCTTCACGGCTCCAGAACAACCAGAACCGCTTGTGCTCAATCACCTGAAACACAACCTGCCAGCCCTGTGCAGCCTGTGCATTGAGCTCTGCCTCAACTTTTTTTAACGGCAAACCCGAGGCACCGAAAAATATAGTGCCACAGCCACCTTCAGCGATATGGATTACTCTGTATTCTTTAAACTGTGTCGCCATAGTATGTCGCCCTTAATATTATTAATGTGGGTTAAAGTTCTTCAATTCACTGCATCGGGTTGTAATGCGGCCCTGAATGCGTCTTTAAAACGACGTGACAGCGCCAGTTGCTGGCCGCTTTTAAGCAAAATATCACCATCGCCGCTGCTGTCGTAGCTAATGCTGTCTATCGCATTATGGTTTACCGCCAAACTGCGATGAATACGGCTAAAACCTTTGCTGCTAAGTTGAGCCAGTGTATTGCTTAACGTAGCGCGCAGCGGATAAATACGGCCTTTGCTGTGCAGGTTAACGTAATTACCGCTCGCTTCCAGCCATTCAATATCCTCTACCCGGATCAAAAACTCTTTATCCAGCTTTTTTACCAGAAAATGCTCCGGCGCTTTAACTGGCTGTGTTGCAACGCTCTCTTCAGCATTATCTAACTGATGCGCTTCACCTTTGATACGGCTGTAAACAAACTGCGCCAGCTGATAACTCAGTAAAAAGAACAGATAACCCCAGGCATCTTTACGGTATTCGTAGAAAAACTCGCGCAGCAGCGGGCCAAAGTTGTAATTGCCCCCCTGCCAGTGATAAATCAGCTCACGCAGGCCTACCATAATGGCCACATGGCAAACAGAAAACACCAGGCTGCCGGTTAAGTGCAGCAATAGCTGGCGGCGTATGCCACTTAGTTGCAACGGGTGGCGGCTAAACCACCAGAACAGCAGCGGACAAAGCAGCAAAGTACTTACCGCACTGCTGTATTCCCACACTATGGGCTCCCACAACTGCAGCGTATTGTTGCTGCTTCTGCTGTGCTCCATCCAGACAGAGCTGGCATTAATAGCCGCATTAATAAAAAAATACACTATTAGCAGCAGATAGCTGAATAATTGCGGATGCTGATCAAACCGCTCAAACAGACTTTTTGTTTTACCGCTCGTCACACTGTGCCACCTGTTATCCCCAAACGCCGCCGGTCAGTCATTCTGCGGTTTCTCATGCTAGTGCAGCAACGCACTATAGCGCAACAGCAATAACGGAGCACAACAATGACAACCACACCTTATCAGCGCCACTACGACCTGGACTGGCTGCGCACCCTGGCATTTGGCCTGCTGATTTTGTATCACATTGGCATGTACTATGTAGCCGACTGGGGCTGGCATATTAAAAGTGACGTAACCAGCGAAGCACTGCAAAACCTGATGATCTTAACCAACCAATGGCGTATGTCGCTGTTGTTTTTTATCAGCGCCATGGCGCTAGCCTTGGCGCAACAACGCAGCAGCCGGGTCAGCCTGCTTGGCCTGCGCAGTAACCGTTTACTTATTCCACTGCTGTGCGGCATGTTTATTGTGGTCGTGCCGCAGGTATATTTTGAAGCTTTATCGCAGCAATTAATTGAACCGGGTTATCTGAGCTTCTGGTGGCAGTATATTAACCCCAATACAGAGCTATTAAGGGATCATCACAGCCCTATTGGCCTGCTAACCTGGAACCATCTGTGGTTTTTGCCGTATTTATGGTGCTACAGCGTGCTGGTGTTGCTGGGCGCGCCACTACTAAACGCGCTGGCTAGGTTACTGCAGCCACTGCCCGGTAGCATTGCTTTGCTGCTGGTGATGGCTGCGCTGATCACCGCCTGGATGTTATTAAAGCAGGCCTACCCGTCCAGCCATGCGCTGGTTGATGACTGGTATAACCATGCCAAATACTTCGTGGTGTTTATTGCCGGTTATCTATTTGCACTGCAGGGTAGCTGGTGGCAAAAAGTCATTTCGGTACGACGCGCCTTGTTAATCTGCGCGCTTATCAGCTACGGCCTGATTATTGCCGACCGCGAAGGGTTACTCGATAGTATTCCTGCCAGCTTTGGCGAATCTGTTAGCGGGCGCATACTGATAGGCCTGGTGTTGGCATTAAATCACTGGGGCTGGATATTAGCATTGATCGGCTACGCTGGCCGCTACCGGAACCGGCCAAGCAATAAGCTGGATAAACAGGGTAACCTGCTGCGTTATGCCAATAACGCTATCTTGCCCTGGTATATGCTGCACCAAACACTGATTATCGTATTTGCCGTCTGGCTAAAACCGCTGGCGTTGCCGGTGGGCATCGAAGCCGTGCTGTTAATTATTCTGACCTGTCTTGGTTGTTGGGCAGGTTATGAGCTGGTAAAACGCTTCTGGCTCAGCCGCTGGCTGTTTGGTTTAAAAGTGAAGCTACCCTCAGTTAACCAGAAACCGCAGACCTTACAGCAAGCCGATTAGCCGATGCTTATAGAGCTTACCCACTTTAACCTGCTGCTCACCATCCAGCCGTAGCAGCTCATGCTCTACGGCTAAAACTTTGTCTTTATTAATCACAAAGGATTTATGTACCTGCACAAACTGCTGGCCCGGTAGCTGTTGCAGCAATCGCTTTAAGGTGCTGTTAACCAGGGTCATCTGTTCACCTTGCCATACTTTGACATAGTTGCCGTAGGCCTCGAACAGGCTGATGTTATTCAGCAGGAACTTACGTTTTTCCCGGTCGACTTTCAGCACTATATAAGGCTCTGCCGGCAGTTTGGTGCTGGTAATGCGCCGCCGCACTTTGTTAAGGGCCGCAAACAGCCGCTCAGCACCAACCGGCTTTAACAGATAATCGACCACATCCAGTTCAAAACCTTCCAGCGCATACTCTTTATAGGCACTGATAATAATCACCGCCGGCCGGTTGTGCAGCACCCTAAGCAGCTCAATACCACTAAGCGCCGGCATATTAATATCCAGCAAGAGTAAATCTACCTGCTGCTGCGCCAGATAGCGCAGCGCCTCTGTCGCGTTGTAGCAGCTGGCCAGCACGCTAATATCGTCACAGCCCTGCAGGTGATGCTTAATTACCTGATGCGCCAGCGGCTCATCATCAATGATTAGCGTCTTTAACACGGCTCCAGCTCCAGCGTTAACTCGGTGCACCATAAACCCGTTTGCTGTTCTGCACTGAAACGGTGTTTGCCGCTATACAACAGGTTAAGCCGCCGGCGCAAATTATCCAGCCCGATACCCGGCAGGCGCTGCCCGGCTGTTGCTGGCACGCTATTAACACAGTGCATACGCAGCCAGCCGTTTTCCACGTTGATGCTCAGCTCGATGCTGCAACGCGACTGGCTTGGTTCCACACCGTGTTTAATGGCATTTTCCAGCACAGTGATTAGCAATAATGGCGCGATCTGCCATTGTTCTGCCTGCGTTGGCCAGACAACGTCAAGCTGGCATTTATCACCGCTGCGAATGGCCTGCAGCGCGAGAAAATCCTGCAGATACTGAATTTCCTGCGCCAGGCTTACCCGCGCATTTTGCCCTTCGTATACCGTATAACGCAGCAGGTTGGCCAATTGCAGCACCAGTGTTGGCGCCTGCGCAGAGCCTGCCAGAGTCAGGGCATATAAGTTATTTAATGTATTAAATAAAAAATGCGGATTAACCTGTTGCTGCAACAGCTGCAGTTCGGTCTGGCTTTGGCGCTGCGCCACTTCAGCCAGGGCTTTTTCTTGTTGCTGGCGCTCAAACGCCAAAATAACCGGCGTGCTGATCAGCAAAATTAAAAAGCAAAAGCGGAAATTTGTCGGCGCGAAAATGTTGTAGTCCTGCGATGGCAGGAAGGTAAATTCGGCAATATTCATCGGTAGCCATAACACTACGGCCGACAATAACGGCGTCAGCAGAATAATGCTAATCAGGCAGCCGGCTATATAGGCAAACACGCCGTTGCGGGCGAGCAACTGGCGGATCAGCAGATAGCGGTTGAGCCAACAGATCAGCAAAACACAGCTGCCCATCAGCAAAAATTGCCATAAGTAGTGCAGGAAATACTCAAAATTAACGATAACAGTATCGCTGTCAATAACCGCCTGCAGCGGCTGGTTGCGCACCGGGTCATCAGTAGAGGCAAAGATACCCGCCCAAACAACTGCCCATGCTGTCATCAGCAAAAGCAGCACGGAATTTAGGGAAAACAAACGGGAGATAAGTTGAAAACGCGCACTGGCATTGCGCTGCGCCAACCAACGACTCAGGCCATAACCACCACTGGCCAGCAGCAACAATAGCCAGCCTTGCACAGAGAATACAGTCCAAACAGCGTAAGCTTGCCACTGCTCTGCCAGCCAGAACAAGCATAGCGGGTACAGTACAAAACCAGCAGCCCAGATCAGGCCCGCCCCCCAAAGCCGCCGCTGTACGCTAGTGCAGGCAGCGAAACGCGCGGCAAAATAATGCGCCAGCAGCAGCGGCGAGCTTTCAGCCAGCAATTGCAGCACGATGCGTAAAAACTCCGCTGCACTCTGACTATGCAGGGAAAAGTGCCGGATAGAAGCGTCCAGCAACAGCGCTGCCATCAACACCAGTTGGTTGCCAGCTATGGCGTTAAACCTGTGTTTAGCTTTGGCGAAAGCCGGGTTAAGCATGGTGTTTTCCTGCCAGATTTTTGCATAGGGTGGCGCAACAGGACACAAGTGTCAGCCAGTGAATGACGAAGTTAGCGCTTTTACTGACGAAAGTAAATTTGCCCGCCATATTAAGCCGTTAGCGTCTTTTATCATCTTAATCAGCCACTTTGTCATCGCTTGCTTGTTGCCAACTGCTGCAGTGCCCAAGCTGGGCTGAATTTATTAAAGGACACACTTATGCTGACCATTCACCAACTCTCTGTTACCTACGCGGATGGCACCCGGGCCTTACAGGATATTAACCTGCAGTTACCCGCCGGTATGGTAGGCCTATTGGGGCCCAATGGCGCCGGCAAATCAACACTGATGCGCACCCTGGCTACGCTACAAAAACCCGATAGCGGCCAGATACAATTTGCCGATCTGGATGTACTACAACAACCAGATAGTTTGCGTCAGCAACTGGGTTACCTGCCACAGTACTTCGGTGTCTACCCGCATATGAGCTGCATGGCGTTACTGCAGCATATGGCGGTGTTAAAGGGCATTCATAATAAAGCCGAGCAACAACAACAGATTGACACTCTGCTGCAACTAACCAACCTTAGCGCCGTGGCGAAGAAACAGGTCGCCAGCTTTTCCGGCGGCATGCGCCAGCGCTTTGGTATTGCCCAGGCCCTGCTGGGTAACCCACGGTTATTGATTATGGATGAGCCCACCGCCGGGCTGGATCCGGCCGAGCGCGAGCGCTTACACGCCTTACTGGTCACTATCAGCCAGCACAAACTGATCCTGCTATCGACCCATATTGTGGAGGACATTGAAAATCTGTGCCCTTTTGTTGCGCTAATCAATCAAGGGCAGATTGTCCAAAGCGGTCCGGTGCCAAGCCTGCTGGCGTCGCTACAAGGCCGCATCTGGCAAAGCCCGCTGCGACCGGACGACAGCAGTACCTTACTCAGCGAAAGCTACCGCTTTGGTGTCCCGACATACCGGCTGTTAAGCCAGCAACAACCCTGCGCCGCGGCAGTGCCGGTAGCGGCCACTTTGCAAGATCGCTATTTCTTTGAACTGACAGACAAGGCGGCTAACCATGTTGCTGCTTAAACTGCTGCATAATGAATGGCACTACCTGATACGCCAACCGTTGCTGTGGTTGGCACTAATACTGCTACCATTAGCGGCGTATATTTTTGCGACCGGCATTACTGGCATAGACACTATCGCCGACAAACGGCTGCAAGCCTTACAAATGACCCTACTGATGTTCTACCTGCCTTTGCTGTGCGGCGCGCTGGCGCCCTTAGTGTTTCTGCGTGACCAAAATCACGACATGACGGAGCTTATCCACACAACACCAATCCAGCTGCCACACCGCTTGCTGGCTCGGGTCAGCGTATTATCATTGCTCTGTGCCGGATTAATGCTGATTGGCTTTAGCATCATTTATTATCTGCTGTGCCGGCATTTTGGTTTTCAGGCCTCGTTGCTGCGGTTAAACCTGTGGGATTTTACCTTTATGGCCTTACCCGCCTGCGCCTTTTATGCCATGCTGGCCGGCTGCCTGACGCAGCGTTTTTCCAGCAATGTGGTGCTATACGCCGTATTTGCCAGTCTGTGGTTGGTGTATCTGGTTTTGGCCAGCATGACCGGCGCCCCCATGTTGGCCGGCAGTACTACTAGCAGCGATGTACTGTTTAATGTTATGCGTCTGTTGGACCCATTTGGCAATACCGCGCTGATAGCCCTGTATCAACACAATCCGCCACAACTCTGCGGCGACAGCATTTTTTATCTGAACCGGCTACTGTATTGCTTGCTGACCGCCGGGCTGTTTTATTTCAGCCTAAGGCTAAAACCCTATCAAAACAGAGTAAAACCGCTGTCAGACGACAGCGGCCATCCGCTGGCGCAACAACAGCCATATCGCGCCGTAACAGCCAAACCCGCCAGTGCGCTTCAGCTATGGCAGCTTACGCGGACGGCACTAACAACCTTGCTTAAACAGCGGCTAAACCAATTTATTCTGCTGGGCTGGACCTTACTGCTGGGCAACGAAGTGCTGTCAGGCATTCATTATGCCGAGCCGCTGGCGGTGCTTCATCCTACCAGCCTGGATGCGCTTAATCGCATTGCCGATGATGTGCTGCCCTTTCTCGGCAGCCTGTTAACCTTGCTCTGGAGCTACCAGCTTAACTGGCGGAACCGCCATAGCGCGATGACCGAGCTGATTGCTGCGGCACCGGTACGCTCTGGCATACTGCTGGCGGGCAATATGCTGGCCTTAACCGCGCTGATTCTGTTAATGATGCTGCTAAGTGCCCTGGCTTGCCTGGCGGCAGAATGGCTGGCCAACAGCGAAATTAACCTCCGTCTTTACCCTGAGGTACTTGGCAAGGTCGCGCTGTCATTAACTTTACTTGGTGCCCTGTTTAGCGTGTTTCATACCCTTTGCCGCTCGCCGTTAACGGCTGCCGCCTGCTGTGTTGCTACCTTGCTGCTGAAATATACGCCACTTAGCGGCAAATTAGGCTTAACCCATACGATGTGGAATATCGCCGGCTCTCCGCTGCAACCGGCCGATGCCTATTGGCACTTTGAGCAAAGCCAATCGGTATTCTGGCCTTTTATGACATTCTGGTTGTTACTGAGCATTGCCCTGTTGTGGCTGGCGGCGCGTTGGTCACATCGCAGCGGCAGTTTTACTAACCCCAAACGCTGGACGCTAAATCTGAGCAGCAGCCTACTGCTGATATTGGCGGTAATGAGCGGCGTGCATTTGCACCTGAATATCATCGCCGAACGGCCACTGATGAGCTCCGATCTGCGTGAACAATGGCGGGCAAATTACGAACAACGCTATGCCAGCTGGGCAGCCGTGGCCCAGCCGGGTATCAGCCATATTGAGGCGCAGGTGGATATTTATCCGCAGCAGGGCGAGGCGGTTTTCACGTTAGATTACACGCTGCAAAATCGCACGGCTGAGCCGGTTAGCAAACTACTGGTAGGCAATTACTCGGCTACCGCTATTGCCGGGCTTCGCCTGTCGGTGCCACACAGTATTGAGGCAGATCAGCAGCTTGGCCAATACGTACTGACGTTAACACAGCCTCTGGCACCAGGCGATACAGTGCAAATGCACAGTAAACTGAACTTTAGACAACACAGCTACTGGCCGGCAGTGTTACCACAGCTGGTTAAACCGTCTTTTAGTTATCTACGTGGCATACCGCTGCTGCCAACTCTCGGCTTTCAGACTGAGTACCAGTTGCGAAACCCCGAGCTGCGCCAGCAATATGGCCTGGCGCCATTGGAGCTGGCTAAGCCGTCCCAGCTATTTGCCGCAGCGCAGGGCATCGTACCTGTTCACCCGGCTGTAACTACACAGTACGATTGGCTCAGCTTGCACTCGGTGGTATCAACCGATGTCGGGCAAACCCCGCTGGCACAAGGCGAGCTGGTAAGGCAGTGGCAACAGCACGGCCGGCAATATGCCGAGTACCAAACCCGCGGGCCCATCCGCAATGCTCTGGCTTGGTATTCTATTTCCGGTCAGACATTGAGCCGGCAACACGGCGCTACCCGCCTTACGCTGTACAGCCCGCTACTAAACGCCGCCGCTGAGCTAAATATGCAGGCAATGCAGGACACGCTGGACTGGATGACGCAACATATTGCGCCCTATCGCGGCACAGCGCTCAGTTTGCTGGCGATGCCCGATATGGGTGCAACCGGCTACGCCTTGCCACAGCTGATTATGATTAACCACCGGGTCGGTTTTCGCGCTGAACCCTCAGCAGATGCCGGTTTTGATCAGCGCTACCGGCGCGCCGTGCATGAAACCGCACATCAATGGTTTGGCCACGATATAGGCAACGGCGTACTGGCAGACAGCGCCTTTTTAGTCGAGTCACTGGCAAAATATATCGAGCTGGTGCTGATAGAGCAGCGCTATGGCAGCACGGCAATGCAAGCGCTGGTAGAGTATGAACGTGAGCGTTTTGCGCTGGCCGTCAGGCGCAGCACAGAGCAAAGGTCCGCCCTGGTCGATGCCACAGCAAGCCATGATCTCTATTCCCGCGCTACCCTGGTATTTGCCATTTTGCGCCAGCAATTGGGTGACGCCGTAATCCGCCAGGCACTGCAGCAGCTATGGCAACAGCATGCTTACCCGCAAACTCCTGCTACCTCGATGGATTTTGTCCGGGCGCTACAGGCGCAGCTTACGGCACCCCAACAGCAACTGGTGGCACAGCTACTGTTAGGCACGGATCTGAGCCTGCTGCTGGATAGCGACACAACGGAACGTTAACTCGCTGACAGCATACAGCGGCAGAAACGAGGCGGGTTTAACCTAAGGGCCAGACGCCAACAATTCACTGACCGTAACAAACCGGTAGCCTTTTTGCTTTAAGCCTTCAATTATTACCGGCAGTGCCTCGCGTGAGGCCTGCCGGCTTTGGTACATCACATGCAACAAAACAATGCTGCCGGGCTTAGCATTGTTAATCACATACGCCGCCATCGCCTGGGCGCCACTTGCCAGCTTCGGATCCGTTTCCGGTTCCAGATCCCACATAATCGTCAGGCGGTTATGCTCTGCCAGATACCAGGGTAGCACCAGCAGCTTTTTGCCATAAGGTGGGCGAAACAGAATGTCGCCCTGGTACCCTGCACTGCGAATAGCTGCATCGGTTTGTTCAATCTCACTGGCAACTGCGGCGGGCGACATTAACAGCATTCGTGGATGGCTATAACTATGATTGCCCAGTTGATGGCCAGCAGCCAGCAGTTGCCGGGCCTGAAACAAATTTTGTTTTGTTTCTTTACCGGTAACAAAAAAGGTCGCGGTTACCTGTTCTGCTGCCAGTATGGCCAGCACCTGATCGGTATAGCGTTTTGAAGGGCCATCATCAAAGGTGAGGGCAATAACTTTTTCGTTGGTATTCACCCGGTGTATCAGCCCGCCAAATAGCTGAAAGCTGCGGGCTGAAGAGAGTTGCCATATGCCATAAAGTGTCGCAAGCAACACCACAGCTGTGATCAGAACTTTTTTCATCATATCAGTTAGTTTGTGCAATACGCGGCCAGATGCTAAACAGCGTAAACTGAATCGTGGCTGAGTAACAGCAGACTAAACCTGTTGTACTGTTGCAACGTAGTAAACAACACACTGTGACGGAAACACTGACACATGAAAGTTCTATGCTTACTGTTAACCTTGCTGTTCTCGGCTAACGGCTTTGCCGATAGCCGTGCCTGGACAGCCTGGCGCGAGGGTAAAGCGCTGTTGCTAATGCGCCATGCCTTAGCGCCGGGCACCGGTGATCCGGCCGGTTTTGTGTTAGACGATTGCAGTACCCAGCGTAACCTGAACAGCGAAGGACAGCAGCAGGCACTACGCTGGGGTAAATTATTGCGCCAGCAATACCGCGGCGATATACAGCTTTACAGCAGCCAATGGTGCCGCTGCCTCGATACCGCCCGGCTGATGGCACTATCTACCCCCCAACCGCTGCCGCTACTTAATTCCTTCTTTGCCGGCCGTGGTGATGGCGATAAACAAACTCAGGCGTTAGTACAGTACTTTTCTCAAGCTCAGTTAAGCTACCCCACAGTACTGGTAACTCATCAGGTAAATTTTACTGCCCTAACCGGCATTTTCCCGCGATCAAGTGAAGCGGTTATTGTCGCTTTGCCGCTAAGCCAACCGGCAGCAGTATTGGCGCAGCTAAACATACCTTGATACAAATAAAAACGCCCTGCTGTAAAACAACAGGCTATCTTATAGCCACTTCTATTGATGTGCAGGTGCGCATAATGCAAGCAGCAGCCTTAAACAATACAACGGTTCTACGCAGTGGTGGCCTGGCCGCTATTGGCATGGCGCTGTGTTATATCAGTGTAGCGGTGATTTTTTTGGTCTGTTATCAGTACCGTCAGACATCGACACACTTGGCCGGATCCTATATCTGCAGCAGGAATATAGGTTGGTCGCCACCGGTTATGGCATAGGCTATCTGCTGTTTGGTGTGCTGCTGGCGATATTGCTGCAAGCGCTACAACATGCTTTACCAGATAGGCATTCTGCCGTGGCCGGTTTAGCAGAGCGTTTTGGCAATGTCTGGGTAATGCTGATGATGGCATCAGGTATGGCGGCGTTAATTGGGCTGGATATAACGTTACGCTTAGTAGATAGCGAACCTGAGCAGGCTGTGGCGCTGTACCACAGCCGCAGCCTGCTCACTGAAGCACTGGGCGGCGGCATCGAGCTGGTAGGCGGCTTTTGGGTGTTACTGTTCAGCATCGCCGGGTTACAACAGCAGCGCTTTGCCAGGCCGTTGCATCTGCTGGGGCTGCTAGTCGGCAGCTTAGGCATCCTGACCGTGCTGCATACCTTGCCTTATCTGAAAGAGGCCTTTGGTTTATTGCAGCTGATTTGGTTTATCTGGTTAGGCATGGTGCTATTAACCACAGCCGGTGACAAGCGAAACGGCCCTGGTTTGAACCAACCAGTGTGTTAACTTACACAATTTTGCCTTTATAATCCTATTTCTGTAGGATTATAGTTCTTGCTTGCTGTATTTCTCATATAGTCCTAATTTTTTAGGATTATATACAAAACATATAATATTATCGCTATTAATCCTAAATAGTTAGGATTAATATGCAGAGCACAGCGACAATGCTCATTGCAGCTATCAAGGTGGGATTTATGGCGAAACGGGTTATGCCAACCGATAAACCGAATATACAACAGCCAGTAACATTGGCGTCGTTAAGTCAGTTAGTGCGATATAAACGCACAACTCTGGGCGTATCTATTGCTGACGCAGCCCTCTTATTTGGACTATCCAAGCAGACATATCAGAATATTGAAAAAGGCGCGGGTAATGTGCGGGTAGAGAATTTATTTACCGTGTTGGCGTTATGGGGCATAGAACTACAGGTAAAAGCAACGGAAGACAATAATGACTGGCTCTGATAACCTGCCCAAACTAAAGGTCTATGCCAATTCTAGTCTGGTTGGCGAGCTGACATTCATGTCACCAGGCAAATGCCAGTTTCATTATGCAGCCAACTGGTTAGAGCAAGGCTTTGCCATTTCGCCACATATAAGTTTTCAGCAAACGGTATCATCTGAAACCTTGATCAACTTCCTGAAAAACCTGCTCCCTGAAGGCGATGCTTTAAGTAGTTTGCTGAGTTACGAGCGCTTATCCAAAGATAATGTGCTTGCCATACTTAAAGCCATTGGGGCTGAAACCGCCGGCGCTCTATCGTTTCATAACAGCGAGCCTGCAGATGCCGTCAGCAAACTTCGGCCAATTACGGACGCAGAGCTGGCTGAGCGCCTTAGCAGCCAGGACACGAGTCAACTGGTGTACTGGGACGGTAAGTTCCGGCTATCCGTTGCCGGTGTGCAAAACAAGCTTAATGTGTATGTTGATGAAAACCAGCAACTATCGCTGGCTGATGGCAACTACTCCAGCACGCATATTTTAAAATTCTCTGCTGCCAACTATCGCAGTATCGTCGTGAATGAGTTGTTTTGCATGCGCCTGGCTGCAGCAGTTGGCATTAATGTAGCCGAAGTACAACAAAGGCATTTTGGTGGCCACCATGCTCTGCTGGTTACCCGATTTGACCGCAAACGTACTGAACATGGCGTCAGCAAACACCATATGATTGATGCTTGCCAGGCATTAGATTTGCCTCCTGAGTATAAGTACGAACGCCAGTTTGGCGATGATCGCGACGTCGCCAATATCAGAGATGGCGTAAGTTTGAGTAAGCTCATTTCATTTGCCCGTCTTACTGCTGTGCCATTGCTAACCATCCAAAAAATGCTCGACTGGTTACTGTTTAATCTGATTATTGGCAATAGTGATGCTCACGGTAAAAACATCAGCTTTTTTGTTGGCCGCAACGGCATTAGCCTTAGCCCCTTTTATGATTTAGTTTCCATACTGCATGAAGCACAACAACACCCTCAACTTAACACTGATTTGGCAATGGCAGTTGGCGACAACTTCGATATCAATACCATCACCGCATACGACTTACTGACATTCGCAGACGAGGTTGGCCTCAAACCGGCACTGATTAAGCGCCGTCTGGACTCACTGGCTATACGCTGCCAAAATCTGGCCAATCGGCTGGATTTTAGTACAGACCAACTTACCGCCGAACAGCAAGCTCATATAAAAAACTTAACCCAACTCACTTTGCAACGTTGTGAATACTTTCTACAACAAAGCCGTCAATTTAATACAGTTTTACGAGAGGCTTTTTGACCAGTAATACGCTGGCCCTAAAAACGCGATAGCCATACTGATCATGCAGCTTGTGGTGGTGCAGAGCAGAAATTAGTGCTTACCCCTGCAGATAAACAGCCAAAGTCAGGCCTTTAAATTTATTACTGCTAGTCTCATCCCCAGCATATTCTGCTGCCTAAGCCCCTTTAACTGCTGACAAAGCAACTCCTGATAAGGCTGGAATTCGGCCGCTACCGTTTTAGCTTTGACACCGGCGATAAAGCTTAGCTGCTTATCCGGTAGCATAGCCGGGCTGGCGTGTTGTTGCAGTGTGGCGAAATCTGGCAGCAGCATGGCACTGTAGTCTTCGTTTAAGGCGATGCTTACGCCTTTGGCGTCAAAATCGCCGAAGTAAAATGCCGGTTTATTTAAGCCTGACCATGCCATTTTCAGCGCTTTACAGCCGCTGCTGTACTGGCTGTCACCGCGATAGATAATCAGCGGTTGCTGATACTGTAGTTGCAGCGTAAAAGCGTGCAGTTGGTAAAAACAATCCAGGTTTTCTACCACCAGCAGCGCATCAAATTGCGCCAGTGGCAGTTGCTGCCAGTCGATATCAATAAACTCTGCCGCTGTGCCCAGACCACTATCGACCGGCGTATTTAGTTTTAGTAAAACCCGTTGCTGGCGCGGCTGCAGGCCGATGCTTTTTAGCTCTTGCTGGCTGGATGCAGCATTATCCAGCCTGCTGTTCTGATTAAGTGCATCCAGATAGCAGGCTTGTTGTAGCTGGCGCTGCACACGGGCAATATCGTTCAGCAACGCCAGGTTAAAGCTAAAGTGCGGCAGTTGCAGGCTGTTGCCCGGTACCAGCTCATGCTCGACACACCAGGCCAATACCTGCTGCACGGCTTTAACGCTGGTTTTTACCCGCTCGCTGCCACTGGCATTAAGCCGCTGTTGCAGTTGCTGCAAATAGCGCAGTGTTTGTGCGCTCAGCGGCGGGTAGCTCATCAGGCTGCCTGCAGGCTCAGGCTGATATCGCGAATAAGCAGCAGGCTGTTAACGGCACTGGCTGGCACTTCGTCGCGCTTAATGGCAAACATATGCTTTTCATCCTGCGGCAGCGCCTGATACTCGGCAATAATCTGGTACAGCCAGATTTCGCTGTCCCAGCTTAGCTGCTGCTCTGTCAGATAATCCAGCGCACTTAGCGGCCCGGCTTTATCAATCACCCGCAGGTAGAAGTTTTCCACGTCAGTTTTCAGCGCTTGCTGGCGGGCGGCAATTTCTTCATCTTCCATTACTGCGGCAAAACTGGCGCTTTGCTGATCCGGCAGGTTAATGGCAGCGGTTCTGGGTAACGCCCGCACCAGCTCGGCCAGGATCTGGCGTTCGCTGGCTTTATCCAGCGCAATGGCCGCTTGCGGCTGTATTGCTGCAGCCTGATTAAATAACACGGGAACATCAGAGCGGTTGGGATAATCGGCCGGCTGATACTTCGGGTGCTGGCGTAAAAACGCCGCCATATTGGTGATTAGCATTGAACGCGACTGCTGCTGGCGGAAGCGGGCTAACAGCTCGACCAGGCGTTTTTGTACTTCCAGCAGGCTGCTGTGATGCGAGCTAAGCTGGTTTTGTAGCTGGCTTACCAGCAACTTACGCAGCTGGTTATTACCTTCGGATAACTCAATCAGCTCGTTAAAATCCAGTAACACCAGGCCATCGAGCAAACGGCGTAATTGCTTTTGCGCCCGCTCGTTCTCGCGGATTTTATCATCCAGGCTGGCAACAAAACCAAAATCGCTGTTCAGCCGGTGCCATAAGCTGTCTATTGCTTCTTCAAACTGGCCGCTTAAATCGTGTACATGCTCGGTTAGCCGTTGCAGTTGCAGCTCGGCAACGCTGTAATCGCTTTTGTACTGCGCATCGCGGTAGGCCTGCACCCGGTTGCGGATTTGTTCCAGCTTTTCTGCCACGTCGGCATTAATCTGGCGGCGGTTTTCATCGGCCACCATACTGGCAATCAGCTCGCTGACAAGCGGCCGCAGTGCCAGTGGCTGTTGCTCATCCGGGCGCCACAAAATACGCGCCGCAATCAGCTTTTTCAGCGCGCTTTCGCTAAAGGCGGCTTCATCAATAAAACCGTCCAGATAGCCCTGCATCAACGCTTTGTGGTGCTTGCCCAGCAGCGCCAGCCGTTCGGCGCCGACGTTAAACAGGTTAGAGGCCGCGCCAGTATCCAGCGGCGCCATTACAACATCGCCTGCTGGGTTGGGGTGTCATCTACCGGCAGATGCTCTTCATCGCGGATAAAACGAATAACATCAATTAAATAGTCAATTTTGCCGGTAACAATATAGTACTGCCGGTCGCTGTGTGGTTGCAGCAGGTAGCCGTGCTCTTTTAAGCGGCGGAAAATCAGCTTTACCTGGTTGTCCAGCGCGTCGCTCTGGCTGTTAAAAAAGCGGTCGCTGGCCAGTTGGTTTAAGCGCTGGCGCAGGCTTTGGTTATCCTCGGTGCGCAGCACAAATTCCTGCAGCTTAATGGTATCTCCGGCGGTTAAAGCGCTGTCGCGGCCCAGGGTTTCCTGCACCAGTTGCAGCCATTCCAGCAGCGGCAACAGCGATTGCACAGTTAAGGCAAACTGGCCGCTTAATTGCTCGCGCGCGGCTTTATTCAGCTCGTGATACGCCAGAAAATACACGCTGTTATCGTCATTGCTAACTAAACGACGGTTTAACGGCCGCAGGTAGTGGTTAATATCCTGCTGCGTTTGTTCCTGGCTTAAATGGCGGAATGCATCTTCGTCGCTAACCTGGCAGATAAAATCACCGGCCAGCAGCCGTTCCAGTAAAGGACCATGTTGTAACATCAGCTGGCCTCCTGTTGCCGCTGTGCCAGCCGCTCAGCTAACCGGCTGGTTTTAGGTTGAATACGTTTTAACTGGCGTTTGCTCGGATCTTGCTGGCTGGGTTCAATTAAATAACGGTGTTTAAACAGCATCAGCACGTCAGACTCGGGGTTAGGAAAGGCACCGACAATAATAATGTTGTTGGCGCTACAGGCTGCAAACAGTTTCTCTACGTTGTGGTACGCCAGGGTGCCGATTTCATCTATCGGCCAGTGAATCGCCACTTTGGCCTCACCACGCAATAAGCGGGTAAAGGCCAGCAGGTACTTACATAAAATAAGATAGGCCATACCGTGGCTGGATGACTCCAGCAGTTGGCGGTCATTTTTAATCACCAGCTCGGAGCCGCCTTCGCTCAAATGCAGCTCAAGCCGCAGCAAAGATTCAATAGTGTATTGCTCATCGGCACGCAGCAGCTCTACCACATCGGCCAGCGCATTAAGGTACTGCTCTGAAGGCAGCGCTTTGCCCGAGGCGCCCCAGTCGTCGTACAGTTTGGCAAAGTGTTTCAGTGGCTGCCAAAAGCCCAGCTCGTCAATGGTAGATAAAATACGCACTTCGGATTTACTGATGCCTTCTAGCACCAGATCGTCGGCCACCGCTTCGCTTAAGCGGCGGCTTTGCAGGGCAATGCGGCGGTTAATGTCGCTGAATACGGTAAAGAACTTTTTCAGATCGCCGCCAATGTTTTCGCCCATTTCCAGCAACTGCTGTTGCTGATCTTGTAAGATCCGCAGTAAGTCGGCCAGTATCGGCAATTGCTGGCGTTTACCGGCGTACTCGGGCAGTTTGCGTTTTTCGTGCTCCAGCCGGTCAAGAAACTCGCTGCCGGCATCTTTGCTCAGCGTGGTTTCAAACTGTTCCAGTTGTAATTTTAACTGCTGATCCAGCTTGCTGCGCTGCTCCAGCGCTTCATTGCTGCGGGCTAAGCGCTCCACTAAATCGGCTGAAGCCGTAAGCACAGCCGGTGTCACCTCGGCCAAATGCAACTCGGCCAGTTTTAGCAGCAACGGCTTTAACTGGCTTAGCCAGACATCGGCCTGCTGCATTTTGTCCTGCCACTGGCGTTTTTGTTCATCCAGCCGTTTCTGGCTGGCAGCAAAATCAGCTTTTAACTGGCTAAGCAGCTGGCTTAGTTCACGTTGTTGTTGTTTTAATTCGGTTTCTTTGCTCAGTAATTGCGGCCGCAGCTGCTGCCAGTCCAGTTGCATAAAGCGTTGCCACTGCGTCAGTTCGTCCTGGCGGCTTTCGGTGGCTTTAATATCGGTTTTCAGTTGCTCCTGGCGCTGCTTCAGCTCGACCAGCCGTTTCGGATCTATGCCCTTGGCCGATAACTCTTCGTTAAACGCCTGCTGCAACTCACTAAGCTGTTGTTTATTGTCGTCGCGTTTGCGCTCCAGCTGGCGTTCCAGCTCGTCCAGTTGTTCATCAAATACCTGTAGTTCGGCCTGCCAGTCGGCTTTCAGCTCAATTTTTTGTGTTTGATGATCGGCTTTAAGCGCCTGTAAATCCTGTTGTTGCTGCTGTTGCAGTTTTTCCAGTTGCTGTTGCTGCTCTGCCAGTTCGGCACGCGCACTGGCCTGGCGCTGTTTAATCAGCTCGCGTTGGGCGGCTTCCAGCCGGTTACGGGCATCGCGGGCGTAGTCAATATTCTGCTCAGCCTGGGTATATTGCCACTGCGCCTGCTCCAGTTGAGCCTGCACCAGCTCGGCTTGCTGATGGCTGTCTTTCAGCGTTTTTTCGGCGGCAGCCTTAGCAGCCGTTGTCTGCTCCAGTTGTTGCTCTGCACTGTGTATGCGGTGACGGATGGCGGCTTCATCCTGAGCGTAGTCGGGCGTATCTATTGCCGCCAGCTCCAGTTGCAGGCCATACAAACTGTCGCCCAGTTCTGCCAAATGCGGCTGTAAATCCTGCCGTTCTAATAAACGCTCGTCCAGCACCTTACCCAGCTTTTGCTCCCAACCGCTGTAATGCAGGCGCAGATAATGCCGCAAACTGCCCTGCTCCGGTGTCAGCTGGCGGTGTAGTTGCTGCAGTTGTTGTTCAGCCAGATGCCGCGCTTTACTGGCGTGTTCCAGTTGCTTATCGGCCTGCTCACGCTGTTGCCGGGCTTGCTGATATTGCTGCTGCAGTTGCTGCACCTGCCGCGCCTGCTGCTGGGCCTGCTGCTGGGTTTGCTCCAGCCTAAGCTCGGCACTACGCAATTCATCATGCTCGGCGTCGGTTAACGCTGAATGGCTCAGTTGGCTTTGCAGTACCGCAATGCCATTGCTGCACTGGGTTAATTGCTCGGCAAAGCGCTGTTGTTGTTGCTGTAAACGCTGCGAAAAGGCGTTTTCGAGCGCCGAGAGTTTAGTGTCTTGCTGCTCGCGGGTGCTGTCTTTTTGCTGTTGCAGTTGTTTGGCTTTACCCCGCTGTTGCTCACTTAAGCGGTTAAAAGCCTCAAGCAATTTGGCTTTACGCTGCTCTAACTGACGCTCCATATCGCCATGTTGCTCTACCATCAGTTGGTATTGTTCCAGCAATTCCTGCAGAGTGTCGCGCCACAATGGCAGCGCGTCGGTATCTCGCTGCAGTTTGGCCATATCGCGGCTTTCAAAGCTATCGTACTGCTGTTGCAGCTGATCTAACCGCGCGCTGGTTTCGGTTAAATCTGCTTCAGCTTTGCTCAGTTTACTGTTTTGCTCCATCTGCTGCTGTTCAAACTGCTGCTTTAAATGTTGCAGCTGGCCGCGCAATAGCTGCACCTGTTGCTCGGCATCGGCCTTTTGCAGTTTTTGTTGCTGCTCGTCCTGCTGCAATAACGGCAGTAGTGCTGCCAGCTGGGCTTCAGCACTGTCCAGTTGTAATGCCAGTTGTTTTAAGCGTTCAAAATCCTGTTGTAGTTTGTCCAGCCGCATCGACTGGCGCATTTGCTGGATCCACTCGCGCGCCTTGGTGTTTTTCACCTTGGTAGTAGGCAGAGTTACGCCGTCTTCTTCAAAAATGGCCGCTAACATCGCTTTTAGCGTATCCATTTTGCCTTCTTTGGCATGCACGGCGCTAACCAGCTTTTCAATATGGCGCAGCTTATGGCCACTGCTAACCAAACTAAAGCTGGCCGCTAAGCGGCGCAATTTTACGCTATCGGCGTTGTTGCCACGCAGTGCTGCGGCGTCGTTCTGAATAATGCTGCGGTATTCACTGGTCGCACTGATTTTATGCGATACCTGCACCTCAGCCAGACTGCGCATTGCAGCGGCCCAGTCGTTATAGCTGTGGCCTTTTACGCCCTCTGCAGTGTGCTGCAAATACTGGTCGCTATGGTAAGGCGCATTGATAAAGCGGTAATCAACACCGCCATCATTTTTGCGCGTTAATACCACCTGGCAAATATCGCCGTTCTCGCGCTGATATTCATACACGATATAACTATTAGAAAACGGCAGATAAAATTCATCAAACTTTTTGCGGGTTTTCGGTACCACACGGTTGGGCTGCTCACCAAAAAATACCGGCACCAGGCGTTGTAAGGTGGTTTTACCCGAGGCATTAGTACCGCAGATATTGGTGTGTTCATCCAGTTGCAGTTCCACGACACCAGGCAGGTGGGTGTGAATAAGCACAATACGAAGTAATTGAGACATAGCGCATCCTGTCAGCCGCGCTGTAGTTGTCTGCGTAAATGGCGCGCGGCGGGTATCAAATATTGCCGGTTATTATCCACGGAATGAATGCAAACGCCAGCAAAACGCTAGCTTAGTCGGTTATTACCGGCTTCTTACTCAAGGTACGCCAGCACCATTCTAATGGCCCTTGGTTAAAGTGGCTGAAGTACCAGCGGCAGAACAGCAGTTGCAGCACAATCATGCTTATAGCAATACCCAGCAACGCAGCACGATCGAGGCTGGCGAACCAGTCTGGCCGTATTACACGAAACAGTAATACCATCAGTAGCGTCTGGCTGATATACAGCGTGAAGGCCATCCTGCCACAGGGTGCCAACCATCGTTTTAACCAGCTATTTTCGCGCCAGTTAATAAGCATGCTGGCAAACGACAACGCCATTAGTAACATTGCCACCTGTTCCCACGGCAGCGCAGTGTTCAGATCATAAGCGTAACCGGTAATATGGTCTGTCAAAACAGTGACAGTACTGATAGCAAAGGCAAGCCAGAACAGCATTTTTGTTGTTGCCATGCTGTAGCCTCTGTCAAACCAGGCACTTTTATACAACGAAACACCAAACAGCATTAGCGCTGCAATTAACCAATATAAAGACAATGCAAAGGCTATCAGCATAAACATGGCATAAATCACATTCTGTATTATTTGCTCATGGTAAGGTCCGGCCCAAAACTGCTGCTCAGCGGCTACCATCTCAGCAGTTAAAGGCAGTAAAGGTTCAGCCTGAGCAAACAACAAATAAACGGCATAAAACAGCGGCAAAACCAAACCATAAGCAAAAAACCGCACCGCTTTGCGCCATAAAACGCCACTATCCAGTTGCAGATAACCCCGTTTTAACACCATAAGCCCGGCCAGCGCATACCAGAGTAAAATATCGCCACTCCACAGCAGAATGCCATGCAACAGCCCAAACAACCCCAGCCAATACAGCCGGCGTTGCAGATACGCTGCGCCATACTTATGGAAAATCAAAAACATACCAACACCAAATAATAAATTAAATAGTGTCAGAAAACGGCCGGATATTAACAGGGTCTGTAAGTTGTATAAGCTGGTATCCAGTAAGCTGACACCGGCCTCATGCCAGATCAGGCTATGCGAGTAATCGAAGGGATAAGCGAAGGCAAAAATGTTCATCAGCAATATGCCCAAAACGGCAAAACCACGAATGATGTCAAGCTGAGCCAAGCGCTGCATAAAAACCTGCTGAAACGACAGACATGAAAACAGCTGCTGTTTCGTTTTAATTTAGTGAACAGAAAGTATGTTTAATTTGTGCTGAAAACTCAACAAACAAATTTAAAACAGTTGGTTAAGTTGTTCTTATGCGGGCAACGTCAGGCCGGGTATAACGCACCACTAATGTGCATGAACAAAATGCACAAAATCAGCAAAACGCTCTAATTGCAGCTTAAGCACACAATGTTGAGCAAAACCCTGTTTGCTTCCAGGCTTGCGTTGCGGCCTGAGTTCATTTGCTGTTCAGCCGCTACAAAAATAAAACTATGATCAACAGGGCTGGATAGATGAAACCATATAATACACTTTTGCCGGTGCTCGCATTGTCGTGCCTGGCGGCACCGTCGTACGCCACTGAAACCGAACAAGATTTAGCGGCACAGGTTGCCAAACTCAGCGAACAGGTAGCTGAACTGCAAAAACAAACCGACTCCCCCGCTATTAGTCTCAGCGGCCGCGTACAGCTGGATTACAACTGGTTTAACGGCGCCTATAATGCCAATGAAAACGGCAGCAGCGGCAGTGATTTATTTCCGCGCCGCGTGCGGGCGGCGATAGATTCAGAATTTGAAAACTGGGACCACACCTTACTGCTGGAATTTGCCGAAGGCACCGCCGAAATTATTATGGCGCGGGTGCGCTATTCCGGTTTCGACGATGGCCTCCGCCTGCAATTTGGTAAGTTACGCGAAGATATCTCGCTAAACGCACTGACCAGCAGTAAAAATACCGGCCTGATTGAACGCAGCAGCCTGGCTGATACCTTCTCACCTTACTTCCGCTGGGGCGCATCGGCGTATCAGTATAATAAAGACAACGGCCTACGCTGGGCGTTGGGGGTATATAAAAATGATGCTTTTGGCTCAGACGGCGAAGATGACAGCGGCAAGTTAGCGCTGGCCTACACCGGCCGCTTAACCTGGTCGAAAACCTCTGCCGATCAGGTATGGCACCTGGGTGCCTGGCACTCACAACGCGATATGGCCGGCAATGAGCTGGCAGCACGGGTTGCCCGTGGTGAGCTGCGGGAAACGGCAGTGCGGCTGGTTGATTATGCCGCCGGTGGCGATGTGGTCACGCTGGACAGTTTACGCCAGTCGGGGTTGGAGCTGGCTTACCAGCTGCGTAGCCTGACAGTGGAGGCTGAATACGCCCTGCGCACCCTGAATACCGTCGACAACGCCAGCCTGCTCGATGGCACCGATCACAGCGGTTATTACCTTAACGTCAGCTTTTTTCCCGGTGGCGAGCAGCGGCCCTACAGTGCTGGCTCTGCGGTGTTTGGCCAGCCGAAAGACATCCGCAATGCCTGGGAGCTGGTAGCCCGTGTCAGCCGGCTTAACACCGCCAACGCCGGCCAGGGTACCGATGTTACCACTTACACCCTCGGCGGCGCTTACTACCTTAACCCGAAAGTAAAATTTATGGCCAACCTGATGCACAGCAGTGTTTCCGGCGCAGGCCAGCAGGCGCTTAGCGGCGAAGAAGACAGCGGCACCGGCTTTGCCGCCCGCGTACAGTACTTATTCTAGGAAATCTTACGATGAAGATGATCAGCTTACTGAAAAAAACCGTTCTTGCAGCGGTACTGGCGGGCTTTTGCCACAGCGCACTGGCCGAACTGCACATTATTATTCCCGGCGGCCCCGGTGGCGGTTGGGACACCACAGCGCGCAGTGTAGGTGAAGCGCTGATGAAATCCGGCCTGGAAAGCCGTACTTCATTTCAGAATATGTCTGGCGGCGGTGGTGGCCGCGCTATTGCCTATATGATTGAAATAGGTAACAAGAAAAACGACATTTTGATGGTCAATTCCACCCCGATCGTGATCCGCGCTTTGTCGGGTGCCATTCCGTTCAGCCACCGCGACTTAACCCCGGTAGCTAACCTGATAGCCGACTACGGTGCCTTTGTCGTGCGGAACGACTCGCCCCTGACCAGTTGGCAGCAGGTGATTGAACAGCTGAAAACCAACCCGTCCGGCTTAAAGTTTGCCGGCGGTTCAGCGCGCGGCAGTATGGATCATCTGGTGGCTGCGCAGGCTATTGCCGCAGCCGGTATTCCGGGCCGTAACCTGCGTTATATCCCTTATGACGCCGGCGGCCAGGCGAAAGCCGGTTTGCTGTCGGGCGAAGTAGAGCTGCTGTCTACCGGGTTAAGTGAAGCGCTGGAGCTCGCCAACGGCGGTCAGGCACGTATTCTGGCGATGACGGCAGAGCAACCGATAGCTGATTACCCGGAGATCCCTACGCTGCAGTCGCTGGGTTATGACATGAGCTTTACTAACTGGCGTGGTTTTTTCGCCGCACCCGGCACTGCGCCAGAGCAAATAGCCGCCTACAACGACACACTACAGAAAATGCTGCAAACACCGGAATGGGAAACCGTGCGCGCACGCAACGGCTGGATCAATCTGTATCAGGGGCCGGAAAAGTTTGCCGCCGCACTCGCCGAACAAGAGCAGGAACTTAAGCAGGTCATGCTGGACCTGGGTTTTATCCGTAACTAACCGTCAGAGGCAGCAATGTTAAATCGCGATACGTTAGGCGCACTGATTTTTCTGGCATTTTTTACCGCTTATGCGGTGTTTGCCTGGCAAATTCCGTTGCTGCCATTTGAAGAAATGGACGCCGTTAATTCGGCGTCTATCCCCAAAGTTTATGCCGTGCTGGGGCTGATGTTCAGCCTGCTGGCACTGTTGGCACAAGCTATTAAGCGCCAGCATAGCAGCGGCGATGGTTGGCCACAGATTAACCGCAAAAGCATCGGCCAGACCGCGGTATTACTGCTGTTAATGTGGGTTTATACCGCCTTACTGGAACCTATCGGCTTTTTGCTGGCAACCTCTGTGTTTTTGTCTGCCGGCTTTTTTATTATGGGTGAACGCCGCTGGCGCGTATTGCTGCTGGCTTCGGTGCCGGTTGCGGTGGTGTTCTGGCTGATTGTGACAAAGTTGCTGGGTATCTATCTGGTACCCGGCGAACTGTGGAGTTAACTTATGTTAGATGGCATTTTACTTGGTCTGTCGACCGCGCTGCAGTGGCAGAATCTGCTGTATGTTATTGCCGGTTGCTTTGTCGGCACCTTTATCGGCATGCTGCCCGGCCTTGGGCCCATTACCGCCATTGCGCTGATGATCCCCATTACCTACAGCATTGACCCCAGCTCAGGCATGATCCTGATGGCAGGGGTCTATTACGGCGCTATTTTCGGTGGCTCTACCTCGTCTATTTTAATTAACGCACCCGGCGTAGCTGGCACAGTGGCGTCATCGTTTGACGGCTATCCGCTGGCCAAACAAGGTATGGCCGGTAAAGCACTGGCCATTGCGGCCTGGGCGTCGTTTACCGGCGGTACTATCGGTGCGCTATTGCTGATGCTGGCCGCCCCCACGCTGGCCAAAGTTTCGCTAAGCTTTCAGTCGGCCGACTATGTCGCGCTAATGTGTCTGGGCCTGACCGCGATAGCGGCATTTTCTAACAAAGGCACCTTTTTAAAAGCCATGATGATGACAGTGTTCGGCCTGACATTATCGACCGTAGGCATAGACCCGTCTTCCGGCACCGAGCGCTTTACCTTTGGCAATACCGATTTGCTCGACGGCATCTCGTTTTTGCTGATTGCGATGTCGACCTTTGCACTGGCCGAAGCCCTGAGCAATGTGCTAAAACCGGAAGTAAAACAAAGCGCCGGCGAGCAACCGATGCAAATTGGCTCTATTCGCTTAAGCAAAGCTGAAGTAAAAGAAATCAGCCCGACTATTGGCCGATCGTCGTTGCTGGGCTTTATTATCGGCGTACTGCCGGGTGCCGGTGCCACTATTGCCAGCTTTATGGCCTATGCTGCCGAGCGTAATCTGGCGCCAAAAGCTTTACAGGAAAAATTCGGCAAAGGCTCGTTACGTGGCCTGGCCGCGCCGGAATCTGCCAATAATGCCGCCTGTACCGGCTCTTTTGTACCGCTGCTAACCCTGGGTATTCCGGGCTCCGGCACCACGGCTATTATGCTGGGTGCTCTAATTGCCTACGGTATTCAGCCGGGACCAATGCTGATGCAAGACAACCCCGATGTATTCTGGGCGGTAATTATCAGTATGTATTTGGGTAATATAGTGCTGCTGATTCTTAACCTGCCGCTGATCCCGTATCTGGCGCGGGTACTGATTATGCCCAAAGCTATCCTGACGATGATGATCCTGTTTTTCAGCCTGATTGGCGTTTATCTGGTGTCGTTTAATACCTTTGACCTGTTTATGATGATTGGCTTTGCGCTGGTAGCATTGGTGCTGCGCCTGCTGGCGTTCCCGATGGCGCCGCTGCTGCTGGGGTTTATCCTCGGTGATATGATAGAAAGTAACTTCCGCCGCGCCATGATGACATCAGACGGCTCACTGAGTATCTTCTGGGATAAGCCGCTGACACTGGGTATTATGCTGCTGGCTATAGTGGTACTGGCCATGCCGTTGCTAAGCTTTCTGCGCTTACGTAAGGCGGCAATATAACAGCAAGATAAGGAGAACCGGCTTACTCTAAGCTAACCGTTGCAGCCCCGGACGGGCGAATCGAGCCCCCAGGGAAGGGTTTACGGCGTGTTAGCGTGAGTAAGACGGTTCTCTAAATTCCCCCCTGATATACAGCAGGAGCAGCATGAAACGACCTAAAAAGCTCGAAACAAGGTTAATTCTCTGGGTTACCGGCCTGTGCCTGCTGCAGTTGCTGGTATTTGGTAGCATAGTGTATGCGCTGCTGGCAGAGAACCTGCACCAGCAAACCGGTGAGCGGGCGTTAACACTGGCCAACGCCGTCGCCAGCCGGCCCGATGTGCAACGCGCCCTGCTGCAACAACGGGCAGATGCCAGCCTGCTGAATACCGTAGAACAGTTGCGCCAGCATACCGGCGCCGACTTTATTGTCATTGGCGATACTGCCCAGCTGCGGCTGGTGCACCCGGACAGCAGCAAAATTGGCCTGCCAATGGTCGGTGATGACAGCCTGCGTGCGCTCAGCGGTGAGCGTTATATCTCTGAAGCTATTGGCAGTTTAGGCTTATCTATCCGCGGCAAGGTGCCGGTGCTAAGCGATAGCGGCGCTATTATTGGTTTAGTGTCGGTAGGCTATTTAGAGCAATCAATTAAGCCCCTGCTATACAGCCACGGCTTGCAGTTACTGCTACTGGGCTTACTGCTGGTGGCATTAAGTATATTTAGTTCTATCTGGATCAGCCGCCGGGTGCGCCATGCTATTTTTGGCCTGCAGCCGGATGAAATCGGCCGTTTATTTGCCGAACAGGAAGCTATTTTAAACACCGTGCGCTCTGGCATTATTGCCGTAGACCCTGACGGCCGCATCCGTAAGCTGAACCAGCGCGCCTGCGAAATACTCGAGTTAGCGCCAGCGCGGCATAACGGCAAACTCAGCCTGGATGAAGTCCTGCCCGACCACAGTGCTTACTTGCTGGCTGATCAGCACTTGCCTATTCGCGGCTTCGAGCTATTTGCGGCCGGCAAACGCATTGTTATGGGCCGCTCGGTGTTACAGGTGCAGGGCCAGACCGACGGTGTGTTGCTAAGCATGCGCCCGGTGGATGAGCTGGAATACCTTAGCCAGCAACTGGCCAAATTACAGGAGTTCGCCGAGCTGCTGCGGGTGCAAACCCACGACTACGCCAATAAACTCAACACTCTGGGCGCGTTAATCCAGATGGGCGCTTACGATAAAGCCATAGAGTTGATTGGCCAGGAGTCACAGGGCTTTCAGGCGCAAATTCATAACCTGCTCGAGCATATCAGCGAGCCTTTGATTGCCGGGTTGTTACTGGGTAAACACCATAAAGCCCGGGAGATGAATATCCGTTTTGAAGTCAGCAGCGACAGCCAGCTGGCACTGATAGAACGCAAAGACATGCCGGAGCTGGTATCTATTTTGGGTAACCTGATCGACAACGCACTGGAAGCGGCGCAACATGCGGTACGTTTTCGCGCACCGGCGGTGCGGGTAACGCTGGATGATGTCGGTACTAACCTGATATTTGATGTGGAAGACAGCGGCTTTGGCCTGGCTGCCGATCTGGACACCATTTTCACACCGCAGTACAGTTCAAAAAACGACGCCCGGCACGGCATCGGTATGTATCTGGTAAAAACCCATCTTGACGCCTGCCACGGCACGCTGGAAGTGGGTAAGTCTGATCTTGGCGGCGCCAGGCTCAGTGTGTTTATCCCCAAACACGGCAGGCAAAACGCATGACTTACAGCGTTGTGATAGTGGAAGATGAAATAGAAGTGGCGCAATTACTGGCGCAGTACTTATTGTCGCCGGATAAAAGGCGCGCTAACGCACCGCGTTATCAGGTATTGGGTATTGCCAGCGATCTGGCCACGGCCCGCTCGGTGTTGTCGGCACTAAACCCGGCGCTGATCCTGCTGGATGTGTACCTGCCCGATGGCAGCGGCCTGACTTTATTGTCTGAACTGCGCGCCCGCGACACCAACAGCGAAATTATGCTGTTAACCGCCGCCAAAGAAGTACAGGTGCTGGAAAAAGCCATGCAACTCGGTGTTTGCGACTTTCTGGTCAAGCCCATTATGTTATCCCGGCTGGACCAGGCATTAAGCCGGTTCGAAGAAAAACAACAGCATCTGTCTGCCGCACAGGAAGTGACCCAATCAATGGTAGATGCGCTGTTTTTAAACCCCGCTGATAGCGGTAAAGACAATGCGAATGTGCGCCTGCCCAAAGGCGTTGATGGCCTGACACTGCAAAAAGTACGGCAGGTGTTCAATGCAACCCCCGAGCAAGCCTACACCGCCCAGCGTATCGGCGAGCAACTGGGCATCAGCCGCTCTACCGCGCGGCGTTATCTGGAATATTTGCTGGAAAGCACAGAGCTGATGGTCGACCAAAATTACGGCGCCATCGGCCGGCCCGAGCGTAGCTACCGCAAGTGCCGCTAGCTGGCGTAAATGTTAACCACTATCGCCAATAGCGATAACTTGACTTTTGTTAACAATATCACTATAAATGCGAACCATTCTCATTGTATTTTATATTGATAAGGTTGGTTATGTCTGCACTGCCCCGCTTTACCCCGTCACGCATCGCTTTGGCATTGTTATTCTCTAGCCCCCTACTGCAAGCAAACGACGATGCCATAGAGCATATTCAAGTCAGCGCCACGCGCAGTAATGCGCCGGTGAGCACAGTGCCGGCCACCATTACCGTGATCAGCCAGGAGCAAATTGCCAGCCAGCTGGCCTTTACCCAGGATATCTCAGCGATTTTAGGCAACCTGCTACCCGGTTTTTCACCCAGCAGACAGAAGCTGACTTCAGCCGGTGAAACGCTGCGTGGCCGCGAGCCACTGTATATGATTGACGGTGTGCCGCAGTCTAACCCACTGCGTAACGGCTCGCGCGATGGCAAAACCATTGATCCGGCGATGATAGAACGCATTGAAGTGATCCGCGGCGCTAATGCCATTCAGGGTATGGGCGCCAGCGGCGGCATTATTAATATTATTACCAAATCGGCCGGTGACAACCGCCATCAGCTCAGCGCCGGTTTCACTGCCCCCACGGCAGGCGGCAGCGATAGCCAAAGCTATAAAGCCAGTTACTTGCACAGTTACCAGCAACAAAATCTGGCGTTGGTGGCTGGTGCTGCCGTCAGCGATACCGGTATGTACCGCGATGGCAACGGCAAACTGATTGGCGTTGATGGCACCCAGGGTGACACCATGGACTCACGCAGTATCGACTTGTTTATCAAAGCCCGGCAGCAACTAAGCAGTGATCAAAGCCTGCAGCTAATGGTAAACCATTACAAGCTGCGCGGTAACGGCGATTATGTGCAGGTAGCGGGTAATGTGGCACAAGGCATTGCGGCCACTTCAGTACGCGGTGAAACTGAAGGTGAGGCGCCACAAAATGAGGTAACTACCGCTACGCTGGACTACCAGCATCAGGCCGTGTTGGGTGGCAGTTTAAGCTGGCAGCTGTTTTTACAGGACTTCGCTGCCTTGTATGGTGGCGGCACCTTCGACGCCTTTCAGGACCCGGCTTACGGCGCAAATTTGTATGATCAATCACAGAATAAATCCACCAAATACGGCAGCCGCTTAACCTGGTTTAAACCTAACCTGGCATTGAGCGGGCTGGACTTAAGCACCGGCGTTGATTGGCTACAGGATGAAACCTATCAGGAGCTGGCGCTGACCGGTCGCAATTGGGTGCCGGAAGCGGAGTTCAGCAATATCGCGCCTTTTGCCCAATTGCGTTACAGCGCAATACCCGACTGGACCTTCAGCTTGGGTGGCCGTTATGAATACGGCAAACTAAAAGTCGCTGATTTTACTACGCTGGCGTCATACAACAGTACCTTTGTTGAGGGCGGCGAACCGGACTTTAACGAGCTGCTAACCAATGCCGGTGTGGTATGGCAATTTCACCCTAATGTAAGGTTGTACGGCAGCTACAGCGAAGGCTTTAGCATGCCGGATGTCGGCCGCGTGCTGCGGGATATCAACACCCCGGGCTTGTCAGTAGACAGTTTTCTGACATTGCAGCCGGTGATTTCCGATAACCTGGAGCTGGGGGTGGAATTCAGCTTTGACAACTGGCAACTGCGTGCCAGCGCCTATCGCTCGGACTCTGATTTAGGCTCACGCTTAGAACCCGATGCCGACGGCATTTACAGCGTAATGCGGGAGAAAACCGAGATAGACGGTATTGAAGCCGAAGGTCAGTACTATTTCAGCAGCGACAGCCAGCTTGGCTTTAGTTATGCCCGCACTAATGGCCAGTTCGACAGTGATAACGACGGCAAGGTTGACACCGACCTGGGCGGCGTGAATATCGCACCGGAGCGGTTAAACCTGTACTGGCAACAACAGTGGCTGCCGGCACTGAGCAGCCGTTTGCAAGCTAATATTTTATTCAGCCATACGCTAAACACTGCTGAGCAGTTTAATGGTTATACCACGCTGGATTTAAGCAGCAGCTATGATACAACTTATGGCCGCTGGACCCTGGGGATAGAGAACCTGACCGACAAACAATACTTTACCTACTACGCGCAAAGTACGCCGGCACCGGCACGCTACTTTGCCGGTATTGGCCGCACACTGAATTTAAGCTGGAGCCACAGCTTTTAAATGGCCTTAACCGCGGCGCGGCTGCATCGCTACCTAAGCTGGGCGCTGGGCATCTGGCTGGTATTGCTGTGTGTTAGCGGCGCGGTTTTGTTGTATAAAAACCCGCTGTTACGCTGGCAATATCCACAGTTGCAGCAAATTCAGCCGGTAGCGGATATCAGCCATTGGGGGCCGCTGCTAAACCAGTTGCAGCAGGATGCGCAATTTCGTTATGTGAAATTCCCTGCCGCCGATGCGCTGTGGCTGGAAGCCGTTACGTTCGATAACCAACGGCACTACTACAATCAGCAGCACCAGCTATTGTTAACCCGCGAGGTACATAGCGACTGGCTGGATTGGCTGTACGATTTTCATCTGCATTTGCTCTCTGGTGAAAGTGGCCATACTGCGAACGGCGTTATCGGCTTGCTTAGCCTGCTGTTATTACTCAGCGGCCTGTGGCAATGGTGGCCACGCCGCTTTAGCCGGCGCGTGTTTAACCTGCCCCGCCCCGACACCAGCCTGCGTAGCTTACGCCAATACCATAGTGTGCTGGCGTTGCTGCTATTGCCACTGTTGCTGTTAACCAGTGCCACCGGCGCCATGATGGTATTTAGCCAGCAAACGCAAACTGTGCTACACACCTTAATACCGCCATCTGCCCCTGCACCACAGCCACTGCGCAGTATTACTGCTGTGCCGCTTATTGCTACTAACTGGACAGCCGCATTGCGAAACGCACAACGGCACTGGCCCACACAGGCACTACGGCTGGTTAGCTTGCGGCAAAAGGACAGCGACCCAATAAGCTTTCGTGCCAAAACCACAGACGAATGGCACCCGAATGGCCGTGGTGTACTGCAACTTAATCCGTTGGATAACAGCGTGTTGTTCGCGCTGCCGGCAGCTGAACTGGCATTGGCCGATCGACTGCGAAATAGTTTCTACCCGCTGCATCTTGCTGCGGTGGGCGGCAGCCTGTATCAGTTGGCATTGCTGCTAACCGGCGTGTTTAGCCTGGCGTTATTATTACTGGGGTTAATGTATAGCTGGCAGCGAATTAAGGCTCGTTCAGCTCGTTATGATGCTTACTAAATACCGGTATCGTCAGTTGCCATTTCATTGCGGCTAAGCGCAGCAATAACAGTGCAGCCATACCCGTTACCATAGCCGGCAATTGTGCTACACCCAATGCCAGTAAGCCGGTGTATACCACGCCGCCGAAAATGCAGGTTACTGCATAAAGCTCGCCACGAAACACCATCGGCACCTCCCGGCACAGCACATCGCGGATCATGCCACCACAGACACCGCTCATGGTACCCAGCAATATGGCTACCATAGTTGAAGTACCGTGATCCAGCGCCTTTTGTGTACCCATAATAACGAAGAATGCCAGCCCCAGCGCATCAAACAGTTGCAGGGTATTATGCGGAATGGTTAAACGGTTGCGCACCAGTAAAATAGTGGCCACTACAGCGATAAAAATGGCGTAAAAATAGCTGTTATTGTTAATCCAGATCACCGGAGTATCCAGAATCACATCGCGCAAGGTACCGCCACCAATAGCAGTCACACTGGCCAGCACAATCACGCCAAAGCCGTCCATCTGGTTGCGCCATGCTGCTAAAGTGCCGGAAATAGCAAACACCGCAATGCCCAGTAAATCAAACCAGTGAAAATAGCTTTCCATATCTGCCCCCGGGCTGTTTCAGCGGCCAAAGTAACAGGCTTTGGCAACAGCGTAAATAGCTGGCATAACGATAAAAAAGCCGCCAGCTTTACTGTTCGGCCAATGCTATTTGTGTTAACATTTTACCGTTTTTTTAACACACTTTTTAAAGGATTAGTATGAACAAGTCAGTGATAGCGTTGGTTGTGGTAGCTGTAGCCGCAGGTGGCGGGTTGTATTATGCCAATACGCTGGCGGAAGACGCCATTAAACAGCAGGTTGAACAGGCAAACCAAAGCTACCGCGACCTTGCCGACAACGGTGAAATGCCGCAATTCTCATTGGCGTATAAAGATGTGTCGGCCAACGTACTTACCTCAAGTTATAGCATCAGTGGCCTGGATGTCACCATGGCTGAACTGGGCCAGGTTGCCACTATCGAGCTTATTACTGCCAAAGGTGTTAAACCGCAAAGCCTGGCCGACAAAGCCAGTATGCAAATAACCGGTATTAAAGCCGCCCCTGCCGCACTGCAATTGCTGCCGCCGCAAATCAGCGCCTTTGTGCAAAGCCTGGCGCTGCACGGTGATTACAGCTACGAATATCAAACCGACGGCCAGCTGTTATTCAGCCAGCAAACCCGCATTAACGACGAGTTTAGCCTGAGCTATGACTTTACTCTGGCGCAAATGCAGCAATTCTGGCAATACGCTAAAGAGTTCAGCGCCATGTCACCAGAGCAACAACAAGCGCTTACCGTCAGCGAAGACTATGTACAGCAGGTAATGGGCAAACTGGCTACCGGCGCCTTAAGCAGTGGCAATATTACTATTGAAAACAAAGGTTTTATTGAACGCGCTGTCGCCATGGCGGCCGAACAAGGCCAGGCACCGGATCTGAAAACCATACAGGGCATGGCGCTGCTGAATATTTCGATGCTGGAACCACTGCCACAGCCAATGAAAGACAGCCTGACAACCTTTGTTAATAACCCGGAAAAGCTGAAGCTTACGTTTAACTTTGCCGAGCCACTGCAATTTGAAAAACTGGCGACCGGTGAACCCATGCCAGGCCTGGAAACACCAGAAGCCATTATTGAACACGCTAATCTGCAGCTGATTGCCAATTAATTTCGCACATTTGCACGAAGGCGCAAACACAACCCGGGCTTGAAAAAGTAATATTGATCGAGCCCGGTTATTTATTCTGCTTAGGGCAAAACTAATCTAGCCGTGAAAAACCAAACAACGGTGCCAATGGATGGCTGCGGCCTTCAATAGTGGCACGCAGTAAACCAGCCCCTACCATGCTGTAACTAATACCATTGCCACCATAAGCCATAGCAAACAATACCCTTGGGCCCCATTGTGGGTGTTCACCAAAAAATGGCAGGCCATCTTCGGTTTCGGCAAAGGTGCCGCCCCAGGAAAACGCCGGTCGTAATGTCAGTTCTGGCAGCAGCTTTTCTACTTTTTTAACCAGCCCTTTGGCTTTGCTTTCAACCCTTTTATCACGGCGCGCCGGTATGTCGGTATCGTCGTCATCGCCGCCCACCAGCAAGCGGTTATCACCAGTGGTACGCATATACAGATACGGTCGGGCCGATTCCCATGCCATGGTTGAGGCTAACCAACCCAGCTCTTCTGCCACCATAGGATCGGTTATAAATGCATAGCTGCTGCGATTTTTTGCCACCGACTGCTTCAGCCATTTTTGCGAAGCGTAACCTGCCGCCATTACCAGGTGTTTAGTGTGGATCTGATGCCCTTCAGCAGTGCGCAAAGTAACCTTGTTCGCAGTGGGTTTAATGCTGGCTATAACCGTACGGTCAAACACCCTGCCACCACGTTCTGCCAGGCGCAGCAATAACCGGGACGCCATCCGGTACGGATCAATACAACCGGCCAGCTTACTGAGAATAGCGCACGGCGCTTTAATACCAAATTGCTCTTTTACACCCGCTGCATCCAGCCACTGCATAGCAAACTGATGCTTTTTACGCAGCAGATATTCCTCACGTAATGCTGCTTTATCACTGCGTTTACTGGCGTAGTAAAGGCTGTGCTGCATGCTAAAGTCGACATCGCCCAGCTCATTCGCCAGCTTACCAATATCTGTAATTGCCGCCGCGCACGCCTTATAAGCCAGCACGGCCTGGGTTTCGCCGTACATTGTGGCTAAATCGACCATATGGGTATCAATTTCATACTGCAACAGCGCCGTACTTGCTGCTGAGCTGCCCCAGCCAATATCGCGCTGCTCTACCACTACGACTTCAAAACCATGCGTTGCCAGCTCGTCAGCGATCAGTGAGCCGGTGATACCACCGCCTACCACAACCACGTCGCAACTAATATCCGCCTGTAGTTGCGGAAAAGCACACATCAGGCCATTTTTGATGGCCCAGAAAGGGTAACCGCTTTTCAGATCCATCCGTCAGTCCTCGGGTAACTCTGCTGACTAAGCACAGTACGCCGATTAGCCTGGCAAGGCTATTGCAGTTTCAGTAACAACACCTGTTTCACCCGGGCTTGCAGCTTTGGCAGCAGCTGCTCGGCAAACCAGGGGTTGCGTTTCAACCAGATGTTATTGCGTGGGCTGGGGTGTGGCAGCGGTATGATGTCTGGCCAGTAATCCTGCCAGGACGCCACGGTGTCGGTTACCGAGGATTTGGCTGTCGGTAAGTGATAAGCCTGCGCATACTGGCCTATCACTACAGTCAGCTGCAACTGTTTTAGCGGCTTTAACAATGTCTGACGCCAGGCGGGAGCGCATTCTGGCCGCGGCGGTAAGTCGCCACTTTTGCCGGTACCGGGGAAACAAAAACCCATCGGCAAAATTGCCACCAGTTGCGGGTTATAAAATTGCTCAGCCGTTAAACCAAGCCACTGCCGCAAACGCTCGCCACTGGCATCAGCAAATGGCACGCCAGCATCATGCGCCTTTCGCCCCGGCGCCTGGCCGGCAATTAAAATCCGTGCCGCCGGGTGCCACTGCAAAATGGGCTTCGGCCCCAGCGGTAAATGCGCTGCGCACAAAGTGCAACCGCGCACATCATTCAGTAACGTTGCGGCTGGCTGTTTAGCTGTCATCCGGTTGCATCCCGTCAGAGCTCCGTCAGTTTAAGTGCTGGCATTTGCGGGGCTGCGGCGGCAGCAAAAACCAGCTGACCAGTACCAGACAGGCAAAAACGCTGTACAGCAGCATAAATAGCCAATCCGGCGCGGTGTAATACAACAGTTGGTGCAACCAGTGCTGAATAAAAGAGCCGCTATAGGTTGCCGCACCGGCCTGATCGCGCAGTGCCATTTCCCAAATGGTTAACGGGCAAATTAATCCAAGCCATGACTGCAGCGCGACTATGCCAATAGCGATTAAATGCAAAATACGAAAAGTACGGTTTTTAACCCAACGCCAATGCAGACCATAGCCACAATAAATAGCCACCAGGCCAAATACCACGAATAACACAAATAAGAAATGCACAACTAAAAGTGTGTCAGCCAGCAAAATGTACCATGATGCCTGCGACATGCCGGGCATTAACTGATCTGCTCAGCCGCCGCATAAATCCAGCACTCGGTGCCGGACTTTAGCACCGCTTTTACCCGCACATAAGCATCGACTTCGTAGTCGTCTGCTTGCGCCAGTTCAGCATCGGTCAGCTCAAATACGGTGCCAGGTACCTCATCGGCATTATTACCGCTAAGGCGCAAAATCGGGTGCAATGCCTTGCCGCTTTCGCGCAGTACCCGCTCGTCGGTTATTTCCACCTCGCCGATAATATAAGCCTGCAGAATATCTTTACTGCCGGTCAGCTCGCGGCCAAAGTTGGCCAGCTGGACGTTTTTTTGCTGCAGGGTGCCGTAAGAGAATAGTTTGGCCATAGTTAACCTTGCTCAGTGTTGAGTGTTGAGTGCGATAAGTTTACTGCCGCAGTAGGCTAAGGTACAGCGTCTTTCAGGCTGCAAATCGGCGTCTAGCGCCCACGCTAAACAAAGGCGATCCAGCGGCCAGCAGTGACAATGGCAAGCCATAAAGTAAGGGAGATTAAGGCGGTGAGTTTCAGCAGTAACGTGGCTGGCTGCCCTGCCAGAATGGCGCGCCAGCACGGCAGGCAATGCACCACCGTTACATTGATTAACGCCAGACTAATCAGTGACAATTTCAGCAGAAAGGCGCTGTTACCCAGATAGTGCGCAGACTGCACGCTAAATAACAGCACACCGGTTAGTATTGCCAGCATAAAGCCACCTGCAGCAACCCGGCTTAATAACGGTGCCAGTTCGCTAAGGGTGCCCCGCTTAATGATGTTTAAAATGCGTAAGTCGAGCGTGACGATACTGCCCACCAGCAAACCCAGACCCAGAATATGTGCTGAGGCTACCAGCGGATAGCCGATATCCGACTGGCGCAGTGCCGACGCTAACGCTGTATCTCCCAAACTCAGCAACAACACCGTCAGCATTACAGCTTAATCCTCCCGCAGCAGTTCCGGGTAAAAGGTATATTGCTTGTTATTAATAGTTGCCCGTACGGCTTTGATAATATGCTCATCTTTATTGGCAGAGCGGTGGCCACGTATCAGCACCTTGTCGCCTGTTTTGGCTTCGCCTTCAACAAAACCGGCAGCTTTGGTTTGCCGGGGGTTACCTAAATCCACCTGCCAGGGACCGGCATCGGTTTCAATCATCAGCCGTGGGTGAGGCGGCCCGATAAAAACCTCGGTGATAGTGCCGGTCATTTCTGTTTGCTTGTCTTCGGTCCAGGCCCAGCCATGGTGCGCTGCCACTTCGGGTAACCAAAGCAGTATCGCCGCCAGAGCGCTGATAACCGTAATTTTCGTGTTTTTGCTACGCATATATTTTACCCCGCCGCTAAATTAAACCGACCTTAAGTATACAAAGCTGACAGGGTATTGCCATGTTAAGTAAATAAACCTTCGAGCTGTTCTTTCTGTTCAGGGCTAAGGCCATTTATTGATTTCAATGCATCTTCAAGTGCTGCTTTAGCATCATCCGTTAATTTAAAATGTAAGTAGGCTTTGATTAAGGCAGTATGCGCGTTTAAAGATTGAGGATAGGTTTTCCGATTCCACTTGAGCAGTGCCAACGCATCATCCTGCCGGTTTAAGTATTGTAACCATTGGCCATATCCAGCGGCTCTGTCTTCAGGAATCACCATTTGCGTATTCAGTAGCTTCGAACGATTCTCAAAATTAGTCTGCAAATCGGCTAAGGTTTGCGGCGATTCAGGGATGGCCCAACCTGAGAATAAGTGTTTTAAACCATAGTACTGCCCTTGCAACACTGTTGTGTTATGAGTTTCGTTGCTAAAAGTCTGGCTCGCCACGGCCAGATTTTCGCTGGTATAGCGTTGTGTCAATTCAACAAATTTCTGAAAGGGTTCTGTCATTGTCGACTCTTCATTGGCAATAGAAACATATAGACGCCCTTGTAGCTGCCGGCGCTTCATCGCCACCTCTGCTAACTCAAGCATTTGATTTTTATTCCAATATAAAGATGGACTGATCGCTATAACGCCATTGAACAACCCCGGTCGCTTTACCAGTGCATTAATAGCAAACTGACCACCATGTGAGGTGCCGGACAGCGCTTGATAATCCAGGGTACGGTATCGCTGTTTAACTAAAGGGATAACTTCCTGCTCAATAAAGGCTAAAAACCGGTCTGCATTGCCTAATTGCTGTGTGTTTTGCTTATCTGCACTGGTAACAGTCAGATCTCTGACACGAGTCTGTGGCGGGTTCACAATACCCACAACTATCATTTTTGGCGTTTGATCAAATTTTGCCAGGTAATCTAAAGTACCGGCCGTATGAGGCCCTTGTATGTCGCCATCGGTGATATATAAAACCGGAAAACGTTCCTTGTTATTTTGGTAACCCGCCGGCAGATACACCACCAGGTTACGCTGTTCTGCCAGCACCGTGCTATCAATCACCAGCTCTTGTACTTCAGGGTGACTCCCTGCAGCCCAACTACTGCAGTGGCCCGCAAAAATAAGCAGCATTAAAGCAAAAATTGTTTTTTTCATTATTATTCCGTTTAATTTTAAAAAACTGAAAATGTCACCCGCGATTAGAATGTGAAACGATTTTGGCGCTAATGCCTGAGTTAATCCGAGCCGCGGAGTGGCTTCGGCTTGAATAAACTGTTAGGACTCGCTTGCAGGCCGGTGACCATAACTGAGCACGCGGGTAAGTTCCCATTTGCCATTTTGCTCACGCCAGATCATGGTGAAGTCAGCCTGGCCTTCGCACGCGCCACTCGAAAACTGGCAGAAGCGGTGCGAGCCCTGTGCAATGGCGCCAAAGCCCTTGATTGGATAGACCTTCAGGGATCCGGCCACGAGCTCGCGACTAAACTTGCCGCAGACATTCTTGCGAGTGCCCGCGATCATGTCCTCGCGAGTCCACGTGACCCCGCCGTTGTCATGGTAGAACTCAACGTCTACCGCAAAGTAACTGGCGTATTTATCCAATTGCCCTGACTCGGCGCAGTGGTTGAATGCATCGAAAACCACCGTATCCAGTGCGGCTACTGTGTTGTAAAGGCTTTTCTGCTCGGGTGCAGTCTCGGCATTGACGCCAAAGATGATGGCGGTTGTGGCAAAGGCAGCAACCAGGGCAACGTTCGTAGTTCTCATAAAATCAAAGACTCCTGAAATTGGGTTGCGAGCTCAACGCCCAAATTTAGCGCGAAAAGTCGCGCAGCGGATTGACGTCGCAGTCAGCGCTTTCTGCTGACGATAAAATTTGATTGTTAGGCAACGAGAACGTCTTATTTGGAATCATTATTTTAGTAACCACGGACTAAATAAAAGAATAAGCATACCGCCCCCACTAAAAGCATCCATAAGATAGCTGGGCCATAGTTACCTTTTTGCGCTTCCGACGCCAGATAGGCATTGAATTCTTTTTTACTCTGACGTCGCCCGTATGCCGAACCAGTATTATGTTGCCCTAGCGGTGTTGAGCCAGTACTAACATATTCTTTCGCTGCGGCTAGAGAAGGTAGTGGCCCCAAATCAGCTTTTCCTTCTGCAGTGACAACATACCAACTAGAGCCCTCTTTGATGATGAAACGACCATCACTTACAGCATATTGGCCGGCTTGAATTCTTGTAACGGAAACCATCGGCTGCTCCTTTTGCCTAAGGCCCGCCACAAACACGAGCAACTTGTTGCGAGTCGAGCCGCGAAGCGGCTTTTTTAATGGCGCTTGTAAGAGCCGCCCTACAGATACTTGTTATAAACCTCAATTAAGCTATTCGACATTTTGTGCTTTTGATCCAAAATGTAGGCTATCGCCAGTAGATTACCGTCCAATCTCATTTCACTTTCAAGACTTTCTAGTTTGACATAGTCATTAACGGTCTTATCCTCTACAAGAGAATATACTCGTACTGGTAACTTGTTGTTTCTAATCAATGAAGCAATAGAATCATCAGGTGCAAAATTAATTTCCGTCACATCATGCTCAGGTGGTGTGACACATAAAAGTGAGCCATTCGGCAGTTTTACGACCGCATGGGCATTTAGCTTAAAAACAATCTTGCCTAACTGCGAGAACACCCAACCCAGTTGAATTTCTCCCTGATTCGATTCCAAGTATCGCATTACGTTGTTATAGCAATGCAACTTTTTACCATCACTAATTGCTAATATTCCAACTTTTTCCACAGATTCAATATCAATAGATTTTAGAAAGCCGAATGGAAGCTCACTTGGAATATGATATTTCAACATCGGTCCTCTAAAATTTTATTCTTGAACATGCTTGCCTCATCAATTCCCGTATTGGAAACAAAAATTGATAATCCATTGGAAAACAACTACAAAGCTTCAACGTCTATTTTCGCGGTCTGGAAAAACAAGCGTGCACTATATTTCGGTGGCTGTGCGTGATATTTCTAAAGCCCCCTGCCTTAAATTCCTAATTTATAGCAGCTAGCTGGCACAGGCAACAATATAAAAAAACACCTTAGGGCAGATATGCCGCTGAGGTGTTTTTGTTAACTGTTAGCCCGTTGGATCGTAGCTGGGTTGTTAAGGGCGGGTTCTGTGTCTTGCCTGGTTAATTGGCAAAAGCACTACCTAGCCCTATCGCGTTTGGTGTTGAATACAATATAAAAGACTCGTTTAGTCGCTAGCCGCTACCATAATCAGCTTCACATTCACAAACTCACGCAGGCCAAAGCCGCCGTGCTCGCGGCCGTAGCCGCTGTCTTTTACGCCACCAAAAGGCAGATTAGGTTGTGCCAGTGCGTAGCCGTTAATATTTACCATACCGGTATCAAAATGCTTTTTTGCCAGTTCAACAGCACGGCCAACATTGGCAGAAAATATCCCGCCACCTAAGCCATAACGGGAGTCGTTAGCTATCTGCATGGCTTGCACGTCATCTTTTGCCCGAATAAGTGCTGCTACCGGGCCAAACAATTCGTCATCGTAGGCTGGCATTTGCGGGCTGACATTTTCTAAAATAGACGGTGGATAGAAAAACCCTGTTTGCTCAGGAATTTCGCAACCGCAAACTACCGTCGCGCCGGCTTCGATAGATTCGGTCACTTGCTGGTGCAGCTTGTCGCGTAAGTCACCTCTTGCCAGCGGCCCAACATCGGTGTCTTCAGCGTTAGGATCGCCCATTTTCAGGCTGCTAATTGCCGCTGAAAATGCGCTTTTAAAGGCGGTATAATTTTTTTCGGTCACAATAAAGCGTTTTGCCGCCACGCACGTTTGGCCATTATTAACAATGCGGCCTTTCACGCAGGTCTTTACCGCTAACTCAATATCGGCATCGTCCAGGATAAGATAAGCATCGTTGCTGCCCAGCTCCAGTACAGTTTTTTTCGCCAGTTTCGCTGCGGCTCCGGCTACCGCCTTCCCTACTTCGTCGCTACCGGTAAAGCTAACGCCTTGCACTTTAGGGTGGCTGATTAAGCTGGAGGCGGTATCGCCGTCAATTAATAACGACTGGTAGCAGTGCGTTGGAAAACCGGCTTCAATAAACATGGCCTCAATTTTTTCTGCCATACCAAACACGTTGGAAGCATGCTTTAATACGGTGGTGTTACCCGCCACCAGGTTAGCAATGCTATAGCGGATCACCTGATATAAGGGGAAATTCCACGGCTGAATGCCTAAAATTACGCCAATTGGCTGGTAGCTGATAATTGCCCTGCCGTTATCCATATCCCGCTCTTCATCGGCTAATACTTTACTGGCCTGCTGAGCGGTGTAACGACAAATTTCGGCGCAAAGCTGCACTTCGTCTAAGCCTTGGGCGCGCACTTTACCCATTTCATCTGTCATTAGTTGCGCCAGTTGCTGCTGATGGCTTTCCAGTACCTGCGCCAGTTTCAGCGCGTATTCGGCACGTTCCCCGATACTGGTAAGCTTCCAGGTTTGGAAGCGTTTATCGGCATTGTCTACCGCCTGCTGCGCGGCCTCTTTATCCAGTAACTGATATTCTTTAATCGGTTGTTCGGTGTATGGGTTAATAGTAGTAACGGTGCTAGTCATGGTTTACCCCTTTAACTTATGCAAATAGGGGTAAAGGACGCAAAGGCAGTGCCAAGTCTGAAGTTACGCTACAGATTCATTTAACAATATGATTATATTAATTTTTAATTAAAGATGATCATGGTTGGAGTCAGCTCGCCAGCAATGCCGTGTGAAAATTTTGCAGAACACCGGCACCTTATTTACAGTGCCGGTGTTCTGTAGCCAGCGTCTTACCCCAGCCAGGGTTGGCTGGCTTTTCGGCTTTGCTCGTAATCGGCAATTTGCGAGTTTAGCTGCTCGCTTGAGCCGATAAAATCCAGCCCGGATAACAGCCGCTGTTTAATATCGGCGTCGATATTAAAGCCCATAGCGGCATTGTTACCGAACATAATCTCCTGGCTGGCTAAGTCAATTTGCCACTGCTGCGGGCCTTGCTGGCAGCGGTTAAACAGTAAGTCGATATTGGTTTTGCTTAGCTGAATTAACAACATGGCGTTATTAACACTGTTATTAAAGAAAATATCGGCAAAGCTTTCAGCAATGATCACGGTAAAACCGTACTGTTTAATCGCCCAGGGCGCGTGTTCGCGGCTGGAGCCACAGCCAAAGTTAGCGCGGGTCAGCAATATACTGGCACCTTTATACTCCGGCCGGTTAACCACAAAGTCCGGGTTTGGGCTGCCATCGGCTAAGTAACGCCAGTCAAAAAACATCGCCTCGGCAAAACCATCGCGGCTCACGCTGGTTAAAAACTGCTTCGGGATAATCTGGTCGGTATCAACGTTGTTTTTATCCAGCGGGCATACCAGGCCCTGTGCAAATATCTTACTCATGCCCGATCTCCTTTTTCATTGGCAACAGCGGCAATATTAACAAACTTACCGGCAATAGCAGCCGCAGCGGCCATGGCCGGGCTAACCAAATGGGTGCGCGCGCCGCGGCCCTGGCGGCCTTCAAAGTTACGGTTTGACGTAGAAGCGCAGCGCTGGCCGGCTTCCACTCTGTCGTCATTCATACCCAGGCACATACTGCAGCCCGGTTCCCGCCATTCAAAACCAGCGTCTTTAAAAATACTGGCTAGGCCCTCTGCCTCAGCCTGGCGTTTTACCACGCCTGAGCCCGGCACCACTAAGGCGCGCACGCCGGCAGCGACTTTTTTACCCTGCACCACACTGGCGGCAGCGCGTAAGTCTTCTATCCGGCTGTTGGTGCAACTACCGATAAACACCACATCTACTTTACAGTCGGTCAGCTTTTGCCCGGGCTCAAGCCCCATATAGGCCAGAGCACGCTCGGCAGCGTCGCGTTTGGTAGCATCAGTAAAACTATCTGGTGAGGGTACGCTTTGATCCACTGCCATTACCTGCTCAGGGTTAGTGCCCCAGGTAATTTGCGGTGTAATAGCGGCGGCATCAATCTCCACCACAGTGTCAAACACGGCATCGGCGTCAGAATACAAGCTTTGCCAATAGGCTACTGCGCCGTCCCAATGCTCTGCTTTGGGCGCATGCGCCTTGCCTTTTATGTAATCGAAGGTGATTTGATCCGGGGCAATCAGCCCGGCCTTGGCGCCCATTTCAATGCTCATATTGCACAACGTCATGCGCCCTTCCATGCTCATAGCACGGATAGCCCTGCCGCTAAATTCAGCGACATAACCATTACCACCGGCAGTACCCAGCTTGCCTATTACCGCCATGATCACGTCTTTTGGCGTAACATGGCCGCTTAACTCGCCATTAATCTCCACTTTTAACGTTTTTGCCTGCTGCTGCGGCAGGGTTTGCGTGGCCAGTACGTGCTCGACCTCTGAAGTACCAATACCAAAAGCCAGCGCACCAAAGGCACCGTGGGTAGAAGTGTGTGAATCACCACAAACGATAATCATGCCGGGCTGGGTTAAGCCCTGCTCCGGGCCAATCACATGCACTATGCCCTGATCCGGGTGGGTTAAATCCAGCAGTGGAATGCGGTTTTCGTCACAGTTGGCCGCTAAGGCTTCCAACTGTTTGCGTGAGGTTTCACCGGCAGCGTCGATACTGCGGCGCTGGGTAGAAACGTTATGGTCCATAGTGGCAAAGGTTAAATCCGGCCGGCGCACGCTGCGGTTGGCCAGCTTTAAGCCGGAGAATGCCTGAGGGGAGGTGACCTCGTGAATTAAATGCCGGTCGACATATAACAAGTCGGTGCTGGGGTTTAACTTACCCACTACGTGGCTGGCGTAGATTTTTTGATAAAGCGTTTTAGCCATCAGTTATGCTCCTGGCGCAAAGTGGCAACAATGGCAGCGCCAACCGCAGCCGTGCCGTAAGTGGATTTCGGATTAATATCGCGCGTTACTATGTGCTGCGCCAGGCAGTACTGCACCGCCTGCTCAATAGCACGGGCGGCGTCTTCTTCGCCAAAGCTGTAGCGCAACATTAAAGCGGCACTTAAAATTTGCGCTATCGGGTTAGCAATGCCCTTACCAGCGATATCCGGCGCGCTGCCACCGGCAGGCTCGTATAAGCCAAAACCGTTGCCGTTTAAACTGGCCGAAGGCAACAGGCCTAAGCTACCGGCAATAGCAGCAATTTCATCAGATAAAATATCGCCAAACAGGTTGTCACACAGCAGCACATCAAACTGCTGCGGGCTGCGAATCAGCTGCATGGCGGCATTATCGATATACATATGCTCCAGGGTTACGCCCGGATAGTCTTTCGCTACCCGTTCAACTGTTTCGCGCCATAAAATACTGGTTTGCAGCACATTGGCTTTATCAATCGAGGTGACTTTATTACTGCGCTTTTGCGCGGCTTCAAAGGCCACTTTGGCAATACGCTCAATCTCGCGCACGCTGTAGCGCTGAGTATCAAAAGCATCGGTATCGCTGCGGCCTTTTTCGCCAAAATAAATACCGCCGGTCAGCTCGCGTACGCACAGTACATCCATGCCTAAACTGCTGACGCGCGGATGCAGCGGCGATAAGTCGGCAAAGGCCGGGTAAATTTGGCCGGGGCGCAAATTACAAAATAAATCAAAGGTTTTGCGAAGTGGCAATAAGGAGCCGCGTTCAGGCTGTTTATCCGGCGCTAAGCCGGTCCATTTTGGCCCGCCGACCGAGCCAAATAAAATGGCGTCGCTTTGTTTGCACAGCTCCAGCGTAGCAGCCGGTAATGGCTCGCCGCTGGCGTCTATCGCCGCGCCGCCGACTAACGCCGGCGTTAGCGTAATACCAAACTGGAATTTATCTGCCACCACCTGCAGTACTTTTTCCGCCTCAGCCATTACTTCCGGGCCTATGCCGTCACCGGCTAATACCGCGATTTTATAATGCTTGTTGCTCTGTGTACTCATTACTATTCCCCTGCGGCAATCTTGTTGGTGTTCTGACGGGCGTGTTTATGCGCATCGATAGTCTGGGCGCGCTGGATCATATTCAGCACATGCACATAGGCCAGCACTGAGCTGCGCACTATGTCGGTAGCCAAACCGGCACCATGAAAACGACGACCCTCGTGCTCGGCAATAATATCGACTTGGCCCAGCGCATCTTCGCCGCTGCCTTTGGCCTGTAAGTTAAAATCGACCATCTTAATATTCAGTTTGCTGATACGGGCAATAGCACTGAATGCCGCCTCGACCGGGCCATTGCCGGTAGCCGCTTCAGTAAAGACTTTATCGCCACAACGCAAGCCCACAGTGGCGCTGGCCACATGGCCGGTATGGGTAGACGAGCTTAAAAACTCCAGCGCGTAGTAATCGTTTTGCTCCTGCATGTTTTCAAAAAACACCAGCGCTTCTAAGTCATAATCAAATACGCGGCCTTTTTGGTCGGCCAGCGCAACAAAGCTTTTGTATACCGCTTCTAAGTCATAATCACCGTTGGTGTAGCCTAATTCGGCTAAACGATGCGAAATAACATGCCGGCCCGAGCGCGAGGTTAAATTCAGCTCGTTCTGGCGAATACCGACTTGCTCCGGTGCCATAATCTCGTAGGTATTTTGTGCCTTTAACACACCGTCCTGGTGAATGCCCGAGCTGTGAGCAAAAGCGTTTTCGCCAACAATTGCCTTGTTCGGCTGGATCGGCATATTACAGATTTGGCTGACTAAGTGGCTACTGCGGTAAATCTCGGTAGTTTTAATATCAGTGTACAACGGCGCTAATACGTCTTTGCGGGTATTGATAATCATCGCCACCTCTTCCAGCGAACAGTTACCGGCACGCTCGCCAATACCGTTTACCGTACACTCAATTTGCCGTGCACCGGCCTGAATAGCGCTGATGCTATTGGCTACCGCCAGGCCTAAATCATTATGGCAATGCACGCTTAAGCGGGCTTTGTCGATATTTGGCACCTTATTGCGCAAGGCACTGATAATGGAGGCAAACTCATTCGGGATGGTGTAACCGACGGTATCCGGAATATTAATGGTGGTGGCACCGGCGGCGATAGCTCGCTCGACTATCCAGCATAAATCGTCAATCGGAGTGCGACCGGCGTCTTCACAGGAGAACTCGATATCGTCGGTATAGCGGCTGGCCAGTTTAATACACGCTACGGCTTGCTCACTGGCCTGAGCCAGGGTTTTGCGCAATTTGTACTGTAAATGCAGTGGTGAGGTGGCGATAAAGGTATGAATACGGCGGCGTTCTGCATCTTTTAACGCTTCTCCACAGGCTTCAATATCGGCACTAACAGCGCGGGCCAGGCCGCAAATAACCGGGCCTTTTACTTCGCGTGCTATGCGCTGCACTGAGTCAAAATCGCCGGGGCTGGATACCGGAAAGCCCACTTCCATTACATCAACATTCAGCCTGGCAATGGCATGCGCCAGTTGAATTTTTTGCTTCTGGCTTAAGCTGGCACGCAGTGCCTGTTCGCCGTCGCGCAAGGTGGTGTCAAAGATCCAAATTTTATTATCGCCGCTCATCTTGTGTTTCCTGTTCCGTTATCTCGGTTTAGGTTGCAACCTGTGGCGGGGTTTAAAATGCAAAAAACCCCGGCCAGTGGCACGGGGTTTTAGCTTTATCGGTTCGTTACGTTTTTACCAATAAGCAGCACCCCGCGCGCCGGTGAGGAGCACGAGGAGGCTAATTGTAGAAACGCGACGGTTAAAATTCATTAATTGCTCTGTTGGTTACATTGATTAGCAAAACGCCAATAGTAATAGCATGGTTATTTTTTAACTGCAACAGTATAGATGGCTAAACGGCAAAAAACTTTATCGGTGGTGAAAAGCACTTGCATATTACTGCCAGGTTACATAAGATGCGCGCCGTCTTACCAAGCGCTTTGCCGCAAACGACTCTGCCCGGGTGGTGAAATCGGTAGACACAAGGGATTTAAAATCCCTCGCTCGAAAGGGCGTGCCGGTTCAAGTCCGGCCCCGGGCACCATTTACTCTTCTGTTTCCATTGTGCTTTTCCCGAAACACTCAATTTAGGCCACAATAGCTCATAATCTTTATGTGCTGCCGCTTTTGGATTTTAGCTCCTATAGAAAGGATTTTAACGCCTTTGCCAAAGCTGCAGCTTGCTGAATTTGCAATATAACTTCATCAAAGGTATTGCGGGCGAGATCAATATGAGGGGCCTGTGCTGCCACGGTTACTGATTTACCAGATCTTTTTACAGTCAGTTGCATGCCACTGACTTCATCAAATCTAGTAGCAATCTCATCAAAACGCTCATGCTGGCCATGATAAATAATTTTTACTTTCTGCCCTCGTATTTGATGGACGATAACAACAGATTAATACTGTTATCAGGTAATGGCTGCGCACTATAACCCAACCATTAGCAAAATAATTAGCGTTGTTAGCCTAACTGATCAGTTGTAGGCAGTCAGCAGATTTACACCAGCTACAACATGGCCAACGCATGGTAATCTGACCATAGGTTTGATTAAATGCTATGCTGCATGCTGAGATGAATGCTGTTTACCCTGCTTTTGTATTGGCGATATGATAAATATGACTTTTCGCAAGCAACTCTTTGTTTTTGTTCAGTTAGCACTGCTGGCATTATTGCTAACTTTTTACACTCCAAGCCAGGCAGCTGCAGCAGATTTCTGCGCACTTGAGCGTGTTGAGCACAATACCAATCACGATGCAATTGTGTTGGTAGAGGCAGAAAAATCGGACATCAGGCTTAATCGTGGCACCAATCAATTTAAGCTTAGTTGTAACCTGAGCAGAGGCGGAGTGTTTTCATTTCAACGCCATGGTTTAAACAGCTATAGCTGGCAGCAGGCAGGTATAGCAAAGCCGCCACTGCCATCGAGTGATGTCACGTTTATAATTGACCAGGGCGACTCCTCTGCTCTGATTGCGCTAAACTCTAAATTTGAATACAACCCGCGATTTCAATGGCAAACAACGATGGATTTTATGCTTTCAAGCCAGAAGCATAACCTTATCATCGGCTTGTTTTATGGGTTGAGCTTTACGCTTATGCTGTATGTCTTTATCTTAAATCTGGAGGTCAAAGATAAAGCACTAACACTATACAGCGTATATATTTTTTGTATCAGCGGCTTTATCTTACTACAAGAAGGCCAGTTGTACCTGTATTTACCAAGCAACTTACTGCCACAAATACATACCGCGTATTTAATGAGTATTGGCCTGACTGTTGTTAGCGCCACGTGGTTTATGTGCGAAATATTGAAAATTAATACCGACTTCCCCCGCACCAGCCAGTTATTTAAACTTACTTCATTGCTGGTGCTGCTGGCGTGCATGTGCAGACTAGTTGTCAATGAAAACCCATGGTTAGCCGTCTGCTCCATTATGATGGGATATGGCACTTTAATATTGGTTGCTGCAATATTTTTCACGGCGCTTTTGCAAGTATTCCGGCGGGTAAATGAAGCCAGTTTAGTGTTTAGCGCGTTGAGTATTGTGTTGTTTAGTATGGTGTTTAGGATAGTGCTATTAGACAGCATTCCTTTTGTTCAACGTTATGGCTTCATTATCGCCTTTGCAGTAGAAAGCTTTATGCTGGCCATTGCCGTTTCACGCCGTATAGGTCGCATTGCGGTAGCAAAAGAGCGGGCCGAGAACGACGCTAACATGGATATATTATGTAATATTCTGAACCGACGGGGTTTTACCTTAAAAGCGCAGCAGCTACTTAGTATGCAACGCCAATCAGATACGTTACTGGCCGTGTTTTATGTTGACATGGACAAATTCAAGCAGCTTAACGACACCTATGGCCATAACGCTGGTGATGCGGCACTGAAAACCGTTGCCAGTTATCTTAGTAAAAAAATGCGCATGACAGATGCCGTGGCTCGCATTGGTGGCGATGAATTTGTCACGCTGGCGAGTTTTAAAAACCAGGCAGAAATTACGGCGAAATTAGCCGAGCTGCAAAACCACTTTCAGCAATTTACTATTGAGCTGAACGGCAAAAGCATTTCAGCGTCAGCCAGCATAGGTTATGCAGTATTCAGTACACCTCCGGATACACTCGATACCGTTTTAGCCGCTGGTGATGCCGCAATGTATCAGGCGAAATTGCAACGTAAAAGCCTAGCATCAGCTGAAGTTAATACTTTAGGGTAGCGAACTGACGAACAACTCCCCTAATACTCTGAACACCAAGGATCAGATCCAATTGCTACATACTACAACCTAGCAGTTAGTTAATTCACTCAGGCAAAACAGTTATCACCTGCCAATTGGCTTCGCTTTTTACTAAATACACTGTGCGATCTGACAGACAAAAACGGATGGCGCGGCCATTACTTGTAACGTTCATCTTGCTGTCAAACGGAGTTATTGCCACTAGAGTGCCGTCAAACAGGGCATCGGTAATATCGTAATCGGTATAGCTGCCATCTGGCTGATACTTACTAATAAACTGCTGTAAGTCAGCAAAGCTGCGGTCACTGTCTATCTTGGTAGCAATAATACTGTCGATGTCATCAGCACAATCAGAATAGACAACCGAAGCACCACCAAACATCGCCTCGTTGCTACCGCAAACAGACGCCGGATTGGGTGCAGTAAATTTGCTCTGTTTTACATCAAAAGCTGCTACTGACATGCTGAAAACCAGCAAGGCCAATGGTAAAAACCTCTTCATAAACTCCCCGTTTTTTTCAGCCTGGAAATCTTGACGGCTAAATCCTATTTTTACCATTGGTGTCAAACAAGCAGCATCAACTCAAACAACAGCTTTTGCAGATTCTGTCGACTATCCATCAGTAACAATAATTCGATACGCTGCTTTTGTTCATCGAGCCGGTAAAACAACAGATTATGCTGATCTACCTGCCACTGCCGGTAATCTGCAATACCCAGCGCCAGCAAACGTTCGCTGATAGGTGCCAAGGTGGGATGCGTTGCCAGATCCTGCTTAATGCGCTGTTTAATATTCATTAGCGTATTTTGCGTCAGAGTGGCGGAGTATTTTTCGGTTAAAAATGCAGCAAGCCGCTGCTGTGATAGTTTAAACAGCGGCGACGCAACAACGGTATAAGTGCTACTCAAATGCCTGATCCAGACTTAGCTCCGCCACTTGCAATGATTTTTCAGACAGCTTCAGCATTTTTAGCAATGCTAACGTGTCTTGCTGAAACTGATAATCCTGATAAGACTGCACCACAAAGGCCGGTTTGCCATTTTTAGTGATCAGTAGCTCTTCGCGCAGTTCCAGCGTGTTGGCGTGCTCTTTTAAGTAGGTAATTGTTTCAGTTTGCATAACCGACCTTAAAAAGGTTTTATTCAGACTGATTTAGCCTAGCAGATAATTGACCACTGCACCAACCTAAGTCAGTTAAACACGCGATTGCTGTTTATCAGGCTTACTGCAACGCTGACGGCTGGAGTGGCTGATGTTGAATTTCAGCCAACAAAAAAGGCTAGCGCAGTAGCGTAGCCTTTTTAGTGTTTAACCTAAACGCACAACAAAGGTGCTGTTTCAGGTTATGCAATGCAACTTTACATTACAGAGATTTGTGACGCTTGCGGACCTTTTTGACCGGCGCTAACAGTAAATTGTACGCGTTGGCCTTCCTGAAGCGTTTTAAAACCAGTGCTTGCGATTTCGCTGAAATGAGCAAAAACGTCCGGGCCTGAGGCCTGTTCAATGAAACCAAAACCTTTAGCTTCGTTAAACCATTTTACTGTGCCAGTAGTTGTATTAGACATAATATGTACCTGTATTAAATATATTAAATGTGCCTGATGTCAGGCGAGAGTGCTACAAGAGATGTTTTAACTTATGAATACAGGAGGAGGTACTAAATGGCAGTAACATTCGAGACTTCGCATAAATATTTAACAAACTGATAAAGCGTTGCCAGTGTATAGGCTTTCAAGTCAGTGTCAAATTTTATTCCTAAAAGTTATAAAAATAGAAAATTTTATCCCAAAATAGAGAGCCTACTCTGCCTCGGCACGCAGTTTAACGGCCGCCCGATTAACAACATCGAGCCTGCATTGCGATACGGTATCAGCCCCAGCTTGCTGTGCCGTCAGGATTTGCTGTTGGCTATCCAGCAGGTTATTGTCCTGCGGCTGCAGTTTCAACGCACTATTGATCAGCTTCGTCGCTTTGCTATAGCAGCCAAGCTCACTTAACAGCACGGCATAATTGTTCAGATACGATACTTCTTGCTGTGCATTCGCCAGGCCTTTAGCAAACCAGGCCGCAGCAACTAACGGCTCTGCAGAGAAATAATGATTACCCAGTAAAAAATACGGTAGCCAGTAATCCGGCCACTGCCGGGTGGCGCTTTTAAGCGCAGCAAGGCCGGCACCAGGCTGGCCGGTGTTAAGTAAATCCTGGCTGGCTCTGGTGTATAAAAACGGCTCTAACTGCGTACTGGTTTTATCCGGCGGCAACATGGCTAACAACCAATAATTACCGCGCTGCCAGGTGCGCTCAAAGGTGGCGAAGTTAAGCCGGTGCGCTTGTGTTACACCGGTATGCAGAACCACCTCGGCTGCGTCAAGGTCGTAGCCAATTACTACGGCATAGTGCCACTGCGGCAACCAAGCAATGGAGTTGTTTTGCAGCACGATCACCGGAATGTCTTCTTCTACCAGGCTGAGTAACTGCGCCATAGTGGCACGCGGCTGTGCATAAGCCACCAGACCCAGTTGCCGGGTTGCGGCTGCCATCTCAATTTGTAAGGTGCCATCCAGACCGGGGATAAAGGTGGCTGGCGCAATATCGTCAGGGCTTTTACTCAGACCATAAAAACCCGCTACTTCAGCTAAGGTTGTCGGGCCACAGAAAAACTGTTGCTGCGGATAAAACGGTACCTGGGCAATAACATGCTGGCGGGCAATATCAGGCGGCGCAGCTAATAATTGTTTAGTTTGCGGTGGGGTCTGACAGGCCGTTAGTACAACTAACAGACCAGCAAACAGGCTGGCCTGCAACACTGAGCGGATAAAAAACATTTATCAGATGGGGCGGATAAACGGATAAACGTCTGTAATACCCATCAGGTCCAGCACGGCTACGACTACCAGCACCGTTACGATAACACCGACGATGCCACCTGCAGGCATATCGTTAAGTTCGTTATTTAACGCATCCAGTTCTGCCGTAGTCATGGCGGCAATACGTTGTTTGGCATCATCAGGGTTTACGCCCAGTTCAATCAGCTTGTTCTGTACTTCGGCACTGTCGACAAAAGACAAAACCTGCTGTTTATTGTATTGGTGCTGTTGATTGGCGATAACCTGCTCTGAACTGTACACCCCGGCTGTTGCCTGGCCCATACCGAAGATTAAAATCGCAGTGGCGATGCTGGCTGTTATAAATTTATTCATCATGCATGTATCCTTCAACTTATTGTTTTTAGGGAAAATTTAATTTTTATAGATAAGATTTACAACGCTGACTGTTAAATATGCGGAGTTTCACAGAGTAGACCATATACCGGCCCTATGCAACTGAGCTAAGGGCAACCGGCGCTAACGCATCAACTTCGCTGGTTGCGCCGACAACAGCAAGAAAATTGGCCGTTTAATTACGGGTTAACTGTTCATAGCCTTATTCGGGCAATATCCCGTGCTGGCGGGCAACCAAACATACGGGCATATTCGCGGCTAAACTGGGATGGGCTCTCATAGCCGACTTTATACGCCGTACTTGCAGCATCCATATGCTGGGAAATCATTAAAGTTCGCGCTTCCACCAACCTTACTGATTTTTGGAACTGCAACGGGCTCATATTGGTAACCGATTTAAAATGCACATGAAAAGAGGACACACTCATACCGGCAAGGCCCGCCAGTTCTTCTATCGTTACTGTTTGATCATAATCACGCCGCAGCTTTTGAATGGCGACAGAGATGCGTTGTGTCGGTGTACCTTTTAACGAAATTTGCGCGATTTCTTTGCCGTAGCTGCTACGCAGCATGCGATAGTGCATCTCGCGAATAAAAGCTTCACTTAACACGGCAATATCCTCAGGTTCTTCCAGCAGTTTAAATAAGCGCAGCAGGCTGTCACCCATTTGCCGGTCAACCTGGCCGATAAATAAGCCGCTTTTCGCCGTTTTGTTGGCTACAGCCAGATGATCCATTTGCAGCAATAACTCAGACAGCAGCCGGACATCAATATTTATCTGAATAACAAAATATGGCCGCTGCTCTGACGCTTCGACAACAGTGCCCAGAATAGGCAAATCCACCGACGCGATAAGAAACTCCAGTTCGCCATAAGACAGCATTTCCGTGCCAAGCAGCACGTTCTTGCGGCCTTGCACAATAATGCACAGGCAAGGCTGATACACCGCAGGCATGGTGACCTGGGGGCGGCAGATTTTGTAGCAGAATACGTTGGGGATGGCGGTTGTGTTGAACCCCTCATCAACAGCCACCCGCTTAACCAAACGCAAAAGTTTTTGCCGCAAGTTGTCGTCCATATTCTGGTTTACCTCTGTCGGTTGGATAATCAGGCAATCATACCGTATCTTTGTGTATCCATAACAGCGCTTCATACCGTTAGCATAACAGGCATCGGGGCAACCCGTATTTAACCAGCAGTATGTCTTGTTTATCTATGAAGGAGTCTTGTTATGACAACTAATAAAGCCAAAGTTATTCTGATTACCGGCGCCAGCAGTGGCATCGGTGAAACGACAGCAAAAGTATTAGCAAAAGCCGGGCATACGGTTATTGTTGCCGCCCGGCGCACCGACCGGCTTGAAGCCCTTGTTCAGACAATTAAGCAAGATGGCGGCATTGCCAAAGCCTATGCGCTTGATGTGACATTGCGTGACAATTTCAAAGCCGTGGTTGCAGCAGCTACTGATGAGTTCGGCCCGATTGATGTACTGGTTAACAACGCTGGCTTAATGCCGCTATCACCGATGGCAGCGCTTAAATCAGACGAGTGGGAGCAGATGATCGACGTTAACATTAAAGGTGTGCTAAATGGCATTGAGTCTGTTTTAACTTCGATGGAACAGCGTGGCGGCCACATTATTAACGTGGCGTCTATCGCAGCCCATAATGTATTTCCCACCGCAGCGGTGTATTGCGCCACTAAGTTTGCCGTGCGCGCTATTTCAAACGGCCTGCGCTTAGAAACGAAAAAAGTGCGGGTTACCACCGTTTCACCTGGCGTAGTGGAGAGCGAGCTGGCTCACACCACAACAGATACCGCAACCAAAGCCTGGTTGGAGGATTTTCGTAAAGTGGCGTTAAAACCAGAGGCCATAGCCAACGCTATTGCTTATGCCATTGCCCAGCCCGACGATGTGAATGTGGATGAGTTGATAGTTCAGCCCACTCAGTCCAGCTACTAAACTGACTAAAGCCCGGCGGCAATGCGCTGCCAGGGCTTTCTGTCCAGCAAACCGGTGTTATAGCGCCAGCGTAAGAATTTGCCGCGCTTTGTCCAAATCGATGTCGCTGTGCTCACCCAGCGCTGTCATGCCGTTACGTTCCAGGTTGGCAATAAGCTTATCAATATCGGCTGCTGCCAGGTTGTAATCCGACAAGCGGGTTTTTACCCCCATATGCTCGAAAAAGTCCTGGGTGGCTTTAATAGTTTTATCGATAATCTCATCCTCAGTACCGTTATTGATATCAAACACCCGCTGACCAAACTGCAGCAGCTTTTGCCGCTTAGTCTCGCGCTGCACGTACATTAACGGCGGTAGCACTATGGCTAAGGTTTGTGCGTGATCCAGGCCAAACAATGCCGTTAGCTCGTGGCCTATCATATGGGTAGCCCAGTCTTGCGGCACGCCTTTACCAATTAAACCATTAAGCGCCATAGTGGCAGACCACATAACATTAGCGCGCACGTCGTAATCTTGTGGCGTGGTCAGCGCTTTGGGGCCTTCGCTAATCAGGGTTTGTAAAATGCCCTCGGCAAAGCGGTCTTGCAACGGCGCGTTTACCGGATATGTCAGGTACTGCTCTATCACATGCACAAAAGCATCTACCACGCCATTGCCCACTTGTTTTAACGGCAGTGAATAGGTGTATACCGGGTCGAGCACGGCAAATACCGGCTGCACTAAATCTGAGGCAAAAGCGCGCTTTTGTGCCGTCGCTTTGTTGGTCACCACAGAGTTACCGTTGCTTTCTGAGCCTGTAGCGGGCAGGGTTAGCACCGCACCGATCGGTAATGCCGAAGTAAAAGCAGCACCTTTGGCCAGGATATCCCAGGGCTCGCCGTCAAAGTTTGCCGCCACAGCGACAAACTTAGCGCCGTCGATTACGCTACCGCCGCCGACAGCCATAATAAAATTAATACCTTTAGCACGCACCAGTTCAACTGCCTGCATCAGGGTTTCCAGTGTCGGGTTGGGCTCAACACCGCCAAACTCGTGGTAACTAACGCCTTCCAGTAGCGTTACCACATCGTCGTACACGCCGTTATGTTTAATCGAGCCACCACCGTATAACAGCAATACTTTGGCGTCTTTGGGTAAACGGCTTTTCGCTTCTTTAATCTGGCCTTTGCCAAATAAAATTTCGGTTTGATTTTTAAAGTTAAAATTTAACATAGCTACTCCGGTATTCACTTAAGACAATTAACGCTGCTCTTGCAGTTGCTCTAACACAGCTTGCGCCAGCGCTTTATCTGAAAACGGGTTTTGCCCGGTGATCAGCTCACGATCCACCACTACATTCGGTGTCCAGGCTTCGCTGTATTGCATAGCACCACCGGCTTGTTGCATGGCCTTGCCCGGGTAATATTGCAACTTATCGCCGTTTAATGAGCCTTCAAATACGGTTTCTTCGGCGTCTGAAAAAATGGTCATTTTGTAACCGGCATAAATCCAGTTGGTTGCAGTGGCCGGATTTTGCTGTACCAGCGCCTGCTGATACTGTTGCGGGTTTTGCTGTGCCGACAACAGCGCTATAGGGCCATGACAGATGGCGGCGGTAGGCTTAGCCTCGGCATTAAAATGGGTAAGAATGGTGCCGACTTCGGCGTTATTGGCTAAATCAATTAACGGCGCATGGCCACCTGGAATAAACACTGCGTCGTATTGCGCCAAACCGCCGTCAATAACTTCTTTTAACGACAATGTATCGTCAATCCCCGGAATAGCCGCAACAACCTGGCTGATACGCTGCATTTCAGCTTCACTGCCACCGAAATACTGTACCGTCACCGATTTTTGATCGACCACCGGTGCGTTACCCTTGGGAGTGGCCAGTACTAACTCGTAGCCAGCATTGATAAACGCATCGGCCGGCACACCAAATTCATTCAGGTAGTAGCCTGTACTGAGTGTTTTGCCATCCTGCAGTTGCATCTGGCTTTCGCTGGATAACAACACCAAAATCTGGCCTTTGCTGTCGGCCGCCAGTGCCGTTTGGCTAAAGCTGCTCAGCAGGGCCACTGCTAAAATAGTACGCTTAAACATAATTGTTCCTCATTAAGGTGAACACTGAGGTGAGCATTAAAGCAATCTCAGAGCTGTTTCAGGTGGCACCAGCTTAGGCGGTTTAGCTTGCGATGAGAATTCAGTGCTTTTATTATCAGCCATCATATTTCTGATGGCTGATAGGTTATGTCGTATTTTGTGCAGTTACGTACCTTTGTTGAAGTGTACCGCTGCGGCACTATTACCCGCGCCGCCGCTAACCTGGGTTTATCGCAACCGGCGGCGACGGCGCATATTCAAAGCATAGAATCGCTGGTTGGCTTTGCGTTATTTGAGCGCAAAGCACGCGGCGTAATACCCACCGCTGCCGCGCACGATTTGGCCTTGCAGGTATCAGCACATTTAGACGCTGTTGAGCAAAAACTAGCCTCGGTGCGTAACCGCAGCAATGCCGTATACGGCACGCTGAACATTGCCGGCCCGGCCGAGTACGTCAGCCATATTGCCGGTGCACAGTTTGCCAATTTGTTACAGGCGGGTGAGGTGAATCTGGTGGTGCATATCGGTAATAAAGACCGCATTTACCAGCTGTTGGCCGATGGCACTGCTGAGCTTGCCATTACTGCTTCAACGCCGGATCCGGCAGTTTATGATTACCAGATTATTGATAGTGAACGGCTGATGCTGGTAGCCAACCGCTTTACCGGCGCACATTTATTGCAACAACCGCTAAGTGCAGAGCGGCTGCGGCTATATCCGGTGGTCAGTTATGACCCAACTCTGCCGCTGATCCGACATTACTTTAATGCCGTGTTTAACGATAACTGCCAATCACCCATTGCCGCTATTTGCCCGGATATCCGCGCTATTGCCGGTATTGTAAAAGCCGGTGTCGGTTACAGTGTGCTGCCGGATTATTTATGCCGCGATGCAATAAGTGGCGGCGAGCTGGCGCAACTGGGTGAAGCCGGGCCAGAGAATTTTATTTATCTGGTATGGCGTAAAGGGGCGCTAAAGCACCCCAGAGTCAGTTATGCCAAAGATATTCTACTGGCGTTTGCCAATATCAATAAATATGCCGGTAATTAAACTAGCGGATTAGATGCCACTGCGTTTGCCTGCCCGCCAGATACATTACCTGCTTACCGTTAAAATAAGCGCTTTGCTCCAGCTTTATTTGTATCAGTTGCTTTTGCCACTCAGGCAGCGCCTGCTTAATGTTGCCTTCAATAGCGTAAGCGGTGTTGGCATATAACGGCCAGTCGCCCTGCACTGCGGTTGGCCCCTGATTATCCCACATGCCAATGGTTGGCCCCGGCGCATGGCCAACAAAGCCCAGTGCATGAGTGTAAGTGCTGTGCATAATATTGGCTTTTGCCGTCGCTTTATGGGTTGCGGCTAATACCTCGTTGCCGCTGCGGCCGGTTTTAAATTCGGCGGTTAACAAATCCTGCCAGCGGTTACCAGTGGCCAGTGCTGCTTTCAATCCGGCGGGGGCATCTGTTTCAGTGTTTTTCAGTACATAGGCCATTTCCTGGGTGTCGGTACAAAGCTTTAAATAACAAATGCCAACATCGGTGTGTAATACATCGCCACGCTGAATAACACCGCTGGCGCCACAAGATGGGTTGTCGGCTTCGCATGCCATACCGGCGCGCTGCAAATTGACGTATGGCATAAACCACACCGGCAAGCCCAGCTGTTCAAAACGCTCGCGGATATACCAGGCCACATCATCAGTGCTGGTGACACCGGGCGTAATCACTTTATTACTAAAGGCCTCGGCAATAACCGCCCGGGCCAGGCTGACAACTTGTGGATATAGCTCCAGCTCTGCCTCTGTGCGTTGCTCCATCCAGCGTACTACCAGCTTTTCGGCCGGTACCAAACGGTTGTGATATTCCTTTGGCAGCACCTTCAGCAACTGCTGATGCAGGCCAGAGGTTAAGCCATCAGCTACCGGCCAATTCTCAGATACATTAATACCAATTTGTTTAGGTGTCCGTTTAACAATTTCAGCAGATAGCGCCTGCCATTGTGCGGTTAAATCGCCCCCAGCCCAGGCTGATTCGTAAGGCGCACCCAGCGGATAACGGTTAACTGACAGTTTATCCACGCTGCCATCGACATTGCGGCTAAACAGCAACATGGTGGTGCGCCGTGCTGCGAACGTAGGTTGTGGTACCAGCGTAAAGTACACAGGATCTTCGGCGTATTCGCGATTAATCACCAGCCACATATCCAGGCCAGATTCAGCCATCAGCTGTGGTAATAAGGTATCCAGTCGCTCAATTAAAATCTGGTTTTCCGGCGCTATGCGCGCGCGTGGTGTCAGGATCTGATAATCGTCTGCGCTAACCAGTTGCCGCCCTTGAGTAAAGCCTGTCGGGTTTGCCTGCGTATTGGCCGCTAAACCTAACGCCAGCATGGCCGACAGAGCCACTGTTAAAACACGTATTTTCATCCGGGTATCCTGTTTTAATTGTTGTTTTGCCTGTTTTAAGCCAGATAACCCGGCGGTGCAAGTAAACTTCGCTGTGAATATGCCGCTTTGCCAACGAAAACCACGGAAATTGCGATACACTTAGCGCAATTATTTGTTGCAGTAAGTGTTTGTTGAGGAGCCGCTATGCCACGTTATTCTGCTGAGTTTATTAAAGAGATGCCCAAATCTGATTTACACCTGCATCTGGATGGCAGCCTGCGGCTTGATAGTCTGATTGAAATGGCCAAACGCACCGGTACCAAACTACCTGCCGATAGCGTAGAAGGTTTAAAGCAGCTGGTATTTAAAGAAAAGTACAATAACCTGGGCGAATACCTGCATTGTTTTCAGTACACCTGTGCGGTACTGCGCGATATGGAAAACTTAGAGCGCGCAGCTTACGAACTGGCCATAGATAACCAGCTTGAAGGCGTAAACTATATTGAAGTGCGCTTTGCGCCGCAGCTGTTAATAGACTTACCTAACGGTATCGATTTTGACCGCGTGATGCATGCTGTTAATAACGGCTTAAAACGGGCGATGCAGGAATACAACCGCAGCGAAGTTGTGATGAGCGGCCAGAAGCCGCCATTTGCCTACGGCATTATTAACTGCGCCATGCGGATGTTTGGCGATAAAGGCTTTTCACCCTACTACACCAACCTGTTTCAGCTGATGCGTGATTTTGCGCCAATCGATGTCATTAAGCTGGCGGCGATGGAGCTGGTGCGCGCCAGTGTGCGATTACGCGATGAAGAAGGTATTCCTATTGTCGGGCTGGACTTAGCCGGCCAGGAATCCGGTTATCCGGCCAGTAAATTTAAAGAAGTGTACGAATATGCCCATCAGCACTTTTTGCTAAAAACGCTGCATGCCGGTGAAGCTTACGGCGCAGAAAGCGTATTTGAAGCGATAACCGAATGTTATGCCGACCGTATCGGCCACGGTTACTCTATGTTTATCCCGGAGATGATCACCGACACCGACATCAGTGATAAAACCGCCTATATCCGTAACCTGGCGTCTTATATTGCTGATAAGCGTATCGCGATAGAAGTTTGCTTAACCAGCAACCTGCAAACCAACCCGGCTATTACCGATATAAAGCAGCATAAGTTTAAAAATATGCTGGAAAGCCGCATTGCCACCGTTATTTGTACCGACAACCGTTTAGTGTCTAACACCACTGTAAGCAAAGAATACCAATTGGCGCTGGATAACTTTGATATTCCGTTAAAGCGGCTAAAAGACATCGTAGCCTATGGCTTTAAAAAGAGCTTTTTTCCGGGCACTTATGTGGAAAAACGCGAATATGCCAAACAATGTCTGGAGTATTTTGACCACGTAGCAAAGCGATACGGATTTATTTGATTAAAATCAATAATATAGATGCCATGTCGCAAAAAGCATACACACTAAATCATTGAAAAATAACACTTTTAAAATTGCACCCTATTAACTGTTGCTAAACAGCGACAGTTAATTCCCCCACCTTGTTAGCCTCGCCCACAAGACAAAAGCAAACTACTGATTTATAAAGAGAATAAAATAATTTTCAAAGTTGGCACAAGGCTTGTATTAGTTATGGCAAGCGACGATTCAGGAGAATGTCGCAAGCGCAACCAGATACACCGGAAGCTGCCTTTGCAACATTCTCCTTCAAAACGTCTTAACGCAGCCAAATCGAAATAGACGCTGCACTTACGGAGGTTGTTATGGACTTTTTCTTACTTGGTACAGTGTTGTTTTTAATGGCTAATGTAGCTGTAGCAGTATCCATGTTACGCCGTGTTAATTTAAACAATGATAGCGTACTGGCTTGGGAGCAGGCTCAGGTTGTAGCAACACCAGCAGTTGCAGCACCTCAGGTTCCAGCTACTCAGTATCAACCGGTTTATATGGCAAAGGCCGCTTAACAGCGCTTTGCATGATCCCATGAGTTCAGCACTTGCTGAATTTTTGTAAGGCCAGCACCCCACTGGCCTTTTTTTTTTGCCGCTAAAATAGGGTATGCTTAACAGCCCTGTGATTAAGACAAACAATTATGCGTTTTTCGATTCAGACCGCGTCTTTACGCCAGTTAGTGCTGCTGAGTTTTTTCCTGGCCCTGATCCCCGTGGCGGTGCTGCTATGGCAAAGCCATAAAGCACTAAGCGGTGTTAGCCAGAATGCCGTAGCTGAAGCCGAAACCTCGGTGGCCAGTGTGCGCCGGGCAGAAAACATGCAAAATCTGGTGGTAGATATAGAGCGTGCAGTGCGCCAGCATGCCGTAGTCAAAACTGATGCGCTGGCCCGGGTGGCGCGCACCCACTTGAACAGCTATCAGCAATTACTGCGCCAGGTATGTGACAATGTAGGCCAGTCACAACTGTGCCAGCAGCAGCAACTTCAGCTAGACATACTACTGGATAACTTCATTGAGCTTAGCAGCACAGAACTTGAACCACTGATGCAGCAGTTCCGTCAGCAACAGCAACAGCTTACACAACAAATCTGGCTGCTGCTGGAGCAAAACCTGCAGCAACAACAACGCTTTGTGGTAGAAAGCCAGCAGCAACTGGCCTGGCAAACGGTAGCACTGGTGCTGTTAACCCTGCTGTTAGTGCTGTGGGCATCGGGCCGAATTACCGCACCGGTACGCAAACTGGATAAAATGATCCGCGCTATTGGCCAGCAACATCAGTTCCCTGATGAAAAACTGACCGGCCCGCGTGAGCTGGCAGAATTGGGTGAGCAACTGCGCTGGCTCAGCTCACGCCTGCAACAACTGGAAGCCTTACGGTTGATTTTACTGCGCCATGCTTCGCATGAGTTAAAAACGCCGTTGTCCAGCATTCGTGAAGGCTGCGCTTTGCTAAGTGAACAATTGGTGGGGCCATTGAACAAACAACAACTGGAAGTGGTTGGCCTGCTCAACGGCAGTGCCGATCGGCTAAGCCAGTTAACCGAGCAACTACTGGATTACAACCGCTTATTGCAACAAGCCAAACCCGAGCCCGACTGGCATTCGCCCCAGCAATTATTTACCGACTGCTTTAACGACCATGCGCTATCGTTGCAGCAACGCGGCCAGACTGTCGAACTCAGTTGCCAGCTAAGCGCAATTTATACCGATATTACGCTGTTCCGGCGTATACTCGACAATCTGATTAACAACGCGCAAGCGTATGGCAGCCAGGACAGCCCGGTGTGGGTAAAATTGTATCAGCAGGAACATCAGCTGATTTTAGATGTCGCAAATAACGGCAATCCTATTCCGACATCATTAAGGGAAAAACTGTTTGAGCCATTTCAGCGCGGCACTACACCGCGCTTTGACTCAGTACAGGGTTCTGGCCTGGGGCTGTCTATCGTTGCCGACTGCGCCCGCCTGCTAGGCGGCCACGCTGATATTGTTGATGTAATTTATGCCGACGTCTGTATCCGGGTGCGGCTACCGCTATTAGAGGAAAAACTGGGATGAAAACTGGGTTAATTTTTGTGGCCATACTGGCACTTAGCGGCTGCCAGCTTGCACCACAACCGGTAGCGCCTGAACCAACGCCTGAACCGTTACTGGAGGCTGAACCCGAACCGGTAGTACTGCCAGAGCCTGAGCCGGTAAAAACACCTTTGGCCATTACCGACGACGCCGCCACCTTACAGGCCTGGGTAAATTACCGCGCAGCCATGCTAAACCGCATTAATGAAGAGCGCGATTTACTTAACAGCGAAACGGCTCAGGATGATGTCTGGCTACTAAAGCGCACCATTTTACAACTACACCCCGATACGCCTTACCTTACCCGCTTGCGGGTGCAAATGCAGTCGGCTGATCAACTCGCCGCTTTACCTGCGCCTTTGGCTGCACTACTAAGCTGGGATCTGGTGTTTAATCAAAAACTGCTCGAAGCCGAATCAGCGGTAAGTGCCTTAACCCGGCTTAATGCGCAGCAGCACGATAATATTGAGCGGCTGCAAAAAACCAATAAAGAACTGCAGAAAAAAATTGATGCGCTAACCCAGATAGAAGCGCAGCTGAATCAGCCCACGCCGGTTAAAGAGGACGACAATGGCCAGCCCCAGCCCTAAGCCTAAGTTACTGCTTGTAGACGATGATCCAAGCTTACTGCGCTTATTAACCCTGCGCCTTGAAGGCGAAGGTTATCAGGTGATCAGCGCGGATTCAGCTGAAGCGGCTTTACCTTTGCTGATGAAAAACAGCGTTGATGTGGTATTAAGCGATTTGCGGATGCCAGGCCTGGACGGTATGAGCCTGTTTGATGAAATTGCCAAACGTTACCCTGGCTTGCCGGTAGTGCTGATGACAGCGCATGGCTCTATTCCCGAAGCAGTCGCCGCTACCCAACGTGGTGTATTTGGCTTTTTAACCAAACCGCTTAACACTAATGAGCTGCGTGATATCTTGCAAAATGCGGTGCATCAGTCAGTACCTGAGCAAGCCGAATGGCGCGCCGAAATTATCACCCGCTCGCGCCTGATGGAAGAGCTGCTGGAACAAAGCTACCGCGTAGCACAGCGCGATGTCAGCGTGTTGATCACCGGCGCCAGCGGTACTGGTAAAGAGCTGCTGGCAAAAGCGATCCATAAAGCCAGCCCACGCGGAAGTAAGCCATTTGTCGCCATTAACTGTGGCGCCCTGCCAGAGCATTTGCTGGAATCGGAATTATTTGGCCACACTAAAGGCGCTTTTACCGGTGCCGTTACCGAGCACGGCGGCCTGTTTCGTGAAGCCGATGGCGGCACCCTGTTTTTAGACGAAATTGGCGATATGCCGGTGTCGTTACAGGTAAAACTGCTGCGCGCACTGCAAGAGCGGCAAATACGCCCGGTAGGCAGCAGTAAAACCGTCCCGATCAACGTGCGGGTGCTGTCGGCGACTCACCGTGATTTACAGCAGGCGATGGGCGATGGCAGTTTTCGTGAAGATTTATACTACCGCTTAAACGTGGTTAACCTGCAACTGCCCAGCCTGGAACAGCGGCCAGAGGATATTCCGCTGCTGGCGCGCCATGTGCTGCAACAAAGTGTTGAACGCCACCAGGTAGATGTAACCCGTTTTTCTGATGATGCGCTGCAGCTGTTAGCCACCGCCAAATGGCCCGGTAATGTGCGCCAGCTGGTAAACGTGGTAGAGCAATGCGTAGCGTTAACGCACAGCCCGGTTATTGGTGCGGCCCAGGTAGAGCAAGCGCTGTCGCATGACAGCAGCTACTGGCCAACATTAACCGAAGCGCGTGACCAGTTTGAGCGCCAGTACCTTATTCGCGTATTGCAGATGACAGAAGGCAATGTTACCCGCGCCGCAGAGCTGGCCGGGCGTAACCGTACCGACTTTTATAAATTACTGAAAAAACATGAACTCAGCGCTGCCCAGATCACTGAGCAAAGCGATGAAACTGAATAGCGAGCAGGTATGACAGCAATAACGCCACCCGATGCTTATCTGGCTGACGAAGCAGAAAGTCCCGAGCTGATTAAAGCCAAAATTATCAGTGAAACTGCCCGTATTAACTGGCTGGAGCTACAGAAGTTTTACGCAGCCGGTGCTGTTATTACGGTGGCGTCTGAGCTGGATTTAGTCGAGGTAGCCTTTGCCTTTAGCCTGGACGATAAAGCCACAGTCGCTGGCTTACTGGCAAATGGTACCGTAGGGCGCACCAGCGAGCAGCAGGCACAACAGTGGTTTGATAACCAAACTGAGCTATGGGCAGTGGTGATTTCACCCTGGGTGCTGGTACAGCATAAACCATTGCAGCAAGAGCTGAATTAAGCTTTGCTACACTTAGCACGGCATAAACCTAAAACAGGCTTGTTATGACTGATCTCTTCAAAAAAAGCAGCAGTTCCCGCGTGACACTGTCGCAGCTGATGCTGCCGTCGCATTCTAATTTCAGCGGTAAAATTCACGGTGGTTACCTGCTGTCGCTGATGGACCAGATTGCTTTTGCCTGCGGCTCAAAATTCAGTGGCCGTTATTGTGTGACAGCCTCGGTAGACAGAGTCGATTTTCTTAACCCGATTGAAGTAGGCGAGCTGGTAACGTTAAAAGCGTCGGTTATTTTTGTTGGTAACAGTTCGATGGTGGTAGGTATTCGCGTTGAAGCGCAGAATATTCAAACCAGTAAAGTAAAGCACTGTAATTCATCGTACTTTACCATGATTGCTAAAGATGAGCAGGGCAACAATGTGCGGGTACCCCGGCTGATTTTAACCAGCAAAGAAGAAGTACTACGCTTTGTAAAAACCACTCAACGCCTGAAACTACGGCACAGCTACGCCGAGCTGTGCGCCGATTTTGACGGTGATATGCAGCAGGCCATTGAGCAAATCACCGCCAATTATCAGGTGCAGGTGCAACTGGCGTAAAACTACAACCTTAGTGAATGGTATCGAACCGGATTGCCCACACTGACGCGCCGTGAATACATCCATATAGGCTCGACTATAAACTTCATCCATGAAGTTTATCCTGCGGACCAGCACAGCTGTTCAAATTCGCTCCTGGCGAATTTGTCAGCATCCATGCCTTCAACGGTCAGTTTAGAGCAATCCGGTTCTCACTAATGCTAAATGTTCAGTACCCTGCCGCCTGGCCGTCTTTACGTGATTCAGATGCCCCCACCCAAACACCGTTGGCGTGATCACGCATAATGGCCTGATAACCGCCGTAGCCGCCTAAACCGTAGCGTACATCATGGCCCTTTTTCATCAGCTCGCGGGCGGTTTCGTAAGGTATACCGCGCTCTACTTCAATGTAGCCGCCGTTTTGCAGATACATGTCGCTGCCATCGGTTGGCTCGGTGCTGCCCAGATGCTGCCAGCGTGCGGCGTCTCCGGCTTCTTGCAGGTTCATGCCGTAATCCACCATATTGATCAAAATCTGCACATGGCCCTGTGGCTGCATAGCACCACCCATTACGCCAAAGCTAACCAGCGGTTTATTATCTTTAGTAATAAAGGCCGGGATAATGGTATTAAACGGCCGTTTGCCCGGCTGATAAACATTGGCGTGTTTTTTATCCATCGAAAACAGCTGGCCACGGTCCTGAAATACAAAGCCTAAGCCCGGCACCACCACGCCCGACCCCATGCCCCGGTAATTGCTTTGAATTAACGACACCATATTGCCGTCTTTGTCGGCAGTGGTCATATAAATGGTATCGCCTTCATACAAATTCGGGTTACCGGCATCCACCCGCTTTGCGGCTTTGTCGCCAATCAGTTTGGCACGCTCGCGGCCATATTCTGCTGAAATTAACGCTGCTACCGGCGCCTTATTAAAATCTTCATCAGCGTAGAATTTAGCTCTGTCTTCAAAGGCCAGTTTTTTCGCTTCAACCAGCAGATGCAAACTTTCCGGCGTGTTAAAACCGGCGGCTTTTAAATCGAAGTTTTTCAGAATTTGCAGCATCTGTAGGGCGGCTATGCCCTGGCCATTAGGCGGCAGTTCCCACAGGGTATAACCTTTGTAGTCTACACCCACCGGCTCTACCCAGCTTGAACGGTGATTGGCAAAATCGGCATAACGCAGATAACCGCCATTGGCGCGCATAAAACGGTCAATTTCTACAGCTATATCGCCTTTATAAAAGGCGTCACGGCCGTCTTTCGCCAGCGCTTTAAAGGTATTGGCCAGCGCCGGGTTTTTAAACATTTCGCCTTTGGCCGGGGCTTTACCGTTAATGGTAAAAGTGCCGCTGAAATCACCCGGTTGCTGGCTTAACACCGGCACACTGCGATCCCAGTAATACGCAATTAACTCGCTTACCGGAAAGCCGTTTTCAGCATAACCGATAGCGGGCTGCAGAATTTGGGGCATTGGCATGCTGCCAAATTTCTGGTGCAGCTCAAACCAGCCGTCAACCGCGCCGGGAACGCTTATCGGCAACATACCATGCGGCGGTAAATCGGTGCGGCCAAGCTTTTCTAACTCATGCGCCAGCATTTCATAACTTAAACTCAGCGGCGAACGGCCTGAGGCGTTTAAGCCATGCAGCTTTTGTGTTTTGGCATCCCAGACAATGGCATATAAATCGCCGCCGATACCATTGCCGGTAGGCTCCATCAGCCCCAGCGCAGCATTGGCCGCAATGGCGGCGTCAATCGCATTGCCACCACGGTGCATAATATCCAGTGCAATTTGCGTTGCTAACGGCTGGCTGGTAGCCGCCATAACATTTGGAGCGATCACTTCAGAGCGACTGGCAAACTCCGCGCCGGTAATGCGGTCGTAGCCCTGGGCATTACCTGCCAAAACCAGGCTTACGCCAACAGCCACACCCATCAACAAGCTTTTCATAGCACACTCCGCAAAATTATTATTGTTCGACCTTACTCAGCCTGTGGCCACCATACCAGAGCTTTACGACCAGTGAAACGTAGCCTGCGATGTTTACGCTTTATACAGGTGTTGATTAAGCTGTTGTTTTTGTTCTGCACTAATTGCAACCGCTTTATTGGCTGCATAATCAAACTGCACCAATACTGCCGTACCCGACACTGTTTTTACACCGTGCTGCCAGGCTTCCTGATACACATCAAAAGAGCTGCCGCCAATACGGCTGATATAAGTGCGGATTTCAACATCAGCGCCGTAATGCGTTTGGGCATGGTAATCCAGCTTTACGCTGGCAATAATCAGCGGCCACTGGCGTAAATTAAGCTCTGGTGTAAAAATTTTGAAAACATCTTGTCTTGCGCCTTCAAACCAGACCGCAAACACAGTATTGTTGATATGCCCCAGCGCATCCGTGTCAGAGAAACGCGGAGAAATAATGTCTTGCCACATAAAGGTAACCCGATGACCGATTTTATAGAGGTGTACGATAATGCGTTAAGCAGCGAGTTTTGCCAACAGCTGATTAAGGTGTTTGACCACAGCCCGCACACCACGGCTGGCCGCACCGGCGCCGGTGTTGATACCAGCAAAAAAATCAGTACAGATTTATATCTGTATCAACATGCCGAGTACCAGCCGCTACTAAAAGTGATCTGGGAAGCGACAACACGCTACGCCTGTGAATATTTTAAAAAATACCACTTCGCCCTGATTGGCCCTATGGGTTTAACCATAGCGCACCCGAAAACCGGCCAGCCCACCGCCATTACGCATGACAATTTTGCCGAACTGGGTGAGCCCAAAACACTGGATTTTATGCGCGCGCTGTTTCGTCTGGGTAATATTCAGGCACAGAAATATCAGGCTGGCATCGGCAATTACGGTTACTGGCACAGTGAAGTGTATCCCCAGCAAGGCAGCATCGAGCCATTACACCGTACCTTATTATTTATGTTTTATTTAAATGATGTGGCCGAGGGCGGCCAGACCGAGTTTTATTACCAGAACAGAAGTATTTCACCCAAAGCCGGCAGTATGGTAATAGCGCCGGCGTACTTTACCCATACCCACCGCGGCTGTGTGCCGGTATCAAACGACAAGTATATTTTAACCAGTTGGATCCTGTTTAACAGCGCCGAGCAAATATACGGCCCGCCGCAGCGTTAAAAAAAGCCCTTACGGGCTTTTTTTACTCAACCGGTTTAAAAATCTAACCGGTAACCTACTGATAAAGTGCGGGGTTTACCTGGCTGAATGCCACCGTTGCCACGGTTGGCAACATAGGTTTTATCCAACAGGTTGTCGACATTGAAGTACAGCTGCTGTTTTTCAGCCAACTGGTATTTTGCCGATAAATCTACCACAGTGCGGCCATCTATCGCGTTCAGATCCTGGGCTTCCAGGCTGGCATGTGCGGCAGATACATAGCTTATGCGGCTGTGTAGTGCAAACAACTCGCCTTCCAGCCCCAGCTGCAGACTAAACTGATTTTGTGGCACATAAGGCATCTTGTCGCCGCGGCTTACTTCGCCCCAGATCCCGCTGTTAAAATCAGAGCGGAATTCGCTGTCAGTATAGGTGTAGCTAACCTTTACCGGTAATTTAAAGCCGTTTTGCATTGCAAAATCACGCTGGCTGCTTAGTTCAATACCGCTAACTTTTACTTCACCAAAATTGTACTGATCGCCAATATTGTCGGGGTTGCACCCTATGCTGGCAGCACAGTTACCGTGCATATTGTCGTAGCCCGACTGAAATAAAATAACCTCGTTGCGGCTTTGGGCGAAGTTAAACCGCGCACCTACTTCAACGTTGATACTCTCTTCTTCTTTTTGTTCGGCGTTGGCTGGCGCGGCCGGTGCAAAGCCTTTTTGCACACCTGCCAGCAATACCACTGCATCAGTTAACCGGTAGGTTGCCCCCAATGATGGCAGCACAATAGAGCCGCTGGCTTTGCTTACCGTTGAGGCACCAGCGCGATCCGGTGCCCGGTTCCAGTTTTCATTTTTAGTGTCAATATCTTCATAGCGTAAACCACCGCTTAGTACCAAATCGCCCAACGTCCATTCGTCATGCACAAACAAAGCTATGGCTTCTGCAGAAGCCTCCCGGTTATCCTGCGTGCCCGGTACACCAGCGCTGGTTAGTGCCATACTCAGGTCTTGCTGCAAGCGGTATATATCATCCCACTGAAAGCGGCTTTCTTCATCCTGGTGAAAACGGCCACCAAATGTCAGCTGATGCGCAGCTAAAGGCAGAGTGTATTCCGCCTGAATGCCCTTGGACTCATAATCGCGGTTATTCGCGCGCACACTGACATTAATGCCTTCCGCTGTCGGGTTGGCTTCAAATGCTGAGTACGCGGCTAAGTTAGCCGGGCTTACCTGATTGGCTTTATACCAGTTGCGGCTGAATTCATTTAAATACACCGTGGTGCTGAATTTTGCGCCATTAGCCAGATCATATTGGTAGCTTAACTGATAACCTTTATGCTCGGTGTCCATCACATCTTTTTGTGACGCAGCATAACGGCGATAAGGTGAAGCACGGTAATCTGCATCAGTTAGCCCGGCGTAGGTTTCATCTGAAGTTTCATCGGCATAACTTAGCTTTAACTGCAGTTTGTGCGCATTATTAGCACCAAAACGACCGGCAAATTTAACCAGCAAGTCGGTTTTTTCAAAACCGGTGTCGGCACCATTAGGTAAGTCTTTAAAACCATCAGCACCGTAGTGATAACCTTCAATTACCGCGCCTAAGTTTTCCCGCTCGCCGCCGACAAAACCGTGCAGCTTACGAAAGCCATCTTCGCCCAGTGCGGCGTCAATGCGCCCGGCCAGCTCTGCCTGCGGAATACTGCGGGATACCAGGTTGAGCACGCCACCGGTGGTGCGCGGGCCAGACTTTACCGAAGACGAACCTTTGATAATTTCTACCGCTTCCAACCGGCCGGTAGTCGGAAAATAATAAGCGGCGGGCGCAACATAAGGTGCCGGGGCAATTAGCACACCGTCTTCCATCACCGTTATTTTGTCATTACGGCCGGTGCCGGTGCCGCGCATACCTATGTTAGGGCGCAAACCGTAGCCGTCTTCTTCCTGTACATAAACCCCTGGTGTGCTGCCCAGCACGCGGGAAATATCGGTGTAGCTAAATACATCCAGTTCCTGTTGCGAGATATAGCTGGCCGAACCGGGAATATCATTTACTGCCTGCGCAGAACCAATAATGCTGACGCGTTCAATGGTGTTCAGCGTGGTTTCTGCCGCTGCAGAGAACGCTGATACCACCGCTACCGAGAGCAGGCTCAGTGATAATTTGTGCATAAAAACTCCGTTTATTAACAAATAAGCTTGAATGCGCGCAATTAGAACACAGTAAAAAACACGAATCAATCTCATTTGATCTACGGTTTTAAAGGCGTTGCAGCCTGTTTCCTTAATCAATTTTTAAGTTAATTAATGGTAAACAAAACAACCTTCGATATAACGGCAGGCCCTCAACCACACAAAGGGGAATATAATGATTGATCTTACTAATGATAATAATTATCATTCGCCACACTATTTACATAGATTTACATTTCAACTGGCAACAATGCCCGAATAATACTGTTAAAGGAGTTAAAAATGTTATTTCGCCGTACCTGCCTGGCTGCTGCTATAAGTGCTGCTTGTGCTGTAACACCAGTGTGGGCTGATGCCAATGCAGAAGCTGTCGACAGCAATATTGAAGTTATTGTAGTAACCGCGTCGGGCTTTGAGCAAAAGCTGGTAGATGCGCCAGCCAGTATTTCGGTGATAACACAAGAAGAACTGTCAAAACGGCCTTATACCACTCTGCTGGACGCAGTACGGGATTTAGAAGGTGTGGATATCGGCGAAACCCGCGATAAAACCGGCCAGGGCAGTATTAGTATGCGCGGTATGGGCTCGGACTACACGTTAATTCTGGTAGACGGTAAGCGGCAGAATAACCATGGCAACATTTACCCGAATAGTTTTGGCGGCAACCAGTTTGGCCATATTCCGCCGCTGGATGCAGTAGATCGTATTGAAGTTATTCGTGGCCCGGCATCAACCTTATACGGTGCTGATGCTTTAGGTGGTGTAATCAATATTATTACAAAAAAAGTAACGGATGAGTGGGTTGGTTCAATCAGCCACAGCCGCACCAAACAAACAGACGATGCATTTGGTGAAGATATCACCACCGATTTCAACGTAATGGGCCCTTTAATCCCGGGTGTTCTTGGTATGTCTGTTCGGGGCAGTGTCTACAATCGTATGGCCTCCACACCTGAATATGCGCCTATTAACTATCCTAATGGTGAAACGCGCACCCGCTCGCTGGGGTTTGGCGGTGGTGGTAAAACAGTGGATAACCAAAATGAGGTATTAGGCGGCCGTTTAAGCTGGACACCAACTGATAATCAATCTATCTGGTTCGATATTGAAACATCCAGCCAGGACTACGATAACACACCGTTAATCAACGAAGATGGTGTCAGGGAGTACCCACTCGGTACGGTAGACAATATTGATAGTATCTGGGCAGCTGGCAACTTCTGCTTAGGTGGCACCGGTACACGGCAAGCTGCCTGCGAAGAAAGTGGCGGTGAATGGGCGCGTCGGGCCAACCCCAGAGCAGGCTACAGTGCAACACAAGAATTTACCCGCGATACCTGGTCATTAACTCACGACGGTAAATGGGATTTTGGTAACAGCTTTGTATCGTTATCTTATGTTGACACACAAAATCACGGCCGTACTTTGCCGTTTACAACATCTGAACGTGAACTACTGATACAAATGTTCGATGCTACAGGCGCTTATGCTGGTTTAACTGAAGATGAGCGCAGAAACATAGCTGATGGAACCTTTCTGCCCCGGCCAAAACGTGTAATGGCCAGCAACCAATATACGCTGGACATCAAGCTGGACATCCCTTACGAGCTTGCTGGTCAGCATGTGTTGGTTACCGGCGCTCAGATAATCAGTGGCGAGTTAGAAGATGGCGTTTTCGGTATGGAGGATGGCACACCGGGAGGTATTCAGGAAAACAATATGTGGTCGGTATTCGCTGAAGATAGCTGGGATATTATTCAGGATTTCACCATAACTGCGGGCTTACGCCATGATGACCACGAAGTATTTGGCAGTCAGTTAAGCCCTCGTCTGTATGGTGTTTATACGCTTAACGACCAGTGGACTATTAAAGGCGGTGTCAGCACCGGCTTTAAAACACCACAGACAACTCAGCTATATGACGGCGTAGTGGGTTTTGGCGGTCAGGGCACTTCGCCACAATTTGGTAACCCGGATCTGCAACCGGAAACCAGTGTATCAAGCGAAATAGCGGTGTACTGGAATCACCCTAACGGTCACAACTTCAACGCCACCATTTTTAAAAATGACTTTGAAGACAAAATAGCGTCTCAACCTTGTGGTGCAGGAACCTCTATCACTTGTGCTGACACGGGAGAATATGCGGATCTTGGTTACACTGTTGGCACAAAAACCGTCAACATCGACAAAGTGACCATTCAGGGTGCAGAAATCGCCGGCCGCTGGGAAGTACTTGATACTTTAGCAGTCCGGGCTAACTACACCTTTACTGACAGTGAGCAGAAAAGCGGCGCTGAAAGAGGCCAACCTCTTGGCAATAGCGCCAAACATATGGCTAACCTGACGGTTAATTGGGAAGCAACTGACGTACTAAACGTGTTCCTGACGTCAGAATATCGCACTAAACGTTTCCGTTCATGGGATGCTGTAGCAGACAAAGCACTGTACTACAAAGGCTACAACGTATTCCATTTAGGTGCGTCTTTCGCGGCCAGTGAATCAGTTACTTTTAACGCACGCATTAACAATCTGTTTGATAAAGACTTTACGTCATACAATATGATGTTCACTGAATGTAATGACACTTCAGCCAGCTGTATCGTCGACGCAGGTGGTCAGAATGGTTATGCCGCAACATTTGTTGATGATTACAACAACAAGGATAAAGCACGTAACTTCTGGGTGGGCGTAAACGTACGCTTCTAACCCTTTGCAATAGTAAAAAAGCCGCATTCGTTGCGGCTTTTTTACTATTACTGTACTGGCTTTATCATCTTCAGGTGCGGAATATCGTCTTCTAAGTAAGGCTCACTGGCCGGTTTAAAGCCCAGGTCCTGATAAAACTGTTGCAGGTAACACTGGGCAGAGATATGAATATCGGTATCCGGCCACAACTCTGTTGCCACGCTGAGAGTTTTCTCTACCAATACCTGGCCCAAGCCTAAACGGCGAGCCGTTTGTGACACGCATACCCGGCCAATGCCCGGAAACCCATCAAAACTGACGCCCGGCGCCAGTACCCGTGAATAGGCTATTACCTTATCGCCTTTTTTTAAAATAATGTGGCGGGTTTGCGTATGTAAGTCTTTGTCATCCAACTCCGGGTAAGGGCAATTTTGCTCTACCACAAACACATCTACCCTTAACTGCAACAAGCTATATAGCGTGTATGTGTCCAATTCACCGAAGGTTAGTACCTGCCACTGCATTTATTCCCGCTCCCTGACGACGTAAAACCGTACTATACCAGAGGAAAAAGCCTTACGCCCACACAGAAACCACAACGCTGACATCGCCTTGTAATAACAGCATCATAAAACTGCTATTTAACTGTAACAACACTGACATTAAGCATGGCTTTAATAGCACAAACCTCTAAAGCGCTTATTTATGGAGCCTACAACAATGTCAGACAGTAAAACCGTCGTATCGATCGATAACTCGGGCGTTGACCCGCAAACTAACTTTTCGCTTAACCCTACTTTTGCTGCCATTGTTGACAGCCGTATGGCGCGACGCAAATTTCTTAAAGGCAGTGTCGGTGCTGCTGTTGCCGCTTTTATTGGCGGCTCACTGGTAGGCTGTAGTAGCAATGACGGTGACCCGGTAGCAGTGCCGCCGGAAACCGCAGTGCCACTGCTGGGCTTTACTGCTATTGCCACCAGCCGTGCTGATGCGATTACCGTACCGCAAGGTTATAGTGCTCAGGCATTTTTGCCCTGGGGTACGCCGCTAAATGGCAGCTATCCGGAATATCTGGATGATGGCAGCAACAGTGGCAGTGATCAGGAACAACAGGTTGGTATGCACCATGACGGTATGCATTTCTTTCCTATTGATGAGCGTAGCGCCGGCGAAAACTCAACAGAGGGTTTGCTGGTATTTAACCATGAATATATCGACAACAACCTGATCCACACCAACGGCATTACCACAGTACCGCGGCTGGCCGACGAAGTGCGTAAAGAAGTGGCGGCTCACGGTGTATCTGTAGCACATATTCAGCAGCAGGCTGATGGCAGCTGGGCATTGGTAAATAACAGCCCGTTTAACCGCCGTATTACCGGTGCCACCCCGATGGAACTGGCAGGCCCGGTGCGCGGCAGTGCTAAAGTGGTAACCAAATACAGCCCCGACGGCAGCCGCACCCGCGGCACACTGAATAACTGCGGCAACGGTTTTACGCCCTGGGGCACTTATTTAACCTGTGAAGAAAACTGGGCTGGTTACTTTGTTAATACCGATGCCCAACAGCCGCGTGAACATAGCCGTTATGGCGTGTCGTCATCTAATGGTCGTTATTTTTGGGAAACTGCCACGCCAGCGGCCGATGTGTATCAGCGTTTCAATGCCAGCACCATCGGTGCTGAAGCGAAAGACGATTACCGCAATGAGCCAAACACTTTTGGCTGGATAGTAGAAATAGATCCGTTTAACCCCGACAGCGCACCGCAAAAACGCACTGCACTGGGTCGCTTTGGCCATGAAGGTGTAATTTTCGGCAAACTGGAAGAAGGCCAGCCGGTGGTAGTTTACTCCGGTGACGACTCTACCTTTGAATATATCTACAAATTTGTCTCTACAGCGCCTTATTACAAAAACACCGCCGGTGGCCATTTACTTAATGACGGTATTTTATATGTAGCCCGTTTTAATGAAGATGGCAGCGGTGAATGGTTGCCACTGGATGTCAACAACGCTGACTTTATTACTAAAGCCACAGCCGCCGGCGTTACTTTTGCCGATCAGGCTGATGTGCTGCTAAATACCCGCCTGGCTGCTGATATTGCCGGCGCGACCAAAATGGACCGGCCAGAATGGGGCGCAGTACACCCAGAAACCGGCGAAGTATATTTTACCCTGACCAACAATACCCGCCGCACTGATGAGCAGGTCGACGCGGCTAACCCACGGGCTAACAATGCCACCGGCCACATTATCCGCTGGAATGAGCGCGAAACGCAGGCAGCTACGGCTTTTGACTGGGATATTTTCCTGCTGGCCGGCGATGTAGGCACCCAAACGCCAGATACCGAACTGGAGCTTACTGCAGACAACCATCTGGCCAGCCCGGATGGCTTGTGGTTCGATCCTAACGGCGTCCTGTGGATCCAAACCGATATGAGCGGTTCCCAGCAAGGTGAAGGCCCTTACGGCAATAACCAGATGCTGGCCGCCGATCCGGTTACCCGCGAAGTAAAACGCTTTCTAGTTGGCCCGACAGACTGTGAAGTTACCGGCGTGACTATGACACCGGATTTGAAAACCATGTTTGTGAATATTCAGCACCCCGGCGATCGTTCAGCTCCGGGTGAATTTACCAGCCACTGGCCAGATGGCGGCAGCAGCCGGCCACGCTCGGCTACCGTTATTATTACTAAAGACGATGGCGGCACAATAGGCAGTTAATGTGGCATTACACGGTCAGCGCAGTAACTGCGCTGGCCATTTATGTTGTGTAACCTCTTGGACAAACGCTTTGAGCTGCGCCTGTGAAAGCGGCCTTGAGAAGTAAAAACCCTGCACCAAATCACAGTGATGCTGCTGCAATAGCTGCAGTTGCTGGTAGTTTTCCACGCCTTCTGCCACTACCTGCAGGCCCAGCTTTTGCACCATGGCAATGGTAGACGCAATAATCTGATAGTCTGACGGGTTATCCAGCATACCCAGCACAAAACTCTTATCAATTTTAATAGTGTCTACCGGCATACGTTTGAGGTAATTCAACGATGAATAACCCGTACCAAAATCGTCGATAGCAAAACTAAACCCCAGCGCTTTTAGCTGATGCATAATATCCAGCGTCTGGCTGACATGGCTAACTAAGGTACTTTCGGTCAGTTCCAGCTCAAACTGCTGCCCGCTAACGTTATATTGCCGCATTAACTGGCGAAACCGCTCTGGTAACCCTGGCTGCAAAAACTGATCAGCAGACAGGTTAAGCGCAATAACCACATGCGGCAGCCCCATGTCAGCCAGTTCATTGCTTAGCTGGCAGCAACGTTCAAACACCCAGTAACCCACATCTACAATTAGCTGCGCTTGCTCCAGCACACTGATAAACTCATCCGGCGCTACCTGGCCACGTACCGGATGATGCCAGCGCAGCAAAGCCTCAAAACCGGCCAGTTGGCCGTTGCGTAAATTTACTTTTGGCTGCAGGCTTAACGAAAACTGCTGCAGAGTTATGGCCTGGCGCAGTTCAGCCTCAAGCAGCAGCCGGTTAGCCAGATCGCTCGACATTTGCTCATTAAATACATAGTAGCAATTGCGGCCATTACTTTTAGCCTGATACATCGCCAGGTCAGCCCGGCGAATTAATTCTTCCTCTGCCAGCTCAGGTTCGGCAGTAAAGCTAATACCAATACTGGCACTAAGCGACACCGCGCCCTGCCCTTGTAAAAACGGCTGATCAAACACCGCCAGCACCCGCCAGGCCATAAGCTCGGCCTGTTGCGGATCACTAATATGCGGCATAACCAGCGCAAACTCATCGCCACCAAAACGGCATACCACTTCACCATTGACGCACAGGCTTTGCAGCCGCTGTGCGGTTTCAATTAACAATAAGTCACCGGTAGCGTGGCTACGGCTATTGTTAATGGTTTTAAATTTATCCAGATCCAGAAACAGCAAACCAACATAACCGCTCTGCAACGGCAAACCGGCCAGTGCCACCCGCAGTTGTTGTTGTAGCAGGTTGCGGTTAGCCAAACCGGTAAGCGGATCAAACATGGCAACCTGTTGCAGTGCCGTGGTTTTGTCGGCCAGCCGCTGATCCAGATGTTCCAGCTCATAGCTCAGGTTAAGCACAGACTGGCTAAACGTACTCAGCTCATCCTGTAGCAACCCTACGGGCAATTGGCTGGCATGGCGAAATTCGTGATACCGCCGCTGGGCTAGCAAGGGTAAAGCACTTGCCAGCTGTAAAATACGGCTGCTGATACGGCGGGTAATAAATAAAATCAGTACCAGCACAGCAAAAAAGCATCCCGCCGCCACCGATAAAATTTGCTGCTGATAGCGCTTTTTATCCTGCATCGCGCTGCTGACATCCTCAACCATTAGCAGTTGATACGACATAGCGTTGTCAGGGTCCAGCGGGATTAAATGCAGGTAATAACTTAAATCACCTACCGCAATAATAATGCCGTCGCTACGTACTGAGCCTACTTCAACATCATCTGGCAACTGCTGATATAGCGTGCGTATCAGCTGCCGGTTAGATGCCTGCAGCAGGCGGAATTGCTGCCTTATGGTCTGGCCGGGCTGGTAACTGAGCAAAGCCACTTCAGTACCCAGTGTCTGGTGCAGGTTAAACAGCACCTCTGTCAGCTCGGTAACCATTAGCACTACTGCCACCTCACCATCGGCATTTAGCAATGGCAAGGTCAGTAGCTTGTAGCATTGTTCGTCACAGCGGATCATAGCTTGCGGGCTTTGCTGGAGCAAAGTCTGTTGTAAAATATCATCGCTGTGTTCAGATAACTGCGGACTGCTTTGATACAACACCTGTTGTGCAGGGCCAAACAACACCAGTTGGCGTAGCGCAAAGTTAAGCTGTAGTGACTCAATCTGGCCTGGCAACATAGCCGCAAATGGCGCGAAGCTGTCACGGCCGGTTACCTGCTGTAACTCGGCAAAGCTTTGCATCCAGGTTAATAATTGCTGGTCTACCGAGCGGTTATACAGCTGAAAATACTGCTGGCCCTGCACCTTACGCAGCGCCTGCTGCCGGTTAAACTGATCATTCATATGCAGCAGCGACAAGCTGGTAAACCAGGCCAGTAACAGTAGCAACATGCTTAGCATCAACAGCAGTATCTTCCATGACAGGCTCATGTAACGCATCGGATCAGAACCTGTACGTCAGCTGTAAAGCATACAGCTGCCAGTATTTATGCCGGTTTGTAACCACATCAGGCAATATCACCGGCGATAACCGGCCAGCGCCCTCAACCCAGTGAATTTCTGCACTTAGCCTTAAGCTGCGGCTAATATCATAACTTAGCCCACCTGCCACCGATTGCTGATAGCCAAAATAGGCCGGTACAGTGCCACCGCTATTTTCACTTAACTGTTGCCCACGCCGGTCGTCTTTATTTGCCACGGAATAATCCAGCATGGCAAACCAGCGCAACTGCGGTGACTGGCGGTACTGTGCCATGATATAGCCGCCTTGCCCCAGTTGGTCCTGGCGGAATACTGGTGAGAAAAAACCGTCAACCTGCAACCGCTCTTGTTGTATTTCGCTGGAGAACTCCCATTTCTCCAGTTGATAGCGCATATTCAGCATCACCCGGCTTACGCTAAAGTCTGACGCAAAGAAAGGCTCGGTTTCACTGGCGCGGTAGCTGAACTTAGAATCCAGCAACACCATGCCAAAACTAAAACGGCTAAGATCTGGCTGCCAGTAAAGGCTGGCCTGATGGTCAAAATCCATTTTCAGCTTGCCGCTAATCGCATTACCCAGCAACAGCTCACTTTGCTGCGTTGATACCGGCGTTGTGCCGATACTCCAGTTAAAGGTGAAATCGCCCAGGCTATTGTAATGCCGCGCTTGCAACGCCACACCGTCACTGCCTACTGCAATATCGCGAAAGGCATCAAAATATACTGACTGCGGCAACACAATAGAAGGCCGGGTAAAAGGCACATCACGGGTGCTGGAATACAGCCAATGCTGGTTCTTTATCCGCCCCAGATACAGGTTTGCCTGCAGGTCGGCACTATTATGGAAATACCAGTCCAGAAACAAATAGTCCAGCCGCAGGCCAGACGGATAGCGGTTACCACCATCCAGATAGACCACTTGCCCGGAGATATGCCAGGCAGGTGCAACACGTAAGCGGCTATTCAGGCCAAGCTCGGTCAACTCAGCGGATGTATCACCACTGTTATTCACAAACCCACTGCCTGGCGCCTTAATAAGGCCCTGGGCAATAAAGCCGTTCCAATCAATATCGGCAGCTGATGCCGGTGAAAACCACAAGGCAAGCAAAGCTGCTGCTACGGCGTTAGCGGTATTATTCAATGCGCACCTCCTTTACTGCCGGGTCGGCCTGATACTGCTCAACATAGCCAATACTGCCAGGCGTAGTGCGTAATAACTGCAGCATATGTGCTTGATCTGCAGCTAGTTGTGGCCGGCTGGCGGTGCCGGAAAAACTTTGTCTGTCCCAGATATTTGCTAGCTGATATGGAAACAGCCGCAGCTGTTCACGGCTAAAACGTTGATGCTCAGGGCTGTTGTCAGGTAACACCACAACATAAATAGGAGAGCCATCCGGCCATTGAATTTGCCGCATGGTAAAAATACTGCGCAGTTGTGCCTGGGTCAGTTTATCCAGTGCCACACTGTTATTGACCACGACAGTACTTGCGGCTGCACTTTTAAAGGCGCAACACGACAATACTATTGCCAACAAGGCCAACCACCTCATTGCCTAACCACACTGAAAATAGCTATAAACCGGGTATATGCTCTGATCACTGCAATCTGCTTTTAATAGAAAAGTGCCGGTTAAAATAACAAGCACTCAGGGAAATATCATTCTAGCACAGCAGGTTACACCTTGCCGCGGGCAAAATGTAACTGTTTAGTATTATTTTGCTCTGTTGGCTGGCCGGGCTGGTGGGCGCTGGCCATCGCGGTGCTCTGGCCTGGGCGCTTTAGGTTTCTTTGGCGAATAAGGCTTGGCATTAAGTTTAGACTGCGGCAATGCATTTACCGGCGCAAAACCTTCCAGCACCTGGCGCGGTAACTCCTGCTTAATTAAACGCTCAATACCGGCCAGCTCCTTGCTTTCATCCGCGCATACCAGCGATACAGCATGGCCTGCGGCACCGGCACGGCCCGTGCGGCCAATACGGTGCACATAATCTTCAGCAACATTAGGCAGTTCAAAGTTAACAACCTGTGGTAGCTGGTCAATGTCCAGGCCACGGGCCGCAATATCGGTCGCCACCAAAGCGCGGATCTCGCCCTTTTTAAAATCGGCTAATGCTTTGGTGCGGGCATTCTGGCTTTTATTGCCATGAATAGGCGCAGCATTAATACCGGCGTTTTCCAGATGCAGGCTGAGTTTATTCGCCATATGCTTGGTTTTAGTAAAAATAAGTACTTGCTGCCAGTTATTGTCGTTAATCAGCTTGGTGACTAAAGCCGCTTTACGGTTTTTATCTACCGGGTAAATAACCTGTTCAACCCGCTCGGCAGTGGTATTAGCCGGGCTGACAGAAACCTCCAGCGGGTCATTTACCAGGCCTTTGGCCAGTTTACGGATATCATCCGAAAAGGTAGCTGAGAACAGCAGGTTCTGGCGTTTTTTTGGCAGCAGCGCCAGCACTTTTTTGATGTCATTAATAAAGCCCATGTCCAGCATGCGGTCGGCCTCGTCCAGTACCAGCACTTCCAGTTGGGTAAAACGCACGGCATTTTGCTGATATAAATCCAGCAGACGGCCAGGTGTCGCCACCAGAATATCTACGCCGCGGCGCAGCGCCATCATTTGCGGGTTAATTTTTACCCCACCAAATACCACAGTGCTGCGCAGTGGCAGGTACTTGCCATACACCGCTACGCTTTCTGCTACCTGGGCTGCCAGTTCGCGCGTTGGCGTTAAAATAAGTGCCCGCACCTGGTTAGGTTGCACTTTAGGGCCGTCGGTCAGTAATTGCAGCAATGGCAGGGTAAAACCGGCGGTTTTACCGGTACCGGTTTGTGCCGCAGCCATTAGGTCACGGCCGCCAAGCACCGCAGGAATAGCCTGCAGCTGAATAGGAGAAGGAGTGGTATAGCCCTTGTCGGCAATGGCTTTAAGCAGCGCTGCCGACAGGTTTAAATCAGTAAATTGCATGCGATATCCCGCAGTTAATGCTGCGAAAAAAGTCTGCCGCAGCTGCAGTTGCCTCCCAAACGGAGGGGCGCGCAGCTTACAGCAAAAGCCCTGCCAGCGCGAGGAGTATCCGTTATTCATTTGCCGTAGCGACAACTAGCTGTTCCGGTTTTGCCACTGGCGCAACCGGTATAGCTTGGTTAAGCTGACTATATAATAGTTAACAAATGTCAGGTGCTAAACCTGTGGGTTTAACACTTGCAACGCCGGAGAAGGCATGAGGTTATGGACAACAGTTATTCTGCTCTACTGCTGCCCGGCACTGTCATGCCAATGGCCTGAACTGACATTTTTAGTTGGCGTAAACAAACCGCCTTATATCGAGGTAGCAACACAAACCGGCTATGAGTTGGAGTTATTGCAACAGGTTAGCCAAAAAATGCACCGCTGCGCCGTATTTCTGCATACACCTAATGGCCGGTTACTGGAGTTGTTTAAGCAAGGCCAGGCCGATTTTGTTTCGCTACAGCGCACTGTGCCGGATGGCTTTAGCGCAACGCTGCCTTATACTCATTACGAAAATGTGCTGATTACCCGCACAGATCTGCAGCCTCCGGTCAATACGCTGGCCGATTTAGCCGGTAAGCGAGTATTAGCATTTCAGAATGCGCACCTGTTTTTACCGCAAGACTACGCGCAGCTGATCCCCCGCTTTGCCAGTTATCAGGAAGTAGTCGATCAACAACAGCTACCGGCTATGCTGCTAAAAAATCGGGTTGATGTACTGGTAATGGATAAAAATATTTTTGCATACTACTACCAGCAAACCGCCCCCGGCGATACCCGCCTGCAGCAACTGCCGCTGTTTGGCATTAATAGCTATCACCTGCTGGGGCGTGACACCTGGCTGGTGCAGCGTTTTAATCAGGCCTTGCTGGCATTTCAGCAAAGCCCGCAATACCGGCAGCTGCAGCTCAAGTACTTTCAGCAGGCGGATCAATAAAGCGGTTATGCTTGCAAGCGCATAAAAAAGCCGCAGCAAGCTGCGGCTAAACACCAGGGGAACCCGGCTAAAGCCGGGGTAAAACACCGTTAAAGTTTAGTAATAGTCATTACCGGTGCCTCCGAATTTGTGGCATTTACGCTAAAGCGGTAAGTGCCCACTTCGGTTACATCCAGCGATAGGTTGCCGCCGTTGGATTCAAGTGTTTTGCCCTGCCCCAGAACAAAAGCACCATTTTGCGCACCGTAGTTCACCGCAGCCCAGTTCGCATCAGCAAACTTAAACTCGTAGGTTTTTATCGCATTCAGTGTCACATCGATACTGTAAACATCACTGCCTATATAGGTCATAGGGTCGTTATTTGACCACGTCGGTGTGTTCATATCGCCTTTGAGGTACACCGTAACCCCCACACCATAAGGCGGTAACTCCTGCACGGTTAATACCGGCGCATCTTTATTAGTGGCATCCACTACAAACACATAGGTTGCAGTATTTGCGATAGTAATCTGCAAATTAGCCCCACCGCGATTCAACGTTTTTGCCTGCCCCAGCGTTACGCTCTGGCCATCTACGCCGGCGCCAAAATCTACTGTCGACCAATCCCCGGAGGCCAGTTTAAACTCGTAGCTGCCAGCGGCAATATCAATGGTTGCCATATAGATACCGTCACCTTCGTAGTTAAAGGCATCTACTTCACCCCAACCATTCATACCACCGCGAACATAGATGGTGGTGGCTTCGTAGGGTGGAATATCCGGTGCGCCCGTGGTGGCATCGGCAGCCAGGCCTGTACCCTGTGCGCCTTGCTGTTGTTTTACAAATACCGCCATGGTTTGTGCCGGTACGGTAAAGGTGCCCTCATCTGCCCCCTGGCTAAAACTTGCGGTGTGCACCCGGGTATCTGCAGAAGCCTGCTGGATGGGGTGTAAGTCAAAACCTGCTGCCGTGCGCACGGTATGCGATTGCTCTTCGGGCGTGCCGTTAATAACCACAACTAAGGCATCCAGCATTGGATCCAGATCGGTTAAACCCGCGCCGTCGTCAATGCTCATCACTATTAAACCCTGCGTTTGGCTTTTACCGATATTATGAAAACCTACCCGGGCTATAACATCATCAGCGCTAACCAGCCGGAACAAGTTACTACCAGTACGGATACTTAAAAACTCTTTAAATACATCGCTGGCAAAACGGATATCCTCTGCTGCCGGTTTGGCATTCGGGTTAGTCAGTATATTGCTGATGCGCTGCCAGTTAGCTTCGTTCTTTTCAAGTGGTGGTAAACCAATCGCAAAATTGTTGGTTTGCATGCTGAAATCAACAAAGTTAAACCAGTCGCCGGAGTCGTAGCTATCACGGTCCATTGATTTTGAACGCAGGAAATCATCACCCATTTGCAAGAATGGAATACCCTGACTCATCAGCGGGATGGCAATAGCGATATTATGTACCCGCACCCGCTCGTCGATGCTAACACTTGCGGCTAAACCATACTGCAACTGATCCCACAGGGTTTCGTTATCGTGTTTGGATACGTAGTTAATAATATCGGCTGGTTTTTCGGCATAGCCTGCCGCCTGACCATCCCAGTTATAACTGGATGCCGGAGCTGCGATGCCCTGATAACTTTGTAACACATAGTCTTTTAACGTACCGGCCAGACCAATGCGGATAAGATCCTGTTTACGCAGGTTCTCCTCTGTTGCTGCATTGCTAAACAGTACGGCATCACGTACTTCATCACGTAGCCTGTCGTTAAAGGTGCCGACGCCTGAGCCTGCCATATCCTGTTGCTTAGCTTGTACAAACAAGCGGTTGTTGGCTACTTCGCCAAAGTTCCAGCCTTCACCGTAAAAGTACACATCAGGTGCCACGCTGCGTACTATGTCACGGGTCGCCAGAATGCTATCTTTCGGGTGGTGGCCCATTACGTCATAACGGAAGTCGTTAAAGCCAAAATCCCGTGCCAGAATCACCATTGAATCCTGCATAAATTTTTCGAACATTCGATGCTCAGTCGCGGTGTTCTCGCAGCAGGTTGAACGCTCCATGGCGCCGCTAACTGGGTTATAGCGGTGATAGTAACCGGGCACTATTTTGTCGAACACTGAGTTGGTGCTCACGCCGGAAGTACTGGTATGGTTGTACACCACATCCAGCACGGTACGCAGGCCAAGATCGTTTAAGGCTTTGTTCATCGCCCGCACTTCGGTAACACGCGCCACGCCATCCGGGTTAGAAGCATAGCTGCCCTCCGGGGCAATAAAGTGCTGTGGATCATAACCCCAGTTAAAACCATCAATACCGCGAATGGCCTGTACCAGTTCCTGTGCTTTCTCGCCAAAAGGTGAATAGCTCTCCAATACCGACAGTAAACTCTCATCGGCGCTGGTATTACCGCATACCGGCGCAGCAGCGTTTAACTGACATAAACGGCCAACGGTGTCAGTTAGCTCAATACGGCGGCTGGCATCTTCATTAATATTGGCCTGATCGTTTAACGGCAGTATGTGGAAGTGTGTTAAGCCATTATCCGCTAATGATTTTAAGTGTTTTACCGGTTCAGAGTTTGTTTCGGTAAAAGCCAGATACTTACCACGGTTAGCCGCAGTGACACTTTGATCACGGATTGAAAAATCGCGTACATGGCCTTCATAAATCACAATATCTTCTGGTTTGGCAACAGTAGGAACCGTGCGGTCATCCCAGCCGGTTGGCTTTAAGTCGTCGTCGTCCAGGTTAACAAACTGACTGTAACGGCCGTTGGTAGATACACTAACCGAATACGGATCGGTAGCTTCGGTTGTTTCTACCTTACGGGTTTGCGGATGATAAACCGTGACCTCATAGCGGTAAAACTGACGATCCAGCGCACTACTGCCAGCATAGCTCCAGATACCTGTTTCGCTATCGGCTGTCATCGCATGAGTAGCAGTAAGGGTTTTGGTGGCATCGTATACTTTCAGGTTAACACTGCGCGCAGTTGGAGCCCACACTTTAGCGGTAATATTACCGCCCTCGTAGATCACCCCTAAGCTGGCTTCATCGGCGTCGTTATCCGCTTTAGTGTATAAATCATCCAGTACTTTTGCTGCCTGCACCCAGGTGGCATCCAGCAGCACGTTTTCACTGTCGTAAGCCGCCAGCACCAGCTGGTTTTTCAGCATAGCTTTGGTTTCATCAGCACCAAGGTCAAGGCTAAATGCACTTTGCTCTGCCAGATGCGGCACTAATGCTTTTTGCTCGTCAGTTAAAGGTACCGGCGTTAACGACAAGGCGCTACCGGGTATTTTTTCATCAAAGTCTACTTCCAGGCTGGCATCTGCAGCGTGGTGCAGTTTTACCTCAGCCGCTGTTGCAGCTATCGCTGAGCTCCAGACAAAAGTATGCTGATCTATCCAGTGTGCTGCCGCACCGGCAATGCTGACACCTAAAGACACCACCGGGTACTGGTACACATCAGGCTTAGCGGAAAAGGTCCAGTTCATACGGGAGAAGTCTGGTTCACCTTCTGGCTGCTGTTGCGTCAGCGGCATTTTCATGTCGGCGTCGCTTAAATCTTTTTCATCACCCTTGTGCACAATAAAGTTACCGCAGGCGCCCTCGGTACCGGCATAACCCGGTTTTATATTAAGTACCCAATAAGCACCATAGTTAACATCTACACCGTTGTGCACCAGACCGCCTTCCCACGACGGCGCTACAGAAGATGCCTCATAGGCATCGCAGCTTTCATTATTCCAGGTGTGTAAAATCCAGTCAGTATAATTACCATCAGAGCGTTTGTAATACAGCACCGCCTGATTTGCACCTGCCATTACTACAGGATCCGGGGCGTCAGGGTCATAACCAATAATACAGGACTCATTATTGGCACTGGGAAATGACGGCTTTTTACATTTGATCGGTGGTGGATCAATACAGGCTGTGCCAGCAGCATCGGGAATTTGCGGCACATTGCAGGTTAGTAATACTTCACCGGGTTTAGTTGAATCACCGCCGCCACAGGCGGCCAGCATATGAGCAGCCAGCGCCAGCGCGCTGAGCTTTAGCAGTTTTATTGTTGTAGTCATTATTATTGCTCCAAAATCCGGTTAAAAGGTGTACACCGCGCCAAGGTAGAACTGGCGGCCAAAAAACTGGATAGTGCCGGTTTGCGCTTTGTCACCGAAGTAGCTTTTTGTCGGCTCGTCGGTCAGGTTATTCACCTGGAACAACACCTTGAAATTGTCGTTAATGTCGTATGACGTTTGCATATCGATCACCGTTTCACTGTCAAAGTTGGTGATTTGCTCATCTATACCTACCTGAGACGACACAAAAGGCGAGCGGTAGCGGGCGCTGACCCGGGCGTCAAAGCCCTGATAGTTCCAGAATACCGTGCCGCTGAATACATCCTGCGACAGACCTTCAAAGGTGGTTTCTATCGCGGCGCCACCCAGGCTGTTAATCAGGCTGACTTCGCTTTCGGTGTAGGAGTAACTGCCCTGTACGCCAAGGCCAGACCACAGCTCTGGCAGAAAGTCGAACACCTTGGTAAAGGCCAGTTCGGCGCCACGGATATAACCGCCCTCGCCGTTATTTACAGCAGTAGAGAAAGCGCCGTTAAAGGTTTCACGCGGAATGCCATCTTCGTCAACAATAACGTCTGGTACAGCAAAACCTGCAGCGGCGAAATCAAACTCCTGAATGGTGAAATCGTTTACAAATGACTTAATGTCCTTGTAAAACAACGCAAAAGCGATGGCACCGGATGGAATATAGTATTCATACGACAAATCGTACTGGGTCGCCTCAAACGGCCGTAAAAACGGGCTGTTGGAACTGTTACCATTGATCTCACCATCATCGCTGATGGTAATAGAGGTGTTAGACGCCAACCGGTTAATCGGCGGGCGTGACATCACTTTGGCAGCGGCAAAACGAATTTGTGAGTTGTCGGTAATGGCAAAGTTCAGGTTAAGCTGCGGCAACACATCGGTGTATTTTTCGCCCAGCACGCCGGGCGCATAGCGGGTGTTTACCAGGCCGGCGTCATCGGTAATATTTTGCGCACCGCGCAGCGGGTCACCATTTACATCGGCTAAGTCGGTAGCGCTTTGGTCGGTTTGCACTACACGCACACCAATATTACCGCTTAGCCCAATGCCAAAAATTTCCGCATCCAGGTTCGCCATCACATAACCAGCCAGTACATCTTCGTATACTTCGCCGCTTTCCAGCATGGTCCAACCCGTATCGGGGCCATTAGCCACTTGCTGCGACGGCAGGATACCGGCATTACCGGTGCCCCAGGTTTGTACCGGCTGCGGTATCCCTTGCGGGAACCAGGCATTGAGGGCTTTATCCAGATCAACCGCCAGGTAACTGGGGTAAGTAGCAAAATCACCTTTAAAATTCACCACCTCAACCATATCGGCTGTTAAACGCAGCGGTGGCTGCGACGCTAAAAAGGCACCGTCGCTACCATATTCAAATACCGAGCGGTCATTTTTGTAGGTGCGCTCTGAGTAACGCACGCCGGCTTCCAGCGAGGCAATAACCGGCATATCCAGCACCCAGTTGGCATCAAAGCGGTAAGCGGTGACTTCATCTTCGTTCACATACGGGTAAATGCCGTATTTGCTTACCATTACCTTGTCAATGTCAGAAAACGCAGCCGCCTGGTTAAAGCCCACGCTTGGCAGGTTAAGGCCATTTAACAGGTAAGAAATTGACACGTTGGTATCCAGCTCCGGCACTTCTGCGTTGGCATCTTCGGCTACCAGGCCCCACAACAAACCATTGCGAAAATCGCTTTTAGCGCTGGAGTGCGAAACGTCAACTGACAGGTTTACTGTATCGGTAACATCCCAGTCGGCATTAATACCAAAGCTGCGTACTTCATCGCTATCGCGGTTGTCATCGTTAACCAGCTCAACCCGGGTAAAGCTGCTGGAGGTGCGGTTAAAGGTGCCGCCAATAACCGAACTGCCGTTTAATACCGGGTTGCCCAACGCCGCTGTCGGGCCGCCAAACTTAACGCGAAAACCACGGGCAAAGGCTTCTTTTTCAAACTTCGATAAAAACGCATCCGCTTTTAGCGTAAAGGCATCATGTGGTGTCCATTCCAGCGCGGCCATATAGCCATCGCGGGTTTCTTCACCGCCGCGGTGCTGCAGCTCAAACCCTTCGCTGATATATTCATTTACGCCATCATCGTTGGTGTCTTTCTGGCCGTTATAGGCCAGACCGGCAAACTGTGTGGCTACACTGGGCTGGTACAGCCGGGCATAACCGGCAGCAAAACCCAGCGTGTCGCCCAGAAATTTACCCTGATACGACATACTGAAACGGTGGCCAAAATCGACGCCGTCCGGCACTTCGTTGGCACGATCGTTATACATGCCACGGGCATTTACGGTAAAAGTATGTTGTTTTTCATTGCGCAGCGGGCTGGCGGTTTGCAGCTCCACCGTACCGGCCACACCGCCTTCAATCAAAGAGGCTTTCGGCGATTTATACACCGCCGCTGAATTAATCAGTTCAGACGGATACTGATCAAACTCGATATTACGTTTGCCACTGGTGGACACCTGCTCGCGGCCATTCAGGGTAGAAAACACAAAACCACCCGACATACCGCGAATATTAATCTCTGCTGCCTGGCCCCCGGTACGCACCGCTGAAATACCCGGCAAGCGGGTCAGTGCATCGGCCATCGACACATCCGGCAATGCGCCTAAATCATCGGCTGAGATAGTTTCTGACACGGTATCGCCAAAACGTTTGGCATCCAGTGAACGGAACAGGCTGCTGGCAAAGCCACGCACCTGAATAACCTCAACCGCATCTTCCGGTGCTGGCTGAGTACTGTTTTGCAACGTTGCCTGTTGATTTGCTGATTGCTGCGCCTGATCTGCTGTTTGTGCTACAGCAGAACACGCCAGACTCCCCACCCCTGCCATAGCAAATGTGAGCAGACTAAGCTTGAAGTTATTCATGCCCTGTATCCCCGTTTTATTTTTATAGCGTTTATTTTTATAAAGGGTTGCGCGCTCCATGCGACCGGCATGAAAACCTGCAGCCTGTTGTTTCAGTGTTTATTTATTAACCGTTAAACAGTAACCCGCAATATGAATACGTATTCAGTCGTCCATCACGGTGCAAAAAGGCTAATGCTGTTCCCGCAGCCGCACCAAACTGGTATATAAAACACCACACAGGGCACTATCGATGTGCAGGCAAAACCACGAAAGCACAGCTTTGGTGCACGAATACGTATGCATAAAGTTGTATGCCGCCAGCTAAACGTTTACACATTGAACAGCTGGATAATTGCCCCATAAGACAAATTAACAGGCACCCGGCAGGCCACCTGCCACATAAAAGAGAGACAACATGCTCAATATTAAACTGACACCGGTAATGGCCGGCATGCTGGCGGCAGGTACACTGTTTTATGCCACTGCGGCAGCGGCTTTTTGTCCGCAAACTTCAGATGCCGCACCGAAGGGCCCGATTGCCCTGAATGAACAGGGCGAATTTGTGCCCGGCTGGGCTAAAAGTGCGGTCTGGTATCAGGTATTTCCTGAGCGCTTCCGCGATGGCGACTCGTCGAATAACCCTACAGTCGTCGACATTGCCGGTGCAGATCCGGTAGAAGAACCTAAGGTGTGGCAGGTTCACCCCTGGGGCAGCGACTGGTATAAGTTACAACCTTACGAAGTTGCCAATGGCGAACCGGAGCTGTGGAAACATCTGCTGCGCCGCCGCTATGGCGGTGACTTGCAAGGGGTGATCAGCAAGCTTGATTACATTAAAGATATGGGCTTTAACGCCATTTACCTGAACCCAGTATTTGATGCGCCTTCGCTGCATAAATACGACGGCGCCAGCTTTCACCATATCGACCCTAACTTTGGCCCGGACCCGGACGGCGACCGCGCGCTAATGGCGAAAGAAAACCCGCTGGATCCTTCTAGCTGGGTATGGACCAAAGCCGACGAACTGGCATTGGAACTGATTAAACAGGCCAAACAGCGCGGCATCAGAGTCATTTTTGACGGCGTATTTAACCATATGGGTGCCAACAGTTTTGCTTTTCAACACCTGAAGCAGCATCAGCAAAACTCGCCTTATAAAGATTGGTTTACCGTAAACAGCTTTAAAGACGAAAAAGCCGGCACTGAATTTAGCTATGAAGGCTGGTTTGGTGTGCCATCGCTGCCTGAATTTAAAGAAGATAAAAACGGCCTGGTGCAGGGCCCGCGCGATTATGTATTTGCCGCTACCGAGCGCTGGATGAACCCCAAAGGCAAAGGTGCAGAATATGGTATCGATGGCTGGCGGCTGGATGTAGCCTTTTGTGTGGCGCACGGTTTCTGGAAAGACTGGCGCGGCCATGTAAAAACCCTTAACCCAGAGGCCTATATCACCGCAGAGATTGTTATGGCGCCGGAACTGGTAAAACCCTACCTGCAAGGTGATGAATTTGATGGCGAAATGAACTACAACTTCGCCTTTACCGCCGCTGAGTTTATGTTTAACCCGCCGCCACATAACATCAGCGCCACAGAGTTTGATGCCAAGCTGCGTGAGATGCGCGGTTTGTATCCTAAAGGCGTGGCGTATGTAACGCAAAACCTGTTTGGCAGCCATGACTCCAACCGGATTGGCTCGCACATTGTTAACCGCGGCATTGGTAACTTCCGGGACTGGGGCGACTACTTTCAGTTATCACAGGTTGGCAGTAACCCGGATTACAAAGTACGTAAACCCAATGCAGAAGAACTACGCCTGCAAAAGCTGTTTGTTATTTTTCAGATGACCTACGTCGGCGCGCCTATGGTGTATTACGGTGATGAAGTAGGCATGTGGGGCGCCAATGACCCGGATGATCGCAAACCGATGATCTGGAACGATATTAACTATGAAGACGAAGTAACCAACCCGGACGGCAGCAAACGCCCGGCTGACAAGGTTACCGTGAATAAAACGCTGCAACAGCATTACCGCAAGATGATTCAGTTACGTAACCGTCTGCCGGCATTACAACTGGGTGATTTCAGTACCCTGCTTACCGATAACGACAAAGCGCTGTATGGCTTTGAGCGCCGTTATCAGCAGCAACGGGTACGAATTATTCTGAATAACAGCGATAAACCGCAGCAAGTGACACTAAACCGCGACCAGCTAAACTGGCAGGAGCAGATTGACCAACTGCCTGTAACGGTAAACGGCGATAAAATCCGCCTGACCATACCTGCAAAATGGGGCGCGGTGCTGCTGGCGCAGTAACCGAAAAACAACAGCCACCTGCGAGGGTGGCTGTTGCTAACACAACTATCTGTTTTAGCGCTGTTTATTTAACGGATAGTGCTGGCTGCACATGCGGTTAAAGTGGCCAACGTCATCAATACGGCGTAAAAACGACTGAACCTCAGGTTTGGTGCTATCTGCCGGCACTAATTGAGACGGGTAAATACCGTAGCCAGAAAATAAACAGTGCCATGAGTTGATACTGTAGTAACTGTCCAGCTTATTGGCTGTCAGGTAAGGGCCAATATCCTCCCTGCTTAGCCAGGCCCGGGTTAAGCCTTTCAAGTGCAGCGGTAAGTCTTCATTGGCGGCATTATCACGCCAGTATTGGCTATCAGTTCTGTTATTTAAACGATAATGCCCGACAATATAATCGCGTATGCCCTCAAAGCGGCTGTTAATGCGCTGATTAAACTCTGGCTGCAGGGCGTCACTGTAATTGCCTTTGACCAAACAATCCGCAAACATCTCTACGGTGGTTTGTACCAGATGCAAAGCCGTTGCCTCCAGCGGCTCAATAAAGCCCTGCGACAACCCCACCGCCAGGCAGTTTTTGTACCAGTGCTGTTCCAGCCTGCCAACTTTCATTTTCAAATGTCTTGCCGCAACACTGTCATCAACGCCAAGGTGTGCTCTTAGTTCCTGTTCTGCCTGTTCAGCGCTACAGTATTTCGAGCTGTATACATAGCCATTACCAACACGACTGGTCAGTGGAATACGCCATGCCCAGCCATTACGCAGTGCGGTGGATTGCGTCATCAGTTTTTCATCAGGCAGACAAGGCGTTTGCATAACCACGGCAGCATCATTAAACAAGTTTGCGCTGTAACTTATAAACTTAACCCCTAGTGCCTGGCTGATTAAGCGGGCAGAAAAGCCGGTACAGTCGACAAAAAAGTCTGCTTCAAGCACACCATGTTGCGCCGACACTAGGGCATTGATAGAGCCATCTTCAGCTATAACAACGTCACTAACACTAAACTCGCGGTAAGTTACCCCCTGGCTTTTAGCATAAGTTGCCAGAAACTGGCCTAATAACGTGGAGTCGAAATGGTAGCCATACTCCACACTAAACGGGAAAGACGCATCAGCTAAAGGCTGGCGGCCTTGCTGTGCCAGGGCAGCATTAAGGAAATAGTGATCCGGGTTTGCATCGACATCCAGCCCCAGCCGACGGTAATAACAACTATGAATAAACACATCCTGGGTGTGTAAATCTGTCTGGGCGACAAAGGGATGAAAATAACGGCTGTATCCCGCTGTGTCTGTCCAGCCAGTAAACTCAATACCCAGTTTGTAAGTGGCATTGCAGGCACTCATCCACTCTGCTTCAGGGATACCTAAGGTATTAAATAACCCACGCAGTTGTGGCGTTGAGCCCTCACCCACGCCGATAGTGGCTATTTCGGGTGCGCCGACTAGCTCTATGGTGATATCAGCTGCAAGTTGTTTTCTTAACAAACAAGCCGTTATCCAACCGGCTGAACCGCCGCCTACAATCACGACTTTATTCATTTTTTTTAGCGCTGATACCATGCAGATAGCTTTCCTGTGTGGGTAATTGACTAACATAACCTGAGAATACAGCACTGATATTACTCATAAAATCACTGCATTCTGCCTCAGGCAACGTATTGGCTAACGGGCTGTAACTGTGCGGCATAATACCCTGCCCCAATAACACCTGATACCAGCCCATTTCTGAGAACAGCTCATCACTGCGGCGAAAAACCCGGCCTGAGTCAGCAAAGAGCGCAATCCGTTCGGTCAGTGTGTCAGGTACTGCCATCTCCCGGCACCTTTTCCAGAACGGCTCACTGCGCTGGTTAAGATGATAGTGCAGAATAATAAAGTCGCGGATAGCTTCCATTTCTGCATCGGCCTGGCGGTTAAATTCATCTGCCAGACAGGTATCTGCCGGGTTTTGAGGAAATAATTTAAGAAAACGCCCTATACCCGATTGAATCAAATGCAAACTGGTAGACTCCAGCGGCTCTAAAAACCCGCTGGACAAGCCCAACGCCAGACAGTTTTTATGCCACTGTTTTTTACGTCGGCCTGTGGTAAACCGCAAAAATTTGGGGTCAGACCTTTCGCCTTCAGGTAAATGTTGCAGCAAGGTGTCAAGTGCCTGCTCCTGCTGCATAAAAGTACTACTGTACACCATGCCATTGCCTGTGCGGCTTTGCAGCGGTATATGCCACTGCCAGCCCGCAGCGTGCGCTATCGAACGTGTGTAAGGTTGTGTGGTATTACCCTGTCTGGTTTGTATTGCAATTGCACTGTCAGCCGGTAGCCAATGCTGCCAGCTCTCGTATCCTGTATTAAGCGCCTCTTCAATCAACAAGCCGCGAAAGCCGCTACAGTCGATAAAAAAGTCGGCTGCCACAACCTGATTATCATCAAGTATCAGATCGCGGATGTTGCCGCTTGCCGGGCAGATATTAACCCGGGAAATTTTCGCATCAATGCGGTGTACGCCTAACTTGACCGCGTAATCACGCAGTACGCGGGCATAAGCAGAGGCGTCAAAGTGATAGGCATAACTTAGCCCCGGAATAGTGGTTCCGGGCAATGTTTTAGCAGGCGAAAACTTATTCGCTTTTGCCGCCAGAAAATTTAACGAATAGCGCCAATAGTCTGAGGCGTTTTTTGGTGATTGCCTGAGCCAATAATTAATAAAATGGGTTAAGCCAACATTGCTGCCAACATCACCAAAAGCATGCATATACTGGCTGGACGCCTGCCCCCAGCCTGCAAACTCAATACCCAGCTTGATAGTTGCATCCGTCTGCTGAATAAAATACCGCTCGTCAATGCCTAGCAACTGATTGAAACTCTGAATGGGTGGAATAGTGGCTTCGCCTACCCCGACAGTGCCAATATCAGTAGACTCAACCAGAGTTAACCTGATCTTGTCTTTAAACACTTTGGCAAGGGCTGACGCTGCCATCCAGCCAGCACTGCCGCCGCCTGCGATCACTATATGACGAATACCATTCTGGTGCATATTTTGTCCCTATAAAAAAGCCCCAGACAACAGGGGCTTTGTAATGTCAGACAATATTAAGGTTAGAACTTATAACCAAAGCCAAGCATAAAGTTACGGCCATATCTTTGATAGTCTTGCGCGCCAATAACTTGGCCGGTTTCACCATCAACAAAGTTGGTAACAAAAGGTTCGTCGGTAATATTCTGTACCTGGAATGTCACGCTCAGGCCTTTCAGAGCATCGATAGACGATTCTGAAAAATCGTAGCCCAGTTGTGCGTCCCACAAGGTTTCAGCTGCTGCTGTTCTGGTATCCAGGTTAGCAGTCTGATTACGCACTGCGCCCTGATACTCTGAACGGTAGTTCATGCTGGTACGGAATTGAAAACCTGCTTTTTCATAGTACACAGTGAAATTGTATACTTTGTCAGATAAGCCAGGGATCTCCTGCTGCATACCTTTCACATCTACTTCTGAATCCAGGAAAGTAGCACTTAACACCGCACCAAAACCATCCAGTGCTTCAGTCAGAACATTAAATGGCACTACTGCTGTTAACTCAGCACCACTCACTTTGGCATCACCAACGTTGTCCGGTATGGTATTAACACCCAGGTTGGTAATTGGCACATCTTCCGGGTTAGGCGTGTTAAAGTCTGAGAAGTCAAAAATGGTATCGTTATTGGCAACCCAGTCTTTTATGTCTTTATGGAACACAGCCGCAGCCACATAGCCTTCGCTGGTGTAGTAGTATTCGTAAGACAGATCAAACTGATCGGCAACGATAGGTTTTAGTGACGGATTACCGCTACCAGAACTCCATGGTGACGTGGTTAAATCGTCAGGGTTAAACACGCCAGGGTTGTTGCGTCCGCGATCAAAACCATAGCTAAAGCTTGAGTTCATTTGATCCATACGTGGACGTGCCACAGTGCGTGCTGCGCCAAAACGCAATTGCTGCTCATCAGTTACTTTTAATACCAGGTTTAAACTTGGTAATACATTGCTGTAGCTGTCACCCTGCGTTGTTGGATCAATATTTAACCCACCTTCAGGGCGTGAACTGACCTGAAAACCATCCGAGCTTTGGTCTGTGTACACATATTGCACGCCGACGTTACCGTATAACGGTAAATCAAACACATAGCTGCTGATATCCGCTTTTACGTAAGTAGTATAAATATCTTCAAATACTGTCCAGGTACCACGCCATTTGTCAGGCACAGTGTCGCCCTGCACTACAGAGTCATATACACCATCGTGATACATTGCCAGTGAGTCATAGGCAATCATGTTACCCATGCCCAGATAACCAAGAGATACGTTACCCAAATAATATTTATCGGCAATAGGTAAGGTCGAATTTACGTCACCGGCCACGTAATTAGGCACGCGTAAGTATTCACCGTAGTCTACTTTCGACTTTTCACGTTTGCTGTAGTTAACACCTACCTCTACAGAACTAAAAAAGTCATTTTCTAATAACCGGTTTGCAGCAAGCTTGAAGGTCGTCATTTCGTCTTTAGTTTCAGGCGTCAGTAAATTACCGTCCTGACCATCAACGCCCACTTCACCTACGCCCCAGTTCCTTGCCGCACCTAACTCAAATAATGCGCGGTCTGAGTAATCCAGAGAAGGGGTAAAAGTAGCACCGGTAAGGCTATCGTTCATTTCAACGATAATATCGTCACCCACGCCCTGGCCTGCATTACCACCACGACCGGTTGTGGCATAACTTTCCATAACCCACAGTTTACGGTCGGCTTTTGAATAGCTTAAATCGGCTTCAAGAGTCCAGTCAGACAACTGGTATTCAACGTTCGCGCCAAACGAGGTCAATTCTGCCTGACGGAAGTTCACGTCGTTACGTACTATGCCTTTAACATCATTAGCACGGAAACGTGTTGCCACACCATCACGCTCTTCCAGTATGTCGATAGTAGAAGAGCCATCATCACGACCATAACCAATTGGTAACTCAACACCACGTAAGATTTGTTTGTCTTCAAAATCCACGTACATGGCATCAAATGTCAGATGTAAATCTTTATTTGGCGCAAATTCCAGTACACCAAGCACTGAATCCCGGGTCAGTTCAGAAGAACGAACATATGGCTTAGCGCCACCCAGCCTGCGAATGCCATCTTCGTTGCGGTCGTAGTTCCAGGCGTGCCAGCGCTCTTCCTGGTTGGGTGATTGCATATGTGCGTAGGCCAACGCCACACCCACTTTGCCGTCATTAAACTGGTTGATATAACCTATAGAGCCACGTTTACCCTGATCATCCATATCTGGATTAACCGCTTCTAAACCGTTTTTCTCAAAACGCACGTTCGCATTAATTATGCGTTCGCTTTTGTCTAACGGACGTACTGAGCGTAAATCAACAGTACCACCAATCCCCTGAGTGATAAGTGATGCATCAGGCGTTTTATATACTACAACTTCACTGATAACCTCAGATGGGTACAGATCAAATTCAACCCCACGGTTATCACCGATAGAAACCTGCTCGCGGCCGTTAAATGTTGTGGTATTAAAGTCACCACCCATACCACGAACAGAAATCAGACTGGCACGGCCATCCAAACGCTGTGCTGACAAGCCCGGTAAGCGTGCTATAGATTCAGCAATACTGGAATCCGGCAGCTTGCCGATATCTTCAGCAGAAACAGAATCTACAATGCTGTTAGAGTATTGTTTGGTGTTAATTGACTCGGCGACAGAGCGCCTAAAGCCTTTTATTTCAATAACTTCTACGCTTGCAGCAGCCTTTGCTTTCTCTCTGGCTTCTGCTGGCGACTCGCGTTGTTCTGCGTCAGCCAATGTTTCTTGGGCTGCAATACTGTAGCTGCTCAACCCGACCGTTGCTAAGGCAACCGTCAACATATTGAGTTTAAATTTAGTCATGTCCTTCATCCCCGGTGTGTTGTGTGTGCTGTCTGTCAGCTGTAAGCGCAGCCGTATCAGTACAACCAGACTTTTGTCTAAGGCTATTTATTAAACTTATTAGCGCAACACCTCAACATGAATACGTATTCATAATTACTAATTTGCACAAACACAGAGCGACCATCGCAAAAACGCACCAACGGAGTGCACACTGCATTCTGGCTGCATAGGTTTAGACTAACAGCCGCCTGTGCCGCTTGCCAGAACAGATCTGCGGCCCGGTGCAGGACCTTGCCGCACGATATTTTCAATGCATACGTATGCAACAGGTTTAATAAATACATAACCCTGATTTATGCTTGCACCACCATATGGCAGCCCGTAGCAAACTTGTGGATCTTGCTTTGCTGCCAGCGCGGAGCAAAATATGAAAAATAATATTCTGACGGGATATAGCCTGGCGGCGTTTGACAGCAGCCAGAGTACACAGCCACAACCGGTATTAGCGCAGCTGCGCCAGTTTATTCTGCAGCAACTGCCGCAGGCACCCAGATTAACGGATGCCGCCAGCAAACTGAATATGAGCAGCCGTACGCTACAACGTGCCCTGCAGCAAGCGGATACCAGCTTTCGCCAGCTGATGTGTCAGTGCCGGCACCAGCTGGCATATCACTATTTACAAGACGCCAGCCTGAGCCTGCAGCAAATTGCTTTTCAGCTTGGATTTGCAGAACAGAGCAGCTTTCAAAAAGCATTTAAATGCTGGCAGGGCTGCTCACCGGGCGTGTTTCGCCAGCGTCAGCAGCTCGCGGCAAACAGACGTCGTCATTTATCCGGCTTGCACCAGCCGGGGTTACAGGTGAATTATGGAATTAATTAAGCAACTCGCCGCACTGGTGGGTTTGCAGGACAACTACGTACACGCGCAGGGCCATACTGAAGTGATTAGCCTGGATAAACAGCAGGCCATATTGCAGGCAATGGGATACGACTTAACGTCGAATGATGCCTTGCAGGAAAAAATCGTTGAGCTAAGTGAGCAGCCATGGCTTGAAGTTATTGCCCCGGTTACTGTGTGTCAGCAAGGCGAGCCACTGCGCATTCGTGTACAACAGTTACAGCAAAACGCCGTCAGCGACTGGCAATGGCAAATTAACACTGAAGAACAACAGCAGTTCAGCGGCAGCCTTACTATTGCCGCCAAAGACATCACTGAACGCCAGCAAACCCGCCAGGGCGAAGTACTGGCCGCAGAACTGGTTTTAGATATCAGCTTACCACTGGGATATCACCAGTTAACGCTAAGCAATAGCCGCCAGCACTACAGCCAGCAACTGATTATTACACCACAGCGCTGCTTTCAGCTGCATGACAAAGCCGTGCTGCATAAAACTTTTGGCCCGGCTATTCAGCTGTATGCGGTTAAATCGGCGCGCAACTGGGGCATTGGCGACTTTGCCGATCTGCAACAGATGGTTGCGACACTGGCAGAGCAAGGTGTTGATTTTATTGGTTTAAACCCGCTACATGCACTGTACCCCGAATTACCGCAAGACTGCAGCCCTTACAGCCCGAACAGCCGCTTATGGTTAAATACCGAATATGTCGCGTTAGAGCACACCGCAGAATTTGCTGACTGCACAGCCGCACAGCAACTGGTTAACTCTGAAAGTTTTCAGCAGCGCTTACAACATTTACGCCAGCAAACTTACGTTGACTATATCGGCGTAGCCGCAGCCAAAAAAGCGGTGGCGACGTTATTGTTTCAGCAGTTTAAACAGCAACATCTGGCAAAAAACACCGCCCGAGCAGCGCTGTTTCAGCAGTTTGTGGCAGAAGGTGGCGATAGCCTGCGCCAGCTGACTATTTATCAGGTGTTGCAGGGGCAGTTATTTCAGCAAGACTGGAATATGGCCGCCTGGCAAAACTTTCCGCAGCAACTGCGCGATCCGCACAGCAGTGCCGTAGCCGAATTTGCCAGTGCAAACAGCGACGCCATAAACCAGCAACTGTATTTGCAGTGGCAGGCGCAGTTGCAGCTGGCAGAGGTAAAGCGTTTGTGTCAGCTGCACGGCATGGCCATTGGCCTGTATTGCGATGTTGCCGTTGGCACCAGCCGCAGCAGTGCAGAAAGCTGGGGCGCACCGGAAGATTACCTGCTGGATTTAAGCGTAGGTGCACCGGCCGATATTATGGCACCCAAAGGCCAGAATTGGGGCTTGTTAGCCTACAACCCGCAAACCTTACGGCAAAAGGCTTATCAGCCTTTTATTGAACTGCTGCAAGCCAATATGCGCTTTGCCGGAGCATTACGGCTGGATCACGTGATGGCGCTGTTACGCTTGTGGTGTTGTCCGGTAGGTGCCGATGCCACAGCCGGCGCTTATATCCGCTTTCCGGCTGCCGACCTGTTTGCCATTCTGGCGCTGGAAAGCCAGCGCAACAGCTGCGTGGTAATAGGCGAAGATTTAGGCACAGTGCCGGTAGAGATCAGCCATTTGCTGGCACAGTATCAGGTGTTGTCGTACCGAGTATTTATGCTGGAGCAAAAAACCGGCAGCTACGATTACTCCGCCCAAACCTATCCGGAACTGGCACTGGCAACGGTCACCACACACGATATGCCAACACTGGTGGGATACTGGCAGCAAGGTGATCTTGAGCTGCGCCACGAACTGGATTTATTTCCTAACCCGCAGGTAGCCGACAGCCTTTATCAGCTGCGTGCCGATGAAAAACAACTGATGAGCCAGCGCCTGCAATTACATGAAGGTGACTATCAGCAGTTGATCCGCGCCAGCCATTTGTTTACTGCGCAACAACCTGCGCGCTTATTTGCCTTTCAGCTGGAAGATTTATTACTGATGTCTACCCCGGTGAATATTCCGGGCACCAGCAATGAATATCCAAACTGGCGCCGGCGCCTGACAGATAACATCGACGCCATTTTGCAGCGCCCGGATGTACTTGAACTGATCGCCGACATCAGAACCGCCAGACAATAACACCTTCGCTAAAACCCGGCTGAAATACAGTCGGGTTTTAGCGAGAAGTCATAAATTATTAATAGGCTAGTCGAGCTCACTGATACGAAAAATATCGGCCTCGGGTGCGGCTCTTGTAGTGAAGTAGACCCCTTGTTCACTGACACTAAAGCTTTGGCTGCCGCTCAGAGCCATCAGTTTTGTTTGCTCGCCGCTGGTGGTATCCAGTTGCCACAGTGTCATAACACCGCGGTTAGCCTCTGTATTTTCCCCGGTTGTCGGTTGCATAAAATACAGTTTGCCTTGGCTCAGGCTAAAGTAAAAACGCCGGTGGCGGTCAATCTGCTGCGGCAATTGCAACGCTAACGGCTGTTGTTGTAAAAATAGCTGTTGCTGCTGATCAATAAAAAGTGCCTGTTGTGACTGCGCATCATAACTGGCATATGCCCAGCTGCCAGGCTGGATCTGCAGTTGTTGTGCTGCGACATCGTAATGATGTAACCGCCACTGCTGACCAACTAATAAGCTAAATGCCAAACTGCTATTGGTAACCCAGGATATACCGCGGATTTCCTGCGCAGGTAAAGGCAGTGTCAGCACCTGGCCGGTATCAACATTAATCAGCTTTAGCGTATTAATAAGCAGTACCGCCAGTTGGCTGTCATCCGGCGACCACTGTACGTCATAGATCCAGTCATTCCGGCCCAATTGGCTTAATTTGCGGTTTTCGCCGCTGCTTAACTGATGTAACCAGATTTCACGGCTACCGCTGCGCTCGGAAACGAATGCCAGTTGTTGCTGTTGGTTCGACACTCGGGGTAAAGAGTCGCTGACTGATGAGGTTATCAGCGTTAGCGGTTTATCGGCTGTAATCGGTTTAACACGGATCTGCTGGTTGCTGCTAGCGCCGGAATATACATAGCTGTGGCCATCCGCTACCCGTTTTAATTTGAAGATGCCATGACCGGCACTGTATACCTTGTGCAGTAACTTACCGCTAAGACTCAGCTGTAAAATATTATTCGCCGGATCAGAGTCTGTTTGCAGGATAGCATTGCCCTGTTGGTTCCAGATAGGGCAACATAACCACTGGTTCTTACTAAATAAATAACTAAGCTTATTCTTTTCTATATCAAGTACATAATAAGCCAGTTGCTGGGCTTCGTCCGGTGAGGCGATCAGCAGTTGTTCCTTGCTGGGATGTAAATCAAATTCTGCATTACCGGCCAGAAAAACCGCTGGTTGGGCAGGCTGGTAAATTTCTCCGCTGCCCAGGTCTTTCAGATAAATAAAATACGCCGTGCCCGGGCCGCTATTTTCACTAAAAATCAGTTTGCGGCCATCATGGCTAAAAGCAACATTCCCATAACTGCCTGCCGGACACTGATGCACCGTATTTTGAGATAGCAGCGTTGGCATACTTTCCGCACTAAACTCCAGCAAAGTAAGCTGACAACTGCCGGCTGTGGTTTGGTAGTACACAAAACGACGGCCATCTTTCGACCAGCCACCATTACCAGCATGACTTTCGCCGTGACTTAACGGCCAAATCTGGCTGGATTGCAGATCTTTAATATACAACCTCAGCCACTGGCCCTGATAAGCTGAATAGATAAGCCAGCGGCCATCCGGCGACAAAGCCGGCAGTACTTCTTCTGCTTGCTCTCTGGTCAGCGGTTCTGACAGCAAATAGACAGCTTGTGGTGTGGCAGAATACCAGTACCAGGCCACTGCTACAGAAGCCGTTAGCACACTCAGCAGCCAGCCGAGAATGGCCCTATGCCAGCGCGAACGGGAAGTTACCAGCATCGTTGCAACTGGCGGCATCTCATCACCTGCAGCAAGCTGTTTCACCGGTGCGATAAAACGGTAGCCTTTGCGTGGCAGAGTAATAATAAATTCGCTGTGTTTAGCTGAGTCGCCCAATGATTTGCGTAATTTGGCAATAATACGGTTGATGGCATTGTCGGTGACTATCTGGCCTTGCCAAACCTGTGCAATAAATTCATCCCGGCTAATCATCCGGCCGGGGTTGCGGCAGAAATAAGCTAATACCTCAGCCTGTTTCGGCTCCAGTTGGATTAACTCAGTACTGCGCCACAGCAGATGCTTATCATCACAAAATTGTATCCCGGCTAACTGCCACCGCATGCAGGTACTCCCTTATAAACCTGGCCGGATCTTACCCTATTTCGGCGCCAGGTCACTTCTGGTCATAAAAAATCACGTCTTGTACACGACCTTACCGCTGGCCAGCTCTATGCTGGCGCTGAATATCATCCTGTAAGGAGTTTACTGTGTTTACACTGTTATATCGTTTTTATCTGCTGGCGCTGCTTGGCTTACTGACAATACCTGTTGCCGCACAGCAAAACCTGCCCTGGCAACCTGAACCTTTACCGCCACTTGTGCTATCAGATAGTACCTTACAGCTACCTGAACAGTATCAGGCTATTGCCGGGCAGTTGCTGCAAGATGCCACCACTTCGCAGCAATTGCGGTTGCTGCTGCTGTTAAACCAGAATGAGGCCGCCTTAACACAACTCTATGCGCTGCGCACAGAACACCAGGCTCAGCGCAGCAATGCCAACCCCTATGAGCTGATAGCCTTTGAACTGCTGGCACAGGCCCGGTTAAAGGTAAACGCCACAGAGCAAAAGCTGGATAATGCCTTCGCCGACGTATTTTCACACTATATTGGCACACTGTCTGATGCCGATGCCCATCTGGCCAGCCGTTTTGCTACCCGCAGTATTGCGGCAGATTTCAGCTATCTGCAGTTAATGCGGCAGCGGCTGGCCTCTGCTGCAACAGGCGCTGAGTTGCTATTTAACCGGCAAAACCCGGCGCAACGTGATCTGTGGCTACAATTCTTCAGTGCCTATGCTGATTACTATTTATATGCACAGGTGCTGCAACTGGCCGCCGTACCACTGCAGCAAGACAGACAGACGCGCTACCACATAAATACCAAAGTAATGATCCGCACCGCCGAAGGCATTGAGCTTTCTGCCATGGTAGTGCGTAGCAAAAAGCACAATACGCCACTACCCGCTATTTTAAGCGCCAGTATTTACGCCGACGAAGCCGGTAATTTACAGCATGCCATTGCTGCAGCCGCCCGCGGTTATGTCGGCGTGGTATCAGATTCACGCGGCAAAAGACACAGCACAGCAGCCATAACGCCGTACGAGAACGAAAGCCAGGATGTTACCGCCGTGATCAACTGGATTAGCCAACAACCATGGTGCGATGGCCAGGTTGCCATGTATGGTGGCAGCTACCTTGGTTTTACCCAGTGGGCCGCAGCCAAAACACTACCGGCGGCACTGAAAACCATAGTACCAGCAGCGGCGGCGATCCCCGGTCAGGGCCTGCCAATGGAAAATAATATTTTTCTCAATGCCAATTATGCCTGGCCGTTTTTTGTCAGTAATGGCCGCTATAACGATGATGCGGCCTATGAAGCGCAGAACTGGTTTGCCATTAACCAGCAGTGGTACCAAAGTGGCAGGCCTTACCGCGAGTTTGACCAGACTGCCGGCCAGGCTAATCCCTGGTTACAAAAATGGCTGCGCCATCCGTCTTTTGACAACTACTGGCAAGATATGATCCCAACCGCTGAGCAATATGCCCGCTTAACTATTCCGGTATTAAGCATTACCGGCTACTACGATGATGGCCAGATTTCTGCATTGCAGTATGTGCACGACCACAGCCGGCACCGGCCGCAGGCAGAACATTACCTGGTGATCGGGCCTTATGATCACTTCGGTGCCCAGCATGGTTCAACCACGATACTGCGCGACTATAAACTTGATGCAGTAGCTCACTTAGATTTGCTGTCGTTAACTTTCGGCTGGTTTGACTATGTGCTTAAAGGCAAAACTAAACCGGCGTTACTCAAAGATAAAATAACTTATCAATTGATGGGTGATAACAGCTGGCGCTATGCCGCCTCATTAACTGCGCTGGAACAACAAAAGCAACGGTTATATTTTTCGCCGCCAGCCGCTGATGGATCTTATCAATTGCAACCCAAGGCCCCGGACACTGCAGTAATAGCAGAGCAACACATCGATCTTAAAGACAGAAGCCAGAGTTACAACCAGCATTATTATCCCAGCCCGATAGTACAGCCGGCCTTTGTGCCAGAGAACGGTTTGCAGTTACTCAGCAGACCCTTAACAGAAGATATGGCACTGGCCGGCGCCTTCAGTGGCGAGCTGGTACTGCGGCTGAATAAAAAAGATGTCGATCTGGGCTTAACGTTGTATGAGGTAACGCCAGACGGGCAATACTTCCATTTAAGCTATTTTCTTGGCCGTGCCAGCTATGCCAAAGACCCAACCCGCAGGCAACTGCTGATACCCGGGCAGCCTGAGAAAATCCCGTTTAGCCGCAGCCGGATGATTGGTAAAAAAATCAGCAAAGGCAGCCGCCTGCTGTTACTGGCAAATGTTAACTACAATGCGTTTGCGCAAATAAACTATGGCACCGGGGGCGATGTCAGTGACGAATCGATAAAGGACGCAGCAGAGCCGCTGCAACTGGCATGGCTTAGCGGCAGCTACATTGATTTACCCCTGCGGCCAATGGCCAGATAAATCAGGAGTTACCGGGACTGATCGCAGCAATGCGGCAATAATGCGGTCAGTCATCCCGAGTCAGTACTTCCAGCAGTTCAATTTCAAAAATAAGATTACTGTTGGGCGGGATCATCGTGCCAATCTGGCGCTCGCCATACGCCAGAACCGCCGGCACCCAAAGCTTACGCTTACCACCGGTTTTCATGCCCTTAAGGCCAAGTATCCAGCCCTGAATTACGCGGTTATTGCTTAGCACTATTTGAAACGGCTCGCCGCGTTTGTAAGATGAATCAAACTCGGTACCATCTTCCAGCCAGCCGCGGTAATGCGCAGTGATCAGCGCCCCGCGCTCAGCGGCTTTGCCGGTGCCTTCGATAAGGTCTTCAATTTTTACTTCAGCTTGCATGGGGATATCTTCGTTAATCGTAAAAAACGAATTATAGCGGGAGACAACGCTTTTAAAACCGGAATTGCTTGCCAGTCGTTAACTAACTGATTAAGTTTAAACCAGATCAGAACTACCGCGAGTTATGGAGGTACTGATATGAAAACACTGTATCAGTATGCAATTGTACGGTTTCTACCTCATGTTGAGACGGGCGAATTTGCTAACGTCGGCATAGTGCTGTGCGCCCCTGAATTAGGCTTGCTTGATTTCCGTTTAGCACCCACCCGCTTTGCCCGGGTAACTGATTTTTTTGAAGATCTTGAAGGCAAGCTATACAAAGCCACACTGCAAACGGTAGAACAAGAGCTGCAAAGGCTGCAAACCTATGTCACCCGGCTTACAGCAAAAGAGTTAGCGCAGCAGATGCAGGAAGTGGTGCGGCCAAGAGAAACGCTGGTGCGCTACTCTGAGCTACGTTCTTTATATCTGGAGCAAAAACCTGCAGCCGTGCTTGAGCAGTTGTTTGAGCGCTTAGTGCTTTTAAAGAAGTAGAGCGCGGAGTGGCTTCGGCGCTTTGCTACATCTTGCTTACTAATGTACCAAAAAGTGCTTTTCTTTTACTCAAGCATGGCTTAGGTTAAAGCCATAAACAATAAAGAGCTATATGCCTACAGCAGGAAAAGGGAAGTTATGACCAGCCAAATTTATGCCCTTTTTGAAACAGGATAAAAATCTCTTTGCAATGCAGCTATTAGACAAATCTAAGTATCATTATAAAATAATAAAAGACGACGTTTCAGTGAAGCAAGGTTTAAATAACAGTTGCACACCATGGAGTTAATATGATTGATATAAATAAAAAAATAACAATAAGGTGGAGCACTATAACGTTATTTTTCTACCTAATTGTTTGCTTCATTTTAGCTTACTTTACTTTTTTTGGTAACACCTCAAGCAAGGTTCAGAATATTACTGGCGGTGCATTCGTCACCATGATAGCGGTAACTATACAATTTATAGTGTCTTGGGAAACGCAGAGAAATAACGAATTTTTGAAGAAGAATGGGGTAATTAATTTTCTGGATAGAAGAGATGACAAAAATTATTACAAGAAACTTGTAGACGAATCCGACGAACAGATAAATATGATGTTTTATACAGCCAGAAGATTTGTAGAGGACTTTTGCTCCAATGTAGAAGGTGACAACTCACTCATATCTGCCTTAGCACGAGGAGTGGAAGTAAAATTACTGATTGCTTCAGAAGAACAAGTTGATAAATCTGAAATTAACGACTTAGAGAGAACTATTGCAAAGCTGAAGGAAATAAAAATCAGGTGTAATTACCCTATTAGTGTTAGAAAGTATAATACAGCTCCTTCTCACAATATATTCTCCACAGAACATGAAACCATAGTCGGCCCTTATTTCCACCCAACAGGTCGGAGATACAACCATTCAATTCATTTTTACACTAGAGCAAAGTTTGCAAAGGGATATCTTATTTACTTCTCTGACGTTTGGGAGAGATCTACTCCATGCTTTTAATTAGAATACCGGCTAGAATTCATATAACGTTAATTGCCATGCATGACTGTCGTATTAGAAAAAATGGTGGCATAGGATTTTCCATAAAAAATGAAAGGAATTTCATTAAAGCAAAAATATCGAGAGAAGTAATTGTAACTCCTGCTGACTCAGCGCTTTCTATCAGAAAACTGAAATATATAGAAGATAGACTTCACACAGTAAAAGAAGAGCTTTCGCTAAAATATGGTGTTGAAATAGACTTATCAAATATAAATGATTTCCATATTGGACTCGGCACTGGTACGTCAGTAACACTGGCATGTATTGAAAGCTTACTTTTGCTAAATGGCGTTGAGTACACCAAAGACTTATTAGTCAAGTTCTCTGGTAGAGGAGGCACATCAGGAGTAGGGGTAAACACATACTTTGGAGGTGGAGTGAGTCTTGATATAGGGGTGAAAGCTGATGGAAAAAAACACCAACCCTCCTCCAGCCAACAAAGCGAAGTTGTTGTGCCAACGTTAGTTTACTCCGGAAGCATGCCTGAGTGGGAATTCTGCGTCGTGCATCCTAGAAACGGTATTAAAATAGAAGGAGAGAATGAAAATAAATTTTTTGATCGTGTGTGCCCGATAGATGATGATGAAGCCTATAAGGCATGTTATTACAGCTTATTCGGTGTACTTGGCTCTATAATTGATTCTAACTATGATGCGTTTACTCACTCTATAAACAGCATTCAGAGAACTAAGTGGAAGGCTTCTGAAATTGATGCTCATTATGGAGCAAGAGAAAAAATGGACTACTTACTATCTCTTGGTGCTGACTGTGTCGGATTAAGCTCTATTGGCCCTTCTATGTATTTTTTTGGGAAAGATTTAGAATTTATAAAAGAAAAATTTACGAAACTATATGACTGGGAATCCTTCATTTCAAGGCCAGATAATGCTGGAAGAGTTATATGTTGGAGTTAGTATTTTTCACATCAAACAGAACTAAAACTATTCATGCAAGATATTTATGCAGAGGGCATGATGTAAATGTGGTTAATTTCAGAGAAAAGACGTATCACGCGAATTACACAGAACCACGAACAAGTGACAGAAAGTCTCTTTTAAAAGAGAGCTTAGATAGTGCTTTAGAGCAAGCCAAACGGGCAGGCCTAGAGAATCATCCATTTATAATTGAAGACACGTCAGTCATCATCCATGCATTAAGCAAAAATGATTTAGAATATCCTGGAACAGAAGTAAAATATTGGATGAGAGATACGGCTTTCGAAGATATTGACTTTGAACTTTTTTTTCTAGGAAATGACCGTCGAGTCACAGTTAGATCTGATTTGATACTATACATCCCCATAGCTGGTACATTTTATTTCTCTAGTTGTGTTGATGGTAATATTACAGAACGGCAAAATCTAAATTTAGAAACAAACACGTTATACCCCTGGCTAGACAACAAGTCTTTTAATAAATGGTTTTGTCCTGGAAACGAAAAATTACCGATTAGCGAGTTACCTATTGGTATAGCCGATAAGTATGATTTCAGAAAGGATGCATTTTCTAAAATGCTTGATACCTTGGTATCTCATGGCTTAACAGATATAGTTGCGCCAGAAAAGCGTTACAGCGGTCAGAAGAAATTCTACGACGAGTCAATATGTCATATTGTCGTCGGTCTAAGCTGCTCAGGGAAATCAACTATCGCAGATTACCTGTCTCAAGAATTCAATTTTTTTCATATTGAAGCATCTGACTTCATGCACCTTATTTATTTAGAGACGCACGGAGAGAAAAGTGAAGTTAGAATTGGCGACTTTGCTCGTGATCTTTTGTCAGTTAAACCAACAGAGGTGGCCAAGAGAGTGCTCAACTTCCTTGAAGTTTACCACTGGCCTAATATAGTCATTACCGGATTCAGGAAAGTAGAAGAGGTTGAATTTATTAGAAAAAACTTAGTTGCTGGTAGCATTAGGACTATTTTCATAAACGCTGACGCAGATACTCGGCATCTCCGATTTATTAAGAGAAACCGGGATAGCGCAGGATACACGCAGGAAGATTTTCAAGAGAGAGACAAAAGAGAGCTTTCTATGGGCTTAGAAAAAGTTATGTCAGATAGCTATATAGAGAAAGTGTCTAATGTGTTTTCTATCGATCAGTACTTCAAAATTTATGTAGAAAAAACACGACCTACAGACTTCCATATAAGTGACTTTAACAACTCCGAAAATATTGAAAATCTTAAGCTTAAAGATCTAATCACAATAGCGCTTTTCAAAAGCAAGACAAAAGGAGAGCAAAGTAGCTTTCTTACCACTGGGGAAGTTTGCAAAATAGTAAATAGCACTCTCGGGCTAGAAAAACCAAAGTTCATTAATAATGTTGCCAGACTCCTTAACAAAAGTTTCGATGTGTTTTTCGAGGTAAAGTTTGATGTTTTAAACAATAAAAAGCTATATAGGTTATCTAATACAGGTGCCGGACATGCTAGAACCTTAATTAAAAGATGCAAGATAGCACCCATAAAAAATTCAACATGAAATAATAGGCTATATTATTGATTAATAAATCTAATTTACAAACCCCTCGATAGAGTATATTTTCATCTTCTGCTCCTTGTAATGAAAGTACTGCGACATTTTTTCTTTTTCATCTGATGTACCGCGTACAATAATCCGGCGCGCATCATTATCAAAACACAAGGCTTCGTTTTTGCTCCATGCCGTTATAGTTACTCTGTTAGTTAACAGTGTTAGCGCTGGGCACGGCTGATAACCGGCGTACTTTGCCTTGTTGTCCCAGTAAGTGTTAATGGCAAAACTGCCGATAACTACCAGAACCAAACCGGCCAACACACCTATTGCAGTGGTTTTGCCGTTGTCAGCGGATAACGGCTGCTTGTGTAGCCCGCGCCACAGTCGGTTAGCAGCGTAGCCGAGCATAAACACCAGAGCTACCAAAGCACCTGGCAGATAGCCATGAAAGCTACTCAATACAATAAGGGGTTTGGCGCTGGAAATCTCAGCGAATTGCGTTTGCAGTGAATAGAGTAACGTCCAACTGCCTGCGATCAGCAAAATACCGAAAAACAGCAGGGCAATAAAATCTTTGAGCATAGAGTGTTGGTTCATCGGTTAGCCAATATCAGTTAAATGCATTCGGCTTCTGATCACCGCTAGTACTTCAATCTGATCAGGTTTGATGTAATAAATAATCCGGTAATCCCCGTATAGCACCTCACGAATTTGCGCCAGATTATACTCAGGCACTATTCTGCCGGATAAAGGATGTTGGGCGATTTGCTCAGAGCGGCGTGTTATTTCATCAACCGTTTTAAGTGCATAAACTGCTGAGTCTGCAGCGATGTATTGAAAAATAGCATCCAGATGTTCTGCAGCATTTGCAGACCAAAGTACTTTCACTTAGTTCACTCTTACTCAGGCAAGCCGTATTTTTGCCGGATTTCCTGCACAGATTGCAACTTGCCCTGTTCACTGTCACGTAAGCCATTCTCTATCGCCTGGCGTACGTAAATTTGCTCCATCAGGTCGTCCCAGGTGGCATCAGCGGGCAATGTATCTATCAGTTTATGGGCTTCATCTTTTCTTAGCGGGCTTGGCATGGTTGCATCTCCTTCAACGCAGTAATTGTTGGCCGGATGCGGGTGAAAAGCAATTAAAAAGCACTGGCATGTTGTTTAACACAGCGGCTTACCAAAACAACAAGGGCGTAATCTTTTAAATTACGCCCTTTTCGGTTGTAGGAGCCTTTGCCCTTTTTCGCCTTTACCACCCTGGTTTGAAACAACTTACTGGTGACTAAAGCCTTTATCGCATTATCGCGGATCTCGCCGCGGCCATGCTCGAACGCCGCTGGTTTACTCATCTTGCTACTCCTGTTGAAAAAACGCGCAAAGTGTAACTGTGCCGTTAGGGCAGCGCAAGCGGAATAAGTTCCGCTGACAGCTGCGTTTATCAGTCGTTAAGTGTAGAGAAAGTCGACTGGCTATAATGACGTTATAGCAGTTTTTTTAACCGCACCAAAGGAGGATGCTATGTCCAGACAAGCCACCTTATACCGGATGAAAACCGATGAGCATATCTGCCCGTTTGGGCTGAAATCAAAATACCTGCTGCGCCAGCAAGGTTTTACTGTGTCAGATCATCTGCTGACATCACGCGAAGAAACCGACCACTTTAAGCAGCAGCACGATGTAAAGACGACACCACAAACCTTTATCGACGGTAAACGCATTGGCGGTTATGACGACCTGCGGCGCTATTTCGATAAGCCTCCTGCCGGTCAGCAAGGTACCAGCTATACGCCAGTGATTACTATTTTTGCTACCGCTCTGCTGACAGCATTGGCCATCGCTTATGCGCGAGGCTTCAGCGGCGGTGTGATACAAGTGATAGAACTGTTTGTCGCGCTGGCAATGATCATACTGGCCATACAAAAACTGCGCGACCTGTACACGTTCTCCAATTCGTTTATTACTTACGATTTACTGGCAATGAAACTAATCCCATACGCTTATATCTATCCGTTTTTAGAAGCTTATGCTGGCCTTGGCATGATAGCGGGGTTATCTGTCATTCTGGTGGCTCCGGTATCTATCTTTATCGGTACTGTGGGCGCTATATCAGTGATTAAAGCTGTTTATATTGATAAGCGTGAATTAACCTGCGCCTGTGTTGGCGGCGACAGCAAGGTACCGCTGGGTTTTATCTCGTTAACTGAGAACCTGTTTATGCTGGCCGCCGGGGTATGGATGTTTATGCGTTAATTGGCTTACCATAACGTTTGCTTCGACACTGCCAGCCACATAATTACCAAAACGGTAAGCGGCAATATGAGCAGTGCCAGGTTGGTAAAGCCTTCTTAACTGCTGCTGGCAGAAAGGGAAAATAATCCGGCTATTCTGGATAACAGATCTGGTAACGGGTGCTACGCCCGCCGCCGGGGAGTTTTTCCAGGCAGCCTTTATTGAGCAAATCGGCCAGGTGTCGGGTTGCTGTGGCTTTGCTGACCTTGGCTACTGCCTGATATTGGGCAGCGCTGATGCCATCGCTGAAACCTTTGTCACCGCCATCCAGTAAACGATTCAGCACTTTTTTCTGCTCTGCCGACAAGCTGCTATGTTGATGTTGCTGCCAGAATAAACTTTTCTGTATGACCAGATTAGCCTTGGCGCTAACCTGCTGTAGCACTTGCATTAATGTAGACAAAAACCAACTAAGCCAGTGGCTAATATCCATATCCCCGCGTTGGCATTGTTCTAACACCGCATAATACTGAGTACGTTGCTGCAGTATGCCAACCGACATCGCGTATAACCGCACACTCTGTTGGTCGGCCTGGGCCAGCGCTAAATCAGTCAGAGCGCGGGCAATACGGCCATTGCCATCTTCAAACGGGTGCAGGGTAATAAACCAAAAATGGCTTAGCGCCGCACGTAACAGAGGGTCAAGCTGGTTATCGTGCCGGCCCGATACTACCTGCATCGGTTCATTGCCACGTAATTCGCCGGGTTTAACCGCCTGCACTATACCGAGCTCTGGAAACAACCAGCGATGCCACTGCAATAAACGCTGCAGCGTCATGTCATCAGCAGATTGTTGCAGCGCATCCAGCATTATACTGGCCAGCCCTTCAGAGCGGTCTGATACCGGGTAAGTTTGCTGCTCTGTCACCCCTAACCGCCGGGCAAGGGAAGACCGCACTGAGGCAGCATTTAGCCGCTCATTTTCTATAGCGCTGGAAGCAATAATATTGCTAAGTAATATGTCTAATGCCGCTTTTGTACTTTGCTGCTGGCTGGCAGCCATAGTGCTACCCAGCAATATCCCCAGTTGCAACCGTACCTGGCGTAGCAACGGCTGCACAACGGCATCCTGCCAGCGAAACGCCGGCCAGTCAGGCTGTTGCCAAATCCAGCAGTTGCTATTCATCGTTGTTATCCATAATGCGCTTTAGGGGGCGATGAGCCGAATAACAACCTCAATCGGCTCATATAATGAGCCGAATAATAGCCTTAATCGGCTCGCAGAGCAAATTTTCAGCACTAGACAGTTAGCGGCACTGACTTAACAGTGTGAGACGTTAATAGCAGCGCAAGCATCAACCCGTAGTTAAAAATGTTTGGTAGCTGCGGTTATTGCTGACCTGCTGATACTGGTAGCCCAGCTTATCAAGATAAGCTGCAATATCGTTATGGCTGGCCGCTTCAAAGCCGGCCAGTACATCACCGGTGGCGGCGCCGTGGTTGCGGTAGTGAAACAGGGTAATATTCCAGTGTTCGCCCAATGTATTTAAGAAGTTCATTAACGCGCCCGGGTATTCCGGGAAGTTAAACTGATACACCTGCTCTTGCAGTTCACGTGGTGGCATACCGCCGACCATATGCCGCACATGCAACTTAGCCAGCTCGTCATCGGATAAATCCTGATAATCATAACCGGCTTTGCTGAGCAATTCTTTTACTGTGTTTAACTCCTGCTGGCCGTGCCGCAGCTTAATGCCAACAAAAATATGCGCTTTATTATCACTGGCATAACGATAATTAAATTCGGTAATGGCACGGCCGCCCAGCGTCTGGCAAAAGCGGCGGAAACTGCCTTTTTCTTCCGGAATCGTTACGGCAAACACCGCTTCTTTTTTCTCGCCCAGCTCACAGCGTTCAGATACATAACGCAGCGTATCAAAATTTAAATTGGCACCGCTTAGCACAGCAGCAAACTGCTGCGGCTTGCTTAAGGTGCTGTTTTTCAACTGCTGGCTGTATTTTTTTAAGCCTGCCAATGCCAGCGCGCCAGCCGGTTCGGCCACGGCACGTAAATCATCAAAGATATCTTTTATTGCCGCACAGATTTCGTCACTGCTGACGGTAATAACTTCATCGCAAAAGCGCTTCGCGACATTGAAATTCTCAGTACCAATCCGCTTTACCGCTACACCATCGGCAAATAAGCCAACCCTCTCCAATGTTACCGGCGACCCGGCGGCCATGGCGGCTTTTAAGCAGGCGGCATCTTCCGGCTCAACACCTATTACTTTTACATTCGGCTGTATCGCCTTGATATACACCGCCATACCGGCCAGTAGGCCGCCACCGCCAACCGGAATAAACACCGCATTTAGCTGGTTATGTTGACTTAACAGCTCTTTGGCCACCGTGCCCTGGCCGGCAATCACATCGCTGTCATCAAAGGGTGGAATATAAATAGCGCCTTCGCTGTTAGCCAGGTTAATGGCATAGCTGTTGGCTTCATCAAAAGCGGTGCCGTGCAGCACCACATTGCCGCCGAGCGCTTTTACTGCCGCGACTTTTATCTCCGGTGTAGTAATAGGCATAACAATAGTGGCATTAAGCCCCAATTTACTGGCAGATAACGCCACACCCTGGGCATGGTTACCGGCCGACGCGCACACCACACTGGCATCCGGGCTCTGTAATTTTACTTTGTGCAGCTTATGAAAGGCACCGCGCAGCTTAAACGAGTACACCGGCTGTTTATCTTCGCGCTTTAGCAATACGTTGTGGCCCAGCCGCTGGCTTAGCTTTGTCATGGCATCCAGCGGGGTTTCTACCGCAGCCTGATATACCGGCGACAGCAGGATTTCGCGCAGATACTGCTGCATCAAATCGGTATCTGTCTGCGCTTGTTGTACTGTTGCCAGGTTACTCATTGTTGCTCCACTGCAGTTAGTCTTGTTGCTTGTGCCATCCGGCAAGCTTAAGTTTCAAGCGAAGACAGGTAACAGCTAAGCGGGGCCTCTCCAGCAAGGATGCTGGAGAAGAGTTTACATGGACGTATTTACAACGTCCCCGCGTGTTATTGCCTGTCGTAGCCCACAAATCCAGTTCAAGCTCACGGCAAGGAAATGCTCTTTTCGCCGCCTTCAAGGATCACATCCCTGTGCCCTTTCAGCCTCCGCGGCATCCCTGCCGCTGCTGCAAGAGCACACCTTGCCCATCGCCTTACGTCTTGCTGTTTATTCTTCTAACTTAGACAAATCCCGCACAGCACCTTTATCTGCGCTACTGGCAAGTAAGGCATAGGCTTTTAATGCAGAACTAACCACCCGCTGGCGGTTCTCCGGCTTCCAGCCCTGCTTACCTTTGGCATCCATCGCAACACGGCGTCGCGCCAGCTGGTCATCGCTGATAGCAATACCAATTTTGCGCTTGGGAATATCAATCTCAATTTTGTCGCCTTCCTGCACCAACGCGATAGCACCGCCACTGGCGGCTTCCGGTGACACATGACCAATCGATAAACCGGAAGTGCCGCCGGAGAACCGACCATCGGTGATCAAGGCGCAGGCTTTACCTAAACCCATAGATTTTAAGTAACTGGTGGGGTACAGCATTTCCTGCATACCCGGGCCGCCTTTGGGGCCCTCATAGCGGATAATTACCGCATCGCCGGCCACTACCTTGCCTTTTAATATCGCTTCTACCGCATCATCCTGGCTTTCAAACACCCGGGCACGGCCGCTAAATACCAGGTTTTCCGGCTCTACCCCGGCAGTTTTTACAATACAGCCCTGCGGTGCCAGGTTACCAAACAGCACGGCCAGACCGCCGTCTTGCGAATAAGCATGCTCTTTACTGCGGATACAACCCTCTACGCGATCGTCGTCGACACGGGGGTAACGGCAGTTTTGTGAAAAGGCCTGCGTAGTGCGGATACCGGCCGGGCCGGCGGCGTAAAACTGCTGCACTTGTGTGGAAGGGCTGGTTTTAAGATCCCATTGCTCCAACACCGCAGCCAATGAGCTGCCGGATACATGCGGCGTATTGGGGTTTAACAAACCGGCACGGTTCAGCTCGGCTAAAATGCCGATCACGCCACCGGCGCGATGCACATCCTCCATATGGTACTTTTGTGTTGACGGCGCTACCTTGCATAAATGCGGCACTATGCGCGATAAACGGTCGATATCAGCCATGGTAAAGTCGACTTCGGCCTCTTGCGCCGCAGCCAGTAAATGCAGCACAGTATTGGTTGAGCCACCCATGGCGATATCCAGCATCATGGCATTTTCAAAGGCGGTTTTATTGCCGATACTGCGCGGCAAGGCGCTCTCATCATCATTTTTATACCAGCGGTTACACAGCTCCATAATTCTGAAACCGGCCTGGACAAATAACTCTTTGCGATCAGCATGAGTGGCCAGCAGTGAGCCATTGCCGGGCTGGCCTAAGCCTAAGGCCTCCACTAAGCAGTTCATCGAGTTGGCGGTAAACATACCCGAACAACTGCCGCACGTCGGGCAGGCGCTGCGCTCAATTTGCTCGCTGTCGCTGTCGCTGACTTTAGGGTCGGCCGCCGACACCATCGCATCGACTAAATCGAGCTTAATAATTTGATCCGACAGCTTGGTTTTACCCGCTTCCATTGGCCCGCCGGAAACAAAAATAGCCGGTACGTTTAAGCGCATTGCCGCCATTAACATGCCTGGCGTAATTTTGTCGCAGTTGGAAATGCACACCATGGCGTCAGCACAGTGGGCGTTGACCATATATTCTACCGAGTCGGCAATCAGCTCACGCGACGGCAAGCTGTACAACATGCCGCCATGGCCCATGGCAATGCCATCATCCACGGCTATGGTATTGAATTCTTTAGCGATGCCGCCGGCATCTTCAATGCTTTTTGCTACCAGCTTGCCTAAATCACGCAAGTGCACATGGCCTGGTACAAACTCGCAGAATGAATTCACCACGGCAATAATCGGTTTACCAAAATCAGTGTCTTTAACACCGGTGGCACGCCACAGTGCGCGGGCGCCCGCCATATTGCGGCCTTCGGTAACGGTGGCGGATCTTAACTTTGGCATTGCGGTACTCCGTGTATTCGGTAAATAAAAAGTATAGGTTTAATTCAGTGTTATGCGCTTAGCACTGCCAGCTCAGTGCCGGCCAGTTCCAGTTGCTGAATATCGTACAGTTTATCCAGCTGGCTGGTTAATAAGTGAATTGGCTTATCACCACTGACGGTCAGCGTAATATTCAGGCTTTTGGCGTCATGACGTGGTGTCAGCTGCAAGCCGGCTAATTCATAGCCGCGATAGCGGGTAACCTGTAACAGGCGCTCTACTACAGCCGGGGTGTTAGTGGCGGTGATATTCAGTACGTGGTTCATGCTTTCAGCTCCGTGATCATCTCTTCATTAGCAGCACCCGGCGGCACTAACGGCCAGACGTTGTCTTTATCATCAATACATACATGCAGCAGATAAGGTCCTGGCCAGGTAAACATGGCTTCCAGTGCGCTTTCCACCTCGTCTTTACGCGTAATGCAGTGGCCGGGGATAGCAAAGGCCGCCGCCAGCGCGACAAAATCCGGGTTGTCCGATAAATCGGTTTCGCTGTAACGCTCGTTAAAAAACAGCTGCTGCCACTGCTTCACCATGCCCAGCCGTTGGTTATCGACAATGACAATTTTTACCGGCAGCCGAAAACGCTTAATAGTGGCCAGTTCCTGCACGTTCATCATAAAAGAGCCGTCACCCGATACCGTGATTACCGTGTCTTGCGGTCGGGCTAACTTAGCGCCTATTGCCGCCGGCAAACCAAAGCCCATAGTGCCCAGGCCACCGCTGGATAAATGATTACGCGGGCTGCTAAAGCGCATATGCTGGGCTACCCACATCTGGTGCTGGCCAACATCGCAGCACACTACGCTGTTATCCGGCATGCGCTCGCTTAACTGCTTTAACATCAGCGGCGCATAAATGCGCTCGCCCGGGTGATCATAGCGCCAGCCGTATTGCTGCTTTAACTGTGCACACTGCGTCAGCCAAGCCGCACAGTTAGTACCGGCTGATATTGCCGGTAGTATCTGCTTCATATCGCCCAGCAGCGCTACATTGGCAAAACGTACCTTGTTAATTTCGGCCGGATCAATATCAACGTGGATCACCTTGGCCAGCGGTGCAAACTTTTGCAGGTTGCCGGTTACCCGGTCGTCAAAACGGGCGCCTAAGCAAATCAGTAAATCGCACTGCTGCACCGCTAAATTCGCTGCCTGGGTGCCGTGCATACCCAGCATGCCCAGGTAATGCGCATTGTCTTTTGCCACCGAGCCCATAGCTTTTAACGTGGTTACCGACGGCATTGGGTTAGCGGCTAAAAACTGCTGCAGCTGATTCATCGCACCCGCCATATGCACGCCACCACCGATATAAGCCATCGGCTTTTTCGCCGCCGCTATTAAAGCGCGTGCTTTGGCGGCATTGGCCAGCGAGGTATTTACTGGTGCCGCTTTTGCTGTTGAACCATTCTCTGGCTGATAATCAATTTCTGCCAATTGCACGTCTTTAGGGATATCAACCAGCACCGGACCCGGGCGGCCGCTTTGGGCAATAGCAAAGGCCTCGTGCAGGGTTGCGGCCAGCTCTTCTGCGCTGCGCACCATAAAGCTGTGTTTGGTCACCGCCAGGCTTAAACCCAGTACATCTATCTCCTGAAACGCATCGGTGCCCATCACCGCTTGTGATACCTGTCCGGTAATGGCTACTACCGGTACCGAGTCCAGCATGGCATCGGCCAGCGAGGTGATCAGGTTAGTTGCACCTGGGCCAGAGGTAGCCATACACACGCCAACCTTACCGGAAGCACGTGCATAGCCAATGGCCGAGAAGGCGCCCCCCTGCTCATGCCGGCACAGGTAGTGCTTAACCTCGCTTTGATACAAGGCATCGTAAATCGGCATAATAGCGCCACCGGGGTAGCCGAAAATGGTATCGACCCCGTGTTGCTGCAGCACCTGTAGTACCAATTCTGCGCCTTTCATGTTCTGTCCTCTTGCCTTGTTTAACTTTTCTAATGCCCTGAAACGACAAAACCCCCGGTCCTTGCGGAGCGGGGGTTTTGTTGGAATTCGCTTTTTACGCTACTTTTTTTCCAAAACACCGCCCCCGCGGAGATTAATAATCACCACGACCACGAGGACAATAATGTTCAGAACAATAGCTAAACGCATAATTTGATTCTTACTTATCTGCTTGGTTGAAATCTGTATTTGTTATTCAGCGCTTTTTAGCAGCGCAATTGGCTAATAGAAATAGCCGTCTATCAGTCTGAAGTCAACTTGTTTTTGCGATCTGCTAAAAAATAGTCAGTTGGGAAGCGGCGGCACTGGAGTGAGAATCGGCTTATACCAAACCAACCGTTGCAGGCCAGGATGCTGACAAATTCGCCCGGAGCGAATTTGAACAGCTCTTCTGGTCCGCAGGATAAACTTCATGGATGAAGTTTATAATCGAGCCTACAGGGATGTATTTACGGCGTGTTGGTGTGTGTAAACCGGTTCGATAGTTTGCACCTGTAGTGATAGGCAACGTACACTTAAGTTATTCGTTAGTCAGCGTGGTGGCCTGTGGATCAGTTAGAGCTGTTTGAACTGCCCAATCCCTGTATCGGTGTGTGCCAAAGCAACAGCCGCGGCTACTGCATTGGCTGCTTGCGCTCACGCGATGAGCGCTTTAACTGGCATGCCAAGCCGGTGGAAGAGCGCGCACATATCTTAAAACTGCTAAGCCAGCGTCGAGCGCGGCTTAATGCCAAGACGAGGTCAGATAAAGAGCCGCCAACCGCAGGCGAATCTTTAGAGCTATTTTAAACTTAGGCCTGTAGGCTGAGGGATCCCCACGAATTCAGCTCCAACACAATCCATACTCTGCCGTTTTTTGTCTGAAGTAAAAAATGCCGGATAGCCAGTGTTTTAGAACAATCTGGAGTTCGTTCTGATGTAGTAATCTTGCCGCAACATAGCAGTAGCTTAGTACCTTCCGGTGCCTGATTGTGTTCGCTTGGAAACGCTTAGCTAACCCAGCTTGTTCTGCTGCTACGCCAATAAAGAGCATAGCAAACAAGGCTAATGTACCGATTAAAACCAGAACGGCTAATCGTTCATGGCATCCAGACTCATGCAATGACATGCCTAAACCAAACCGAGTAGATTTTTGGTCGCGGAAGCTCTCTTCTATTTGCATACGTGATGCGTAGCAATTCACCACGCCTTGCACTTGAGTAATGGAGTGTGTTGGTAATGACGTTGCCAGCAGCCAGGGTTCACGCGCTGCTCTGGCGGCATCTTTGCTTGGCGAGTCGCGCCGTGACTGACCAAATCGGTTCAGTAGCTTACGTCCTTTAGCGGGTGTTTTGAGCAGAACCCAGTTCGCAATAAGCGGGTTTGCTCTAGTGAACATCACCTGTTCATAACACTGTGGCTTGGCTCTCGCTTTAGTATAAAGTCCTTTGCAGGGTAACCAGCTCTCACCGTTATCAAGTGTATATAAGGTGCGATTACGAATACGACCAATATAATCCCAGCCCATGTTCAGTACTTGCCGGAACCAGGGTACCTGGAAGCCCGCATCACTGACGATAATCGGCTTGCACTTCTCTGGCAGCATCGCTTTTAGGTGCTGAAGAAACGCCAGATGTACCGCCGGCTTCTCTTTTCGACATAGTGGGTGCACCTGCTCGTACAACGTTACCGCGCGGCCATCAAAGGCTAAAGAAGCACGCAACAGGAAGTGACGGCGGCTGGCATCTAAATCTGACCAATCTACGAGGATAACGGGTCGTGGCACTGACGATGCAACCAGCTTAACCAGCGCACCGTAAATCAACGGTAACTCCCGGTATAAATGCCCATTTGAGCACAGTCTGTCAGCACGCTTTATCCGGTGCTTCTCATAAGCTTTACCTCCAATACCACGACCAAGCTGGGTGATAGTCAGCTTATTTTGATGGATAGCACTTTTCACGCACGCTTCAAGCGCCTGGCGGCGCTGACTGTGCATATTGGGCGTGACGGTTTTGACAAAACGAGTTAGCATTTGCAGAACATTCATGGCGTGTCCTTGGTAGGTTTGTTTGGCGATAGATCTGATCACCGAACGTCATGAATGTTCCTTCTGAGTTCATCTTTTTGTTTTAACTAGCAATTTTGTTGGGATACCTCAGGCCTGTAGGCCTTTTTAAGTAGAATTACATCGGTTTAACACACCATAAATTTAGTAACACTAAACTGCGTTTTTGTGGTATCGATTGTTGTTGCTTGCCTTTCAATTAGCTGGATAACTGCGCAGTAATAATATTCTGTATAACAAAGAGACTGGGGCTGCTGTTCGTTACTTATTATTGAAAATATAGTAGTGACATCCTATTGCATATTTTCGCTAAAATAATGTATAAAACTTGCGTAGATAGGGATATTACTTTTGCTAAGCCACCTCCTGTGCCTTGCACTACCTTACCTTTATTTTTACATGTTAATCAATCCGTTATAAACCAATTTATAATTCAAGGAATACATATGAAGAGGACAATTAACCGCTCAGCGAAAGCGGTTTTCGTGGCTGGGGTTGCTGCCGTGCTATTGAATGGTTGTGCGTCTACCTCGTCACAAGTAATTGAAACGCCAAAAGTAGCAAGCTATGGCACCAGCTATAACGGTACTAAGAGCAAGTTGGTGGTAGGCCAGTTTGTTAATCGTGCCAACTTCCAAAACGGATTGTTTTCTACCGGTGTTGATATGCTTGGTAATCAGGCTAAAACATCACTCATCAGCCATTTACAACAAACTAATCGCTTTAGTGTAATGGACCGCGACAATATGCAGTTGTTGTCAGGCGAAGCTGAAATCACTGGCGTGCAGCAGTCACTGAAAGGAGCCCGTTACGTTATTACCGGTGATGTAACCGAATTTGGTCGCAAAGCTATTGGTGATAGACAACTGTTTGGTATTTTGGGTAAAGGTAAGTCGCAGATTGCGTATTCAAAAGTGACGTTAAATGTGGTTGATGTTACTAGCTCTGAGGTCATTTACTCTGTTCAGGGCGCTGGCGAATATAGCCTGTCTGAAAGAGAAGTGATCGGCTTTGGCAGCACAGCAAGCTACGATGCCACACTTAATGGCAAAGTACTTGATTTGGCTATTCGTGAAGTGGTTAACAAGCTCGTCACCGGTTTAGAATCTGGTCAGTGGCAAGCGGAATAGGGACATTATCATGAAGAAAATAGTATGTGTACTTAGCGTGCTGTTAAGTCTCTCTGCGTGTAAAACCACTGAATCCCTTTATTACCATGGCGAATATAACAAAGCGGTTTACACCTATTTCAAAGCTGATGAAACGACACCAGCAGATCAGATAGCCACTTTGCAACAAATCATACAAGCTGCAGAGGCCGCAGGTAAGCCAGTAGCACCAGGCATTCATGCCCATCTTGGTTTATTGTATTTCGATACGGGCAATGTCCCCCAGGGGCAACAACATTTTGAATATGAAAAAGCGTTGTTCCCCGAGTCAACACAGTATCTCGACTTTTTATTAAAATCACGGCAAGGAGCCTGATATGCATTGGTTAAAATTATACCTTGTAGGTGCTGTCGTTGTTTTAGCAGGTTGTGTCAGTGCGCCGCCTGCACACGATTACAGCGCGTTTCGCAGTGCTGATCCTCATTCAATATTGGTGTTGCCACCGATTAATAACAGTGTCGAAGTGGTAGCACCTTACAGCCTGATGTCACAGATCTCGCAGCCTATCGCTGAATCTGGCTACTATGTGTTTCCTGTGGCTTTGGTTGAGCAAACGTTCCGGAGCAATGGTTTAACCGAAGCGACAGATATCCATGCTGTGCCTTTTAGTAAAGTCCACGAAATTTTTGGTGCAGATACCGGCCTTTATATAACGATAGACAAATACGGCACCAATTATGTAGTGCTATCCAGTGAAACCATAGTGACAATCTCTGCGACCTTGGTCGATTTACGTTCAGGTGTTGTGTTGTGGCAAGACAGCAAAAGCGCATCATCTGCCGAATCTCGCGGTAGCAGTGGTGGTGGTCTGGTAGGAATGCTGGTAGAGGCGGCAATGAACCAAATCCTCGAAACCATTACCGACCGCGGCTTTGATATTGCAGCAATCAGCACCAACCGGCTGCTGTTTGCAGAAAGCCATAATGGATTGCTATATGGCCCAAGATCTCCCAAGTATGGCCAACCCGTTGCAAGCGAGAAGAAAAAGTAAACGGCTCATTTTCCAGGCACGGTTAGCCTAATCTGGCCCTTGAGTAATTGATGTTGCGAATGAAGCCGATGTGATTTCACATCGGCTTCAAATATTAACACTAGATTCTAATGTTGAATCAACTTCCGCTCCGCTAACGTTAACTGCCGGTACTCGCCTTCAGCTAAATCATCTGGCAGTTGCAGGCCTCCGATTTTCTCGCGGTGCAAACGCTCAACTTTATTACCAATAGCGGCAAACATGCGTTTAACCTGATGGTAGCGGCCTTCGTGGATGGTAAGCAGGGCTTCGGTTTCGCTGACTATTTCCAGTTGTGCCGGTAAGGTAGCGTTTTTCTCATTACGCAGCATTACACCTTCGGCAAATTGCGCAATTGCTGCTGTAGGGATTGGGTCGGCAGTCCAGACGCGGTAGGTTTTAGCCACGTGATGCTTGGGGCTGCTGATACGGTGCGACCACTGACCGTCATCAGTGATTAACACTAGACCGGTGGTGTCTAAATCGAGCCGGCCGACGGTGTGCAACCGCTCAATTAATGGCTCGTCCATTAAGGTAAATACCGTTGGGTGATCAGGGTCTTCAGTAGAACAGATATAGCCATCCGGCTTGTGCAACATAAAGTAGCGCAGGCCTATCAGCTGCAGTTGCTCGCCATCAAGGCATACCACGTCACTGTCTTTTACCTGCAGCGCGGCTTGCTTTACCAGTTCGCCGTTCATTGTTACTAATTTTTGCCGGATCACTTTACCGGCCTGACTGCGGGTTAAGCCGGTGCAGTCACATATATATTTATCTAAACGCATAATTCACCCATAGTAATTACGTTTAGTGTAACGAATTTTCTAAAGTTAGTCGTTAACTGCCGACACGATAAAATTAGGGTTACGCAGGTTTTCACGCTGATACACCTTGCTGGCGATACCGTCGAAGCTTACTGTGGCGCCGGCTTCCAGCGCAATAATATGGCCGGCGCCGGTGTCCCACTGCATGGTAGGGCCAAAGCGCGGATAGACATCGGCGCTGCCGTCGGCCACTAAACAGAATTTTAATGAGCTACCCACCGGCACCATTTCATGCTGTGCAAACTGGGCCAGACAGCCGGCTAAATCGGGGCTGGGATGGCTGCGGCTGCCGACTACACGAACAGTGTCACCAGGCTTTGCAACCTGAATGGCGCGCGTTTCGCCGGCGGTTTTAACAAAAGCGCCTTCGCCTTTAGCGGCGTAGTAGGTTTTAGCCAGCACTGGCGCATGAATTACGCCCAGCACCGGCTCGCCGTTATCAATCAGCGCGATATTAACGGTAAATTCGCCGTTACGCTTAATAAACTCTTTGGTGCCATCCAATGGGTCAACCAGCCAGTAACGCTGCCAGCGTTGGCGGATATCCCAGCTGATATCGGCGGCTTCTTCTGACAGTATGGGCAGCTCTGGTGTCAGTGCAGTTAAGGCTTTTACTATCAGTTGGTGCGCTGCTAAATCGGCTGCTGTCAGCGGTGAGTCATCGGCTTTGCCGGTGATATTAAAGGCGGCGTTGTCTTGCTGATATACCGCGAGGATCGCCTGACCGGCTTGTTCTGCTATGTCGACAATGGCTGGCAAATAATTCATATAAGTGTCCTTTTTTATCCGGCGTTACACCGGAATATGCAGCGCAGACAGACAACAGCTAAGCGGGGCGTCTCCGGCAGGGATGCCGGAGAGGAGCCTATAGGGACATATTTACGGCGTCCCCGTGTGCTGTTGGCTGTCGAAGCGCTCTCCTAGCTAATAATCTGCTTTTGCTTCAGCAATTCCAGCAACTGCTGCACGCTATCTTCCAGCGATGTTACTGAGGTGTCCAACACCAAATCGGCCGCTTGTGGCGCCTCGTATGGGTCAGAAATACCGGTAAAGTGGCTGATTTCGCCGGCGCGGGCTTTTTTGTACAGCCCTTTTACATCGCGCTGCTCGCAAACTTCCAGCGGGGTGGCGATATGCACTTCAATAAACTTGCCCGGCGGAATAAGGCTTTTTACCAGTTCACGCTGACTACGGTACGGCGAAATAAAGGCACTTAATACCAGCAAGCCGGCATCAACCATTAAGCCGGCCACCGCGCCAACACGGCGCAGGTTTTCGGTTCTGTCCTCGGCGCTAAAACCTAAATCAGCACATAAACCGTGGCGCACATTGTCACCATCAAGCAAATAGGTATGTTTGCCCTGCGCTGCCAAAGCCTGCTCCAGCGCATTGGCTACACTGGATTTGCCCGAGCCGGATAAACCGGTAAACCAGATCACCGCACTTTGGTGGCCAAATAAAGCCTGGCGCTGCGCGGCGTTAACATCATGCTGTTGCCATTTAATATCGTTATGTGTCATTGCTCTTCATCACTTAAAACGGATAAATCAGCGGTAAAAATATCAATACTACCGCACTGTATACCAACGCCATCGGTACGCCGAGACGAATATAATCACGCAACTGGTAATTACCGGCCGAATACACCATCAGGTTGGTTTGATAACCAAACGGCGAAATAAAACTGGCCGAAGCGCCAAAAGCCACCGCCATAAAAAATGGTACCGGATCTACCCCCAGGTTTTGCGCTATGGCATAGGCAATAGGAAACGTCAGCGCGGCGGCGGCATTATTGGTTACCAGCTCGGTAAACATCCAGGTGGCAACAAATACTGCGACCAGCGCACCGTAAGCGCCACTGCCATCTACCAGCGTGATCAAACCATCGGCCACCTGGCCGGCAACCCCGGTTTGGATCATCAGTTGCGCCAGGCCAATAGCCGAGCCGACAATTAGCCATAGCTCCAGCGGAAAACGGTTTTTAATTTCATTTACCGTTACTGCGCCACCAGCAACATAGGCCAGCAACAGCACCGGCAGGCTTTTAATCAGTGGCACTATATCGAAAATAGACAGCGCCAGCGCCGTCACAAAACCAAGCAATACCCAATGGCTGCGTTTTTTTGACAGCGGCGTAGAAATAGATAAGCCATTAACGTAAATAAACTCCTGGCTAAGCTGATGCTGGCCGGGGAAATGTTTACCCACCGATAAAATTAATACATCACCGGCATGCAACACCAGATCGCCTAAACCACCCTGTAGCCGCTCATGGCCGCGGCGCACGGCAATGACCACCGCATCGTATTCATGGCGAAACCGAATTTGTTTTAAACTTTTGCCCACTAAGCGCGAGCTGTAGCTAAGTACGGCCTCAAGCAATTCGCCCTGCTGTTGGTCCTGGCGTAGCAGCTCTAAACCGGGAAATTGCTGTAAGCGCGATACCGCTTCCAGATCGCCGACAAAGCGCAGCTCGTCACCGGCTTCGATTACTGTCTCCGGCGTTACCGGGCAAATACGCTGCGGGCCGCGCTGAATTTCAGCCAAAAACAAGGCCTGTAACTCACGCAACTGGTTTTGCTCTACGCTTTTGCCGATAAGCTGGCTGTCGCTGCGCACATGAGCGGTAAGATAATAGGGAGTGGCATGGCTGGCATTTTTGCTGTTATCGGGCAGCCAGTGGCTGCCGATCACCAGTACTATGGTACCTGCTGTCAGCACCAGAGCGCCAAGCAGGGTAAAGTCAAAAAAGCCCAGCAGAGGTTCACCGCTTTGTTCAACAAAGCCATTAACGATAAGGTTGGTTGAGGTGCCAATCAGCGTTAGCATACCGCCGAGAATAGCGCTGTACGACAACGGCAACAGCAATTTAGACGCGGCAAAATGGTTATGATGCCTAAGCGATGACATCAGCGTAGACACCACCGCCGTGTTGTTAATAAAAGCCGACATTAGCGCACTGGATAAACTTAAGCGGGCAATAACACTGCTTAAACGCTTGCCGGCAAAACCGCGGCTAAGCCAGCTAACTAATTGTGATTTTTCAATGCCAATTGACACCATTAGCAGCAATAGCAGCGTAATAAGCGACGGATTGGCGAAGTTTTGTAGCGCACTTTCCAGCGGCAACCACCCCAGCAAATAACTCAGCAGCAGGGCACCGCCAAACCACTGCGCCGGTGAGCGTTTGCTGAGCACCAGCCCCGCCACTAACGCCAGTAGCAGTGCGATTACACCATACTGCTGATACGGCATTACTGTTCTTCCTTGTCCAACCCTGCTTTAAACAACTCACGCACATCCTGCGCACCCCAGTGTGGAAAGTGCTTACGGATCAGTGCATTCAGTTCCAGCTCAAAAGCGCTGATATTGGTGCTGGCGGCTTTTTCTTCTGCCAATACGTTCTGAATTAAACCAGCCGCGACGGTAGCATTGGTTAAGCGATCGATCAGAATAAAGTTACCGGTGCCGGGTTGGGTTCTGAAGGTATCCAGTGGCAAAGTTTCGGTTAACTCCAGCTCTACCAGCGCGATATCGTTCATGGCAACCTGCTCTGCCGCTTCCTGCGCCAGCGTATTGATATTTACCTTATGGTTTAGCCGGTTAATGCTGACACTGCTTTTTCGCGTCGCCAGTTTTAAATCGTATAAACGGCCGGTTTGTAGCGGCTGGTCGTTAAACCACACTACATAGGCCAGGGCACGGTTGCTTAAATTGACAGTGTTATCCGACGGCACCAGCCAGTCGCCACGGCTGATATCAATTTCATCGTTCAGCGTTAGTGTGATGGCTTCACCAGCGGTGGCTGATGGCTGTTCACCGGCAAAGCTGACAATTTGCTTAATGGTGCTCTTTTTACCTGACGGATAGGCAGTAACGGCCTGGCCAACAGCTAAACGGCCGCTAACCAGGGTACCGGCAAAACCACGAAAATCCAGATCTGGCCTATTAACATACTGCACCGGGAACCGTGTTGCGGCACCACCGCGCTGCGGTATTGGCAGAGTTTCCAGCCGCGGCAACAGTGCCGTACCGGTGTACCACGGCATATTGGCCGACAGCGTTAAAATGTTTTCGCCTTTTAGTGCGCTGATCGGCACCACATCTACCGTTGGCACCTGCAATTGCGCCATCAGTGCCTGCACGTCCTGCACTATAGCGTTATAAATGTGCTCGCTGTAGCCAACGATATCCATTTTATTCACGGCAACAATTAAGTGCTTAATGCCCAGCAAAGCGCAGATAAAGCTGTGGCGTCGGGTTTGGGTTTGCACACCGTAGCGGGCATCGATCAGCAAAATGGCAACATCAGAGGTGGAAGCGCCGGTGGCCATATTGCGGGTGTATTGCTCGTGGCCCGGCGTATCAGCCAGAATAAACTTGCGCTCGGTAGTAGAGAAATAGCGGTACGCCACGTCAATAGTAATGCCTTGCTCGCGCTCAGCCTGCAAGCCGTCAACCAGCATCGCCAGCTCTAACTCGCCTTCACTGTTACGGCCTTTATGATCGCGCTTTAACGCATCCAGTTGATCATCGTACAACTGTTGGCTGTCGTGCAGCAGGCGGCCGATTAAGGTGCTTTTGCCATCATCAACACTGCCGCAGGTAAGTACCCGTAGCAGGCCTTTGTCCTGATGCTGCTGTAAATAACCGCGAATACCCAGGCTGTTTAATTGCTCGTTTAACGAGGTAACCAAAGATGATGACATTAGAAATAACCCTCGCGTTTTTTCAGTTCCATACCGGACTGATCCTGATCAATCACCCGGCCCTGGCGCTCCGATGTGCGGGCGCGCAGCATCTCTTCCACTATGCCTTCCAGCGTATCGGCGGTAGATTCAATAGCACCTGTCAGCGGATAACAGCCCAGGGTTCTGAAGCGTACCGACTTTAACTGCGGCGTTTCACCCGGTTCCAGCGGCATACGTTCGTCGTCTACCATAATCAGGGTGCCGTTACGCTCAACAACCGGCCGTGGCTTGGCTAAATACAGCGGTACTATGTCGATATTTTCCTGCAGGATATACAACCAGATATCCAGCTCTGTCCAGTTCGACAGCGGAAACACGCGGATACTTTCGCCTTCGTTAATGGCACCGTTGTAGATATTCCACAGCTCTGGCCGTTGGTTTTTCGGGTCCCAGCGGTGATGTTTGTCGCGAAACGAATACACCCGCTCTTTAGCACGGGATTTTTCTTCATCGCGCCGTGCCCCACCAAAGGCCGCGTCAAAGCCGTAGGCATTCAGCGCCTGTTTTAAGCCCTGAGTTTTCATAATGTCGGTGTGTTTGGCACTGCCATGAATAAAGGGATTAATATTCATCGCTAAGCCTTCCGGGTTTTTATGCACCAGCAGCTCAAAGTTGTACTGTTTGGCTAAGCGATCGCGAAACTCGATCATCTCGCGGAATTTCCAGTTGGTATCAACGTGCAACAACGGAAACGGAATTTTACCCGGAGCAAAGGCTTTGCGGGCTAAATGCAGTAATACTGATGAGTCTTTACCGATTGAATACAGCATTACCGGTTTTTTAAACTCGGCGGCCACTTCACGGAAAATGTGAATACTTTCCGCTTCTAGCTGCTGTAGATGTGACAAAGTGCCTGCTATGTCAGACATATTATGATCCTCATTCCATCTGGGTAATGGTCTGGCTGAACACCGCAGTTTGCGGCCGTTTACCAAACCAATGTAAGTCCTGCTGCAAGCTTACCACTTCGCCAATAACTAGCAAAGCTGGTGAACCGAGCTGGTAGTGCGCAATAAGTTGCGCCAGTTGATCCAGGCTGCCGGTAACCACCCGCTGATCGCAGCGGGTACCGTTTTCAATAATGGCTACCGGCGTGCGGCCACTGCGCCCGGCGCTAATCAGCTGCTGTTGAATATGGGCGGCTTTCATTAACCCCATATAAATTACCAGTGTCTGGTTAGCTTTACTCATGCTGTGCCAATCCGGCTCGCTGCCATCCGGCCGGCAATGGCCGGTCACAAACTGCACACTTTGCGCATGATCGCGGTGGGTTAGCGGTATACCGGCATAGGCTGCGCAACCAGCAGCGGCGGTAACACCCGGCACCACCTGAAAGGCGATGTTATGCGGTATCAGCGCCTGAATTTCCTCGCCGCCGCGGCCAAAAATAAACGGATCACCGCCTTTTAAGCGGCAAACTTTCTTGCCGGCCAGGGCTAAATCAATCAAGAGTTGGTTAGTATCCTGCTGCGGCACTGAGTGATCGCCAGCTTTTTTGCCGACACAAATACGCTCAGCATCGCGGCGCACCAGTTCCATAATGGGAGGCGATACCAAATAGTCGTACACCACCACATCAGCCTGTTGCATCAGTTGCAGGGCTTTTAACGTCAGCAATTCCGGATCACCGGGGCCGGCACCCACTATATAAACCTCACCGGCTTGTTGCTGCGGTTGATCCAGCAGCTGCTGCAGGCGTTGCTCGGCGTTTTCAAGTTGGTTTGCCTGCACATCACGCACTACGTCTGAATCAAATACCTGCTCCCAAAACTGCCGCCGGGCGGCAAAACCGCTGATTTTGGCTTTTACCTTATGGCGAAAGCGGCCAACTAATTCTGCCAATGGCCCTAAATGCTGCGGCAATAAGGTTTCAAGTTTTTCACGCAAGCGTCGCGCTAACACCGGCGCGGTGCCAAAGCTGGAGATAGCAATTAATATCGGGCTGCGGTCGATAATCGACGGAAAGATAAAGCCGCATTTGGGCTGGTCGTCTACAGTATTCACCAGCATATTACGCGCGGTGGCGGCGTCATATACCGCGGCGTTAACTGCATCAATATCGGTAGCAGCAATAACCAGTAGCTTGCCATCCAGCAGGCCCGGTTCAAAATAGCCATTGATCAGCTCGGCTTTACCATCTTGCTGCCACTGCACAAACTCAGCAGCAAATTCCGGTGCGACTACGGTCAGTTTTGCCCCAGCGCTAAGCAGAGTACCGGCTTTGCGCAGCGCTACCGAGCCGCCGCCGACAATCAGCACCGGTTTATCTGTTAACTTTACAAATAAGGGTAAGTACTGCACACCAGCTCCTGCTGTCAGGTTGCTACTTGAATTTCAAGCTTGCAGCATAGCCGTCTGTATGGCTTTTATAAAATAGTTAATTACGCTCATATATAACTAAAAGGAATTAATGCAAAGATTGTAATAAGTGGAATTGTAAAAAGCATGGTTGAAACCTGAGCAAAAAAAACGGCAACCACAGTTGCCGTCAAAGCTTCAGAGAGAGTGAAGTTTAAAACTGTACGCCAGCGCTTTACTGGCGGATCATATAATCGAAGGCACCCAGGGCGGCATTAGCGCCTGAGCCCATGGCGATAATAATTTGCTTGTACGGCGCCGTAGTGGCGTCACCGGCAGCAAATACGCCAGGCAGTGAAGTTTGGCCGCGCTCGTCGACAATAATTTCGCCGCGTGGCGATAATTCCACTGCACCACGTAACCATTCGGTGTTAGGCACTAAACCTATCTGCACAAAGATGCCAGCCAGTGCAACATGATGTGCTTCACCGGTTTTGCGGTCAGTGTAGTTAATACCGGTTACACGGCTACCATCGCCAGTGACTTCGGTAGACTGCGCTTCAGTGATAATAGTGATATTGCCCATTGATTTGGCTTTTTTCACCAGTACCGCATCCGCACGTAATTCAGCGGCAAATTCCAGCACGGTAACATGCTCAACAATACCGGCTAAGTCGATAGCTGCTTCAATACCGGAGTTACCACCACCAATTACGGCTACTTTTTTGCCTTTAAACAGCGGGCCGTCACAGTGCGGGCAGTACGCTACGCCTTTGCCACGATATTCCTGCTCGCCAGGCACATTCATTTCTCTCCAGCGCGCACCCGGGCTTAAAATAACCGTTTTGCTGTTCAGTACGGCGCCGTTTTGCAACTCCAGCTGTACCTTGCCGTCTTTACGCAGTGCTACAGCGCGCTGGTTATTCATAATATCAACGTTATATTCACGTACATGGGCTTCCAGGCTGTTTACCAGCTTTGGCCCTTCGGTGTACTGCACAGAAATAAAGTTTTCAATACCCACGGTATCGGCAACCTGGCCACCAAAACGCTCGGCTACGATACCGGTGTTTAAACCTTTACGGGCAGCGTAGATAGAGGCTGCAGCACCGGCCGGGCCACCGCCCACTACCAGTACATCAAAGTCGGCTTTGTTTTTCAGGGCTTCTGCCTGGCGTTTTTCGGCATTTACATCCAGTTTTTGGATGATTTTTTCCAATGTAATAGCGCCCTGTGAGAACAGCTCGCCGTTTAAGTACACTGATGGCACGGCCATAATGTTTTTGTCGGCCACTTCCTGCTGGAACATAGCGCCGTCAATCATCACGTTGGTAATACCGGGGTTAATCGCCGACATAATATTCAGCGCCTGTACCACTTCCGGACAAGTTTGGCAGCTTAGCGACACATAGGTCTCAAAGGCGAAGCTGCCCTGTAGCTGGCGGATTTGCTCAATAGTATCGGCAGCAACTTTAATCGGGTGGCCACCACTGTGCAGCAGCGCCAGCACTAAAGAGGTAAATTCATGACCCAGCGGCACACCGGCAAAGGTGATATGGGTGTCGTTAGCCACTGACCGCACCAGCATCGCTGGCTTGCGTGTCAGGGCGTTGTCATCGCGGCGCAATGACACTAAATCAGATAACTCAGCAATATCGGTTGCCAGTTGATTTACTTCAGCAGCTTTGGCGCTATCGTCTAAAGATACCACCAGCTCTACCTCGGTTTTCAGGTTCTGCAGATAGGTTTTTAATTGTTGCTTCAGGTTAGTATCTAACATAAAAACTCCCGGAAAATTAACTGGGTAAATAATAAGACGATAAAAAATCAGCGTCACAAAGCCTCAGCCTGTAAAACAGACTGTAAATATTCAGTTTTGGGGTAAGCCGGGCAGGTGTTGCCTGCCCGGGTACCAAACCGGAGTTTGGCAGAGGGAAGCTGAGCTACAGCTTCTTAACGCAGGCTGTAACCAGATCCCGCTGCAATAACTGCAGCTTGTTGCACTACTTAGATCTTACCAACCAGATCCAGAGATGGTGCTAACGTTGCTTCACCCGGCGTCCACTTAGCAGGACATACTTCGCCATCGTGGTTAGCAACATACTGTGCAGCCTGTACTTTACGGAACAGTTCTGCAGCTGAGCGGCCGATACCTAAGTCGTGAATTTCAGCAACTTTGATTTCGCCTTCAGGGTTAATTACGAAAGTACCACGCAGTGCTAAACCTTCTTCTTCGATCATTACACCGAAATTACGGGTGATGGCACCAGTTGGGTCGCCAATCATCGGGTAGGTGATTTTCTTGATGGTTTCAGACGCGTCGTGCCATGCTTTGTGCGTGAAATGGGTGTCAGTAGATACTGAGTACACTTCAACACCAATTTCCTGGAACTTAGCGTAGAAATCAGCCAGATCGCCTAATTCAGTTGGGCATACGAACGTGAAGTCAGCCGGGTAAAATACTACTACTGACCATTTGCCAGCTAAATCTTGCTCAGTAACAGGTACGAATTTACCCTGATGAAATGCAGTAGCTTTAAACGGCTTGATTTTAGTGTTGATAATAGAAGACATAGTCTTACTCCTTTAGGTTGGTTCACAGGTAATGTTTCAACTGCAGCCAGTGTACCGTGCTGCAATCAGTTATCAAAACGAATAAAACAAATTAATTTAATCGCTTTTTTTGATGACAATATTTACTGCCGCTTGTTCAGCCTACGCTTAGCTACACTATGGCATTGTGTATTGCCACACAACGCATCAGGAGCCTGTTATGTTTACTAAGCATTTTATCTGTACTGTTGCAGCCTGCTGTCTGCTGCTGTTAGTTACCGCTTGCCAGCAATTAAGCTTACCGCAAGGCCAATACCAGCAACTAAACAACGATACTACTCTTAAACCGCTGCGCCTTAGCCTGCAGGACAACCGCCTGACAGGTTTTACCGGTTGCAACAATATGATTGGCAATTACAGCTTAGATGAGGGCAGCTTAGTGGTTTCTCAACTGGCCAGTACTATGATGGCCTGTTCAGAGCCTCTAATGCAGCGCGAACAAGCGTTCAGCACTTTTTTGCAAAGCAAACCCAAAGTAATGTTTAACAATAATGTGATGACATTACGCAACGATGACGCTGAATATCAGTTTGAGTTGTTGTGAATATAAAGCTGCATCAAGCGCTGATATTCACCATTGGCATGCAGCTCGTCTAACGCGAGCTGTAATTTTTCGACCGTTTCGTTTGGTACCGCCAGGTTCAGTGCTAAATAGTTAGCCCCTACTACAGATAAATCCAGCACTGGCTCAATACTGTCCAGGGTTTCGTTATATTTTGCCAGCCACACCGGCAAAATAAGCTCAGAGCCAATCAGTAAATCCACTTTACCTTGCAAAAATAGCCCGACGGCATCTGCCTTGGCAGTAAGCCCAAGCAAATTAACGCCGTGCTCAAAGCCCTGGCTTTTTAAATACAGCTCGTACACATCACCCCGGGCAACTGCCACCACATAGCGTTTTGCCTCTTCCAGCGTTGCGGGGTTAATATCAGGCCGGCTTTTTAACCGGTACATATTGGCATGTGAATGTGCCAGCGGCCCAACCCATTTAAACAGCGGTTCGCGCAATGCATTGCGCGAGGTAGAATAAACGGCCGCTGCAGGTTCTTTTTGCGCCGCTTCATAAGCACGTAACCAGGGGTAAAGTAAAAAATTACAATTTAAGCCTGCTTTTTCGCAGCTAAGCCTTACCAGCTCAGTGTTAATACCGGTAACGGTATCATCGGCCAGATAGCTATATGGGGGAAAATGCTCGGTGTAAATTGTCAGTTGGCCACTCACCGGCGCAGCACCTGTCAAAAAGACTGACATTACAACAACTAAGCCTGACCAGATCTTCCTCATACCCTAACTCTGCCTTAGCAACACGATTAATTGTGACTATGGCAGAGACTGAACAAAAAGTAACATTAATTTTTTCGGCCTGGCCACGCTTAAATACCATCACCATCTACGTGTAGGCCGCACTCGCGGCCAAAGCCGTTAAAGCGGGTGTCTTCCTCGCTCATACCCAGCTCCAGCTTTTGTGTAGAGTGAGTATCGCCCACTGAGACATAACCCAGCTCCCACAATGGGTGGTAGCTTAAGCCGTGTTCTTTTAAGTAATAAAACACATCTTTATTACTCCAGTCGATAATCGGCTGAATTTTCACTACGCCGCGGCTAATTTCCACAATAGCCTTATCGGCCCGGCTACTGCTTTGGCTGCGTCGCAGGCCGGTAAACCAGCTGCCTACATTCAGCTCCTGCAACGCACGTTGCATCGGCTCTACTTTATTCAGTTGGTTGTACTGCTTAATGCCCTCAGCGCTTTGCCATAATTTGCCAAAGCGCGCCTCCTGCCAGGCCGGGCTTAGCTGCGCCCGGTATACTTTCAGGTTTAGTTTTAATTGCGCCTTCAGTTGATCAATAAACTGATAGGTTTCGGCAAATAAATAGCCGGTATCGGTTAACACCACCGGGATATCCTGCTGTTGCTGAGTTACCAGATGCAACATCACCGCCGCCTGAATACCAAAGCTGGAGCTTAGCATCGGGTTTTGCGGCAGGTTATGCAGCGCCCAGCGCACCCGCTCTGCTGCGCTTAGCGGCGTCAGCAGATGGTTAATCTCAGCCAGCCAGGCACGCTGCGTAGCATCATCCTGCTGCAGAATAGTGCTGTAATCTGTGCGCGATGCTTTAGCTATGGAAGTCATCTTTCGGCACCACTACCGGTGCTATTACACCGGCCCTTATCACGAAATCACCAAAGCCTTCGCTGCTGTTATCACGTTCAAGCGCCCAGCGGCCAATTAAGCCATCCAGGGTAGCTAAAATTTCAGCTTCGCCGACGTTATCCAGCAGCAGGCGCGGAATACGGGTACCTTCACGGTTACCGCCCAGATACAGGTTATATTTACCCGGGCCACGGCCCACCAGGCCAACTTCGGCCAGCATGGCACGGCCACAGCCGTTCGGGCAGCCGGTAACCCGCAATACTATATGCTCGTCGGCGACACTGTGTTTGCCCAGTAAGGCTTCTACTTTGGTTACCAGTTCCGGCAAATAGCGCTCGGCTTCGGCCATCGCCAACGGGCAGGTCGGGAATGACACACAAGCCATCGAATTTTTGCGTTGTTCGCTGTGACCGTCATCTATTAAGCCATGGCTGCGGGCAATAGCTTCAATTTCGGCTTTCTGCGCCGCCGGCACACCGGCAATAATCAGGTTTTGGTTGGCGGTCATACGCAAATCGCCCTGATGAATAGCGGCAATTTTCGCTAAGCCGGTTTTCAGCGGTTTGCCCGGAAAATCCAGTACGCGGCCGTTTTCAATAAACAGCGTCAGGTGGTGTTTGCCGTCGATACCCTCTACCCAGCCGATACGATCGCCGCGGCTGGTAAAGCTGTATGGCACCACAGGTGCAAAAGCCACGCCGGTGCGCGCTTCCACTTCGGCGCGAAAGGCGTCCAGGCCAATGCGATCGATGGTGTATTTGGTTTTGGCATTTTTGCGGTTTGAGCGGTTACCGTAATCGCGCTGCACCGTTACCACATGCGCAGCCACTTTTAACGTGTGTTCCAGCGCAACATAACCCAAGTCATCCGCCATACGCGGGTAGGTAGCATCATCACCAAAGGTCATGGCTAAACCACCGCCCACCAGCACGTTAAAACCTATCAGCTGACCCTGTTCGGCTACGGCGACAAAGGTTAAATCGTTAGCATGCACGTCAATATCGTTGTGCGGCGGAATAACTACCGCCGTTTTAAACTTGCGCGGCAGGTAGCTGTCACCGAGGATTGGCTCTACTTCGGTCGTTTCAACTTTTTCGTCATCCAGCCAGATTTCGGCATAAGCACGGGTTTTCGGCAGCAAATGCTCACTGATTTTCGCCGCCCACTGATACGCCTGCTGGTGCAGCTCTGATTCTACCGGGTTAGAGGTACACAATACATTGCGGTTAACGTCGCCGGCGGTGGCGATAGAATCAATGCCAATGCTGTTTAAAAACTGATGCATCGGCTTAATATGCGGCTTTAACACGCCGTGAAACTGAAAGGTTTGCCGCGTGGTTAAACGGATACTGCCGTACATAGTGTTGTCGGCAGCAAATTTATCAATTGCCAGCCACTGCTGCGGGGTAATAATGCCACCCGGCATCCGGGCGCGCAGCATCACGTTGTGCAGCGGTTCCAGTTTTTGTGCGGTGCGTTCGGCGCGGATATCACGGTCATCCTGCTGATACATGCCGTGAAAGCGGATCAGCATAAAGTTATCACCGTTAAAACCACCGGTGATCTCATCTTTCAGATCGCTTTCAATGGTGCCGCGTAAATGCTGGCTTTCTGCTTTTAAGCGCTCGTTATCAGACAGTGCACCCGGTGCCACTAAATCTGGATTAATTGGATACTGGCTCATTAATACACGTCCTTCTGATAACGTTTTGCGACACGTAATTCGTCTAAGTAAGCTTGCGCTTGTTCAGCGGTTTTACCGCCATATTGTTGCACTATATCCAGTAAGGCCTGCTGCACATCTTTTGCCATCCGGTTAGCGTCACCACAAATATACAGGTGGGCACCGTCTTGTAGCCATTGCCATACTTCGCTGCCGTGCGTACGCAGTTTGTCCTGCACATACACTTTTTGCGCCTGGTCGCGGCTAAAGGCCACATCTAGTTTAGTTAACAGGCCACGCTTGAGGTAATTTTGCAGCTCCAACTGGTATAAAAAGTCCTGGGTAAAATGCGGGTTGCCGAAAAACAACCAGTTTTTGCCCGCGGCGCCGCTGGCGTCACGTTGCTGCAAAAAGGCGCGAAACGGTGCTATACCAGTGCCGGGGCCTATCATAATCACCGGCGTGTCGTCATTGGCCGGCAAACGGAAGTTGTTGTTGTGCTCAACAAACACCTTTACCTTAGCGCCTTCAGCCAAACGCTCGGCTAAAAAGCCGGAGGCACCGCCCAAATGCGGCTGGCCGTAAGCATCGTATCGCACCACAGCTACCGTTAAATGCACTTCCTCTTCCACTTCGGCTTGAGAGGAGGCAATAGAGTATAACCGCGGTTGCTGTTTACGCAGCGCATCCACTAATTGCTGCGCGCTAAGCAGGCCTGGGTAATCACGCACTATATCAATAATCTGCCGCTCGCTAATGTAAGCGCGCAACGCGGCTTTATCGGCCGCCAGAGCGATTAAGGCTGAATTATTGGTGGCAGCAGCGTATTTCTCAACAAAGGCTGGATACGACTGCGTTAGTTCCAGCTGTTCGGTCAGTGCCTGCTCTACAGTCAGTTTGTCATCAGAGAACGTAACCGGTGTATCACGCGCTATGGCGGTTAACAGCAGCAGTTCGCGCACTAACTCCGGATCATTGCTGAAATACACGCCCAGCGCATCGCCTGGCTGATAAGTTAAACCGCTGTCGGCCAGTGAAATTTCGATATGGCGCACATCTTTGGTGGAGTCGCGGCCGGTAATTTTCTGGTTAGTGTACAGCTCGGCGGCGAAAGGCTGTTGCTTGCTGTATTGGCTAACACTACCGGCTGTAGCATCACTACCGGGCGAATCCACGCGGGGCCAGGCAATAACCTGTGCTGACGGCGCGGCAGAGGCTTTAAGCTCCGGTTCCAGCTTAGTAACCAGCTCGTTGCTCCAACTGTCGGCCTGTGCCTGATAATCCACATCTAAATCGCTGCGTGGCAGCACGCAAGTGGCACCCAGCTCGGCTAAGCGCTGATCAAAGTCTTGTGCGGTTTTGCAGAAAAACTCATAGCTGGTGTCGCCCAGCCCCAGCACGGCATATTTTAACCCGGCTAATTTTGGCGCTTTTTTGCTAAATAAAAAGTTATGCAGGCCAATGGCATTTTCCGGCGGCTCGCCTTCACCATAAGTAGAGGTAACAATAACCAGATATTGCTCGTTTTTCAGCTGAGTGGTTTTGTATTCGGCCATATCAACCACTTTGGTCACTATGCCTTTACCCTGGGCTTGTTTAGCTAAGGCTTCTGCCAAATGCCGCGCATTGCCGGTTTGCGAACCAAATAAAATGGTCAGGCTGGCACTGGCAGCGGCCTGCGCAGTTGCTGGCTGTCCGGCCAATTGTCCGGAGAGTTGCCCGGCAAGCTGAGCGCTGGCCGCCAGATAACCGCTAACCCAGGCTTGCTGAATAGGGTTTAACTGGCTGACTAAACCCTGCAGCTGGCTTACCTGCTGCTCGGACAACGGACTGGCCTGCGCCACTAAAGAAGATAAAAGCATAAAACACCCTGCACACGATAATTACAGCTATTTTAGCCGTCTATATGTATACCAGTAAAAGAATGGATCTCTCTTCTTTATTCCAATAAGTAATTAAAAACCACCGCTTAGCTATACCACGCCGCTGATAAACAGACTAAAAAATAGTGAAAAGCACTAAACGTGGGAAAATATTTATTGCCTACGTTCAAACTTTTTTATAAATAACATCGACTTAAATATTGGCATTAACTTTGTAATAGCTCTGGCGTAATTAACAGCGGCTAACGGCCAAAAGGATAACGAAAATGAAAAACTTACTTATCGCCAGCAGTTTTGTCTTAACCAGTATCAGCACTGCCGTGATGGCACACGACGAGCACAGCTGTAATGTGAATTTTGATAAAGACTTATCTATCAACAGCCAACTGGTCAGCATGAAAGATGGCAGCACTGAATTGTGGCGCATTAATAGCAGCGGTCAGCTGTGGCTGGATGGCAAAGCGGTAACCACTGATCACGATACTCAGGCACTGCTGCGCGAGTATCAGGCCGGGATCCGCACACAAACACTGGAAACCGTGGCACTGGTAGAAGATGCGCTGGTGCTGGCGGCCGATGCCGTGGATTCTGTGCTAACCGAACTAACCGGTGACTCTCTGCAACAGCATCCGGCGCTGCAGACCGCGCTGGATAAAATTAAAACCAGCACCGAGAGCATCGTAGTGCGTACCGGCGATAACATCGACATTTACGGCAGCCGCTTTGACAACCTGGATGACGCCTTTGGTGCCGAGTTTGAACAGGCGATTGAAGAAGCCGTTACCAATTCGATGGGCAGCATTTTAATGTTGGTGGGTAAAGCCATGACAAGCGGGGAAGGCAACTTTGAGCAACGGATGGAAGCCTTTGGCGAACGCATGGAACGCTTTGGTGAAGATTTAGAAGCACGGATGGATATTAAAGCGCAGGCGCTGGAACAACGTGGCGATGCCATGTGTAGCAACCTGCAAGCTTTGGATACGCTGGAAAGCCAAATTCAACAGGCGATACCGCAAATGCAGCAATACGACTTAATTGAGGTAAACAGCAACAATAGCACTGCGTTTTACCTGTACAACTGATATTCATATTCAACTGACAAAAAGGTTTCGTGTACCCTCCCAACCACGACTTTGGCGCGCTGCTCTCATCCTGACAGCGCGTCTTTTTTTGCCTGCCGCCGTTACTGCTCCGACTGGTTATCCGCGCCACTTCAGGTTAGCCTGTAGCGATATATCCAAGGAGTAACCAATGACCATTCAACGTATTTTACCTGCCAGCCGCTATTCTGAAGCGGTAATTGTTAACGGTTTAATTTTTTGTGCCGGTATGGTGCCATCTGCCACCAGCAGCAATGCCACCTTACAAACTGAAGACGTGCTGGCACAAATTGATGCGCTGTTAGCACAGTGCGGCAGCGATAAAACCAAACTGGTTGACGCTACTATTTACCTGGCCGATATGGCCGATTATGCCGCAATGAACCTGGCCTGGGATAACTGGGTAGCACCGGGCCAAGCTCCGGCCCGCGCCACCGTTGAAGCTAAACTGGCTGATCCGGGCTGGAAGATTGAGATTAAAATTATCGCCACGCAGTAAACTCGGCTTAACGCTGTGTCTGCATCTGTTGTTTTAATGCCGCTAATTTTTCGCTCTGGCCAAATACTGCGGCAAATTCTTCCACTGTTTTCCTATTTTGCTGCCCGGCTTGGTTATCACAATCTATGCGGTATAAAGTGCGGGCAATGCTCCATTCTGCTTTTACAATAGCGCCCATCATCGCTGTGTGATCGCGTTTATCGCGGATACAGGCATCAGCACCGTAAGATAGCAATAGCTCCACTGCCTGGGCATGGCCGTAGTAAGTGGCTGTCATCAATGCGGTATAGCTGTCGCTGTTTTGCAGGTTTACCGGAAACCCGGCGGCTAAAAATTCGTTTAACACTTCACTGTTACCACTGCGGGCAGCGGCAAAAAAATAGTCGGTCAATTGTTGCTGTGCTGGGGTCGGGTCAGATATGTCATTGCTGCTGGCCTGAGCAGTATTAATGCCCGCTGACAGCAACAGGCACAGGCTTAGTATTAATGTCAGTATTCTCATAACCTGGTCTCTGTATTTAAATATTTGCTTGTATAAGTGCCTGCAAAGCTCACCCAGGTGCAGGAAGGGTTGATTGAGCTTTGCAGGGCTTTAACGCTTATTTAATGCCAATAGCGCTGCACCGCTATTGGCCATGGCAATATTGCCATGCTGGGTTACAGCTGTGCCGCCAATTGTTTTACCGTGGCTAAATCACCTTTTACCGCTTTGGTAATACGGCTGCCGTAATCTGCATCAGCTTTGTAGAAGTAAGACAACATGGCGTGCTTGGTGGCACTGTCTGTTACCTGGCTTAAGTCGGCTGCCAGGTTACGGATCAGGTTGTCTTTTTCCTTTTTGTTGTAAGCGCGGTACAAGGCACCGGCCTGGCTAAAGTTGTCGGTTTTATCTATGGCTTGCTGCTGCACCGTACCGTTTAACGCTGTGGTAACAGCCCGTGCTGTGGTTAACGCGCCTTTGGGCTCAACCCGGCTTGGCTCATAATTTACATTCGACTTGGTGTTACCGCTGTTGGCCGCACCATCCTGATTATTGCTGTTTACCGCAACCAATGGCCGGTTAATAGGCAATTGCTGGTGGTTGGCGCCTAAACGGTATAACTGGGTGTCGCTGTAAGAAAAAATACGCCCCTGTAATAAGCGATCTTCTGACGGCTCAATACCCGGCACCAGATTGCCCGGCGCAAAAGCGGCTTGCTCGGTTTCCTGGAAGAAGTTATCCGGCATCCGGTTTAATGTCATGGTGCCCACTTTTACTTCAGGTACATCCGGCCATATTTTGGTAGCGTCCAGCGGGTTGTAGCTAAAGCTGTTTAGCTGGGCCGGGGTAATAGTTTGGATGTACAGATCCCATTTGGGTAAATCACCGGCATTAATCGCCGTATATAAATCACGGGTTAGGTGGTTAAAATCGCTGCTTTGCACTTTAGCGGCTTCGTCCAGGCTTAAACCTTTTACGCCCTGCTGGCTGCGCCAGTTAAATTTCACATAACGCACTTCGCCAGCTTCATTAACAAACTTGTAGGCGTGCACACCAAAGCCATCCATCTGGCGGTAACTGGCCGGGATACCAATATCGTGGTACAGCTGAGTTAACATGTGGGTGGCGGTGCCGTCATGCGAGAAAAAATCGAAGAACCGGTTTGGGTCCTGCATATTATTCACCGGCGAGGGTTTTAGTGAGTGCACCATATCGGGAAACTTGATCGCATCGCGGATAAAAAATACTGGCAGGTTGTTACCTACTAAGTCCCAGTTACCCTGATCGGTGTAAAACTTTACTGCAAAGCCGCGTGGGTCCCGCAGTGTTTCCGGGCTGTGGTTACCATGAATTACAGTAGAAAACCGCACAAACACCGGCGTGGTTTTACCGGCACCGGCAAACAGCGATGCCACGGTTTGATCAGATAAATCGGCACTGGCAACAAATTCGCCGTGGGCACCGGTGCCACGGGCATGCACTACCCGCTCCGGAATACGCTCACGGGCAAAACGTTGTAACTTCTGAATTAAATGCACATCTTGCAGCAAAGTGCTGCCATTTGGCCCGGCTGTGATAGAGTTCTGGTTATCGCCTACCGGCGCGCCGTTGTCTTTAGTCAGTATACCCGCTGCCTGCACTCCCAGCGACAAGCCGATAGCCATTACTATTATTGATCGTTTAAACATAGCTATTACCTTTTAAATGTTGTCTATCCCTTCCTGCAGGTTGAAGAGTAGTAGCTAATTTAAAATGCAAAAAACGATTAAATTAAATTAGCTCAATCTATTTTTATGATTAGACAAGGTGATTAATATAGGCTGCAAAGTGGTTAAATTAACGATTTAGTCACCGATTTCAGTAAACACCCTACACAGCGAAAATATAACGATATGATTTAACAGCACTTATCTAGTGGCACTAATACTGCATTAAGCTAGCGGGAGTATTGTAGTAATACTGACAATAATGCACAGCACAGGAAGCACGCTATGGCGCTATTTATAACAACCTTAAAACATTGTGGTTTATATGCCGGTTTTGAACTACGCCGCTTATGGCTTACCCGCCGAGGCCTGATGACATTAGCCGCCACCGCGGTGTTGTGGTTTTTTCTGCTGCGTTATGCCATCGCCCCCGCCAGCGATCTGATTGGCAGTGAAGGTTTTCAGCAAATGTTTCGCGACGCTTTTGGCGCCTTTGGCTTAAGCCAATTGTTTGCCTGGCCCGCGCCAGAGCTGGCAATTTACTGGATCCTGAGTTTAATGCTGCTGCCGCTGCTGTGTTTATTTTTTACCGCGAATCAGCTGTGTAGTGATTTAGAGCGCGGCACCCTGCGCTTGCTGGCACTGCGCAGCAGCCGGTTAAGCATAGTACTGGGCCGTTTTAGCGGCCAGATGCTGGTGCAAAGCTGCTTAATTTTGCTGTCCCTGGTGGCAACCCTATCACTGGCGGCCTGGCGTGAAGGTGGCTTAAGCCTGGCTATGCTAAATGCCGCCGCTGTTATTGCTGTTAATTTGCTGCTGGTGTTACTGCCTTTTACGGCATTAATGAGCTGTTTTTCTGCCATGGTGCGCTCATCCCGCCTTGCGGTAAGCCTGGCCATTGTTAGCCTGGGGCTGGTGTTTGTGCTGCTTAGCTCCTTTGTTTTCTACTTTCCTGACTTCTTGTTTTTACTCGGTTATATGCCCGGCACCCAGGTAATGCAATTACTGCCGATGCAAGGCTGGCAAACACTGCAATATGCCTTGTTGCCGCTGCTACAAACACTGGTATTACTCAGCAGTGCCACGTTTTTGTTAACAAGGAAAGCCCTATGAACGCTATTATTCAGTGCCAACAACTGGCAAAGCGCTTTGGCAGCAAAACGGTGCTGCAGCAACTTAGTTTTGAATTGCACCAGGGCGATGTAGCCGCGCTTATTGGCCCCAATGGCGCCGGTAAAACCACCTTATTTAGCATTTTATGTGGTTATTTGCCCCCCGACAGCGGCAGTGCCCGTATTTTTGGCCATAAAGCCGGTAGCAGTGCGCTGTTTGGTAAGGTTGCAGCCCTGCCACAAGATGCCCAGTTTGACCCGGCCTTCAGCATTGGCGAACAACTGGATTTTTACGGCCGCTTACAAGGTTTAAGCAGCAAAGCCGCGCGTGAAGAAAGCAAACGGGTACTGGCGCTGGTAGAACTGACTGAGCAACTGCAGCACAAAGCCGGTGCACTCAGCCACGGTATGCGTAAAAGGGCAGCTATTGCTCAGGCGTTTATTGGCACACCCCAACTGGTGCTGCTGGACGAACCCACCGCCGGGCTGGACCCGGTAAATGCACTACATATTCGCCAGCTAATTAGCCGCTTAAGTGGTGAAGTTAGCTTTATGATCAGCTCGCACAATATTTTTGAGCTGGAGCAACTGTGCAATAAAGTGCTTTATTTGGAAAACGGTCAGCTAAAACAGCACAGCAGCAGCGATAACGCCGCACAGCTGCAATACCTTACGCTGCATTTAGAGCAGGACAACAACGACGCCATCAGCGCGGCGCTACGCCAACTGCCCGGCCTGATTGATTTACACAGTGCCCAGCGCAGAGAGCTGGTGCTAAGTTATAACCCGCAGCACAATGCCGATTTTGACCTGGCCGTGCTGCAATGCTTAGCGGCCAATGGCTGGCGCTACCGCAACCTGACCAAAGGCCAGACGCTGGAGCAAAAGCTGTTTAATCCGGCATAGCCGCTTACCCACTTCTTGTTACCCACTTCATGCTGGCACCAGGCTGTATAGCTGCGGTGCCAGCGGCGTAAAATGCTGTTACAAAGCAATTACGTATTAGATTGACCGCTTTGTATGCCTTACGTTAATGTGCAGCATAACAATTGTTACGGAGCAAAATAAGTGAGTATTGCTACCATCTGGATCATTGTTGGCATAGTGCTGATCTTATCTGAGCTTATGGCCACCAGCATAGTTGCGGTATTTTTCGGCATCGCCGCCATTATTGTCGGTTTATTACTGAACTTCGGCCTGATTGAAAGCTACAGCATGCAGTATTTACTGTTCGGCGTGTTATCGCTGGTATTACTGTTTACTGCCCGTGGCCGCTGCAAACGCTGGTTTGTCGGTTATACCGCGGACAGTACCGAGCAGCAATCCAGACTGGCCGACGATATTGGCCGTCGCGTTATCGTACATAGCGATTTTCATCAGGGCGCCGGGCGCGTAGTGTTAAACGGCGTGCAATGGGATGCCGAGTCAACCGATGCTTTAAAAGCCGGTGATGTTGCCTTTGTGGTAGCCAATCACGGTATCAAACTGGTGGTTTCTGCCGCCAAATCTGCCTGAATTTTTTAAATAACCATCTGTTTTAAGGAGTAAATCTGATGGAAACAATCGATATCAACACTATTTTAATGGCCGGTTTTGCCATCGCCGTTGTAATTACCATCGTAAAAACGGCGCGCGTAGTGCCGCAAAAAAGTAACTATGTTATAGAGCGCCTAGGTAAATACTCGCGCACGCTGGACTCAGGCTTTCATATTCTGATCCCGTTTATCGACAAAGTGGCCTATACCCACAGCTTAAAAGAAGAAGTGATCGACGTAGAGCGGCAAACCTGTGTTACCCGCGACAATATTCAGGTGGGCATTAACGGCGTGCTGTATTTACAGGTAGTAGACCCGCACAAAGCCAGTTACGGCATTAATGATTACCGCTACGCCGCTTCCCAGCTGGCACAAACCACAATGCGCTCAGTTATCGGCCAAACTGACTTAGATAAAACCTTCGAAGAGCGCGCCAAAATTAACGAAGAAGTGGTAAAAGCGCTGGACGAAGCCGCATCGCCGTGGGGTATTAAGGTGCTGCGTTATGAAATTTCAGACATTGAACTGCCGCTTAGCATTAAAGATGCGTTAGAGCAGCAAATGCGCGCCGAGCGTGAGCGCCGCGCGGCTATTGCCAAATCTGAAGGTGAGCGCCAGGCCATGATTAACGTGTCCGAAGGCCAGAAGCAGGAAGTAATCAACCTGTCTGAAGGTGACAAGATGCGCCAGATTAACGAAGCCGAAGGCCGCGCTAAAGAAATTGAGCTTATCGCCATCGCTACCGCCGAAGGTATCCGCCAGATTGCCGAAGCCATTAACCACCCGGGTGGTTCAGAAGCGGTAAGCCTGCGCGTAGCCGAACAGTACGTAAAAGAGTTCGGTAACTTGGCCAAAGTTAACAACACCATGATAGTACCCGCCGAGCTGGCCAATATCGGCGGCGCTGTAGCCGGTTTAACCGAAATTTTAAAAATCGCCCAGCCGAAGAAATAACTTCGCAGGTACAGTTAACAACAGAAATAAACCGAAAGCCTCTGTTTAGACAGAGGCTTTTCGTTAGATCAGCGTTATGTGAATAAGGACAGCTTTGGGCGTGATGGAAGAAAAAATATTTGAGCGTAAACAAGCTAATGCAGTAGTGATCAGCTCACGACTATATAATCTCACTATTGGCGCTGTACTGTGTTGGGGCTTCTGGGTTAACTGGATGATGGTGTCAACTATTCCGGTGGAGCCTCTCCAGTCCATTTCACCCTTGATATTCTTCATCGGGTATTTCGCCAGTTGCCTCTTGGGTATTTATTTATTCACCAGATCTGATAACGCGCTGATAAGCTTTATTGGTTACAACTTTGTCGTTATTCCATTTGGTTTAATTATCAACATTGCCGTATCCCGCTACAACCCCGATTTGGTAGTGGAAGCCATTAAGATTACCGGTTTAGTAACAGGCATAATGATGGTTCTAGGTACGCTATTTCCCAAATTTTTCGCTAAAATTTCAGGCGCTTTGACTATTTCATTGTTAATTGTTATCGGAGTAGAACTATTCCAGATCTTTGTACTTGGTATCCATCAGGCGTGGCTGGATTGGGCGGTAGTGATGATTTTCTGCGGTTACATCGGCTACGATTGGGGCAGAGCTAACCAGATACCCAAGACATTGGACAATGCGGTAGACAGTGCAGCCGCGCTGTATATGGACATTATTAACTTGTTCTTAAGGATTTTGCGGATATTGGGGCGTAAATAGCTATGACTCCATATGCATACCAAAAAGGACAAACATTGTCTAAATACGAAATTTTAGCCAAATAAGCACCAAGCGTGAGTATTAAATAGTGAACAGTGAATTCTCGTCTGTTGAAGCTGTACAAAAATATTTGCCGCTAATGTATGAATTAGCAATACGTTTAGATCATATCTCAAAAGCTTTTGATGGAAATCTTGGGTTAAGCGCTCCTTTCGCCTATGAATATGCATATTTTCAGTTTCGCAGAGTCTGCGAATTGATTGCGTTAGGCTGCCTTACTCTGCACGGTGATATCCCTGCTCTTCAGAAAAGCTCAACTAAGAAAGAATGGAATGCTGAAAGGATAATGAACTTGCTTCATCAAAATTATTCATATGCGTTTCCCGAGTGTATTTCAAAGTACCAAGATTCTTTAGGTTGGCACATTCAAGCAAACTCTAAACCAAATGCGCTTTCGAGATCTGAATTTAAAGATTTATATAGTGAATGTGGTCATGTATTACACCGAGGAACTATAAAAACGGTAGAAATATCAAGGGACCTTAATACCGAGATGTATAAAAAAGCTATGACATGGCATAGTAAACTAGTAGACCTGATGAGCGAACATGCTGTTACACGATCTAGTCAAAAAGGGATGTACGTCATATCATTGAAAACCAATAGCGGATATCCAGAATGTAGTATATTTACTGAGGTGCGCCCTGGTGAATTATCAGTTCATACACAGAAAATGAGTGTAAGTGATCAGTTAAAACATTCATACATTGCAAAAACTGAATAGCCTTGGAAAATAGTTCAAACAAGAATTTGGACCATGTTTTGCCAGCCCGACTTCACATGCACTAATTTAAACTCTTATTCAGCAACCTGACACCGCTCTAATCCCCGCTACTGTCGCCGCGGCGCTATCTTTGCCATAACCGCCACCGCCCAGAAATACGGTTGGAATATGTAGCGCTTTTAAGCGCTGGTATACCAGCTTATGGCTTTGTGCTACTTCAGCCACGCTAAGTGATAACCCTCCAAGCGGGTCTGTTGCCAGCACATCTGTACCGGCCACCACAAAAGCGAGTTTATAACCGCTGCTTAACTGCTCTAATGCCGCGCTGAGTTTATTCAGATACAACTCACCACCGGTGCCGCTTGGCAGTGGTACGGCGATATCAACTCTGCGTCGGCTTACCGGGTCGTTGGGGTAAATATCGGCATTGTATACATCCAGCAGGGTCACATTTTTATTATCGCTAAATGTGCGGGCGTTGCCGTTGCCGTGGTGGGCGTCGATATCAATAATCAGTATTTTGTCATCAGCTGTTAACTCGCCGCTGGCGATAAGTTGCTGATAGCTAATGCCAATATCGTTGTAAATACAAAAACCTTCCATTCGGTGTGGGCTGGCATGATGGTAGCCACCGGCTAGGTTCCACGCATCGTCACCGCCAAGCGCTAAACGGCTGGCGATTAACGTACCGGCGACGCCCCAGCGCATAGGCGACAATATTCTGCTATCCAGCCATGAAAACGATAGAAAAGGGATTTTCGGAATCTCCAGCGCCCTGCATAACGCGGCTTTATCTTTAATCTGAATTTTAAGCAGCTCATTTAAAGAGCTGAGAATGGCATCTTCAGCAATAGGACCTTGCGGTGCAATGATATCTGCGTCGTTTAACGCCGCACGTACTTTACTAAATTTGCAGCCATCAAATGGGTGCAGGAATTTAAAAATACCTACGTCGATGTTGTAGTTTTCGTGATAGATAATTTTCATGCTGACTTCAGTTCATTTGCATAGCGCATCACGTTTGCCGGAGTCCAGATGCCGTAACCTAATATGCGACCGACTTTAGCATATTCTGCCGCATTGGGTTTAAATGACGGCTTTTTATTCGCGCCTCTTTTCAAAACATCTACGACTAAGTGCGAGCAATTATGGCGGGCTATCTGGTAACGTGGCACGTTGTTCTGCAGGAAGTTTACATAATGCAGCATTGACACTTCATCAAGGTTCGCAATATCAATTGTAATCGGCTTGCGGCCACCTTCATTCTCAATGTCATGCTCAAGGCTTTCAACATAAGCGCCCGGGTGGCTGGTTTTTATCTTCAAGTCTTTTTTGCCTGCCTCACCATCGGGCCAGAAGCTGACATAAACGTTTCTTATAGTCAGCGCGGCATGGCCAACATGCTTCTCATCCCTTAACCAAATATGTACCTTTACCATGGCTTATCCCTCTGCATTGAAAGCCATGATAATAGTGGTACAGAGCAATAAAATAAACAATTTGTTAATTTTTAATATTCAATTTAACAATTAAATACCAACAAAATAAGATGCCAGCGATACAAGAGCTTTTGGCAATAGCCGTATACCTTTGAGGAACTGCGCAATATCCAGCTGATATTGCGCGCGGGGCTTACTGCTGATCAGACGATGGCAGTTCTTTGGTGTCAAACTGCTGGGTTTTCTCGGCCAGTAACGCAGCGAGTTGCTGTTCCAGCTTTTCTACTTTCTCGCGGGTGCGCAGTAATACCTGGCGCTGTACGTCAAACTCTTCGCGGCTGACAAAATCCAGATCGGCCAGTTTACTTTGTAGTACCTGTTTTACCTTGGTTTCAACGTCATCGGCAAACTGGCGTACCTGTGGTGGAATGGCGTTGCCGATTTGCTTGGCAATATCTTCAATTTTTTTCGGGTCTATCATGCTGCTCTCCTGTATCGCATCAGTAGCTTGCGACGTTATGCTGAACCGTAAGCCTTATTCTACAGGCCAAAACCGTAATCACGCATGCTATTTAGCGGCAAATTTCGTTACAATGCCAGCCTTAGTGTAAGGGTGAGTGAATGAAGTTAAATCCGCAACAAAATGCTGCCGTTAAATTTATCTCCGGGCCCTGCCTGGTGCTGGCCGGTGCCGGCAGTGGTAAAACCCGGGTAATTATTAATAAAATTGCCTACCTGATCCAGCAATGCGACATGCCGGCACGGCACATAGCAGCGGTTACCTTTACCAATAAAGCCGCCCGCGAAATGCGTGAGCGTATTAACCATCAGCTACCGAAAACCGCCACCCGTGGCCTGACTATTTCTACCTTTCACACCCTTGGGCTGGAAATTCTGAAAAAGGAATACCGCCATATTGGCTATAAAGCCAACTTTACCCTGTTTGATGATCAGGACAGTATGGCGCTATTAAAGGAATTAAGCGAAAACGATATTCAGGGCGATAAAGACTTACTGCGCGCACTGCAAAGCCGCATCAGCAGCTGGAAAAACGAACTCACGCTGCCAGCCAAGGCCATAGCTGAAGCTCAGGATGCGCAAAGCATCAGTTTTGCTAATTATTACCAGCACTATACCCAGCAGCTAACTGCCTATAACGCGCTGGATTTTGATGACTTAATTTTAATGCCCACCTTACTGTTTGCGCATAACGCCGAGGTGCGGCAGAAGTGGCAGCAGAAAATTCAGTATTTGTTGGTAGATGAATATCAGGATACCAATACCAGCCAATACCAACTGGTGAAGTGGCTGGTGGGTGAGCGCCAGCGCTTTACCGTGGTGGGCGATGATGACCAGTCTATTTATTCCTGGCGCGGTGCGCGGCCACAGAATCTGGTGCTGTTAAAAACCGATTTTCCCAATTTAAATGTGATTAAGCTGGAACAAAATTACCGCTCGGCCGAGCGTATTTTAAAAGCCGCCAATATTTTAATTGCCAACAACCCGCATGAGTTTGAAAAGCAGCTGTTTAGCGAAAACGGTTACGGCGTGCCACTAAAAGTGATCCCCTGCAAACATGAGGAAGACGAAGCGGAAAAAGTAGTGGCTGAGATTATCTCGCACCGTTTTATTAACCGCAGCCAGTACCGCGACTATGCCTTGTTATACCGCGGTAACCATCAGTCGCGTTTATTTGAAAAAGCACTGATGACCAACCGCATTCCGTACAAAATCTCCGGTGGTACCTCGTTTTTTTCGCGCAGTGAAATTAAAGATGTGATGGCGTATTTGCGCTTGATAGTAAACCAGGACGACGATAACGCCCTGCTACGCATTATTAATGTGCCACGGCGCGAAATTGGCGCGGCTACCTTGCAGCATATTGGTAATCTGGCCAACCAGAAGCAAGTTAGTTTATTTGAGGCCTGCTGCGACAGTGAGTTGTCGATGCATTTATCGGCCCGCGCTCACAATGCGGTGAAACAATTTGCCCAGTGGATTGTTGGCATTGCCGACAATGTTCAGCGCGCCGATCCGGCTGAGGCGATACGCGATTTAATCCGCCAGAGCCATTACGAAGCCTGGCTATTTGAAACCAGCACCAGTGCCAAAGCGGCCGAAATGGCGCTGAAAAACGTTAATGAGCTGTACCGCTGGATCAGCGAAATGCTGCAAGGCAAAGATGACGACGAACCGATGACATTGCCTGAAGTGGTTACCCGTTTAACACTGCGCGATATGATGGAGCGCCAGGAGCAGGAGGATAACGCCGATCAGGTGCAATTACTTACGCTGCACGCATCTAAAGGGTTAGAGTTTCCCTATGTGTTTATGGTAGGCATGGAAGAGGGTATTTTGCCGCACCAGGTCAGCATAGATGAAGACAACGTAGAGGAAGAACGGCGGCTGGCTTATGTGGGTATTACCCGCGCTCAGCGCGAACTGATTTTTACCTATGCCAAAGAGCGGCGCCAGTTTGGCGAAGTGGTGCGGCCGGAACCAAGCCGGTTTTTGTATGAATTACCGCAGGACGATTTAGAGTGGCAAAGCGCCGCGCCGGTGAAAACTGCCGAGCAGCGCCAGCAAACCGGCCAGGCGCATATTGAACGCTTACGCCAGATGCTGAAGAACAATTGACGGTGTGGTACTTAGCTCTTGGGCCGACAGCAGCTCAGCCACATATTTGCCCTGCATAAAGCAGCAGCCTTCGGCCAGCAGCAGGTTTAGTAAGTCGGCGTTATCAACCCCATCGGCCAGTAGGCGGAATTTGTAGCTGAGTGCCAGCGACTGCAGCATTTGCAGTAACTGGCGTTTTTGCTCGCTGCGTACCAACTGGCGGCAAAAAGCGGCGTCCAGTTTGACAAAATCAAACTGCTGTTGCAGCAATAAAGTCAGCGGCGCCATGTCGGCAGCAAAGTTGTGCAGCGCCAGGCGCACACCCAACTGTTTTAATTGCTGCAGGTTATGCTGCACTGTTGCGGCATTGCCACTTTGCAGCAAGTCGGCTTCTGAAAATGCCAGGCATAACCGGTGTAATTCCGTTACCCCTGCCAGCCGTCGCTTTAACGCGTCATATAAGTCATGTTGCTGCAAATGCTGCACACTAAGGCGCACAGTCAGTAAACCTGCACTGGTATCACTTAGCATTAACTGCCGGCAAGCCTGCTGCAGCAACAGTTGTTCGATTTGCGGCAAAATACCTACCTGGGCGGCATGCTGGCTGAAATTATACTGGGTACCCAGTTGCGGATGCTGCCACTGCGCATGTAACTCATAGCCCATTAAACTGCGCGCCTGGCCGCACAGCACCGGCTCGTACACGGCTGTAAATTGCTGCTGCTCTAATGCCTGCATCATAACCTGCTCGGTGCTAAGAGCCTGCAGCATTTGCTCGCGCATGGTTTCATTAAAAATAACAAAGCGGTTACGCCCCATCGATTTAGCTTGATACATGGCAGCATCAGCATCCCGCAGTAAGGCTTCGGCTTTACTGTGCTCATGGCTAAAATGGGCAATACCGATACTGGCACCCGAGTTTACCTGCTGGCCCTGCAATAAAAACGGCTGGCGTATCATGTCAATAATACGCTCGGCGACTTCTTCAGCATCTACTTCATCGGCCAGGCTGGTGAGCAGCACCACAAATTCATCCCCTCCCAGACGCGACACCAGATCATGCTCGCGTACTGTAGTTTGCAGGCGCTTACTTACCTCAACCAGAAATGCATCGCCAATATGGTGTCCCAGGGTGTCGTTAATCAGCTTAAAACGGTCCAGATCGATAAACAGCAGGGCTATTTTCAGCTGCGACTGGCGCTTACTCAGCGCAAATTGCTGTTTTAGCTGTTGCAGAAACATTTGCCGGTTGGCAAGCCCGGTTAAGGCATCATGGTTGGCTTCGTAAAACAGCTTTTGCTCGGCTTTTTTCCGCTCTTCTACCTGCAAGCGCAAAAACAGATTGGTTTGACGCAGTTCGCGGGTACTTTCAAATATTTTACGTTCCAGCTCTTCCTGATGACGCTTTTGCTGCTCGGTTGTTTGCTTACGGTGAATAGCCACCGCTATATGCTGCGATACAAAGCGCAGAATATTCAGCTCGGCCTCTGAATAACAATAACTTTTTTCGTAAGACTGCAGCGCTATAACGCCAATAACCTGCTTATCCAGCATCAGCGGTGCCCCAAGCCAACTGGTAGAATAGCGTACAGCGGAAGCTAAATCGCTGATGCCGCGGCATATTTCACCGCTGGCAACCAATTTTGCGGCGGTATCGGCGTTAATCAGCTTTACATCGGCACAACGTATTACATATTCAGTAAAACCGCGGCTTAATGGCCGTTCACGCGCCGGGGGTGAGTATTGGTCAATATAAAACGGGAAAGTCAGCTTGGTTTTATCGCCGTTAAGCAAGGCAATATAACAGTTGTCTGCATGCATCAAACCAGACAACACCTGATGCACGGCCCGATAAAAGCTGTTCATATCGCTGCTGCTGGCGGTCAGTTCAGAAATACGGTACAACGCCACCTGCAACTGTTCAGCACTGGTGCGTTCTTTTATTTCTTTTTGCAATGACTGGTTAATGCTTTGCAGCTGCTGTGTACGCTGGCGTACAGTGTCTTCAAGCAATTCACGGCTTTTAACTCTGTCCAGCGCGGTAATAGTGTGGCCACCAATGTTGCTGAACAATGCCAGATCAGCTTCGGTATACAGATGCTCAGCGTTATATGACTGAATAGCCATAACACCAATAACCTGGGCTCCACGACACAACGGTATACCCAACCAGTGCGCGCAAGGTGAACCCTGTGCCTGAATATGGCCGTTAAGCACCAGTTGCTCAAACTGCTCACTGTCGCACATCAGCGCCTTGCCGCTGCGGGCAACATAGCCGGTTAAACCGGTTGAAAAAGCACTTGAAGGCACCTGGGCAATAAGCTGCTGATCTTTTTCATCAGAAAAATACTGTGGGGAATACTGCTCGGTTGCGTTGTTATAAAACACTACGTAGAAATTTTCAGCGTGCAGCAGTTCAGATACCATCTTGTGAATAGCAGGATAAAACTCCCGCATATCACTGATAGTGCTGGCTAGTTCAGATAGCTGCAGTAAAGCGCCCTGAATGATATAGGCTTGTTTATAGCGCTGCGCGAGTAATGTAAGACGCCGCAACCTGATTTCAGCCTGACGTAAACGCTTATTCAGTTTTGTTGATCCCTTCAACGCTGATACGATTTTTATATGGCCAGTTATTACTGGGCAACTTTATTTTTAACCGACTCATTATGCACAAAGTTTAACCACATGGAAGAGCCAAACCGGTACTAATTAACAATTGCTTAGGTCAATTTATTTTCTGTGCTGACAAAAACAACTAAGGCCGCATTAAGCGGCCTTAGTGTGACAATAGCCTGTTATACGCCGTCGGTCATAAACTTAATGGCAGCGGCAATTTCATCATCCGAGCAATCGGCACAAGTACCGCGGGCCGGCATATTACGAATACCTTCAATCGCATGCTTCAGCATAACATCGAAGCCTTGATCAATACGTGCTTTCCAGGCTGCATCGCCTTTCTTTGGAGCATCCAGTGCGCCAGTGCCATGACAGGCAAAACAGGCTGTCTGGTATACTTTTTCACCACTACGCGGGCCTGAAGGACCGGCGTCAGAGGCGGCTGCAGCACCGGCAACATAAACCTGACCCACAGGGGCAAGACGCTTAGCCAGTGCTTCGTTGTCTGTATCAGAACTGGCATTGACACTCACTGTTGTTAACAACAAGGCGAAAGCGAGAGTTAATTTTTTCATCTTCTTGGTTCCTGTGGTAAAAGCCGCACAAAATTTGAGGCATTATAGCCCCCAAGCCACAGCAAGGGGAAGCCCCAACAATGGCCGCCATTATAATTGCATAATAAAGTGCGCTGTTATTACCAGTCTGGAGCTAAATCTGCAACAGATATTAGCAGATCTGCTATATGCTTTTTTGTTCCTTACAGAACTTCTTTTAAAGCTAAATTATTTAATGTTTTCGCTTTGAATCCACCAACTTTGTGGTAGTCTATTCGGCCGGTAATTCACGATTTATTCTGCAGTTCTGTGAAGTGCCTGATTAACATGGAAAAGCTTTTCCACAAAATAAAAATTAGAAAATAGTAATATGGGCGCTGCGGTAAACCCCTATTTTTCTTTATAAAACAAAGCATTAAAACACCATTAAACTATATCTTGCAAAAAGACATGGTTCCTTCAGCTATGTTTTGCACAAAGTTATCCACAGCTTATCATCCTGAACAAGACAGCCGTATGACTGGCAGCACTGCACGCGCTGTGGCATGCTATAGCTTTATTTCTGCAGGATATTACTACCCATGGTTTCTATCTCTGGCACTCCACTGATCCTGGTCGATGGCTCGTCTTATTTGTTCCGCGCTTATCATTCTCCACCACATTTAACTAATTCCCGTGGCGAAGCTACCGGCGCTATTTATGGTGTGGTTAACATGCTGAAAAGTTTACTGCGCCAGTATCAGCCAACACAGATGGCCGTAATATTTGATGCCAAAGGCCCCACTTTCCGTAACGAAATGTACAATGAATACAAAGCCAACCGCCCTCCGATGCCAGATGACCTGCGCAGCCAGATCGAGCCGTTACACCGTATTATAGAAGCCATGGGATTACCGCTGTTGTGTGTCAGTGGTGTAGAAGCTGATGATGTTATTGGTACTCTGGCACGGCAGGCCAGCGCTCAAGGCCGCCATACGCTGATTTCTACCGGCGATAAAGATATGGCGCAGCTGGTAGATGAACATGTCACGTTAATTAATACTATGACCAACACCCTGCTCGACCCTCAGGGCGTTGCAGACAAATTTGGCGTCGGCCCTGATCTGATTATCGATTATCTGGCGCTGATGGGCGACAAAGTAGACAACATTCCGGGTTTACCCGGTGTGGGTGAGAAAACCGCAGCGGCATTATTGCAGGGGCTGGGCTCTATTGCGCAGATTTATCAGCAGTTAGATAAAGTGCCGACACTGAGTTTTCGCGGTGCAAAAACCATGGTGGCAAAGCTGGAAGAGTTTCGTGCCCAACTGGAGTTATCCTATCAGCTGGCAACGATAAAAACCGATGTTGAACTGCCTTATCAGCTAACAGACTTAATGATTAAAACAGCAGACAATACGCAGTTAGCCGAGTTATACAAACAGTGCGAATTTCGCCGCTGGTTAAGTGAAGTATTAAGCAATGAACCGGCAGCGGCAAAACCGCAAACCGGCGCCGCACAAGCGGATATGTTTGCCACCGGCGACGATACTGACAGCACAACACCAACAGTTGTCACAGCGCCCGATAACTACCTTACTGTACTGGATGAAGCCGCTTTTAATAGTATGCTGCAGCAGCTGCGCCGCTGCGAACTGGTCGCTTTTGATACCGAAACTACCAGCCTGGATTATATGCAGGCTGAGCTGGTTGGGTTGTCTGTCGCCACCGCAGCAGGCGATGCCTGGTATGTGCCGGTAGCGCATGATTATATCGGTGCGCCAGAGCAATTAAAGCGCGACTGGGTACTGGCACAGCTTAAACCCTGGTTGGAAGATAACAGCAAAGCAAAGGTAGGCCAGAATCTGAAGTATGATCAAAGCGTACTGGCACGCTACGACATCGCATTAAAAGGTGTGTGCTTCGATACGATGCTGGAATCCTATGTGCTGAACTCAGTGGCCTCACGCCATGATATGGACAGTCTTGCACTGAAGTATTTAGGCCGTAAAACCATCAGCTTTGAAGACATTGCCGGCAAAGGCGCTAAACAGCTGACGTTTAATCAGATCGAACTGGAAAAAGCAGCCCGATATGCCGCAGAAGATGCAGATATTACCCTGCAATTGCACCAGACACTTTGGCCGCAGCTACAGCAGGATGCCGGCTTGGTTACCGTGTTGCAAGATATTGAAATGCCGCTGGTAGATATTTTATCGCGGATTGAACGCCATGGCGTGCTGATAGACAGTAAGTTGCTGGCGATACAAAGTGAGCAACTGGCCAGCCGTATTGCCGAACTGGAGCAACTGGCTTACGAGCAAGCGGGTAAGCCGTTTAACCTGGCATCGCCCAAACAGTTGCAGGAAATTTTGTTTGAGCAGATGAAGCTGCCGGTGCTGAAAAAAACCCCGACCGGCACCCCCTCCACCGCCGAAGACGTATTGGCAGAACTGGCACTGGAATATGAATTCCCCAAGCTGATTACCGAGCACCGCGGTTTAAGTAAACTTAAGTCCACTTATACTGACAAACTGCCGAAAATGCAGAACCCGGTGACAGGCAGGGTACATACGTCCTATCATCAGGCAGTGGCCGCAACCGGCCGTTTAAGTTCAACCGATCCTAATCTGCAGAATATCCCTATTCGCACCGAAGAAGGCCGGCGTATTCGGCAGGCGTTTATTGCTCCTAAAGGCAAAAAAATCGTCGCGGTGGATTACTCCCAGATTGAATTACGTATTATGGCCCATCTGTCACAGGATCAGGCGCTGCTGGACGCCTTTGCCCAGGGCCGCGATATCCACCGTGCTACGGCAGCAGAAGTTTTTGGCGTTAAACTGGACGATGTCACCTCAGATCAGCGCCGCAGTGCCAAAGCGGTTAACTTTGGCCTGATTTACGGCATGTCAGCATTTGGTTTAGCCAAACAGCTTGGCGTAAGCCGCTCTGAAGCACAGCAGTACGTTGACCGTTACTTTGAGCGCTTTCCCGGCGTACTTAACTATATGGAGCGTACCCGCAAGCAAGCGCATGAACAGGGTTATGTTGAAACCCTGTTTGGCCGGCGTTTATATCTGCCAGAGATCAATGCCCAGAATATGGCCAGACGTAAAGGCGCAGAGCGCGCGGCAATTAACGCTCCTATGCAGGGCACTGCTGCCGACATTATAAAAAAAGCCATGATAGTTGTAGATAACTGGCTGCAACAGCAAAAACAGCCAGCTGCTACCATGATTATGCAGGTGCACGATGAACTGGTGTTCGAAGTGGATGCCAATAAAGTCAGCGAGATAAAACAGCAGTTGGTTGAGCTGATGGCAACGGCAGCAACACTGGATGTGCCGCTGCTGGCAGAAGCTGGTGACGGAGATAATTGGGATGAAGCACATTAATGTTGAACTAATTACGCAGGCACCAGTCTGACGTTGTAGTTAAGTTATTCATCTCTCCTGTTTACACTTTTTAGCCCCGCTCACCAGCGGGGCTTTTTTTATCTCAGGCCTTGTGTAAAAAAGTAATTAAATTACCAAAAATGGTAATAAGAGCAAACAAACAGCAATTTTTGTAGTTTTATTACAAAAAGCACTTGCTTTATTAGGCTGGCTGGTTAAAATTTGACGCGTAGGGTACAGAGGTAAGATGTTCTATCTTTCAGTGCCAGAGCTTTAGGGCTCCAGCGAATGAAAGTAGGCTTATTTAGCCGCCCCACTGCTTGCAGTGGGGCGTTTTTTTTGCCTGAAAAACCCGCAGCCCAGCGGCTATCTGCCGATAATATCAGCACAGCAAAACGGTTACTAAGTAACAAGGCACCAACTAAAATGAAAATTTATTAGATTTTTTAGAGCAAATACTTCAAACAATAAAAATTTGCTGTATAATGAAGTTGTCTTAGCGATAAGACACCCTGTTGATTTGAAATTATAGCTTCTCCCCGTTTGCTATGACCGACACTTTCGAGTGTCGGTTTTTTTATGCCTGCAGCCTACTGCGTGGCTGTCTCGGTATCTGTTGCTACGCCGTACCACAGATCCAGCACCTGCTCCAGTTCTGGCAACCCGAGTTTATTTAATGAACTGAACGCATGCACGGTGATATCACCCATAAATGCCAATGTCGCTTCACGCACTTCAAGCAAGGTTTTCTTTCTTGCTCCCGGCCCCAACTTATCGGCTTTGGTTAGCAGAATAAGTACCGGCAGCTCACTGCCCACTGCCCAATGGATAAGATCCTGATCTAAATCTTTTAACGGATGACGAATATCCATCAACACCACCAAACCTTTTAAACTGGTGCGCTTCATCAGGTATTCGGCAAGGGACTTTTGCCACTTTTCTTTTACCGCCAGCGGCACCTTGGCAAAACCATAACCGGGTAAATCAATTAACCGGCGTTGTTCGTCCAGGCTGAAAGTATTAATCAGCTGGGTACGGCCCGGCGTTTTACTGGTGCGGGCTAAACTATTTTGCCGCGTCAGCGTATTTAATGCGCTGGACTTACCGGCATTTGAGCGGCCGGCAAAGGCAACTTCAATGCCCTCATCTGCTGGTAATGCTTTGATATCAGGCGCACTGGTTAAAAAAGTAGCTTGCTGATAATTGATTTTTGACTTGTACACTGCCTTCTCCGGCGAATAATTTGATGCCATTGTAGCGGATCTGGCGGATCGGCAGAAGCTTTTGCGCGCTGTATGGGATTTTACTTTGGGCAGTTTCGTGTAAAATAGGCATAAAAATTAAGGTTATTACTCTTGGTTGCCAGTATGCTGGCGGTTTAATGCGGACAGAGACGGATAAAAAATGAAAAAACTTCTACTTCCACTGACGCTGTTATTCGGTCTAATCGGAACAGCCCATGCATTTGACGGTGATGCTGAAGCAGGTAAAGCTAAATCGGCTACCTGTGCAGCCTGTCATGGTCCGGATGGCAATAGCCCGGTTGATATGTACCCGAAAATTGCCGGGCAACATGCACCTTATCTGTATAAGCAATTACGCCAATACAAACAAGGCATGGAAACCGGTGGCAAACAGGGCCGTAACAACAGCATTATGTTTGGCATGGTAGCGTCGCTGTCTGATCAGGATATGAAAGATCTGGCAGCTTATTTTGCTTCGCAAAAAATGAAGTCTGGCACAACACCGGAAAATGTTATTGCCCGTGGTGAACAACTATACCGTGGCGGCGATGCTAACCGTGGTATCGCAGCCTGTATTGCCTGCCATGGTCCCCGTGGTTCAGGCAGCAGCTTAGGCGGCTTCCCGAAAATATCGTTTCAAAATGCCACCTACCTGAAAACGACTCTGCAGGAGTTCCGCAGTGGCCAGCGTGCTAATGATCTCAATGGCATGATGCAGGATATCGCGAAAAAACTAACTGATGATGATATCGAAGTATTGTCGCAGTATCTTGGCGGTTTGCATTAATTAAGCAATTTACGCAGATAATCGCATAAAAACCGGCGCTCATCGCCGGTTTTTGCTATTTGGCCTTTGCTAGATTGTGAGATATATCTCACAATCTCTGTAGGAAAAGTGCCAGTGTTATAATTTCAGGGAACTTTTCTGTTCTAGTGAAAACTCCATAACACAATGAAAATAATCACTATATTTAAAATTTAAAACACAGCAGCGCTTTTTTTTGCAGCAATGTCTTGCCATATGAGCAGATAAGAGTAAATTACCTCCTGTTACATTTTGTAACTGAAAAAAACAGGGATTCGTCGCAAGGAAGGGGTTGTACCAGTACGTAAGTGCGCGGTGCCTTAATAAACACATCAGGATGATGTGCTGCGTGATTCACGCTCAGGGATGATTACGAAAGTATCAGGATGATCGTAAAGAATAAATAATTGGTACGGAAAGCCAGAATAACAAAGGGAACACACAGACAGGGCGTTGCAGCAACATCAGGATGATGACAGCGAATGAGAGAAGTGTCCATTTGACACAAGCATATCCAGGGCGATAAGTGATCTTATCGCCTTTTCTTTTATTTTGAATTCAGCAATAGCCTTATGTCCGACACCGCATGCCCATTGTGCTTGAACCTGCACTGTGGATTATTTCACCAAGATAAACGCCGATGCTACTACCAATGCCAACAATGTCAGCTGGTATTTGCCGATCGTGCAAGTTTGCTATCTGCTGAGGATGAACTGGCACAATATCAGCTGCACAATAACGATATTAGCGACGCAGGCTATCGCAGCTTTCTGCAGCGCCTGGCCGGGCCATTGCTGACAGCTTTACCAAGCATAGGGCTCGCCGGGCTGGATTTTGGTTGTGGCCCTGGCCCATTGCTGGCGAAAATGCTTACTGAAGCAGGCCAGCATATGTCGGTGTGGGACCCATACTTTGCAGCTGACAGCTCTGTACTGCAGCAACAATATGACTTTATCAGTTGCAGTGAGGCAATAGAGCATTTTGTCCGGCCCGCAACAGAATGGGCCCAGTGGCTAAGCTTGCTAAAACCGCAGGGCACTTTGGCTATTATGACCAAACGCTATACTACGGTAGAGGCTTTTGCTAACTGGCACTATAAACTGGACCCAACCCATGTCAGTTTTTTTGCTGACTATACTTTTACTTACTTAGCCCAACGCGACGGTTTTAGTGTGAATTTTGCTGATAAAGATGTGGTTATTCTGCAGCGCATAAAGCATTAGTGTTTCAGCACAAAACTGGTTAAAATGTGCGCCCTTTTTTACAGGTAACAAACATGACTCGTCAGAAAAAAACCCGTTCCGCCGGCCCTAATGGTTTACGCCATCTGTCAGCGGAAGACGCCCGCAAAACCCGCGAGCCCAGAGAAGAAACCAAGAAAAAGGGATCTGGCCTTAAATCTGGCAACCGCAACAATATTGCGCCAGTGAAAACAGCTGAAGCCGCTAAAGATTCAAGCAAAAAAGACAAGCGTATTGGCAGCAAAACCCCCATAGCTCTGCTGCCTGTGGCCGAGCAACCGGTTGCGGTTCAACCGCTGTTACAGCCCAAAGCCAGCTTAGCTAAAGTAAAACCGGCAGAATTAACCGCTGAGCAGGAACTGGCACTGATTGAAAACGACAGCCATTTGCAGCAACTGCTGGAGCGGGTTGAAAAAGACGAAGTGCTGACAGGTAAAGACGCCAAGTACTTTAACGCCAAAACGGCCCGCCTGGAGCAGCTGCTGCAGGAACTGGGTTTAACAGAAGACGAAGATGATGCTATTGTTGATCCTCTGGCCGCTTTTGAAAGTAAAGACTGGCGTAAAGACTTACTGGGCGATGAGGATTAATATTGAGCAGTACTCTATTAGCGGTAATTATTGTTGGTAGCCTGATAGTAGCAGCCCTGGCGTTTTATGCCGGTAGCCTACTGTGGCAACTGCAACAACAAAGCCGGCAACAACAGCAACAGAAAAGCGAAAAAGAACAGTACCTGCGTGACAGTATTACGCTGATTTGCAAAGCGATGCTGGAGCAACAGTGTGAATTATCGGAAGGCACATTACGGCTGTGGGTGTTGCTGGATCATCTGGTACCACAGCGCCAACCTGATCCAGTTGTTACTTATCCGGGGCTGCACCAGATGTATCAGGTGGTTAAAGATATGCCGACCCATAAAGCCCGAAAGCAGCAGGACAAAGTACTTACCCGCCAGCAGGATGAAATCAGGCTTAAAGCTGAACAAGACTTAAAAGATTTTATTCTGGCAGATACTGCTGCCCTGTTACAGCGTTTCCAGCCGGGCTAAGCCGGCTGGTATTTTAATGGCTGTGTGTTCCTCTACTGCCGGTATATCTGGCCGGCTTTCATCACAAAACTTACCTTGCCCATTTGTTGGATATCCTGCAGCGGATCACCCGGCACAGCAATAATATCGGCAATTTTACCGGCTTTGATACTGCCCAGCTCGTCTGCTACGCCAAGTAAACGTGCGCCTTCAATGGTGGCACTGTGAATGGCCTCCAGCATCGGCATACCGGCTTCAGTCATATAAATAAACTCGCGCCAGTTTTCACCGTGTTCATACACTCCGGCATCTGTACCAAAAGCAATTTTCACCCCGGCTTTGTAGGCTTCAGCAAAGGTTTGCTGAATTTTGGCGCCGATAGTGGCCGCCTTCGGCCGCACCAGGTCTGGGAAAAAGCCTGCAATAGCCGCTTTTTCTGCCGCCCATTTACCGGCGCTAATCGTTGGCACAAAGTAGGTGCCCTGTTTGCGCATCATCGCCATGGTGTTTTTGTCCATGTAGGTACCATGCTCAATAGAATGTACCCCGGCTTTAATTGCGCGTTCCATGCCTTCTTTACCGTGTGCATGTACAGCGACTTTCATACCGTAATCATTGGCAGTACTAACGATAGCCGCCAGCTCTTCATCAGTAAATTGTGGGTTACTGCCACTTTTCGCTACGCTTAGCACACCACCGGTGGCAGTAATTTTAATCAGATCGGAGCCTTCTTTATAGCGCTGGCGCACGGCTTTGCGTGCTTCATCTGCGCCGTTAACTACACCTTCTTTCGGGCCCGGATCGCCCATTAACGCATAGGCCACGCCATTGGTAGGGTCGGCGTGGCCACCGGTGGTAGCAATCGATTTACCGGCAGCAAAAATACGCGGCCCTTTAATATAACCTTTGGCAATAGCTTTTTTCAGTGCATTACTGATGTGATGGTTATCTCCCAACTCGCGCACTGTGGTAAAACCCGCCATTAAGGTTTTCTCGGCGAATGTAGCCCCGCGTAGCGCATAGTCAGCTTCATTCATAGTAAAGCCTTCGCTGTACACCGTTGGGCTAAACTGGCTGTAAAAATGCGTGTGCATATCCATTAAACCCGGCATTACCGTATGCTGGCGCAGATCGATAACCTGATCTTCCGCAGTGGGGTTACGAAAGCCGGCTTCGATAGCGGTAATTTTATCTTGCTCTATTACAATAGTATGATTAGAAACTACTTTTTTATCTTCAGCGGTAATAAGCGTACCAGCATGGATCAACGTAGCGGCGCTGGCGATCGGGCTGATACATAAGGTGCTGATGAGTATAGCAAGGGGCGTTTTATTCATATTGTTAGTGCCTTTTAAATAGAAGTTGCGCTTCAGTGATAGCATTATCGCAGCAATGAACAACCAGCTTGAGACAGGCGAACGGTTTTAGCCGACCAGCGTAGGATTAAACAATAGCAAAAGTGTAAGGATAACCGGCACTTTTTAACTGGAAATGTTGCTGGCCATTGCAATACACCGGCCTGGCCTGCCCGCTAAGCTGATAATACACATTGCGGCTAAGTTTGGCCTGTAAGCCATGCCAAAGCTGGATATACGGCAACAATTGCTGCTGCGGGTCCTGCCTGACAAGCATAGGGTATTCAGTACCCAGCACCAGTTGGTGCTGCAGATTAGTGGTCAGCAGCAATGCCGGGCCGGTTACGGTGTCTGTCCAATGCCAGTCGGTAATTAATAACGGTGCATCTGCCACAGTGATGCGTACTTTTTCTACCGGCGTCTGCAAAAAATGCTCACCCTGTTGGCAGATTAAAACCGAGGCAAAAAGTTTAACCATGGCCTGGCGTTGGATCAGGCTTTGCTGATAAAACCACTGACCTTGTGCATCGATATGCAGCGGAATATCACCACAAAATGGTGGGTTCCAGCTTTCAACCGGTGGCAGGTCTGGTTGGTTGAGGTGGCGCTGTATAGCAGACAGATCAGTCATAGCGAGCAAAGCCTGTAGTAGGTGACATAGTGAAACAAGCTTAGCAGCGGGAGAAAAAGTGGGGTGACTGATGGGGATCGAACCCACGACAACCGGAATCACAATCCGGGGCTCTACCAACTGAGCTACAGTCACCGTTGCGGGCCGCTATTCTAACTAAGTTTTTTTTCAACACCAAGCCTTTTCAGGCAAGAAATCAGTTAACAGCTTGTTGTCGTTTTCATTTAGCCCGCTTTTATTCTGTGGTATCCTTTGGCCGTTTTGCCATTTTACCTATGCTACCGGAGAGTTTTATGGAACAAATAACTACGTTATTTGAGGGTAATCACGAGCTTTTGCTCGGCTATTCGCTAAAGATTTTGCTACAGGTTATCGCCGCAATTTTTATTTTTTATATTGGCCGCATGATGGCCAGGGCTATTTCGCGGTTTATTGAAAGAACGCTGGTGGCACGTGCGGTAGACAAAGCAGTTGTGGCTTTTGTCGCCAGCCTTATTTATGCCATTCTTCTAATCGCCACTGTGTTGATGGCGTTATCACAAATTGGTGTACAAACCACCTCCTTTATCGCCATTTTAGGTGCTGCCGGCTTAGCTGTTGGTTTGGCTTTACAGGGTTCTTTGGCCAACTTTGCCTCTGGCATTCTGATTATTTTATTACGGCCATTTAAATCCGGCGATTTTATTGATGCCGGCGGTGTTAGCGGTACTGTGGATAAAATTGAAATATTCCAAACTATGATGCGCACGCCTGACAACAAAAGGGTCATAGTACCCAATGCACAAATAACCGGTGGGCCTATCACTAACTATTCGTCTGAGCCTTTGCGCCGGGTCGATCTGGTGATTGGTATCAGTTATGACTCCGACCTGCGCAAAGCCAAACAAATTCTGGAAGACATTCTAAAAAACGATGAGCGGGTATTGCCGGAACCTGAAGCCTCCGTAAAAGTGGCCGCACTGGCCGATTCATCAGTAAACCTTAACGTCAGGCCCTGGGTAAACTCTGCCGACTATTGGGGTGTGTACTGGGACACACTGGAAAAAGTAAAACTGATTTTCGATGAGCAAGGCATAGGTATCCCATTCCCGCAAATGGACGTTCATATCAAAAAAGACACGCAGGAGTAAGCATGAAGTATTTTTCAATTCTGGCACTGGTTGTCGCTGGCGGTGCACAGGCTCAGGCCCATGACGCCGCAGCAACCGGCAAAGTATGGACCACCTCTGCAGAGCTTGGTGCCATTACCACCTCAGGCAACACTGTCGGCACCTCTATTACCGGTAAGATTGATGCCAAGCAGGAGCTGGAGCAGTGGAGCAACCAGTATATTTTCAGTGCCTTCTTTAAAGAAGATGAGAAAACCGATGACAACGGCGACAAAGTAACCGAGAAGTCGGCAGAGCGTTATATGATCTCGGCAAAAACCGCATACAAACTGGAAAGCGAGTTTGCCAAACTGTTTGCTTTTGGCTCATACACTGATGATGAATTTGGGGCTTACACCGAATACACCACTGTTGCTATCGGTTATGGCACCCGGGTGTACAACGTTGAAGATAAATCGCTGGATGTAGAGATAGGTCCGGGTTATTTCAGCGGCAAACGCTCTACCGGCGAAACGGAAAACGGTCTGATTGTGCGCGGCGCGGCATCGTTTAAATGGACCATCAGTGAGTCTGCCAGTTTTGCCCAAACGCTAAGCGTAGAATACGGTGACGACAATACCCGTTCTATCGCAGAAACCTCATTACTGGCCAAGATTAATGGCTCATTGCAGATGAAAGCGGCATTTTTAGTGCAAAATGACTCTGATGTGCCAGAACTTAAAAAAGGCACTGACACCCAAACTTCTCTGACGCTGGTGTACTCGTTTTAAACATTGTGCCCGCCGTTTGGCGGGCTATTTCCCCATAATCACCGCTTAACTGACAACCCGGATCTGGCTATAACCCAGGCCCTGTTGTTTTTCTACTTTGATCTGCACCGCTATTCGCTCTTTTAATGCCTCTACATGGCTTATAATACCTATCATCTTGCCGCTGGCGTTCAGGTTATCCAGTGCACTTAGCGCGCTGTCCAGTGTGTCAGCATCGAGGGTGCCAAAACCTTCATCGAGAAACAGCGAGTCAATGCGGGTTTTGCTGCTAACCAGATCTGACAATGCCAACGCTAACGCCAGGCTGACCAGAAAACTCTCGCCACCGGATAAGGTTTTGGTATCGCGCAAACTGTCGGCCTGCCAGGTGTCCAGTACCACCAGTTCCAGTTCGGCATCCGCATGGCGTGCCAGTTGATAACGGTTATGTAACAGCGCCAGTTGGCGGTTGGCCAGCACAATTAGCTGTTGCAGTGTTAAGCCCTGGGCAAAGCGGCGATACCTGGCGCCATCTGCCGAACCAATTAAGCTGTTCAGCCGCTGCCAGTGTTCATACTGCTGCTGTTTGCCGGCAATATCCTGCAGCAACTGTTGCTGGCTATCACGGCGCTGGGCATCACTATTAAGTTGCTGCTGTAACTGCCCGAGTTGCTCGGTCATTTGCTGTATTTGCGCCTCTTGCTGCTGCAGCTCGCTAGCCAGCTCACTGGCAGATAACACCGACAGCTGCTGCTGGGCAATAAGCTGCAGCCGCTGCTGCCAGTCGGCCAGCATTCGTTTAGCAGCAATTTCGCCTTGCTGTAGGCGTTGCTGCAACTGCTGTAAGGCGCTAAGTTCGGCTTCGCTAAGCAAGGCGTCTTTAAACGCCGCTTCGTCGGCAAAGCTGCTATCAGTGAGCGCTTGCTGCCATTGCTGCGTGGCCTGTTGCAACTGTGTAGCGGTTTGCTGTTGCTGGCGCTGTAGCACCTGCTGCTGGCCCTGCCACTGCTGCATTTGCTGTTGTAACTGCTGCAAGGCAGCCGTTACTGTCGTTAACTCCGTTACCGGCGTTGTGGCCGGTGGTTGTGGTGCCTGCATGGCTTGCCATTGCTGATGCCAGTGATCATGCTGCGCGGCCAGCTCTGCCTGCTGTTTATCCAGGTGCAGCGCCTGCTGCTGCCATAATTGCAACTGATGCTGGTTATCTGCCAGTTGCCGCTCAAGCTGCTGCTGTTGTTCTTTTACTTGCTGGCGCTGTTGTTGCAGCTGCTCCAGCTGGCGTAGGTGTTGCTCATTTTTACTGAGCTCTGCCGCGATAGCATCAAGCTGTGGGGTAATGGTTGCCAGCGAACTGCCTTCAGCCTGATAGGTCATTTCAGCGTTTAGCTCTGCCAGCTCAGTATCCAGCTGCGCGAGTTGCTGGGTTAAATGCCGCTGCTCGGCCTGTAGCGCTGATTCACGCTTGTTAAGCTCCTCGCCCTGACGTTGCGTTTGGCTGAGTTCAGCTTCTTTTGCCTGCAACTGCTGCTCTGTGGTGGAGCTGTTAAGCTGTTGATATGCAGTGACCGCCGGGTGCTCTGTCGCGCCGCACAGCGGGCAGGGCTGATCTGGCTGCAACCTTGAGCGGTGCTCAGACAGCTGCATAATCAGCTGTTGCTGGGCCAATAGCTGTTTTTTGTCATTGATCTGCTCGGTCAGTGCTTTGTAATGCTGGCGCAGCGTGACTAACTGCGCGGTTACCGGTGCCAATGCCTCTGCGGTGCTGCTAAGTTGCTGCTTTAACTCAGTGCTTTTTAATTGTAGTTTTTGGTGCTGCTGTAATTTTTGCTGTAATTGCTGCAGCTGATACTGCTGCTCACGGCGTTGCTGTTGTTGCTGGCGCAGGCTGTCTGGCTCGGCGCCGCTCAATGCGCCGTCTAACTGCTGTTGGCGGCTGTTCAGCCCGTCCAGTTGCGTTGTCAGCGTAAGCTGCTGTTGTTGGGTATGTTGCTGCTGTTCAGTGCGCTTGCGCGCCTGTTGAGCAAAACTGTGTTGCTGTTGTTCAAGAAATTGTACCCCCTGCCACAGCAAGTCGGCCTGTTGCTGGCTACCACCGGCTATTTGCTGCGCCAGTGCGGCTTGTTGTTGCTGATACTGCTGTTGCTGCACCAGCAACTGTTGCATCGCAGTGTACAACGGCTGCAACTTACTGGCTGGCTGATAAGCGCTTAGCCGGGCCAGCTCCGTTTTATGCGCTGCATTTGCTGCCAGTGCTTGCTGCACCTCTTGCTCTGAGCGCTGTAGCTCCTGCTCGGCACTGCTAAGCTGCTCGCGCCAGGCCTGCACTTTACGCTGCTGTGTCACGGTCTGTTGTTGTTGTGTCAGTGCCGCTTTTAACGCTGAAAGCTCATTGCTAAGCGTCTGTTGTTGTTCCTCGCTAAGCAGTTCTACCGCACCGGCCCTGGCCTGCAGCAGGTCCAGCTGGCTTTTTTGCTCACGGCAATCATTAAATACCTGCTGTGAAATACGGCCGTAAATATCAGTGCCGGTTAACTCTTCGAGTAATTCGGCGCGCTCGTTGGCATTGGCATTAAGAAACGCAGCAAAACCGCCCTGCGCCAGCAACATAGACTTAGTGAAGCGGCCAAAGTCTAACCCGGTGATCTCGGTAACCAGACGCAGTTTATCGCTGTTTTTTTCGGCCAAAATGGTTCCGTCCAGTTTCGCCAGTTCAGTTTTAGCAGCCTGTAATTTGCCATCACTCTGGCCACGGGCCCGGCGCTGACTCCAGAACGCCCGGTAGCCCACCCCGGCAACCTCAAACTCGACTTCGGCCAGACATTCACTGGTATGGCGCGTCATCAATTCATTGCTGGTAGCAGAAGTACTTAGCCGCGGGGTTTCGTGATATAGCGCCAGACAAATGGCGTCCAGAATAGTGGTTTTGCCAGCACCGGTGGGCCCGGTAATGGCAAAAATATTGCTTTGGTTAAAAGGTGGCAGGCGAAAATCTATCTGCCACTCGCCACGCAAAGAATTAAGGTTTTGCAGCCGCACCGACAAAATCTTCATGCCGTTTGTTCCACTTTAGCCAGCACCTGACGGTGCAGTATGGTCAGTTGCTGTTGCTGCTCATCGCTTAATATTTCTGTTTGCAGCCGGGTTTGCCATACCTGCTCTGGTGTCAGCTCAGACAAACTTTGCTGCACCGGCGTTGTTAAACCGGCAGCCTGGTTGCTACGCTGACGGCGTAAGCGCAGCAGTTGGACCGGTAAACCCTGCAATAGTTGCTCAACTCTTTGCTGTAAGTCAGTAAGATAGGCATCGATTTCGCTTATCACCAGCTCCAGCCATAAAGTACTGCCCTCAGGGAGGCCCTGCAGCGCCTGCTGCACTTTTACCGGCACATCAGCCAGGCTGGTTTTTATACTGCACAAGGGCTGAAAACAAGGCACAGGCACGCTGCTAACGGTTTTCTCAGCGCCGTTAAACTCAAGCAACCACAGCTGTTTTTGCGCTTTGGCTTCATCAAAACTCAGTGCTATCGGCGAGCCGCTGTAACGGATGTCGGTAGCGGCTTTTAGCTGTTGGCTCTGATGAATATGGCCAAGCGCGATATAATCAGCCGGCGGAAATGCATCCGCCGGAAATGCATCCAGCGTACCTATGTATATGTCGCGTACAGATTCTGACGTACTAACGCCGACGGTAGTCAGGTGTCCGGTCATAATGATTGGCAGTTGCAGCTGGTGCTCAATGTTGTAGCCTTGTGCCAGTACATACAGTTGCTGATAATGCTGTGCTATGGCCTGCTGCAGGCTAAGCTGTTTGTCACGCGCACTTTGGCCGCCCTGGCTTTGCAGTAAATCGCGGGCACGTAAAAAAGGCACGGCGCACAACAGCGCCGCAGGCTGTTTTTGCTGATCATCCAGCAGTACCAACTGCTCGGTCAGATCCTCACTGCTGCTGGCAACTACCCGGGTGTTTAAGTAGTGCAGCAGATTTTTACTTTCATTCAGTACTGCTGCAGCATCATGGTTACCGCCCAAAATCACCAGCTGACAGCCGCTGCCCTGCAGCTCAACAATAAACTGGTTGTACAACTCACGGGCATAGCTGGGCGGTGTGGCCGTGTCGAAGATGTCACCAGCGACGACAATGGCATCAATATTAAGTGCTGTGACCTGCTGCACCAGCCAGGTTAAAAAAGCCTGATGCTCGGCCTGTCGGCTGCGGCCAATAAAGTGCTGGCCCAGATGCCAGTCAGAAGTGTGCAGAATACGCATAGCGGGAAAATACCGGGAAATCAGTGGCCAAAGCATACCGGATACTACGCCAGACAGCAAAAAGCCGATCTGGCCCGGCAGGCTCAGATCGGCTGTTAATTTACTGCCGCAGCGTCACGGCAATGGTATTACGCTATTACTTTGCAACCTGCAGTTTGTCGACTACACGGCTGACATCAGAGGTATTTTTTGCAATGGTCACCGCTAAATCTTTTTCAGCGTCAGAATCTACTTCACCGTGCAATGTTACTACGCCGTTTTCAGCGTCGACATTAATAGAAGTACCACTTACTTCTGATTCAAACAGCAAACGGGTTTTAACCACAGTGGCAATTTTGGCGTCTTTTAACGCACTGCTGTCTTTGCTGTCAGCATTTTTACCTGTATTAACTACAGTTAACTGGTTATCTACGTCAGTTACGCCTTCAAGATTTTCGATCAGCTCTTCTGCCAGTGCTTTATCTACTTCACTTTCCACTTTACCGGTTAACGTCACGTTGCCGTTTTTAACGTCGGTATTAATATCAAACGAATTCAGATTACCGTTCAACAGTAATGTTGTTTCGGCTTTGCCGTCAATCCACGCATCTTTGGCGCCGTCTTTCCAGTCATTCGCCGCTACTGCTGTGGTGGTTAATGCCAGAGTCATCATCATTGCTAAAGTTGTACGTTTCATGTTGTCGCTCCTTGTTATTGAGACGATAAAACTGATGCCAGTTTGATGCCACAATTTAAGTTATTGTTTTATATAGCATTTATTTTACCATTCAGCTTGTGTTAATTTTTTGTTTGTATATTTTGCCTGTCGACCGGTAAAACTTTCAGCAACGGCTGTAACTGGTCACTGGCTATTTGCAGTGCAGCAGATAAATGCGCCAGTGTTACTTTCGTTGTACGGCTATGCACTGCCCGGATCAGTTGCTTTAATACGTGCAACTGCTGCTGTAATAAACCGGCCAGTTCAGTCAGCATAGATTGCGTCATAGGTTGATTATGCAGAGCCGTTTGCTGATGCAGGTACCAAAACTGCACGGCGGCCAGTTCACTGCTGTAATCCTGCGGTATCGCTTCCTGTTTTGCTGCAATAGGTAACTGCTGTGCTGCCACACTATGTAGCTTTGACAGTGCAATAAAGTTGTAGCGCAGATTGCTGTCGGCGACTTGTTGTGCTGCTTGTTGAAAGAAACGCTGCGCTGCGACGCAGACGGAATAAACGCCAGATAAGATTCTTTCTTCTGTCCGTTGTTCTGACTTTGCTGAACCTGCATACTCCATAAGGGTACCTCCTGTGCGGTTTTAGCGGTCATAGTTCATATTCAATTCATATACCAAAGTGTATATTTATGATTTAATTAGTTATTTTATAAGTTCGCAGTTTGGCCGTAACACATATTGGTAAGTTTTACCCATTCGGATTGTTAAATTTACCGTGCTGACATAGAGTTATATATCGCAACTGAGAGCTGACAAATGAAACAACCACGTTTATTCCTGCATGTGCAGGACTCCGGGCTGGCCGCCCAGCTGTTACAATCGTCCGCTGTGCGCCGCTTCGTGGTAGTAAGAAGCAGCGATGCCGCTCCCTGGCCTGAGCAACTGCAGCAACAGCCTTGTGAGCTGGCATTTATTCAGGCGGATAAACACAGCCAGGCTGACTATCAGCGGCTGCTGACAAGTAAGCTACTGGCAGAGATCGATTTTATTGTAATCAGCGACGGCTTCCCTGATCCGGTATTGGATCAACTGATGCGCTCCAGTGCTGGTTATCATTTCCGCCAGCCGCTGGATATCGCCCGCATACTCGATACCCTGCAGGATTTTTATGAGCAGCTCAGCACCAGCCAGCAGCAGGTAAAAACTAATGTCAGTGCGCTGGATCAGTTCGGTTTACTGGTGGGCTCTTCCCGTTCCATGCTTAAGCTGTACCGGATTTTACGGAAAGTTGCGGTAACGGAAGCCAATGTATTAATCGTTGGTGAAAGCGGTGCAGGTAAAGAGCTGGTTGCCAATACTCTGCACTTAGCCAGCTATCGCTCAGAGCAGCCTTTTGTTGCCATTAACTGTGGAGCACTAAGCCCCGAGCTGGTAGACAGCGAACTGTTTGGCCATACCAAAGGCGCCTTTACCGGTGCACTACGCGAACACCAGGGGGTATTTTCGCAGGCAGAAGGCGGCACCTTGTTTCTGGACGAAATAACTGAGATGCCGATAGATCAACAAGTTAAGCTGCTGCGGGTATTAGAAAGCGGCGAATACCGCCCGGTAGGCAGCGACAAAGCTCATCAGGCTAATGTGCGTATTGTGGCGGCAACAAACCGTGACCCGCAACAAGCTATCGCTGATGGTGTACTGCGGGAGGATTTATATTTTCGCCTGGCGCAATTTCCGGTGCATGTGCCACCACTGCGCGATCGCGGCGATGACATCTGCGGTCTGGCCCAGCATTTTCTGTCCTACCGTAACGCTAAAGAAGAGCAACAAAAACAGCTGGCGGCTGAAACGCTGCAGCTGATTGCCCAGCATAGCTGGCCTGGTAATGTGCGCGAATTAAAACATGCGGTAGAGCGCGCCTATATTCTGGCAGATAAAGATATTCTGCCCGAGCATCTGTTGTTGGAAACCGCTACAGAGGGTGCTGATGAACAGTGCCTGACCGAAGTACCTTGTGGTGTATCACTGGAAGAGCTGGAAAAAGCCGCTATTTTAAATACGCTGGAACAAAATGCCGGGAATAAAACCGATACCGCACAACAGCTGGGTATCAGTGTAAAAACCCTGTACAACAAACTGGAAAAATATCAGCAGACCGAGCAGTAACCTATGTTCAAGCGGCAACCTGCTCGCTGTCAGCACTGTCTGCCAGCATAACCAGCAGTGATGCCGGAACAACACTGATATCCAGTGCGCTGTCGCTGTAAAGCTCACCATCTATAACATACTGCAAGTTTTGCCCGTCCTGCCGGCGAATTTTTATCCGGCGGGCGCTGCAATGTTGGCTAATGGCATTCAGGCTGATATTGGTTAAACCCGCCAGTGCCAGCTCTGCTAACCCTAGCACGGCGTTGTTGTCGGCATTGTCGGCCGTTAGCCAGGTAATATCCAGTTTACCATCCGTTAAATCAGGTGCACCGTGGCCTTGAGCCAATAAGGTAGTTAGCGGTGCGGCATTAGCGATCACCAGGCTGGCGGTATCCAGCTGTTGTTCTGGCTGCTCATCAAATTGCACCAGCAGATGCTGAATATGGTTAGCCTGTACGGCCTGCCATAAACCATTTAGGTACGCCAATTGCCCAAGCTGATCTTTACTGGCACGATCTGCCGCCGCTATCATTTGTTGTTCAAAACCAACGCCAGCTAACAGCAGCATTAGCTTGTCGTTACAACGCGCCGTGTCTATGGCTCGGCTTTGGCCTTCAATAATATTCAGGCAGGCAGAACGCACGGGCATCAGCTTAGCACTGATACCCCACAGCGCATGGCTGAGGGCATTGGTCGTGCCAAGCGGAATAATACCCAAACGGATTTTGCTGCCAGCCAGCACTGAAGCAACTTCGGTAACCGTGCCGTCACCGCCGCAGGCAATAACCATAGTGCAACCAGCCTGCTTTGCCTGCTCAGCCAGTTGTTGCGCGGAGCAGCTATCGCTACTGGTATGCAGGCTTAGCTGCATAAAAGGCGAAAGTAATTCGACAACTTCTGTTTCTGCTTCTGCCCACTTACCGCCACCGGCAGCGGGGTTAGCAATTAGCCATACCGGCTGCTGGCCCTGTTCGGTGTAACTGTCGGTAAATTGCCGCAGTGCGGCCAGCTGATGCTTGTTAAGCCGGGCGGTGTGCCGCACCTGCCGGATCAGCGCTACGGCTTTCTCGGCACTACGGCTGTTATGCCGGCTAAGTAAAAAAGCAGCCAGCACTAACACTGAGCGGCCGCGCCCCAAAGCACAGTGCACCAGCACTTTACGGCCATCTGCGCGTTGGCGCTGTAGCCAGTTTACAGCTTGTTGCAGCTGAGTGCGGCTGGGGCTGGCGTGGTCCAGCACCGGAATATTCAGATAGCTGATATCATCAGATTGGCTTAATTCGTCCAGAGCGGCGAATTCAGCGGTAACATCCAGCACAGCCGTTATTTGCTCATCGCGTAACTGCGCCATATCTGCTGCAGTTAAACGGGCACCAAGATATAAACCACCACTAACCCGCTGCATAGGCGCCACTTTATCGCGACGTCGAGCTATCAGGTTATACAGACCTGCACTAAACAAAAAGGGAATAAACAACCAGCGGCTATACCATGGCAAGCTGCCATCATTGCGCTTGCGAAACACAGTTGCAGTATTTAGCCAGTAAGCAGAACTGACCACCAGAAAAGACAATGCCGCCCAACCCAGTACCAGTTGTAATAACAGGTAGGGAGCAAACCAACTGCCAACAGCCAATAATAATGCCAGCAACACATAGTACAGAGCGATGATCATAGCTGGCCGTCCTCCTGCCAAAGTTGTATTCCTGACAAACAAGACAAACGTAGCCGCCCAGTGGCGGCTACGTTATATGCTTAACAATCCTCGTCTTTAGCATCTGCTTTGTCTTTGACATCCTCACATAAGTCTTCCACTTTATTACCCACATCAGTAGCGACTTCATCAATTTTTTCACCCGCTTCTTCAGCATTATTTTTTTCACATGCTACAACGGAAAAAACCAGTGTTGCTACCAACATTAAACGGAATAATACGTTAGTTATTGTCATACTCTATTTCCTCTTCTTACAGCTTACAAATTAAATACTTACTACTTATCACTTAAAGTCTTGGCGACTTACCGCGCAATGCGCCTGCCAATAGTGAGATAACCAACAGCACGATAAAGATAAAGAAAATAACTTTAGCTATACCTGCAGCTGCACCAGCAATACCACCAAAGCCAAGAACAGCGGCAATAAGCGCGATAATTAAGAATGTTAATGCCCAGCCCAACATAATGTTCTCCTTATGTGCGATATGCACAAGGTCAATTGTCAGTAGGAATATAGCCAATAACATGCCAGCTTTTATAAAATAAACTATGTCATTGATATTTAATGAATTAACGAAAATGCAGCAATAAAATAAAACAGCTATATGAACGGGATACAGAAAAATTTACCGGTTGACCGGTAAAAAAGCCACTGCAGGCACCGGTGGCCTGATGGCAACCGGTGAGGTTTTAATTGCTTAACCCGCGGCAGATGAAGATGTTACATCAGTACGTATCGTGCTTTTACGGCACTTGCTGATCAGCAGATATACCGCCGGGGTGGTGTACAACGTGAGGACTTGGCTTACCAGTAAACCGCCTACTATGGTAATACCCAGCGGCTGGCGCAGCTCAGAGCCCTCGCCTACGCCCAATAATAACGGTAAAGCCCCAAGCAAAGCGGCAAAGTTTGTCATTAAAATAGGCCGCAGCCGTTGCTGGGCCGCCTGCGCAACGGCCTCTTGTGGCGATAACCCCTGATTACGTTCGGCTGCCAGGGCAAAATCGACCAGTAAAATGGCGTTTTTCATTACAATGCCAATAAGTAAAAACAGGCCCAGCAGCGCGATCAAATTAAAATCACTGTTAGTCAGATACAGCGCCAGCAGGGCGCCAAGCCCGGCACAGGGTAATGTAGACAGAATAGTCAGCGGTTGTAACAAGCTTTCATACAGTATGCCCAGCAGTAAATACACTGCCAGGATCACGCCAATAATAAGCCAGGTTTGATCGCTGCTGGCAAACATGGCATTACGCTGGTTTTCACCGCTAATAGCATGAATGGCCCCCGGCACCATCAACTCTGCCAGTGCCTGATCAATGGCTGCTGATGCTTGTTCCATGGTGGTATCCGGCGCCAGGCCGTAGCCGATGTTAACAGAGGCGAACTGGCCGTCGTGCTGTACCCTGTCGTTAACCAAACCATAGCGGTAACTGGCAATAGCCGACAGCGGTATCTGCCGGCCGTCACTGGTAATAACCTGCAATTGCTGTAACACCTCTGGCTGGGCGGTGTAACCTGGCATCAGTTCCATCACGATACGGTACTGGTTTTGCTGATCATATAAGGTAGCGATCTGGCGCTGTGAAAAAGAGTTATTTAATAGCGTGGCCACAGTACGCATATCAATGCCCAGCCTTTGCGCGGCTTCACGGTCAATATGCAGTTCAATTTGCTGGGCATCTTCGCCACCCGGCGTGTCTACATCTACCAGGCCGGGTAGTTCCTGCAGTTTTTCGCCGACTTTTTTGCCCCACTGGCGCAGCAGTGCCAAATCGTCGGATAGCAGCTGTACTTCGTAATCACTGCGGCCAAAGGGTGAGGACAAGCGGATGTCCTGATCAACATTCATAAATAAAATGCCGCCCGGCACCTTAGGCGCCGTTGCCCGCAGCCTGTCTACTACCTCACGCGCTGATACCTGCCGCTCGGCAAGTGGTTTTAACCGTACCCGCATCCATGAATTACTGACACCGCTGTTGCCACCACTGGAGCCGGTAACATCGGCTACGGCAGGATCTTGCAACACAAACTGGCGGAAAGCTTCTATTTTTGGCTGCATCATCTGAAAGGAGGCGCCGTCATCGCCGCGAACAAAGCCATTTAGCTGGCCGGTATCCTGCTCTGGCAGCAAACCAGACGGTATTTTGCTGTATAGCCAACCACTGGCGGCAAACAGTAACACCAGCACCAACAGCAACCAGCGGTAATGGTTAAGGCCAATATCAATGCTGCGCCGGTACCCCTGGCCAAAGCGGTAAAACAGCCCTTGTTTCTGTTGCGCCAACGGCGATGCTTTTAGCATCAGTGCCGACATGCTGGGCGTAAGGGTTAATGACACCAGCAGCGAAATAACCATAGCGGCCACCAGCGTGATCGAGAATTCGCGAAACAGCCGTTCTACTAAACCACCCATAAATAAAATGGACAGAAAAATAACAATCAGTGCCAGGTTCATCGCCAGCAGGGTAAAACCTACCTCAGCCACGCCCTGCCGGGCAGCCTGCAGCGGCGACAAACCACGTTCCAGATGGCGTTTGATATTTTCTACCACTACGATGGCATCATCTACCACCAGACCGGTGGCAACAATCAGTGCCATTACCGATAAATTATTCAGTGAAAAACCGCACAGATACATCACGGTAAAAGCGCCAATCAGTGATATCGGTATGGTCAGGCTGGGGATCAGCGCACTGCGAAAACTACCCAGAAATGCCCAAACCACCAATACCACTAACACTGCAGCAATCAGCAGGCTGATTTGCGCCTCTGCCAGCGTAGCGCGGATCACCGGGCTGCGGTCCATCACCACGGCTAAATCGGCTCCGGCCGGGGTCAGAGCCTGCAACAAAGGCAATTGCTGATAAATAGCATCAATAGTTTCGACAATATTGGCACCGGTACGCCGGCTTACCAGCAGGATCACCGCATCTTTGTCATTGTGAAAACCCGCGCTGTAACGGTTTTCGGTTGAATCGGTGACCAGTGCCACATCTGACAGCCGGATCGGTGCTCCGTTAATATATTTAATCACCAGCTCTTGATAATCCGCAGCCTGGCGCAGCGTTTCACTGGTGGCCAACTGCCAGCGATGGCTGTCGCTTTCCAGCACGCCAAGCGGCACTGAAGCATTAACACTGCTAATAGCGGCACGCACTTCATCCAACGCTACACCGTAGTGCGCCAGCATGCCCGGGTTAAGCTGCACCCGCACTGCAGGCAGTGAAGAGCCACTTACTTCTACCTCACCTACGCCGGTAATTTGCGCCAGCTTTTGCGCCAGCACGGTAGAGGCGTTGTCGTACAACACACTGCCGGCCAAATGGCCTGAACTTAGCGCCAGCGCCATAATCGGCGCCTGTGACGGGTTAAACTTGCGGTACACCGGGTTACCCGGCATACCCGATGGTAACTGGCCGCGGGCAGCATTAATGGCGGCCTGCACTTCGCGGGCGGCATCATCGACATTGCGGTCCAGCTCAAACTCCAGCCGTACCTGAGTAGAGCCCTGGCTGCTGGACGAACTGATACGGCGGATACCGGAAATACTGCCAAGCGCTCGCTCCAGCGGCGTTGCCACCGTTGCCGCCATACTTTCCGGGCTGGCGCCGGGCAAGCTGGCGGTAACAACAATCATTGGAAAATCAATGGCGGGTAACGGCGACACCGGTAACAAACGCCAGCTTAGCAAACCCAGCAGCAAAATGGCGGTGGCCAGTAAAGAGCTGGCAACCGGCCGCTGAATAAAAGGCTGCGCCAGACTCATACTGCGGTTGCCTCTGTCTGTACTGCCGGTTTGCGTTTGCTGAACAGCCGGTCAAACCACAGATACACCACTGGCGTGGTGAACAGTGTCAGTACCTGGCTGACCATTAAACCGCCTACCATTACCAGCCCCAGTGGCTGGCGCAGCTCGGCACCGGAACCTGTACCCAGCATCAGTGGTATAGCGCCAAATAAGGCCGCCAGTGTTGTCATCAGAATTGGTCTGAACCGCATTAAAGCAGCCTGATAAATGGCTTCGTCTGGTGTTAAGCCCTGATTACGCTGCGCGTCGAGGGCAAAATCGACCATCATAATGCCGTTTTTCTTTACCAGGCCAATTAGCAGCACTATGCCGATTACCGCGATAAGATCCAGCGGCTGGCCGGTAATCAGTAAAGCCAGCAAGGCGCCCACTGTGGCCGAGGGCAAAGTAGATAAAATGGTGACCGGGTGGATCAGGCTTTCATACAAAATACCCAGTACGATATACATAGTGACAATAGCCGCCAGCACCAACCACAGTGTGTTGCTAAGTGAAGCCCGGAATGCCTCGGCCGCGCCCTGAAAGGTCAGCTCTACTTCAGGTGGCAGTTGCAGCTGTTGTTGCACCTGCTCAATTGCGGCAACTGCCTCGCCCAGTGAATAACCGGCGGCCAGGTTAAACGACAGCGTAACCGCCGGAAACTGCCCCTGCTGATTAATCAGCAAACGGGCCGGTCGCTGGCTTACCGTTGCCACCGCCGACAAAGGTACTGTCGCGCCACTGCTACTGGTCAGGTACAGTTTGTCCAATGCATCGATGCCGGTTACCTGTGCCGGATCAGCTTCCAGCACAATGCGGTACTGGTTCGACTGAGTAAACAAGGTTGAAACCTGACGCTGGCTGTAGGCACTTTGCAGCACCGAGCTTATTTGCGACACACTCAGGCCCAGCCGTGCGGCAGCTGTGCGATCAATATCAATATAGGCCTGTAACCCTTGCTGCTGTAAGTCATGTGCTACCTCAGACAACTCCGGCCGTTGCTGCAAAGCGCTGAATAAGTCCGGCAGCCACTGGCTGAGCATTTCATGGTCCGGCGTGCTGAGGCTAAACTGATACTGGGTACGGCTGATCCGGTCTTCGATACTCAGCTCTTGCACTGGTTGGAACCAACCTTTAATGCCGGGTACGGCCAGCACCTGCTGCTCCAGTTGACGGATGATTTGCACCGCCGATTCACTGCGCTCACCGTGAGGCTTTAAATTCACCAGAATACGGCCGCTATTGATGCTGCTGTTATTGCCATCTACGCCGATAAAAGACGACAGGCTGCTCACATCGGCGTGCTGCAAAATATTCGCCGCCAGTTGCTGCTGGCGCTGCGCCATTGCCTGAAACGAAATGTCCTGCGGCGCTTCAGTGATAATTTGTATTACACCGCTATCCTGTACCGGGAAAAACCCTTTTGGTACAATCATATACAAGCCCGCCGTCAAGGCCACTGTTGCCAGCATACTGGCCATCGCCAGCCGCTGATGGCGCAGTACCCATTGCAACGCGCGGCCATAGGCGTTGATCACCCGCTGCATGGTACCGGGGTTATCTTTATCTTCGTGCGGTGGCAGTGCTGTCAGCATATGGGCGCACAGCATAGGTGTAAGGGTTAACGACACCACTAACGAAATCAGTATTGCCACAGTCAGGGTTACTGCAAATTCATAAAACAGCCGGCCTACCACATCGGCCATAAATAGCAGCGGGATCAGCACGGCGATAAGAGAAAAAGTTAACGAAATCAGCGTAAAACCAATTTCTTTGGCGCCTTTAAGCGCCGCTTCCATCGGTGACGCGCCTTGCTCACGGTGGCGGGCTATGTTTTCCAGCATCACTATGGCGTCGTCTACGACAAAGCCGGTGGCGATAGTCAGCGCCATTAGCGTCAGGTTGTTTACCGAGAAATCCAGCAGCAACATGATGGCAAAGGTACCAATCAGCGATAACGGCACCGCCAGGCTGGGAATAATGGTGGCCGGTATGGTGCGCAAAAACACAAAAGTGACCAGGATCACCAGACAAACCGCAAAAATCAGTTCTTTTTGTACATCACGTACCGAGGCGCGAATACTCAGGGTGCGATCGGTTAATACCGTTACATTTACCGCTGCCGGCATGGTGGAGGTAAGCTGCGGTAGTAGCGCCTGTACTCTGTCGGCCACTTCGATAACGTTAGCGCCGGGCTGGCGCTGAATATTCAGTAGCACAGCCGGTTGCTCGTTAGCCCAGGCGGCCAGAAAACGGTCTTCAGCACCTTGCTCTACTGTGGCAACATCTGCCAACCGCACCGGCGCATTGTCACGCCAGGCAATAATCAGTTGCTGATATTCAGCTATATCGCGGATCTGATCATTGGCATCAAGCATGGTTGAGCGAAACGGGCCATCAAAACTGCCCTTGGGTTGGTTGGTGTTGGCGGCGGCGATAGAAGTGCGCAGGTTTTCCAGGCTTAAATCCATATTCGCCAGTGCAGCCGGGTTGGCTTTTACCCTGATCGCCGGGCGCTGGCCACCGGCCAGGCTGACCATGCCCACGCCGGGCAACTGCGCCAGTTTTTGTGCCATCCGGGTGTCGACTAAGTCGTATACCTGTGGCAAGCGCAGGGTGTCAGACGTTACAGCCAGCGTAAGAATAGGCGCATCAGCCGGATTTACTTTACGATACACCGGTGGTGTGGGCAGATCGGACGGCAACAATGACGCCGCAGTGTTAATGGCGGCCTGCACTTCCTGCTCGGCCACGCCCATATCCACCACCAGCGCAAACTGCAATGTAATAACCGATGCACCGGCTGAACTGCTGGACGACATTTGCTTTAAACCGGGAATTTGCCCCAGCCGCCGCTCCAGCGGCGCGGTAACGGTACGTGCCATAATGTCAGGACTGGCGCCGGGGTTAAAACTAAATACCTGAATAATCGGGTAATCTACCTGTGGCAACGCGGCTACCGGTAACTGCCGCCAGCTGAGAATACCGGCTATCAGTATCGCCAGCATCAGCAGCGACGTGGCAACAGGCCGCAGGATAAAAGGACGGGATAAATTCATCACCGGCTCCTTAACTGGCCGGAACCGGTTGATCGGTAATCACTTCCACTGCGCGGCCCGGCCTTAAGCGGTCCAGCCCTTCCAACACCACCAGATCGCCGGTTTGCAGGCCATCTTCCACCGCCACCAGGCCGTTATCTGCGGCGCCCAGTTTAACCTGGCGGATTTGCGCTTTGTTTTGCTCAATTACATACACATAATTACCGGCCGAACCATACTGCACAGCGTCTTGCGGAATCGTTACCGCGTCTTGCTGCACCGCTACATTCAGCCTTACATTGACAAACTGATTGGGGAACAGCTCTTCCTGCTCGTTAGCAAATTCGGCTTTCAGCCGCAGTGTGCCGGTAGCAGCGTCAATCTGGTTGTCCAGAATCGTAAGCGCGCCCTGGCTGAGCAATTGCTGCTCAGATCTGTCCCAGGCTTCTACCGTTAAGCTTTCACCACGGCGCACGGCATCCCGCACCTGCAATAACTGACTTTCAGGAATGGCAAACACCACTGCAACAGGTGAGCTTTGCGTAATAGTTACCAGCCCTTCGGTATTATTGGCCTGAATAAGGTTACCCGGATCAACCCGGCGCAGGCCCAGACGACCACTGATAGGCGCATGAATACGGGTGTAGGACAATTGCAGCTTGGCCGCGTCAATTTGTGCCTGATTCGATTTAATTGTGCCCTCAAGCTGCGCTACCAAAGCCTGCTGCTGATTATACTGCTGCGCTGAAATAGAGCTTTGCTCACGCAGTTTGCTGTAAAGCTGTAAATCCGCTTCAGCGTTTTTCAGTTGGGCCAGATTTTGCTCCAGTTGGCCCTGTGCCTGCGCCAATTGGATCTGATAATCGGCTTGCTCAATTTCTGCCAGCAACTGGCCCTGCTCAACTTTGTCGCCTTCGGTGAAGGCTAGTTTCTGCAGTATGCCGGTTACCCGGCTTTGCACTACTACGGTATTTAATGGCGTAACCGTGCCAATAGTTTTTATTTGTACCCGTAAATCGGCGGCATCAGCCGTTACTACCCGTACCGGAACCGGCATTGCCCAGGGGTTCATTTGCCTGGCGGGCGCTGCGTCTGAATTGCCAGCCTTTGGCCATAAAAAATAAGCTGCAGCTGCAACTACTACCACCACACCTGCCAACAGCAAAGGTTTCTTCAGCAACGCCATTTTCCGTAATTCCTGTAACCTGAGTAAAATCCGCGCTTACTATAAGTTAGCGTTAACATTGGCTCAACGCAGCAAACGTCAAGATTAGGTAAAGATTGTCAGCATTTCGGCAGAACACTACTTTAGTGCGTTAAAACGCACAGGTATGAACTGCTATTACAGTTGCCAGTAAAGTGGCGAGCCGTACACTTCGGCAAAGTAGTCAATGGTTGCCCTGACATTCAGCGGCGGGTGACGTACATTAGGATAAATAGCCGCGATGTGCTGAGGCTCAGTATTAATGGCCGCATCGTGCTGTGGCAGCAACTTAATCAGCTCGCCTTTTTTCAGACAATCGCCCAGTAGCCAGTCGGGAAACAGCACTATACCCATGCCTTTAAGCGCTGAAATCAGCAATGTTTCGGCATTATTAGATGTCAGCAAAGCTGCCACCGGATAGTGGGTCCAGTTTTCGTGCTGCTGTTTAAACAGCCAGCGGTTGGGGCCGGAAGAGCCTTTATACACCAGACATTTATGCTGGTTTAAGTCGGCCGGGCTTTGCAGCATACCGTGCTGGCTAACATAGCCAGGCGAAGCGGCAAGATGATACACTTGAGTGCCAAAAACCCGGGCGTGAAATGAAGAATCTGTCAGGGCGCCGATGCGAAAGATCAGGTCGGTGGCATCGCGATGCGGATCGATAAAGTCGTCGGTTTGTGTCAGCTCTATTTGTAGCTGCGGGTAACGTGCAGTTAAACCTGCCAGCCAGGGCGCAATATGGCGCTGGCCAAAAAATACCGGCGCATTAATTCGGATCAGGCCGCCCGGCTCCAGGGTTCTGTCCTGCAGCGCCTTGCGTGCCTCACTTACCTGCTCGATAATAGTTCTGGCGTAGTTAACAAATAGCCTGCCCGCTTCTGTCGGCACCACTGCGCGGGTGTTGCGGTAAAAAAGTTGCTGCCCCAGTGCGTCTTCCAGCTGTTGTATGGTACGCGACACCATAGAAGCCGACACGCCTTCCCGCCGCGCTACTACAGAAAAACTCTGCGCATTAAACACACTGATAAACAACAGTAGTGTCTTAATACTCACTGCATTTACATCATTCACTTGTGCAACTCCTGCAAAGGTCATTTCCAGATTATAGCGTTTTTCGTAACACTACACTGCTGTAAGCTGCGCCACCTGAACTATTGGAGCGTGTATATGCAGATTTTATTGATATTGCTCGTTGTGGCCGGCGGCATGGGGTTGTCGGTTGAGGCCGGCCTGTTAGGGCCGCTGGGCAGTGAAGTAGGTGAGTTATGGGCCACCTTCAGCATTTTTGGTGTCGGCGCAGCACTGACATTTCTGTTAATGCTGTTTTTCAGCCCGCGCAACAGCCCATCATTTTTTGTCCAGCCCCCCTTGCTGCTGCTTGGCGGCGTACTGGGCCCGGTTTATGTGGTTATTCTGACGCTGGCAGCACCGGCCATTGGTATTGCCATGACCATGATTGGCATTCTGGCAGGCCAAGTATTTAAAAGCTTAATTATTGACCACTATGGTTTATTTGGTACGGCGCGTCGCAAAATTGATGTTAAACGTATTATTGCACTGCTGTTTATTGTCGCCGCACTGGTGTTTATGGCTAAAGGGTAAGGTAACGCTATGACTATTTTAATGATTATGTTGGCGGTAATTGGTGGCGCAACGCTAAGTGTGCAAGCTGCATTAAACGGCCGGCTGGGCAGCAATGTGGGTGTGTTTCGCAGTGCCTTTTTAACCTTTTCGGTCGGGGCTTTAGTTACCGCATTACTTATTTTCTTTTTTGAACCCCGCCATGCCGTTACCTTGCTGGATGTACCCAAGTGGCAGCTACTTGGGGCAATGTGTGGTGTACCCTATATTGTTATTATGGTGCTTGCGGTACAACGCATTGGCACTGCAGTAGCCACGGTAGCCGTGATCTTTGGCCAGTTAACCATGAGTGTGCTGATTGATAACTTCGGCTGGCTGGGCAACGAAGCCATTGCGCTGTCAAACAGCCGCATGGCGGCAATTGCCTGCCTGGCGATTGCGCTGTTTTTTATACACTCCAGTAGTAAAGTAAAAACAGCAGCCTAATGCCACACCGCTAACAGCCAGCAAAAACCGGTGCAACAATAGAGGGGTGGTTCATCACGGTGTTTTTCTTTACACTCAAACGAAGTTAAAACAAAACAGGAACAATTTATGCGTATTTTCACAGCTATTGTTGCCACTGCTATGGCTTATATTTTTTCAGCCCCGGCGTTTGGCCAAGCCACTTATGGCCCGCGCCTGGAAGGGTTTGACTATCCGTTTGAAGTAAAAAACTACCCGTTGTTAACCCAGGGCCAACAGCTGGAAATGGCCTATATGGATATCAGCCCAACAGCAGCAGCTAACGGCAAAACCGCGGTACTATTGCATGGTAAAAACTTTTGTGCCGCCACCTGGCAAGCCAGTATTAAGGTGCTGGCCGGGCAAGGCTACCGTGTAGTAGTGCCTGATCAAATCGGCTTTTGTAAATCCAGTAAGCCAAAGGGCTATCAGTTTAGCCTGGCTCAACTGGCTGCTAATACAAACAGTTTACTAAATAGTTTGGGTGTTACCCGGCCGGTTATTATCGGCCATTCTATGGGCGGCATGCTAACTGCGCGCTATGCGCTGCAATACCCGCAAAACGTGGAAAAAATTGTACTGGTTAACCCTATCGGCCTGGAAGACTGGCAGGCTGAAGGCGTGCCTTATGCCACTATTGACGCCCTGTATGCTAACGAACTGAAAACCAGCTTCGACAGTATTAAAGCCTATCAGCTGAAGTTTTATTACGACGGCAACTGGAAACCGGAGTATGAGCAATGGGTAACTATGCAGGCCGGCCTTTATGGCGGAGCAGGCAAAAACATAGTGGCGATGAACCAGGCACAAACCTCTGAGATGATATTTACCCAACCCGTAGTGCATGAATTTGCCAATATCCGCGTACCCGCAGTGCTGATTATTGGCGGAAAAGATCGTACCGCACCGGGTGCCAACCGCGCCAGCAAAGAACTGGCGGCTAAGCTGGGCAACTACCCTAAGCTGGGCCGGGAAGCTGCCAAGGCAATGCGGGCAACTCTGGTGGAGCTGCCCAAACTGGGCCATTCGCCACAGGTAGAAGCGGAACAGGAATTCCATCAGGTATTATTAAAACATCTGGCAGACTAGGGGTATTAAAGGCTTACGCCTTTATCACGGTAATAGCAGCAGCGTTTATCACGCTGCTGCTTTTTTGCATACCATCTGGCAGAAACTATCCGACAACCCATGACCCGCTTTAACATGCTCTGAAGCACTAACTCAGAGCAACGACATTATTTTTCCCATGCCATCGCAGTTACCGGCAATCATTTGTATTTAAAATAGAAAATGACAACACAGCAGTATTAAGCCAACACTTTGCACCAACACGAATCAGCCACGCTGCAATATTGTGCAGCTTTTTACTGCTGACGTATTGACCTTGCGGCGTTAATCACTTACCTTTTGTAAGCGCTTACATTATTGATTTGCACTACAAGATTAAAAATGTAAGCGCTACCAAATAACTAAAACGATTAGATACTCAGAAAAATACGGGAGAAAGGGTATGAACCAAACACGTTTCAAACTATCGCGTCTGGCGGTAAGTTTGTCACTCATTACAGGCGCCGGTGTTATGGCTCCTGTTTACGCTAATGACGAAACAGCACAAACTGCCGAGGTTGAAGTAATACAGGTAACCGGTATTCGCGGCAGCTTAGCCAAGTCGATGGATATTAAACGTGAATCAACCGGGGTAGTAGATGCTATAACGGCTGAAGATATTGGTAAATTCCCGGATACCAACCTTGCTGAGTCATTGCAACGTATTACCGGTGTATCAATTGATCGCTCGAATAACGAAGGTAGCCGCATTACAGTGCGCGGCTTTGGCCCGGAATTTAACCTGGTTACGTTAAATGGCCGCCAGATGCCAACTACCGGCGGTGGCCGCTCGTTTGACTTTGGTAATATTGCCACTGAAGGCGTTAGCGGTGTGCAGGTGCATAAAACCAGCCGTGCCGATGTACCCAGCGGCGGTATTGGCGCCACGGTAAATATTTCCACTGCCAGGCCACTGGATAACCCGGGCCTGAAAGCCTCAGTTGGCGTAAAAGCCGTACACGACACATCTAATGAAGTGGGCGATGATTTAACTCCGGAAGTATCCGCTATTTTCAGCAACACCTTTGCCGATGAGAAGTTTGGTATTTTGCTGTCTGGCTCTGTGCAAGAACGTAACAACCGCGCAGAGGGCATGGCAGTAGATAACTGGATCCCGAATGTCGATTTATCGAACTCACCTAACCTGCAGCTGACCGATAACAACCAGCGCGCTGACGGCAATACCTGGTATCCGCAAAATGCCGGTTACGAAATTCTGGATAATGATCGTAAACGTACCAACGGGCAGTTGGTTATGCAGTTTGCACCAACCGACAGATTTAAAGCCACGCTGGATTACACCTATTCTAAAACCGAGCTGGATGTAGAGCGGGTGGGCTTTGGTGTCTGGTTTAATAATGGCGGCAACGTACAAAGCGCCACCATTAATGAAAACGGCACCTACGTTAATATGACTGAGGTTAATGGTGACTACTCCACTAACCTGAACCGTAACGGCTCTGCCAGTGAGAATAAATCTCTTGGCCTGAACCTGGAGTGGCAGGTTAGTGATGCACTAAGCCTGGAACTGGATTACCACAGCTCAGAAGCAGTAAGCATGGGTACAGGCCTTGGCCATGATGCCTATATGATTATTGGTAATACATCTTGGGCAGGTGACGATGCTCACCCCAACGCGACAGCTAATCTGGAAACCAAAACTGCTGATTTTAGCGCTGGCGGTATTCCCGTTATTGACTTTACCCTGACCAATGGCCAGACCGAGCTATTGCCACAGGATATGGGCTCATTATTTGGCGGTGTTAGCAAAAATGAAGACAAGAACAAAATGGACCAATTGCAGCTAAAAGGCCAGTGGCTTAACAGCAGCAACAGTGCTTTGGTCAGTTTTGACTTTGGCGCAACCTACACCGATATGTCGTTCCGCTCTACCAACGCTTACTCCGGGCAGCTGGCAGCGGGCTGGTGGCTGTGGTCAGCCGACTGGTATCCGGATGACATGTTTTACCGTGTCGACACCAGCGGTTTACTCGACCAGTTTTCAGGTGGCGGCAGCGACAAAAAAATCAACTACTTCTATATGGCGGATTTCTACGACGTAGTAGATATTGCGCAAAGTATTGACTGCGACCACCCTGATGCCGGTATTGGCGCCTGCAGCTGGCCTGAAGAATTGGGCGGCGTATTTGGTGCTGGCCCGATTGATGATGATCACAGAGTAGAAGAAGAAACCGTTGCACTGTATACCCAAGCCAAGTTTGAAACCGAGTTTAATGGTATGCCGGTAAATATCACCACCGGCTTACGTTATGAGCAAACCGATGTCACTGCAAACAGTTTAGAGCGCCCGGCAGTGAGTATGCAATGGGTAAACGGCAACGAGTGGGCTTATACCTATGCTACCGACCGCTCTTTCTCTGAAGGCAGCGGTAAAACCCGCGAGTTCCTGCCTAATGTTGATATGAACATCGAGATTGCTGATGACGTTATTGGCCGCTTCTCATACAGTCGCTCGTTAACACGGCCACCGGTAGGGGCTTTACGCTCAACTACCACTTTTGCCGGTAACCCTAAAGTGGGCCAGCGTAAAGTGTCTGTTGGTAACCCGGCGTTAAAACCTTACACCGCAGATAACATCGATTTATCGCTGGAGTATTACTATCAGCCAGGCAGCTATGCGTCTGTTGGTTACTATCGCAAGCAGGTAGAAAACTTTCTGGTCAATACCACTACTGAGGAAGAGCTGGCTGGCATTCGGGACCCTTTTATCGGCCCGCGTGCAGAGCAAGCTATTGCTGATTTAGTAGCAGAAGGCTTGCAACCTACCGATCAGGCTATTCATGATCGCATCAACGCAAATCAGGGCACCCCGCAAGGCACCCCGATTACCGGCGATGAAAATGATCCGCTAACGGTATTCTCTGTGGCGCGTGACACTAACGTCGAAACAGCGAACCTGTGGGGTTGGGAGCTGGCTGCGCAGCACATGTTCGGTGAAACCGGTTTTGGCGTGCAGGCAAACGCTACCTTGGTATATGGTGATATCGAAGCTGATGTTAACGCCATTGGTTACCAGTTTGCGCTGCCAGGCTTAAGCGATTCGGCTAACCTGTCATTGATTTACGAAAATTATGGCCTGTCTGTGCGGGTGTCTTATAACTGGCGCGACGAGTTCCTGTCAGGCTTTGATCAGCATTCTGCGCCGGTATTTACCGAAGCCTATGGTCAGTGGGATATTAACGTAAACTATGCAGTCACCGACAACCTGACAGTATTTGTCGAAGGATTAAACGTTACCGAAGAAACGCAGCGTACCTATGTGCGTTTCCCGGAGCAATTCCTGCGTGGATATCAGTATGGTGCCCGTTACAATTTAGGCGTACGTTATAACTTCTAACGACACCGTTTTTTGCTAAACCAGAAAGCCGCTGTAATAAGCGGCTTTTTGTTAGTTAATACCGCAACAGCCAGGGAGAAATTATGGCCAATCATGCCGTGCTGGATAACATCAGCCATAAAGATATCAAGATTATTACCAAAAGTGGCAGCACCTACGGCGACAATGTTAGCCTGACTACCGCCTTTATCAGTGAATTTATGCAGTTGCAAAGCTGGTACCCGCTGTTTTTCCGCCATAACACCGCTCAGGATACCTATGAGCCGGTGGTGTTGCTTGGCGTAAAGCCCGGCCAAAACCTGTTTTTGCAACAGGATAGCTGGCAAACAGGCTATATACCGCTAAGTATGCAGCGCCAGCCATTTTTGATCGGCTTTCAGCAACAGCTTAACAACGGTGTACCGCAGCAAGTACCCGTGGTATGCATTGATCTGGACCATCCCCGCGTCAGCCTGACTGAGGGCGAAGCGGTATTTTTACCGCATGGCGGCAATAGCCCGTTGCTTGAGCATGTCAGCTCCGTTTTGCAGCACATTCAGCAGGGTCATCAGGCGAATCAGGCATTTAGTGTCATGTTAACTGAATTAAATTTGCTACAAAGCCTGACGCTGGAACTGAGCTATCTGGGTGCGGTGCACAAGCTGGCCGGCCTGTTTAGCATTAACCGCCAGCAACTTAGCCAGCTAAATGCAGCACAGTTACAGCAGTTGCACCAACACGGCTATCTGGAGGCGATTTATTTGTTACTGGCATCTCAGGCGAATATCAGCAAAATGCTGACTATGGTGCAGGCCTAATCAGGTGATATCAACATGCAGGCAATAGACGAAATAGATTACAACGCTGCCAATATAACCAACTTACTGGCCGGGCGCACCACGCCACTGGTGTTGCGTGGTCTGGTACAACACTGGCCGCTGGTGCAGCAAGCGAAGCAATCTGACGCCGCAGCAGCAGCTTATCTGCAAGGTTTTGCTGCTGATGTGCCAGTACAGGCTTTTTTTGCGGAACCGACAGCAAAAGGCCGTTTTTTTTACAATGACGACTTAAGCGGGTTTAATTTTCAGCAGCGCCAAACCAGGCTTAACAGTGTGCTAAACAGCATATTGCAGCATGGCGGGCAAACCGATGCGCCGGTATTTTACATGGGTTCTACCACCGCAGAGTATTGTTTGCCGGGGCTGACAACGCAAAACGCACTAACCCTGGACAGCATTAATCCGCTGATCAGCGTATGGCTGGGTAACCGCAGCCATGTGGTAGCGCACTATGATGTACCGGACAATATTGCCTGTGTCGCAGCAGGTACGCGGCGTTTCACGCTGTTTGCGCCAGAGCAAATGGCTAATTTATATATAGGCCCGCTCGATTTCACCCCAGCCGGGCAACCTGTCAGTATGGTAGATTCGCGCCAGCTGGATTTCGAACGCTATCCACGCTTTCGCCAGGCTTTACAGCAGGCGCTAACGGCCGAGCTCAGTGCAGGCGACGCGATTTTTATTCCGTCAATGTGGTGGCATCAGGTAGACAGCTTAAGTGATTTGAATATTCTGATTAACTACTGGTGGCGGCAAACTCCGGCTTACTGCGGTTTACCCACCGATGCCCTGCTGCATGCCATGCTCAGCATACGTGACCTGCCGCCGGCACAGCGTAAAATCTGGCAGCAACAGTTTGAACACTACGTGTTTAATGCCAATGACGATACCGCAGCACATTTACCGGCAGATAAACGCGGCATACTGGGGCCAATGCTGGAGCAAACGGCACGTAAGCTACGTGCCATGTTGCTAAGCAGGTTAAACCGCTAAGGTTGCTGGCGCTGATATACCCGCACGTAGTCAATTTGCAGGCTTTGCGGGTAGGCACTGGCATCAATGCCGGTTTCATTCACTGACGCCGCCCAGTTGCCACCTACGGCTAAATTCAGCAGTAAATGAAAAGGCTGGTCAAAAGGGGCATGCCTGGGCAAGGCGGTTTTTAGTGTCACAGCGCCAGTGTGCCATTCGCTACTTTTTTGCGTAGCGTACAACACATCATCGACATACCAGCGAATTTCACCCGGTTGCCATTCTATCGCATAGGTATGAAAATCATTGGCCGGGCTTTGCCCGTCGGGCAGTTTATAACTCTGACCGCTATGCACATTGTCTGGCCAGAGTTCGCCGTAATGTAAGGTGCCGTGGATACGCCGCTCAGGTTCGTCAGCCAATGCGCTGGGTTCATCAGAAACTGTACCGAGGTTTACCGCTTCCATAATGTCTATTTCACCGGATAACGGCCAGGGGCCGTATAACCAGTCTGTTGGCAGCATCCATATTGCCGGCCAGCTCCCCTGACCTGTCGGTAATTTAGCGCGAATTTCAAAGCGGCCATATAGCCAGTCGCCTTTACCCTTACTGCGCAGCCTTGCCGACGTATAAGGCAGAGTTTTGCGCTGATGCGGGCTAAAACTCGGATCATCTTCGTTTAACGCCGGGCCGGTGAAGGTTTCTTTGCGTGCCACTATATATAGCACGCCGTTATCAACATAGGCATTTTCCGGCCTGTCGGTATAACACTGTTGCTCGTCGTTACCCCCACCCCAGCAGTTTTGTTCAAAGCTCCATTTACTCTGGTCAATACTGTTGCTGTCAAACTCGTCCTGCCACACCAGTTGCCAGTCTGCGCTGTCAATAGCATCAGGCTGGTGTTGTGCCACGCTTTGTTCATCTGGCTCTGGTGGCACTGTGGTGCTGCAGCTTACCAGCACAGCGCTGGCAAGCAGGGTAACGAGGTAACGGCGCATATTTTTAGTCTCCGCTGCAGGAAAGAGTAGCGTCGCCTGCCGCAGCAGGTTTCAGCCGGATATCAGCCAAGCTTAGCACCAGCGGCGCTGTTGTGGCTAATGATACCGGCGTGAAAATCTGGCTGAAGTCAGCGCCTTGCCGGGCAAAGCAGGCTAAATCAACGCTGAGTGTATGCCATTCTTCATCGGCCAGAGCCTGTAATTGCGCCGCTATATTCACTGTACTGCTGCAGTTTTGCGCACAATCGATACCCAGCAGTACTGTATCCGGCACTGCGCCGCTGCGTTTTACCTGCAACACCAGCGCACTACCGGCTTCCTGGTAAGAGCGTAAATCGGCAGGGAAAGCACTGCTTAGTGACACTTTGGCTTCACCGCTAAAGGCAAAACGGCGCGCGTCTTCCTGTACAGCTTTATCAAAAGTGCGCATGGCAATATTTCCCAGTTGCTGCACGCTGCTTACTACTGCCTGCGTTTCGGCGCCACTGTGTAGCTGTAACTGATACGGTGCTTTTACTGCCCGCTCGAACAGCACTAAATCGTCCAGTTCTGTATCTGTGGCGACCTGCTCTTGCAGAGTATTGCTCAGCGTGCTGGCATCGCCGTAGCGCAAACCAAAGCCGTAAGGCAGCAGCGGCTGATAATCTGCGTCGTGCCGGTTTACCATTTGCTGCGCGGTGGCAGGCCAGCTGAAAGATAACTTACCGCGAAAATCGACATTAGCACTGCCGTCTGCTTTTGCCATGATTACATCAGCCACACCGGCACCTTCGCTGCCCGGCAGCCATACTGCTACAAACGCATCAGAGGCATTGAGTTCTGGGTTAACCCACAGCGGGCGACCACTGATAAACAGCGACACCACTTTAATGCCATCGGCTTTAAGTTTACGCAGCAGCGCTAAATCGGTTTTATTGCCACGCTGATACTCTAAGTTATCCAGATCGCCATTACCTTCGGCGTAGGGTTGCTCACCAAATACCACCACCGCTACGTCAGGCTTGTTACTATAGCTACCATCTGTGCTTAGCTCGGTACTGCCACCTGCGGCATCAACGGCCTGTTTAATACCGGCATAAATGGAACTGCCGCCGGGGAAATCGCTGTTAGTGTTGCCGGTGCCCTGCCAACTGATGGTCCAGCCACCCGACTGCATGCCAATATTGTCGGCACCTTCACCGGTAACCAAAATATGCTGCTTAGGGTTTAACGGTAAAATGGCATCGTTGTTTTTCAGCAACACCAGGGATTGCTGCACAGCTTCACGCGCTACAGCGCGATGTTCAGCCGAGCCTATCAGCTCGGTTTTACCCGACAATGGCCGCTTAGCCGGGCTGGGTTTATCGAATAAACCGGCGCGCAGTTTTACGCGCAAAATCCGCCGTACTGCATCGTCAATCCGGCTAAGTGGAATAGCGCCGTTTTCAACCTGCTCAATCAGGTTATAGTACAGCGGTTTCCAGGCTGCCGTTGGCACCATGTAAACGTCCAGCCCGGCCAGTGCGGCCTGGGCGCAGTTATCATTAGTGCAACCGGGGATCTGGCCATGGCCGTTCCAGTCACCTACCACAAAGCCATCAAAGCCCATGCGGGTTTTCAATACGTCGGTTAGCAGATATTTATCACCGTGAATTTTACTGCCGTGCCAACTGTTAAATGACGCCATAACACTTTGTGCGCCAGCCTGCAGGCCGCCCACGTAGCCCTGGGCATGAATGCTGAACAGCTCTTGCTCACTGGCAATATTATCGCCCTGATCATCCCCCCCTACAGTGCCGCCATCGCCAACAAAGTGCTTAACAGTGCTGATCACCCGCTCATCGCCGAGAAAATCCTGATCTGCCGCGCCCTGTAAACCGGTGACAATAGCCGCGGCGTAATCGTGCACTATGTCGGGGTCTTCCGAGTAACCTTCATAGGTGCGGCCCCAGCGATCATCACGTACCACCGCAACCGTGGGCGCAAACACCCAGTCGATACCGGTAACCATCACTTCGCGGGCGGTTACTTTGGCAATTTGTTCAATTAATGCCGGGTTATTTGCCGCGCCCAGGCCAATATTGTGCGGAAATAATGTCGCACCAATCACATTATTATGGCCGTGTACCGCATCAGTGCCCCACATGGTTGGAATACGGCTGCCGTCCAGACTGTCATCTATTGATGCCTGATACATCGCCTCGGCCAACGCTATCCAGTCGGCAGGTGTAGCATGTTTATTATCATTTGGAAAAGCACCGCCACCGTTTAAAAATGAGCCAAAACCATATTTGCGCATATCTTCAACTGTAATATCGCGGATTTCCGGCTGGATCATCTGGGCAATTTTATGCTGCAGCGTCATGTCTGCCATAATATCGGTGATTTTTTGCTCCATAGCGGCATCTTTTGCTACGGGTAATTGTAATTCTGGCCAAATGGCAGCGGTTTTATCTGTCACAGTGTCAGGCTCTGTTGGGGCTTTGGCGCAGGCTGTCAGAATGACAGCGCAACTTAAACTTACCAGTGAAAGTTTCAGGCGAAATGTCATAGGGGGTTCTCCGTTACGCCACAGCACGCGGTTTGCTGCCAACCGCGCCGTACCAGGCAATAAATACATAACACAGCAAAGGAATAATAAAAGCGATCTGCACGTTAACCGTGTCAGCCAGCCGCGCCTGCGCCAGTGGTAGCACTGCACCACCGACAATCGCCAGACATAAAATGCCCGAGCCCTGACCGGTGTGTTGCTTTAAGCCGTGAATAGCCAGGCTGAAAATAGTTGGGAACATAATAGAGTTACATAAGCCCACCAGTAACAGCGCCCACATAGCCAGGCTGCCACTGCTGCTGATCGTCAGCGCCAGCAGAATCACGGCACACACCGCGTTAAACGCCAATACCTTGCCCGGGGCAATATATTGCATAACATAAGCACCGATAAAACGGCCAACCATAGCGCCGCCAAAATACCAGGCAATATAATGTGATGCTTTTTGCGCATCCAGGCTGCTGATATCAGGCTGGGTAATAAAACTCACCAGAAAACTGCCAATACCTACTTCAGCACCCACATAAACAAAAATACCCACAGCACCCAGCACCAAATGCCGGTAGCGCCAGGCCGAGCCACTGGTTATATCCAGATTTGCATCTTTTTTACCCAGCTTTGGCAGACGCAAAAAAGCAAAAATCAGTGCCATTATAATCAGCACAGCCGCCAGTAACAGGTAAGGCATTTGCACGGTAGATTCAGTTACTTCACCCGGCGTGGGCGCTTCCATGCCACCAAAAATCAGCCAGGCACCAAAAAAGGGCGCTAAAGTCGTACCAAGTGAGTTAAAAGCTTGCGTCATAGTTAGGCGGCTGGAAGACGTTTCAGGCCGGCCCAGCACACTAACATAGGGGTTAGCAGCAACCTGCAAAATGGTAATACCGGCGGCTAACACAAACAGCGCGATCAGAAACAGCGGATAGTAATGCGCGGCTGCGGCAGGGTAAAACAACAGGCAACCGGCACCGGCAATAAGCAGGCCGGTAACAATACCCGACTGATAGCCAATACGGCTTACCAACATACCAGCAGGCACAGAAACTACAAAATAAGCACTGAAAAAACAAAACTGAATTAACAACGCCTGCGTGTAGGTCAGGTCAAACAAGCCTTTGAGGTAAGGCACCAGAATGTCATTCAGACAGGTAATAAAGCCCCACATAAAAAATAATGTGGTTAACGATGTTAAAGCAAATCTGTAGTTGAGCTGGCCTGATGCAGCCTGTGGCGTAGCCTCGCTAAGCGTTGGTGTTACAGCCATCTTGTCCTCCCCGGTGTTTTATGTTTTTCATTGACGCGCGCTTTGTCGCCGTCTAGTATGATGTAAGCGCTTTCATTTATAGCATATATCACGCTGTTGGCAATCCTTTTGTCGCTCAGCAGCCCGTAACAACACGACCGGAAGATAGCAAAACCGATGAAAATAACCTTAGCCAACAGCTCACCCTTGCTTAAACCTGACTTTGTGTTTGGTGTTGCCACTGCCTCGTTTCAGATTGAAGGTGCCGCCGATAGCCGCGAGGCGTGCATCTGGGACACTTTTTGTGCACAACCCGGCCGGATTAAAGATGGCTCAAACGGCCTGGTTGCCTGCGACCATATCGCACGCTGGCGTGACGATGTTGAGTTGATTGCCGCACTGGGTGTAGATGCCTACCGCTTTTCAGTGTCGTGGGGCCGGGTAATTAATGCCGACGGCAGCATAAACCAGGCCGGGCTGAATTTTTATCTGCAACTGCTTGATGCGTTAAACGAACGCAATATCAAAGCTTTTGTTACGCTGTATCACTGGGATTTACCGCAGTACCTGCAAGATAACGGCGGCTGGCTTAACCGCAGCACTGCCTATAAATTTGCAGAATATGCTGATATTGTCAGCCAGGCCTTTGGTGACAGAGTGTATTCTTACGCCACATTAAATGAGCCATTTTGCAGTGCTTATTTAAGTTATGAAGCCGGTATTCATGCCCCCGGCGTGCAAAACCGCCAGCAAGGCCGCCAGGTAGCGCACCATTTATTGCTGGCGCATGGTTTGGCCATGCCGCTATTGCAAAAAAACGCGCCACGGGCACTTAATGGCATAGTCCTGAATTTCAGCCCCTGCCATGCGGCCAGCAACAGCGAAGCGGATATCCGCGCCGCCGATATGGCCGATCAGTACCACAACCAGTGGTACCTGCAACCGTTAATGGAAGGCTGTTATCCGGCACTGCTGCAACAACTGCCCGCGGCCGAGCAGCCACAAATTCAACACGGCGATATGGCTATTATTGCCCAGCCACTGGATTTTCTCGGTGTAAATTACTACACCCGCACCGTGTACCGTGCTAACAGCAAAGGCTGGTTTAGTGATGTACCGCCCACCACGCCACCGTTAACAGATATGGGCTGGGAAATTTATCCGCAGGGCTTAACTGAAATATTACTGGCAATACATCAGCGCTATAAGCTACCGCCGGTGTATATTACCGAAAACGGCGCCGCCATACCTGACACCATGCACCTTGGACAGGTGCATGACACGCAGCGGGTTAAATACTTTGAGCAGCACTTACAGGCCACTGAAAATGCCATTACTGCCGGTATGCGTATTGATGGCTACTTTGCCTGGAGCCTGATGGACAATTTTGAATGGGCCGAAGGCTATGCCAAGCGTTTTGGTATAGTCTATGTCGATTACGCTACACAACAGCGCACATTAAAAGACAGTGCTATAGCACTGCGTGAAGTGTTCGCCGGGCGTAAAAAATAATAATAAAGCAGTTATCACGGGGTTAGCATGCTGACAAAACGGGAAAAAGTGGCCTACGGCCTTGGCGACACCGCCAGCAATATTGTGTTTCAGACGGTAATGCTGTTTTTAACCTTTTTCTACACCGATATTTTTGGTATTTCGCCAGCGGTGGTAGGCAGCATGTTTTTGCTGGTGCGCATTATTGATGCGGTAACCGACCCGTTAATGGGTGCAATGGCAGATAAAACCAAAAGCCGCCACGGTAAATACCGGCCCTATCTACTCTGGCTGGCATTACCCTTTGCTCTGTGCAGCGTGCTGGCGTTTACCACACCGGATTTATCTGCCAACGGCAAAGTTATCTACGCTTTTGCTACTTACACCCTGCTGATGCTAGCTTATACCGCCATTAATATTCCGTATTCTGCGCTCGGTGGTGTATTAACAGCAGATCCAACCGAGCGGGTGTCGGTGCAGTCTTACCGTTTTGTGTTCGGTATGCTTGGCGGCTTGCTGGTTACTGCCTGTACGCTGCCGCTGGTTAACTTTTTTGGTAATGGCGATAACGCCAAAGGTTATCAGCTCACCATCGCCGCTATGAGCGTACTGGGCCTGGTGCTGTTTTTACTCTGCTTTGCCGGCACCCGTGAACGGGTGCAACCACCGGCTGATCAGCAGCTTACGCTGCGCAGCAGTTTTGCTTCGCTGTGGCAAAATGATCAGTGGCGTATTTTGTGTATCGCTGCGTTTTTTCTGCTTACCGGCATGGTGCTGCGCACTACACTGGCCATTTACTATGTTAAATATTTTTTAGGCCGTGAAGACTTAATCACTGCTTTTGTTACGTTGGGCATGATCGGCAATATCGCCGGTTGCGCTGTAGCCCAGTGGCTTAGCCGTTATGTCGATAAAGTAAAAGCCTATATTGGTTTGCAGTTGATCTCTGCAGCCATTTGTATACTGAGCTTTTTTATCGGCAGCGAGCAACTGGTGCTGGCATTTGCGTTGTATTTTCTCTGGGGCTTCTTTTTACAAATGGCCACGCCACTGTTGTGGGCCAAAATGGCCGACACCGTTGACTACGGCCACTATAAAACCGGCATTCGTATTACCGGCCTGGTGTACTCGTCTATCGTATTCTTTATTAAACTCGGGCTGGCGTTAGGTGGCGCACTGGCAGGCTGGTTACTGGCCGGATACGGCTATCAGGCCGACGTGCCACAAACTGCAACCGCACAACAGGGTATTTTACTCAGCTTTACGGTACTGCCTGCTATTGGCTCAATACTGGTAGCAGTGGTCATGAGCCGTTATCGCTTAACCGGACCACGGGTGCTGGATATCCACCACCAGCTGGCGCTGCGCGCTGGTGGCACTGCACCCTAGCATGCTAGAGTAACTGCATAAACGTTATTACGCAGGCAGGCCATGGCAACCATTTACCAAGTATCAGAATTAGCCGGGGTATCGCTGGCGACAGTATCCCGGGTAATGAATAATAACGCCCGTGTCAGTGAAGCCACCCGTAACAAAGTGCTGGCGGCAATGGAGCAACTGGGCTACCGGCCCAACTCTATTGCCCAATCGCTGGCGTCAAACCGCTCTAACAGCGTGGGTATTCTGGTATCAGAGCTACACGGCCCTTTTTATGGTGAAATGCTCAGCGGCATTGAGAACGAATGCCGCGCAGCTGGTAAGCACGTTATTATTGCCGCCGGCCACAGCGAGGAGGCCAGTGAAAAAGACGGTATTGAGTTTTTAATCAGCCGCAGCTGCGATGCGCTGATTTTGCATGTTGAAGCGGTATCCGACGACTATCTGATTAAACTGGCCAGTGGCAATATGCCAATAGTGCTGATTAACCGTTTTATTCCGCGACTGGCAAATAATTGCATTAGCCTGGACAATGAGCTGGGCGGTTATCTGGCAACCAAGCAATTGCTGCAGCAAGGCCATACACAGCTGGCGTATATGGCCGGCCCAATGTGGAAAAGCGATGCCAAAGATCGCTACCACGGCCACTTACGCGCCATGGCAGAGCATGGCCTCAGTTTTAACCCGGCCTTACTGGCAGAAGGTGACTTTCAGGACAGCAGCGGCAGTGCCTGTATGCAACAGCTACTGGCTAAGGGCCTGCCATTCAGCGCGCTTGTGTGTGCCAACGATGAAATGGCAGCCGGCGCTATGGAAGTAGCGCGCGCACATGGCCTGAATGTGCCACAAGACTTATCCATCGTTGGTTTTGATAACCTGATTCTGGCACGCTACATTTACCCCAAACTCACCACTATTGATTACCCCATTGGCGAAATGGGCCGTATGGCGGCACGCTGGGTACTAAAAAATATTTACCAGCAACAGGCGTTGCAGCTAAAAAATGTATTTGAGCCGGTGCTGGTATGCCGCGATTCGGCCAGCGCTATTGCTGCGGGTTAACTGCAGCCAATGGGCCGACCCCGGGCACTTAACGGGTTTTTGTTATTTTTTTGGAGTTTGCTATGCATCTGCCCGCTGATAATAGCGCAGAAACCCACACCTCTTTTTCGCTGTTTGCCGAGGCCTTAACACTGCAGCGTCAGGCCTATCATGCCAACCCGGAGCCTGATTACCAGCAGCGCCATGCCGATTTAACCGCACTGGCCGCGCTGGTAAGCGACAACGAAACCGCACTGGTTGAGGCAGTCAATGCTGATTACGGCAGCCGTTGCCGGTTTGAAACCCGTTTTTCTGAAATTTTAATGGTGCTGGAAGATATCAGCCGCACGAAAAAACAGCTGAAAAAATGGCTTAAACCACAACGGCGCCATATAGACCGGTTGTTGTTTCCTACCTCAAGCTGCAAAGTGCTGCCACAACCGCTGGGCGTGGTTGGCGTTATCGTGCCGTGGAATTTCCCCATTATGCTGGCACTGTCGCCACTGGTCGCTATTTTTGCCGCCGGTAACCGCGCTATGGTAAAAATGTCAGAAAACTCCGGCCAACTGGTGCAGTTGCTAATTGCGCTGGCGCCAAAATACTTTGCCCCCGACAAACTGCAGTTTTTTGCCGATAATAACGGCAGCGGCCCGGCTTTTTCAGCCCAACCGTTTGATCATCTGTTTTTTACCGGCTCGGCGCAAACCGGCAAGGCGGTTATGGCCAGCGCATCGAAAAACCTGACCCCGGTAACGCTGGAGCTGGGCGGAAAATCGCCCGCCGTTGTCGCGCCGGATTTCCCGCTGCAAAAAGCCGCCGACCGCATTTTATGGGCCAAGGCGTTTAATGCCGGGCAAATTTGTACCAATGTCGATTATCTGTTTTTACCACACGGCAGCGAGCAAACCTTTACCGGGCAGGCATTAAAACTGGTGGCACAGCGTTACCCCGACATTAACCATAACGATTACACAGCCATTATTGATCAGCGAGCTTATCAGCGCTTACAACACACACTGGACGATGCCGTTGCAAAAGGCGCTAAAGCGGTAAACCTGATGCCGGGCCAGGCTACGGCACCGGGGCTGCGCAAATTTCCGCTTACGCTGTTGTTTAATGTTACTGACGATATGCTGGTTATGCAGCGCGAAATTTTTGGCCCGCTGCTGCCGGTAAAAACCTATCGCGATAAAACCGAAGTGGTTAACTATATTAACGCCAGGCCAAGGCCGCTGGCGTTTTATCCGTTTAGTCATGATAAAGCGCTGCAGCAATTTTATCTTGAACAAGTCATGTCGGGTGGCGTAACGGTTAATCACGCTATTTTGCATGTCAGCCAGCACGATTTACCCTTTGGTGGCATCGGTCACAGCGGTATGGGGCACTATCACGGCTACGAAGGCTTTGTTACTTTTTCCAAACTGCGGCCAGTGTTTTATCAGGGCGCCTTTAACAGCGTCAGTATGTTGCTGCCGCCTTATGGCAGGCTGGCAACCAAGCTGACTGACTTGTTGATCAAGTTTAAACGCTAAACGGGTTAACTCTGGCAATTTACCAGCGTTTGGTACTCATCGAAGGCAAAATGATCGGTCATACCGCTGATAAAATCCTGCAATAAACGGCAGCGGTAGTATAACTCCAGCGCGTTGTCGTCCGGGGCTATTTGCGCTACTGCCAGCTGGTACGCCGCCAGATGCTTATTGGGCAGCCGGTGTGCCAGCCGTTGCTGTTGGGCTAAATGATAACCGTCGTTTTGCAGCACAGCTTCGAAATCGGCACGCGACAACAGTAACAACGGCTGATAACTGTTAAGCAAACCGGCAATAATACGAAAACCCTGCAACTCCAGTGTTTCTACTTCGGGTTGATTAAACACAAATTGGCGGGCAACCTGTTTAAAGGTGCTGGTAATGGCATGATACTGGCTGCCATCTTCCAGAAGGGCACGATTTAAACTGCCGTCATAAACCGCAGCAATATTGCTGATAAACTGGCCTGCTGCATGGCGCACCAGTGGGTGTATCATCATTACACGCAACCTGATAAAAAACGTCGAGGCGGTATTTACCGGCTCAGCCTCAGCGCTGTCCAGCGCGGCTTTAATCAGTGCAGAAAAGCTAGCGCTGCCGCCACGCTGGGTAGTGATTAAACGGCCGCGGGGCTCAAGCTCAGCAAAGGCAATGTTAAGCTGGTGCGCCAGGTCTTTGAGGTTGAATAAGCCCTTTTCTACTGCATCTTCAATATCAGCCAGACAATACGAAATGTCATCGGCCGCCTCCATAATATACGTCAGCGGGTGGCGGCAGCACGGCGCGGTGTCCAGTTCTTGCCACAGTTGTTCAACAAACGGCTGCTCAGAGAAATAATATCCCGGCTTTTTCTGCAAATAGCTAAGGCTGTGCTGCTTATCGGGTTTGGTGGCGGTGGCGCAGCGGGTGTATTTTAAAATACAGGCAGTTTGCGCATACGTCAGGTTCATGCGCTGTAAGCTGTGTACCAGCCGAATGGCCTGGGCATTGCCTTCAAACTGTGCCAATTCGGTAGTTAAAGTGCGCCAAAGCGCGTTATTTTCCAGCTTATGCTGTTTGGTTAGTTCAGGCAGTAACTGACTAAACCAGACATTAATAGCACTTTCACCACTGTGGCCAAACGGCGGGTTGCCGACATCGTGTAGCAGGCAGGCCATTTCTACCAGCGACTCCATTGGCCGCTCCAGCTCAGTTAAGCCGTATTCTGCCAGTTGTTGCGGTGTTAGCAGGCGGAATATCGACTGCACAATAAAACGGCCGCTTTGTTGCACTTCCAGCGAATGAGTTAAGCGGCTGCGTACAGCGGCGTTACGCTCCAGCGGAAATACCTGGGTTTTTTGCTGTAAGCGGCGCACAGCTGCAGAATTGATAATACGGCCACGATCACTTTCCAGCGCGCTTTGTAAATCACTGCGGCTGCTTTGCAATGGGCGATCTGCTTTGATTTTATTGCAAAAATCCATAAAGGTATCCGGTATTGCATCAATTGGCCCAGTGTGGCGCAAAAGCCCGCTACCTGTAAAGGTGAAACTACAACCAGCCCTTCTGCCGGGCAATGCGGGCGGCATCGATGCGGTTGGCGGCGTTAAGTTTGCTAATGGCTTCTGACAGATAATTGCGGGCGGTGCCCTCTGCAATGTATAAAGCTGCAGCAATCTCACTGGTGCTTTGACCATCGGCAGCCAGGCGTAGTGCCTGACGCTCTTTATCCGTTAGTGGGTCTTGTTCGCCGAGCGAATTCAGCAACAGCTCGCTGTCGACCACTTTTTTACCGGTCATTACTTGCCCAATAGCTTGCACCAGCTGCTCTACCGGGGCGTCTTTTAATAAAAAGCCACCCACGCCGGCATCCATCGCGCGTTTAACATAGCCGGCACGGCCAAAGGTGGTAATAATCACGACTTTGGTGGCCAGCTTATGCTGCTGTATATGCTGCGCCAGCTCTAGGCCGGTCAGCCCCGGCATTTCTATATCACTGAGCAACAAGTCAAACGGTTGCTGCTTTAACAGTTTAAGTGCTGCGTTACCGTCTGCGGCCTCAGTCACGTTAAAACCGGCTTCCAGCTTGAGCAGGCTGGCAAGAGCAGTGCGGATCATGGCCTGATCTTCAGCCAGTAAAATATTCATACGCTCTCCTGCAGCGGTAATTGAATAGCGGCGCTAAAACCATCGGTTTGTTGTGTTGTCAGGCTGCCTCCGATAGCTGCCAGCCGCTCGCGCAGCCCTGTAATGCCATTACCTTCCTTAACGACAATACTGCTACCATTGTCAGTTAAACAAACCGATAAAATATTGTTTTTGCAGGTAAAGCTTAACTGGCAGCTGTCACCTTTGCTATGGCGCATAACATTGGTTACCAGCTCCGTCAGTGCCAGAATAACGGCGGTTTCGCGCCGGTTATCCAGTGTTGGCACCTCGCCTTTTAATTCTGCCTTAAAGCCCGCTTCCCGTAACCGGCTGAGTAATTTGGCGATTTCTGCCGTTAACCCCTGATGTTTATAACCCGACACACTCTGTCGCACCTGGCTTAGTGCGTCGCGGGCTATCTGGCTTAGTTCAGACAACTGGTGCTGTGCGGCTTCCGTTTGTTGATGTACTAATAGTTTGGTCGCCAAATCAGCTTTTAAAATAACGCTGGATAGGGTGTGGCCAAGAATATCGTGCAAATCGCGGGCGATACGCTCGCGCTCTACCATGGTCGCCAACTGTTTAATTTCATCTTCGCTTTGCTGCTCAGCCATACGGTGGCGCAGTTTTGCCTGCTCGGCGCGGCCCAGCAAACTGACTGCCAGCACGATCGGCGCCCCCATAATTAAAAACAGGTTCCAATGAATGGTTAGTGTCAGCTCAAGCAACACCAACAGCGCGATCAGTAGCGCCATCAGCAGCAGGTAGCGCGGTAATGCATAAGCAAAACCGATAAAAAAGCCGGCATACGCAAACATTGATACCGAGCCCGGATTAACCGGAGTAATCAGTGTTGCCACCAGCACTATGCCGGCAATTGGCCAGTGCATTTCGCTACGCCGGCTGCGATAGGCCCAGAAATAACACACTAAAAACAGTACCAGCGCTGCCGCCATACTGAGGTACTGCCACAATGCAAAGTGCACAATAAACAGTGGCATAACATAAAAGATAAGGTTTATCAGGTAAACCCAGCTTAATTTGTTTTCCAGCTTATCGTAAGGCGTCATCCGTCTCTCCCGCGCTTTGCCGATTGCCAGTGTAATCAGGATCAAGGGTTTGATGCCAGTGACAAAGGTCATATTAGCCGGTGGCAATTGTCATCCGCAATTGATGACAAGCGTTAGCTGTACCCGCCGTAACAGCAACCTAAACTGGCCCCGTCAACATTACAAACATATCAACACTTACGGGGCTTACAATATGAAAACATTAAACACCGCCATCAATACTTTGGTTCTGTCGCTGGCCTTAACAGGCAGCTTAATTAGCCCGGGTGCCGCAGCAGCACAAGCAAAAACTGCCGTTGCTGCGCAGCAACAGGCTTGTGCTTGTTTTGAGGTAAAAGTAACGGGCCAGGGCCCGGCAATTATTTTAATTCCCGGCGTGGCGTCGTCCGGTGAAGTGTGGCAAAGCACGGTTGATGCGTTGCAGGGCAATTATCAGCTGCATGTTTTCACCCTGGCCGGTTTTGCCGGGGTAGCACCGCTGCCAATGCCAAGCTGGGGTGAGGGCTATCTGGCGACGCAACAACAAGCGATTTTACGCTATATCGATGAGCAAAAGCTGGATAAACCGGTGGTAATTGGCCACTCCCTCGGTGGTTATCTGGCGCTGGCACTGGCCGCGAATGCGCCAGAGCAAATTGGCGCTGTTATCAATGTTGATGGTTTACCGGCACTTGGCGCGCTATTTGCGCAAAGTAATACACAGGGCTCTACGGCAACTACTGCCGGGGCTGCTGATAACAAACCACAACGTGGCAACTTTGACCCTATGGCCATGGCTAAAGGTATGACCAACGACGCAAGCTGGCAGCAACGTATTGTTGCTGATATGTACCGCTCTGACGGTATGACCAGTGGCCGGGTAATGGGCGAGCTGATGCAGGCTGATTTGCGGCCACAGCTGAATAATATCCGCGTGCCGGTGCTAACGCTGGGCGCATTACAACATGGCGCGCCATACAGTACGCCCGAGCAGGTGCAGGCCAACTATGAACAGCAGCTGGCCAATGCGCCAACGCAATACCACAGCTTTGCTTTTGCCCGTGATTCCAAGCATTTTATTATGGCCGACGCACCACAGTGGCTGAACCAACAAATTCAGCAGTTTTTACAACAACATCCGCACCGGGGGCAATAATGTCTGCCTTGCCATTACAGGTAACCGGCCTGACCAAACATTATGCCGATAAAACGGTACTGGCCAGTGTCGACATAGCACTGGCCAGCGGCGAGGTGTTGTGTATCCTCGGGCCTAACGGAGCCGGTAAAACCACGCTGATTTCTGCCGTTTTAGGCCTGGTTAGCGCCGACAGTGGCCAGATCAGGCTATTTGGCCAGTTGCAAAGCGGGATGGCCAGAAGCACGGCTCTGCGGCAAAAACTGGGGGTAATGATGCAAATTGGCAGCCTGAGCGCCAATTTAACCGTGTATGAGCAATGTGATTTATTCAGCAGCTACTATCAAAATGGTCACAACGCCACAGAGCTGATTAGCCTGGCCGGGTTAGATAACCACGCTAATCAACGTTTTGGCCGGTTATCCGGTGGGCAGAAACAACGCTTATTATTTGCTTTGGCACTGGCCGGTAAACCGCAGCTGGTGTTTCTGGACGAACCCACCCTTGGTATGGACGTTGAAGCACGCCGTAGTTTATGGCAGCAGGTGCGCCAATTAAAACAACAGGGGGTTGCCGTGGTACTGACCACACATTATCTGGAAGAAGCAGAACAATTGGCTGATCGCATTCTGGTACTGAACAACGGCCAGATTATTGCCCAGGGTAGCCCGGCACAACTTAAAGCCATGACAGCCTATAAATTTATTCAGTGTTGCAGCACTTTAGATGATGCGCAGCTAACTGCCCTACCCGCAGTACAGCAGCTAACCCGCCTGCCGCACAGTGTTGTGCTGCAAAGTAACCAGATAGAACAAACTTTGCGCGCCCTGTTAGCACAGGACAGCCATGTCACAGATCTTGAAGTGCGGCCGGTAGCGCTGGAGCAAGCGTTTTTACAACTTACGCAAAGCACAACAGCAAAGGAGCAGTAGCATGAGCACACTACGCATTTATAAAAAAGAAGCCTGGTACGATCTAATCAGTGTCTGGCGCACACCTGGCTTTGTGCTGCCATCACTGGCCTTTCCGCTGATGTTTTATCTGTTTTTCGGCGTGGTGTTTTCTGCTGGTGGCAATGCCACTTACCTGCTTGTCAGTTATGGCTGCTTTGGCATTATGGGCCCGGCGATGTTTAATTTTGCCATGAATATCGCCAGTGACCGGGCCCACGGCTGGCTGACATTAAAACGGTTATCACCCATGCCGGTTGGCGCCTATTTGCTGGCCAAGCTTTTTACCAGCCTGGTGTTTGCTCTGGTTATTATTTTGCTATTGTTCAGCGTAGCGGCGCTGTTTGGTAACGTGCGGCTGCTCACCAACCAGTGGCTGATACTGGCTGGTCTGCTGTTAGCAGGTACGCTGCCATTTGCACTTATTGGCTTAATTCTGGGGTTAACTTTGAGTGACAAAGCCGCACCCGGCGTGGTCAACTTGCTTTATCTGCCAATGGCCTTTTTGTCTGGCTTATGGCTACCTATCACTATGCTGCCGCAAGCACTGCAACAACTGGCCTGGTTGTGGCCTAGTTATCACCTGAGCCAGTTGGGTTTAAAAGTCGTCGCGGCAGATCAGGGCTTTGCACTGTGGTTACATTTACTGATTGTCGTGCTAAGCACCGTAGTGCTGGCTGGCACTACTGTACTGGTGTTTCGTCGCCTGAAAGCAAACAAAGCTTAAAGCTGTTAATGGCCCGACGGAGGCCCGGCTTTGCCCTGAGCCATTCAGCCTGGTTTAAACTGCGCCAGTCGCAACAATACAGCGACTGGTGCTTTCTCTGCGTTAAAGCAGCTGCATCCCCCAAGCAATTATGTTATGTTATAACATCTTTTTGTCGTAGTAATAAGATCCCTATGTCACCGATAACTCCGCTACCGTGTTTTCTTCTGCTTGCCACTGCAGCAAGCAGCCTTAATGTACACGCCAATGTTGCTACACAGGCCGACACTGAGCTGGCTAGTACCGAGCAAGCAGCAATTGAACATATCAGCGTGCGCCATAAGCAGGCTTATCGCGGCGATGTGCCGCTAAAGCTGCAGCCACAGGCTTTGGAAACTCTTAGCCTGGAGCTGCTGACCGACAATGGCATTAGCAGTTTTCAGCAGGCACTGGATTTATCCGGCAGCATAGCGCGGCAAAATAACGGTGGCGGTCTGTGGGACAGCTTTTCTATCCGCGGTTTTCCCGGCAATGAAAATATGCCATCGGGGTACCTGCTAAACGGCTTTAATGCCGGTCGCGGTTTTAGCGGTAACCGCGACTTATCCAATATTGAATATATTGAAATTATGAAAGGCCCGGGCTCGGCGCTATTTGGCCGCTCAGAACCCGGCGGTACGGTAAATATTATTACCAAAAAGCCGCAGTTTGCGCCGGAAGGTTATTTGCAGTTATCGGCCGGTAAGTTTGATCAATACCGCTTAGAAGGTGACTACACCAACGGCGTTAACGACAAACTGGCTGTCCGGGTTAATGGCGCAGTGCAGGACTACGACAGCTTTAGGGATTATGTCGGCAATAAAAAAACCGTGTTTACGCCGTCTGTCAGTTATCTCGTTAATGACCACAGCACGCTGAATTATGAATTTGAATACCTGAAACAAGAGCAGCTGTTTGACCGTGGTTTGCTGGTACTGAACAATAACCTGCATACATTACCACGCTCGCGTTATCTGGGTGAGCCAGACGACGGCCCAACTGAAGTTGATGCTACCGGCCACCAGTTAACACTGGACACCACCCTATGGCAGGACTGGACCTTACTGGCCGGTGTGGGCTATCGCGAATCTGCGCTGCAGGGCTATTCGTCTGACGCAGAACTGGCCGCCGGCCGCCAAAGCCTGTTTACTGACGGCGAAACCCTGACCCGCCAGCGCCGTTACCGCGATTACGATTCGGAAGATTTAACCGTACGTACCGAGCTTAGCGGCAACCTGCAGTTGGGTGGTATTGAGCACCACATCTTGCTGGGTGCCGATGCGTTTGACTACAGCCTGTATACCCGGCTGGACAGATACCGTGGCCCGGCGGGCAGCTACAGCCTGAATATTTACCAGCCGGTGTACGGCAGTACAGCACCAGAGCCGGTTAATTTATATATTAACGACGAAACCCAGCACGGTGTCGGCTTATATGTGCAGGACCAGCTGCGTTTAACCGAGCGCTGGCATTTATCTGCCGGAGTGCGGTTTGACCGCATCACCCAGGAATTAACCGAGCTGGTGTCGGATATTTCCAGCAGCCAGCAGTTTACCCGGCTTAGCCCCCGCTTAGGTTTAGTGTACGAATATCACCCCGGGTTAACGTTTTACAGCAACTATTCCGAAGGTTTTGTGCCGCTAAGCGGCACAGACTTTAACCGTAATATGTTTGAACCGGAAGAAAGTGAGTCGTTTGAAGTGGGCGCTAAGTTTAGTTTGGGCGCTACCCAGGGTACGCTGGCGCTGTTTGATGCGGAAAAATCCAATATTCTGACCTCGGATCCGCTTAATGCTACCTTTCAGGCTACGTTGGGCAAAGCGCGCAGCCGTGGTATTGAGCTGGATATACACAGCCACCTGAATGACAACCTATATGCCGACTTATCCTACGCCTTTATGGATACCAGAACCGTAGGCGAGGCACTAAACGCCGACTGGGGCAGCCAGGTGCCAGACGGCAGCCGGCTGGTCAATGTGCCCAAACATAATGCCAGCCTGGTGTTGACCCAGTTACTGCAACTGGCCGGTAGAGAAAGCAAAGCAGGTATACGGTTGCGTTATGTCGGCAGCCGGCTGGGCGATTCAGTAAACCCGGATTATCAGCTACCGTCTTTTACGCTGGTTGGCGTGTTTACCAGTATGGAATTAACGCCGCAGCTTAGCGCTCAACTAAATATTAATAACCTGTTCGACCGCCACTATGTGCATAACTCGTACAACGAATTATGGACAGTGCCGGGCGAACCGCTGAACTATCAGGCCAGTATCCGTTACCGCTTCTGAAGGTGAAATTATGACAACCGCTTTAGTGAAAAAACGTATAGACACTATTGATATGATGCGCGGCCTGGTGATCCTGCTAATGCTGCTGGATCATGTACGCGAGCGTTTTTATTATCATGTGCAAGTATCCGATCCGATGGATATTAGCATTACCGAGCCGGGGCTGTTTTTCAGCCGCTTTGCCGCGCATTTTTGCGCGCCGGTGTTTGTGTTTTTAACCGGTTTATCGGCCTGGCTATATGCGCACCCGGTGCAAAGCGCACCGCGCTCTGCCCGTGGTTTTTTATTTAAACGCGGCCTGTTTTTAATAGCACTGGAAGTCACCGTAATTACCGTGTCGTGGATGGGCAGTTATCATACTGTCTGGCTGCAGGTAATTTGGGCCATTGGCGTAAGTATGCTGGCCCTGGCTGCTATGCTGGCACTGCCGTATCGCGTATTGGCGGTGCTGGGGTTGTTAATTGTGTTTGGTCATAATGCGCTAACGCCAATTAACTTTATGCCCGGCGAGTGGGGTTATAATCTGTGGACTATCTTGCATGACCGCAACTACCTGCTGCAAAGCGAAGGGCTGAATATCAGGGCCAGCTACCCGGTACTGCCATGGATTGGTGTAATTCTGCTTGGCTATGTCGCTGGGCCTTTATATGCCATGGCAGCCACAACAAGGCGGCGCTGGCTGCTACGCCTTGGCGCGACCTGTTTACTGCTGCTGGTGTTGCTGCGTGGCTTTAATATCTATGGCGAAACCCTGCCCTGGCAACTGCAGGCGTCAGCGTCAGAAAGCCTGATGGCAATATTAAACTTTACCAAGTATCCGCCTTCGCTGCATTTTTTACTGGTAACCCTGGGGCTGATGTTTTTGCTGCTGGCGCAAATGGAGCGCTGGCAAAATAAGGCAGCACAGGTGCTGGTAACCTTTGGTTCAGTACCCATGTTCTTCTATATTCTGCATTTATACGTGCTGCTGGCGCTGTACAGTATCTGTATGGCACTGTTTGGCCCAAATCAGGGCGCGCTGTTTGGCGTAAACCAGTTAAGTCTAATCTGGCTGATTAGCATAGTGCTGGCTGTGTTGCTGTACTGGCCCACCAAATGGTTCAGCCAATACAAGCACAGCAGTAAAAAGGCCTGGCTGCGTTACTTGTAACATCCGTTAAGGTAACCACTGGCCTCAGGCAACAAATTGCAGGCCATACTGGTTGCCTTTTTTCCATACACATTGCGCAATGCTGCTGCCAAAGCGTTCGCTTTCAATGCTTACGCTGTCGCCTTTTTTCAGCTCACCATTGTACTGAATACGCGCGCCGCCGCCCTGGCTGAAATCCAACAACTGGCAATGGGCGGCAAACTCTTTTAACGTTAGCTGGGCCAGAGGGGTATCGGTGGCCATATAGCGGATTTGCCTGCGCCGGTCGGCCAGTTTGTCTGCAGTTGGAAAATCGGGGTTTTGTGGCCGGTATTTACCGCCCGCTATACGCTGATACACGCTATCATGAATACTGACATTAATAGGAGGGTTGGCCGGATCGCCATAAATGTGCCGCACCGATCCACCGGCTCCCATTTTTTCCAATAATTTGTAACTGTACGAATAAGAGTTATGCACCTGCATGTTTAAGTCGGGCTGACACAGGGTGAGTAAATACTCGTCATTAAATTCCAGCCCCAGCGCGCAGGCTTTAATCAGCATCCATTGCAGTGGAATATCAGACAAGCCACACTCTTCATAACCACCACCAATATCAGAATGCACGCCGGCAAACCAGCATTGCTCCACGTACTGATCATCTTTTAAGCTGCCGGTCCATAAATCAGGTTGAAACGGCGCCCGCCGCTCATCCAGCGCCAGAGCATGATAGGCATGTTTTACCTGTTCACAAATATGGGTGTTAAAAAAGCCTACCCAGCCGCGGGTGAGTTTCCCCAGAAATGGCGTGGGCGCCCCCAGCGCACCAACGGTATCAAACACACCTACCATCCGGATTTCCGGCCGGTAATTGTCATAATACTGTGTTTGCGGCCGCTGTTCCGGGTGGGTGCGATAGTATTTGTATACTTGCCGCATCTGATCAAGCTGGTCTTTTTCCAGCAGGCCAACGGTGTGTATTAACCCGACAAAAGCTCTGGCGGTATAAGCACCGCGGCTAAAACCAAAGCAATATATTTCGTCGCCCAGCTCATAGTTGTGTACCAAAAATCGGTAGCAATCGAGTACGTTTTTTTCCAGCCCGCGGCCAAAGGCACCGCCAATAAATCTGTCTATTCTGCCGCCGGTGCCAACACCCTCATCATAAAACACCACCTGATGTATGCCATCGCTGGCGGTGGGCTTAATACTGCGTACCAGTTTAGTTACATTGGTGGGAATATCATCGGGCTCATTCCAGGTACCGTCACAACAAATTATTATCCGTTTCGAAGCCGCCATCACTGTTCTCCTTATGTCAGAAAAACGGCATATCTAACTGCGACCTTACTACGATAACTGCGCCGGACTGCGAAAACAGTATAGTTCAAACCTGGTTAAAAAACGTACCAGACACAATTTACCAGGGTAGCGCTGTGCCATCCCAATTCAGTAGCAAGCCGGTTTTCTCTGCGTTAAGCCCGGCGGCCACGCGTGCCAGCCGCTGTGCAGTCGCAGCCGGGGTTTGCAATTGCCCCTGCGGTAAATTTTGCTGAAAGGGCTCTGACAATGCGGTGTCTGTGGTGCCAGGGTGAACACTGACAATAGCGGCAGTTTTGTTTAGCCTGCCCACTTCAATGCTGAAGTTTTTCACCAGCATATTCAGCGCAGCTTTGCTGATACGGTAACTGTACCAGCCGCCAAGAGCGTTATCACTGATACTGCCTACTTTAGCGCTAAGTGCCAGCACACGCACATTGGCTTGCTTACTAAGATAGGGGAATAACAGTTTCAGGTATAACGCCGGCACCTGCACATTAGTTAAAAAACGCTGAGCAAGGATGGCGGTATCCAGCTGGCGAATGGTTTTTTCCGGCATGGCTTTGTCGTCGTGCAATACACCATTACAAATGAAAATGGTATCCGGCTGATACAGCAATGCCTGCTTTACCGCCTGTGCACTGTGCTCTTCAGATAACAACGGGTCTTGCAGCCAGTGCAGGCCTGCATTGCCGACACTATTATTTTGCCGGCTGATAACACAAACGGTTGCGCCTGCATCCGCGTAATGCCGGGCCAGCGCCAAACCTATACCTTTACTGGCGCCAATAACCAACACAGACTGCGTCATAACACTAACTCCGCTGCCAGTTGTACGCCGCTTAACCAGGCATTTTCTACCCGGCCGCCGTTAAGCCAGTCTCCGGCCAAACCCAGTGCTAAATCCGGTAAATATACCGCGCCCGACACAGGGTACTGCGGCGCCTGCTGGGCATAACGCCAGCGATGGCATAGGGTTGTTACCGCATTTATTGGCTGCCCGCTTATCTGCTGTAAGGCTATAACAGCCTGCTCAGCTATCGCTTCAGTGCTGGCTTCAAGATGCTGGGCTGAAAACGCCGGGCTGAAATGCAACAGCCAGTGCTCTGCGCTGCAACGTCCTGATTTAGAGGCTTGCCGGGCTAGCCAGCTTATGGAATGGTTTTTAACAAAAACAGCGTCATACGGCAGTAACGGTTGCTCAAGCTGAATATTTACTGCCCAGCATGGCAACAGCGCCGTAGCGGCGAATAGTGTTGTCAGCCGGGCGCTTTGCGGTAGAAAAGGTTGTAATAACTGCCTGGCTTGCTGCTGTGGTATCGCCAGCACCAGTTGGCTAAAGCTGCCAAGCGCAATACCCTTACTAAACAGTTGCCAGTGGTTACCATCAAATTGCAGTTGGTCTACCGGGCAGTTGCAATGCAGGCTGATGTTACCCAGCAACTGCACAACCGGTGCCTGCATGGCAGGCTGGCCAATATAACGCGCGGTATTATCAGGTGAAGGGTGAAGGCCGCTGTCATCAAACACAGCTAAGCGGCCGTTCCAGCGGCTAATAGTGCCCGCTTGCAGCCATTTAGCACACTGCGCCCGAAAAGCCTCACTGCGGGCGGTAAAATACTGCGCACCTAAATCCAGGTAGCCCTGTTCAGTGCGCTTACTGCTCATGCGCCCACCGGCACTGCGGCCTTTATCAAACACGACTACCTGGTGGCCTTGCTGTGTCAGCCGAGCGGCACACGCAGCTCCGGCGATTCCGGCACCAATAATTGCTATTGTCACCCTTTACTACCTGTGTTTTATTCTGGCATGGCACAGGTTACGGGCAAAAACTATGGCGCGATCAGGCTATGGCAGAATTTGTTGCAGCAATTCAGGGGGCAGTTCCCAGCTGCTGGTCAGCAGTTCACCCTGCCAGGTTTCAATGGTCAGCCAGAGTTTATCCGTGGCGCTAAACTGCTTTGGCGCTATCGCATGCACATGCTGGCCATGGCGGCTGCCGTGCAAAATGCCTTCATCGCCTTGTTGTAGTTCTTCAATTGGCAGAGGCGCCGGGCCAATATTGACATAACCCTGGCGAATATCGCTGACATCACCCTGGCCGAACATCAGCATAAAATCTTTTACATACTCATCGTGATGGGCATAAGGTGGTTTGAGGTTCAGTGGCATGGGGGCAATTTCAAATTGTCCTACTTGCTGTGCCGGCCAGGCGGGCGGAAATTCCGGCGTGAGTGACTGATATAAAAACCAGAATGGCAATACCAGTACCAGGCCATTCAGTTTGTATTTGTGCCGCTGCCAAACGCTGTTACTACGCGCCATGGTTAATCTCCTGCAATGCTTCGCTGCTACGGCTGGCCCGAACCGCTTTAACGGTGCGGCTGCCCCAAATCATAAAGCCGGTAATCGACATGCCGGACAAGATCAAACCAAACAGAAACCAGATAGCCTTGGTCCAGATACCGCCAATAGTGCCGTAGTGTAACGGATCAGCAATATGCATTACCGTTTGCAACGCCGTCATCGATTCCGGTGATTTCTCGTGGGCAATCTCGCCGGTCCAGGGGTTAATACTCAGGTTATAAGACTGCTCATCGTAGAAAATATGGTCGCCACCGCCCATCAGCGTATACATGCCGCGGTTATGCTCTGGCAGCATCAGGTAACTGGGGCGAAAATCCGGGAAACGCTGTTGGGTAATTTGCATCGCATCAGCAAAACTGACCGGTGGTGTGGTATGCTCAGCCGGCATATCGGTTACAGCCACAATAGGCGCATGCGGCTCTATATCAACATCGGCATGCCACATTACCGCCTGCACCAAATACCACAGGCCGGTAGCACTCATCAGCATTAAAAACCAGATCGACCACACCCCGGCCAACCGGTGTAAATCGGTCAGTATGGTTTTTCTGCCCTGATTAAAACGGATTTTGGGTTGGATAAAACTGCGCCAGAAGTTTTTGTAGATCACCAGGCCGGTGATCAGCGCGCCCAGCATCACTATGGCCATTGCCGACACCAAGTAATAACCTACGCTGTAACTGCCCGGCCAAGGAAATAATAACCAGCCATGCAGGCTGCGCATAAAGCCGATAAAAGTAATACCTTCATTTACTTGCTGAATTTCGCCGCTGTACTGGTTTACATAAGCAATAGCAAACGGCTTATCGTGATCGGTAAACATTACTGCATTAACCAGATAAGGTTCAAATACCATTACTGTGCCAACAGCGGCAGTCGGGTAGGCTTGCTGTACCGTTGCTACCAGTTCGGCTACCGGCCTGGCCGCTAAGTTATCCGGGTTTGTCGCGCGCGAAGCCGGGTTGGTTAGCCACGTCAGTTCATGGCTGAAAACGGCAATAGTGCCGGTGAGGCAAACAAAGCAGAAAATCAGCCATATTGGTAATGAAAACCAGCCATGTAATTGAAACCAGAAACGGTTGCTGAGTTTAGCCATGTGAAAACTGCCTGTGATTACACTGATGTACCTGATTAATGCCGACTATATTAATGTTAATAAGAATACTTATCAACCAAGATTACAATTGAGATTAATTATCATTTAGAATAAGACCGATTTTCTATTGATAAGGATCTGTTGTGAACATCAGCCATGCTTTTCGTTTAACCACTCTTTCCGCTGCCGTCTTGCTGGCGCTGGCGACTCCACAGTTACAGGCACAGCAAAGCACGGCAGAAGCTGACGTCGAAGTGTTGCAGGTGCGCGGCAGCCGGCTGGACAGCGCAGCTACGGCTACAGGCTTGCCGCTGACGCTACGCGAAACACCGCAGTCGGTATCTATTATTGATGACAGCTTTATCAGTGCGTTTTCGCTGGACAGCGTGGCCGACATTATGGCACTGGCCCCCGGCATTCAGGCGCAGCAGGCAGAAACCAACCGTTATTTTTTCCGCGCCCGCGGCAATGCCATTACTAATTTTCAGTTTGACGGCGTGCCGGTGCAATACAGCAGCTTTTTTAATGAAGCGGTGACCGACAGCATTTTGTTTGACCGCATTGAACTGGTGCGCGGTGCCAGTGGCTTGTTAAGCGGTGCCGGTGAGCCCTCGGCTGCTATTAACCTTATTCGCAAAAGGCCCAAGGCTGAACCCGCCGGTTACGCCAGTGTCAAGCTGGGTAGCCGGGACAGCGTGCGGCTGGAAGCCGATCAATCGTTAAATCTTACTGATGATGGTGCGGTACAGGCGCGCTTTGCCGCTGCCTACGAGCAGTTCGACAGCTATATCGATTTAGCCAAAGAAGACAACCTGCAACTGTATGGTGTAACCACTGCCGCGCTGGCTAGCAATACCCGCTTAACGGTGGGGGTGGATTACAGCGAACGTAACCCGGAAGGTTCAACCTGGGGCGCTTTACCGCTGTTTTATGCCGACGGCAGTGCGGCTAACGATATATCGCGCTCTACCACTACAGCGGCCTCCTGGTCCAGTTGGCAGCGTAAAGGCTTAAACGCTTTTGCCACCCTGGAGCATGGCTTTACCAATGGCTGGGATCTCCGTTTAGAGCTGGAGCGGCGCCATGACGAAATGGACGGGCATTTGCTGTATTTGTCTGGTTTTCCGGATAAAACCACCGGCCTTGGCATGAATGCCTTTCCAATGGTTTACCAGGCCGAACGCGATCAGGATGCCTTGCGCTTATTCGCCTCCGGCCCCTATCAGCTGTTTGGCCGCGAACATCAGTTAACTGCCGGCCTGCTGTATTCAAAGCAGGATATGAGCGCCAATTCGTTTTATACCAGCGACACACTGGTGGTAGGTAATTTCTGGCAATGGGATGGCAGTATTGCCGAGCCGTCTTACCCCACCCAGCCGTTAACCGACAGCGCTGTAGATACACAAAAAGGCTTGTATATTGCCAGCCAGTTTAACCTGCACGACAAACTGACATTAATTGTTGGTAACCGTTTTAGCAGCTACGACATGGATGCCGCCACAGACTATAAGCACAGCAATATCAATACACCTTATGCCGGTGTGGTATTCGATGTCACAGAAAAACTATCCTTGTACAGCAGCTATACCGAGATTTTTCAGCCGCAAAATGCGCGTGATGCCAATAACCAGCGGCTGGATCCGGTAGAAGGCAGCAACATTGAATTGGGTATTAAAGGGGATTTCCTCAATGATGCAGTTACCGCCAGTATTGCTGTATTTAAGGTAGAAAAAGACAACGTTGCCGAACGGGATCCCAACTTTACCGCACCCTTGCCGGATGGCAGCTTCCCAATGCGCGGTGTAAAAGGCACTAACAGTAAGGGTTATGAGCTGGAGTTAACCGGTAAACCACTGGACACGCTGGATCTGTATTTCAGTTACACCCACAACACATCAGAGCAGGCCGATGGCAGCGCTTTTGCCACCTATCTGCCGGAAGAGATGCTGCGTTTTAGCGCCATTTACCGCCTGAACGGCAGCCTGGCACCGGTAACCCTGGGTACTAACATTAACTGGCAGAGCAAAATGACCCAGCCCAATGTAGGCCCTAATGGCGAAACAGCAGAGCAACCGGCCTATACGCTGGTTAACCTGATGGCCAGTTATGACATTAATCAGCAACTGATCGCACGCTTTAATGTGCGCAACCTGTTTGATAAAAAGTACTACTCCAGCATCGACTTTTATAATCAGGGCTTTTTCGGTGCGCCACGTAGCGTCGAGTTAAGCTTAAGTTATAACTGGTAATACTGCGGCCCAGCCGTAAGCAGCGCGGTGCGCCGCTTAAGGCTGTTTAGTGCTGGTTTTCAGCCGTCGGTTCAACCACATTTTAATGCCGGTGACAAACAACAGCAGCGGCAAAAAACCGCCAATAAACCAGAGTATCCGGGTAAGAATGCCGCCAAATTCGCCAAAATGCAGCGGGATCAGCCAGGCACTGGCCAGTGCCGCACCACGCGGTAGTGTGGCAGGATCATAACTTGACAGCACTTCGCCGGTAAAAGGGTTGGCATGAATAAAAGCACGCCGCCTTGGCCCGCTGTGCAGGCTAAGGCTGTTTTGATAACCCCACACCAGGGCATCGTCGCTATGCTCAGCAAACCAGATATTACGCGGATACAGCTGCGGATAATACTGCGCCATATGCTGTACCACCTCTGCTGCGCTTAACATCGGCTGCTGCGGAATGTTGAACTGGTACTTTTGTTGCCAGGGATCTGCCGGTGCAGGCGCTGATAAGGTCAGCACATCCAGTACTTTTTGCAGCGGCGCAGTATATAAAAAATAAGCGCCGGTTATAGCCATGATAAATAATGGTATCGCGAACAGGGCACCACTAACGCTATGTAATTCAAAATTAAAGCGTTTGGCATTACCGCGGTGAATTCTCAGCGCATGGCGCCAGCGGGTTAAGCGCCGGGGCCACCACAGATACAGGCCCAGCAAAACACTACTCAACGCAAACAGCAGTGAGGCTGTAGCGGTAATATAACGGCCCGGCTCCCCCAGCAGCAGGTTAGCGTGGATATTATAAACCAGCTCAAAAAACGGATGGTTAAAGGCGCCTTTATTTTGCGAAATAGCGCCGCTGCTTTGATCAAAATAGTACCAGTTGCTATCGTCAAATACCTTAAAAGCATAAGTCTGCCGGCTGCGCACCGGCCATTGCAGCGTTTGCAGCTGCGCCTGCGTTTGCTGCTCGATATAGCTGGCAATGGCAGCATCGTCGGCAAAAGGCCGGCTACTTAATTGCGGCTGATAATAATCGCGCTGCAACCAGGCGGTCAGCTCAGGTTCAAACACGTACAAGGAGCCGGTAATACCGACAATACTGACCACAATACCGCTGAGCAGCGCAGTAATAAGGTGAATTTTTCTTAGCCAGTGCCGCATAAGTTAACATTGCCTGCAAGAAAGAATAACAGGCGCAAGCGCCCATCGGGTTAAAACTGCCAACGTGCTTCCAGGCGCAGATCGCGACCGGCTTCTGGCAAGCCGGCCAGACCTTCAAAATCCGGCAGATGGCCGAAATCGGCCACAGTAGCGTGATCGCGGTAGAATTTATCCAGCAGATTACGCACTGTCAGGTTCAGTGTCAGGCCATTAAGCATCGCCGGTTGCCAACGCACAAATACATCATGTACGGCATAGCCGGGTTGCTGCACCAGGCCGGCTGAGGTGGGAATATCGTGTTCACCTTCCACCGCCCGGCTGCCCCAGCCGGTTAACAGCGTATCGCTGAGCGCGTATTCCAGCCGTAGTACCCAGGTACGGCCCAAAGTGGTGCCAAGGGCACCATGGTCATAGCCATTCATTCGCTCGCCGTTTAGTCGGGCCCTGGCCTGGTTTACACTGGCCGAGGCTGAAAAATCCTGTAACCGGTAGCGCAGTTGCACGTTATAACCCTTGGTTTCTACATCGCCGATGTTCTGGTACACCCGGCTGACTTCTGAAATAGCATCATCAATATCGGTCTGAAACAGGTTGGCATTCAGCTGCCAGTTACCCTGGCGCCATTCAGACCCCAGTTGCCAGTGATGGGCTTCTTCCGCTTGCAAATCCTCGCTGTTGCTAAGGCTATCTAGTACAAAGCTGTTAGTGGTTAAGCGGCCACGCAGCGCACTGCTGTAACCCCCGTAAAGGCGCCAGTTTGTTGTTTGCTGCCATGACAAGCCAAGGTTAGGGCTGATACCGTCAGACGTTAACCGCTGCTGATTAGCATCATCAACTTTATAGTCGTCAAAGCGGGCACCGGCATTCAGGCGCAGGCGCGGCGTAATATCCCAGTAGTCCTGCAGAAACACGCCGATCACGCGGGCTTTCTCGCCATCCTGCGGCACTGTTGGGTCTTCCAGTGCCGTTAAGCCGGTTTCTTCATGCCGGTAGTCAATACCGTATTCCAACTGATGCGTACCAAGGCGGCTGCTGTTACGCAAATCCAGCCCCTGATTCTGAATATCGCCCTGATACAGGCCAAAACGGGCGTTTTGCTTCAGTTTGGTGTCGCTATGAAACAGTGCCAGTTTGACATCAACCAGCGCAGAGTCTGGGTTAAACTGGTAGTTAACAGCGCTGGTGCTACGCACCGTTTGCAGCGGATACACCGCATTCCAGCTACTAACCTGCCAGTTTGGCCGCTGCGCCCGCAGGCCGTCGTCAGTGGCGCGTTCAAAACTAAAGCGCACAGTTTGATGCTCAGTTAGCTGGCCGGTCAGCTTGGCAAAACCAAATTGTTGCTCTGCTGCTGTACCTGGCTGTTTAATGCCAGCGCCATCTTGCATCAGCTTGCTATCCACATCAGAAAAACTGCCAATCAGGCCCCAGTTATCGCTGATCATACCGGCTAAAGTCAGGTTATACTTTTGTCCGTCATTCACCGAGCTATAGCCGGCTTTGGCCAAGCCGGCAAAACGCTCGCCCGGCAGCAATAAGTCGCTGGCGTCTTTGGTGATAAAATCAATACTGCCGCCTAAAGCACCTGCGCCCTGAGTGGCATCACCGGGGCCGGCCTGCACTTCAACCTGGCGCAGCAGCTCCGGCTCCAGTGTTAGCCGGCCAATATGATGAAACATACTGCCCGATTGCACGGCGCCATCAATTGATACATTCAGCAGTAAATCTTCAATGCCATTCAGGTAGATTTTCTGTGCTACCCCTAAGCCTCCGCCGACACTGAGTGCAGCTTGTTCGGCAAACAAATCTTCCAAATCCTGCGCCTGGCGCTTTTGCCAGTCGTCGTCAGTCAGGATCAGCCGCTCTGCGGTAATGCGCTTACCGACAACTTCTATGGTTTCCAGCTCAGATGAGTCAGTATTGGCCAAAGCCTGAGCGCTGGCGGCGGCAACAGCGACAGCCAGCAATGAGTAGCGCAGAGACATGTGCAATCCTTAACAATGAGAATAGTTATCATTAATCATTGTAAAGATCAGCAAGCCGAAGCAAACCACTTTTACACTTGTTACATTTAGCCGGGTAACTTCAGGCTAATACACAAACCGGGCGTGCAATTAGCGGCGCTGATACTGCCGCCAGCGGCTTCTGTCAGCCGCTTCGCCAGTGCCAACCCCAGGCCATAGCCGGAGCCGGAAAGCTCTGCCCCGGGCACGCGGAAAAATGGTGTAAATAGCCGAGGTAAGTAAGCTTCTGCTACGCCAGGGCCGCTGTCGCGGATTTGCAGAATCCAGTACTCTTCGCTGCGGCTGACACTAAGCCAGACGCTGGCACCGGGCGGAGTAAACCGCAGCGCATTACGTAAAATGTTCTCAATCGCCTGGCCAAGCAAACGGGCGCTGCCCTTGCTTAACGGCATGCTGTCTGGCCAGTTGCAGTGTAACTGCCGATCAGGAAATTCAAAGCGGGCATCGCTGCATAAACTGTCGAGTAAGTCAGCTAAATCAAAGGCTTCAGCGGCCAGCTGGCCTGCTTCGTTATCCAACCAGGCCAGCGTTAGCGCATTGCCAATCAGTTGCTGCATCGCATCAGACTCGCGCCGCAGCCGTGCAAGCATGATCTGGCTATCCAGTTGCTGTTCGGCGCAGTCCAGCGCCAGCGTCATCCGGCTAAGCGGTGTGCGCAGCTCATGCGACATATCAGCAATAAACTGGCGCTGACGCTGCAGTTGCTGGCTTAACCGCTCGGCCATCAGATCAAAGTTGTCGGCCAACTCGGTCAGTTCATCCTGCCTTGGCCCCAGCGCAGGCCGCACGCGGCTGTCTAACCGGCCGGCGGCCAGTTGGCGGGCATGCTGCTGTAACAGCTTTACCGGCCGCATTAAATGCCGGTACAGTAAATAACACACCAGCAGCATCAGCGTTAACGGTAGCAACAATTGCAGTAGTAGTTTCAGCGGTGGCCAGTATTTGCCCGGTCTGAGTTGCTCAGGCAGTTCCAGCAGTAAACTGGCATGGTGGTGGATAAACGGCAGGTCCATTACCGGGTTATAGTCCAGATGTAAATGAATTGGCCAATCGATACTGCGGCCAAGAATAAAGCCATCGGTAAAGCGGGCCTGTAAATCGGTGCTGTCGATACTGACAACATCAAGGTGCACCACGGTAACCCAGCTATTTTCCTGTTGCCGAAACTGGTTAAGCCATTGCTGCAATGCAGCCGGATTGGCCGGGTCATACAAAGCTTCGGCCTGATCGCGGTACTGCAATAATGTTTGCCTCGCCGCTGGGCTTAACATGCTAAGCTGACGCTCCAGCTGGTTCAGTGCTGCGGCAATCAGCCAGAACAACAGCACAGTACCCACCGCCAGCAGCATACATAAGCGGATAAACAGCGGCCGGTTCATAGTAACCGGAAGCCTTTACCGTGCAGTGTCACCAGGCGCCCGGTGTTAAAGCCGCAACTGCTGAGTTTCTTTCTCAACCTGCTTAAGTGCATATCCAGGCTGCGATCATGCTCGGTAAAGTTACGGTCCAGCACCAGCGGATACAACACGCGCTTACTCAGTATCTGCTGCGGTTGCTGCGCCAGTGCCCACAGTAAGCGAAATTCTACCGGCGTCAGCATCAGCAACTGCTCATAGCAGCTGGCACTCTGGCTGCGCCGGTCCAGTGTTAATTCCTGATATTGCAGCTGCCACACTGCAGCCTGAGGCTGGCTGCGGCGCAGCACGGCCTCAATCCGCAGCAGCAACTCAGCAAAGCTGTAGGGCTTGGCCAGATAATCATCGGCGCCATGGGTAAAGCCCTGAATACGATCCGCTTCAGCGCCACAGGCCGAGACAATAATCACCGGCGTATTGGCGCGCTGCCTTAACAGTTGCAGTACATTAAAGCCATCGATGCCGGGCAGGCGGATATCCAAGAGGATCAAATCATAGCTACCGGTCAGCGCCATACTGGCGCCACTCTCACCATCTGCGGCGATGTCCGGTTGATAACCATGGTTTTGCAGCAGCAGCTTTAATTGCTGGCGCATCTGGGCGTCATCTTCGATCACCAGCAGGGTTTTGTTATAACTGGTTGTGGCAGGCATCCGGGCTCTGATAATGGCAAATTATATAAATAATAACCATTATCATTTGAGAAAGTAGCCTTGTCCAGCCTGTTTTCCGGCCGCGCAAAACTCAGGTAAAGGCAAAGCTTAATACCAGGCTGATAATTACCCCGGTAATAACCAGTTGTACCAGACAAAAACCCATAATATCTTTGGCTTTTAAACCGGCAATCGCCAGTACCGGTAAGGCCCAAAACGGTTGTATAAGATTGGTCCAGGCGTCGCCCCAGGCCACTGCCATGGCAATGCGGCTAACATCAGCACCCAACTCCAGCGCCGCCGGCAGCATTACCGGTGCCTGTACTGCCCACTGGCCGCCGCCTGAAGGTACAAAAATATTCACAATACCGGCGCTGATAAAGCTCCAGAACGCCAGTGATTCGGCACTGGCAAAGCTGATAAACCACTGCGACATACTCTGGGCCAAGCCGGATTGCACCATAATGGCCATAATTCCGGCATAAAACGGAAACTGAATAACAATACCGGCGCCGCCCTGAATCGCCTGCTGCAGGCTGTGCAGCAAACGCCTTGGTGTGCCGTGCAGTACTATGGCAAGAAACAAAAATAAGAAGTTAACGATATTCAGGTTAAGCCCGCCGCCCTTGGCAAAGTACTGCACTAAATAAGCAATACCGGCAAAGCCTACCAGCAGCGCCAGCAGCATACTGTTTTCCAGCTTATCGGCCGGGCGTGATGTGCTGCTATCAGCAAGATCAGCGTCCTGCAGTTTGGCCGGGTCAACATAAACACTGTCACCGGCCTTGGGTAGTATTAAGTAATTTACCAGCGGCACGGCAATAAACAGTAAAGCTACTAATAGCAGGTTAAAACCGGCAAAAATCGTTTCACTGGTCGGAATAATGCCTATTTGCGCTTCGCTAAAGTGGTTCGGCGTGGCAATAGTTAATGGCACTGAGCCTGCCAGCCCGCCATGCCACACCACAAAACCCGAGTAAGCGCTGGCTACCAGCAAGCGGTAATCCACTTTTACTTTTCTGGCCAGTGCTTTGGCGAACAGCGCCCCTACTACTAAACCAAAGCCCCAGTTAATCCAGCTGGCCAGCAACGAAATAACCGTTACCAGCAAAATAGCCTGCCCGGCAGTTTTTGCCAGGGCAGCCAAGCGATCCAGTATGCCTTTTACCAGCGGCGTACTGGCCAGCATAAAGCCGGTAACCAGCACCAGCAGCATTTGCATAGAAAAACTAAGCAAACTCCAGAAACCGTCACCCCAATAGCCTAAAACGGCCAGCGGGCTTTGCTGCTCAAATAATATTGCAGCGGCAAACACCACTATGCTGAGTAACAGTACAAAGATGTAAGGATCGGGCAGGTAACGTTCAACCAGTTTAACAAGGGGTTTAGCTGCGGCGTTTAACATGGCAATTTACTGAATCAACAGAATGTTGCACTTAGCCTAACGCGAAAAGTGAAAGGTTGCCAGCCAGTCGGATCAGCTCCGGCCTGGCTGGCAGGTTTACCCAGCGGTTCTGCCTGACTTAACCCTTGTTTGACGCAGGGGTTTTCGCCATGGCGAGAATCTTGTTACGCAGAGCTTCGTCCTGCTGAGCCTGTTGGGCGATGGCGTTGTATTCGTCAGCAGTTAAGCCTGCTGCCTCCACCGCTTTTACCATTTCAGCCTGTGCTTCTTGCTGCACTTGCTGGGCTTGTTCCGGCGTTTCGGCTGCCTGGAACTTACTTTCATACTCTGCACCAACCTTCTGGATGGAATCCATAGCTACACTGAACTTCAGCAAATTAGCGTCACTCAAATCTACCGCACTTTGCTGCGTGGCTGCTGCAGCCTGAGTAGGCGTCTCTGTAGCAGTTTGTTGTGCCAGCGCCGCACCAGACAGGGTAAGGCCAGCCAGAATGGCTGCTAAATAAGTTTTACGCATAAAGAGTCTCCTCTGATAACAATTCATTATTACTGTTGCAATGTTGCTATTGCCAGTTGCGTGCCAGTTTTTAAGTTATTGAATTTAATAAATTATATTTAACGGGCGACTTGGCATTCGGCTATATCGCCAACCTTGTGTATACTTATGACACACCAAAGGAGGCATTGTGACAAAACTATCCAGTTTACTACGCTGGCCACAAGGCAGCTTACAGCGCAGTTTGTTCTGCTATGTGGTTTTACCTATGTTATTGCTGTGTGGCCTGGCCATCCGCTTTGGCCTTAGCTTTACCCACGACATGGTAAGCCAGAGCCTGCGCAGCGATCTGGAGCTAATCGGCCGGGCCATTCGTACCCCGGTAAGTGACGCCCTGCTCAGTGGCGATGGCAATGCGATACTGGCGAATCTGGAATCGGTGTTTGCCATTAATGAAATTTATGGCGCTGCGGTTTATAACACCAGTGGCAGGCTGGTAGCCTCGACCGGGCTGGCAGAAACTGATTTAACCCGCTCACTGGCGGCCTCGGAAGCCGTGCGTACCGGCGAGCAGCAGGAATCTTATAGTGTGGTATCCGGCTGGCAGTTATATTCGCAGTTTATGCCGGTAACCGATCGCAGTGGCCGTATTCATGGCCTGCTGCAAATAACCCGCCGCGCCAGTGACTTTGAGCAATCATTAACCCATTTGTCCCGTCTGGCCTGGCTTAGCTGGGGCGCGCTGGCGCTGCTCAGTTTTTTAATTATCCGCTTTGGCCATAACAAAGCCATTGGCCGCTATTTATGGCAGCTGCAGGGCAGTATGCGACGGGTGGCGCAAGGCGAGTTGCAACACCGGGCTGTGCTGTCTGGCCCGGCCGAGTTTCAGGAAGTCGGCCATGGTTTAAACGCCATGCTAGACAGCATGCAGCAGGCCGAACATCAGCTGCGCCAGCAGCAGCTGCAACAACAACTGCTCACACAGCAATTAAAAGAGCAAGAAAAAATGGCGGTAATAGGCCAGTTGGTAAGTGGCGTAGCGCATGAGCTTGGCGCTCCGCTTACGGTAATTGATGGCCGTGTACAACGCGTACTACGCGAGCACAACGATGAAGACACCGAGCGCCAGTTGCAGGCTGTACGTAATCAGGTATCGCGGTTAAGCACACTGGTGCGCCAATTACAGGCATTTGCCTATACGCCGGTGGCACAACGCCAGCCGCTGTCGGTAGCCGAATTATTACAACAGGCCATTCACAGCCTCAGTTTTGAATTGCAGGCCGAAGATGCACAGCCGCAGTTGCAACAGCCGTGCCCTAAAGTAACCCTGTATGGTGATCCCGGCCGGCTGGAACTGGCGTTGGTGAATTTACTGCGTAATGCAGTGCAGGCGGCAACCAGCAGTGTATCAGTGCAGGTGGAAGTAAATGCCGGCGAGCTGGCCATTAGTGTGCTGGATGATGGCGCGGGTTTACCGCCGCAATTTAGTACCGAGCAGCTGTTATCGCCATTTGTGTCTACCAAAGCGCAGGGCCGTGGCACCGGGCTGGGGCTGGCCATAGTGCAGCAAATTGTGCTGGAGCATGAGGGTAAACTGTTATTGTCGAACCGGCCAGAGGGCGGCTGTTGTGTGCGTATAACCCTGCCGTTACAGGCAGAAATAGCAGCTAAACCGGAGGCCAACGTATGAAAAACGCCTCACCGTATCGTATCGCAGTAGTAGAGGACGACCCGGCACTGCTGGAGCTGCTGCAGGAGGAACTAACCAGCCATGGCTATCAGATAGCAGCCTGTGACAGTGCCGAAGCCTTGTTAGCGCAACTGGAAGATTTAACACCCGATCTGGTAATAAGCGATATCCGCCTGCCGGGTATTGATGGTATGGCACTGCTGCAGCGCTTACGCCAGCAACCTAAGCCACCGGCATTACTGCTAATCACCGCTTTTGGCACCGTGCGTCAGGCCGTGGCAGCCCTAAAACAGGGTGCCGATGACTTTCTTACCAAACCACTGGATTTAGAACATCTGCTGCTGAGTGTTGAGCGCTTACTGGCGCATAAAGCGCTGCAACAAGAAGTGCAACAATACCGCCAGAGCAGCCAGCAAGGGCCGGGCGGTATGATCGGCCAAAGCCGTGCTATGCGCCGTTTATACCAGCAAACTGAGCGCATAGCCAAAGCGCAGGGCGCTGTATTAATTCTGGGCGAAAGCGGCAGCGGTAAAGAGCTGGTAGCGCAGGCACTACACCAACACAGTGATCGCGCCAGCCAGCCCTTTATTGCAGTAAATTGTGCCGGTATTCCGGCCGAGCTGATGGAAAGTGAATTTTTCGGCCACGCTGCCGGGGCCTACACCGGTGCGCGTAACAGCCGCGCCGGGCTATTTAAACAGGCTGATGGCGGCACCCTGCTGCTGGACGAAATAGCCGAAATGCCGCTGCTGTTGCAGGCCAAATTATTGCGCGTACTGCAGGAAGGCCGCATGCGGCCGGTGGGTGGCGATGAAGAAGTAGCGGTTGATGTACGCATTATTGCCGCCACGCATCAGAATTTAGAACAGCTGGTTGACGCCAGCCAGTTTCGTGCCGATTTATTCTTCCGGTTGGAAACCTTTACGCTGAATATACCGCCGCTGCGCGAGCGTGCCGACGATCTGGAGCTGCTGGCGCAGCATTTTCTGGCACAGTTAAAACAAAAACAACCGGCGAATGTCCACAGTATCAGCAGCGATGCGCTGGACTGCCTGTACCGTTATCCGTTTCCGGGCAACGTGCGCGAGCTGCAAAATGCACTGGAGCGGGCCTATACCTTCGCCGCCAGCCATGAAATAACCCCCGACGACTTACCCGAGCGTATTGTCAGCTATCAGGGCAAATCGGCGGTGCCGCAGCAAGCCAGCGACACCAGTTGGCCCAGCCTGCAGCAGGTGCAGCACAACTATATGCGCCAGGTATTACAACATACCAATGGCAATAAGCAGCAGGCGGCCGAAATGCTCGGCATTACCCGCCGTACGCTTTACCGCTGGCTGGAAGAACAACAGGCCGGGCAACAATGAGCCAACTTAACGCACTGTTCCAACATCTGCAGCTTAATGCAGATGCCGAGCAGGCTTACCGGCAAATGCTGCAGCAACTATTCAGCGCACTGCAGAATCTGCCGCGTCCGGTGATTATTGGCATCAGCGGTGCTCAGGGTAGCGGCAAAAGTACGCTGGCTACTATGCTGGCACAGATGTTTAATACAACAGGTTGCAGCGCTGCCGCCGTATCGCTGGACGATTACTACCTGAGCAAAGCACAGCGCCGGCAACTGGCAGAAAATGTACACCCCCTGCTGGTACAGCGCGGTGTACCGGGTACGCACAATATTGCGCAGGCACTGGCCGATGCCAGAGCGGTGCTGGCCGGCGAGCCGGTAGCATTGCCGCAATTTGATAAAGCCCTGGATGAACCGGCTGCCGCCTTACCGGCACAAACGCTGGATATTCTTATTGTCGAAGGCTGGTGTCTGGGCGTACCGGCGCAAACCGAAGCAAAACTGGCTACACCGGTTAATGAGCTGGAAGCACATGAGGATAGCAGCGGCCGCTGGCGCCGTTATGTCAATACACAACTGCTGGGGCCTTATACAGAGTATTGGCGCTTAATGACACCACTGATTTGGCTACAGGCACCCAACTGGGATTGCGTATGCCGCTGGCGCGCTAAGCAAGAGCAACAGCTGTGGCAAAGCCGTGGTAAAGGCATGGCAGAAGCCGAACTGGCACGGTTTATGTTGCCGTTTCAGCGCTTAACGCAAGCCAGCTGGCAACAGCTACCCACCACTGCCGATCACATTATCCGCTTAGATCAACAGCAATTGCCTTTGTTGGCGGTGTAAAAACCGGCAGATTATTGTTGTTTTAGCTTAGACACCAGAAGTTGACTGTCATATGGTTATTGCTTGGCTATTCTATAATATCTTTTCTCGGTTGCAGTTGAATAACTCTGTCAACCGATGCGATAGTTTCTGGCCGATGTGCAATTACAACACGTGTAATATTAAGTTGTTGAATCGCTTTGCTTACATAAGATTCGGTTTTGGTATCCAGATGACTGGTTGCTTCATCCAAAAATAAGATGCGGGGTTTGCGGTATAAAGCTCTGGCAAGCAATACACGCTGCTTCTGTCCGCCGGATAATGCGGAGCCCATATCTCCAATCAGGCTATTGTACCCCATCGGCATTTGCATGATGTCACTATGAACTGCTGCCATTTTTGCGCATTCCTCTACCCAGGCCATGTCGATATTGTCTTCAAAGAAGCCAATGTTATCCCGAATACTGCCTGACAGAAGCTGATCATCCTGCATAACGGCCGCTACCTGGCGTCTATAGTTGCTTATCCCCATTTGATCCAACGAAATATTATCAATCAGAATGCTGCCACTGGCGGGCTGCAATAAAGCCAACATTACTTTCATCAAGGTTGTTTTTCCACAACCAGAAGGGCCTACCAGAGCAACAGACTCTCCTGATTTTATACTGATATTAATATCCTGCAGCACAGGGCGGGTAACGTCGCTGTAAGAAAAAGAGATGTTTTTTAACTCTATCTGGCCCTCGATCTGGTGTTGTCTTTCCTGCGGGGGATGCACCTGCTCTTTGGCCGACAGTGCTATATCGCCGATACGTTCGAAATGCAGGCTTAACATACGAAACTGAATCAACTTATCGATCAGCCGGGCCATGCGATCCATAAATTGGGTTTTATACGCCATAAAGGCAAATAACATACCGGTACTAAAACCACCTTCAAGCACTAAACGGGCAGCCAGATAAACCACCAGGATATTTTCCAGCCCAAATAACAGGCGGTTCACTGCCTGATAAGAAATATTGAAGATGCCAAGATTAATAGATTTATTGGTGAAGTTAATATAGTGGTTTTGCCAGAGTCCTTCCCGTTTGGCTTCTGAGCCAAATAGCTTAATAGTCTGCATTGCTCTGACAGTTTCCATAAAATTAGATTGCTCGTTGGCCCGTGCCAGAATTTCCTGCTCGGATACCATACGCAATGAGCGGTACATGGCTAAACGAAATAAAGCATAGGAGAGTACAGCGACCACCACCACGGCGGTGAGAGAAGGGCTGTAAACCAGAATCACCACCAAAATTGCGGAGGCCATCAAGCCGTCGATTAGTGTTTCAATAACTCCTGTTGTTAATAGCTCACGCACTTGCTGCAGTGAGCCAAAGCGGGAAACAACGTCACCCATATGCCGTTTTTCAAAATAGTTGAGTGGCAAACGGATCAGGTGATGAAACAGGTTTCCTGCCATCTGTATGCTGAGCTGGCTGCCAAAATGCAACAATACAAAACTGCGGGCAATATTTGTGGCTATTTCAAACAGCAACACCATGCTAAAGCCAATAGCCAACACCAGCAATAAGCTTGTATCGCGGGTAAGAATGACGTCATCAATGACCAGCTGCATATAATAAGGTGCAATTAAGGTGAACACCTGTAGCAGAATAGAAAAAACAAAGAGCAATGTTAGTGAGCGTTTAAGGCCGGTAATTTTAGACCAGAAATTAGATAAGCCAAGCCTGGATTGGCCTTCTTTCAAGGAGAAATTATTAGTAGGGATCAGCTCAAGCGCAATACCGGTGAAATGCTTCGCTACTTCAGACATAGGCATCTTACAGAAGCCGGTTGCCGGATCGTGGATATGGCACATATCGCCACTAACTTTCTTTAAAACAACAAAGTGGTTTAAATCCCAGTGCAAAATGCATGGTGTTTTTAATGACGGCAAGCCTTCCATTTCTATGCGTAACGGCCTTGCTGAAAGCTCCAACCTCTCAGCAAAATTCATTAAATCCAGCAGAGTGCAGCCCTCAATAGACAACGAGAATTTGTGTCTAAGTTCATTCAAACTGGTGTGATACCCATGATACCCAGCCACCATTGCCATACAAACAAGACCACATTCAGCAGCTTCTGTCTGATAAATTACTGGTAGTGAATTCTTATGCCAAAATGTTAACTTCTGCACAGCTGCCTGCATTACAAACGTCCTTTCAGGCTGAAAATAGGATCAAATAACCACCGTATAAGGCTGCGGTGCTCTGTCACTATATCAGCATCCAGAGCCATGCCTGATCGCAGAGAAAGCTCACGGTTGTAGGCATAAATAAATTGTTGCTGTAAGCCTATGCGCACCCGGTAAGCCGGCTCTTCCAGAGTTAGTCCGGGCACTTCATCAGGCATAATCACAGTACGACTAATCTCTAATACCTTGCCTTCGTGCACCCCAAAGCGTTCATAAGGAAATGCGTGAAAACGAATACGGGCGTGTTGCCCACTTTCAATAAATGCGATAGCCCGGGTGGGCACATAAACAACGGCTTCTAACTGCGTATCGTCAGGTAAAATGCTCAATGCCACACTGCCTGCAGCTAAGTACTGGCCAGGCTTTATCAGAATACCCGTTACCGTTCCGGCTACAGGTGCTGTAATTAATGTTGATTGCTCATGTTGCAGGCGCGTAAGCTGATTACGGAGTTCAGAAATCTGATTATCCAGTTGGCCCTGAGACGCATTGAAATCTAATGGTTGCTGTTGCTGTTCACTAAGCTGTTGTTGTAGTTGTTCTTCCAGAACCAATTGCTGATTGATTAGCGTCTGCTCCTGCTGTTGTAACGACAGCAGAGTATCTTGCTGCCGGCTTAATTCAATATTGGAAATATACCCTGTGCCGGAAAGCTGGGAGATCTGGCTTACCAGATAATCATTTAACTCCAGCCGCTTCATGAAGGTTGCATGCTGAGTTTGTAGTTGTTCCTGCTGTTTCTTCAGGTTGGCTATCCGTGCTGCTATTTCTTTTAAGCGCAGTTGATACTTTTGTTCTTCCTGTAATTTCTGGCGCTGTAAATTAGCCAGGATAATGTCCAGCTCTTTGCCTAGCGCTGCATTTAGCTCGGTCTGCTCGGCTAAATAGCGGTTCATTGTCAGTTGCAGCAATGCTTGCCCGGCCTCAACACGCTCCCCCTCTGCAATAAGAAATTGTTGCACAGTACCGGACTGGTTGGTTTGTACCCGTATTATTCCTTGTTCCGGCTGTAATATGCCAAAGACCACTTCTTTTCGTTTATAACTGCCTGTAATCAAAAACAGCAGGCTAGCAATCAGAATAAAGCTGATTAACACCGCCAGTAACGTAAACGTTGGAGGTTGGGTTAAATTGACTTCTCCCTGAAGGCGGGACTGTCTGACATCTAAAACCTGCTGACGAAAAAGTGATTTCATGTATGCATGGGCCCGGAATATTGACTCAACTGTAATTTATTTGTGTTTCGAGCCCTCTGAAAGATAACGCCTTCTTAAGAAATCGTAAACAACAAACTCCTGCTCACGACCATAAGCTTTGAAAATACGGTTGTTCAACATATGTAGCAATGACGCCACTAGTGTGTCCAGGCTGCAGGTAAGGCTATCAGTCTGCTGCAGTTGTATTAATTGCTGTGCAATAGGCTCTAGTGTCTGCAAGTAGCGTTGGCGCAGTTCTGACAGCGGTTTTGTTGTCTGGGTATGGTTACTGTCAGGCTGGTTAGCAGAAAAGTCTTGCCTGATATAATCAGCCTGCTCACGGTACTTTTTCCCCAATTGATTGCGTAGATGAGTATGTTCCTGAAATTCTTGCCCGAACTTATGCCGTAGTTCACTTATCAACTTTAGTTTTTCAGGAAGACTGTAGCCAAAGGCGTCCTGTAACGCATCTGATAGCTGTAATGCCAGACGCCATCTTATGGATTCACCATACCCGGTAATTAATTCAAGGCCCTGTAATATGATATCGCTGTCGACCCTAAAAATATTTTCAGCAAATACAATACCTTGCTCGCCACCATAGCGCTCAACCTCCCGCTCATAAGTGAAAAGCTCTAAGCGATGCAATTTATTACTGTTTAACCATGGTGCTAAACGTTGTTGCAACTGGGGGAGTAGCTGACTGTAAAGTTGCTGAGGATTGCCATAAAACCGCAGGCGAATATGCCAGTCGGGATCCGCGTACCGTATAAAAAACCACTGTTCGAAGCTTTGCTGTGCGTACATCGTTTCAATTAATGGTTTTATATCTTCCAGCAAGATTTGTTCAACAGTGCTGTTAGCAGCATATAATTTAATACTCAGCCACTTTGAACCAGGCTGAAAGCGCCGAACTGTGGTGGAATTAATTTGTGCTTGTGGGTTCTCGTGTAGTACCTGCTCCGGAACTGCGGCATTATTAACTAGCGGTACAATAATTTCATGAGCAAAAGAGCCGTCGTCATTGCTGACATAGCTCTGATACTGCATTAGCAATGATTCTTTTAACAAAATATATTTTTGGTGCTGGGTTTCAGATAACAGCAGATTTACCATAAACGGATTGTGCAAATCTAAGGTAAGAACATTGTCTGCAACGGCATAACAGACATAACGTTTAATCTTATATCTGTCACAGAGTTTTGCCCATGCTTCAGCCTGCCACTCTTTATTCTGTATTAACGCCACCAGCATTTCGCGTTCAATCCGCCAGTGGGTTTCATGCAGGATAACGTTATCAAGCTGTATGCGGGGCACATATTCCATCTGGTTGAAGGATGCTGGCATGACAAAATGCGGTAATTCAGCTTGTTGATGTTGAAGCATGCAAAGAAAGCGGTAAATGCCAAGAGCATGGGAAGAGTAGTTATGTGCCGAGGTAAGACGGGGAATAATTTGTTTATTCAGCCTTTTAGACCAGAGTTTTACCTTGCCGGCTTCGATAAATACATAAAGATCGCTGACAGCGATCTGTTTGCTCTCGTCCAGTGTGGTATCAGCCAGAAATACAATTTCATAATCACGTAATGATGGTCTTGAGATCACATTACCCGGGCGCCCGTCTGGCATATGTACTACTTCGGCAAATATGGCCTCCGGTGACAGGCTTTCTTCTTTTTTCAGGTATTGCCTTACCTGATTAAGTAACTGCTCATCAAGATGACAAAAGCGCCCCAGCATATTGGCTCCTGATGGCCCTGACAGGCCATGCAGATGAATCAACAGCTGATTGTTTTCGTCCTGATACAGCGAAATATTCACTGCAAATGAGGCCGGCAGCTGTTTTAACATGATGTTTTTATCACGGTCTTTTAGTAGATCTTCAGATTTCAACTCCAGGGTGGAAGTGTTGTTTTTTAGTGGCACTTCCCGTAAAAAAAGCTGCTCAAACTTGCTGATATGATGATTATTGCCGGCATCACGTGATGAAGTAATATTTAACCCGGCTAATAATGGTGATTCATAGCCTGTATCTGATGAAAAAGAAACACCTGCTTCGTCATCTAGCACCTGTAGCAGAGATACAAACTGGCCTTCAAAACGCTGATTAAATTGCCGGATAAAAGTATCAAAATGTCCTGTCTTATCAGAAGCTGTGGTTTTTAATGCCAGAATTGTTTGCTGTAGAGTATTTAAAAGAGAGGTACTGATATTGGCGTGCTCCATCGTTCGCCAGGTATCGCTCTGAAACAATTTATTTTCGGACACCTTATAGGGCAGAGCCTTCAGTGTTTGGTACATCGCCCGATATTCATCTGGGGTGCAGGTGTTGAGGCGATCATGGTTCTGCAGTTCAGCCAGTATTTGCTCCAACACACTAGCTGTCTGCTGTGCTCCGGCCAGTTTCACAGAGGTAACAAATGACTCTCCCGTATTGCCGGATGTCAGGGGGAGTTTAAGCTCGGGAATAAGCACTTGTTCCTGAAACAGTTGTTGCAGGTAATGTTCAATATCCGTGATATCCGCCTCAGGGTATCGCTCTGAGAATGCCTGCACCAGCTGAGTTTTCGTTCTGCCCTTTAAAGCCAGTGCGAGCACAGCGTCAAGATATTCATCCTGTTCAGCGGCACTGAGCCGATACTGCCGTTTATCTGCAGACTGATAAGGTTCGATATAGTGGTAAGTGTGGCCCAGCAAATAGAGTGTTGCGTTAGGTTTGTAATAACACTGTGCTATTTCGGCAGGGTTCTGTGCCAACTCTTGCTGGATAGTGCCCAGATAAAACATATCCAGTCGGGTTTTACGACGTTCAACAGCCAGTGAAGCAGGTTTAAGCACAGTGTTTTCATTAAAACTGCCTGAAGCTACCCCGGCAAATAAACCAAAAGGTGTTGCTCTGCACCCCATACGTATAAGGTACTTAAGCAACGCATAAGTGACTTTTATGCCTGATTTACTGTCGGGTTTAGCCTGCCAGAGTTCTAAACGTTCCAGCAGTGAAGGGCTTGCCAGATAAAGCGCTTCTTTTACTCCGGGTGATGCCAGCCAACCGGACAAATAATCCTGTAATTCTGCTTCATTAACAGGGAGAGCTTTAACGATTCTGCAGCTAAGCCGCGGAATACGGATAACAAAAAAATCGGCTTCTAATTTTGCAGTACTGGCCATTAAACACCTGTATTTCTATTATTTTATTTATTGCAGCAGCAAAGCTTCTGTCCAATCAGCGTTTTGTCCCAGAGTAGTCAGTAAATACAAACCTATTCCGGCATAACCGTTCAATAAAGAGGCATCCTCCAGATAAGTGGGTTGCCCTTCTTCTTCCCCAAACCGATAAAAACCTTTCAGGCCTTGGGTTCGATATAACGTCAAGAGTTCGTTATGCCAGAACTGCTCCGCCAATTTTATTTGTGGGTGCGTGCAATATTCTGATAGCAGACGAAAGCTAAGTGCTAAACCAGCTATGCCGTGGCAGATAGCTGCGTCCTGAACGAAACTTTGTTCAAGTGTTCTGTGACTGGCATGCAGGCAAATTTCAGTCGCGGCACCAATAAGGTCATCTCTTTGCAGCAAATGCCCTGCGCGAAACAAAGTTAGGGCAATAGTCAAATCCCCATAACACCATCCCAGCCGGGATTGAGATAGTTTCTCCGCAACATTGCCAAAATAACAACCATACTTTTGCGGGTCCTGACGTTGTGCCAATAGCCAATTGCAGCCGGCATTTAGAAGTTTTGCTGCTGTTGCTTTTTGCTGGGTTAATCCGTCATGTAAAGCGATTAAAGCGGCTAATACAGCCGGAACGCCATGAGCTAATCCCAGATTAAACTCAGGGTTGTTATTATCTTTATTGAAACGATAGATTGAAGACGGCGGCGTGCTCCAGGCACAAGATGATTCGTCCAGAAAATGTGCTTGCCTCTGCAAAACTGAGATCAATAATTCACTACAACCCAGCGCTTGCCGGCAACGATTTCTTCGCGCCAGATATACTGCAATACCACTCACTCCAAGTACATATTCGATATCTGTACTATCTGAAACCTGTTCCAGATATTGTTGTACAAGAATATCAGTATTCTGGTTAAACTCTGGCTGGTAACTGTCGGTCTGATCCTGCAAAAAAGTTTCATATAACCAGGCAATACCGGTTATACCAATACCAAAAGACATCCCAAAGGGCTTGGTATGATCAACAACTTCCATTTCCGACAGATGCCGATTAAATAATGATTCAGATACCTGCTCTGGCAAAAACTTGCCTGCATGCCATAAAAATAAAAGGTGCCCGCTAAGCCCAGTTAGCAGGCCAGAACTGATGGCTTTTTCCGGTATATTTTGTATTTCGTTGATCATTTCCCTGACAATACTCTCTGCTTCATCAATCACACTGGTTTGTTGCATCATTTTCCTTAAATGTTTTTTAGCCAATGTGTGGCTTCAAAAATATAACCATCTGAAAAAATTTTTGCAGAAAGGCAGAGAGTAAATCTCTCTGCCTGATAGATGTAAAAATTGTCTGATTAAGGAATTTGACAACAAGGACGTGTAAAACCCGTTGGATCAGAAATTGGACAACCAGGTCTGTTTGGGCTATCAACAGATGGCTGCGGGCACCAGTCCGTTACTGCGCCACCGCCAACCTGAGGAGTAAGTTCATTGGGCAGAACCTGAGCATCTTGCGATAAGTTCACTAGTTGTTTTTTGTTTAATTCAAGTTTCATTTTATATTCCTTTAGTTTGCATCATAAACGAAAGTTATAATCATACTTCTGTCGCTTTTAGCAGTATTTTTCAGGGAATAAGGCAACACATATGTGTAAAACCTGATGGGTCGGAGACTCTGCAGCCAGGTTGATTCGGATAATTAACAGACGGTTCGGGGCATCCTTGAGTATTGACACCGCCGCCAACCTGAGGGGTGAGTTCATTGGGCAGAACCTGAGCATCTTGCGATAAATTTACCAGCTGCTTTTTATTTAACTCTAGTTTCATAACAATCTTCCTTCCTTAAATAATCAGTTAGTGAAGTTCGCCATTAGGCAAATAACTACTAACACTAAACAAACTTTTCTCCAAATAGGAACGGAAATTATCACATATATATCACATTTAAATATCCATTATCAAAACGGTATTACCAACTATATATTCCCGTTTAGCTCCCCCACTCAAGCTTCCACAGGATTTGCAGAACTGAAGGCCATTGAAACAGAGTTAAAAGTTAGTGGCACTGGTTCAGATTGCCAGGCCTGCTGGCCAACGCTGATCACTTCTACCGGCCCACACTGCCCAGCCTGCTGATGGTTCTATTCACCTAAGTTAAGCCCAAGGTAGCTCTTGAATATGTAATTTAACGCTCTTCCAACTCAGCCTTCACATCGTCAGGCAGCCAGTCCCATATTATGTTGTGATATATATCTTTCAACTCTGGATAAATCTCCTTTGCAAAGGCCTCTATATTTAAGTGGTTCGCTGGTTGATGCAAAAACTTCTGTAATTTTTCAACCACCTCGAAAACATGAATAGCTTCATTAAGCTTGATATTGATTTCTCTATCCACACATAGCCTCACTTTTTATCTTTTAATGAATGTTGCATTACGACCCGGTAAGTCAACATTTCCGTTGAAAACCCTTTCGGTAGCACCGGTAACAGGGTTCTTAATAACTTTAAATTCACTGGGGCTTGCATCAAACTCGACGTAGTTTCTACCTCTACCAGGCCCAATACCCAGTCTTTGCTCAACATCACGGGGACTTCCTGGCTTCCCTCTAGCTCTTTCCGTAAACACACTGTTTTGATCACTGGCTTTGATAACCTGACTTTCACGGATACCTTCCAACCCTTTATTATTTGTGAAATGTCGAACTCGCTCTGTTAAATCAGTAACGCCGTCAGCGATACTCTCACCAATTTTCCCTACGCCTTTTACTTTTTTACCGACAATACCGGCCATTGATTCCAATGCGCCAGTATAATCGCCATTCATTGCAGCATTTATTGAATCTTCAATATCAGGAATTGGGTTTATAAAGTTATCAAATACCCATTGCTGTGCTTGGCCGAACGGGCTTTCAAAAGCTCCACTCTTTAAAAGAGTTTGGAAATCAGTTTTTTGGTTCTCACCACCATTGATATTCCCTCCATTAATAGTAGCTGTGTTTTGCTGAGCACCAATATCCATGATCGCCTGACCTATCTGGCCAGCTCCAACAGCCTTAGCAGAGTTTACTTCAGCACCATTTTTGAAATTAACATCTTTGACTACCGTACTTCCAACAACCTTGCCGTCTATTTTCAGGTCAACTTTCATATCGCCGCAAGACTTAATCCGAGTACCAGTTGCTGCGGCACAGTAACCCGTAGGATCGGTGCCAGCCAGCGGGTTGTTCATGATGTAGCTGTAGGGGTTCAAGCTTTGCGAGTTTGCCGGGCTTTGGATTATCGGGTCAACACTCAAAAACCTACCAAGGTTGTAATCATACGCCCGGCCGTTCATATGAATTAATCGGATAGTGCTTTTGGAGTTAACTTATTAAAGAGCGAAGAAAAAGCCCCTTGCGGGACTTTTACAGTATCATTTCAAATTGGCGTAACTTGGATACAAATGCAGGCAGCTTTTGTCGTTGCAACGAATCCAGATATTCCTCCACCGTCATGGGAGGGTTCTTTAGTGAACCTCTTTGTCGCTGTGCTGCCAGAATTGCTCTGCCAGGATCGAGTTCAAACATATCAGTCAGAAATACATCTGGGTGAATAGCCGTTAATCCCAAAGGAGCCAGGCTCTGCTGCGGAAAATCTTTCAGGTTAAAGGTAATGATGCCTTCTGCCTGGCCCTTTATTGCCGCCGCGACAACATGCCTGTCGTCGTCATCAGGTAGCTCAATGCCTGTAACAAACTGTTGGTAGCCTTCAACAACACAATCCGGTGCATGGCTGTTCATCAGTTCCCGTGTCTTTTGTAACTTTTCTGCGGGCAGGTCAGGTTGATTCTTTAGCAGATTACGTATCCATTCATCATGTATCTGCTCGGTCCATCTGGCACGGTAAAGGCCGGTTTGTGCAAGATATAATAAATAACTGCGCAACGGCGCTGGATACATCACACATGCATCCAGGATCACGGTATAGGTTGCCATTTAATATCCCAAATTCAGCTCCTGATCGAGGGCTGATAACTCATCCAGGGCTGTTAGGCGTTTAGCATCAAGATTTTGCTTATATTTCATCACATCGACAAACGCAACCTTACGACGATTGCCCGTTCTGTTATGAGCAAGCTCTCCGGAATCAAGCAACTTAATAAAGGTGGGGCGGGACATATTCAGCATATCCGCCGCTTCTTGCGTTGTCAGCTCAGCATGTATAGGAGTGATGCTCACACTATTACCCTGACCGAGTTGAGTCAGTACCTCGATCATTAATTTAACCGCACTGGCAGGAAGCTTTACCGAATGGTGTTCGCCATCCTTTCCCACCACATTAAAATTTTGTACATCACCATTTGCTTCCAATACAGCAGAAAGCTCCTGGCTGCTTAACTTTGCCAATGCAATTTCTTCAGCACTCGGTAATGATTGTACATTTAACATTTCAATAATCTCTAAAGTTTTCAAGTTTTCAAGTTTTCAAGTTTTCAAGTTTTCAAGTTTTCAAGTTTTCAAGTAATTATCCGCAATATTCGCAACGGCGTCAAGTTTTCGAAATATTCGCAACAACTGCCTTAAGGTTCATCCCTGAACCTACATTCTCATTTTTGGGCGGCTGGATGCGTCCTGTTGTAAACTTCTCTCAGCTTTACCATACTCACGTGCACATAGATTTGTGTGGTAGACAGATCGGCATGGCCCAAAAACTCCTGCACGTGGCGGATATCCGCGCCATTATCGACCATGTGCGTTGCAGCAGCATGCCGATATTGGTTACAAGCACCTCTTTTACGAATATCTGATAGCTTGATATATTTCGCTACCAGCTCCGACAACTGTGCAGCCCGGAACGGCTTACCATTGTTTGCCAAGAACAGGACTTTACCTGAATGTTCATTTGCCAGCCTGGTTCTTACCTCTTTCAAATAGCGGTAGATCCAAAAACAGGCACTCTTGGCTATTGGTACATACCGGTCTTTAAAGCCTTTTCCCTGATTAACTCTGAGTTGATACTGCTCAAAATCCAGATCATCCAGTGTCAGGGTTCCCAGCTCAGAACGTCGAATACCGGAGGCATAATATGTTTCCATTATCGCCCTATCTCTTAAACCACGCTGACCATAATGCTCTGATTGTTGCAGCACTTTTTTCACTTCTAGCTTGCTTAGGATTGGCTTGGGCAACCGCCTGCCAATTTTAGGCAATTCAAAGTGCTCTGTACTATTCACCTCAAGCACGCCTTTAACAAACAGCGTCCTGATCAGCACTTTTACCACTGTTAACCGGTACCGTATGGTTGCCCGGCACAATGGCTCGCCATTACGTACTTTGCGGTATTGATGCAGATATTGCTGATAGCTGTCCAGTAAGTCTACATCCACTTGCTCCAGGCTGATAATACCCAGTGCCTCACACCACTGCTGAAATAGGGATAGAGCAGCCTCTTTGCTGACCACCGTATTTTCACTCTGCCCCTTAGCCCGGCAAACATCCAGGTAATAATGGATACAGCCGGGCAGTGCCAGAGATGCTGGCTTAGTGAGTAACATAACGCTTTCCCCATACCATGATGTTGAACCTGACAGGACATGTGTAAACACAGTTCCTGTACCACTGGATAATGCGCGAAGCCGGGCGACTGGGGCAGATCAGCTTAACTCCACATGCTGCTATCAGCCTGTCGCCCTCAAACACCGGTTCTACGATACAACCTCTGAAGATCTCATGGCCATTAGCCTTGGTTAACTCCAAACGTCGCAGTGCACCTCTAAAGCCAGCGCCATCCGGCTTATCAGAGGGCTGAACATAGCGGTTTAACTTGCGGTCGCAGTAGCCCATCTGAAACGCCAGAATTGCATCCATACCTATACCCCGCAGCTTAAGCTTCTGGCATACCATCGGGTTAGTGATTAATCGCTGGTGGTAGATCTCAAACAGCTGTTTGACATATATATCGTCAACATCAACAGATACCAGCATTTGCTCGAAGCCATCAATGTGTATTTCTCTATTCATGACTTGCCCTCCCCGATGGTTTTGTACACTTTGCGCATAGATTCGCCGTGCAATTCCAGCCGGTGAGCGCGGTGAACAATCCTGTCCATAATGGCATCTGCAATCGTCGGCTCTCCGATGTATTCATGCCACTTACTTACCGGCAGTTGTGTGGTAATAATCAGCGAGCCTGACTCGGTACGCTCTTCCATCAATTCCAGCAAGTCCTGCCGGTTACGCTCGAGTAATGGCGTAATGGCCCAGTCATCCAAAACGAGCAATTTGAATTTGGACAGATAACTTCGCAACCTCGGTAAAGAGCCATCTTTGCGGGCAATATCCAGCTCTTCCATCAGCAAACCAAAACGTTTGTACAATACCGGCTGGTTCAGTTTGATAGCCTGGTTTGCTAAGGCACAGGCGATCCAGCTTTTACCCACACCGGTAGGGCCGGTAATAATTAAGAACTGATTTCGGGTTATCCATTCACAGTTAATCAGCGTGGCGAGATAGCCCTTATCAATCCCCCGTTTAGCCAGGTGGTCAATATTCTCCACACAAGCCTGAGCCTGCTTCAGTTTCGCGGCTTTGAACAATCGTTCACGCTTTTTCTGCGCCTTGTACTGGATTTCCTCACAGGTCAGAAACGCCAGGATATCGATAACCGGCATAGCCGCCATATCCGGCGTGTCCAATACCCGCTGCAGGGCCGTGCTCATACCGGGCAACCGGAGAGCCCGGAAGTGTTCAAACACTTGTTGCTCACTCATTTTACTGCCCTCCGTTTATATAATATTGCGCCCCACGCACATTATGATGTAGCGGTAACTGCACTTGTACCGGTATATCCGTTTGTGCGGCATCATCCAAACGACATTGCAAAATCGAGCGCACGCTGCTTGCTGTCAGTGATTGGATGTCACAGGCGCACTTGCAGGCTCTTTCAAACCGGTCATTACCATAATGTCTGGCCAGCTTTTGCAGCTGCGAGCTGGCTTTACAGCCCTGTAGCGAGTGTTCCGGCTTATTGGCAAATTGAGCACACACCAAAGCCGATGCACTTTCACCAATCCCTTTGGCCCACTGCATAAAGTGTGCTTTGGATTGCTCGGCATAAGCTTGATGGCTTTTGGGCCGGTGGCCGGGCTCTGTGGTTGCACCGCCTTTGATAAAGCCTCGCACATGCACGGCAACCAGTTTATGTTGGAAGTAGAGTTCAACCTTGTTTTGGCAAATCTTGATATCCACGTGCTGGTTAGTCAGCTCGTAGGGTACTGAGTAGGCATGGCCAAGTGCATAGACGTGATAGTCGCGGTTTACTTTCTGCTGATGTATCCAGCGGCCAATATCAAACGGCTTATCCGGCAACGCTGACAATACGGCTCTTTCAGCTTGTTCAAAGCGCTCACGCCGGTTGCCTTCATAGCGTTTAAATGGGCGTTTATTTAACTGCTCCAGCAGCTCTTTTATTGCCTGATTAATCTCAGCAAGGCTAAAAAACTGCCGGCGACGCAGCACAACGGTGATCCAACGGGTGACCAGTAACACACCAATTTCTGCCAGCGATTTATCCTGCGGCCGCCTGACTCGCGCTGGCTCAATCACATAGCCATAGTGCTCTGCCAACTCCAGATAGCTGGGATTTATTTCCGGGTATTTGCCGGGTGTGGTAATCGCGGATTTGAGGTTATCCGGCACTACTAACTGTGGCACACCAGCATAGTAAGTGAACATCTGCTGATGGGCACCAAGCCATTCTTCCAGCTTCTGTGAGCGCAGCGCTACAGCAAAAATAAGCTGGGAGTAACCTAACACGCCGACAAAAATTTCCGCAAACTGGGGTTCTTGTGTTTTGGGCTCTGTCCACGGTATCCGCTTACCGGCAAAATCGACAAAACACACCTCACCGGGCGCGTAATATTGGCGCATCGAGACATCAATCGATTTAACGTATTGGCGGTAGTAATGGGTAAACTGGGAATAACTAAACGCATCTGCAGGGCATATGCTGCGATATTCTTCCCAAAGCTGAATAAGCGTTTGATGCTTAACCTGCATCAACTGATGGATGTGTGGCCAGTCTGGCTGACGTTTATCCGAGCCAGGCTGTTTCGATGTACTCAGCTTTGCAGCTAGCTGATTGTCTGCCAACTGCGCAACTTCAGCACTGTCTATCGCGGCTTCGCTCAGCTTTTGCCGGTAGGTCCGCACCGTGTTGGGCGATGTCGCCGCCAGTTGCGCAATACGACGGTTGGAAAAGTTAGTGGTTAGCAGCAACCGGATAAGCTGCCGCAAGGTATGCTTGCTCATAATGAGCCTCCTTAATTTCAATGTTAATGAAATCAAGGCACGCGCAGTCCTGTGTCTTCGGCTAAGCCGAAAACTTGACAGGGATGCAATAGAAAGCTTAAATAAACGGGTCGAGCCGAACAAAATTCGACGAGTTCCGAAAAAGTCAGAGTCCGAAATACTCTGGCTTTTTCACTTTCTGTGCCTTGTGAATATAACGATATATTTAGCTATTGTTCGATAGGCTTCTCCTCTGGTTCGTATTGATGTTGCAGTCGTTGTGTTGCCAGCCAGCAGGCAATATCTTTCACCAATGCAAATCTGCCGCGCCGTCCTTTTATTGTGAACAACTTCACAGGAAAGTTTCTCTGTGACATATGCTTGCGTAAAGAGTGAATGCTGCGATACCCCATGGCCTCAGCGAGCTTTTCGCCGGTCAGTAAAGGTGAGCCATAGCTGTTCATCAGCTCACGCTCCAACTGAAAAGCCAGAGTTTCTATTTCACTACCTTCGCTTGTATCGCTCTGCATCGTCATTAACCTGCATGGAACTCATAGGATTAACTAAGAGTATGCAAGTCTGCTAATCTTGCATAAGGCTTTATTTTCAGATTAAAGGCACGAGTTTAGCGATGGGGTATTTTGCAAATTTCAATTTATTCAATGTGTTGCTTAATACAGGAAGAATTTAGCATCGAAAATGCTAAATTTTATTTTTCCTCATGTATACCTTTGATCAGTACTTAAAACTAAGCCGGGAAGCCAAATCGTTGGCAACAAGGTACGGCTGCGCATGTTTAAAAGCGCACCTTGGTGCACTAAGTGCCTATGACATGAAAAAGAAGTTATTAACTGACGCCGAGAAGATGAAATATGGCGCAGACTGGCTGAACAAATCGTCTCGATTTTATAATAAAAAGGAACAAGGCGAGCCAATAGTCAGACGCCAGGTGGTTGAAGATATCGACAGGCGGGTTCAACCGCTATTCAGCTTAACCTCGCTGCTATGCCATCCACTATGGCAGCTGATTGATAACCCAACGCCTACTAAACAGTCGATCACCGAAGCACTGTCAAACTTACCGCATAGCTACGTGCAAATGCTATTTAAGGAAGCCGATGCTGTTGGGCTGGTAAAAAGGAAAAAGTTAAGTCGGCAGGCTATTTGGAAAATTCACGCAAGTGCCGATATTCATGCACTGGCCTGCCTAATCGCGTTTTGTCTTGAATCACCACCAACCAAAAACGACCGACTCGATTTAGCTCAGTTGTCTGCTATTCAATACCTTATAAAACTATCCATCATCAGTGTTTTTTCAACGGTGGCTGAAGATTTTTATATTCTATTAAATCAGAATTTTTCTGCCACACTCGTCGCAAAGCACGACAGACTATATTCCGATGTTTGGCCTTACAGAGCACCTGACGACTCGCATATTATGCTCCCGATGCGAATCATCAACAATTATCATGTAAATATCGCGGGAACCATAAATGTCTATAAAAAGCTGTATCAAAAAGCAATACAACGTGGCTTTGTGAACAAAGCGGATGTAAATGAACAAACCTTTTATAATTTTATCTGCCACACCGAGATACAACAGCTTTCAAACATCCTCTATCAAGATGGACCAATCCCGGACAACTTCCGTGATTTAAAACATCTGATATTTGAGCGTACCCTGCTCCGAAAGTAACAGCAGACTGAGCAGGATAAAGCAGCAGAGCTGATCACACCCAGCCAGCAGAACAGATCAATCTGTCCAGCCCCACCATCTAGTGGCGCTGGCCAAAACTGCATGGCCCGCTGGTCAACGCTGATCACTTCTACCGGACAAGCCTGCCCGGCCTGCTGGTCGTTTTGCTCATTTCAGATGATTCCCAACAACCGGATATTGACTAAATCTAAAACAAAATCCGGTTGTTTTCATCCACCTCAACCATGTGAAACGGTGTAGATGCGATACATATGATAATAAGTGCTAGCAATCACTCCTGCCAGGCACTACATGGAATCCCTGTTGATCATTGTAAACAGAAGGAATGACCACATAATCTTCTCGATGCAAAAATTCTACAAGAGAATCAAACTTTTCTTCTTTACAGAAAAAATCTTCATTAGCAAAAACATCCTTAAATTTACTTTCAAACTTTACAAAAATTTCATCTAACTCTCTAGCACTAATTATTAGGCAGTTATCAAAATCTCCGGCTAGATTACTCGCCACAAATTCGCGCTCAGCTAAGTTAATTTCAGATAATCCATAATTTTTTAATCCTTTATCTGGGTCGACAAAGAAGGACTCTTTACTTAAAGAAAACACATTCCTGCCAAGAGATCTTATAAATCTCCGCCATACTCCATAATAAATATTTACTTTTGTTGGCTCTAGCCAAGCAGCATTTTGCGAGTAAAGATACCAATTAAAGCCCGTAAATTTGTCTAATATTTGCTCTACACTTAAAAAATCTTTGTCAATATCCATAATGTCCACCGTCATTATCTTGTCGGCCATTTCTCATAACCCCAGTATTAAAATGAGGTCCCCAATTATGAATGTTTCCACTTCCATAATAATGACCAGATGAGTCATGGCGTATAAATACATCCCTATATGTTCCGTTCCCTACCGGCAACCTGAATATTTCCACAAAACCTGGCTGAATCACTCCATTATTGTCTCGGTTAGGTTGAACGCTTGTTGGTCTCGCATTCATTGGAATGTTCAAACTCCGCCTGGCCGCTCTGTACGCAGCACCTGTCCCACCTCCGATTGGAGTTAGATCCAGAGCGGGCGCACCTCGAATACCTGATAAATGTTGCTCAAGAACTTCGACTTCCCTCCTTGAAACATCACGCCTTGCCGGACGAGCAACGCTAAAGTTGGGATCCAATTCTCTTATTTGATTAAATAACCTGTTATACCTCGCATTAATATATGATTGAAACGGGTCTCTTGTAGTATTTCCTCTACGACCTCCTTTTGACGCTGTTTGGCCCAAATCATTTGGATCAGTCTGCATTGCCGCAATTTCAACATCAACGTCCGTTGAAACATCTTCATATTTGTCCGCAATTTCTTTGGCTTTTGATTGATTCCAGCTCTTCTTTGCCGGACTCTGAATATCAGTAGTTGGTGTTGTCGGTGTGGGTGGCTGCTGAGCTTGAATCGCGCCATTACCTTTATCGGCTCCACCTGTTGAGATACCAGAAGGTATAGTCCCCGGCTCAGCAAATCCACCATGATTCGCATCGGTTCTCGCACACACAGTATCAATCTTCGATGCTGCACAGCCCATATACCCAGTCGGATCTGTCCCTGCCAACGGGTTATTCATGATGTATGAATAGGGGTTAAGTGATTGGCTATTACCCGGTGACTGAATTATCGGGTCAACACTCAAGAACCTACCGAGGTTGTAATCATACGCCCGACCGTTCATATGAATTAACTCCACTTCATCCAAATGCCGGTGGTCGGTAAAGCCATTGCGGCTTAAGCTCAGGTTTTGTAGCCTCGGGGGCATAAGGGTATTGCCATCTGTCGCTCTGGGTTTACCAAATGCATCAAACATCCTACGGTCGGTTACCTGGCCGTTATGGTCGGTATAGGTTAAGGTGCTGCCTAAACGGTCTTTATGCGTATAGCGTAGCTGGTGGCCGTTCGTGCTGTCGTATTTAATAATGGCAATATCTTGCAGGTATATCCGCCAGTTGCCGTTGCTTTCTTCTTCATACAGCTTGTCTATCTCGTAAGTGGTTACACCGTTGCGGACTTCTTTTAACCGCTCTAGGTTAGCGCCATAGGTAAAGGCGAAGCTGTTGCCGCTCCGGCTTATCTGCGTGGGCTGCTTAAAGCTGTTGTAGCTGATAGCTAAGCCGTCACCTGCGGTTAAGTTGCCCTGGTTGTCGTAGCTAAAGTTTACGGTGCTGTTATTCAGTTTTACCACTTGCCGTACGGCATTGCTACCGGCATTGCCGCCTAAGCTTCTTTGCGCATTGCCGTAACGGTAGGTGTTGGCGTAGTCGCTTTTGCTTTGTAAGTTACCTACCGCGTCATAGCTGTAGCTTATCGGTACGGTGTAGCCCAGGTTGCTGTAGGTACTCTGTGTTAGCCGGTGTAACTCGTCGTAGGCGTAGCTTTCTGTCGCGCCGGTTACATGGTTGTGCACCTGGCGGATATTGCCAAACACGTCATACTGCTGGTATTCCACGTCGTGCAACCGCGTACTACCTCGCCAAGCGGTTAAACTCTGCACCCAGCCTGTTTCGCTGTTGTACTGGTTGTTGTAATACACGCCATTGCCCAGGCTGATATCCAGCATATTACCAAACGCGTCCTGGCTGTTGATTGTGCGGTACACATAGCCACTGGCTGCATTGCTGACCTCTTGCAGGTAACCGCTTGGTGTATAGCCGTATTGCACGGTCAGGCCATTGGGGTAGCGCATACCGTTTGGCAGGCCGCTGCTGGCATCATAAAAGTACTGATTGGTAAAGTTTTTGCTGTCTATCGCTACGGTGTTGGTGGTTAAATTACCCATAGGGTCATAGCCAAAGGTACGCACGGCGCCGTTGGAACTTTCCTGATACGGAAAACCTTTTAAAGCGGTATCAAAGCTAAAGGCGGCACTGTCTTTTACTGTGCTGCCGCTGTAGCTGGTGCGCGTAGTCTGCCGCCCAAGCAGGTCATAATCAAACCGGACAGCCAGACCATTGGCATCGGTTTCCTGCTCCAGCTCACCAAAGCCGTTGTACTGATAGCTGCTGTCGCCCTGATTCGGGTCTTTAACCTGTAATTTTTGCCCCAGGGCATTGTAGCCGGCGCTTAACTGCACGCCGTTGGCATCTTGCAGCACTATAGGTAACCCGCGGCCGTTGTAACGGTAGTACGTCACGCCGCCTTTGGCATCAGTTGTTTGCATCAAGTGCTTTAAACTATTGTAGCTGCGGCTCATGGTTAGCGTGCCGTCGGCCACTATGCTGGTGTCAAGCCCACTGTACTGATAACTAACCTGCAAGCCACCCGGAGATGATTTACCCAATGGCCGGCCCAGTTCGTCATAACCGCTGTAGAGGGTCTCGCCTGCCGCGCTACCTGCTTGCCAGGGGCTGGTCTGACGTATCACCAAACCCCGCTCGTTATATTCCGTGTCTAGGTTGATCCAATCTCCCTGGAAGCCTACGCTGCTTTTGCGCAGTTCCCGCCCCAGCGCATCAAAATAGATCCGCTGCTGTGGCGTGCCGGTCTGAATAATGACCTGCATCCACACCGCTCTGTCCGGAGCGTTATTATCGTAAGCCGCGGTGTCATACCAAATGTTCTGTGCAGCCTGACCATCGTGCTGCACGGTTTTCATCCGGCCATAAGCATCATAATCACTAACCACTGCAATATTATTGGCATCAACTTGCTGTATCGGCTGGCCGGTAGCCACGTCGCTGCGGATATAACTGACATGGTTCAGGGCATTCGTCAGCTTAAACGGGAAATAGCCGTCTACCGCTTCTGTTGTGCCGTTTTTACTGTAACGGATCTGCTCTACCCGGCTTTGGGTACTCCATAGCCCCGCCGTGTTCATAACTTCAGCAGTCCGGGTTACCGAAAGCGGCAGGCCGTAGCCATTAAAGCTGGTTGTCACACTCTGGCTGCGACTATTGTCGCTGCTGCTCACCGCCACCTGCTGTGGCGTGCCCGACGCATGCCAGTCGCTAAAGCTGGTTTTCACCCAACCGGCACTGTCCAGGTTGGCAGCATAATTCAGCACCGGCCAAAGCTGTTGCACCGGGTGGCTATATTCAGTGCGGCTTTTTAAACGGTGTGGCCACCAGGGATTGGTTTGCGGCGCATATTCCGCAAGGAAAGATGACAGATACACTCCGCTGTCGTCCGTAACAGTTGTACTGCCGGCAAGAACATTGCCGTTAGCATCAATATCGCTAACTTGCTGCCGTGTATGACTATATTGCTGTCCTGATTGCAAATCATACAGGTATTGATCGGCTGCCGCCTGATATACATTATAAATAAGCCCGGCCGGGCAGCTCAGGTCGGTTTCATCAGTAAAGCTGTCGGTTGTTGCAGTGCAACCAGTATTACCCAAAGCCGAGGCATGCTGCTGGTTAAGTTGCCAGTCGACAACCTGAGCAGAAATAGCGTTATACACCCCTGTCGCCTCAGCGCCGCTATACCCAATGTTAAAGCCGCTGTCGGCAGCAATATCTGCCGCTTTGAATACAAACTGACCACGCAACTGGCCACTGAACGGAAACTTTTGCCGGAAGTCGCTGTAGGTTATCAAATTATTGCGCATGTCGTGGCTGATAATGCTGCGAAATCCTCTGAAGCCTCTGCCCTGCAAATGATACATAGCGCCTTTGTAGGCAAATTGGGTCTCATTGATACCGCCGATACCGTCAGGCTGCTTGAATGACTGCACCGCATACATACTGGAGGCAAAGTGCAAATAGCCACCGCCCTGATAATAATTGGCGGTTTCATAGAAGGGTTGGCCTGTGCTATTTTCTCCGGTAGACAGCGGCCGGTAACGCCATTCGCTGCGATTACTAAATCCATCCGTAACAGCATGCAGATAGTCTACCGGTTGATAATCTTTGTTGGTATAACCATCGCCACTACCAAAATTACGATTAAAGTACACACCATACTGATTCGCAAAACCGCTGAATACGGTGCCAGCAGCCGTACCGGTAAAACTAAAGCCCGGTCTTAACCGGTGATTAAACAGCAGCCCTGGCAAGCCCGTGCCATAAGCATCAATAATGACAGACTCGTAAGCATGCCCAACTAACGAGGTTGCCTCCTTGCGAGCTGTAATTGTGCCATCTGGCGCGGTATCAAAATAAATGGCATCAAACTGATAAATACTGTCATCTAAAGCAACGCTATCAATACTGGTTCTGGAGCCTCTGTTGGTTGATGCCTGAAAGAAGCTGTACAGAGCATCGCCACATTTTATCGGCGTACCAGGTCCAGGTGTGGGCGCGCAGCCTGTTAGCAGCCTTTGCCCCGGAACAAGCAGTTCGGGAATGCCATCATGGTTAATATCATGCACTTTGAGCGCCGCGCTGTACTTGGGTACATAACGCAGCCCAGGCTCATCCCCGGGCAAGGGGAAATAATCGTTTCTAAACGCCAGGCTGGCACCGGCAATCAAGGTTTTGCCTGAAAATATACCATTACCGAGGTTTTGCCGGTAACCAAAACCCTCGCGATCAGCCTGTTCAGTCCAGCCAACCCAGTCTGGTAAGCCGTCACCATTCAGATCGATAAAGTAACTAAAGGTGTCGTTGAGCATACTGAAACCGAAATCTAATGTCTGACTGGCGAAACTGACATCGCTGCCAAGCTGGGTGGTGTTTTTCAACAGCTCTACCGGTACCGGCTGTGCATAAGCAATATTCATTCCGGCGCCGGTATTCACTCTAATCAAATCTGGCCGGCCGTTGCCGGTCATATCGCCCATAAACTGGATATCCGTTTTCAGTGAATAACGGGCACCACTTTCATGCACAGCGTAACTGAATACTAACGGGCCTGAGGCATAAGGCGTGATTATATTTCTGCTGTGCAAATACAGCTTTAACTGTGGCTGCCCGGCATTATGATGATGTACCATCAGATCCGGCCAGCCATCGCCGTTATAATCGGCGACATGCGCCAGATGACTGTCAAGTAAACCCGATTTGGTACTGTTATCCAACAAAATCCCGGTAGAGAACCAGCTTCCCCCGGTGTATTTAATTTGTAATTGCCCGCCACTACTGCGACGCCAATCATCAGTCAGGCCGTCAAGGTTGAAATCGGCGTCAGTACAGATCGGCGTTTTGAGCAGATAAAAGTTTTTATAGCAAGGTTTCAAGGCTAGGTTATGCGTACCTGTAGATCCACCTTCCGCATTAACATAGCGCCCCGGCCAGTCCCTGACACCATCACCATTGACATCACCCCGGGGTAAAATCTCGGCCAGTTCAGCAACATTGGGGTAAGCCATACCCGAACCAAAGTTAAAAGCCTGTAACTGAACATCTTGCTCTGCATCAAGCCAGTCAAACACTGTTGGCGCCAAACATGCAGCCGCCACACCATCCTGATAACCACACTGCGTTATATTGCGCAGTAAACTGCGGCCAGAGGTAGAGCTTGGCGCGTAACTCAGCTCGTAGCGTTGCAGTAATGTACTTCCGTATAGTGTTGTCAAGGTTTTCAGCCGTTTGGTTTGCTCAAACAGCCCTTCGGCCAGATAGGCTCGGCTGACGTCAGGCCGTGCTTCATAGCTAAACTGTACCTGCCTGTCGCCCTGGCTTGATGCGCTGTTGCCGGTGTAACGAATGCTGTCCAATACCACTTCACCATTACCAGCAGCCAGGTAATTATAGTGAATAACATTGCTAGCTGTTGCGTCCTGCTGATAGTTAAGCAGCCAGTTAAACGCTTCGCTGCGCCCTGCATGGACCACTTTTGCTGCATTGCCTGATGAGCCAAAAAAGGCAGTTTGTCCGTTGCTATACTCAACTTTAAATTGTGTATTAGTCTGGTTCAGATTGCCGCCGAGCTGCGTTACCCGCAGGAGTTGATCAAGCTCTGTGCGGTAAACTGCATTGCTGGCGCCGTAATTACCACTAACCAGCATAAGACGTTGACCATTTAAGCATAAGCGGTCAGTAGTCAGTGCATAACTGACATTGGCAGAGAACCCATCCTGAGCAACGGTAGCAGGACAACGTGCAATGCCGCCACCCGCAGACAGTGCAAAGCCAACACCAAGCAGGCCATTGCCTTGCTGCGATCCGTACGAAATACCAACCTGCGGCTGCATACCCGCCCGCCCCGGCGGCAGTGAAACAGACAGCTGATAACTGGCCTGCCCGCCATTCACTGCTGCAACAGCATCCAATACCCCAACACCGGTAGATACAGGCGAGTACGTTTCGCTGGAAAACGACAGCTCATCCGGCAATTCAGTATTCGTTTGTACCCAGCCTTGTCGCAACACTAAACTGTTTTCAGCAGAAAATGCCGAGCAGCCTGCTGTATTACAGGCTTTAAGGCGGAATTTGTACGTATCACCTATTACGCCAGTGAAGGATTTAGTCAGGGTATTACCTGCATTTATCTCCGGCTGCCAATCTCCCGCCACATATTGCTGTATATGATAGCGGGTTGCACCTGACACACTATACCATTGAACCAACATATCTGGTGACGACGCACTAATGTCAGGCGCCGCCGGCACCGATGGTACCAAGGTTTTGCTTACAATTGCCGACCAACCGGAACAGCCACTGCTGTTACAAGAGCTGACCCGGTAAGAGTAGCTTTGCCCCGCTGAGCCGCCAAATAAGCGACTCAATGAACTGCCGTTGTTTATCACAGCTTGCCATGCGCCATCAACGTACTGCTGCAGTTTGTACGACGCTGCAGCACTAACTGGCAGCCAGCTCACTGTCATTGTTGTGCCCTCTGCAGCTACGCCAGCTACAGGACTGGCAGGAATAGGCGGCACGGCAATTGCCGCTGTAGCCAAAGACCAGTCTGAGCAACCACTGTCGTTGCAAGCCTTTACCTGATACTGATAACTACGGCCCGGCACTACGGTGTATGAATGGCTGCGGCCGTCGCCTTTACTAATCTGGTCCTGCGGGTTACCGTTCTCAATTTGGCGCACATAATAGGCCGTTGCATGAGCCGACGCATTCCAGCCGGTATTGATGGTTGTGGCCGACAAACTGCCCGCCAGCCCGGTTGGTATAGCAGGTATGGGTGGCACCGCTATCGTGGCTGTCGCCACTGACCAGCCCGAACAGCCGCTGCCGTTACAGGCTTTCACCTGATATTGATAACTACGGCCCGGCACTACGGTGTATAGATGGCTGCGGCCGTTGCCTTTACTAATCTGCTCCTGCGGGTTACCGTTCTCAATTTGGCGCACATAATAGGCCGTTGCATGAGCCGACGCATTCCAGCCGGTATTGATGGTTGTGGCCGACAAACTGCCCGCCAGCCCGGTTGGTATAGCAGGAATGGGTGGCACCGCTATCGCAGATGTGGCCAAAGACCAACCTGAACAACCACTGCCGTTGCAAGCATTTACCTGATACTGGTAACTGCGGCCTGGCACTACGGCGTATGGATGACTGCGGCTGCCTCCTTTGTTGATCTCGCCTTGCAGGTTACCATTCTCAATTTGGCGCACATAATAAGTCGTTGCATGGGCAGAGATGTTCCAACTGGTGGTCATTGTCGTTGCCGACAAACTGCCTTTAATTCCGGTTGGCTGACCCGGTATGGGCGGCACCGCTATCGTGGCTGTCGCTGCCGACCAATTCGAACAGCCACTGCTGTTGCAGGCCTTTACCTGATACTGATAACTGCTGGCAGGATACACTGTGAATGATTTTCTGAGCACCTCCTCGGGGCCGACGTCGGCATGCCAAACACCATTCACACTTTGCCTTACATAATAGGTGGTTGCGTATGTAGATGCATTCCAACTGGTGTTAATTGTTGTTGCTGATAAGCTGCCCTTAAGCCCGGTTGGTATAGCCGGCACAGGTGGTACGTTAACAGTGTTGCTTTGATAGGTATACACAGAGCATCCCCAGTCATTGCAGGCTGCGACTCTATATTTATAAGAACTGCCGGGATTTACCGGAAACCGTTTAAATAGTGCCGTTGTGGTTCCGGCGCTTTGCCACGCTGCACCATTAATACTCTGCTGCAAAGCATAATGTTTTGTATTCAGAGAGTAACCCCAACCAACCTGTATAGTTGTGTTGTCGAGATTGGCAGTGGGGATATCGGGTTTAGCTGGTGCGCACGAAGCTGCAGGTGCCAGTGCAGCTGAAGACTGTATTGAGCGTGAATCGCTCCTGGCAATATTTATCGGGATACAAGCAGAAGCTACCCCACCGTTTTCTTCCGGCGCTGATATCTGCTCAGCGCTTATGTTCACGGAAAAAAATGCAGCAATAAGCACGACTACAAAACAACCGCAAGCACGTCCAATATGCAACATTTATATTATCCATAATAAATAAAAAAATATATATATTAAAAATAATGTAAATGTCAAAACATTATTTACTGCATAAAATGGTATTCACTAACATGAGGCAATATTAACAAGTATATGAAGAATACAGAGTGAACATAGACAGAAACTCTATACAGAAAGAGTTTATTCAAAAAAGTGGGCTGCGTTAGCAACCCATTTTTTCTTTAATACTGAAATAGCTTATTCATTTTTCTTACCAGATCTTCACCCGCACTTTGTCGTCACGGTACATGCCATCACCCGGTTTTACATCATAGGCTTCGTAAAACTGTGGCATATTCGATAGTGTACCTAACACGCGATACATACCCGGTGAGTGTGGCCCGGTGATCACTTGCTGGCGCAAGGCTTCATCACGGAATTTAATACGCCACACCTGGCCCCAACCCATAAAAAAGCGCTGCTCTGGCGTAAAGCCATCAATTACTGCACCGCTCTGGCCGTTCAGTGAGTTCTGATAGGCTTTGTACGATACGGTTAAGCCGCCTAAGTCAGCGATATTTTCGCCTAAGCCCAAAGCGCCCTGCAGGTGTAAGTCGTCTATCGGGTTAAAGGCGCTGTACTGGTCAATCATCAGCTGAGCGCGGCCCTGGAACTGGGCGGCGTCTTGCTCTGTCCACCAGTCGCGCAGGTTGCCGTCACCGTCTGAGCGGCGGCCCTGATCGTCAAAACCGTGGGTAAATTCGTGGCCGATAACACCACCGATAGCGCCGTAGTTTACCGCGTCGTCGGCGTCTACATTAAAAAACGGTGGCTGTAAAATAGCGGCCGGAAACACAATTTCGTTCATGGTAGAGCTGTAATAGGCATTTACTGTTTGCGGTGTCATACCCCATTCAGTGCGATCTACCGGTTTACCTAAACGCTCGATGGTACGCTGATATTCACATTCGGCGCTGCGGCGCAGGTTGCCAACTAAATCAGTGGGGCTAATTTCTACACAGCTGTAATCACGCCATTTATCCGGGTAGCCAATTTTGGTGTTAAATTTAGCCAGTTTAATTTGTGCCTGCTTTTTCGTTACCGGGCTCATCCATTCCAGCTCGTCAATTGACTGACGAAATGCCCCGCGCAGGTTTTCAATCATCTGGTCCATACGGGCTTTGGCTTCGGGCTTAAAGTGTTGCTCTACGTATTTTTTACCCACCATAAAGCCCAGATTGCTGTCTACCAGGCTAACTGCACGCTTCTCCCGGCTACGCTGCTCTTGCAGGCCATTTAAGGTTTTGCCGTAAAAATCAAAGCTGGCATCGGCAAAGGCGCTGCTGAGGTTACCGGCATTGCTACGGATTAAATGAAACTTCAGATACTGCTGCCACTGCGCTACCGGGGTATTGGCCTGCAGTTTGGCAAATTCGGTAAAGTAGCTGGGTTGGCGCACCACCAGCTCGTTGATGCTGCCAAGGCCCGCTGCGGTTAAAAAAGCCTGCCAGTCAAAACCCGGTGCCAGTTTAGTTAATTCAGCAATAGTCAGCTTGTTATAGGTGGCGTTGCGGTCACGGTTTTGCACCCGGCTCCACTGGGCGGCAGCAATTTGTTTTTCCAGTGCGACGATATCGGCGGCAGCCTGCTCGGCATTATCCATGCCCGCCAGGGCCCATAATTTGGCAATAAATGCCTGATACTGGCCAAGCAATTCGGCCGAGCGGGCATCATCTTTTAAGTAGTAATCACGATCAGGTAAACCTAAACCCGCCTGCGATGCTCCGGTAATGTACTGATCAGACTGCTTTTGATCCTGGCCGACAAACACAGCTACCGGTGTACCAACGCGGTAGCGCTGCCATTGTCCCCAAAGCGCCGTTAAGTCTTTGTGCGATTTAATATTATCAATTTGCGCCAATTCACCACGCAAAGGGTTCAGGCCCAGCACTTCGGCCAGTTCTTCATCGAGAAATGAGCTGTATAAGTCGGCAATTTTCTGCTCGTCAGAGCCTTTAACATGTTGCTCAGCCGCCAGTTGCTGCACTATGGCCAATACTTGTTTTTCGGCGTTTTCGCGCAGTTCGTCAAAACTGCCCCAGCGCGCTTTGTCACCCGGGATCTCGGTTTTCTCCATCCAGCTGCCGTTTACATAATGGAAGAAGTCCTGTTGTGGGGCTACGCTGGTGTCCATATTCGCCAGTTCGATACCTGAACTGAGGCCGGTCTGGGTTTGCACCACAGCATTATTTTCAGCGGTTACACTGCTGTTCGAGCACGATGCCACGCCCAGCGCCAGCGCAATACTCAGCGCGACTGTTGTAATTTTTTTCATTAGTGATTCCTGGTTATTAACATTCTTATTGTTTTAACGCAGGCCAGTGTAGAAGCATGATCAGCGGTGTCCAGCCAATACAGGTTAAGCAGAAGGCCTGCTGCGATAAATAACCTGCCGCAGCAGACCGATTTAACTTGAACTACAGCCGTATTTTCCGCAGGATCGGCACTATCAGTAAAAACACGGGATCTATTATGCTAAATACTGCCTTAACCTCACTAACCGGTTTACCGGCTTTCGCAGCGTACTTTGCGCTGGCCATTGTGCTGGTGCTGTTATTTGTCCGCCTGTACACACTGGTGACACCGCATGACGAATTTGCCCTGATCCGCGCTAACAACGCCTCTGCCGCTGTTGCTTTTGGTGGCGCCTTAATTGGTTTTGCCTGGCCATTGGCAAGCGCTATTACGCACTCCATGTCATTACTCGACTGCGCTATCTGGGGCGGCGTAGCCTTGCTGGTACAGATTCTGACCTTTTTTATCAGCACCGCTGTGCTAAAAAAGCTGCCGCAGCGTATTACGCAGGGTGAACTGGCAGCCGGTATTTTCTCGGCTTGTTGCTCAGTCAGCGTAGGTATATTAAATGCCGCCTGTATGAGTTATTAAGGAGCGCACTATGACTAACACTACAACTAAAACATTTAAACGCAGCAAAACCGCCCGCCTGATTATGATGGTACCTGCCGCAGGTTTGGTGCTGGCAGGCTGTGGCGAAAAGCCGGTTGAAGTACAGGTGTTTAACTCGCCAGACGAATGCGCCGCCTACTATAACCCGCCGGCAGAATGTAAAGCTGCGTTTGACGACGCCAAAGCTTTGCATCCGCAGGTGGCACCGCGCTATGCCAGCAAGCAGGAATGTGAAACCGATTTTGGTAACGGCCAGTGTGAAACCGCACCGGTACTTGCCGCAAACAACACTGTGCCAACAGAACAAACGCAACAAAGCCAGCAAAGCAGCGGCTTTTTTATGCCGATGATGATGGGTTTTATGGCCGGGCAAATGCTAAACCGCGGTGGTATGGCCGGGGCGCCACAGCAACAGGCAGCCGCCGCCAACCGCTCGCCGGTGCCAAACCAGCCGTTGTATAAATCACGCGACGATCGCAGTACTTTTCGTACAGCAACCAATACTGCCGTTGCCAACCAGCCGGGTAGCACCAGCATACGGCCATCAGCAGTGCAGCCTAAACCTGCTTCCATGGCTCGCCGTGGTGGTTTTGGTGCCCAGGCAGCTAAGCGCAATGTTGGCAGCTATGGTGGTTAAACCGGCATGAAACGAGTGAACAGCACCCCAAGGCCGGGTTGGCAGGCCTTTGCACAAAGTGTTGGCTTTAATTTTCATACCTTTGATGGCGAGCCGTACTGGGACGAAAGTGCCTATTATCAGTTTAGCCTGCAGCAAATAGAGCAGGATCTGGAACAGCCTACCGAAGAGCTGCACCAGATGGCGCTTGATCTGGTTGACGATATCGTTAACAACGAGCAAATGCTGCAGCAACTTGCGATACCGCGCCAGTTTTGGGACGCCGTGCGCAGCAGCTGGCAAAACCAACAGCCGCATTTATACGGCCGCATGGATTTTAGCTACAACGGTACCGGCCCGGCTAAATTGCTGGAGCTGAATTACGACACGCCAACCTCATTATATGAAACCGGCTTTTTTCAGTGGGTATGGCTGGAAGACCAACTGATGCGTGGCGAGTTACCGCAAGGCGCTGATCAGTTCAACTCTTTGCAGGACAAACTGCAGCAAGCCTTTAGTGAACTTAACCTGCCACAGCCGTTTTACTTTGCCAGCGTAACCGAAAGCATTGAAGATAAAGGCACGGTAGATTACCTGATGGATATCGCGCTGCAAGCCGGTATCAACAGCCGTTATATTCAGTTAGAACAGTTGGGCGATATCGATGGCCAACTGGTTGATATTGAGGGCTTCCCGATACAAGGCCTGTTTAAGCTGTACCCGTGGGAATTTATGCTGCAGGAAGATTTTGCCAGCACTATTGTTACCAGCCAGACCCAGTTTATTGAACCGCTGTGGAAGTGTTTATTGTCTAACAAAGGCATATTGCCGCTGCTATGGCAAAAATATCAGGGCCATCCTAACCTGTTACCGGCCTTTTTTGATGACGGCAGCGCATTACAAAACGGCTGGGTGCGTAAACCACTGCTTTCACGCGAAGGCGCCAATATAGAGCTGGTAACCAGTGATGGCAAAGCGCTAAAGCAAGACGGCCCTTACAACGACAGCGGCTATATCCGCCAGGCGTTAGCGCCATTACCGCAGTTTAACGGCAACTATGCGCTGATTGGCAGCTGGGTCGTGGCAAATAGTGCCGCCGGTATTTGCATCCGTGAAGACAACAGCCTGATCACCAAAGACAGCTCACGCTTTTTGCCGCATATTATCCTCGACTAATTCACCGTTACGCACCGGGGCGCAAGCTAAAGCGCTCCGGTTAAAATTAACATTCTTCCCGAAAAACACAGTTCTGGCCCGATAATATGTAAAGAAATCCGGCACCGCGATGTAAAAACATTTCGTCTTATTTCAGTCATTTAAGTTTAAATCAAAAATTTATCATCGAAAAATTAAATCACTTTTTTGACAACGCTGTCATTTTTGCCATAGTCAATTCGCTCATTTCCTATACGATACGGAACCGCTACTTACGCCAGGCAGGCGCCAGAATGTGCAACAACAAACATGTGCTGCAACGGTAAAACCCAGCCAGCACCACGAAATAAAAAAAGATAAAAACAAGTAACAAAACCGGAGGAAGTTATGTTTAAACAAACAGTTAACCTATGTAGTGCTGCCTCACTGCTGCTACTGGCAGCCAGTGTACAGGCCGCCACACCGAATGCACCGGTGATCAGCTGGATGCCAACAGAATACAGCCTGCAAAACGGCAGTGTGCAGGTGCCGGTACGCTGGGATATGTGGTGGGGTACCAACGGTAACAAGTGGTATTTAAAACAAAATGACAGCGTTGTCTTTACTGCTGCAATAACACCAAATGGCCAGAATGCACAAACCGGCACTACCAACCTTACCTTTACCCAACCCGGCAGTTATCAGTTACAGGCAAGCTTGTGCCAGGTAACAGGTACTGCAGAAGAATGCGCCAGCAGTGGCATTACCACTATTAATATTACCGGCAGCGGCGGTGGTGACGGAGGTGACAATGGTGGTGGGGATAACGGTGGCGGCGATGGCGGCTTTAACCCCTGGACTGATCTGGATTTAACCGCCTGGCCGCATCCGCTAAAACAAAGTAATCTGCCGTATCAGAATACCACCGGCAAAAAAGTGGGTGCTTATTTTGTCGAATGGGGTATTTATGGCCGCGCCTTTAATGCCGCCGATATACCGGCGCAAAACCTGACGCATATTTACTACGGTTTTATTCCGCTATGTGGCCCGAACGCTGGCTTACAACAGGCTAACCCCGAAGGCTACGCTGCTCTGAACAGCCAGTGTGCCGGTAAACCGGATTACTCTGTGGTAGTACACGACAAATTTGCTGCCCTGGAAAAAAGCTACCCTGGTGATGTCTGGGATCAACCGATACGCGGTATTTTTGCCGAGTTGTACCGTTTAAAGCAGACTCATCCGCATATTAAAATTTTGCCATCAGTTGGCGGTTGGACACTGTCAGATCCCTTGTACGACGTAGGTACTAACCCAGCAGCGCGGGCGGTATTTATTGATTCTATTATCGATTTTATCCGCACTTATGATTTTTTCGACGGTATTGATATCGACTGGGAATTCCCTGGCGGTGGTGGTGCCAACACCAATTTAGGCTCAGCCCAGGACGGTGCCGGTTTTGCCACCCTGATGCAAGAGCTGCGTGCTGCCCTGGATGCCTTGAGTGTAGAAACCGGCCGCGATTATGAGCTGGCCGCCGCGATGTCTGGCGGGGTAGAAAAACTCAGCGTTGTTGATTGGGAAGATGCCCACCAGTACATGGATTACATTAACCTGATGACTTACGACTACTACGGCGCCTGGAACGGCGTACTGGGCCACCAGACTGGCCTGTATCCGTCGGCGAACTCTCCCACTCCCGGCTTTAGCGCCCATGAAGCCGTGCAATATCTGCTTAACCGCGGCGTACCGGCAGGCAAAATTGCGCTGGGAGCCGCCATGTATGGCCGCGGCTGGCAAAACGTGGCGGGTGTAACCGGTAATAACCCCTTTACCGGCACCGGTGGTGCAGGCATCAGTGGTGGTTGGGAACCTGGCATTATGGACTACAAAAAAATTGAAACCGATTATATGGGCGGGCCTGAAGCCAGCGGCGTTAATGGCTTTACCGTGGGCTGGGATAACACTGCCAAAGCCAGCTATGTCTGGAACCCTACAACCAATACGCTGATCAGCATTGATACCAAGCGTTCAGTGCGGGAAAAAGGGGCCTATATTCTGCAGCATCAGCTGGGTGGTATTTTCGCCTGGGAAATAGATGCCGACAACGGCCATATTTTAAACGCGATGCATGAAGGCTTAGGCCATCCGCAGCAATAACCATACTGCCGCGGGCCGGATACTGATAGCACAAACAGAGGAGTAAGCAAAAACCGCTTTGCCCACGCTAACAAGCCGTAAACCCATCCCTGGGGGCTCGATTGTAGACTTCCTCCTTGAAGTCTACCCTTCGGGCCAGCAGAGCTGTCCAAATTCGCTCCAAACGAATTTGTCAGCATCCAGGCCTGCAACGGTTAGCTTAGAGCAAAGCGGTTCTTGCTCCCTTGGCATTGGCTCAGCTTCCCAGCGGCATTTTCCGGGAATACCACTATGAAACAATCTATTTTACTGTCGCTGCTGGCACTGGTTAGCACAGCGGCATTTTCACAGCAAACTGATCATAACAACTGCCGGCCCGATGGCCTGTACCAAACCCCCGGTATTAACGTACCCTACTGCACGGTGTACGACACTGAAGGCCGCGAAATAATCAGCCCGGATCATCCGCGGCGCATTATTGGTTACTTCACCAGCTGGCGCCATGGCAAAAACGGTCAGCCAGCGTATTTAGCCGCGGATATTCCGTGGGATAAAATTACCCATATCAACTACGCCTTTGCCCATGTAAATGGCGCTAACCAGATTTCAGTAGGTAATACGGGTTCGCCTGATAATGCATCAACCGGTATGGAATGGCCCGGCATGGCCGGCGCTGAGCTGGACCCTAACCTGCCTTATAAAGGTCACTTTAACCTGCTGCAAAAATACAAACAGCAACACCCGCACGTAAAAACGCTGATTTCAGTCGGCGGCTGGGCCGAAAGCGGTGGCTATTTTGACGACGACGGCGAGCGCATTGCCAGTGGTGGTTTTTATACCATGACCACCAACAGCGATTTAAGCATTAACACTCAGGGCATTAATACCTTTGCCGACTCGGCCGTGGCCTTTATCCGTCAATATGGTTTTGATGGCGTGGATATTGACTACGAATACCCCACCAGCATGAATGATGCCGGCAACCCGGACGACTTTGCGCTGGCTAACAGCCTGCGTGGCGGCCTGATGCGCTCTTATATCGAGCTGATGAAAGTGCTGCGGCAAAAACTGGATGCCGCCGGTGCTGCCGACGGTAAGCATTATCTGCTTACCATCGCTTCCCCCTCGTCCGGCTATCTGCTGCGCGGTATGGAAGCCTTTCAGGTAACCCAGTATCTGGACTACGTTAACATTATGACCTACGACCTGCACGGTGCCTGGAACCAGTTTGTTGGCCACAATGCGGCACTGTTTGACACCGGCCAGGACGCCGAGCTGGTAGCGTGGAATTACTACAACACCAGCCAGTACCAGCAAATTGGCTACCTGAATACCGACTGGGCGTACCGGTATTTTCGCGGCACCATGCCTGCAGGTCGTATTAATATTGGCATTCCGTACTACAGCCGCGGCTGGAAAGATGTACAGGGTGGCAGCTTTGGTTTATGGGGCACAGCAGCGTTACCAAACCAGAGCCAGTGCCCGCCCGGCACTGGTGGCAGCACGGTAAGCAAATGCGGTAACGGTGCAGTGGGCATCGATAACCTGTGGCACGATAAAAATACCCAGGGCAGTGAGATGCCAGCAGGTTCAAATCCGCTTTGGCATACCATGAACCTGGCCGAAGGTATCAGCGCCAGCTACTTCAGCCTGTATGATCTTGACCCAGGCAACCCAGAGCATCAGCTGACCGGCAGCTACAGCCGCCACTATGATGCCACTGCCGCAGGTCCCTGGTTATGGAATGCACAAAAACAGGTGTTTTTATCGGTAGAAACCGAGCAAAGCATCAGCACCAAAGCGCAGTATGTGATCGACAACGGCATTGGCGGCGTGATGTTTTGGGAGCTGGCCGGCGACTACGACTGGGACGCAGCTAAAGGCGAGTACTTTATTGGTAACACGCTGACATCGCTGTTTTATAACAGCTTTAAAAATGCCAGCCCTTATGGCGCAGTAAAAGCCGAACGCGTTATGCCAACCCAGGCGGTAGATGTGCGCTTAAGCATCAGTGATTTTAAACTCGGCGATCAAAACTTCCCTATCAACCCCAAGCTTACGCTGACTAACCACAGCAACAGCACTATTCCCGGCAGCAGCAGTTTCAGCTTTGACGTTCCCACGGCAATACCCGATACCATCAGCGATCAAAGCGGTTTTGGTTTAACGGTAGTGGAAAGCGGCCGAAATGCCAGCGGCAACAATATCGGCGGCCTGCAAAATAACCTGCACCGGGTCGCGTTTAATCTGCCGGCTTATTTAAGCGTAGCCCACGGTGAAAGCGTTACCGTTACGCTGAATTATCAGCTGCCAATGCCGATGCCGTCTAACTGGATCCTTAGTGCCAATGGCAACAGCTATGCCTTTGCCGAAGAGTATCCGCAGTTGCCGGTTGTTAGCATCGGCAATGGCGATGGCCCCGGTGACGGAGATGGCGACGGTAATGGCGAGAGTTGTGGCGGTATTACCGCCACTATTCACCCGTACCCGGCCTGGCCGCAACCCGACTGGGCCGGTAACCCAAGCCATGCCGTTAATGGTGATTACCTGTCGTATCAGGGCGACGTGTACAAAGCCAACTGGTGGACAAACTCAGTGCCCGGTAGTGATGGCAGCTGGAGTTTTATCTGTAATTTGTAAGCTGTTACCAAGCGCAAAACGGTGAGTAGCAGACTTACCGCTTTTCCTTGCGAGGGTCGATGCCTTATCAGGGCGCCACAGAGTGTCTGAGTCCGCACGCCAGTGCGGGCGAGTTGCTGTGGCGAGCCTGAGAAGGTCTTCGACCCGGAGCGCCAAGCCTTATAACCAAGAGAAATCACTATGCAACCCAAACACTTACTCCCTACACTACTAACAACAAGCCTGCTATTTACCAGCCTGCAGGCCAGCAGCCATGGCTATGTAGACTACCCCAAAGCCCGGCAGCAAATTTGTAAAGACGACGGCGGTTACTGGTGGCCGGCAGATGGCAGCGGCATACCTAATTCTGCCTGTCGCGCCGCTTACCAACAATCGGGCGGTTATATGCTAACGCAGCACCATGAGTTTTCGGCCAACGTTGCCGATTACCGCAATATGGCAGCAGTGCAGGCAGTCGTCAGCGATGGTAGCCTGTGCGCCGGCGGTGACAGCCGCAAAAGTGGGATGGATATTCCCTCAACCGACTGGCAACGCACCAGTATTAACCTGACGCAAAGCAATGAGATCACGCTGCGTTTTCGCGCCACCACGCCACACAACCCCAGCTACTGGCAAATCTACCTGAGTAAACCCGGTTTCGACAGCGCCAGCGAAACACTCAGCTGGAACCAGCTACAGCTGATACACCAGCAAAACGACGTAAACGCCGAGGCCGGTTACTATAACCTTAATGTGCAGCTACCAGCAGATCGCAGCGGCCCGGCGGTGCTTTACACCCGCTGGCAGCGGGTGGATGTGGTCGGCGAAGGCTTTTATAACTGCTCAGATATCGAATTGGTAAATGGCAGCAGCGACCCCCCACCAGCACTATGGTTTGATAAAGGCGCTTATGTAAACCTGCAAACGTCGGCAGAAGTAGGCGGTTATGCTCAGCTACGGCTGTTTGATGCCAACGGGCAAGAGCTGATAGACGAAAGCTGGCAGATCACCCACGCCAATATCGGCAATGCACTCTGGGCCACTGAACTGGCAACACAGATAAACACCCAGTACAGTAATCTGCTGCAAATTGGGGTGTTAAACGACGATAATGTGGTATTTAGCAGCGATCTGGCAACTAACAGTGCCTATGTGCGGGAGAATAGCACCTTCTATAACCTTGACCTGCGCCCGGCAGACAGCGGCGGCAGTAACCCACCGGGTAACTGCCCGGGTTATGACCTGAGTAGCGTAAACACCTATCCTGACTGGCCGCAAAGCAACATTCAGGGCCAACCCGGACACGCTGCCGGTGGTGATCAACTGATCCACCAAAACGCGCTGTACCAAGCCAACTGGTGGACACAATCCATTCCCGGCAGTGATAGCAGTTGGACACAATTATGTAGCTGGTAGCCACTTACTCAGTGGCAAATAACAACACAGGCCGCATTGCGGCCTGTTAGTCCGGCACTTACTTTTGCTGGAGCGCACAATAAATCAGCATAAATATGCTCAAAAAGTAGATATACACCCACTAATCACCTAAAATGCCGGTTCTGTCGCAGTTGCAGTTGGCATTTTGTCATCTTGCTGCCATCTTTAAGCCTTACACCTGTGTTGTCTTTTCAGAAGGAAGCCCCAAGCCCGTGCGCACTACTGAACTTGTTTCCGGTTTTCGTCAGTCTGCCCCTTATGTTAATGCTCACCGCGGTAAAACCTTTGTGGTAATGCTCGGTGGTGAAGCTATTAGCCAAAGCGGTTTTCGCAGCATTATTAACGACATCGCCCTGCTAAACAGCCTGGGCATTAAAATTGTGCTGGTGTATGGCGCCAGGCCTCAAATTAATACGGCATTGCAGCAAGCCGGTTTAGAGCCTACTTACCATAACCGCGTGCGGGTAACAGATGACGACTCGTTTAAACTGATTAAGCAAGTGGCCGGTGCGCTGCAACTGGATATAACGGCCCGGCTGTCGATGAGTTTAAGCAATACCCCGATGCAAGGCGCGCAAATTAACGTGGTAAGCGGTAACTTTGTTATTGCCCAACCATTGGGGGTAGACGAAGGCATAGATTATCACCACAGCGGCCGTGTGCGGCGCATTGATGCGGCCGGTATTCGCCGCCAGCTGGATAACAACGGCATAGTGCTGATGGGGCCGATAGCGGCCTCGGTTACCGGTGAAAGCTTTAACCTTACCGCCGAAGATATTGCTACCCAGGTCGCGGTAAAACTGAAAGCCGACAAAATGATTGGCTTTAGTGAAATTGGCGGTATTGTTGGCGAAAATGGCGAAATAACAGCAGAGTTAATGCCAAACTACGCCGAAAAAATTATGCTGGAGATGGAGCAGCAACCCAATGCCTGCCCCGGTACACTGGCGTTTTTGCATGCCGCTATTACTGCCTGCCGCTCCGGTGTGCCACGCTGCCACTTAGTTAGCTACGATGAAGATGGCGCCCTGCTGCAGGAGCTGTTCTCGCGTGATGGTATCGGTACACAAATTGTGACCGAATCGGCAGAAAAACTGCGCGCAGCCACTATTTCAGATATCGGCGGTATTCTGGATTTGATCCGGCCGCTGGAACAGCAAGGCCTGCTGGTGCGCCGCTCTCGTGAACAACTGGAGATGGAAATAAACCAGTTTACCTTAATTGAACGCGATGGCTTAGTGATTGGCTGTGCGGCACTGTATCCGTTTCCGGAAGAAAATGTCGGCGAATTTGCCTGCCTGGCAGTGCACCCGGATTACCGCGATGCAGACCGGGGCAGCCTGCTGCTAAAAAGCATTATCCAGCAAGCGCGGCAGCGTAAATACGACAAACTATTTGCCCTGACCACCCGCAGCATTCACTGGTTTTTAGAACAAGGCTTTGAACTGTTAACGGTAGATGATTTACCGGCACAAAAAAAGCAGCTATATAACTACCAGCGCCGCTCTAAAATTCTGGCGATTACGCTGTAATCAGCCCAGCTGTTGTATCTGCGCGGCTACCTGCTGACCCAGGGCCCGCGCAGTAGTCCATTTACCACCCGACACTGTTAACAACTGGCCCTGCCAGTTAAGCTGATATTCGCGACTGGCTTTGCTGGCATTAGCCGTGCCGCCAAGCAAAGGCCGCACACCGGCAAAATCTGCCAGCACTGCATCGTGCTGGCGCGCCGGTAAAAAGTAGTGGTTGTATACACCAAGCAGGTAATCACGCTCGGCATCTGAGCACACTATGGGCTCATCCAACTGCTGGCGCACTTCGGTGGTGCCGAGCAAGGTTTTGCCCTGATACGGCAACACAAACACAATCCGCGCTTCACCCGGCACTTCCAGCATATGGCCGTAACGGCTGATTGGCGGCAGCAATAAATGGCTGCCGCGTACTAAATCCAGCGGTTGCTGCGGCAAGTCCGATTGCTGCAACAGCTGCTGGCTCCAGGGCCCGGCCACGTTTACTACACGATCAAACTGCTGCCAGCCGCTGCTAAGCAACACCTTGCCATCCGTTGTTACCTGCTGCACCGGGCTATGCTCAAAAATGTGCACTCCGGCTTTGGTACATTGCTGCGCCATCCACAGGCCAAGTTTTTTATCGTCCATCTGGCCATCAAAAAACAGGTAAGCCCCGGTTAAACCTTCGCTGTTTAGCTGTGGCGAACAGCGCAGTGCCTGCGCAGCCGTTAACCAGCGATGGCGGCCAATACCTTTTCTGCCGGCAAAAGTATCATACAGCCACAGGCCTATTTTTAATTGCCAGCGAGCGCGGCGCGAGGTGTTGTACAGCGGATACAAAATGGGCAGGCGACGGGTTAACTGCGGCGCTTTTTTTAACCACCAGCGCCGTTCTTGCAAAGCCTCGCGCACCAGCCGGAATTCACCCTGCTCTAAATAGCGCAGCCCGCCATGCAGCAGCTTGGAAGAGGCCTGGCTGGTAGCTTGCATCAGGCCGTCACGCTCAAACAGGCTAACATCATGCCCGGCCAGCGCCAGTTGCCAGCCGCTGCTTAAGCCATTAATACCTCCGCCAACTACTGCTATTTTCATCCGGTATCTGCCTTAGTTTGTCAGTGCAATATCATCGCGGTGTACCACTTCCTCGCTGGGGCAAAACCCCAGTGTGTCAGCAATTTGCTGGCTGTGTAAGCCTTTAATTAACTGTAGTTCAGTTGCGCTGTACTGGCAGATGCCTTTTGCCAGTTGCTTGCCGCCGCTGTCACATAACCAGATAGCATCGCCTTTATCAAACTGGCCAGTTACCGCGGTAACGCCCTTTGCCAGCAAAGAAGCGCCTTTATGCAACAGTGCCTGTACTGCACCGCTGTCCAGCACAATGCTGCCATGGCTTTTCAGGCTGTGCAGCAGCCAGTGTTTTTTCGCGCTAAGCCGGTCTTGCTGGCGTACAAATAAAGTACCGGCCTGCTCACCTTTGAGTAAAGCGTCAAAACTTTCGGCTTTCTGACCGTTAATAATCAGCGTATCTACGCCCAGCCGGGTGGCTTTTTCTGCCGCCTGAATTTTGGTTAGCATACCGCCGGTACCAATGGCGTGGTGGCTGCCGCCAGCCATAGCATAAATGCTGGCATCAACCCGCTCTACCCGGGGGATAAAGCGCGCGTCTGGCGTGGTTCTGGGATTAGCGCTGTAAAGGCCGTCGATATCCGAGCAGATAATCAGTACATCAGCATCAACCAGTACCGCTACCATTGCCGCCAGGTTGTCGTTGTCACCCACTTTAAGCTCCGCCGTGGCAACACTGTCGTTTTCATTCACAACCGGCAATACCTGGTTCGCCAGCAAGGTACGCAGTGTATTGTCGATATTAAGATACCGGCGCCGGTCGGCCAGATCATCATGTGTCAGCAAAATCTGCGCGCAGCGAAAATCAAATAAATGGCTCCAGGTGGCCATCATCTGGGTTTGGCCTACGGCGGCCATAGCTTGTTTAATATTGATAGGTAACGGATGGTGTGAAAAAGCGATGGCCGAACGCCCGGCGGCGACACTGCCGGAAGACACCAGCACTACTTCAACGCCTAGCTGACGGCATTCGCTGATAAAGCGGGCAATAGCGAGTAAATAACGGGTTGAACACCCTTTGGCATCGGGGGAGATCAGCGCACTGCCAACCTTGATCACAATGCGCCGCCAGGCTGAATTTAACATAGACACACCTTCACGCTGCTGTATTGCCAGCAGCTTAAAGTTTGGGCGTCTATATGTCTATTTAATTTTGAGAGAGGGCTACTTTTACGTCACAGTTGCCGGGCGACAAATGGGTAAAGCCGCCATAAGCAGCAATAACCAGTTGCTCGTCAGTAAGTTTTCTTACCTGCCAGCTAACCTGGCCACTACCGAAAGCTGGGTGATCAATAACAAAAGAGCCAGGGGTCTGGCGAATAGCGTATTTAAAGGTGTCTTGCCGCTGGCCCTGGCTGATATGCTGCACCATCTGGCGCTCGCTGAAAATCCAGGTTTTACGCATGGCGCTGTCCAGCGTAACAGTACCATCAGCCACAACAGAAGTGCCTATTTCGCACCAACTGCCAGAAATTAACTGATTAATATCCACGGCCTGTTGTTCACCAAAGCGGATATCTACTTTTACTTCGTCACCACCACGGCAAGGCTCGCCCTGAAATATCACGTCACCATTAGCTGCCGTACATTTATACACTTCAGCACTGATATAAGGCGCAACCAGCAGGCTGACCAGCGGTAAATATAACCGTATCATTATTGTCATTATTCAATCCCTTAGCGCACACTGGCAAACTGCGTGCAGACAAAATCCTGCTTACAATACTGAAAAAACTACCGAAAGTGAATCATGCTTACATAAATATACAAAATAGCAACAAAAGCTTTTTCTTAGTTCCGTTATAGTTCAGCCCGAATTCAGCTGTCAGCACTATGCTAAACAGAATAATTTATCGGGAGTTTCTTATGCGCCGTTCAGCTTTATTAGTATCTTTATTATCTGCCAGCCTGGTGATGGCAGGTTGTGCCACCAACGGATATTCTAACACTGCCAAGGGTGCAGCTATAGGTGGTGTGGTTGGTGCTGTTGCAGGTAAAGCCACCGGTAACCATAAAGACAAACGTCTGGTTATCGGCGCTGCCATTGGCGCCTTAACCGGTGCCGCTGTAGGCAGCTATATGGACAATCAGGAAAAAGCACTTAATGAAGAGTTAAGCGGCAGTGGCGTAAAAGTGGTGCGCGATGGCGACAAATTACGCCTGGATATTCCGGCTCAGCTAACATTTGATATTAACCGTTCAGACATCCGTTCTAGCCTGTACCCGGTATTTAATGATATTGCCAAGGTACTGCGTGATTATGAAAAAACCATGTTGGTTATTGCCGGCCACACTGATGATACCGGAGCCTATCAATATAATATGACACTATCGCAGGCGCGCGCTGACAGTGTTAAGCAGTATCTTACAGCACAGAATGTACAGGCCATTCGGATTGAAACTCAGGGTTATGGCCCAAGTTACCCAATAGTGCCAAACACTTCTGAAGCCAACCGCACGCTAAACCGCCGGGTAGAAATTCATATTGAACCTGTAGTGGAATAACCACCACAGCAAAACAAAAAAAGCGGCCTTGGCCGCTTTTTTTATTGTTGCAACAAATTATTGCTCTGTTGTTTCTGCCGCTGCAATTTCTAATAACTCTACTTCAAACACCAGTACGCTGTTTGGCTTAATTACGCCCATATCGCGCTCGCCGTAGGCCAGCTCTGCTGGAATAGTAAACTTAAACTTAGAACCTACGTTCATCAGCTGTACGCCTTCTGTCCAGCCAGGAATAACGCGGTTTAACGGGAACTGTGCCGGTTCGCCACGATCCAGTGAACTGTCAAACTTGGTGCCGTCAGTTAAGGTGCCCACATAATGTACTTTCACGGTATCAGTTGCAGCTGGCTTGGCGCCGTCTGCCGCTTGCAGCACTTCATACTGTAAGCCTGATTCAGTTACCGTTACGCCTTCTTTCTTGGCGTTTTCTTCTAAGTAAGTTTTACCGGCAGCAATGGCCTGCGCAGCTTCAGCTTCCACTACCGCAGCTTGTTTTTCACGGAACTGTTCTTCCAGTGCGGTCATCATGGTTTGCACTTCTTCTTCAGTCAGTGCGGTTTTATCAGCAATAGCGTCTTGTACACCACGTAAAATTAATGCGCTGTCCAGCGACAGGCCCATTTTGCTGTATTCGTCCAGCGTGCTGTCCAGGTAACGGCCAACAGACACACCTAAGCTATAAGATTGTTTCGCTTCGTCAGTATCCAGCGCAGCTGGCTTTTGCTCTGCTTCTTTCTGACAGGCTGCAAGAGTAATAACAGCCACTGCGACCAGTGACATTTTGGTAACTAAGCGCATTCGGTTCTCCAAGATTTACGCAGCCAGGCTGCAAAAGTATGTTTTAATAGTGTCCAATGAACTGACCTATACTAACGGTTTGTGCGGATGAGGTTAACACCCGACATGAAATATCCTGTGTTTTTTCTGCTATTACTGCTTTGTGGCTGCGAAAAACTGACATCAACGCCACCGGTACAACAATTTCCGCATGTGGCTCAGGGTAGCTACGCCGCCGCTTTGTCAGATGATGGCCGCTACAGTGCTGTATCGTCAATTCAGGATGGCGTGGCATTGTGGGATTTGCAAACCAATGCGTTAAAATACCAGTGGAAGCATCAGGACAGCGCTGAAAATCTGGTGTTTAGCCTGGCAATAAGCCATAACAGCAGCCATGTGTTCACCGCAGATCAAAACACTTATGCGTTGTGGCAGCTTAGTAACGGCGAAAATGTCGGTTTTTGGCAGTTAGATGCCGCCACGGTGCGTGATGTTGCTGTGTCGGACAACGGCGAACATTTATTAATTGGTAAAAGTAATGGCGGTGTGCAGCATATTACGCTGGCATCGGGCCGGCGGCTGGAGTTTTTAGGCCATACCGAACGCATTAACAGTGTGGCCATGTCGCCCAATGGCCGTTATGCTTTAACAGGCGGTAACGACTACAAAGCACATTTATGGGATACACAAAGCGCACAAATTTTATATAGCTTTAGCCACCCCAGCCGGGTAACCAAGGTAGCGCTGGACCCGCAAGGCCGCTATGCCTTTACCGCCGACAGCCAGGATTTAGCCCAGATTTGGGATATTCAAACCGGCCAGTTAGTCAGCGCGTTAAAGTTTACCGCGCGCCAGCAAATATTCAGTGCCGTGCGCTTTAGCCGTGATGGTAAATATCTGGCCACCGGCGCCCCCACGCGCAAACTGGCATTATGGGATGTACAAAGCGGCCGCGAGTTACAGCAATGGCAGGTTGGCGTAAAACCAGACAGCCGCCCGCCCAGTGCGGTAGTACATGCGGTAGCCTTTTTAACAGACAATAAGCTGATAAGCGAAAGCTCCAGTGGCATAGCCGAAGTATGGGAGATAACAGATGACACCAAGTGAGCAGGAATTACAGCTGCATATTGTTGAGTTAGAGAGCAAGCTGGCGTTTCAGGAAGATACGGTAAACAGCTTAAGCAATGAATTGCTGGAACACCAAAAACGCATAGACCGGCTGGCGCAGCAGGTAATGCTGCTGGCCGAGAAACTACGCAACCTGCCGGACGATCAGGGTATATTGCGGCCGGAGGAAGAGCCACCACCGCCGCATTATTGATTAGAGCAAATAAATGTCGAATACATGATTGTTGCACAAGCAGCGCATTTCCCACGCTGACACGCCGTAAACCCATCCATGGGGGCTCGACTCAGGCATCCATGCCTTCAACGGTCAGCTTAGGGTAATCCGCTGCCTGTCAGATATGCTGCAGGTTATTCTGGCTTAAACACGCCAATAACCTGCTCGGCGGCGCGACTGGCTTTGGCTATCTGCGCTTCGGGCTGCACCATCTGGTGGCCGCATGCCACGCATTCGACTTTTTCTACGTTATTCTCAAAAAACAACATCAGCGTATCCATCGCTTTGCATTTCGGGCAGCTGGCACCGGCAATAAAACGTTTCTTTTTACGTGTTGTCATCTTGTATCTCATTTATCAGTGGCAGCAATTTTATCCGGCAAGCCTTGGTTTGTTGCGGTTATACGGGTAAATTAGCAACCCAATTCAGTACACAGGAAAAAACATGATCCAACTGCAACAGGTCGAATTGCGCCGCGGTATTCAGTGTTTGTTTCAGGGCGCCGATCTTACCGTATTTCCGGGGCAAAAGGTGGGAATTGTCGGTGCTAACGGCTGTGGTAAATCCAGCTTGTTTGCCTTACTGCAAAATAAACTGCACGCCGATGCCGGTAATGTCAGTATTCCGGCCAGCTGGCATATTTCTACCGTAGCTCAGGAGACACCGGCGCTGGACTGCAGCGCGATGGATTATGTACTGCAAGGCGACGAGCAGCTATTTCCGTTATTGTTAAAAGTGCGTACCGATTGCAGCGAAAGTGATTTGGCCGCAGTACACCTGCAAATTGAAGCGTTAGACGGCTACCGTGCTGAAGCCAAAGCCGGTATTTTGCTCGACGGGCTGGGCTTTAGCGGTGAAGCACAGCAGCATGCGGTAAAGTCATTCTCTGGTGGCTGGCGCATGCGGTTAAACCTGGCACGGGCGTTAATGCAACGCGCCGAACTATTATTACTGGATGAACCGACCAACCACCTCGATTTAGACGCTGTGTTGTGGCTGGAAAAATACCTGGCGAACTATCAGGGTACCTTGCTACTGATCAGCCACGACCGCGATTTTCTCGATGCCGTTACCGATAATATCGTGCATATCGAGCGCCAAACCCTGACAGTGTACAAAGGTAACTACAGCCAGTTCGAGCGCCAGCGCGCTGAGCAGTTATCGCAGCATCAGGCCAATTTTGACAAACAGCAGCGCCAGGTGGCGCATCTGCAAAAGTTTATTGACCGCTTTAAAGCCCAGGCTACCAAAGCGCGGCAGGCACAAAGCCGGATTAAAGCGCTGGAGCGGATGACCGTGTTAGCACCGGCGCATGTTGATTCGCCGTTCAGCTTTAGCTTTCGTGAACCCAAAGCGCTGCCCAATCCATTGTTAAAAATGGAAAACGTGCAGGCCGGTTATGCCGACAAAATTATTTTAAGCCAGATTAAATTCCAGCTACTGCCCGGCAGCCGCATTGGTTTACTTGGCCGCAACGGCGCCGGTAAATCTACCTTAATTAAACTGCTGTCTGGCGGCATGACACCGCAAAGCGGTGAAGTATGGTACGCCAATGGCGTAAGTTTGGGCTACTTTGCCCAGCATCAGCTGGAAACGCTGCGGCCGCAGGATTCCCCCTTGCAACATCTGGTACGGTTAGACCCGTTAGTACCCGAGCAAAAACTGCGCGACTTTTTAGGCGGTTTTGGCTTTCACGGCGATAAAGCGCTGGAAGCCTGCGCTCCGTTTTCCGGCGGCGAAAAAGCCCGTTTAGTGCTGGCACTTATAGTTTACCAGCGCCCCAACCTGTTGCTGCTGGATGAACCAACCAACCACCTTGATTTGGATATGCGTGAAGCCATAGTGATGGCGCTGCAGGAGTTTGAAGGCGCCATTGTTATCGTATCGCACGACCGGCATTTGCTTAGCAGTTGTACCGACGAGTTTTATTTAGTCGCTAATGGCCGGGTTGCGCCGTTTGACGGTGATTTAGCCGACTACTACCAATGGTTGCAACAAGACGCCCGGCAAACGGCTAATGCCGCTCAGGCCGACGCTGCTGTTAGCAGCAATGTGGTGCGTAAAGATCAAAAACGGCTGGAAGCCGAGCTGCGTAATTTACTGCGCCCGCTAAAGCAAAAAGTGGAAAAGCTGGAGCTACAGCAAGAAAAGCTCACTACTGAACTTGCTGCGATTGAGCAGAAAATGGCAGATCCTGATATTTACGACGCCAAGCGTAAAGCCGAGCTGACTGACTTACTGGCAAAACAAGCTGCGGCCAGCAGCAACTTAAGCAGCACAGAAGAAAACTGGTTTATGGCCCAGGACGAACTGGAGCAAAAAACCGCACAGTTCTGGCAGAACAATGCCTAACCGTGGCAGAAAAAATGTCTGAAGCCATCACAGCAGACAAATTCTGGCAGTTTAGCCTGCAGCTGTATCCGCAGGTTAAACCGCTGTGCCTGCAATGGCAGGACGAGCTTGGCGTAAATGTAAACCTGCTACTGTTGCTGTGCTATTTAGAGCAGCAGCAGCTTAGTTTAAGCGCTGCAGAGCTGCAGCAACTGGCAGCACAGCTAAACAACTTTAGCGCGCAGTTTACCAAGCCATTACGCACACTGCGCAAAAACACCGCTATAGCTGCGGTAACACCGGCACAACAGCAAACATTAAAGCAGGCATTGCTGCAGGCCGAGCTGGAACTGGAAAAGCTGGAACAACAGCTTCTGCTGCAACACTGCCCGCCGCTAAGCAAGAAAGCCACACCGTTGCTGGAGCTGTATTTAGCCCAGTTTAATACCGATAGCAACGCTGACAGCGATACTTTAGCCGCGCAAATACTTGATCTACGTCAAGCTTACCAACACTTATCCCAGCACGGCGGCTGATCTTTGATCTGCATCAGTTAAGCCGGGTATTGCTTTGCCTACACTTGAACTAACAACACAGCAAGAGGGTAAAGTTATGAACCTGTGGCAGGAATTTTTAAACGATCCGGTAATTTTTATCTCTTTTACCGGTTTAGCAATTGTGATCGGCTTATGTATTTTTTATGCCGTGTACTTTATGTATAAAGTCGGACATGAGCAGCCCGACGGCAAGTAGCGGCCAATAATTATTCTATTGCCAGATACTGCAGTTTGTCTGGTACGCCATTCCAGGCATCGGCATCGGTTGGCGCCGGTTTTACTTCGCGAATATTTGGCCACAGCGCGGCCAGTTCGGCATTTAGCTGAATAAAGCCGTACTGCTCTGCCGGCACCTTGTCTTGCTGCACTATGGCATTGGCCGGACACTCCGGCTCGCATAAGCCGCAATCAATGCAAATAACCGGATCGATGGCCAGAAAGTTGGGCCCTTCAAAAAAAGCATCCACCGGGCATACCGCAACGCAGTCGGTGTATTTGCATTTTATACAGTTATCCAGCACCACAAAGGCCATAGCGTATCGGTTCCTATTGTTTCAGGCTGGCGATCATACTGCAGCGCTGTAAAAAAACAACCTATCAGCTGCTATCGGGCACGAACCTGACAACTCACGCTAACACGCCGTGAACCCATCCCTGGGGGCTCGATTCGGCCATCCAGGCCTGCAACGGTTAGCTTAGAGTAGTCAGATTCTCGCTGAAAAGTCCGTCAGTTTTAAAACGAATACGGACATAACCCGAGGCTTGGCGTAAAATAGCCGTTATCTTGTGAGCTGCCCGCTTGTTGCTGTGCAGCAATGACACCGATTTGGAACCCCTATGCTGCGCCTGACCGAAATAAAACTGCCGTTAAACCATGACGAACATGCTATTAACGCTGCCATTCTTACCAAGTTAAACATAAAACCCGAACAACTGCTTAGCGTTAATGTGTTTAAACGCGGCTTTGATGCGCGCAAAAAAACCGATATCCAGCTTATTTACACCCTGGATATCGAAGTAGATAACGAAGCCGCGTTATTGAAAACCTTTGCCAAAGACCAGCATGTTAAACCTTCGCCGGACACCCGCTATAAATTTGTTGCCAAAGCGCCTGAGCAGGTAGCCGAGCGGCCGATTGTTATCGGCCTTGGCCCCTGCGGTTTATTTGCCGGCTTAGTACTGGCACAAATGGGCTTTAAGCCGATTATTTTAGAACGCGGCAAAGAAGTACGCGAACGTACCAAAGACACCTTTGGTTTTTGGCGTGGTAAAGAGTTAAACCCCGAGTCAAACGTGCAGTACGGTGAAGGCGGCGCCGGTACCTTTTCTGATGGCAAGCTGTACAGCCAGGTAAAAGACCCCAAGCATTACGGCCGCAAAGTTATGAGCGAATTTGTTGCCGCCGGTGCACCAGACGAAATTATGTATGTCAGTAAGCCGCATATCGGTACCTTTAAGCTGGTGGCAATGGTGGAAAAAATGCGCGCCACTATTATCGAACTGGGCGGTGAAATTCGCTTTAGCAGCCGGGTAGACGACTTACACATTGAAGATGGCCAGGTCACCGGTTTAACCCTGGCAACAGGCGAGCGCTTGCACAGCCACCATGTGGTGTTGGCAGTTGGCCACAGCGCTCGTGACACCTTTCATATGCTGTATGACAAAGGCGTATATGTTGAAGCCAAACCGTTTTCTATTGGTTTTCGCATTGAACACGAGCAATCCATGATCGACGAATGCCGCTTTGGCCCCAACGCCGGCAACCCTATTTTAGGTGCCGCCGATTATAAACTGGTGCATCACTGTAACAATGGCCGCACCGTATACAGCTTTTGTATGTGCCCGGGTGGCACTGTGGTAGCCGCCGCATCGGAACAAGGCCGCGTGGTAACCAACGGTATGAGCCAATATTCGCGCCACGAACGTAACGCTAACAGCGCCATAGTGGTGGGTATAGACCCGCAGCGTGATTACCCGGGCCACCCGTTGGCCGGCATTGCCTTGCAACGTCAATTAGAAGAGCAAGCCTTTAAACTTGGCGGTGAAAACTACCATGCGCCGGCGCAACTAATCGGTGATTTTTTAGCGGCTAAATCATCAGCCGAACTGGGCGAGGTAAAACCGTCTTACACGCCGGGCATAACGCTCACCGATTTGTCGCAAGTGTTGCCTGATTTTGCCATTGCCGCTATCCGCGAGGCCATACCGGCGTTTGATAAGCAAATTAAAGGCTTTGCTAAAGCCGATGGTTTACTTACCGGGGTAGAAACCCGTACCTCATCGCCTATTTGCATTAAACGCGGCGCAGATTACCAAAGCATTAATATCAAAGGCTTATATCCGGCAGGTGAAGGTGCCGGTTACGCCGGTGGTATTTTATCGGCCGGTATAGACGGCATTAAAGTAGCCGAAGCAGTAGCACTGGCGATGCTGGGCTAAAGCAGGCTTAATTAAACAGGCTCGCCAGGTGTTGTAACACGGTGTTTTACCACTGCAGCGCCGCTTAGCATTATTCTGTTGCCGCCGGCTTTTTTGGCCAGATACATGGCATTGTCGGCGCTACGCATTAATGCCTGCGCTTCATTGCTGTGCTGCGGATACAAGGCGATACCCACACTGGGCTGCACCTGCAGGGAATTGTTAGCTAAAACAAAAGGCTGGTTTAACGCCTGGCGGATTTTTTCTGCCAGCAGCAGGGCAAGATCTTCGCTATCTACCTGTTGTAGTAAGATAACAAATTCATCGCCACCAAAGCGTGCTACGGTGTCGCTGCTGCGCAGGCAGCTTAATATTCGCTGAGCGGTATGTTGCAGTAATTCGTCACCAATATGATGGCCGTAATTATCATTAATCTGTTTAAATTTATCTAAATCCAGATATAACAGCGCAAACTGGCTTTGTTCACGCCCGGCCGTCGTGAGCGCCAGCTGCAATCTGTCGTAAAACAGTTCACGGTTCGGCAATTGCGTTAACTGATCATACAGCGCATTGCGGTGCAGCCGATCCAGCATTTGTTTGCGCTCTATGGCCACTGCCACCTGCACTGAAACAAACTCGAGTAACTCCATTTCGCTATTACTGTACCGGGGCGCGTCAGCACTGTTTTGCACCATTAAGGCGCCCATAACAGCCGAGTGTGATTTTAGCGGCACACCAAGCCAGTTTATTGCAGCTCCGGCTACCAGTTTTTTTAACTTTGCTGGCAGTTCGGCCTGGTTATCGCCGGTAACTAATACCGTTTCAGACCGTCTTACTACCTCAGCACATAATGCCAGCACATCACATTCTGCATGCTCTGCTGTTTGCTGCGACACTGAAGTGTAAACAAAACCCAGCTGCCCGCTGCTAACATCGGGCAATACAATGGCAAAACAGCGCATTGGTATTAAAGCGGCAATAATTTGCTGGATGCTGCGATATAACGCGGGTAAATCGTCGCTGGCAAAGGCCGCTTCTGAAATAGCGTAAATTGCCGCCTGGCGTGCTTCAATTTGTTTGCTGCGGGTAATATCACGGGCTACTGCTACGCGGCGTTTATCGGTGTCTGACCAGCGGGCCGACCAGAGCAAATGCACTGTCTGGCCATCTTTGCGGATATAGCGGTTTTCAAAATCCACTTTCACCGCGCCGGCATTGATCTCTATAGCGGTTTGCAACGTGCGGGCTCTGTCATCGGGGTGTACCAGCTCAATCATCGGCCGCCCCAGCATTTCCTCTGGAGTGTAACCAAAAATACGTTCAGCACCGGCGCTGACAAATTCAAAACGGCCGTCTTTGTCCACTACGCAGATGGCATCCAGCAGTAAATCAATATATTGGCTTAGGGCTTTGTAACTGTCAGTATTCATAAAACTGCGAAACTACTACAACAGGAAATTTGTTAAACATTAGCATGAATCAACAAGGATATCTGGTGGTGCAGGCCGGTTTACATAAAATAAAGCTAATATTGCAAAAGCAACAGGGTGCGGCAGCACCCTGCATGAATTAAGGTTTAAACGCGACCGGGCTGGTAAAAGGTGTAACACCGAGCACCGGATAGAGTTCATCCGGTTTGTAGTAGTGCTTACCTTTAAATACCATAGCCACTTTGCGGATATCGGCCATATTGGTGCTGGGGTCGCCGTTTATCAGTAGTAAATCGGCATCTTTGCCCACGCTGATTGAGCCACTGTGATACGCCGCACCGACCAGCCGGGCAGGTTCATAACTGGCAATGCGCAGTACGTCCAGCGGCGGTATGCCAGCCTGAGCATATAGTTCCAGCTCGCGGTGTAGGGTAAAACCAGCAATATGATCGGTGCCGGGTATTATCGGCACGCCGGCGTCATACAGCTTTTTCACCATTTTCAGCATAGCGTCAGCCGATTGCTGATACACCGGTTGCAGCTCTGGCGCGACGTTCATCGATGCACCTTTTAACTGCCTGACTATGGCCGGCGGCAAATGATCGGCGATACTGGCAAATTCCGGGTCAATTTGTTTATTCTGCCCCAGTAACAAACTGCGAAAAGTGGCAACAGTTGGATCCACCACAATTTGTTTGTCGGCTAGCAACTTAATAAAGTCATTTACCGGTTTACTGGCTAAATCCAGGCTGCCGGCTTTTTCACCGAGCAGAGAAAAGCGCAGCTGGGTACGGGTGTCGACCTCAGTGCCAGCAAGAAAGTTTAAAAACAGCATATTGACATGCTGGATCTCATCAAAACCCTGCTCTACTGCCTGGCGTGCCGTCATAAAGGCCGGCACATGGCCGCTTAAGCGCATGCCGCGGCGGTGTGCATGTTCGGCAATCGGTTTTACCCAGGAGGGATCAATCGAGCTGTAGATCTTTATTTGCAGATAACCGTTGTCAGCAAACCAGTCTATTTTTTCATGCGCTTCCTGCAGTGAATTCACCGACAAACCAGCTGAATACTCACTTTGTTTATCGAAAAAACCGGCACGATATACCCGGCTGCCAATCAGCTGATCGCTGTTAAACAAGCCGGCAATTTCCATAATATTGTCATGGCTGTTGCCTACATCACGCACGCTGGTAACCCCGGCGGCAATATTCAGTAAGCCATCGTTTTTTGACAAGTGGCCATGCATATCCCACAGGCCGGGTATGATGGTTTTGCCGCGTGCATCCAGCACCTTTGCTCCAGCCGGCACCGTCAGACCACTGGCTATCGCCATTATTTTGCCGTCTTTTAGCAGTACATCAGTATTGCGCAGCACTTTGCGCTCAAGCACATCTATCACGCTACCGCCTTGCAGCAGCACCGTGCTGTAACTATGGCTCAGGTGCTTGGCAATATCGGCCAGATAGTCATTCTCGGCCTGCTTTTGTATTTTTGTCAGTTCAGCAAAGTTGTCCAGGCTAAAACCGTCGCGGATCACGCGCATAAAACCGCTGAAATCCTGAGCGAAATAATGGCCATCTTTGTCGAACCAGCCAAAGGATGGGTTAAACGACAGGCCACTGATAGCGTACAACGTTACCTCTTTGCTATTGCTGCCATTAGTTACCGTAACAGTTTTCAGCGCATCCAGCCTTGCCGTGCCGCCGGGAAATAAGTCTACCGAACGGGTTGGCGATGCCATTAATGCTTTCATCAGTACATGCCCGGCGGCACCGGCTTCATCGGCGGGCACGTAAAAACGTTGTTCGCCGGTTTGTAGCATGCCTTCGTCTTTATTACCGGCCCAACGTGCCACGCCGTCAACCAGGCTAAACTGCTCTGCTATCGGCGCACCAAAAGCGGAAGTGCCGCTGGCAGAAAAGGCTATCGGTACGCCTTTGGCATCAACCTGCAGTGTTTCGTTAACGGTAACTACCCTGTTGTTCCAGCTCATTTTAAGTGATGCGCTGTAGTTACCGTCCTCCTGCCGGGTAATAACCTGCTCACCGGCTTCACCTTTTTCTGAATACAGCTTGTTAACGACCTTGTGTTCCGCAGCCTCGGGCGACAGGCAATGCAGTAGTACGAGGCCCCAAAGCAACATAGAGCTAAGTTTCATGTCGTGTCCCTATCAGGAAATAAACTCAGAAACTATAGCAGCTCATTACACTAAAGCAGTGTCAGAGGGTTAAATTGTGGCTTTACTGCAGCTCTTTAATTAACAGCTGGCAATTGCGCCATACCAGGGCATAGATAGTCAGTTGTGGGTTAGCACCCAGGCTGGTGGGCAGAATAGAACCATCGAAAACAGATAAGTTTTGCAGCTGATGATGGCGGCCGTTTTGGTTTACCACGCCGTTGGCCACACTGCTGCTCATATTACAGCCGCCCATTACATGAGCCGATACCACGGTTTGCCGCAGTTTTTGCATTGGCAGTGTTTGTATCGCGCGCCTTGCTTCTGCCCAGCTATTATACAATTTAGCGTCGTGGTGAATGGGCAGCACCTGCTTAGCACCGGCAGCAAATTGCAACTCAGCCATCGACAGCAAGGCTTCGCGCATACCTTGCCATAAGTAATCTGTGATTGGGTAATCCAGCACCGGTTGCTGCGCATCATCTAACTGTACGGTGCCACCCTGGCTTTGCGGATGAAAACCATCGCGCAGCAGCGCTATAATCACCTGCAAATGGTTAAACTGCTGCATTAACGCGGCATGCTGCCCACCGGTGCCTGTCAGCTTAGTGGCCACTAACACCGGATGCAGTGGCGGTACTTCCAGTTTGTAACCGGCTTTGTCGCTATGTTGTGGCCAGACAAAATGGTCGGAATAAATAGATTGTGGCGCGCCGCTGTGGCCGTTAATGGCGTCAGCAAACAAAGCACCGGAAATAACACTGGGGTGCAAATAGGTATGCTTGCCTAATCGGCCTGACGGGTTAGGCACACCGGATCGCAGCAATAGTGCAGGAGAACCAATAGCCCCAGCGGCAACAATATAATGCTTTGCTTTAATATGAATACCGATATCGCTGCGCGGCTGAAAATGTTGATCCACCGGCACGGCTTCAAGGCCGCTTATACTGTCGCCCTGCCACTGCAGCTGACGCACCGAAATCCGCGATATCAGCGAGGCACCTAATGCCATCGCCGCCGGTATAGTACTCACCAACATCGACTGCTTCGCATTAATCGGGCAACCAATACCGCAGTAACCCAAGTTAGCGCAGCCATTTACGTTGCGGTTAATTACCGTATGCTGCCAGCCCAGCGCTTCACAGCCCTGCTGTAGCTTGGCGTTGTTGGCATTGGGTGGCACCGGCCATTGGCGAATATTAAGCCGTTGTTCGGCCAGTACAAAATAAGTGGTTAAATCGTTATCGCCACTAAAATTGATGCCAAACTCACTATTCCAATAGTTTAATGTGGCCTTGGGTGTGCGTATTGACGTTGTCCAGTTAACGGTGGTTGAACCGCCGACGGTACGACCCTGCAAAATACCAATCGCCTGATCGCGGGTTTTACGCGCTGCACCTTCCTGATACAAATTCGGGTAGGCCCAGCGTTCCTGCATCACAAAATCGTCGCGGGTGTAATAAGCCCCTTCTTCCAGCAGCAGTACTTTAAAACCGGCCTGTGCCAGTTGTTCTGCAGCAATACCACCACCGGCGCCGGAGCCGATAATAACGATATCCGCTTCAAACTGCCGGTTCTGCGTAAACTGGCTGGCATCAAGATGGTGAGTCATCATGTATTTATCTCATTAATCTGCTGCAATAGTTGCGACAAGGAAATTCTTACTTCGCCGCCTTCGACAGCACATCCCTGTGCTGTCTCAGCCTCCGCGGCATCCCTGCCGCTGCTACGTAAGAACACCTTGTCCCAACTTGTCGTGCCATCTGTCTAACTTATCTAAACCTTGGCGCGGTATAAGCCAGCGCTTGCCAGTGTTCACTCTGGCCGTAGTAGGCACCGTACAGTAGTTCGCGCAGGCCATAATAAGCCTGCTGCAATAAGCCAAGGTAGCTGTCACGCCATTGGTTTAGCAACTGCAAACGCTGGCTGATCGAAAGTTGTGCTAAAGCCGTGAAATGGCCGGTTAATGCCAGTTGCGTAACCCGATTGGCCAGCAGGTTAAACAGCTGGTGCAGCTCTTGCTGCTGACGCTGCGGTAAAAACGGCATAAAGTCGAAAACAGCAGTTTTAGTGCGGCTAATTTCAGCGGCAGCTAAAGTCGCATCCTGTGGCAAAGCACCGTACAATAGCGCAGGTAGCAGTGCGCTAAGTACCAGGTCAAGGTTATCGTTATGTGGTTGCAGGCTATGCTGCCAGCTAAGCACGCCTAACCCCAGGCTGGATGCAGTACCTAAGGCTATGCCAGATAAAATAAATTGCCGCCGATCCATAGTGCTGCACCTGCAGTAAAACTTCACTTATTGTTTATCAGGATACGCTACTTTGCAAGACCAGATCAGACCAGTATCACCCCCTCCATTTCAGCCAGCCTGGTGGTTAAAACATGCCCATCTGCAAACCATTTTTGCCAAATATTTAAGCCCGAAACAGCGCCTGAACACCGAAGCAGAAACCGTACCCCTGCCAGATGGCGATGAAGTACAACTAAACTGGTTGCATAGTAAAAACAGCAGCGATAACGCCCCCGTGGTTATTTTGCTACACGGTTTAGCCGGTGATATTAACAGCCATTATATTCAGGCCATGTTGGCCCAATGCCATGCACTGGGCTGGACGGCGGTATTACTGCATTTTCGCGGTTGTAACGGCAAACCCAACAAGCTGCCACGGGCTTATCATAGCGGCGATACTGCCGATGCAGCGTTGGTGATAACACAAGTTAAACGCCGTTACCCGAACCGGCCATTAGTCGCCGTAGGCTATTCGCTTGGCGGCAATGTATTACTGAAATACTGCGGCGAGCAGGCTGAACACAACCCGTTGTCGGCGGCTGTTGCCGTGTGCCCGCCGCTGTCGCTGTCGGCCTGTGCTAAACGCATTAATACCGGTAGCAGCAAGCTGTATCAGCGTTACCTGCTGGGGCGCTTAAAGCGCAGCACTTTACTTAAACTAACGCAATTTACCGATTTTCCGCTGCCACTCACGCCGCAGCAGGTGCAGGGTTTTAGCAGTATTGAACAGTTTGATGAGTATTACACCGCACCGATCCACGGCTTTTTAAACGCGCAGGACTATTATCAAAAAGCCAGTGGCAAAGCGTTTTTACGCCATATTTGCATACCTACACTGATTATTCATGCCAAAGATGACCCGTTTTTAAGCGACGACGTGATCCCCAAAGCCAGTGAGCTTAGCCCGCATATTCATTACGAACTAACCAGCGGCGGCGGCCATGTCGGTTTTGTTTATGGCAGCCCGTTAAAACCCCAATTCTGGTTAAACCAGCGTATTCCGCAATTTATTACTGAGCAGTTAGCAAAATGATTATTCCGTACACCGACATCGCCGAAGATACGCTAAACAATCTGATTGAATACTATGTACTGCGCGAAGGCACCGATTACGGCGAGCATGAAATGGCCATGGCAGAAAAAGTTGCTATGGTAAAACGCCAGCTAAAAAGCGGTGACGTGGTGATAGTGTATTCTGAGTTGCATGAAAGCATTAACCTGATGCCAAAGCAGGTGTTTTTACAACAGGAAAACAGCCAACCTTAAAGTTGGCTGCTTTTTATCAGCGCCAGTGCCGCAGCTGCATCATCAAACTTCTGCACTGTTATTTTAGCAGCCGGGCCTTTGTAATGCTCAAACCAGTTTTGCAGTTGCGCCGTAACACCCGGAAACAACTGCTGCAGTTGTGCAAGATTATGCACGCTGGCAAAAGCGCCGTTTAATGGTACAGCCAGCAGCTTGTCGTCGTGCTCGCCGTTATCCAGCATGCGCATAACACCAACCAGCCTTACCTGCTGTATTGTCCCCTGTGCCAGGGCACTGCCCAATACCAGTACGTCCAGCGGATCACCATCTCCGCCCTGCGCTTTACTCAGTAAAGTGCTGGTTACAATGCCATAATTTACCGGATACGGCAGATACTGCACCTGGCGCAAAGCGCCGTTTTGTTGCTCCCACTCCAGTTGCAGCGGCGCTTGTTTATCTTGCTGCCATTTGTCTGCACTGCCGGCGGCTATTTCAATCAGCACATTAATACTGCCATCAGCATTGGTGGCTTGCGGTAACACGCTAAGCCCGCTGTGCAGCGCATTACGATCCAGATACTGCCTGTTGTCACAATTTACCGGCATGCCCCGTTGTTGCAACGCTATCGTCAGCCTGCCACTGCTGGCGCCGCTGCTATTACGCTGGCACAATAACTGGCTTAGCTGCTGGTAATGCACACCACCGCGCCAGCCTAAATCGGCTGCTGTAAAACCGGCAAAAATAGCGGTATTAGCGCTTAACCCGGCTAAATGGCCATGAATACGTTCCAGCCATTGCATATAGTCAGCGGCATTGTAATAGCCCGGAAATTGCAGCCCGTCTTGCTGGCGTAAATACTGTGCCCAATAAAATTCAACAAAAGGGATGGCGGGCTCAGGTTTTCCCCAAACGCCGCCGCGTAAAAAATACATGGCGGCACGGTAAGGGTCATTTTCTAAACTGGCGCGGCCTAAACTGGCAGGCAGTTGCTGATAACCGATAGGGTTACCGGCCGCATCGTACAACCAGGCGTTGCCCTGCTGCTGCATAAGTTGCCAGAACGCTTGCGGCTCTTTTACATCAAGCTTTGCCTGCAAATATACGGCTACCGGCAGTTCTGCACCACCATTTGGCATATCATAAAACGCTGAAAAAGTGTGATGACCGTCGGTCAGATACAACTGGTTATCTGCGCCCAGCACGGCTGTTTTCATCTGCTGTGTTTTGCGTTTTTTCTGCCCGGCATTGGCACACTGATAACTGCCAGGCTGCTGTGGTGTTGAGTCGGCCGTAAAACTGACTTTTTTACCCCAACCGGCACTTTCACATAAATCAGCGAATAACGCCTGACGATTTTGCCGGTACAGTGCCAGCTTATAGTTTACCTGCTCATGGGCAATCACACTTTGTGTCGGACGCAACTGCCCCAGTGTTACCTCAATAACCGAATTGGCCTGCCACTGTGGCTCTGCAATCGCAAAACCGGCAAAAGCCAATATAAAACATAGTGGTAAACCCCAACGCAGCACAGCATGCACTCCTGACAACAGGCCAAAGCGGCCGAGCTTAAAAGCAGCAGATGACAATAGCATGACAATAACCACAATTGTCTTTTTTGTCATGTTAGTGACATATCAGTGTCACTTTGCTGCAATCTGACATTGTTAACATTTGGCCAGAACTTAAAATTATCGTAAGGACGTCAACATGTTAAGCAATAAAACCAAGATAACCCTGCGCCAGCGCCCGCTGTTAAGCGGCCTAATGCTGGCACTGGCATTGCCGGTAGCGGGTTATGTACAAGCCGCTGGCGTAGCTGAAGGTATAGTACAAAAAGCAGACAGCGGCACGCCACTGGCTGGCGCACTGGTTAAAGTAGCCGGCACCGAGCAACAAGTATTTACTGACGCCTCTGGCCGCTTTGTGCTGCGTAATCTGGCTGCCGGAGCAGTGACACTGGAAGTCAGTTATATTGGTTTACCACCACAGACACAGCAAATTACCGTTACAGATAACAGCAACACTGCAGTTGTAGTGCAACTGGACGAAGTTGAACGCCTGGCTGTGGTAGGCCAGCGTCAGGCACAAAATAAAGCCTTAAACCTGTACCGTGCGTCAGACGCAGTAACCAACTTTATCGCCTCGGATGATATGGGGCAGTTTGTTGACCAAAACGTCGCCGAATCGCTGCAGCGTTTGCCCGGCACGTCAATCAGCCGCGATCAGGGCGAAGGCCGCTTTGTCAGCGTGCGTGGTATCTCCGCCGGTTTAAGCACAGTCACGGTAAACGGCATGCGTATTGGTACGCCAGAAGGCAGTTCACGCGCGGTGCCACTGGATGTTATTCCTACCGGCTCCATCGAAGGTATCTCGGTTACCAAAGCGCCAACGCCGGATATGCCAGGCGATGCAATTGGTGGTGCTATAGATGTAAAATCGGCGTCAGCATTTGAGAAAGACGGCCGGCAAATACGTTATCGTGCTGAAGCGTCATACAACGACCTGAGCAGCGAAACCAGCCCGAAATTCAGCCTGAACGCCAGCGACACCTTTAGTTTATCCGGTGACGGTAAAGACTTCGGTGTAGCGTTCGGCATTAACTATCTAGATCGCAAGCTGGAGTCCGATAACGTAGAAGCGGCCTACGACATGGTCGATTATCAGGATGGCGAAGCCTTTGGTTTAATTGAGCTGCAGCAACGCAAATACTTTGTTAACCGCGAACGCATTGGCGCCAACCTGAACCTGGAATTCCGCCCGGACAGCAGCAACAAATATTTTGCCAATACCGTATTTAGCCGCTTTAGTGATGCTGAAACCCGCCAGCGTAGCATTTATGTATTTGAAGAAGGCAGTTTAACGGATTTCGACGGCAGTTCTGCTACGGTCAGCGAAATAGCTCCTGACGCGCTGCGCCGCCGCGTGCGCTACCGTACAAAAGAGCAAGACACGCTGGCTCTGAACCTGGGGGCTGAGCATATTCGCAACAGCTATACGCTGGATTATTATGCCGGTATATCAACAACCCGTGAGCGCGTACTGGACGAGAACGAAGGCCGTTTTGAATACACCGGTGACGAGCTGAATGCAACTTATTCGATTGGCAATGGTGTGCCAAATTTTGCCATTTTACGTGACGGTGTTGCAGACACTACACACCTGGACAACGCCAACTATGAGCTGGATCGGGCGGTACTGGAGCCGAAAATTATCGACGACGATGAATATAATCTTGGCGCCAATATTGAGCTGCCTTATGCCTTTGGCAACAGCAACCTGACGTTAAAAGCCGGCGCCGACCTGCGCTGGAAACAAAAAGACACCAACACCGATATTATTGAATTACGCCGCACACCTGATGCAACGCTGGATCAGTTTACTACTGGCGCGCCGTCTTATGGTTTAGGCAATCTGGGCCAGGGCATCAGCTCTGGCGCTTATATCAACTTTTTTAATCAAAACCGCAGCGATTTTACCGAGCGGCCACAAGATATGGCCGAAAATGCGCAGCTGTCATTAGGTGAAGACTTTGTTGCCGACGAAGACGTGCAAGCCGGTTACCTGATGGCGACGTATGATGCACAGAACTGGCGCTTAATTGCTGGTATGCGGGTAGAGCGCACCGACTACTCTGCCAGCGGTAATCAGCTGACATTTAACGAAGACGGTGAGCTGGCAATCAGCAGCCGCTCGGTAAACAGTGATTACACTAACCTGCTGCCGGGTTTGCATTTGAGCTACGATCTGGCCGACGATCTGGTGCTACGCGCGGCTTGGACCAACACCATAGCGCGCCCGAGCTTTAATGATATTTCCCCCCGTGCCCAGATAAATTTAGAAGACAACGAAGTTGAGCTGGGTAACCCGGATCTGGACCCATACGAAGCCGTAAACTATGACCTGTTGCTAGACTGGTACTACAACGATGGCAGCCTGTTATCCGCCGGTGTGTTTTATAAAGATATCGATAACTTTATTGTTGAGCTAACCAGCAATGACGTGGCAGAGTTTGCCGGCTTTGATGTAACCCGCCCGGTTAATGCACTCAGTGCCAGCGTAAAAGGCTTTGAATTTGCCTGGCAACACAGCTTTATTCAGCCGGCGCTGGCCGGGGTGTTAGTGGGTGCTAACTTTACGCTGCTTGACACAGATTTAGCCGTAGCGGAGCGTGCCGGTGAGAGCTTTAGCTTACCGGAATCTGCTGAGCGTGCCGGTAACCTGTATCTGGGTTATGAAGATGGTAAATTCAGCACCCGTTTAAGTGTGTCATACCGTGACAAGTTCTTAAGCGAAGTAGGTGATGACAGCAACTATGATATCTATGTCGCGGCCCACACTCAGGTTGATGTCACAGCATCTTATAAGCTGAGCAAACATGTTGAACTGGTGGCAGAGCTGGTAAACCTGACAGACGAACCACTTGAGCTGTATCAGGGTAGCTCAGCCTACACTTATCAGTTTGAAGAGTACGGCATGACCTTTGCGCTGGGCGTTAAAGGTAAATTCTAACCGTTTCAGCACGATGCAACAGCGGGCCACACCATCAGCGTGTGGCTCGCTTTTTTGTAGCATCACCTTTATACTGCCATTGCCTTAGTAAAATGGAGTGTTGTAACTAACCTGTATGAGTCTTCTAATTGCATTTGCGGTTCTGTCAATTGCGGTATCTTTTGTCTGTTCTATCCTCGAAGCAGCCTTGCTATCGATTACCCCAAGTTATATTGCCCAGCAAAAATTAACCCGGCCTAAGCTGTATGAACAGCTCAAAGTGTTAAAAGATAAGATTGACCAGCCACTGGCTGCCATTCTGACACTAAACACTGTAGCCCATACGGTAGGTGCTACCGGTGTAGGTGCTCAGGTTACGGTAGTATTTGGTGACGGCTATCTGGGTATTGCTTCGGCGGTAATGACTATCCTTATTCTAGTGTTGTCAGAAATTATGCCTAAAACCATAGGCGCACGTTACTGGCCACAACTCACACCGATACTGCCTTTTATGCTTAACAGCATGATTACGCTATTAAGGCCGTTTATCTGGTTATCTGATCAAATTATGAAACTGTTTGGCGGCGGCCATCATGAGCATGATTTACGCCAGGAAATTAAAGCCCTGACAGTTCTCGGCCGTGAGTTAAACAAGCTGGATGAAGACGAGCAACGCGTTATCGCCAATATTCTGGATTTGCACGACATTAAAGTACGCGACATTATGACACCGCGTACCGTGTGTGAAACTGCCAGCCCCGATGAGCCACTGGAAGAATTTGCCGAGCGCGTTAAGGTAGGTCAGTTCTCGCGCTACCCGGTCCTGGATAAAGACGAAGCGCCGATGGGCATCGCCTTTCGCTACGATATGCTGGACATTACCGACCAGAAAACCGTGGCTGATTTGATGAAACCGGTCAAAGTGATTTCAGACAAAATGAGCGCCGAGCAGTTGATGGCTCAACTGATGCACGAGCGCCAGCATATGTGTTTAGTTTACGACGAATACGGCACCTGGCTGGGCCTGGTAACAATGGAAGATGTGATTGAAACCATTATCGGCCAGCCCATTATGGATGAGACCGACGATATCCCTAATATGCGTCGCTTTGCCAAACGCCGCTGGGAACATAAACTGAAAAACCTGTCAGAAGACTAACTGACGCTTCACCCAATAAAACAGGCCGCAATTGCGGCCTGTTTTATTAGTGCTAAATACTACACCTTAAATTTACTTACCAGTGTATTTAACTCAACTGCCAGACGCGACAGTTCTGATGCACTGGCGGTGGTCTGGTTGGAGCCGGCCGCCGTTTGCGCGGCTAAATCGCTGATAGTCACGATGTTGCGGTCTATTTCGCGCGCCACTTTGGATTGCTCTTCTGCGGCACCGGCGATGACATGGTTCTGGTCGCTTATCGCCATAATGTTTTCGGCGATAAGCTCCAGTGCATCCGCCGCCGATTTTGCTACATTCTGAGCATTATCGGCATTGCCGCTGATCAACTGCATGGCATTTACGGCTTCTTTGGCAGATGACTGCACTTGCTGAATCATCTGCTCAATTTCGCCGGTAGAGGTTTGGGTGCGATGCGCCAGGCTGCGCACTTCATCGGCTACCACGGCAAAACCGCGACCAGCTTCACCGGCACGGGCAGCTTCTATAGCGGCATTCAGTGCCAACAGGTTAGTTTGGTCGGCAACGTTGCGGATAACTTCCAACACCTGATTAATTGATGATACTTTCTCGGCCAGGGTATTAATAACGGTTGTGCTTTGGCGCACATCGGCATTCATTTTCTCAATAACGCTGCGGGTTTGTATCACTTTTTGTGTGCCGTCTTTAGCCAGATTAGCCGATTGCGATGAGGCTTCAGAGGTTTTCATTGCCGTACCGGCTACTTCATCTACTGCTGAGCTCATTTCGGTAATAGCAGTCGCCGCTTGTTGTACTTCATCATTTTGCAGTTGTAGTGCTTTGGCAGATTCGTCGGTAACCACATTAAGCTCTTCGGCGGCCGATGCCAGCTGGCTGGACGAGCTGGAAATATGGCTAATGGCATCGCGCAGTTTTTGCTGCATCTGTTGCAGTGCCTGCGCCAAATCAGTCAGTTCATCACGGCCTTCAATCGTTACTTGCTGTGTAAGATCGCCATCAGCGATAAAGCGTGCTGACACTACCGAGCGTGCCAACGGCTGGCTGATGCTGCGGGAAATTAATATTGATACTGCCACCGCAATACCCACTGCAACTACAATGAGAATAATCACGGCTACTTTGGCACTTTCATAGGTCGCAATAGAGGATTCTCTGGCATCCTGGGCGGCTTTCTGGTTGATATCATCCAACTGGCCTAGCTGCTGCGTTATCTCATTGGCTACCGGAGTCATTTGATCAAGCAAATCCTGCGCCGCACCCAGTTCTTCTTTGCGTAACAACTCTAAGGCTTGTTCCTGTAACTCAAAATATTTCTGTCTGGATACCTGATACTGACCAAAAATAATGCGTTCCTGCGAGTCGAAAATAGACGCTTCATATGGCTTTTCAAGGTTTAAAATCTCTTCCCTTAACCTGCGGATCGTATCAAAGGTTTCGCCTTCTTGCGTGATGTCGAGAGATAGCAATAACCGCATAGTCAAGGCTCTATTACGATTTATGCCGGTGCCTATATCGCCAATACCAGATATCCCCGGAACAACAGCCGTTTCTACGAAATCAGCCTGAGCTCTCACCTTCGACAAACTTTGCAAACTAAACAAACCTGTAATAGTAAGCAACAGTGCCAATGCACCGAAAGCTACCAGCAGCCGTTTCTGGATCGAAATTGTTCTTAACATCAGTTACCTCTGTTGCCACATTATTATGCACTACAAATAGGGCTTACTTACTAGTTACCCTAGCAAATCTAATTCTAAACTACTAATGATATTACTGTTGCACATAGTAGCAGGATATTAACGACAACAGCATAAGCGGCAATATAAAAAAGGCCGCATAAGCGGCCTGACAGATATTGATATCAGACTTACAGCAGCGGACCTGCGGCCACTAAGGCTTTACCTTCATCGTTATCGGTAAATTTAACAAAGTTATCGACAAAACGTTTGGCTAAGTCTTTGGCTTTTAGCTCCCACTCTGCCGCATTAGCGTAAGTGTTACGCGGGTCGAGAATAGATACATCATCCACCCCGTGCAGTGCGGTTGGCATTGCCAGATTAAAATACGGCAGTTGCACAAACTCAGCATTTTCAATGCTGCCATCTAAAATGGCATCAATAATGGCGCGGGTGGCTTTAATGGAAATACGCTTACCGCTGCCATTCCAACCGGTGTTTACCAAATAAGCTTCAGCGCCCGATGCCGCCATGCGCTTGCCCAATACTTCGGCATACTTGGTTGGGTGCAGGCTTAAAAACGCCGCACCAAAACAGCTGGAGAAGGTGGGCGTGGGCTCGGTAATACCACGCTCGGTACCGGCCAGCTTGGCAGTAAAGCCAGACAGGAAATGGTACTTGGCCTGCTCTTTGGTTAATTTAGATACCGGTGGTAATACACCAAAGGCATCAGCAGTTAAGAAAATCACTTTTTTTGCGTGGCCCGCTTTGGACACCGGCGTAACGATATTATCGATATGATAAATCGGGTAAGACACACGGGTATTTTCGGTTTTAGAGCCATCGTTAAAATCAATTTCACCGTCAGCCAATACCGTTACGTTTTCCAGCAGCGCATCACGGCGAATAGCGTTGTAGATATCCGGCTCGTTTTCTTTCGACAGGTTAATGGTTTTAGCATAACAACCACCTTCAAAATTAAATACGCCGTCGTCATCCCAGCCGTGCTCGTCGTCGCCAATCAACTGGCGCTTAGGATCGGTTGAAAGGGTAGTTTTACCGGTGCCGGATAAACCAAAAAATACCGCAACATCGCCGTCTTTGCCCACGTTAGCTGAGCAGTGCATAGAAGCAATACCCTGCAGCGGTAAAAAGTAGTTCATCATGGAGAACATACCTTTTTTCATCTCGCCGCCGTACCAGGTACCACCAATCAGCTGAATGCGTTCAGTCAGGTTAAAGGCGACAAAATTTTCTGAGTTCAGGCCCTGTTGCTGCCAGTTCGGGTTAGTGCACTTGGCACCGTTCATCACAATGAAATCAGGTTTGTAAGTTTTCAGCTCGGCATTCGTCGGGCGGATAAACATGTTTTTAACGAAATGCGCCTGCCAGGCCACTTCGGTAATAAAACGCACCGCTAAGCGGGTGTCGCTGTTAGCGCCACAGAAAGTATCCACGACAAACAACCGCTTACCAGAAAGCTGTGTTGTTACCAGCGTTTTCAGATCAGCCCATACTGCAGGCGTAATGGCTTTGTTGTCATTTTTACCTTGATCAGACCACCACACAGTGTCGCGCGTAGTGTCGTCACGTACTATGTATTTGTCTTTTGGCGAGCGGCCAGTAAAGATACCGGTATCGACTGAAACCGCGCCCAGTTTGGTCAGTTTGCCTTGTTCATAGCCTTGTAAATCACTGCGGGTTTCTTCCGCAAATAGCTGATCATACGAAGGGTTATAAACGATTTCCGTGACATCTGTGATGCCGTATTGGCCCAGATCCAGATCGGACATGATGTAACTCCTAAGGGTACTGTAGGTAAGGGTGCAGTCTCTGGCGGACTTAATTTTCGGTATTTTTGTCACAATGTGCTGTTTTTCTGTGCAAAAACCCGGCTACATAATAGCGTTTTGCCAGAATAAAAGATAGCCGGAAAATGCGCTGATTTGGCTAAAAGCCTTACCAGATATGGAGTTGCCAAACTGTCAGCGGTAAGATAATAGTAATGAAAAACACTTCGTAACCCATACTGAAAGCTTTCAGTATCAAGCGGTAAGGCTACGTTCGGTAGGTCGGGATTTAATTAATTTGGGCCACGGAATGCTCGCCTGCCCCATTACCATAAAGTCAGGGTTTGCCAGGGTATCGCGCTGGTTGTAGCTTAGCGGGGTAAATTCGCTGTCGAGAATTTTACCGCCGGCTTCTTCAACAATAACATGTACTGCGCCGGTGTCCCACTCGCCGGTAGGGCCCAGACGCATATAACAATCAGCTTTGCCTTCTGCCACCAGGCAGCTTTTTAGTGAACAACTACCAAGGGCAATATATTCCACATCGTGCTGGCTTTGCAGTAAATCGACTATAGGCTGCAGCGGCTGGCGCCGGCTAACAGCAATTTTCAGTGTTTGCCCGGCCTGGTGCTGGTTAACCCGCATACGGTTAATCAGGTTACGCCGCTGTTTAAAAGCGCCATTACCGCGGCTGGCGTAGTACATAACCTCTTCTTTAGGCCAGTAAATCACCCCAAGCGCGGGCCAGCCATGTTCCACCAGCGCAATGCTGACAGCAAAATCACCGCTTTTGGCAACAAATTCCTGGGTACCATCCATAGGGTCGATCAGCCAGTAACGTGGCCAGTGCTGGCGCTGAGCCAGCGGAATAAGATGTGATTCTTCTGAAATGATCGGGATATCGGGTGTCAGCTCAGACAAACGATTAATGATAATCCGGTTGGCGGCCAGATCGGCCGAGGTTACCGGGCTCAAATCGGCTTTTTGCTGCTGCTGAAAATCACCGCTTTGGTATAGCTGCCATAGCTCTGCTCCGGCCTCTCTGGCTGCAGATTTAACAGGGTCAAGCAGTTTGCTTAAAAACATCCGGGTTCGCTTCCAAATATTGCTGCGCTAATAACAGAGCGGCGACACTTCTGGCTTCAGTAAAATCGGCCTGCTGTAACAGAGCTGCGCTGTTTTGCCGTGCCCACGGCACCAGCTCAAGTGGCTCGGGTTCATCACCTTCAAGGCTTTCTGCATATAAATCAAAGGCCAGAACTATATGCATTGTAGCATTAAAATAGCCCGGGGCTAAGGCCAGCGACTTCAGCTGAACAAAACGTTGCGCGCCAAAACCAATTTCTTCTTTTAGCTCACGGTTCGCGGCGGTAATCACATCTTCGCCCGGATCAATTAAGCCTTTTGGAAAGCCCAGCTGGTAATCGTGGGTGCCGGCGCAATATTCGCGGATCAGATAAAAATGTTCCGCATCAGGGCAGGCAATAATCATTACCGCGCCACGGCCACTGCCGCGCATACGCTCGTAGGTGCGCTGCTCGCCATTGCTAAACATTAGTTCCAGTTGCTCAATTTTAAACAAGCGGCTTTGTGCAACGATATCTGCACTTAAAATTTCAGGCTTTTGTTTGTTGCTGTGTTTGTCGTCCTGCCGCTGCGTCATGCTGCCACCTCTGGTACAATCCAATGCTGCTACTATAAAACGATTAACAGGAAAAACCTATGCTGAACTGGGCTGAAATTGATACCGTGTTGCTGGATATGGACGGTACTTTGCTGGATCTGCACTTTGACAATTACTTCTGGCTACAGCACTTACCCAAGCGCTGGGCTGAAATTAGCGGTATTAGCGTTGCAGATGCAGAAGCACAATTAAAAGCCGAGTACGCTGAACTAACCGGTAAACTGGAGTGGTATTGTCTGGATTACTGGGGTAAGCGCCTGCAACTGCCGATTAACGAGCTAAAGCGTGAAGTGATGCATAAAATTGCTATGCGTGCCGATGTGCCCCAGTTTCTTACCGCGTTAAAACAAAGTGGCCGCCAGATAGCCCTGGTAACCAATGCCCATCCGGATAGTTTATCGCTTAAAATTGAGCGCACCGAGCTGGCCAGTTATATTGATACGCTGATCTCTACCCATGAATTTGGTGTCACCAAAGAAAACTGGGCGCTGTGGCAAAAGCTGCAACAACGGCTCGGTTTTAACCCGCAGCGCACCTTATTTGTTGACGATAGCCTGCCAATTTTAACAGCGGCACAGAATTTTGGTATTAAGCATTTGCTGGCAGTGGCCAACCCGGACAGCCAGCAACTAAGCCGGCAAATTACCGAGTTTCCTGCCATTACCGATTACACCGTGCTGCTGGACGATATTCGCAACTATCGCAGTTAAGCCCTTAAGCTTAGGGCTTAAAAGCTGATACGGTAGCGTCCCTGGGTATCCGGCTTGCCGAGGAATTGCATCGCCTGATGCACTTCTTCGGGCATATCGGCCTCGGGCTTTAATGTACCATTTACCAGCAGCTGCTCAGCATTAATTACCGCTTTGATATCCAGCCCCAGCCGGTTAGCGCCGTCGGTTGTCAGCACTATAGTACCGTCAGCACAGCTTAATTCACCAAACAGGCTTTGTAACTCAAGCCAGGTGCCGGTTGGTGTTTGTAGGCGGGCATCCTGCCAGCTGGCATGGCCGTTTAATACCTTACACCAGGGCTGGCCCTGGCTAAACTCTGCTACATCCAGCACCAGTTCGCCACTGGCATCTACCGGTAATGGTAAGGGTAACATTGGCAATAACTGTGCGACCGGCAGCTTTAACAAACTATTTTGCAGCGCGCCACCGCCAAAACCGTAACTGGCTGTCGCTGTTACATAAGGCTGGGCCGGGTTTTGCGCGCTGCCACTTTGCAGTTCAAACTGCAGCTTGCCGGTAAATAACCGCCAGGGGCTTAATGACCACTGCAGGTTGTCAAACTGCAGCTGCTGATAACGTAAACCGGCTACTTCGCCCTGCCATAAGGTGCCCGACACCGCACCTAACTGCAGTTGTGCTGGTAGCGGCGCCAGTTTTAACCACCAGCTGGCTGGCGTTAACAGCAAGGTAAACACTAAATAGCTGATTACACCAATAACAATAAGTTTGGTTTTTGACATAGCTTTACTTACTCCACTACCATACGCCGCACCCGCACTATGCCGGGTGTTTCAGCAGTGGCTACGTCTAAATTGATCAGTTTCACACCATGCTGATACTGCAGCGCATGCAGCCAGCTTAATAGTTTGTCGAAACTGACATCTTCCAGCACCAGTGTTAGCTGCTCGTTTTGCGGCTGCATCCGGCTGACACTGATACCGCTGCTGCGCGCACTGTTACTGATAATTTGTGCCAGGCTGCCGCCACTACGCGCAGTAGTGACAGAGGCAGCTTTTAACTGCGGCAGTAATTGCTGCAACTGGCTAAGCTGGCGCTGGGCACTTTGCACCTTTTGTTGCTGTACATCACGGGCCTGATGCAGCGGCTGCCACAGCATCCAGTAAAACAACCCCACCACTACCACTATTGCTGCACCGGCAACCAGCCGTTGTTCGCGTTGTTGTAACCCTGTCCACCAGGTTAAAAACTGCTGCTTCATACTTTGCCCCGCATCGCGACACTGCCTTGCACCTTGCCGCCATCGTTACTTAATGCGCCCTGCTCAACAATAAACCCAGCCTGTTCCAGTGCGGTTTTTAAGCGCTCAAAACTCTGAAAGCCTTCGCCTTTGGCCTGAAAGCGCAGCTCGGCGCGTTTACCATCAAAACGCAGGTTTTCCAGGCTGATATCCGGCACTTTTGCCAACTGCTGCTGCAGGCTGTCCAGCAATGCCAGAAAGCTCTGCTCATTGCTGCCACCGACAGCGGCAAGCTTTTGCTGCAGTTGCAGGTTAAGGTTAACCACACGCTCATTCGGAAAGGCCTGCTGATATACGCTAAGGCTTTGTTGTTGCAGCGCGGCGCTTTGCCGGCCTAATTGCCAGTTATTTAAACCCAGTTGCAGCACATAGAGTGTTAAACAGGCACCGGCCAGAATGGCGCTATTACGCCACAGCTGCAAGTGACGGTTTACCTGACGCTTGGGTTTATATTCGCCTTGCAGCAACGTAAAGTCATTGTGGTTTAGCTGGCTGGCCAGTAATGCCAGAGGCAACTCCGGCTCTGCCAGTTGATGCGGCTGCAGCAGCTCTGCGGGCCAGGGGCTGTAACTGGTTAACATCGGCAAAGCGGCCAGTTGCAGGTAATCTGCCCACCAGGGTGCATCAATAGCCGCAACCTGCCAACTGCTTTGTTTTAACAACCACTGCTCATGCAACTGAATACAGGCGGGTAGCTGCTGCTCTGGCAGCAACAGGGCGTCGGGTAACATGCGGCTAACGCTAAAACCGGCACTTTGCAGTGCGCCCAGCCATTGCTCCAACCGCTCGTGCTGACACACCGCTACTTGCTGGCTGTACTGGCCGTCGTGATGCACTACATCACCCAACGCCAGAAACAGCTGCTCAATATCTTCGGCCTGATCTTCTTCCAGCATATAAGGTAATGCCTGCAGCAGTTGCCGGTTAGGCTTGCCCGGCAAGGTTACCTGCTTTAACACCACATCGGATGCGGGTACCAGCGCCACCACCGGCCGGTTGCCCAGCCGTACTGCCAGCTCCGGCAATTGCTCGGTGCCGGTAAGCTCGCCGCTGGCAATCACTTCCTGGTTATGGCTGGCCCACACCAGCCAACTGATACTTTGTTCTGCCCGGCTACCTAGCCGGATCACCAACTGTTCACTCACCCCTGGCCTCCAAATCGCCGGGCCAATACTTTGACCTGATTATTATCATTTATTTTAAGTACCGACGTTAATACAAAGCCACTTTCCAGATAGGCCGCTGTCGCTGTTAGCTGAAAACTGTCTGACTTAAGCGCCAGCATGCTTTTAGCCTCATCCGGCACGGTAATAGCGCTAAGCTCAGCGGTGGCAAACAGCTCTTCCAATGTAGCAAAACCCTCTTCTGGCCGGTTAGCGATAATATCCAGTGCCGCCTGCTCTGTCAGCTCAGGGATCAGCGCCGCCAGCAATACTGCCGTATCTTCGGTCAGTGTGTTTACATTCAGTAATAAGCGGTTATCTTCCGGCAGCACACAAACAAAAGGTGCCAGTAACTGGTAATCTGCCGGTGTCATATCCAGTATTACCCGCAACTCTGACACACTGGCCATCAGGCTGTTAGCGGCGTAATACGGAAACCGCAGCGCGGCATAGTCATCATCTTCAGCACTACCGGCCGTGCTTAGCATACCATCTTCATCCAGCCAGTCGCCCAGGCGCGCCGTCAGATATTCAGCCGGCATTGATAACTCTGCTGCTTTTAGCTCCAGTAGGCGCTGAAAGGCTTTTTGCCCGGCACTTTGCTCTACTCTGCCACCGCTTTGCGGTGTAACATTTTGCAGCGCATTTAAGTTAAAGCAGCTGCGCAAATCGATAATATCGCCCGATATGGTGCCGTTTTCTACCGGAAAGGTGGCGCCGGCCATGGCCCAGTTTTGTGACAGGTTTACCGTTTCCTGGCCAGATAACTCGCGGGCCAGCAGTACACGGGCAAACTGCTCGGCACTGATGGCATACCAGAATGCCTGCTGTTGCTGCTGCATATTCTGTTGGCGCTGCAGTTGCAGTTGCAGGCGGCCGGTCATGTTTACCGCAATCACCACTACAATGGCAATAATCATCAGCACCGCAACCAATGCCACACCGGCTTGTTTGTGCGGCCTCATCATTCTATTGCTCCTGCGGCAACGGCAGCATCCGGTAGCATAAAAATACGCTCTAACCGGCCGAGGCTTTCATCAACCAGCGTAATGCGTACCGCCAGCGGGAAATTTGCATCCTGCCAGCGCTCCAGCCATTCTTCACCCTGCAGGTAGTGCACTTCAAAACCAGATAAGCCGCTTTGCAGCTGCTGTACTTTAGGCTCAGTGCCGGTTACAGCGTCCGGGTACAAGGTAAATAAACGCTGCAAAGTGCCTTCCTGTAACCGGTAAGCAACGGTTTGAATTTCACTGCGTGGTAAAATCATGCCCGGATTACGCCAGCCGTGCCGGGCAAAGCTAACGCCATGATCTTCGCTTTCCAGTAAAAATTTCTCACCAAACAAACGGTATTTTTGCGCGGCTTCACCATCAAGGCGCACATGGCGCACGCTAATTTGCATAAAGTCACGTTCCAGCATCAGCATAGTGCGCTGCAGCTGCACCAAGCGCTCACTGGCCTGCTGCGATAATTCATCACTTTGCGTTACACTGGTTAACACTGCTACCGACGCCAGCCCTACCAAAGCAAAAATGGCCGCCGCCAGCAGCATCTCAATAAAGGTAAAACCGCTGTTTGCCTTAACCACCGGGCCCATTATCTTAACCACCGGGCTTACCCCTGTAGCTTTGCAACTGAAACAGCACCTGCTCCGGCGATTCAGCCAGGCTGACACTGATTTGTATCAGGCGTAAATCTTCGTCCGGTACCCGGGTTAGCTGTTGTTGCCATAACCAGTTCCGGTTGGCCATTTCTACCTGACCCTGATCTTTTTCTTTGCCCGGCCACTCGGTTTCTATCATCGCCAGTTGCATCTGGTTGTTGGCGATGTAACTGGCCATGGTTAAATCATCTAACTGGCTTAAACTGCGGATATGGGCAGAGCTGGCCTGCATAATGGCCATACCGGCAGTAGCAAAAATGGCCATGGCTACCAGCAGCTCCAGCAGGGTAAAGCCGTTACGCTTCATGGCAGCTCCGCAGATACCGGCGTGCGGGTAAGTGGTATGGCAAAATCGGTCGATATTGCACTATACAGCGGTGTCAGATCAGAGCTTTCGGTCAGCAACAGCTGAAACGGGCTGATTTCGCCCGACGACAGCACAAACACCTGTGGCAGCACAGGTATTTTACTGTCTTCGTCGCTTTGTTCGTCGTCATCCAGTTGCCAGTCCAATTGGCTTAGCAGGTTGGTTTCCTCGCCCGGCAAGCCTTCAAGCTCCAGTGTTAAGGCGATATCGCGCGGTAATGTATATTGCCGTAAACCGGCAGGTTCATCGGCTTCAGCCCATTTGCCTTCGTTATTGTCGTAATACAAAAAGCCATAACGATCTGGCAGCACATACAGGCCCCATTCCTGCTGTTTTAACATGGCAGTTTCTGCGACAAACTGAAATAACTGCTGAAAACGCTCGGCTTCTTTTTCCAGCCGCTCTTCGCGTGATTCGCCGCTAAAATTCATTACCACTGTGGTAGCCAGCAAACCAATCAGCAGCATAACCAGCATTACCTCAACCAGGGTAAAGCCGTTGCTACGATGCTGAACAGCCGGCAGAGATGGCATTAGTTGTTTGAATTCCCGTTGGCATCCAGATTCCAGTTACCGATGTCATCATCAGTACCTGCGGTGCGATCCGGGCCTTTACTCAGGATATCAATACGGCCAACCTGGCCCGGGCTTACCAGAATATAGTCTTCATCCCATGGGTCTTTCGGTAAGCGACGGATAAAACCACCATCCGGAAATGAGCGTGGTACCGGCTGTGACGTTGGTGCGGTAACCAGTGCCTGCATGCCTTGCTCTGTGGTGGGGTAAAAGCCATTGCGCAAACGGTACATGTCCAGCGCGCTTTCCAACTGCTGAATATCCACTACGGCTTTTTGCCGTGCGGCGGCTTCCTGGTTACCTATCAGGTTCGGCACCACCATACTGGCGATAATGCCCAGAATAACGATAACCACCATCACTTCTAACAGCGTAAAGCCGCTGTGCTGTCTAAACTTATGTTGCCTTAACATATTAACCACCACCTACCATATTGTTTAACGCTAAAATCGGCTGCAAAATCGCCATGACAATAAATAACACCATACCGGCCATTACCGCTACCAACACCGGTTCAAACACTTTTAACGACACTGTAACTAAGGTTTCAAACTCGCGGTCCTGCGTATTAGCGGCGCGTTCGAGCATTGAATCAAGCTGGCCGCTTTTTTCGCCGCTGGCAATCATATGCAGCATCATCGGCGGAAACAGCTTGGTTTGCTCCAGCGCGTTACGTAGCGATGTACCTTCACGCACCCTGGCGGTAGCATCTGTTACTGCCTGGCGCATATAAGTATTGCTTAAAACATCGGCGCTAATGCGCATAGCTTCCAGTAACGGCACCGCCGAGGCATTCAGAATACTTAAGGTACGGGCAAAGCGGGCGGTATTCAGCCCTTTGGTTACTTTGCCCATAATGCGGCTTTTTAGCACCAGTGCATCCCAGCGAAAACGAAACGCCGGTTTACGCAACGCCCGTTTAAACAGCACCAGCAACAGCATAAAACCAATCAGGACAAAGATGCCGTAAGCGCGTAAAAAGTCACTGGCGGCAATTAAAAACAAGGTTGTGCCTGGCAGGGTTTGGCCCATATGCTCAAACTGGCCGACAATTTTGGGTACCACCGCTGCCAGCAGGATAGAAATCACCAGCACAGCAAAGCACGTCAGAATAATAGGGTACAGCAGTGCCTGCAAAATCTGGCTGCGCATATGCTGGCGCTGCTCGGTGTAATCGGCCAGCCGGTTTAACACCTGATCCAAATGGCCGGATTTTTCACCGGCTGCCACCATAGAACGAAACAAGTGATCAAATACATAGGGAAACTCAGCCAAGCCTTCAGCCAGGCTGTAACCTTCCACCACCTTGGAGCGCACGGTCATCATCATATTGGTCAGACGTGGCTTGTCGCATTGCTCGGCAACCGCCAGCAATGCGCTTTCAATCGGCAGGGCAGCTTCAACCAGCGTAGCCAGCTGGCGGGTAATCAGTGCCAGCTCAGAGGCGGAAATATTACGCTTAAACCATTGCTTGCCCGAGGCAAGCATTTTTTCCTGCTGTGACGCCAGCGCCACGCTAACCGGTGTTAATTTTTGTTCACGCAATAACGAGCGGGCATGGCGGGCATTATCGGCCTCAAGCACACCTTTGCTGTTTTTGCCTCTGGCATCCAGTGCCTGATATTCAAAGGCTGGCACTATACATCCTCACGCGTAACACGCAGCACTTCTTCCAGCGTAGTTTCACCGCTGAGTACTTTGCTAAAACCATCGGCGCGGATGCTGGGGCTGTGCTGGCGCACGTATTTTTCAATAGCTTGTTCACCCTTGCCGTTGTGAATAAGCTCGCGGATATGCTCGTCTACCAGTAACAGTTCATGAATACCGGTACGGCCGCGGTAGCCGGTGAAATTACACTGATCGCAACCTTTGGCACGGTAGATCAGCACGCCTTCTTTTTTGGTTACACCCAGCAGGCTGCGCTCTTCTTTATCAGGCTCATGCGCTTCTTTACAGTGTATACACAAGGTACGCACTAAACGCTGTGCCAGTACACCCAGCAAGCTGGACGATAATAAAAATGCCTCTACACCCATATCTTCCAGCCGGGTAATAGCACCGGCGGCAGTATTGGTGTGCAGCGTAGATAACACTAAGTGGCCGGTTAAACTGGCCTGTACAGCAATTTGTGCGGTTTCAAGATCGCGTATTTCACCCACCATCACCACATCAGGGTCTTGCCGTAATATAGCGCGTAAGCCACGGGCGAAGGTCATGCTCACTTTAGTATTAACCTGAGTTTGGCCGATGCCTTCCAGTTCGTATTCAATCGGGTCTTCTACGGTAAGAATATTGCGATCTTTGGTATTAATTTCGGTTAAACCGGCATACAAGGTAGTACTTTTACCGGAACCGGTAGGGCCGGTAACCAGAATAATGCCATGCGGCTTTAAAATAAGTTGCGAAAACGCCTGTTGTACTGACAACGTCATGCCAAGGTCGGCTAAATTCAGGTGGGAATTGTTTTTATCCAGCAACCGCATTACCACCCGCTCGCCATGGCTGGACGGCATGGTAGATACCCGCACATCCACCGCCCGGCCGGCAATACGCAGGCTGATCCGGCCATCTTGCGGCACGCGCTTTTCGGCAATATCCAGTTTGGCCATTACTTTAATACGTGATACCAGCAAGCTGGACAAGCGCCGGTTTGGCCGCAGCACTTCGCGCAAAATACCGTCTACCCGAAAACGCACTATCAGCGCTTTTTCAAAAGTTTCCACGTGAATATCGGACGCGCCCAGCTTAATGGCTTCGCCCAGCATGGCGTTAATCAGCTTGATAATGGGCGCATCGTCTTCGTTTTCCAGTAAGTCTTCGCTTTCCTGAATATCGTCAGCCAGTGAAGCCAGGTTAACTTCGTTACCTATATCTTCCATCAGCTGCTGGGCTTCGCTGGAGTCCCGCTGGTAGCTGGCTTCCAGCATGGCTTCAAACTCTACCGCTGATAAACGCTGAATTTGAAACGGCTCAGCCAGCATACGGCGCACTTCTAACACAGCGGCGGCGGCGGTCGCGGTATGAATATATAAGCGCCAGCCTTCATCGGCCTGTAGTTTCAGCAAGACACCGTGGCGTTTGGCAAAGCCGAACGGCAGGCGGATGCGGCTACTGGCCGGTTTTACCTGTTCTGCTTCCAGCGCGTCCATTAGTCTTGCTTCCCTTGCTCAACACCGGCCGGTGGTTGCTGCTTATTCATATAATCATCAAAAGTAGGCGGCAATGTCAGTGATTCATCCCACTCTGGCATCACCACCTGCTTGGTATTTGGCATTAAGCGAATACCGGCCTCTTCACGCTTTAACTGCTCAGCGCGGATATAGTTATATTTGGTTTTAGAAATACCGGAAATGGCCGAGCCTTCGCGCACTATGGTGGCTTTAATAAATACCATCAGGTTACGTTTTTGTTTGGTAACACTGGTCGATTTAAACAAATGCCCCAAAATAGGAATATCGCCTAAAATTGGTACCTTGGATTCGCTTTCCTGCACGTCTTCATCAATTAAGCCGCCCAGCACCACAGTAGCACCGTCATCGGCTATAACCGTGGTTTTAATTTCACGTTTATTAATGGTGATGTCTACTGCGGTGGCACCACCAATACTGGATACTTCCTGCTCTATTGTCAGTTGTACCGCTGTGCCTTCGTTAATTTGCGGCGTAACTTTAAGCTTAATACCCACTTCCTGCCGATCTACCTGCTGGAACGGGTTGGTATTGTTGGAACCGGTGGTAGAACCGGTAATAACCGGCACCTCCTGGCCTACCAGAAAGAACGCTTCCTGGTTATCCATAGTAGTAATATGCGGTGTGGCCAGCACGTTAGAGTTGGTGCTGGTGCGTACTGCCTGCACAAGAGCGGCCCAGTCACCTTTATAAAAGCCCAGCATAGCGCCATTTAAACCGCTTAATACATCTGCAAGAACTGAGTAATCGCGGTTTGAGTCTGGTGTGGTGGTAGTGACAGGGTTGCCATTACCGTCGATGATAACGGTTGAAGAACCTCTAGTGATCTGTGAAGCAACTGCAGCGCCACCCGCCACACTAATAATAGGAATGGTATTACCATTATTAAAGTTAGTACCACCACCATTTGCGTTGATCCACTGCACGCCAAAATCGGTACCATCACCTTCAAATACTTCAACAATAATGGCTTCAACCAGTACCTGAGCACGGCGAATATCCAACTGGCGCAGCACTTCTTCTAACGAACGCATCATATCCGGCTGCGCGGTGATCACCAGAGAGTTCGTGTCTTCATGCGCATCAATGCTGATAGCCCGGCCGGTATTGGCTGCCGCACTGCGACCGCCCTGCGCTCCGGCTGCACCTGCGGCGCCTTGTACTTCAGCCACTATCGATTCACTGACGCCTTTTAGCACCGGTACCAACTCTTCCGCTTTGGCATACTTTAAGTAAAATACCCGGGTGTTGCCGCTGGTTTGCAGTTCGCTGTCCAGCCGTTTGGCCAGTTCAATTACGCGCTGGCGCGCCTGCAATTCGCCGCTAACAATTACGCTGTTGGTGCGCTCATCGGCAACGATGCGCGGCACCAGAAAATCTGGCTGTTCTGCCCGGCCCTGGCTTTTATAAATGCTTTCAAGTATCCGCACAATTTCCGGGGCCGAGGCGAACTGCATTTTAACAATTTCCAGCTCCTGATCGCCGGCTTTATCTACCCGCTGAATAATATCCACCAGCCGGTTTACCACCGCGGCCGGGCCAGTCATCATTATTACGTTAGACGGGTCGTAGTTTACTACATGGCCGCCACCGGCCTGGTTACTAAACTGGCGTAATAATGGCGCCAGCTCGCGTACCGATACATTACGTACCTGCACCACCCGGGTAACCATTTCGTCGCCCTGGCCTGGTGCATCATCAGTCACCACCGGAATATTGCTGGTTTTGGCGTCTTTATTGCGTACAACTTTCAGTACGCCATTATCCATTTCCACCACAGCAAAGCTGTACACTTCCAGTACGTTGAGGAAAAACTGATAATATTGTTTTTCGTTCAGCATTTCGTAGCTGCGCACATTAATGCGGCCACGTACCTGCGGATCAACAATAATGGTTTTCTTCAGATTCATACCGACGATATTAATAAACTCATTAATATCAGTGCCTTTAAAGTTAGGCGAATACATCACCTCTTCCTGTGCTACAACAGTAACACCCGGAACAACGGCAGTGAGCGCAGCCGCCACCAGCAAACTGGCCAGCGAACGGCGGGAGAATAAAGAAAATTGCCCTGATTTCATTAATTTATAACCAATTAGTTTTAATAATTATTGTGACAGACTAACCAGAATATCCCTGATCTCGCCATCGCGCTCTATTTTTATTGCCGCTTCTTTGGCATCGCGCAATTCATTAATTACGTTCATTGCCTGCTGCATATCATTTAAACGAATACCATTAATTTCTACAGCCAAATCGTTAGGCTGCAAGCCAAGCTGAGTAAATAATGACGGGTCTTTGCCCGGCATTAAGCGGTATCCCGCCAGTTGGCCGTTATCCCGGTGGGGTGAAACCCGGATATAGTCAAAAAACTTCATCGGCTGGGCAATCAGCTCGTCGCGACGCGCATCCAAATCTTCACTTACCTGCAACGGTTGCATTTCCATCGGCTCGGGTGCCGGTGCCATATCGGTATAGGGCTCTTCCATTTGCTCGTCAGAACGCCCCAAGCCAGCATTAGCCTGTGCAATTTGCGTGTATTCAAAGCCATCCAGCATCAGGGTTTCATAACGCCCGGCCTGCTGCAACAACACCCGGTCGGCTAACACCTGTTTTAACACTGCACTGGTGCCTTCAATGGTGTCGTCAATGGCGTAGGTTGCCTCGCTGCCGCGGCTTTCTATAATGGCACTACCCTGATTCGGGCTGGCACCCACCGCAACCAGGCCGGTTAACTTAACATTTAATTGGGTTTTCGGCGCTTCAGTTACCACCGGTGCAGCTTGTTGTACCGGCACATCAGAAGCTTTGCCAAACAATGAAAAACCGGTTAATGCTGCCAGACTAACACCGCCGCTTTGCTTTACTGCCGCCGCAGGCCCGCTGGCTGGTGGCAGAGCATTATTATCAGCAGCCGGTACCAGTTGCCAGCTAAAGCTTGCCAATAACCACGCCAGCAAAATAACCAACATCAGGTTCAGCACCTGCTGCACCCGGTTTAGTGGCACTTTTTGTAGTTGTCTCGCTAACTGCTGCGTGTCTAATAACGGCTTCATTGCACACTTCTACTTTAAGAGAGGAATTTATCTTACCCAGTTGTCTGGCAGCCAACAAGGCCAGCGCCGAAATTTACAAGGTATTAACCATGTTTTTTTCGTATCTGCCGCCATTTTGCCTGCTTTGGCACTATAATGGCGATCTTAGTTCGACCACACAGTGTAAATTATGTCGTCAGCAAAACAATCCGCGCAGGATACCACCCCAACATTACGGTTAGATAAATGGTTGTGGGCCTGCCGCTTTTATAAAACCCGCGCTTTAGCTAAAGAGATGATCGAAGGCGGTAAAGTACATTATAATGGCCAGCGCTGCAAAGCCAGCAGAACGGTAGAAACCGGTGCCACAGTGCGCCTACCCCAGGGCACCGACGAAAAAGTGGTAATAGTGCTGGGTTTGTCGGAAAAACGCCTGGCTGCATCTTTGGCGCAGCAGCTGTATGAAGAAACAGCCGACAGCATAGAGCAGCGGTTAAAGCGTGCCGAGCTGAGAAAAACCAACAGCTTGTTTGCTCCGCACCCGGATACTAAACCAGACAAAAAAGAGCGGCGTAAGCTGCTTTTATTAAAATCGCAGCAGTAAGAGAACAGCATGAATTCAGATAATTTATTCCGCTTTTTATTTCAAAACCGCAACGTACGTGGCGAGCTGGTACAACTGGCAGACAGCCTTGATCAGATGCTGCTACATCATGATTACCCACAGCCGGTAAAACAGCTGCTGGCCGAGCTGGTTGCTGCCACCAGTTTACTAACCGCCACTTTGAAGCTGGATGGCGATATTGCTGTACAAATTCAGGGCGATGGCCCAATACGTTTTGCTGCGGTAAATGGCACTGATCAACAGCAATTTCGCGGTGTAGTGCGGATGCAGGCAGAAATTTCCGGTGATAGCTTTCGCGAGCTGGTTGGTGAAGGCTATCTGTTGGTTACCATTACGCCAAAACAGGGCGAACGTTATCAGGGTATTATTCCGTTAAGCGGCGACAGCTTAACCAGTACCTTGGAAGCCTATTTTGCTCAGTCAGAACAACTGCCCACCCGGTTATACCTGTACACCGACTTACAAGCAGCGCACTGCCGTGCAGCTGGGTTTATGTTGCAGGTATTGCCGGTAGATCAGCAAAAAGCCAAAGCAGATTTTGAAGATTTAGTGATGTTAAGCGATACCCTAACCAAAGACGAAATATTCAGCCTGCCAGCCGAGCAACTGTTATACCGTTTATTCCATCAGGAAGAGGTAGAACTGTTTGCCCCGCAGCCAGTCAGTTTTGTTTGTGGTTGTTCAAAAGAGAAATGCGCGTCAGCCATTATCAGCCTGGGCCGTGACATCATTAACGAACATATCGCCGAAGGCAACCTGGATATTAACTGCGAATACTGCAATAAAAATTACCACTTCAGCCCGGACGATTTAACCGCTTTACTGCAGCAAATGTAGCAATGCGGTTGATATTGCCCTTTAAGCGTTTAACCCAAGCCGGCTGACAGTTGCTACCGTGTTAGCCCGGTTATGTCACTTTATTAAATAAACAACAGCTACCCCGTAACAGCAGGTTACATTTTAGAAAAATACCACAATTGACAGCGCTGTCATTTTGCTGCTAGTCTGTTTTTTGAGCATTTATGCTCAGCCCGGTTAACACCTTTCACTTTGAGTCAGGCCGGGTTTCAGCAAACTATGGGGAAGGACGGGGAAATGACAAAAACAAAAATAATGGTAACCACCGCAATTATGCTGGCATTACAAGGTTGTAATCCTTCGGCAGAGATAACATCAGCAGGCCATGCCAACACCGCAGCCCTGCTATTTGATGACTTTAATTATGACAGCACTGACGCCTTGTTTGCTAATGGCTGGACTGCACGCTCAGAAACCGGACACCCCGGTATTGCTGGTGCGGCCTGGTCAGCTGACGGTGTCAGCCTGCACCCGGCACCTGAACAGGCGCAGTTTGGTATAGCCCGCTTAAGCTCTGTTACTGATGGCACAGGTGAAGGCACCCGGCATACGCAAATTTGCCATGCACGTAAATACTTATATGGCACCTATGCCGCCAGGGTATTTTTCCGCAATGAGCCAACCTACGGGCCGGATGGCGACGAAGTGATCCAGACATTTTATGCCATCAGCCCACTGGAGTATCCGCTTGACCCCAACTACAGCGAAGTCGATTTCGAATATCTGCCCAATGGCGGCTGGGGCGAAAACACTCAGCATGCCATGTGGACCACCAGTTGGGAAACCTTTCAGTTAGAACCCTGGACCAAAGTAAATGAATACAGCCGGGTTGAAGGTGACTACAGCGGCTGGCGCACACTGGTAATGAACGTCAGCGCCGATGCTGTGCTTTACTTTGTCGATGGTGAATTGATTGGCGAACATAGCGCTAATGTAGCACCAGAAGTACCGATGTCAGTTAATTTTAACCTCTGGTTTATGCCCAAAGGGGCGGATGGCTCGGTTGGCCCAATTGATTCAGCTGAGCAACGCCAGTATCAGCAGGATATCGACTGGGTACTGCATGTACCGCAAACACAGCTCAGCACTGAAGAAGTTAACGCACAAGTGGCAGAGCTAAGAACCCGGCAGCAGTTTTTTGTCGACACCGTACCCGAAGCTGTACCGGCCTTACCTTCGCCTTGTGGTTTGTAATACAACCTTAGTTGCCGGTATACCCACTCAGCCCAGGCCCGCACCACACGCCGGGCTGAGATTATCTCTGGCAACACCAAAATATACGAATAGCAATAATTATCATTAAGCTTTAAACATAGTAAAACTTGCTTTAAAATGCCTGAAATGCAGCTAAACAACCCTTCAAGTTTCAGGAACCTTATATGCCCGGCCAATTTAAAACTTCTGTACTGGCAAGCGCACTGCGTGTTGTACTACCCGTTTCGTTTGTTACTTTCAGCACCTTTGTGCTGGCAGAAAACAGCAGCGTAAATAACTCAGCAGCAGAAGCCGCTGTTGAAGTTATCGCGGTTTATGGCCATCAGGGCGAGAGCCGCTCGGCCACCAAGCTGGACCTGACCGTGTATGAAACTCCGCAGGTCATCACCGTAGTTTCCCGGCCGCAAATAGAAGATTTTGCGCTTTATTCTGTGAACGATTTACTCAGTTACACGCCTGGCGTCACGGTAGAAAGCGCCGAAACAGAGCGCACCTATTTCACTGCACGGGGTTTTGACATTGTCAATTTTCAGTATGACGGTATCGGTGTGCCGTTTTCGGCCGGGTTATCACAAGGCAGTTATGACACCGCCATTTTTGAACAGATAGAAGTGATCAAAGGCGCTGCCGGGTTGGTTACCGGGCTGGCCAATCCATCGGCAACCATTAACTACCTGCGTAAACGCCCGACACAGGAATTGTTTGGCTATGTTACGCTGGCAGCCGGCTCTGAAAACCACCGCCGGCTGGAAGGTGATCTTTCCGGCAGTATCAGTGAGCGTTTCCGGGGCAGGATCGTAGCAGCCAAAGATACGGCAGACTCATACCTGGACCGCAAGGCAGACGATACTTCGCAATTGTATCTGGTGGGCGAGTACGATCTGACAGATCGCACTGAGCTGACACTAGGCCACAGTGTAAATAACAATAAAGCGGATGGCAGTTTATCCGGTGCTCTGCCGTTGTATTACACCGACGGCACGCCAACCAATTATGCTACTGCTACCAGTACCGCCACCGACTGGGCTTACCGCGATAACAAAACTACCCAAACCTTTGCCGAGTTACGTCAGCAACTGAGCGACGACTGGAGCCTGAATATCTTACTGAGCCAGAATAAAATTCTGCAGGATGCCGAGCTATTTTATGTCTATGGCACGCCGGACAAAGCTACAGAGCTTGGCCTTAACGGCTATGCCAGCGCCTATAAACTTGATGAAAAACATCGTATTGCCGATATTTACCTCAGTGGCAGTTATACGCTGGCGGGGCGTAAGCATGAACTGATGGCCGGGGTTAATTACGCTAATATCGACCTGTTCGGCCAGTCGTTTTTCGATTACGAAACCGGTTACCCGGTGCTGGGTGCCGACTGGGCAACGGGTTCTTCCCCCAAAGGAGTATTTGACGATACCGATCCTTACACCACAGGCCATCTGGACAAACAAATTCATCAATCGTTTTACCTGGCTACGCGGTTGCACCTGAGTGATGCCTTGTCTGTGTTGCTGGGCGCCAGAGCCATGTCGGTTGAACAAAGTGGCTACAGCTATGGCGTTGACAGCAGCTCAGATGCCAGCGAAACAGTGCCCTATGTCGGCGGGGTTTATCAGCTGAACGATACTGTATCGCTGTACGCCAGCTACAGTGAGGTTTTTACGCCGCAATCTTTTGTTGATACCGGATTTAAGGCCCTGGGCGTAGCAAAAGGTGATAACAGCGAAGTGGGTGTCAAATTCTTGCTCAACAATAACCGTGCTACTGCCAGTGCCGCGCTGTTTCGTGCTGATCTGAAAAACGTCGGCGAATTTGTTGAAGTCATTAACGGCGTTAATACCTACACCGGCCTTGATTATCAGTCACAAGGCGCTGAACTGGAACTTACCGGCAGCATTACCGACCAGTTTAACCTTAGCTTTGGTTATACCTGGCTACAAAGTGTAGAAGGCAACGACGGCCAGCAGGTACGCACCTATGTACCGCGTAATCTGGTAAAACTGTCCGGCGTTTATTACCCGCAGGCCATCCCTGACTTATCTGTAGGTGCCAGTGTGCAGTGGCAGGACAGCATCGCCATTACGCCTGAAACAGATATCCGTATCCGTCAGGGCAGCTACGCCTTAGTGGATATGTTTGTCCGCTACAACCTGAGCGAAAATCTGTCAGTTGCGCTCAACGCCACTAACCTTACTGACCGCAAACATTATGAAAGCCTGTACTGGACCCAGGCCTACTATGGCGCGCCAGCACAATGGCAGGCGGCTGTTACCTGGCGTTACTAAGGCATTAAGCTAAGCAAACGGGGCAGCCCTTACAGGAAAGCCCCATTTTGTAAAAACCTGTGCTTTATTCTGCCAGTAACTCTGCCGCTATGCGGTAACTGGTTTGCCGTGCTTGCGGGTTGTGCATCATGCTGGTCAGCATCAGCTCGTCCGGGTTATGTTTGGCTGTAAAATCCTTAATGCCTTGCTGCACCGCAGCGGCATCGCCGACCACAGAGCAGGCTAGTGCAGTCTGCACATAGGCTTTTTCATGCGGCTGCCAGATAGTGTCCATGCTATCCACCGGCGCCGGCAGTAAGCCTGGAGTGCCGCGCGTCAGGTTAACAAACTGTTGTTGCAGTGAGCTAAACAGCCGTTTGGCTTCAGTTGCAGTGTCTGCGGCAAACACATTTAACGCCAGCATCAGGTAAGGTTTATCCAGTTGCGCCGACGGTTTAAATTCACGCCGGTACAGCTCTGCTGCTTGCTTCATCATGCCGGGAGCAAAATGCGAAGCAAAGGCATAGGGCAGCCCTAGCTGCGCTGCTAGTTGAGCACCATATAAGCTTGAACCTAATATCCATAACGGCACCTGCAGCCCTTGCCCTGGCACGGCCTGCACCAGCTGATTCGGCCTGGCGGCAGCAAAGTACTGCTGTAACTCGGCGATATCGGCCGGAAATTGTGCTTCGGTTTCCACTTTATGCCGGCGTAATGCCCGTGCTGTGGCCTGATCACTGCCAGGCGCGCGGCCTAAGCCTAAGTCGATGCGGTTGGGATACAAGGTCGCCAGAGTGCCGAATTGTTCGGCGATAACCAGCGGCGAGTGGTTCGGTAGCATAATACCACCGGCACCTAAACGAATACGCGATGTAGCAGCAGCTAAATGGCTGATTAATAACGAGGTGGCAGCACTGGCAATGCCCGGCATATTGTGGTGCTCGGCCAGCCAGTAGCGGTGGTACCCCAGTTGTTCGGCATATTGTGCCAGGGCTTTGCTGGCAGCAAAACTGTCGGCCACGCTGCTGCCTGCTGAAACCGGGGCTAAATCTAAAATGGATAAAGGGATCATCAGCTCTCCGCTATGCTGTGAATATGGATATTACATACCAAGTGGTATAAAACTATATTAGCAATGGGGGCCTACCTCAGCGGCTTCAAGGGTTAGATAAGCGGTAATAAAAAAGCCTCTGATTTTAGAGGCTTTTCCCGAAAAATTAGCGGAGCGTTAGGCGTTTAAAAAACGACAAGTCGTTAACCGCTAACCAACACTGTATGGCTATTTTTGCCATATTGACCTGAGTTGCGCTATAGCGGCATGCTGAATGTTAACAGCACTGTCAGTACTGAGTTTAAGCTGACTATAGGGTGCGCCAGGAAATACCACACTGGTCATCACCGTGCGGCCATTGTCGGCAAACACTTCTATAGAAGAGGTATCCAGAAATATCTCTAACTGCACAGCGCCAGCTTTAATATCTAATGGCGCCCGCTGCACAGAGGCAAAGCCGCTTTCAAAATCGGCAATACCTGCGTTAGTCCTGTCTAAAATCAATTGTCCCGCTACCGCGTCTATTTTTAGTTTCAGGCTGTGCTTTGCATTTTCAAATGACAGCTCAACTAACTTTGACTGCTTTAAATCCAGCTCAAGCTTGATATGTTCGCCTAACTCTGTAGATTTAGTTAGTTTAACCAACTCTATGGGTTGACCACCTTTTACACTGCTATTGCGCACCATTTTAGCATCCGTCGCCAGCGACGACAGGCTGGCTACCGGTTGCGAGCTGACTATATAGCTATTACCCCGCTTTTCTAATTCCAGCTGCCGGGCAATAGTCATAGCACTGCGCCAACGTTGGGTCGGTACTTTATTGGCATATTGCCAGTTACTCATCCAACCAATAAACAGATGCCGGCCATCTTGTTGCGGCACATCAGACCAGGTTACACCGGCATAGTTGTCGGTACCATAATCCAGCCAAACTGCTGCTTGTTTTGAAGGCGAGCTGTGTTCCGCGGCCATAAGCTGTTGGTTAAATGCCGGGTCAAGTTTAAAGGTTTTACCATCAAAGTCGCCGACAAAGTATTGTGTAGCCGAGCCACCATTCGGGCCTCCAGGGTTAATGCTAACCAGTAACACATACTTTTCTTCGTCACTGCCATTAACCCGCATCTTAATCAGATCAGGACATTCCCATACACCACCGTGCGCACCAATGCCCTGGCCAAAATCGCCGGTATGTTGCCAGTTTTTTAAATCCGTTGACGTGTAGAAGCTGATTTTATCTTTTACTGCAAGTGACATAACCCAGCGCTCAGAGTCCTCGTGCCAGCTCACTTTAGGGTCACGGAAATCCCTGATATCAGGGCTTTTCAGCACCGGGTTACCATCATACTTGGTCCAGGTTCTGCCGTTGTCTAAGCTGTATGCAATACCCTGCGACTGGAAGGTGTCAGAGCCGAAGTTTTCCTGCAAATGATCATGATAGGTGTAAATGGCCACCATAGCTGGCTTGTCTTTGCTACCAAAACCAGAGGTATTGTTCCAGTCTACCACTGCACTGCCTGAAAAGATGGTGCCATGTTGATCCGGATACAACGCTATGGGTTGCTGCTCCCAGTGCACTAAATCTTTGCTGATAGCATGGCCCCAGTGCATAGGCCCCCAGATATTACTGTACGGATTGTACTGATAAAACAGGTGGTATTCACCATCCAGATACACCATGCCATTGGGATCATTCATCCATTGCTGCTCTGGGGTGAAATGGAATTGCGGCCGGTGTGGTTCCTGATATAAATCGTCTACCGCCAGGGCATTGGGTACTATAGTGCTACTCACTGCTAAGCATAAAGCTAAAACTGTTTTTCTCATTTTACTGTATTCCTTTTTAACAGACGGCAGCATCTGAGTTCAGCTGCTGCCATACAATTAATAGCCGGGTAATTGCTTATACAAACCACCACTTAAATTGATTTGTTGCTGTGGGATCGGCAGATATTCGTCGCGCCCGGCAGTGAACAAGGCTTCCTGTAAATAAGGCTTACGGCTGCGTTCAACTTCAAGATAAGTATCTAATGTCTGTTTTGCTACGCCCCAGCGCACCAGGTCAAAGAAACGGTGTCCTTCCAGGCCAAGTTCTAATCGTCGCTCCATCCGTAGTGCGCGGCGGGCTTGCTCTTGTGACGTAAACTCAGTGTAAAGCCCGACATTGTAGATACTGGCATTATTAAGCATGGCGGTGCTGTTCATCGCCCGGCTGCGTAACCGGTTGATGATTTGTAAGGCTTCATCCAGACGATTTAATTCGATCAGTGCTTCTGCTTTCCACAGCAACACATCGGCAAAACGGATCAACACCGTATTCATCGAAAACACCGGGAAGGGCCCGTTTTGTATACGACATTCGCAATCCGGATGCTCCAGTTCTTTCATCGAAATGAAATTGCCGTAAACCGCCGGCGCCCGTGCCCAGGCATTGCCATTTTCAATCATCAGCTCGCTGTCATATTTAAACGGTTTACCTTGCATGGCAACAGTGTGGTCTAACCTGGGGTCAACCGCGTCCTGTGCCAGTACATAATTGGCGCTATTAAAGCTGTCAAACTGTGGTAAGCCCTGAGCATCGGTTTTAAACGCGTTAACGAAATTCTCTGTCGGCACATGAAAACCACAGCAGCCAAAGCCGCCCTGCAAAGGCGCATTCAATGCTGTTGGCCAGGAACCACGGCCATCCGGCGAACCGTCATTGCGTGAGCGCTGGATCGCAAACACCGACTCTTCGCTGTTTTCAAAACGGTGCAGAAAGTTCTGCCCGAAGTCATCCTGCAAACCATAGACACTGGCGTCTTCAATATCATCCACCAGATCGACCACCGTTTGCAGTTTCTCCAGATCAATGTTGACGACCTGATGCACATCATTTTGCTCATAAGCCTGATACAACTTCGTTTTCGCCAGATAAGCTTTGGCGCTTAACTGATTGGCCCGGCCGATTTCACTCTGTGTAACCGGTAAATTGTCGGCGGCAAACTGGAAATCTGCGGCGATTTTGTCCCACAATTGCTGATCGGTTAAATCAAAGTTTGTCAGCGCTTTAATCTGCTCTGATGACATGGTTTCATCAACATAAGGGATATGCTTGTGGTGTATTTTCAGATCGAAATAAAAGAAAGCGCGTAAAAACCTCAGCTCAGCCTCTCGAATAATCTTTTTCGCAAACTGTGCCTCTGAGGCATTACCAAGGGCCTTTAATGCGGTATTGGCTCTTGAGATGGCAGTGTAGTTCCTTACCCACTTCTTGTTATTCAGGTCAACAAAATCCGGTGGGTAAGACTCCATATCAGCAATAATCGACGTATACATCGACAGCGCATGATAGGCAAATATATCACCAGGCCCATTGCCGCCTTTATGGGCATCACCGGCCCGCAGGTTACCGGTTGGCCAGAGAAAATTTGGCGCAGTATAGTGATCATTGCCAAGGTAAGAATAAGTGGCCGTCACCAGCCCCTCCAGATTACCACCGCCGGTAATTTGCTCTTCCGTTAGGGTGCCTTGTGGTGATTGCTCAAGATCGCCACCACAACCCGCTACTGCCAGCAGCACAGTACCGGCAACTATCATTACACCTGCTTTTAGTTTGTTATACATAATTCATGTCCTATTTAAGCATCAACTCAGAATGTCATCGACAGACCCAGGGTCACGGTTCTTGGAATGGGGAATACACTGTTCGGCGCCTCAGGATCCTGACTTAAAGTGCCGCTTGGCGTTATCGTCAGTAAGTTCTGTGCACTTAAGTAAACCCTTGCATCAAGAATTTCCGGGTCGATGTTGTATGCGATAGAAAGATTGCGCAGCTTCAGGTATGAACCATCCTCCCAGTAGAAACTGGACTCTCTGGCTTCATTGTTGTTATCCAGTAAGGTTAATGCCGGCACATTGCTGCCGGTATTATCTGGTGTCCAGGCATTCAATGTCCTGTCACCATAGTTAGAGCCGATATTCAGTGAGGTGAAATCGGTAAACAAGCGCCAGCTGTTACGAACACTGCCGCCTTTTACACCTTGCCAGAACATATTGAAGTCCCAACGCCCGTAGGTCAGCGTGAAATTCAGGCCGTAGATAAAATCCGGATCGGTATTGGTAAAGAAATCCTGGTCCTGATCGTTAATGACACCATCACCATTGAGGTCAACATAACGTATCCGGCCGGGGGCTGCGCCAGGCTGGCTGGCATGCGCGGCAACTTCTTCCGCACTTTGGAACAGGCCATCGGTAACATAACCAAATACCGAATTTACCGACTTGCCCAGAATGGTTTTATCCCGGCCGTTACCGCCAAAGGAGTTCACCACCGAGTCAGGCAGCGCTATGACCTTGTTTTTTGCGGTTGAAATATTGCCGGCAATATCGAACGTAAAGCTCCCCAGGCTGGCCACAGTAAACTCATCGGTATAACCCAGCATCAGCTCAATACCGGTGTTTTCTATGGTGCCACCGTTGACGATCATCTGCGCACCTTCGCCTTCTGTCGCCAGCGGCTGCGTTGTGGTCAGAATATCTTCGGTGCGCTTTCTGAACCAGTCAAAGCTGCCGTATAACGCACTGTCAAAGAAGTCAAAATCCACCCCCAGGTTCAGCTGGGTCGATGTTTCCCACTTTAAGTCCGGGTTACCTGAACTGACTTTGGCAAAGCCAGACGGTAGATTGCCCTGATCACTGCCGGTTAAATCGTATGCGGTACCTTCATCCTGTTCATTGGTAAACAGTGACTGAGTGGCGTAACGTGATTGAAAGATGGATGAAGTCGCCCGGGTATTAATTTCCTGGTTACCATTTTGTCCCCAACTGACTCTGAATTTCAGCTGGTTCATCGCATCAAACTTAAAGAAATCCTCATCTGAAACACGCCAGCCTACCGACGCAGCGGGGAAGTTACCCCACTGATTATTCTGGCCAAAACGGGATGAACCATCGCGGCGCAATGTAAAAGACGCCAGATACTTTCTATCATAGTCATAATCGAGTTTGGTAAAGTAGGATTTCAGCGTCCATGCATCAGCAAAGCCATTGGCCGTAATGCCGCTGGTGGCCTGCTCTAAAAAGGCATAATCACGGTCTTGTGACGCAAAGCCAGAACCGGAAGCGCTAAAAAACTCACTCTCAAACTCAACCGTTTCATTACCCACCAACAGGGTAAACATATGGTCATAATTCAGTAAGTATTTGTACTCTGCGGTATTTGACCAGACAGTGGTTTTGTTCCAGTCGTCCGTCACCGTAAGACGGTCATTAAAGTTCAGGCTGCCGGCCTGAAACGCTTTGGTGAAATTACGAAACTTAAAATTGCCATAGCTCAGGCCATAGTTGGTCCGAAGTGTTAAATCATCCAGCGGCAGATATTCCACATAAACATTGCCAAGCACCTTGTTAAATCTGTTGGTGTTGTCTTTGTTCATTTCCAGCAGCCGTACCGGATTATCACGGTCTGTGATACCGGCAGTTGGCCCGCCCCAGCCAGTGCCGTCTTCAGTGCGGATTGGGATAATAGACTGTTGCTCAATCGCCAGGCCAAGAATGCCGCCAGCCAGGTCGTTGACGAGATTCTGCTTCTGATCAGTCAGGGCCAGGTTTTCACCTACCCGCACTTTGCCGTCAAATAGCTCAACATGTGAATTTACCCGGCCGCTGATGCGGGTAAATTCAGAGCTTTTCACTACGCCATTGCGATCAAGATACCCCAGTGATGCGTACACCGCAGAAGTATCACTGCCGCTGGAATAAGACAGGTTTAAATCTTTTGACGTAGAACGCCGGGTCACTTCATCAAACCAGTCGGTATCGGCCGGGCGCATGGTTTGCGCACTGTCAATGTAAGTGTTCAGAATGACGTTATTAAGCTGCGGATTATCGTAGTCACCGTTCCAGTCGTACTGATACAACGGGCTGACATTATTCGGGTTAGCCCTGTCGTTAACGGCTGCGCGCCAGACAACTTCAGCACGTTGCTTGGTATTTAGCGGATTAAGGTCGTACTCGAAGTCTTCCGTTGAGGTATTTAATTTCACTTCAAATTTCGAATCACCGCTGCCTTTCTTGGTGGTAATAATAATGACGCCATTCGCTGCCCGCGCCCCGTAAATACTTGCGCTGGCCGCATCACGCAATACAACAAGTGATTCAATATCGTTACTGTTAATCTCGTGCAAACCGGAGTTCATCGGCACGCCATCTACCACGTATAACGGGTCGTTATACCCCAGAGGTCCAAGCCCCTGGCCGCGAATTTTTACCTGAGCGGTTGAATTTGGATTACCGTTAGTCAGGATCTGCACGCCAGGCACTCGCCCCTGCAAATTCTGCATAATATTGGCTGAGGACAAATCTTTCACATCGGCGATTTTCACATCGACTGCGGCGCCGGTAATATCTTCCTGCCGTGTACTGCTGTAGCCCACAACCACGATGGTTTCAACTTCTTTCTCTTTCTTCTCCAGAGCGCTTTGTTGCGCTTCAGAGTCTTGTTGCTGAACGACCAACTCATCAGGTACTGAGTCCTGTTGCACCTGCGCCGCCAGTCCTGCACTTTGCAATGCACAGCATAGTGCACTTAACGCAAAAGTTTGTTTTTTCATAGTTCCCCCGTCTCGTTTTATTTTCTTCAGAGACAGCATCGCTGTATCGGGCCAGCCGACATCAATTCTGCCTGGCCCCAAAGTTTGCTGTTATGAAGAAGTGATTTCTATTAGTTATTGTTTGTAGCGCTGCAGTCCGTTTACCGTGACTGGCGCATTCCCGGAATAAATGCCCACGTCATAGTCTGCCAAACCATACAACCGGAAGCTCAGCGCCTTATCCTGGTTGATATAGACAGCCCCGACACCCGCGAGCGGGTCAAGCAGGATCTCCAGCGCCACTCCCTGCTGGGCATCTAACGGCAGTTGTACTGTTGGATAAGCCGGGTTGTGGCCTGCCGGTTCTGCTTTGTAGCTAACGACACCAGTCGCACTGTTTATCTCGATAAAAACATTACTTTCTGTTTGGTCAGCGTTAACTTTGCGCAGTTGCACACCGAAAATAGCATCACTGACAACAGAGCTGATATCCAGACTCAGTCTGTTCTTTACCGCCAACTTTTGCAGCGTAAAGGCCGCATCCGCATTCAAAAGCAGTTGCTCGTTTTGCGCTGAGACACTGCCTTGGGTCCAAATAGTATCTACCGGCACAGGCTCTGCTAACGCCTGCTTCAGCTTTTGTGGCAGTTCAACCTGCAACCTGCCGGCAACATGGCGAACCTGGTGCACTATAAGATCACCACCCCAGTCATATCTGTTGCCATCCATACGGCCTTCAGTGTGCGCAATCCAGCCAAACAGCAAGCGCTCATCGCCGCTGCCTGCCGTTCTTGCGGCATAAAATGCCCGGCCATCCACGGCGTCAAAATCCGGTTTGGTCCATACACCATCAACCTGTTGCAGGTATTTCACCTGGCGCGATTCATCGCGCTGATCGGAGTAAACAATAAAAGGTGTACCATCAAGACTAAAATAATCGGGCACTTCAAGGTTCAGGGTTGAGTCTTCCAGATAAAGCGGCGTCTGAGGCGCCCAATTCTGTAAATCCGTCGACGTGTATAAGCCGATAGCTGCCTGATTGTTGTAGCGGGACGTGATCAGCATCCAGTAGTTTTGCTGTTGTGCGTTCCAGACCACCATAGGATCACGGAAGTCGTAATCACTGTAGCCTGCCGAGCCGGAAAACTGCTCGCCAGATGATGCGGCCCAGTTATATAAACCTGTATCGGACGACTGGGCCCGCATAACCACTTCAACCGGCGTCAGATTTTTATTGTGCCCGGTATAGAACAGGTGCAACTGACCATTTTCAGCTTTAATTACACTGCCGGAGCCCAACCATTGATCTGCTGCATTGGCCGCGCCGGATGCAGACAGCACTTCACGTGGGAAACTAGAGGTTATTAAATCGTCAGTCTTAACCACCGACCAGGAGTGATTGCCAATATTCTGCAGGTAGTAAATGTAGTAACTGCCGTTGTGATAAAACGGGTTGGGATCGCCCATATCAAGCTTCAGCGCCTGATCATGCCCGTCAACTGTGCTGACAACCGAGTCTGTTGCAGGCTGAACGGCAGCGGACGGACTTTGCCTGATTTCATCAACCAGGATAAATGCCAGTGCGGCATCGTCAGGATTGGCATCATGGCGGTCAATTATTTCAATCACTGCTTTTTGTCCGCTTAAACCCGATACATCCCAACTTTGCCAGTCAACTTTACTTGCTTCGCCATTGCCTGAGGCGTGCCGGACTATTTTACCGTTGACCCGTAATACCATGGCAGTTGCCCGCGGATGGTCAAACGGATTAGTACCGCCACCAATCAGGAAATTAATGTACTTCTCGGTAATGGTGAATGTAGGAGAAACTAAAGTGCCGGTAGCCGCGTCGCCAATCCAGCCCAGTGCCGTACCATCGCCGGTAAAACCATCCGCCCGGCTGGAAAATACCCGCTCACCCACATGATTAACAATGTCGGCGCCCCAAAAACCACCATCCAGTTGCAGGAAATCGCCGGTAGCATGAAACTCATGTTGCTGATAGGTATTAAACTTACCGCAACAGAACTCAAAACCAGCAATATGTTGTCCCGGCTCCGCCTGGCGGGTAAAGGCCGATTTTCCGGCCGTGAGTGGGTTCGCGGCTAACTGAGCCGCAGCACCAACCTTGTCTGTTGCTACCGGCAGCGCCGCGGCTTTATCTGCTTTGCGAAATTCATCCGCCAGCATATATGGCAGCGCTTGATCGGAGTTATCTGCCGGATGCTGGTCAATAAACCGGATCTGTCCGGTTTGCCCGGCCAGATCTGCCACATCCCAGCTATGCCAGGCCATTGCTGCAGCCTGGTTATTACCATGGGCGTGCCGTACAACTTTATCATCAACCACCAGCACCACAGCAGTGGCATTGGCGGTGTCAAAACGATTAGCCCCGCCGCCAATCAGAAAATTAATGTACTGATGCGTGATCTCAAACGCCGGACTGTCAATAGTGCCGGTCGCTGCGCCACCTAACTGCTGTGCCGTGGTGTCTTGCTCATTATCAAACCCATCGCCGTAACTGGAAAAAACCCGTTCACCAATCAGGCCCGCAATGTCAGCCCCCCAGAAACCACCATCCAGTTTTAGAAAATCGCCGCTTGCGTTAACAAAGCCATGCTGCTGATAAGTATCGTAGCCACCGCAACAAAACTCAAAGCCCGACACATTTTGCCCGGGTTCATCTGAGCGCAGAAACAGACTCACACCCTCTGTAGCGGGATCATCAGATAAGGAGACATCAGTGTCGTCATCACCATCATCTCCTGAGCCGGGATTAAGCACATCTTCAATACTCTGGCCTTCTTCCAGCACAATCAACCCGACCCCACTGTCAGGTACCTTTTTAGCATCCCCGTCACAGCCCACTAACGACAAAGAGCTGAGACAAATAGAACCCAGTAAAAACAGACTATGTTTGCTCGCCATAAAACACCCTATCAAGTTTAGTTATTATTTTTTGGAGGTCTGTTCCGGCGGTATTGGCCCTTTGCGGTATCAGCTAAGAGCAGTTTTCACATGCATGTTTGGAAACCGTCAATTTTCCTGTTTTGCATATTGCACATTATTCGACCATCCACGCACCAATATACAACACAGCTTTAGTTAATCAAGTTTGACCAGTTCAGAAAAATGCAATAATTAAGAAATAATCAAGAATCCGCATTAAGGTTTATATTTATTCTCCTCTTAAAACAGTAACTTAATTATTAAAATAATAAATGACAAACCAAAAATAAAAAATAACATTGATTTAGTTATAAAGCTAAAACAGAATAGATGACATATAAGAGAAAGCATGCTAATGCCAAGATGCGCGGCTCATTACTATTGGCGAGGTGGCGTTTGCACCTTAAATGAACACGGAGAACACTATGATTGCGGTGCTTGGAGAGAACGTTGTTGATCTGTTAATGCAGCCTGATGGAAATTTTTGCCCTCATCTGGGGGGATCACCGTTTAACGTTGCCATTGGCATTGCCAAACAGGAAGTGCCTGTTACATACCTTTCGCCCATTTCACAGGACAGGTTTGGTGACAACTTTCTGAGCTATATGCAAACACAAGGCGTTCAGTATGGTGCGCCGCATCGCTCAGCGCTACCAAGCTCGGCGGCTATCGTCACGTTAGATGCGCAGCGCCAGCCACATTATAGTATTTACCGCCATCACGTTGCCGACAGGGATATCAGTACCGGGTTGCTGGTTTCTTGCCTGCCGGAAAAAACCCGGATATTGCACACCGGCTCTTTGGCATTGGAGCCTGAGGACTTAACAAAAGTTAAAACACTTTTAGCTTTTGCCAAATCCAGAGGGGTCAGGATCAGCATAGACATTAATATCAGAATGGATTTCGTCACCGATAAAGCCGCCTACAGTGCCGGCATTGAAGAGCTGGTACCACTTTGCGATTACGTTAAAGCAAGCGACGAAGATTTGACCAGACTGTATCCGGACATGCCCCTGAGCGATGCATTGGCAAAGTTTAAGTCCCTGATACCGGATGCACTCTTTGCTTACACTGAAGGTGATAAGGGCGCACTTTTATGCACCCAAGCGATAGAAATTACGATGCCGGTAATTCGTCCTGACGTATTCGGCGATACCGTCGGCGCGGGTGACACCTTTTACAGCATGCTGTTATCTTACCTCTGGTCTGAAAACCTCGACACTATTGCTCCCTCATTGCTGTCAGACACACAACTTCGCCCTGCACTTAAGCATGCTATTGTTGCCGCGAGTATCAATGTGTCCCGCCATGGCTGCATGCCGCCAAGCAAAGTGGAGGTTCAACAGAAACTGGCTTGCTGATGCCTTGATGATTGATTTACTGCAATTAAACTCTGCGTACCGTTAGGGTACGTAGTATCATCATAGAAAAATGTGCCTTAACTGGTTATTATTACGGCAAATATGGCGTTTCGCCGTTCAACCGTTGTACAACCAAGATAATGTGGAATTTTATGGGGCAAGGCAGTAATTCATCAACTCTCAGACAGTACAATGAGCGCGTGGTTATTTCCGCCGTGCGTAAGGCTGGCGTCGCATCTAAACCGGATCTTGCCAGAAGTATTGGTTTAACCCTGCAATCGTTAACCCGTATTGTCGATGCGTTAGAAGAAAAAGGGTTGCTGGAGAAATCCGGCCGGCGCAGTGTTGGCATTGGTCAGCCATCCAACCTGTACCAGATTAAAGCCGATGGCCTGTTTTCGGTTGGTATCAAGCTGGGCAGACAAAATATTGAGTATGTGCTATCTGACTTTGCCGGTCAGGTAATAGATAAAGCATCCCATCGTTATAAAGAACCCACTCCAGAGCAGCTTATCGACAGCTTAAGTAGCGGCATTGAAGTGATGCTGGGCAAACTATCGCCAGCACAACGTCAGCGCTTTGTTGGTGTCGGGATTGCGATGCCCTGGTTTTTAGGCAATTGGGCCGCACAGCATGAAATGGCACCTGACATCGCGCAGCAGTGGGTTGATATTGACTTCGCCAATGAATTGGAACAACGCCTGCCTTACAGCATATTCTTTGAAAATGACTGCTCAGCGGCCGCGGCTGCTGAGCTGTACTTTGGCCAGATAAAAGCGGCAAATAATTTCCTCTACATTTATATTGATACCTTTGTCGGCGGCGGTCTGGTACTCAATGGCGATCTGGAAAGAGGGGTGCATAGCAACGCCGCCAATCTGGCAACGTTACCTGTGCCGCAATCCAGACTGGACAGCCAAAGCAACACCTCAGGCTGGGATACCTTAGTTAACCGGGCTTCGATAGCAACACTGCTCAGACACCTGCAGTTTCATCAGGTTAATATCGATAATATTGCCGATCTTGCCGATATTATTGATGACAACCGGGCACTGGTGCATGACTGGATGCAGGACTGCGCAGAAGGCGTAGTATTCTGCATTATGTCTTGTGTCAGTTTCCTGGATTTGGAAAAGGTCGTCATTGACTCCCAACTGCCAACGTTCTTATTAATTGAGCTTATCAGCATGATCAAAAGACGGTTGGCAGCGATGCCAACGTCAAATTTATTCGTGCCACAGATCGAAAAAGGCAGCCTGGGTGAAGATGCGATCGCCATTGGTGGTGCTATTTTGCCGCTTTATTCGCATGTCGCACCAGACCGCACTGTACTGTTGAAAGGCGGCGTGCCGGACAGGTTGCAACAGAAATAACAGCATGGCGGATGGTACGCCATGCTGTCAGGTTTTACTTCGTTAATACAATAGCCTCAGAATGTTCTGTCTGGACCTCTTCCGAGATAGACTCCAGCGTACGCCCCTTTGTTTCAGGCATGACAAACAACACAAAAACCAGCTGCAGTACCATCATAAAAGCAAAGAAGATAAAGATAGTGGCGGGTGTAAATACACTTAAGAAAAACGGCATCAGTAAAGCAATTAATGCCGCAAATACCCAGTGTGTGCTGGCCCCGAGAGACTGACCTTTGGCGCGAACCGCATTAGGAAAGACTTCAGATATAAACACCCAGATCACCGCGCCCTGGCCAATGGCGTGCGAGGCAATAAACAGAAATACAAAAAACACCACGGCCATACCCCCTATGCCAGCATAAAAAGCATATGCCACTACGCTTAATGACACTATGTAGCCAACTGAGCCTATCAGCATAAGCAAACGTCTGCCGGCTTTATCAATCAAATACAGACCCAACATGGTGAAGATCAGGTTCACAATCCCCACGCCCGCCGACGAAAGTAATGCGGAGTCACTATCGAGGCCTGCCAGCGAAAAAATGCGCGGTGCAAAATAGATAATAAAATTAATGCCCGACAGTTGGTTAAAGAAAGCAACAAAAAACGCCAACATTACCGGGAAGCGATAGCGGGTTGAGAACAAACTGGATTTTTTTCCTGTCGGCCGGGTGCGCTTGATATCTGACACTATGCTATCTACATCTTTCTCTTGCAGCTGGTTAAATACCGCTCTGGCTGCAGCTTCATCTCCTTTATGCAGGATCAGCCAACGCGGGCTTTCTGACACCTTAAACACCAGAAACAGAAAGACCATAGCGGGAATAACTTCAACTCCCAACATCCAGCGCCAATCCTCAGCTGAAATACCTGATAACAAGTAGTTGCTGAAAAATGCGACTAAGATACCAAACACAATCTGGAACTGGTACATCGCAACCAGGCGCCCACGATGTTTAGCCGGTGCTATTTCAGCGATATACGCCGGCACTGCAATCGACGAAATGCCAACCCCTAAGCCACCGATAAACCGCATAAATGAAAACGTATAAGGATCTGCTGCCAACGCTGAGCCCAGCGCCGACAAAATATATAAAATACCGATAGCAATAAGGGTAGCCTTACGACCAAACCGGTCGCACGGCACACTACCAAAAAGCGCGCCAATGACAGTGCCCCACAATGCCGATGACATGATAAACATGCCGTGAAATAGCGGATCTGTTTGCCAAAGCTGCTGTATCGGCAGATCGGCTCCGGAGATAACTGCGGTGTCAAAACCGAATAAAAATCCGGCCAGCGCCACGGTTATCGCCCATAAAAAAATAGTCTTCATTACTCCCCCGATTAAATAACACTGTTTTAGTTATTGCGTCTGAGTAGAATAAAATCGGTGCAGATTGTCAAGCAGAATCTCTAATTTGGTGCAGGGCCTTAGCCGGCATTATCAGCATTGCGAGGGATTGAGTATGAATGGCACCAACAAAAAAGCCCCACAAACGTGAGGCTTCAGAGGATTTTAATTTACTGTTTTAAAATACTAATCCTAAAACGGGATATCGTCATCAAAGTCGATTGGCGGTTCCATCGGGGCGCGTTGTTGGTTCTGGGCCGGTTGCTGATAACCACCTTGTGGCTGCGCCGGTTTTTGATAACCGCCCTGCTGTGGTGCAGCTTGCTGGTAACCACCTTGTTGTGGTTGCTGATACGCCGGTGCAGCTTGTTGGGCTGGCTGCTGGTAGCCGCCTTGCTGTGGCTGAGCCGGTTTTTGGTAACCGCCTTGCTGACCGCCGCCCATACCACCGCCTTGTTGCTGGCCATCACCGCGGCCGTCTAACATTTGCAGTTCGTTGGCAATAATTTCTGTGGTGTAACGCTCTACACCGTCTTTATCCTGCCATTTACGGGTTTTCAGCTTACCTTCAATATACACTTTGCTGCCTTTACGCAGGTATTCACCGGCAATTTCGGCTAAACGCTGATAAATCACTACACGGTGCCATTCGGTTTGCTCTTTTTTCTCGTTAGTGGCTTTGTCGGTCCAGCTCTCTGAGGTTGCTACCGTTAAATTCGCCACTGCGCCGCCTTGCGGCATATAGCGCACTTCCGGGTCAGTACCCAGGTTACCAATCAGAATAACTTTATTAATGCCACGCGCCATGCGAATTCTCCTAAAAAATGTTTAAGCCCCGGCGGCTGTAATAACAGCCTGCGCTGCTGTGTGATCAAACTGTGCTGAACTGACTTTCAGATAACAGCGCTGCTCTGCCAGAACAATTGTAACTTCCTGCACCCCATTCAGTGTGGTCAGCTGCGCTGCCAGTGCACTGGCTTGCTGTTCGCTGGTTAACGACACGGCCAGAGACAGACGCTGGGCGCGTGGAGGAAGCTGAAGGGTGCTGGCAACTAACAGCCATATTAAACCAATAACCGCCAATGCGGCAAACAATGCTTGGTAACCAAAGTGCTGTACCAGTGTACCACCGGTTACGCCGCCTAAAAATGCACCAAAAAACTGGCTACTGGAATAAATACCCATAGCACTGCCACGCTGGCCTGCCGGTGCAATACGTGACACCAACGCTGGCAGGCTGGCTTCTAAAAAGTTAAAGCCAATAAAAAACAGCAGTAAAGCCATTGTCAGCGCAGTAAAACCGGGCACCAGCAATGCCAGCAGCATAGCGCTAACCAACAACGCTATGGCCAGTAAAAAGAAGCCTTTTTCCTGGGCTTTGCGCATCGCAATAATCATCATTGGGATCATCAGCACAAAAGAGCCCAGCAACACCGGCAAATAAAACTGCCAGTGTTTTACCGATACCAGGCCGTAGTTTTGCAGCAGTGCCGGCAGTGCGACAAACATTGCCGTCAACATTAAATGTAGCAGTAATACGCCCAGATCCAACTGCAGCAGTTGGCGGTGTTTAAGCATGTTACCCAAACTTTGCGGCAGCGCCAGTGTTTCTGCCATCGGTGCTTTGTTAACACTTTTAGGTAATAGCAGAGCGACCACCAGCATAGCGCCACAAGCCAGCACGGCGGTAAACCAAAATACGCCACTTAGCCCGGCCCACTTTGCCAGCAACGGCCCCAGTACCATTGCCACCGCAAAACTTAAGCCGATACTGGCACCTATAATTGCCATTACTTTGGGCCGCTGTTCTTCGCGGGTTAAATCGGCAGCCAGTGCCAGTATGGCACCGGCAATAGCACCGGCGCCCTGCAAAATACGGCCGAATGTAACCATATAAACAGAATCGGCCAGCGCAGCCACCACTGAGCCCGCGGCAAACAGAGTAAGCCCGCCCAGCATCACTTTGTGGCGGCCGATACGGTCAGACAACCACCCGAGCGGAATTTGCAAAATGGCCTGAGTTAAGCCATAAGCACCAATGGCCAGGCCTACCCATAACGGTGAAAAACCCTCCAGCTCGCTGCCATACAGTGCAAACACCGGCAGCAGCATAAACAGGCCCAACATCCGGCTGGAAAACACCAGCGCCAGCGCCATAGCCGCACGTTTTTCTAAAGAATTCAGTTGATGCATCAGGTATGAGTTAACCGCCCAAATAAGCGCGCCAGTGTAGCACAGAACCCGCGCGTTTTAAGCGGATTTCAGCCCGGTTTGCCGGTAAGATGCGACAAATCAGGCCACAACCTGTTTACTCTGACGATGAAATAACCCCACTGACAACAGCAGCAGGCTTAGCGGCAACAGGCAAAGGTAAAATGCCGTCTGGCCGTCAAAGTTGGCAAAGGTATAGCCGGTAACCATAGAGCCGGTGGTACCACCCAGGGCGGAAAACACCACAATAAGGCCTGTCATAGCGGCATGCCTCGCCTTGGGCAGCGCGCTTAATATCACCGAGTTAATTACCGGATAAATAGGTGCCATAAACAGGCCAATCAGCGGAAACAAATAGGCCGCCAGCGGCGCAGTAAATAAGCCAACCCCGGCATTGTGCTGAATATCACGGGTTAATGGCAGAGTCAGCAGTATTAGCAGTGCCATAGCCAGCAAACAGCTGTTTAACAGCACATACCAGGACAGCTTTTTCAGCACTACGCCGGCCAGAATACGCCCCAGTGCCAGGCTGGCAGCAAAAATGCTGGTTAACTGCACGCTAAGCTGGTTTGGCAGCTTCAGCACTTCATTGTTAAACGTTGGCAACCAGCTGCCAATACCTTGCTCTATCAGCACATATAAAAACGCCGATAGCACAAACACGAACACCAGCGGTTTATACACCAGCTGCAGCATGGCGATAAAATCCTGCTTTAATGGCTGGGCCGGTGGCAACTCCAGTTTGGGAAAAGGTGTGCTGCTTAGCAATGCCAGGTTGGCTAGACAAAGTAGCGCCAGTAGCCAATACACCTGTAGCCAGCCGCTGGCTTGTGGCGCTGCTGGGTCCATAAAAGCCGAAAACAACCAGTAGCCCGACAATACGCCAAGCATAAAACCGCCTTCAATAAAATTCAGCAAAGATGCATGCTCAGCTTTGGTGTTGGTAACCACGCCGATACTGGCGTACACCGATACCTTTACCAGCGCAAAACTGGCGCCCACGGTAAGAAATAACAACTTGGTAGTCCAGAATGCCGGGATCAGCGGCATCATGAAACAGGCCAGTGTTACCAGCACCAATGCAATTTGCAGCGCGGTTTTATAACCCAGCCGCGGCAGGTAAGAAGCAATAATAAAAGATACCACCGCTATCGGAATATCTTTAAAACCCTCCAACACACTGGCGGCTTCTTTACTGATTTGATAAGTGTGGATCACCTGCAAAATAACAGTACCCACGCTGTTTAGCAGAATGGCAAATACAAAATAGGTTAACAGTAGCGACAAGCGGATACGCAAAGTGGCCATGGTCTGGTTCTCATTTTATGCTGTGTGACACAGCTATAGTTGTTTTACCCTGTTGCCAGTCTGTTTGCTGACATTTTGCACTATACAACGCTTTCGCCGCATATTGCAATCGATTGCAAAAGCTGTATATTAAGCTTATTTACTGCAATTAGTCAGGTACGCTTTATGTCGTTACATCCCCATGCTGCCGTGCGGCCCCTTACCACCGAGCCCTGGGCTTTAACCGACAGCCACTATCAGCCACAACACATGCTGCTACAAGAGACACTGCTTAGCCTCGCTAATGGCTATATCGGCAGCCGCGGTACGCTGGAGGAAGGCACTCAAGCTGGCGTTGCCAGTTGCGAAGGCACCTATTTAAACGGCGTGTACAGCAGCGAACCGATTCATTATGGCGAGTCCGCTTACGGTTTTGCCAAACATAATCATAAAATGTTGCAGGTAGCCAATGGCAAAGTGCTGCAACTGAGCGTAGACGGCGAACCCTTTAGTGCTGACAAAGCCGGCAGCCACAGCCGCACACTGGATTTGCAGCAGGGCGTACTTAGCCGGCACAGTGAATGGCAAAGCCAAAGCGGTAAACAGCTACGTATCGCCAGCCGGCGTTTTGTGTCGCAGGCCAACCCGCATGTAATGGCCATTGAGCTGAGTATTACCGCGCTGAATTTCTCCGGTGAGGTTATTCTGACCAGCGGCCTGGATGCCGCTTATCCGGGTTTTTATAAAAAAGACGATCCGCGCGTTGGCGAAATGGCCATCGCCGACAGCTTAACCCTGCTTAGCCAGCAATTCAGCGGCGAAAAAAGCCTGATGCTACACCGGGCTAAAGGCGCGGATTTTATTGTCGCGGCCGCGGCTAGCCATGTACTGCCGGCAAATGCAGCTTTGCTGGCACAGGACGACAGCCAGAGTAATAAACTAACCCAGCACTTTGCTCTGCAACTGCAGCAAGGCGAAACACAAACGCTGCATAAACTGGTGATCTACTGCCACAGCACCAATGTTGACGATAGCAACAGCCTGGCGCAACAGGCACTGCAGTTACTCGGTAACGCGCAGCAGCAAGGCTTTGCAGCCTTGCTAAGCGAGCATCAACAGTGGTGGCAGCAATTCTGGCAGCAGGCAGATGTCAGCATAGAGGGCGATATTGCCCTGCAGCAAGCCATCCGCTTTAACCTGTTTAGCCTGGCGCAGTCTGCCGGCCGTAACGGCCAGAGTAATATTGCCGCTAAGGGTTTAACCGGCCCGGGCTATGACGGCCATTATTTCTGGGACACCGAAATTTACGTGGTACCGGTAATGAGCCTGACCCAGCCAGACATTGCCCGCCAGTTACTGAGCCAGCGCTACAGCCAGCTTGATGCAGCGCGTGAGCGCGCAAGCCAGATGTCACATAGCAGTGGCGCGCTGTACCCGTGGCGTACTATTGGTGGCGAAGAATGCTCGGCGTATTTCCCGGCCGGTACCGCGCAGTACCATATAAATGCTGCTATTGCCTATGCTATCCGCAGTTATTATCTGGCCACTGACGACTGGGCCTTTATGCGGCAGATGGGCGCTGAAATGTTGGTTGAAACTGCACGATTGTGGCTGCAACTGGGGTTCTTTTCTGCGCGCAGCGGCAAGTTTGAAATTCATATGGTCACCGGGCCGGATGAATACTCAGCCCTGGTAAACAATAACTTTTACACCAATGCCATGGTGCAATTGCAGCTGCGCTTTACGCTGCAAATAGCAGAAAAGCTGCAAACAGAACAGAGTCCGTTGTTGCAGCAGTTGGCGGTAACCGACGAAGAAATACAGCAGTGGCAACAGGCTGCCGATACCATGTATCTGGCGTTTGACGAACAACTGCAGGTGCACCCGCAGGATGATAATTTCTTAAGCCGCCAGCCGTGGGATTTTGCCAACACCCCGACCGACAAATATCCGCTGTTGCTGCACTATCACCCATTGGTAATTTACCGCCATCAGGTATTAAAACAGGCCGATGTGGTGCTGGCGCTGCTACTGCTGGATGATGCAATACCGCAGGCGCAAAAACAACGCGATCTGGCCTACTACGAGCCATTAACCACGCATGACTCCAGCTTATCCAGCTGTATTCACAGCATTCTGTTTGCCGAAACCGGCGACACCACAAGAGCACATGAGTTTTTTGGCGACAGCGCGCGGATGGATCTGGATAACCACCATGCTAATACCGAATTTGGCGTGCATATTGCCTGTATGGCCGGCAGCTGGATGTCGCTGGTAATGGGTTTTGCCGGCGTGCGCTCGCGCCCCGATGGCCTGTATTTTAAGCCGCAGCTGCCAGTGCAGTTGCCGGGCCTGAGCTTCCGCTTAAGTTACCGCGGCCGCGTGCTGCAGTTTAGCGCCGACAGCCGGCAGGCCAGTTATCAGCTAATCAGCGGCGAGCCGTTAACGCTGTTTCACTCTGGCCAGGCTGTAGCGCTAACCAGCGGCCAAACCGTAAGTAAAGCGATTGGAGTATCAGTATGAGCTGCCGCGCGGTGATTTTTGATTTGGATGGTGTACTTACCGACACCGCCATTTACCATTTTCGTGCCTGGAAGGCATTGGCCGATGAGCTGGGTATTGCCTTTACCGAACATGACAATGAACAGTTAAAAGGCGTTGACCGTTTAGGCTCCCTGCGCTGGATTTTGCAGCAAGGCGGGTTAACGCTGAGCGAAGCTGAAGAGGCGCGGCTGATGCAGCAAAAAAACGCGCATTATCTGGAGCTTATCGCCCATATGACAGCTGCCGACCTGTACCCGGGTGTGCAGCCGTTGTTTGCCCAGTTGCGACAAAGCGGTACTAAAATTGGCCTGGCCTCCGCCAGTAAAAACGCCGCCTTTGTGGTTGAGCGTTTAGGTATAGCGGCACAGTTTGATTATATTGCCGATGCCAACCAGGTAATAAACAGCAAGCCCGATCCGGAAGTGTTTTTACTCGCCGCCAACGGCCTGGGTGTGGCGCCACAGCACTGTATCGGTGTCGAAGATGCACTGGCCGGTATTGAAGCGATTAACCGCGCCGGTATGAAAGCGATAGGTATTGGTGATGCCAAGGTGCTAAGTGGGGCATTAAAGGTATATCCGGACGTAGCTGCAATTACACTGACAAATTTGCTGAAGTTGTAGTTACCTCTGCAGCAGTGGCGGTTAGCATTGTTGACGGGGCGACACAGAGTGTCTGACTGAGCGCGTCAGCGCGAGGGAGTTGCTGTGGCGAGCCCGGCGGCAATGGTAACGCAAGCCACGGCAAAGTTTTACCAAACCCGTCGCTTCAGTGTTTTCGTAAGCTGGACTGCCGTTCAATTAACTTTACCGGCAGCAGCTGTGATGCGGCTTTGCCGCCATTAATCCGGCTCAGCAGTTGCGCTACCAGCAGTTTACCACCGGCATGGGTGTCCTGTTTTACTGTGGTCAGCGATGGCGTGCAGTAGGCCGACATAGCAATATCATCAAAGCCGACCAGAGCCAGTTGCTGTGGCACCTTAATGTTGTGCTCCAGCAGCGCTTTCATCGCTCCCATGGCAATGGCATCACTGGCGGCAAAAATACCGTCCAGTGTAGCAAGCTCATTAAACAGCGCCTGCTGTGTCTGTAAATAACCGGCCTGAGCAGTAAAATCGGTATTAAGCTGCAATTTAGCCTCGGGCTTAATACCAGCCGCTTGCAACGCATCCTGATACCCAAGATAACGCATTTCAATTTCGGTATGGCGGATATCACCCAAAAAGGCGATACGCTTACAGCCCTGGGCCAGCAAATGCGTTACGGCCAGCTGTGCGCCCTGGCGGTTATCACTGCCAATTACCGGAAAACGCTCTGTGCCGGTTGCTGCGCCCCACACCACAAAGGGCACGCCGGCGTCGCTGAGTTGTTCTACCCGCTCGTCATGCTCGCCCTGGCCGATAACAATCAGGCCATCGGCCCGTTTTGAATCAAAGTAGTAACTACGCCAGTCTTTATCAGTGGTTTTGCTGGTGCTTAGCAGCATGTCGTAGCCCTGGCGTGTCAGCTCGTCAGCTATCACCCCCAAAATATCCAGCAGAAACGGATCTGTAATCGCCTGTTGGGTTTTGGCGTCAAACAGAATAATGACGGCGATAGTATGGCTTTTTTGCGTACGCAGGCTGCGCGCAGTGGCATTGACTTTAAACTGATGATCAGCAGCAATTTGCTGCACTTTTTGCCGGGTTTGCGCATTAATTACCGGATTATCGCGTAGGGCGCGCGACGCGGTTGACTCCGACACCCCGGCAAGCCGGGCAATATCAGATAAGGTCATGGTTTTTGCCGGTTTAATGGTCACTTTACCTACCTGGATTTACTGCTTTGTCCTGTTGTGCCATCAATAATGCCTTAAGCAGCGTGGTGTCGCAACGCCGCTGGCCAGCTGGTTACACATTTTATGTTTTTAACCGATAAATTTCTTTTGCAATCGTATGCAAAAACATCTTTAAGCGTATTGCAATCGATTGCAATATAGCCTATGTTTAAATCCGCACGGCACTAGACTGACCAAAAAGTGATTAAAACAACAGCCGCTGTAATCATCGACAGGATAGCAGGAGAACAAAAAATGGTAGCCAGACTCAACAAGATCAGTGCCGCTTTGGCGCTGGTATGCAGCATGCCCCTTATCGCACAGACTAATACAGACGCCACAGCTCCAACTGAAAGCCAGGGTGAAATAGAACAAATTGTTGTTACCGGTAAAGCCAGCGGTATGTCTGGTTTTAAAGTTGATACCAGTTACGCCATTACGAACGTGTCGGCCGAAAACATCGGCCGGCTGGCACCGAAAAGCACCGCTGAATTATTTACCGTAGTGCCTGGCGTATGGGCAGAAAGCTCAGGTGGTGTGGCAGGCGCTAATGTGTTTGTGCGCGGCTTTCCCAGCACAGGTGATGCGCCGTTTTTAACTATCCAGCTCAACGGCGCGCCAATTTTTCCGCCGCCAACTTTATCTTTTTTAGAAAACTCGTCGATTTTCCGCCTTGATGAAACCGTACATTTTATGGAAGCACTGCGTGGTGGTTCAACGCCGGTGTTATCTAACGGCCAGCCGGGTTTAACCACTAACTTTCTGTTAAAAGAAGGCAGCGAAGTCACCGAAGGCCTGGTGAAGTTTTCTACCTCCAGCTATGGCCTGCGCCGGGTTGATGGCGTGGTTAGCGGTGAAATTGCTGACCGGCTGTATGTTATGGCTGGCGGCTATATCAGTAGCTCAGAAGGCCCGCGCGAAACCGGTTTTAACTCAGAAAAAGGCCATCAGTTTACCGTTAATGTGACCAAAGAGCTGGATAACGGCAGTATTAATGTATACACCCGCCAGACTGACGACCACGGTGTATGGCACTTACCGGTAGCACTTAATGCACCGGGCGTAGATAACAACTACAGCCAGATTGGCCCGAACAACCGTTTAGGCAGCATTGCCTATGGCCCGGATGGCGAAGAACAAAGCTATGACTTTGGCGACGGCCGCGGCTGGAACGGCGGCATTACCGGCGGTACCGTCGACTTGGACCTCACCGATAGCTGGCGGTTAATGTACCGCTTTAGCCATATTGAAGGAGAAGCCAATACCTTTGGCCTGGTGCCGGAAGGCGGCGCCACTACGCTGGGTAACGTAGAGGGCATTAATGGCCCGGTAACAGGCGTTACCAGTGGCGACACTTACGATAACGATACCGTGGTACAACAAATTGGCCGCTGGGTGGTGTTAAAAGATATTGAAGCTTTTACCAATGACTTATCTTTCAGCAAAACTACCGACAATGCTGTATTTACGCTGGGTTATTACGCCACCAACTTCTCGGTACAGGATTGGTGGTCTATCGGTAACCAATCCTGGTTTGTGGTAGAAAAAGGCGGCGAAGAACTAAGTGGCATTGATTGTAACGATACACTGGCCAGTTGTAGCTGGAACTACGATATCGATGCCACCGGCGACGGCGATACCAGTGCCTTTTATGCCGCGGTAGAGTATCAGCTAAACGAACAATGGCGGGTTGATGTGGGTGCCCGGCGCGAAAACCACAAAATTACCTATGTGGTAGATGAAGGCTTAACCGGCGATATCAGCAAAGCGGTAGATTACGACGAAAGCAAAACCGCCTGGACCGCCGGCGTTAACTGGATGTGGCAGCGCAATATGGGTATGTTTGCCCGCGTCAATAAAGGCAATAAAATGCCATTTTTTGATGACTTCCGCGACAACTGGGGCGCTTTTGAAAGCGGTGACAAGCTGATTAAAGAAGTTACCCAGTATGAGCTGGGTTATAAATGGGCCGAGCAGAATTACAGCATGTACCTGACAGCCTTTTACAACGAAGTCGACGGCGAGCTGTTTGTATCCCGCCCTGGTGCACCGGCCGAAGTGCTGACCACTGAAGCCATGGGTATTGAGTTTGACGCCAACTACCGTGCAGATAACGGCTTTGCGGTAAATTTGAATGCCACCGTGCAGGACACCGAAATTACCAACCACCCTGATCCATTGGTAGTGGGTAATCAGGCCATCCGCCAGCCGGACTGGATGCTGCGGATAACGCCAAGCTATGGCTTCGATGTGGCTGATATGTATGCTACGGTATACGGCACTTTATCATCAGTGGCGGATCGCTACGGTGATAATGCCAATAGCGTGAAACTGGATGGTTACAGCAAAATCGATCTGGGCGTACAGCTGGATATTACCCAACAGCTAAAAGCACAGTTATCAGTGGCTAACCTGACTGATAAAGACGGTATTACCGAAGGCGATCCGCGCAGTGCCGGCAGCCCGAACGGCCGCTATATTATGCCGCGCAGTATCGATTTTAGTATCAGCTATACCTTTTAACATCCACTCCCTTGTTTCACCCGTATTGCCTCCGCTTAGTGCGGAGGCTTTTTTTTTGCCCCACATAGTGTATATTTGTACAGCTTTAATGCCTTCACTGCTGATAACCGGAAACCACAATGGATAAAATCGATATTCGCGGGGCCCGTACCCATAATCTGAAAAATATTTCGCTGACCATTCCGCGCGATAAGTTAATTGTGATCACCGGGTTATCCGGTTCCGGCAAATCGTCGCTGGCGTTTGATACGCTGTATGCCGAAGGCCAGCGCCGTTATGTCGAGTCGTTATCTGCTTACGCGCGGCAGTTTTTAAGTTTGATGGAAAAGCCCGATGTTGATCATATCGAAGGTTTATCACCGGCCATTTCAATCGAGCAAAAGTCCACTTCGCATAACCCGCGTTCTACTGTCGGCACCATTACCGAAATCTATGACTACCTGCGTTTATTGTTTGCCCGCGTGGGTGAGCCACGTTGCCCCACGCACGATTTACCGCTGGCAGCGCAAACCATCAGCGAGATGGTGGATAAAGTTACCGCCTTCCCGGAAGGCACCAAATTAATGGTGTTAGCGCCGGTGGTGCAGGAGCGCAAAGGCGAACACGTAAAAACACTGGAAACCTTAGCTGCCCAGGGCTATATCCGTGCCCGGATCGACGGCGAAGTCTGTGATTTATCCGACCCGCCAACGCTGGATTTACACAAGAAGCACACCATTGAAGTAGTGATCGACCGCATTAAAGTGCGCGATGACGTAAAAACGCGTTTAGCCGAATCATTTGAAACCGCGCTGGCGTTATCCGGCGGTGTGGCTAAAGTCGCTTTGATGGACGAGCCAAACGCCGCAGAGCTGGTGTTCTCGGCCAATTTTGCCTGCCCCAGCTGCGGCTATTCGATGGTGGAACTGGAGCCGCGCTTGTTTTCATTTAACAACCCGGCCGGCGCCTGCCCAACGTGTGACGGCCTGGGTATGAAGCAGTACTTTGACCGCAATAAAGTCATTGTCAGCGACGAGCTCAGCCTGGCCGGCGGCGCTATACGGGGTTGGGACAAACGCAACTTCTATTATTTCCAGATGCTGAAATCGCTGGCCGAGCACTATGGCTTTGCACTGGATGTACCCTTTAACAGCCTGACCAAGCCCCAGCAAGACGCCATTTTACAAGGCAGCGGCAAAACAGTAATAGATTTTAAATACCTGAATGATCGCGGCGATATCGTGCAACGCAGCCACCCGTTTGAAGGCATTTTGCCAAATATGGAGCGGCGCTACCGCGAAACCGAATCAAACTCGGTGCGTGAAGAGTTAAGCAAGTATCTGGCACATCAGGCCTGCCCAAGCTGCAACGGCACCCGCTTACGCGAAGAAGCCCGCCATGTGTTTATCGGCCAGACTAATCTGCCGCAAATCGTCGAGCTGTCGATTGGCGATTGCATGGCATTTTTCCAGCAACTGGCCCTTACCGGCCAGCGCGCACAAATTGCCGAAAAAGTATTAAAAGAAATTCAGGACCGCCTGAGCTTTCTGGTTAACGTGGGCCTTAACTATCTTAACCTGTCGCGCAGCGCAGAAACCTTATCCGGCGGCGAAGCGCAGCGCATCCGCTTAGCCAGCCAGATTGGCGCTGGCCTGGTTGGCGTAATGTATGTACTGGATGAACCTTCTATTGGTTTGCACCAGCGCGATAATGACCGTCTGCTTGGCACACTGCGCCACCTGCGCGATTTGGGTAATACCGTGATCGTGGTCGAACACGATGAAGATGCCGTGCGCATGGCAGACCATATTATCGATATCGGCCCGGGCGCCGGTGTACACGGCGGCCATATCGTGGCCCAGGGCACACTGGAGCAGGTTATGGCAGCGCCAGATTCCTTAACCGGCCAGTATTTATCCGGTACGCGCAAAATAGAGGTACCGAAAAAACGCCATAAACCGGGCAAAAAATGGTTAGAAGTAGTAGGCGCAACCGGTAATAACTTAAAAAATGTTGACCTTGCCATTCCGTTTGGCCTGATGACCTGCATCACCGGCGTGTCCGGCTCGGGTAAATCTACCCTGATCAACGACACGCTGTTTCGGGTAGCGCACCGGGTACTGAACAAAGGCGAGGGTGACGACCCGGCGGCGCATCGCGAAATTAAAGGCCTGGATCACTTTGATAAGGTTATCGATATTGATCAGAGCCCAATCGGCCGTACACCACGCTCTAATGCCGCTACCTACACCGGTATTTTTACCGCCGTGCGCGAGCTGTTTGCCGGTACTCAGGAATCACGCTCACGCGGTTATCAGGTCGGCCGTTTCAGCTTTAACGTTAAAGGCGGCCGCTGCGAAGCTTGTCAGGGCGATGGCGTTATTAAGGTAGAAATGCACTTTTTACCCGATGTTTACGTGCCGTGCGATGTCTGTAAAGGCAAACGCTACAACCGCGAAACGCTGGAGATTAAATACAAAGGCAAAAATATCCACGAAGTGCTGGATATGACAGTCGAAGACGCTCTGGCTTACTTTGAAGCCATACCGGCAATTAACCGCAAGCTACAAACGCTGATGGACGTTGGCTTAAGCTATATCAAACTGGGGCAATCCGCCACCACGCTGTCGGGTGGTGAAGCGCAACGGGTAAAACTGGCGCGTGAGCTAAGTAAACGTGATACCGGTAAAACGCTGTATATTCTGGATGAACCCACCACTGGCCTGCATTTTTACGATATTCAGCAACTGCTGAACGTACTGCACCGGCTGCGTGACCACGGCAACACCATAGTAGTGATCGAGCATAATCTGGACGTGATAAAAACCGCCGACTGGATAGTAGACTTAGGCCCCGAAGGCGGTAGCGGCGGCGGCGAAATACTGATCGCCGGTACGCCAGAGCAAGTTGGCGACTGTGAAAAATCCTACACCGGGCATTACTTAAAGCCGTTGTTAAATTAGTAGAGCAAAAATTATGAGTCTGCAAAAGTTTAAGCAACGCGCTTTAGCCAACCCGGAAGTTAAAGCTGAGTATGAACTACTGGAAAGTGAATTTGCCTTTATTGACCAGCTACTGTCTATGCGCACTCAGGCTGGACTTACCCAGGCGCAGGTCGCGGAGAAAATGCAAACTCAGAAAAGCAATATCAGCCGTTTAGAACGGGGCAACGCTAACCCCAGTTGGTCTACGTTACTAAAGTATGCACATGCCTGCGGCTTTGAGTTGACCATTAAGCCGCTAAAAACCCAAAGCCACAATCACTAAACTTAAAACATGGCTCTACAACCAGCGCCTTACCTGCGTAGTGTAGGATTGATACTCAGCGCCAAACTTATGCAGCAAGTGCCGCTCTTCCGGCGCTATCTGAAACCGGTTCATATACAGCACAAACAGCGGCAGCAAAATAAAAGCTACCGCATTCATCAGGTAACAGGCCAGTGCCGTCAGTAGCAGTAAAAAGCCTAAATACATAGGGTTGCGGCTGTAACGGTAAATACCCCGCGCCACCAGGCTGGAAGTTTGCTGCGGCACGCGTGGGTCTACCGTGGTATTGGCGCGGCGAAATGCCAATACGCCTGACAGGGCAACCACAACACCAGCACCTGCAAAACCGATGGTCAATACCAGTCGCCAACCCACAGGCAAAGCCAAAGGCGGTGCCAGCTGCGCCAGTAGCCACATCGCTAAGGCAAACAGTGCGACCAAAACAAGCGGCGGAATTTTAAGTTCAAGGGCCTGCATAAATCCGTCCTGTTTTATGCTAACGACAACAGGTGTTTGCGTACAGCATGAGCGGTGTAATACAGCGGATAAACCAGATGTTGCTGTTCCAGCGGCGACGAGCCCTGAGTACCGGTCAGTTTAATGGTTTTAACGGGGTTGCACTTTTCAATATAAGACTGCAGTGACCTGGCCTTGGTACGCTTACCGCTTTTTACTTCCAGCGGTATGATGTTGCCGGCGCTATCAGCCAGAATAAATTCTATCTCAGCCCGGGCATCGCCCCACGAAAAAGTAGGATCAACGCCAAGGGCAGCCAGCTCCTGCTGGACAAAATTTTCTGCTATATAACCCTTGTAGTCATAATTTTGCTGCTTAATCTCAAGATAGCTGACCCCCAGCATATGGTTAAGTAAGCCAACATCAAACAAAAACAGCTTAACCATATTATCTTTTTTATAGGCAGCTAACGGGCTGCGCGGTGTGCCTTCGACAGGATAGTTCTTTAAGATCAGCCGGCACTTCTCCAGCCAGACAATACCGCTTTCCAGCTCCTGATAACGCGATTTGCGCTCATGCACCTGTTTAAACTTAAAGCGTTTAACCGACTCGTCCAATACGGCCGCAAGCTGAGCCGGCACGGCAGTAAACACAGATTCAATCAGGCCGGCATCAACCTTACCGGAATATTTACCAAAATCCCGCACATAACCGGCCAGCAAATCGGCATGCACCTGTGATACCGCTTTTACCCGCTCAAGAATGCTTTGTTCAGCCAGCTTAAACCACAGACTGACGGCTTCCGGCATACCGCCGGTAAAGTAATAATCTGTCAGCTTATCAAACAATTTAGTGTGGGCGGCAGCTGAGTTTTGCCCGGCATCATAAGCGTTTAACAGCACGGCCTCGCCAGAGGCCAGTAAGAACTCGCGGAAGGTTAACGGCCGTAAATTGTATTGCTCAACCTTGCCTACCGGGAAGGTATTCAGCAAGCCGATATTAGAGCCACTGGCAGCAATAAAAGCCTGCGGGGTTTGCTCGGCAAAGTACTTTAATGCCGTTACCGCACGGGGGCATTCACCAATTTCATCGAGGATCAGCAGGTCGGTTTCAATATTAAAACGCTGCCCTGTTAATAGCTCGATATTGCTCAGCACATCGCCTGGGGCTAACGAGCTGGCAAAGGCGTCCTGCATTTGTGGCGACTCAAGAAAATCAATCCGTAGCACCTGCGAAAACTGCTGGCCCAATAGCACTTGCAGTAAATAGGTTTTACCGGTTTGCCTGGCACCATCAATCAGCAGGGGTTTACGCTCAGGTTTCGCCTTCCAGCTAAGCAGTTCTGTCAATAACCCGCGTTCCATAACACCACCTTAATGCAGTCACATTGCGCCGACATTACACTTTTCTGCGCATAAAAACAAATTTAATCACACTTTTATGCGCATAAAAATGTTAAATTCCGCATTTTTTAGCGCATAAAAGTGCGGTAATTGGCTTTGGTTTGGCAGTGGCTCCCATCAAGTTCGCTGAAAAATGTGCTCGCGATGAAAGGCTAAAAACTGTGCTGCTGGGTAAAACTTTTCTGGCAGCGCTATAGGCCTGCCATGAAAACTAGCAATTGCCGTATTAAAAAACAGGTCATTTGTATCCGTGTTTTGGCTAGACACTACTACCCGATAATCCTCATCAATGGTGATCACACCCAAATCGAAGGCTTTGTCATGCAATGCCGATAGCGCTAAACCATTATGCGGATTTAACCTGTTATGTTCGTCTTCACGCCACGGCACTATATGGCTGGCTACCAATAATTTGGTGTTAGCTAAGCCACTAATACAGCAACGCTGATTGTAAGCACTTAACACCGCATCGCGAAAGAACTGCTGGCCAATTCGCACTTTCACTTCGGTTATTTTTGAGGTGGTTCGGTTGCTGGGCCCGTCGATGGCAGTTGGCAAGCTCGTTGCACAAAGTTCCTGCTCTGCTTGCGCCATCGCAATAGAAAAAGCTGCCCAATCTTGCTGCATTTCTTGCCACATTGCTTTATCAGCACTAGATGCACCGCTTAAACCCGAACGTCCCGTAGAGGTGATGGCAGGGTCTAAGCTGGCAATATTGGATAGCTTCATCGCCAACGCTGAAGGTGTGCGGCCAATCAAATTTGCATACTGAATAATTTCCGGATTACGCATATGAAAGCGGCCAAAAGGTAAGCGGCCATACAGGCTAAAAGCCACTAAACTTTGCTGCCTTGTCCAGCCTGATGACGCCATGCTCTATTCCGAAATGTCTGAATATTTGTATTTAAACAACATAATGTCACTGAAATCGTCAATAAAAAAGGGGCAACAACTGTTGCCCCAAAAACGCTAGTGTAGCTACCAAGGAAATTTAGAACTGGCCGGTAACGCCTAAGCGGTAAACTTTATAGCCAGAGCTATCAGCGTTGCTGCCAAAACCTGCTTCTAATGCCCAGCTGCGGTTAAAGAAGTGCTTGGCTGTCAGGCCGTAATTGTCGACTTTGTCGTAAGATACGCCAACTGAGGTCATCTTGCTGAAATAGTAATCAGCGTCAACCGCCCAGCTTGAACGGTCAAATTCCTCTTTCAGTGATGCACCTAAAGCAATAAAACGGTCAGCACCCAGGCTGGCGAAATATTTACTGCTGATACCATATTGGTCAAACTCATCGTCGGTATGCGCAGTAAAACCAACATAGTCACTACCCTGCAGCTGGTGGTTGTAACTGGCAGAAAACAGATAAGAAGTGCTGCCTTCTTCAGGTTTTGCAGCTTGTGCGCGGACAATAAAATCTTTTGAAATCAGATAGCCAATACCAACAGATGTGGCATGGAAGCCAGCATTTTCAGTAAAGCGTGCAGAGAAAACCAGATTGTTGTCAGCAAAATACTCACCGCCGACAGACCAGAAGTTTTCGTCATAAAAGCGGCTGAATGCTGCATTTACATTAGTAACTTTATTAATATATTCAAACTGATCCAGCGGGCCTAAGGTTTGTTTTTTATCAAAGAAGTAAGTACCGTTTAAAGACCATAAATTCTCACTGTCTCCGCTGTAACGCTGATGATACGCTTCCAGGTCGGTGAATAACTGATACTCTTCTGCAGATACGGTTGCAGAAGCTGCCAGTGCGATAACAGGTAATACATACTTTAACGTCATTGTTTTTATTCCCTAAGTTGGTAATTGCGGCGCGCATACTAACGGCAGGAAATACAAATGTAAAATACAAAAGCCATTTAAATTCACAAAATAAACCAACAGTTTACTTTTTAAGCAATGCCGGAGATAAATCAGTCAAACTCATTACGATTCAGGCAGTAAAAAAACAAAAGGCACAATTCAAAAGATTGCGCCTTTATTGTTTCGCCAGTTGTTGCACAACATAGCTTTACTCTTTAGTTTCAGATGTCTTAAACAGCGCTTCACAATCGTCACAGGCAAAATAACGATACACGTCACCACACTGAATATGCCCGGTCGCGCCAGCCCGTACCTGCCAGTTACAGTTTTGCTGGTGGTATTTTAGGGTGCCCTCAATAGCGCAGGGCGCGTAATTATAATGGTCGTGTAAGGTTTTATGCTCTACTTCACGAGCCTGCTGGAAAAACTGCGTTACTTCTATATTGCTAAGGTCAACATCCGTTGGCCGGCATTGCTCCGGCGCGTCTGAAACAAAGTCAGCAATATACAGTGAGCTGATTCGGTCAGAATCAAATAGCTGTTGCTGGCTGCCACAGGCCAGTAGCCATAACGATAAGCTGCATAATATAAATACCCGCATTACCAGTTTGCTCCTTCGTGATGGTAAAGCCGGTGCCAGTTATAGCGCAAAACCAGGCTTCAAGAAATATTAAATTTACATATTTGCAATTATTAATTATCCATTTGCTTTTTTGAGCTATTGCGCCAGAATACGGCATCTGACAGGGAGAATAAGTATGTTAAAAACACTATTGGCAGTTACTGCTGCCGGCCTGCTATTTACTGCTCATGCCGCCACACTATTTAGTGCCGCAGTTGATAAAACGACGGTAATACCGGTTGAGCAATTGCTGGTGCAGCCTGCAAGCTATCTGGATAAAGTGGTTACGATCAGCGGAAAAATAGATTCGGTATGCAGCAAACAAGGCTGCTGGATGAAATTTACCGCCCACAGTGAACAGGGGCCGTTCCGCATTAAAGTGCGCGATGGCGATATGGTGTTTCCGCTAAGCGCGAAAGGCAAAACCGCCTATGCCACCGGCACTGTGCGGTTATGGCCACAAGGCGAAGATAAAGCCGATGCTTACCAGCTTTACCCGACAGCAGTAGAAATAGCCGATTAACAAAGTGGGCATCCTGCTATGCCCACTTATTCAACCGCTGCCACAAAAAATAGTCCGTACAAATATTATCAGGCGTGTTTCAGGCGACAAATTTAGCCCGCACCAATAAATTGTTATTGAGATTTATTATCATTAGCGTTAGCCTTTGCAAAAAAATCGGCTTACCTGCGTGTGGAAATTAAATGTCAGTAGCAACTAAACGCTTTAACCTTTCTTTTTTAGTAGCCAGCCTGTACCTGCCATTAGCCGCACAGGCTCAGCAGCAGCCCCTGCAAGAAAGCCAGATTGAAACCATTACTGTGCGTGGCGAAAAAACCGATCGTTCGCTACAGGATACCTCCAGTAGTGTGGCTGTAACCACTGCATTGAGAATTGAGCAGGAAAATCTGCAAAGCCTGGACGATATCTTAAACCGCACCGCCAACGTTTCTGCCATGTATGGCAGCCGGGGTTTTACTATCCGCGGTATTGCGGACGAAGCCGGTGCCTCTAACCCCCTGGCCACCATCTATCTGGACGGCGCAGCACTGTCCAGCCAGATCAGCGATGCTGGCCCGACTGATTTATGGGATATTGCCCAGGTAGAGGTTATGCGCGGCCCGCAGTCTACCATTCAGGGCGAAAATGCCCTGGCCGGCGCCATTATTATGCGTTCGGCAGAGCCGACAATGGACTGGACCGGTAAAGCCAGAGTGCAGTGGTCAGATCCCTCAGATCGCCGTATCGCTGTTGCCGGTGGCGGCCCGTTAATAAATGATGAACTGGCTTTCAGAGTGGCGCTGGAGAAACGGGATTTTGATGGTTTTGTACACAATGTTACCCGTAATGAGCCGGAAGACGCAGTTGACTCCCTGCAGGGGCGCATTAAGTTATTGTGGACACCGTCAGCTTTGCCGGGGTTTACCGCCAGATTAAGCCATATGCGCGATGACCGCGACGGCCCCTATATGTATGTCTACAGCGATATCAGCGCCGGCGACTATTATGCTGACCGTACCAACAGATCGGACGCCAAAGGCAGTACCGATATTGTGACGGATATCACCACGCTGGAGCTGGACTACCAGCTCAATGAGCTGTGGTCGTTATCTGCGGTTACCGCTAAAAGCCGCTCTGACGTCAACCGTACTTATGATACAGATCAGACAGAGCAGAACACCTCTTTCGGTAATGTAGCAGGGCTGCACGATACGCTGTCACAAGAGCTGCGGCTGCATTACAACGGCGATAAACTGCGGGGTTTGGTTGGCGGCTACTGGTCAAAGCGGGAAAACGATACCCTGACGACCACCCTGAGTAATGTTATTACCCCGGTAGGAACAATCAGCGCAGTATTGCAGGGCAATGGCCTGGACAGCACTACCGCAGCGCAACTGGCGGCGCTGTACGCCAGTGAACTGCCGCTGATCCCGGTAGATTATCAGAGTAAAGCCCCGACCCAATCGGAGAATCTGGCAGTGTTTTTTGATGGTGAGTATCAGCTATCAACGCAGTGGGCCCTGCTTGCCGGTGCCCGGTTGGATAAAGAACAATATGATTATCAGTCAGATACCACGGCTGTGTTTGCCGGCACGCTGCCAGATCCAGCTAATTACGGCCAGCCGGGTTCGGCACTGCATACGATATTCAGCGGGGTAAACGCCGCAGTATTAGCCATGGTCGATGATGCCAGCAGCAATGCGCCGGCCAGCAGCCGCGACTTTACTGCATTTTTGCCCAAGCTGGGCGTGCGCTGGTCATATCACCCGGAGCAATCTCTGGCATTGACGGTGCAACGCGGCTACCGCTCTGGTGGTAGCTCTTACAATATTGCCCGCGGCGAAGTGTTTGCTTATGAACCGGAATACACCACTAACTATGAACTGGCCTGGCGTAGCAACTGGCCAGATCAAAACCTGATCATTAACAGCAACCTGTACTACATCGACTGGACAGATAAGCAGGTTATTGCCAATTTTGGTATTAATAACTTCGACAGTCATACCGTGAATGCCGGTAAGTCGCATTTATATGGCGCAGAGTTAGAGCTGCGCCAGCGGCTAAATAACCAGTTCGACTGGTATGGCTCTTATGCCTATTCGAAAACCCAATACGACGAGTTCGACACCATAACAGACGCTATTATCAGCAACTTTTCCGGCCAGCCTTTTGCTTACGCACCGCGTCATACCGCAGCAGCAGGGGTAAACTGGTATCTGGCTGATAATTGGGCACTTAATGTCAACGGTAACTTTCGCAGTAAAGTCAGTACCGGCCCGCGCGATAGCACGCTGTGGCTGTCATCCAGAACCCTGTTTAACGCCCGGCTAAGTTATGATCAAACCAACTGGTCAGCCTATCTGTTCGTCAATAACCTGTTGGATAAAGGCTACCAGCAGTACCGCTGGCTTGATGAGCCGGTGGCGATCCTCGGCGCACCAAGAGTCATTGGTGCCGGTGTGCAGTGGCAATGGTAGCGGCGTTATGACGTTACTGCTGGCCTTAATCTGCCTGACTATTACCGCCCTGGCGGTGTATATGCTGGCGCCGCAGCAGCAATTAATACGCCGCAAACCCCACACTCTATGGCTTGGCAGCATTGCTATCTGTAGCTTGCTGGTTGGTGTGCTACTGCCAGCACCAGGCTATGGTTTCTGGCCAGCCTGTTATCTGGCGTTAACCTGGTTAATGCTGTGTTGGCTGTTATTGCCGCTTATTTCAGTATTTAAAAAGGTGAAATATGGCGGCTAAACACTGGGCGGCGGCATTGTTCGGCTTGCCACTTACCATTGCCTGGGTTGGCATATTGGCGTTGTTATTTCCCGGTACTGCACAACAGGCTATTTTGCCGTGGTTATTACTGACCTTTCCTTTGTGGGTCGCTGTAATGGCGCTAATGTACCTAAGCCGCAGTGGCAAGCGGTTATGGCTGCAGCTAAGCGCCTTAACCATCCTCAGTTACGCCGCATTATGGCTGTTAAAAACAACCGGTACGGCGGTATAAATGAAGGTTATTACCCAAAAAAGCTTCCGCAACCTGCATACCTGGACGGGCCTGCTTACCGGCTTGCTGCTGTTTATTGCCTTTTATGCCGGTGCGGTGTCGGTGTTTGTACACGAGCTGCAGCAGTGGCATGCCACCATTCAGCCCACAGCGCCAACCGCGTCGCTGTCACAGGCTCAGCCCCTTATTGAGCAGGTACTGCAGCAATACCCACAAGCAGCACATGGTTTTAACCTGACACTGCCGGGAGCCCATGGTACTGATATGGCGCTGCTCTGGTATGACAGCGACAGCGCAACCCAATACAAATTTATTGCCGACAGCCAGCAGCAACTGCAGAAGCAAACCGCCAGGCAGGATTTTATCAGCCTGATTTATGATCTGCATTTTACTGCCGGCTTACCGCGTCAGGCAGGTTTATACCTGTTTGGTCTGGCCTGCATTTTATATGGTCTGGCGCTGGTCAGTGGTGTGGTTATTTACGCGCCGGTGTTTATCAAAGATTTATTTGCGCTGCGTTTAGGCCAGAGCACCAAACGCCTGTGGCAGGATGCACACAATCTTATTGGCGTACTGTCGCTGCCATTTCATATTATTTTTGCCTGGAGTGGCGCAGTACTAACCATCGGCTTTTTACTGCTGGCGCCGTTTCAGTTTGTGGTGTTTGACGGCAAACTGCTGCAAATACTGGAACCCGACTTTGATGTGGTCGCCCATGTTGAGCCTGCCGGTGTTGCCGCCCCGCTGTTACCCGCCGAAACCTTGCTGGCCATGGCCGCTCAGCACTTGCCGGCAATGCAGGCTGAGATGCTGTTTTATCATGATGCCGGCGATGCCAACGGCACTGTTACCATCTACGGCGAGTTGCCATCACCAACACTTACACAAAGAGCGATAGTGGTACTAAATAGCAGTACCGGCGAGCTGGCTGGGATGCAAACCCCGGAGCAGTTCCGGCCGGGCACGACCTTTCTGCGGGGGTTACAAAACCTGCATTACGGTGATTTTGCCGGCTATGCCTCCAAGTGGCTGTATTTTATCTTAGGCCTGGCAGGCGCTTTGCTGTTTTACACCGGCAACTTACTCTGGCTGGAAGTACGGCGACGCAACAGCAGCGCGCAACCGGCAAAAATACGGCTGATGGCCTCACTTACGCTTGGTGTGTGTTTGGGCGCAATGGCCGGTATTTCAGCGTTGTTTATCGCCGGTATATTGCTGACAGAACCCTGGCATAAAACGGTGTATTTCAGTGTGTTTTTTGCAGCGTTAGGCTGGGCTTTTTTGCGCCAGCCGGCCAAAGCCGGTGCAGAGTTACTGTATTTAACGGCACTGCTAACCTTGCTAATGCCTTTTGCAGCCTGGTACCACAGTGACCAGTTTTTCCTGGCAACTTTATTAGAGGGCAACGTCTTACGCTTTATGGTGGAAGGTACGGCGATCTTACTGGCGGTATTGTTTTGGCTACTGGCGCGCGCGGCACAAAAGCGGGCAGATAAAACCGATAACAGTATCTGGGCAAAATCATAAGCCATAGTTAAATACTGCAGCTAAGCGTATGGCAGAGGTAAAGCGTATCAGCTTATATACTTTGTGCTGTTAACTGCAGCAAGTAAGCTTTAAGCTGCGCTACCCGCTGTGGCCGGTTAAACAGCTGATACAGTTGCAGCCAATCTGCCGGCGGCATCCAGCAGATACCGTCTTGCCAGTGGCAACGCTGCGGATTAAATTGCCAGTTAGTAATTACATCAGCCTGTTTTACCGCTATACCGGCCATCAGTTCAATATCGGGCCAGCCGTCACGGCAAAAACGGGCAAAATGCGCAGTTGCATAATCCGGATGCGCCGGTGTTACCTGCAATGAAAACTGTGGCTGCAGCGCCTGACGTATCAGTGCAAAGTCACTTTGTGTGCAAACAATATCAATATCATTTGGTTCACTTTCCAGCCCCAATTGCCACAACAGACAACTGCCGCCCACGCCAAACTGAAAAGGCTGCAGTACAGCGCAAAGTTGTTGTAATTGTGTCAATAAATGCGTGTTAATCATCCAATGCCTTAATCAGCCGGGCCAGAAAAGCCAGTTTTTCGTTATTAAGCTGGCGATAGTCAAAGTAAGGGCATACTAACACCCGGTTATGTTTATCAACGGCAAATTCGTTATTCAGCCAGTTAAGCTGTGCCGGTAAGCCGGCCTCCAGCAGTGCTTTGGCGTGAGTACGGCCAGCAATAATATGTACAACTCCGTTTGCTGGCTGAAGATCAGGCGCACTAAAGACTAACGCCGTATTGCTACCGGCCTGCAATAAATATTGCTCACGATATTGCTGCCAGCTGCCGGCATGCTGCGTAAGGGCAAATTGTTTGGTGTCCAGCGCAAATAACAGCTTGGCATACACATTAAACACCTTGCGCCAGCCATTGCCGCAGGCACGATTGATCAGCTCTATTTCGCCACTGTGCAGCGGCTGCATTGTCACTAAGTCAGCATACTCTGCCATCGGTGGCCGGCTAGCAATATATACGCGGATGCAAGCGATGGTATCACCAAAGCCTGCGGCTGATATCGGTAGGGTTTTCATAGCCTTGCTCAGCTTTTATTCAGGCAGCTACTTTAGCATAAGCTCTTGCCTGCAGTGTTATAGCAGGTTAATTTTAGTTATTACTTTGCCAGGGACTGCCTATGTCATCTTTTTCTGTTGCTGCTGTTAACCGGCTGGACCATTGGTTAATGCAGGTTACCCCGCCCGCCGATACCAACGGCTTTCGCCGCTTTTGCTGGGAATTCTGGTTTTTTGGTTTAAAGCAGGCGCGGGCCTGTTTATTTGTTGCCTTGTTTTTTGCCTCGGTGTTGCTGGTGCCACGCACCGGGTTCCTGGGCATACCACGCTATGATGTGTTGTTTATTCTGGCGCTGTTAATTCAGTACTGGATGGTGTGGAGCAAACTGGAAACGGTCGATGAGCTAAAAGCCATTTGTTTGTTTCACCTGGTAGGCTTTGCGCTGGAGGTGTTTAAAACTTCGGGCGCTATTCAATCCTGGAGTTACCCCGATTTTGCTTACACTAAGGTATTTGGCGTGCCGCTGTTTGCCGGTTTTATGTATGCCGCCGTAGGTAGTTATATTATTCAAAGCTGGCGTTTAATGCAGCAAAGGGTGGCGCACCATCCGCCGTACTGGATGGCGGTGCTGGTGGCACTGCTGATATACGCCAACTTTTTTAGCCACCACTATATTGGTGATTACCGCTGGTATATTGCCGCCGCTACACTGGGGCTGTACGCCCGCACCGTGGTGTACTTTACGCCGCTGGACCGTGAGCGCAGTATGCCACTGTTACTGGGCTTTGTACTGGTGGGCTTTTTTATCTGGCTGGCGGAAAATATCAGCACCTTTATGGGGCTGTGGAGCTACCCTAACCAGTTAGGTGCCTGGTCGGTGGTGCATTTAGGCAAGTGGAGTTCCTGGTCATTGCTGGTGATTATGACCTTTACCATAGTGGCGCAATTAAAATACGTAAAACAACGCATTGATGTACCACGTTAGGCGAAAAAAAGGGCCGCCACTGGCAGCCCCCTTTGTGATAACAATAATTACGCGTCTTTTTGCAGCAGGAAATTAATCAGTTCCTGCATTTCTTTTTCATAATTACGTGAGTCCAGCGCGGCATTATTAATTTTGTATTTACCGTTTACTACCAGCATAGGTACACCGGTTAAAATACGCTTTGCAGATAACTCATCCTGATCTTTTTTCATCTGATTAGCCGCGCCACGTACTGAAAAGCTTTTCATCGCCTTATCGTAAGTATCGGCGTCAACATCATGAATTAACACCAGGCTGCGGATCTCGTTTTCATTGGAAAAGGGGGCGCGGTTGCGGTGAATTTGATTAAAAATAGCACTGGCTACCTGATCGCCTTTACCCTGGCTTTTTGCTACCAGATAAGCACGGACCAGCGCATTTTGCAGCTCGGGTGAAGCAGCACGGATAAAATCAACGTGCACTTTTTTAAATTCGGTACCCTCTGGCAGCTTTTTAGCAATGCTTTGCGCTACCGGTTCAAACGCATTACAGCCACCGCAGTAAAACGAAAAATACTCTTTTACTTCCGGCTTGGCGGTTTTTTGCTCAGAGATAACCTCATAGTGCTTGCCCTGTTCAAACTTGGCCTGAGCAGCAAAAGGCAGTAACAGTGTTAACGCGATTACAGATAACAGCTTTTTCATTTTAGATTATGTCCTTAATTAGACCGGTTGAAGCACAGCTTAACAAAAACTCAGTAGTCTGGCACTAGCGAAAGAGGTGCTTGTTGCAACAGATAAAGTTGTTCTTTTAATGCCAGGCATTGTTGTTCCCAGTATTTGTCTGTGGCAAACCACGGAAAGTTCATCGGGAACGCCGGGTCTTGCCAGCGCCTCGCCAGCCAGGCCATATAATGCACCATGCGCATGGCGCGCAGCGGTTCAATTAACTTCAGCTCTGCGGGGTCAAATTCGCAGTACTGCTCATATTCTTCCAGCATCAGCTCCAGCGTATCGCGCTGCTGCAGGCGGTCACCCGACAACATCATCCAGATATCCTGAATTGCCGGGCCTCTGCGGCAGTCGTCCAGATCAACAAAAAACGGGCCCTGGTCGACATAAAACAAATTACCGGCATGGCAATCGCCATGCAGCCGTATCAAGGTACCGGGCTTGTATTGCTTAACACAGAGTGCAATAACCTGATCCAGTGCAGTGTCAAATGCCGGGCGCAGGTAAGACGGTATAAACGGCAATGTGCTTAACACCTCCCGGCTTTGCAGCAGGTGGCTTTCAACACTAAATGCCGGGCGCTGGCTAAAAGATTTTACTTTGCCCACCTGATGCAAACGGCCAAGAAAACGCCCCAGCATGGCCAGTTGTTCGTCGTTATCAATTTCCAGCGTGCGGCCACCGCGGCTTGGAAACAGCGCAAAGTAGTAGCCACCATACTGTAACAACGACTGGCCGTTTACTTTTACCGGTGCAACCACCGGAATCTCAGCTGCGGCCAGCTCAAAGGCAAAATCATGCTCTTCCTGCAGTTGCTCTGCACTCCAGCGTTGTGGCCGGTAAAATTTTACGACAAATTTTTCCGGCTTTAATGCCTCGCCGCGGTAAGCGCTGAATTGATACACTCGGTTTTCATAGCTGTTTAGTGCCGACAAACCAGAGCTGACATCCAGCCCCAACTGCTGCAAGGCATCAATAATCAGATCTGGCTGTAGGGTAGAAAAATCAAAGGCCGTCATAAGGCTCCTTAGCGGCCAACAAAAAAGGTAGTGGACTGAGCCAGTTTAACATCCGGGTTATCAGCTTGCTGCACTGTAAAACGGATATCCAGGCTGCGCTGCTCTGTGCTGTATGGATCCAACGCCAGGCTTACCGGCACGCTGCGGGTTTCACCGGCACTGATACTTACCCGTTGCGGGCCAATCCAGTTAAAGTTTTCGCTACCGGCAACACTAAGGTCAAACTCCACTGCATGCTGCGACTTATTTGAAATACTCAGCGTATAAGTATTTTCGATCAGGCCTTCGTTTGTTTCGCGGTACAACTCGCCACGGTCGCGGATAATGTTCATTTCCAGCGGTACCCGGCTGTATAGTGTCCAGGCAAAGGCCACACAAACGGCCACCAGCACCAGCATATAGCCCAATAGTTTAGGCCGCAGTACCTTGGTGGGTTTGCCATTCAGGCTGTGCTCGGTTGTGTAGCTGATAAGCCCGGGCGGGTAGCCCATTTTGCTCATGGTGTCATCGCAGGCATCAATACAGGCACCGCAGTTAATACACTCGTACTGCAGGCCGTTGCGTATATCTATGCCGGTTGGGCAAACCTGTACGCACAGATTACAGTCGATACAGTCACCCAGGCCTTTTTCTTTGTAGTCTTTATCTTTACGGCTGCGAGGGCCACGGTTTTCGCCGCGCTTTTCATCATAAGTAACGGTAAAAGTGTCTTTATCAAACATCGCCGATTGAAACCGGGCATAAGGGCAAATGTGGGTACACATAATTTCACGCATCCAGCCGGCATTACCGTATGTACACAGCGTAAAAAACAGCACGGAAACTACCGCCCAAAAGCTGGCTTCAAAGGTAAAAAACTGAATAAATAGCGGCCCGACAGGGGTAAAGTAACCAACAAAGATCAGTGCTGTCAGTAAGGCAAATGCCAGCCAGCAAAAGTGCGTAGCTGCTTTTTTGAAAAACTTGCTGGCAGACCAGGCATCGTTATCCAGCTTAATCCGTTGATTACGGGTGCCCTGGATTTTTTCTTCAAACCAGATAAAAATAAAGGTCCATACCGATTGCGGGCATAAATAGCCGCACCACACCCGGCCATAAAAAGCAGTAACAAAAAATAATGCATAGGCGGCAATAATAAAAATCCACGCCAGAATGGTGAAATCCTGCGGCCACAGAGTCAGGGCAAAAATATTGAATTTCTGTTCAGTAATATCCAGCAATATGGCCTGATGGCCGTCATACTGCAGCCAGGGCAACAGCATAAACAGCCCCATAAACACAAATCCCATATAGCGCCGTATAGCCTGATGCAGGCCTTTTACTGCCCGCACATAAATACGGTCTCGCGGGTTGTAATGCCCACTATGGCTGCTATCCGGTTTATGTACTTCAACGTGTACCGGAATATTTTTGATGTCTATTTTTTGCTGATCCAAGGAAAACCCCGTTACTGCATATTGCGCCAGCTGCCAAGTATAACAGTTTGCCAGACTGAATTTTTGACATGAAACAAAGCAATATCTATGCCTGTAGCATTTTTGCTGTGCCTGGCCCGATCTAGCGCAGAAAAACGTAAACCAAGTTTACACCTGACACTTAAAGTGTAAACTTAATATGCAGCTTGCAGATATTAACTGCCGCCCCGTGCGCAGCGCAGCGCTATCCGTTACAATGCCGTCATTGCTTACCGGAGTAGAAGCTGATGAAGAAGTTGTTTTGGCTGGTTGTTGTTATTCTGCTGGTGATTACTTTTTCTGACCATAACCTGATCCGCCCTTATAAAGAGCAGTTATTTGCTTTGATAATGGACAAGGCCGCTATAGCCGGCGACAGTAAAGAAGCCGCACTGCGCACTACACGCAAGCAATTGCTGGCATTATCTGAGCAATGGGGCGAAGGCCAGCGTACACAGCTGGATAAAGCCAGCAGCAGCATTGATAACCTGCTGCAATTTCAGCGGAATTACTGCAAAAATGGTGATTTTAACCCGTTTTTATATGGTGATCCGTTAAAGCAAAGCTGTGCAGTGATTGAAAATCAGTTGCACAACCTGACCAAACCCTAAGCAGAGGATTGCCAATGCGCACCTGTGGTATCGAAATTAAAGGCAGCGAAGCCATTATTTGCCTTATGACCCTGAAAAATGGCCTGTTCGACTTACCGGATTGCCGGCAAAACCGCTTTGCACTGAGTAAAGACCAGGATCAGGAGCAAATGCGCCATTTTCAATTTACTTTCGCTAAGTTTATTGAGGATTACCAGATAACCCAACTAGTTATTAAAGAGCGGCCTCAAAAAGGCAAGTTCGCCGGTGGCGCGGTAGGTTTTAAAATTGAAGCAGCATTGCAACTGATTGCCGGTTGTAACTGTCATTTAATCAGTGCCAGCGAACTGAAAGAGAAGCTAAAACGCCACCCGATACCGGTTGATTTTAAAGCTACAGGCTTAAAGGTATTTCAGGAAACCGCTTTTCTTACCGCTTACGCTTTTTTAGCTAAATAAAAAGCGCTTATATAAGCGGGTACCACTATAGTACCCGCCACCTGCCAACTAGCGCAGCCGTCTTCTGGCTACCAGCAGCATACCCGCCAGTAAACTTAACCAACCAAAACTGCCCGAGCTACCGCCATCATCGTTATCACCACCACCACCGCCAGCAGCGGTATTAGCAACCGGGTTAAGGCCTGCAGCAGTATTTGCGCGGGCATCCACCACTACGATGCTTTCAATAGTGACTAAATTAGACGCCACCAGTGGTTTATTATCGTCTCTGTCGCTGCTGCTGTAGTTACGCAGTGGCAAATCGGTAATACCCGGAAACGAAAAGCGCTGCAGGCCGGCAATGGCATCTACTACTTCCATATCCTGTGACGTGATTTGGCCAAACACGGTAAAACCGCTATTTTGGGTATCTAACTGAGGCGAACCACCACTGTTATTGGCTAAATTAACAAACCATTGGTTGGTAGCACTGTTAGGGTTACCAGGCTGCTTGGCCATAGCTACTGTAGCCCGCACATTTGACCATTTCGGTTCATTCACAATGGGTGAAAAAGTGGCAACGGCCTTTAACGGCAATTGCTGATCGAAGGTAAAGCCGCCTCCCTGAATAACGAAACCAGGTGCTGAACGATGAAACACCGTGCCGTTATAGCGCCCGGCATTAACGTAGCTAAGAAAGTTCTGCACAGTTACCGGCGTAGTTTGGTCAAATAAATTAATTTCAAATTTGCCCACATTAGTGGTTACTTCAACAATAGTGGCGTAACTGGCCGTACTGCAAAGCAGCGCTAAAGCAGCACCTGCGGTTTTAATTAGCTTGCGTTTCATTACTGAATTCTCCGTTTTAATTGCGTTGCAGCTTAAGGCAGTTAAAGTGGCAAAATCCAGCGGGATAACAATTAATTACGCTTTAGTTACAGATTGTTTGGCACGGCGGTAACCGGTGGCTTTAGCGCTGGCCGGTTTGGTGGCTTTTTTCCGGCCCCAGCGTTTGGTTTTGCCTTGCGGTAAACCGGACGGCGTCACCGTTGCCACTTGGCTAATAAGCTGGCCAAGCTCGGTTTGCAGCGGCTGCATAAAAGCCTGATAGCTGGTTTCACGCTGGCAAATGCGGCTTAGCTCAGCCTCCCAGCGGGCGGTCATATCGGGCAAACTAGCCTGTGGCGGCAGGGCCTGAATTAACGCGGTGCCGGTATCGGTAGCGCGAATTTGCTTACCCTGGCGCTGCAAAAAGCCGCGCTTAAATAACAGTTCAATAATACCGGCTCGGGTGGCTTCAGTACCCAGGCCATCGGTCTCGCGCAATACCGCTTTAATAGCCGGATCACTGACATAACGGCTGATACCTGTCATAGCCGCCAGTAAAGTGGCATCGGTAAAAGGTTGTGGCGGCTGGGTGTGTTTTTCCAGCAACTGCGCGTCGTAACAATCTAATTGCTGGCCTTTATGCAGTTGCGGCAGGCTATGCAGGATCAACTCATTGTCTGGCTGGCTTTTTTGGGCTGCGTCCTGGTTACTGCCAGAGCGGTATAACTGCTTCCAGCCGGCAGATAACTCGGTGTTAGCTTTTGCACGAAATAAACCGCCGGCAATAGTCAGTTCAACCAGCGTTTCGCTGTAGCAATAGGCCGGGTAAAACTGCGCCAGATACTGGCGGGCAATCAGGTAATACAGCTGTTTTTCTGCCTGGGTTAAGCCGGTAAACGCCTGGCGTTTTTCTGTCGGAATAATAGCGTGGTGCGCCTCAACTTTGCTATCGTTCCAGGCTTTGCTTACCAGTGCCATATCGGCCTGCTGTACAGCAGCACTAAGCTGGCTGTCATTAGCCGCGATTGCGGCGGTTACCGCAGCAGCCCGGCTTAGCTGCCCGCGTGGCAAGTGCCGGCTATCCGAGCGCGGATAAGTAATAAGCTTGTGTCGTTCATACAACTGCTGGCAATTATCCAGTACTTGCTGTGCTGTCATGCCGTAGCGTTTGGCAGCGTCAATTTGCAACGCCGACAAGTTATAAGGCAGCGGTGCTGGCTGTTTACGCTCTTTTTGTTCAACTTTAGTTACCAGTGCCGGCTGGCCGGTAATTTTTTGCTGTACTTTTTCAGCTAACGCTTTTAACAGCACCCGGCCATCTTCATCCTGCCAGGGAGCGCAGGCCTCGCTGGGTTGCCACATTGCGCTAAAACGTTGTTTGTCGCTGGTTTCAACCTCTGCCAGCACCTGATAAAACGGCTTTGTGACAAAACTGGCAATATCCTGATCCCGCCGTACTACCAGCCCCAGTAATGGCGTTTGCACCCGGCCAACAGATAACACGCCCTGATAACCGGCTTTTTGCCCCTGCAAGGTGTAAGCCCGTGTCATATTTAAACCATACAGCCAGTCGGCGCGGCTGCGTGCCAGTGCTGAGGTAGACAAGGGTACAAAATCTTTATTTGATTGTAGCTGTGCCAGCGCCCGCTTTACTGCCGGTGGGTTTAAATCGCTGATCAGCAGGCGCTGCGTTGCCGCCAGTTTGTTACCGCTAACGCCGCAGTAAGCCAGCACTTCGTCTACCAGCAACTGGCCTTCGCGGTCAGGATCGCCGGCATGCACCAGCTGATCAGCCTGTTTAATCAGTTTTGTTAATATACTTAACTGGCTTGCGGCAGACTTTCTTACTTTTAACTGCCATTTATCGGGGATTATCGGCAATTGTGCGATTTGCCAGCGCTTATACTCCGGGTGATAATCTTCCGGTTCGGCCTGCTCCAGCAAATGGCCCACACACCAGCTGACAACATCGCCATTAGCCAGCCGGATAAAACCGTTATCTTTGTGTTGTGGTTTGGGCAATACTGCGGCTATCGCCCGGCCTAAACTGGGTTTTTCTGCGATATAAAGGATCATAGCCAACACCTAACTGTTTTTATATACAGTAATTTAGCCAGTTAAACGCCGTGATGCAAATAAAATGTAATAAAAATTTGGTTTTAACGGAAAAGTGCATAGAATACTGATCTTTGTAGCGTTGACCTACGATATTTCTTTGTACTTCCACCCCAGGCAGTCGGATAAGTAAACTATGACGCAATATAGTGACGTTAAGAAAATCTGTGATGAGTTACAGAAAACAGGTAAGCCGGTTTCCCTGGATTATTTAATTTCCCAAGTGCCCGGTGCGCAGGCCAGCCTGGTGGTGCACTATCAAAAATGGCGGAATGAACAAGCCAACCGGGCGCCGGTGCAAACATCTGCTGAAAGCCTGTTTAGCCCTGAGTTTGTTGCCGCATTTCAACACGAAGCAGAGCTGCGCGCCAAACAACATACCGATCAGCTTAACCAACAATTACAACAGGCGATGCAGGCCGAAGTGCTGGCGGCAGAACACAACCGCGAACTACAGCAAGAACTACAACAACTGCAGCACCGTAAAGCCGAGCTTGAAACCAGCCAACAACAGCAGCAACAGCAACTTAGCACTCAGGCAGAAAAATATGCTGCCCTGACCGAAGAGCGCGACCAGGCCCTTAAGCTAACCCAAAAGCAGCAGCAAGAGCTGACTGACGCCCGGCAACAGTCTGAAACGTTACAAGCCACGCTGGCAATGGCGCAACAGGAAGCCGAAACTATTCAGTTAAAAGTCATTGGCCTGCAACAAGCGCAGGATGAACTGGAAGAACAACTACAACACGAACAACAGCGTAACCAGCAAAAACTGCAACAGTTACAGGCCGAACTGGCTGCCGCCGAACAAGAACTTGAGCCACTGCAAAGCAAGGCCAAAGCAGCCGAACAAACCGAGCAGCAGTTAGAAGCGGTACAGCAATCAGAGGCCAAAATAAAAACCGCGCTGGAAGCGGCGCAGCAAGCCAATAAAAAGGCGCTGCAAGATTTGCAAACCCGCGATCACGACGTAACCGAACTGCAAGCGATGCTGGAAGAGTTTGAAAACAAACTGCACCAGGCCACCAAAACGGAAACCCAGGCTGTCGCCCTGACCAAACGCTTACAGGCACAGTTAAACCAGTTGCAACAAACAGCAACCGAGCAAGGCACAACAACCAACGATAGCGTAGTGGCTGAGCAACAAGCAGCCCTGCTGGCCGAGCGCGACGCTGCTCAGGCGCAACTGACTAAACTGCAGCAGCATTCTGAAACATTAATTGCAGAGCGTAATGACGCCCTGGCGAAACTGGAGCAGGCACAAGCGCAACTCAACGCAGCACTCAGTGTACAGCCTGCCGCAGCTGAAATGTCTGCACAGCAGATAGCCGAACAGGAAAAACTGCAGCAACAACTCAGCGCCTATGAAAAACAGTTGTCAGCCCTGCAAAAAGAACGTGAAACCGCGCAGCGTGAAGTAGCCGAGCAACGTGACGCTGCGCAAAAAGTGCAGCAACAGTTGGATGCCATGCAACAGGCTCAAGTGAGTGATGAAGCCGATGACACCGATATTCATGCCACGGTGGCACAGCTTAAAGCCAACAATGCCATGCTAAAAGAGCAAAGCGCTATTACCGCCGGCCATCAGGCCGAACAGCGCGAAACCATTAAGCAACTGCGTGAAGAACTGCAGCAGCAGCGCGATATGGTGCACGATATGCAAATAGAACAGGAAAAACTGCAGAAACAAAAAAATCAGCTTGAACAACAAGTTAGCTTTGTTAAAGATAACGCCGCCGCCACTATTGAGCGCTTAACCCGTTACCGCGAGCAAGCGCAGGAAAAAATAGAAAAGCTGGAGAAAAAACTGGGTGTGAATAAAGCATCAGACGCTTAATAACGCCGCACTTACTGCGCAAAGCTAATACGGAAACAGCTGCCGGGCGCCTCACCCGGCACGTAGTTTAACTGCGCATCCTGCACCTGCAATAACGCCCGCGATAAACTTAAACCAATACCGGAACCCGTTTGTTTAGTGGTAAAAAACGGAATAAATATCTGCTGCGACACCGCCGCACTAATCCCCGGCCCACTGTCGGCAATATCCAGTTGCCAGCGCTGCTGAGTGTCTGGTTGCAGGCTTAGGGTTAACTGTTTTTGTGTTACTCCTGTCATGGCATCTATGGCATTTTGTAGCAGGTTAATTAATACCTGCTCCATTAATGCTTCATCCAGCCACAGCATGGCCTGTGCCGGTAAGTTGGTATGCAGCTGTATACCTTGCTGTGCCAATGCACCGCGCTGTAACGCCAAGCAATTATGAATAATTGCCACCAGATCGGTATGCTCTAACCGGGGTTGTACCGGTTGGCTTAACTGTTTAAACGACTGAATAAAACCCGCCAGGTGCTGACCACGGCGGTTAATAGTGCTAAGGGCTTCATCAAGATCAGCATGGTCGCTGTGGTTTAACACCGTATCTGCCGCTGGCAGAATTTGCCGGCAGCTTTGCGCCAGCGACGCCATCGGCGTGACCGAGTTGGCTATTTCGTGTGTCAGTACCCTTGTCATCTGCTGATAGGCCTGCACTTCCTGCTGCAACAAGGCCTGATGAATGCTTTGTAAGGTTACCAGTTTACGCAACTGGCCCTGAATACGGGTGCACACTATGCTCAGCGCCAGCCGGTCAGTATAGCCCGGCTGTTGCCACTGTAACTGGCCCTGATAATGCGTACTGGTTTGGCTGAGTATAGCCGCCAGTTGCTGTAAGTTAGTATCGTCAAACCGGCCCTGTTGCAGCTGTTGCCACTGCGACGCAGACAACAAGCGCTGCGTTGCCGGGTTAGCCTGCAACAACTGGCCGTTATCGGCAAACTCCAGCACAGCAATATCCAGTTGGCTCAGCAGCGTTTGCAGATACTGCGCCCGGGCTTCTGCCTGCTGGCGGCTACTGCTGAGTTGTTGCTGTACCTGTGCCAGCAAAGCTTGTAAAGCGCTTTGGCCCCGCAGTGTCAGTGATGTATCCTGATTGGCCAGCGCTTTTAATACCAGCGCGGTCTGATGCTGCTGCCTGCGGTTGTGCCGCCAGATAAGCACCGCGCACAACAGCGCTGTCAGGCTCAGCATAACAGCCAGCGCCGAAGGCCCGGCCAGCCACTGCAAGCAGGCTAACATCAGCAACAGGGTGTAACCGCCCAGCAATAACACTAAACGCATATTAAAGCCCATATTTTTCCAGCCGCCGGTACAAGGCACCACGGGTTAAACCCAGTGCTTTGGCGGCCTGGCTAACATTGCCCTGATAATACTGCAGCGCCTGGCGGATCGTTTTTTCTTCAACAAAATCAAGAAAAAAGTCGTTATCGGCAGCGTTCACTGCACTGTCGGAAGCCGCTACCGTTGCTGCTGGCAACTGGCTGAAATCCAGTGTACTGCCGTCGGCCAATACCACGGCACGCTCTACCGCGTGTGCCAACTGGCGCACATTGCCCGGCCAGTCGTACTGCTGCAGCTTATGTTTATCACTGCTACTGATCTGTAAAGCATCGCGTTGGTATTTCTGGCTGTAATGCTGCAGATACCAGTCCAGCAACTGTGCAATATCGCTTTTGCGCGCCCGCAGCGGCGGCAGCACAATTTCTACGGTATTAATGCGGTACAACAGATCCTGGCGAAAGGCGCCTTCCGCAACCGCCTGATATAAGTCTTCATTGGTGGCACACACCAGGCGGATATCCACCGCCACACTCTGGCTGCCACCTACCGGCACCACAGTGCGGCTTTGCAACGCAGTTAACAGCTTGGCCTGCTGTGCCAACGGCAGGTTGCCCAGTTCGTCCAGCAACAGGGTACCGCCGCTGGCCTGCACAAAACGTCCGGCGTAGTCGCTTTTGGCATCGGTAAAGGCGCCCTTTTTATGGCCGAATAACTCACTTTCCAGCAAGCTGCTGCTTAAACTGCCCATATCAACGCTTACCAATGGTGCAGCAGCACGCTGCGATGCCTGATGAATAGCCTGCGCCACCAGGGCTTTACCGGTACCGCTTTCCCCCAGCAGTAATACGTTGGCATCGGTTTTTGCTACTTTTTCAATGGTGCGTAACACCTGCTGCATAGCGGGGCTGTCGCCCAGCAGCGGAATCGCCCCTGCACCGGCGGCGGTCTTGCTGTTTGCTGCGCCATTGTGGCCAAGTTGGTGTTGCTGCAATAATGCCTGCTGCAGCGCCTCCAGCAACTGTTCATTTTGCCAGGGCTTGGCAATAAAATTAGCCGCACCCAGCTGCATGGCACGCACCGCCAGCGGCAGGGCGGCGTAGGCGGTCATCATCACTACTTTTAAGCCGGGCCGGGCTTTTAATACCTGTTTTAAATAAAACAAACCTTCTTCGCCACTTTGCGTATCGCGGCTGAAATTCATATCCAGCAACAACAGATCAAACGGCTGGCTGCCAAGCATACTTTGCAGTTGCGCCGGCTCATGCAGCGTAACCACCTGGGCAAAGTGTTGTTTTAAAAAAATCCGGCTGGCGGTAAGAATGTCGTGGTTATCATCCAGTACCAGCACATTAAATGGCTGCTTCATTACTACATCCTTGGGTTTATCTTTGCACCCTACCCGAAAATACCAGCGCCGCGCAACAGGCTTTTAAATCCAACAAGTTAGCGATTTTAATAGCTGTCCGTTAATGGACACCTGGCTGTACCACCAGCGGACACCATCGCAACCGAAAAAACTATAAAGTGTTGAATTTTAAATGTTTAGTGTTTGGCATGGCCTTTGCGTTAACAACACTAACTCGCATCGCTATTTTTTCGGAGCATACAGATGGACAAGAAGATAAGCCCCAGTGTCAAAGGTCGGCTGATAAAGCCTGCTGTTGTGTTTAGCTTGCTGGCCGCCACTGCCTGGTTTGGCACTAACTGGCAGGCCAGTGCGCAAATGTCGGTATTGCTGCCACTTAGCTCTGTCAGTACTGCCATAGTGCAACAGCAAAGCCTGCAGGAAAGCATAGCACTGCGCGCCAACGTACTGCCGCAGCACACGGTGTTTCTGGATGTGATTGAAGGCGGCCGGGTAGAGGAAAAACTGGCCGAACAAGGCCAGTTTGTTGAGCAGGGCCAGCCCCTGGTTAAGCTAAGCAACACTGCCTTGCAGCTGGATTTAATCAGCCGCGAAGCTCAGGTAACCGAGCAGATGAATTTTTTGCGCAACACGCAAATGACGATAGAAACCAACCGGTTGAACCTGCAACGCGATGTGCTGGATATTGAGCATCAGATAACCACGCTAAGCCGTAATCTGGCCCAGAGCGAGCCACTGGTAAAAACCGGCGTGTTAGCCCAGGAACACCTGCTAAATCTGCAACAGGACTTACGCTACCAGCAGCAACGCTTACAACTGACAAAGCGGCAACAGCAGCAGGAAGAAGCCATCCGCCAGCAGCAACTTAGCCAGCTAAGCGAAAGCGTAGACATGCTGACAAAAAACCTGGAGTTTGCCCGGCAAAACGTACAAAACCTACTGGTGCGCGCACCGGTAAGCGGCTATTTAAGCGAGTTTAATGTAGAAGCCGGTGAATCACGCGCGCCGGGCAGCCGCATGGGCCAGATTGACCTGCCAGAGCGTTACAAGCTGGTGGCCAGCGTAGACGAATTTTACTTAAGCCGCGTTAGCACCGGTATGCAGGCAGTAGCCAGCCTGAACCAGCAGCAGTTGCCACTTACCGTAAGCCGCATCGACAGCCGGGTGGTAAACAATCAGTTTCAGCTTGAATTTGCCCTGCCGGGCGAACACAGCGTAAAACGCGGCCAGTCGGTTAACCTGAACCTGCTGCTGGAGCAGCAGCAACAAACCGCACTGGTGCTGCCACGCGGCGCCTACTTAGCCGACAGCGCAGGCCAGTATGTGTATGTGCTGGACAGCCGCACCGCCATGGCGCGTAAGCAAGCCGTTACGCTGGGCAAACAAAGCGCCAACCAGATTGAAATTGTCAGCGGCCTTAATGCCGGTGATCAGGTGATTATTTCCGGCTATCGCGAATTCCAGCAAGCCGATACTATTCAATTACAACAATAAGGACAGCATCATGATCCAGTTACAACAATTAAACCGGGTATTTCGCACCAGCGAACTGGAAACTACCGCTCTGAACCAGATTGATTTACATATTCAGCAGGGCGATTTTGTGGCCATTATGGGCCCATCAGGCTGCGGTAAATCTACCTTGCTAAGCATTTTAGGCATGCTGGACAGCCCCAGCTCAGGCGCCTATTTATTTCAGGGTACGGATATTGCCAATTACAGCGAAAAACAACTGGCACAACTGCGCAAAACCCAGCTGGGCTTTGTGTTTCAAAGCTTTAACCTGATAGATGAGCTAACGGTATTTCAAAATGTTGAGCTGCCGCTGCAGTATCAGGGCGTGGCGGCCGGCGAGCGCAAGCAGCGGGTAGAGGCAATATTAAAACGTATGCAAATTGACCACCGCGCTGATCACCTGCCACTGCAGCTATCCGGTGGCCAGCAGCAGCGGGTGGCCGTGGCACGGGCGCTGGTAATTAACCCGGCGCTGATTTTAGCCGACGAACCTACCGGTAACCTGGACTCAAAAAACAGTGAAGAAGTGATGCAGATGCTGCGCCAGCTAAACCACGACGGCACCACAGTGGTGATGGTTACGCACTCTGAGCATGAATCACGCTACGCCAGCCGCATAGTGCGGATGCTGGACGGCCAGATTATTACCGAGCGTGCCATGGAAGCAAAGATGGAGGCCAAATATGCGTAATTCACTGGCAATGCTGGGCAATTACTTCACCACCGGCGTGCGTGCAGTGCTGCGGCATAAAACCCATTTAGCGTTAAATTTACTGGGCTTAACCACCGGACTGGCGTCGGCCCTGCTGATTTTACTGTATGCCAGTTACGAGCTGGGCTTTGACAAAATGCACCCCAATGCGGCCAATACCTACCGGCTGGAGCAGTTTTTTAACCCGGTAAACCAGCGTTTTCCTATTTCCAGCCCGGCGATGAAAGATCTGCTGCACAATTATGATGACCGTATCCGGGTAACACGCATTAATACCGGCGCACCGGCGCTACGCCTGGCCGGTTCCAGCCAGCAGCTGACACTGGAATGGCCGCAAGCGGTGGATACTAATATCACCGACTTTTTTCAGATAGACACATTGTCTGGCGATCTGGCCGCTACACTGGCGCAACCCAACCTGATTGCGTTATCTGAACAGGAAGCTAAGCGGTTATTTGGTAACACCAATGTGACCGGCCAGCAGTTACAACTGGGCGAACAGCGTTTTACTGTTAGCGCAGTGTACCGTATGCCAGAGCAGAGCCATTTTCAGGCCGGGTCATTGCGCCGGCTCAGCGATGAAGTAGCTGCCAGCCGCCTGGCAATGAATAATGTTTACAGTTATATCTCACTGCCTGACGACATTGATCACAGCGCTCTGCTACAGCAGTTATCTGCCCAGCTAAACGAACAGGCTTATACCGGCCGGCACATTACTGAACTGCAATTGCGGGCACTTACCGATATTCACCTGCACTCCAGCCTGGCTTACGAATTTAAAGTGAATGGCTCGGCCAGTACGGTGAATATCTGTTTGTTACTGGCGGCTTTATTGCTGCTGATTGCCGCCATTAACTTTATTAATATGAGCACCGCCCGCGCCGCCATGCGAGCCAAAGAAGTCGGTGTGCGCAAAGCGCTGGGCGCCAGCCGTGGCCAGTTGTTTGTGCAGTTTATGCTGGAGTCAGTATTAATTGCTGCCTGCGCCGGTTTATTTGCAGCCGTGTTAGTCGAGCTGGTATTACCGCAGTTTAATTTGCTGGTAAACCGCCCGCTGCAACTGCACTACTTTGGCAGTTTTGGCCTGATTTTGCTTGGCAGCACCCTAAGTGTCGGCATGCTGGCAGGTGTGTATCCGGCGATATTTATTTCGGCCTTTGATGCCAAAAAAGTGCTAAGCGGTGATTTTCAGCGCGGTAATACGGCACTTTTGCTGCGTAAGGGCTTATTGGTACTACAGGGTGCGATTACTATAGGTTTGTTAGTATCCAGCGCAGTATTACAGCAACAACTGCAACTGCTGCAAAACCAGCCCACCGGTTATCAGCGTGATGCCCGGTTAATGGTTTCCGGTATTGAGAATGAGCAGGTATTCTGGGCGGGCAACCAAAACCTGCTACAAAGCCTGCGGCAGGTTGAAGGCGTAACGGCCGCTTCGATAATGGATATGCAGCTTACAGACACTGTTTCTCAGGCGATGAATATTCAGTTGCCGGGGCAAACCCAGGATAACGCTCTGCCGCCTATTTCGCAGATGGCAGCAGGCTTTGACATTGTCAAAACTGCGGGCTTTACCTTGCTGGCCGGGCGTGACTTTAGTGAAACCTATCAAAGCGACTGGTATCAAACGCATGGCGATCATGCAACTGCTGCAGTTATTATTACTGAATCACTGGCACGTAAAGCGGGCTATAACCAGGTGCAGGACGCCATCGGCCAGCAATGGCTGTTACCCGGCGACAATCCTGTTTTACAGATGAAAGTTGTTGGGGTAGTTGCAGATATCCAGATAGGCTCAGCCCTAAAACAACAGGAACCGTTAATACTGATTTGCGGCCGCTCGCCCATGACGTACGGCAATATCCTGCTGAATCTGCGGCCAGAACAAGCCTTTAGCGCCCGCAGCAAAGTGCAGCAACTACTGACTGATCGCCTGCAACGTCAGGATCTGCTGCTAAGCTGGCTAAGTGATGACTACAACGCCATGTACCAGAACCAGCAGCGCCAGACTAAGGTTATTGCTATTTTTGCTGCACTGGCCATTGCTTTAACCTGTGTCGGCTTATTTGGTTTAGCCGCCTTTAGTGCCGAGCAGCGCTCACGCGAAGTAGCAATGCGCAAGGTGCTGGGTGCAGGGCGCTTTAGTCTGGTTAATTTGCTGGCCAGCGAATATATCAGGCTGATGGCAATTAGCGCCGTACTTGCCATTCCCGCCACTTTTTTGGCACTGGATAGCTGGCTGGCTGAGTTTAGCGTGCGCATCAGCCAGAACCCGCTTTGGTACTTGCTGGCCGCAGCCGCTACCTTCGCTATTTGCTGGTGCACTGTTGCCACTCTGGCCTGGCAGGTTGCAGGGCGTAAACCTGCCATGGTATTAAGACAGCAATAAGCGAAATAATAACAATGATAAATAAAGGATTATTAATGAAACTAACCTTAGTTTCTGCCACCGCGCTGCTTGGCAGCGCGGTATTACTCAGCGCCTGCAGTACCCCCAACAAGGTAGAGCAGCAGTTGGGCGCAGATGCACTGATTGAGCAGGTAGCAGAGGGCAAGTATAAAGGCATGTACCGTAATGTGTATCGCACACCGGTAGAACAGCGCCAATATCCGGCAAACTGTGAAGCAGATTGCTATCCGGCGCATCCTGCAGTGAGTTGCAAAACACCTGCCCAGGATTGCCAGTACACCGGGCCGCAGCAGTCACCTGCGCTGGATACTGGTTTTAGCCTGCAATGGTTGGGACATGCCAGCTTTTTAGTTAATACCCCTGATGGCCAGCAACTGCTAATTGATCCGGTATTCGGCCAGTTTGACTGGCCGGTAAGCTGGGCGCAGCATTTTGCCGGTATTATAAAACGGCCCTACACTCCCCGGCTGACCAAAGAACAACTGGCAGCTACCGATGCGGTGTTATATTCGCATTTACACTACGATCATTTTAGCCATGCCAGCATCGCGCAAATAGGCGCTACGGCTAAATATTACGTGCCATTAGGTATGGCTAATTATATGCCTAAAGGCGGCTATAACGTTGTGGAGCAAGCCTGGTATAGCCACAGCCAGTTGGATGGGCTGAATATCCATCTGGTACCGGCACACCACTTTAACAGCCGTAAGTTGTTTAATGATCATAACCAGGCGATGTGGGGTGGCTGGCTGCTGGAGCATAGCGGAAAAACCCTGTTTTTTGCCGGTGATACCGGCTATTCCGGGCACTTTAAAGATATTCAGCAGCGCTATGGCGATATTGATATCTGCCTGATACCTATTGCGTCTTATCATCATGATAAAGACGGTGACTGGTACCGCTATGTGCATACCACGCCGGAAGATGCTTTAGTAGCCGCAGCAGAGCTGGGTTGTAAAGTAATGATCCCCTGGGGGTATGGTAATGCCAGCTGGCAGATGGGCGATCACAGCTCACACTCACCACTGCTACGCCTGCTACATATGCAGCAGCAACTGAATAGCCAGGTGCCGCTGCTGATTTTAAACGAAGGTGACAGTGTAGCCTTGTAACGTATCAGGCCACCGGCTTTAACCGGGCTTTAGCGGCAAGTTTGTCACCCAGCTTGCCGGTAACTGCCCAAACAGCCAGCGCTACCCAGGCTATCCAGGAAAAACCGGCAGGAATATTAAGCAGGGCAATTTTACCGGCATGCTGGCGGTTAAACACCAGTGCCAGCAGGCTGGGTAAAAACCACACCGTTATAAAAAACACGCCAAACAGCAGCAGAAATACCCAGTCGGCTTGTTGCCAGGCAGTACTAAATGCAGAGATAAATTGTTGTAAAGTTTCCATCTTTATATCCTCTTCATATTTAAGTTAATTAAGAAAATCAGCGTTAAAGTTCAATATCGGCCAACATAGACAGTTGGGCTTTCAGCTCATCCACTTGCCAGGCTTTGCCTTGCTGTACCACGGTATGTACCGTATTTAGCGCCTTAAGATCGGTTAACGGGTTGGCCGTTAACACAATAAAGTCGGCGGCAAAGCCCTCTGCCAACTGCCCCGTGTCGCTTAAACCAAGGTGGCGGGCACCGCCTGCTGTAGCCAGTTGCAACACCTGCCAGTTTGTCAGGCCAGCGCCCTGGCTAAGCTGTAATTCACGCAAGTAAAACGGCCCGCTGGCCACACTGTCAGTGCCAATGGCCAGCGGCACACCGGCGTCATATAAGCGCTTAAATAATTGCTGTACTTTGGGCATTTGTTGCTGTGCGGTGGCCAGCTCTTCTGCTGTCCAGTCATAACTGGGCGCGGCCAGCGTCGCACGCCAGCGCTTACGCATTTGCGGGTGATACACCCACATATCCTGCTCCGGATATAAACTGTCCAGCTCACGGGCGAAGTACACCAGCTCGTTGACAACCAGCGTTAAATCGACATGAGTTTGCTGGCGCGCCAAAGTGTCGAAAAGCTGCTGCATTGGGGCGCTGTCATAATCAACATGCTTAAACCAGCTGTAAATAAACCGGGCGCTGTGTGGAATGTTGCGCTCGGCCAGATAAGCGGTTTTGCCCTCGCCGGTTAACAGTTCGCTACTTGTTGGCAGGGCATGGGTTAGGGCATCAATACCCAGGTCCGCCGCATATTGCCAGCTAACATTGTCCAGATGTGCCAGGGTTTTTAACCCGGCCGCTTTGGCCAAACGCACGCCCATCGCGACTTCATCTTTCGTCAGGCCCTGATACAGTTTTATATACTGCACGCCAAGCGCTTTTTGGCTGGCAATTTCGGCCTGCCAACCGGCCTCATCTTTCGGGTGCACCGAGCCGCCTAAAATTGGCGTAGGTTCAAACACAAACCCCGCATAGCTAAACTTTGGGCCAGGCCAGTTACCCGCTTGCTGCTGGCGGGCATACTCGGCATTAGCCTCTGGCTCACCAGCCGGGCTAAAGGCGGTGGTAACGCCGGTGGCTAAGGTGCTAAGCGCGTGATAACGGGTAATTTGACTATGGCCTTGCATGGTAAGTACTGGCTTGCCATCCTGCATCTCAACCCGGTGTGGCCCGGCGGTCAGGTGCAGGTGCACATCAATAAGGCCAGGCAATACGTACTGCTGCTGTAAATCAATTTGCTTTGCTACTGCAGGTAAGCTGGCATCAGCCTGTTGCTGGCCCATTTGCACAATGCGGCCGTCTTTTACCAGTAACCAGCCATCGTTAAGCTGCTGCTCTGTTGCCGGGTCCAGCAAGGTGGCATTGTGGTACAGCACCGCTTCCTGCGGCATGTGAGAAGGGGTATCAGCACAAACCTGCGGCAGCGCCAGGCTGGCCATCAGGCATGCCAGTAGTGATTTTTTCATCGTAAGGTTCTCCGGTATAACGTTGTGATAAGTTGCCGTGTTTGCTGGATAAGTCGTGGTTGTTTTGTGCACTGTTACAAAATTTTTTTTATTTTTTTATGTAACACTTTGCCTGTGCCGGCAGACTTACTTATGACACAGTGATAACGTTAACAAGAACAATAAAACATTGATCAGCGAGGGGTTTTTGACAGTATCCAATACCAGCGCAATAACGCCGGAGCAGTTTTTACTGCAGCTATGGCAACAAAATCAGGGCGCAATAAGCCGCACCTTGCTGGCGTCTGAAGCCGACCCGGCAGCGCGGCAGGATTTAAAACAGGATATTTTTCTGGCACTGCACCAGGCTGCCGGCCGGCTGCATGCTGCAGACATGCCGCGCGCTTACCTATTTCGCATAGTACACAATGTAACGGTAGATCATATTGCCCGGGCGCAGCGGCATAAATGGCTGCCACTGGAAGAAGACTTGCAGCGGCAGATGCTTGATGATTGCCCGTCAGAGCAGTTAGGTGAGCAACAACAAAGCCAGCAGTTGATGCAAGCGGTACGGCGGTTGTCACCCGCCAACCGGCAGGTAATATTACTGGCCATGGAAGATTTAGACGCACCTGAGATCGCCGATATTTTGCAGATCAGCCATGGTGCCGTGCGGGTGCGGTTAAACCGCGCTAAAACAGAATTAATGGAGTTAATGCAAAATGGCAGATAACTTTGACTTTGCCACCCTGGCAAAAAGCTGGCAACAACAGCCTACCCCAACTGAAGCCGCGCCAACCGCGCAAGATTTAGCCCTGGCGAACCAACGGCAGCGCCAGCAGCGGCTATTAATGTACGGCGAATGGCTTGGTGCCCTGGTGATGGCAGCCACCGCCTGCTGGTTAATATTAGCCCTGCCGGGCTGGCTGGGTTATATCGCAGCGGGGTTCCTTGCGCTTGGCGCATGCAGCACCCTGTATATTAGCTGGCAGGTGCACCGGCCTATTCTGGCCTATGACAACTGGAGCAGCAGCGGGCTGTTACAATTTCGCTGTCGAGCCTGCCAGCTAAGCCTGCGCTACTACCGTTACACCCAGCTAAGCTGCGTGGCACTGCTGTTATTTACGCTGATCCTCTGGCTGTTACAGTGGTGGCAACTGGCAGATGTCTCCAACGACTTGCTGTTGTTTTACAGCCTGATAGCATCGCCGCTTTGCCTGTTTGCCATATACCGGCTGCAGCTAAAAGCTCAGCAAAAAGCCGCTGAGTTACAGCAATTAACCGCACTGGCAGCAGACTTTAACTAAGCCACCATCCCAACACTAAGCTGCCGGCAAACACCGGCAGCGACCAGTAATGAAACTCGCGCCACAGCCCTGGTTGTTTGCTAAGCCGCAAGGCAATTAAATTCGCCAGTGAGCCAATAGCCAAACCAAAGCCGCCCACACTTACCCCCCAGCTAAGTGCACGCCAGTCATCAGTAAAATGCTGCAGAAAAATGGCGGCCGGTACATTAGAAATAAGCTGCGACAAGAACGCCGCCCCCGTGTAGCTGCCATTTGGCAGGGCAACTAACTGCACGGCCAGTTGCTGCAACAGTGGTAATTGTGCCAGCAAACCCAAGTCGATAAACATCAACATAAATACCAGCAGCAGTAACCAGTCGATCCCCGTTACCACACTGCGTTTTAGCAACACATACAGCGCCAGTACCAGCAACGCGGCATAGGGCGCTAACTGACATTCCATCGCCAGAATAAACAGCGGGTAACCGGCCAGCGACCAGCCAAACAAGCGACGGTTATCATGACTGTTGTTATGAGGCACTGCGATACTCAGCTTGTTGCCACTAAATGCGGCACAGCTTAATAACAGGATCAGCAACAACAAACTCAGCGCTAACGGTGCCATCATCAATGTGAACTGCCAGAAGCTGTAACCGGAAGCCTGCCACAGCAGCAGGTTTTGCGGGTTGCCAATCGGCGTAAGGCTGGAACCGGCATTCACCGCCAGTGCCAGAAAAACAATTAACCGCCCCACCGGCACGCCGGTTAACCGGCCAATACTTAAGCTGATTGGCAGCAAAATAAACAACGCCACATCGTTGGTTACTATGGCAGATAACAATGCTGCAAATAACACCAGCAGTATTGCCAGCATACGCTGTGAATGGCAAAGCTTAAGCAGCCAGGCGGCAAACCGTGCAAGGTAGCCACTGTCTTCCAACGCCCGGCTTAGCAGCATTAAACCCGCCAGCGCCGCTACCGTATGCCAGTCAACCAACGCAACCAGGCCCGCCGGTGCTGTTGGCTTAAACCATAACAACAGTGGCAGCAGCAATAGCAACGCCAGCAGCAAATAATCTTCCGTAACACGGGATAACACCCGGCGTATCAGTGGCATAGTAGTAAAAGGCATAAGGTAAATTATGCAGCTATTCTAGCGCGAATGCTGACGCAAGTGCTGAGTTGAATAAACTCTGTTTCGTAACAGCATTGCTGTCACTGAAAAGCAGCCAACTTCTTGTTCATCGCTACCATACCGGCAAAAATGCTTTCACTCACCAGTGGGGGAAAGTCTGCCGGTAGCTCCTGTATTACCAGATTAATTACCTTATCTACCTGAGCATGAGTTTCTGTCAGTACATCAAGTACAACAAAATCCGGCAGGCCCAGTTTTTTGCCAAACTCGATCCACTGTCGCGCAAGAATCATAAAAGCATGATAGTGGCGATGCTTCGACTCAACAGCCATGGCAAGCTTCACCCGCTGCTTTGGGATCTGATTGGCTTTTTTTCCTATTACCGGGTGTGCAGATAGCACATCGTAAAGGGGTGTCATGGCATAGTTACTCTGACGCTGAAGAAATATCGAAAAGTTTTTTGCATGGCCATCCGTTGCCGCCATCAGCCAAAAAACGACTAAGGTTTTAAAGAAATTCCGGCAGTCTGCATCCGCATTGCTACTAAACCTTAGCTTTTGCATGATATCCCGTGCTGTAGGACCGCCATCTTCTTCATATTTGCGAAGTGAATTAGCCCCAAAAGCCTGGCACATATCTTCTTGTGGTATGCGCAGAAGTTTGCCAGCTTGTGGATCAAATCTTCTATCAAACCGTTCAACCGATAACACCTTAACGGGACCGATATCATCATTGAACACCAATGGCTCGCATTTGGCGACTGGTAGGCCGAAATGGTGAACGATGCGCGAGCATAGCCACTCGTTCTCTACCGACGTGGACATATCGGCTGCCATGTTGCCAACTAAACCAAGCGGTAGCTTAAGAATATGTGTTGTTGCTGTCGCCCCTGCAGGCAGCCACCAGGTATCAGCGAAATAAAGCAAAGCATTCTTTTCCTGAGCGCCAGCAATCGACAGCCTTAGTCCATCATGGTGATGTGGTAAATTTACCGGCCTGTCCGATGTGGTATTTCTTAAGATCTGCGCTATTTCTGCTTCTTGTAATGCGTAACCTACTATTCCTTCGTCTGGCGGTATCTCCGAGCCAGCCGGTACCAACTGAATAGCGCCTACGCAATCACGACCTACAGCGCTAAGCAGGTCTGCTGTATCTGTAGAACGAGCTTTGAACTTTACCGCAATGCGACGACGTATCGCATCTGCATCCGGCAACAGATTATCAAAGTAGTTTTGTACCACATCACCGCTATAAATCAGGTTACCCGGCACAAGCGGCAGCGATAGCGACAAGCTTCGCGCATATTCACTGGATGCCCATTCATCGTAATACTGAAATAGCTTTTTGCCTGGTTGCCATACACCAACCCGCAACCCATTCATCCATATATCAAGTTTGGTAGTTTTACTCATTTACCAGCTCGACTTCTTACCGGTTGGTTTAACGATTACCTGCGGTTTATCTGTTAAACCGGATGAGTCTGATTTACTGCTTTTGCTAACAACATCCCGCTTGTCAGGCTTCTCGCTTGCTAATCTACGCTGCTGAACAATCGTTTTGTCTTTTGTCTGCCAAGCTTCTCGCGGTAGCGCTTTTAAACCGGGCGTAAATTTTACCGATAATTGCGCCTGAAACAGCTTTAATATCAGCATAAAGCGCTCAACACTGATTTTCTCCGGCGCTTTTTCTATGCGAGCGTAAGCTTGCTGCGATATGCCAAGCAGTTCCCCGGCTTGCGTTTGAGTATAGCCGGCTTGCCTTCTTAGCCCCTCTACAAAGGCGCTCAGCTGTGAAGGTGATAGTAATGGGTAGTCCATAAGTTCGCCGCCGCAATGTACAACACTGATGTTGTAACTATGCTTTACAACATTTGTATTGTAAAGCCAAAATACAACATATTTGATGTACTCATCATTTACAACATATTGGTTGTAAATTTAGAGTGCAGGAGAAAGGTCACCGCACTAGCAGGCCTTGGTACAGTTTTACCATAAAGGGTTTACCAATCTGGCACTTGTGACACTACCCGCCACAGTGCTGGTAATTATATGGCTGGTAGTGTCGAAGCCAGTGTTTTGAGGTTGAAATAATCAATTCTACAGGTAATCTAACTCTAAAAATTTGGCAATGGTACGTATATGCAACTATTCAAATATATGCCGATAGTAACTCCATCAAATGCAGGAAGTACCAAAGCTAAAATAGACAACAAGATGCGTCTTGCATCTATTGCGAACAACAATTTTTGGTTTGCCAAACCAGAAAACCTTAACGACCCATTTGATTGCAAGCCTGAATTCAGAGAACCCAAAGGATTTAGAGAAACCGAAAAAATCATTCAAGAATTAAGTAGTGACGAAATCGACTATTTGGCAACACAACTTCCAGGAACAAAAACTAAAAGTGATGTAATAAAAAGGTATAAACTTCTATATGACAACGGATCGATTTCAATACCTCTACTACACAGTTTTACCAAAAGACTTGTTCAAGTAAGAATGTCTAATATGGGAGTTCTAAGCCTTTCTGAAACTAATTCAAATTGCTTAATGTGGACTCATTACGCAAAAAACCATTCCGGCATTTGTGTTGAATATTACATTCCTGAAAACACGAGAGGCTTGGATAAAGTTAGATACCGGCAACGACAACCTGTGCTTTCAATTAATCAGGCGTTCTCCGAAAAATCAGGAAAGCTACTTGAAATGCTATATACAAAAAGCATCCACTGGAAATATGAGAAAGAATGGAGAATTGCTCGATTAGAGGGTAATAAGTTATACAGCGTCATGAACGCTAGAACTCTGAATATTTATTTCGGTATAAATGTATCTTCAGCGACTAAAAAGTTCGTAAAAAGGGAATTGGGGAATAACTTTAATTACATTGAAATGCGCCTAGATCGAAATTTTGGAATAAAAGAAAAAAATTAGTCGGCACTTTTAAATACTTGAAGAACAAAAAAGGCCATCACGGTATGCTGTTGATGGCCTTTGTATTTTTAGCGCTGAATTTATTCTACAGTAACACTCTTCGCCAAATTACGTGGCTGGTCTACGTCAGTGCCTTTGATAATGGCGACGTAGTAGCTGAGTAACTGCAGTGGCAGGGTGTAGACGATAGGTGCCAGGATGTCGGCGACGTGCGGTACATTGATTACCCGCATAGTAGCGTCTGACTGGAATTTAGCATCGGCGTCGGCGAATACGTACAGAATACCGCCGCGGGCGCGTACTTCTTCAACGTTCGATTTCAGCTTTTCCAACAGGTCGTTATTCGGTGCTACCACAATAATGGGCATCTGGGCGTCAATCAGCGCCAGCGGGCCGTGTTTTAACTCGCCGGCGGCGTACGCTTCAGCGTGAATGTACGAAATTTCTTTTAGCTTTAACGCGCCTTCCATTGCGATAGGGTACTGATCGCCACGGCCTAAAAACAGTGCGTGGTGTTTATCGGCAAACTCTTCGGCCAGGGCTTCAATTTGTGGTGCCAGCGTAAGGGCTTGTTCCAGTTTGCCCGGTAAGCTTTTTAGCGCTTCGGTGAGTTCACGCTGCTGTGCTGCGGTTAAGCCGTTATATTTACCAATCGCCAGCGTTAACATGGCCAGGCCCACCAGCTGAGTAGTAAAAGCTTTGGTTGAGGCTACGCCAATTTCCGCGCCGGCGCGGGTCATAAAGGCCAGATCAGATTCGCGCACCAGTGATGAACCAGCCACGTTACAAATGGTTAAGCTGCCAACATAACCGGCTTCTTTGGCCAGACGCAGTGCTGCTAAGGTGTCAGCGGTTTCGCCCGACTGGGAGATGCTTACCAGCAGGCTGTTTGGCTGCACGAATGATTTGCGGTAACGGAATTCAGAAGCAATTTCAACGTTACAGGAAATGCCGCCCAAGGATTCTAACCAGTAGCGCGCTACCATGCCGGAGTGATAACTGGTGCCACAGGCGACGATTTGTACGTGTTTTACTTTTTTAAACAGCTCGGCCGCGCCGTTGCCAAAGGTTTCGTCCAGTACGGAATCACTGCTTAAGCGGCCTTCCAATGTGTTGTTGATAGCGTTTGGCTGCTCATAAATTTCTTTTAGCATAAAGTGGCGGTACTGGCCTTTGTCGCCGGCGTCGTAACTAACGTTAGACTCATGCACTTCGCGCTCAATCGCGTTGCCGTTGCTATCAAAAATACGCACGCTGTGGCGGGTAATTTCGGCTACGTCGCCTTCTTCCAGGAAGATAAAACGGCGGGTTACCGGCAGAAGTGCCAGTTGATCAGAAGCAATAAAGTTTTCGCCAATACCTAAGCCAATTACCAGCGGGCTGCCTGAGCGCGCCACAACAACGCGGCTGGCGTCGGTTTTATCCAGCAGTACAGTGCCGTAAGCACCGTGCAGTTGCTTAACCGATTTTTGTACTGCGGCTAACAGGCTACCGGCGCTTTTTAGTTCTTCTTCAACTAAATGCGCGATAACTTCGGTGTCAGTGTCGGAGGTAAATACATAACCTTTGGCTTGTAAGGCTTCACGCAGCGGTGCGTGGTTTTCAATAATGCCGTTGTGCACTACGGTAATATTGCTGGAAACATGCGGGTGGGCATTACGTTCGCTGGGCTCGCCATGCGTTGCCCAACGCGTGTGGGCGATACCAGTGCCGCCGGTTACCGGGGCAGCGGCTACGGCGTCGGCGAGTTCTTTTACTTTACCCAGGCGGCGCAGCCGGGTTAACTCGCCAGCGCTGTTTACCACGGCAACACCGGCCGAATCATAACCACGGTATTCCAGACGGCGCAGGCCTTCAACCAAAATATCCACTACATCACGTTGCGCTACAGCGCCGACTATTCCACACATAATTATTCTCCGGAAATCTTAAATATTATAACGTTACGTTAAGGTGTGGCGGTGAATCAGGCCTGAACCCGTATTACCTTAACACCCTGTTGTTCAATTTGTTTGGCGTCGGCCAACGATAAGCCTTCATCCGTGATCAGCACTTTTACCATAGCCCAGGGCAATTCAAGATTATGAATTTTGCGCCCCAGCTTATCGGACTCAAGCATTACAATAACTTCGCGGGCTACTTCTGCCATTACCCGGCTTAAGCTGTATAACTCGTTGTATGTGGTGGTGCCCCGGGCTAAATCTATGCCATCGGCACCAATAAATAACTGGTCAAAATCATAGTTGCGCAGCATTTGTTCTGCCAGCTGGCCCTGAAAAGCTTCAGATTGCGGGTCCCAGGTGCCGCCGGTCATTAACAGCGTGGGCTCGTTTTCCAGCTCACGCAGGGTATTGGCAATGGCCAGTGAGTTTGTCATGACTACTAAGCCACGTTTTGCCGCCAGTTCGGGCAATAAGGCGGCAGTAGTGCGGCCGCTGTCGATAATAATGCGGTAATGATCTTTGATCAGGCTGGCGGCCGCTTTAGCAATTGCTAGCTTTCGCTTTGAAATTTTCTCTAAGCTGGAGTCGCTGACAAAATCCTGCGGCACCGGCACGGCACCGCCATAACGGCGCAACAGCAAACCGGCTTGCTCCAACACGGTTAAGTCTTTACGAATAGTCACTTCAGAGGTATTAAACTGCCCGGCCAGCTGCTCAACCGACAATTCGCCCTGTTGCTGCAGCTGGCTAACAATAAGATGCCGCCGTTGTTGGGTGTTACGTTTATTCATTTCTTTCGCTTAAGTTTCAAAACGAAAGATATTTTACTGGCTATTGCTGCTTTTGCAAGCAAAACGTTACGATACCCATTTGCAGCAATTATTTAATGAGAACCATTTGCATTTGAGAATTAGTCGTATTATAGTTTGTAGCGTTCAGGGATGAAGGTAGTTCCGGGCCCCGGATGGGCTTCTCTGGTCGTTGTTTTACTTGTCTTGCACGTTAAGGGGTGGGTTTTGCCACCCCTGTTTTTCTTTTGAGGCTTTATGTTACAGCGCTGGCAAACCAAGCTGGAGTGGTTGAATTTAGTATTATTGCTGCTGTTGCCGCTGTACCACCTTTATTCTGCCGATACCTTGCAACCGGGTAGCCTGGCATTACTTTACCTGTTTAACCTAGCGGCGCTTATCGCCAGTTTCCGCTTTAAACCTTACTCTGCTGCGGTAAAAAAACTGCCGGCGTCTGCCTGGCTTGAGCAACATTTATTGCTGGCGTTAATTCTTACGCTGTTGTGCTGGTTTTATCTGCCGCAAGCGCCTTTTATTCAGCCCCAGGCGCAGTGGTTGTGGCTAAGCACCCAACTAACCATTACAGGTTTGCTGCTACGGCTTTGCTGGGCGGTGAAAAAGCAATCCGTAGCCCCTGCTACCAGCGGGCAAAACTGGCTGGTGGGCTATGCCAGCCAGTCTGGTATGGCGCAACAACTGGCGCAAAGTAGCGCCAAACAGCTGCAACAAGCAGGCTTTAGCGTTGCGCTGGCAGAGCTGAACCAGCTAACCCAACACCAACTTAACCAATATCAGAAAGCGCTTTTTGTGGTAAGTACCTATGGCGACGGTGAGGCGCCTGACAATGCCAGCCAGTTTTATCAGCTGGCACAGCAGTGGCAAAGCTCGCTCGATCAATTGCAGTTTGCCGTATTAGCGCTGGGCGATCGCAGCTATCAGCAGTTTTGTGCCTTTGGCCACTGGTTGCAGCAGTGGCTGCACAGCCGTGAAGCAAAAGCGCTACAACCGCTGCTGGAGCTGGACAGCTCTGAGCGGCAAAGCGCGGCATTAACACAGTGGCAGCAGCTGCTTACCGGCTTTACAGCACCCTTAACAGCACAACAAGCGCCAACAATAGATACCAGCGCTAGCTGGCTGCAGGCCAGCCTTAGCAGCCGCTATATTGCCAACCCGGCCAGCACCGGCTTGCCTTGCTATATTGTTAAGCTGCAAGCGCCAGCCGGCACTCACTGGCAAGCCGGCGACATTGTGGAAATTCAGCCGGAAAACAGCAAATGCAACGTAGCCCTGTGGCTAACACGGCATTTAGTTAATGGCTGCCAGGCCGTGCATTATCAGGGCCGGCACATTCCGCTATGCTGGGCATTGGCCGAGCTACAACTGGACAAAGTGCAACCACCGGCCAACGGCGAATCGTTAGCGCAATGGTTGACAGCCCAGCCCAAGCTGCCACTGCGCAACTATTCTATCGCGTCGGTACCCGGCGAGGGCCCGATAACCTTACTGGTACGCCAGGTGCAATGTAATGACGGTGCTTTGGGTATTGGCTCTGGCTGGCTAACGGCCTGGGCGATGGAACAGCAACCGGTGCAAATTCGCCTGCGTAGCCATAACCAGTTTCATTTACCGGCTGATAGCAGTAACACACCGCTTATTTTTATCGCCAACGGCACAGGCATTGCCGGTATTCGTGCCTTACTGGCACAACGTGTTGCCCTGGGCCAACGGCAAAACTGGTTACTGTTTGGCGAGCGCAAACAACAAAGTGATTTTTTCTTTGCCCGTGATATTCAGCAGTGGCAGCAGCAGGGTTTTATCAGCCATTGCAGCCTGGCCTTTTCGCAGGACCAGACCGAAAAGTGCTATGTGCAGCATGTGCTGGCTGAGCAGCAGCAACAGTTACGCCAATGGCTGGCGCAGGGCGCGGCTATTTATGTTTGTGGCAGCCTGCACGGCATGGGTGAAGCCGTGCATGAGGTACTACAACAGGTTGTTGGCGAGGCCGGATTAGCGCAGCTTAAACAACAAGGCCGCTACCGGCGCGATCTGTATTAGTTTTTACCCGCCGTAAAACTGATGCGGCCACTTTGCACGGCCATATTTACCGGCACCGCGGTAAGTATTTTAACGGTAGGGTTAGAGGTGTCCAGCTTGTAAACCGGGTTCGCTGCCAGATAGCTGTTAACCAACTGCAATAACTCATTGGTTACCGGCGCCAGATTACCGCGATAACCGGCAGCTTCAATCTGTGAGCCCAGCAACTTAACCGAGCGCAGGTATACTGCTTTCTCTGTACCATCATAATAAGGCACACCTTCTACCTGCAGTTGCATATTGGCCGGATAACTTAAGCCGAACAATGACAGCGCAGCAGTGGCAGCGGTATTAACCCGTATCACTTCAGAGTTGTCCGGGCCTATTTCCACCTGCATGCTTTCTACCTGCATTTTTAGCGGAATACCTGCCACATTGGCCTGGCGGGTTAATTTGGGTATTTGCTGGCGCAACAGTTGCTCTAAATCTGTCTCCGTAACGTTATATGCCGACATTTGCTGTAACTGGCTGCACGCCGCCACTAACGTCATTATGATTAACAGCATTATCTTGCGCATGTTTTCCCTTTCCTTATGTACTATCCAGTCTGAATTGAGCTTAGTTTAACACGGCAATACGATAACGCTTAGTGACTGACTTTTACCTGAATATAAGTTGCTCCACGTGAAACACAGCCGACCAGCAAAGCGCAGTCAGCATAAACAACTTATGGTATGCTCTGACGCGACACCCTCTGTACGCGGTTGCCTGCCGGCTGCCGCCAAGCGTTTATAAGAACGAGAATACTGTATGTTACTGATCCTAAAATTAATTGCCGGTATTTTGCTAGGTATAATGATGGGGCTTTATGCACCGCATTGGCTTACGCAAATTTTAATTACCTTTAAAGCGTTGTTTGGCCAGTTGTTATTTTTTACTGTGCCGCTGCTGATCCTGTTCTTTATTACCAGTGGCATTGCTGCCTTACCAAGAAACTCCGGTAAATTACTTGGCCGCACTTTGGGCATAGCTTATTTATCAACTATTGCCGCCGGCACGCTGGCGTTTTTGGTAGCTACGCTGGTTATTCCGTTGCTGGCGCCAGCAGCAGCTGACTTAGCCAGCACTGAAGGGGTAAATTTAACGCCTTATATCGAAATGAATATTCCACCGGTATTTAGTGTGATGACCGCGTTAGCGCTGGCGTTTATTTTTGGCCTGGGAATTGCCAGTACGCAGGCTACCTCGCTAAAGCAGTTATCTGATCAGGGCCGCGACATTATTCAGTTGCTGCTAACTAAAATTATTATTCCGTTTTTACCGCTGTATATCGCTGGTGTATTTGCCCAAATGGCAGCAGCAGGTTCGGTGTTTGTTACGCTGAAAACCTTCGGCATAGTGCTGGTGCTGGCTATAGTGCTGCATTGGGTCTGGATTTGCTCGCTGTTTGTTATTGCCGGCATTAAGGCCGGTAAATCGCCATTTGGCCTGATCAAAAATATGCTGCCGGCGTATTTTACTGCGCTGGGTACCATGTCGAGCGCGGCAACGATTCCGGTAGCGCTGCAGGCCACCAAAAACAACGGTGTAAAAGAAGATGTAGCCAACTTTACCGTGCCGCTTTGCGCCACTGTGCATTTATCCGGCTCTACCATTACTATCGTCAGCTGTGCTGTGGCGGTAATTATGATGAAAAGTAACCTGGAAATTCCGTCACTGTTTACCATGCTGCCGTTTATTTTAACCTTAGGCGTAGTGATGCTGGCTGCGCCCGGCGTACCCGGTGGCGCCGTAATGTCGGCAGTTGGCTTACTGGGAAGCATGCTGGGCTTTGGTGAAGGCGCCATTGCACTGATGATCGCACTTTATATGGCACAGGACAGCTTTGGCACCGCCTGTAATGTTACCGGCGACGGTGCTATAGCGGTTCTGGTCGATAAAGCAGATTAGGGATTACGCGCAGAACTGCCGGTTGCAACTCCCGTTCCGGCTCACCACAGCAACTCGTCCTTGCCTGCGGCAGGACTCAGACACTCTGTGGTAACCGATCCGGGATTCCAACCTGCTTACAGCAGCAAAACTAAACAGCCCGCAATTACGGGCTGTTTTATTAACTTACTTTTTAATTTTTACCGGCCGCAGCCAATCGCCAATATGCCGCTGTTTGGCACGGGCAACCACCAGCTCACCATCTGCCGCATCGCGGGTGAGCACCGAGCCGGCACCGATTGTGGCATTAACGCCTACCGTAACCGGTGCTACCAAGGCGCTGTTCGAGCCGATAAAGGCGCCGTCTTTAATGGTAGTGACAAACTTATTCGCACCATCATAGTTACAGGTAATGGTACCGGCACCAACGTTTACCTTGGCACCAATCACAGCGTCACCCAGGTAGGTTAAATGGTTGGCTTTAGAGCCTTTGCCTAAGGTAGTTTTTTTCATTTCAACAAAGTTACCGACATGGCTGTCGTCCAGCATCACGCTGTCCGGCCGCAGACGGGCATAAGGACCTACCGAACAATCGCTGCCGACTGTAGCCTTTTCAATCATTGAATTCGGTTTAATTTGTGTGTTATCGCCGATAACACAGTCTTTTAAAATACAGTTAGCACCAATAGTCACGCCTTTACCCAGCACTACCTTGCCTTCAAAAATCACATTGATGTCGATCATCACATCATTGCCCACCTCAACCGTGCCGCGGATATCAAGCCGGGCAGGATCGCGCAGGTTAGCACCTGCTAGCATTAACTCTTCGGCTTTACGCAGCTGATAAGCCCGCTCCAGCGCCGCTAATTGCACACGGTTATTGGCACCTTCTACTTCCATCGGGTTTTGCGGCTGCGCAGTGGCAATTTCCACACCTTCACTGTGTGCCATAGCGATAACATCGGTTAAGTAATACTCGCCCTGGGCATTGCTGTTTGATAACCGGCCCAGCCAGCTTTTTAACTGTTTGCCCGGCAGCGCCATAATACCGCTGTTTACCTCAGCTATTTTCAACTGCTCCGGCGTGGCGTCTTTTTGCTCGACAATGCCGGTTACCTTACCGTTTTGCCGCACTATACGGCCATAACCGGTGGGGTTGGCCAAATTTACCGTTAAAATCGCCAGGCCATTGGCCGGTTTTACCGCCAGCAACTGCTGTAAGGTCTCTAAACGGGTAAGTGGTACATCGCCATATAACACCAGTACGGTGTCATCATCAGCAATATTCGGTATCGCCTGCGCTACTGCATGGCCGGTGCCCAGCTGCTCAGCCTGTAATACCCAATGCAATGGCTGATCGCTAAGGCCCGCCTTTAGCGCATCGGCACCGTAGCCATATACCAACTGTGGTTTTGCTGAGCCCAGGGCGCGGGCGGTATCAATAACATGCTGCACCATTGGCCGCTCAGCCACTTTATGCAGTACTTTGGGTAAATCAGATTTCATCCTTGTACCTTTACCGGCCGCCAGAATCACTACATTTAATGCCATAAAAGAATCCCTGTAATCATGCTTCATCGATAGTGTGGTTATTCTAATAGATAACGCAGCAGATTACAGGGCCAGGGTGAAGTTTTGCTGAATATCCAGATACAGCTCAGTTACTTTACTGTTTGTTATACCCGAGGTAATAACTCTCACGCATAAACTAAGGCATTTTAGCGGGGTGCTATTCAGCAGTATGCCTTTCACTGATGCTGAATATCTGGTGCTCAGTCACTATCGGTAATTCCGCCGTTTCAAGATAAAATCCCAGCTTGATTTCATCTGGCCGCGCTGTAGCATGTGTAATGGAAAACAACCTGCCACTAACCTGATAGGTTTCATGTTGCAACAGGTACAAACTGCCAACACTAAACCAGTTAGCATGCTTTTTATCTGCCCAGAAATGCAGCAATGGCTGTTCGCTCTGCATGTCAGACGGCTGTGGTTCTGCCGCACGGATATAGATGGCATAAGGATACAGTGCAGCCACCGCAACAGCAGACAAAAACAGCCCGATTATCAATAACCGATGCATATGTTGCTCCCTATAACCTGCCACGCAAGCTGAATAGCGGCTCAAACAGCCAGCTGAGCAGGCTGCGTTGTTCCAGCATAATGTCAGCACTGAGCAGCATACCGGCCTGCAACGGCACCTGATCGCCATAAGCGGCGATCTGCTGCTGATCCAGTTGCACATTAACCTGGTATACCGGCTCGGTAAGCGATACCGGCATGTCTACTTCATTGGGTAATAAAATGGCTTTTGACTGCTGCACCACTTTACCGCGATACAAGCCGAAGCGTTGATACGGAAAAGCGTCATAACGTAAGCGGGCCTCCTGGCCGGGTTGAATAAAACCAAAAGCACGGGTTGGCACCAGCAACACGGCGTACAGATTGCTATTCTCAGGCAAAATGGTCAGCATCGATTTGCCGGCCTGCGCCATGCCGCCGGCCTGAGCCACTAAATTGGTGATCCGCCCGGCAACCGGAGCTGTCACTAATATTTCACCGCGCGCTGACAGTTCCGAGTGCTGTTGCGATAAACGCGCCAGTTCGGTTGCCAACTGAGCTTTCTGCTGCTCATGCTCCCGCGGTAATGCGGCAAGCTGTGACTTTAGCTGAATTAGCTGCCCCTGCTGCTGCTGATAGTTAATCAATAACTCCGTACGCTGCTGCTGCATGCTGAGCAACAGTTCCCGCTGATTATTAAGCTCTGTGGCGGAAATATGTCCTTCGCGGTGCAAAGTTTCAATATCAGCTAACCGCTGCTTATTCAACAACTCCCGCTGTTGCATCAGTTGCTGCTGTGAACGGATTTCGGTTAGTTGCGACAGCAGATTATCAATACGGTCCTGCAAAGTTTGATGTTGCTGGATATACAGTAACTGGTACTCATCCAGCCTGAGCTGCAAAGTCTGCTGTTGTTGCTCCAGTGACAACAAAAGCTGGCCGCTTAAGTTACTCCCGTGCGCCAGATATTCTTCTGATGAAATCAGTGCCAGTTTCTGGCCTGCACTAACACTGTCCCCATCAGCAACAAATAATTCAACGATAGTGCCGGAACGCTGTGGCGCCACGCGCGCCAGCCCCAGATCAGGTTTTAAATACCCAACTACCGTTTCCTTGCGGTTAAAAGAGGCCTGACTGAGAAATAATACAGCCATGACCACCACCAATAACAAAATACCGACCAGCACAGACACTTTAATAGGTTGTGCAATCACCACACTCCCATCAAGCTTAACTCCTTGATGTTGTACTGCTTCAGCCCTGAATAAACTATCGGAACTCATGATATTTCCCGCCCCGTGCCTGACATTACCTGTAGTAAATTTGGTCTTACTGCATAACTGTCATACATAACACTGTGCCTGTTGATGACCAGACGAAGACACATCAAACTGAGGGCTTCTGGCCAGATAATCCCAAATCAGCTGATCGGACATGAAATTGAAGTTTTCCCCCCCTAACACTAAACGTTGTAAAAACAAGGCGCTACCAGCAGACCCATCAGCATAATCTACATTAACCTTAGTCCGGTTGTTTGCCGGAAAACACATACCTTCGCTACGTTCAATTACAAAAATTTTTAACGCGGTAGCAGCCTGACAGGCTAAATGGTAATAACTCTGATCATTGAGGAATTCATAAGCATCCAGCAGATAGTTGCCCAGCCCGGACACACCGCTGAATAAACCCGAATTAATAGTGTACTTTGACGAAACAGACGTTTTAATAGCATGGATAAAATCCAGATACTGACTCTCAGCAGTTATCGCATAATAACGCAACACAACACTGGCAACCCCGGCAGTGCCATAACCAAGATAGGGATAAAGAATCGAAACGTTGCTTCGCTTAGGAAAGCCATAAGAGCCGTTGGTATCTTTACCAAAGTTAAGGTCAGCCTGTAAGGCCTTTTTACCGGCTTCCAGATACTGTTTGTCCACCGTAGCGCAGTACAGATACAATAAAAACAACGCTATACCGCTGCCGCCTTCCCACAAACCAACACCGATACCAGCTGGCTGATCATGATTTTCCCAGTACAGCGCGCCGTCACGTTCTGTTGCCTGCAATAACAACACAGCCGCTATTTTTTTTGCTGCGGCTAAATCATCAGCCAACCCGACTTTGTGCCAACGGCGTAACAGCGTATAGCCATACCCTGCCGCACCATAGCCCAACGACATATTGCTATATAACTGACGATTAGTAGCAGTTTGCCGCAGCATCCTGCCTGCAAGTTTTTCAGAACCCAGCTCTTGCAATACCCAGGCATAACCGGCAGTTCCGTTTAACAAACCGGGTAAGGCATCACCACAAGATGCTGCTTTGTGTTCTAGCCAGTTCAGCATTTCAGCAGGTATTTGTCCGGCCAATCTGTTCCAGGCATAAGCCACGCCAGCGACGCCGTGGTCTACCGCTATTGCTTGCTGAAACTCAGGACCAAATGGCAATACACGTTCATGGCGATCTAGTTGCAAATAATGCGTATTGTATTTCAGTACTCCATTGATAATCTGCTCGGCACTCTCCTTTAAATGCTGAAAGCTAATATCGGTTTTCAACACCAATGCGTGCATCTGACTAACATCTATCTGCTGCAGCATTTCAATACAAATGTCCAAGCTTGGTATCGGATCTTGCAGTAAATAAGTGATGCACTTCAGATAAGCGTCTGGCAGACCAAAATCCTGCTGTAACTCACGGAAAAATACTTGCGCATAATCTGCTTTAAGATTCAGCATAGTGCTGCTGGGCATAAACATCGCCACCAGCACACACCCCATAGCGTAATAGTCGTCACAGTAATCAACACAATCCCGGCTCAGGCGATCGGCTTTAGCAAAACCTGGGGTGTAAAAATTGACATCTTTATCGATACCCGGCTCGCAGGCGCCTTCGAAATCAATCAATTTAACGACCAGCGTGTCTGGTTCAATCATAATATTATTTAATGACAAATCGCCAAAAATAACCTGCTTTGAATGCAACAACTGCAACGCTTTGATACAGTTAATAGCGATGGTAATAGTATTTTTAACCCAAAGTTGCAACTGCTCTGTACTGGATTGCGCATGCACAATCTTACTTTGCTGCACTTGATAACTACGCAATGTCTGTCCGGCAACAATCTGTTGCGCCAAATACATATGCTGCCATTCCTGAAAGTAGCCGTAGGATTTTGGTGCTATGTCTAAGTCTTTGAGCTTAGTAAGTATTCGGTGTTCTTTCTCCAGCCTAACAATACAGTCAACTCCTGAGTCAAAGCCCACATATGGGCGGGCCTCTTTAATAATAACTTCTTCACCACTGTGGATATCTTCAGCAAAATACACACCACCTGCATTAGAAAATTTAATCACAGACTTGATATCGTAACGGCCATCAAAAGCAGTAGTTGCTGTAACCTGATCAGAAAGAGTTGTGTCATCTTCAGTATCAATCTCAGTAGCAGGTGCCACAAACTCATCGGTTACAAAATCAGGTAAGACAAAACAGGCATCACGCTTATCTTCGGTATAGCAAAACTCACTGTCTATAATGCATGCTGTTGTTTGATTAAAGTTATCTTTTTGCTCAAAACTTTTAAAACCACCGTAACGATAGAACAGTACAGCTGCGTCTTTATAAGGCCTATCCGACAGAATATATGGCCCTTCTTCGTTTTTAAGTTCTTGGTATAAAGCCTCTATCAGCCGAATATAAATGGCTTTGTCAGTAGGATAAATGGTAATAAATTTTCCGGACGCAGAACGGGTGCAGTTTTTCCCCAGCAGCGTTTTTAACACTCTGCCGTCTGTAGCGAATTTAAACTCTACCTGGTGCTCAATACATAACGGCACCACTTTTTCTAAAGTCCGATACTCATTACCCCAGCGGCTGGAGACATGAATTTTCCAGCCTTGCACAGGTTTAGTGGCAGCGCTGTCTGGTGATATGGCGTAGGTCCAGAAGTAGTCTTGCCTTAAACGCCAAGTTAACGGAATAATATTACTGACGAAGTCAAAGTACTCTGAATTAGGCTGCCGCCATTCAAATGGTATATAAAAATCCGGATGCGCATTTAAATCTCTCATAAAAACCTCAGCCTTATTAATTAATATAAAGCTATAACAATAATTAAAAATTATTAAGCTGTAATTTATGACAGGTTTATATTAATAAATAAAAAATCGGGCTGAAAGCCCGATTTTTTTCATTCTAAATAATGAAAGTTATGCCTTTGAAATAACACCATCACGTACACAACCATCACTCATTGTGCTCCACTCGTCACCGCCAACAGTGTTACAGCCACGGCTCATCGTGCTCCAGTCCAGCGGAGCAACCTGGTCTTGTAAACGACCACCTGACACTTGAGCCAGCTGCTGAAGATTCAATACTTTATCTTTGCTTAATTCTTGTTTTTTCATTTTCATTTCCTTAAATTTTGATTAAAATATCAGCTATTAATTTGTTAGTATCAAGCTGTTCCGCCAACCAACGATTCAATAATAGTATCAATATAAATATAAACAACCTGTAATATATTACAGCATAGCTGAAATTTTCATAAAAAAAGCGGGCACAATGCCCGCTGTAATAACTATTAAATATATTGTTTCATGCAATTTTCTGTAACATATCTCTTCGATACTGCTCAGTGATTTCTACCAACTTACCATTGCACAGCAACAACACTCTATCAGCACTTTGTATCGTTTCTGGCCGGTGTGCAATTATGATTCGGGTAATATTAAGCGTTTTAACAGCGTCGTTTACATGGCTCTCTAACTGAATATCTAAACTGCTGGTAGCCTCATCCAAAAACAGAATTTTTGGTTTTTTATACAAAGCTCTGGCCAGATGTAATCGCTGGCGCTGGCCGCCCGACAATGAGCTCCCCATATCTCCAATTAAAGCATTGTAGCCCATCGGCATAGCAATAATGTCATGATGGATACCTGCCAGAGTTGCACATTCTGTAACTCTGTTCAGATCCATTTCTGGATCAAAAAAGGCTATGTTCTCAGCCAGAGTGCCAGACATCAACTGGTCATGCTGCATCACTGCAGCTACCTGCCGTCGGTAATGCCCCAGCCCTAGATGCCGGATATCAGTGTTATCAACCAGTATCTTGCCACTGTCGGCAGGTAAGAGCCCAAGCATCAATTTAGCCAGTGTCGTTTTCCCTGAACCAGATGGGCCTATAATGGCGACACTTTCGCCAGCAGTAATGCTAAAACTAACTGTATCAAATAACAGCGGATCAGTTGCTGAATAGCGGTATGCCAGTTGTTGTACTGTTATCTCACCAGAAATCTCACGATAAAGGCCAGCTGCATCATCTTGCTCTTTCTCAGTTAGTGCAATATCTGACAACCGCTCAAGATGAAGGCGTGTCATGTAAAGTAGTACCAGTTTGTCAATCAGTGCAGCCATTCTCTCCGTAAACTGGGTTTTGTAAGTGAGGAACGCAAATAACATACCCACACTTAATAGGCCATCCATCACAGCATAAGCCGCAAGAAAGATAACGACAGTGTTCTCGATACCAAACAACAACTGATTAATCGTCTGGTAAGAAATTTGCCACCTGCCTAGCAAAAAGTTTTGGTTAACTGCGTCTGAATATCTGTTTTGCCAAATATTTAACCTTTGGCTTTGCTGACCAAACAGCTTAATGCTCTGCATACCACGTACAGTTTCCATAAAGTTAGACTGTTCGGTCGCTGTTGCCATAATACTGGCCTCGGTGCGGTCACGCATTGGCCGGTATAATACCCAACGCAATAAGCCATACAACAGCACTGTGCCAAGCACTACAGTGGCCAGTTTAGGGCTGTAGATATACATCATCACCAGCACACAGCTGGCCATAATGCCGTCAATCAGCCCTTCAACCAGACTGTTGGTCAGCAACTCTCTCACCTTGTTCAGAGAGCTAAAACGCGACACAATGTCGCCGATATGGCGTTTCTCAAAATAACTTAGCGGCAAGTGCACCAGATGCCGGAACAAATTGGTAGCCATCTGCAGGTTCATCGTGGAGCCCAGATACAAAATCACCCAGCCTCTTAATGTCTGGGTTAATACTTTAACTAACATTAGTAAACCAAAGCCCAGCGCCAGCACCAGCATCAGCGACTGATCTGCACTGATCAGCACGTCGTCAACCACCAGTTGGATATAGTAAGGCGATGCCAGTACAAACAACTGTAATAGTAGCGATAAGACAAAAATCTTTAGCAGCGACGGCAGTAAACCCTCAATACGGCTCCAGAATGCTGTCAGCCCAAGCTGGACACGTTCATCACGTTTGCGAAAACTTTGTGTAGGAGTTAACTCCAGGGCAATACCGCTAAAACAATCTGATACTTCAGCCCTAGCTACTTTACGTTCACCCACAGCTGGGTCCAAAATAACGATATAGCGCTTACTGACTTTTTTCAGCACCACAAAATGATTCATATTCCAATGTAAAATACACGGCAATTGCAACTGGGCAAGCTCATCCAGGTCAACCCTTAGTGCCCTTCCCGCCAGCGACAACTGATCAGCCAATTGGATAAGATGCTGTAAGTTAGTGCCCTTCAGTGAAACCGAGTAACGATTCCGCAAGGTGCCAAGATCAAGTTGATGTCCATGATTACTTGCTATCATGGCTATACACGCTAATCCGCACTCGGCTGATTCCGACTGATAAATGAATTGCATCTTTTGCCCCACTGTATTTTCTAAATTGCTCAGGTTAGCTTGCGGCAAGAATGGGTATGGCTACTGATGCGCTAGCTGATGTTTCAGTGCCAGATTTGACCGAGCTAAGGTTCTCCACCAGTTGGCTCAATCGCTGTAGGCTAATAAACTCTGGCGCAGGTAAAGCAGATTTTGGTTTAGCGACTTGCATAAGGTTACCTTCCAACTGGCGATTCAAAGATAAATGTGACCAGCGCTAATACAACGGCTGATCGCCTGCTGACGGTTGCTACTATTGGTTTTTGCAATACAATTGCTCAGATGAAAATTCACCGTACGCTCAGATATCGATAGGATTTGGCTGATTTCCCACGATGTTTTGCCTCTGGCTGCCCAGTTAAGGCAAGATTTCTCCCGGCTGGTTAAGCCAAAATTTTCAACATCGTCAGCATGGGCTGACAATCGGTAAATTGCTTCATAAACATAGTGAGCTATGATGGTCCAGTACCACGCAATATGCTCCGCCAGTTCAACTTGTGCCGACTGCATGCCAATGATCAACACTCCGGCATCAGTGCCCACCCCACGAATCGGGATCAACAAAGCCTCATCAGCAACAGGCAATGCGTCAATTAATCCACTATCACGGGTTAATGCCGGCGTGCAGCGCTGCTGGCAGAATATTTGTAACTGGTTATGGCTGGTCAGAACGTTGAAGTCTTCCTTTGTACCGGCACATATTAACTCAGCTTTTCGTTGCGCCCGCCACAGCACCAAGCCACAGAAAGGGTATTGGTATTGCTGCTGGATCTGCAAAAAGAAATCTGGCAGCGCAGCCACAGTCGTCATCGACTGTAATTCTCTGACCATAGGTTCAATCTGGCTCATAGTAAGTTTCCTCTGGTGTTAATAACGGCAGCTTTACTCAGAGACATTATCTGGCGGGCAGATAAACCAGCAGTAAGGTTTAATATCAGTTTTATCCTTATCTGCATTGTCATCGGCCAGTAGCGGCGCAGAAACAAATAAAGAGAACACAGTAATTAAAGCCGTAGCTACAACAGAGATTTTCTTTAACATGATGGCGTCCTTATAAATTTGACTGAGCGGATACTCGAGCCAAGCTTGGTCGCCGAAGTATTTTAATGCGATAACCGCGGCAGGACTTAGGTGTGACTTTTACAGAATGGACTTATAACCAAAGTTATAACCACCACTAACTAACTGATTTGTATCAACTCTTGGTTTAAAGAACAGTAGTTCATTACCAGATACATCCAGTGAAAAATTTAAACTAAATTCATTAAAAGCCAGGCTGCGTTGCCAGTTGGTATGCTGCTGCAGGTCAATACGCACCAGTTGCCAATCTGACATCAGTGTACGATGCACTAAACTTAACTGCTCCTGACGCAACATAAACTTATAATCCAGATCAAAATGAATCCCCTGATACAGTAACTGTTGCTGGCCAAATTGTTTATCTAACTGCCACAGGCGGCCGGTAGAATCCGCCCCCAGATAACCATCTTTGTAGGGCTGCAGGTAACGGTAGTCCTGTAGCAGTAAATGCTGTGATGCTGAAGCCACTTCGTATTGCATAATCTGCCATTGTCCGGCACTGAATACCGGAAAATACACCGCAGAACCATCAGCAGCAAATACGCCTTGATCCACCTGTTGTGTGCGCAAAGATATATTGGCTGACATACCACTGTTAACGTCTAACAGTTCGAGCCGGTTATTGCGCTTTAACAGTAGTAAAGCAGAGGCTGGCGCCTGATCCAACAGAGTAAAACTAGCTTCTGACTGCATAACTAATTGGCGCTGCGCAGTGGCCGGATAATAACGTGACAACAGGTACTGCTTGTCCTGCTGCTCTACTAGCCAGTAATACTGCGGGTCCTGGCTAAAATGCAAAGCCAATACTTGGGGGCCAAGCTGTAAATGCTGATTAAAGCCCTCACGAAACGGCCAGCGGGTTTTATATATTTGCTGCTCTGCCGCTTTGCGAAAAATGGCAAAGTACCGACCGTGACCATCCAATACCAGCTCTTTCACACTATGAGCGGCATTATCCAGCGCACTGAGTTTATTATCAGCCAGATGCAGTTGCTCAAAGCTATCACCACGCTTTATCAGCAGCTCAGCATTACTTATCCAGGCTATACGGGTATCCGCCAGTTCATTGCTGAGTAAACGCTCATACAACAGCTCTTTATCCGCCAGCCGGTAGAGCTGCAGATACAGCTTACGCTCAGCAATATTGGCACGAACTAAGGCAACTTGGCTTCTGTCCGGCGACAACCTGGCATAGGCATCCTGTACGCCGACAATACTGCTGTAGCTAAACTGACTGATTGTTTTCTGCGTTAAATCGTACTGGTAATAGTGAATATTGCCGTTATAGGTTTCGCCACCGGCAATCAGTAACCTGTTGTCTGGCAATGCCAGGGGGCCAGCCAAAATAGGTAAGTCCGGTAAGACGACGCGTTGCGGCGCAGCGGCCAGATTGGACAACGGCTGCAGATAAAACTCAGCGTGATCTGCGCGAAAGCCAACATACGCCAGCAAAGTATCGCCGGCAACAAAGTCGACAAAACGCACATGTGGTACCGGAGTTGAAATTTTTGTCAGTTGAGCAGTGGCTTTGTCGTGTAAAAACAACTGCCAGTTATCACTGCTGTTAACCCTGCCAACAAAAGCCTGATACCGGCCATCGGCAGACACCGCCAGGCTGGCTTTTTGTCCGGGGATATCTAATATTACTTGCTGTAAATCTGCTTGCAGACCCTGTGCTGGTTGTAAATACAGCCAACAGATACTTAATAACGAAGCAAAGAATATGCCCGACGCAACAATACGGCGGTAGTTAGGTCGTTTAACAGAACCGTATTCTTCATTACTTGTGGCTGCGTCAGGCTGCAGTGTTACTTTGTCGGCCGGCTGTGCCTGCGACTCAAATGCCGGGCAAACCAACTGATAGCCGCGCTTCATTTGCGAACGAATGTATTTGGGCTGCTCAGTATCATTGTCGCCTAACAAGGCCCGCAACTTACTGACAGTGCGCCTTACCGCCGTGTCAGTAACAACACGCCCCTGCCAAACCTGTTGGTGTAATTCCTGTAAACTGACAAAACGATCAGCATGTAGAATAAAGTAACACAACACCTCTATTACTTTTGGCTCGGCGGCCAGCTCTTCGTGCTGGCGGTATAGCCTGCGCTCCTGTGTATCAACTCTGAACTCACCGAGATCGACAATCTTCATCTGTCGCCACCAGGACTATGTTAACAATTAAAGCATTAAGTTTTAATTCAGTTATTTTTATATAATAAAGATAACGGAGTATTAATCAACATTGTTCCCCAACTGACTGCAAATTGACCAAACATAAGCAAAAAGCCACCCTAAGGTGGCTTTTTATATTTCGGAACCCGAACTTATTTTTTACGCATTTTCTGAATAATGCGCAGCTGGGCAATGGCCTCAGCCAGTTGTGCCGCAGCTTCAGCATAGTTGAAGTCTGCGCCAGCGTGTTGCATCGCTTCTTCAGCACGTTTTTGTGCGTCTAAAGCGGCTTGCTCGTCTAAGTCTTCGCCGCGTACCGCGACATCGGCCAGTACAGTGATGGTATCGGGTTGTACTTCAAGTACACCGCCGGCTACGTATATCACGTGCTCTTCGCCAAATTGTTTCACGATACGGACCATGCCAGGTTTCAGGGTGGTCAGTAACGGGGCGTGAAAAGGTAAAATACCTAACTCGCCCTCACTGCCTGTGACCTGCACGGATTCGACAAGGCCGGAGAAGATTTTTTCTTCGGCACTTACTACATCCAGTTGCACTGTCATCGCCATCTCCGCTCTCCTAAAGCCTGAACTTACAGTTTCTTCGCTTTTTCGATCGCTTCGTCGATAGAACCAACCATGTAGAACGCCTGCTCTGGCATATGGTCGAACTCGCCTTCCAGGATGCCTTTAAAGCCACGGATAGTTTCTTTCAGCGGTACGTATTTACCTGGTGAACCGGTGAATACTTCAGCTACGAAGAAAGGCTGTGACAGGAAACGCTGAATTTTACGCGCACGGTATACTGTTGTGCGGTCATCATCAGACAATTCGTCCATACCCAGGATCGCGATAATGTCTTTCAGTTCTTTGTAACGCTGCAGTACAGACTGTACGCCACGGGCCACTTCATAGTGCTCTTTACCGATTACCAATGGATCTAATTGACGAGAGGTAGAATCCAGTGGGTCGATTGCCGGGTAAATACCCAGTGAAGCAATGTTACGGCTCAGTACTACCGTCGCATCTAAGTGCGAGAAGGTCGTAGCTGGTGACGGGTCAGTTAAGTCATCCGCAGGTACGTATACGGCCTGGATTGACGTGATAGAACCGGTCTTGGTAGAAGTGATACGCTCTTGCAGCGCGCCCATCTCTTCTGCCAGCGTTGGCTGGTAACCTACCGCTGATGGCATACGGCCTAAAAGTGCAGACACTTCAGTACCGGCCAGGGTGTAACGGTAAATGTTATCAACGAAGAACAGTACGTCACGGCCTTCATCACGGAATTTTTCCGCCATGGTTAAGCCGGTTAACGCTACGCGCAGACGGTTGCCTGGCGGCTCGTTCATCTGACCGTACACTAACGATACTTTATCCAGTACGTTAGAGTCTTTCATCTCGTGATAGAAGTCGTTACCTTCACGGGTACGCTCACCTACACCGGCGAATACTGAGTAGCCGCTGTGCTCGATAGCGATGTTCCGGATCAGTTCCATCATGTTTACGGTTTTACCTACACCCGCACCACCGAACAGACCAACCTTACCACCTTTAGCAAACGGGCATACCAGGTCGATAACCTTGATACCGGTTTCCAGCAGGGCGTTAGACGCGGCCTGATCTTCGTAGCTTGGCGCGGCACGGTGAATAGGCATACGCTCTTCTTCACCGATAGGGCCTGCTTCGTCGATTGGCTCGCCAAGTACGTTCATAATACGGCCCAGTGTGGCTTTGCCCACCGGAACGTGAATTGCTTTACCGGTGTTGGTCACGGCAGCGCCGCGACGTAAACCGTCTGTTGTACCTAACGCGATAGTACGCACTGTACCGCCACCCAGCTGCTGCTGCACTTCCAGCACTAAACCAGCCAGATCACCGTCAGTCACGTTTAACGCGTCATAGATACCAGGTACCGCATCTTGTGGAAAGTCGATATCCACAACGGCGCCAATGATTTGGACGACCTTACCTTGACTCATGATGTTTCCTCAAATTTCTCAAAACTGTTTACCTTAGCCTACAGCTGCCGCACCTGCGACGATCTCGCTAAGCTCCTGGGTAATCGCGGCCTGACGTGCTTTGTTGTACACCAGCTTCAGGTCGTCCATCAGGTTACCGGCGTTGTCGGTTGCAGCCTTCATGGCTACCATCCGCGCCGCGTGCTCACTGGCAGAGTTCTCTACCACGCCCTGATAAACTTGCGATTCAACGAAGCGGTCCAGTAACATATCGATGATAGGTTGTGGATCCGGCTCGTACAGGTAATCCCAGTTATGCTCTTTTTGTGCAATGTCTGCTTTTGGCAAAGGTAAGAGTTGATCGATCACTGGCTCTTGCTTCATGGTGTTGACAAACTTGTTGTACACCAGGAATAAGCGGTCAATCCGGCCTTCGTTAAATGCTTGCAGCATCACTTTTACCGAACCAATCACATCAGCCAAACGTGGTACGTCACCTGAACCCGCCTGTTGCGCGACTACCTTACCACCGAAACGCTTGAAAAAGGCTGTTGCTTTGTTGCCGATAACAGCAAACTGCGCATCTACGCCTTTGTCTTTCCAGCTTTTCAGCTCAAGGGCAACTTTCTTAAACTCGTTGGTATTCAGGCCACCGCAAAGACCACGATCAGTAGAAATGACAATATAGCCAACCCGTTTTACCTCACGCTCCGCTAAATACGGATGGCGGTATTCCAGGCTGCCATTGGCAACGTTACCGATCACTTTGCGCATACCTTCAGCGTATGGGCGTGTTGCAGCTACACGGTCTTGCGCTTTGCGCATTTTGCTGACCGCAACCTTTTCCATAGCACTGGTGATCTTGCGAGTATTGTTAATACTCCCGATCTTACTTTTTATCTCTTTACCACCGGCCATGACTGTATCTCCGTTTCATTCAACGAACGGGGTGGCAAGCCACCCACATTGCTTACCAGGTCTGCGTTGCCTTGAATTTATCAATGGCAGCTTTGAACGTAGACTCGATTTGGTCGTTGTAGTTACCGGTTTTATCGATATCAGCCATCAGCTCAGCGTGTTCAGCTTTCATAAAAGCGATTAAGCCGGCTTCAAAATCGAGGATTTTGGCCACTTCAACATCTTTCATAAAGCCTTTTTCGATAGCGAAAATAGACACACCCATTTCGGCAACAGACATCGGGCTGTACTGCAGCTGTTTCATCAGCTCAGTGACCTTCTGGCCGTGCTCTAACTGAGCGCGGGTTGCTTCGTCAAGGTCAGACGCAAACTGCGCGAACGCTGCCAGCTCTGAGTACTGGGCTAATGCCAGACGAATACCACCACCTAATTTCTTGATGATCTTGGTTTGTGCTGCACCACCTACCCGCGATACCGAAATACCGGCGTTCACCGCAGGACGGATACCGGCGTTGAATAAGTCAGTTTCTAAGAAGATCTGACCATCAGTAATCGAAATTACGTTAGTAGGTACGAACGCAGATACGTCACCAGCCTGAGTTTCAATAATAGGCAGCGCGGTTAAAGAACCGGTTTTGCCAGTTACTTCGCCGTTGGTTAAACGTGCTACGTAGTCAGCGTTAACGCGTGATGCGCGCTCCAGCAGACGTGAGTGCAAATAGAATACGTCACCCGGGTAAGCTTCACGGCCTGGCGGACGGCGTAACAGTAACGAGATTTGACGGTAAGCAACAGCTTGCTTAGACAAGTCATCGTATACAATCAGCGCATCTTCACCGCGGTCACGGAAGTACTCGCCCATGGTACAGCCAGAGTATGGCGCCAGGAACTGCAGTGCCGCCGCTTCAGACGCAGAGGCCACTACCACGATAGTGTGGGCCAGGGCGCCGTGCTCTTCCAGCTTACGTACTACGTTAGCGATGGTAGAAGCTTTCTGACCAATAGCAACATAGATACATTTAACGCCGGTGCCTTTCTGGTTGATGATGGCATCAATCGCCAGCGCCGTTTTACCGGTCTGACGGTCACCGATCAGCAATTCACGTTGACCACGACCGATAGGGATCATCGCATCAACCGACTTATAACCAGTCTGCATTGGCTGATCTACCGATTGACGGTCGATAACGCCTGGCGCGATTTTTTCTACCGGTTCAAAGCCAGCGGCTTCAATCGGGCCTTTACCGTCGATAGGTGCACCTAAGGTGTTAACCACACGGCCTAATAACGCCGGGCCAACCGGTACTTCTAAGATACGGCCGGTGCTTTTTACTTTAGTGCCTTCGGTTAAGTCCGCGTACGGGCCCATAACTACAGCACCAACTGAGTTGCGCTCTAAGTTCAGCGCGATAGCATAGCGATTGCCAGGAAGCTCAATCATTTCGCCCTGCATACAATCTGCAAGACCATTGATACGAATAATACCGTCTGTTACCTGAACGATAGTACCTTCGTTACGAGCTTCACTGACCACTTCAAACTGAGCAATACGACTTTTGATCAGTTCTGATATTTCAGTGGAATTCAGTTGCATTCTCTGTTCCCCAATTATGACTGCAGCGCAGTTGCTAAACGATCCAGCTTGCCGCGGATCGAGCCATCAATAACCATGTCACCTGCTTTGATCAGCATACCGCCAACCACTGCAGGATCTTCGCTACAGTTTAATTTAACTTTGCGTGCCAAACGTTGCGATAATGCTGCGGCTAGCTTGTCTTGTTGTGCTTTATTCAGCTTGGTTGCAGAAACCACAGTAACGTCGATTTCTTTTTCAAACTCAGCTTTTAGCGCAATAAAGGCAGCTAACACTTCAGGCAACGCCAACAAGCGATGATTTTCTGCCATCACTTTAATAAAGTTCTGGCCGTGCTCATTGAGTTGCTCACCACATACCTGAATAAACAGACCGGCCTGCTTGTCAGCAGAACCGTTGGCGCCTAAATAAGCACCAACCTGGTCATTCTTTGCTACTTCTGCAGCAAAGACCAACATCTGCAGCCAGGCGTCCAGTGCTTTTTGCTCTACAGCAAAATCAAAGGCCGCTTTGGCGTAAGGACGAGCAATATTAGTCAAATCAGACATAGCTCATCCTCATTACAGTTCTTGAACCAGTTTTTCCAGAATGTCGCTGTGAGCAGCTTCATCAATAGAACGTTGCAGAATTTTCTCTGCGCCTGCTACTGCTAATGCAGCAACTTGCTTGCGCAGCTCTTCGCGTAAACGATTACGTTCCGCTTCCAATTCTGCTCTGCCAATCGCCAGAATGTTTTCACGTTCAGCGTTGGCTTTGTGCACGGCTTCATCCAGCATTTTGGCTTCGCGTTTTTTCGCTTGCTCAATAATGTCTGCTGCTTGTGCTTTAGCATCTTTTAGCTGATCTTTGGCTTTGTCCTGCGCTAATGCCAGGTCTTTTTCCGCACGATCAGAAGCTGCTAAACCGTCAGCAATTTTTTTCTGGCGCGCTTCGATCGCATTGATCAACGGCGGCCATACAAATTTCATACAGAACAGCACGAACACCGCAAATGCGATTAATTCGCCTAGCAGAGTGGCGTTTAAATTCACGACCGCTCCTCCTTAGTTAACAGTTGTTCGGAATAACACAAAGCTTCAATTACATTGCGAACAACATGTACATGGCGATACCAACGCCAATCATCGCAACGGCGTCAATCAGACCTGCCAGGATGAACATTTTAACTTGCAGTGAAGGGGCCAGTTCCGGTTGACGCGCACAAGCTTCTAAGAACTTACCGCCCATGTTACCGAAACCCAGTGCAGTACCGATAGCACCGAAACCGATTAACAAGGCAACTGCGATTAATTTAAGACCTAATACTAGTTCCATTTTTTTCTCCGATATTTCAATAGTTAAAGTTAAAGTTTAAAAAAATCAGTGGTTATCTGAACTGGCCATGCTTAGGTAAACAATGGTCAGCATCATAAATACAAACGCCTGCAGCACTATTACCAGAATATGGAATACCGCCCAGACAAAGTGCAGTGGTAACTGCGCTAAACCCACGGCACCAATCAGGATAAAGATCATCTCGCCGGCGTACAGGTTACCGAATAAACGCAACGCCAGTGAGAACGGCTTGGCAACTAAGGCTATGGTTTCCAGCAATAAGTTGGCCGGGATCAGGATAATTTGCAGTGGTACGTTTTTGCTGCTAAACGGGTGCAGCGTTAATTCTTTAATAAAGCCCAATACGCCTTTAATGCGAATTGAATAACCGATCATCAGAATAAATACCCCGATGGCCAGCGCAGCAGTTAAGTTGATATCGGTGGTGGGTACAATTTTCATGTACACATCTTGCGAATCCATACCTAAGGCTTGTTCGCCAACAAAGCCGGCAAAAGCGGGCAGGAAATCTACCGGGATCAAATCCATCAGGTTCATCAGAAACACCCAGACAAAGATAGTCAATGCCAGTGGTGCGATTAATTTACTTTTGCCGTGATAAGTATCTTTAACGTTAGTGGCAACCAGCTCAACCACCATTTCGATAAAGCACTGAAACTTCCCCGGAACGCCGGTAGTGGCTTTTGTCGCTGCACTGCGGAAAATCCACAGAAACAACAAACCAAGGCCAATAGACCACGCTAATGTATCGACATGCCATGTCCAGAACCCGGCCTCACTACACGCTTTATTAAATGCAACGCTACCATCAACGGTACACATTTTGGCGTTAGTAAGGTGGTGCTGAATATGGCTAGAGAGGGTTAACTCTTCACCTGCAGCCATGTTTCATCCCATTGTTAATGTTTAAAAAAAACTGGTGCTGTCCATTGTGCTAACAGCGTAAGCAGAAAACCGGTTAAAAAAATACCTGGCACCAGTTGTTGCTGCGTAAATACGACGCCTAAAAGCACAGCGGTTAATATTAATTTTAGTGACTGCCCCCGCATAAAGGCTGCCAATACTGCATTTGCGTTATGTGATGCACTGTAACGAAAAGCAAAAAACACAAATACACAATTTGGTATTACTGCAACCAAGCCACCTTTAAAGGCGGATTTGGCTGCTGCTGCATCGGCAGCTAAAAAAAAAGCCAGTGCGATAACCCCGGCTACTGCAAGCTGGCACAGTACCAGCTTATAAGCTGATTTGCGCGCCAACGCCGCACTTTGTTCAGTCACTGTATGTCCCCCTGAAATCACCCATGAAGGGGGTATGAAAAACTTGCGAAAGTATACTTATCTGCCTTCAATTTGCAACAAAAAGCGGCATCAGCACTGGTTTAGTACATATTATTGGTAAATAGTGGAGCATTATTACTCAGCTGCATTCAACTTATTAATAATACCGTCTAACTCATCTAAGCTGGTATAACTAATTTCTAATTTACCTTTGCCTTTGTTGTTGTAACTAATCTGCACCGGTGCAGCAAAACGCTCGCTTAACCGTTGCTCCAGCGCCAGTACATCCGGATCACGCGGTTTTTCTGCTACTGCAGGTTTAGGTTCTAAAATCCGTCGGACTAAATTCTCAGTTTCGCGCACCGTAAGTTGTTTTGCTGCCACTAAACGCGCAGCATCAGATTGCTCGTTATCTTTTAAGGCTAATAACGCCCGGGCATGGCCCATTTCAATATCGCCATGCTCCAGTAACAGTTTAACGTCGTCATTTAACTGGTTCAGCCGCAATAAATTGGTGACTGAAGCGCGGGATTTACCCACTGCATCGGCCACTTGCTGGTGGGTCAAAGCAAATTCAGTCAGTAAGCGATCCAGCGCCACCGCTTCTTCCATCGCGTTTAAATCTTCGCGCTGAATATTTTCAATCAGTGCAATAGCGACAGCGGCTTCGTCCGGTACATCTTTAACAATACAGGGTACTTCAGCCAGTTGCGCTAACTGGCTGGCACGCCAACGCCGTTCACCGGCGATAATTTCAAACTTATCTTTTGCCAGCGGCCGCACTACTATCGGTTGAATAATGCCCTGAGCGCGGATAGAACTGGCTAAATCTTCCAGTGCTTCCTGCGACATATCTTTACGTGGCTGGTATTTGCCCGGCACCAGAAACTCTACCGGCAGCTGTTGCAGCGCGCTGGCTGTTGTCGTGGCGGTATCACTGTTACTGGTTCTGTTGGACGTAAGTAAGGCATCCAGACCCCGGCCCAGGCCGCGTTTCTTTACCGACATGCTAAATAGCTTCCCTAAAATTATTCAGATCAGACAGAGGTAGTGCTGTTAACCGTTTTTTTATCGGCCCGGCGCAGCATTTCGCCCGCCAACGCCAGATACGCTTTAGCCCCGGTTGAGCTTTTATCGTAATACATTACCGGTGCACCAAAACTGGGCGCTTCAGCCAACCTTACATTGCGCGGGATCACCGCGCGGTAAACCTTGTCACCAAAATGTTGTTTTAACTGTTCCGAAACATCATTCGCCAGACGATTGCGCGGATCGTACATGGTTCTTAATATACCTTCGATCTTTAACTCAGGATTAACCGCAGCAGCAAGCTGATTAATGGTATCAACCAGCGCTGTTAAGCCTTCCAGCGCAAAGTATTCGCACTGCATCGGTACCAGCACGGTATCAGCAGCGGCCATGGCATTTACAGTAAGCATATTCAGTGACGGTGGGCAGTCGATAAAAATAAAGTCGTAACTGTTGCGGTAATCTTTCAGCGCGTTGCGCAAACGCAGTTCGCGGGCAAATACATTCATTAAACGCACTTCTGCCGCGGTAAGATCAGAGTTTGCCGCCACCAGGTGATAGCCACCGGCAGTCTCTTTTACCAGTACGTCAACCAGCGGTTTTTCATCAACCAGTAAATCATAGGCGGTGGCCGGCAGGCTATATTTATCTACGCCACTGCCCATGGTGGCATTGCCCTGCGGATCAAGATCGATCAATAGCACCTTGCGCTTGGTCGCAGCCAGTGAGGCAGCCAGATTCACTGCCGTAGTGGTTTTACCAACACCACCTTTCTGGTTAGCTATTGCGATCACTTTCGCCACAAGATGTCCTCGTTATCAGTTAGCAGGGGTTCAGTATTACCAAATGCCGCTGTGCTTGCAACTGCGGTACAACAAGAGGCTGAACGGAGGCTACTTTAACAAAATCAGGCAAAGCTGCAATTTCTTCTTGTACTGCAGCACCTTTCATGGCGAAAAAGCAGCCGTTTGTCGCGGGTAAATGTCGACACCAGCTGAGCATATCATTGATTGAGGCAAAAGCGCGGCTTATTACGCCATCATAGCCTTGTTCTGGCTGATGTTCTTCTACCCGGCTTTGCAACGGCTGAATATTAGCCAGCTTCAGCTGTAATTTAACCTGATTTAAAAAGCGGATACGTTTGCCCAGGCTATCTAGCAGGGTAAAGTGTTTATCCGGGTAATAAATGGCCAGCAACACGCCTGGTAACCCTGGGCCTGTACCCACATCGATAAAGCGCTCACCGGTTAAAAACGGTGCCACCACTAAACTATCCATTACGTGCTTGATCAGCATTTCTTCAGGGTTACGCACTGAAGTCAGGTTATAAGCACTGTTCCATTTATCCAGTAGCTGTACATAGGCGATACATTGTTGCAACTGCCGTTCAGACAGCGTCAGGCTGGTTTGCGCTACCAGCGCCTTAAGTTTTTCTAACATCGTGATCCTTAAGCTGGCTTACGCTGATTTTCGCAGTAACCCTTGTTTTTTTAAGTAAACCAGCAGTAATGATATCGCCGCCGGCGTAATACCGGAAATACGCGATGCCTGGCCAACAGTTTGCGGCTGAGTCTGGTTTAGTTTAACGATAACTTCGTTGGATAAACCTTTAACTTGTTTATAATCAAACTGTTGTGGTAACAGCGTTTGCTCATTGCGCTGCTGTTTAGCAATTTCATCTTGTTGACGGTGAATATAACCTTCGTACTTGATCTGAATTTCTACCTGCTCGGCAGCAACAGGATCAGCCAGTCCTGGGCCCAGATCGGCTATTTGCATCAGATCAACGTAATTAATCTCTGGCCGGCGTACCAGTTCTTCCAGGCTGGCCTCTTTGCTTAAAGGGGTTTTAACCAACGCATTAACCGCTGTCAGTGCAGCATGTTGCGGGTGGATCCAGCTTTGTTTTAAGCGCTGGCGTTCCAGCGCAATCTGTTCCATTTTTTCATTAAATGCCGCCCAGCGAGCATCATCAACCAGGCCAAGTTCACGGCCTTTTTCCGTTAAGCGTGAGTCGGCGTTATCTTCACGCAGCATCAGGCGGTATTCAGCGCGGCTGGTAAACATCCGGTATGGCTCTTTAGTGCCCATGGTGGTTAGATCGTCTACCAGTACACCGAGATAAGCTTGTTCACGCCCTGGTGACCAGCTGTCTTTATCCTGGCTAAACAGCGATGCATTTAACCCTGCCAATAAGCCCTGAGCACCGGCTTCTTCGTAACCTGTGGTGCCGTTAATCTGGCCGGCAAAAAACAGGCCTTTAATAAATTTGGTTTCCAGGCTGTTTTTCAGATCGCGTGGGTCAAAAAAGTCATATTCAATGGCGTAGCCTGGCCGGGTGATATGCGCGTTTTCCATACCTTTAATTGAGCGCACTATGCTCAGCTGTACATCAAATGGCAAACTGGTTGAGATACCATTTGGGTAAACTTCATGAGTAGTTAAGCCTTCCGGCTCGATAAAGATCTGATGCTTGTCTTTATCGGCAAAGCGCATAATTTTATCTTCAATTGACGGACAATAGCGTGGGCCTATACCTTCAATTACACCGGTGTACATTGGTGATCTGTCCAGATTATTGCGGATCACATCATGGGTGTTTTCATTGGTGTAGGTGATGTAACAGGGTATTTGTATTGGATGATCAGCCTGTTTGCCCATAAACGAAAACACCGGAGTAGGGTTATCACCTGGCTGTGGCTGCATCAGTGAAAAATCGATGGTACGGGCATCAATACGTGGTGGCGTGCCGGTTTTTAAGCGATCTACCCGAAATGGCAACTCACGTAAACGTTTTGCCAATGCAATAGACGGCGGATCGCCTGCTCTACCGCCTGAATGGCTTTGTAAACCGATATGAATTTGGCCACCCAAAAAAGTACCCACGGTAAGTACTACAGATTTAGCCTTAAACTTTAACCCCATCTGGGTTACTACGCCGCTAACTTGATCGTTTTCAACCATCAGATCATCACAGGCTTGCTGAAAAATACTTAAGTTTGGCTGGTTTTCCAGCATTGTACGAATGGCAGCACGGTACAACTGCCGGTCAGCCTGTGCTCTGGTGGCTCTTACCGCAGGGCCTTTAGAGCTGTTTAAGGTGCGAAACTGAATACCGCCTTTGTCAGCGGCTATTGCCATAGCGCCGCCTAAAGCATCAATTTCTTTGACCAGATGACCTTTGCCAATACCACCAATAGCCGGATTGCAGGACATTTGTCCTAAGGTTTCAACATTGTGGGTTAGCAATAATGTTTTACGGCCCATGCGTGCAGCTGCCAGAGCGGCTTCGGTGCCGGCATGGCCACCGCCTACAACGATAACGTCGAATGTCTCTTGGTACAGCATAGTTGCCTCAGTATTTGGTTAATCTGTCAAAGTGTTTAAGGGGCGCTATTGTAGCGCGATCCAGGGGTAAGTGGAATGCTGTACCGGGCTTAGGATCTTCTAAATTAAATAAGATCTTTTTAGAGATCTTTTTATTATTTTTACTACTAAGGAGCCGGTTTTCAGTGCATAAGCGGATCTTTATATGAATGATCAGAAGCTTACTAAGGATCAGATCCTGTGATCAAGCTAGGATCTGTTGCGGTTGAACCGGTGATCAAAATGGCACTTTATCCACATGTCAGAAAAATATTTTTTTTATATTTAGGATAAATACAGCTTAATAACCGGTTTTACCTATACTTATGCACAGAGTGATTTATTAATTTGTAATTTTGTTGATAACTTGGGTGTAACTGGATCCTAACGCTTAAAATGCTTTTATCATGGCTTTATCATGCTGATATCAAGACTGTTCGCCAGATTGGCGGTAAGGTAACGACAAGTTGGTTTTATTGCTGAGGCCAACCTGGGAGAGACTAACGTTATCCTGTTCTTCCTGAGATATACTTGTGTTTGCGGGTGCTTGCCACCCGCTTTTTTTATTGCAGCGTTTTAATAAAGTCAGGTAGCCAGCGCAGGGCATGTTCCTCTGGCAGTTCGGCATCCTGGGCATCAATTTGCAGTGGCATTAACAAGCATTTTGCCTGCTGCATATCTAGTAAACTCGCTATTTTCTCGCCAGCCAGACAAAAAGTATCGTAGGCAGAGTCACCTAAAGTGATCACGGCATAAGAAAGTGTGGTAAGATCACGCCGATCTTGTGCTAATTGATCCGCAAAGGGTTGAATATTATCAGGCAGATCTCCTGCGCCATAGGTGGATGTGATCACTAACCAAACCCCGGAAGGGTTAAGGTGATCCAGTTCGGGTTTCAGATGAAGTGTTGCTTCATAGCCCGCTTGTACCAGTGTTTCAGCAACTTGTTCTGCCACATATTCCGCTGCGCCCATTTGGCTGCCAACGAGGATGTCTATCATGATATGCCTCTTGTCATAAAAATGTTTGGCTATACTACTGGAATAAAATCAGTTAAAGCTATGCTTTGGTCTGATTTACGTGCTTTTACTGCTCTGCAGGCTAAGTAAAAGCAACAATAGCACTACCACTACGCCTGCGTGTTATTGAGGTTTAAACAACGTATGTCTGACACTGTGTCATTTTCCCAGCTAATGCTGCCTGAAGCTATTGTTCGTGCTGTCACTGAACTTGGCTATGAAACGCCGTCGCCTATCCAGGCTGCTGCTATCCCAAAACTATTAGCTGGCGAGGATGTATTAGGCCAGGCGCAAACCGGTACCGGTAAGACCGGTGCTTTCGCGCTGCCTTTATTAGCACGGCTTGACCCTGCGCAAAACGATCCACAAATTCTGGTTCTGGCACCAACCCGTGAACTGGCGATTCAGGTTGCTGAAGCCTTTCAGGCTTATGCCCGTTATATGCCGGCGTTTCATGTACTGCCGTTATACGGTGGCCAAAGCTATACCAACCAGCTTAAATCACTAAAACGTGGCTCTCAGGTTATTGTCGGTACACCCGGCCGTATTCTTGATCACTTAGACCGTGGTACGTTAAAGCTGGATAAGCTGCGCGCTATCGTACTGGATGAAGCCGACGAAATGTTGCGTATGGGTTTTATCGATGATGTGCAAACTATTATGGATGCTACGCCGCCAGGCCGTCAGGTTGCGATGTTCTCGGCAACCATGCCTGCACCCATCCGCGCTATTGCGCAGAAGCATTTAAAAAATGCTGAAGAAATTAAAATTGCTTCTAAAACCAGTACCGTTGAGCGTATTACCCAACGTTATGTGATGTTAGATGGTAACCAGAAGCTGGATGCGTTAACTCGCTTGCTGGAAGGCGAAGAGTACGATGCCACTATCGTATTCGTGCGCACCAAAAGTGCCACTGAAGAAATTGCCGAGAAACTGGGCGCACGCGGTTATGCCGTGGCCTGCTTAAACGGTGATATGAACCAGGCACACCGCGAACTGACCATTCGTAAAATGAAAGCTAACCAGCTGGATATTATTGTGGCAACCGACGTTGCCGCCCGTGGTTTAGACGTAGAACGTATCAGTCTGGTAGTAAACTACGACATTCCTTACGACAGTGAAGCCTATGTGCACCGTATTGGCCGTACCGGCCGTGCCGGTCGCGAAGGTAAAGCGATCTTATTCGTGTCACCACGTGAGCGCCGTTTGCTGCGTACTATTGAACATGCTACCAAACAGCCAATTGAGCAGATGTCACTGCCTACCGGCCGTGTGATTGAACAGCGTCGTATCGAATCGTTCCGTGAACAGTTAGCGCAAACCATCGAAACTCAGGATTTAAGTTTCTTCCAAACGTTAATTAACGATTGGCGTGAGAAGATTGAAACTACAGAAAATGATCTGGCTGCGGCTTTACTGTTTTTAGCGCAGAAAGACCAGCCGTTAAACGTGGCCAGCCAGTTCCCGGAAATCCGTGAGCCGCATGCCCGTGGTGAGCGTGAAGAACGTCCACGCCGTGAGCGCTCAGATCGCCCTGAACGCAGTGGCGAGCGTCCGGATCGTGGTCCACGTGTGAAGCGTGAAATGAAAGGCGATTACCAGACTTACCGCATTGAAGTAGGTAAAGAGCATGGTGTGCGTGCCGGTGATATCGTGGGTGCCATCGCCAACGAAGCTAATATCGACAGCCAGTTCATCGGTAATATTAAGCTGTTTGATCATTTCAGCACGGTAGAGTTGCCGGCAACTATTCCGAATGAAATTTTCCAGCACCTGAAAAAGGTATATGTGCGTAAGCAAAAGCTTAATATCACCGTAGACAGCGGCGCGACAGCTGCGGCAGCAGGCGAGCGTCGTCCGTCGAACGGCCCGGGCCCACGCCCTGGTGCTGCGCCACGTGCGCCGCGCAAGCCGCGCGACTAAGTTTCACCCGTTATAAGAAAACCCTGCTACGGCAGGGTTTTTTATTGGCGACAGATTAACCATGGTACGTGTTAAACAGTGCTTGTTTGACAAGCTGAAGTTTCTTATTGTAGAAAGCTTGCTTAACACACTGAAAATAATAAGAGTGCAGCTGATTATGCCGACCATTTTTTCCCGCCCCCTGCCGTTGTTTAGCCTGCTGACAGCGTTGCTGTGCAGTACGGTTGTAAATGCTGATGCTATCCGCCAAACCAAAGGTGACTTTGAAGATAAGTTTCGCCAATTAGACGAAGTGCTGCCGACGCCGAACGTATATCGCAATGCTGCCGGTGAACCGGGCCAACAATACTGGCAGCAACAGGTTAATTATAAAATGGACGTGGTGTTGGATGAAACCAAGCGCCAGCTTAGCACTAGACAGCAAATCCATTACAAAAACAATTCACCCTATACGCTGAAATACTTGTGGCTGCATCTGGATCAAAACATCTTTAAAAACGATTCAATGGCGGAAATGAGTACCGACTTTGGCGGTATCGGCCGCCGTGGCCCGGCAACCTCTGTTGGCGATGGCGACATTACCGCGCGCTTAAGTCTGGAAGAGTTGCGCCGGCAGCAGTTTATGGCGGATAACGAACTAGGCTTTGTGATCAGCAACGTTAAAAGTAGCAGTGGCAAAGCGCTGAAAGTCACCATTGTTGGCACCTTGATGCGCATCGATTTGGATAAGCCGTTAAAGCCTGGCCAGGCTACAGATTTCAGCCTCGATTTTTCCTTTAATATTGTGGAAGAAGACGCAGTATCGGCCCGCTCCGGTTATGAGCACTTTCCGAAAGATGCGCGCGAAGGCGGTAACGATATTTTCTTATTAGCGCAATGGTTTCCACGGCTGGTGGCTTACACTGATTACGAAGCCTGGACCAATAAAGAATTTTTAGGCCGCGGTGAGTTTACGCTGGAGTTTGGCGATTACGATGTCAAATTAACGGTGCCTGAAGACCATATAGTGTCGTCCACCGGTGAGTTACAAAACAGCAGCAAGGTGCTGACTAAACAGCAATTAGCCCGCCTGGAGCAGGCCAAAACCGCCAAACGCCCGGTGTTTGTAGTTACTGAACAGGAAGCGTTGGAAAACGAGAAAGACGGCACTGATCAGAGCAAAACCTGGCATTTTAAAGCAAAAAATGTGCGCGATTTTGCTTGGGCTTCATCGCGCAAATTTATCTGGGATGCCAAAGGCTATCAGCAGGGCGGCAGCGAGCAGCCATTTGTGATGGCAATGTCGTTCTACCCGAAAGAAGGCGGTGAGCTGTGGCAAAAATATTCCACCGAAGCCATAGTGCATACCATGGAAGTGTATTCACGCTTCTCGTTTGACTATCCGTATCCGGTAGCGCAGTCGGTTAATGGCCCGGTAGGCGGCATGGAATACCCGATGATCACCTTTAACGGCCCGCGTACTAAGTTGCAGGACGATGGCCGCCGCACTTATTCCCAGGCGGAAAAGCGCTTTTTAATTGGTGTGGTGATCCATGAAGTGGGTCATATTTACTTTCCGATGGTAGTCAATTCCGACGAGCGGCAATGGACCTGGATGGATGAGGGCTTGAACAGCTTTTTAGATGGTGTGGCTGGCCGCGAATGGGACCCAACCATCCCATGGGGCGTAGAACCGCGCGATATTGTCGACTATATGAAGTCAGACGTGCAGGTACCGATTATGACGCAGTCTGACAGCGTATTAAAACTGGGCCCTAATGCGTATACCAAGCCGGCGGCGGCGCTGAATATTCTGCGCGAAGTGATTTTAGGCCGTGAACTGTTCGATTTCGCCTTTAAAGAATATGCCACACGCTGGAAGTTTAAGCGGCCAACGCCCGCCGACTTTTTCCGTACTATGGAAGAGGCCAGCGGCGTTGATCTGGACTGGTTTTGGCGTGGCTGGTTTTACAGCACCGATCATGTCGATATCTCGCTGGATAAAGTGTTTCAGCTGCGTTTAGACACGAAGAACCCGGACATTGATTTCGAGCGTCAACGCCAACAGGAGCTGGATAAACCGATGCCGCTATTTGTTGAGCGTAATAAAGCTGAAGGTAAAGTGTTGTGGATAGACAAAAATCCGGATGTACGTGATTTTTATGATGATAACGATCGCTTCACCGTTACCAACAAAGAGCGCAATGCCTACACCAAATTTTTGCATGAGTTAGAGCCGTGGGAGCGCAAAGCCTTTGAGCGCGCAGTGGCAGAAGATAAAAATTACTACGTACTCCAGTTTAGCAACAAGGGCGGCCTGGTAATGCCGATTTTGCTACAGCTGAACTATGCCGACGGCAGCAGCGAGCAGCAGTATATTCCGGCCGAGATTTGGCGTCGTAGCCCCAAAGCGGTGAATAAGCTGATTGTTACCGCCAAAGATAAAGTGCTGCAGGATGTAGTGGTAGATCCGAAATGGGAAACTGCGGATGTGGATATTGAAAATAACTTTTATCCGCGCCGTATTATCCCGTCACGCATCGAGGCATATAAAGCTGACAAGAGTAAAGCTAAAGTCAGCCGCGATATTATGCAAGACAGCAAAACTGAGCTGAAAGATCCGGCAAAGAAGCCCGATAGCGAAAAAAAGGATAACAATTAATGCGTGTGCTGGCGTGTTTGGTTGTTCTGGCCGCGTGCAGCGGTCAGTTAGCGGCACATGAAATGAAAGCTGCGCTGACTAAGCTGGTATTTAACCAGCGCAGCGGCAATATCGAAGTAATGCACCGCTTTTATGTGCACGACGCCGAACACGGCGTTAAACAGCTATTTGATAAAAGCGCCGATCTGTTAAACAGTCAGCAAACCCAACAGACATTCAGCCAATATGTCAGTGAGCATTTTGCGCTGACAACCCCGGCGGGTGAGGCTATCAGTTTAACGCTGGTTGGCGGGCAACTGGACGGCCGGTTTTTCTGGGTGTATCAGGAAGCGCCAATCCCACCAGAGCTGCAGGGCTTGCGCATTAAGCATAACGCCTTGCAGGCCTTGTGGCCGGCACAGGTAAATACCGTCAATATAGAGGGCCGTGGTGAGGTAAAAAGCTTAAGCTTTGATAGTAAAACCGGCTGGCAGCAGCTGAGTTTTTAACGCCGGCTTTAAATATAACTGAACCGCCGCCATATAGCAGGCTATAGCCATAGTGTGGAGTTTGCCATGATTGTTGCCTGCCCGAATTGTAATGGCCTTAACCGCTTGCCTGCTGATAGGCCGGCAGCGGCTGCAAAGTGCGGTAAATGTAAGCAGTTACTGTTCAGTGGTGCACCACTGGATCTGACCAGTGCGAATTTTGCCGCTCATGCGCAAAAAGCTGAGCTGCCGCTGGTGGTGGATTTTTGGGCCAGCTGGTGCGGCCCCTGCCAGAGCTTTGCGCCGGTTTTCAGTCAGGCTGCACGTGAGCTGGAGCCGCATTTTCGCTTTGGTAAAATCAATACTGAGCAGCAGCAACAGTTGGCGGCACAGTTTAATATCCGCTCTATTCCTACTTTAATGCTGTTTAAACAGGGTAAGGTTGTCGCACAACAAGCCGGCGCTTTACCCAAGCAAGCCTTTTATCAATGGGTATCAAGTTATAAGTAAGTGTTCACTTACATTTGGAGGCGCTATGACAACTAAGGTTTTTACGCTAAGCAGTGCGGATATTAAAGAAGGCCATTTTATGGCCAAAGATCACGAGTTTGATGGCTTTGGCTGTAGCGGCAAAAATGTATCGCCTGAGCTTAACTGGGCTAATGCCCCGGCGGGGACAAAAAGCTTTGCTGTTACCGTATTTGACCCGGATGCACCCACTTGCTCAGGCTTCTGGCACTGGCTGGTAACCGATATTCCGCTTGACACTAATGGCCTGGCACGCGGTGCCGGTAAAGGCAGTTTGCCAACGGGCAGCCGCAGTTTTAACAATGATTATGGCAGTAAAGACTTTGGCGGCGCTTGCCCGCCGGAAGGTCATGGTATGCACCGTTATCAATTTACCGTGTGGGCCTTACCCGAAGAAGCCCTGCCGGCCGCTGATGGCGCCAGCGCTGCAGTGGTCGGTTTTATGTTAAATGCTATGGCGCTGGGCAAAGCCACGTTAACGGCAACCTATGCCCGTTAATCATTATAAAGGTACATCAGACTAAGGCCGCATACCGCGGCCTTTTTTCTTGCGCTAAGCTAAGGTTTTCGCCTTGCGGGGTTAGTACTCTGACAACCACAGCTAATATGATGCCGCAACGTTTCTATGTATTGCTAGCCGGGTTTTTCAGCCAGTTACTTTGCCTGGGTGTGGCCCGCTTTGCCTATACCCCGCTGTTGCCATTAATGCAGCAGCAAAATGTGCTGGATGACGCCAGTGGTGGTTATCTGGCTGCGGTTAACTATTTGGGCTATATGGCCGGGGCTTTGCTGGCGGCCAGCCTGAGTAATCTTAAACTAAAAGATACGCTATACCGGCTTGGCTTAATTTTAGCGGTGCTGAGCACTCTTGGTATGGCGTTAACCGATAACGTCTGGCTGTGGTCGTTCTGGCGTTTTGTGGCGGGCTTAAGCAGCGCTTGTTCCATGCTGATTGCCTCCGGCCTGATTATGCACTGGCTGTTAAGCCACAAACAACGGGCTGAACTGGGCATTCACTTTGCCGGCTTAGGCTTTGGTATTGCACTTGCTGCGGTATTGGTAGAGCTGATGCTGAGCCAGCAGCTGGACTGGCGCACCCAGTGGCAGTATTTAGCCGTGTTCGGCGTGTTACTGGCCATTCCGGCCTGGCGCTGGTTGCCACGCCCTGCTGCGGTTACTACTGCCGCGCAGAGCCGCTCAACTGATACACCACCGTCTAAACCCTTTTACCGCCTGATGCTGGCTAGCTACTTTTGCGCCGGTTATGGCTATGTTATCAGCGCTACCTTTATCGTTACCATTGTTGAGCGTATGCCGGGTTTAAGCGGCAGCGGTAACCTGAGTTTTATCATTTTAGGTTTAGCGGCCGCGCCGGCGGTATTGTTGTGGGATTTAATCGCGCGTAAAACGGGCTACCTGAAAGCCATTATGCTGGCGTTGCTGGCACAAAGCGCCGCTATTTTGCTGCCGTTGTGGTTTAGCTCACTAACAGCGGTGCTGTTAAGCGCAGCCTTATTTGGCGCGACCTTTGTCGGGGTGGTTAGTTTAGTGCTAACCATGGCAGGGCGCTTGTATCCGAGTAAACCGGCGAAATTAATGGGCAAAATGACACTAGCTTATGGCAGTGCCCAGGTACTGGCGCCGGCGCTTACAGGTTATCTGGCCGAAATAACAGGCCAGTACGATATTGGTTTGTATCTGGCTGCCGGCTTTGTTACTTTAGGAGCATTACTGATTGCGGTGTTGATCACAACGGACAACACCGCGCAGCAGTTGGATGCAGTAAAAACTTAAATTAACATATTAATTGTTGGTAAAGTGTTTTCTCAGGGCCTCTAATCCATCCTCATAAATGCCCTGAAAAAGCGCAGATATCTCGTCCTCAGCCGTAACCGGTAAGTTGATAAATGTTGAAGCTTTTGCCATGTTAAATCTTCCTGTTACTTGTCGACTGGCAGTGGTGCGGCAGGATTGACCAAACCGTCACTACGAAGCTGTTTCCAGAAATCCGCCGGGACTATAGCTTCAAGGGCTGCACTGTCTTCAGCCAGACGGCTTGGTTTGCTGGCTCCAGGGATCACAGCTACAACTGCAGGGTTTGCCAGCGCAAATTGCAGACCAGCTGATTTCATACTGACGCCATAACGGTCGGCAATAGCTTTAATTTTTGCTACCTTGAGCAGAATTTCCGGCGTAGCTGGCGCATATTCAAAGTTAGGCCCACCAACCAGTGCGCCAGAACTATAAGGACCACCGGCGACTATACCCAGGCCTTGTTTCGTTATTTCAGGCATCAGACGTTGTAGTGCGCGGTCATGATCCAACAACGTATAACGGCCCGCCAACAGGAAACCATCAGGACGTGGTTCGTCAAGATCAAGCAGCAGTTCAATCGGCTCAACGCGGTTAACGCCCAGGCCCCAGGCTTTGATAACACCTTCATCACGCAAACGGTCAAGGACTTTGAATGCACCTTTACGGGCACTTTCAAAGTGGCTGAGCCATTCATCGCCATAGAAATCCTGAGCTACATCATGAACCCAGACGATGTCAAGATAATCGGTCTTCAGACGCTTCAGGCTGTCTTCAATGGAGCGTAATGTGGCGTTTTCAGAGTAGTCATTGACGATTTTATTTGGTCGGCCGTATTTGAATACGTCACCTTTTTCTCCCAGATCGCGGGCACTGACATCTTCAATCTCATCGAGAATGACACGCCCCACTTTGCTACTAATCACGTAGTCTTCGCGAGGGTATTGAGAAAGCACATTACCCATACGAATTTCAGCTAAACCAGCCCCGTAGAAAGGAGCATTATCGTAATAACGGATTCCACTGTTCCAGGCCGTCGCCACTGTGGCAACAGCTTCTTCTTCCGGAATATTGCGGAACATATTGCCAAGCGGGGCGGCGCCAAACCCCAGTTTGCCAGGAAGAATATTTTTAATACTCATAATCAATACCTTAAAGTTAGTTAACCAGATGCGAACTCTTTAGTTCAGTCATAGTCTTGAGTTGCGTCTTGCCCGAAAACCTGAGGCAAGAGCGACCCGCTTCATTGCCGGACGTATATAGTTATAGGGCAAAAGCTTGGCTCTGAGTAGACGTTAAGCATTCCAGGCACTTTGGAAGTAAATGCATAAATAGACGGGCCAGCGCTGTTTTATCATCGGCAAATTTTGCCAATTATCACCGCGAGTGACCAAACTCCGGCTGGTTTCTGCTTTGTAACGGTGCCCAGCGCTAGACGTGGTTGAGGTGTTGTTGCCGCAGATTTACTTACCGATACAGAAAGTGAAATGTTTATATAATTCAAATATTTATTTGATATTAAGTGGTTGATTAGTGGGCCTGAATCGGATTAGTAAATATCATGCCAATTGACACTAAACTTCTTAATATTTATCCAAATTTTTGACGTAAATAAAAAAAGCCCCAACTTTCGAAGGGGCTTTCTCTAAATCTTGCCTTTCGGCTAAAAAATTAACTTGCCTTTCGGCTACCTGATAAATGTTACGCACTAACTTGCTTGTTGTCAACTATAGCTAGTAAGGAGTTCATACCTATTGAGATGATTATACCTTCTCTTACTTTTTTTAAGGTATCTTCTGACATTTGGTGGGCTAAAATATGTGACTGCTGAACGTCATCGTAGATGTCTCTAAGTCTTCCTCCATCAATTGTTGTGACAAGATTACTTTTTGCCCACCTAGCGGTTTCAGCTTCATACCGTTTGGTTACAGGAAAATCGCCTAGCTTTAACGGAACATGAAACCCTTTACTCTCAGGCTCTTTCTCAACACGGTTGGCTGTCTCTTTTGTGCTGCTAATTGGAACTACTACGTATTGACCTCTGTGCTTTCCGACGACAACAACAGCTCTTCTTTTTATCATTTCATTCGGAATTCTGTAATTGTAGTCATCTTGAACCGCGTCATCTTTATCAGATGTAGTTAGACCATCCATTTTCTTCTTGAACATTCCGAATTCACATTCATATATATGTCCAATTTTCACGTTTCCATTAATCTTTAACTGAGCCATTTACTTTCCTAAATACATATCATTCATAGGGTAATTCACCAAAAAGGCCAATCATAAGATCATCTTTGAGAACATGAAAAGGTAAATTGACGTAGCTGTCTGGATGCCTTGGTTTTGCTCGCCCGTCATTTGGAGCATTTTTAGTATGGCCTTGAACTTTTTCTCCATTTTCCTTGATATATGGAAGGACGACTAATCGACCATGATTTTTTGAAATTATGGTACCCTCAAACCAAATTGCGCTTCCATCCGAACTTTCACTACTAGCCGTTTCCTTAACTTGCCATCCTATATTTCCGCTCTCTTCAAACCAAAATACATAACCATTTGACACAACAACTTGATGACCTTGAGATTTTGCTTCAGCTAACAAGCGTTGCACACTAGCCAGTTGAAGTAACTGATTAGCTCTTGGAAGCAATATTTTGCGAATGGACGCTTTAATCTTGCCCCAATGCGATTCAGCACTAAATCCGAATCCATTCGCTACTTTTGATCTTTCCGCAAGCTGCGCGCCTTTTCTTCCTACGTTATATGGTTTTGACCAAGCACGTTCATTTTGTCGATATAAAATCGCTTTTTGATTAGCGGTCCTCGTAAATGCTATACGTAAGTAAGGCAGGGTTTGCAGTTGATTAAAAAGGTCTTCTCTAAATATCTCTGCGCTTGCTGGTAATATTATGTCGTTGATGCTGATTCTTTCTTGTTGTTTGGAGCGTCTTATTGCTTCTGAAAGCATTAATTGTTCTTCGTTAGCTAAGCGAGATTTGGCTTGAATGGTTTTTTTTGCCTTCAACTCCAGAGAATATCGCTGCTGTTCACTTAAATCTAGCTTAGACAAATTAGCTAAGTGTTGAATGTTACGCTCATCTGCAACAGATACCGCTCTATCAAAAGTTGTAAAATACTCGGCTTTTACATGGCCATTTTCTGTCAATATTGTTGACTTAAACCACTTCAAGGAACCGTCTGGACAAATCTTATAGTCGTGCATAAGCCAACCTTGTGTTTCGTACCAAGGTTCAGGCCAAACAGCCAATGTTGGGTAGCCGTAGCCCGGCATTTGTTCTGGTGTCATAGAGTGGCCTTAATTTTTATTTTAGATTGACACACAATAGCAATTTTGGCTATTTTCATACGTAGCGCTACCGGCGCTTGCTGCCCACCTTGGCGAACCCGGACGGGACGGTTTATCAATTCAATTTAAAGTTTGTGATCATTCATGAGCTATCTGGCAGTGGGCACCAGTCTGCTCGTGTAACGGAGCACAGACTATGTTATTTCAAGTAACACCACCAAAAGGCGTAAATCTAGCCAATTTTAATTTTGATGCAGTTCCTGCTGAGTATTTCACTGACTTTGTTATATCCAAAAAGGACCTTGAGATTTTTAGGCATCAAGCAAAAAAACTCAAACGTGAAAATAAAATTCCTCACCATGCCGCTTTAGATCTGATAGCAAGCAACATGAAGTTCCATCACTGGAAGCATCTATTAACATGGCGTGAAAAATCACAAGAAATTGAACAAGCGTTTTATAAAGGTTGTGTAGTAGCCTTTGATTCTCTTGAGCACGTGGATTTGGAGGATGGATCACTAATTGAGATAGGCCGCAGTACTCTTATGCACTTATTTGGTCATGAGCTGAAAGAACTCTATGGTAGTCAAGTTGATGAGGATGATAAATGTGGCCGCCTTGTTTCTGAGACGCACAGCGATTCTGACCTGATGCAATACGTTCAGGAGAGTGTTGAAGGAATGGACTTTTATCGGATTGCACCTACCGTTTATTATCGCTCGTTGAAGCAAGCAGTAAAGATAGTCCAGGACAGGTGTTTTTGGCTGCCAATTATAATGCGATACCGAGGCCGTATTATTGATACCCGTTCACTACCAACCAAGAACAATGACGGCAACATCGTAGGTTTGAGATACTAAATTGCTGACCGGGCAGATTTATTTGAAGCAATCTAATAATCTGCCCGGTATGTCATCATGTTCTTAGCTTTAACGAATTGACTTTCTGTGCGACGAAATGAGATCTGTCGGCTTCAGTTTCAACAGGATTACTAAGTAGCCATTCTTCAATTTTTCTCCGGTCAAAGAATACTAACTTGCCGTTTGGCTTAGAGTGCGGAATTTTACCGGTATGCGTCAGCTTGTAGATATAGCTGACGCTCAGCCCAGTGAAAGCTGAACATTCAGCCACATTCAATACTGCTTTGCTATTCAAGTTACCGTACATCATTACCTCCAAAGCGGTTTTTTGATTGTTTAGTTGGGTGTTGTCCCGTAAAACAGAATCTTCATTTTTTTCTGTCATTGTCGTTCCTTTAAATCTCCTGGGAAATTGGGAATAAGGGAAAACCCTTATTAATCATGTTCATTAATTGGGAATATTGGTTGGGAAAGTTTCTCGTCCAGCGCTAAGTCACTAACTATTTTGTTGGGTATTACTTTGAAATATCGACCACCTGCTGGACCACCGGGAATGACTCGCTTGAAAGTGTCCCGACCTTCGCTAGTCTCCATCCAGCCCTGATTCGCCATGTACTGCACGGATTGCGAGACTTGGTTTTTGAAGTTGAGGTCAAGCCCTTCTTTAAATGCATCGCGTGTCAGATACCAAACCTGAACGTTATTCTCTTTGATGATGTAGCCATAGTGATCTTGCAATGGTTTGCCTTCAGGCAGCAGTTTTCTGCGCCAATGTTTTAAAGCTTTTGGCAGGTGCTTTTTTAGTTTTTCGTCTTCTGAATCGACATTGCTACCCCGGGTATCCAGCCACGATTTAAAAGCAATGTTTGCCGCTTCCTCTGCGGTGCCTATTGGCCACGGAAGCAACCCTGCAGAAATAGCCAGCTCGCCAGCTACCGCATGTAAAGCAAATCTTTTCGCTGCTTCTGTAACCTGATTACCGTCTCCGGTTTGTCGCCACTGATTTAGCGTCTCGGCTATCTGGTTGCTCAGAACCAATCGCAGATTTTCTGTAATGCTGAGATATTCGATCCATGCTTTGAATACAGAGCCGTGATTAAGGTTGATACCATTCCAAATGGCTTGGGAGAACTCATGGATAGAACTGTAGCCATGGAGATCGTCATAGATGCCGAATTTTCTGGTTGCCGGCACTTCCAGAAAGCGAATCTCCTGGCCCGCTTTAAGGTTTTTCTGAATAGTTGATAGTTTTTCCTCTAAGCCAACTTCACCTGTGCTTAGATACAGCAGCCGCCACTTACGCTTTTCGCCAAGTGAACCGTCTTGGTTGCTGCGGATTTTCGACATACCATTTGCAAGCATATAGATTGATTGATCGACATCTTCAGCATTCACTTGGTGCAGTTCATCAAGGCAAAGCAACATATCATTGTGAGTTGACGCAATTATCTCTAAGCCGTTAGCTGTAGATCTCCAGCTGTAAACGTAGTCTTGATTGGAATACAGACTGGCCGCCAGGTTAAGTACTGTGGTCTTTGCTATTTTGGATTTGCCAAATAGGTGAACGCCACAGCTTGGCCAGTTCAGCCAGTAAAGCAGTGGAGCCGCTAAGCCGGAACAAATGCTAAAAATTAGCATTGGATTGTTCAAACACAGTGGAGCAACAGAAGTTTGCCAGCTCTCAAGTGAGCCTTTCGATGACATCAGCTCCGTGCGGCTGCCGGAATAGATAACGGGTTCATGTTCTTTGCTAATACACCAATCTGGAGTGATGAAACTATGATTAAGCCAACCTGTTTGCGATGAACTGACCAAGCGAGCTTTCGGGAGAGATTGGTTCAGGAAAGTAATGATATTCTCCCAAGTACGGGTTCTGTTTGACACTGCCAACCCGGTATCTACCAGCACTTCTTTCAGCTGCCTGCCATTTTCATTTATGATTTGTTTGCGGGGAAAAACCTGACGAATGATTTTATTATCTAGGTTTTCCCACTCAATTAATAAGCCATAGTTTTTGCGATTATCTGAATCGCGTGTAATACCCAGTACCCGGATCGGCCCACAGAGAAATTTTGATTCACCGTCTTGTTGATTGATAAATAAACCGTTACTTAATGATTCGTACATGTTCTTTTGTTTTCCGATGGCTTCTAATGGAATCACCGTACCTGAGAAGGATAACTATTTCAGCGAAAAGCTGGGGTAGAATTCGGGGGGTTTTTAAAGCTAGTAAAAATGCGGATTTTTTGATTTTTAAAGTGAGATTTAGTTTGTTTTTTAATCAAAAATTTGGCATGCCAAATTTTCTAGTTATTAATTCAGGGAAATGGTCAATGCTTAGTGGTGTTTACAATGCCAGTCTGGTTCCAGTCACAGAGCAGGATCAGCCATCGGCTGATTGCTTGTAAGCGCTCGGGGCTGTTGCCTTTGGCAGCAAAGGTCAGGTCAATGCTCCGGGCCGCAAACTGACGGAAGGTTTCAATCAGAATATCCCAACATTCATCTCGCTCGTTGCTAACCTGAAAGGCAAAGGCTTTCTGTTTGAACAAATCGTGAAATAGTTGCTCTTCAGTCTCATAAGATTCTGCCAGCTCAAAGCCAAGCGGTTTGCGATATTTCTCTATGCCAGCAATGCGGTTTTGTAATTCTATAATAGCGGGAATAAAAGGCCGTAGCTCTGCTATCTGATAAAGATTGTCAGTGTTCATGTACTCTCCAGAATTACCTATCGGCAAGCTTTGTTCCTTAAGTAGGAATTTGGCATGCCAAATTTTTTGCTAAGAAATCCTTAGCATTTTGAGGCTCATTAAAACTGAGAGTATCTTAGCTTCCAAATTTCGTTGGAAAAATGATTATTAAAGATGATTCACATTTCCTGAAGCGATTAAAATAAATTAGTTTATACGTGACTTATGACAAAAGCAGCAGGGCATCCTGGCAGAAATGAATTAGTTTTCTGCCTCTGCCTGGATGAACCAGTATGAGTGCTGAGTAAATGCAGCAGATTTAAAACTGCCTTTGCTTTAAGTAAGGTGCTTGGAGGCCAGCTGCGTTTTTTATCGTTTGGAAGTTGAACTTGCACAATATATTCTAGATTGGTCAAAGTATTACTGTTAGATTCAGTTAAAGGGAACGGTTTGAAAGATGGAACGAGTATGAAAGATAAGAAATCTAATATTTCCAAAGTTAGCCCTGAATCTGATGAGTTTTCTGAAGTTGTCATTGCACTCGTGTGTGCTGTAGGTACTGATCTTAATAGATTTATTACCATGATCACCGAAGAGTTGGAGTTATATGACTTCAAACCTGATGTTATACGAGTCTCAGAAAATATATTGAACGAGCTTAACAAAAAGCCCACTGGCCTTTCTAGAATAAAAACCATACAGCACTATATGGAAGTTGGGAACAAATATAGAGATATTACTGAAGACAATGCTGCATTAGCCTATTCTGCTATTGCAGAAATTTCTAAAAGAAGAGCAAGTATCTTGGAAGGAGAGGAGCCTCGACCACTAAGTAAGAAGGCGTGGGTAATTCGCTCATTAAAGCATCCTGAAGAAGTCAAAGCACTGAGAGAAACTTATGGTAATAGTTTGTTTGTAATAGGTATACATGCTAGTTACGAAAAGAGGTATCAGACACTTTGTAAAAAGTTAAGGCAAGCGGAACCTAAGACATTAGTAGAGCAACTAATAGCGAGAGATGCTGACGAAGGCCCTGATAGTGGTCATGGGCAACATACTCGGGATACCTTTCATCTGTCAGACTTTTTCATAGATGAAGATCAAAATATGGATAAGAATAAAGCGGATGTAGAAAGAGTCTTTAAGCTGATTTTTGGTTTTCCGTTCCTTACTCCAACATTTGACGAGTATGCAATGTACATGGCATTTTCTGCCTCTACTCGTTCTGCTGATTTATCTCGACAGGTTGGAGCGGTGCTCGCTAAAGACAAAAATATTATCTCTACTGGAGCAAATGACGTACCGAAGCCGATGGGCGGCTTGTATTGGCCTATTTTATCTCAGTCAGAGATCGTGGATGTTGATCAGGGGCGGGATTACAAGCGGGGATTTGATGCTAACAAACGTGAAATCCAAGATATTGTCGATGACCTGATCTTAAAATTAGGTTTAGAAGACTCGGTCGAAGTGCGTAATAAGTTTAAACGCACAAAGCTTAGTGATATCACTGAGTATGGCCGAGTCGTGCACGCAGAAATGGAAGCAATACTATCTTGTGGAAGGTCAAACAACAGTACTATTGGAACTACGCTTTATTGCACTACGTTTCCTTGTCATAACTGTGCGAAACATATTATTGCTGCGGGTGTCGCTCGAGTTGTGTATGTTGAACCTTACTCTAAAAGTAAAGCTTTTGATTTTCACGACGATGCGATTTCTGAGGGAGCATCCGATGGTAAGTTATCGTTTGAACCATTTGTGGGAGTTGGTCCCCGCAGTTTTTTGAATTTATTTTCGCTAAAATTGGGTAACGGTCGAGAGATAAAACGAAAAAAATCTAATGGTGAAACTGTAGACTGGTCTCGAGAATCCGCTACACTGAGACTTACTCCTGACGAGTTGCAATATATTGCTCGAGAGGAGTTTGCAACGGCGATAGCAAATGCACATCTAAAGAGTTATATGAAGATGAGCGGAGAGGAAAAAAATGACTAAAAAAGACAATAGAACCTTAGCTGAGCATATGGAGCTTGTTAGCCAAAAGGTCTCAGTATGGCCGCAGTGGCAACAGCAGATTTTTAGAGCCAAAGTCTCATCTCCTCAAAAAAGCACAAATGAGAAAAAACTTGTTGCAGAAAGCGCTTGATTGGAGAAGTTTTAAAAAAAGCTGCTTGATGCAGCTTTTTTTATCTTCGGTTTTATCTAACCTCTCAAGTATTTAGTAACATGGGACGTAAACATTCGGAGTCAGGTACTGCTTTACAGGAGCGGGCAAAACAACGTGATTGCTCACATAGTAAAACAGATAATGATGTTCGTATTTTAGATAGGAATTTGGCATGCCAAATTTCGAAGGACATTAATTGAAACGTTTAATACTCTCTTTTTGGCTCTCAATCATCGTTATTCTTGCTGCTCTGACATGGCTTATTTTCCCCGATATTAATCTGGAACCACTAATCGTCTTTACTGCCGCTATGACGGGCATCATTCCTCTAGTCAGAAGTGAATTTTTGCCATGGTTTGAGCACTTAAAACTGAATAAAAGAAAATTTAGTTTCCTGACAGGGTCATCAAAACTTAATGCGGTTGAATTTACTTTTGACGACCTGCGCAACGGCAAAGGCGTAAAGTTAAATCTTACAAAACAATTTTTTGCTAATTACCCAAAAGTTGTATGTAGCTATTTTGAACAAAGTGATATTTCCTTTCAGGTCAATTTTCACAATGGAAGCAGTACCCGGCTTGAGCATTGTTTTAGTCTTGGTTATGAGACTGCTGAAGAGTACAAAGCACCCTTGTCGTCCAACAGGTACTTTATTGCTCAGGCCGATATCGACTCAGATGGGGTTGAGGAGATTGTTCTGGGGGTGCTCGATGACAATTCTGGCTTAATAGATGTTGAACTCAAGGTATATAAGTATTTTCCACCATATTTTGAGAAAGATATAGCAAGATCTAAAAATTGGGAGCTAATAGGTGCCTTAAAAGCTCTTGGTATTATCGAGACGCCTCTTATCGAGATTGGACAAGGTTTTATCAAAATACCGCGTAATTTTAGGGACTTTTACTATAAGTGGGTTTTTGTTGACGGCAAGGCCACTGATGTCGGAGAGTATTAATTTGGCATGCCAAATTCCTTTATCAGGAACGATCTAAGCTTTTTTATCGGGTAAGGTTTCTAATTTACGCTGTAAAAGCTTAACCCCCTTCTTGTCTTCGACGTTCAAATTGCGTTTCGTATAGCGGACTTTTTGCGGATTGTTCAAATCCTCCACAAACCTTTTGGCTACTGCTAAGTCTTCGATGTGAAAATGCTTATCAAACGATGCTTCAGACATAATTTAAAATTCCGTTGTGAATAGCCTGGAAATTTGGCATGCCAAATTCTCAGGCTGATAAAACTACTTGGTAATTGGTCAACTGCCCAAGTAAGCATAGGTGATGGATAGTCGCTCATGTCCCAGGTCTTTGCTAATCTGCAATCTGGCTGCAGTATCAATTGCATGCTGTTCAGCACTCAAAGTTTTACGTTTAGGACCATCATTTGCCGGACATTGCCAGCCAGTCAGCTCCAGATAACGTTGCCGAGCATAATGATGGCGTAAGCCATGGTTCTTGTTTAGACCAACCCGGACGGTTTCGCGCTCATATAGCCCGAGCTGTTGGGCATAATTGGATGTTGCCGGTATAAGAGCGGCTTTGGTTATGGCACTGATATTTTTTAGCAGGTCCAGTTGTGACTGAGTCGTTATATGAACCTCACGGTACTTACCACCTTTAGTCCACGAACCTTTAAGACGGATATGATTATTTTGCCAAGCGTAGGAAACATTGAATTTAATAGCTTCTTCCCGACGCAAACCAAACTCCTGCTGCAAACGCAGTGACAGCTTTATAAATTCACATTTGATTTTGCTATGTTTGTCATTATCTAGCTGCTTTGACTTACCCACAGGGTTGTTGCGGATCGTGGCAATGCCATAATCGTCATTATCCCGGGCAACAATATTACGTTTGCCTATCTTATCTGCTAGCCAGCGAATTGCCGCCAGCCTGTTTTTCATTGTTTTGTCGGCAATACCGTCTTGTTGCCATTTCGACACCAGGTAATCAACGTGTTTGGTTTTTAAGCCGCTTGGATCTCGCAGTTTAAAGCCGCTTTCCAAAAGTTGTTTGGCTGCCAAATCCAAAATGTTACCCCGGCTATTTCGGGTGCTGTAACTGCTTTCTTTATGATGAATATTTACCATCTGATTTAAACGATAACCTAATTGGCTCATGCTTTTTCCTCTATTTGGTGGACTTGAAAGTGCTTTTCAGCAAGAGAAAAAATCAAAACCAAAGATCAGGGGGCATCTGCCAAATAAGGTGAGTTTTAAAGCCACATATACGGTCGCAACCGGGTATGTTGTCGAATTGACACAAGGGCTGACTGATCTAAAGCAACACAAGCTGAGCTGGTTTGCTTCTGTTGAAGGCAATACCAGACTACGGTGGTTTTGATTACATTGGAGTTTGGTCTTGTAGACCCGTTGCTACGAACGTAGCGCCTCAGAAGCGTGTTGTGGGCAGCAGATAATGCGCCCTTTTTGCTTTTGCTCTTAGCGAGCGGTTTACGAGCAAAAAGATAACACATCGATCAGGTATTTCAACAAAAAATTTGTATCCCTGATATGGCCCCGGCATTTTTAACAGCAGATTCTGTTGCAAGGCATCATGAGCAATGGCCTTGCGTAGCGACTCTCCGAGTCGTCCCTACCTTGGCAGTAGGGACGACTCGGCCAGAATCTGCTCAAAAACATATCGTCTATCTGTCTCTTACAGGTAAAATTTAAAGACTTTTTGTCCTATTTAATGCACAGAACTAGTGTGTTGGCTTTACTCAGATTTTCTTATCAGTATAAAGAGTTTTAAAAACGGATAGTTAAATAGCCGTCTAAGAAAATTTAATATCTGATGAGTTCTTGGAGGTGAATTGTCATGCTCTGTTGAGTTGACAAGCTTAACAGTAGTATTAGAGATTTTCACACCTACTAAAAAAGAAAGCAGAACAAAAATCATCCACTTCACATAGGGATTACCACCTTGTTTGGCAGCTTTTTCTTCTAATGTTTGAAGCCTTTTTTTCCCTTGGATAAGGTTCGGAAGTACGCATTCCGTAGCAAGCGCCAAGGGTGTAATCATTAAATTTTTTTCTATTGCACCGTCAAGCTCTGGTGGATACTCTCGGCATAGTTCTGATGGCGTACGAATACAGCTTGAGTCAACATTCCTGAAGCTTTTTGAGCCGCCCCCCAAATCTTCTATAGGACATTTCTTGGCATTGTATTGTGCGATTTCCCTACGAATTATGCTCGTAAGTCCATTGTTTCCTCCAAAGAAGTCCTCTATAGAGTCAGGTCCGGATCGTGTGTAGTAACTACCTAAATCACGAAGTGTGTAGTCATAGAGTTTTTCTTTAACACGTTGGCTCCAAGAACAAGTTTCATTTACTAGGCCCTCTTTTTTGCAGTCTGCATCTAAATAGTATCTATCTAGCTGATCGATTAAGAAAATGGATGAGCTATTAACAATAGACTCTTGATAAGCGATTTCAGATTCATACTGTTTATCAGAACTCTCAACAACAAAAAAAATACCCGAAGAAATTGCTAAGAGATACCAGAAATGATCAAAAATATTTCGGTATTTTTCCCCCAATCGAAAATAATCCGATGAGATGATGTTTAGAGACCAGCCACAAGTGAGTGCTAGCGCAACAATCACAATGAATCCGGTGATAGTACTTAGTTTCCCTCCTCCTCCGACTACATAATCTGTCGGAACAACGGCGAGCTCAGGCCAAACCGATAGTAATGATAAAAGGCCTGGAAGCAATAAAATTAAGATTGTAAGCAGCGTTCCTTTGAGCCCACCCAAAATGTAACCTGCAAAAACAAAAAGCGAACATAAAATAGCGAAAGGAGCGAGCATCATCCCAAGTAATTCTATAGTAGCTTGTCCCGGTGACCAGTATGAAGCGACGATGTGTTGATGCTCATTGACTTCAGTGAAGCTTGAACTTCTTAGTCCTAATCCTTCAAGAATTTGTTGTAAAGACCAAGCTGCGGCAAAGAGTATTTCAAAATATGGTTTCAAAAATATCAAAATAGGGACTCCACTTGGTTAACACCAGATAATTTTGCCGTTCCTAAGCCAAAAGTGTGACTTGCATCCAACTTTTAACCAGACAGAAGGGTGAATTGTTGGTCTACTTCTCTCATCAAGCGTCAATTTCCAATTTGGTTTTACTTCATCGATTAGCATGAGCTCAATTTTTCTTTTACACCCGCAGGGACATAAAAAGCCAACAGCCCAATCCTCTCCATCTTCCCTTGCCAATATCAAATTTCGCATAGGCAAGCGGTTAGGGGGGGAATCGTCTTCAATCACTGATACCTTGCGAGGAGGCAACAAAAATTCTAATAATTTCAATACCCACTTTGGTTTTATCATGCTGCCTCTTCCTGTGAACCGAGTTTTTGAAAACAAGGCATTCCAAGTAATGGCTCTTCAAGACCCCGCGCCATCATCTCACTTGGTGATAACTCACTATTTTTAAGGTTTTCGTGCTCCTCATAGCTTTCAGCCACAGAGAAAATCACCCTATTGAAAAGAGCATTTGGCTCATGTCTGAATTGATAGCGTCGAGCCAAAAACTCCATGACACATGTGCTTGCAGCTTTCATGTTTAAAGTGATGACGGACGGTGCCTCATCGACAATACCTTTAATGTAACCTTCCTTAACTTGGTTGTTGAAATCTTCAGGTGCTGTTTGGCGGAGATATTCGTTACGTAAAGATTCTGGTGAATAAACGCAGCGGTCAAGCAAAGTAGGGCTACCGGGGTATATGTAGTCAATGCGCCCTAATACATCTGCAATGACAGGTTCACCACAACTACTACTTCTCGTTGGTATGGTTACCCCAACATCAAATAATGGTTGTAAAAAAGCCGTACTAATTTGATCACATATCTGTCGGCCTTCCAAACTGTCTACACAACAAAATAAGAAGTCAGCATCTCCGGCTGCTACAATCGAATCTCGGCAACTAATCGTAGAGTTTATACACGAAATTTCGATGTCATTTCGATGCTGCAAAACTTTTGTTGCGAGCATTTCCGTTTTAAAACAACCGGCTTTTGCATCATCAATTGTTGAGTTGAGAATGCGATTAAGATTTTTAAATTCTGTCCTGTCGAAGTCAATAAGAATCAGCCTTCCGATTCCCATCCTGGAAAGTTGCTCTACAACGATTGAACCAGTTCCAGATACTCCTACAATACATGCTGTTAGGCGTTTCAGGTCTTGTCGCATTTCTGAAGAAAATGCAATTGGTATTTTTTGTACTGTTCCATTTGAAGATGGGGCCCAAATATCAATATCGTCTGAAGAACAGACAACAAAGTGAACAGGATCAATACTCATGTCGCTGTTATAGATTCGGGCTCGTATCGCTTTGTCTGGGGTCATAATAGCCGAACCATGCACTATGTCCTCCGCTGATATGGCCTGATAAAGACATGGAATTATTTTAAGATCGCTGTCGTTATCTTCGGTTGAAAAGTCAAACATTCCGCCCGGATGGGAATGAATCAGAATAATCGACAGATGTTCGGAATCTGCAATATCTATTGCACTTTCTATTGCAGAACCAGGCCAACTAATCTGATTGGGTAGTCGTACTTTGCATACATCATGAGGCACTAGAACAACATACTTTACGAGTAGACGGTTAGCGCTGCTTCTGGAGCACAGTAAAATTGCAGCCGCCTCTAAACCATCGCCAGGAAGAAGGTGCTTGGCCACCTGATCATGATGATGTTTAGAAATAGCGATTCTATAAGGCCTTCTCATTCACCTACCTCTCTCAATAATGACTCTTCTACAACAGTCATTTGGGTGATGATGCTATCCGTTGTCGGATTCCAGCGTGTGGAAGGAGCAAGATGCCTGCTCCACCGTTGAAATGATTTTCCTGCAATAGCCTGTTGGCTTTCAGTCTGAGCTATAGCAGTACCTGACTTTAGGCAAAGGGATGGATTGCAGTAGAACATATCAAGCGCCGCATTTGGGTACACTAGAGGGATATCAATTGCGATATCCGTTTTGTCATGGTTGTAGCCTTTTGGCAGAAGATAGTTTCTGATAATCAGCCACCTCCTTTGGCCGTCTAGCAATGTTTCCCATTGCAAGCCAGATGCATTTAGGTAAGCGATGTCCTTTTCCAATAAAGCAAAGTCTATACGTTGTCCTAACGGCTTTTCTCCATTCACGATTTCTTTGCGCATGAGCCTTAGCTTCTCAATGCCCGGTGCACTTAAATCGATTACATCACTAACAGCTATCGATTTTTTAGGTTGGTCTTTAACTTTAAGGATAAGATTCCAATCTTCTGTGGGGTCAAAGCCAGCAAGCAGCATTGCTTCTGATGCGACAATTGTTGGATTGTCAGATGAGATAATTACTCCATGTACATTCAGTTTCCATTCTTCAGCTTTTGAATAAATTCTTTCCAGGCCTTTCTTGGAGAGATCTACGCTATCCCCACTATTGATTAGTTGATCTGCGGTATCTCGGACGGCCTGCCAGAGAGATTGATTTGGAGGAATTTCGCCAACGTAGCGTAAAATACTCTCACTGATAGATTTGCTTCCCCATGGAAGTCTTTTCCCGTTTAACTCAAAATAAAAGACCCTGTCACTTTTAAAAGTAATAAACTGCTCGACCCCACGCTTATAGACATCGACCGTTTCAGAGAGATTGATTTCCTCTAATGTTCCTGATGCCTGACGCATTAACAACATGTAGTCTTCAGTCGGGAAAAGGTTTGCCGCTTCCAGAATTTGCCTTCCCGTTAGTACAGGATCGTTCATAGTTAAACGAACGAACTCCAGATACTCGTTCCCTATGCTTATTTGATATACGCCTTGGTTACTTACCTTAAGGCTGCCATCGATCTGTTTCTGTATATCTGCGTTACCGCTCATTTTCCTTACCTCTCACTTTAATTTTGGCTGTTCCTTATTTATAATATAGCTAAAAAATAGCTAGTCAATAGCTTTGACATGTTTTTTTTTAAGGGTATAATTAGCTATGCTATACAGTAAAAGCCTTTTAATTTGTGAGGAATGGAAATGGCAAGCGCCAAAAAGACAATGACTTTGAACCTGACGGATGCTGAAATGAGTGCTTTAGAAGCTCTAAGCGATAAAAAGGATCTCAACAAGACATCTATTTTGCGCCAAGCACTTAGGTTGTATCAGGTTATTGAGGCCCGTTTAGAGAAAGGCGATAAGTTGTACTTTGAAGATGACAAGACCAAAGAGAAGGCGGAGGTCGTAATGTTATGACGGCAGAGGTATCCAAAGCTTATTTGCGGGAAGCTACAACCGGTCTGGTGAAAGAGGCTGAAGTGTGGGATTCGATTGTAGAGCAGCATTTGGTCGACTGGGAAACCGAATGGAAACCTTACCGGGATATGATTCTACAGGCGCACCGAGCTGCTGGTGTTTCTCTATTGAAGTGGCCACAAAGCAGGCATTGGGATTGGCGAAATAAATATCAGTGCGTGCAAGGAATGCTTTCAACGCCGAGCTTCGCGGTGATGTGTTCAGGTATGACAGAAGGATTGATGTTGCTAGATTTGTCGTTACATCGATGTCAGCTGCCTGAACAGAAAGGCAAGCATTTGGTATATGTTGACTTTCTTGAAGTCGCGCCATGGAATTGGAAAACGTCTATTGGTCACTCTCCAAGGTATGCTGGTGTTGGTAGCTTGTTGTTAAGAGCTGCTATTGAAAGAAGTTTAGAGGAAGGGTTTAAAGGGCGTGTTGGGTTGCATGCTCTGCCACAAGCAAATAGCTGGTATGGAAAATTGGGTATGATAGATTTTGGACCTGATTCAAGCAAAAGCAACCTACACTATTTTGAGATGCCATTAGATAAGATTGATTCCTTTATTGGAAAGGATGGTTAATTATGAAGATCAAATACTCTGAAGCATGGTGCCTGAAAATGGCGGACCTCGAGCTGGGCAATGAGGTTGGTGCTGGTGTGTTTGGCCTCGCACAAAACGTCGCTAAAGATGCCGAATATCCTACTATGCATTCATCTACAATTCCTTTTGGCCGTTTTGTCAAACTCATGAGACGTAACAAGCGGCTTACTATAGAGAAATTAGCGGAAGATGCGGATATTGACTTAGACGAGTTGATTGAAATTGAAGATAACGCAGGGCATGTACCTGAGCCAAGGACTGTGTATCAATTAGCTCAGTTTTTTGAGGTGCCCACAAATAATTTAATGCAAGTTGCCGGATTGTCTTCAACAAGAGATGAACGATTGGTTAATGAGTCTATGAAGTTTGCTGCACGTTCAGATACCTTGGCTCCATTGTCTCCAGAAGAAAAGGCTGCTTTGGAAGCTTTCGTATCTATTTTGGGCAGAAAATAATGAGATAAAGGGCGGTGTAATGAAAAATTTGATTTTATCTAATAAAACCGCTCAAGACATATCTAGGCGAGTAGATAGGGTGCTGAAGGATCTTGGAAATCCTGAGCCCCCTATAAGGCTAGAAGATGTGCGTGAACTGTTGAAGCTGGATTTGCGTTATTACACTGCTGATGATCCCAGCTTAGTCGATGAAGTTGTAAGTAAGATAAAGGTTGCCACTATACAAATTTATAGACGGCCCACGTTACTTCTTGAGGCTATAAAAAAACTATCGTTGAAAGCGCTATATATTCCTGATAGAAAGAGAATCCTACTCGATAGCACCTTACCGAAACTTAAACATCGATGGAATCAGGCTCATGAAATTGGGCACAGTCTTATTCCTTGGCATGAAAGCATAATGCATGGAGACAACGAACAGACATTGTCTCATCATTGCCATGAACTGGTTGAAGCGGAGGCAAACTTTGCTGCTGGTCGAATGATTTTTTTGGGTGATAGATTTGAAGAGGAAGCCTTATCAATGCGAGCTAACTTTGATTCTCTTACACAACTAAAAAAAACATATGGAAATACGTATTCGACTACATTGTATCGGTTTGTTGAGAGCTTCGGTGAATCGACGCCTGTGATTGGGATGATCAGTTGCCATCCTCATATAAGCCGCCGGCCAGTAGATTTTAACCCGCGTTCACCTAGCAAGCATTATATTCAGTCATCTGCGTTTAAACATAAATTTGGGCATATTACGGATGTTAATGTGTTTGGCGCATTAGAGGAATTTTGTATGAATAGAAGTGGGGGAATAATAGGAACGTCGGATTTGGTGCTCACTGACCGAAATGGTGAAGACCATCGATTTATGTTCGAGACATTCTATAACAGCTACGACGCTTTAACTTTGGGAGTTTATTTGAATAAAGAGAGCATCGTAGTGGCAGTTCCATAACAGCCAGTTTTCATGTGTTAAACCACTTCGTTCAAATCCAGTAAAGCCATAAATCGGAACCCCACGCGGTGGGGCCCCCTTGCTGCGCAACCCTGCGGGCGATTTATAGCTTGACTGGCTTTTCTCTGCGTAGTGCATGTTGGCCATGTGGTATGGCAGGCCTGTAGGCGATAAACGCCTATAGGCTCACCAACCACATATCCATAAGGGGCTAACATGACAAAATCTGAGTTTATTAAAAGAGCTAAAAAGATAAGTTTTGACCAAATAGTCAGGAATGGGCAGCCTGTCAGCCAGGTACTTCTAACTGAGGTACTAAGTACAGACCATTGCTTCTTAGTACAGTCTGGTGAAAAGCATCAGTTCTGGATCACCCGCAACAACAAGCTGTGTTTGGTTTCGTCAACGCTGAAATCGAGTTTTTGTGTGGTAGCTTAAGTCAAATAATGGGAAGGGGAGACAGATATAAAGCTTTTAAATTACTGATATTTAAAATACTTCCCTGTTTCCCTATTTTCCCAATTTAATTTCTAATGCCACAGGCTCGGTAACGACTCCATTGCCTCTTTGCGTTTGCTCTCAATGATGTCAGCGTATATCTGAGTCGTTTTAAGCTCGGAGTGGCCGAGAAGTTTTGATACGGTATAAATATCAGCTCCGTTAGTCAGTAGTCTTACTGCAAAGGTATGGCGGGCACAGTGAAAAGTAATATGCTTGGTGATTCCTGCACGAAGCATCCACTGTAGAATTGCGACGTTTGTATACGTTGAGTATTTAAGCCCCTTGAATACCCTTGTCTCAGGTGCTTCCGGTTCACCCATGAGTTTAATGGCGTCTTTTGGAAGATCCAAATATTGAAGTTTTCTGTTTTTCTTGTGGTTGAATGTGATCCTGTTCACGCCATCACTTAGGAAGACATCCTGCCATTTTAGTTTGTGGATATCGCTCCAGCGAAGGCCTGTAGTACACCCAAACAGGAAAGCACGTTTAAGCACTTCGTAGCGGCAATCAGCCTGATAAGCGGCTCTAAGTTCATCCTCAAGCAAGTACTGCCGTTTATTTTGCTCTGGCTTAATACTTTTAACCTCATTTACAGGGTTTCTGCGAATGATCCCCTCGTGAAATGCTTGGTTTAGCGCCGCTCTTACTTTGTTAAAGTACGTAGATGCTGTATTGGAAGATAGTTTTTTACCAGATTTAGTAACAGCTGTTGTTGTCAGGTAAATCCGGAAGTCTTGTAGCAATGTCGTATCAAAGTTGGCAAAGGACAATTGGTGGCCACCGGCAAAACGCTGTAAATGAATCAGTACTGACTCCCAGGTAGACACGTTGGATTTGCCATCAGTTTTCCTTTTCTCCTCGATAATTTGCTGCATATAGTCGATGAAGCTTTGTTGTTGTTTGGCTTCGTCTTCAAAGTGATATTTGTTATTGGCCAGGTCAACAATAGCCTGAGCCTGAATACGCTCTGCGAGTTCCAAGGTCTTTTTATTGTAATCTCGTTGAGCCTTATCTTTGGGCGTGGCATAGATGAATAGGTCTAAGGATTGGCGTTTGCGCTTTTTAACACGCTTACCTGATTCGTCGATATAAGAACCATAGTTACGGGTTAATAGCAGCTGTTGACGACCAGCACGATCTGCTGGCTTTTTCTCAATAGATAACTTCATATGTTACTCCTGTGTAGTGGGCCACTGGTGGCCCACGTAAACACAGCTAGTGGGCCATCCAAGGCCCACTTTTAGCAACTATAGGAAAGTAAGGAAAGAAGTTTTTGAGTTTAAATATATGAATATATTAGAAATATTTCCTTTGTTTGGATGATTCTTTCCTTTGTTTTATCGCGCTATTTTCCGATACAAAACGAGCTGAAAATCTTACCGAGCAAATCATCAGAACTAAACTCGCCGGTTATTTCATTTAAGTGCTGCTGGGTTAGCCGCAGCTCTTCAGCGAGGATTTCGCCGGCGATAAAGCTATGCAGTTGCTCCTGGCCGATAGCAAGGTGTTCGGCGGCGCGGTCCAGTGCGTCTAAATGGCGGCGGCGGGCGAGGAAACTACCTTCGGTACTGGCGTCAAAGCCGATACATTGTTTTAAATGCTCACGCAGCGCATCGATACCGGCACCGGTTTTGGCTGACAGGCGATACACCGGTACTTTGTTGCTTAAATCGGCTGTCGACTCTGGCGTGAGCATCTCGCCGGTAATATCGGCTTTATTACGGATAACCGTAACACCTAAATTAGCCGGTAAACGATCGATAAAGTCTGGCCAGATATCGTGTGGATCGGTGGCGTTAGTGGTGGTGCCATCGACCATAAACAGCACACGGTCTGCCTGCTCAATTTCCTGCCAGGCGCGCTGAATACCAATTTGCTCCACCTGATCAGTAGCCTCACGTAAACCGGCAGTGTCGATAATATGCAGTGGCATGCCGTCGATATGAATATGTTCGCGCAGGACGTCGCGGGTGGTACCGGCTATTTCGGTAACAATAGCGGCTTCACGCCCGGCTAAGGCATTTAGCAAGCTCGATTTACCGGCGTTAGGGCGCCCGGCTATTACCACCTTCATACCTTCGCGCAAAATACTGCCCTGGGTGGCCTGTTTTTTAACTGTGGAAAGAATTTCGATAATCTCAGCCAGATCGGCAGCGACTTTGCCGTCGGATAAAAAGTCGATTTCTTCATCGGGGAAATCTATCGCGGCTTCAACATACATGCGCAGGTGAATGACTTTTTCTACCAGCTGATGAATGCGGTGAGAAAATTCGCCTTGCAGCGATTGCATGGCACTGCGTGCGGCTTGCTCGCTGCTGGCGTCAATTAAGTCGGCAATGGCTTCGGCCTGGGCTAAATCGAGTTTGTCGTTTAAAAAGGCGCGCTCTGAGAATTCGCCGGGGCGGGCAATACGGACATTCGGCTGGGCTAATACCTGCTTTAACAGCATATCGAGTAATACCGGGCCGCCATGGCCCTGCAGCTCCAGCACATCTTCGCCGGTAAAGGAATTTGGGCCGGGGAAGAGCAGGGCGATGCCTTGGTCCAGCACCTTGGCTTGGCCATCAAAAAACGGTAAGTATTCAGCATAGCGCGGTTTAGGCAGCTTGTGCAGGATAGCCTGCGCCACGGCTTTGGTGTCGGGGCCGGAGATCCTGATAATACCCACACCGGCGCGGCCGGGGGCGGTGGCTAAAGCGGCGATGGTGTCGGTAGTAAACATGCTGTTGCCTCTTAATAGAAAAAGCCTGTCCGCATAGTGCGACAGGCTGTTGGTATTACTCAGGGTATAAACCGGGAGATTCCTGCTTCGCCGCCTTCGACAGCACTTCCCTGTGCTGTCTCAGCCTGCGCGGCATCCCTGCCGCTGCTACGCATGAACACCCGGTTCACACCTTATGATATTTCCATCAAGCTTTCTTAGTATGTAAGCCTTTCTTTTCCATACCACGGTATATATACAGCATCTGTGCCAGTGAAATCAGGTTACTGACAAACCAGTACAGTACCAGGCCACTTGGGAACCACAGGAAGAATACTGAGAACGCCACCGGCATCCACATCATAATCTTCTGCTGCATTGGGTCAGTTACCTGCATCGGCGTTAGCTTTTGCATTAAGAACATGCTGGCGCCAAACAACACTGGTAATACATAGTACGGATCCAGCGCGGATAAATCGTCAATCCACAACATAAACGGCGCGTGGCGCAGCTCTACGCTTTCAACAAATACCCAGTACAGCGCAAGGAAAATTGGCATCTGGATAATCATCGGCAAACAGCCACCCATAGGGTTAACTTTCTCTTTGCGATACAGTTCCATCATCGCCGGGCCCATTTTTTGCCGGTCGTCTTTGTAGCGCGCTTGCAGCTCTTCAATCTTCGGCTTTAAGTTACGCATTTTCGCCATCGATTCGTACTGCACTTTAGTCAGCGGGTACATAGCACCTTTAACAATCAGCGTAATACAGATAATGGCCAGACCCCAGTTCACCACAAAGCCCTGAATGGTGGTCAGTAACCAGAACAGTGGTTGTGAAATAAACCACAGGAAGCCGTAATCTACCGTTAAGTCCAGGCCATTAGCCAGTTTTGCCAGATTATCCTGGTTCTTCGGGCCGGCGTAAAAGGTGCTGCCTAAGGTGGCTTCAGCGCCCGGTTCAATATTTACAGTCGGGCCCTTAGAGCCGATAACACCCTGGCCGCTGCGCACCATACTGTATAACTGGTTGTCAGCTTGTTGATCCGGCACCCAGGCCGAAACGAAGTAGTGCTCCAGCATAGCAACCCAGCCGCCATTGGTGGCTTCAAGCAGGTTTTTCTCTGCCATATCATCAAAAGCATACTTATTGTAACGCTCTGACGAGGTACCAAAGGCGGCGCCACGGTAAATTGGCATCATCATGCTGCTGCTTTCACCGTTATCGATAGTTTGCACCAGGTGCTGATACGGCTGCACGGTTTTAACTTCGCCACTTTGGTTTTGGATAAAATATTCTACCCGGACATCATATTGGCCAGCGGTAAAGGTAAAGCGTTTTTCAATTTGCAGGCCGTTGTGGTTAAACAGCAAAGGCACTACCAGCTCGGTTGCACCTTCGGCCAGCGTATAACTGTTTTGTGCGCTGCTATACACCGGGCGTGCGTTACGGCTGTCGTCCGGGCCGTCGCGGCCAATCAGGCCGCTTTGTGCTACGTACTCAAAACCGGGCAGGCGGCGCATTAATGGGTAAGCATCACCGGCACCTTTATTCAGTTCGAACGCTGGCAATTGCAGGTCAACAATATCGCCACCACGGCTGTCAATACTCAGCTGCAGCACGTCAGTATTGATGCGGATAGTACGTGCAGCCGCGGCCACTGCGGTAGCCGGTTGTTCGGCATCGGCGGTGGTTAGCTGTAAATCAGCAGAACTGCTACCAGAAGTTTGGCTTTGCTGTGTTACCGGGGCGACTGGTTTTGGCGCAGTGTCAATATTCCACTGTTGCCAAAGTAAAAAACTGACCAGTGCCAGGCCAATAACTAATAAACTACGTTGTGATTCCATGGCTTAGCTTTTCTCATTGTGCTTTTCAGGAACAGGATCATCACCGCCTGCATGTAAGGGGTGACATTTCAATAAACGTTTCGCCGCTAACCAACTGCCTTTTAGTATGCCAAAGCGTTCTATCGCAGTAATAGCGTAATGTGAACAAGTCGGATGAAAACGGCAGCTGGGCCCGAATAGTGGGCTAATCAGTCTCTGGTAACCGCGCAGCAGCGTTAAGGCTATGCTGACAGCGAAGCGGTGTACTGGCGAGCGATCTTGCGCCATAACTTTTCCAGTTGCCTCTGTAACTCATCATTAGCAGTGTTGCTAATATCACCTTTCACCATCAGTACCAAATCGACACCAGGCAACTCATGTTGATGCAAACGAAAGCTGTTACGCACACAGCGCTTAATGCGATTGCGTTGCACGGCTAATTTAACACGTTTTTTTGCGATAGTAAGGCCTAATCGGGGATGAGGCAGATGATTGGCTTTTGCCAGGATGGTGAACAGCGGGGAAGAAACCCGAAAAGGAAGTTGGAAAACGTTATCGAATTGACCGGGAGTTAACAGTCGTAACTCCCTGCCGAATTTCAAGCTGACCACGCAGCGGTTAACAGCTAATTAAGCTGATAAACGCTGACGGCCTTTAGCACGACGACGCGCTAATACCTGACGACCACCTTTGGTAGCCATACGTGCACGGAAACCGTGGTTACGCTTGCGCTTTAATACGCTTGGTTGAAAAGTTCTTTTACTCATAATTTCATCCGTCCGGTCGAAATATTTACTAAAGGTTTCTGTGTTTTAGTAAATATACCAAAACGCAGCTGACAAAAATGAGCGCGAATTTTAAGTAGTCTGCAGCTTAAAGTCAATCTGATCCTGTGTTTTATTGCATGGCGATCAACTCAGATCCTGTTTTCACTAAAGTTTTCCACAGGCAGGCCTATGCTAACTGAATAAAGTGTGAGTTATTTTGCTTTTAGTTTAAATTCTTCGGGCAAAAAGCAGTGGTATTATGAAAAGGTATAAGAGAATTTATATAATATAAAACATTGTGTTACGGTTAATTGTGCTGGCAATTCGTTAATTTGCAAAAGTCAATATTGAAGTTGTGGATAAGATAGTACCATAATGTGCGCTTCGTTAACTTACGCCAGCCTTTTTAATCATAATAACTAAGGCTTCAGGAGATATGGTGTATCAGTCCGTTTGGCAAAATTGCCTGCAAGCGCTGCAAGCCGAATTGCCCGCGCAGCATTTCAGCATGTGGATCCGCCCACTGCAAGCTGACAGTTCTGACACAGGGCTAACCTTGTATGCACCCAACCGCTTTGTGCTGGATTGGGTGCGCGAGAAGTACCTGAACCGGATCATGGAGCTGATCCACGATTACTGTGGTGATGACGCGCCGCGGCTGAAGTTTGACGTAGGTTCCAGCCAGAGTAATAAAGCGCGTTCAAATACTCCGGCGCCGGCTTTGGCGGCTGTGCCCCTGGCCGCGCCTGTGCAAAGAGAAGCGCCCGAGCCTGCACCGAAAACTATTGTTACCAGTAATGTACGCGCCAACTACACCTTTACTAACTTTGTTGAAGGTAAATCTAACCAATTGGCGCGAGCCGCTGCCAGCCAGGTGGCCGATAATCCCGGCACGGCTTATAACCCGCTATTTATTTACGGTGGCACCGGTTTAGGTAAAACCCACTTATTGCATGCGGTAGGTAATGGCATACTGGCGAAAAAGCCGGATGCTAAAGTGATTTATATGCACTCTGAACGCTTTGTACAGGATATGGTAAAAGCTTTACAAAACAATGCCATAGAAGAATTTAAGCGCTATTACCGCTCGGTAGATGCGCTACTTATCGATGATATTCAGTTTTTTGCCAATAAAGAGCGCTCGCAGGAAGAGTTTTTTCATACCTTTAATGCGCTGCTTGAAGGCAACCAGCAAATTATTCTGACCAGCGATCGTTACCCGAAAGAAATTGACGGCGTAGAAGACCGGTTAAAATCGCGTTTTGGTTGGGGCCTGACCATTGCCATTGAACCGCCAGAGCTGGAAACCCGGGTGGCTATTTTGATGCGCAAAGCGCACGAAAACCAAATTCGCCTGCCCGAAGAAGTGGCATTTTTTATTGCCAAGCGGTTACGCTCTAACGTGCGCGAACTTGAAGGCGCGTTAAACCGGGTTATTGCTAACGCCAATTTTACCGGTCGGCCTATTACTATCGACTTTGTCCGTGAAGCACTGCGCGATTTACTCGCGCTGCAGGATAAGTTGGTTACCATCGAAAACATCCAGAAAACCGTTGCCGAATACTATAAAATCCGCGTTGCCGATTTACTGTCTAAGCGCCGCTCGCGCTCGGTAGCCCGGCCGCGGCAAATGGCGATGGCGTTGTCAAAAGAGCTGACCAACCACAGCCTGCCAGAAATTGGTGATGCTTTTGGCGGGCGCGATCACACTACAGTGCTGCATGCCTGTCGTAAAATCGAGTCGCTAAAAGAAGAAACGCACGAAATAAAAGAAGACTTCCAGAATTTAATCCGTACTTTGTCATCGTAAAGGGACTTGGTCATGCAATTTACTATCAATAGAGACGCCTTACTTAAGCCATTGCAAATGGTGTCTGGTGCTATAGAGCGCCGCCATACGCTGCCTATTTTATCTAACGTATTACTGGAAGTAACCGAAGCAAGCTTGTCACTGACCGGTACCGATTTAGAAGTAGAGCTGGTGGCCACTACCGATGCCCTTAGCGTACAAAGCCCCGGCCGTATTACCGTGCCGGCAAAAAAGCTGCTGGATATTTGCCGCAGCCTGCCGGAAGGTTCCGACATTCGCGTACAGCTGCAGGGTGATAATTGCATTCTTACCTGCGGTAAAACCAAGTTCACCTTATCTACCTTAAGTGCGTCTGAGTATCCTAACTTAGAAAGCTGGCAGGGCGAGGTAGACATTCAGCTAACACGGATGCAGCTGCGCAAATTGCTCGACGACACTGCGTTTTCTATGGCGAATCAAGATGTGCGTTATTACTTAAACGGCTTGCTGTTTGAAGTAGATAACGGCGCGGTAAAAGCGGTAGCGACTGACGGCCACCGTCTGGCATTAAGTGGCCTTGATTTACCTGGCCTGACGGCGCAGCAAAAGCAAATTATTATTCCGCGTAAAGGCGTGCTTGAAGTGATGCGTTTACTGGCCAGTGATGATCAACTGATTACCTTAAGCCTGGGCCAAAACCATATTCGCCTGACAGACAGCAACTATGTGTTTAGCAGTAAGCTGATTGACGGCCGCTTCCCCGATTACCGCCGGGTATTGCCGCGTAATAGCAATAAGCTGGTTACAGCGCATCGCAGCGTATTAAAAGATGCCTGCACCCGGGCGTCTATTTTATCTAACGAAAAATACCGCGGTGTGCGTTTTACGCTAACCAGCGGCGAGCTGCAAATTGTGGCGAACAACCCCGAACATGAGCAGGCCGAAGAGATTATTGAAGTAGAATACCAGGGCGACAATCTGGAAATTGGCTTTAATGTTGGCTACCTGCTGGATGTACTCAATACCTTAGCCACCGATTTAGTGGTGCTGCACCTGAACGATGCGAACTCCAGTGCGCTGGTAGAGGGCGTTGGCAATATTGGTGCCTCTTACGTTGTTATGCCAATGCGCCTGTAATTATGTCACTGTTGTCAGTTAACGCCAGTCAGTTTCGCAATCTGACGGCAGTGTCGTTAAGCGCGCATGCTCAGTTTAATTTAATTATTGGCATGAACGGCAGCGGTAAAACCAGTTTGCTGGAGGCCATTTATTATTTAGCGCATGGCCGCTCATTTCGTACCAGCCGGCCGCAGCGTTTAGTGCAACACGACACAGATGCCTTTGTTATTCATGCTAAGGTGTCAGCGCAGCAGCAGGTGCATAGTTTAGGCTTACAGCGCGACAAGCAGGGCGATTTAGTGCTGCGGCTTAATGGCGCCAACGTAAACCGACTGGCAGAGTTTGCCAGCTTGTTGCCGGTACAGCTGATTACACCAGACAGCTTTCGGTTATTTTTTGGCGGTCCGAAAGAGCGGCGGCAGTTTTTCGATATGGGATTGTTCCACGTGGAACCTACCTTTTTTGATAGCTGGTTGCGGTTTAATAAAGTATTAAAGCAGCGCAATGCTTTGCTAAAAACCAGCCGCCAATACGACAGCCAGTTTGAGTTTTGGGATCAGCAGTTTGTATTGCTGGCGTTTGAGCTACAGCAGTTACGCCAGCACTATGTTAGCCAACTGGAAGCGGCGTTTCGGCAGTTGACCGATGGCGACGAATTAATGCAGCAGTTAAGCTTTCAGCTGCAGCAGGGCTGGCCAGAAAAAATCACCAACCCTGCAGAGTTACAGCAGCTGTTGCAACAAAGCTTTAGCCAGGACAGCCGGATGGGTTTTACCCAGTATGGCCCGCAAAAAGCCGATTTAAAGATTAAAAAAGACCAATGGGCGGCAGAAGAAGTGTTATCCCGTGGTCAGTTAAAAGTGTTATTATTTGCGCTTAAAATTGCGCAAAACAATGTAATTCGTGACAACGGCCAGAAACAACCGCTGTTGTTAATCGATGATTTGGCGTCGGAGTTAGATCAAGAGTCAACCCGACAGATTTTTAGCTATTTACGCGATATTAACTCACAGGTTTTTATTACTGCAATTAACGCTGAACAGGTTTCACCTTTTATCACCGCCGATCAACTGGCGATGTTTCACGTGGAACACGGGCAGCTAACAGCACGGACAGATGACGATGGCCGAACAACATAACTACGATTCCTCGAGCATTAAAGTATTAAAAGGACTGGATGCAGTTCGTAAAAGACCAGGCATGTACATCGGCGACACCGATGACGGCTCAGGCTTACACCACATGGTATTTGAAGTCGTTGATAACTCTATCGACGAAACCCTAGCTGGCCACTGCTCTGATATCTGGGTAACCATTCACAGTGATGGTTCGGTATCCGTACGCGATAACGGCCGTGGTATTCCTACCGACATGCACGAAGAGGGTGTATCGGCCGCTGAAGTTATTATGACCGTGCTGCATGCCGGTGGTAAGTTTGATGACAACTCCTATAAAGTGTCTGGTGGTTTGCACGGTGTAGGTGTATCAGTAGTAAACGCCCTGTCTGACAAACTGGAACTGACTATTCGTCGCGCCGGTAAGGTACATCAACAAATCTATCATCTGGGTGTACCACAAGCGCCATTAGCGGTAATTGGTGAAACCGAAGATAAAGGTACTACCATCCGCTTTTGGCCAAGCCCAACCGTGTTTACCGATATCAATTACCACTTTGATATTCTGGCTAAGCGTTTACGCGAATTGTCGTTCTTAAACTCCGGCGTCAGTATTATTCTGTTGGATGAGCGCACCGACAAGAAAGACCACTTTAAATATGAAGGTGGCATAGAGGCTTTTGTACAGTACTTAAACCGTACCAAAACCAGCGTGCACCCTAAGGCATTCTATTTTACTGATCAGCGCGACGATGGCATTTCGGTAGAAGTAGCGATGCAGTGGAACGACAGCTATCAGGAAAACGTGTTTTGTTTTACCAATAACATTCCACAGCGCGATGGCGGTACGCACTTAGCCGGCTTCCGCGGTGCCTTAACGCGGGTATTAAATACCTACATCGAGCAGGAAGGCTACGCCAAGAAAATGAAGGTACAGGCCTCTGGCGACGACGCCCGTGAAGGCTTAACCGCTGTTATCAGCGTAAAAGTGCCAGACCCGAAATTCAGCTCGCAAACCAAAGACAAGCTGGTGTCCAGCGAAGTGCGCTCGGCCGTAGAGAGCGTAATGGGCGAGAAGCTTAACGAATACCTGCTGGAAAACCCGGGCGATGCCAAAATTATCGTGGGCAAAATTGTCGACGCCGCCCGTGCCCGTGACGCTGCTCGTAAAGCGCGTGAAATGACCCGTCGTAAAGGCGCGCTGGATATTGCCGGCTTGCCCGGTAAGCTGGCCGACTGTCAGGAAAAAGACCCGGCGTTATCCGAACTGTACATAGTAGAGGGTGACTCTGCGGGTGGTTCTGCCAAGCAGGGCCGCAACCGCAAAAACCAGGCGATACTGCCACTGAAGGGTAAAATTCTGAACGTAGAAAAAGCCCGCTTCGACAAGATGCTGTCATCTCAAGAAGTAGGCACGCTTATTACTGCGCTGGGTTGTGGCATTGGCCGTGAAGAATACAACCCGGATAAGACCCGCTACCACAGCATCATCCTGATGACGGATGCTGACGTCGACGGCTCGCACATCCGTACGCTGCTGTTGACCTTCTTCTACCGTCAAATGCCGGAGCTAATCGAGCGCGGTTATATCTATATTGCTCAGCCACCACTGTATAAAGTGAAAAAGGGCAAGCAAGAGCAGTATATTAAAGATGAAGCAGCCTTAACTGAATACCTGACTACACTGGCCCTGGACGAAGCTTCACTGCATGTTAATGCCGAAGCACCGGGCATTGGTGGTGCAGCGCTGGAAACCCTAGTGCGCCAGTATCACAAGGTATCGGCCACTATCGTGCGCTTAACGCGGAAAATCCCTTACAACCTGTTAAACGAGCTGATCTACGTACCGGCATTAGATGTAGCCCAGGCAAAATCTGCCGAGTACAGCGAGCAGTGGGCGAAGACACTGGTACAGCGTTTAGATGACAAAGAAGGCGACGGTTCCAGCTACAGCTATGTGGTGCACGAAGACCGCGAGCGTCAGCTGTTCCTGCCAAAAGTGATTATTCGCCAGCACGGTATCGACAACGAATACCTGCTGCACTACGACTTTGTTACCTCGCGTGATTACCTGAGTATTGCAGCACTGGGTGATGCCATTCGTGACCTGATAGAAGAAGGCGGTTATATCCGCCGTGGTGAGAAAATCAAACCGGTAGAAACCTTCCTTGAAGCGCTGGACTGGCTGATGAGCGAATCAAAACGCGGCCTGTATATTCAGCGTTATAAAGGGCTGGGCGAGATGAACCCGGACCAGCTGTGGGAAACCACCATGGACCCGCAAAGCCGCCGTATGCTGCAGGTAACTATTGAAGACGCCATCGGCGCCGATCAGTTGTTTGCCACGCTAATGGGCGACCACGTAGAACCACGCCGCGCCTTTATTGAAGAGAACGCGCTCTACGTAGCTAACCTGGATGTGTAACCTGACGCTAATCTGATAAGCGATCAAAAAACGGGCCTGCGGGCCCGTTTCTATTTGTGGGATGTGGCATTTTCCGGTTCGGCATAGTAATAACCCACGCCATACATAGTGTGGATAAAACGCAGCTTGGGGTAGAGCTGGCGGTGTTTGGCGCGTAGTTTGCGGATATGGCAATCTATGGTGCGTTCGCAAATATCTGCGTAGTCGCTGTAGCTGCTGTCAATTAAGTGGTTGCGGCTAAATACCTGCCTGGGGTGGGTTGCCATTAACTGATGAAATTTAAATTCCAGCTTGGTTAACTTTACCGATTGCTGCGGCGAGCTTAGCGTAAAGCGCAGGGTGTCCATAATTAGCAGTGGCGGTGGTTGCGGGCTGGCAGGTTCAATAATAGTGATAGCCGGGCCAGCCAGTGCTTTTAAATGCGAGCTTAAGTCGCCAAGTACGCCATTTAATTCGGTGATCTGTGCAGCCATACGCTGATAGAGATCTGGCGGAATATCAGATTTACGCACCTGTTGTTCCAGCAGCGATACCAGCAAAAACGCTTTCTGTGAAAGCTGTGCGCCTTCATGATTGTCCGTTTTATCTGTCACTGTCATCGCACCTCCCGAAAACAATACTATGAATGAAAACTGAATAATGTGAAGGGTATTTTACCTTTATTAACGCTTTTCCCTGATCCTTCCATAGTTTTTCCACATTGTTTCGCTAACCTGATACTGGCTGAATACGGCTGGGTTAAGGTAATAATGGCTATGAACAAATATCTTGTTTGCTTACTGCTAAGCATAAATACACTAACAGCGTGTTCATCTTTTGATGATGCGGCCCCGCCAGCTGGCCTGGAAGACAGGGTACAGCCGGACGCGGGTTTACCGGTGTCGAAACTGGACAAGCCAGACCCGGATGATCCTTACTACGCCGCACTGGAACCCGAGCCTGAAGTGATGCCGCTAAAAAGAAATGGCTCCTTGTTTAACCCCGACCGGTTGCACAGTTTGTATGTTGAGCGCTCGCACTTTAAAGCTGGCGATATAGTGTCGGTGCAATTGTCGGAGTCGACCCGCGCGACCAAAAAGGGTAATACCGAGCTGCAGAAAAGCTCTGACTACAACCTCGACCCGATCCAGATCCCCGGTGGTAACCTGCGAATTGCCGGTAAAGAAGTAAACCTGGGCCTAAGCCAGGACCAACGCTTTAAAGGTGACGGTTCTGCCAGCCAAAGTAACGACTTTGAAGGTGAGCTAACCGTAACGGTAATGCGGGTGCTGAATAACGATAACCTGCTGGTGCGTGGCGATAAATGGATGCTTATCAATAACGGTAAAGAATTCATAAGGTTAACTGGAATTATCCGGGCAAAAGATGTCGATAAAGATAACAAAATTAAATCGACTAAAATTGCTAACGCCCGCATTGAATATTCCGGTACCGGCGCGCTGGCTGACAGCCAGCGTTTGGGCTGGTTAACTGAAAAACTGAATAACCCTGAGCTATGGCCATTTTAAACCTGCGCCTGCTGCTGGTAGCAGCGCTGCTATTGCTTAGCGGCTGCAGCTACGAGCGCACTATAAGATATACGCTGGAGCCGCCGGAGCAACGGCTGATCCTGGAAGCTACCGGCTATGCGGTGGTGGAGTCGCAGCCCGGCGTTAGCTATGAAGACAAGTTACTGGTGGCTATGGCGGCGTCGCGTCAGGACGCTTACCGTCAACTGGCAGAACAGCTTTACGGCAAAAGGTTAACGGCCAGTAGCAGTACAGAGCAGTCGGTGCTGCTTGAGGATACCGTACAAAGCCAGGTGCAGGGCGTAATAAAAGGCGCTGAACTGGTTGAAGCGACAATAGACGGCAAGCTGTATGTTACCCGGCTAAAGCTGGACACGGCTAATTTAATTACATTGCCGCAAGCTGGTTTAACCCCGGCTAGCCCCCGGCTGAAGTGGTGGCGCTGATGACAATATTACGCCTGACGCTGGCAGCGTTACTGACATTTAGTGTACAGGCCGAATGGTACAGCGGCAGCGGTACGGCGGTTATTTTTGACGATAACCGCCAGCTGGCACGGCAACAGGCGGCGAAACAGGCGCTGCGTAATGTGCTGCTACAGGGCGATGTATCGCTCGCTGCGTTGCAGTTGTATCGTCAGGAAGATCTGGCCGAAGAGTTATTCGCCCTGCATTCGTCGGTGCCGGTATCACAAATTGTTATTCAGGAAGAGCATGAGCGCGACGGCCAGCTGTCAATTACGTTAAAAGCCGACGTCTGGCCGCAGGCAAATCTGTGTGATGATCGCAGCATAGCCAAGGCACTGGTGTTAACGCCATTTAGTTTGTCTGCAGGGGCAACGCAGGTTGCGCTGGGCAATAATGCACTGAACACAGAAATAAACCGCCGTTTTACTACGGCAGTGCAGCGTAGCCCGGCTGATTTTCTGGTTAAAGCCATAACTGCCGAGCCTTTGTTTGCCCCCGAGCAGTATCAGCAGGGCCCGGCACAGCAGCAGCTGCGTAATATGGCGGAATCATCACAAGCGCAGTTTATTGTCGCCGGAAGGCTGCGTAATTTATCGTTTGGCCGTCAGCAGGCCGGCTTGCTAAAAAAAGAACGCTGGGTACGCCAGTTTTCGCTGGAAGTCAGCGTGCTTGATGGCGTCAGTGGCCGGCCAATTCAAAGCCAGATTTACCAAACCCGCACCTTATGGCCGTTTGCTATGACCACAGAGCTAGATCCGGCCAGCGATCAGCTGTGGCGCTCTGATTTTGGTATCGAGCTGCAAAGGTTAATCAATGAAGCAGTGGATGATATTGCCGTAGCGCTTAGTTGTGTACGTGTTAAGGCTCAGGTTATCCGGGTGGCAGGCAGTAGCATTACCATCAGCGTTGGCAGCAGGCAGGGGATAAAGCCGGGAGATACCTTTAGCCTGCTACATAGCGACAGCTTTACTGATAGCTGGGGTAACAGCTACGCGGTAACGGCTGAAAATGATAGCCAACTTGAGGTGGTGCGGGTGTACCCGGACCATGCAGAAACACGGGCGGTTAAATCTCATTATCTGGCTCCGGTGCAGGTGCGGGATCAGGTGCAACTAGACAGTGTGAGGGAGAGACAATATGCAAATTAACAGCAATATGTTTGACACCATGACAGATTGGGTAAGTGGCGGCGAGCCAGACAGCAATAACGAAACCGACTTTATGCAAACGCTGAACTCTGCGCTGGACCCAAATAACGAAAACGCAGCGCAGCTGGTAAGCATGTTAAGCGGACAAGACGACACAGCATCTGCGATGAAGGGTTCTGACGCTATGTTTGCCGCCCTGACACAAAATATGATGCAAAGCATGGTGCAGGCAGCGCTGGCGCCGACACCTGAGCAAGTTGCGGCAACGGCGGCAGAAGCGGCAGATCCTGCCGCAACAGCCTTTGCTGATGGCAGTTCACCGGGCCTGGGCGATGCGCTGGATATTATTAACCCGCTGCAGCATATTCCGCTGGTAAGCCAGTATTACCGCGACTGGACCGGCGATGATATGGGCTATATTTCACAAGTAGCCGGTGGTGCGCTATGGGGCGGTAGCCTGGGTGTAGCGGCGTCTTTTGTGAACCTCGGCCTGACCAGCGTAATGGGTAAAAGCCCAACGCAGTATATGCAGCAGTTTTTTGCCGCTGATGAAGCTGCCACTGCCAACCCGGACAATGTAGCAGCAACCGCGCCATCACCGAAGCCGAAGCCAGCACCGGCATTACGCCCGGCCAGCAGTTAACAGCGTTCACTTTTCCTGTTTGGGGGCGTTGCGGCCCCCAATCCTGCAATAACTGCAACCGGGCCGCTAACATTTTTGCCAAAAGCCGGTTCTGACCCTACAGATCACTGCCACAACCAAGTATACTTTCCAGTCATTTTTTCAGTGAGTCACTACGCATGCATAAGTACGATATTAAAACCTTCCAGGGGTTAATACTGGCCTTACAGGATTACTGGGCGCGGCAGGGCTGTGTATTGGTGCAGCCACTGGATCTGGAAGTGGGTGCCGGTACTTTCCACCCTATGACCTTTTTACGCTCACTTGGGCCGGAACCTACCAACGTGGCCTATGTGCAACCTTGCCGCCGGCCCACTGACGGCCGCTATGGCGAAAACCCGAACCGGTTGCAGCACTACTATCAGTTTCAGGTCATTTTAAAGCCGTCACCGGATAATATTCAGGAGCTGTATTTAGGCTCGTTACGTGAACTGGGTATTGATACCCTGGTGCACGATATCCGCTTTGTGGAAGACAACTGGGAGTCGCCAACACTGGGTGCCTGGGGTCTGGGCTGGGAAGTCTGGCTAAACGGTATGGAAGTCACGCAGTTTACTTACTTCCAGCAGGTAGGTGGCTTAGAGTGCCGCCCGGTTACCGGCGAAATTACCTACGGTTTAGAGCGCCTGGCGATGTACATCCAGGGCGTCGATTCTATTTACGATCTTGTGTGGACCGACGGCCCGCTGGGCCGGGTAACCTATGGCGATGTGTTCCATCAGAATGAAGTAGAGCAAAGTACGTATAACTTTGAGCACGCTGATGTTGCCGCGCTGTTTAGCTACTTTGACCAGTGCGAAAAAGAAAGCCAGTACTTAATTGAGCAAGGCCTGGCTTTACCTGCTTACGAGAAAGTAATGAAGGCCTCGCATGCTTTTAATATGCTTGATGCCCGCCATGCTATTTCGGTAACCGAGCGCCAGCGCTACATTCTGCGCGTGCGGGCACTGGCTAAAGCCTGTGCTGAAGCTTATTACGCTACGCGTGAGAAGCTGGGTTTCCCACTATGTAACAACCAGCGCAGCAAGCAGGAGGCATAATGAGCGTGCAAGATTTTTTTGTTGAAATTGGCACCGAAGAGCTGCCACCCAAGTCGTTAAAAACGCTGGCCAGCGCCTTTGCCGACAACCTCAGTGCCGAACTGGCCAAGCTGGAATTAGGCCACGCCGACGTGCTTTGGTACGCCGCACCGCGCCGTTTAGCGGTGCGCATTAATGGCTTAGCTGCGCAGCAGGCTGATAAAGTGGTTGAAAAGCGCGGCCCGGCTATTGCGTCTGCCTTTGACGCCGACGGCAAGCCCACTAAAGCCGCTCAGGGCTGGGCTGCAGGTTGCGGTATCACTGTAGAGCAGGCTGAAAAGCTGGAAACCGATAAAGGCGCCTGGCTATTGCATAAAGCCAAAGTGGTTGGCGCAGCAACGGTAACTTTGCTGCCGGATGTAGTGCAGCAGGCACTGGCCAAATTGCCAATTGCCAAACCAATGCGGTGGGGCAATTCAATCGCTGAGTTTATCCGCCCGGTACACACCATTATTATGCTGTATGGCAAAGACGTAGTACCGGCCACTATTCTGGGCCGCGTCAGTGGCAACCAAACCCACGGCCATCGTTTTCATGCACCGGAAAAAGTTACGGTTAACCATGCTGATGACTACCTGGCTACGCTGCGTAAGGCTTTTGTGGTGGCAGATTTTGCTGAACGTAAGGCCTTTATCGCTGCAGAAGTAGCGAAAACTGCGGCAGAACTGAACGGCAAAGCGCTGATGGACGATGCCTTGCTGGAAGAAGTTACCGCCCTGGTCGAGTGGCCGGTGGTGTTAGTCGGCAGCTTTGAGCAAAGCTTCCTGCAGGTGCCGGCCGAGCCGTTAATTTCTACTATGAAAGATAACCAGAAGTACTTCCCGTTGCTGGACCAAAACGGCAAGCTGCTGAATAAATTTATCTTTGTCGCCAATATTGCCAGTAAAGATCCGCAGCAAATTATTTCCGGTAACGAAAAAGTAGTTCGGCCGCGTTTGTCTGACGCGCAGTTTTTCTTTAATACCGACCGCAAGCAAAAGCTGGAACAGCGTTTAGACAGCTTAAAAACGGTGTTATTCCAGCAGCAGCTGGGCACCTTGGCTGAAAAATCAGAGCGTATCAGTAAAGTGGCCGGCTTTGTCGCCGCAAAAATTGGTGCCGAGCAAGCCGCTGCCGAGCGGGCCGGTTTGCTGTCGAAGGCGGACTTAATGACCAATATGGTCGGCGAGTTCCCCGAAGTGCAGGGAATTATGGGTATGCACTATGCCCGGTTGGATGGCGAAGGCGAAGCCGTAGCGCTGGCTTTGAATGAGCAGTATATGCCGCGTTTTGCCGGCGACCAGTTGCCAAGCCGGTTAGAAGGCGCAGCAGTCGCGATTGCCGATAAGCTGGATACCTTAGTCGGTATTTTCGGTATCGGCCAGGCACCAAAAGGTGATAAAGACCCGTTTGCGCTGCGCCGTGCTGCCATTGGTGCACTGCGTATTATGGTAGAAAAACAGCTGCCGCTGGATCTGGTGGATATTATCGCCGTTAGCCAGCAAACCTTCGGCACTAAGCTGAGTAACGCCAAAGTGGCGGAAGAAGTACTCGACTTTATGCTCGGGCGTTTCCGCGCATGGTATGAGGGCGAAGGCTACAGCGTTGATGTGATCCAGGCCGTATTAGCGCGCCGGCCGACTAACCCGGCAGACTTTGACCGTCGCGTTAAGGCAGTAGCAGAGTTTGGTAAGCTCGACGCCGCAGCAGCCTTAGCCGCAGCCAATAAACGGGTAGCCAATATACTGGCTAAAGTAGAGGGTGATATTGCCGCTACGGTAAATACCACTTTACTGCATGAAAAAGCCGAGCAAGCCCTGCATAGTGCCATAGTGGCGGAGCAGGCGTATCAGGCCGGCCAGCATAGCTATGCCGAAGGCCTGGCGCACCTGGCCTCAATGCGTGAAGTTATCGATACCTTCTTCGACAAAGTAATGGTCAATGCTGATGACGCCGCCGTGCGGGCCAACCGTCAGGCACTGTTAAAGCAATTGCGTGAGTTGTTTTTGCAAGTGGCCGATATTTCCGTACTGCAATAATACGCTGAAATAACTACAGAAAAGCCAGCTTAATGCTGGCTTTTTTATTGCTGTAACACACCACAGTTAAACTTAATTTACCTGATTACGGCCATTGCGTTTAGACAGATACATTTGCTGATCGGCAAGTTTAACTGCGTCCTGAAAGCTGTCGGCGCTATCGCACACGGCGACACCAAAACTGGCGCTGACCTTATACTCGGGATTATTCGCCAACATCTTGCTGTGCTCAAACTGCTGGCGGATTTTTTCTGCAACCAAAAAGGCATCAGCGCGGCTGGTATGCGGTAAAATCAGCAGAAATTCTTCGCCGCCGGTGCGGCTGGCAATATCATTTTGCCGAAGGTTACGATGAAATAAAGCTGCCACTGCTTTTAATACTTCATCACCGGCATCGTGGCCAAAGCGATCATTGAGCTGCTTAAAATGGTCGATATCGCACATAATCAGCGCCATTGGTAAAAACTGTCTTGGTTGTTGTGCCAGACTTGGCAGCAGGCTTGAATCAATAAAGCGGCGGTTGGCTAATCCGGTTAATGAATCGGTATTGGCTTGTATTTCTTTGCTTTGTTGCAGTAGGTCCATCGCCTGATGGCTGCGCTCGCGATAATGGTCATTAATCCAGCATACAGCAATAACAATCAGCAAAGAGGCAATAAAACGGCTGGCTTCAGCATCTTTGTACTGCGCCAGAATAAGTTCAGGCACAAACAACATAATGCACAATGCCAGCACCAGCAGGGCGTTACTCAGCAGGGCATTGCGCACGCCAAGTAAACCAAACAAAATAGCCGGAAACGGAAATACCCAATACAGCGCAGTATTATTAAAGCCGCCCTGATATACCAGGCTAAGCACAAAGCTGCCTACCAGCACCGCTTCAACGATACAAGCGCGCTGCAGGTTACGGCTAAGATGAAACAGCAGAATATTCAGCAAAAATGCCAGCCCGGTACCAAACAGAATAATGGGCAGTAATATTTGTTCAGCATTAATATTCTTAACGCCATACACAAACATGATAGCGCTGGTGATATAGCTGACAAAAGCCAGAATATAATGCCGTCTGCGTGCATCAATATTCTGTGCTTGTTTAGTGTAATTTCTGTTCAGTGATGCTTGCAACTACAGCCCCTGACTTCTGGTTTATATATATGATGCTAGCACAAATTTTAGGCAGTCAAGCAGCCAAATACGGCAGAGCACTGCAGAGAATGTAAGCTGGCACGACCCGCATACAAAGTGCTAGCTTGCTGTTAATAATTTACCCGTTAAGGCGTTTTTAACAGGCTTTAACATTACATATTGTTTACGCCAAAGTAGTGCTGTAGCCCGCAAGCTGTAAAACCGTAATCTTGCCCCAATCCGGTGCTGGCTTGCACTATTGCAAGGCAACTTAGAGCCAGCTTGTTAAGCGCCCCGATGTTATTTTGAGTAAAATCAGTAATATAAAAACTGGCATTCTTCGTGCTTTGCTTGTATGAGAGTTTGATTAGCAACACCAACACTGCTTGGTGTTAAAACAATTTGAATTGAAGTGCCAAGCTTTGCTTGGCACGGGCAACGAAGCCCAGGATCTGACCGCCTTTTTGGTGGCTCAGGCCTGGGTTTTTTTATGGGCAAAATTTACTGGCAGTGATAGAGCGGTAAATGCCTTAAGGACTTAACAATGCAGCAGACCAAACAAATTCTGGTGATTGGCAATGGCATGGTAGGGCACCATTTTGTTGATCAATTACGTGCTAAAGATCCGCTGGCACAAATTACTGTGCTTTGTGGTGAAGCGCAGCTTGCGTACGACAGGGTGCATTTATCCGGCTATTTCAGCGGCACCAGTGCAGAGCAACTGGCGTTAACGACAGAAGAAGCCTATCAGGCCGCTAATATTCAGTACCGTTTAAATTGCTGGGTGGAGCAAATCAACCGCGAACAGCAATTGGTGGTAACCAGCCATGGCGGGCAGTTTTATTACGATGAACTGGTGCTGGCGACAGGCTCTTACGCTTTTGTGCCGCCTATTCCGGGTAACGATCAGCCGCATTGTCTGGTGTACCGCACGTTGCAGGATTTAGATGCGATAGCGCAAAGCGCTGCGGTCAGTAAAGTGGGCGTAGTGATAGGCGGTGGTTTGCTCGGGCTGGAAGCAGCAAATGCGCTAAAACAACTCGGCTTACAAACTCATGTGGTGGAGTTTGCACCTCAGCTAATGGCTGTGCAGCTGGATCAGGCTGGCGGCCAGATGTTAAGCCAGAAAATTACCGAGCTGGGTGTTCAGGTGCATATCGGCAAAGCGACTCAGGCAATCGTAGCTGGCGCAGAGTGCCGTTATCAGTTGCAGTTTGCCGATGGCGAAAGCTTAGAGACTGACTTAGTGCTGTTTTCCGCTGGCATCCGGCCTTATGACCAACTGGCGCGCAGCTGTGGTTTAGCTGTGGGGGATCGGGGCGGAATAGTCGTTAACGACCTGTGCCAGACGTCTGACCCACATATTTACGCCATAGGTGAATGTGCTTTATGGCAACAAAAGATTTTTGGTCTGGTCGCACCCGGTTATCAGATGGCTCGGGTTGTTGTCAGTCAACTGACAGCTGGTGAGCTGAGTTTTACCGGCGCTGATATGAGCACCAAGCTAAAACTGCTGGGTGTGGAAGTGGGCTCTATTGGCGATGCGCATGCCAGAACGCCCGGTGCTTTAAGTTATGTCTTCACCGACCCACGTGCTAAAGTCTACAAAAAAATGGTAGTCAGCAAAGACGGTAAACGTCTGTTGGGTGCTGTGCTGGTAGGCGATACCAGCAATTACGACAGTCTGCTGCAATATGCCTTAAACGATATGTTGTTGCCCAAACAGCCGGAACAACTGGTTTTACCTGCCGCGTCCGGCACACCCTTAGCAGCTTTAACTTTACCCAACAGCGCCACCATTTGTTCCTGCCATAACGTCGCTAAAGGCGACATAGTGGCGGCGATGGACAGCGGTTGTTGTGATTTAGCCGGCATTAAAAGCTGCACTAAGGCCAGTACAGGTTGTGGCGGTTGTACCGCCTTGCTGAAATCTGTGGTGGATGACGAGCTGGAAAGCCGTGGTGTTGAGGTGAAAAATCACCTCTGTGAACACTTTGAGTATTCGCGTCAGGAATTGCTGCATTTAGTTCAGGTGGGCGGTATTAAAACCTTTTCTGAACTGCTAAGTCGCCATGGTCAGGGTTTGGGCTGCGATATTTGTAAGCCGACTGTGGGTTCGATTTTGGCGTCGAGCTGGAATGATTATGTGCTGAAAAAACCGCATGTCGGTTTGCAGGACACCAACGATACCTTTCTCGCCAATATGCAAAAAGACGGCTCTTATTCTGTGGTGCCGCGTATTGCCGGTGGTGAAATTACTGCCGAAAAACTGCTGGTGATAGGCCAGGTGGCGTTAGATTTTAACCTCTACACCAAAATTACCGGTGGCCAGCGTATCGACTTATTTGGCGCCCGCTTAGAGCAGTTGCCTGCCATTTGGCAGCGTTTGGTCGATGCTGGTTTTGAGACCGGCCATGCTTACGGCAAGTCGCTGCGTACGGTGAAATCTTGTGTAGGCAGTACCTGGTGTCGTTATGGTGTACAAGACAGTGTCGGCCAGGCCATAGCTATTGAAAATCGTTATAAAGGTTTACGTGCGCCACACAAAATTAAAATGGCAGTGTCGGGTTGCACCCGCGAATGTGCTGAAGCGCAAAGCAAAGACATTGGCATTATTGCCACCGAAAACGGCTGGAACCTGTATGTCTGCGGTAACGGCGGCATGAGACCACGCCACGCCGACTTATTTGCCACCGACCTCGATACCGACACTTTAATCCGCTACATAGACCGCATTCTGATGTTGTATATCCGCACTGCCGACCGTTTGCAGCGCACGTCAGTCTGGATGGAAAAGCTCGATGGTGGTCTGGATTATCTGCGTAAAGTCATTATCGACGACGAGCTGGGTATAGCGACCGAACTGGAAAACCAGATGGCTGCGCTGGTGCATACTTATGCCTGTGAATGGAAAGCCACGCTGCAAGACCCGCAAGCGCTAAAACGTTTCCGCCAGTTTGTAAACAGCCCGGATGCCGACGAAAACATCGTTTTTGTTGAAGAGCGCTCACAAATTCGCCCGGCCACGGCAGATGAAAAACGCCAGTGGTTGCAACAAATTCCTATTACTCAGCTTTCTGAGGCAGAGCTGCCTGTGAACGCTTTAGCAGAGGAGAAATAACATGGCCTGGACGGATATTTGTGCTTTCGAAGATTTAGTCGAAAACAGCGGCATCTGCGCTTTGCTCAATGGCCAGCAAGTGGCAGTGTTTTTGCTGGCGCATAGTGATGAGCCGCAGATTTATGCGGTAGGTAATTACGATCCGCTCGGTAAGGCTAATGTGCTGTCGCGCGGGATTTTAGGTTCTGTCGGTGAGCAAATCGTAGTGGCGTCACCTTTGTATAAACAGCACTTTAGCCTGACCACAGGCCAGTGTTTAGAACAACCTGACGTAGTGATCCCGGTGTATCGGGTGAAACTGCAACAGGGCAGGGTGTGGCTGAATGCCGGACAACAAAATCAACAGGCGTCAGCCGCCTGATTAACAACCCGATATAAAGGGTTGGCTAAAAGGGCAAAGGACAAGGTTAATTAGAAAGGTAAACATAATGAGTGTGATGAGCTACTTTTTACGTTCGCCGCTAAGCCGTTCTGTGGTGTCCGGCTGGAACTGGCGCAGCGCGAAAGCAGAACTACAACAGCCTGATAGCAATGGCCGGGTAGTGCTGATAGGTGCCGGGCCTGGTGATCCTGAGCTGCTTACCGTCAAAGCCCAGCGTTTATTGCAACAGGCTGATGTGCTGCTGTTTGACAGTTTAGTGTCGGCTGAGCTGTTGGCTCTAGCGCCACGGCGTTGCAAAAAAGTGTTTGTTGGCAAAAGAGCCGGCCGCCATGCTATGCCACAGCAAAACATAAACCAGTTGCTGGTAAAGTACGGCCAGCAAGGTGGTTTAGTGGTGCGGCTAAAAGGTGGCGACCCGGCGATTTTTGGCCGGGTAGCAGAAGAAGCTGCAGCGTTACAACAAGCCGGAATTGCCTTTGCCATAGTGCCGGGCGTGACCAGTGCCTGTGCTGCGTCAGCCTATTGTGGTATTCCGCTTACCGCCCGCGGCAGTGCCACGTCAGTGCAGTTTTTAACCGCGCAGTTTGCCGACCCGGCCAAACAGCCGGACTGGTCTGGTTATCAGTACAGAGTCAATGGCTCTAACCCGACGCTGGTGGTCTATATGGGCTTAAACCGTTTGCAGCAATTGTGTGCTGGTTTAGTCTCTGTCGGCTGGCCGGACAATACCGCTATAGCGCTGCTGGATCAGGTCAGTACTGCCCAGCAACAGCAGCTACAGGGTACTTTGGCAGATATTGTTGAGCGTCTTGCAGCTTATCCGCTGGTTGGCCCAACGCTGATTGTGGTCGGCGTGGTGCTAAGGCAGCGTATGGATGTCGACTTAAGCCTGTTGCAGACTAAGGTAGTGGCTTAGTTTGCCAGCAGCCACAAGATGACCAGGCATTGCAGCAAGCAGCAGCTTTGCCAGAACCACAGCGGATGCAGTTCTATCAGGCTTTGCGGTGCCTGAAACTTCGCATTGGGATGGCGTAAATCATATAAAAACTCAGATAGCGCCTGATAACGCAGGCTGGGGTCGGGCTGCAAGGCTTTTTCCAGTGTCCGGTCCAGCCAGGCGGGTAGCTCACTATCGGCAGATAACACAGACTGATATTGTAGTTTTTTCTGCGCTTTTAAACTTCTGCGCCGGGCAACCTCAGGCCCGTAAGGAAAGCGCCCCGACAGCAACTGATAGGTTAATACTGCCAGTGAGTACAGATCTGAGCGCTCACTGCCTGGCGCACCTAAAAAATACTCGGGTGCACAATATAAGGCCGTGCCAGGAATATCGCCGGCCACTTCGCCATCTGGCTGTAAACCGGCCAGCCGTGCAGCACCAAAGTCGATAATTTTAACGCTGCCCTGTGGCGTAACCAAGATATTTTCCGGTCGTAAATCCTGATGCAATATTTCGCTGCGGTGCAAAGCCTGTAAGCCTTTGCCAATTTGTTCTGTCAGCGTGCGTATTTGTTCCAGAGTGGCTTTGGGGTGGTCGAGTTGCCATTGGCGCAGGGTTTGGCCATCAATATATTCAAATAAGGTATACAGCGCTGTGCGTGGCCTGTTGATGCTGGCCGGGCGCAATACGTAAGCACTGTTAACCCGTTTTGCTATCCATTCTTCGCGCAATAACCGCTCCAGATACTCAGGTTGTTCGGCCAAATCAATCGACGGTGCTTTTAATACCATCAGTTGGCCTGTTTCGCTGTCCTGCACCAGATACACATGGCTGCGGCTGCTTTGTTGCAGTGGCCGTATCATCTGCAGGCCGTCCAGGGTATCGCCTTGTTGCAGTAGCGGTGGCAAAGGCAGTTGCTGATCGATACAAGCCGGTAAACTGCTGTCTGCCGGCAGGGCATTAATACGCACCAGTTGCAGCGTAATATTATCTTTGCTGCCAGCGGCTAGAGCGGCGTCGGCCAGTTGCTGTGCCAGCGCTGATAAATCTGCTTGTTCTGGTCCAAGTAACGCCATTAGCTGCGGCTGTGGTAACACTTCAAATAAGCCATCTGTCGCCAGCAGAAATACATCATCTGCCAGCAATGGCAGGCTATGGTAATCGGGTTCCAGCACAGCGCCAGATCCAAGCGCCTGGCTTAAAAAACTGCTGCTGCCACGCCATACCCGGTGATCCCGCGTCAGTTGTTCCAGTTGCCGGTTACGCCACAGATAAATCCGGCTGTCACCAACATGCAGCAAATGCGCATGGCGTTGCTTTAGGATCAGCGCACTAAAAGTGCAGACATAACCTTTGTCCGGATCGGCAGCATAAGGGCCATTGCGGTTTTGTGCATATAACCAGTTATGGCTGGCCTTTAACACCTGCAAGGCGGCATGCGGCACCGACCAGGCATCGCTGGTACAGTAGTAGTCGCTGAGAAAGCTTTTCACCGCGGTTTCGCTGGCAATCTGGCTAACGGTACTGGTGCTGATACCATCGGCCACCGCCAGCACTATGCCTTTGTTACTCAGCTGTGGTTCTGTGGGCAGGCAAGCGCCAAACCAATCCTGGTTCAGCGTTTTGCAACCTGCACTACTGTACTGGCCGATGGATACTTGCAACGACATGGTCAAACTTTGGCCAGATCTGCAGTGTTGCGGCTTGCTACGGTGGTCACCAGATTACGTTTAGGCGCAGTTTTATAGTGCGTGCTGTACAGCGTCAGGCCGGTAAAAGCCAAACCGCCAACCAGATTGCCAAGCGCTGTGGGGATTTCGTTCCAGATCATATAATCCATAATGGAAAAATCACCGCCCATCATCATGGCGAAAGGGAATAAAAACATATTCACCACTGAATGCTCAAAGCCCATAAAAAAGAACAACATAATTGGCATCCACATGGCAATGACTTTGCCGCTGACATGGGTGGAGATCATAGCGCCAACCACGCCCATCGACACCATCCAGTTACATAACATGCCGCGCAGAAAAATGGTCAGCCAGCCCACGGTACCATGTTCGGCGTAACCTAAGGTGCGGGCTTCACCGACGCCAGCCAGTTTCTGGCCTACGGCGTCGGGCTCTAAATGAAAGCCCATGGTTAAAATAAACGCCATCATGGCTGCCACTGTTAAAGCGCCAACAAAGTTACCGGTAAATACCAGCCCCCAGTTGCGTAGCACCCCCTTTACCGTAACGCCGGGGCGGCGGTCCAGTAAGGCCAGCGGTGTCAGCACAAAAACGCCGGTTAGCAAATCAAACCCCATCAGGTACAACATAATAAAACCAACCGGAAACAACATAGAGCCAACTAAAAAGGAGCCTGTTTGCACGGCAACAGTTATCGCAAATACCGCCGCCAATGCCAGAATCGCGCCCGCCATATAAGAGCGGATCAGGGTATCGCGGGTAGACATAAAAATTTTTGCTTCGCCGGCATCGACCATTTTGGTCACAAACTCGGCTGGAACTAAATAAGCCATAGGTTCACCTTTTTCCGTTATGTTTAGTTATTCAGCTGCTGTTTTTGCACAACAAAAAAGGCGTCCGGATCATGCTGTATTATCAGCTGATCACGGGACGCCTTTGTCCTGAAACTGTTTTTTGTCCGGAGGTGCCTAACACCTCTGCCGCATTTAACTAGGCAACTTTGATGCCAGCCTGAAATTTTCGCTTAATCGTCTAATTTGTCTTGGTTTTTAATAATACGCCTTTGCCGTGGCGGCAGCGCTAAGGGCCATAGTTGTGCATAGTAGCGCATTATTTGCACTGATTTGGGGCGTTTGCCAGTATTGGTGTTGTTATTAGCTGGCGCTTATTCAGGTTAAAACGCAGCACTGGCAGCTTCTGGCATAGCCGGAAGGCGGGTATGGAACGAGCATTGCTAGACCTTAGCACGAAAAACTTTATTGTGTGATGTATGAACCCTTCAACCGCGCAGTTTTTGCTGGCCGCGAAACAGGCAGAAATAAAAGCCCTGTTGCAGCTATCGGCTAACTGTCAGCTGGTAACCAGCATTAGCGAACTGGTGCATCAGCTGCAGCGTGAGCGCGGTATCAGCAATATTTTTCTCGCTTCAGGCTGTGAGCTGTTTGCCCGCCAACGCCAGCAGCAATTGCAGCACAGTATAACGGCAGAGCAACAATTACGAGCCGAGCTGGAGCAGCATTACTTACACGCGGCACAGCCGTGCAGCAGTAGCCGTTTACTCAGTGATATTTGTCTGGCCTTGCAGGGCATGGATCATCTGGCTGAACTGCGCGAACAAATACACCAGCAAAAAATAACCCCCTTACAAGCCACCGAAGCCTATAGCCGCTTGATTGCCGCCTGGCTGGCCGTGGTGCTGGAGTCGGCTGATCTGGCCTGTGACGCCAGCATTACCCGCGTGCTGGTTGCCTTATTTAACTTACTGCAAACCAAAGAGTACGCCGGCCAGGAAAGGGCATGGGGTGCAATGGGTTTTGCCTCGGGCCAGGTAAGTACTGAACTGGCCGAGCGTTTATTATTGCTGCAACAGGCACAGCAACACAGCGCTGCTGTATTTCTGGAATTTGCCAGCACCGCACAACAGCAGCAGTGGCAACTGCTGGAGGCAAGCAGTGCGGCTAAACAGTTGCAACAACTGAGAACTATGTTGCAGCAACTGCCTGGCACGACAATGCTGGTGCCGGCAGTCAGTGATCTTTGGTATCAGTTTGCTACCGATCGTATGGATGCGATGCACCAGTTAATGGCATTACTGACAGCTGATTTACAGCAACTCACCGCTGCTACTGTAACTGCCGCTCAACAGCAGTTGCAGCAGCACCGGCATAAGCTAACCGAGCTGACCGCCTTGCCAGGCAGCTCGGGTTTGACTTTATTAATCGACCCCAGCATGCCGGGTTTATATGGCGCTTCGGTTTTACCGCAAACGACTAACGAACACAGCATAAAAGCCCCCAGCCGTTCGTTCTATCAGTTGTTGTCGGAACAAGCGCAGCATATCTGCCAGATGCATACTGAACTAACCGATGTACGCCGGGCTATTGGCGAGCAAAAACTGACAAATCGCGCCAAGTTGTTATTAATGCAATATAAAAAACTAACAGAAGAGCAAGCTTACCGCCAGCTGCAGCAAAGCGCGATGCAGCAGCAGTGCAAAATAGCCGACGTCGCCGCCGCTGTGGTTAATGCTTTGCACAAAGCGAAAGAACAGAATGAGTAACTAACAGAGCGGCTTAGCTTTTTATCTTTAGTCGTTTCAGCTTGCTCGAAAATATCAATAACACTCTGCAGAAAAAAGTCACCGCAACGCGCGCTGCTGAAAACGTTCACAGCGTGTACAAAACATTCGCTAAATTACACCTTTTGTGTTTTAATTGTGTTAATTTAAATTAAACATATTGGTGTTTATCTGTGTTGGCTTTAGATGCTAAATCCGTATCAGTCTGTGTTCAAGCGCTACAAACGGCAATTAAACACAATGACTTTTTGTCACAACCAAGCACTGTTTAAAATGAATACGGCGGCGATTTCATTACAACCTCTGGTATCAGATCGCGCTGATGCTTTTCCGGTAGCGGAAATTTGGCTTGCTGGCGCTACCACCGCCAAACTGATCGGCGGGGCAGTGCTTGAGGCTGCATTTCATTGTGAACATGGCTATCTGCTGTTTGTTACCGATGATATTCCTTTTGAAGACACACTTAGCATTTACCTGATGAACCAGGATTTTCAGGTATTGGACAGTGTTAATATTGGTGTGGCGTATTCTACCGGTAACTTCCATTTACTACGTGAACCGTCAGCACGTGAAGTACAGTTCAGTTTTTTAGGCGGCTGCAACTGGCGCCTTACTTTATTAGCTACTCCGGAATTTTGCCTGCCGTTATTTAACGAGCCTGCGGGTGTGCGTCGCAAGCCCAGCTTTAAGCGTTGGTTTAAGCTAAGTTACTCGCGTTAAAAATTATTGCCGTTCCTCTAATGCTAAGCAATAACGCAGCTTAGAGCTTGTCATTCTCCGCTATAGCCTGCTCGAAAACATCAGTAACACTTTGTTCAGAATAGTCGCCGCGGCGCGCGTTCTGCAGTCGCTGCTGCAACAAGGTTTCCAACTGCTGCGCAGAGTAGTTTTGGGCCTGTTCAGCCACCTCTTGTGGCAGTATTTTGTCCAGAATAAAGTCTTTTATGCTTCTACCCTGTAATGCTGCCATCGTTTTTAGTAGTTGGTGCTGTTCAAGCGCAATCTCAATGGATAGTCGGCTCACTGTGCGCTCCGGTTCTTACTGCAGAAACAGAGTTAAGTATAAACATGCGGGGATAATGTGCATTTGTGTATTGTAATGCTGGGTGTGACAAACTTATTGCTGTTCCCTGTTTTATCTACTAAGTTAAAACCACATAGCTGCCCGAGAGCGTTAAAGAATTAATAACAGGGAGGCCCCCCGATTGAAAAACTATTAATTAGTAAACTTAAAAGTTTGAAATTAATAAATACATAAAGCATCCAACATCCAAGATGCAGTAATACATATTCTAAGGAACTAGGTTATGGAACAACACGCGCCAGATAGTGAAATCATAATAGGATTAGTAACGCCTGTTGGTATCAATTATGACGATGTCCGCTCTAGATTCGAATCCTTGCTTAAAATGTACATGTACAAAACTAATTGGCTACATCTTAGTGAGTTAATGCGTGATATTTATAGTAAATCTAGTAAAAAGGAACAGTCAGAGAGCGAACGTTTACAAGGTGCTATGACTATAGGAAACACTCTTAGAAAAGAAAGCAAAAGAGACGATATCATGGCGTTAGTAGCTATTAATGCCATTCTTTCGAAGCGGGAGCGCGATAAATCTCAATTACACAGTATGCCACTTAATAGAACTGCGCACATAGTTCGCTCATTGAAACATCCTGACGAAGTCGAAACACTTCGTACTGCCTATGGAAAGGGTTTTGTTTTGGTTGGTATCAGTGCTAAAGAGGAAAGCCGTATTAAATACTTAATTGAACAGAAAGGTATAAAAAATGAAAAAGAGGCAAGAGATTTAATTGAAAGAGATGATCGAGAAAATGACTTACCAACTGAGTATGGCGAACATGGCCAATCTACGAGAGACGTTTTCCAACTGTCTGATTTTTTCCTGACAATTGATACTGTTGAAGAGTTTGGGGATCAACTTCAGAGAATTCTTAGCATTTTGTTTGCAAAACCTGTAGCTCCTCCCATGATTGAAGAATACTCAATGTTCATGGCTTATGCGGCGTCGTTAAGATCTGCTGATTTGTCTCGTCAAGTGGGAGCAGTAATCGTTAGTGCGAGTGGGGACATCGTTTCAACAGGTGCAAACGACGTTCCAAAGTTTGGGGGTGGCTTGTATTGGCCGGGAACCGATGATAAGCGTGATTACATTCTTCAAAAGGACTCTAATGAAGAGGAAAAAAAGCTAATCATTTTTAAGATTCTGAAAGAGTTTGGTGCTTATAGTGATGACTTATCAGAAGAGCTGAATTACAAAGAAGCAAAGCGTCGGCTGAAAAATACTGGGATACTCGATATTACCGAATATGGGCGAGCAGTACATGCTGAGATGGAAGCACTCCTGTCAGCTGCTCGAACAGGCACATCTGTTCGAGGCGCTAAACTGTTTACGACGACTTTTCCTTGCCACAATTGCGCAAAACATATCGTTGCCGCAGGAATTGAAGAGGTTGTATTTATAGAGCCATATCCGAAAAGTTTTGCGAGTAAGCTACATGATGACTCGATAAACTTTGATGGGAGTAGTGGCAAAATTGGTGAGTGTAAAGTAAAATTTTCACAATTTGCTGGCGTTGGACCTCGGAAGTTTCTTGATCTATTCTCAATGAGGCTTGGCAACGGTAGGAAGTTGACTAGAAAAGCGTCTGGCAAATTAGCTGATTGGGCCAAAGAAACTGCCGAACTAAGGATGCCGTTAGTACCAATGTCCTATTTAGAAATGGAATTTATGCTCGATAATGAGCTTCAACAGATAATTAAAAAATCAGGGGAATCGTAATGGCTGATAACAAATCTGAGCAAGTTGTACAAACTTGGCCGAAGTGGATGCAGAACTATCGTTTAACTCCTAATTCACCTAAAAAGGAAGCTACTGAGCTGCCCCAATCTAATAAGACGGGTAAATTAGCAACTACAGAATAATTGTCTGTTAATGATTAAAAAACGCGCTCTCAGCGCGTTTTTTAATCATTAAGGTGTTAGCCTAACTTTTTTACCACATATCGATAAGGCAATTCATTGGTATCACTGCCTACTAGCTCGTGATCCATAAAGCGGCAGAATGCCGGTATATCGCGGGTGGTGGCTGGATCGTCGGCGATAATCAGTAAAGTTTCACCCACCTGCATTTTACGAATTTGCAGCCGTATCATCATTACCGGCTCTGGGCAGCGCATGCCTAAGGCATCCAGTGTTTGATCCGCGCGGCTGAAAATATCTTCCATCGTTACTCCGGTAAAAGTCGTTGCCTGACTATTTGCTATAAAACATCGACGCTGCGATTAAGGTTAAAACATTGACAGCACAGCCACAGACTACGAGCGTAGCGAATGCGACAGGCGAGGCTGCAGGAGCAGCAGCGCCCGGCTTTGCCATACGCCAGCTGTTGCCGCGTTCGCTGCGCTCGTGGGTCTGGGGCTGCGCCAGCGAGATTTGCGCCTAAGTCTGTATACTAATAAATAAGGGCCGTAAAAACGGCCCTTATTCTATGCGATTGTGGTTGTTGCTGCCAGCTTATGGCCGTTCAAAAACAGTCGCAATACCCTGGCCTAAGCCGATACACATGGTCGCCAGGCCAAACTTACCGCCTTTATCTTCCATTACGTTAATCAGCGTGGTGCTGATACGGGAACCGGAGCAACCCAGCGGGTGGCCAAGCGCTATGGCGCCGCCGTTCAGGTTTACTTTCTGATCTTTTACTTCCAGTAAGCCTAAGTCTTTCATTACCGGCAGGGCCTGGGCAGCAAAAGCTTCGTTCAGCTCGGCGTAGTCGATGTCGGCAATAGTAATGCCGGCCATTTTCAGCGCCTTTTTCGATGCCGGTACCGGGCCGTAACCCATAATTGACGGGTCGCAACCGGCCACACCCATACCCCGCACATAAGCACGGATTGGCAGGCCCAGCGCTTTGGCTTTATCTTCACTCATTACCAGCATGCCAGAGGCACCGTCGGATAACGCCGAAGAGGTACCGGCCGTTACTGTGCCGTTAGCCGGGTCGAATACCGGGCGTAACTGGCCCAGTGCTTCTACTGTGGTTTCCGGTCGGATCACTTCGTCGTAATCCATCAGCTTTAACACGCCGTCGGCATCGTGGCCTTCGGTGGGGATAATTTCGTTTTTAAACCGGCCCTGCAGGCTGGCTTCCTGGGCTAAGCGGTGTGAACGCGCGCCGAACTCGTCCTGCTGCTGGCGGCTGATACCGTGCATTTTGCCCAGCAGTTCTGCGGTTAAGCCCATCATACCGGCGGCTTTGGCGACAGAAGTGGATAAGCCCGGGTGAAAATCGACACCGTGGTTCATTGGCACATGGCCCATATGCTCCACACCGCCGATTAAATACACTTCACCCATGCCGGTTTGAATGGCGCGCACCGCATCGTGCAGTGCCTGCATCGACGAGCCGCATAAGCGGTTAACGGTAACGGCCGGTACCGAGTGCGGAATGCCGGCTAATAGGGCGGCGTTACGTGCCACGTTAAAGCCTTGCTCTAAGGTTTGCTGTACACAACCCCAGATAATGTCGTCGATATCTGCCGGGTTTAACGCCGGGTTGCGTTCAACCAAAGAGGCCATGACATGGGCAGACAGTTGCTCGGCGCGCACGTTGCGGTACATACCGGCTTTGCTGCGGCCCATTGGGGTGCGAATGCAATCTACAATAACTGCGTTTTTCATTATTTTGCTCCTGCGCTTAAACCGGGAAGAAACGCTGGCCGGCTTCGGCCATAGCGCGGGTTTTGTCTGTTACCTGATAAATTTCGCCTAAATGGGCGTATTTATCGGCCAGGGCGACAAAGTTGCTTAAACCAATAGTATCGGCATAACGCAACGGACCACCGCGGAACGGCGGGAAGCCTAGACCGTAAATCAGGCCCATGTCGGCTTCAGCGGCGCTGGCGACAATACCTTCTTCCAGACAGCGAATGGTTTCGTTAATCATTGGCACCATGACGCGGGCGATAATGTCTTCGCTGCTGAATTCCTGTTTATCAGCCGAGATATCAGCCAGTAAACTAAGGGCCGCCGGGTCGATATCTTTTTTCGGCTTGCCTTTGGCATCTTTACTGTAGGCATAAAAGCCCACACCGTTTTTCTGGCCGTAGCGATCTGCTTTATACATAGCGGCTACCGGATCGTTATCCAGCTTGGCCATCCGTGTCGGGAAGCCTGCTGCCATTACGTCGGTACAGTGGTAAGCGGTGTCTAAACCGACAACATCCAGCAGGTACGCCGGGCCCATCGGCCAGCCGAACTGCTTTTCCATTACTTTGTCTACCTGGGCAAAATCGGCGCCGTCTAATACCAGCTTGCTGAAACCGGCAAAGTAGGGGAACAGTACGCGGTTAACAAAGAAACCCGGGCAGTCATTTACCACTATTGGTGATTTACCCATCTTGGCAGCGTAAGCCACTACGGCGGCTACGGTTTCTTCGCTGGTGTTTTTACCGCGGATAACCTCTACCAATGGCATACGGTGTACCGGGTTAAAGAAGTGCATACCGCAGAAGTTTTGCGGCCGGCTTAAGTTTGCCGCCAGTGAATCAATCGAAATAGTTGAAGTGTTCGAGGTTAAAATAGCGTCGTCGCTTAACAGCGCTTCTACTTCTTTTAATACCGCGCCTTTAATTTTCGGGTTCTCTACCACGGCTTCCACCACGATATCGACACCTTTAACATTCTCGTTGCTTAGCGTGGGGGTAATAGATGCTATTACTTTAGCCATACCGATGGCATCCAGCTTTTTGCGCTCCACCTGTTTACCGAGTAACTTGGTCGCTTCGCCCATACCCAGTTCTAACGCTTTATCGGCGATGTCTTTCATTACTACCGGCACGCCTTTTAACGCCGACTGATAGGCAATGCCGCCGCCCATAATACCGGCACCCAACACTGCGGCTTTTTTCACTGCTTTAGTGGCGGTTTTAGCGGCTTTTTTTGCTTTGCCTTTAATCAGCTGGTCATTTAAGAACAGGCCTATTTGCGCGGTGGCTGCATCGGTTTTCGCCAGTTTGGCAAAGCCAGCGTTTTCCAGCGCCATAGCGCCGGCGCGGTCCAGTGTGGCAGCTGCTTCAATGGTGGTAACCGCTAACATCGGCGCCGGGTAATGTTTACCGGCGGTGGCAAATACCATGCCTTTGGCGGTGCTGAAGCTCATGGTGGCTTCGGTTTTGTTTAGTTTCAGTGGCTGTAACTTCACGGCGCGCTTTTTACGCCAGTCCAGTTTGCCAGCAATGGCATCTTCCAGCATGCTTAGCGCTGCGGCTTCCAGTTTCTCCGGTGCCACTACCGCATCAATTAAACCAAACTTTTGTGCCTGGTCGGCACTGTGGTCTTTACCGGTAGTGATCCATTCCATGGCATTATCGGCACCGATAATACGCGGCAGGCGCACGGTACCGCCAAAACCTGGCATCAGGCCCAGTTTTACTTCGGGTAGGCCAATGCGGGTGGTGGTGTCAGCTACGCGATAATCGGCTGTAAGTGACCACTCACATCCGCCACCGAGCGCGAAACCTTTGAGCGCTACTATGGTGGGGACGGGTAAATCTTCAGCCAGATCAAAAATATCAGAGGCCTGTTTAATCCACGGAATAAGCTCCGCTTCCGGCCGTAAAAAGGTGCTTAAGAATTCAGTAATGTCGGCGCCGACGATAAAGGCATCTTTATCACTGCAAAAAATAACGCCTTTTAGTGCTTTGTCTGCGTGCAGCAGGTCTAAAGCTGTCTTACAATTAGTCAGAGTTTGCTGATCGAACTTGTTAACTGAGCCTTGCGCATTAAAGGCAAAGCGGACGATACCAGGTTTCAGGTAGGCAACACTGATGTTGTCACTCTGGTAAATCATAATGGTGCTCCTTGGTCGCGTATGTTAGGGGTTTTCGCAACTGGTACGATGAGGTTGTCTTGCTCAGTGTGTCGCGGTTCGCAAAAAAATTCAACCGTTATTTAAACGCGTGTTTGAATCCGACAACGGTGGTCAGCAGTAACTATAGGTGGTATTTTTTCTTTTTCGTGTATTTATCGGGGTTATCACAGTGAAACGGATGGTTTTAATACTGAGTAACCTGCTCCTGATGCCGCTTGCTGCGGCATCTGTGTCTTCCGAGGCAGCGTTACGCAATGAATTTTTACAGGCTGAGCGCCAGATTGGCAGCCTGAAAACTGAACAAGCACAAAAAGTGCTGGAAAAATTTGCCGGTTATCCGTTGCAACCTTATTTGCAGCAACGCCGTTTACAGCAATTTTTAACTGCCGATGAGCGCATTGCCACATTTTTGCAGCAATACCAAAAAACACCGATGGACTGGCCATTGCGTAAACCCTGGCTGCTGGATTTAGCCCGCAGACAAAAAGCCGCTACTTATCTGGCCAATTATAACGGCTCTAACGATGCTGAGCTCGAATGCCATGCACTGCGCTTTAAGCTGGCGGATAAAAATGCCAATACCAAAGCCATTTGGCCCGAGGTGGCCCGCTTGTGGGTAGTGGGCAAATCGCAACCTAAAGCTTGTGATTTCTTGTTTTCGGCTTGGCGCAAAGCCGGCCAGCAAACGCCAGAGCGGGTGTGGCAGCGCATCCGTTTATCTGCCGAAGGCGGTGATGCAGCTTTAATTCGGTATCTGAAAACCCAGTTACCGGCAGATCAGCAATATCTGGCTGATATGTACTTAAGAACGCGGCAAAACCCCGCAGTGATTAGCAGTGCAAAGTTTTTTCCGCTGAAAAAAGTAAATGAGCGTGACGTGCTGGCGTATGGCCTGAAGCGGCTGATCTGGCGGGATCCTGATAAAGCCCTGACACTATGGCAGAAATTTATTAACGACCCATATTTCACCGAGGCGCAGCGGCTGGATGTACGGCGCCAGTTTGCTATAGCACTGGCCAGTAAAGGTGATGAAAGAGCTGCAGTTTGGTTTAAACAACTGCCGCCCGAGCTTATTGATAATATGCTGGCGCACTGGCAGGTAAGCCATGCCCTGGCGCAACTGGACTGGCCTAAGGTACAGCAGGTTATTGAGGCCTTTCCGGCTGATATTGCTAAAGACAGCAGTTGGCGCTACTGGTTAGCACGGGCTTATGAGCAACAAGGCCATGCAGATAAAGCCAAACCGTTGTTTGAGGCACTGGCATTGCAGCGGCATTTTTATGGCTTTATGGCTGCAGCAAAACTGGGCCTGCCGCCCAGCCTGGCGCATGCGCCTGTTACCGTGTCAGAAGATGAGCTAAAAACCCTGAAACAGCACCCGGCAGTAAAGCGGGCGCAAGAGTGGCTGGCGCTGGGGCGGTTAACCGAAGCGCGGCGCGAGTGGAATCACTTGCAAGACACTTCAGACGAGCAGCAAAAACTGGTGTCGGCCAAACTGGCGCATCAACTGCAATGGTACGAGCGGGCGATATTCTCACTGGCCGATGTCGGTTACTGGGACGATGTTGAACTGCGGTTTCCACTAGCGTATCAAAATGAAATAACGCAATCAGCGGCGAAAGTGGATATAGAATCCGGCTGGGCCATGGCGATTGCCCGGCGCGAAAGCTCTTTTATGGCAGATGCTAACTCGCCGGTAGGGGCGCGTGGCCTGATGCAACTAATGCCGGCCACCGCGCGCGAAATTGCGAAAAAACCGGTGCAACTCACGCAACTTTATAACCCGGTGATCAATATCGATTACGGTACCGATTACCTGAATTACCTGCGTAAACGCAACGACGGCAACCTGTTAATGGCCACAGCAGCCTATAACGCCGGGTACAGCAGGGTTAAGCAATGGATCCCGAAAACTCATGCGCTACCGGCTGATGTCTGGGTTGAAACTATTCCATATCGCGAGACCCGCGACTATGTAAAGGCGGTAATGGCGTATTACCAAATTTACAATATACGGCTAAATACCCCGACAGATGTGTTTAAACCACTGACCACAATGCAGATTGGGGTCGTGGTGGAATAATGTTATGATGCCCCGCATATTTTTCAGCCAACAGGTCAGACACTTATGACAGCTTCTTATCAAAGCCTGTATCAGGCCCATATTGCCGAATTACAGCAGCGTACCCGCCGTTTGTTAGAGCGGGAAAATCTGGATGCATTGGTGATCCACTCCGGCCAGACGCAGCGCAAATTTCTTGATGATATGGATTATCCGTTTAAAGCCAATCCGTTATTTAAAGCCTGGCTGCCGGTGATTGATAACCCGCATTGCTGGCTGATTGTCGATGGCGTAAACAAACCTAAGCTGATTTTCTACCGGCCAAAAGATTTCTGGCACAAAGTGCCGGACGAACCACATGATTTCTGGGCAGAATATTTTGACATTCAGCTGTTAGATAAAGCCAACAAGGTAGAAACCCTGCTGCCGTATGATAAAGCCCGGCTGGCGTATCTGGGCGAATATCTTGAGGTAGCACGGGCGCTGGGCTTTACAGAAATTAACCCCGAACCGGTGCTGAACTTTATTCACTTTTACCGCGCCTACAAAACGCCGTATGAACAAGCCTGTCTGCGCATTGCTAATCAGATGGCGGTGGCGGGCCACAATGCGGCAAAATCGGCGTTTTATGCCGGTGGTACTGAGTTTGATATTCAGCTGGCCTATTTAGCCGCGGTAAGACAAAGCGAAAACGAAGTGCCTTATGGCAATATTATTGCGCTAAACCAAAACTGTGCCATTTTGCATTACACGGCACTGGAGCGCAAAGCGCCGAAGCAGCGGCACTCGTTTTTAATTGATGCCGGTGCTGAGTTTCATGGCTATGCCGCCGACATTACCCGTACTTACAGCTTTAACCCGCAGGACGAGTTTGGCAGCTTAATCAGCGCGGTGAATGAAGCCGAACTTAAGCTGGTGGCAGGCTTAAAACCCGGCTTAAAATACGGCGAGCTGCATATTCAGTGTCATCAGCATATCGCGGAAATTTTGCATCAGTTTGATTTTATTAAGTTAGCGCCTGAAGCTATTGTTGAAAGCCAGATCAGCCGTACGTTCTTTCCGCATGGTTTAGGCCATCACCTTGGCTTGCAGGTGCATGATGTTGGCGGCTTTATGGCCGACGAGCGCGGCACTCATGTTGCAGCGCCGGACAGCCATCCGTATTTGCGTTGTACCCGCACTGTTGAAGCCGATATGGTATTTACCATTGAACCGGGCCTGTATTTTATCGACAGCCTGCTGGCCGATTTAGCTGCCACCGAGTTTGATAAATACATTAACTGGCAGAAAGTAGATGCGTTTCGTCAGTTTGGCGGTATCCGCATAGAGGACAATATTATTGTTCACCGCGATCGCAACGAAAATATGACCCGTGATCTGCAACTGGCCTAAGCCACAGGGACGCCGTTAAGGTATGCAATACCGTTCGATAATCCGGATCCTGGGGCTGCTGATTGGCATTTTCAGCATCACCATGATCCCACCGGCATTTGTCGCCTACTGGTATAACGACGGTGCCGGTGTGCCTTTTATGCTGTCCTTTCTGTTAAGTCTGCTGATTGGTTTTGTGATCTGGTATCCGAACCGGCAATACAAAGCCGAGCTAAAGGTGCGGGACGGCTTTCTTATCGTGGTGTTGTTCTGGACTGTGCTGGGTACTGTGGGCAGCATACCGCTGATGCTGGCCAGTAATCCGCAGTTAAGCGTGGCCGGGGCGATGTTTGAAGCGTTTTCCGGCCTTACCACCACAGGGGCTACTGTCCTTACCGGTATTGAGTTTCTGCCCAAAGCCATTTTGTTTTACCGCCAGCAACTGCAATGGTTGGGCGGCATGGGTATTATCGTATTGGCAGTAGCCATATTGCCAATGTTGGGTGTCGGGGGCATGCAGCTGTACCGTGCAGAAACGCCGGGGCCGGTGAAAGACAACAAGATGACACCGCGCATAGCCGATACCGCCAAGCATTTATGGTATATCTATCTGGCGTTAACGCTAAGCTGCATGCTGGCGTTTTATCTGGCCGGGATGAACTGGTTTGATGCTATTTGCCATGCATTTTCTACCGTGGCTATTGGTGGGTTTTCAACTTACGATGCCAGCATTGGCCATTTTCAAAGCCCGGTAATTAATGCTATTTGTGTCATATTTCTGCTGCTTAGTGCGGTAAATTTTCCACTGCACTTTGCCGCTATTCGCGGCAAAAGTGTCAGCACCTACTTTCGTGACCCGGAATTTAAAGCCTTTTTAATTATTCAGGCGGCTCTGGTGCTGATTTGTTTTTTTGTTTTGCTTGAAACCAATGTCTACAGAACCACGGCAGAAGCTCTGAATCATGGCATTTTTCAGGCGGTATCTATTTCTACAACGGCAGGTTTTGCTACCGATAGCTTTGCTGTGTGGCCGTTGTTTTTACCTATATTGTTAATATTCTCCAGCTTTATCGGTGGTTGTGCCGGTTCTACTGGTGGTGGCTTGAAGGTTGTGCGGGTGGTGTTATTGTTCTTGCAGGGCACGCGCGAGCTCAACCGGCTTATTCATCCGCGGGCGGTTTACGCTATCAAACTGGGGCGTCGTGCTGTACCAGATCGTATTGTTGAAGCAGTATGGGGCTTTTTTGCTGCCTATGCGCTGGTGTTTGTCGTTACTATGTTGCTGCTGTTGCTCACCGGGCTGGACAATATTACTGCTTTTACCGCCACTGCAGCCTGTTTAAATAATCTTGGCCCCGGCCTGGGTGAAGTTGCGGCTAACTTTGGCTCTATTCCTGACAGCAGTAAATGGATTCTGATTGTAGCGATGGTGTTTGGCCGGCTGGAAATATTTACCCTTTTGGTGCTATTTACACCGGCCTTCTGGAAAGATTAGATAAAAATAGCGCTAACCTGAAACAGCTTTTCTACTTCGACGATGTGCTTTTTATCTACCATAAACAAAATTATATGGTCATTGGTTTCAATAACGGTGCTGTCGTGGGCAATAACCACCTCATCGCCGCGCACTACAGCGCCAATAGTAGTGCCGGGCGGCAATTTAATGCTGCCGATGGCTTTACCTACCACTTTGCTGGTGTTGCTGTCGCCATGGGCAATGGCTTCAATAGCTTCGGCGGCGCCGCGACGTAGCGAGTATACGTTTACGATATCACCACGGCGGATATGAGTTAGCAATGCAGAAATAGTGGCTTGCTGCGGAGATACGGCAATATCCACTTCGCCACCTTGCAGTAAATCGACATAGGCGCCGCGTTTAATCAGCACCATGGTTTTTTGTGCACCCATCCTTTTGGCTAACATGGCCGACATAATATTGGCTTCATCGTCGTTGGTAACGGCGATAAACACATCTACCTGCTCGATGTTTTCTTCTTCCAGCAGCTCCGGATCTGAGGCATCACCAACATACACTACGGTATTATCCAGCGCGCTGGACAAAAACTCGGCCCGCTCTTTGCCACGTTCAATTAACTTAACGCTGTGGGTTTTTTCCAATGCCCGTGCCAGGCCAAAACCCACATTACCACCACCGGCGATCATAATACGGCGGTAGCTGCGTTCCAGCTTTTGCAGCTCGCTCATTACCGCGCGGATATGCTTGGTAGCAGCGACGAAAAACACTTCGTCGTCGGCTTCAATAATAGTGGTACCCAGCGGTTTAATCGCGGTGCCACGCCGGTAAATAGCGGCTACCCGGGTTTCAATATTTGGCATATGTTCTTTTAACGCCGATAACGCATGGCCCACCAGCAAGCCGCCGTAATAGGCTTTCACAGCCACCAGGCTGACCTTGCCACCGGCAAATTCCACCACCTGTAATGCACCCGGGTAGTCAATTAAGCGGCGGATATAATTAGTAACCAGGGCTTCTGGCGCAATAAAGTGATCGACCGGCATATCGTCTTTATGAAACAACTGATCACGGTATTTCAGATATTGGTTGGTGCGGATGCGGGCAATTTTAACCGGCGTATTAAACATGCTGTAGGCCACCTGACAGGCAACGATATTAACTTCGTCGCTGTTGGTTACTGCCACTATCATGTCGGCATCTTCGGCACCGGCTTTTTTCAGAATATCCGGGTGTGAGCCATGGCCATGCACTACCTGCAAATCGTAACGGTCCTGCAGGGCGCGTAGCTTGTCTGCATCGCTATCAACAATAGTGATATCGTTTTGCTCACCAACCAGGTTTTCTGCCAGTGTGGCACCTACCTGACCTGCACCCAGAATAATTATTTTCATGCTTTCTCGTTGTTTGTCATTTTTTGCAGCCGGGCATAGAAAAAGCCATCCATGTCCTGTTCGCCCGGCAGCAGCTGCCAGCCGTATGGCTGATCTGCATGCTGTTGTGGCAATTTATCCAGCCGGGCATCGCTGTGCTGCTGTAAAAACTGCGCAATTTGCTCGCTGTTTTCAGCCGGCAACACACTGCAGGTAGCATAAAGCAGAGTGCCGCCCGGCGCCAGCAGGCTCCAGCATTGACGTAATATGCGCTGTTGCAGTTCAGCCAGTACTTCGATATCAGCCTTTTTACGTAGCCAGCGGATATCCGGATGACGGCGGATAACTCCGGTCGCCGAGCAAGGCACATCCAGCAAAATACGGTCGAATAATTTGCCTTGCCACCAGCTACCGGGTTCAGCGGCATCGGCGGCAATCACACTGGCATTCAGGCCCAAACGGGCCAGGTTTTCATGCACGCGCAGCAAGCGCTTGGGTTCTTTATCCAGTGCGATAAGGTCGGCGTCCGGTGCCAGTTCCAGTATATGACAGGTTTTACCGCCGGGGGCGCAGCAGGCATCCAGAATATGCTGACCGCTGTTTACATCAAGCAAGGTGGCCGCATATTGTGCTGCACCATCCTGCACAGAGAACCAGCCTTCGGCATAGCCGGGCAGGGTGGTGACATCCTGTGCCTGTGCCAGTTTAATTGCCGCCGGTAAATCAGCTACAGGCCGGGTATATTCAATACCCTGGCGGGTTAAAGCGGCGGCATAATCTGTCGGATTAATTTTGCTGATGTTTACCCGCAACCACAGTGGTGCTTTTTGCTGGTTGGCATCAAGTATTGGCTGCCACTGCTGTGGGTAAGCCAGTTGCAGCATGTTAATCAGCCAGCCCGGATGATTAAACTGCACCGCTGCAGGTGCTGTGGCGAAGTTAAATAACTCAGGCTGACGCTGCACATTGCGCAGCACACCGTTAATCAGCTTAGTGAGTGACTGGCCTTTTAATTCTCGCGCAGCATCAACGGTTTCACTGATGGCTGCATGGTCGGGTATGCGCATAAACTTAAGTTGGTAAATACCCACATACAGCAAAAACTGCAAAGGGCGCAGTTGCTTTATGAGTGGTTTACTCATTAACTGGCCGCATACGGCTTCAAGTTGTGGCAGGTAGCGCATTACGCCAAAGCAAATTTCCTGCAACAGGGCTTTGTCCAGCGGGTTATCCAGCAGTGTCTGCGCTTTAGGCAGTACCTCAGACAATGACATGCCCTGATCGACCACATCAAAGCAGCTGCGCGCGGCAAGCACGCGAACGTTATGGCTCATACTGCCCGGCCAATAATTGTACCGGGGCTTAACCAGTCAGCCCGGCCATTTAAAAAGTCTGCAGCGGCCATGGCTTTTTTGCCGGGCGGCTGTAGCTGGGTAACAAGCAATGTGCCGTTCGCACAGGCAATGCGAATGCCATGTTTGTCGGCACTTAACACTGTACCTACGGCTTTATCGCTACTACCATCTTCAGCTTTAGCCTGCCAAACCTTAATACTACCTTGTGCCAGCGTAATATAGCTTACCGGCCAGGGGTTAAAGGCTCTTATTTCGCGCTGTAATGCAGAGGCTGATTTATTAAAGTCGAGCTGGGCTTCGTCTTTATGCAGTTTATCGGCGTAATTGGCTTTGCTGTCGTCCTGCGTTTGAGCCTGTTGCTGCAGAGCAGTTAAATCGGCCAACGCAGCCAACAGGGCTTTGGGGCCGAGTATGGCTAACTTGTCGTACAAAGAGGCACTGGTATCAGTATCGTCAATATCACAACTAACCGTGCTCAACATGGCGCCGGTATCAAGGCCAGCATCCATTTGCATTATGGTTACACCGGTTTGCGTATCACCGGCCCAGATAGCACGCTGAATTGGCGCTGCACCACGCCAGCGCGGCAGTAAAGAACCATGCACGTTAATGCAGCCCAGACGCGGGGTATCGAGTACCGCTTGTGGCAAAATTAAACCATAGGCAACAACGATCATTAAATCGGCATCTAATGCCGCCAGCTCTTGTTGTGCCGGTGCTTTTTTCAGTGATTTAGGCTGATACACAGCCAGGTTATGCTGTAAAGCCAGCTGTTTGACTGCGCTGGGCTGCAGCTGCTGGCCACGGCCGGCAGGTCGGTCAGGCTGGGTGTAAACAGCGATAACCTGATGCCCTGCATCTAACAGAGCTTGCAGATGGCGCGCCGCAAAATCGGGCGTGCCAGCAAAAATAATGCGTAAAGGAGTGGTCACGGTATGTCCTGTTTAAAGCGCGTGGCGCTGCGCCATTTTTGCTTCTTTTTCCAGCTTTTTGCGGATCCGCTCACGCTTTAACGGCGACAGATAATCGATAAACAGTTTGCCTACCAGATGGTCCAGTTCGTGCTGCAGGCAAATTGCCAACAGGCCATCGGCATTTAATTCAAACCAGTTGCCGTTTCTGTCTTGCGCTTTTACTGTTACCTCAGCCGCACGCTCTACTTTGGCGTAGTTTTGTGGCACAGACAAACAGCCTTCTTCATAGCTGGTTTCACCACTACGAGCGGTAATTTCCGGGTTAATAAATACCATAGGTTCGTTGCTGTCTTCAGACAGATCAATAACAACCACGCGTAAATGCACGTTAACCTGCGTAGCGGCCAGCCCAATACCATTTTCGTCGTACATGGTATCGAGCATATCGTCTACCAGTTGCTGGATCTCTGGTGTAACAGCTTCAACAGGTTTTGCTACTGTACGAAGCCTTTCATCCGGGTAATGTAATACATGTAAAACTGCCATAACACCTACAAAAATATGCTTTGTTTCAAAGGTTGTGATATGTTTTAATTTTAGCCATTAATGCGCTGTATTAACAGCTTAGTGTGCAATAATTACAACAAGAACGAGCTCAAGGATGCCGGCATGCTGAAAAAATTCGCTGCTATCGTCACTCTGGTGGTTATGAGTGGCTTTTTTAATGTGTTTGCCGATGTATTAAAAATTCGTGACGATGCTCCTGCCAGTTATGTTGTTAAGAAAGGCGATACGCTGTGGGATATCTCCGCTTTATACCTGAGTGAGCCCTGGTTATGGCCACAGCTGTGGCAGATGAACCCCCAGGTTGACAACCCGCACCTGATCTATCCCGGTGATACACTAACACTTACTTATGATGCACAGGGCCGGCCTCGTCTGGCAGTAAATAACAAGGTAAAACGCCTGTCGCCTACCGCCCGTAAAACGGTAAAAAGCGCCGATGCGGTGTCTACCTTACCATTAAGTATGATTCGGCATTACCTGACGTTTGAACAATCTTTGTCGGATGAACAAATTCAGGCCTTGCCTTATATCCTCGGCTCTAATGCCAACGTAAAAAACTCTGTAAGTGACCATATTATTTATGCGAAAGGTGTACTGGACACCGGAGCGTCTTATGGCGTGTACCGTAAAGGCAAACCTTATTTTGACCCGGAAACTGAAACCGTATTAGGCTATGAAACCACGCTGGTAGCCACCGCGCGGGCGTTCCGGCCCGGACATGACGCAACTGAAGATAAACCAGCCGAAGCATCATCACTGAACGTGCTCAGTGTTAAACGCGAAATTAAGCAGGGCGATCGCCTGATGCCTGCGCTGGAAGGCCAGGCGTTGCCGGCATTTTTTGTTATGACTAAGCCGGAGTTTGATATAGCCGGAACTATTATCGATACTACGTCAAACCTGCGTGAGTTTTCCAAATGGGATATTGTGGTGTTAAACCGTGGGTCATTACAGCAGCTGAAAGCCGGACACATGGTCGGCATCTACCGCAGCTCGCCAATGGTGGTCGATAGCCCGGATGGCCCGGTATACATTGAAGATGCCAGTAAGCTGCAAAAAATGTTCAAAAATTTTGGTGATACCACTATTACCTTGCCAAGAGAAAAGGTAGGTGAGCTGATGGTATTTAAAGTATCCGAGCGCACCAGTTTTGCTATTGTCACTAAAACACAACGTCCAATCCGGGTTGGAGATTTAATCGCTAACTTGTAACTCAATAAGTATGGAGCCAGTTTGTCATGGAGGATCTTTGCAACTGGCTCGCTTTAGCCACTGTGCATGGCCTTGATGGCCTGAAGTTCCAACGTCTGAGCGAGCAAATATCGGTTACCGAGCTGGTAAAATTACCGGCCAGTACCTTAAGAGATATTGGTTTTACCGAGCGCCAGGCGCATATACTGGCGTATGAGTCAAAAGCCAAAGTAGATAGTGCGCTGCAATGGCTGGCGCAGGCTGACAATCACCATGTTATTACTTATCTTGATCCACGTTATCCGGCGTTATTAAAGCAAACCAAACAGCCGCCACTATTATTGTTTGTTAAAGGTAATCCGCTGGTTTTAGCCCAGCAACAGCTGGCTATGGTGGGGAGCCGCCAACCCACACCAACCGGGCGTAAAGTTGCCCAAAGTTTCGCCGCAGAATTGTCGCAACAGGGTTATGTTATTACCAGTGGTATGGCGCGCGGTATTGATAGTGAAAGCCACAAAGGCGCCTTGCAGGCAGGCGGATTAACCATAGCAGTACTTGGGCATGGCTTAAAGCAGGTATATCCTGCTTCCAATAAAGCGCTGGCAGAGGCAATAACAGAGCAGGGCGCTCTGGTGTCAGAGTATTTTCCTGATGTACTGGCGCGGGCCGAGTGGTTTCCGCAGCGTAACCGCATTGTGGTTGGCTTAAGTATTGGTACTATAGTGGTTGAGGCGGGCTTAAAAAGTGGTACTTTAATTAGTGCTAACCTGGCGGCCGAATATAGCCGTGATGTGTTTGCTGTGCCTGGTTCAATTTATAGCCCACAGTCGGCGGGTTGCCATGCGTTAATTCAGCAAGGCGCTAAACTGGTGACAAGTGTGGCCGATATACTGGAGGAATGGAGCTTTTTTCAGAAAAGTTGTCTAATAACTGAGCCTGAACAGGAAAAAAGTACTGAAACAGACTTGTTTGCCCGCCAGTTGTTGGCTAACGTAGGAGATGAAGTTACCGCAGTTGATTTGATTGCACAGCGCGCCGGCCTGGCGATAGCTGATGCAACTATAGCGCTGTTACAGCTGGAGTTAGCTGGTGAAGTAGCAGCAGTTCCCGGTGGCTACATTAGAGTGAGGAGTGCCTGAGTATGTTTGATATCCTCGTTTATCTGTTCGAAAACTATATCCACAATGAATCTGACATTTACGTTAACCATGCTGATCTGACCAAAGAGTTAAGCCGGGCGGGTTTTCATGACGACGATATCTTCAAAGCGCTAAAGTGGCTCGACAACCTGTCTGCGCTGCAGGAAAGTCATGTTAAGCCTTATTTGTCCAAAGGCACCTCTAACGCTACCCGTATTTATTGCGCGGCGGAATTGGCTAAAATGGATGTAGAGTGCCAGGGCTTCTTGCTGTTTCTGGAACAAGTTAATGTGCTGGACGCCGTTACCCGCGAGATGGTTATCGACAGGGTAATGGATCTGGACAGTAACAGCATTAGCCTGGAAGATTTAAAATGGGTGGTACTGATGGTGCTGTTTAATGTGCCCGGCCATGAGAATGCCTATGCCCAAATGGAAGATTTAATTTTTGATGAACCTGAAGGGCCGCTGCATTAAGCGGCCTTAGCCTTTATGACAGACGATTCGGCCTTGTTTGACCTGCCGCAACAGCAGCAGTTATGTCCGTTATGCCAGCAACCGCTGGCGATGAAATCAGGTAAGAACGGCCCTTTTCTTGGTTGCAGTGCTTATCCGGCCTGCAACTATATAAAAGCCTTACACCAGCATGAAACCAGCATCGTAAAAGTGCTGGATAGCGAAGCCTGCCCGCAGTGCGGCAATGCACTGGCGGTAAAGAACGGCCGGTACGGCATGTTTATCGGTTGTACTGATTATCCGCGCTGTACTTTTGTCGTGCACGAGCACAGTGAACAACCTGAGGCAGAACGCCTGGCTTGCCCGAAGTGTAAACAGGGGCAGCTGACAGAACGGGTAAATAAGTTTGGTAAAGCATTTTGGGGGTGTGATCACTACCCCAAATGCAAGTTTTTGCTGAATGACAAACCGGTGGCCGGCAGCTGCGTCAGTTGTGGTTTCGGTTTACTGGTAGAAAAGAAAGGCGTGTTGTACTGCGCTGATAAAAAGTGCGGCGAAAAACAGCCGGCAGCTTAAACTACCGGCCAGCCTATCCGTTTAACCGTGCAGCCATTTGTGCCAGCTCAGGAAAATCAGCCTCAGGCAATAGCGCGATCAACTGTTCAAATCGCTGCTTCAACTGAGTATTATCTGCCGCTGATACATTAATATGGCCCATCTTACGGCCGGCGCGTTTGCTTTTACCATACCAGTGCAGGTGCAGCCCTGGCAGAGCCAATATTTGCTCCGGCACGGTATCTTCACCAAGAATATTCACCATTAAGCTTGGGCGAATCAGCGCTGTACTGCCCAGCGGCAAACCGCAGACGGCACGCAAGTGTTGCTCAAACTGGCAAACATCGGCACCTTGCTGGGTCCAATGACCGGAATTATGCACCCGTGGTGCAATTTCATTGACCAGCAGCTCACCGTTAACATCAAAAAATTCAATCGCCAGCACGCCGACATAGTTCAGCTGATTTGCCACCGCAGTAAACATCTGCTGCGCTTGCTGTTGCAGCAGCTCATTGCCCGGTAGTGCTAATGACGCGCTAAGCACACCATTCACATGGTGGTTTTCGGTCAGCGGATACACCTGCACTTCACCTTTGCTATTGCGGGCGCCAATCAGTGACACTTCACGTTGGAACGGAATAAACTGCTCAGCTACGATAGCTTGTTTGCTATCGGCGCCCAGAAGGGCGCTGATATCCTGCCACAAGGCTGCGGCCTGCTCAGCTTGCTTTAACCGCCACTGGCCTTTGCCGTCATAACCGGCCAGCGCGCTTTTAAATACCAGCGGCAAGCCCAGCTTGTTGATCGCCACTTTAAAATCGGTTTCGTTATTAATAATGTGATAACTGGCAGAGCGCACACCTGCACTGTCCAGCAACTGCTTCTCTAACCGGCGATCGCCACCGGCTTTAATGGCAGTTTCGCCCGGAAAAAACTTACCGCTTTGCTGACACTGCGCTAGTACCGGCAGCGGAATGTGTTCAAACTCGGCAGTCACCACATCGGCATCAGCTATGGCATTGGCCAGGCCTTTACCCAAATTTTGCTGTGTTAAAGGGTGCACTATGGCGTCACTGTTGACATCATAAGCGCTGATACTGATATTCAGCGGTGCACCGGCCAGCGCCATCATCCGCGCCAGTTGGCCGGCACCCAGCACTAATACCCTCATAACGGCACCTGTGACGGATCAGGCTGGCTTAATACCATATCGGTTTGCGCCTGACGAAAGGCATCAATTTTTGTCATCAGCTCCGCGCTGTTTGTGGCCAGAATTTGCGCTGCCAACAGGCCGGCATTAGCGGCACCGGCATCGCCAATGGCCAGGGTGCCTACTGCTACGCCCTTGGGCATTTGTACAATAGACAGCAAAGAGTCTAAACCTTTCAGGGCTTTAGATTGCACCGGCACGCCCAGTACCGGCAGGCTGGTAAAGGCCGCGGCCATGCCGGGTAAATGCGCTGCACCACCGGCGCCGGCAATAATGACCTTTAAACCGCGGCTGGCGGCGCTGCTGGCGTAATCGGCCAGTAACTGTGGTGTGCGATGTGCGGAAACAACTTTGGTTTCATAGGCAATACCGAATTTATCCAGCATATCAGCGGCGTGCTTCATAGTAGGCCAGTCTGAGGTTGAACCCATGATGATGCCAACTTGCATTGTTGTTTCCTTCTGTACGTGATGAACTAAAAGCGTGAAGGCGCTATTATAGCCAGTTGCGCAACTGAAGAAAATTTTAACTGTGTTTTTCGTACAATTATCCGGAGTAGTAGCAACAAATGGCAGAACAACAGCTGGTTTTACAGGCCTTGCAACAAGGTGGTGTTATCGCTTACCCCACTGAAGCCGTTTATGGTTTAGGTTGCGACCCGGATAACGAGGCGGCGGTAATGGCGCTGCTGGCAATAAAACAGCGGCCGGTAGAGAAGGGGTTGATCTTAATTGCGGCCAATTATTCGCAGCTGTTGCCCTATGTAGATGACAAAGCCATACCGCCGGAAAAGCGTTACCAGATATTTTCCAGCTGGCCCGGCCATATCAGTTGGGTGTTGCCGGCCAGCAAAACGGCACCGAAGTGGATTACCGGTCAGTTCGATAGCATAGCTGTGCGGGTCAGTGCTCATCCGGTGGTGCAGCAGCTGTGTAGTGCTTATGGCAAACCGTTGGTATCAACCAGCGCCAATTTATCCGGCCAGCCGGCCATTACCGACAAAGCTGAGCTGCAGCAAAGCCTGGGCGATAAGTTGTCTGCTATTATGCCGGGACCTTTGGGTGGTGCCACACAACCCAGTCAAATTCGTGATGCCTTAAGTGGCAATATAGTAAGGAGTTAAGGTGACCAACAGCCAACCTCAGCATCATCTGGCAGCCGTGCAACAGTTTTTACAACAATTGCAGGACAATATCTGCGCCGCACTGCAGCAGGCAGATGGTAGCGCGCACTTTGTTGAAGATGCCTGGCAGCGGCCTGAAGGCGGTGGCGGTAAAAGTCGTGTACTAACCGGCGGTAAGGTATTTGAACAGGCCGGGGTGAATTACTCGCATGTATTTGGTGCCAATATGCCGGCATCGGCTACCGCACACCGGCCGGAACTGGCAGGGCGCAGCTTTAATGCCTGTGGTGTGTCGCTGGTGATCCATCCGAATAACCCTTATTTACCAACGACTCATGCCAATGTAAGGTTTTTTATTGCCGAAAAAGACGGTGAAGCGCCGGTGTGGTGGTTTGGCGGCGGTTTTGATTTAACACCTTATTACCCGTTTGAAGACGATGTGGTGCATTGGCACCAAACGGCTAAAACAGCAGTTGACCCTTTTGGCACCGAATATTACCCGGCCTATAAAAAGTGGTGCGACGAGTATTTCTACTTAAAGCACCGCGGCGAAACCCGGGGTGTTGGCGGGCTGTTTTTTGATGACTTAAATGCACCTGGCTTTGAGCAAAGTTTTGCCCTGATGCGCGCTGTGGGCGAGGCCTTTATTCCGGCGTATTTGCCGATAGTTGAGCGGCGCAAAGATATGCCCTATGGCGAGCATGAACGCCAGTTCCAGCTTTACCGCCGTGGCCGCTATGTTGAATTTAATCTGGTGTACGACAGGGGCACCTTGTTTGGCCTGCAAAGTGGCGGCCGTACCGAGTCGATTTTAATGTCGATGCCGCCGTTGGTGCGCTGGCAATATGGTTATCAGCCAGAGCCGGGCAGTGCAGAAGCATTATTGTATCAACGCTATCTTAAACCGCAGGACTGGTTAAAGCTTCAGGCTTAACAATTAATCATATGGCTCGCCAGTTGGCCAATTGACTGGCGAATACCATCACGCAGCAGCTTATTCTCTACCACTTCATCCAGTGCTTTATCCATGCAAAACATCCACTGATCACGCAGTTTTTGGTCTACCGGAAAAGGTAAATGCCGCGCCCGCAGGCGGGGGTGGCCATACTGCTGCTCAAACAACGGTGGGCCGCCGAGCCAGCCGGATAAAAATTCGAAAAACTTCTGCCGGATAGTATCCAGCGGCAGTGGGTGAATAGCATACAGCTCAGCTGCTTGCGGGGCGCTTTCCATTACATCGTAAAATCGATTTGCCAGCTTGCGAACTGTGCCTTCACCGCCCAGCATAGCGTAGGGCGTTTGCTCCGGTGTAGGATGTGGCTTGCTATTTGGCGTGGTTTTATTAAAAATCATCTGTATTAACTTCTTGATGGACATCATTTGTGGACCGTTATGCAGTATTCGGTAATCCGATAGGCCACTCAAAGTCGCCCTTAATTCATGCACAGTTTGCTGCCGCACTGGGCGAACAACTACAATACGACGCCATTTTAGCACCGCTTGATGGCTTTGCCGACAGCTGGCGGGGTTTTGTTGCCGCCGGTGGTAAAGGCGGTAATGTCACTGTGCCGTTTAAAGAGCAGGCGTATCAACTGGCTGACGTATTATCACAGCGGGCAAAGCAAGCTGGTGCTGTGAACACACTTTATATAGATAGCGAAGGTAAACTCTGCGGCGATAATACCGACGGTATTGGCCTGGTGGCTGATCTGACACGGCTTGGCGTTACGCTTAATGGTATCATCGTATTGCTGCTCGGTGCCGGCGGTGCCAGTCGCGGTGCGATTGGCCCATTGTTGGATGCCGGTGTTAAGCAGCTGGTGTTGGCTAACCGCACTGTCAGTAAAGCGCAAGCCATCGCGGCTAATTTTAGCCCGCGCGTTAGTGCTTGTGGTTATGCCGATATACCATTGCAACCTTATCAGCTGGTGATTAATGCCACCTCATCCGGCTTAAGCGGTGAGCGACCGTTAATCGCTGCCCAGCTTTTACAGCACTGTCAGCTAGCATACGATATGTTGTACGGCGCTGCGCCAACACCATTTTTGCAATGGGCAAAAGCTGAAGGTGTGCCGCAGCAAGCAGATGGCTTGGGTATGTTATTGTCACAGGCAGCCGAAGCGTTTTATATCTGGCGCAGTAAAAGGCCGGATATCACGCCAGTGTTAGCTGTACTTAAACAGCAGCTAAGCGGCAACTGAGTCAATGAACCAGCAACTGATCTTTAATAATGATTTTGCCTTTGATGCAACCCGGCAGGCTGTCAGCTTCAGCTGTCTGGTCAGCGGATTAAAAGTAGTATGTTTTATCCCGCTTCCGGCACAGCAAGTGCCAGCTGTATTTCTACAGCAAGCAAAAGCCGATGCCTTTAGCTGGGAAGATCACGCCGAACAGGCGATAGCCGACGACGCTTATAATGCCGCGGGCGAGATCTGGCTTTAGACCCCGGCCAGATACTCATTTTTCAGCAGCACATAATTAGCAGCAGATTCAGCCAAAAAGGTTTTTTCGGCGTCATTTAAAGGCCGTGCTGGTTTTACCGGGCTGCCGACATATAAATAGCCGCTCTGCAGCCGCTTACCCGGTGGCACTAAACTGCCTGCGCCGATAATTACGTCGTCTTCTACTATTACGTCGTCCATCACTATAGCGCCCATACCCACTAAGATGCGGTTGCCCAGTGTGCAGCCATGCAGCATCACTTTATGGCCTACGGTCACATCTTCACCGATAATCAGTGGTGAGCCGGCTGGTTTGCCCCGGCTTGGGCGGGATAAATGCAGCACCGAACCATCCTGTATATTAGTGCGGGCACCAATACGGATATAGTTCACATCACCGCGCGCGGCTACCAGGGGCCAGATACTGACATCTTCCGCCAGCTCAATATCGCCCACCAGCACGCTGGATTCATCTATATATACCCCTGATGCCAGTTTCGGTGTTATACCTTTATAAGCTCGTATCGTCATAATGTTCTCCAATGCTGCGTTATTATGCAGTAAATGTATTAAAAAAGCGCTTTTCGGCCAATTTTTCTGCGAACGATCTTAAAAGTACAAGTTTTCTCAAATAACCGCTTGCAGGAGTTTAAAAACGTCCTATAATGCGCGCCATGCCACGGGGTGCTGCAGTTTGGGTGCTTCAGGTGAGTTAAACCGGTTCGCAAAAATCTTTCAAAAAGACGCTTGACAGACCGGCTTAAATCACTAAAATGGCGCCCTCGCTTCACGGTGGTGTTTAACGCGGTGAAATGAGTAAACAAGTCTGGTGTGACGATGAGTTTTTGAAGTAAGAATCATC
>NZ_LNQS01000011.1 GCF_001513785.1 Rheinheimera sp. EpRS3
AATCCATCATAAGTGCCCACACAGATGATTGATTGCGAATTGTTAAAGAGCGTGCTTTGAACTCTCAAAGCGGGAGGCGTATGTTACACTTCCCAGTTTTTAAGTCAAGCGTGACGATGATTCTTACTTCAAAAACACATCGTCACACCAGACTTGTTTACTCATTTCACTGCGTTAAACACCACCGTGAAGCGAGGGCGCCATTTTAGTGATTTAAGCCGATCTGTCAAGCGTCTTTTTGAAAGATTTTTGCGAACCGGTTTAACTCACCTGAAGCACCCAAACTGCAGCACCCGTGGCATGGCGCGCATTATAGGGCGTTTTGAAATACCTGCAAGCGGTTATTTAGTGAAAATGGGGTTTTACGTGCTGTTTGCTTACTAAATGGGCTTTTTGCATGTTTTAGATACAAATCGAGTGCAAACAAGCTGTTGTTTATGGTTGCGGTTTATTACCTAACCGCTAAGATAAGGCTGCTTTATCTTATTAAAGCATTCCGATAAATAGAACTAAGTGCTTAGGATATTATTATGTTACCCACTTTACGTGCTTCTTTGCCTTATACACTGGCATTAGCGGTGTTGGCTTATCTTGGCTTTGCCTTTCTTCCTGTGCTGGGGTTTGCTCAGGAAATTTTCGTGGTGATAGGTGTTTTGTTAGCCGGCATACTGGTGCCGGTGTTAGTAGATGTTAAAGGCCGTGCTGGCACGACTCCCTCGGCAGCACCTTTGGCGATGACTGACTATAAAGGTGATACGACTACCTTATATGTAGGTAACCTGCCTTATCGTGCAAACGAAGATGCCGTGAAAGAGTTATTCCAACGGTTTGGTGTTGTCGTTAATGTCCGCCTGATGAAAGATCGCCAAACCGGTCGGCGTCGTGGTTTTGGTTTTGTCGAGGTTGCGGCCAAAGACGGCGATAAAATGATCCAGAAGTTAAATGATTTTAATTTTCAGGAACGCACATTAAAAGTGCGTGAAGCTAAAGAGCGTCAGGATACTGACGACACTGAAGAGTAATTATCGATTATCGCTACAAGGGAAGCTTTTGCTTCCCTTTTTTATGCTCATTTTCCGCCCTGTTGAGATTCAAGGTTGGCTCAGCCTCTGCTCTGGCTTAAAATAGCTGTTTTGGTTTAATAGAGTTGCAGATGAGCGTAGGTCAGGTTTTCCCCGAGCAGTATTCAGAGCAGTTGACGGATAAGGTTAATGCTGTGCAACAGCTGCTATCAGATTTTAATGCCCCGGAGGCAGAGATCTTCAGATCTGAGCCCGATCACTACCGTTTGCGGGCGGAGTTCCGGATTTGGCACAATGGTGATGATATTTACCATGCTATGTTTGACTCGCAAACACGCGATAAGGTGCGTATTGACCATTTTCCGGTAGCCTGCCGCACTATTGCCGATTTTATGCCGGTGCTGCTGGAAAATATTCAATTTAACCATGAGCTACGCTATAAATTATATCAAGTTGATTATTTAGCAACTCTGTCTGGTGAGCTGCTGGTTTCTCTTATTTATAAGCGGCCATTAACCAATAGCTGGCTGGAGCAGGCTAAACAACTGACGGATAAGCTGGCCGGACAATACCATGTGAAGTTTATTGGCCGCTCACGTAAGCAGAAGCTGATGGTAAGCACCGATTATGTCACAGAACAATTCGAACTTGATGGCTGCCTTTTGCAATATCAGCAGGTAGAAGGCAGCTTTACTCAGCCCAATGGTGAAGTAAACCGGCAAATGCTGGGTTGGACAAAAAAGATTGCTCAGCAACTATCAGGAGATTTACTGGAGCTGTATTGCGGCAATGGTAACTTCTCTATCGCCCTGGCACCCTGCTTTAATAAAGTGGTGGCAACAGAAATTTCCCGTACCTCAATTAAATCGGCACAATACAACATTGCACTGAATAAGGTGGGTAACCTGCAAGTACTGCAAATGTCTGCTGAAGATGTATCAGCTGCACTGCAGCAAGGCTCTGTGCTAAAACAGCTGGATTTAGCTGATATGCAACTGAACACGATATTAGTTGACCCGCCGCGCGCCGGGCTGGACAGTGCAACCGAACAGCTGGTCAGTCGCTTTGACAATATTATTTATATTTCCTGTAACCCACAAACGCTGGCGCAGAACTTACAGACATTGACTAAAACCCACGATATTGCGCAACTTGCAGTGTTTGACCAGTTCCCTTACACCCACCATATTGAAAGCGGTGTGTGGCTACGTAGACGTCAAAGCTGATAAAGACCAGCTATAACGTCAGCCTTTTGGTTTACGGCCAGAACCAGCGGCACCATGAGTCAACCAGCGTAGCTGGGTAATAGTGCGACTGGTTAAATAACTATACTGCTCTGGTGGCGCGTCCAGCGCGTCGGCACCGGCATGAAAAACCAATATCACCATGGCTTCTGCCTGTGCCCTGGCTAATTCGTCCGGGCAGATGGTTTCCTTACGCAAATACTCGGCGAGTTCGGCAACAAAGTGCTGGATCTCGCGGGCTACTGCCCCTCTGAACGCTGCCGAGGTACCTGAGCGCTCGCGCAGCAATAAACGAAATACGTTACTGTTACCGGTAACAAACTCCATAAAAGTTTCAATAGAGGTGCGAATAACGCTGCCGTTTTTCTCAATACGTTGTCGGGCCTGGCGCATTAACTGTCTTAGCATCAGGCCTGCTTCATCGACTAAAGTAAGGCCTAATTCATCCATATCAGCAAAGTGCCGGTAAAAAGAGGTAGGCGCAATACCCGCTTCGCGCGCTACTTCACGTAAGCTTAAGCTGGCAAAGCTTTTATCAGCGCTTAGTTGAGAAAAAGCGGCATTTATAATAGCGCGGCGGGTGCGCTCTTTCTGCTCTGCTCTAGACACAGATATTCCTTCATTCACTGAAAAGCACTATTTTATACCTTGACCCGGGGGTTGTGACCAGTAGAATGAGCGAACAGTTGTAAGCTAAAGTGGAATTTATGAAAAAAGCACCCATTATCTGGACTAACGTTCTGCTGTTTTCCATCACAACCCTGATTGCAGCCATCGGTGTGCCTTGGTACGCCTTAACTGTGGGCTTCGGTTGGTTTGAGGTTATCGCCACTGTTATATGCTTAGGCTACTGCGGTATGTCTATCACTGCCGGCTATCACCGGCTGTGGGCACATAAAACTTATGATGCACATCCCATATTGCAATGGATTTACGCTATTGGCGGCGCTTTTGCGTTACAAAACAGTGCGCTGCATTGGTCAGCCGATCATCGTGTGCATCACCGTCATGTTGATGACAATGACAAAGACCCTTATTCTGCCGGACGTGGTTTCTGGTATAGCCATATTGGCTGGATGCTGCGTGATTATGAAGATGTAGAAAAACCGGACTACAGCAATGTAAGGGATCTGCAGAAAAACCCGATCGTAATGTGGCAACACCGCAATTACCTGTGGCTGACCATAGCCACCAACTTTGGTATCCCATTATTACTGGGTATTATCAGCGGTAACATTCTGGGCATGTTATTACTTGCCGGCGTACTGCGTTTGGTATTAAGCCATCATTTCACATTTTTTATTAACTCACTGGCCCATGTGTGGGGCTCACAGCCTTACACAGAAAAAAACTCTGCACGCGATAACGGCATACTGGCTTTTGTGACATATGGCGAGGGGTATCACAACTTCCATCATATTTTTGAATATGATTACCGCAACGGCATTAAATGGTATCAGTTTGATCCAACGAAGTGGTTTATTAAAACTGCCTCATGGGTCAAGCTAACTGGCAATCTTCGTACCGTTCCAGAAGAACGAATTGAACAAGCAAGGTTACAAATGCAGCTGAAACGGGCACAAGATAATGTGCGGCAAAAACCCAATGCAGAGCAGCTACTGCAATTGCTGCAGCATGAATACGAATTACTGCTTGCCAGAATGCAGGACTATTACAACATCAGAAAGCAACTGCTACTGCAACGCAAAGATAAACTGCTTGCACAGTATCAGGCGGTAGATTTCAAACATAAATACCACGAATTTAAACACCATCTGCAGCAGCAACAGCAACACTGGCAGCGGCTGGTGAATGCCGTCGCATGATAGAAAAAAGAGACTTCGGTCTCTTTTTTTATGTCTGATACCTGATATGCTCAAACTTAAGTTAGTTAAATCAGTGAGATTATCAGCGTGAGTGCGAGAAAAACGTCCCCGAAAAAAGCCAGCTTTGATTTTGATGCCATTGTTATAGGAACCGGCCCCGGCGGCGAAGGTGCGGCAATGTATCTGGCCAAAAGCGGGCTTAAAGTCGCGGCGATTGAACGCTATCATGCTGTCGGCGGTGGTTGCACCCATTGGGGCACCATTCCGTCAAAAGCGTTACGCCACTCGGTCAGCCGCCTGATTGAATTTAATGAAAACCCACTATTTCAGCTGGATGAACAGCATACCAAACTGACTTTCTCACAAATTTTAAAACATGCCGCCGGCGTGATCCGCAAACAAGTGCGACTGAGAACCGGTTTTTATGACCGTAATCAGGTAAAGATATATCAGGGCGAAGCCCGCTTTATTGATAATCACAACCTGAGTATCAGCAGTGATGATGGCAGTTGTTTTGAACTCAGTGGCAAAACCATTGTTATTGCCACAGGTTCACGCCCCTACCGGCCGGCAGATGTCGACTTTAACCATAACCGGATTTATGATTCAGACACTATCTTGTCACTACAGCACGATCCCAAGCATATTATTATCTACGGTGCCGGTGTTATCGGCTGTGAATACGCCTCTATTTTCCGTGGTTTAGGTGTTCGGGTAGATCTGGTAAACACCCGTGACCGCTTACTATCTTTTATGGATGCCGAGATTTCAGATTCACTGAGCTACCATTTCTGGAACTCCGGTATGACTATTCGCCATGGCGAAGAATTTGACCGCATTGAAGGTAAAGACGACGGCGTAGTGCTGCATCTAAAATCCGGCAAGAAAATGAAAGCGGATTGCTTTTTGTTTGCCAACGGCCGCACCGGTAATACTGATATGCTGAATTTAGCTGCAATAGGCCTTGAGTCAGACAGCCGCGGGCTGGTTAAAGTGAATAAACAGTACCAAACCAGCATAGACAATATCTACGCCGTTGGTGATGTAATTGGCTACCCCAGTTTAGCCAGCGCGGCATACGATCAAGGCCGCTTAGCTGGCGAAGCCATTGTTAAAGGTAACCTGGATGGCCATTTGATTGCTGACATCCCTGCAGGTATTTATACCATCCCTGAAATGAGCTCCGTTGGTAAAACTGAACAGGAACTCACTGCAGCAAAAATTCCTTATGAAGTGGGCCGCGCCCAGTTTAAGCATCTGGCCCGGGCGCAAATTGCCAATACCAGTGTGGGCAGCTTAAAACTGTTATTTCATCGCGATACGCTGGAGATACTTGGTATTCATTGTTTTGGTGAGCGTGCCGCAGAAATTGTACACATCGGTCAGGCTATTATGATGCAGAAAAATGGCGGCAATACCCTCGAGTATTTTGTTCATACCACTTTTAATTACCCCACTATGGCAGAAGCATATCGGGTAGCTGCATTGAATGGCCTTAACCGGCTATTTTAGCAATAAGATACTGATATTTAATAAATAAACAACTTAATTACCGTTGTAATATATATTTTTGTTTTGCCTGATAAATCGTTGTAAACTCAATTGCATAATAATTAAATAAATAGTTTACGGGGGCTTTTTATGCTGCAACTTAGGTACAGTTTAGCATTATTGTGGCTGACCATTTCGTTTCAGGCATATGCTGATTTCCCCACAGCAAAGGCCTTATTCGAGCAACAAGACTACTCGCAGGCCAAACCAAAGCTTGAAGCTTTGGCTGAGCTGGGTCACCTTGAAGCACAGTATCTGTTATCAAGAATGTATGCCGAAGGTTTAGGTGTAGATGCAGATATAAAACTAGCCTATGCCTGGACATTAATTGCCCGTGACGGTAAACACCCGTTAGCAGATGAACAATACAAGGCACTACGCACCAAACTTCCTTCGCGTTTGGCCGGAAAAGAAGTGTATACCACACTGAACAACCAGTATGGTAAACAAGCTCTGCTGGGTAACCTGTATCCAAGTGCCAACCGTTATGTAAAAACCAGCAGCAGATTAAAAGCAATAAGCCAGCCTGAACCTAAATATCCGTCCTATTTCGAGCGCGCAGGCGTCGCCGCCTGGGCAGTTGTTCACTATGACGTGACTGAAGATGGCACAGTAGAAAACGCCAGTATCGTTGCCAGCTTTCCTATCGATGGGATCAATGAGTACGTGCTGGATGCCGTGAAAAGCTGGCAGTTTGAGCCGCCAAAAGATTTATACGGCGATCCTGTGAGAATGGAACTACAATCGCATACCTTCAGAATAAAAAGCTCTGCAGGTTCACAAGCACGTAAATTCCAGCGCGATAGCCAAGAGTATACTGATGCCATTCTGGCGGCAGCTAAAGCAGAATCGGCCAAATATCAGTACCTATACGCTGTATTGGCAGAGAATAATATTACTACCGATCCCTCACCTGTTAACTGGTATCTGCAGGCAGCTGTCAATGGTTATCAGCCAGCGCAGTATCGCCTGGCGCAATGTTTAATTACCGGTAATGGCTGTGATAAAGATCACAGTAAGGCGTTAAACTGGCTGGGTATATCTGCTGATGGCGGTAATCCCAAAGCCGCTTATTTGTTAGCTCAGGAGCTACTGGACAGCAATAATGTTAATTATAATCCACATAAAGCTGCCGGTTATCTGGAAGGCGCGGCACTGCAAGAATACATGCCTGCAGTAACCGAATATGCCTCACTGCTGGCGATGTCAGATGATCCAACGTTGCGGGACCCACAAAAGGCGATCAGGCTGGCAGAACAAGGCCGCGCTATAGATGCCAACAACCCCAATCTGCTATCCACCCTGGGGATTGCTTTTATTGAGCTTGGCCAGCAAAGCCGGGGCGAGTCAATGCTCCAACAAGCGCTGGAAGAAGCTAGGCGGCGTAACTGGACCATTGAAAGCTTTGAAGATTTGCTTGCCGATTACCAGACTGTCGCCACAAGCACAAACTAATCATGCCATGGCAGCTCAGGTTCTCCCCCGGTGTGATGCCGGGGGCTATCCGGCTTATTCGGTCAGATCAGTATTCATATGATAAGTGCGGCTAAATGCGTGCACAGCATCAATAAAAACGCTGACGCGCTCAGGATCGACATCAGGTGTAATACCGTGGCCAAGATTAAATACATGGCCGGTTCCCTGACCAAACCCATCCAGTATCATTTGTACTTCCTGGCGGATGCGCTCTGGTGAGCCTAACAAAATTGACGGGTCCATATTGCCTTGCAGCGCAACTTTATCGCCAACACGGGCTTTTGCATCACCAATATTGATAGTCCAATCCAGCCCCAAGGCATCGCAGCCGGTATTAGCGATTGTTTCCAGCCACAGGCCACCGTTTTTGGTAAACAATGTTACCGGTACTTTACGGCCGTCTGCTTCGCGGGTTAAACCGTTGACTATTTGCTGCATATAGCCCAATGAAAACTCCTGATAGTCACGCGGTGATAATACGCCGCCCCAGGTATCAAAAATCATCACAGACTGGGCACCTGCCGCTATTTGTGCATTCAGGTACAACACCACGCTTTGCGCCAGCTTATCCAGCAACAGGTGCAAGGCTTCAGGCTCGGAAAACATCATTTTCTTGATCGTACCGAAGGTTTTGCTACTGCCGCCTTCAACCATATAGGTTGCCAGCGTCCACGGGCTACCGGAAAAGCCAATTAGCGGCACACTGCCATTCAGCTCACGGCGGATAGTGCGCACCGCATCCATCACATAACGCAGTTCCTGCTCCGGGTCCGGAATAGGTAGATTGGCAATATCAACAAAATCACGTACTGGCCGCTGAAATTTAGGGCCCTCGCCTTCGCCAAAATAAAGGCCTAAACCCATAGCATCAGGAATGGTCAGAATATCACTAAACAGAATTGCGGCATCAAGCGCATAACGGCGCAACGGCTGCAAAGTCACTTCACATGCCAGCTCCGGGTTTTTGCACAGTGACATAAAATCACCGGCCTGGGCTCTGGTAGCACGGTACTCAGGCAAATAGCGCCCTGCTTGTCGCATCATCCAAACCGGCGTTCTGTCTACCGGTTGTTTTAGTAAAGCTCTGAGGTACCGATCATTTTTTAATTGCATATATTGTCCGCCATTCACAGGATTGGCGCTATTTTAACACTCTGCAGCCGCAGCGACTATGTTTTCGCTGTAAATGCTGTGTTCAGGTTTTTTATGCTAGATGCTTGTCATCAACAAATCGATCTGCTATAACATTGCTGCGCTAGTGAAGAATAACAAGCAAGAAGCCCGTTTAAACGGGACCATGCAAACCATTTAGTTAAGCCACTTTATGTGGCTTTTTTATTTTCGGCCATCCATGGCACAAACCCTTACTGGCCCATCCCCGCCCTGTTAAAAATCTTCCCGGAAGATTGTTTATTTGCCTGCAATTTGCTGTAGTTGCTGAATAATTTTCCCTGAAAGCGTTTGTATTGGCGGCACCTCCGGTAAGGATGCCAGGTCAAACCAATATGCTTCTTCTATTTCTTGTGGCTGACAGACGATATCTCCACCGGCATAGTCAGCAATAAAACCTGCCATTAATGAATGCGGAAACGGCCACGGCTGGCTGCCAACATAACGTAAATTAGTAATATCGACGCCGACCTCCTCTTTTACCTCACGCGCTGCCGCCTGCTCCAGCGTTTCTGCAGATTCTACAAAGCCGGCAAGAATAGAGAAAAAACCTTTCCGGTGCCGGTTGGAGCGCGCCAGCAGGATTTGTTTATCTTTGATAATACCCACCAGTACACAAGGTGCTATACGCGGATAGCAACGATGGCCGCACTTGTTACACAAAGCTGCCAGCTCCCAGCTGACCAGGCTCATGGCACTGCCACACTGGCCACAAAAGCGGTGGGTTTGTAAAAATAATGCTACCTGCACCGCTCTGGCTGCCAGATGGAATATTTGTTCACCCTCGCTTAGCAAGTCTCGCGGCGACACCCACTCATTTTCATCTGCAATATGGTCATGATTAATCAGCAGATAGGCATCTTGCCCTGCCAGCTCACCCAGCCGGCATATCTGTTCAGGCTCTGCCGACAGCGTTAATGCACTTAGCATGCCTTGCGGGATCTGACGCGCGGCATTGACCCAGATACGGCCCCGGTTCACGACAAACCAGAGTCCGTGCTGATTTGGCGTTAAGCTGATACTGTGTTTGATCATAAGTGGTTCTCTGCTGTACTCTGTAGTTCGCGCTATCATAATGCCGTTCACTGGGCTGACCAATAAAAAAACGGTTGATCTTTCGTGCGAAATTCATTTAATTAGAGTTAACTGCAGCAGAACGCTGCATTGAAGGAGAAGGCAATGTACACCCGTGTGCAGACCGCGCGACAAAAATGGGGTGGTTCGCTTACCGCCATAGACAACTGGCTGGACGAGCGCCAACAGCTTATTGTCAGTTATTGTAAACTGGCCGCATTGCCGCCTTTCGATAACAAACGTACCAAGTTGCCTACGCAAACAGCAGTGCAGGAGTTTTGCCAGTTAATGGTGGATTATTTATCTGCCGGACATTTTGAAGTTTATGAACGTATTGTCTCAGAATGTGCGGTAAATGGCACGGACAGCCGTAAGCTGGCTGACAGCCTGTATCCGAAGATTGCGGTATCAACCGATCTGGCACTGAATTTTAATGATCTTTACGCCGACCATTTAAGTACCAAACACAGCGCAGCTTTTGACCGCGAGCTGTCTGAGCTAGGGCAAGCACTGGAAGAGCGCTTTGCTTACGAAGATGAACTTATTAATACCCTGTATGAAAAGCATATAGACAGCAACGTATCTGCCTGATAAGCCCTGGACGGTCAATATTTTGTAGCTGGTCTAAACTTAAATAAAGCAGCGCCTCAGGGCGTTGTTTTATTTGTGAATTTATAACTTAGCCACCAACTTCCCATCTCTCTGCAGTTCTGCCAGCACCGTAAGCCTACAAAATGCCAAACCCCAAAATAAACACAATAAAAACCTTAATGAAACTTTTTTTACAAAATAAACACTCTTAGCTAAGATTCAGGCTGAACTTATCATATAGTGAGTTCTGTACACTGCCTGTTGCCTGGCGAAAAAGCCGTGCCAGCCATGTTGTCAGCAGTAATTTGTGAAAATAAAAATAAGGAATACTGCATGCGCTCCTATTCAACGATATACCTGAGTGTGCTTGGTGCTATAACCTTTGCACCAACAACCACCCAAGCTCAAGACACGACAACCGATAAAAATGTTGAACGTATAGAGGTCACAGGTAGCCGGATCAAGCAAACTGAGCTTGAAGGCCGCAGCCCTGTACAAATTCTGGATCGTGATGCAATTGACCGTTCGGGTTTATCTTCAATTGGCGATATTATCCAAAACATTACCGCCTCCGGTTCTGCACTCAATACCAAATTTAACTCTAGCGGCAACTTCGGTTTTCCGCCGGATGGTGGTGGGGTTGGCGCCGGGGCAACTACGGTAGATTTGCGGCATTTGGGGGCGAAGCGGGTATTGGTGTTGGTTGACGGCATCCGCTGGGTAAATGAAAGCTCTGCATCTGGGGTGGGCGGCGTGGTGGATTTAAATACCATCCCGCTGGCGATTGTTGAGCGTATTGAGGTGCTAGAAGACGGTGCTTCGTCAATTTATGGCTCAGATGCCATAGCTGGCGTAGTAAATATTATTACCCGACGCTCTGCTGTTGGCGCCACTGTTAGCACCAGCTTTGGCCAATTTAGCGAAGGCGACGGTGATACCAGCACATTTGAGCTGAGCTTTGGCGGCGAAAGTGACAAACACAGCTACTTTATGGCGGCCAGCTACAACGAGCAAAAATCTGTTGCCGCAGATAGCAGAGCACAGTCCAGCCTGCCAGTACCAGGCACTGGCCTGGCTTTTGGCAGTTCAGCTATTCCAGGGGGCCGTTTTATTATCAATGACCCAAATACCGGCGCCTCATTAGATTTAGTACCAAACGCCGGCGTTACCAGCCCAGATTACGATCCCTCCCTTGGCGAAAGCTGCGACCGCACTGATGACTTTCACTGCTTTACCACAGCAGACCGTTTTAACTATTCCAGCTTTAACCTGCTGCAGACACCGAACAAAAGAGTGTCACTTTACGCCCAGCAGCGCTATGAATTTACACCGGATACCAACTGGTACCTGCGTGCTTTGTATAACCAGCGCAGCAGCGTAAATCAGGCAGCAGCTGAACCTATGTTTATTGGTACCTTCTCACCCAGTAACTACTGGATGGATAATCTGACTATCGCCGCCGACAACCCATATAACCCGTTTGGTTTTGATCTGGTAGCTTCAGGAGACGACCCTAATCTGATACTGGCCGGCAAACGCCCGCTGGAAGGCGGAGCAAGACGATTCGAGCAAAAAGTGGATACCTTCTATATTGGCTCAGGTATCGAAGGCCAGCTGGAATTAGCCGGAAACCTTTACTACTGGGATATCAACGCCGCGTACAGCACTAACCGGGCCAAGCAAGACAACTTCGGTAGCTACAATGCAAGACGCGTTGCCACCGCACTTGGACCTCTGGCCAGCTGTCAGGCTGATCCTGCTTGTGTGCCGTTGAATATCTTTGGTATCGGCAGTATCACGCCTGATATGCTCGGCTATATTCAACCGGTTGTCCGTGATACCAGCGAAAATAAACTTAGCTTGTATTCTGCCAATATTACCGGCGACATTGTGGAGCTACCCGCAGGGGCACTTAGCTTTGCATCAGGCTGGGAATACCGCAAATACACCGGTGAATACACACCAGATGCCCTGACAGTAGCCGGTGAATATAACGGCGTAGTGTCCTCTCCTACTTCTGGCTCGCTTAACGTTAACGAGCTCTTTGTTGAATTTAATGTGCCTTTACTTGCCGATTTACCGCTGGCAAAACAATTAGATCTGAGCCTGGCCAGCCGCTACTCTGACTATTCCACTTTTGGTAGCGAAACGACCAGCAAAGTAGGTTTTCGCTGGCTAATGCAAGACGAGCTGCTCTTCCGCGGTAGTTGGTCTGAGGGCTTCCGTGCACCTAATATCGGCGAGCTATTCGGTTCAGCCAGTGGTTTTGACGCTGTATTGTCTGATCCTTGCTCAGCGCCAACCCCTGCCCTTGCAGCAAACTGTGCGGCCCTTGGTGTGCCGGCCAGTTATCAGCAGCCTAACCCGCAGATCAGCGTGGTTACCGGCGGCAATCGTGAACTGGCACCAGAAACCTCCACCAGTTACAACCTTGGTACCGTATACAGCCCGGAGTACGCCAGCGCAACAGCCTGGTCAGAAAGTTTAGACATTGGCATCAGTTGGTATCAGCATGAGCTTAAAGGTGCCATTCAGGCGCTGGATGCACAAACACAGCTTAACTTGTGTGTACAAACCCTGTCAGAAACCTTTTGTAATGGCATAGGCCGCAACCAGCTTGGTGCTATTGATCAGTTTAATAATGTCCTGACCAATATTGGTAGTATAGAAACCTCTGGCCTGGACTTCGACATTGGCTGGCTAATCCCCCAAACTGAGTTTGGTCAGTTTAATGTCAGGCTCAGAGCCACACTGGTGGAAGACTATACCGTAGTTGATGCCAACGGCCAGCAGCAACCTAAAACTGTCGGTATTGAAGTTAATGACTCAGCAATTCCAGAATGGAGCGGCAACCTGGCCCTTAACTGGCAGCATGAAGCCTGGCAGGCCAGCTGGACAATGCGTTACACCAGCGACCTAGAGGAAAGTTGCGGTGATGCTGCCGATTTCGCGGTATGCCGTAATAATCCGTCTACCGGGCAAAACCGTCTGGGCAGCACTACTTACCATGATGCGCAAATCAGTTGGAACACCGACGCAATATTGTCTGGTATGCAACTGAGCTTTGGCGTGAATAACCTGTTCGGTAAAGAGCCTCCTATTTGTTTGTCGTGCTCACTGAACGGCTACGATCCATCAACCTATGATATGCCGGGCAGCCGTTACTGGTATCTACGCGCGTCTTTTAGTATTTAATAGCGTCTGATAGCAAAAAGCCCCGCAATGCGGGGCTTTTTCATCACAGAATTCATTAATTTTGTGCGTACTGACGTTCAAGACTGCCTACTTTTAGTTTTAAGCCCGCCAATGACGCTTTTTCTACCGCTATTTTCTCGTTGTACAACTGCTCTGTACGGGCAATTTTTTGTTGCAGCACAACCAGCTCTTCTGCTTTAGGGAAACTGCGACGCAGTTTGTAAAGTTCTGCTTTGAGCACTTCAAGGTCCTGCTGTTTTTGTTGCTCCAGCGAACTTATCTGAAACTCAACAAACCGGCTCTGACGCTTTAAGGCATCCACTTGCTGCTTATATTCACCGCGGGTGCCAATCATGGCGGTGCCGAGCGGGCGCATGTCTACTGTTTCAGCATCACCTGAGCAGGGAAACTGGCTAAACTCTACAACACCGTTTTGCTCACACTTGTAGACAGCGGCTTGTGCTGAAAACGCACTTAACAATAATAACCAAGCATATTTTATCATTTGCCACCCCGTTTATGAGCAATAAATGTACAAAAACCTTGCCAAATAGGCAAGCTAAGCCCGGTATTTATTTATGCTGTTTTAATGCGCTTTCAGATACTGCTGTCATATCTGTCCCGCTTTAGCCCTGCAATGCTTTTTTCATAAAATTAGGCCAGGCTGATGCGGCTTTATGCACTTCGGCATTGTAATAATCTGTGCTAAATGCTGCCTGAGCCGCATCAGCTTCCCGAAAGCCATTAAAGGCTGCGCCTTTGCGCGCCAGAGTGCATGTCCACCAGCCAGACGGATACACCATTTGTGGGAATAACAGCGTTTGCAGTGCATCAAAACCGGCATCCAGCATGGCATCACGCATGTCTTTAAGTAACGGCATATGGATCAGTGGCGATTCGCTCTGCTGTACTAAAATGCCGCCATGACGCAGCGCTTTGCGGCAGCTGTCATAAAATGCCCGGTTAAACAGCCCTTCACCCGGCCCGATAGGATCGGTTGAATCCACAATAATGACATCTACTGACTCTGGCGCAGCTTCGCGCATATATTTAATGCCGTCGTCAAACTTCAGCGTAGCACGTGGATCACTGTTCGAGGCACACAGCTCCGGGAAGTACTTTTCAGCCATTCGCGTAACCTGCTCATCGATATCAATTTGCGTTACGCTTTCCACACCAGGGTGCTTTAACACTTCACGCAAAGTGCCACAATCACCACCACCAATAATCACCACGTTTTTCGGGCTAGCATGGGTAAACAGCACCGGGTGGCTAAGCATTTCGTGGTAGAGAAAATTATCGCGGCTGCTCAGCATAATAACGCCGTCAATCACCATCAGATTGCCAAAATGGGTGGTTTCAAACATTTCAATCTTCTGGAACGGCGACTGAACTTCATCCAGTTTCTTCGTGATAGTCAGACCAAAGGCGCTGCCGCTGGGGGCGAAAATTTCAGTGAACCAATTGTTGTCGCCAGACATAGTGTTACCCTCAAAACAAAATAGCCGCATATTTTGCCTGCTTGTGCCGCCAAGGACAAATATTTCGATGTTTTTTGCTGCAGCTTTACCACATTGGCTTTAAACTATGCACATCTTAATTTTAAAGGAACGACAATGGCCGACTGGGGTACAGAAAAAGCACGCTCTATCTATAACGTAGCGGTATGGAGTGAAGGGTATTTTGATGTTAATACTGATGGTGATCTGGTGGCTTATCCGGATCAGGATCACAGTAAAAAAGGCATCAGTTTTCCTGAGCTTACGGCACGTTTTAAAGAGGAAGGCTTAACCTTACCTGTGCTGGTACGCTTTACTGATATTCTGCAACACCGGGTAGACACGCTGATTAAGTCGTTCCAGCGTGCCAAAGCAGAAAAAGAGTATCAGGGCCAGTACACCGCAGTTTACCCAATCAAAGTAAACCAGCAATTCTCGGTGGTAAAACGCCTGATCAGCCACGACAGCGGCAAAGTAGGCCTGGAAGCCGGTAGTAAGCCGGAGCTGATGGCTATTTTAGGTGTTACCGATCAGCCACTGCAAATTGTCTGCAACGGTTATAAAGACAGCGAGTTTTTGCGCTTAGCCACTATTGGCCAGATGATGGGCCATACGGTGTATGTGGTGGTAGAAAAACTGTCTGAGCTGAAAACCCTGCTGCGTGAAATTGATAATTTAGGCACCGCGCCACGTATTGGTATCCGTATCCGTTTAAATTCGGTGGGTAAAGGCAAGTGGCAAAACACCGGCGGCGAGAAGGGTAAGTTTGGCTTAACTGCTACTCAGGTGCTGCAGGCGATTGATGTACTGCGTGATGCCGGCAAGCTGGACTTACTGCAACTGGTGCATTTTCATATCGGCTCACAAATTGCCAATATTCGTGATATTCATAACGCCATTCGTGAATGCGCCCGCCATTATGCTGAACTGCGTACTTTAGGTGTGCCTATTACTACCGTTGATGTGGGCGGTGGTTTAGGTGTGGACTACGAAGGCTCTAAATCACGCTCGGCCTGTTCGATGAACTACACCATGTACGAATATGCCCGTAATGTGGTCAATGGCTTAAAAGAAGTGTGTGACGAGTACGACCTGCCGCACCCGAATATTATTACCGAATCTGGCCGCGCCATGACAGCACACCACGCCGTGCTGGTTACCGATGCGATTGATATTGAGCGGGCGCCAGGGCTGGTAAATTTACCAGAGCCAAGCGAAGACTCACCAACAGTGATCCTTGGCCTGTGGGAAGCCTACCAAAACGTTACACCGCGCACGGCGATTGAAGCTTACCACGATGCAGTGCATTACTTTACCGATGCCCATGCTCAATATGTGCATGGCCTGCTGACACTGAAAGATTGGTCGTTACTGGAGCAAATTTATTTTGCCACCATTAATAAAGTAAAAGCTAATCTGGATATGACCGCGCGCTCACACCGTTCGATTCACGACGAGCTGAATGAAAAACTGGCCGATAAGTTATTTGTTAACTTCTCGCTGTTCCAGTCCATGCCGGATGCCTGGGGTATTGATCAGTTGTTTCCGGTAATGCCGCTGGAGCGGATGAACGAGCCGCTGGACCATCGCGCTATCATTCAGGACATTACCTGTGACTCTGACGGCCAGCTGAAAAGCTACGCCGATGGTAACGGCATTGAACCAAGCCTGCCGTTGCCACTGTATAAAGAAGACGAGCAGTACCTGTTGGGTATGTTTATGGTAGGCGCCTATCAGGAAATTTTGGGCGACTTACACAACCTGTTTGGCGACACTGACTCAGTGCACGTTGAACTAACCGATGATGGCAGCTATAAACTAACCAACATAATTAAAGGCGATACAGTAGCCGATGTATTGCGCTATGTGCAGTTTGATGCGAATAAGTTGATCGCTTCTTACACCCGTCAGCTGGCAAAGTTAGAGATTACCGACAGCAAGAAAGACGAAATGCTGGATGAACTGAAAGCCGGTGTTTATGGTTACACCTATTTTGAAGATTAAGGTAAACTAGCTACTCATCGGACATGTTAACAGCAGGCTCGCCTGCTGTTATTATTTTTAGCCGGCAAAAAATCGGGCCGGCCACAAATACCAGGTGTTGTTATGCTGCATTTTTTACCCCGTCCGCTAACGGGCATGCTTTCACTGTTGCTTTATATCGTCAATACGTTGTTCTGGTGCATACCCATTATGCTGCTGGCGATATTAAAGCTGCCGCCTATTACCCGCTGGCAAAGCTGGATGACCTACCTGCTGGATGCCTGTGCCGTGGCCTGGATCAGCGTTAACAACTTCACCACCCGGCTGTTTACCCGTATTCGCTGGCAAATATCAGGCCTGGAAACTCTATCGCTTAAAGACTGGTATCTGGTGCTGGCGAATCACCAGTCCTGGGCGGATATTCTGGTGCTGCAAAAAGTATTTAACCGCAATATTCCGTTTATTAAGTTTTTTCTGAAAAAAGAACTGATATATGTGCCATTTATAGGCATGTGCTGGTGGGCACTGGATTTCCCTTTTATGAAGCGTTACAGCAAAAGCTTTTTACAAAAAAATCCGCATTTACAGGGCAAAGACATAGAAACCACGCGCAAGGCTTGCCATAAGTTTCGCTTTAAACCGGCAGCAATTATGAATTTTGTGGAGGGTACCCGCTTCACCCCGGAAAAACATCGCCAACAACAATCACCCTACCAAAACCTGCTAAAACCCAAAGCCGGTGGTATGGCTTTTGTACTGGGCGCTATGGGTGACCAACTACATAAAATTCTCGACATCACTATTCATTACCCCAAGGGCATTCCGAGTTTCTGGGACTATATTTCCGGCAAAGTGCGCGATATTACCGTGCAAATCCGGGTAATACCTATCACGCCCGAGCTGTTGGGCGACTACAACGATAGCGAGTACCGCGAGCGGTTTCAGCAGTGGATTAACCAGTTATGGCAACATAAAGATCAGCAGCTAACCGCGCTGAAACAGGGAGAGAAGCAGTAATGCTAAGTTTTTTACCCGGCTGGTTGCTGTTGCCTTTTAGCTTTAGCTTGTTTGCGTTAAATCTGGCGTTGTGGGGTATTTTGGTTACACCACTGGGCATCATCAAATTGCTGCTGCCGTTTAAAGCTGTGCATCGTGTAACTGCACTGGCGGGTAAAGGCTGCTATCGCGGCTGGACAGCAGTTAATACCGCCTTAATTAATCTGTTTAATCATGTTGACTGGCAAATAAGCGGTGCCCAAACGCTGGATAAGGCGAGCTGGTATCTGCTTATTTCCAACCATAAAAGCTGGCTCGATATTCCGGTTGTCAGCACAGTGGCCCATAGCCGTATTCCAGAGCCGAAGTTTTTCTTAAAAGACGAACTAAAATGGTTGCCGTTTTTAGGCACCGGCTGCTGGGCACTGGATATGCCCTTTATGAAGCGCTACAGCACAGCGCAACTGGCTAAACGGCCTGAGTTAAAAGGCAAAGATATCGCTACTACCCGTGCGTCATGCCAGAAATTTAAAACCATACCCACCACCATTATTAATTTTGTTGAAGGCACCCGTTTTACCGACAGAAAAAAAACAGCGAAGCACAGCCCGTTCCAGCACCTGCTGCCCCCCAAAGCAGGTGGTATTGCTTTTACACTGGCCAGCATGGGCGAGCAGTTTAACGCCATACTGGACTTTACCCTGCTTTACCCCGATAACCCGCAGCATGTTGCTATGGATATGCTGATGGGTAAATTAAAACGGGTGGTGGTACAGGTAGAAGTTCTGCAGGTAGATCAGCAGGTTATTGGCGACTATTTTAACGATGAACAGTTTCGTGAACGCTTTCAGTTATGGTTAAACCAGCGCTGGCAGCATAAAGACCAACTTATACAGCAATATCATCAGGCTCAGGTGTTAGCCACCGCACCCGACCAGCTGCCCTGCTAGCTGTGGTTTATCTGGTTGCTGTCAGCAGCAGGTTACGTGGTGTTACCTGATAATCACAAAATTCGCTGATGCGGGTTTGATAACCATGTTGCTGCAAATATAGTGCTTTATCCAGCGCCAGCCATAACTCCAGCGGCCGGCGAAATAAGTGTCTTATCAATTCAATACGCTGAACTGTAGCTGCACGTTGCTGTGCCCGCGCCAGATATACGTCTTCATCTATCACGGCCGGTAGCTGCAACTGATGCTGCGCCGCAGCCCAGCAAACAAAGCCGGTAAAACTGCCGCTAAACCAGTGCTTACCAACCGACGCCAGCGGCCGGTAATGCTGCTGTCCGGTAAGGTCGGCGCGCAATTCATCATAAGCCAGCCGCCACAGCACTTCAGTTGCTCTGAGTTTTTCAACCCGCTCACCTGCTGTTACCTGGCCCTGCACCACCAGCTTTAAATCGTCTTTGCTTAACGATAAATTGTGCTGCAAAGCAAGATCCGACATCGGCTGATACTGTGTTTGCGCAATCAAATGGTAACAGCACGGCACTAGTTGTAACTGCTGGCAACCTGCCTGCACTGCCTGTTGCAGCATGGTAATATGTAACTGGCCACAGGCATGCAGCGCTACGATATGCTGCTTTGGCTGTAAGGCAGCGCCAAGCGGGTCGCTTAATACGTCAGCACAAATAAACTGTTGTGACAGCTGATATTTTTTTGCCAATGCCGCACCATCTTCACATAACTGTGGCTGCCATTCGACACTGGTTACCGGCACAGCAAAACGATGGGCCAGTATCCGGCCCAGATGCCCTTTGCCAGCACACCACTCCAGCACCGGTAACTTACTGTGTGGCCACTGCTGACACAATGCATCAATTTGCTGCAGCTTACGCCCGCCAATACCGTTTTCCAGCCAGAATGGTAACGCCAGCAAGGGGGCAGAATCAGCGGCAACAGCCACTAGCGGCAAAGCAAATAACGCCGGGAAAAATGACGAAAAATACTGTTGCTGCAAAATGCTGCTTTGGTCAATCTGCCTTAGCAGGCCATCATCCAGACCTGCTAACAACTGCTGCAGTTCACCATCCGACCACGGTATAGCGTCGCAGGTAAACGGCAGCAGTTGCCAATATTGCCGGTACTGCTGCAGTACCGCGCTTAGCTGCTGAAATTGCTGCGTTAATATGTTGCTCATAAATATCTGTCCGCCGTTTTGCCAGGCCAGCGCTTGTGCTTTATAGTAAAGCAGTCCGCTTAGATTAAGGCCGCTATGATAAATCAACGCGTTAGCAGAACCACTAATTTTATCAGTTGGCTGGGCAGCATCTTATTGCTGATACTATTTAGCTATCTGGCATGGCGGGGATACCGGCTTAATCCAACTGACGATGTGTTACAACGCTGGGTACTGGCATTTTTAGCCAGCGAATTGCTGTTATTAATACTGCTTTCTGAGGTTAAACGCTTAATCAGACATCTGCTACAAGAAGTAAAGCAGTCGGAGAGTTTAAAACAGCAACTCGCAGCACAGCAAACGCAGAAATACCAGCAAGCACTTAGCACCTTAAACAATATCGCCGCCAGCTTTAACCCCGACTGGCGCAAGCAGCTACGCCAGGCGCTGCAGGTTGCTGCAGATTACCTGCAGTTACCCATCGCTGTGCTCAGTAAAATTGAGCAGCAGGATTATCAGATCCTGGTGCACAGCGCGCCAGCCGGTTTATTGCAGGACGACAGTCATTTTGAGCTGGGTAATACTTATTGCAGCCTGGCACTGGCCGAAGGCGGCATTTTTGCCACTAATCAAATGAGTGCAGGCCCCTATGCCAGCCACCCGGCCTTTAAAGCTTTTGCGCTGGAAAGCTATATTGGCAGTGCAGTGCAGGTAGAAGGAAAGCCATTTGGCACAGTGGGGTTTTCTTCGGCCAGTTCGCGTGAACTGGCTTTTAGCCAATTGGAGTGCGAATTTGTCAGCCTGCTGGCGCGCTGGATTGGCAGTACCATTGAACGCCGACGCTATCTGGATGCACAAATAGAAGCCGCCGGGCGGTTACAGAAAATTGCCAGTCAGCTACCGGGCATGGTATTTCAGTTTCAGTTAGCACCAGATGGCAGTAGCTGTTTGCCTTACTGCAGCGAGGGTATCCGTGATATTTATCAGTTGACACCTGAGCAGGTAAAGCTTGATGCCAGCCCGATGCTGTCGCTAATCCACCCGGATGATGCCCAATTGATGTATGACAGTATTATCGCCTCAGCACAGCAACTTAGCCTGTGGAAACTGGATTACCGGATACAACGCCCTGATGGTGACGTGATATGGGTTAGCGGCCGCTCAGTACCTGAACGCCAGGCAGATGGCAGCGTACTGTGGTACGGTTTTATTAGTGACATTAGCGAAAGAAAAAAAATTGAGCGCCTCAAAGATGAGTTTGTCTCTACCGTCAGCCATGAACTGCGCACACCATTGACAGCAATTAGCGGCGCCATCGGCCTATTGCATGGTGAAGTATTTGGCCCACTGCCGCAGCAAGCTGCGCAGATGACACAGCTGGCACAGGCCAACGTTAAAAAATTACAGCTACTGATTAATGATCTGCTGGATATGGATAAGCTGATCGCCGGCAAGATGTTGTTTGATATTCAGCCGCAACCATTATTACCTATCATAGAGACATCGTTGCACGATAACCAAAGCTATGCCCAGCAATATCAAGTTTCCTACCAACTAGAGTCCACATCGGCCGATATGTGGGTAAATGTTGATAACATGCGCCTGCAGCAGGTTATGGCTAACCTGCTCTCCAATGCAGCTAAATTTTCGCCACCGCTGGCGGTGGTTAATATTATTGTGCAGCAACAGGGCAATAATGCATTGATCCGGGTAATAGACAGCGGCTGCGGTATTAACGAGCAGTTTAAACCCCATATTTTCAGCAAGTTTTCTCAGGCTGACAGCTCTGATATTAAAAGCAAAGGCGGCACAGGACTTGGTTTGGCTATCAGCAAACAGTTAATGAGCCGTATGCAGGGTGAAATAGGTTTTCAGTCAGAGCAAGATAAAGGCAGTGAATTTTATTTGTTACTGCCACTGGCCAGCACGGCAGAACTACCAGAGGTAGATTTATGAACGAATTAAAACGCATTATGCATGTAGAGGACGATCCGTCTATTCAGCAGGTAGCGAAAATTGCGCTGGAAGCCGTAGGTGGTTTTAGTGTGCATACTTGTGGCAGTGGCAAGCAGGCATTAACCGATTACCCTTCAGTAACACCGCAACTGATCTTGCTGGATGTGATGATGCCGGGTATGGATGGCCCCACTACATTGCAGCAGTTGCAAACCCAATACGATTTAACCAAAGTCCCGGTAGTATTTATGACAGCCAAGGTGCAAAGCAATGAAGTTGCGTCTTACAAAGCACTGGGGGCTGCTGATGTGGTAGCAAAGCCGTTTGACCCTATGACGCTGTCAAACCAGATCAGGCAGATCTGGCTCGACTTTCATCAGTAACAACGGCCTGCTTTGGTATCAGTACAGCAGGCTGTACAATTTACGCCGGTACAGCGTTGCCACACTGTCGCCTTTGGGCAGCGCAGCCAGAATATCCAGATACAGCTTTTTGCTGCTGCCGTAGTTTAAATCCTGTTGCAGAATACTCAGCAGCAGCGCCAACGCCTCTTCACTGCGCTGTACCGCCTGATATTGCACAGCCAGTTTTTCTTTCAGTTCGTTTTTATTTGGTGCAGCGTCGGGTTCTGCTGCCAGTGCAGTTTCCAGCGCCTTAATTTCTGGCGTGTCGGCAGCTTCCCTGGCCAGCTCCAGTTTGGCAACCACCGATTTATACAAGGCATCCTGATCAGCCAGCTTGATCTCGCTTAGCAGCGCTTCGGCTTGTGGCAACTGCCCCAGGCTAACAGCGGCATCGGCCAGCCACAGTTTGATCTCGGTACGCTCGGGTGCCAGGGTTAATGCGTCTTTTAACAACGGATAAGCAGCGGCGTAGTCCTGCGTTGCCAACAATTGTTCAGCCTGTGCCAGTAAATCATCTTCCGGCTTAGGTAAGTAAGCAGCCAGTTTATCGCGGATAGCCTGCTCGGTTTCTACTCCGGCAAAGCCATCAACCGGCCGGCCTTGTTTAATCATCATCACGGTTGGCAGCGATTGCACACCAAACTGCATAGCCAAGTCTTGTTCTTTGTCACAGTCTACCCTGGCCAGCAGTAACTGCTGCGGATATTGTTGTACTATGCGCTCCAGCACCGGGCTTAACTGCTTGCAACCCTCGCTGCGGGCCGACCAGAACTGGAATAGCACCAGTTTCTGCATCGAGGCATCCAGTACCTCACGGGCGTTATTAATAGAAACATCAATAATAGGCTGGTGCATAAAACAAAAATCCTTGCTGGCAGATCAAAATTCAATTGTGTCTTACTATGTGGGCACAGCCGTGGCTTTGCAAGCCTTGTAAGTGCTGACACCCGACGCCAAAACGGCGGAAAAAAGCATCGACATCCGGCCGTCTATCACGTAAATTAATACAGCGCACAAAAATGACTGCTCAGCAGCAAATAACCATAGCGCCATAGTTTGAGTTTAACAGCTTATCCTGTTTAACCAGTCCACGTAGCACACAGAATTAAAGCGGCCTTTGGTTGCTTTAAGAGTATTCACCCGCGCCTTTGCCTGCAAAGCCGTGGTGTGTTGTATTTGCCACAGCAAACTATGAGATAGCATAATGACCAGCCAAACCCAGCCAGACGATAAGTCAGCCGACTCCACCAGAGCAACAGAAATGTTATCCGGTGCCGCCATGGTAATACGCGCCCTAGCCGATGAGGGTGTCGAATACCTGTACGGTTATCCGGGTGGCGCTGTATTACATATTTACGACGCCCTGTTTCAGCAAAACAAAGTTAAGCATGTCTTGGTACGACATGAACAAGCCGCTACCCATATGGCCGATGCCTACGCCCGTGCCAGTGGTAAAGCCGGTGTTGTGCTGGTAACCTCAGGCCCCGGCGCCACCAATGCGGTTACTGGTATTGCTACTGCCTACATGGATTCTATTCCGATGGTGGTGCTTACCGGCCAGGTAATGAGCCACTTAATTGGCGGTGATGCGTTTCAGGAAACCGATATGCTGGGTATCTCGCGGCCAATTTGTAAGCACAATATGTCAGTGCGCCGGCCAGAAGATATTCCCTATTTAATTAAAAAGGCCTTTCATATCGCGCAAACCGGCCGGCCGGGCCCGGTGGTGCTGGATATCCCTAAAGATATGACCATGCCAAACCAGACATTTGCCTACCATTACCCGGCAGAAATTAACCTGCGCTCATATCAGCCCAAACTCAAAGGCCACAGCGGCCAGATTAAAAAAGCCGTTACGGCATTGCTGGCCGCGAAAAAGCCGATTTTATATGCTGGTGGCGGTGTGATTATGGGTGGCGCGTCAAACGAGCTGACCGAACTGGCTCAGTTGCTGAACCTGCCGGTAACTAATACTCTGATGGGCCTAGGCGCCTACCCCGCCGGTGATAAACAGTTTATTGGTATGCTGGGTATGCACGGCAGCTATGAAGCCAACCAGACTATGCACCATGCGGACGTTATTCTGGCTGTGGGTGCCCGCTTTGATGATCGCGTGACGAACAACACCAAAAAATTCTGCCCGGACGCCACCATTATTCATATTGATATCGACCCGGCCAGCATCAGTAAAACCATTAATACGCATATTCCTATCGTTGGCTTAGTACAACCGGTGCTGACAGAAATGCTGGAAGTGCTAAAACAGAAGAAGAAAAAGTTAGACAGCGGAGCACTGGAACAATGGTGGCAGCAAATTGAACAATGGCGCACTGTACATGGTGGCCGCTACGACAACACAGCACCACTGCTAAAGCCGCAATATGTAATTGAGCAGGTTAGTAAAATTACTAAAGGCGAAGCCTATGTTTGCAGTGACGTAGGCCAGCACCAGATGTTTGCCGCACAGTATTACAAGTTCAATAAGCCCAACCGCTGGATCAACTCCGGTGGCCTTGGCACCATGGGTTTTGGCTTGCCTGCCGCGATGGGTGTAAAGCTGAATTACCCCGATGCCGATGTGGTGTGTGTTACTGGTGAGGGCTCTATTCAGATGAATATTCAGGAGCTGTCTACCTGTAAGCAATACGGTTTAGGCGTAAAAATTATTAACCTGAATAACGGCTATTTGGGTATGGTTAAACAATGGCAGGACATGAATTACGAGTCGCGCTACGCCAGCTCGTACATGGATTCCCTGCCCGACTTTGTCAAGCTGGCTGAAGCTTATGGCCATGTTGGCATTCGTGTTACCACACCGGAAGAACTGCAACCGGCACTGGAACGTGCCTTTGCGTTAAAAGACCGGTTGGTGTTTCTGGATATTCATATCGATCCGAAAGAGCACGTTTACCCGATGCAGGTGCCGGGTGGCGCGATGAACGATATGTTTTTAAGCAAAACAGAGAGGACTTAACATGCGGCATATTATTTCTGTTCTGCTGGAAAACGAATCCGGCGCTTTAGCCCGCTTAGTTGGCCTGTTTGCCCAGCGCGGCTATAACATTGACTCACTAAATGTAGCCGCCACCGAAGATCCAACCCTGTCACGCTTAACCCTGGTAACCCATGGCAATGATCAGGTGATAGAGCAAATCAGTAAGCAACTGCATAAGCTGATTGAAGTGGTCAAGGTGTCGGATATCAGCGAGGCGGCACATATTGAGCGCGAACTGATGCTGGTAAAAGTAAAAGCCAGTGGTAATCAGCGCGAAGAGGTAAAACGCTGCGCCGATATTTTTCGCGGCCAGATTATCGACGTAACCCCCGCGACCTACACCATTCAGCTGGTAGGCACCAGCGACAAACTTGATGCCTTTATTCAGGCGCTTGGCACTACGCCGATAATGGAAGTAGTGCGCAGCGGCGCTTCAGGCATTGCCCGTGGTGAAAAAACGCTGGCGTTATAGTTTTTAACAGGCATTATGCAAGCACCAACGGCAACTTTAGATTGCTGTTGGTTTTGGCTGATGCCTGCCATATACCCAGTGGAACAACGGCGATGCCATCAGCGTAGTGACTATCGCCATTACCACCATAATCGAAAATAACGCTGGCTGGATAACGCCATAACTTAGGGCGATATTAATAATAATCAGCTCCATCAGGCCGCGCGCATTCATTAATGCGCCTATCGCCATTGCCGTACGGTTATCAGCCCCGTTCAACCGGGCCGCAGCCCAACAGGCCACACCTTTGGCAAATACAGAAACAGCCAGCACCACCAGCGCTACCGATAACACCTGCCATGAACCCAGCACATCCAGTTGTGTGTTCAGGCCGGAATAGGTAAAAAACATTGGCAGCAACAGCAAGATAGTAAATTTTTCCAGCCGCTTACGCAGTTGCTCAACGATTACGCCGCGCGGCATGGCAATACCCAGTAAAAAGCCGCCGAATACAGCATGCAGGCCGACCCAATCCATGCTGTAAGCCGACACGGCAAATAACAGCATAATGCCGATAAACTGGGCATAGCTCATATGGTTATTGCGGGCGATATTATCAGCCAGCGGCTGCAGCCAGTGCCGTACTCTGGTGAGCATGATAAACGCATACAAACCACCACCCAGCAGTGCTTTAAACAGCAACTCAGAGCCACCGCCAAAGCTGGCAAGCACAAAAGCCAGCACCAGCCAGGCGGCAGCATCGTCGATGGCACCGGCCGCCAGCGCCATGGTGCCCAGGGGTGTGCCGGCTAAACCACGCTCATAAATAATACGCGCCAGCATCGGAAAGGCCGTAATTGCAATGGCGGCGCCCATAAATAAGGCCGCGTTAAAATAAGAAATATCGGCCGCAAACAGCCCAGGCGTATCGGTAAGCCATAAACACAGCAAGGCTGCACAGGCAAAAGGCACTAACATACCCGCTAGCGATACGCTGACAGCACTCTTAGCATGGTGTTTAAACAACCGGGTGTTAAATTCCAGCCCGACCAGAAACATATACAAGCCCACACCAAGCTGGGCGCCAAAGTACAGCAAGCTGCGGGTATCTGCGGTAAAAATGCTTTGCTGCAACTGTGGCGCCAGCCAACCGAATAGCGACGGCCCCAGCAGCACACCGGCAATCATTTCACCCACTACTTTGGGCTGACCAATAAAGCGAGCTACCCGCCCCATAAGCTGCGCCGCCAGTAAAATCAGTAGGAGTTGTAACAGAAACAACAACACTGTACTAAACCCCATTGGCCAGCCCCTCAGTTAACTCAGTAAGCCACTGTACCAGCCTAAAAACAGCAATGAAAAACCACTCAGATAGAATAAACCGGCCCAGCTAAGTAGCCGCAGCGGCCAGCTTAGCACTATGGCACCGTCACCGCGCATCAGGCTGTAGTTAAGCCAGGCAAACACCGGCGTGGTTAAAAATGCCAGTGTCATGGCAAAAGTTAACATAGGTGCCAGTGCGGCTTTAAAAAACAGGATCATTGCCATGCCACAGGCGGCCTGAACTATCAGCCAGTAATTCAGCGCCGCTGGGTGTTTAATCCAGCCCAGTTGTGCAAAAGAGGCATGCAAAGTACGGGCGTAACCGTCCAGCACGGTAATGGTGGTACCAAACATACATAAGAAGGCAATTAACGCTACCAACGGCCGCGCCCAGTCGCCAATGGTGCTGGCGTACATATTCATTAATTGTTGCGCAAAAGCACTGCCTGCCAGCGCAATAGGTTGTTCACTGCCGTATTGCACCAAAGCGCCCAAAGATAAAAATACCAGTGCCAGAGCGGCAGTAAGCCAATAGCCCAGATTAAAATCAAACAGGCCCTGGGCGCGGGTTATATGGGTATGGCGTTGTTTGGCTTTTAACCACAGCGAGCTGATAGCCGATATTTCTATAGGTGCCGGCATCCAGCCCATCAGTGCCACCAAAAAGCCCAGGCTGGCCAGTGTCCAGGGCGAAGGGCCAACATAATCCTGCGGTGCCTGGGCGCCATTGTGCCAGGCTATTACCGCAGCAATCAGCGTGGTAAATGTCAGCAGTATCATGATCAGCTTCGACACATTATCCAGTGCTTTGTAATGGCCCAGCAGCAAAATCAGCAAACAGGCAGCCAATATGCCCCAGCACAGTAAGGTGACCGATAAATTACCCGGCAGCGCATATTGCAACAGGCTGGCGGTTAGCAGCAGTACTCCAGCCGTGTTAACCACTGCAGCAATAATATTCAGCACAATAAAGCTGTAGAAATAACCGCGGCCCTTACGCTGATACCCCACCAGCAGGCTTTCTTTGCGGGTTAGCGTGTACTCAACACCAAAACGGAAAAACGGATACTTCAGCACATTAACCAGCAGAATCAGCCAGGCCAGCTGCCAGCCAAATAAAGCCCCCGCTTGCGTAGACGCTACCAGATGCGAGCCACCAATAGCCGCCGTAGCCATTAAAATACCGGGGCCAAGCGCCTGCATACGGCCGCGCCAGCCATAATTTTCCTGTTGCATAGGTTGCATAGGTTGCTCTTAATCCAAACTGAAGAGCGCTCCAGCTTAGCCAAAGCCACAGCTAAATACTATCTGGCGTAAGCTTTTTTCCGCAGCAGATTGGCAAGCGGCTGCAGATATTCCATACTGGCGCAACTACAATACAATGCACAAAAGCAATACTGAGGCCTTTATGAGCGAAGAACTGCTCGATCAAGCCATGCTGTTTGAAGTGGTAGAAAACCAGCTGGCTGACAATTACCCGAAACAAGTTACTGAAACCCTAATGCGCCTGCGGATGACCGGCCACAGCCGGGAAGAAGCGGTTGAACTGATCGCCTGCGCGCTGGCACCTGAAATGATTGATGTGATTGAACATCAGCAAAGTTTTAATTTAGAGCGCTATGCTGCTCATCTGGCGCAATTACCACAAACACCCTGGCTGGGAGAAGACGCATGACAGAGGCCACTATTACACATCAGCCACAACAACAACGTTTTGTTATGACACTGGATGGTGCCGAGGCCGTGCTGGACTACCAGTTAACCGGCAGCCAGATTAATTTCCATCATACCTTTGTCCCTCCGACGTTTCGCGGCAAAGGCCTGGCAGAAAAACTGGTGCGCCACGGCCTGGCATGGGCTAAAGCCCAGCAGTATCAGCTGCAGGCCAGTTGCTCTTATGTGCAGAAGTTTTTACGCTAGCGTTAGCTGAATTTTGTTAGCTCAATTTTGTTACACCGGCCGGTTACCGGCATTATAAGCCGTCGCAGAGCAGGCAGTCGCGACTTAGTGTTTTACCCTGACATAAGGACATTATCATGCTATCGCGTCTTACCCTCGCCCTGCTGTTAAGCTCGGTGCTATTAACCGGCTGCAATAAAGCACCACCCACCACTGTTGCCACCGGCAATACTGCCGAACCAAGCGTAAGTGCCGCGATACCGCAGTACAGCGCCGAGCAATTTTTTGCCACTAAAACCTACATGGGCAACGACATTAACCATAATGCCAGTGCCCTGCTGGTCGCATCAGACGAAAGCGGCGTGTTTAACCTGTACCGGGTTAGCCTGGACGGCAAAGACTGGCAACCGCTAACGCAATCGGTAAGCGATCCGGCGTTCCCTGTCAGTTGGTTTCCGGCTGACGATCGCCTGCTGTATACCGCTGATCAGGGCGGTAACGAGCTAAACCACATTTATCTGCGCGAACTTGATGGCACAGTGCGTGACCTTACCCCCGGCGATAAACTAAAAGCCGCGTTTGCCGGCTGGCATGATGATGGCAGCTTTTTTATTACCAGCAATGAGCGCGACGCGCGGTTTTTCGATTTATATCACTACAACAGCACCGACTACAGCCGCACACTGATATACGAAAACAACGACGGTTACAGCATTGATGCTGTTAGTAAAAACGGCCGTTATCTGGCATTAAGCAAAGAGCGCAACAACGCCGATAACAACCTGTTTTTAATCGACTTACAGGCAAAAGAACCCAGCGCCACGCTGCTAACAGAGCACGACGGTAATATTTCTCATAACGTGTATGGCTTTACTCCGGATAGCAGCACTCTGCTGTTTGGCACCGATGGCAACAGCGAGTTTGTAGAAGCTTACAGCTACCGCCTTGCCAGTGGCGAAACCAGCCCCTATAGCCGTGCCGACTGGGATATCAGCTTTATTTACTTCAGTGACGACAACAAATATCAGGTACAGGGTATTAATGCCGATGCCTCTACCCTGATCAGTATTACTGAGCAACAAAGTGGCCAAAGCCTGCAATTACCACCACTGCCAGCCGGCGATTTACGCGGCGTAACCTTTTCGGCCGACAGCCAGTACCTGAGTTTTTACCTCAATGCCGACAACAGCCCGTCTAATTTATATGTCTGGAAACTGGGCGATGGCCAGGCTCAGCGCTTAACCCAGGCACTGGACAGCAGCATTGATGAAGCCAAACTGGTGCAAAGCAGTGTGGTGCGCTACAACAGCTTTGATGACTTAGCCATACCGGCATTGCTGTATCAACCAAAGCAAGCCAGCGCCACAGAAAAAGTACCGGCACTGATTTGGATCCACGGCGGCCCCGGCGGCCAGTCACGTACCGGTTACAGCCCTGTTATTCAGCATCTGGTAAACCAGGGTTATGCCGTGTTAGCGGTGAATAACCGCGGCTCGTCTGGTTATGGTAAAACCTTCTTTCATCTGGACGATTTACGCCACGGCGAAGACGATTTACAAGATATCGTCTATGGCAAAAAGTATCTGCAAAGCCTCGACTGGGTTGCCGCTGATCGCATCGGCGTGATGGGCGGCAGCTATGGCGGCTACCTTACTATGGCAGCTATGGCCTTTACCGACGAGTTTAAGCTGGGCATCAATATTTTTGGTGTAACCAACTGGGTGCGCACGCTGGAAAGCATTCCACCTTGGTGGGAAGCATTTCGTGAATCGTTATATGCGGAGCTTGGCGATCCGGCGGTAGACGGCGAGCGCCTGCGTCGTATTTCCCCGCTGTTCCACGGCGATAAAGTGAAAAAACCGGTGCTGGTAGTACAAGGCGCCAACGATCCGCGGGTACTGCAGGTAGAAAGCGATGAAATGGTCGCTGCCATTCGTGCTAACAACGTACCGGTAGAATATGTGCTGTTTCCGGATGAAGGCCACGGCTTTTTGAAAAAGAGTAACCGCATTACTGCCCAGCAGGCTTACCTTAAGTTTCTGCAGCAATACCTGTAAAACCGTCACAGGGGCCTGCCAGGGCCCCTGCTGATTTAACTCTGGCAGATAGCTTGCATAAAATTATAAGGAACAACCACAGGGCTAGAAGCCCGGAGCAGTAACAGGTTATGCAGCTGTTTGTTGAACAACATAAAAGTGTACTTAAAGCCACCCTGCAAGGTGTGTTGGAGCATGAGCTAAAATTACAACAATTGGACGATTGGTGGGGAAAAGTAAGCCTGATAGGCAAAATTAACAGTTTACGCCTTGGCTCTGACATTCTTACCAGTATGGACATTACCAAGCAGCGCTTTAATCAGCTACAACATACCCTTATTGATAACCTGCTGCAGGAACAAACTAAAAAAGTACTGCTGCACGACAAAGCCTGCTGCCAGATGGCAATAGATGTGTTAATTCGTAACCTGTTTGAACGCACTGCCGATATTGGCTTTCTGGCAACGGATCAGCAAATTTGTCATTTTATGGCTCAGCCTCTGGCCGATACTGAATTGCATGGCAAGCTACACCAGCACCTGCAGCATTATGTTGCCAATTATTCTGTTTACGATGATGTGGTATTGCTGGGTCTGGACGGCACTATTCTGCTGCGGCTAAACCAGCAGTACAGGCAAACTCACTCGGCCGATCCGCTGCTGCAATACAGCCTTGAACAGGGCAGTAATTACAGTGAAACCTGCCGCTATAGCGATTTACAGCCCGATAAAAGCTTAAGCCTGATCTACTCACAGCCGGTATACGGTGATGCTGGCCAGCCGCTTGGCGTGTTGTGCCTGTGTTTTAATATCGCCGACGAACTAAACACCATTTTCAGCAAATTACTGCTAGCAAACCCACACAGTATTTTAGCGCTGGTTAATGCAGACGGCACAGTAGCCTTTAGCTCTGATCCGGCGCAGCTGCCCGCACAAACCCAGGCTGCAGTGGCAAATTACCTGAATTTACAACAACATCAGCAACACAGCTATCTGGTCAGTTTTGCTAATAGCCGCGGTTATCAGCAGTACTTTGGCCCCGGCTGGCAGGTACAAATGTGGACACCGCTACAGTTACTTGCCAATAGCATGGCAAACAGCAACAGTACGGGCAGCCCGGCAGATGGCCAGCTGTTTCCGGCGCTGGCAGCGATAAAGCGTGAATCTATGCAGGTAAACGATGAACTGAGTTTAATTGTGCTAAACGGCGAAATTGCCGCAGCGCGCAAAGATGCTATAGAGTTTATCCCTGTGCTCAACGCTATCAGAGGCATTGGCCAGGATATTTATCAGGTGTTTTCGTCTTCTATCGACGAACTGGGTGCCACCATAATGCACAGCCTGCTGCAGGAGTTAACCACACTGGCAGAGCTGGCTGCGGACATTATGGACCGCAACCTGTACGAGCGGGCAAACGACTGCCGCTGGTGGGCACAAAATGCCAGTTTTCGCACGGCTTTAGCCCAAAATACAATAAGTGTGGCGCAACAACAGGAATTATCAACAGAGCTAGGTTACATCAATAGCTTATATACCGTGTATCACACTATTTATCTGTACAACACGGCACAGCAATTAGTGGCCATCTCAACTGCCGACAACGGCAGCAGCCAGATTAACGATATCACCGGCGCCGCCAGTTGCCTGCAACTGACCCAGCCGCAGCAATACAGCGTCAGCGCTTTTGTGCCAAATGCGTTGTACCAGCAGCAAGCCACCTATATTTACAATGCGGCATTGTTCCACCCGGCAGAGTCAGAGCAGGTTATCGGCGGTATAGGTTTGGTGTTTGACAGCGCGCCCCAATTCAGGGCAATGCTAAGTGATATTCTCCCCAAAAATGAGCAGGGCGACATTAAAACGGGCTATAGTGCCTGTTATGTTGATAGCGCAGGCAAGATTATTTCTGCCAGCCATGCTAACTGGCAAGTTGGTGCCCGGTTACCGTTGCCAGCAACGCTATATCAAAGGGCACAACAACATAGCGTAACAGAACAATGTGATGTAAACGGCCAGCGGTATCTGCTGGCGCTAGCACCGGCTAAAGGCTACCGCGAGTATAAAACCAGTGATGGTTATCAAAATCTGGTGTTTGCCTGCCTGTTACTGCAATACCGTTAAAATAGGCAGCGTTAACCCGGTAAGGCGTTTTAGCGCAGTAACGAAAACTGATTGCCGCCCCGATTTTGCGCATGCAGCAGCGCTGCGGCGGCTCTTTCTATCAGTAAGCCGGCGTCGTTACCATCTTGCGGAAAACGGCTGATACCAATACTGACAGTGATCCCCAACGGCATTACAGACACGCCGTGTAAGATCGACAGTTTCTGTTTTAGCTTTTCCGCTACCAACACAGCATCATAAATACGTGACACATCGGTTATCAGCAGTAAAAATTGATCATCAGCCTGCTGGCTGATGCTGTCACAATCGCGCAGTGTCGCTACCATACGCGCAAGAGTTGCTTCGCTAACCTGTTTAGCCACTGCCGCGCCGTGGCCGTCATAAATATTTTTATAATGATCCAGTTGCACAAACAACACGGCAAAACTGCTGCCATTGCGCTGAGCCTGCTTAATCATGAAGCTTAGTTGGGGTTGTATTTGCAGTTTATCAGTCGCTTCAGCCTTAGTACCCAACAACTGGCTTTGTTGCAGCGCCAGTAGTTCGCACAAGGTACGCTCGGTAATACTTTCAGCCCGTTGCAGGGCTTGCTGCAACTCGGTATAGCTGCGCCTGGGTGATAACAATATTTTTTGCGCTGATGGCAAGGCACCGTGGATCTGCGTTACTACACTGAGTTTATTTTGCATAAAGCCCCCTGCCCAGCTATGAAAATGTCAGATCCTACGGCCGCGGATCAAGCGTATGGCTACCACAACCAGGGCAACAATCAGCAAAATATGGATAAAACCACCCATGGTATAAGAAGATACCAGCCCCAACGCCCAAAGAATGACCAGCAGCACAATAATTGTTTCTAACATAGCAACTTACCTGTAAATTATGAAAAGGGCTTTATTATACCGCGCGGCTTTTAATGCTGTATGTGCGCTACACCACATAGCTATGTAAAAGCCCGTTTATATTAACGGGCCTGGTGAGTGCTATTACACTGAGTCGGGAAAATTACCCGGCTGCTTTGTGGCATAGTAAGTATCAACATGTTTTGCCCAGGCTTTATCTGCCATATTCGGCCATTTGTTTTTGTCAAAACCCGGCGCTTCACGTAGGCGGTCTTTTTCTATGTTTAATACAAAGCGTTTGTTCTCTGTATCCAGTGTTAGCGCACTCCACGGCACGGCAAACAGCTTTTCGCCCATACCTAAAAATGCACCAAACGACAACACGGCATAGCTGACTTTGCCATTGCCAACATCAAGCATAATTTCTTTAATGTCGCCCAGGCTCTCTTCCTTGTGGTTGTAAACATCGTTGCCTACCAGGGTATTGGCGCCCATCAGTTGCGGGCCTGGCCCATTTAAAGTGCCTTTGTACATACCAAAAGTGTCACGCATTTCGTAGTTCATATGTTACTCCTGCCTGAAAACCTGCAGCCAAACGAGAGTGTTGGCGCACGTTTGGCAAAAGCATAACGCAACAACAAGGTCGGCTCTGTGCGGTACAACACCAAACAAATACAGTTCTATTTGTGCGCTAGCGCACAGAGTTTTGGCTTATTAACGCGTAACATTCAGCGGTAAAAAACCCATTTTCTACCCCAACAAACAGGACATACATCATGAAAAAGCAAAGTATTTGCGCCATTTTATTAGTAGGCTTATTTAGCCTGACATTAGCAGGCTGCGGCGCCACAGCTACCCGGGCAGGCACCGGTGAATATGTAGACGACACCGTAATCACCACTAAGGTAAAAGCCGCTATTTTTAATACTGCTTCACTTAAAGTCAGCGAAATTAATGTCGAAACGTTTAAAGGCGTAGTACAACTAAGTGGCTTTGTCAGCTCTGCAGAAGACATTACTACCGCCATACGGGTAGCGCGTGAAGTTACCGGTGTCACCTCAGTTAAAAATGATATGCGGGTTAAATAATATCATGCGCTATGTGTATTTTATGTTCGCTGACGCACAAAGCTAACATTTTGCTTAACTATACTGATAACCACTCCTGATAACATAAGGACATCGTTATGCCCCAGCCGGCATCACAGCAACACTGTGCCACCGTTAAAAACCAGCCAACGCAAAACCTTTTGCTTAATGCCGCGCCTGCTGATGTGCAGCAGCGGTTATTTCCGCATCTGGAGTTGGTGGAGATGCCGCTGGGTAAGGTGTTGTATGAGTCTGGCGATGTCATGCGCTATGTGTATTTTCCTACTAATTGCATAGTGTCCTTGCTGTATGTCATGGAAAATGGCTCCTCGGCTGAAATTTCAGTAGTCGGTTACGAGGGCCTTGTTGGCGTTGCGCTGTTTATGGGCGGCGAAAGCACCACCAGCCGCGCCATAGTGCAAAGTGCCGGTTTTGCTTACCGGTTACTGGGCCAGCGGATGAAAGACGAGTTTAACCGCCATGGTGAGCTGTTGCAGTTAATGTTGCGCTACTCGCAGGCCTTACTGACACAAATGGCGCAAACCGCGGTATGTAACCGCCACCATAGTATTGATCAGCAATTATGCCGCTGGTTATTGCTATCGCTGGACAGGTTAAAAGATAATCACCTGGTGATGACACAAGAGCTGATAGCAAATATGCTTGGCGTACGCCGTGAGGGCGTAACCGAAGCGGCCGGCCGCTTACAAAAGCAAGGCGTTATTGACTACAGCCGTGGCCATATCATGGTTATCAACCGGCCTAAACTGGAACAACTAAGCTGCGAATGTTACGAAGTGGTAAAAGCTGAAACCGACCGCTTGCTGCCGCTAAAGCAGCACGAGCATGCCTGCAAAAAACCTGTGCTGCCCAACTAACGGTTAGTGTTAACCACATTGTCGTCAGCTATGTACGGCATCGAACCGACAACAGACTAACCGCCCTATAAGCTAAGCCGTTATCGCTTATGCTATTAGCTGCAGGTTGCTATGTCTGTTTTCCGTACTTTTTTCCGTGACACCTCTGCTTTACTGTTACAGCCGTTTTTCACGCTGCACCAGCGCAGTGGTAATTGGTTTACCCCCGAACTATGGCAACAAACCAGCCCGGTTCGTGCCGAACTGTTTAGTGTTGAACGGCTGGAGCTGCATGCTCACAGCCTGGCGAAAACCCAACCAGTTGTCAGCGAATTTACGCTGTTACAACAGGTTCGCCAGTATTGCCGGCCCGCACTACAACAAAGGCTGACAGCCAACGCCCACACCCTGCTGGCCGCTTACCGCGTTAGCGCGGCTGAATTGCAGGCCGGCCACAACATAGTACCCGCGGCAGAATGGCTGCTGGACAACTACCATATTGTTGAGCAGCAAATCCGTGAGATTCGCGACGACCTGCCTCCTGGCTATTATCGCCAGTTGCCCAAGCTGGCCACGGGCCCGTTTAGCGGCTATCCGCGCGTACTAGGTATTGCCTGGGCTTATGTTGCCCATACCGACAGCCATTTTGATCCGGCAATTTTACAGCGCTTTTTAATGGCTTATCAGCAAGTACAGCCACTAAGCATTGGTGAGCTATGGGCCGTTGCTATTACGCTACGCATAGTGCTGATTGAAAACCTGCGCCGTTTAACTGATCAAATCAGCCTGGGCCTGCGCCAGCGCGCAGCAGCGGATCAACTGGCCGATGCCCTGTTAAAGGGTGCAGACTGGCAGCACGCCATAAACAACCACAGCACAACAGACACCGCATTAAACGACAACTTTGCCGCCCAACTGGCCAAACGCCTGCGCGATCAGGACCCGGGCGTAACACCGGCTCTGCAATGGCTTAGCCAGCAACTGACGATACACGGCGACAGCATTGACACTGTGGTGCAAAGAGCACAGCAGCGGCTAGGCGCCTCTAACGTCAGCGTGCGTAATGTGATTACCAGCATGCGGCGTATCTCGGCCATCGACTGGACAGAACTGTTTGAAAGCGTCAGCCTGGTAGATCAGCAGCTTGCTGCGGGCAGCCGCTTTAACGAAATGGATTTTGCCAGCCGCAACCTTTACCGCACAGCCATTGAGCAACTGGCCCGCCGCGCTGAAAGCCCGGAGCTGACGATTGCCGCAGCAGTATTACAAACCGCCCGCCTGGCTGCCGCGAAGTGCAGCAACCCGATACAGGCAGAGCGCGAGGCCGACTGTGGTTACTATTTAGTGGGTAACGGCAGGCAGGCATTTGAGCAACAGCTGGGCATTAAGCGTAGCGGCGGGCGCTGGCTGCGCCATTGTATTGGCCGCCGGGGTATTAAAGGTTATATCAGCTTGTTTGTCTTGCTTAGCACTGGCTTATTACTGCTGGCTGGCTGGTTGCTGGGAATTAGCGGTATTGGCTGGCTTTGGCTGGTGCTGCTGGCCGCTATTCCGCTCAGCGAAGTGGCCAGTGCTTTGCTGCAAAATATGGCCAGCCGCTATAACGGCGCGCAACTATTACCGGCGCTGGAATTAGCCGGAGGTATTCCCGCTGAACTGCGCACCCTGATCGCGGTGCCGGTGTTACTAAACAGTAGTACCGAACTGCACCAGCACCTGCAGCGGCTGGAAGAACACTATCTGGCAGCCGGTAATGGCGATATCAGCTTTGCGCTGTTATCGGATTTTGTTGACGCCCCTGTGCAGCACCAGCCAACCGATCAGGCACTACTGGAACAAGCGATAGCGGGTGTTGCAACATTAAATAACCACTATGGCGCAGGCCTGGCAGGGCCGCGCTTTTTATTGCTGCATCGCCAACGCAGTTATAACCCAGCCGAGCAAAGCTGGATGGGCCGCGAACGTAAACGCGGCAAGCTAAGCGATTTAAACCAGGCACTGCGTGGGGCTGCCAACAGCAATGACAGTGAGCAAAACCCTTTTTCTGGCAGCAGTGCACAGTACCCGCTGTTGTCTAACCTGGTACCGGCGCAGGTGCGATATGTGATTACACTGGATGCTGATACCCGGCTGCCGCGCAACGCAGCCGTTAAGCTGGTGGGTAAAATGGCGCACCCGTTAAACCAGCCGCAATTTTGCCCGCGCCAGCAACGTATTATTGCCGGCTATGGCATTTTGCAGCCACGGGTAACACCGGCACTGGCACTCGCTGAGCATGGTTCGCGCTATTTGCGCTTAAGTTCTGGCCCGGCCGGTATCGACCCCTACGCCAGCGCAGTGTCTGATTTGTATCAGGATTTATTTGCCGAAGGCTCTTTTACCGGTAAAGGCATCTACAATGTCGAGGCTTTTCATGCGGCGTTAAACGGCAGAGTGCCAGACAACACCATGCTAAGCCATGATCTGTTTGAAGGCATCTTTGCCCGCGCGGGTCTGGTATCAGACATTGAAGTAGTAGAGGATTTTCCTACCCGATACGACGTTGCCGTTAAACGGCAGCACCGCTGGACCCGCGGCGACTGGCAGTTGTTGCCCTGGCTATGCCGCGCGTTTAATAAGCCGCGCAGTGCCAAAGCGGGCATGCCGTTACTGGGCCGCTGGAAAATGCTGGATAACCTGCGCCGCTCAACGCTGGCACCGGCTGGCTTTATCGCTTTAGTGCTGGCCCTGCTGCTGCCCTGGCCGCTGGCGCTTAATACCACCCTGTTGCTACTGGCGGTATTGCTGTTACCCACCTTACTGATGCGCCGTTTTACCTTATTGCCGCAGCACAGTATTTTACAAAACGGCGGCGCTATTGCGCTGCGCAGCCTGTATGGCAACCTGCTGGCCGATATAGGCCAGACCCTGAGCCAAAGCCTGTTGCAGATTATTTTGCTGGCTGATCAGGCCTGGCGCATGGGCCACGCCATCAGCGTTACGTTGTGGCGTGTGCTGGTAAGCCGCAAACAGCTGTTGCAGTGGGTCACCACGGCACAAAACAGTGCCCACCAGCCGCTAAGCCTGGCTGGCTATTACCGCCAGATGGCACCCGGGCTGCTGTTGGCCTGGCTAACCGCTGCGCTGGTGCTGTGGCTGGCACCGCATAATCTGGTATTACTGGCACCACTGCTGCTGTTATGGCAACTGGCACCGGCGCTGATGTATTGGCTAAGCCTGCCCACCGGCCAGCAGCAAACCCGGCCACTGACAGCACCTGAGGCCAATAGCCTGCGCTTGGTTGCCCGGCGCACCTGGCGCTTTTTCGAGCGTTTTGTCAGCGCTGATGACAACTGGCTGCCACCGGATAATTTCCAGCAATTACCAGAGCCGGTTATTGCCCACCGTACGTCGCCCACCAATATTGGCGTGTATTTGCTGTCGGTTGTTACCGCACGGGATTTCGGTTGGCTGGGCAGCCATGCCAGTGCCGATAAACTGGAGCAAACCTTTGCTACTTTACAGCGGCTTAGCCTGTATCAGGGCCACTTTTTTAACTGGTACGATACCCAGACTTTGCAACCGTTAGCACCGGCGTATATCTCATCAGTTGACAGCGGCAATCTGGCCGGGCACCTGCTGGCGCTGGCCAACAGCCTGGAAGACTGGCAACAACAGCTGCTGGCTCCGCTGGCATTGCAGGGGCTGAGTGACACCCTGGCACTGGCGCAACTTAGCCTGCAGCAGTGCGACAACAGCCTGCAGCATAATCAGCAGTTGCATATCCGCCTGGAAAAAATGGCACAGTTACTCTGTGCTACTTTTCGCCCGGCGCCGCTGCATAAAGAGCTTATCCGGCTGGCCGCTGAAGCGCACACGGCATACCAAAGTGCTGTCGCAGAGCATATCGCTGGCGTAACAGAGCAGAGTCATCTCGACAACCTGCAGTTTTATCTGCAAGCGCTGCTGCAAACACTGCAGCATCATCAGCAAGATAATCTGGCTGACAGCGCACAGCAGCATCAGTTACGCCAGCGCTTTGCCACACTGGCCGCACAAAGCCGGGCCATGGCATTACAAATGAACTTTGCCTTTTTGCTTAATACCGAGCGTAATTTGCTGTCGATTGGCTACACCGTTGCCGACAATAAACTCGATAACAGCTGTTACGATTTACTGGCCTCTGAAGCCCGCCTTGCCAGCCTGTTTGCCATTGCCAAAGGCGATATCGATGCCAAGCACTGGTTCAGGCTGGGCCGCGGCGCTACCCCGCTGGGGGCTGGCGCGGCGTTGTTGTCCTGGTCGGGTTCAATGTTTGAATATCTGATGCCGTCACTGGTTATGCGCGCCGCAGTGGGCAGCCTGCTGGAACAAAGCAACCGGCTTATTGTCGCGCGGCAAATCAGTTATGCCCGGCAACACAATGTGCCCTGGGGTATTTCAGAATCGGCCTACAATGCCCGCGATCTGCACCTTACCTACCAGTATTCTAACTTTGGGGTGCCGGGGCTGGGCTTAAAACGCGGCCTGGCGCAAAACCTGGTAATAGCGCCCTACGCTACCGCGCTGGCCAGTATGGTAGATGCCCCTGCTGCCTGCAGTAACTTTGCCCGGCTGCAACAACTGGGCGCGCTGGGTAATTACGGTTTTTTTGAAGCGATAGACTATACCCCGGCCCGGTTGCCAGACCCAGCTCAACCCGTGCTGGTGCAAAGTTTTATGGCGCACCACCAGGGCATGACACTGATAGCAGTGCTTAACACCCTGCAACAGGGCCTGATGCGCAGCCGTTTTCATCGCGAACCAATGATCAGCGCCTGTGAACTGTTGCTGCAGGAGCGGGTACCGCGCGATGTGCTTAATGCTCACCCCAAAGCAGAAGCGGTAACCATTGCCGCTGGCAGCAGCAGTGAATCACTGACCGAATTAAGCCTGGACCCAACCGCAAGCGGAGCACCGCACACGCACATTCTCAGCAATGGCAACTACAGTGTTATGCTTAGCGCCGCAGGCAGCGGTTACAGCCGCTGGCGCGGTATTGCCATCACCCGCTGGCGCGCCGACACTAGCCTGGATAACTGCGGTAGCTATATTTTGCTGCGTGAGCGCAATAACCCACAGTTCTGGGCAACCAGCCTGCAACCACTGGCAAGTGACAGCCAGCACACCACAGCGGCCAGCTTTAGCGTAACCTTTAGTGAAGACGGTGCAGAATTCAACGTACAGTCTGGCGAAAAACAGCAGGACATCAGCGCCAGAGTCACGGTAGTGGTGTCGTCGGAGCATAACGGTGAAGTACGCTGCGTTACCTTATGCAACCATGGCCGGCACGAGCAGGAAATTGAGCTAACCTCGTACGCTGAGCTGGTACTCAGCAGTGCAGCCAGTGACAATGCTCACCCGGCGTTTTCCAAGTTGTTTGTGCAAACTGAATTTATCAGCGAACACGGTGCCATTATCGCTACCCGCCGGCCGCGTACACCGCACGAACAACCACTGTGGCTGGGCCACTTCGCAGTAGTTGAAGGTAACAGCAGCGCCCCCCTGCAATATGAAACAGACCGGGCGCAGTTTTTTGGTGCCGGCACCAGTTTGCAGCAAGCACGCGCAATGCAGCACAACCAGCCATTAAGCAATAGCAGCGGCACCGTGCTGGACCCCATTCTGTGTTTACGCCCAACGGTAACGCTGGGCGCAGGTAAACAGCTGAAAGTGGCATTCTGGACGCTGCTGGCCAACTCGCGTGAAGAACTGCTGCAACTGATCACCCAGCATAACGAATACAGCGCCTTTGAACGCGCCGCCACCCTGGCGTGGACGCTGGCACAGGTGCAGTTACGCCACCTTACCGTCACCGTGGCCGAAGCGGCGCTGTTTCAGCGCCTTACCGGCCCTTTGCTATACAACGACAGCCGCTTTCGCGCGCCGCCTGCCGCTATCAGCCGAGGTGCCGGGCTGCAGTCTGGTGTATGGCAGCACGGTATCTCCGGCGATTTACCGGTGTTGTTGCTGCATATTGACGATATTGAAGATGTTGACAGCGTGCGCCAGTTACTGCGGGCACATGAATACTGGCATCTGAAGCAACTGCCAGTGGATTTGGTAATTATTAACGAGCGCGCCAGCTCTTACGTACAGGATTTACAGCAGGCGATAGAGGCGCTGGTACGCAGCAGCCAAAGCCGCCCGGCGGCAGTACCGTCAGCCAATGGCCCGCAACTGGCGAATGGTAAAGTGTATACGCTGCGTGCCGATCTGATGAGCGTCGCCAGCCGCAGCTTGCTGGCCTCAATTGCCAGGGTAGTATTGTATGCCAGGCGCGGCAACTTGCAGCGCCAGTTGCAACGTCTGGCACCAGAGCCATTGCCGGTAGCAAGGGCTGCAGCAAAACAGCTATCCCGGCCAACCATCGCCGATGCTTCAGCAACGGCTGACTATCTCAGCAGTGAGCTGGAGTTTTTTAACGGCCTGGGCGGTTTTGCCAGCGATGGCCGCGAGTATGTCATTTTGCTGCACAACTACCAGCGCACGCCGATGCCCTGGCTGAATGTTATCGCCAATGCGCAGTTTGGCTTTCAGGTGTCGGCCAGCGGCAGCGGTTACAGCTGGGCAGAAAGTAGCCGGGAAAACCAGCTAACCCCCTGGTCGAATGATCCGGTTACCGACCCCTGTGCAGAAGCTATTTATGTGCAGGATGAAGACAGTGGCCAGTTATTTACCGCCACCAGCGCACCCATAAACGACGGCGGCCACTACAGCGCCTGCCACGGCTTTGGCTACAGCCGCTTTGTACACCAGGCAGCAGGTATTCACTTAAGCCTGTTGCAGTATGTCCCGCTGGACGAACCGGTTAAAATTTCCCGCCTGACACTACGTAACACCTCAGATAAACGGCGCCAGCTAAGGGTAACGGCTTATGCCGAATGGGTACTGGGCCGTGACCGTGCAGCCTGCGCGCCTTACTTAATCAGTGAATTCGAACACGAGCACTCAGTGTTGCTGGCACAAAACCCGTGGCAAACCGCTTTTGTCAGCAAAGTGGCTTTTGCCGCGCTGGGCACAAGCACACCGCTGTCGGGCTGGACGGCCGATCGCACCGAATTTATTGGCCGTAATCGCAGTACGCAAAGCCCGCAGGCACTGGTGCAACAGCAATTACTCGGCGCCAGCGCAGGTGCTGCGCTGGACCCCTGCGCAGCCTTGCAACACAGCCTGAGCCTGGCACCGGGTGAGCAAATTGAGCTGGTGTTTTTGCTTGGCCAAACTGCTGACAAAGCCAGCGCACTGGCATTGGTGCAACGCTACCGCCAGGCCGATTTAGCGGCAGAGCTGCATAAGGTGCACCAGCACTGGCAACAGCTGTTACAGGCAGTACAGGTGAAAACGCCGGATCGCTCGATGGACATTATGCTCAACGGCTGGCTGCTGTATCAAACCATTGCCTGTCGTATTTATGCCCGTGCAGCGTTTTATCAGGCCAGCGGCGCTTATGGTTTTCGCGATCAGTTACAAGACACCATGGCACTGAGCTTTGCCGCGCCAGAGCTGACCCGTGCACACTTGTTGCGCGCTGCACAGCGCCAGTTTGTTGAAGGTGACGTGCAGCACTGGTGGCTGCCGCACAGCGGCCAGGGCGTGCGCGGCCGTATTTCTGACGACAGAGTATGGCTGGCCTTTGCCTGCGCCCGCTATATCGATACCTCAGGCGATAACGCAGTATTGGATGATAACGTCAGCTTTTTGCAGGGGCCGCAACTGGAACCGGGCCAGCATGATACGTTTTTCCAACCTATGCCGACCGACGCTGTAGCGCCTTTGTATGAGCACTGCGCCCGTGGCTTGGATCAAGCCATTAGCTTAAGCAGTGCACGCGGTTTACCGCTGATGGGCAGCGGCGACTGGAACGATGGTATGGATCAGGTTGGCAGCGAAGGTAAAGGTGAAAGTATCTGGCTGGGCTGGTTACTGCTTAGCACACTGCGCCGGTTTATTCCGCTGGCACAGGCGCGGCAAGACCCGCGCGCCGAAGTATGGCAACAGCACAGCAACACCCTGCTTAGCGCGATGGAGCACTACGGCTGGGACGGCAACTGGTATAAACGTGCCACCTATGATGATGGCAGCTGGCTTGGCAGCCAGCACAGTGACGAGTGCCAGATAGACTCGCTAAGCCAGTCGTGGGCCGTGCTGTCGGGCCTAGCAAATCCGCAGCGCGCCGCCAGCGCCATGGCGGCGGTAGATAAGCACTTAGTACAGCACAGACAGCAATTGCTGTTGCTGTTTACTCCACCGTTTGACCAAAGCACACACAACCCCGGTTATATAAAAGGCTATCCGCCGGGGCTTAGAGAAAACGGCGGCCAGTACAGCCATGCTGCCATGTGGGTGGTAATGGCTTTTGCCAGACTGGGCCAGGCAGACAAGGCCCATCAGCTGTTTAGCATGTTAAACCCGTTAAACCATGCCTTAACCCCGGCCGGCGTTAGCCGTTATAAGCTGGAACCTTATGTGGTAGCAGCTGATATTTATTCGGTAGCGCCGCATAGTGGCCGCGGCGGCTGGAGCTGGTATACCGGCGCCGCAGGCTGGATGTACCGCGCCGGTGTAGAAAGCCTGCTGGGCCTTAGCCGCCATGGCAGCCATATTCGTATCGCCCCATGCCTGCCAGCAAGCTGGCCGGGCTTTAGTGCCACCATAACCATTGGCGACAGCCGTTATGCACTATGCATTAACCAAACTCATGGCCAGCAGCCAGACCTGACACTGGATGGTGTAATAATCACTGCAGAGTCAGCAATCTTTGTCAGTCAGCACTGCATAACACTGCCGTTAGATAACCAGGCGCATCAGCTTAGCTGGAACAGGGTAAATCATTAAGTGTTGTTACTGAGTGGCTTAGCGCACAGAGCCACAACCCAAAACCATTATACTCAGACGCCAAGGCTGCACAGCACCTGTCTTGCGCCATTACGGCAATGCCCGTGCTAGAGGCCAGCGCTATGTCTGTTTCAACTGTTCCGCTTATTACTAATCATTTAGTTAATTTGCTGTCAGAAAAAGAACGTGTATTGCTGTTGCAACATTGTGATGTGGTAGAGCTGGAGTTTGGCACGCTATTGTGCGAGCCGCAGCAGCGCTACCGCTATTTGTATTTCCCGCTAAGTGGCTTTATTTCGCTGGTAACCAAGCTGGCCGGGCATAAACCGCTGGAAATGGGCTTAATTGGCAACGAAGGTATGCTGGGCGTTACGCTGGCACTTGGCATAACTACCGCGCCGATGCAGGCTGTGGTGCAAGGCAAAGGCACGGCCTGGCGTATCGATATTGCCGCGCTGCAGCAACTGCTGCAGGACTGCCCACAACTGCAGCATATATTGCAGCAATATCTGTTTGTGTTAATGGCGCAGTTGTCACAAAGCGCGGCCTGCGCGCATTTTCATGAGCTGGATTACCGCCTGGCGCGCTGGCTGTTAATGAGCCATGACCGGGCGCATAGTAATAGCTTTCATCTGACACATCAGTTTCTGGCAGATATGTTAGGCGTGCGGCGCAGTGGCGTTACCATAGCAGCAGGCATTTTGCAGCGAAAACAATATATTAGTTATAGCCGTGGCATGATGAGTATATTAGACCGCACCGCGTTAAAACATGCGGCCTGTGAATGTTATCAGATAGGAATAGACAATTATCGTCGCTTGCTGGGCGAACCAACACCCGACACCGCAAAACGTTTATTAGCAGAACAAGGTACGCCCTAGTATACAAAAAACACCCGCCGCAGCGGGTGTGTTTATCAGGTTAACGCCTGGTAATATTATTCTGCAATATTGGCGATAATCACTTCTACCCGGCGGTTTTGCTGCTTGCCACCGGCTGAATCATTGCTGGCCAATGGTGTAGTTTCGCCTTTGCCAGATGCATCCAGGCGGCTGGCAGCAATGCCCTGCGCGACCAAAAATGCTTTAACGGTATCGGCGCGCCGCTGTGACAACAGCATATTGGCAGCGTCAGAGCCTACGTCGTCGGTATGGCCTTCAATTTGCGCTGTACGTGTTGGATAAGCATTTAAAAACTCCGCCAGTTTATCCAGATGATTGCTGGTGCCGCTTTTCAGGTTAGCCCTGCCGGTGTCAAACAACACGTCGCCCAGTGTTACCACTAAACCTCTGTCGGTTGGCCTGGCATTAAGCTCAGCTATTTGGGCCCGCAGATCTGCTGTAGTGGCAGCAGCGGTTGCTGCGGCGGCATCGGCTTGCTGGCGTGCCATGGCGGCGCTGGCCTGAGCATTGCTGGCTTGCGAACGGGCCATTTCAGCATCACTGCGTGCATCACTGGCGTCAGCGCGGGCGCTGGCGGCTTCCTGAGTGCGGGCAGTCAGCCGTACTTCGTCACGTTTCTGGCTTAAACTGTCGCGTTGTAACTCCAGCAAACGGGTTTGCGCCTGGGTGCTGGCCATATTTACTTTACGTTCGGCCATAATCACCCGGTGGGCGGCTAAAGCGGTATTTTTTTCCGGTTGCTCAGCGGCAATAACAGCTTGCTCTGCTTCTTTTATAGCCAGTGGCGCTAACACCGCCAATTGTTGGTTGCCTTGCAGTTGAATAAGCTGCTGGCGCACATTAGCTGCACCATCCGGGCTTTTCGGTGCGCTGGCACAACCGGCAACAAACACGGCCGCCAGGCTCAGGCTAAGCAAGGTTTTGCTAACAGACATTTTTTCTGAAGAAAGCGCGCTATTCATAGTTTTACTCCTGACATATTACGCTGTGCTTCCTGCTGCACGGCGTCAATACTTTGCTGCATATCTTTATTTACTGCCTGCGCTTTAACCAGCTCTGCGCGTGCTAATGCCAGCTCGGCATTTAGCTGCGCTTGCAATGCCAGGCGTCTGGCTTGCGGCATATTTTCTTCAGTTATGGCTAGGCGTGCAGCTGCCAGCTCTTTACGCGCAGTATCAAGCTCGACAGTGGTGTAACGCACAACCTGCGCCTGCTCAGCCGTGCCAATGGCGCGTTCTGCTGCCTGCATTTCAGCCGTGGGTGGCAGTGGTGCTGAAGCACAGCCGCTTAATACTACAACGGCGCTGGCCAGTAACAGCCAGCGTTTGCCAGATCGTGCTCTGGATAAAGGCTCTGCGCTAACCAGAGTGTCGGCAATATGTGTTTTCATCTATAGCTCCTGATAAACCGGGGCTGCAGCGAAAGTGAGCCCTGTTTTACTATGCCGTTAAAACCAACCGCTGTCTGTGCGCTAGCGCGCATAGCGATAACAACTTTACACCAGGTTTTAACAAGCCCGGCTGCCACCTTGTTGCTTGGCACGGTACATAGCAGCATCTGCATAGCTAATAAGGGCCTTAGCACTGTTGCAGTGATCAGGATATATCGCAATGCCAATACTGGCCGACAGCAAAACACTGCGCCCTTCTATCTGATAAGGCTGCGCCAACACCTGCACCAGTTTATTGGCAAACAGAGTTGCAGCCTCATTGTCTGAAATATCGTTAAGCAGCAACAGAAACTCATCGCCGCCGTGCCGGCTTAGCGCATCGCTGTCTCGCACCGCAGCAGTTAAACGTTCGCAAACCTGCAGTATTACTGCATCACCGGCAGCATGGCCATATTGATCATTTACCGGTTTAAACCGGTCCAAATCAATAAATAACAGTGCAAACCGGCGTTGTTGCCGTTTTGACATGCTGATGGCCTGGCTAATGCGGTCCAGCATAATATTGCGGTTAAGTGTTTTGGTCAGCGCATCGCACTGGCTGTCGAGGGTAAGTTGCTGCAGTTTGGTTTGGGTACTGGCATTTTGGCTAACCGCCTGCATCAAGGTTAGTAGCAGCAACTGATTATGTTGTTGTAAATGCTGCTGTTGTCGCAGCCAGATATTTTGCTGCAATATTACTTCGCAGCGCATCCGCACCATTTCGGCACTTAGTGCTTCAACGTTAAGCTGCAGCATAGTGTTACGCAGCACTTGCGGGTTTGCATACTGAGGCTCATTCATATCAATGCCAACCTTTTCCAGTTAATAAAGTTCAAAAGATGGGTTGGGCCGGCAAACATAACCTAAGCCGCCCCATACAAACCGTTTAGAAAATAAGCTGGCGTGATGTAACACTTTTCACACCGCGGATATTCTGCGCCAGTTCAATTGCCAGAGCTTGCTCTGCACCACTGCCTACCTCGCCAGACAGCGTAACAACACCCTTGTCGGTCTTAACCGAAATATCAGATCCGGCAACATTGCTGGAGTACATAAAAGTTGATTTAACCTTGGTGGTAATCCAGCTATCGGCAATCACACTGCCTTTTTCCGCGTCGGCTTTTTTATAGCTTTTGCCATCAGTGGTTTTGTCGCTAACCTGCAGTTTATTGTCTACCGAGCGCACGCCGTCAGTATTTTTTGCCAGCTTTTCTGCCTGCTGTTTTGCCTGTTGCGTGGCTACTGTGCCGCTTAGCTCGACTTTACCTGCGTTAGTTACCACCTTGGTGTCCATACCTTCGGTATGCTTGCTCCACAGCAACTTTGACTTTACTGCAGTGGTAATAGTGGCATCGTCTACTACATCGCCGTACCCGCGGGTGCTACTGCGATCAGGCGCTTTGTAGTCGGCATCTACGGTAATTTGGTTATCAACATCGTCAATACCACTGACACCCGCAGCAATAGCACCGGCCAGATCTTTGTGTACATCTTCTTCCACGCTACCGCTAAGCGTGGCTTTGCCATCCAGCACGGTAACGGTTAAATCATTGGCCCGTAAATAGCGGTTTAGCGTGTAAGTAGTCCATATCTGCGCCTCTTGACGGGCATCAGCTACAGGCCCGCTTTTAGCTGCCACTTTGTCATCGGCCATAACGGGCGCGTTACCTAACGCCAGCGCTATAGCGGCGGCAAGTAATAATTTGGGGGTGTATGTTTTCATTTTAACTTCCTGTAAAGGCGTTACAACATTGCGCCGGAGCTTAATACACAGGCTCCGGAGCTCATTTTGGCAATGCCGGACATTGTTACCCAGAACGCTTTTTATCGGATTTATCCGTTTTATTACCTTTGTCAGTTTGGTTATGTTTATCTGTTTTATTGGATTTGTCCGTTTTGTCGGTTTTATCCGCTGTAGTGGATTTATCTGTTTTGTCAGATTTGTTGGCGGTATAGGCCCGGTCTGTTTTATCCAGTTTGTCTGACGTTTCGCCACGGTATTGCTCATTGTACTTACTCATATAAACCTCGTTTTCAGCTCAGACAGTGCAGAAATGCACTATCCGGTACCATACAATGAGCTTGTTATTTATGCCGTTCGGTGCGGCAGCGCGCATAAGGCATTTTAAATGCTACAACCGTGCAACCAGAAAATAATCTACAAACCATTAACCTTGCGTTATAGTACGCCGCAGTATTGGCACCAACAGGAGTTCGGTGTTGCAAACCAGCCAGTTGCTTATTCAGTTAATGTTGTATGTGTTTCTGCCATTGTGGGGTATTGCCGGTTTTATTGACTGGTGCTGCCACCGCGCCACCCGGATTGAACATACCTCGGGTTTAAAAGAGTCGCTTATTCACTCGTTAATGGGCATCCAGATGGCGGTGCCGATTTTGCTTTGCCTGCTGTTTAAGGTAAATGTGCTGATTATGCTGATTTGCATTGCCGCCTGGCTGGCACACGAAGCCGTAGCCCACTACGACGTGCATTACGCGGCGCCCAAGCGCCATATCAGCTTGTGGGAAATGCATGCGCATAATTATCTGGCCACATTACCGCTGTATATGTTGCTGTTAATTGCCGTGATTAACTATCCGGTAGTGGTGAAACTGCTGACATTCGATTGGCAGGGTGAATTTTATTTCCAGCGCATGCCTTACGCCCATGGCGGCGACACTTACCTGCCGTATTATCTGGGCTTTATGGCCATAGTCTGTGTGCTGCCCTATATGGAAGAAAACCTGCGCTGCTTAAAGGCGGCACTACAGCAGCGCAAGGTGAACGCATGAGTGTGTATATCAACAGCACAGGCCACTTTTTACCCGGCCCGGCCATCAGCAATGACGAAATGGAGCCGCTGCTGGGCTACGTGCATGGCAAACCCAGCCGGTTAAAGCGGCGTATTTTGCAATCTAACGGCATTCAAACCCGGCACTACGCTATCGATGCCAACCACAACACCACTATATCTAACGCCTCAATGGCAGCGCGGGCGGCAGAGCATTGCTTAACCGGCAGCTTTATTGGCAAACGGCAGATTAAGATGCTCAGCGCTGCTACCAGCCAGGGCGATGTGGTACTGCCGGGCTTTGGTTCTATGCTGCAGGCTGAATTGGGCTTAAGCGATATAGAACTGCACAGCAGCCACGGTATTTGCTCCGGCAGTATGATGGCGCTAAAAGCGGCGTTTACTAACCTGAAAGCCGGCGAGCAGCCCAATGCGTTAGTGGTGGCCAGTGAGCTGACCTCACGCTTATTTAAAGCCAGCCGTTATGAAGCCGCCGGCACAGAACTGGATTTTAACGCCGAGTTTCTGCGCTGGATGTTATCCGACGGCGCCGGTGCCCTGCTGCTGGAAACCCAAGCGCGTGGCCGCTGTTTTCGTATTGACTGGATCCGCAGCTTTTCGCATGCCGATGCCTATCCGGTGTGTATGAGCGTGGGTTACCCAACGGACAGCAACCACAGCCAAAGCTGGCAGGATTACGCCACTTATGCCCAGGCCGAAGCGGCCGGTGCGCTGCTTATTCGCCAGGATGTGCGCCTGCTGGAAAATATCGTTAAATTGGGCGTCGATGGTTACCTGCGTTTAATCAGTGAGGGCCGCGTGCAACCGGACAAGGTCGACCACGTATTGTGCCATTACTCATCGCATTATTTTCGCGGCAAAATATTCGACATGCTGCAGCGCGCCGGGGTCGGCATTGCTGAGCATAAGTGGTACAGCAATCTGTACAGCCGCGGCAATACCGGCTGTGCCTCTATTTTTATTATGCTGGACGAATTTCGCCGCACGCAAAGCTATAAAACCGGCGATACCATAGTGTGCATGGTGCCGGAGAGTGGCCGCTTTAATAATGCCTATATGCAACTGACCGTAGTGGAGGCCTGAATGACAGAGCACGTATTAAGCCCGCAGGGCCAACAATGTTTACAGGCGCTAATGCGGGTATGGTTTGAATTTGAACGCCAGCTCGGCCGCGTGCCACTGTTGCAACGGCTGGAGCGTGGCCAGTTTAGTAAAGCCGATTATTGCCAACTGCTGCTGAACTGGCGCCAGCAGGTGATTGAAGGCTCACGCTGGATCAGCCGCTGTGCCTCCAGCTTTGACCGCGATTACAGCGATGTACGCTCCACCATTATCGGCCATGCCCGCGAAGAGCACCGCGACTATGAAATGCTCGAGCGCGATTACGTTGCTGCCGGCGGCAGTTTAAGCGACATCCAAAACGCAGCGCGTAATATCGGCACTGAAGCGCTGCATGGTTTTTTAATGTACCGCGCCAGCCAGCCAAACCCGGTCGATTTAATTGGCGCCATGTGGATTATTGAAGGCCTGGGCCAGAAAATGGCTAACGACTGGGCAGCACAAATCGACAAGGCTAGCGGCGGTGATGGCAGCTACACCCGCTTTATGCGCTACCACGGCGCCAATGATGACGACCACATGCAAAAGCTGTATCAGCTGATCGACCGCTTATGCCAAAGCCCGGCGCAATTAAGCAGTATCGTGCGCACCGCCCGTGTTACCGCCAGGCTGTATTGCCTGCAACTGGAAGAGGTTGAGCATGACTACTGATCGTCATAACAGCAACCGCAGCGGCCCAAGCGCCTATTTAAAGGCCATTGCTAACGATAACTCGCTGCCCATCGAACAGGCCGCGCTGGATTTATGGTTAAAAGACTTACAAAACCCGCTGCGCTGGGGCATGCGGCCACTGCTGCAGTTTATTTTTGCTATTTTGCTGCATATCACCTGGTTTTTTAAGCGCTTACCCTTACCGCAGTTTAGTGCGCATAACAGCTTACAAAAGCTGATTTGCTGGTTTTGCACGCATTTTGTCAGCAAAGAAGCCAACTTACTGATTTTACGCCACTATGCTACTGAATCTAATGTGCTGAATTTTCTGGCTGCCAATAGCCGCAATAGCGGTGTTAACCCGGTGCAACTGTATCCAAAATGCGTTGCCGATATGCAACACGCCAGCTTTGTTGAGCATGACCAGCAGCTGTTTCGCTTATTTGCGGAGCTTGGCAGCTGGCACCACCCGAAGCAGCCGTTAACAGCTGGCGAGCTTAACTGGCAGCACTGGCAAAGTATTGATATGGCACAGTTTGAATTTACTGAGAAACGTACGCAATGGCTTGATTTTGAAAGCGCCCATGCGCTGTTTATGTGTTTATTCTGTCTGCTGTTAACCCGCGAAGAATACCGCGATGCGATAAACGGCTTTAACCTCGACCAATCCATTGCTATCCGCATCGGCGACTTGGTTGGCGATAAGTCTTTGAGCGAAATGGCCTATAACAAGTACCCGCATTATTTAGTCGGGCCATGGAATTTAGGCCAGCGCTTTTTAATGCATGGCTTTTTTACCGAGCAGCTGTATGCCTATCTGGAGCAACAGCGCAAACAACAACAGGCCTGAGCGATGAAAACCGTAGCGCTGATTACCATTCATGGCATGGGCGAAACCCAGCCGGATTATGCTGACAAACTGTTTGCCCGGTTACAGCAAAGTGTTTCCACTGCGCCGCTTTATTATGGCACAGTGTATTATCAGGACTTACTGCAATACAACGAGCAGCGGGTGTGGCAGGCTACAGGTACACGCCTGCGCTGGGGCAAACTGCGCCGCTTTATGTTATTCGGTTTTGCCGACGCCGCGGCACTGGAGCATCGTAAAGAGCATCCACACAGTTTGTATCATTACAGCCAGCTGAAAATAGCCCGCGCGCTGTATCTGGCAAAACAGCAGTTAACTGCCGATGGCAAGCTGGTATTACTGGCACATTCATTAGGCTGCCATGTGTTGTCCTGCTACTTGTGGGATGCACAGCAAGCCAAAGCCGGGCTAAAACCGGCAGCCGGGATCTGGCGGAACATTAAGCGCTATCAGGCGGCTATCAGCGGCGATAGTCTGCTAACTGAGGAGGATATCGCGTTTTTACGCGGTGATAGTCTGGTGAGCCTTATCACCACCGGCTGCAATATTCCGATCTTTGTTGCCGCACACGCCATGGAGCAAATAATTCCATTCCCTAAACCCAGCAGCGTTTTTATCTGGCATAACTACTATGACAAAGACGATGTACTGGGCTGGCCACTGGCCGAGTTATCAGACGGCTATGCCGCAATGGTAACCGATATTGAAGTTAACGCCAGCGGCGGAGGTTTTTTCAGCTGGTTAACTGCTAGCTGGAACCCGTTGTCGCATAATCTGTACTGGCATGATCAAGCCATTGTTAAAGCGCTGAGTGAACAACTGGCAGCCGCACTGCCAGCTATTAACGGGCTTACACCTTAACTTTATAGCCGGTGTGGAAAATCCAGCAAATTACCGCAATACAGCTGGCCATAAACAACAGGATCATCGCCAGGCTCAGGCCAACATTGACATCGGCCACACCGTAAAAACTCCAGCGAAAACCACTGATCAGATATACCACCGGGTTAAACAGCGTAATTTGTTGCCACAGCGGCGGCAGCATACTGATGGAATAAAAGCTGCCACCCAAAAAGGTTAGCGGCGTGATCACCATCAGCGGCACAATTTGCAGTTGTTCAAAGCTGTTAGCCAGCACGCCGATAATAAAACCAAACAGGCTAAAGCTAATGGCGGTAAGCACTAAAAAGGTTAACATCCATAGCGGGTGCATTATGCTGAAATCGACAAAAAACTGCGCTGTCAGCAAAATAATCAGCCCCAGTACAATAGCTTTACTGGCCGCAGCACCGACATAACCGAGGATAATTTCCACCGCTGACACCGGTGCCGATAAAATCTCGTATATGGTGCCGGAAAATTTTGGCATATAAATACCAAAAGAAGCGTTCGACGTACTCTCTGTCAGCACCGTCAGCATAATTAAGCCCGGCACAATAAAGGCGCCATAACTGATGCCGTCAATGGCCACCATACGTGAGCCAATAGCAGAGCCAAACACAATAAAATACAACGAGGTAGATAACACCGGTGAGGCAATACTTTGCATCAGCGTGCGCCGGGTGCGGGCCAGCTCAAACAGGTAAATGGCTTTAATGGCGAAGAAGTTCATGCGGCATCTCCCATCAGGCTGATAAAGATATCTTCCAGCGAGCTTTCTCTGGTATGCAGATCACTAAACTCTATGCCCTGAGTATTCAACTGGCGTAACAAGCTGGTGATAGTGGCCTGCTCCTGCTGCGCATCAAAGGTGTAAATAAGTTGGTTGTTGTCAGCAGATAACTGCAACTGATAGGCCGACAGCGCAGCCGGTATTTGCGGTAATGGCGTTGTCAGTTGCAACAGTAATTGCTTCTTACCCAGCTTTTGCATCAGGCTGGTTTTGTCATCTACCAGGATCAATTTACCGGCACGGATCACGCCAATGCGGTCGGCCATATCTTCGGCTTCTTCAATATAATGGGTAGTAAGAATAATAGTCACGCCACTGTCGCGCAGCCGGCGGATCATCTGCCACATATCACGGCGCAGCTCTACATCCACCCCGGCGGTAGGTTCATCCAGAAACAAAATTTGTGGCTGATGTGCCAGCGCTTTGGCTATTAAAACCCGGCGTTTCATGCCGCCGGACAACGTCATAATTTTGCTGTCTTTTTTATCCCACAGTGACAAGTCGCGCAGCAGTTGCTGCAAATAGGCCGGGTCAGCCGGTTTACCAAATAAACCCCGGCTAAAGCTAACGGTATCCCATACTGTTTCAAAAATACTGACCGACAACTCCTGCGGCACCAGACCGATGCGCTGGCGGGCCTTGCGGTACTGCTGCACTATGTCCAGGCCGTCTACCAGCACAGTGCCCTCGCCCGGGTTAACAATGCCGCAAATAATGCTGATTAAAGTAGTTTTGCCAGCCCCGTTCGGCCCCAGCAAAGCGAAAATTTCACCACGGCGAATATCCAATTGAATGTTTTGCAGCGCCTGAAAACCGGATGGATAGGTTTTGCTTAAGTTGTTTACCTGAATAATAGATTGCACTTTACCCCCTATAACCTTGAGATTGCCGCTAACAGTTTAGCTTAACCCCTGCCAGAAGCTGGCAGCAGTAGAACAGCATCAGAAGCTATGACCTCAAGCTAACTTAAGGTCAAGTGTTTATTTTGGGAAATAGGAAAAGAGATTGGGGCAAATTAGCTAATTTGCGCGGATACCTCAGTCTCTGCCCTCAGTTAATTCCTTCAAATACATGGGTAGAAAACTACCTATACAGATTTTTTACACTCTCTGGCTTAGGAGTAAACTAAGGTTTATGTTGCTATACCAACCAGGTTAACAAAATAGAGAAACTGTGGCATGCCGTGCACGATACCATAACACGCAACCACTACTTCAAAACGACGGGTGATTTACCGGAGCAGATTGAGCACTTTATGGATAACGCCGCTCTATTTCCGGGGGCTGCTATGGCTTACAGCGGTTATAGCAGAGCTATGATCAGCATTTAGCGTATGAAACATTTTGCTAAGAAATTAACTCTTGCTTCAAGCTAAAAAAATGTAAATTCAGTATTGATATTGCCCTTTGATATGTTGAGGGCAACTAATTACGTTATAATTTTCAGCCAAACTTGTTTTATTTTTGATTACAAAGTGTTGACTTTATTTTTTTGGCTAAATATTATGAGTTGTTTAGAAAAAACTAAACACTAGTAATAAATTGAATCATGAGGGTTGGAAATGAAGAAAAATAAAAAGACTGTAGTATTTGCTTTTGTCATAGCAACGTTTACATCAGCTGCCGCCTTTGCTATTGATAATTGCAGTGGACTGGAACTTTGTAACTGGTGGCCATCATACCCGATGTGTCAAAATCAATGTCATGTGCAGTAGTTTAAGCATTCAATAATTGAGTGTTAATGCAGGGCTGTAAAGGCCCTTTATTGTTATTGTTGTATTTTCAGATAGCTCAATAAATGGGTCTAATAATGGTGCTGTGTTATGTAGCTATTATGTACCTGATTACCAGTAAACGTTTTATAGCAGGATAAAAAACAGCAGTCGCGCAAAATGCGGCCTTACCCTGCCTGAAAAACAGTAATACTGCCAACCAAAAGTAAAAGGCTAAAAAAATCCGGTTTTTTTGTCCATCCCAAGTGTGTGAACGGCATGAACGCTGCACAGTTTTGCATCAACTTTTATAAATAAAAATACTAGCGTAGCGGCAAATACACCGTTACCACTAAGCCGCCGTAAGCGTGGTTATGCAGCGTTATATCGCCATGGTGCATATCGACTATTTTCTTAATAATAGCCAGCCCCAACCCCGAGCCACCACTGCCGCGGGCTACATCGCCCTGGGTAAAGGGTTCAAACATGGCTTTCATCTGGCTTTCCGGTATGCCAGGGCCATGATCACGAATTTGCAGGTAAATACGTTTACGGTTGCGCTCATAACCAGTGGTTATTTCAATATCGCCATCGCTGTAACGCAGGGCGTTTTCCAGTAAATTATTCAACAGCCGCTTTATGGCAATCCGCCTTAACATCACTTCCGGTAGGTTATCTGCCAGCACGGTGGCAATATGGCGCTGCTGTAAATGCTCGGCCTGCACCAGCTCCCGTACCAGGGTGTTAAGGTTTTCTTTCTGGCCGGGTTCTTCTTTGTGGTGGCGCAGGTAGTCAATAAACTGGTCGATAATGGCGTTCATATCTTCAATATCGTTGATAATGCCCTCACGGATCCAGTTATCCGGCTCTTGCATCATCTCCGACGCTAGCCGGATACGGGTTAGCGGGGTGCGTAAATCGTGCGATACGCCGGCCATCAGTAAGGCCCTGTCCTGCTCCAGCTGGCGAATGCCGCGCGCCATATAATTAAAGGCTTTGGTTACAGCAATAATTTCGGTAGAGCCTTTATGCTCTGGCAAAGGTGGCGGAAACTCGCCGCCGCCTACCTGTAATGCCGCCTGCTGCAGGCTTTTTAGTGGCCGGTTTAACTGGCGGGCAAACAGCCAACCGCCACCAACGCTTAGCACACCAATCATCAGCAAATAAAACGTCAGCGGTGAAAAGTCGGTTTCATCCAACCCGGTAAGCGGTACTTTTACCCAATAATGTGGTGCCTGCGGTGGCCGCACCCAAAAAGCATAAGTTTCGCCCTGCGCTACCCGTACTTCAGCGGCGCCACCCAACTCACGCGACATCAGATCAGAGAAATAACCATAGTAACTGGCCTCTGCCAGGCCCTGCTGTAATGCTTGCTGCTCGGTATACACTTCAATGCCGGTTGCTTCGCGAAAGCGCTCCGTCAGCTCATTAGACAAAACCGATTGCTGATGCCCAACATCAATAAAAACCACTTTAATTTGCTTGGCAATCAGGTGATTAATTTGTTGCGTGGTGGGTTTTATCACATAAAACGCCACCGAAAGATAAGACACTAACTGATTGATCAGCAGCAACAGGCCTATCAGGAAAACAGTCTGGCCAAAGGCACTGCGCGGGAAGCAACGCATCTAACTGACGCTGCCATCCGGTACAAACACATACCCCAGGCCCCATACCGTTTGAATATAGCGCGGGTTAGCGGCGTCATCTTCCAGCATCCGGCGCAGGCGCGATACCTGCACATCGATGCTGCGTTCCATAGCGGAATAATCGCGCCCCCGAGCCTGGTTCATTAGCTTGTCACGTGATAAAGGCTCCCGCGGGTGGCTTACCAGCACTTTAAGTACTGCATATTCGCCACTGGTTAGCGGTAATAGCTGCTCGCCCTTGCGCATTTCACGCGTGGCCAGATTAAATTTAAACGGGCCAAATTCCACCATGCCCTCAGCCTGGCTAGGGGCACCCGGCAGCTCTTTACTTTTGCGCCGCATTACTGCTCGGATACGCGCCAACAGCTCGCGCGGGTTAAATGGCTTGGGTAAGTAGTCATCAGCGCCCATCTCCAGGCCAATGATGCGGTCTACTTCATCGCCTTTTGCCGTTAGCATAATGATCGGAATTTCATTTTCCTGCTGGCGCAGGCGGCGGCAGATAGACAAGCCATCTTCACCCGGTAGCATGAGATCCAGCACCACCAAATGAAAGTTTTCGCGTTCCATCAGGCGTTGCATCTGCTCGTAATTTGCCACGCTGCGCACTATATATCCCTGCTCAACCAGATAACGTTCAAGCAAGGCACGCAAACGCATGTCATCATCAACTACCAGAATTTTTGGGGTTTCTGAACTGGCCATAGTGAAGCCTCCACAATATTTGCTTCACTATAAACGAAAAAACCGCCATGGCGAAAAACCTTGGCGGTTCTTTATGTTACAAAGTTTGTCAGCTTATTTTTGCTCACTCACCGGTACCCGCTTCATCGGCGGGTTAACCCATACTACATGGCCTGCATGAGCATTGGTGCGGGTTAAATTGTCTGCTTGTTCTGCTAAATCCGGATCTATCACATAAGTATATTTGGCTGGCGCTGTTGAGCAACCTGCCAGGGCTATAACCATTAATGATACTGCCACGCTTAATAATTTTGTTTTCATGCGCTGTTACCTCTTTTTTGACCAGTGAAGTAACTATAGCCAAGGCCGCCCCCGCTAGCTAGCATATTTTTGTTACATCTAAATGACAGTGAAGAAATATTTTCAATTATTAATTAAGCTAATGTTTTTAAACAAAATAAAATAAAAACCCAAGCTCAGAACACTGAGAGGCTGTCAAAATTATGGCGGCAAATAGCCCACATACAATAAAAACTGCTACCATTCCCGGCCTGCTTTTACCGAACGACACCAACACAATGCGAACCGACTTAATTACCCGTGAAGGCTTTGAAGCCTTACAACATGAGCTGAACTATTTATGGCGGGAAAAACGCCCCGAGGTAACAGCCAAAGTAGCCTGGGCAGCCAGCCTGGGCGATCGCAGTGAGAACGCCGATTACCAGTACAATAAAAAGCTGCTGCGCGAAACGGATCGGCGCATTCGTTTTTTACGCAAACGGCTGGAAGTGCTGCGTGTGGTAGATTACTCGCCGCAGCAAGACGGCAAGGTATTTTTTGGCGCCTGGGTTGAGATTGAAAACGAACAGGGTGAGCAGCTGAGCTTTCGTATTGTCGGGCCGGATGAAATATACGGCCGCAAAGATTACATTTCTATCGACTCACCGATGGCGCGGGCACTGCTGAAAAAAACCGTAGACGATGAAGTATTGGTACCTACGCCTACAGGCAATAAACTGTGGTTTATTAACCAAATCCGCTACAACTGAGCGCGGCGTAACAGCGCCGGATTGGATTTTTTGCCCCACAAAGTGGACAATCGGCATATTACAGTGTCTTTAGTTTGATATTTTTCACCTTATCGGTGCTTTTTAATTAGGAATTTTTTGTTTATGTCTATGATTGTTAAACAAATTGCAGCAGAAATTGCCGCCCGCCCAGAGCAAGTTTCCGCGACTATCGCGCTATTGGAAGAAGGCGCCACCGTACCTTTTATTGCCCGTTACCGCAAAGAAGTGACCGGCGGCCTGGATGATACCCAGCTACGGCATCTGGAACAGCGTTTAACTTACTTGCGCGAGCTGGAAGAACGCCGTCAGGTGATCTTAAAAACCATAGACGAACAAGGCAAATTAACCGCTGAGTTAAAACAAGACATACTGGCAGCCGACAATAAAACCCGGCTGGAAGATTTATATCTGCCGTATAAAGCCAAACGCCGTACCAAAGGCCAGATTGCGATTGAAGCCGGCATTGCCCCGCTGGCCGACGCCTTAATGGCGAACCCCGGCCTGAACCCGGAAACGGAAGCCGCAGCCTATATTAACGCCGATGCCGGTTTTGCCGATGTAAAAGCCGTGCTTGATGGTGCCAAGTATATTCTGATGGAGCGCTTTGCTGAAGATGCGAACCTGCTGGCCCGCTTGCGCCAACACCTGGCACAACATGCGGTACTAAAAAGCACCTTGGTTGCCGGTAAAGAGCAGGAAGGGGCTAAATTCCGCGATTACTTTGCGCATACTGAAAGCTGGAAAACCACACCGTCGCACCGCGCGCTGGCCATGTTCCGCGGCCGTAACGAAGGTGTGCTGCAACTGCAGTTAGTGCCCGATGCCAATGAGGAAACTGCCCACAGCCTGTGCGAACAAATGGTGGCCAGCCACTTTAATATTAAAGACGAAGGCCGCGCAGCAGATGCGTTTTTACGCACAGCAGTACAGTGGACCTGGAAAGTAAAACTGCAGCTGCATTTAGAAAATGATCTGCTAAGCGAACTGCGCGAAAAAGCCGAAGAAGAAGCCATTAAAGTGTTTGCCCGCAACCTGAAAGACCTGCTAATGGCAGCACCGGCCGGTATGCGCAATACACTGGCGCTGGACCCGGGCCTGCGTACCGGCGTTAAAGTAACTGCCATTGATGAAACCGGCAAATTGCTCAGCCAAACCACTATATTTCCGCATGCGCCACAAAATATGTGGGATAAATCGGTGCGTACTCTGGTAGCACTGTGTCAGCAACATAAGATAGAACTGATTGCCATTGGCAACGGCACTGCATCGCGTGAAACCGACAAATTGGCCGCCGATGTATTAAAAGCTCTGCCGGCACAAAAACTGCAAAAAATCATGGTGTCAGAAGCAGGCGCGTCAATATATTCCGCCTCTGAACTGGCCGCGCTGGAGTTTCCGGATCTGGATGTATCGCTGCGTGGCGCAGTGTCTATCGGCCGCCGTTTGCAAGACCCATTGGCCGAATTGGTAAAAATTGAACCCAAAGCCATTGGTGTCGGCCAGTATCAGCACGACGTAAACCAGAGCCTGCTGACTAAATCTCTCGATGGCGTAGTAGAAGACTGCGTAAACGCGGTCGGCGTTGATTTAAACACGGCTTCAGTACCTCTGCTGGCCCGTGTGGCAGGGTTAAATAAAACCCTGGCACAAAATATTGTGTTCTACCGCGACAGCAACGGCCGCTTTAACGAGCGTAAAGAGTTGCTAAAAGTACCACGGTTGGGGCCAAAAGCTTATGAACAGGCGGCAGGCTTTTTACGGATTAATAACGGCAAAAACCCGCTGGATGCGTCATCTGTGCACCCGGAAGCCTATCCGCTGGTAGAGAAAATTATCAGTGCCCATCAAAAATCGGTTGATCAGATCATCGGTAACAGTAGCTTCTTAAAAAGCATTGATGCCAAAGCCTTTGCCGACGAGCATTTTGGTGTGCCAACCATTAGCGATATTTTAAAAGAGCTGGACAAACCCGGCCGTGATCCACGGCCGGAATTTAAAACTGCCAGCTTTAAAGACGGTGTTGAAACATTAAAAGATCTGCTGCCCGGTATGCTGCTGGAAGGCGTAGTGACTAACGTTACTAACTTTGGCGCCTTTGTTGATATTGGTGTGCACCAGGATGGCTTGGTGCATATATCGTCGCTGACCGATAAATTTGTCAGTGATCCGCATCAGGTGGTAAAAGCCGGTGACGTGGTAAAAGTAAAAGTGCTGGAAGTAGATATTGAACGCAAACGCATTGCGCTTACCATGCGGATGGACGAACAACCGGCGCCCAGAAATGCGGATAAAGCAGCCGATAAAACCGGCGCACGCCCACAACACAATAAAGCCGCCACGCCACGCCAGGCTAAACCAGCAGACAATAACGCAGTAATGGGTAATGCTTTTGCTGAAGCCTTTGCCAAGCTGAAGAAGTAATTAAACGACCGGGTATGGCGGGTGCTATACCCGCTAAACCTGTTGCAGCGATTGCTTAATTTGTGGCTCTGTCGCCATTTGATAAAACCCGGCGATAACACTGCGACGCAGTTGCATTTGAGCTGAGCTGGCCAGCGTATCGCGTTGCGGATACACCACGGCACTGCCGCCGTTGTTATCTGACACACTGTAGCTGATATCGGTTTGTGCGACCTGTTCGGCAAAGCCGTTACTGGCTGCTGTTTGTTCTGTGTCGCTATTTTGCCCTGTGGCTGAATTTTGCTTAACAAGTTCGGCCTGTGCCTGAATTTGCCGCTGGGCCGCTTCTGCGGCAATGCGTCTGTCTGCTGCCGAAGGCTCTGCCGGAGCTAATGCAGCAGCGCGTACCTGCTGCATTTTTTGTACTGTCGCTTGCGGGTCGCCGGGTATTGGCGAAATGTCTATTTGCACTTCACCGCCCACAGCATACTGCTTGCCATCAGGGCCTAGCTCGTAAGAGTAGCTTGGCGCACCAGCGTAACGGCCGCCAACTGCTGCATGCGCCTGCTCGTGGGTTTTTACTTCCTGATCCCGGGCTTTAAGCTCCTGAACTTCTTGTTGTTCCTGCTGCTCGGCTTGTTGTTTTGGCGCCTGCTCGCCTTTCTCGTCTTGCTGGTTATCCGACTTTTCGCCACGGTCATCTATGGCCTGCTGTGTTTCTGTTTCTTTACCGCTGGCATCGTACAGGTTAACTTGCGCCCCGCCATTGTTGCCAGACCGGGCTTTTTCATCAGTAGCAACCGGTTTTTCAGTACCGGGTTTTGCCGTTTCTTTTACCGGTTCAAATAAATCCCGCCGTACAGCATCACGCCGCGCCATCTCCGTTGGCGGATTGGCGGTGTTAATACTGACATTAGGATAATTCGAAACCAGCATTTTGCTCAGACCCGGATATCTATCACCGTACCCAACACCTCATCGGCGGTTTGGATACTTTTTACATTGGCCTGGGCGTTACGCTCTTCCTGCCCCAACTGCACTAAGCTGCTGGTTAATGAGCCTGGTTGTTCTGCCGTTTGCAACTGGCGCGGCTGCTCTGCAGCCTGTGTTGGTGTAACGGCTTGCTCGGTTTCATTTAGCCGGTTGGCACGGGTTTGGCGATTAATATCAATTGTCGCATCCGTGACACCAGCACTGGCTCGCTGAAAACCCTGCACACCAGAATACAACGCGGATTGAATGTCCATGGTACAACTCCTGCAACATTATCTGACAGTGGTTAATTATTAACCAAAACGGACTAAAAAGAAAGCCAACACAAAAAGGGTTTAGCTGCAAACACCCGGCTCAGTTAAACGCCGGGCTTAGCCATTGCCTGAGCCAATGCATAAATTCGTCCTGATGCGAAATAAACGGCGCATGTGATGCGTGCGCGGCTATGCTGAACCGCCCTTGTGGCTGCAACTGCTGCAGTAAATCAGTTACTTTTACCGGTACTAATGAATCGAGCCGGCCAAAAAAGCCACTGACAGGCTGGGTTAATGCAGCAAACTCAGTGCGTAAATCAGCTTTGAGCAACTGCAAGGCGCCCTCTACTGCATTAGCATCGGCCATTGGGTAAGCCATTATGGCTTGTTTCAGTACTTTAATGTCAGCGCGGGCAGTGCTGCTGCCCATCGCCTGAATGGCTAAAAAGCGCTCGATGGTCAGCGGCAGGTTTTCACTTAACGAACGGGCGAACTGCTGCATAATCGTCTCTGCCATACCGGGCCAGTTGTGTTGTGCCAGAAAACAAGGCGATGCAGCAATTAACCCCAACTGATTTACTTTGTGCGGATAACGGTGTGCCAGTGCAATCGCTAACAGGCCACCTAACGACCAACCGCAAACATAGCTTTGCGCTGGGATCTGTGCAGCCAGTATATCCACTACGGCATCAAGCTGATAAGGCTGTGGATATTCACGGCATAAGCCAAAGCCGGGCAAATCCGGGGTCAGCAACTGCACCATGTCTTCCGGTTGGTCTTCCGGTTGGCGTTCCAGTTGCTGCGCCACACTTTGCCAGACGCCCTGATTTACCCCCCAACCATGTAACAACACCAATACCGGTTTGTCTGAAGTCATTTTCTCTGCCATAGTTACAAAATTGTAAATTTAAATGGAATTTAATTTGCTAAGCCAGCTTTTATCTCAGTTTGGCCACTTGTGGCACCTGTTACTGCCCTCGCCTTGCCTGTGGTGTAGTTTACCGGTGCATAGTTCGGGCTGCCAGCTTTGCCGCTGCTGCCAGGAAGCATTGCCGCAACTGCCGTATCAGCTTTGCCATTTTAATTTGCTGTGGCTGCCGCAGGTAGCAAGAGGCCTGAAAAAACCAAGGTTTGACGCCCTGTTGAGTGTTGGTTACTACCGCCAGCCCTATCAGCACTGGCTGCAACGCTGGAAGTTTCAGCAGGATTATGGCGCCGGAGAGCTGCTGCAACAGCAGTTTGCTACTGTACTGACACAATACAAAGCACAATGCCATCAACTACCCGAAGCGATTTTTTATGTGCCTATGCACCGGGCCAGGCAACGCAAACGCGGTTTTAACCAGGCAGAGTTACTGGCACAAACAGCAGCAAAAGTGCTGGATATACCGCTGTTGCCGCTGTTACAGCGCACTGGCAGGCAGCAGGCGCAGGTTGGGTTAAGCCGCAAGCAGCGCCAGGCCAACTTACGCCATGCTTTTACCCTGCCGCCACAATCCGCTGTGCCGACACATCTGGCGCTGGTAGATGACGTTATTACCACAGGCGCCACGGCCAATGAACTATGTCGTCTGTTACGCCGCCATGGAGCTAAGCACATCAGCCTGTGGACAGTAGCGGTAACACTGGCTGATTAATCAACCACCGCACTGAAGCTGCGGCCCAGATAAAGAGCATTCACTAACAGGCGGCTTGATCCATAAAAATACCCGCGAAATACCGGGTTATCTGTCATGGCAATAACACGGCCTTTGCCAACATTGTGCGCCAATAACACCGCACTCTGGCTGATACGGGGTACATATTCTGCCGCAGTGTAACCGGCCAGTTGTGGTGTGGTGCTGTAAAGTGCGACATTAACAAATGGGAATGCTGATGGCTGCAGCAGCAAAGTACTGTTTTTAAATACCGGCACTGTAGAGCGGGTAAAGCCAAATGTTAGCGGGTGGCTTAAATCCAGCTCAGCCTGATAAATAGCGCCGGCAATACGTTGTTTACCTGCCAGTGACTCTTTGTCTTTATAGCTCAGATCATGGCTTGGGATCAGGCTGCTCATTTCCTCGCCTTGCCAGACACCCGCTTTAAGTAAGCCCGCCTTCGCCAGCCAGGCAGCACCGCGTTTGTGGCCCCACAACACACCACCATTATCCAGCCACTGCTTTAACCGGTTTACGTCTGCATCATTCCAGCCATTGTAGTTGCCATCTGGCAGCACTATATGGCTATAGCGGGTTAGATCCAGTTGCTTTAACTGCTGCGGTTCAGCCATTGAAGGCGATACTCCCGCCAGCCGCTCCAGGTTATACCAGGCTTCACCGGCCTCGGTAGAGCTAATACCCGGCCCTGCTATCAGCAGTACTTTTGGCATGCTAATCACTGCAAAATTATTGCTGCCCAAATCACTGCCTTGCGGTGTTAAACCAGAGCTGATTGCCTGCACCGGTAACGTAAAGCGCTGCTGTACACGTTGCAAACGGTCAAACCAGTCGGCTTGCTGTTGTAAACCTGCGGCTACCAACATAGTGCCCGCTGTCAGGCTTACTTCGTTATTGCCGCTTCTTGCAGTAAAGTCTGCCATGGCGGAGCGCACCACCAGATTTTCAGCCAGCAAAGCTTGCAACAATAGCGGAGCCTGTTGATCCTGCCAGCTAAACGCATAGGCATAAGCTCCAACAGGCAGCGACACTGGCGCAGCCGGGCGGGTTTGCCAGGTTTCTGTAAGGTTAGATTGTGCCGGCTCACGGTTTACACTATCAAAGCTGATGTTGTAGGCATAGGGTAAGGTCCAGGCAGATACATCATAAAAGGTGTTATCCGGAAAATTTTTCTCTGTACTGAACATCGCTTTAATCAACCGGTACTGCGGCTGCTGCAGTGGCACATAGTAGCTGCTTAATGCTGGGTATTTTTCGCTTTCATCCTGCCAGTCGCGGCTTAACTGATATACCTCTACATGATGGCGCTGCAATACGTCCAGCAGTGCTGCCAACCTTGTTTGATCAGCACTTTCTGTCAGCATATAGCCTTTTACTTTACTGTTTTTCGCTTGTTGCTGCGCCGATTTGTAAAACTCCTGCTGATAAGACAACAGCGCACTGCGGTTGTCTACCGCGCCACGGATAGTGGATAAAGAAGTCGTCAGCTGGTTTTGGATAGTGGCACTAAAACTTAGCGGGCCGTTAATACTGTCTTGTAAATGGCCGCGGCTGCTGGCTTGTTCAAATAAAATGCCGACACTGCCCTGAATATCAGGATAGGTTGAGCCTTTACCAACATAAAAGTCATCAAAACTTTCTTCGGTATAATATAACTGCTCTGCCTGATCTAAAGCTGCAGCATGATATTTTGCCAGCGCCTTGGTCAGTTCAAAGTTACGCTTAGGGGTTAGCGGATAATTACGGCTGGGAATACCAGGCTGAAAGAAGTAACTGCTGTTGGTGCCCATTTCATGATAGTCGCCCACCACGTTGGGCAACCATTGCTGGTACTGAGCAATACGGGCACGGCTTTCCGGGTGCTGCAGCAATAACCAGTCACGGTTTAAATCAAACCAATAATGATTGGGCCGGCCATTTGGCCACGGCTCGTTATGTTCCCGATGCTGCGGGTCGGCTACCGGTGCCGCCCCCTTGTGCATATTAGCCCATATGGCAAAGCGGTCATGGCCGTCCGGGTTTAGGGTAGGCTGTAGCAGGATAACAGCATTATTCAGCCAGTTGCGTACTTCTTCGTTGTCAGCAGCTGCCAGATATTGCGCCAGCAAAACCGCCGCATTAGCCCCGCTGGGCTCATTGCCATGCACACTGTAGCCCAGCCAGATAATCACCGGGGCATCGTTGTTAAGTTCTTCGCCCCGGCGCGCGGCAGCAATATGTTGCTGGCGGATTTGATCCAGCCGCTGCAGATTTTGCTCAGAAGATATGATCATTTGCAGCAACGGCCGTTGCTCGTGGGTATACCCGATGACCTCCAGCTGGGCCCGGCCTGATGCCGCCGCCAGTTTTTCAAAGTAACGCTGGATCTGGTCATGACGTGCATGCCACTCGCCAACCTGAAAGCCCAGCGCTTCTTGTGGCGTTGGCAGGGTTGAATCTGTCACCGCTGGCACATATGTAGTAGCTGCGGCACTGTAAAAACTGAGCAAAAAAGCGCTCAGAGCAATGTAATATTTCATAAATGATATCCTTTTGGCTGCGGCTAAGTTAGCCAGATCAGGCGGCAAAACTCAAGCGGGGCTGGCTTCAAAGAAACAGGAGGAGTATCATAGCCATTAACCTAGTAATTTAGTCAGGTACTATTATGATCACGATTTCAGAACAGGCACAGCTGCATTTTGCCAAGCTGCTGTCAAAGCAACCGGCCGGCACAAATATCAGAGTGTTTGTGGTTAACCCAGGCACGGCACAAGCGGAGTGCGGCGTATCTTACTGCCCGCCAGATGCAGTGGAAGACACCGACTTAACCCTGAATTTTAATGGCTTTGATGCGGTAGTGGACGCTGAAAGCCAGCCGTTTTTGGTGGATGCCGATATTGATTTTGTTACCGATCAGATGGGTTCGCAGCTGACATTAAAAGCGCCAAACGCCAAAGTACGCAAGGTGAGTGACGATGCCTCATTAATGGAGCGGGTACAGTACGTTATCGACAGCGAAATTAACCCGCAACTGGCAAACCATGGCGGCAGAGTAAGCGTAATGGAGCTGACTAAAGACGGCGTAGCCATTTTACAGTTCGGTGGCGGTTGTAATGGCTGCTCACAAGTGGACTTAACACTGAAAGAAGGTATCGAAAAAGAACTGCTAAACCGTTTTAGCGGTGAGTTAAACGGCGTGCGTGACATTACCGAGCACCAGCGTGGCGAACACTCTTACTACTGATATCAGCCGCTTACCTGACTAAAGCTGCGTTTAGCGCCCGCTTGTGCTATAAAACGGCTTCGTTTCATTGCCTTGCGGGTGTCCTGCCTATGAAAAACTTTCTTTGTGTTGTTGCATTGCTGTTTAGCCTGACATTACCGGCACAGGCGGCCGTAATGCTGATTTATCATCATGTAGCCAGCGATACTCCGCGTGTCAGCAGTGTTACCGCCGATGAATTGCACAGCCATTTGCAGCACTTTAAAGACAATAACTTTCAGGTTATTGGTCTTGATGTGCTTATGGCTCAGTTACAAAAGGGCGAACCGGTGGCACCTAACAGCGTGGTGATCACCTTTGACGACAGCTACGAAAACAACTTCACCACGGCGCACCCTATCCTGCAGGAATTTGGTTATCCGTACACTATTTTCATCAGCCCCGGCAGCATAGACAAAGGCGATGGCCCTTTGCTGAACTGGCAGCAGGTGAAACAGATGTCAGACGACGGTGTACTGGTAGCAAACCATGCGATGTGGCATGAGCATATGGCCAGGCCCGAAGCGGGCGAAAGCCAGTCGCAATGGCGCGAACGGATGAAGCAAAGCATTCTGACGGCAGAAGATAAAATTGAGCAGGTAACCGGCCAGCGCCATCAATGGCTGGCGTATCCTTATGGCGAATACAGCCGCGAACTGGAGCAGTTAGTTACTGAACTGGGTTTTATTGGTATTGGCCAGCAATCCGGCGCTATTGGTAACCATACTGTATTAAGCCGTATTCCGCGGTATCCGGCAGCGGGACAATATGCTGATTTAAAAGATTTGGCGCAAAAGCTACGCACACTGGCGTTTAACATTACCGATTATCACGGCGTTAACCCGGTTATCAGTACTAACCCGCCCCAACTGAAGCTATCACTAAAAGTAGAAGATTTTAACCGCAACCAACTGCAATGTTTTGCCGGTAGTGAAGTGCTGCAACCGCAGTGGCTGGACGATAGCACCTTTAGCGTTACCGCCAGCAAAGCGCTTAACCGCGGCCGTAGCCGCTATAACTGCACCGCGCCATCACTGAGCAATAAAGGCTATTTTTACTGGTATTCCCAGCCGTGGCTTAATTAGCGTTAAGCTTGTTAATCACTAATGGAAAATCTGCCAATAGCTGTTCGGCGTTTATAACCGGCAGCTCTCCCACCTGCATTGGCGGTTTAAACATGGCAACCAGTTGCCCCTGCGGGTTTATCAGCGCCACCGACGCACTGTGATCAACCAGATAGTCCTCCTGTGTTGTGCTGCTTAGTGCGTACATCAGCCCAAGCTGGCGTACAAAAGGGAACAGTTGATCATGGCCTGCTGTCATACCCAGCACATTCGCCTGCTCAAAATAGCTGACGTAATTATTAAGCTGCTCGGTGGTGTCCCGGTTCGGGTCCACCGAAATAAACCATACCTTAAGCGGTTGCTCTACCATTGCGGCTAACTCGGGCTGTACACCGGCCAGTTTAGCCAGGGTTAACGGGCAAATATCCGGGCAATAGGTGTAACCGACAAATGCCAGCGTCCATTGATTATATAAACGCTCGCGGTTTACTGTTTCACCATGCTGGTCAGTCAGCGTAAAGTCTGCCAGGGCTCTTGGCTGCGGATAAACCAGTGCCAGCTCTGGTTCAGCGCTGGCCTGCGAAAACTGATACAACAGTACACCGGCAACCATTGCAGCAACAGCAAGTAAAGCATAAATCAGATTACGAAACATAGATTGGCGATACCTTAAAGTAGTGGTCCACTAACAACAGCAGAAATAATACCATCAGATGGACAATAGAAAACTTAAAGGTTGCCATGGCAGTAGAGGCATCGGCATTAAACTTCAGTTTCCAGGCGTACTGCATAAAACGCAGGTTTAGCACAGCACTGCCTACCAGATAAATAGCGCCACTCATGCCTACCAGGTAAGGCATTAAACAGACAATAAACAACAGCACCGTATAAAGACAGATCACACTTTTGGTAAATTCAATGCCATGCGTTACCGGCAACATCGGCATATTCACTTTGGCATAATCATCACGCCGGTGAATCGCCAGCGCCCAGAAATGCGGTGGTGTCCAGGCAAAAATAATCATCACCAGCAACAACGCATGGCTGTGGATCTCACCGGTTATGGCTGTCCAACCCAGCAGCGGCGGCATAGCGCCGGCTAACCCACCAATAACGATGTTTTGTGGCGTAGCACGCTTTAAAAACATGGTGTACACCACGGCATAGCCAAACAAACTAGCCAGTGTTAACCAGGCCGTTAGCGCATTTACTGCCACGTACAACAGCACAAAACCTACAAGCGCCAGGCTAAAAGCAAAGCCGGTAGCTTCAGCGGCACTAACACGGCCTTTCGCCACGGGCCGGCTGTAGGTACGGGCCATTTGCGCATCAATGCGTTTGTCTACCACATGGTTTATCGCTGCAGCGGCGGCAGATAACAAACCTATACCCAGCGTGGCGGCCATTAAGGTGGTTAAATCTGGCAAGCGTGGCACTGCCAGCATCATGCCAACCCAGGCTGTCAGTACCAACAAAGCCACCACTTTGGGCTTGGTCAGCTCCAGATAATCGCGTGCCCGGTTAATGCCTGCGCGCGAACGTGTAATAGCAATCATAAGCTCTCCTTGCCGGTGGTGTTGGCAGTTCGCAGTTGCATGTATATTATTACCAGCAACATTAATAAGTTAGCAGCAACAAAGTTGTGCGCTACCGCGTTTGCCAGCGGTAAATGCAACGCCACATTAAGCACACCCAAACTAAACTGCAGCAGTAACAACCCGGCTGCGGCTACAGTAAGCCGTTTTAATATTGTGCTGCTAACCCGGCGCCATAGTTGCAGCAGAAAAGCCGACAGCACAATTAACGTTACGACAGCGCCAAAGCGGTGAAACACATGCACTGTCTGGCGGGCTTCCGCCGACATTACTCCGTACTCGTAGTCGTCATGCCCCAGATGCAAATCAAACGCTTCACTGATATTCATGCGCTGCAGCCAGCCTGCCTCGCATACCGGTAATTCTATGCAGGCCAGTGCGGCATAGTTCGCTGCAGTCCATCCGCCCAGTGCTATTTGCACTGTCAACACAGCAACGGCAATAATGGCAAAAGGTTTTAGCGATACCAGTTGTGGTTCATACACCCGGTAATCGGGGTGAAGTTTTAGCCAGTACACTGCCAGCAGGCTTAGTAGCGTAAAGCCGCCCAGCAAATGGCCCATTACCACCAGCGGCAGTAAATTCAGTGTTACTGTCCACATGCCAAGTGCGGCCTGAAACACCACCAGCGCCAGCAAAGCTGTGGGTATTAACCTGCTGCTTTGTTTGCGCAGCAAGGCGACAAAAAATATAGCCGCGATTAACAGCCCCAGGCTGCCGGCGAAATACCGGTGTACCATTTCATTCCAGGCTTTATGCGGCTCAAGTGGCCGCTCTGGAAATGCTTCCATTGCCGCAGCAATATGATGCTCCTGCTTGGGCACCTTTAAAAAGCCATAACAACCGGGCCAGTCCGGGCAGCCAAGCCCGGCATCTGTCAGCCGGGTATAAGCCCCCAACAAAATAACGCCCATGGTAAGAAAAACGGCGATGGTCGCCAGCCATTGTTGTGTTTTCATACGCTGGTTTCCTCTCATACGCTGGTCCGGTCATAGTTAAGCAGCTTAAGTAAGTCCTGCCGGATAGCTCTGGCAGTATCTGCCAACTCGGTTTTCACTAACGGCACCGGATAACTGAGTAATACCAGTCCTTGCTGGTCGATCAGCAAAATGCGCTCCTGTAACGCTGCGGGCACAGGCTGCAAAGCGCTGTGACGGCTAAAGATTGTGTAATCTTCTGGCACGCCATGCTCACTGATTAACACGGGTTCAACTTGCACCTGCTTGCGCCCTAACCCAACATAAAGTTGCTGGATGGTAAATAACGCCTGCTGACACGGCTTATCGCACTCGGCTTTGGGGGCAACAGCCAGCCGCCAATGCGCTTTGGCATTGGTTGCGGTTAACAGAAATACTTCGGTTTGCTGCCACTCGCCGTTACTGGAAACACCACGATTAAACCAGCCAAACTCCAGCACCAGCTTGGCGGCCAGCAATGGCAACGCGCAACACAAGACAAATAACAGCAGAAATTTTTTCTTATTCATGTTTTGCTTTTCCCTGATGACTGGCTGCCAATGCTACGCCTACAACGGCAACTGCCAATAAAAACCATTGCAGTGCATAACCACGATGTTTCTCTGGTGATAATACAACTGGCTGATAATGCGGTATAAAATCACTGGCCTGTTGTTGGTACAGCAACGCCGGATAAAGATCATGGCCGCTTTGCTGTGCCAGAGCGGCATAATCGATTTGCTGGATCCGCATCGGCCACTGGCCATGATCTTCAGCATTCTGTCCCAGCAACATCAGCCCATCTACCTTAGTACGCAGCAAACCATCCAGCGTAAACTCAGTGGCCATATCAAACTGTGGCAGTGTTTCACGGCTGTCAGCCCCCGCCAGCCAGCCCAGATTGACCAGCATTGGCCGGTCTATACCTGCCGCTTGCACCGGCACTATTACGTCGTAACCCACTCTGCCGTTAACAATCTGGTTGTCGAGCAACCAGACATAAGGCGCCAGCCAAATGGCCTGGCCTTTTAGCGGCACGCCATCAACGTCGGCAGCTGCCAGCAAGGTTAAATCCGCAGGTGCGATAGCCCCATCTGCCTGTAATTCGGCCAGCCGTGCAAGTTGTTCGGTTTTTTCACCGGCACGGCTTAACTGCCACCAGGACAAGTTGATTAAAATGGCAAAAGCAGTCAAAGTGAGGATGACCCACAGCGTATTAAGTGCGAAAACCTGGTTAGCCAGCTTAACGCGCATAACACCTACCCCGGAGAGTGTTACTTATGTTGCTTAAAATTATTATCATAGCGCTACTACTTTTTATTATTGCTAATCTGGTGCGTGCAGGGCTGGTGATGCTGCGACAACCTCAGACAGAGGTAAAAATGTCGCGTTATCTTGGTCGCCGTGTCATGTTTTCTGCCCTGGTGCTGATACTGATCTTTATCGCGCAGGCGCTGGGGTTTTTAGACCAAAACCCCAGGCCTTACTAGCATCAGATCACATAGACAAATACATACAGGCACAGCCATACCACATCAACAAAGTGCCAATACCAGGCTGCCGCCTGAAACGCGAAGTGTTTTTCTGGCGTGAAATGGCCTTTCAGTACCCGGAAAAATACAAACAGCAGAATAATGGCCCCAAGCGTGACATGCATACCGTGAAAGCCTGTCAGCAAAAAGAACGTATTGCCGTAAAAACCAGATGCCAGTGTTAACCCCAAATCACGGTAGGCATGAATATACTCATACACCTGTAAACCAAGGAAAGTTGCACCCAGTAATAAGGTGACTAGGAGCATTATTTTAAGCTGACCGCGTTTATTCTGCTCCAACCCGGTATGGGCGAAATGCAGCGTAACAGAGGAAATAACCAGAATAGCAGTGTTAATCAGCGGTAAGCCGGTAGCTGGCATAGCCTGAGTTTCAATACCACCCGGTGTTTTCAGTAGTGGCCACATCGCTTCAAAGCTTGGCCACAAAATTTCAAACGTCATGGCGTTATTACTGCCACCGCTCAGCCAATCCAACGCTATTACCCGGCCATAGAATAAGGCCCCAAAAAACGCCATAAAAAACATAACTTCAGAGACAATAAACCAGCTCATACCCTGGCGGAATGAGCGGTCCATCTGCGCACTGTATAAACCACTCATTGATTCATCAATAACGTTTTTAAACCAGCCAAACAGCATAAAAATCAGTACAACAAAACCGGCTGCCAGCATATAGCCACCAAAACCCGGTTGTTGCCTGGTTACTTCGTTAACATAGTTACCTGCGCCAAAGGCAATTAAAAACAGCGCCACAGCCCCGACTATTGGCCATGGGCTTTGGGCGGGAACATAATATTTTTCGTATGTTTTACTCATGTTATTCCCCAAGTTGTGACGACGCAGCAGTATCACCGGCCCAGGCACTGGTTACGTCATACAACGTATACGACAGCGTAATGGTGGAAAACTGGCTGGGTAGTGCCGGGTCGACATAAAACTGTAACGGCATCAGCATGTTTTTACCGCCCGCTAACTGCTGCTGGGTAAAGCAAAAACACTCTATTTTATGAAAGTACAGCGCGGCCTGACCAGGGGACACTGATGGTACCGCCTGACCAACAATCATGCGCCCCGTTGGGTTTTCAGCCAGATAATTCATAATATGAATTTCACCGGGGTGCACCGTCATACGGCGCACTTCTGGCTTAAACACCCAGGGCATTTCTTTGTTTGGCCGGGCAATAAACTCAATTACCACTTCACGGCTGGTATCAATCAGTGCCGCATCGGCACTGGCAGCTGTGACAGCGGTTTTGCCATTTAAGCCGGTCAGATCGCAGAACACGTCATATAACGGCACCAGCGCAAAACCAAAACCAAACATCGCCAATGCTGTTACAGCCAGCTTAAAGGTTAACGGTTTATGTTTTAGTGCCATAACGCGCTCCTACTTAATTACCGGTGGCGTTTCAAAGGTGTGGTATGGCGCGGGAGAGGGTACTTCCCATTCCAGACCTTCGGCACCTTCCCATACCTGCGCTGTCGCTTTTTCACCGCCACGGGCACATTTCACCAGCACCCAGACGAAAATCAGCTGCGAGGCGCCAAACAGAAAGCCACCAATACTGATAAAGGCATTAAAATCAGCAAACTGCAGGGCGTAATCCGGAATACGCCGCGGCATGCCTGCCAGGCCGACAAAGTGCATCGGGAAAAACAGCATGTTTACCGAGATCAAAGAGCACCAGAAATGCCATTGCCCCAGCTTCTCGTCATACATATGCCCGGTCCACTTGGGTAACCAGTAGTAAGCGGCTGCAATAATCGAGAACACCGCACCGGTTACCAGCACATAGTGGAAATGCGCTACGACAAAATAGGTATCGTGGTACTGAAAATCGGCCGGAGTAATCGCCAGCATCAAGCCGGAGAAGCCGCCAATGGTAAACAGCACGATAAACGCCAGCGCGAACATCATTGGCACTTCAAACGTCATGGCGCCGCGCCACATGGTAGCCACCCAGTTAAATACTTTTACCCCCGTCGGCACGGCTATCAGCATGGTGCAATACATAAAGAACAGCGCCCCGGCTACCGGCATACCAGTGGTAAACATATGGTGCGCCCAGACCAGAAATGACAGCAGCGCAATACTGGAGGTGGCATACACCATAGAGGCATAGCCAAACAGTGGTTTGCGGGCAAAGGTGGGCACTATGCTGGAGACGATACCGAAGGCCGGTAAAATCATGATGTACACTTCAGGATGGCCGAAAAACCAGAAAATATGCTGAAACAGCACCGGGTCGCCGCCACCTGCTGCATCAAAGAAACTGGTACCAAAGTATTTATCGGTCAGTACCATAGTCACCACACCCGCTAACACCGGCATGACCATAATCAGCAGGAAGGCGGTAATCAGCCAGGTCCAGACAAACAACGGCATTTTCATCCAGGTCATGCCCGGTGCGCGCAGGTTAAAGATGGTCACGATAACGTTAATGGCACCCATGATGGACGAGATACCCATGATATGCACTGAAAACACAAATAACGCCGTACTGTCGCCGCTATAGGTGGTAGATAACGGTGCGTAGAAAGTCCAACCGAAACTGGGTCCACCGCCCGGCATAAACAGCGACATCAGCAGGATTAAAAACGCAAACGGCAGGATCCAGAAACTCCAGTTATTCATCCGCGGTAATGCCATATCCGGCGCCCCAATCATCATTGGTATCATCCAGTTTGCCAGCCCGGTAAAGGCCGGCATTACTGCACCAAATACCATGATCAGGCCATGTACTGTAGTCATCTGGTTAAAAAAGTTAGGTTCAACAAACTGCATACCGGGCTGAAATAACTCAGCGCGGATCACCATCGCCATAGCACCGCCGATAAAAAACATAATCAGCGCAAACACCAGATACATGGTGCCGATGTCTTTATGATTGGTGGTATATAACCAGCGCTTTATGCCGGCGGGCTTATGGTCATGATGTTCGTGCTCATGATCTGTCACTACTGCACTCATTGGTTATTCCCCTTTACCTTGCATCACTGCGTGCACATCAGCGGCTTGCACCAGTTCGCCGGTATTGTTGCCCCAAGCATTACGCTCATAGGTAATTACTGCAGCAATTTCTTTTAAACTCAGCTGCTTGGCATACGCTTGCATGGCGGTACCGGCTTTGCCGTTAAGCACAATATTAATATGGCCGGGCATGTCTTCCAGCGCCATAGCGCTGCCTTTCAGCGCCGGGAAAATGCCTGGTAGGCCTTCACCATTAGGTTGGTGGCAAGCTGCACAATAAGCAGTATAAGTACGGGCACCTACGCTCATCAGCTCTTCCATACTCATGTTCATTGCCAGCAGTTCTTGTTCTTCAGCTTTTGCTTTTGCAATCCGCTCGGCTTCACCATTCACCCACTGCTCGTAGTCAGCCGGGCTCTTGGCAATCACCACTATGGGCATAAAACCATGATCTTTGCCGCATAGCTCAGCACACTGGCCGCGATAAACACCGGGCTCATCTACCCGGGTCCAGGCTTCGTTAATAAAGCCGGGGTTAGCATCTTTTTTAACAGCGAAGGCGGGTACCCACCAGGAGTGGATCACATCATCAGAGGTCATCAGAAAACGCACTTTTTTGCCGGTGGGGATCACCAGCGGCCGGTCAACTTCCAGCAGATAGTTCTCTTCTTTGGCAAACCTGTTGATAATTTGCTCTTTGGGCGTGGCCAGCAAAGAGTAAAATTCAATATCGTTATCGAGGTATTTATAGTGCCATTTCCACTGCGAGCCGGTAACTAACACAGTGACATCTGCCTCTGTGGTGTCTTCCATTGCAATAAGTGTTTTGGTGGCCGGAATGGCCATAACGATCAGAATTAATACCGGTATAGCGGTCCAGAGTATTTCTACTTTGGTGCTTTCATGGAATTGGGCTGGCTGCACACCCCGCGCTTTTCGATGGCGAACGATAGACCAGAACATGATCCCGAACACCACTGCACCGATTGCACAACAAATCCAAAAAATAGTCATATGCAAGTCATAAACCTGCTGACTGATTTCTGTTACGCCCTTGGTCATATTCAAAGGCATATCTGTTGCATCAACTGTTGCAGCTAAAAGCAGGGTTGGCAGCGACCAACGAAGACTACGCGTTTTCGTCACTGGACTTCTCCTCTGTCATTTTGCAAAGCAAACTGCAGAAACTAAGTACACAGTACTACACGGCTCTTACCCACCCACACCGAACCCATGTATGAAGTTTCATCAGTTTATTATTGTTATTATTACCCGTGGTTTCGGGGCTAGCGCTGAAACCAAAAACTGACCCTGTTGTTATTTTTTAATCAGTTTCAGCCTAAGAATTATCCAAATCGGCCTCAGTGTAAACCCCTAAATAACAAAAGCGCCGGCAAACCTAAGTGGTCATACCAGCGCTTGTTAACAAATAACTTATTGAGGTTAGTACAAATTATAACCAACTGCCGTTACGAATAACGCCTACAGCCAAGCCTTCAACAACAAAATGCTGAGCACGTAAGTCTACTTTAATCACATCAAAATTTTTATTTTCCGGTTGCAGTAATACGGTATTGCCGTCGCGCTGAAACCGTTTTACGGTAACTTCTTCATCAACACGCGCCACAATAACTTGGCCAGGCAGTGCCTGGGTGGTTTTATGCACAGCCAGCAAGTCACCGTCCAGAATACCAATATCCTGCATACTCATGCCCTGCACCCGTAGTAGAAAATCAGCATGAGGTTTAAACAGACTGGCATCTACCTGATAATAATCCTGCACATGCTCTGTTGCCAGTATTGGCTGGCCTGCTGCCACTTTACCAATCAGCGGCAAGCCCAGTTGTTCTGGCTCATCGGTGTCTACCAAACGAATGCCACGGGACGTACCTGGCATCATTTCAATTACGCCTTTTTTTGCCAGCGCCTTTAAGTGCTCTTCAGCCGCATTTGCCGACTTAAAGCCTAACTGCTGGGCAATTTCTGCCCGGGTCGGTGGCATGCCGCTGTCTTGCTGATAGGTTTTTATCAGTTGCAGAATTTCTGCCTGTCTTGGTGTCAGAGGTCTCATAGTGCTGGTTACCTGTACAGTGAATACTGTCAGTATATACAGCCAAAGTGCAAATGCAAGCGTGGGCTAACGCCTGCAATTTTCCAGCTAACGCTTCCATGTTATGCTAAGCGCCTTTTTTCCAGGGGGTCAGGTATGTTTCGGCCAGTTAAGTTGTTTGCTGCCTTGTTAAAATGGCCGATGTGGCCATTGCTTAAGTACAAAGTTGTTCCGGAGCAACCGGTTGCCGAGCTGACGCTGGATACCAGCCGCCCGCTGTTTTATATCTGCACTACTGAGTCTGCCGCAGATCTGGCGGCAATAAGGCGTATTTGTGACAAACTGGCCCTGCCGGATCCGAATGACAATGTCAGCCTGAACGGCAGCATCCATCCCCGTACCTTATTTCTTGAAAAACCGCATACTCTGCTATTTAAACGCGGCAAAACCACTGCTTTGGCTCAGGGCCAGGCATTACTACAAGCCCATCTGGCTGATCCCGCATTAAACGCCCAGTTAATACCCGTATCACTATTGTGGGGCCGGGCACCGGGTAAGGAAAACAGCATTAAAGGCCTGATAGGCGAAGCACATGCGCCTAACTGGCTGGCAAAACTGTTAATTGTGCTGGTATCCGGCCGCCATAGCCTGGTGCGTTTTAGCCGTCCGGTGTCGCTACAGCAAATGGCAGCGCAGTTTGGCAGCGAAGAGCAAACCGCACACAAGCTGCTGCGTATGTCACGCTTTCATTTTTATCGCCAGCGCCTGGCAGCGAACGGGCCAAAGCTGGTTAACCGCCCACAGTTATTTAATGCACTGCTGGCAGCACCTGCACTGAAAAAAGCCATTGATGATGAAGCCAAAGCCAAGCGCATACCGGTAAAAGCCGCCCGGCAAGAAGCGCGTAAACTGCTGCTGGAAATTGCGGCTGACTACCGGGCTTCGACGCTACGCGTAGGCGACAGAGTACTGCGCTGGCTATGGCATAAACTCTACACCGGCATTAAGGTAAATAATGCAGATATGCTGCGTGATCTGGCACAAAAAGGCCACGAAATTGTCTATATTCCCTGCCATCGCAGCCATATGGATTACCTGCTGCTTAGTTATGTAATCTACCAGCAAGGGCTGGCCCCCCCGCATATTGCTGCCGGTATTAACCTGAATTTCTGGCCTGCCGGCACCATATTCCGCCGCGGTGGCGCATTTTTTATCCGGCGTAGTTTCAGCGGCAATAAACTGTATTCAGCGGTATTTCGTGAATATCTGTGCCAGCTGTTCAGCAAAGGCTATTCCATTAAATATTACACCGAAGGCGGACGTAGCCGCACAGGCCGCTTACTGCAACCGAAAACCGGCATGCTGGCAATGACGTTGCAATCTATGTTGCGCGGTATAGAGCGGCCGGTAACGCTGGTACCGGTTTATCTGGGTTACGAGCATGTGATGGAAGTGAACACTTACCTGCGCGAATTAAAAGGCTCCGGCAAGCAGAAGGAATCGGCCTGGGGCGTGATAAAAGCCATCCGTAATCTGCGTGATTACGGCTATGGCTATGTCAACTTTGGCGAACCTGTAACATTGAATAACTATCTGAACCAGCACGTACCAGACTGGAAACAGGATATAGACGCGCTGGAAGCGCAAAAACCGCACTGGCTAAACCCGGTAGTTGCGCAATTGGCCGACAACATGATGCAGCGTATTAATCAGGCTGCAGCGCTAAACAGCATCAATCTGATAGCCCTGTGCTTACTGGCAACAGACAAACACACACTAACGCGTACTGAACTGGAACAGCAAATTGACTTCTATCTGGCACTGCAGCGGGCGGCACCTTACCATGGGCAAATGACACTGCCGCACGAGTCTGCCGGGCAGTTAATCGAGCATGCGCTTAGCCTGCAAAAGGTGCAGCAGCACAGTGACAGTTTCGGCCAGTTAATCAGCCTGACCGACAACAATGCGATATTACTCAGTTATTATCGCAACAACGTGCTGCATTTATTTATGCTACCAGCCATTATTGCCTGCAGTATTTTGCATCAGCGTGACATCAGCCGGCAGCAGTTGAATACTGTGGTGCAACAGTTGTATCCACTGCTGCAACAGGAGCTGTTTCTTGACATCAATTCAGTTGAGACTTACTGCAACGCTATATTGCAGCACCTGGTCGCTGGCGGGCTGGTTGAGCAAGACGGCGACAGCTACCGGGCACCGACACAACACAGCAATGGTTACTTTATGCTTAGCTTGCTGGCTAACACCGCCGAACACACGTTACAGCGCTATGCCATGGTGTTACAGCTAATAGAAAACCAGGGGGCGCAAAGCCGCGCTGATCTGGAAAAACACAGCCATGATCTGGCGCAGCGCCTGTTAAGCCTGCATGGTATTACTGCACCGGAGTACTACGACAAACAACTGTTCAGTACGCTGCTCAATGCACTTAAAGACAATGGCTATACTCAAACCGATGAGCAAAGCCGTGTCAGCGCCACCGCGCAGCTGCATCAGTTAAAAGACACAATCAGCCATTTACTGCGCAACGAAGTGCTACAAAGTATCCACAGCATTGTACCCACCAGAGCGCCTTAGCGGCTGGTGGGGTAAGCGCGGATAACACCCTCTTGTATGGTAGAAGCAACCAGCACGCCATCGCGGTTAAAAAACTGGCCACGAACCAGCCCACGGCCGCCTGACGCGCTGGGGCTGTCTACGGCATAAAGCAACCAGTCGTCGAAGCGGAAATCCTGATGAAACCACATGGCATGATCAATAGTGGCTACCTGCATATTGGGCGCCATAAACGATTTACCATGCGGCTGCAGTGCTGTAGGTAAAAAGTTAAAATCCGAAGCATACGCCAGCAAGTATTTATGCACGCGTAAATCATCCGGCATAGCACCATTAGCTTTAAACCAGACATAGCGCTTAGCAGGGCTGATCTGTGCTTTAAATGGGTTTTGAAAATCTACCGGCCGCATTTCAATCGGCTTTTCACAGATAAACTTACTGCGCAGGCTGTCTGGAATAAGCTCGGCATGCTGTTGATAAAACTCCAGATCGGATACCAGTTCCTCCGGGCCCGGTACTGTCGGCATCTGATCCTGGTGTTCAAAACCGCTTTCTTCTGCCTGAAATGACGCCGTTAAATAAAATATCGGCTTACCAAACTGAATGGCACTTACCCGACGGGTGCTGAAACTTTTACCATCACGAATATTTTCAACCTCATATACTATTGGCTTGCTAGCGTCACCCGGGCGCAAAAAATAAGAATGAAACGAATGTACTTTGCGCTCTTCGGCCATGGTTTCTTTTGCGGCAGATAACGCCTGCCCCATCACCTGGCCGCCGAATACCGCTTTAAAACCCAAATCCTGACTTTGCCCCCTATACAGGCCCTGCTCTATGGTTTCCAGTTTCAGTAATGCCAGCAAATTCTGTAATACCTGACTCATAGCCCCACCTTCTGTTCCGTTGCGGTAAAATATAATGATATTCTGCCGCAAACTACGGAGATCAGCAAAGATGGCCTACTGGTTATTTAAAACAGAACCTTCCGAATGCAGTATTGATGATTTTGCCAATGCCCCAGACACAGCAATAGTGTGGGAAGGCGTACGCAATTATCAGGCGCGTAATATGCTGCGTGACGGTGTTAAGCTAGGCGACAAGGTGTTTATCTACCACTCCAGTTGCAAACTGATCGGAGTAGCTGGTATTGCCAGAGTTGTGCGCCCGGCTTACCCTGATCCCAGCCAGTTTAATTCTGCAAGTGTCTATTTTGACAGTAAATCTTCAACAGACAACCCGCGCTGGATAGCGGTTGATCTGGTATTTGAACGCAAACTGCCGGCGATAATTTCGCTGGACAAACTAAAAAGCTCCGCTAAGCTGAGTGAGCTGCCTGTTGTACAAAAAGGCAGCAGGCTTTCTGTTATGCCGGTTAACGAAGCGCAATGGCAAACCATAATGCAGCTTGGCTGATTCGCATACCTGATGTAACATGAAATCTGTTGTCCCTGGTAGTTGGAGCCTGACATGACACACGAACGGCGCCAGATGGATAAGGATATACATTATTTCTGGGAAGATCTAAATCTGGCACAAAAGTTTTCTGTCGCTGAGTTACAGCGATTTGGTTATGATTTACTGTTCGTTCGCCATATGGCCGAAGGTAACCTTGCGGTGCTGACAGCTGGTGGCAAAATAGCTGCTATTGATATTGAAGGGCAGATAGACACCGAGCCCGGCGTTATTCTACGACATTAAATGCAGACTCAGGCGCTGTTAAGCTGCGCCTGAGTTTGTTCCTCTGCCAACGCCACCGCAACTGTACATAATTGCAAATACGACATCAGACTATTGTTCTGCCATAACGCCGTGAGACGGCTATGTTTGATCATCATCAACTCAAGCTGACCAAACTCCAGCGTTTTATGCTGGCGTAAATACAATTTTATAGTTTGTTGCGCCGGTATAGCCTTGCTACAGGATTCGCGGGTCACTAACGGTAATAGCTGACATAGCAATTGCACCGCTGCCAGTTCCTGCTTACTTAGCCTCGTCTCAACAGCCAGTTTAGCCAGCCGCTGCTCAAGCAGCATTTTTTGCTGCTCGGCTAGCTGAAACACCGCCTGCTGCATACGCAACAGTTCATGCTCACGTTGTTGCAGCTTAGCTTGCAGGCTTTTGTTTGTTTTACCTATCAGCTCCATCTGCCACAATATATATAGCAACACTAAAACTAACACGCCTATCAACAACATCCACACCATACTGCTTTACTTCCTGTTTATATCAGTTGTTGCGAGGCGATATGGCTAGATGGCTAGCCTTTTTGCTGCCGGGCAATATAAGCACGCACCTGTTGCTCCAGCACCGCCAGCGGTACACTGCCATTACTGAGTACTACGTCATGGAACTCGCGTACATTAAAGTGCTCGCCAAGCGCTTGCTCTGCTTCTGCGCGCAGCTGCTTAATAGTAATTTCTCCTAACTTATAAGACAGCGCCTGCGCTGGCCAACTGATATAACGGTCTATTTCGGTCGTTACGTTGTGCATGGACAACGCGGTATTTTCAGCCAGAAAATCTATCGCCTGCTGACGGCTCCAGCCCATGGTATGCATGCCGGTGTCTACCACCAACCGTGCAGCCCGCCACATCTCATAGGTCAGGCGGCCAAAATTGTTATAGGGTTCCTGATAAAAACCCATTTCCAGCCCCAGATATTCAGCATATAACCCCCAGCCCTCACCAAAAGCTGAGGTATAAAAACTGCGACGGTAATCGGGCAACTCTGCATGTTCACGGGCCAGCGCAACCTGCAAATGGTGGCCTGGCACAGCTTCGTGCAGTGTCAGTGCTTCCATCTCGTATAATGGCCGACGGTCCAGTGCGTAGGTATTAACCCAGTAAAAACCGGCCTGATCATCACGGGTTGGCCCCGAATAACGCCCTGTAGTGTATTTAGGCGCAATTTCTGCAGGCACCGGCACTACGCCATAAGGTGTGCGCGGCAGAGTTTTAAATAATTTTGGCAATTCAGCATCGGCCTTTTTTGCCAGATAAGCGGCATAACGCATCAGTTCATCGGGTGTTTTGGCATAAAACTGCGGATCGGTACGCAAGTACTGGATAAATTCAGCAAAACTGCCGGTAAAGCCTAGTTGATCAATTACCTGCTGCATTTGTGCCCGGATGCGTTTTACTTCATCCAGGCCGGTTTGATGTACCTGCTGTGGTGTCAGCTTTAACGTGGTGTAATGTTCCAGCCGGTTTTGGTAAAACGCAGCGCCATCTGGTAAAGCACTGGCGGCAATAGTATCTCTGGCGCCTGGCAGATACTCATTGACCATAAAGTCATAAAATGTCTGATAAGCCGGGTTTACTGCCTGTGTAATCTGTTCAGTCGCTTGAGCGGTAAGTTGTTGCCACTCTGTATCGCCGATAAAAGCAGGCTTACGGCTAAATGGCTGATAAAACACACTTTGGCTAGGGTCCTGCACAATGTAAGAAATAATGCTTTGCTCAAAGCCTTTAAGCACAGCCTTAGGTTGCGTTACGCCCTTGGCCAGGCCTTGCTTCATCCAGTCGGTTTGTTGTTGCATATAACGTGGCATGGCAGCGAGCTTTTGCAGATAGTGCTGATAATCTGCCAGCGTTTTAAAACTACCACGCTGTACCATAAAGCCAAGATTGGTATGAAAGCCCGATTCTGACGTTAACGGCATTAAGTGCGCGCCATAGCGGTATTCATCAATTTGATCAGCCAGACGATAGGCTAAAATGGCATGGTTAATCTGGTTTTGTTCAGACAACGCTTTAACATCAACCTGTTGCAGCCGGGCCTGCCAACGCAGCCGTTGTTGTTGGCGCTGTTCCAGGGCTTGTGGCGACATGTCTGTCAGCTCGCCCGGTGCCGTTTCGTTTAACTCTTGTTGTGCCTGCCACAGTTGCTGTGCCAGTTCGGTAAACTGTTTATCGCTGTTGTGTGTTGTTGTTGCACACGCCGACAATAAAACTGTACACATTACAGTTAAAAATAGTGATTTAATATTTACAGTGGTTTTCATTTTGGTTATTCCCACAAAAAAGACGCTTCGATTGTATCTGCTTTATTCACAGATTACAGGCAACTAAACCAGACAAAGCTGCTTTTTACCGTTTTTACTACCAAAGTACGGCTGGCGGAGTGTCGATAATCCGGCCAATCTGATGTTAAATTCGACAGCTGTATTTTTTTGTCTGACAGAGCTGTTGCCTGTCGCATAGAATCGCGTACTATGGGCTTAGCGATGTATTCGTTAACAATTCAGGTAACCCCAGCCGGTGCCTGTCAGCGGAGTTATACGTGGTCTTATGAAGTATCAGGATTCACTGGAACAAGCCAGCGAGAAAGCCGCGCAGGTAAAAGTATTTTTACAGCGTGCCGGCCTTGCAGCTCATCCGGTAAATTATGCCGTGTGCTACGACTATATCAGCGGTCATCACGCTGGGCTGTGCACTGCAATTGAGCATAAGCTGAGTGCAAAAACTCCGTTTGACGATTTTATTATGGCGGATTTATACAGCCGCTATCTGACGCCGGCGAATCCGCAGCAGGAACAATTACTGCAAGATGCTTCCGGCATTGTCAGCCGCCTTACCGGCTATACCGATCTCGCCGCTGAACAGGTTGGCGATTATCTGCAACAGCTGGACTTCAGCTTACTGCAATTGCAGCAGCAACAGCAAAATGGCGAAAATATCCTTTCGACGGTTGAACAACTGCGCCAACAAACTCAGGAGTTCCGCTCCAGCCAGTATCAGTTGCAGCAGCAGTTGGAACAAGCCAACCAGCAAAGCCATCAGCTACGGCATGAACTAGAGCAACTTAAACTACAACGGCAGCTTGATCCACTAACCGGCTTATATAACCGCTCTGCAATGCAGCACCAACTGGAGTTATGGTTTACTGAGCAACCAGGCCGTCGCATAGCCGCTATTGCCATTGATCTGGACCATTTCAGCCGCTTTAATCAGGATTATGGCAGTGCTATTGGCGACGTTATTTTGTCGAAAGTAGCGCGTAAAATCAGCAGTTATGTGCAAAGCAGTGGTTTACCTGTGCGCGCGGGCGGAGAAGAGTTCCTGATCCTGTTGCCTGATGTCGATTTGCGCAGTGCCAGTGAAATTGCAGAACAAGTCCGGCGCGGTGTGGAAAAACTGCGGTTTGTCTCCGCCCGCAGCAAAAAAGCCTTACCCAAAGTGACTATTTCACTGGGTGTATCCTTATACCAGCACAGCGAAAACTGGTATCAGTTTCTGGCGCGCACCACCGACGTATTAACGCTAGCCAAACAACGCGGCCGTAATCAGGTTGCCAGTGAAACCATGCTGGCACTGCCCGCTTAGGTTTTAAAAAGCCAACAGATAAGTTGGCTGGCGCGGCTTTATCTTTTACACTAGCCACATTTCTTTGCCAACAGGCCTGCAGCATGACCGATCACAACCCTAACACTACGCACTTTGGCTATAAAACTGTTGCCGCCGAGCAGAAGGTGTCGATGGTAGCGAATGTGTTTCACTCGGTAGCCGCCAAGTATGATGTGATGAATGACTTAATGTCGCTTGGTATTCACCGCTTATGGAAACGGTTTACCATTGACTGCAGCGGCGTGCGCCCTGGCCAGCAGGTGCTTGATCTGGCTGGTGGTACCGGTGATATCACGGCGTTGTTTTCAAAACGGGTCGGGCCGGCCGGTAAAGTAGTGCTGGCAGATATTAATGCCTCTATGCTTAATGTTGGCCGCGACAAACTGCGTGATCTGGGTTTGGTGAACAATATTGAGTATGTGCAGGCCAATGCCGAAGCCCTGCCCTTTGCCGACAACAGTTTTGACATTATCAGCATTGGTTTTGGCTTGCGTAACGTGACCGATAAAGACGCAGCGCTACGCTCTATGTTTCGGGTATTAAAGCCAGGTGGCCGCTTGCTGGTGCTGGAGTTTTCCAAACCAGAACAGCAATGGCTAAGCAAAGTGTATGATCTGTACTCGTTTAAACTACTGCCCACTATTGGCCAGTTGGTCGCAAACGATAAAGAAAGCTACAAGTATCTGGCTGAATCTATCCGTATGCACCCGGATCAGGAAACGCTGAAAAGCATGATGCAGGATGCGGGTTTTGCTGAAGTCAGCTACCACAATCTAACCGGCGGCATAGTGGCACTGCACCGGGGTTATAAATTCTGATGTTGCCTTTACTGCCCCAGCTGCTGTGTGCCGTGGCAGAAAAAACCATGGCCAGGTTAATCGCTATGGACCCGAACGCCGCAGGCAGGCTTAGCCGGCTGCACGGTAAGCAGTTGTCGTTCCGACTGCGGGAATGGCCGGTTACGTTGGTACTTAGCGCCAATACTCGGGGCATTTTATTTAATCAGCATGACGAAGCTACAGACTGTGCCATTGCAACCGATTTAGCCAGCCTGCGCCTGCTGCGCGACCCCAGCCAGCTAACCAGGCTGATAAAAGCCGATGCACTGCAGATAGATGGCGATATTCAGGTTGCGCAGCAATACAGTCATTTTTTCCAGCAACTTGATCCAGACTGGCAACAAACACTGTCTGCTTATGTCGGTGATGCCGCGGCACATAAAATTGCCGTCAGCATGCAGCAGATACACCAGTATCTAAGCAATAAAACTACTGCTTTGCAGCAGCTTGGCACTGAACTGGCACAGGATGAGCTGCAGTTAACACCCACGGCCGCCGAAATGGCGCAGTTTAGTAGCGCAGTTAGCGAATTGGCAGCCAAAGCTGATGTTATGCAGCAGCAACTGCAAGCCCTCCAGGAGTTATAGTGCGTATCAGCCGTTTTTATCAAATCCAGAAAACGTTGTTGCAGTTCGGCCTGGATGAACTGGTCCCCGCACAATGGCAACCCTGGTATGCGAGGATGTTACGCCGCAGTTTGTTCTGGTTGCGTAACCGCCATCTGGATCAGCCGGTTGGTGTAAGGTTGCGGCTGGCGCTGCAAAGCCTGGGCCCGGTCTGGGTGAAATTCGGCCAGATGCTTTCTACCCGCCGTGATCTGTTTCCACCACAACTGGCAGACGAACTGGCTAAACTGCAGGATAAAGTACCGCCTTTTGACGGAGCCCAGGCACAACTACTGATTGAACAGGCGCTGGAGCTGGACAATATTGCTCAGCTATTTGTTGATTTTAACCAAACTCCGCTTGCGTCCGCCTCAATTGCCCAGGTGCATACCGCACAATTACTGCAGGCCGATGGCACTGTGGCAGATGTTGTTATTAAAGTGATCCGCCCGGATATCAAGCGTCAGATTATGGCAGATTTAGCGCTGATGGAAACGCTGGCTGATGCTGCGGCCCGTTTCTTACCCGATGGTAAACGCTTACGACCACGCGAAGTGGTGTCAGAATACCGTAAAACCATTCTGGATGAACTGGACCTGCAGCGTGAAGCCGCCAACGCTATTCAGCTACGGCGTAATTTTGAAGGCTCGGACTCGCTATATATTCCCTTCGTCTACAGCGATTACAGCCGCGCTAATGTGATGGTGATGGAACGGATCTACGGCATACCTGTGTCTGATATCGCTGCGTTACAGGCACAAAATACCGATATGGAATTACTGGCCAAACGTGGTGTGGAAGTATTTTTTACTCAGGTATTCCGCGATAGCTTCTTTCATGCCGATATGCACCCGGGCAATATTTTTGTCTCACGGGAAACCCCGGAAAACCCGAAATACATTGGCATTGACTGCGGCATTGTTGGCACCTTAAATGCGGAAGATAAGCGCTATCTGGCAGAAAACTTTGTCGCCTTTTTTAACCGCGACTATAAGAAAGTGGCCCAGTTACATGTGGACTCCGGCTGGGTTCCGGCCCATACCAAGGTAGAAGAATTTGAGAGCGCCATTCGTACCGTATGCGAACCGATTTTTCAAAAACCGCTGGCAGAAATCTCTTTTGGCCATGTACTGCTGAACCTTTTCAGCACTGCCAGACGTTTTGATATGCAAGTTCAGCCGCAGCTGGTGTTATTACAGAAAACACTGTTGTATATTGAAGGCTTGGGGCGTCAGTTGTATCCGCAACTGGATTTATGGAAAACAGCGAAACCGTTTCTGGAAAACTGGGTTAAACAGCAGGTTGGTTTACCGGCTATATGGCGTCAGGTTAAAGAAAACCTGCCGTTTTGGGCAGAGAAGCTACCGCAGATGCCAAATCTGCTGCATCAGTATCTTGAACAAGGCCCCAGGCAGCAAAGACAACTGTTACAACAACTGCAGCAACTGGCCGGGCAACAGCAAAAGACCAGACAACAAATAGTTGCTGCTACCTTTGCAGCGGCAGCACTGATCAGTGCTAGTATAGTGTTCAGTATCGGCAGCCACACTTTGGCAGTATTACTGCTGGCAGTAAGTGCAGGCTTTGGCGTTAAAGCATTAGTGCGATAACAGATTTGTCATAACAACGACATATACTGCGCCAGACACAACCAGTGTCCGGCATTAATCAGAGGAAACACCATGTTCGGCAATATCAGTATTTGGCAGTTACTTATTGTTTTAGCCATCATTGTTTTACTGTTTGGCACCAAAAAGCTGCGCGGCATAGGCACAGATTTGGGTTCAGCAATAAAAGGGTTTCGCAGTTCAATTAAAGACTCGCCATCTGATGATGAAACTGCAGAGCAACCTGCTCAGCTAAACGAACAAAGTAAAGCAGGTAGCAGCGCAGATAAAAATGCGGCTAGCGCGCCCAGCGACACTAAAGACAAAGTGTAAATGGGCTTCTGGGAGCTGGTTGTTATTGGCATCGTAGCCTTGCTGGTGCTGGGGCCTGAGCGGTTGCCCGGTGCCATTCGCTCAGTGCAGAAAACAGTGCGCAGTATTAAGCAGTTTGGCCAGCAAATGCAGGCAGAGTTAAACGATGATCTACGCGCACATGAGCTGCATCAGAAATTAAAGGATGCAGAAGCTAAGGGTCTGCTTAACCTGACAGAGCAGGAAAAAGCTGCCCTGGCTGAGTTAAAACAAGCAGCGGCTGATGTAAACACGCCTATTTCGTCGATAACCAGCAGTAAAGATAATAAACATGAGCTTTAACGCCAGCCCCGACAGTTTGCTTGGACATTTAATAGAGCTGCGCAACCGCCTGTTGCGCTGCGTAGTGGCGGTAATAATTGTCTTCGCTGGCTTGGCGGCTTTTGCGCAAGAGATATATCACATACTGGCCCAACCGCTAATGGCGGTGTTGCCGGAAAATAGCAGCATGATTGCAACCGATGTTGCCGCCCCCTTTTTTGCACCGTTTAAATTAACCTTTATTGTTGCGATATGCGTCGCCATTCCTTATATCCTGCTGCAAGTATGGCAATTTATTGCACCGGCTTTGTATAGCCGTGAAAAGCGGCTGATGGCTCCACTGGTGATGAGTAGCACTTTGCTGTTTTATAGCGGTATAGCCTTTGCGTACTATATTGTATTTCCTATTATTTTCGGTTTTTTTACCAGCGTTGCGCCTGAAGGTGTCACAGTAGCTACCGATATCAGTAACTACCTTGATTTTGTACTGAAGCTATTTTTTGCTTTTGGCTTATCGTTTGAAATCCCGGTCGCTATTTTGCTAATGGTGTGGACCGGTGTTACTACACGTGCCGAGCTGGCAGAAAAGCGGCCATACATTATTGTTGGCGCCTTTATTTTAGGTATGCTGCTAACACCGCCTGATGTGCTGTCACAAACCTTACTGGCGGTACCTATGTGGTTACTATTTGAGCTTGGCCTTGCACTCAGCCGCTTTTATCAGCCAGCCACTACCGAAAACACAGAAGAAAAACAGGAAGATTGACAATGAAATTAATGTTAGCTGCTTTAGTTGCCGTAACCAGCCTACCGGTTGCGGCTATACCATTAGATCAAGCGCTTGAGCTTTGCCGTGCAGAACAAAACGCCTTACGTCGCTTAACCTGTTATGACGCTATTTCGGCAGTAACAGCAAGTACTACATCGCCAAGTAATACTGCTGTATCGCCAGCAACAACTGCAGCAGTGCCGGTTGCTAACACCGCTGTAAAAAAACAACCTGAAGCAGACTTTGGTATTGAGCACCGTAAAATAGACGAAGAAGCACCGGACCAAATTTATCTGAGCGTTAAAGAGGTGCGTTACAGCCCGCGTAAAGAACTGATTGTCGAGTTTGATAATGGCCAGATTTGGCATCAAAGAGGCAATGATTACTACAGAATAAACGAAGGTGAGCAACACTATATAAGACGCGGAGCTTTAGGGTCTTTTCTTCTTGGTAACGATCAAAACAATCGCGCCATTCGAGTTACACGCGAGCAATAGCATGTCTAAATGGTGTGATATCGGTGTCAATCTGTTCAGCAGCCAGTTCGATAGCGACAGGGCTGCTGTAGTTGAGCGCGCCGCACTGGCCGGCGTAGCTCAATTAGTGCTGATTGGCAGCGATATCGATGAGAGCAGACAAAATATTGCTTTTTGCCAGCAACACCGCGGCTGTTGCAGTACAGCTGGCGTGCATCCACATCAGGCAGCTAATGTCAGGCCGGATTGGCTCATACAGTTGCAGGCATTAAGCAGACAAGCTGAAGTGATCTCTATCGGTGAGTGTGGTCTCGATTTTAACCGTGATTTTTCGCCCAGAGACCAGCAACAACTCGTTTTTGCTGAACAGTTACAACTGGCCCGGCAGTGTGGCAAGCCGGTTTATCTGCATGAGCGCGATGCCTTTACTACTCAGCTTGCCATGCTAAAAGAGCACCAGATCAGCCATGGTGTAACGCATTGTTTTACCGGCGATGTGCAGCAGTTAAAGGCTTATCTGGATCTGGGGCTTTATATAGGCATTACCGGCTGGGTGTGCGATGAACGCCGCGGTGAAGCACTGCAACAGGCGCTACGCTATATTCCATCTGACAGGCTGTTACTGGAAACCGATGCACCTTATTTGCTACCCCGCACTATGCAGCCTAAACCCAAAAGCCGCCGTAACGAACCCGCCTACCTGCCGGTTATTGCCCAAATGGTAGCCCGGCTAACTAACCGTACCATGGATGAACTGGCAACGCTGACATGGCAAAACAGCCAGCTGTTGTTTGGTTTTCAACCCTCATTGAGCACGGCTTATGCCTGAACTATTACCGTACTTTTTTATCGGCATGATAACCGGCATTGGTATCACAGGCGTACTTGGAGCCATTAAGCTCATGCGCTGGCAACGCACCGCTGCAGAGCTGGAAAGCCAGTTACGCAGCCACAGTTTTGAGCTGCAAATTGCACTGGAAGAGCTGGCAGAAAAAAACCAGCTATTGCAGCAGCAAACCGAAACTGATGCCCTTTCAGGTGTATTTAACCGCGCTTACTTTAACCGGCAAATGCAGGCAGAATTAAAACGCAGCCGCCGCGAACAACGTCCACTTGCACTGGTATTGCTGGATATTGATTACTTTAAACAAGTTAATGACACTCATGGCCATCTGGCCGGTGATCAGGTGATAAAAACAGTCGCCCGCTTAATTCAGCAATTGGTAAAACGCCCGGGCGATAAGCTATGCCGCTACGGCGGTGAAGAATTTGCCCTGATACTGCCCAACACCGATCTGGATGGCGCAGCAGATTTAGCCGAGCAAATCCGCCAGCAGTTGGATAGCAGCACGCAGCAACCGGCAGTTACCCTGAGTGCAGGTTGTTACAGCGCTATTCCGGGTACACAAAGCGATTGTGACGAATATATAAATTTCGCCGACAAAGCCTTATACAGCGCTAAAGCCAACGGTAGAAATCAGGTACAAAGTTATCCGCCAGGGCAGCGTACAATAAGCCCTGAGCGCACAGGAGAGCTACATGAATACTAACCGTTTTTTCCCTGCCAGCCGGTTACGCCGTATGCGTGAACACGATTTTAGCCGCCGCTTAATGGCGGAAAACCAGCTGACAGTGAATGACTTAATTTATCCGATGTTTATTATCGAAGGTGACAATAAACGCGAGACTATTGCCTCTATGCCAGGCATTGAGCGCCTTAGCCTGGACCTGCTGCTGGCTGAAGCAAAAGAGCTGGTCGAACTGGGTATTCCTGCGATTGCACTGTTTCCGGTCACCGCAGCAGATAAAAAGTCACTGCAGGCTGAAGAAGCCTGGAACCCGGATGCGTTAGCACAACGCGCGGTGCGGCAGCTAAAGCAACATGTACCTGAGCTTGGCATTATTACTGATGTCGCACTGGACCCTTTTACCACTCATGGCCAGGACGGCATTATTGATGACAACGGCTATGTCATGAATGATATTACCACTGCTGCACTGGTGAAACAGGCATTGTCGCACGCACAAGCCGGTGCGGATGTCATAGCGCCATCGGATATGATGGACGGCCGCATTGGCGCTATTCGCGAAGCACTGGAAGACGCAGGCTTTGTTAACACCCGCATTATGGCGTATTCGGCCAAGTATGCGTCCAGCTACTATGGTCCGTTTCGTGATGCGGTAGGCTCTGCCGGTAATTTAAAAGGCGGTAATAAAAAAACCTACCAGATGGACCCGGCAAACAGCAATGAAGCCTTACACGAAGTGGCGCAGGATCTGGAAGAAGGCGCCGATATGGTAATGGTGAAACCCGGTATGCCATACCTGGATATAGTACGCCGGGTAAAAGATGAATTTGGCGTGCCAACATTTGCCTATCAGGTCAGTGGCGAATATGCCATGCATATGGCCGCCATTCAAAATGGCTGGCTGGCAGAGCAACCGGTTATTATGGAATCATTACTGGCATTTAAACGTGCCGGCGCCGATGGCATTTTGACCTATTTCGCCAAAAAAGCAGCCATTTGGCTAAAACAGGCTTAATCAGCTGCTGTACCGCGGCCGGGCAGCCGTAGCTGCGCCAGCAAGGGTAAGTGATCCGACGCTACCTTTGCCAATTGCGAGCCAGATATGGCAATGGCTGTTACCGCCACATTCTGGCTCACAAAAATATGATCAATACGTAATGCAGCAAACCGGCTGGGGAAAGTACCTGCTGGCCGGTGCTGCGCCAGCACAGTTTGCGAATCTTGCAGCTGAGCTGCAATACGCCGACACACTTGCGAGTTAGGCTGCGCATTCAAATCACCGCACAATACCACCGGTCCGCGACAGTCAGGGTGGCCCAGCCAGTCCTTGCCCAATAAACAGTCAATCTGCGCCAGCCGCTCGCGGGGCTGCAGCCCCAGATGGGTATTAATAATCTGTACTTCCTGGCCATTAAACTCTACAGCTGCCCAGATCGCACCTCGCGGCTCCAATTTCGGCTTGTCAGCAAGCCCCGGTAATGGCCCGGCCTTAATTAACCTCAGCGGCAAATGAGTTAAAATGGCATCGCCATAACGCTCTTCCTCCATATGCATGGCCGGATGAAAATGAAACTCCATTTCCAGATAACGGGCAATAAGCTGAGCCTGATCTAAACCCAGGCTGCGATCACGCCCAACATCCAACTCCTGCAGCGCAACCACATCGGGATTAGCCTGCGCAATCACTCTGGCCACCCGCTCTATATCTACCTTGCCGTCCAGGCCAATACAACTGTGCACGTTGTATGTCATTACCCGCAAGGTTTCTGTCTGTTCTTCCTGCCTTACGAAGCGGCTGGCCACCTGCGGTTGCTGCGAACGCCCAAGATAGTGCAAGGCAGCATTATACAAATCGCAAGGTCGCAAATAGCCCTTAGTAACAGGCGTTAACGGCGTATCAGCCGGTAATAAGGCAAAACCATTGGTTTCCTCTGGCGTGGCACCGGCATGGGCGCCATTTTCATCGGCAAACGACTGCGCTGTTACACCGTTGCGCCAGCCCATTACAACCAGATCACCGGCATCATTGTGCTGGCACAGCCGCAGTAAATCCTCACTGAGGCTGTCCAGAAACGGATGCTCAGCGCCGAATATACGCGCACTGTCCTGTGGCAGATAAAAATCACCTTCATCTGTTGTCACCCGCAGCCGGCCCGGCGCCTCAAGTTGCAAGATCACCGGTACCTTATGCTCTACCGCCAGCTCAGTGGCAATAAAATGGCAGTCTTGCTCTGTTAGCGGCGCGGGAAAATAAATATGCCCTACCGGCCCAAGAGCGGCAATCTGAATAGCTGGCTCCGCTGCATGATCTTCGGTGCTGGCTTCGGAACCTGCTTCAGTGCCAGCGCTGGTTGATTTTCCGGTAGCTAAGTGAGCATTGCCGCCACGCACTGCAAATAACCGTTGCACTTTTTTGCCGCCGAGCAATCTGACCCGCTGGGTTTGAATACTGTCAGCCATCTGCACCCGGGGCCTGACAGGCTGCGTATGTAACTTGTCAAAGCTTTGCTCGACTGCCTGCTCTAATGAATAGCCCCGCAACTGATGATATGGCTTCACTTTTGCCTGACCATGATCGGAGTAGATCCATACTTCATATCTGCGCCACTGCGAACGGTTGGCCGCCCGCCATAATCTGGCAATGCTGTCGTCTATGCCCTTTAGTGTCCAGTGCGCAAACAAAGAAGACGGGCCGCGCCGGTGTGATTGTTCGTCATAGCCCAGAAAGTTGATATGTACCACCGGCATGCCACGGCTGAGGTCAATTTTACCGCCAATAACACAGAGCTCACGTAACACTATAGAAATAGCCACCCGGGTGGGTACGAATTTAAGCTCACTGAGAAATTCATGCCCTTTGATTAACCCGCGGATAAAGTCGACCAATGCCAGCCCCAGTTCAAGAAAAAACAGGCCAATAATCCGCAGTACACTGTATAAGTTGGTAATGATCAGTACCGCCAGCACCAAAGGGTTTGCACTGCGCAGTGCCGGACCCCAGCCCAAAGCAGAAGCACAAAAGTGCGACTCGGCCGCACCTCCGGTATAGATATTTGAATAAGCGCTGCCATCTTTGAGCAATGCCGCGTCGCTTTTTTGCGTGAGCTGCTCTTCCACCTGAGCAGCGGTGTCAGGTTGTAACATTTTTACGATATGGCCAGAACGGTGATCACAAAATGAGAACGCCGGTACAGCAGTTTTAACACCATAGAACAGCTCGGCCTGCACCGCTGGTGTGGTAGCCGGTAAGCCGGAATAATGCGCATGTAAGGTGTAATGCTCTTTTTTTAGCAAACGGCGTAAAAATGGCATTTCGCCGCGAGCTAAAGCGCGTTGCAGTTCTGGCTGCGACAATCCGTCTATTTGCAACATAACAAGCCCAGGCCGTACCCCTGAGCCGGTTGAAACAGGCAACTGCAGCAACCTTGCCAGCCAATGGCTGCGGCTCAGGCTGCGCCGCGCCCAACGGAACCAAACTTCGATACGACTAAGCATAAACCTCCAGTTTTATCAGCTGGTTATCATGTTTACAGCAGTGCTTTACTCTTTGCTGTCAGCAAACAGGGTGCTGCCAACGGCAGTAGTGCCTGCCACTGCAACGCTACGCAAAATGTCCCACTCTGCTTTAACCCATTCCAGAGCATCTTCCCAGTCGCGCTCCGTTCTGACCGCAGTGGGCTGATTGTCCAGCAAAGCACTAAAACACTGCAGCGCTTTATCTGCCGAACATGCCATGGAAAAAGCGTCAGCTGTATCTCGGGCGCCTTGCTGCAGCTCTGCCAGCTGCTGTACCGGCGCTTCAACTAACCGGCGCAGCGCCGCACTGAATGCAGCGGTAGTTTTATCATACAACAGCAAACCATTTTCACCGTCTTTTACCACTTCGCGCACACCGGGTGCATCTAATGCCACCACTGGCAAGCCAGCGGCCATAGCCTCGGCCAGCACTATGCCCTGCGTTTCACTGCCTGAAGCAAAAGCAAATATGTTCATGGCGTGCAATGCATCAGTTAACTGTTGTTGCTGTAAAATACCTGTCATATGCAGCTTGTCGCTAATGCCGGCCTGCGCAAACACCTGCCGGATTGCCGCTTCAGACGGGCCGGCGCCCACCACCAGAAAATGCACTGGCGCGCATTCAACGGCAACATTTGCTACCGCATGTGCCAGAAACTCAAGGTTTTTCTCTGGTGCTAACCGTCCCAGATGGCCGATAACAACAGCGTCGGTGGGGATCTCCAGTTGCTGTCGCACTGCATCGCCGTTACCTTGAGCAAACCGCCCGGTACAAACACCGGTAGGGATCACAGTAACAGGTGTAGTCACGCCGCGCTGCTGCAACATCTCAGCAATGCTCTGGCTGGGTGCAATAATCTGATCGCATAAATTGGCATAGCGGGTTGCCAGCTCAACGGCAAAGCGTTGCATGGTGGCAGAATCCCCGGGTATATAGTGAGTATACTGCTCATACAAAGTGTGGTGGGTAAACACCAGCGGCAACTTGCGGTAACGGGCAGTGCGCAGCGCTGTCATGCCCAGCAGAAACGGATGCTGCGAATGAATAATATCTGGCGCAAACGCATCCAGTATTTCACTGAGCTGATCATGGATTGGCAGGGCGACAGAAAAATCGCTGGCATTGAAATTCTGGATTGCGGCAATACGCACTACATCTGTTTCATCTTCGGGCATATCAGCAAATTCCGGCGCAACGACCAACACCTTGTGCCCCAACTGGCGATACTCTGCCACAAAGGCTTCAACTGAGCGCGCCACCCCACCAACATGCGGGGTAAAAGTATTGGTGAATATCGCAATATTCATTTGTTACGACTCCTGTTTACTTAGCGTCACAGAGCCGGCCACAGCCTGCGCTGTTTCTGTCTGATACCCGGGCAAGGCTATTTCCATTGCAGGTACACTGCCGTTATACCAATCAGCTTGCCATTTCACTACAACACCCTCTTCAGCGCAGACAGTGATCTCTATACTAATACTGCCAAAACTGGTGGGGGCCGGGCCAAAGTAGACGGGCGTCCCCGGAGCCAGCCAGCGCTGGGGTACACCACTGCATAACATCAGATGCTGGCCTTCTTCACGGACAAAACAGTTACGTATCATCAGTAACCACTCGGCAGCCGCCCATACATGGTGGCCATCCCCCATACAACCGCCTCCGGTAGCCGGGTGAATAGCCTCAGGCCACTGCCCGGTAGGTGACGCCAGTGCAGCTACCGCATCCATTAACGTCAGATAACGCGGGTCTTTCGCCCGCAACAAAACCTGCGCGACATGCAGGGTTAAGTAGGCATTTAGCCCCGAGTGAATCATGTCCTGATAAAAGGCATCTTTAACAAAGCAGCGCTGCAACAAAAATTCGACCGTATCCAGCAGACGGGGATCGTCAGGCGCCAATAACTGTGCCGGATAGCCCGCAGCCAATGAACCAATGGCTCCGGCATCCAGCCGCCGGTAAGGCGATGCCGGCATGCCGGGACGCTTTAAGCGTGTTGCGCAATGGGCCAGGCTTTTATCTATCGCTTTACTAAAGCTGGCGGCGGCCTGAGCAAACTCGTGTTGTTGCTTCAGATCTGTATCGCCAAACAAGGCTGAAGCCGCCTGTAAACCAGCTACACCCCAAAAATCATCCCAGTAGTAATAATCGTTTGGTCCAAGGTGTTCGGCACTAAAACCCGGCGGTAGTAAGCCGGCATGAGGTGCATCAAGGTTATCCGACAAGCGTTTACGGATTATCCAGCGCGCGCCGCTTTGCACCGGACCATGCCAGTCGGCGGGCATTTTGCGGCCGGTCATATCAAAATAGCGCTTGAGGATCCACAACACTTCACCGTTGGCATCCCATTCGCCTTCCTGCGAGCGGAAATAGCCCAGTAATGTCTGGCGCGGTGGGAACTGATTCAGCGCCCGCTCGGCACGTTCAGTCAGGCCGGCGCATAGTAAGGCGTGAATAATAAAAGCCGCATCACGAAACCAGAACCGTTTGTAGGTATAAGGACCAGGATAAACATCTTCCGGCGAGTGCAAAATTAGCGATGTGACAGCCGCGTCATATAAAAACTGATAGTGTGCATCCGGGCAGGTCAGCTTGCAGGTTTTCTGCTGCTCCTGCCGCCAGGCGTCTGTTTGCAGCTGCTCGTTACGTTCTGTTGTTAACGGCACAGACACTTCCAGTTCCTGCCATTCGTCAGCTGGCAACGCAAACAACGCTGCAGCAGTGACCATACCGACGTCACAGACGCCATCGGTCTGCTCCTGCGCATCGTTCAGATGAATGTAAACATCACCCTGGCGATAGGTGGAAACATGATGCCGCTCAGCCTTGCGGCTGAACTCTACCCGCTTATTATCATCAACCTGCCAGGCCGTTCGGTCTGAGTTTAACCTTACACGGTGAATAAAGCTGATGCCTTCCGGGTTTTGCGGCCGCAGCGCCAGCACCAGATAGCCCTGCTGGGCCGACTTTGCCCGCAACCGCAGTTTACATACCGCTATGCCATCCTCAAGCTCGACAGATGCCTGAGTGACCAGCGCCATATCATGCAGCACAGTTTCTGTACTGATACTGACATCGCCAGCCATTCGCAATTCTTGCTGACACTGCACCGCTCTGGACGGCAACAAATACTCACCCTGCTGCGGCATAATCCAGGCATCCAGAGACCAGCCATCCAGAAACGGCGTCAGCAGCCCTCTGGGGTCAACAATAGGTAACTCAGGGCAGTCCGGCAAACCTATTGCCGTCCAGTTACGATGGGTCAGGTTAATATGGGTAATGGAAAAAGCCCGCGGGATAAACGACGCATCGTAAGGGTCAAATTGCCGTTCAATCCAGTATGGCCATACCCAATCCAGATTATGCTGGATCACCCGGCTGTTAATCAGACCACGGGCATGAAACACCACTCCTGCACGTAGCAGCTCAATCGGTTCGCCCACTTCTGATGGCTGGGCAAAGTTATGCAGCCGCGCCAGTAAGGCAATAGGATCAATAAAACCATGTTTATGTGCAACATAGCGCACCACATAACGCCACGGTAGCCATTTTAACCAGGTCATCAGTCAGGCTCCTTTTGTGTGTCTTGTTCGGTATATTGCGCCAGCGCCCGGCTGGCCAGACGGTTAAGATAAATAATCACTGCAATAGCCGCCAACAGGCCGCCGGCATACAAGCCCCACTCCCACATTGAACGCTCGCGTGAGGTAAAATCAAAGCTGGAAATGTCAGCAATTAACGACCCCAGATACACGTTGTGCACAGTAAACGGAATAAAACCCAGCAACGAGCCACCGATATATCCCCGTAGCGAGAACTGAGTTAAACCAAAAAAGTAATTAGAAATTTTACCGGGGAAAAACGGGATCAGCCGGGTTAGCAGCACTATCTTCCAGCCATTTGGCGTCAGCTCGTCGTTTACCAACTTTAGCTTTGCCCGCGCCATAACAAATTCTCTGGCACGCTGGCCAAAACAGTAGCGTGCAATCAAAAACGCTAACACGGCGCCAAAGGTGGTACCCAGTAATACATAAACCGAGCCCGCCACCACGCCGAAAACAAAGCCGGCCCCCACGGTAAATAATGCCCCCGGCAGCAGCAACACCACTACCGCTGCCATAATTAACATAAACAGCACCGGCGCCCAGGCGCCTTGTTGCTTAAACCACTCCAGCAGATGCAGCACCTCTTTATGCACACCAAAATGCACCAGCAATATCAGCACGACAGCGACAAATAATAAGCTGCCAATAACACCCAATATCGCCGACATTTTGCTGTGTGGTTTTGATGGGCTCTTTGCCGTTTTACCGTTTTTTACAGTACCTGATGTCACTATGGTTTATTTCCTAAGGTTATTTTGCTGCATCTTTGCTTACTATTTATTAACAGGTATAGCTTGCTAAGCTGTACGCCTGATGAACCTAATGCAGTCAGTCGGCTATCGCAGACTCCAGATCCAACAACAGCGCGCGTAGGCTGCAGAAATTTTCTGGCTCGGTAGCATCATGTGCCGCAAGTGGTAAAATATGCAGTTGAGCCCGCGCCAGCTGGTTTGACAACTGCCAGGCAGTACCACAAGGACAAATGGTATCGTAACGGCCCTGCACAATATCAACAGGTATAGCCTGCAAACGGGCGCTGTTACGTAAAATATAGTCCGGTGGCAAAAATGCCTGCTGCTTAAAATAATAGCTCTCAAGTAAAGCCATCTGCAGGCAACTGTCTGGGGCGCTAAACAGCGCTATTTTGGCCTCGTCTGGTGCCAGAAAAGAATTTACTGCTTCCCACCTGGCCCAACTGATAGCGGCTGCATTACGCTGTGGTTGGTTGGCTGTTGATAACTTTTCAAAATAGGCGGTAACCGGGTCGGCTGCATAATCGACCTGCTGAATAAAGCGCTGATACTCTTCCGGATATATCTGATTGGCGCCGTATAAATAGAACCAATCCAGTTCTTGTTGCCGGCATAAAAAAATACCCCACAGCACCATGCTTGCCACATGCTGTGGATAACGAATGCCATACAGTAAGCTTAAAGTACTACCCCAACTGCCCCCCGCCAGTATTAACTGTTCAACTTCCAGAGTACGACGTAGCAGTTCTATGTCAGCAATTAAATGCTCAGTCGTATTAGCGGTTAACCGGTTTTCAAACGTGCTGTTACCGCAACCTCGCTGATCATAATAGATTACCGGGCGCTGCAGCTTGGCAAACAGCTGTTTGTTATCGGCCCTGACACCGGCACCGGGCCCGCCGTGGACAAACAATAACGGGATGTCTGCTGCAGGGTTTCCCTGCAACTCAAAATACAACTGGTGGCCATCACCAACATTAAGATAAGGCATCGGGGCTCCGTTAAATGCTAGTTACTTTTTCACCCATTTCCCCGCCTCATTCTTCTCGTAGCTATGTTTCACCGCAGCCCAGGCTACTTTATGCGCAACCTCTTCCCGGCTGTCATCGCCGCGGCGTTTATCCGGATCGGCATATTCATCCCAGGCACTGTTAAACGCCTCCTGGTAAATGTCCTGGGCATGGGCAGGTAAAGTGTCTCTTACGGTCTCTGGCAATTCGCGGTGATTGTTATAAGGCATAAAATATCTCCTGCTGTCTGCATAGTTTGCTGTTTTAGTCTGAACGCAAAGCTCATGCCATTTTTCTTAACACTTAGGTTGGCGCCGAACTTGCAAACTCAATCAGTGCGACTCTTATTGCTTACTCAATCTTGAAGGAGGTTATTATGAAACTGCGGATATTGCCCTTGCCGTTACTCGCTGCAGGCCTGTTATTAGGCTGCAACCCTGATCCTAACCCACCGTCTGCACCAGGTAGTGTTACCACACCGGCACCTATGCCCGGGAAAGCTGACGAGCAAGCTGCCGGCAACAGCATTAAAGTGCGGATGAATAAAGTCACTGCAGAGGGTGTGGGTGACAGTACAGGCACCATCATCATTACTGAAACAGCAGACGGCTTGGTATTTAAACCCGAGTTGCAGGGCCTTCAGGCGGGAGAGCATGGTTTTCACGTACATCAGAACCCCAACTGCGAACCGGCAATGAAAGATGGCGAACGCCAGGCTGCGGCCAGTGCTGGCAGCCATCTGGATCCGGCGGATACCAATCAGCATGCGGGCTCGGACGGACAAGGTCACCTTGGTGACTTGCCGATGATCCGTGTTGATAGCAATGGTAACCAACAGGAAGTAACAGCCGGGCGGATGAAGTTGGATGACTTGAAAAACCGGTCATTGGTTGTGCATCAGCAAGCTGACGATTACACCTCCGCGCCTTCAGGCAGCAGTGGTAGCCCGATCGCTTGCGGCATAATACAGTAGTAACCTCTGCAGGTTGGTAAAAGGGGTATATACAGATATGCCGGTACTTGCTAACAGCCCGCTGCCATTGCTAATTGGTAGCTGGCTGTTGGGCAAAAATTACACACTTTGCGGTAATATTTACCCGATTAACAGCTAGCAGTTTTTACTTGATAATCAGTTCCCAGCCGGTTTGTTGCTGATACTGCACTTCCTGCTCCAGCTCTGCGCGCATTAGCGGATGCTGATCCAGCCAACCTTCCGGCATGTTCAACGTTAATTGCTCGCCTTTACTGCTGATATTTACCTGCGGCAATACCTCATGCCGGCGACGCATAGATAAAATCACCGCCAAACGCAAAATACGTGTTAAACGTACCGTTAACAGCACTGATGTCATGGTTTGGCGGGCGATAATTTCGCGGCTGATATCAGCCCGATGATTATGCACCAGCGCCATCACCAATTGCTGCTGGGCCCGGGTGAAACCGGGCAAATCGGAATGGTTAATAATATAAGCACCATGATGATGGTGATTTTTATATTCAATCAGCAAACCCAGCTCATGCAGCAAAGCGCCACTTCTGAGCATGCTGTGGCCTTCAAACTTCTGCAAATCCCAGCGGCTTTGTAACTGATTGGCAAGCTCACAGGCCATTTCGGCAACCCGTTCGGCATGACGCTGGTCAATAAAATAGCGCACCATCAAACTGGCCACGGTGCGATTACGCACGTCAGTATGTTGCAGTTGCGGCAACATGCTGTACAACACGCCCTCACGCAGCGCGCCGCCGGACAATGTCATACCATTGATGTGAAGCTTGCGAAACAATGCTATTAAAATAGCCAGACCAGACGGGAATACCTGCTTACGCTCTTGCGCCAGGCCAACAATGGTCAGTTGCTCCATACGGCCACACGCCAGTGCCTGCTGCATAATATCTTCCAACCGGCTTAGTGTGATCACTTCATCTTTGCCCTGAGCAACCAGTATTTCCTGCATCGCCTGCACAGTACCAGACGCACCTACTGCCAACTGCCAGCCGGTTTGCCGGTATTGCTCGGCAATAGATACCGCCTCTTGTTCTGCCGCAGCGATAGCCTGGCTAAAATTATCTTCACTAAGCTCATCGTCGCTAAAATAGCGTTCCAGATAAGTGACGCAACCCATATTCAGGCTGGACAACAGCTGCGGAGTAAAACCGGCACCAATCACTACTTCGGTGCTGGCGCCGCCAATGTCGATCACCAGCCGGTTGCTGTCACTGTTTGAGGTATGGGCTACGCCCAGATAAATAATGCGGGCTTCATCTTCACCGCTGATAACCGTCACTTTCTGGCCTAAAATGGCCTCAGCTTCTTTAAGAAAGGTTTTAACATTTTTTGCCAACCGCAGCGTAGCGGTGCCGACAATACGGATATTTTGTGGCGGTATATCCTGCAACCGTTCAGCAAATAAAGCTAAACATTCCCAGCCGCGTTTCATCGCTTTGCGGCTAAGTACCAGATTTTCATTTAAACCGGCGGCCAGGCGTACTTTGCGTTTTACCCGGCCTATAACCTGCACTGAGCCACCAACAACCTTGACCATCAGCATATGGAAACTGTTTGAGCCAAGATCAATCACCGCATAGATATCCTGATGCGGTGATTGGTCGGCAGACAGCGCCGGATTAACGAGGACGGTTGCGAGGAGCTCTTGCGCCATTACTGCTACGTCCGCCCGGGCCACTGCGGCTGCCGGTTCTGGCCTGACCGGCGCGGCGGCGAACCCGCGGCTTCGGCGTTTTAATATCATCCAGCAGGGCGCTGGCATCGTATTGGCTTACCGGAACCACATGACGAATATAGTCTTCAATGGCTGTCAGGTTAAGCGCATAACGCTCGCAGGCAAAGCTAATGGCTTTACCGCTTTCACCGGCCCGGCCGGTACGGCCAATCCGGTGCACGTAGTCTTCGCAGTCATCCGGTAAGTCATAATTAAATACATGGCTTACTTTAGGAATATGCAGGCCTCGCGCCGCAACGTCGGTGGCAACCAGAATATCCAGCTTACCGCTGGTGAAGTCCTCTAAAATGCGCAGGCGTTTTTTCTGGATCACATCACCGGTGAGCAACCCAACGCGATGGCCATCAGCCTCCAGCCAGGCGTGTACTTCTTCACACCAGTGTTTGGTGTTAGCAAATACAATGGCTTTATCCGGCCACTCTTCTTCCATCAGTGTTAACAGCAATGGCAGTTTATGTTCGTCTGACGGATAAAACAGCTCTTCGCTGATACGGCTACCGGTCATTTCTTCCGGCGCAACATGGATATGCACCGGCTGATTCATTTTCTCAAACGCCAGTTCCTGTACCTTATAAGACAAGGTAGCTGAGAACAACAAGCTCAAACGCTCTGTCGCCGGCGGCATACGGTTAAACATAAAGCGGATGTCTTTAATAAAGCCCAAATCGAACATGCGATCAGCTTCGTCCAGCACCACTACCTGAATTTGTGATAAGTCGTACAAGCCTTGCTTTAAGTAATCTATTAAGCGGCCTGTGGTACCAATTAAAATATCTACGCCATTTTCCAACAGCTGGCGTTGAGTATCGTACCCCTCGCCCCCATAAATTAAGCCAAGACGTAAACCGGCTTTATCAGCCAGTATTTTTGCGTCCTGATGGATCTGTACCGCCAGCTCACGCGTAGGAGCCATAATAATGGCGCGCGGCTGACCAGAACCTTTGGGCTCATGGGTAAGTAAATGGTGGAAAGTAGCGGTTAAGAACGCCAATGTTTTACCCGTGCCCGTTTGGGCCTGGCCGGCAATATCTTTACCAGCAAGAGCCAGTGGTAAACATTGGGCCTGAATGGGCGTACAATAGCCGTAACCTTGCGCGGTTAACGCGTCAAGAACCTGTGGCGCCAATGCGAAATCGGCGAATTTATGCGAAGTTAAGTGTGTTTTATTCATACGGCGCTAAGCATAACCGTTACGCTTGCAATAAGGAACAGCCACGTTTAAATTGATAACACTTTTTTGCAGCCGGGCTGCATCGTACTAGCGGAGACATAAATGAGCGAAAATATTTTACAGGTTTCTGACGATAGTTTTGAAACCGACGTGCTAAAAGCTGATGCACCGGTTTTAGTCGACTTTTGGGCGGAATGGTGTGGTCCATGTAAAATGATCGCTCCTATTCTGGAAGACGTGGCAAAAGAATATGCCGGTAAAGTAACAGTGGCCAAAGTGAATATTGACCACAACCCCAACACGCCGCCAAAATTCGGTATTCGTGGTATCCCTACCCTGCTGTTATTTAAAAATGGTCAGGTTGCTGCAACTAAGGTGGGTGCACTGTCGAAAACTCAGTTGAAAGAGTTTCTTGACGGTAACATCTGAATAAATTGAAAAAAGGCGTATTTTTATACGCCTTTTTCTGTTTCAACGCTGGACGCACCAGTAGCCAACTGCTATTGTGTAGCCAATTAAACGTTCTAAACCACGCTTGTCTGTCGAAAAAACCACTTCCAAACCTTATTTTATCGAACCGATAAGCATTACCCTGTTTATATATCAACAAGAAACCCAATCAATATGCATTTAACAGAACTGAAACTGAAGCCAATTAGCGAGCTGGTTGAATTGGCTGAGTCTATGGGCCAGGAAAATATGGCCCGCCTGCGCAAACAGGACATTATTTTCGCCATTTTAAAATCCCACGCCAAGAACGGCGAAGAAATTTTCGGTGATGGTTGTCTGGAAATCCTGCAGGACGGTTTCGGTTTTCTGCGCTCCAGCGACAGCTCTTACTTAGCCGGCCCAGACGATATTTACGTTTCGCCCAGCCAAATCCGCCGCTTTAACCTGCGCACCGGCGACAGTATTTCCGGTTTAATCCGCCCGCCCAAAGAAGGCGAGCGTTACTTTGCACTGTTAAAGGTAAACGAAGTTAACTTCGGCCGCCCGGAGCAGGCACGTAACAAAATTCTGTTTGAAAACTTAACCCCGCTGCATGCTAACTCACGTTTGCGCATGGAACGTGGTAACGGCAGCCGTGAAGATATCACCGCCCGGGTACTGGATTTAGCTTCGCCTATCGGTAAAGGCCAGCGCGGCTTAATCGTGGCACCACCCAAAGCCGGTAAAACCATTTTGCTGCAGAACATCGCCCAGTCTATTGCCGCTAACCATCCGGATTGCGTGTTAATGGTACTGCTGATTGACGAGCGGCCGGAAGAAGTAACCGAAATGCAGCGTTTGGTAAAAGGCGAAGTGATTGCCTCTACCTTCGATGAACCGGCCAGCCGCCACGTACAGGTGGCTGAAATGGTGATCGAAAAAGCCAAACGCCTGGTTGAGCACAAAAAAGACGTTATTATTCTGCTCGATTCTATTACCCGTTTAGCCCGTGCTTATAACACCGTGATCCCAAGCTCCGGCAAGGTATTAACCGGTGGTGTTGACGCCAACGCCCTGCATAAACCAAAGCGTTTCTTTGGTGCAGCACGTAATGTTGAAGAAGGCGGCAGCTTAACTATTATCGCTACCGCGCTGGTAGATACCGGTTCGAAGATGGACGAAGTGATTTACGAAGAGTTTAAAGGTACAGGTAATATGGAACTGCACCTGTCGCGTAAAATTGCTGAGCGTCGGGTATTCCCGGCCATTGAATTTAACCGCTCCGGCACCCGCCGCGAAGAACTGCTGGCTTCATCTGAAGAGCTGCAGAAAATGTGGATCCTGCGCAAAATTCTGCACCCGATGGATGAAACCGAGTGTATGGAGTTTTTGATAGACCGTCTGTTGATGACCAAAACCAACGACGAGTTCTTCGATGCCATGAAACGGCAAAAAAGTTAACTGACAAAACCGGCCTTCGTGCCGGTTTTTTCTTGCCTGTGGTTTAACGGCAAGACGTTGTACTGCTTTATTTTTCACAGAAGGAAGTAGCATATGACACGCCCGCGCATAGTGGTTATTGGCGGAGGGGCTGGCGGCCTTGAGCTGGTAACCCGCTTAGGCAATAAACTTGGCCGTAAAGGCAAAGCGCATATCACCCTGATTGACCACAACCAAACTCATATCTGGAAACCGCTGCTGCATGAAGTCGCCACCGGCACACTGGACGTGGAAATTGATCAGCTTAGTTACCGGGCCCATGCCGCAACCCACGGTTTTGATTTTCAGCTGGGTAGCTTTTACGGCCTGAACCGGCAGCAAAAAACCATTACTTTAGCGCCGGTATATGCCGATGATGGCGAAGAGGTACTGGCGGCGCGTGAGCTGGCCTATGACTATATGGTACTGGCCATTGGTAGTGTGTCTAACCACTTTAATACGCCAGGTGTGGCTGAGCATTGTATTTTTTTAGACAGCCCTTCCCAGGCGCAGCGTTTTCAGCGCCATTTGCTGGGTGCCTATTTAAAGCTGAATTCACCCGGCCATCCGAAAGATAAATTAAATATCGCTATAGTGGGCGCCGGTGCTACCGGGGTAGAGCTAGCTGCCGAGCTGTATCATGCCGCCGCGGAGCTTAACCTGTACGGTTTTGCCGATTTACGTAAAGACCGGTTAAATATCAGTGTAATAGAGGCCGGGCCGCGTATTTTGCCCGCGCTGCCGGAACGAATTGCTAATGCAGCGTTAAAAGAGCTGCAAAAGCTGGGTGTGCATGTGCGCACCAGCACTAAAGTTACCGCTGCCGATGCCCATGGTTTGCAGCTGGGCGACGAACATCTGGATGCTGAGCTGATGGTGTGGGCCGCCGGTATTAAAGCGCCGGACTTTTTACATCAGCTCGACGGCCTGGAAAATAACCGCATTAATCAGTTACTGGTAAACAGCAAGCTGCAAACCACACTGGATAGCCACATTTACGCCATTGGCGATTGTGCCGGTTACCCACTACCCGACAATAAATGGGTACCGCCAAGGGCGCAATCGGCACACCAGATGGCCAGCCTGGTTGCGACGAATATTCTGGCGGAATTAAATGGCAAAGCGCTGCGCGATTTTAATTATAAAGACCACGGCTCGTTAATTTCACTGAGCCGTTTTGGTACTGTCGGCAGTCTAATGGGCAATTTAGTCGGTGGCGCCATGATGATAGAAGGCCGTATTGCCCGGCTGGCGTATATCTCTTTGTATCGTATGCATCAGGTTGCGCTGCACGGCTGGCTGAAAATGCTGGTGATCAGTTTAGTGGCCCGTATCAACCGCATCGTCCGGCCCCGGCTTAAGCTGCATTAACGTCTGCTGCTGTAGTTGCTGCAGATCAGTGCTCAACCGGCGTTGGGCACTGCTATCCAGCCAGCGCTGCATCGCTTGCAGATACTCAGTACTTTGCCACAACACTGGCAATACCTGATCTATCGCCTCGATTGCTGCCTGCCCTATACTATCCTGGCTACAGGTAACATAAGACACACTGGCAACATTAGCCCCCACTATCGCCCGGTGTTCCAACGCTGCGGCTTCAGGCAACAACTGATTGTAATACTGCATCCGCTCAGGGTACTCCACCACATAGTCCACCCGGTTACCTGCCAGCAGGCCTGCAGCATTGATCTCACTGGTAAAGGCGTGGCTGCTCAGATTACTGTCCGGGTGATGCAGCAGCGGCGCAATGACATCGGGATATAGCCGGTTCGGTTGAAACGCCCCTCTGATAGTTTTATCCAGCGCCAGCACGCGGATATCAGCTCCCTCTGGCTGCATGGCAGGATGAGTAGTCAGTTTGCCGGCAATATAGCCCACCGCTACCGCCGGCCCTACTGCCATAGGTGTAGAGAACAACCGGCTTTGAGCACGCTCTTCTGAATATAAAGTTCCCAGCGCGCAGCTAGCCGCGTCCGGTTGTTGAAAAATCTGCTCTAATCGTGCCAGGCTGACCAAACGGGTGTCATGGCTAAACTGCGGCAGCGCAGCCATAATCTGTTGTTGTAGTAAATCAAAGGTGCCCTGGCCCTGAAACGGGCCATTAACAATCTGATGCGGCGGCCAGTCGGTTTGCAGCCAGGTAAGTTGTGGCTTAGCGTATGCACTGCTGGCCAGCAGCAAAAGCAAACAACGTAATAGCATGGATGCGCCCCGAAATTGACTGCTTTAACTGTAGCCAATAATGGGGCACAACGTCAATCAGCCACTCACTCAACCAATAGTATGGTGCACCAGTGGATACGGCTCTGCTGCCGTTGCCAGATCCAATGCTGCAAGGTACTCATTTGCTGCTACTGCGGCGGCATCTTCGCTGGCGGCATGCACTTTGGCAATCACATCGCCCTGCTGTACCTTGCTACCTGTTGGCAGAATATGGCTAAAACCCACTGCAGGGTCAATTTGCTGGCTGGGGTGCGACCGGCCTCCACCTAAACGCACTACCGCCATACCTAAGCCCACAGTATTGTTGTAACTCAGGTAACCACTTTGTGGCGCAATAATCTCCTGTACTACAGGCGCACTGGCCAGATACTGTTGTGGTTTTTCAATCAGATCCGCGGGCCCGCCTAACGCTGCCACCATTTTAGCGAAAATCTCTGCTGCTTTGCCTGAGCTTAAGCTGTGCTCCAGCGCCGCTACCGCCCTGGCCTTGTCCTTGTAAAGCCCACCCAGCATTAGCATATTAGCGCCCAGTTCCAGCGTAACCTGATGCAAGCGTGGCTCACGGTATTTGCCGGTTAAATAATCCAGCGTTTCCATCACTTCCAGCGCATTGCCGGCTGTACTGCCTAAAATCTGGTTCATATCTGTCAGCAGTGCCCGTGTTGGCACCCCGGCACCATTAGCCACATTAACAATACTGCTGGCCAGCGCCGAGGCATCATCGACGGTGCGCATAATGGCACCGTTGCCGATTTTGACGTCCATTACCAGCGCATCTAAACCTTCAGATAGCTTCTTCGACAAAATAGACGCCGTGATCAGCGGGATCGATTCCACAGTGGCAGTAACATCACGAATAGCATATAAACGCCGGTCGGCCGGCGCCAGCTGGCTGCTCTGGCCGACAATAACGCAACCCAGTTGCGGCAATAACTGCTGAATTTTTTCCAGCGGTTGGGTACAACTGTAACCGGGAATGGTTTCCAGTTTATCTACCGTGCCGCCGGTATGGCCCAGGCCGCGGCCGGCAATACTGGGCATATAAGCGCCGCAAGCGGCCACCATCGGCGCCAGCATTAAGGTGACTTTGTCACCAACACCGCCGGTGCTGTGCTTATCTACCACCGGGCCGTTTAACTTACCTTGCCAGTTCAGTACCGTACCGCTGTCGCGCATGGCCAGCGTTAGCGCAACAATCTCATCGGTTTGCATACCGTTTAAATAAATCGCCATTGCCAGTGCGGCTACCTGGCCTTCGCTGAAACTGTCGTCGGTTAAACCACGGACAAACTGCTTAATCTCGGCCTGACTTAAATTGCCACCGTTACGTTTTGTTTTAATAATTTCCTGTGGGATCATCTATTAAGCTCCAACTTTAGTGCTGTTGGCCAGATAGGTGGGTGTAAAAGCCGCTGGCAGTAATTCGCCTAAGCTCCAGTTTTGCTGCTGGTGCAAATGGTTGCAACTGGCGATAGGGGCATTGGGGCTAAAGAATTCCGCAATAACCTGGCGGCAGATACCGCACGGTGGCGTTAGCATGTCTTGCGGTGTGTACACCATCAGCGCGGTAAATTTGCGCTCACCTGCCACTACTGCTGCGCCTATGGCGTTACGCTCGGCACATACAGTGCCACCATATGAAGCATTTTCAACGTTGCAGCCGGTATAAATTTTACCGCTGTCGGCCAGTATCGCCACGCCAACGGGGAATTTGCTGTAAGGCGCATAAGCCTGCGCGGCGGCTTGTTGTGCTGCCTGTTGCAGGGCAGCCCAGTTAATTTCGCTCACTGGTTAAACTCATGTTAGTTATGGCCGTATAGTGTTACTGCGAATACGGCTGTGGTCAAGCCCTGCCTAAGCGGCGCTGAAACAGCCACAAACAGCCAAATAGCCAGATACTGGCCAGTGGTATCAGCCAGAATGCCTGTGCAATACCGGCCTGCTGCGCCCACACTCCGGTTAACAAACCGGCAAACTGGAAGCCAATTGAGCTGCCAATACTGGCGATGCCAGACAATACCGGACCATTGTCGCTGTCCAGATCCATAGCAGTAGATAACATTAGCGGAAACAAACCACCCACACCCAGCCCCAACAGCAAGTTACCCAGCGCCAGCAATTCGCTACCATTACTTAACTTCACCACAAAGGCGCCTGCCACCGTAAAAGCCCCCAGCAGCAACATAAGTTGAGCACTGCTTAACCAACGCAATAGCAGCGCAAAACCAAGCCGGCTAAGCACCATACCACCGGTAAACCAGGCCAGCAGCAAACGGGCATCTTCAGCCTGATAGCCCAAACCATCTACCGCGTAACTGACAAACCAGTTACCCTGGCCCCATTCTGCTGCGCCGTACCCTACCATCACCAGTAACAGCAATAAAAAAATAGGCTGGCGCAGCACGGTAATATAAGACAGGCTTTTACTACCACTGTGGCTGCGCCCGGCCAGTACAGGCTGCATTCTGGCAACCTGCCAGCTGTATAAGCCGACAAATAGCAGGCATAGCGCAATAATACGGATTGGCCAACGCCAGTCATCCAGCACCCAGTACAGCATCACCACCCAAAGCGGTGCTGTTAAGGTGCCCAGGCTAAACATAAAGTCCATCAGGCCCATCATAGCTGCACGTTTATTGGCAAACAGCCGGGCAATAAGAGTATGGCCGATGGTGAACATCACGGAGTAGGTTAATCCCACCAGCACAATCAGCGGCAGCAATAGCTGCCAGTTGCTGACCGCTGACAACAGGCTTAACAAAATCGATTCAGTAATGGCTAAAAATGCAAATAAGCGCAGAAAATGGAAACGCTGCACATATTTGCCGCCTATGATGGCGCCGACAATAGTGCCCACCGACATTAAGCTGAAAAACACGCCACTGATCGCCGGCGCCATATTTAACGCTTTTGCCATGTCGGGCAGTAACATACCCCAGAGAATAATAAGGTTACCCAATAAGAAGAAACCGCTGAAGATCACCGCGGTGGGGTGTAAGCGCGACATAGCCGCTCCTTGTAATACCGGTAAATGAAAATACTGCAGGACTGTAGAAGCTTAGCTCAGCACAAAAGCATCAGCATCCAGATGGGCCGGAAATTGTTGCCGGTACTGTTTAAGCTGTGCATAGTCTAACGTAGCACACAGCACTGCAGGTTGTGCCACGGCCTGATCTGCGACAACCTGCCCCAGATAATCGACAATCAGGCTGTCACCGCTGTATTGTACGCCATTGCCGTCGGTGCCAACCCGGTTGCAGCCCAGCACAAAGGTCTGGTTCTCGATTGCCCGTGCCAGTAGCAACGTACGCCAGGCATGGCGCCGGGCCGCCGGCCAGTTAGCAACATACAGCGCGACATCGTAATCAAGGCAATTACGGCTAAACACCGGAAAGCGCAGGTCATAGCATACCTGCAATAAAAAGCGCCAGCCGCGCCAGTTCACCACTACACGCTGATCACCAGCTATATATGCCTGATGCTCACCTGCCATGCGAAACAGATGCTTTTTGTCATAGGCAGTTACCTGGCCTTCTGGTGTCACAAAATAACAGCGGTTAACACACCCCTTATCTGTACGGGTAGCCACCGAGCCCACCAGTGCAGCGCCAATCTGCTGCGCCTGTTGTTGCAGCCAACCCAGGGTGTCGCCTTCGGGTTCAGCAATATGCTCGCTTTGCATCGAAAAGCCCGTAGTAAACATTTCCGGCAACACAATGATATCCGCTGCCTGAATACGGCTTATCTGCTCTGCCAGCTGTTGCCGGTTTGCCATCGGGTTTTGCCACTGTAGTGCAGTTTGCACCAGCGCAACATTAAGCGGCATTGTTATATCCGACATAACACCTCCGCAGCAGCTTTTAGCGTGCTGCTTTGTTTAGCAAAGCAAAAACGGATGATCCGGCGCTGTGGTGGCTGGTTATAAAACACCGATAACGGGATGGCCGCCACTTTGTGCTCAGTTGTCAGCCAGCGGCAAAACGCCACATCATCCAACTCACTAATGGCGCTATAATCCGCCAGTTGAAAATAGGTACCCTGACAAGGCAATAGATGCAGCCTGCTGCCTTGTAACAGGCTGACAAACTGATCACGCTTCTGCTGATAAAACCCCGCCAGGCCACTAACCTGCTGCGGTTGCTGCTGTAACATGGCCGCAATAGCATATTGTGCCGGAGTAAAACTGGAGAAGGTGACATACTGATGTATTTTGCGAAATTCTGCCGTCAACGCCGCCGGCGCGATGCAATACCCCAGTTTCCAGCCGGTAACATGGAAGGTTTTACCAAAGGATGAAACGATAAAGCTGCGCGCGGCCAGTTCAGCAAAGTTATTAGCGCTTAGCTGCACCGCGCCATCAAACACCATATGCTCATACACTTCGTCGCTGATGCAGTACAAATTACGCTGCAGCACCAACTGCTGCAACTGCTGCCAGTCATCAAGGTTAAACACCATGCCGGTTGGGTTATGCGGACTATTAACAATAATCAGTTTGGTCCGGGCTGTGATGGCATCAGCCACTTGTTGCCAGTTAATCCGGTAATCCGGTGCATTAAGCGCAATATGCACGGCTGTGCCGCCGTTTAACTCAATTGCCGGTACATAGCTGTCGTAGGCCGGATCAAAAACAATCACTTCATCCCCCGGCGCGACTACGGCACTAATAGCAACAAACAGCGCTTCTGTCGCACCGCTGGTTACCGTTACCTGCTGCTCGGCACACACTGCCCGGCCATAACAGCGTTGCACCAAAGCGGCAATTTGCTCACGTAACGGTACAATACCCGGCATAGGCGCATATTGGTTAAGCCCCTGCTGGCTGTAATCGGTAAGATACTGCAGCAATAAGCTATCAGGTGCAAAATCGGGGAAACCCTGAGATAAATTAATGGCTTGGTGCTGGGCAGCCAGTTGCGACATCTGGCTGAAAATAGTAGTACCAACGGCTGGCAGTTTGCTTTTGAGTGTCATGCGGGCAAGAAAAAGTTGCGAAAACCGGCTTGAATGCTATCATTTAGCCCGTTTTATGTATAGACATCTAAACGTTCAAACGTATAACAACCAGGCCTGATAATAATGAATGACTCTGCCCAGCTGCATCAGATTAACCCCAATGCCATTGCGTTGTGCGCATTAGGGCGCTGGATCGCCAGCCGCCATTGGGTGCCCGCTACCGGCGGCAATTTTTCTATTCGCAGCACCGAACACAGCGCCTTGATTACAGCTTCTGGCAAAGACAAAGGCGAATTAAGCCCGCAAGATTTACTCCCCGTCAGCTGGCTGAATAATCAGCTAACCTGCCCTGGCACACCGTCTGCCGAAACAGCACTGCATGCGCAACTTTATCAGTTGGATAGCCGGATTAAAGCCGTACTGCACACCCACTCAGTGCACGCTACGGTGTTTTCGCGGCTGATAAACCAGGACAGCTATAACTTTCAGGGCTACGAAATGCAAAAAGCCATTAGCGGTAACAGCAGCCATGAAGCGCCCTGCCCGCTGGCGATATTTGACAATACCCAGGACATCCCGGCACTGGCACAACAAGTAGCTCAGCGCTGGCAGCAGCAACCACTGAATTTTGCGTTACTGGTGCGCGGCCATGGCCTTTATGTTTGGGGTTACAGCCTGGAACAGGCAAAAAGGCATTTAGAAGGTTGGGAGTTTCTTATAAACTGCGAGCTGGAACGATTAAAGCTAACAAGGTAAACCGTGAAGTATTCCGCCATTATTACTGATATTGAAGGCACCACCAGCCGGATAAGTTTTGTTACCGATATACTCTTCCCCTATGCCGCCCGTGAATTGCCTGCCTTTATCCGGGCCAATACGACACAGCCCGATGTAGCAACCGCGCTGGCCACCTGCCGCGAACTGATGCAGCAGCCTGAAGCCAGTGCAGAGCAGATTATTACCCAATTACTGGAATGGATAGCTGAAGATAAAAAAGTAACACCGTTAAAAACCTTACAAGGTATGGTGTGGCAACATGGCTACCAAAGCGGTGCTTTTACCGGCCACCTGTATGCCGACGCAGCTGAACAATTACAGCACTGGCACAACCTTGGTATCAGGCTTTATGTCTATAGCTCTGGTTCTGTGCAGGCACAACAGCTGTTGTTTCAGTACAGCGACTATGGCAGTTTAACGGCGTTGTTTAGTGGTTATTTCGACACCCGTGTTGGCGCCAAAGGTGATATTTCATCTTATGCCGCTATTTTGCAGCAGTTACAGCTGCCGCCAAAGCAGGTGTTATTTTTGTCTGACGTAGTAGCCGAACTCGATGCCGCCAGAGCGCTGGGTATTGCCACAGTGCAATTGATCCGTGAAGGCCAGCCTGCAGCAGATCACTCCATTGCCCACAGTTTTGACCAGATCCAGGAGCAGATACCATGAGCCGGTTAACTGTTTATGCCAGCGACAACGCTATAACCCCGTTGCTTGACACCAGCGACAATGAACAGATCTGCACTGAGCTGGCCAAAGCAGGCATCCGCTTTGAGCAATGGCAGGCCGGCGCGACCGTAACCGCTCAAAGCAGCAACGACGCTATCCTGCAGGCTTATGCGGCAGATATTCAGCGCTTAAAACAAGAACGTGGTTATATTACTGTTGATGTTATCTCGCTTAGTGCCAATCACCCCGACAAAACCGCGTTGCGGCAAAAATTTCTGGCAGAGCATACACACAGTGAAGATGAAGTACGCTTTTTTGTTCGTGGCCAGGGCCTGTTTTGCCTGCACATTGCCGGTAACGTGTATCAGGTGTTATGCCAACAAAACGACCTGATCAGCGTACCCGCAGGAACCACACACTGGTTTGATATGGGCAGTGAGCCGGAATTTACCGCCATACGGCTGTTTAACAATGCCGATGGCTGGGTAGCCAACTTTACCGGTAATGCTATAGCCCGCAATTTTCCCCTGCTGGCATAGCCCTGCGCCAGTATACTGATATAAATAACAATTTTTCTACATATCGAATTATCAGCAGCTATATTTTGATGCAATTGCTGCGCTAAACTGGCGCAGTCAACCTGCAGTCTCGATCACTAAGCTATGATTTTACTTGTGATCAGCATTGGTGCAGTTTATGCAGTACGTTAAGCATAAATTCAGTGTTGTTAATCATAATGCAACCTTCGTCGACTATAACCATCGGCTAACAAATGAGATTGAGTGCTACATAATGCCAATGCATACACCCATGCGCGGCCTGCGTTGTTTTTGTGTCGCGGCAGACTGTTTAAGCTTTAAAGAAACGGCAAAACGGCTGTACCTGACACCCTCTGCGGTAAGCCACCAGATTAAACAGCTGGAAGACAACCTCAACCTGCAATTATTTGAACGTCAGACCCGTGCCATAGTGCTGACAGAAACCGGCAAACGTTTTTATCAATCTATTCAGCCGCTGATGCAGCAACTGGCCGCGACAATAGGCGAATTCAGCCAGGTACAACGGATGCTGGAAGTCAGTATTTCGATGCCCGAATTTTTTGCCAGTGAATTATTTGTGCCCCGGTTGATTGGCTGGTCAGAACAATACCCAAATATTAACCTGAAGCTGGAAACGGTAAAATCACGCCGCGACAGCCAGAAATACACCGATCTGTCGATTATTCTGTCGGGTAAAAAGCCGGAAGAAAACATCTCCTACGATTTATTCCCCATCAGCTATGTACCAGCCTGCAATGCCCAGCAGTACCAGCAATGGCACAGTAAAGGCTATCGCATTCTGGAAAAGGTGCCGCTGCTGTTGCATCAGGCCCGCCCTTACGCCTGGCATCGCTGGGCAGAACACGTGGGGTATCATAATTTCAGGCCAAAACAAATTATCCAGCTGGACAGCATGTTCAGTGTAGCGCGCGCTGCACAGCAAGGCTTAGGTGTTGCGCTGATCCCGCTGCCTATCAGCAATGGCTGGTTCAGCAACGGCAGCCTGCAGCGTTTGTTCGAGCAAGAACTGCTTAGCCGCGATCGCTACTATCTGGTGCGGCACGACAACGATCCCCACCGCGATGAAATTCAGTTGTTGATCGACTGGATCTTGCAAAGCTTTCATTTAGATAAGTAAACTCCTCCCCTCTTTCGTTGTATGACAAACATTAGCGACTTATAGGTGAATTTATTTCACCTGTCGCATTTTTTTTTATCGTTTGTCAAGTTTAGTGCTTTTGCTCAAACTTACACCTGCAGACCGATAGCGGCTGCCTGGATGGGAAATTGGGAGCAACACACTATGAAAGCGAGATCAGTTAAATTAGGCAGTTCTTTGGCGTTGATGCTGATGGCCTCGGGTTCATTTCTCGCATCAGCCAACACCAATGGCTATAAAATGGTACTTATTGAAGATACTCCTGGCGTAGCCGCCTTACAGGCCGGCCAATTTGATCAGGGTATCAGCGAAACATTAAACAGCAGTGCAGAAGTAGATAACTTCTCACGTCAAATGAGCCTGTGCGTTGGCTTTACCAAAAGCGGCAAACTGGAGCAGGCATCAGGTGCATGCGACAGCGCGGTATCTGCCTCACAGCAGTTTCACCAGGTTAGCAGCAGCGACAAGCGTGAAATGCGTGCTTACGCTCTGACTAACCGTGGCGTACTGCGCCTGTTACAAAACAATAACCTGTCAGCACTGGCCGACTTTAAACGCGCAGCTGAGTTAAACCGCAGCGACGTAAATCAGCACAACCTGCAACGGTTAGAGTTAGCACTGAACAAAGCCAACAACGGCTTAGACATCGCGATGGTGTCAGCAGAGTAAGTAACTTCTGCGATGTAACAGTAACAAAGGTTATTGCAGAGTAAGCGCCTGCATTAACCTCAAAGGAAACAACCAGCAGTAAACAGAGTAAGCGCCTGTTTACTGCAACAAAGATTACACTCCCCCGTGTATGCAGAGTTACTACTCCCCGGTGTAACTCTGCTTTTTTTATTTGTGCCCGATAAAACATCATGGCAACGACTGCAACAGCCGTTAAGCAAACTGCTTTAACACCCCGGCGGCGATATCAGCTTGTGAGTAAACGCCGGTATCCAGCACCCAGCCGGTAACTAACGCCGCGGGTGTTACATCAAACGCCGGGTTAAATACCACCGCATCTTCCGGTGCCCAAATCGCTGTGCCAAAAGCTCCGCTGACACCGCGAACTTCATCACCATGGCGTTGCTCAATCGGTATAGCGCTGCCGTCACTGCAGGCTAAGTCTACCGTGGTATGCGGTGCCACCACATAAAATGGCACCTTGTGATAATGTGCCAGCACCGCCAGCGAGTAAGTACCGACTTTATTAGCGAAGTCACCGTTGGCGGCGATGCGATCGGAGCCGACAAAAATACGGTCGACCTGACCGCGGGCCATTAGCATGGCGGCCATATTGTCACAAATAAGCTGATATGGAATACCCAACTGCTGACATTCCCACGCCGTTAAACGCCCGCCCTGCAGCAATGGCCGGGTTTCATCTACCCACAGGCGGATATTTTTACCCTGCTGATGTGCCAGATTAATTACGCCGAGGGCAGTACCTACACCAGCTGTGGCCAGGCCTCCGGTATTGCAGTGCGTTAACAGCTGTTCGCCCTGCTGTACCAAAGCGGCGCCATGGCGCGCCATATTCAGGCATAGTTGTACATCTTCAGCGAACAGTTGCCCGGCACAGTCAATAGCAGCCGTTTTAAAATCACTCTGTGCCAGTGCTGCTATCATGCTGTCGAGGTTATTCATCAGGTTAACTGCCGTAGGCCGGGCTGCACGCAGCACTTCTGCATCCAGTAACAACTGCTCACGGCTGTCGCCCACGCTGGCCCTGTAGGCCAATAATAAACAAGCACCAATACCAATAGCAGGCGCACCGCGTAACTGTAGTGCTTTAATCATGGTAACCATGTCGTTAACTGTATGGCACAGAAGCCATTTTTGTTGTTGTGGCAATAAGGTCTGATCCAGCACATACAATTCACCCTGTATGGTTTTCAGGCTGAGTGCCGTTAAGTTTTTCATAGCTTATTCCTGTTTAGCGTTGCAGACGTCTATAAGGTTTGCGATTATGCAGCCCTGCTATTTTCAACACAAGCGATGAGAGCCAGGATGACAGACTACCGTACCTTTACCACTGACGATGCAAAGCGCTTTGCCGATGAGCACAGCGGCCTGTTTGGCGATCACAGTAAATTAAGCTGCGAAGAATTTGGTGACGGCAATCTGAACCTGGTATTTCGGGTTGAAAACGACAAAGGCACCAGCCTTATTGTAAAACAGGCGTTGCCTTATGCCCGCTGTGTAGGCGAAAGCTGGCCGCTGACAGTAGACCGGGCCCGCATTGAAGCCGAAGTATTGTTAAAACACCGCAAATTGTGCCCGGACCATACCGTAGAAGTGCTGCATTACGATGCCACACTTGCCGCCATCCTGATGGAAGATTTAAAAGATTACCGCATTGCACGTACTGAGCTAATAGCCGGTAAACAACTTGAACATCTGGCACCACAGCTGGCGACCTATCTGGCCAATACGCTGTACTACACCAGTGATTTCGCCTTAACAGGCCCAAACAAAAAGCAGCAGGTTGGCCAGTTTTTAAACCCGGAGCTGTGTCTGATTACTGAAGATTTGTTTTTTACCGACCCCTACTGCAACCACGAGCGCAATAATATTCACAGTGAAATACGGAATGACGCCCTGCAACTATGGCATGACGAAGCGCTGCAAGCCGAGGTGGCACAACTCAAAGCCGGCTTTTTATCTCAACCTCAGGCGTTACTGCATGGCGATGTGCATACCGGCAGCATCTTTATTAATGACGATAACTGTAAACTGATCGATGCTGAATTTGGCTTTTATGGTCCTATTGGCTTTGATGTTGGCAGCCTGATAGGTAATTTGCTACTGAACTACCTTGGTCATTTCGGCCTGACACAAGACACTGACACTCGCCAGCGCCATCAGGATTATCTGCTGTCGCAAGTACAAACCTTGTGGCAGAACTTTGAAAAGCAATTTAAACAGCTAATGAGCAATGAATGCCGTGAACCGACACTGCAAAACAGCGTATACCAGCAACGCTTTATACAGCAGGTGTTTGCCGATGCTCTGGGTTATGCTGGTTGTGAGCTAATCCGCCGTACAGTTGGCCTGGCCCATGTTGCCGATTTAGACAGTATCAGCGACGGCACCTTACGCGGGCAGAGTGAGCGCAAAGCGCTGAAGCTGGGCCGCGAACTGATTATGCAGCGCAACGAGCTTGCAGGTATAGAACAAGTCCTTACGCTGGTACGATACCTGCAAAATTAACCCGGGGTAAAAAAGCCCTCCATCAAAAAGACACCACGGCCATTTATCTGGCTGTGGTGTCTGTGTTGGCAGCTAATTAATACTTAATGCTGCAACCATAAGGCTTGGTAACGGCCGGGTCGGGCTTTCCACCAGCTAGTACAGCTTTGGCGGCGTTGGCAAAAAGTGGTGTGGCTTTGCTGATATCGTCCACTTTGGCAGACGGAATACTGTCGATACCCCCCATATACTGCAGCACACCGGCTTTATCGATGACATACATATGTGGTGTGGTTTTAGCGTCATAGGCTTTACCTACTACACCGCTTTCATCAAATACCACGGCCGTAGGTGCTGCATCGCGGCTGGCGGTAAGCTCATCTGCTTTAGCCGGGCTAACATGCCCTTGTTTGCCCGGTGCCGAAGAAATAACAGTAAGCCATACCACATCCTGCCCGGTCAGGTCACTCTGCAGCGCCTGCATATTGCCACTGTAATGTTTCACTACAAACGGGCAATCATGGTTAGTCCATTCCAGTACCACATTTTTACCGGCAAAATCTTTTAAGCTATGGCTATTACCTTTGGTATCCACCACAGTAAAGTCAGGGGCCGCTGTGCCTACTTGTGGTGCCGCACTTAAACCCAGTGACAATAATGCTGCCGAGGCAGTCAGTACCAGATGACGTAATTTCATAATGTTTACTCCTGTATTATCCAGGCCTGTCAGGCCGTTAAGGTTGACTACTCAGTCGCGCTAACGTCTGCGGCAAAGTGTCAGGGGTTAAAATCTGTGGCAGTACTTGTGGCGGCTGTCCCGGCCAGTACAACACATACAACGGCACACCATCACGCTGATACAACCGCAAATACTCGGTTATAGCGCTGTCACGCAGTGTCCAGTCGCCTTTTAAGTAAGTAACATCGTACAACGCCAGCGCGGCTTTGCTGCTGTCAGTGTTTAGCGCCATCCGCTCGTTTACCAGACAGGTAATACACCAGTCTGCGGTCATATTAACCAGCACCGGCTTACCCTGCTCACGCAGCTGCTTAAGTGTAGCGGCAGACCACGGCTGCCAGTGTTGTGTATCACTGCTTTGCACCTGTGGTGCTGCCTGTTTGGGCGCCAGCACAGGTAACACCAAAGCAAGCAGCACCAGCAACAGCGCAAAACCTGCACCAACGCGACCAGCCTGAGCCAGTTGCTTACGGCCCCATAACCAGCACGCAGCGGCCACACACACCAGGCCAATTAACAGCAATGCCTGAGCATCAACCCCGGCCTGACGGCCATATACCCACAGCAGCCAGACTGCACTTAAATATAACGGATACGCCAGCACCTGCTTTAATGTGTCCATCCAGGCACCGGGTTTGGGTAATAGCCGGGCAAAACCCGGCACAAACGCCAGTAACAAAAACGGCAGTGCCATGCCCAACCCCAACGCCGCAAATACCAGCAGCGCCACAGGGGCGCTTTGGGTTACCGCATAGCCCAGTGCAGAGCCCATAAAGGGCGCGGTGCATGGACTGGCCACCACAACTGCCAGTACACCGGTAAAGAACGAGCCTTTGCCACCTTTAGCGGCAGTAAGCGCTCCGCCAGTGTTCATCAAGCCCAAGCCAAATTGCACAACGCCGGATAAACTTAACCCCAGCGCAAACAGCAAATACACCAGCAACGCCACCATATAGGGGCTTTGTAACTGAAAGCCCCAGCCAATAGCAGCTCCGGCGGCACGCAACATAATAAGCAGCAACGCCAAGGTAACAAAACTGAGTACCACTCCGGCACTGTAGAATAGCGCATCACGCTTTTGCTGTGCCTGTTGTGTGCTGTTAGCAGCAATACTCAGCGCTTTTAGCGACAATACCGGGAATACGCAGGGCATTAAATTCAGGATCAGGCCGCCGGCTGCGGCCATCAGTAAAATTAACCACAACGCCGTGCTGCTTTGCTGGCCCTCAGTTACCAGAATTTCGGCAGCTGTTTGACGGCTTTTTGTCAGTTGCACACTGTAGGCAGTATCTGCACTCACCAATACCAGTTCAATTTGATCATCCACGCCGGAAAAATAGGTATTTAGTGGTTGTTGCAGCAGTAACTGCGTGCCCTGCTGGCTGATTTGCTGCTTTGCTGCATGATCAACCAACTCAGTGGCCGCGACAAAAAACACCGTTATATCTGTCGGTTGCTGCCAATCGATTACGGCAGAAAAAGCCCCGCCGGAGGTATCAAACTGGCCACTGATATTAAGCGGCTGCGGCAGTTGCTGCTGGGCCTGGCGAAATAAAGCGCTCTGCTCGTCCGCTAAAAGAGCATTGCTGGCTACCGATAACGTCAGGCTGAATTGTGCTTCGGCCGGAATACAGATTTCTTCACATACCAGCCAATCGGCCTGTAACTGAATATCAATAGTGTCAGAGGCATAATCAGCCGCAATGCTAAGATCAGACAGCAAAACCGTGTTGCCTTCAAAACCGTAATTTACCAACGGCGGTATAGCGATAGCATGTGGCGTCGGCCATTGAATATCACCAGCCGTTACGCCTTCAGGCAACTGCCAGCTTAAGCTGGTCGCCAGGCCCGAGTCACCGGGGTTTTGCCAGTAGGTATGCCAGTGTTCATCCGGCACAAAATGCAGCGCCAGCCGCACAGTTTGCCCCGGCGTTACCTGCTGATACTCACTTACCAATTCTGCTTTAAGGTGTTTTGCCGTTTGCCAGCCGGTAGTAGCTGCATGCCCGCTTATCAGCATACTGCAATAAAACAGCAAAAAAATTACCCTGCGCATAGCTCTCTCATATAACGCTCTCAAATAGTGCATTTGTGTATCGATACGAGCCTACACTGCTTTTGATCATGCCACCGACAAAATAACCACAAAACTCCGCTAAGTTGAGTATTTTTTGCGACAAAATGCTATATTAAGCCCGTTTAAACGTAACAAATGCTGTGGTCACTCCAGCAAATTAACCGTTAATAAACGCACACAAAAAAATCGCAATCCTCAACAAAAGGTTCATCTTAATGAAGCTATTTACTAAGTCGGTGTTGTCAGCGGCCATTCAGGCCGGCCTGTTTAGTGCAGCTGTTGGTTTTTCTCCTGTGTTACTGGCACAGGAAAGTGACAAAGACCAAAGCGGCAAGCAGCAGGAACTGGAAACCATTACTGTTACCGCGCAAAAGCGCAGCCAGAGTATTCAGGAAGTGCCAATCTCTATCGCCACCCTGTCCGGCGAGAAGTTTGACACCATTTTCTCTTCCGGTGATGACATTACAGCTTTGGCCATTAAGGTGCCAGGCCTGTATGCCGAAACCTCTAACGGTCGTGCGGCACCACGTTTTTATATCCGTGGTTTGGGTAATACTGATTTTGACTTAGCTGCATCACAACCGGTGTCCATTATTATGGATGACGTGGTGATGGAAAACGTGATTTTAAAAAGCTTCCCGCTGTTTGATGTGCAACAGGTAGAAGTGATCCGCGGCCCGCAAGGTACACTATTTGGCCGTAACACTACAGCCGGTATTATCAAATTTGACAGCGTAAAGCCAACCCAGGATTTTGATGCCTATGTTAAATCTACCGCCGGCACCCTCGGTATGTTTAACCTGGAAGGCGCTGTGGGTGGCGGTTTAACCGATGAACTCTCTGCACGTATGTCACTGTTATCACAGCATCGCAGTAACTGGGTAGACAACAGCTACACCGGCGAAAGCGACGTTATGGGTGGTTACAATGAACGCGCCGGCCGGTTACAGTTTTTGTATGAAACAGCCGACTTCGATGCGCTGTTAAATGTACATTCCCGCAATTACGACGGCACATCGAGCCTGTTTCGCAAAAATATTCTGACTCCGGGCAGCGACAAGCTAAACGAAAATTATGATCGCGATACGGTGGCTTATGACGCTGATGGCTACAATCGCCAGAGTTACGATGCCTGGGGCGCCTCACTGAAGTTTGACTTCCGCTTTGATGGCATGACACTTACCAGCATTTCAGCACTGGAGCGCGCAGATGGCGGCGGTATTGGCGATATTGACGGTGGCAATCCCGGCCAGGCCGGTCCTGCTAACCCGGACAATGCGGTCACTGAAGATCAGTTAAAAGATTTAAAACAGTATACTCAGGAAATCCGTCTGGCCAGCGACACCTCTGGTCCGCTAAGCTGGCAGGCCGGTGGTTTTTACTTCGACTCAACCTTTGGTGTAAACAGTATTGACGGTTTCTTCGGTGCCACTGAAGTGTTCCACGGCAATACCAGTTGGGCGCTGTTTGGCCAAACTACCTATAAATTCACCGATAAACTGGATGTTACCGCCGGTATCCGTTATACCGACGATGTAAAAACCTTCTCGGTAGGCCAGCAAAATGTTGACGGCTTTGCTCTGGTTATCGGCGCAGCACAAATTCAGCAGTATGATCCCATCAAGGTATCTGACGACCAAATCAGCTGGGAGCTAAGCGCCAACTACCGTTTAACCGATAAAACCAGCTTATTTGCCCGTGTGGCAGAAGGTTTCCGTGCCCAGTCTATTCAGGGCCGTGATGTGGCGTTTGAAGCACCGCCGTCAGTCGCTGATTCAGAAACCATTACGTCATTTGAAGTGGGCGCTAAATCAGACTTACTGGACAACACCTTGCGCCTCAATGGTGCGGTATTTTACTACACCATTGACGACATTCAGTTATCTGCCATTGGGGGTGAAACCCAAGGCAACCAGCTGATTAATGCTGACAAAGGCGTCGGTTACGGCTTTGAGGTTGACTTTGATTACCGCGTGCTGACCAACCTGAGCCTGGGCGGCGGTTTTAGCTACAATAAAACCGAACTGAAAGACGACAACTTAACAGTAGCACCATGCGGCTCTGGCCTGTGTACCGTGCTTGACCCGCTTAACGCGCAGGATTTAGCACTGATCAACGGTAACCCGTTCCCGCAGGCGCCAAAAACTATTCTGACGTTAAACGCGCGCTATGATTTCCCGGTACAGGGTGGTGAGATTTATGTTTACGGCGATTATCAGTTACAGGGCAAAACCAACCTGTTTTTGTATGAATCAGCCGAGTTTAAATCAAACAACAACTACGAAGCCGGTTTACGCCTAGCCTATGTTAATTACGACAGTAATTACGAAGTAGGTGTGTTTGGCCGTAATATTACTGATCAGGACAACCTGAAAGGTGCTATCGACTTTAGCAACCTGACTGGTTTTGTTAACGAGCCTCGCACCTTTGGTGTTGATTTTAAAATCAGCTTTTATTAATTGCTGAGTTAGGTATAACAGCCGGTTCGTCTGTATTGGACGAACCGGTTTGCTCACACCAACACGCCGTAAACCCATCCCTGGGGGCTCGATTCGGCCATCCTGGCCTGCAACGGTTGGCTTAGAGCAAACCGCTTCTCCCTATGGCGTTCACATCACTTTCATCCAGCGAATAAATCTGCGCTTTCATCGATTCTGATTGCACACTTGCTTTGCCCCACTTAGTCTGTCGCCATAGTATTTTTCTGGAGCAACACATGCCGGATTTTCGCAGCGATACCGTAACCCAACCTTCTCTTGCCATGAAAGAGCGCATGTTTAACGCAGCTTTAGGCGATGACGTGTTTAACGACGACCCCACCACGCTGGAATTACAACGCTACGCTGCAGATATGCTTGGCTTTGAAGCCGCACTGTTCGCGCCCAGTGGTACCCAAACTAATCTGATTGCCATGATGAGCTATTGCCAGCGTGGTGATGAAGCCATCGTCGGCCAGCAGTGGCATACCTACAAATGGGAAGGCGGCGGCATGGCGGTATTGGGTTCTATTCAGCCGCAACCGCTGGAGCTGCAAAACGACGGCACCTTGTTGCTAAGCGATATTGCCGCAGCAATAAAGCCCGACGATCCGCATTTTGCCCGCACGCGCTTAATTGTGATTGAAAACACCGTTGGCGGTAAGGTATTGCCGCTTAGCTATATGCGTGATGTAGCAGCACTGGCAAAAGATAAAGGCCTGGCCTGCCATATTGATGGTGCCAGATTAATGAATGCCGCTGTGGTGCTGGCGCCACAACATAATGTTACGCCACAGCAAATGGCACGCGAGCTGTGCACGGATTTTGATTCAGTATCGCTGTGTTTATCTAAAGGTTTAGGCTGCCCGGTAGGGTCGTTATTGCTGGGCTCAGCTGATTTTATCGCCCGGGCTAAACGGGTGCGCAAAATGCTCGGTGGTGGTATGCGCCAAACCGGCATTCTGGCAGCCGCCGGCCTGTATGCGCTGGAGAACAATATTAATCGTCTGGCAGACGACCATGCTAACTGCCAACGTTTAGCCGATGGCCTGGCCGTATTAGCGGCGCAGCTACCGACACTGCAGGGCCAACTTAGCGTTTTGCCGGTGCAGAGCAATATTTTATTTACCGACATCAGCCTTGAGCTGGCAGAGCGCTTATTACCTTATCTGGCAGAGTGCGGTATCAGGCTTACCAGCAGCAATTACCAGAGCAGCAACGGTGCTATTAAACGCGTACGCTGGGTGTGCCACCTGCAAATAAGCAGTGCTGATATTGAGCAAACACTGCAGCATATTACCGATTTCGCCAGACTGAATTAACCCAAATCTGAAAGCAAATGCACCTTTTGCCTGTCTGTTACGTAAGCAGTAAAACGCAACAACAGGCAGAGGTAATTATGGCCCGCTCCACGTTATTAAAACTCTTTACGGCGTTAATGCTGCTTGGCAGCACCGCACAGGCGCAAGACAACACTATGCCGGCCACACGCCACACCGACACTATCGTGGTGGGTGCAGGTTGTTTCTGGGGGGTAGAAAAACGCTTTGAAGCTATGGATGGCGTAATTGATGCCGTATCCGGCTATGCCGACGGCAATGGCGTACAACCCACTTATCGCGCTATTACGCAAAAGCGCAATCAACATAACCCGAACAACCATGCCGAAGTGGTGCAAATTACCTTTAACCCGGCAGTAATCAGCCTGACTGCTTTGCTGCAGCACTACTTTGAAATGCATGACCCAACCCAGCTTAACCGCCAGGGTAATGATATTGGCACCCAATACCGCTCCATTATCCTGACTAACAGCCAGGCGCAGGCTGATGCTGCACAGCAGGTGCAGGCCGAGTATCAGGTATTGCTCACCCAAGCCGGTTACGGTGCTATTACCACGCAAATAAAGCCGCTGCGCGGTTTTTTCCCGGCCGAGCAGTATCATCAGGACTATATCGCGAAAAACCCTAACGGCTACTGCCCCGATCATTCCACCGGCGTGCGTTTTGCCGGCGATAATAAAAGCCAAACTGCAGCGGTGGATAACAGCGCTTTGCTTAGCGGTAAACACATACTGGTGATAGATTCTGAAAACTACTGCCCGTACTGTGAAAAATTTAAAGCCGAGGTGGCAAACAGTTACCAGGGCGATATTCCGCTGCATTTTCGCTATGCCAACGCAGTTAATGGTTTAACGTTGAACACCCCCACCTGGGCTACGCCAACTATTATTTTGCTGCAAGACGGCAAAGAAGTATTTGGCCGCCAGGGTTATTTAGGCCCGGACGAGTTTTATCTGTTACTGGGTAAATTTAAACTCGGCGACACTGAGGCTTTTGATGTCGCGTTTGATAAAGGCACCGACGGCCGCTTTTGCCAGCAATATGAAATTTTTAAAAACACCCCGGATGGTGTTTTTACCGATAAGTTAAGCGGTGCAGCCCTGTTTGACACCCGCGACCGCTTTGACTCCGGCACCGGCTGGTTGTCCTTTACCAAAGCCGTTAACGGTGCGGTAATTGAAAAGCCGGACAACCGCTATGGCATGCGCCGCACTGAAATCCGCGCCAAAGTATCCGGCATTCATTTAGGCCATGTGTTTAACGACGGCCCCAATGGCAGACCGCGCTATTGCATTAACGCTACCGTGCTGGACTTTGTGCCGCGGGATTAGGAGTAAAGCTTTTAAATGAGCTATACCAGAATGGTACCCTTACATAGGTTAAGAGTTACTTGAACGATAAATTTATATATTAGTTTCAGCCAATTGGCACCACGATTGGAATTCGATTAGCCAATACGGTTGTGATTGCAGTATACAAGTCAACATCCACTGTAGGCGCTTCTATTGAGATGGTTAAAGAGTATCTGGCGCGTTTATTGTAACGCTCTAATTTTGTACGAGTACGCCACCAACCCATGGCCGGATAAATCACTAACATTCCTCGTTCAGCTAGTTCTGCGGCAGACCCTGTCCAGACATCTTTATGCACCGAGCCTTTATTGCGAAAATCGCCAAGTAACCAGTGAGGATCCGCCGGAGCTTTCTTACTTCCCAGCTCTTCTGATTGGGCATCTCTTGTCATACGTTGCATGAAGTCCTGAACAGACTCAAGCGGCCGTTTGACATCGAAACGCAACTGATGACTTGGGTATCTGTATTTGCTGGTGACATTTCGACTGGAAGGATTAGGCTCAATGAAATACGACAACGTCACAGTCATTTTTACAGCTACTTCACCAAGAGCCTGTAGTTCTGCTTTTGGCCACGGAAGGTCGTGCAAGTGCATATCTTTCGTTGTTGGCGGCCCTTTGATTTTTTCAAATGGTTGTAATTCGTCCTGAATCACCATGATCAGAGAATTGTTCAAACTCCACAGTGCTCTGTTTAAATCAGGCACTCCATACCCTACGGTCCTCGCTAGCCTGTGCGCTTTTTGGCGTTCAGTCTTTAAGTTAGGGTCTTTAATCTGAGCCTTCATGGCGTCTGTCCAATCCGCGGAATGAACCATTAAAGCTCTGACCGTTTCCGGCCATAATTCTGGATAGTAGGACAAGATTTCAGCAGCAAATTTAACCGCAAGTCCGGTCGCTGCACTCGTTGCGTTGAAGGTAGTTAAAAGTCGTCTCTGAATGTCGTGCGACGTTGTCAATAATTGCAGACTTGGTAGCTCTACAGGACTGATGTTGTCTACTGCAACATTCCCCCCTTCGAAAACGACCTCTGGTTTTATTGGCGCATCAGGCTCCCAAAGAATGGACGTTGAACTATGCGGACACAAACCTCCGTCTGGAGCAAGAACAGTGAATTGCTGAGGATTTGCATCTGAGATCTGAATTTTACGAGTATATGCGCCTATCGTCAGTGCATTCCAAGATTGGGCAGGATCATGAATATCCTGAACTTCATTATATTTTGGGTATTCAAGCAGATTACTAAGGCTGGCGTCAGCATTTCCAGCGCAAACCAAAAGCAATCTTCTATACTGATTTTCGCCCAGATAATCTGACGCTAAAGCATCAACGGTTGACGACCAAGTTGATGGACGTCCTCTATCACGAGACTTCAAAGCGGATAATGCTAATGTGTAAACACGTTTTCGCTCAGGATTCTTTATTTCGACTTCCGATATGCCATCAGATGTAACATTTCCGAGATGCTTCCCTTCATTATCGCCGGGATAGCGCAGTAATTTTGAAGACTCAATTCGATACCGAATCTCGACTTGGCTTAGCTGACTCAGCGGCTCAGTTAAATCACCCCATATCGCTATGCCTGCCATTTCAGTGCCATGGCCATCACTGTCTGCCGCATCCCATGTTGGATCTACCACGGACAAATCAGCGGCTGAGCATACAGGTTTAAGAAGCGGATGTTCAATATTGACGCCTGTATCCAGAATGCAAACGTAAGGAGAGTCATCGGATGCGGTAAAATTAGCGCGCTGAAGCAAGTCAGTTGACCAAGCACGTTGCTCTTCGATATTTAAATTATCGAAAAAATCAGCAGTCGTCTTTGCCTTTCTGATCTCAGATATTTTGCTTAATAATAGTGCCGATGACGACAACGCAGCGAGATTGCCACGGACTAACAGCACTGTGCGTTCAGGAAATTCCAGGACGCTATCAGACACTGCTAATTTCGCAATCGCTGCTAACTTTTTGAAATCATGAACAACTGCAAGCCTGTCGGTCAGAACGGGTAACCATACCTCAAACCAACTGATTTCATCTGCTGATTGCGGGTATAACTCTGGAGCATCAGTCCATAAATTCTCTACGGCAGTTTTCCGGATACGTTCGATGACATTAAGCAAAGAGTGATTTTTAGGTCCCTTTTTACCATTTTTAGCGGGATCCATATATTCAGCGATTTTGCGCTCAAGTACATACAGCTTGCCATGCGGAACAAGAATGGACACCGTTATCTGCTGTCCTGCCTGTGTCATATTTAACACTTCTATGCCAGCTCTGACATCGGCAAGTTTTTCAAACTCAAAGTCATAAGCCGTATCCGCATCAAAGCTTATTTGTAACCCAAACGCGGACTCTAACTCATATTCTTCGGCTTCTTGTGAAAGTAAAATTTCATGAGGTTTCAAGGCTGTAAGCTCTTGTTGAAGCTTAGCTCCGTGAGTCTGTTGATTTCTCTGCGGAATTTTTGGTGTGATTATTACAGGTTTAGGATAGGTGTACTTCTGAGGCTGGCCGTTCTGACCAATGATTATATGTCGCTTTACATCCCTGTTTTCAGCCATCTTTACTCAATATCCTCGCTAAAACTCTTTTGCATAGTTCGCCTGTCAATAATTGCAGTTTCAAGTGCCGGCATAGTTACTTTGTCATACCCGTGGATCAACATATCTTTTATCGCTTCTTCTGAAGCTCTGGTGATTTCGGCACTGCTCAACCCTAAAGCCATATCGGGTAATTTCTTCCAGGGAAAGTTTCTGGTTACAAATGGTGCCAATCGATTCCTGAATAGGGTCACGACTTCGTCTGCTGTTGGCAGCTCATATCGGATAACATCATCAAAGCGACGGAATAGAGCGTTGTCCAGTATTTCAATGTGATTGGTAGCGCAAATAATTAAACTGTTGGAATCATCTTGCTCAATCATTTGCAGAAAACTATTCAGAATTCGACGTGCTTCACCTACATCATTGGTACTGGAACGCTGAGATCCTAAAGCGTCAAACTCATCAAAGAAGTAAACCCCGCGAACATTGTTTATCGCATCAAAAACTTGGCGGAGCTTTGCAGAAGATTCCCCCATAAATTTGGTGATCAGAGCATCGAGACGAACCTGAAACAACGGATAATGCAGTTCACCAGCAAGTATTGACGCAGTTAGTGTTTTGCCTGTACCTGGAGGGCCAACAAGAAGAATTTTACGACGTGGCGATAACCCATGACTTTTTAGCTTTGTCATGAACTGCTGTTCGCGAATCAATCTAACCAGTTTCTGCTTTAGCTCATCTTTAGTTATTAACTCAGATAATCTATTTTTGGGTTCAGAAGCAAACAGAAGCCCGCTAACGTCTTGGATGCCCTTTGCTATAGAAATGGGATTATTTTTAGCCGAAACAGTTTTTTTTCTGGAAAGCTCGACTAAATCTCTAAGTTCCTGAGCTAGCTTACCATGACCATTACGTGCTTCGTGTGCCGCTACCTGTAATGCTACAGACAAAAAGCGATCGTCATCTTTATCAAGATGCGATTTTAATAACGCTTTTAATTGCTCTGAACTGGCCATGATAAATGCTCTTAAGTTTATCCCTAAACTTGTTTCTAATGCATACTGAAACATGCTGATCATTTTTACATATAAAACCCCAAGCTGCCACCCAACTAATGGATATAGCCTTCCATTAATTCCACTCAGTTTAACTTCTGCAACAGAGTGGGCTTTTGAGAGCCCGACAGTCCCGGCAATAACAACTGCTAACAGGGTAATTAACCTTACACCGGCTTGGCTGTTGCTTTACTCTCCGGTAGCAGGTTTTCCTCGTCTGACTGGCTTAATTCAGCATTAAATTGCTGCTCAATACTGTCGTCGGTACTTACATCTACCGTAGCGTTAATACTGTCAGGTTGCTTTGGCTTAGCAGGGGCTGAAGCCACTGGCAGCACCGGAGTCTTACCATGCCCGGCGTCAGTTTCAGCCATATGGATGCGGTAAATCGGCTCCGGCATTTCAATACCGGCGTTATCAAAGGCGGCTTTAACCAGCCGGATAGCTTCGCTGCGGGCTTTTAAAAAGTCCGTTTGCTGCTGATCGATCCAGGCAAATACGCGCACGGTAACGGCACTGTCGCCTAACTCCTGCACCAGTACACGGGGCCTGGGCTCAGTTAAAATACCCGGCATAGCCTGCAAGGTTGCAATAGCCAACTGGCGCACCACAAGTAAATCGAGATCAACTGACACCCCAACGTTAAATTCAAACCGGCGCAAAGGATTACGGGAAAAATTGGTCATAGGCGAGGTAATTATCAGGCTGTTAGGAATGCGTAAGTGGTTGCCATCCAATGTCATCAGCACGGTATCACGCGATGTTAACCGCATTACTTTGCCGGTCATATCGTTTACCTGGATCGCATCACCAATGGCAAAAGGATTGCGGGTGCTTAGCAATACCCCGGCCAGATAGTTTTCTACAATATTGCGAAAAGCAAAACCCAGTGCAATCCCAATAACCCCGGCTACTCCCAGCATGGCACTGACCAGCGCAGTAGCATCCAGTAACTCAAGGGCGATCAAAATGCCAATACTGGTGATAATTAAGCGGACAAAGCGCATACCCAGATTGGTGGCCAGCTCGCTTAGCCCGAAACGACGCAACAAAGCACCGCGGTCAGACAGCCAACTACCCGCCAGCGCAAATACGAATACCGCCAGCACTGCCAGCAATAACAGAGGCAGCATTTGTACCGTGGTACTGAGCATTTCGCGGAATTTCTCAGCGGCAGGTTCCAGCCGGGAGCGCACGGCAAGTTGTTCCTGCAACTGGTTTTGCACATACACCACACCTTCCAGCCGGCTGGCAATGGTGCCAACGTCACTTTTCAATTGAGTATTGCCGATTTCGCCGCTCAGTGTCAGCACACCGGCCTGCACATTGATCTCAATATGCTCCATGCCGGTTATCGAGGTGGTAATAGCCCGCAGGCGCTCAGCTATCGCCTGATCCTGAGTGGCATTAACCACCTTAATGGGTGGCGCTTCGGTATTATCCTGTGGCATGGCAATGCCATAACCTGGCAGCCAAAACAATATAACGGCTACTAGCAGTGCTTTCATCCGTTCTCCGGTTTTGCTTTAGGTAACAGTACTGTAACTATAGCAGCCGGCTAATTACAACTGAGCGCGCTCTGCTAATACAAGCACTGACGGGGCCGGTTTATGCCGCAGTGCCAGGGCTAAACCGGTCAGGATAATCAATAGCACACCGCCAAGTTGCAGTATGCTTAAGCTTTCGTTAAACAGCCACCAACCGGCCAGAATAACGGTAACCGGCTCCAGATAGGCCAGCGTAGCATAAACGCGGGTGGGCAAATGCTGCAATGCTACTATGGCGCAATAAATAGCAATAAAACCGGGGAAAATACCGGCCAGGGCTATCCAGATAACATCATCTGGCTTGGGTAAGCTGATACCGCTTAAAAACGGCAGTACGCAACAGGCGCCTATAATCAGCTGGTAAAACGTGCGCTGCAATTGCGAATGCGCAGGCAAAGCGCGGCGGTTTAGCAGTAAAAAGCCGCTGTAAGTAAACAGCGACAGCAAGCCAAACAGTAGCCCAGGCAGCTGCGCGGCGTCTAACACCAGATCAAATTTAAATTGCTGCAACATGGCAAAACCAAGGAATGACAGCACAATCAGGCTGCTGTCAGGTAAATCGAGCCTTTCCTGCAGCAACCAGTGCGCAATAAAAGCCGACAGCGGTGGCGCCAGATAGACCAGCATAATGGCATTGGCCAGGCTGATATATTCGATAGCCGTTAAGAAACACAGCATAAAACTGGCCAGCAGTACGCCGTTTATTGCCATGCGCCAGTCGGGTTTGCCTTTTAATAAGCTAAAACGGCCGGTTAAACCGACAAACAGCAGCAAACATATACCGCCGACAGCTAAACGATAGAAGGTTAACTCGGCCGCCGCCAGGCCGCTATAGCGGGCGATAATACCACTGCTGGCCATCGCCACTGCTGACACCAGCGCTAATAGCGCATATAAACCCATAATATTGCACAATCCTGATAGCATCGGAATAGGGTTTACTCACACCGACACGCCGTAAATACGTCCCTGTAGGCTCGATTCGGCCATCCTGGCCTGCAACGGTCAGTTTAGAGTAAACCCTATCCCTCAGTAGAAAATCGGATTCACATTATGCCGGTTTTACATACTCTTAACGAGATAGCTGCACCGAAAACGCCTAGCCGGAATTTCGCATACCTGCGGCAATACCGGCGATGGTAACCATTAACGCCCGGCTAATCATCGGGTTTACCCGCTCAGGCTGGTGCCGCACGCGGTACAACAGCTCAGCCTGCAGTATATGCAGCGGGTCAACATAAGTATTACGCAGCATGATCGACTCTCTAATCCAGCTCTCTTTTGCCATTAGCGTATCGCTGTGAATAAGCTTCAGCAGCAGTTCGCGATCAGCGGCCAGTTGGCTGCGCAGGCTTTGGCCTAAATGCTTCAGCTCGTCCGGCACCAGCACCTTGTCATAATAAGCGGCTATTTCGCTGTCGGCTTTTAAAAACACCATTTCCAGCATCGACATACGGGTAGCAAAAAACGGCCATTGTTGCTGCATTTCATCCAGCAAAGCGGCTTTGTCCTGCTTGGCGGCGTTGGCTAAGGCGCCGCCGGCCCCGAGCCAGGCTGGTAACATTAAACGGTTTTGCGACCAGGCGAAAATCCACGGTATTGCCCGCAGGCTTTCCACACCACCGCTGGGGTTGCGTTTAGCCGGGCGGCTGCCAAGCGGTAACTGGCCCAGCTCCTGCTCGGGCGTGGCCGCACGAAAATACGGCACAAAGTCTTTATCGTGCCGCACCACACCACGGTAAACCTCACAGGAGTCATCTGCCAGTTGCTGCATTAAATCGCGCCAGCTTTGTTTTGGCACCGGCGGAGGTAATAGCAGGCCTTCGAGCACGGCGCTGGCATACAGCGCCAGGCTGCGCTCAGCCAATTGCGGCAGTCCGAATTTAAAGCGGATCATTTCGCCCTGCTCGGTTACCCGCAAACCACCGGCCAGTGAACCCGGCGGTTGCGATAAAATAGCGGCATGCGCCGGGCCGCCGCCACGGCCGATTGTACCGCCACGGCCATGAAACAGCGTGAGCTGTACCTTGGCTTGCTGGCAAATGGCTACCAGCGCTTCCTGGGCACTGTACTGCGCCCAGGCAGCAGCAAATACCCCGGCATCTTTGGCCGAATCGGAGTAGCCAATCATCACTTCCTGTTTGCCGTTAATATAACCACGGTACCAGTCGATGCTGAGTAGCTTGCGCATACAATCCGGTGCGTTTTGTAAATCGCTTAGTGTTTCAAACAATGGCGCTACCGGCATCGGGAAGCTGATACCCGCTTCTTTTAACAGCAGTTGCACTGCCAGTACATCAGACGGTTTACCGGCCATTGAAATAACATAGGTGCTTAGCGCTTCGCTGCCATGGCGGGCGACAATATCGCAGGTATCCAATACTTCCTGTACATCAGCAGACGGCTGCCAGCTTTTCGGAAACAACGGCCGCCGGTTAGCCAGCTCGGCCAGTAAAAAGGCCTGGCGGGCGCCTTCGTCCCAGGCGGCATAATCGCCCAGCCCCAGATGCTGGGTTAATTCGCCAAACACCTGCGCATGGCGGCCAGCGTCCTGGCGGATATCCAGCTTTAATAAGGTTAAGCCAAAAGCATAAGCGCGGCGCAGGGTATCAAGTAACTTGCCGTTGGCAATAACGGCCATGCCGCAATCCAGTAACGACTGATAACACAGCAACAAGGGTTCAAGTAATTGCTGGTTATGCCAGATCAAATCGTTAGGCCGTTGCAAACGGTCATGTTTTAACGCTTCAGTTAACCAGTCGCGGCTGTGCAATAAGCCGGTACGCAGTTTATTCAGCACCAGCCGGTACGGCTCACTGGCGTCACCGGCTACTTCGCGCAGCGCTGTATTAGCCTGATACATCGATAATTCACTGCTGAGTAAATCTAAATCTTTAGCGAATAAGTCTGCCGCTTTCCAGCGGCTGAGTAACAACACCTGACGGGTAACCTTAGCGGTAACAAAAGGGTTTCCGTCGCGATCGCCGCCCATCCAGGAAGAAAACTTTACCGGCGCGGCGTCCAGCGCCAGCCCCTTGCCGGTGGCATCAATCAGCTTGGTATCCAGCTCACGCAAAAAGTCAGGTATCGCCTGCCACAGCGAACTTTCTATTACCGCAAAGCCCGATTTAGCTTCATCTACCGGGGTTGGCCGTTGTTCACGAATTTCATTGGTATGCCAGGCCTGGGCAATCAGTTCACTTAAACGCAGCTCTACTTTTTGTTGCTGCGCTGCACTTAGCTCTTGCTCCAACTCAGTTAAACAGGCGGCAATTTCGGTAAGTTTATGGATAAGTGTACGCCGCGACACTTCCGTCGGGTGTGCAGTCAGCACCAGTTCAATTGATAAATTGGCTACTGCCTGTTCAACTTTGCTGCTGTCCAGTTGCTGCTGTTGCAATAAACTGAATAACTCCTGCAGCGGCTCGGGCTTTTCAATGCTGGTGTGGCCAATACGGCTGATGGTATGGTGCTGTTCAGCCAGGTTAGCTAAATTCAGAAACTGGGCAAAGGCCCGTGCTACCGGCAATAATTCGTCGTCAGTTAAACTGCGCAGTACCTGCTTCAGCTTGTCGGCCTGCGATTCATCACCCTGGCGTGCCGCCTTGGATAACAAGCGGATCTGTTCTACCCGCTCCAGCAGTGCATCGCCCAATTGGCTGCGGATAGTGTCGCCCAGCTTTGTTCCCAGCAAGCCCACATTGGCTTTAAGTGCTGCGTAATGATCCATTCTCGTTGCCTCGGTTACCCATGTTGCACCACCCTAGCGCGTTATACACTGGTACTCAACAATGATTGATTACAAAAGCGGCAACAGAATTGGTAATACCAAATAACCAGAAAGTTAAAAGCAAAAAACCCGCCATTGCGGCGGGTTTGGTATTACAACAGCAAAACTTAGAACTTGTAAGTTACGCCACCGTAGATCTGACGACCGATAGTGTCGAATACTTCGGGCACTGTGCCACCGTCGCTGCCATTAGCAACACGTGAAGGCTCTTCGTCGGTCAGGTTTTTCACACCCAGTGATACACTCAGGCCATCAGTAATAAAGTAACTGGCAGCAACATTGTGATATAGCACGGCGTCAATACGTGAACCATCGGCTAAGTACTCTGTTTTACCGATATAACGGTTAAAGTACGTTACGTTCCAGTCACCTTGGCCAGCCTGAATGCTGAAGTTGTTACGCAGTTCAGCATAGCCACCGAAGTTACCATCGATGGTGTTGGTGTAATCCAGACCGTCTTGCTTAAACTTCAGTAACCAGGTGGTATCGTTGTTGATATTCCAGGTTAAACCTAAGCCTTCAAAGCGATAGGCAATGTTTAAGTCAATACCGCTGGTATCCTGATCACCTACGTTAGTTAACGGGTTAGTAAAGTTAGATAAATCACCCTCTGGCGTAATGCTGAAGGTTTCACAGGCAGTAACATCACCGGCAAAACAGTTATTTAAACCGGCTTGTGCATCTAAACGCGTAATAGCGTTTGATACTTTAAAGCGCCAGTAATCCACTGTCATTGACAGGCCTTCAATTTGCGCAGGTGATAACACCACACCGGCGGTGAAAGATTCTGACTCTTCCGGCTCAATATTGGCATCTGAGGTGTAGTTCACCAGAATTTGCGGGTCTTGCTCATTGCCCCATGGATCATCCAGGTAATCATAAGAACCTGTGTTACCACCGAACAGCTCACTAACATTAGGCGCGCGGAAACCGGTAGCGGCTACACCACGGAACATAATCTCGTCTGACAGTTCATAGGTTAAACCCACTTTCCAGGTGCTGGCTTTACCGAAGGTAGAGTAATCATCAAAACGCAGCGCAAATTCACCGGTCAGTTTTTCACTGAATGGCACGCTAACTTCCTGATAGAAAGACACAACTTCGTAGCTGCCATTAGTAGGATCTTGCTGGGCTGCAGTGCCTTCACCGGCCACAATTACCGGGTCCGGGTTGTAGAAGCCGCTGTCACGGCGGTATTCAGCACCCACAGCAAAACCTACAGCGCCAGCGCTTAAATCAAATAAATCACCGCTTAATACACCGGCAACAATATGCTGCTTATTGCCACCGTTGGCTTGCTCAAAGTAGCCGATATCATCAACAATAGCCGGCGTTAATGGCGCACCGCTAAACCAGGCAGCCTGATTCGCATACACAGAATCAGCCATATTTACAGCATTAATTGAATTAGCTACTGAAGTGTCTGCTTCGTTTTTACCAAAGGTGTAAGACACATCCCAGTTCATACCGGTGTGAACATCCAGCGTACCGGCTAAACCGGCCGATAAACGTAAGGTATCGGTGTCTTGCTCATATACCCGCGGGCCAACATCATTAGTACGACGGCGGTAATTAATACGGCCGGTATCATCTGCTGCCAGGCCACCAGCAGTCATAGCGGGTGTCAGCGTAATACATTGCACCAGATCAGCACCTGGCGCACCGCAGACATCCAGCATAATGTCGCCTGGCTGAGCAGCCAGTTGCTGATCTGATTTACGTTTGGTGTACAGCGCATCGGCAGTAAATACCAGATCATTACCCAGCTCTTGGGTTGCGTTAGCAAACAGGCTGTAACGCTTGCTTGGTGTCTGGTACCAGCTGTCTTGAGTAAAATCATAACCCGTGCTGCGATCTACCCACTGCCCCTGGGCATTTTGTACTTTACCACCCAAAGTACCGGTAGGAATAAACGAGCTTGCGCCAGCCTCTGTCCAGTCACGATCAGACTGAATAACGCCTTTACGGTCTGAGTAAGCCGCACCAATAGTATAGTTACCGCGGTCAGTGCTAAAGCCATACAGCGCACTTAGCTCGCCGGTTTCACCGTCGCCTTTGTCTGTGCTGCTGCCGTTTAAATCAACCTGAAAGCCTTCAAAATCTTTTTTGGTAATAATGTTTACCACACCGGCAATGGCGTCAGAGCCATATACTGCAGAAGCGCCGTCTTTTAAAATTTCAACGCGGGCGATCATCGCTACCGGGATAGAGTTTAAGTCCACTGCACTGTCAGCACCTGAACCTGAGTTAACCATACGGCGGCCGTTCAGCAATACCAGAGTACGTTGTGAACCCATACCACGTAAGTCTACCTGAGCAACACCGTCTGCACCGTTGTTGGTGGTTGAGCCCACTGCAGCACCAGCCATAGAGGTTTGCGCCTGCAACAGCTGGTCAACCGACGTAAAGCCTTCCATGCGGATAGCTGCTGCGTCAATTACAGTAATAGGTGATGCGGTTTCCATGTCCTGACGCTGAATGCGCGAACCGGTTACTTCAATACGTTCAACCTTGGCAGTTTCTTCCTGTGCTACTGCCACAGAACTGAAGCCAACTGCAGATACCGGCGCAGCCAGCAAAGCAAAGCGCACTGCTTTGCCGATAATAGATTTTTGCATGTTATTCCCCCTGGAAGTCTTCAATGAGACTGCCGTTGTTATAAGTGGTGGTTTTTCCGGCGCTGACGCTACTGTTCTTTTGTTACCAATACCAGCACAAATACGCCAACACGGGGTTTGCCGTGACAAACAGGAGGAAATACAGTGTCGGCATACTATGCTGTATAAATTTGTAAAAATTGCCGCCAAAGCCACAGAAATTAAGGCCAACGCTATTTGGTAACTTAACGGCCTCTGTTACACTGCGCGCCCTTTAAGCCCCATGGGACAGGGAACTGACATTCATCAACTTGGTCAGAGCTGTTCCACGCTGTTAATTTTTCCCGAGTCGGATATGAAACTAAGCTGTTTAATAGTGGACGACGAACCTTTAGCCAGGGCTGGCATAAGACACCTTTTAAGTCAGCAACAGCAATTTGAAATTGCCGCTGAGGCAGATAACGGCAACGATGCCCTGCGCTTAGCAGAGCTGCATCAGCCGGATATTATTTTTCTGGATATACAAATGCCGGGGCTGGATGGCCTGAATGTGTTTAAACAGCTGGCGAACAAACCGGCCGTTATTTTTTGCAGCGCCTATGCCGAGCACGCAGTTACTGCCTTTGATTTAAGCGCAGTGGATTACCTGCTTAAACCCTTTAGTGCCGAGCGGTTTCAGCAGGCCCTGTTTAAAGCCTGTGGCAAAATAATTGATAAGCTAGGCCGTAACAGTGAAAAAGCTGAGCAAGGTAGCGACTACATAGAGCGTATAACGATACGTGATCCGGGCCGGTTACGTATTGTTGAAGTTAACGATATCAGTTGGATTGAAAGTGCCGGTAACTATGTCGATATTCATGTGTATTCACAGCAAAAAAGCTACCTGCTGCGCGATACCATGGCTGCGATAGAAAGCAAACTGGACCCGGCCATCTTTGCGCGTATTCACCGCTCGTCTATCGTCCGTAAAAGCGACATCATTGAATTGCGCCCCGGTGATAAAGGCGATGCCGAAGTGGTGTTAAAATGCGGCACGCTGCTTACCATGTCACGCCGCCACCGCGCGGCATTGGCAGAGCTGTTTGGTCAGATAGCCTGACAGCTTAGCTGCTGGGCAAAGGGTAAAAGCTTGGTATACTGCCAGCACCGAAGATTAGGGTAAACACCATGACAACAGAGCAGCACACAAGCACACCTGCCAAACAAAAAAAATCAGGCTTTCTTAGCAATTTACTGATTAACGTCGTGATCCCGGCGGTAGTGTTAAGCCGCTTTAGCGGTGAAGATGCACTGGGGCCGGTATGGGCAGTGGTGGTGGCACTGGCATTTCCGCTGCTGTTTGGTGTGTGGGAGTTAAAACAATCCGGCAAGGTTAACTTTTTTTCGGTGTTGGGTATTGTCAGCGTATTACTGACCGGTGGTATTAGTTTACTGCAGCTCGACCCTTCTTATATTGCCATTAAAGAAGCACTGATCCCGGGCTTAATTGGCGTTATTGTGCTGGTAAGCCAATACACGCCCTATCCTTTTGTAAAAAAGCTGCTGATCAACCCCGAACTGCTGGATACCGACAAACTGCATCAGGCTTTAGCAGCGCAGAATAACAGCGCAGAGTTTGACCGGCGCATGGCACGGGCCGGCTATATTGTCGCCGCGTCGTTCTTTATGTCATCGGTACTGAATTATGTGCTGGCCAAAGCCATAGTGGTAAGCCAGCCAGGCACCACCGCTTATGCCGAAGAGCTGGGCCGGATGACCTGGCTTAGCTACCCGGTAATAGTGGTGCCCAGCATGATTATGCTGCTGGGCTCCGTCTGGTATATTTTCCGGCAGATCGGCAAATTAACCGGCCAGTCACTGGAAGATTTTATTCTGCAGTAGGCGCTTTTAACTGCGAGCGCAGTGCTACCAACTCCTGTTGCAATTGCTGCATCTGTAGCAGCAGTTGCTGCTGCGTGGCTTTATCGGCGTCGTGCTCGGCCTGGTGCTCTTCATCGTGCATACTTTGTACGGCATTAACAATTACCGCGATAAACAAATTAAGCATGGTAAAGGTAGCAATAAGAATAAAAGGCACAAAAAACAGCCAGGCATAAGGAAATTGCTCCATTACCGGCCGGGCGATACCCATAGACCAGCTTTCCAGTGTCATTACCTGAAACAGCGTATAAAGTGATGCGCCTAAACTGCCAAACCAGTCTGGGAAGGCCTCACCAAACAGTTTGGTCACCATAACCGCTGCTACGTAGTACACCAGGCCCAGCACCATAGCAATTGACAGCATGCCATTGAGTGACTGCACCAAAGCGCCGACAATTTTGCGCATCGATGGCACAAAAGTTAACACCCTCAGTACCCGCAGCACACGCAGTGCCCGCAATACCGAAAACGGCCCGCTGGCAGGCAACAACGCAATAGACACCACGATAAAATCAAACACGCTCCAGGCATCTTTAAAAAAGGCCAGCCGGTGTACATATAGCCGCAGCAGAATCTCCAGTACAAACACCGTTAAAATGGCCTGGTCCAGCAGATAAATTGCCGGCCCCGCCACGGCCATCACGCCCGGCATGGTTTCCAGCCCCAGTGTGGCAGCGTTAACCAGGATCAATGCCAGCAGCAGCCGCTGCACGGTATTGTTTTCAATAAAATGCTTACACCGCTGCTGTACCGACGGCGCTGTTGTTACTACTTCACTGCTCATGCTGCACCTCAAATTAATCGCTGCGCCATTGTATGTCAGCCAAGGCGCAGATCAATTACCTAAAGGCCTGCATCAGCAGAAAAACTTGTCTGATAAATTTATTACATGCTAAAAATTACTTTTAATTTACCTTTTATGATCAAGGTGTTGGTTTTAGCCCTGCGGAAAAATTCTGATATCCACTACAGCTTCCAGATATGGAATAGCCAGTATCAAGCCTCTGTTGCAGGCTTAACCCGCACCGGCAATAACAGCGGTGCTACAAAAAAATAAATCAACAGAGGATAAGGCAAATGCAATATGGCAAATCAATACGCTTGTCGGTATTAACTACTGCGCTGGCATTCAGCGCTGTGGCACAGGCAAATAATCTGGCAATTACCGGCCCGGGTGCTGGTGCTGACGGTTCCAGCAAAGCCAGCGGTGTCAGTTATGGCGATGTAAAAGACGCCAACCTGCAAAGCTACTGGCAACCGTCCAGCAACAGCGGGCAACGGGTGTCGGTTAAATGGAGCAGCGCTATCAGCGCTAATCAGGTGATACTGCGTGAGCAGGGTAGTAATGTAACCAGCTGGCGGCTGGTGAATAATGACAACGGCGCGGTACTTGCTACCGGGACCAGCATAGGTAGCAACAGAACAGTTAACTTCAGCACTGTTAGCGCAAAAAAACTTAACCTGGAAATACTGACCGCCAGCGGTGCGCCGCGTATTGCTGAGTTTGAAGTGTATTTAAATACCGATGGCGGCAACCCGCCCGATCCAACCGACCCTACTGACCCAACTGACCCGACCGATCCTGAACCCGGCCCAATCACCTCTTGTGCTGCATCACCGCAAGGCTATGCCTCGCTTAACGGCGGCACTACCGGCGGCAGCGGCAGCAATGCAGTAACCGTAACGGTAAGCACCGGCGCTCAGATAGTGTCGGCACTGCAAAACCGTGATTTAAACCGGCCACTCACTATCCGCGTTAACGGCACTATTACGCCGGGTAACTCTGGCGGAGTCAGTAAGTTTGATATAAAAGACATGGATAACGTTAGTGTTATCGGTGTGGGCAACAATGCGTTGTTTGATGGTATCGGCATTAAAATCTTCCGTGCTAATAACGTGATTATCCGCAACCTTAAACTACGCTACGTTAACACCGGCGATAAAGACGCCATTACCATTGAAGGCCCGGCGCGCAATATCTGGATTGATCACAACGAAATCTTCAACAGCCTGGATGTCGGTAAAGATTTTTACGACGAGCTGATCAGCGGTAAAAAAGACGTTGATAACGTAACTATCTCTTACAACTACCTGCACGACAGCTGGAAAACCTCGTTGTGGGGCAGCAGTGATTCCGACAACTACAACCGCCGTATTACCTTTCACCATAACTACTGGCATAAGGTAAATTCACGCCTGCCGCTGTTCCGCTTTGGCCAGGGCCATATTTACAATAATTACTACAACGACATTCAGGACACCGGTATTAACAGCCGGATGGGTGCGGTAATTCGCATTGAAAACAATGTGTTTGAAAACGCGAAAAACCCGATAGTGTCGTTTTATTCCAGCGGCTACGGCTATTGGGACACCCGCGGTAATAGCTTTAGCAATATTACCTGGCAGGAATACCCAAGCGACGGCATTATCGCCGGGCCAAATGTACAGCCAACAGCAGTGCTAAACCTACCCTACAGCTTTAACCTGTTAGCCACCAATCAGGTAAAAGCCCACGTACTGGCCAACGCCGGCGTAAATAAATGTAGTTTCTAACCAAAGCAGCAGGCGGCAGCGCCGCCTGCTTAACTGCCCCCCACCTCAGTACTAGGCGACAAATAAAACGGCCATAAAACCAAGTAAATATAAATGGTTAAAGCTCCAGTAATTACGCCTGAGTTTTTTATCAACAACTTGCGGGTGCCTCACCCGTAATTTGCTGGCTCAAACCTGCTACAAGTTTAAAATGCTTGATTTACAAACAGCTACAAGCCTAGACTGGATGCAATTTTGCAACTTGCGGGATCTTAAACACGCAACTCGCGGGTTTTGATCCTCTGAATAAGCTGTTATGTGACTCGATAAGATGAAACTACCAACAAAGAATGAAATTATCACTGGCTGCATATTCCTGCTAGTTGGGGTGTTGATATTGGCTTTTTTGCCAAAGTTTTCAAATGTTGGCTGGTATGCAATATTTTTTGGAATCACAGTGTATGGTTTTCCAGGGCCTCAACTCAGAGAAAAGTACAAACAAACAGAGGAAACAAAGGCGCGTTGGCGGCAAATTGCCAAAGCTGAAAGTTCAAAAAGCTTAAGCTGGTGGGCATCTCCGTTTCCTTATGCTTTATTAGTCTGTTTAGTAGTGTTTGTTTTTGCAATCGTCACATAACAAACAAATATTATCGCCAGCAAAAAGCGCTGGCTGCGACGTCAACCCGCTGCGCGGCTTTCCGCGCTAAATTTGGGCGTTATAAGCTTATAAGGAGTTAAGTTTGAATATCAATGCAACTGTTCTAGGTCAGTTTTTTATATTTTTTATCCCTTTAATGGGGATACTCAGTTATTACTTAGGAAAACGAAAAACGCAGACGCCAAAGCTGGCGACATTTTTTGGAATTCTGTTGGCTTTTATTCCTCCGTTCGCACTTCTTTATATAATGGTTTTGATCATTAAAAATGATATCCATCATGCAGAAAATCCGAGATAAAGCAGTGTTCGACGCTTATGACAAGGCCAGTCTGCATCGCTCCCTTTGGTCGCTGGACCTCAAACCGCTGCGCGGGTTTCGGCCTGTACTGCGAGCGTTATGTCACGGAGGGCTTAAAAAATGGCAACATTAGAACGAGCAATTGAGATCGCTGCGAAAGCGCATGCTGGGCAGGTCGATAAAGCCGGGCAGCCGTATATTTTGCACCCTATTCAGGTAATGCTTCGGGTAACAGGCACAGAAACCAGAATCGCTGCAATCCTTCACGATGTGATAGAAGACTCTGAATTCACCATCGAAGATCTCCGAAAGGAAGGTTTTTCCAATGTGGTTTTGCTGGCGGTAGCCGCACTTACAAAGCGCGAAAATGAAAGCCGCATTGATGCGGCCTTAAGGGCTTCTGAAAACGAGATCGCTCGAATCGTAAAGTTGGCAGATAATGCAGAAAATATGGATTTGAGTCGTATCGCCAACCCCACGGACAAGGATTACGCCCGGTTAAAGGAATACGAAAAGGTGAGGGAAATTCTGATTGGGAGCAGCAACGCCTAACCGGGCGGCTATTATATTGTGAATTTCCCTTTAGCCACGCGTGTTAAACGACGTTAGGCACTCATTATGAAAGCATTAGAGCTACAGAAAAATTACTCTTCGAAGGGTGCAATTCAACTAATTTAGCAGTATTAAGCCGAGGGGGATGATGCTTTTTTTCTGGCCGCGTTAGCGGCCAGCTTATTGTGCAAGCGCCGGCTCAGCTTACCTGATTAAACCGGCTAAACGCTGCTTCCAAATCTGCCAGTAAATCTTCTACATCTTCCAGGCCTATATGCAGGCGGATTAACGGCCCGCTGTAAGCCCAGGTGGTGGCGCTGCGCAGGTTTTGCACTTTCATCGTGGCGGTAATTAAACTCTCAAACCCGCCCCAGGAAAAGCCCATTTTAAAATGCGCCATACCTTCAACAAAAGCTTCTACCTGCTGCTGGCTACCCTGCTTTAACACAAACGAAAACAAGCCGTTGCTGCCGCTAAAATCACGCTGAAAAATGCTGTGGCCGGGGTGTGTTGGTAGTGCCGGGTGTAGCACAGTTTCAACCTCCGGCCTTTGCGCCAGCCAGTTGGCTACTTTAAGTGCACTTTGCTCGTGCTGTTTTAACCGTACCGACAAGGTGCGCAAACCGCGCAGCGCGGTGTAGGCGTCGTCGGCAGAGGCGCAATAACCCATTAAATAGCTGTGTTCGCGCAATTGCGGCCAGTGTTTTTCATTGGCACTGGCGGTGCCCAGCATCACATCAGAATGGCCGACAATATACTTGGTGGCCGATTGCACAGAGATATCCACCCCCAGCTCAAATGGCTGGCATAAAATGGGCGAGGCCCAGGTATTGTCCAAAATAGTGACGATATTATGCTGGCGCGCCACGGCGGTAATGGCCGGAATATCCTGCATTTCAAAGGTTAACGAGCCTGGCGATTCGAGAAAAATCACTTTGGTATTGGGCTTTATTAAACTGCTAATCGCCGCACCTATTTGCGGATCGTAATAGCTTATGTCAATTCCCAGCCCGGCCAGCAGCTTGTCGCACAGGCTGCGTGTTGGCTCGTAGGCGCTGTCAACCATTAACAGGTGATCACCGCTTTGTAAAAATGCCAGCAGTGCCCCGCTAATGGCTGCGGCACCGCACGGATACAACGCACAACCGGCGCCGCCTTCCAGCTCGCAGATGGCTTCTTGCAAGGCAAAATGGGTATCGGTGCCACGGCGGCCATAAAACGGCACCCGGTTACCGCGATTTTGCGTGGCATGTTTTAACTGGGCAAAGGTATCAAACACTATGGTAGAGGCCCGCACCACTGGCGGGTTTACTACGTTGCCGGTATAGCTTTTGCTGCGGCCAGCATGAATAAGCCGGGTATCTTTTTTCATTTTTCTGCCCTTGTCAGTAAACCATTTCAATTTAAGTCGGGTATAAAGACTTCTGGATGTCTGCAATATAGCTGCTATATTGCCATAAGGTTAAACGCTTGTCGTCTGCTGCAGTAATAGTTGAAGCACGTAACCAACTTTGGATCTCGCCAAGCCTTGTTTGACAAAGGTTACAACGGCATCTAGGGTTTTGAAAATAACCAGGAGAAAAACAAATGCGCAACTTTACCCTTACACCCTTAACACTGGCTATTGCCGCAGTTTTTATTACCCCAGGGTTATCTGCGCAGCAAGCTGGTTCAGCCGCAGCAGCGGAAGACGAAAAAATAGAGCAAATTGTGGTAACCGGCACCCGGGTAGCCGGCCGTTCGGTATCCGATACCGCCGTACCTATCGATATTGTCAGCGCGGTTACGCTGGAGCGCTCTGGTACAACAGAGCTGAACCAGGCGCTGTCGGTGGCCTTACCGTCATTTAACTTTCCCCGCCCCGGCCTGGCCGATGGTACTGACACTATCCGCCCGGCAACATTGCGCGGCTTGGGCCCGGACCAATCACTGGTGCTGGTTAACTCAAAGCGGCGCCACTCAGCGTCTTTGGTTAACGTAAACGGCACTGTTGGCCGGGGTTCGTCGGCGGTGGATCTGAATACTATTCCAATGGGCGCAGTAAGTGCTATTGAAGTACTGCGCGACGGCGCCTCAGCCCAGTATGGCTCGGATGCTATTGCCGGGGTGTTAAACGTACGCCTGCGCGAAGCCAGTGAAGGCGGCAATTTTACGGCCTCTTACGGTTACCGTGAAAGTAACTACACCACGCCCACTACCCCGCCGCCAGATGGTGCCAACTGGAGTGCACCAGACCGGATAGAACGTGGTGTCAGCGATGGCGAAACGATGAATTTATCGGGTTGGAAAGGCTTTAATCTGGCCGATCAGGGTTTTGTTACGGTAGCCGTTGAATACAAAGATGCTGATCGCACCGAGCGTGGTGGCTACGATCATCGCCAGCAATATCCGCTGGTAAACGGTGAGTTTGACCCTCGTGAAGCAACAATAGAACGTTTTAATGCCTGGTACGGCGAGCCTGAAGTGCAGCAGTTTACCTTATTTGTAAACGCCGGTCTGGATGTAGGCCCCGGCAAACTTTACAGCTGGCTGAGTTATCAGGACAGAGCGGCAAAATCCGGCGGTTTCTTTCGCCGGGCAATAGATGATCGTAACGTTATTGAAGTACACCCAGATGGCTTTTTGCCAATTATTGCCCCCGATGTTACCGACACTAGCTCCGCAGTGGGTTATGAATGGGACATGGGTGACTGGAGTTTTGATGCCTCTGTGGTGTACGGTTTTAACGAAATGGAATTTACCATTGAAAACACCGTTAACCGCTCAATTGGCCCCAGCAGTGCAACCGAGTTTGACGCCGGTGGTTTTAACTATGATCAGGTTGTCGGTAACTTTTCTGCGGTAACATCGTTCGATGTACCGGCTTTAGCCTCACCCGTTAACCTGGCAACAGGTGTTGAACTACGCCGTGAAAGCTACACCATTTTTGCCGGAGAGCCAGGCTCTTACCTCAACGGTGGTGTATTGCTGCCCAACGGCAACCCTACCCAATCGGGTGCGCAGGTGTTTCCGGGGTTCAGGCTGGCTAATCAGGTAAATGAAAGCCGTGAATCGGTTGGCGTTTTTGTCGATCTGGAAGCTAACCTTACTGATAACGTTTTAGGTTCTGTTGCCGTGCGGGCAGAAGATTACTCCGATTTTGGCAGTAATGTTACCGGTAAACTGGCGCTGCGTTACGATATTACCGACAGCTTTGCGCTACGTGGTTCATTGCAAAATGGCTTTCGTGCACCATCGCTGCAACAGCAGTATTTTACCAGTACTTCAACCAACTTTATCAACGGCGTGCCGTTTGATATCACGACCTTTCCGGTTAATGACCCGGTTGCTGTGGCGTTAGGCGCCCAGCCGCTGGACGCAGAAGAGTCGGTTAACCTGTCGTTAGGTACGGTATTCCGTATCGGTGATGTGTCTGTCACTATTGATGGTTACCAGATTGATATTGACGACCGTATCGTGCTGTCAGAAAACCTTACCGCAGCGAATGTGCGCGATTACCTCACTGATCAGGGCTTTATCGGCATAGGTGGCGGCCGCTTCTTTATTAACGGCGTAGACACCGAAACCAAAGGTATTGATCTGGTTGTCAACTGGGCATTACCTACCGATGCACTGGGTGATTTTGACTTAACCTTCGTGGCTAACTACAACGAAACCAAGGTTACCCGCACGCCGCAAACCGACGAGCTGGCCGCATTGGACCCGGCACCTGAGTTGTTTGGCCGCGTAAACGTGCTGACCTTTGAAAAAGGCAACCCGAAAGACAAACTGGGAGCTATTGTAAACTGGAGCCACGAGCGGGTTGGTGCCACCTTACGGGCCACACGCTATGGCGAGGTGCTGACACCGGGTACCACCGCAGCAACTGACTTTACGCTGGGTGCCAGAACATTGGTAGATATTGAGGGCAGGCTTGATGTTACTGACAGCTGGCGGCTGGCGGTAGGTATGGATAATATCTTTGATCAATACCCAGAAGCCTTCCCGGTGTCATTAAACAGCACCGGCAATACACCTTACTCTAACTACTCACCGTATGGCCGTTCGGGCCGGTTAATTTATGCCAAAGTAAGCTACAACTTCTGATAACACCTATTCTGATAAAACCAAGGCGCCTTTTTTGATAAAACTAAGGCGCCTTTTTTCACAGCAGGTTATTGATCTGCCCGCTTTCAAGCAGCACTTCTAACTGGGGTTTGGCAAAATAATAGCCCTGCAGATAACGAATACCCACTGATGTCAGGTAATCCAGCTCGGCTTTAGTTTCAATGCCTTCTGCCAACACTTTGGTGCCCTGCAATTCGCATTGCGCTATGGTTTGCTCAACAATAAATTGCTTGGCCGGGTTTTGCTCTATATTGCGGATCAGCTGCATATCCAGCTTTAAGATATGTGGCTTTAGTTCAATCAGCCAGTCAAGGGTAGCGTAACCCGAGCCGTAGTCATCAATAGCGGTTTGAAAGCCGCGCCTGGCATAACTGCGAAAAATACGGTTTAAATGTTCTTTATCCGGGATTTGCTCACCTTCGGTTACTTCAAAAATCAGCCTGCGCAGGTCAAAACCATATAAATCGGCAGCCTCAATGGTGGCTTTAATACAGGTGTCGGGGTTGTATACTGCGTTAGGCAAAAAATTGATATGCAAAAAGGTGTTACAGCCTAAGCGGGCCGCTGTTTCGATGGCTTTTACCCTGCAGGCCTGATCAAAGTAGTATTTGTTGTTGTCATTAATATGCTGAAACACCCAGCCAGCGCCCTCGCCCTGCGGCCCGCGCACCAGCGCTTCATAACCAAATATGGCTTTGGTTTGCCAGTCGATAATCGGCTGAAATGCCATACGGATCTGAAAGCCCAGCGCCTCGCCGCTTAAACAATCACGGCAGGTTTGTTGTTTAATACTGTCGGGAAACTGCATAAACTGTTAGTTAACTTTAGCCATCTGATGAGCTGACTTTAACGTTGTTAGCGCTATCTTGCCAGTGATATTGTCCCGATATGCACTTTTGCCAATACCCGGTTTACGCATCGCAGCCGCATAGCAGGCTAAAACTGGCATGAGCAGCACAGAGCTGTATAATGTCATCATTCTGATCTAAGTGGCATTTGTGGCGTAACTATGCCCTTTTGCTGTTAAAAGGCCGCTATGAAATACAAAGATTTACGTGATTTTATTGCACAGCTGGAGCAACGTGGTGAACTGGTACGGGTAACCGCTGAAGTAGACCCAGTACTGGAAATGACCGAAATTGCCGATCGCACCCTGCGCGCTGGCGGCCCTGCGATTTTATTTGAAAACCCCAAAGGCAGCCGTATTCCGGTACTGGCCAACCTGTTTGGTACCCCGCAGCGGGTAGCACTGGGTATGGGCCAGGAAGACGTTTCTGCACTACGTGAAGTAGGCAAATTACTGGCTTTTTTAAAAGAGCCCGAACCACCAAAAGGCCTAAAAGACGCCTTTAGCAAGCTGCCTATTTTTAAGCAGGTGCTGAATATGTCGCCCAAACAGGTGAAAAAAGCCCCCTGCCAGGACGTTGTACTTAGCGGCGATGAAGTTGATTTAACTCAACTGCCTATTATGACCTGCTGGCCCGGCGATGCCGCGCCGTTAATTACCTGGGGTTTAACCGTGACTAAGGGGCCGCATAAAGAGCGGCAAAACCTCGGTATTTACCGCCAGCAGTTGCTGGGTAAAAACAAACTGATTATGCGTTGGCTGTCGCACCGTGGTGGCGCGCTGGACTTTTACGAGTTTCAAAAAGCCAACCCTGGCCAGCGTTTTCCGGTGGCGGTGGCGCTGGGCGCGGATCCTGCCACCATTTTAGGCGCGGTAACACCGGTACCGGATACCTTATCAGAATACGGCTTTGCCGGTTTATTGCGTGGCGATAATACTGAAGTAGTTAAATGTATCAGCAACGATTTGCAGGTACCAGCCAGCGCTGAATTTGTGCTCGAAGGTTACCTTGAGCCGGGCGAAATGGCGCCCGAAGGCCCGTACGGCGACCACACCGGTTACTACAATGAAGTAGATAACTTTCCGGTATTTACCGTTACCCATATTACCCGGCGCAAAGATCCTATTTATCACAGCACCTATACCGGCCGGCCGCCAGATGAACCCGCCATTCTGGGCGTGGCGTTAAACGAAGTATTTGTGCCGATACTGCAAAAGCAGTTTCCGGAAATTACCGACTTTTATCTGCCGCCTGAAGGCTGCTCGTACCGGCTGGCTATAGTGACGATGAAAAAGCAATATCCCGGCCACGCTAAGCGCGTGATGATGGGGGTATGGTCATTCCTGCGCCAGTTTATGTACACCAAGTTTGTCATTGTCTGCGATGACGACATTAACGCACGCGACTGGCAGGATGTAATTTGGGCTATTACTACCCGGATGGACCCGGCCCGCGATACCACACTGGTAGAAAACACACCGATTGACTACCTCGATTTTGCCTCGCCGGTATCAGGCTTAGGCTCAAAAATGGGTATGGATGCTACCAATAAATGGCCGGGCGAAACCACGCGCGAATGGGGCGAACCGATAGTAATGGACCCGGCAGTAAAACAACGCATAGACGATATCTGGCCAACGCTGGGTATTACACTGCCGCTAAAGGACACCCCGCTGTGAATTATCTGGTTACTATCACACCGGCACAGCTGAGTTTTGCTGTGCAGCAAGATGAAACTATCCTTGCGGCAGCGCTACGTAATGGGATAGATTTTCCACATCGTTGCCGCCAGGGCGTGTGTACCAGCTGTGTCTGTAAGCTAAAAAGTGGTGAGGTGCGCTACAACGAACCGCAACCGCTAACCGAACTGGACAAACAACAGCAGTTTACCTACTGTTGTTTAGCCTACCCAAAAACTGATCTGGTTTTACACCACCCTTTTATCCGTGGCTAAGCCGTAAGGCCATTGCGAAGAGCACTATGACAACAATTTCCTGTAATGTAGATTTAATCGAAGCCCTCACCCCAACCGTAAACCGGGTGTTGTTAACGCCGGCACAACCGGTCAGTTTTGCCAGTGGCCAGTATTTGCAGCTGTGTTTAAGCGACAGCGATAAAAGGCCGTTTTCCATCGCCAGTATACCGGGCCAGCGCCAGCTGGAACTGCATATTGGTGGCGCAGTTGCCGATCCTTACGCCAGCCAGGCATTGGCGCACCTGATGCAACAACATCAGCAACAACTACCGGTGCTGGCTGAAATTGGTTTAGGCAATGCCCAGTTTCGCGCCGACAGCGAGCGGCCACTTATTTTACTGGCTGGTGGTACCGGGTTTTCTTATATCTACAGTATTGCGCAAACAATAGCAGCAGCAAATATTGACCGGCCGGTATTTATGTACTGGGGCGTGCGTGAGCAAAGCGCTTTGTATCATGCCGATATTATGCAGGCCTGGGCAGCACAAAACAGCAAATACCGCTTTATTCCGGTGGTACAAAACCCGGATGATAGCTGGCAGGGCCGCAGCGGCATGGTACACGAAGCCGTGTTAAATGATTTTGTCTCACTGGAGGCCTACGACATTTACGTAGCCGGGCCTTTTGCTATGGCAGGCGTAGTACGCAATGCCTTTATTGAACAAGGCGCCCAGCGCGAGCATATGTTTGCCGATGCTTTTGCCTATATCTGACATAAAAAACGCCCTTCACGGGCGTTTTTCCAATGTGCTTAACGCTACATAAACTGTTGTTTCATCTCTTTTGCCGGCGCGTAACTTTTTGCTATTGCCTGCTCTAACAGCGCCATCCCCTGCTCACGCTGGCCTTCCAGAATAAGCCGGGTTCCCGTCCATGCCATTACTTCAGCATCATCTTTGCCCAGTAAATAGTCTTCCCACTGTTTATCATATGCAGCCATAATGCGCTGCGCATCGATATTGCCGTTCTTCGCCGCTTGCTCCCACCAGAACATGCCAGACATTGAACGGGATAATCTTAAATATGGCGTGACACCAATACTTCTTGAGCCTACAACATCTGAATTGCGCACAATGCGGTATACATCAGTTTCAACCTTACCTTTGAGTTTCAAACCGATCAGGCTGGTTAATTCGCTCCTGGGCTCAAACGTAGCCTTGATGTGTTCGGTAATAGTGCCATCTTGTGCTACACGCACTACTGCACTGCCCCAAAAACCGTCAAAAGCGGGTTTTAATGTCGGAAGACTTTCAAATAACGAAAAATCAGCTTGTGCCACTAGTGGCAGCTCTGGGTCATACCAAAAGCCATTACCACTTTGGATCTCAATCAGAGACAACAAGGTCCCTAAAGCCAATTGGTGTTGTGGTGATCCTAATACTGCATAATCCCAAAGTTTATTGCCCAAAGCGATTTTCTCTACTGAGGAAACCTTCACTCCACCACTTAGTGAATAATCAAGCCTGACATTCAGTAAATGTTTCTGCTCGCTGGGTTCATAACGCCATTTTTTTACTGCTCTCACCGCAGACTTTTCAAAGGTATTTTCAGGAAAAGTATCCAGAGTATCGACTGCAGTAACAGTGCCCGTTTCATCTACCAGAAAACGGATTTTTACATAACCAAACACGCCATTAGCTACTGCACTCTTGGGGTATTCCGGCGGCACTCGCTTGACAGGTTGCGGCAAACTCACATCGCGCGGTTTATCTAAGTCTGTTGCTACAATCAATAAACTGCGTTTTAGCTGCGCAAACTGCTGAGTTGCCTGTTCTAGCTGCTGTTCTGACGCTTTTGCAGATAACGTTGCCAGTAATGCTGATGCTTGCTCATGCTTTAACTCTGCCGCCAACATAAAGTACGCCAGAGCTTTGGTTAGGTCTTTTTCCTGTCCATCGCCCTGATAGGCCATGGCCCCCAGATTAAAAGCTGCCAGCTCGTTAGCTAAGGGTAATAACTCAGTAAACTGCTGCTGCGCTTCAGTATAATCTTTCTGATCATATGCTTTTAACGCTTCCAGCATATCTGCATGCGCAGCGGTGCAACTCAATAATGCCAACCATAGCCACTTTTTCATCCCTAACCTCTTTGTAAGTAATATGCATCAAACTTTACCTTAAGCATCAATATTTGTAACGTTGTTTATGCTTTGTATCATTTATCAACTCAACAGATCACTGGTTTGGCCAGTTAATCTATGCCACAATCATTGCACCGAAATTAAGCACAGAGGCTTAACTTGAAACACAAAACTGTAATTAAAGTACGTGGTTACCATTTAGATATTTACCAGCATGTCAACAATGCCCGTTATCTGGAATTTTTAGAAGAAGCCCGCTGGGGTTATCTGGAGGACAGCGGCGATATCGACTGGTTTGCCAAACACAATCTGGCCTGGGTGATTGTAAATATCAACATTAACTACCGTGTTGCCGCCACCATGGGTGATCAGCTGGAAGTGTTTACCCGCTTTAGCAAAGTAGGCGGCAAAAGCGCTGTGGTAACCCAGGAAGTGCGTATTGCCGGTAAAGATGCTATTGCTGCTGATGCGCAGGTTACTTTTGTTTGCCTGGATCAGAAAACCGGTAAGGCAGTAGCGATTGAAGGCGAGCTGAAAACGCGTTTAGAGCAGCATATTGCTGAGGCCTGATTAGCGTTTGCTGTGTTTTTCCAGCGCCTGTTTCAATAAGGCGCTGCTATTCTCCTCGTCGCCGCAGGGTACTACCGCGCTGGAGGTCATCAATGCTTCAAAACCTTCTTTAGCCGGGTCAGCGAAGCGACATCCCCCTTTGGTGCGGATCAGCTGCAAGCCATTATCCAGCTGTGCAAATACCTGCAGCGCCGGATCCTTGCTTAGCTGCAGATGGCGTTTCTCTACTGTGATTTTCGCCGGTTGCTGTGCCTGTAAAAACTGCTGATAACTTGCTGCCGCGGCCTGCTCCATAGCTGCTGGAGTTGTGGTTGCCGCCCGTTCCAGGCTGCGCTGTGCAAGGCCGGATTGCGGGGCAGGCACAAGCTGCTGAGTAACCAATTGCGTTTGCGGCGCAGGCGGAGTATCCGGTCGAGCTTGCTCAACCTTTTTGCTATCTGCAGTGTCCAGTAACTTTGAAGATGGCTTTGCAGTAACGGGTTTTGCGTCCGGGGTAACCGGCTCCGGCCCTGTATCAGCTTCCGGCTGTGCTTGCTGTGTGCTTACAGGCAGCGGCTGATATAAATAAGAGACTACCGGCTCAACGTCCTTCGGTTTAACTGCCGGCGTAAACCGCACTTGCAGCAAAGCTGCCAGCAGTACCGCATGCAGCAACAGCGCCGGCACTGCCGCGCGGCGATAGGTCTGCAGCAAGCGCTTTAACGTAGTAGTAACACCAGACAAGAAATGGCTGTCCCTGCATCTGCTGTGGTTGAGTCAGCATCAGACCAGCGGGACAGCAATAAATTCCGCTATCGCAGTAACTTAGCAGCGATAGCGTTTAAGCTCAGTACGGATTGGTCGGGCTGTAAAAGCTGCCGCTGCGGCCATCTATGCTTAACAGGGTTGGGCTTACTGCCGTGCTGTTAGTCAACAGGTTATAACTTTGGCCAGGCAACAGCTTATAACGTAGCAGGTTATTGATAATCACCGGCTGGCTACAGCTGGTTTGCTGGTACTGCGTTTGGCTGTCGGCGCGCAGTACATAGACTTCATGGCTACCATCTACCACAGCGTTGCCGTTGGCGGTGATAAACAACGAAGTCGCTTCAGATACTGCCACTACGCGGCCACTGCTGCCAAGCTTAGCCTGAAACACTGCCGAACGGCCCATGCGGTCGCGCTGTTTAAAGTGAGTATCGGTAATAATGCCGTCTAACAGCGGCAATGTGAGAAAGTAGCTGCTGATATTCACTGTTTCATGGCAAAAATCGGTTACCGCTTCTGAGCTAATCGCACCCAGCACACCATCCGGATCGTAAATAAATTCACTCAACACATGGTTACCCGCCGAGGTACCACCGACGGCCCCGCCTTTGTTATACACATGCATTAACGCATCCTGCACCTTAGTGCCCTGCCACTGGTTCAGGTAATCTGACTGATCACCACCGGCGATAAAGACAAACTCGGCACTGCGGATGGCCCAATCGACATAATCGCTGTTGGCCTTGGTGCGGGTGTTAACGATAAGCGTCTCTACCGAGGCAGCATTTGTCAGGTCTTGCAGGTAATCGTTATAGGCTGCCGTGCCGGAGGTACGCAGCACCACTACATTACCGCCTTTAATATGCGGTTCTATCCGGTTGCTGAATGCCGCGTCAACATCAGCGCCACCGCCCATCAGTAACAGCGCCGGCGAGGTTAAACTGACGCAAACATCGCTGCTACCACCCAGTACGGTTGCTGATAAGCCACCCGGTTTAGCGGGCCTGGCGCCATAACTGCAATTTCCCGGTTCCGGCTCTGGCTCCGGTTCAGTGCCGCCGCCAGCGCCGTCAAAGTTTACCGTCAGTTGATAATTGCCGGTACCACTGTAACGGGTGACCTTAATAAAGTGCGGCCCGGCCGGTGAGGCAACATAGGTACCGCTTTCCGGGTTAGCGCTGCTTTGACCGGAGGCAATGTAGCTGCCGCTGGCGCGGTATAGAAACCAGTCAAAGTCAGCATTGTTGCCATGATTCAGGTTAATACTGATGTCACCGCCGGCGCTGGTGTCAAACGCATACCAGTCCTGATCGGTGCGGCTGCCAATGGCTGCCTGCACCGTTGTGCCGCTACACAGCGGGCCATCGGCCTCGCTTTCGTTATTGTTATTTTCGCTTTCTTGTTGCAAACAGGCCTGCGCATTGCCACATAGCAATAGCGCAACTACGCCTAACAGACTTAGTGCTTTCATTTTTTACTTCCTGCTTATTGTGTTGTTTTAGGAAATGGCCTAATGGCCGCAGTATTTCGCGCAGCAAAATGCCGTGCGAAAAATTCTGGTATTAGCTGAAGGGGAAATTGCTACTCGTCAAACCACTCTGACAGGTGGTAATCAGTTGAACAGTCGTGCAGGTTTGCGGGCCGGGCGACCCACTGCTGATAGTTTACAGCGCTGCATAACATTATTGGCATAACACAGCCGGATGACAGTTCAATTACTAATCAATATTGTTTGCTGCGCCGGATCTGTCAAGCCAATAACCAGCTTTATGTAAAAAAAGCCGACACGTACCGAAATTGACAAAGCACAGCAGCTAACGCAAATAAGCGCTAAGCTGACGCCATTGTTGCAGCTTTTCGCTAAAGCTCAGGGATGCATGCGCCGGGCTGGTGGAAGGTAAGCTAAGCAGTTGCAACTGTGGCGGCACTATATGCAACGGCAGCACATAACGTTTAAAACTCTGCAGGGCTTTAGCGCCATTAAAACCAATGGCGGTCAACTGTGGCTGGGTGGCAAAAAAGCCGGCAAAGTCATTTACCTGCTCATCGCGAATAGCACTGTCTAAACTGCCGGCACGGCGGCAACGGCCAATGACATCCCACAAGGCAACGCCGGCGTTGGTCAACGCCTGCACTTTTGCGTCGTAGGGTAAGGCTGCAGAGAAGCCGGCCAGCTCTGCCATAACCGGCCAGAACAAATTACGCGGATGAGCATAATATTGCTGTTGCGTCAGCGAAGCGGCGCCCGGCATACTGCCAAGTACCAGCACGCGGGCGCCCGGCTGGCTTAAGGGCGCCATGCCGGTCAACACATTGTCAGCCAAGCTTTGGCTCATATTGCCGGGCTTTTTGCAGCGCCAGTTCGGCTTGCTCCAGTTCCCCCTCTTGCTGTGCTAAATAGGCAAGCAGGGCATATAAATAGCCATTGCTGCCATGATCACGCAACCAGTTTTGGGTTTGTTTACGTAATTTCAGCACCGACTTCCCCAGCGGTATTTGCCGGATGTAAGGCAACAACTGCGGCAGCTCTGCCAGTTGTAAATGGCTTAGCAGCAGCTTTTCGGCCGCATCATTCTGGCCACTTTGCGCCAGTGCCCAGGCACGGCCAATGTTCGCGGCAGTAGATTTGCGCTCTTTGGCCGGTAAATTTTGCCAGTACTCTGCGCTTTCATCAAAACGCTGTTGCTGGCTTAGCTGGCTTATTGCCGCCGGATAAATATTAAAGCGCTGCTGCTGCCATTTATCTTTATCAAACCATTGCTGATTAATCGCCGCCGGTATCATCTGCAATAATTGCTGCCATTGTCCGGCTTGCTGCAATGCATATAAATACAGCTGGCCCAGGCCTTTGTCTTCGGTGTCTGCCGTCACTTTTTCAGCCAGCAACACGCATGCCTGCGCGGCCTGACCTTGCTGTAACAGTAAATCAGCCTGGATAAAAACCGTACTGCTGTTGTCTTCAGTCATGGTTTCAATATGGCTGTTGGCCAAAGCGACATTACCGGCATAAAACGCAGCATAAGCGGCCATCAGGCGCTTTTCGCTGTGCATAAAGTCATCGGCACAGGCTTTGGTTAAATGCTGGCTGGCCAGCTGCCATTGCTGTTTAGCATAGGCCTGCAGCCCTAACTCAAATGCCTGCTGGGCTTTACGCTGGCGGCGCCAGCGGAAAAAGTTAAATGATAGATGCTGTAAACGCAATAATTTACGCAGCAGCATAGTCACTAACCACAGCGTTGCAGCAGCCAATACCAGCGCGACAATTAAACCCAGCGCGGTCATTTCAAATACCCGCCCGGCCAGAATCACTTTGATATAGCCGGGGTTGTTTACCAGCGAGGGCCCAAGCAACATTGCTGCTGCAAGCACCAGAATGAGCAATAGCCAGCGGATCATAAGCCGCTCTCCGTCAGTTGCTGCTGATATTGCTGCAGTTGTGCCAGGCTGGTTAACGGCGATGCCTGCGGCACAGCAACGTCAACTGCAGCCAGCGAGGCCAGGTGCTGGCTTAACTGCATCACAGTTTCATCTTCACTGCTGAAATAACGCTGTAACTGATCACTGGCTTGCTGCAATGCTGCAGCATATACCTGCGGCTGTTTTTGCATTGCCGCCAGCTCTGCCAGCAGCAGCTGCTGATTTAAGCTTACACGCAGCATCAGCTGTTGTTCGGCGGTTAAACTAAAGTAATCCTCTGGTACTGCGGTGCGTACCTGAATTAATTTGCTCCAGCTTTGCTGCCAGTAGTAGCCCAGCGTCTGGCGCCAGTTCTGGATGTCGGTGTCTGGTTTTAGCTCAGGTTGGGCGGCTTTGTCCTGCTGCTTTAACGGTAATGCCATAGTTAACTTACGCATTTGCTGCAGCTGAATATGTACTTTGGTTAAATCCGGCAGGGTAATGTGGCTTAATTGCTCATTATCTGCCGCTATAGCCTGGCGTACAGGTAACAATGATGGATCGTCCAGATTAGCCAGCTTTTCATCAGCACTGGCCAATAATGCACGGGCGGTAGCGAAATCCTGCTCTAACCAGACTTTTTGTGACGCCAGTTGCAGCAGATATTCTACTTCTGCCAGCAACCAGTGCCGTGGTGGTGCACTGTCACGCTCTTGCACTAACTGCCGTAGTGCCTGAATTTGTGCCTGGCTTTGTGATGCCAGTTGTTGCTGTTGTTGCACCAGGTTTTGCTCAAGCTGCGCCAGCCGCTGCTGTTGTTCTGTTTGCAACTGCTGTTGCAGTTGCGTGCTGCTGTCTTGTTGTTGCTGGCTTTGATCGGTTAAGCGTTGCTGATTTTGTTGCAAAGTATGCGTTTGCTGCTGCAAATTTTGCCATTGAGGCCATGCCCAGTAGTAACCGCCTGCGGCTAAACCGCCTCCCAGCGCCAGTACCAGCAATAAACTTAAACCACCAGTAAAGCTACCCTTGCTGCGCACTGTTGGTTCGGTTTCTATTTGTTGCTTTAACTGCTGCAATGGCGCGTCCATTTCTGTTGCGCGCTCTTCTGTTGCACGCTCTAAGGTGTCACTCATTGATATTCCCTCTTAAGCTGGCTTATTGCAGCCAGTAACGCACTGTCATTGGCATTATCGGCAAGCGTAATACGCTCAGCGGCGATACCAAGCGCTAAAGCACTGTCTTGCATGCGTGGACTAACCAGCACCCAGTCACACTGTTGCAACCAGTGATGATGCACGGCGCTGATCACACTGAATAACTGCTGTAAAATCTCATTGCTGGTAGCCACAATACAACGAATGCCCGCCAGCTGCCACTGCTGGCACAGCAAAGCGCCGTCCAGCGGCAGCGGCACACGCTTATAGCTTTGCACATAACGTACTGTTGCACCGCGGGCTACCAGGCTCTGTTTAATCAGTTCGCGCCCGGCATTGCCACGCACTACCACTATTTGTTTACCTGCTACCTGCTGCAACTGCGGTAACTGCAGCAAACCTTCACTGCGCTGATCTTCAGGCACTATTACTTCACGCGCCAGCCAGCGCTGTAACGCCGATGCGGTAGTTTGGCCTACGGCAAATAACGGTGCGTTAAGTAAAGCAGCATCTGTTTGATTTTGCAGACAACTTACCGCACTGACACTAACAAACACCAGCATATCGGCATGTTGCAAAAACTGTTGATCCTGCGGTTTCAGCGCCATCTGGGCAGTGGTGATCAGTGGCTGATACAAATAGGCAATGCCGCTTTCGTCCAGCGTGGCCAGCAGGTTATCTGCCTTACCGGCCGGCCGGGTAATTAAAAACGGTATGGCCTCTATTGCTGTGCGCTCTGTCATGGCGCAGCCTGATATACCGCCTGTAAAATACGGTCTGCACCTTGTGACAGCAGGTATTCTGCCAGCTCGGCACCTAGCTGTTCGCCCTGTGCTACCGGGCCACGCAACTGATGGCGGATAATTTCGCTGCCATCCACGGCCCCTACCAGGCCACGCAACCACAGACTATCGCCTTCTATTACGGCAAAAGCACCAATAGGTACCTGGCATCCGCCCTGCAATTTACGGTTCATGGCCCGTTCGGCTAATACACAGCTGCGGGTTGGCGCGTGCTCCAGCGGTGCCAGCAATTGCTGCACGGCATTATCATCGCTGCGACATTCAATACCTACGGCGCCCTGGCCGTTGGCAGGCAGGCTGGTTTCTACCGGCATTAAGCTGGCTATCCGCTGCTCAAAGCCCAGCCGGATCAAACCTGCTGCGGCCAGAATAATAGCGGCAAACTCGCCGTTATCCAGCTTCGCCAGGCGGGTATTAACATTACCGCGCAAATCGCGTACGGTTAAATCGGGCCGCAAGGCTTTTATCTGGCACTGCCGGCGCAGGCTGGATGTACCCACCACGGCGCCCTGCGGCAGCTGATCTAAGCTTTTAAACTGGTTAGAAACAAAAGCATCCTGCGGGTTTTCCCGCGGGCAGATGGTATGCAGCATCAAGCCAGGCGGGAAATCCACCGGTACATCTTTCATACTGTGCACGGCAATATCGGCGCGCCCTTCCAGCATGGCTTGCTCAAGCTCTTTAACAAACAAGCCTTTGCCGCCGATTTTGGCCAGCGGGGTATCAAGAATTTTGTCACCCTGCGTCGACATCGGCACCAGTTCTACTGTCAGCTGCGGATGATGGCGTAGCAGCTCAGCTTTAACATACTCGGCCTGCCACAGCGCCAGCGCACTTTTGCGCGTTGCGATACGAATGTTGTTCATATTAACCTGCTATCGGGTTCAGTAAACGCCGCTGAATAAAACTGCTGATATCGGCCACTTCCTGCGCACAAACGCTGTGCGGCATCCGGTATTCGTGCCAGCTGACATTAAAACCGGTATTTTTCAGCGTATGAAATGCCTGCTGCCCTGCCGCCATTGGCACCACCGGATCCTGGCTGCCGTGCGCGATTAACACAGGCGTGGCTTTATTTATGCTGCTGGCTTCTTCTTTTAACTTATCTGGCGCGCACATATAGGTAGACAACGCCATTACGCCAGCCAGCTTATACGGCAAGCGCGGTAATAAATGCAGCGCTATAACGCCGCCCTGGCTAAAACCGGCCAGAATAATGCGCTCGCTGCTGATGCCATCGCTAATCAGTTTATCCAGCAATTGCTGCACTGCAGCGGCGGATTCGCGCACGCCGTCTTCGTCGGCGCGGTTGGCTAAATCCATGGTTTTTATATCGTACCAGGCGCGCATACGCATGCCGCCATTAACGGTAACCGGGCGCTCTGGCGCATGCGGAAATAAAAACCGTACACCGGCATCTGCCGGTAACCGCAGCTCGGGTACTATAGGCGAAAAACCGTGGCCGGAATCGCCCAGGCCATGCAGCCATACTACTGCAGAGCGGGTGTCGCCCTGCGCTTTAACATCAACAAAAGGAAGTAACGCCATTACACCATTCCAAAACGTCAGCGCGCTTAAGGCGCCAGATCAAGAGGCTTACCCGCCTGCTTAGCAGCGGCATCATTCAACAGCTGCCAGAACTCAGCACCGGTGCGGTTATCAATCCACTTATCGCCATGCCATTCAAAATGGTGGCCGTTAAATTTTGTCGCCACCCACAGTTGGTGCAGCGGCGGCTGCTTATTGATAATAATTTTGCTGCGGTCGGCAAAGCTGATACTAAGCAAGCCACCATGCGATTCATAATCCAGATCAGCATCGGCATCTTCTACCGCCTGCTCTACTGCCAACAGCGTATTGTCGGCCAATTCATCATATTCTAGGTCATTCATCTGCTTCACCTGTTTGCTTTTATCGCCAAGGATGCGATTATAGAGCGCAACCACCATAAAAAAATAACATCATGCACGCTTTTACAACCAAAGGTCCGCTGTTAACTGTTGCTGCCGCTATTATGCTGTGCAGCATGCTGAGTGCTTGTGGTCAAAAAGGTCCGCTTACCTTACCACAACCGGCACCTGAAGTGGCAGAACCGCAGCAAAACAACGCTAATCCAACCCAACCAACGGATGAACAACGTGGACCATTTTAATTATCAGCAAAACCGCCTGTTTGCGGAACACCAACCTTTAAGCAGCATTGCCGCCGAATTTGGCACGCCCTGCTATGTATACTCTCGCGCCACCATTGCCCAGCATTATCAGGCTTTTGCCAGTGCAGCATCAAAGCATCCGCACAGCCTGGTATGCTATGCCGTTAAAGCCAATAGTAACCTGGCTATTTTAAACCTGCTGGCCAAACTGGGCAGCGGCTTTGACATTGTATCCGGCGGAGAGTTGCGCCGGGTAATTGCCGCCGGTGGCGATGCGAAAAAAGTGGTGTTCTCCGGTGTGGCTAAAACGGAAGACGAAATGCGTTTTGCCCTGGAGCTGGGTATTAAGTGCTTTAATGTGGAATCTATTGCCGAACTGGACCGCCTGCAACTGGTGGCCAGCCGCATTGATAAAAAAGCGGCCATTTCTATCCGGGTTAACCCGGATATCGACGCCAAAACCCATCCTTATATTTCTACCGGTTTAAAAGCCAATAAATTTGGTATTGATATACTGCTGGCCCGTGATATTTACCGTAAGGCCGCCGGTTACAGCCACCTTGAAGTAGTAGGTGTAGATTGCCACATTGGCTCGCAGTTAACTGAAACCCAACCGTTTTTAGATGCACTGGAAAAACTGCTGACGTTAATTGATGATTTGGCCACTGATGGCATAGCGTTAAAACATATTGATATCGGCGGTGGCCTTGGCGTGACTTACGACAAAGAAACCCCACCCTCGCCGGCCGATTACCTGGGTAAAGTGGTAGAACGGCTAAAAAGCTACCCGCAGTTGGAACTGATTATGGAACCAGGCCGCGCTATTATGGCCAATGCCGGTGTGCTGCTGACCAAAGTAGAATTTTTAAAGCCGGGGCAGGAGAAGAACTTCGCCATTGTTGATGCCGCCATGAACGACTTAATCCGCCCGGCATTATACAGTGCCTGGCAGGCGATAGTGCCGCTGGAAATTAACACCGCGGCGCAGCCTGCGCTGTACGATATTGTCGGCCCGGTGTGCGAAACCGGTGATTTTCTTGGTAAAGACCGCGAGCTGGCCATAGCCCAAGGCGATTTACTCGCCGTGCGCTCAGCCGGTGCCTACGGCTTTACCATGAGTTCCAATTACAACAGCCGCCCACGTGCCGCCGAGGTACTGGTTGATGGCGAAAAAGTGCATTTAATCCGTGCCCGCGAACAATGGCAGGATTTATGGCGTGGCGAACAGATCATTACCGACTAATTAAGGGCGCTGATGTTGCTACATTTCACCAAAATGCACGGCCTGGGTAACGACTTTATGATGGTCGATGCGGTAAGCCAGAATGTATTTCTGACCAAAGAGCAGATTAAAGCGCTGGCGAACCGCAATACCGGCATTGGTTTTGATCAGCTGTTAATGGTTGAGCCACCCTATGATCCGGAGCTGGATTTCCACTACCGCATTTTCAACGCCGACGGCTCGGAAGTAGAACAATGTGGTAATGGCGCACGCTGCTTTGCTAAGTTTGTCCGCGCCAGGGGTTTAACCAATAAGCATAAAATTGGCGTTAGCACCAAATCCGGCAAAATAATGCTGTATGTTGAGGCTGATGGCCAGGTTACAGTAAATATGGGCGTGCCACAGCTGGACCCGGCACGAGTGCCGTTTAAAGCGCAAAAGCAGGAAATTACCTACATACTGCGCGCAGAAGAACACACTATTCTTTGTGGCGTAGTATCGATGGGCAACCCGCATGCTGTGGTAGAAGTAGACGATGTCGGCACTGCGTTGGTGCACCAGCAGGGCCCATTGTTTGAACACCACGAACGCTTCCCCGAGCGCGCCAATATTGGTTTTATGCAAATAGTCGCCCCAGGCCATATTAAACTGCGGGTATGGGAGCGCGGTGCTGGCGAAACGCTGGCCTGCGGTACCGGCGCTTGCGCTGCCGTGGTGGTAGGCCAGTTACAAAAAAAATTACAGCAGCAGGTACGAGTAGATTTACCCGGCGGCAGCCTGCAAATTCGCTGGAACGGCCCGGGCCAACCGGTAAAAATGACCGGCCCGGCAGAACATGTTTATGACGGACAAATACAGCTATGACAGATAGCCTTACCAAGGACAAAGACCTGCTAGCCGCCCATGTGGTGTACGACTACCTGCAGGATCACCCGGAATTTTTTCAGCAATACCCACAGCTGCTGGCCAGCTTACGGCTGCCACATCAGCAACGTGGCAGTGTGTCGCTGGTAGAGCGCCAGTTGGAGCTGCAGCGCGAAAAAATTCAGGCGCTGGAAGACGACATTACCCGATTAATGTCGGTAGCACGGCAAAATGAACAAATATTTCTGGCATTTAACCAACTACAGGCACAATTGCATCAGGCCACCAACCTGCAGGATGCCGAAACCAGCCTGCAACAATTTACCGCAGCCATGCCTTATGTGCAGGAATGCCGTTTACTGCGCTTTAGTGACGAGCAAAGCCGTAACCCGTTTCAGTTGTTGCTGTCACGCCGGCTGAACCAGCACGGTATTTATTTAGGCCGGTTAAATAAAGAAGAACAACAGGGTTTGTTTCCCTCGCATATTCACTCGGTGGCGCTGATCCTGATCAGTAGCCAGCAGCAACCGCTGGCATTACTGGCCTTTGGCAGCGAGCAGGACGATCACTTCCAACCATCAATGGATAAGCTGTTTATCAGCCATCTGGCCAGCATTTTAGCCCAGCTGTTACCGGGTTATGACGCAGCCTGACACGCCGTTATCGCCGCAGTGGCAGCAGCCGCTGCAGGCTTTCTTACAGTATTTACAATTTGAGCGCGGCTACAGCAGCAAAACGCTGGACAGTTATCAGCGCCAGTTACAGCAACTGGCGCTTAGTATCGCTGATGCGGATGCCCACTGGCTTAATCTGACAGAAGATCAGTTAAAACAGCATATTATCGGCTTGCGCCGCAGCGGCGCCAAACCACGTACCATAGCGTTAAAAGTGGCAGCGCTACGCAGTTTTTACCGCTTTATGCAGGCGCAAGATAAACGCAGCGATAACCCGGCGCAGTATTTATCAGTACCTAAGGCCGCACGCAGCCTGCCAAAAAACCTTAATGTGGATCAGCTAAACCACCTGCTGAGTTTTGACAGCAACGACGATATTCTTGCCTGTCGTGATAAAGCCATGCTGGAGCTGTTTTATTCATCCGGTTTGCGGCTGGAAGAACTGGTCAATGCCGATATCAGTGATATCGACTGGCAACAGCAGTTACTGCGGGTGACAGGTAAAGGCTGTAAGCAACGGATAGTACCGGTAGGTAAAATTGCGCTGGCAGCTTTACAACACTGGTTAAAACAACGCCCGGCGTTTAGCGCCAAGCTGCCAGAAGAGGATGCCAATGCGCTATTTGTCAGCAAACAGCATAAACGCATCAGCACCCGCCATGTGCGCGAACGGGTGCAGTTATGGGCGAAACAACAGGGTTTAAACCAGCATGTACACCCACATATGCTGCGCCACTCATTCGCCAGCCATATGCTGGAATCCAGCCAGGATTTACGCGCAGTGCAGGAACTCTTGGGCCATGCCAACCTGAGCACCACCCAGGTATACACCCATCTGGATTTCGCCCACCTGGCTAAGGTATACGATAATGCCCATCCCAGGGCAAAGAAGAAATCCGACTGATCTGACTGAGGCAAATAAAGCAGAATCGGTTTGCTCTAAACCAACCGTTGCAGGCCAGGATGGCCGAATCGAGCCTACAGGGATGTATTTACGACGTGTTGGTGTGGGCAAACCGGTTCGGCTTAAACATCCGGGCTAATGACCTGAACATAAAAACGCCCGGCAGAGCCGGGCGTTTTCTTTGTTACTCCGCCTTAGTTAAAGCGCTTGGCCAGTAGGTTATCTACTGAAGCTTTACCGGCGCCGCTAAACAGCAGCGATACGCTGGCGGCTAACAGGGCTAAACCAAATTCGTAACCGTTATTACTCATAAAAAAGCCATGTTGCAAATGTACGGCCACTATTGCTACCAGCATGGCAATGCTTAATGCCAGCGCTGCCGGCCGGGTTAACAGGCCCAGTACCAAGGCGATACCACCGAAAAACTCTGCCGCACCGGCTAAAAACGCCATAACGATACCTGGCGATAAACCTATGCTATCCATCCAGCCACCGGTACCTTCCAGGCCGTAGCCGCCAAACCAGCCGAACAGTTTTTGCGCACCGTGTGCGGCAAAGATAATACCAACCGGAACCCGTAATGCTAAAGCAGCTATGCCGGCGTTTGAGCTTAAAATTTTGTTTACGATTGAAGTAGCCATAATGTCACCTGTCAAATTATTTAAAGTTAAGTTTACTGCCTCTCGACAGCACTCTTTGCGTCGATATAGTCACTATAGCCAAATAATTTTTACGGCAAAAGCGCAATGTTTTGACTACACTATTCAAAATATTTGAATTTAGCCTTAAATGAGCCTGCTATGCATAACGTACTGAGTTTAGACGCTTTAAGAGCACTGGATGCCATAGAGCGAAAAGGCAGCTTTGCCGCCGCCGCTGAAGCGCTGTATAAGGTGCCTTCAGCCCTGAGCTACACCATTGCCAAGCTGGAGTCTGATTTAGGCGTAGCTTTATTTGATCGCAGCAAACAGCGGGCGCAGTTAACCCCGGCGGGGCAGTTGCTGTTGGAGCAGGGCCGCACCTTATTGCATGCCGCTAACCAGTTGCAAAATGCGGTAAAGCAGCTGGATACCGGCTGGGAAACCCAGCTGATGATTGCCAAAGACAGTATTGTTCCGAATGCACCGTTGCTGGATGTGATTGGTCAGTTTTTGCAGCTGGGCAAAATTACCCAAGTGTTGGTAACAGAGGAAGTGATGGCCGGCGCTTGGGAAGCGCTGCAAACCGGTCGGGCCGATATTGCAGTTGGTGTATCCGGCGACTTACCCAAGGGCCAGTTTAATTTACTGCCGTTGGGTGAAGTGGAATTTGTGTTTGCCGTGGCGCCGCATCACCAATTGGCGGCGCTGGATCGCATTGTCGGTATTGAAGATGTGCAGCAGTTTGCCGCCATTGTTGTAGCCGACTCGGCACTGGACGCGCCGAAGCGCTCGTCCGGCTTATTCGATACCCGGCAGCGCGTTATTGTCAGTAATATGCAGGCGAAAATAGACGCACAAAAACAAGGCCTGGGTATAGGCTTTGTACCTCGCCATCTGATCAGCGAAGAGCTGGCACGCGGCGAACTGGTCGCTAAAGCCAGCAGTATACCCAGAGATAAACTTCCGCTGTATATGGCGTGGCAAAAGCACAGCCAGGGCCAGGCGTTAAGCTGGTTTAGTCAGTACTTGGCAGCAGTAAACTGGCAGCAGGTGTTTCAGCCAGCAACATGGTAGCGAATATGCAATTATTTAAAGCACTGAGCCAGGTTAGCGTATTGTCGTTTGATTTAGACGATACCCTGTACGACAACAGCCCGGTTATCGAAGCAGCCGAACAGGCTATGCTGAATGCTTTGGCACAACAGGCTCCGGCAAGTAAAGCCACAGACAGTGAGTTTTGGTGGCAACAGCGCTTAAAGCTGGCCAGTATTGAGCCTGAGATCCGTCATGATATTGGCCGCTGGCGCCTACTGGGAATTGAAGCCGGTCTGCTTGAATTGGGCTTGCCCTGCGCTGAAGCGCGGCGCGCTGCCGAACAAGGCTACGCTGCTTTTCTTGATGCCCGCACCAGGATAACCGTGTCGCCCGAAGTAACGCAGCTACTCTGTGCGCTGGCAAAACAGTATCGTTTAATCGCCATTACCAATGGTAACGCCTGTATTAATAAAATGGGTATCGGCGAACTGTTCGAATTTAGCCTGCAAGCCGGGCCAGATGGCCGGATGAAGCCCTATGCCGATTTATTTCTCTCCGCAGCTGAACGCCTACAGGTAGCGCCTGCGCAAATACTGCATATTGGCGACAGCCACCGCGCTGATGTGATGGGCGCGCTAAGCGCCGGTTGTCAGGCCGCCTGGCTGGATCACTATCAAAGCGCAGTAACAGTTTTGCCGCATATTCGCCTGACGGACGTATCGCAATTATCCGCGTTGTTGTGATCTAACAATCCTAACCGCCTGGCGGACATAGAGCACTGAGCATATATCAGCAGCCGTGATATCAAATATACAGGCCTCGCAGGCTTGCTGGCGTATATGTCACAGCACAACATCTGGGGCGCCTGTCGATTTACCGCAACGCCAATCGACTACCGTTAAATTTGTTTATATTACTCAACGCTATTGGCCTTACCAAAACACCAGGCTCCCCTCGCCTTATCCACGGCAGGCTTAAACAAGGAATACAGTGAATGTCTGATTACTCTACCCATGCGCCGCAGTCGCGTATTTCCACCGCTGAATTTACCTTACTGGTGGCGCTTATGATGTCTATTGTTGCCATCTCTATTGACGCCTTATTGCCTGCGTTGGACGCTATTCGTGCTGATATTGTGATGAGCCATCCGAATCAGGCGCAGTTGGTGGTCAGCGCCTTGTTTTTCGGGATGGCGATAGGCCAGCTGATTTGCGGCCCTTTGTCAGACGCTACCGGCCGCAAGAAAGTACTGAACGGTGGCATAGCGCTGTTTTTAGTGGGTACAGTGATATGTTATTTCGCTAATGATATCAATATCTTGTTATTGGGTCGTTTTGTTCAGGGTTTAGGCGTGTCCGGCCCTTATGTTTCGGCTATTTCTATAGTGCGGGATAAATACTCCGGCAATGATATGGCGCGTATTATGTCGCTGGTGATGATGATTTTCGTTATGGTACCGGCTTTAGCACCCAGCCTCGGGCAGGCCGTGTTATGGGTAGGCACATGGCGTGATATTTTTCTGCTTTATGTCGGCTATGCGCTGTTAATCGTGGTGTGGATTTTCTGCCGCCTGGAAGAAACCTTGCCCAAACCGCATCGTATCCCGATGAGCAAAAAAGGCTTTGCCGAAGGCTTTAAAGAAGTTATCCGTAATGTACCCACTGTATGCTACATGATTTGTATGGGATTGTTTTTTGGTAGCTTTATTGGCTATCTGAATTCGTCACAACAGATATTTCAGGATTTATTTAAAACCGGCGAGCTGTTTACCCTGTACTTTGGTTTGCTGGCTATAGTGTTTGGCGTAGCCTCATTGCTGAACTCACGTCTGCTGCAAAAATGGGACATGCAGCAATTATCCATCGGTGCTGTCTGGGGCATTATTATCAGCTCAGCGCAGTTTTTAGTGCTGCATTCAGCTATTGAAATACAGCTGTGGATGTTTTTACTCTACGCTGCAGTGCTGTTTTTTTGCTTTGGTCTGGTGTTTGGCAATATTAACGCCATGGCGATGGAACCTATGGGGCATGTGGCTGGCATAGCTGCAGCTATTATCGGTTCTACGTCATCCATTATGTCGATGTGCATAGGCACAGTGATAGGCCAAATGTATAACGGCACCCTTATTCCGGTGACTGCAGGTTTCTTCATCTTTGGCTGTATCAGTATGGCAATTTTAACCTTTGCCAATATCTATAAAACAAAACATCAACAGTAAGAACAATGGGGCGTTATCATTTGACTAACTGGTTATATATCCACTAACTACGCTTGGCCTGCTCAGCCAGGCTGCTATAATGGCCGCCATTATGCTTAGCGAGACTTTCTGATGGATGTATCTTACCTGCTGGACGGGCTGAACGATAAACAACGCGATGCGGTGGCAGCATCACCGCAACATATGCTGGTACTGGCCGGAGCCGGTAGTGGCAAAACCCGCGTGCTGGTGCATCGCTTAGCCTGGTTAATGCAGGTAGAACGGGTGGCGCCTTACAGCTTGCTGGCGGTAACTTTTACCAATAAAGCCTCGCAGGAAATGCGCAGCCGGATTGAAAGCACCATAGGCGTTAGCTTAAACAACCTGTGGATGGGTACCTTTCATGGCTTGTCGCACCGTATGCTGCGGGCGCATTACCAGGAAGCCGGTTTACCGCAGGGCTTTCAAATCATCGACAGCGACGATCAGTACCGGCTGGTAAAGCGGGTATTAAAAGCACTGAACCTGGATGAAAAGCACTGGCCGCCAAAGCAAATTCAGTGGTTTATTAATGCCCGCAAAGACGATGGCCTGCGCCCTGGAATGATCGACGCCGCCGGCGATTTCAGCTTGCAGCAGATGGTAAAAATTTATGCTGCTTATCAGGATATGTGCGACCGCGCCGGTTTAGTCGACTTTGCCGAAATACTGCTGCGCAGCTTTGAGCTGTTAAAACAGAACAGCGACGTACGCGGCCATTATCAGCAGCGTTTTCGCCATATCCTGGTAGACGAGTTTCAGGATACCAACGCTATTCAATACCAGTGGCTGCGGCTGTTAGCCGGCAGCAATGCCAAAGTGATGATTGTTGGCGATGATGACCAGTCTATTTACGGCTGGCGCGGCGCCCGGGTAGAGAATATCCAAACCTTCTTAAAAGACTTCCCCGATGTAGAAACTGTGCGGCTGGAGCAAAACTACCGCTCTACCGAAACTATTTTAAAAGCCGCTAATGCGGTAATTGCCAATAACACCGATCGCCTGGGTAAGGATTTATGGACCGACGGCGCTCAGGGCGAAGTGATCTCCCTGTACACCGCCTTTAACGAGCTGGATGAAGCGCGTTTTATTGTCGGCCGCATCCGCGACTGGCACAAACAGGGCGATCGCTTAAGCGAAGCGGCCATTTTATACCGCAATAACGCCCAGTCGCGGGTACTGGAAGAAGCGTTAATTCAGGAAGGCCTGCACTACCGTATTTATGGCGGCCTGCGCTTTTATGAGCGCCAGGAAATTAAAGATGCGCTGGCTTACCTGCGGCTGTTGCACAACCGTCAGGATGACGCTGCACTGGAACGCGTGATTAATACGCCGGTGCGTGGCATTGGCGATACCACGTTAAATAAAGTCCGTGAACACTCCCGCGCTCAGCAACAAACGCTGTGGCAAAGCCTGCTGCAGATGCTGGCGCAAAAGCTGCTTACCGGCCGCGCCGCCTCTGCTATCGATAACTTTATGCAGTTAATCGAGCAGTTAGATACTCAGGTAGCGGAGTTACCGCTGCACGAGCAAGCCGAACATGCCATTAAGCAGTCTGGTTTATATGCCATGTATCAGGCAGAAAAAGGCGAGAAAGCCGAAACGCGGATTGAAAACTTAAACGAGCTGATAACTGCTTGTCAGAACTTTGATGAGCGCCGCGCCGAGGATATGACACCGCTGGCGGCGTTTTTATCACAAGCCGCGCTGGAAGCCGGTGAGTACCAGGCCGAAGAGCACTCGGATGCGGTGCAGTTGATGACATTGCACAGCGCCAAAGGGCTGGAGTTTCCGCTGGTGTTTATCTGCGGCCTGGAAGAGGGTATGTTTCCCAGCCAGCAAAGTGGCGACGACCCGACCCGTTTAGAGGAAGAGCGCCGGCTGTGTTATGTCGGCATGACGCGGGCGATGAAAAAGCTGTATTTAACTCATGCCGAAAGCCGCCGCTTATACGGTCAGGAGCAATACCATAAGCCATCACGCTTTATCCGCGAGATACCGGCTGAATACGTAGAAGAAATCCGCCTGACCACTCAGGTTAGCCGGCCCACCCAATTTAACCGCTTTGGCAGTGCTGCCTCGCATGTCGCCTTTGAAAATACCGGCTTTAAGCTGGGCCAGCGGGTGTTGCACGATAAATTCGGCGAAGGCACCGTGCTTAACTATGAAGGCACCGGCAGCCAATCGCGCATTCAGGTTAATTTTGACGATTTGGGCAGCAAGTGGCTGGTCACGGCTTATGCCCGGTTGCAGGCGGTTGGCTAAATGCCGTTAACTGCGCTGCTGGCTCAACTACAACAGTGGCAGCAACAAGCCGCGCAGTTGCATATCCGTTTGCCGGTTATTTGGCAGTGCACAGCAGAGTCGCTGCTGTCGCACACTTCGGTATTACTCAGCACTATTGGCTACGACAAGCTATATTGGCTTGGCGCTGAAGCGCCTGCCGATGCCGTTAACTTAACCGGCAAGCAAAATTATCAGCTGCTGGGCAGTGAATGCGATGTGTTAGTGATCAATGCGTTCAGCGGCTTTAACGCCGATCTGGTGGCAGCTTCAGCCGGCTGCGTTAAAGCCGGTGGCATCTGGTTGCTGCTCTGCCCGCCCTTTGCAAAGTGGCAGCAACAAGCTAATCCGGCACATAAAAACCTGTTACCTTACCCTCTGGATGCCGCTACGTATCAGGGCAGCTTTTTGTCATTCTTGCTTGCACAGTTACAACAGCAAAATGCGCTTTTTATTAATGAGCAACATGTAACAAAGCCGCTAAGCTGGCCAGCTATGGCACAGCCCCATCAGGCCGCAGCACCCTGCGTTACTGCAGAGCAGCAAGATGCAGTTGAGGCAATCTTGCACGTCGTTAGTGGCCATCGCCGCCGCCCACTGGTGCTGGCGGCTGATCGTGGCCGCGGCAAATCGGCAGCATTGGGCATCGCTGCGGCACAACTGGCAGCACAGGGTAAGCAACTGCTTATTACTGCTGCGTCACCACAAGCGGCAGCTACAGCCTTAACGCATTTTTCGCAGCTCGCTCCGGCAGCACAGCAGAGTAACCTGCAGTTTATCCCGTTTGATGAACTGCTGCGCAGCACTATCACTGCCGACTTATTATTAGTCGATGAAGCCGCCGCCATACCCACGCCGGTATTACAACAACTAGTACAGCGTTTTAGCCGCATTGTATTTGCCACCACTGAGCACGGTTACGAAGGCACTGGCCGGGGCTTTCAGCTGCGTTTTCAGCAGTATCTTAATCAGCAATGCCCCGGCTGGCGCAAATTGCAAATACAGCAGCCAATCCGCTATCAACAGGCCGATCCACTGGAGCAATTAATCTTTAATTGCTTTTTGCTGCGCCAAAGCAGCAATGAACTGACATATTCCGCGAATAGTGAAATCAGCGCGGTGAGATATCAGGCGAAAGATTGGCTGAATAATACCAATAAGCTGCAACAGGTATTTAGCTTGTTAAGCCTGGCGCATTACCAGACTCAGGTTAAAGATCTGGCTGCCCTGCTGGATAACCCCAGGCTACAGGTCGTTACGCTGGAGCAAGATAGCCAGGTGCTGGCTTGTGTGTTAATCATTAGCGAGGGCGATATTGCGCCAGAATTGGCTAATCAGATATATCTTGGCGAGCGCCGTGTACAAGGCCATTTATTGGCACAAAGCCTGGCATTCCACCTTGCTCAACCTGAACTTGCCAGCTTAAGCTTATGGCGCATAATGCGTATTGCCGTACAGCCAGCGTTGCAAAAACAAGGTCTGGGAACACAACTGCTGGGGCTTGTTAGCCAACAGGCCAAACAGCAAAACATCCGCTATCTTGGTACCAGCTTTGGCGTTAGCACAGAGCTGTTGCAGTTTTGGCAGCGCAATGGCTATCTGTCTGTACGCCTTGGGGTCAGCTCAGATAAAGCCAGCGCAGAATACTCCATACTGATGCTAAGCCCCGTTAACGCAGATGGCGAGGTTGTACAACAACTTAACCGGCAGTTTGGCCATAACCTGTTTCTGACATTATCAGGCCAATATCCGCAGCTAGACGCCAATCTTGCACTACAATTGGCGACACCCTTGCCAGATACCCCGGCACTAACAGAGGCTGAATTGCAGCAGTTAGCACTTTTTTGTCGTAACCAAAGGCCTTACGAGTTGATTGAGCCTATTCTGCAGCGCTGGTTTTGCAGACACTACCATGCTTTGCCGCCAGAGTTGGCAGCGCCGCTTTGCAGCCTTTACTGGCAACATAGCAGTTGGCCTGATCTACTTACACAATATGGTTTTAACAACAAAAATTCCGCGTTGGCACTGTTTCGCCAACATATAGCAAAACTGATATTTGCGGCAAAATATAACCACGACAGCTGATCAGTGCTGCCACAGCTTCCTTTTTTCTGTTAATCAGGCTAAGGTGCAGATATTATGTAATCGGTACTTATCTAGATGATCTCTATTATCCCGCTGCTGGGCATTTTATCCATGCCGGTTACTACGGCAAGCTTTTCTGGTTCAGAGCGAAGAACGCTACAATCCGCTATCAGCAGTGCGCTTTATTCAGAAGAAATTCACCGGTTTTATCAGCAGTGCAAGCAAGCAGACACAGACCTGGCGGATGCAGTATCGACCCCGGATAATCAGCGCTCAAAGCTTCAACAACTGCTGCAACAAAAAGTGCATAGTGCAGATATCCAATATTTACTTAATGCAGATCCAAAGCTGACAGCAGATCTTAAGCAAAATATATTAAAGCTGAAAGATTGCGCTGACACGGTAGCATTTCAAACGCTGCAGGATAGCTATGACTTAGCCTTATTTTCGCTTGAAATAGCTACTCCACTGAGTAAGCCTCTTAGTGATAAAAGCTCGGTTAGCGCATCGCAAGTCAAACAGGCACAACAACAGACACTAGCCTTGATAGAAAGTAGCCATGCCATCGCCTGGGCCAATGTGGCAGACAGGCAGCAGTTAAGCGCAGTGCAGCAAGCTAACTACCTGCACCCAGACTATCAAGGTCGCTATGTTTTTAAAGTGCAACACGGATGGCGTGGTAACACTGGCCATTATCTGGGCATGCATATTTTTGTCAGTGATGTTGATATTGATAAAACAGCTAAGCAGTGGCTGATTTTTTTGGACAAAAATGGTCACTTTATTAATGCATTAGAGGCAGAACAAGCGTCTGATCACCTAAAAGCACTGCAAAATACCGATTGGCGCTATGACGTGCATGGTAATCTGCACCGTAATAAATAATAGTTACTGCAAAACCAGCCCGCTTAATGCGGGCTTTTTATTGCCGGCTATTTGCATAAATCGGAAGATGTTTGGTAGTAGGCTTCTGGCGGTGAACTACATTGCTCACCCATCGTGCGCCTCGTCCCTGCGGGACCAGCCGTTGGCTGTCCAAAAATGTTCCGAACATTTTTGTCGCATAGCTTTTCGCTCGCTCGGGCAGATAACCCATCGGCAATACAAATAAAAAAACCCTTCGTTTTCACGAAGGGTCTGTTTATTTGGGAGCCTGGCGGTGAACTACTCTCGCATAGCGAATGCTACACTACCATCGTC
>NZ_LNQS01000012.1 GCF_001513785.1 Rheinheimera sp. EpRS3
CACCGGTAACGTATGACACTAAACGCTCAAAGCCTAAACCAAAGCCGGCGTGTGGTACTGTGTGGACTTCCCCTAAACTCATGCTCAAGAGTGCCTGCTGCCCTTGCTGGCAGCATGGGCAGCAGGCATTCATCGGTTAACTTGTTGCTACGGGCTACCCAATCTTTATTTGAGCGTCAGCCATGATGATCCAGTTATAAGCACTATAAGACGGCTAAGGCTGACCTGTGGAGCCTCAGGACTGTCACCAATGTAAGCCATTTCAAAGAAGTCCATTGTGCGTATCTGACCTTTTAAAAGTTATGCTATTGTTAATCATGCTGACCTTCCGGAAGTCAGCACCTCGTGGGGGAGTCATTATGTCTATGCGCGCACTCACACTCGATTTTCAAGCGATGGACAAAGAATTTCGAAAATGAATACTCATGCTGTCATAACTCAACAAAATAAGACCCAATCTGCTGCAAATGTAGCTTTTCAAAAGCAAAGCAGTGGTGAGTTTACTTGTCAGTTTGTGGACAATCGACCTGAAGCCTTTGCACAACGAAAACTGCAAGAGATAGCAAATGACAATCCACAAGCTAAGCAAACGGCTCACTTACAGGCGATGGCGAACAATCATTCTGTTCAACCACAGCAGCACATGCAAAAACAAGAAACCAACACGGGTTTGCCTGATAATCTAAGAACAGGCATGGAAAACCTATCTGGAATGTCTTTGGATGATGTAAAAGTCCATCATAACTCACCCAAACCTGCTCAACTGCAAGCGCACGCTTATGCACAGGGATTGGATATTCATTTAGGGCTTGGGCAGGAAAAACACCTCCCTCATGAAGCTTGGCATGTGGTGCAACAGAAGCAGGGACGGGTGAAGTCCACAGGAGCGAGTGCAGCCCACGGTGCAAACCAAGGGGTGTCGATTAATGACGACCCCGCTTTAGAGCGTGAAGCCGACTTAATGGGCGAGAAAGCAGCCCCCAAAAAGAGCCCTAACAGATTTCCTGTCCTCCAGGGGAAATCTGTCGCAAATGAAGGCGGATTAAACTCGCTATCATTACGCACTCAGGACAGCGTTCTTCAGGGCAAATTCGTAAAGAAACAGGGTGAGTATTACACCGTTGATGAATTAATGGGTAGTGCTACGATCACCAATATTCCAAATAAGATCTTCGTTCAATACATTTACGATCTTGCCTCAGATGAAAATGAATACGAAGCCCCTAAAGCTAAATATTTCAATTTAGATCGAATTGTGAAGTTCGCCAAAGAGAAATTTAGCAACGACTTTCATTTTGGAAAAACCGGATATGATTTAGCTGGATATGCCGAGTTTCTAAATAAAACGGAAAAGCATAACATGAACTGGTCCATGTTCATCGATGGGCAAATCGAGAAAGCAAGAGCCCGGATAGACCTACTAAAAAACCAAGTCAGGATGGATCCGGTCCATCTGGAAAAATTCAACTACGTCGCTACAACCGCGCGGCACAAAACCTTGCTGCCGGCCTACGAATTGGACAATTCCGCGGAATTCGCTGATCGGATGCATGGCGAGAAGGTCAATCCGAAGGAAAGCGTACTGCAGCAGCCGAAAGTCATTCAAGACCTAGTGCATTCGGTTTGGGCAGAGGTGGTATGGCTCGAAAAGAAATATCTCGGCAGGGACACGGCCTCGATGACGCCGATTCCGTTAATACCCGTCTGGGGGGGCACTACATCGAATGGTGCGGGTACGTTCGTATCGGGCGCCTATCAGCCCAACACAACATACCAGAAAGGGTCGACGCCCGAGGGGATCAGCACACCCTACGAACAGATCCACACCGACCGCGGCGTGGATTGGTCTGGCAACACAAAGTTCTACATTAAGGGACATCTTCTGAATGACCATATAGGCGGACCTGGTCAGCTTTATAATCTGGTACCGATCGGAGGACACAATACCGAAGAACCGGCCACACATTCCAACTGGTTGCATCTGTTTACGGTCGAGGCTGCGGCCAAGTCGAATATAGAAAAGATGCAAAAGGAGAGGTACCGCGATCCGTTCATCGGCCAAATCGTCAAGGTCGAGTATTACGTGGCAGCACTTCCGCCGTCAAGCCGGGAGGGAACCCAAAACTTGCGCTTCGTCGGTGACAATTGGCCGAGCTGGATCAGTTCTTACAAATCCGAAGTCACTAATAAGGAACCAACGGTTTTAGACCTGCTGACGTTCCTTCACACCAAATCAGATAATTTCAACATCATTCTGGATGCCGTCCGCGCCGTGGAACTGGAGACGGACTTGAATTATAGAAACACCAATGCAGGGGACATCTCACAAAAACTGCTGCGGAATGCCTATTTATGGTCGCTTGAGGACGCCCTGATCCCGACTGGCCTGAAATGGCATTTGGTCATAAGGAGCAGAGCGGACGTTGATGACACAAAATTGTTGACGGATTCCAATACCGGCACGGTTCCATCCAACAAACCTTCCCGGCTCAATATCCGATATTTAGGGGATTGAGCTCGTTAGTGCATCGAATAGCGTATGCAAGTCAAAATGTGTGAGCTAAAATAGACCACGTGACAATAAAAAAGGCGCTGTTTAAAGCGCCTTTTTTTGCATGTTGTGCATTGAGTTATTAAAACTCAGCGTTGCCCGGTGTACGCGGGAAGGCGATAACGTCGCGCACGTTACCTACACCGGTAACGTATGACACTAAACGCTCAAAGCCTAAACCAAAGCCGGCGTGTGGCACTGTGCCGTAACGGCGCAGGTCGCGGTACCAGCTGTAGTCTTCTTTATCCAGACCCATTTCAGCCAAACGCTTATCAAACTCCTCCAGGCGCTCTTCACGCTGGCTGCCACCGATAATTTCACCGATACCGGGCGCCAATACGTCCATTGCCGCTACTGTTTTGCCGTCGGCATTTAAGCGCATATAAAAGGCTTTAATGTCTTTCGGGTAGTTTTGCATAATGATCGGTGCGCCGATGTGCTCTTCAGCCAGATAGCGCTCGTGCTCAGATTGCAAATCGACACCCCATTCCACAGGGTATTCGAATTTCTTACCGCAGGTTTTTAAGATTTCGATAGCGTCGGTGTAATCCATCCGCACAAACGACGAATCAACTAACTGTTGTAAACGGGTTACGGCGGTTGGGTCGATACGCTCGGCAAAAAATGCCATATCATCGGCGCGCTCGGTAAGCACGGCTTTACACACGTACTTCAGCATATCTTCTGCCAGCTGGGCGATGTCTTTTAATTCAGCAAAGGCTACTTCTGGTTCAATCATCCAAAACTCCGCTAAATGGCGGCTGGTGTTGGAGTTCTCGGCACGGAAAGTAGGGCCAAAGGTGTAAATTTTTGACATGGCACAGGCATAGGTTTCGCCGTTTAACTGGCCGGATACGGTTAAGAAGGTTTCTTTACCGAAGAAATCTTTGCTGTAATCAATATTGCCTTTGTCAGTACGTGGCAGGTTTTCCAGATCCAGCGTACTGATGCGGAACATCTCACCGGCGCCTTCAGCGTCTGAGCCGGTAATAATAGGCGTGCTGATCCAGTAATAGCCTTGCTCATGGAAAAAGCGGTGTACCGCCTGGGCTAAACAATGCCGCACACGGGTAACGGCACCCATAATATTGGTACGGGCGCGCAGGTGGGCGTGTTCACGCAGGTATTCCATGCTGTGGCGTTTCGGTGCCATTGGATAAGTGTCCGGGTTTTCTACCCAGCCTAATACTTCAACCGCAGTGGCTTGCAGTTCAAATGCCTGGCCCTGGCCTTCAGAACGTGCCACAGTGCCGGTAACGGCTACAGAGCATGACGTTGTCAGGCGTTTTACTTCAGCTTCATAATTGGCTAAGTCTGCAGGGGCTACGGCCTGTACCGCATCAAAACAGCTGCCATCATGAATAGCTAAAAAGGAAATACCTGCTTTTGAATCGCGGCGGGTGCGGATCCAGCCTTTAACGGTGATAGACTCACCAACGGCATAGCGACCAGCTAAAACATCTTTAATAACGGCGTGCTTCATGCAACAAACTCCAGAGGGTGTAAACTTAGCAAACTGCGTAAAGCCTGTAATGATACTGAGCCAAACGCACAACACAAGTAAAAGTTATCAGGACTTTAAAATTGATTACAGAGCAGGAAAAGCCAGAAAAATATGAGCGGCGCCAGGGGCCGGATATACTGTGCCGGGCTTTTGGCTGGCTGGCAATAATAGGTTGGCTATTGTTTATTGCCGGTTTGGTGGTAGCACATTATGCCAGCCCGGAGCTGGATACCGGGCTGGTGCGCTATTGGGGCATTGAGATCCGTAGCGACTGGCACCCCAGGTTAACTGTTTATCTGCAGTATCTGCTGTGGGCGGTGGCTTTTTTCAGCGGTTTGAGTTTAATCCTTAACCGGCTGCGTTTGCGCCGCCGTGGCGATCACCTGCATTTTAATATCATTATATTGCTGCTTAGCAGCATTGGCTTGCTGCTGTACCTCTATTGGCAGGTCTAAGCTTTGAGTTGTGAGTTTTAAGTTGTGAGTTTTAAGGTATTAGTTTTGAGGTATAAGTTTTAAGGTATAAGTATTGGCTGCTTTATACTCCGGTTACCTTGCGCATGGCTGAGGTAAGTTTGCCCAGCTGCTTGCTGCTGATAATAAACGGCGGCATTACGTAAATCAGGTTATTAAACGGCCGGATCCATACGCCTAACTCAACAAACTGCTGCTGCAGTGCACCCACATCGACCTTGTTATGCATTTCCAACACACCTATAGCCCCCAGCACGCGCACATCTTTTACTAACGGCGATTGGCGGCAAGCGGCCAGTTCCTGCTGTAATTGTGCTTCAATCGCAGCTACCTGCTGTTGCCAGTCGCCTTGTGCAATCAGCGCTAAGCTGGCATTGGCGACAGCACAGGCCAGCGGGTTGGCCATAAAAGTAGGGCCGTGCATTAAACCACCAGCCTGGCTTAAGCTGATACCGCGCGCCACTTCATCAGTGCACAGTGTGGCCGCCAGCGTGATATAACCACCGCTGAGTGCCTTACCCACACACATAATATCTGGCTGAATATCAGCATGTTCACAGGCAAACAACTTGCCGCTGCGGCCAAAGCCGGTGGCAATTTCATCGGCAATTAACAGCACTTTATATTTGTCACATAAGGCTCTGGCGTGGCGCAAAAACTCCGGATGATAAAAGCGCATACCGCCATAACCCTGCACTATAGGTTCTAAAATCAGCGCGGCAATTTCGCTGTGGTTTTCTGCCAGCAGTTGCTGCAGCGGGGTAATATCGCTTTGTAAAAAGTCGCCATCAAACCGGCTTTGCGGTGCCGGTAAAAAATAATGCTGTGGTAGCAAGGCAGCGAACATATCGTGCATACCATCGACCGGATCGCATACCGCCATGGCGGCAAAAGTATCGCCATGATAACCCTTACGCAGGCTGATTAACTTTTGTTTTTGCGGTGTCTCACTGGCCAGCCAGTACTGCAATGCCATTTTAATCGCCACTTCTACCGCGATAGAGCCGCTGTCGGCCAAAAATACCTTGGTTAAATTTTGCGGCACCATACTCAACAGTTGCTTACATAGCTCAACTGCCGGCTGGTGGGTAATACCGCCAAACATTACATGCGCCATTTTGCCCAATTGCGCGGTAACCGCAGCGTTAAGGGCGGGGTGGTTATAACCATGCACCGCCGACCACCAGGATGCTGTGCCATCAATTAAGCGTTGACCATTTTCCAGCACCAGCTCACAGCCTTGTGCAGCCACCACCGGATACACCGGTAACGGGTTTTGCATGGAGGTGTAGGGGTGCCAGATATGCGTGCGATCAAAAGCTAAATCGATGCTCATTATTTAACCTGCAGTAAAGTTTTAATTCTGGTCAGCGTTGACAACGCCAAGGTGGCGGTTAGACTAGCCGAAAACACCTTTAACCTCAATTTAAACAGGGATTTTTATGCAGGCTGTTGTCCGCCACGACTGGACCCTCGCGCAGGTCAATGCACTTTATGCGCTGCCGTTTAACGACTTATTGTTTCAGGCGCAAACCGTGCACCGCCAGCACTTTAAACCGAATGAAGTGCAGGTAAGTACCTTGTTGTCGATTAAAACCGGGGCCTGTGCGGAAGATTGCAAATATTGCCCGCAAAGTGGCCACTACAATACCGGGCTGGAGCGCGAGCGCCTGCTGGAAGTAGAAAAGGTATTAACCCAGGCCAAAGCTGCCAAAGACAAAGGCGCCAGCCGCTTTTGTATGGGGGCCGCCTGGACCAACCCGAAACAGCGCGATATGCCGTATATTATTGAAATGGTGCAGGGTGTTAAAGCCATGGGGCTGGAAACCTGTATGACACTGGGCATGTTAACCGGTGAACAGGCGCAAACCCTGGCCGGGGCCGGGCTGGATTACTACAACCACAACCTGGATACCTCGCCGGAATTTTACGGCGAAATTATTACCACCCGCACTTATCAGGACCGTTTAGACACGCTAAGCCATGTGCGTGATGCCGGTATGAAAGTATGCTGCGGCGGTATTTTGGGCATGGGCGAGAGCGCCAACGACCGCTCAGCACTGTTAATGCAACTGGCTAATTTGCCGGAGCACCCACAAAGCGTGCCGATCAATATGTTGGTAAAGGTAGCCGGTACGCCACTGGAAAACGTTGACGATTTAGATGCTTTTGAGTTTATCCGCACCATAGCAGTAGCTCGCATTATGTTGCCGCAAAGCCATGTACGGTTATCGGCCGGCCGCTCACGCATGAACGAGCAAATGCAGGCGTTGTGTTTCTTCGCCGGGGCTAACTCTATTTTTTACGGCGATAAACTGCTGACTACCGACAACCCGGAAGCCGATGCCGACATGCTGTTGTTTGCCAAGCTGGGTATTCAGCCGGAGCAGCGCCATGATGTGTCTGACGAAGCGCATGAGCTGGCACTGGCCGATGCGATAAAAGAGCAGGTTAACCCTCCGCTGTTTCACGCGGCGCAGTAAAGATGCCACAGGCTAAGCTGGCGCAGTTAAGCCAGGCGCTTGAACTGCGCAGAGCACAACAACTGCTGCGCGCACCGGTAACACTTGAACGCTACGACGGCCGCTTGCTGGTTATTGCCGGCAAAAGTTACCTTAATTTTTCCGGCAATGACTATCTGGGTCTGGCAACCGCACCGCCGGTGTTGCAGGCGTATGCCGATGGCGCGGCACAGTTTGGCGCAGGCAGCAGCGGCTCGCCACTGGTTACCGGCCAGCATGCGGTGCATCAGCAGCTGAGCGACAGCTTAGCTGATTGGCTGGGCGTAGAGCGGGTATTGCTGTTCTCCTCCGGTTTTGCCGCCAACCAGGCCATGCTGCTGACACTCAGCAGTAAAGCCGACACCCTGGTACTGGATAAACTTAGCCACGCTTCATTAATTGATGCCGCACTGCACAGTGATGCCAGCTTAAAGCGCTTTGCCCACAACGATGTTGCTGCCTTGCAAAACCTGCTTAGCCAGGTAAGCCAGCCGATGGTGGTAACAGAGGGCGTATTCAGTATGGATGGCGACAGCCCCGACTTAACTGCCATGTTGGCGCTGTGCCGCAATTATGACGCACCGCTGCTGCTGGATGATGCCCACGGTTTGGGGGTGTTGGGGCCACAGGGCAGAGGCACTGCTGCGGCGCAGGGCATTAAGCAAAGTGAGCTGTTTTGTGCTATGGCCAACTTTGGTAAGGCATTGGGTACCAGCGGCGCTTTTATTGGCGGCAGTAAAATCGTGATCGATTATATCGAGCAGTTTGGCCGGCATTATATTTACAGCACGGCTTTGCCGCCGCCACTGTGTGCTGCCGTACTAAAAAGCATTGAGCTGTGCCGTGCCGATAACTGGCGGCGCGACAAACTACACAGCAACATCGCCTTGTTTCGCACTTTGGCAGAGGATCTGCCACTGCTTAATTCGCACAGCGCCATTCAGGGAGTGGTGCTGGGTAGCAGCGAGCGTGCTTTGGCTGTCAGTGAGCAATTAAAACAACAGGGTATATGGCTTAGTGCCATCCGCCCGCCAACCGTACCGCAGGGCAGTGCCCGTTTACGTATTACGCTAAGTGCGTCGCATACGGCAGAAGATATTACACTGTTGCTGCAAAAATTAAGGCAGGTGCTATGACAGCAGTTAGCGCTGCAACCGCAGAGAGTTTTATCCGCCAGGTGGCACAGAGTTTTGGTAAGGCCTGTGACAGTTATTTACCGGCAGCGCGGCTGCAGCAACAGGTGGCACTGGATGCGCTGTCTCTGTTGCCGGCCGATAAGCAAGGCCATTTGCTCGATTTGGGCTGTGGCCCGGGCTGGATCCACCCGCGCTTTGCCAGCTATTGCAGTCATTTTACCGCAGCCGATTTAAGCGCCGGTATGCTGGCTAAAGCCGCAAGCCAACGGTTGCCCGCGCATTTAGCTACACCCTTAGCTACAAACTATGTGCAAGCCGATGCGCAGCAGTTGCCACTGGCAGCGCGCAGCGTTGATAAGCTGTTTTCCAGCTTAATGCTGCAGTGGTGCGCCAAACCGGCGGCGGTATTTGCTGAAATAGACCGCGTACTCGCGCCCGGTGGCCGGGTGGTATTGACGACGTTGGTTGATGGCACTCTGGCAGAGCTGAAGCAGGCATTTGCCAGCCTGGATCAACAGCAGCATGTAAACCGCTTTTTGCCTGCTGCCGAGGTAATCGCTGCCGCAGAACCGGTTAGCAGCATTCGCTGGCAGTTTGAACAACGTTGTTACCCGCTGTTTTATCCGGACGTTATCAGCCTGGCGCGCGAGCTAAAAGCGCTGGGTGCCAATCAGGTTGCCGGCCGACAAAGCCGCGGTTTAACCGGTAAGGGCTATTGGCAACAGCTGGCTGCTGCTTATGATCTTAACCGCACCGCCCTGGGTTTACCGGCCAGTTATCAGGTATTGATTATTACCGGCTATAAAAATGCCAATTAATAGCTGCTTTATTACCGCTACTGATACCGACGCCGGCAAGACCTATGTCAGCAGCCTGCTGTTGCAGGGCTTTAAAGCGTTGGGTACAGCCGCGCTTGGCGTAAAGCCAATAGCGGCGGGGGCTGACGGCCAAGGTCGCAATGGTGACGCGTTACTGTTGCAGCAACATTCTGGTATCGCGTTACCTTATAAGGTGATCAATCCAATCTGTTATCAGGCGCCGGTGGCACCGCATCTGGCTGCCGCTAACGAGCAACGGCCGGTTGACGAAGTTCAGTTAGATACTGCCTTGGCACAATGGCAGCAATTACCGGTACAGCAATTATTAATTGAAGGCGCTGGCGGTTGGTTATTGCCGATAAGCAATCAGCGTTATCTGGCCGACTGGGTAGCCGATAAGCAGTTACCGGTGATCTTGATAGTAGGGATGAAACTGGGTTGTTTAAACCATGCCATGCTAACGGTGCGTGAAATTGAGCGCAGTGGCTGCAAGCTATTGGGCTGGGTAGCGAATTGTATTGACCCGGATATGGCGCTACTGGAGCAAAATATTGCTGATTTACGCCAGCGTATCACTGTGCCTTGTTTGGGGGTTGTACCTTTTGCGCCGGACCAGGCGCAGTATCAGCAGTTGGCGCAAGAGCTGGCTGGCAAGGTGTTAAAAATTCAAGGTTAAAACATGGCTGCCGAGCCTCAGAGGTTAGAATACCCGATCAGTCGACACAGAGTGTCTGAGCGGACGCGCAAGCGGTAGCGAGTTGCTGTGGCGAGCTTATCGGGTGTTGTAACCGGCGCCGGTGACAGTTAACTCAGGACATTAGGTTTGCCCTAAACCAACCGTTGAAGGCATGGATGCCTGAATCGAGCCTACAAGGACGTATTTACGGCGTGTTGGTGTGGGCAAACCGGTTGTCCGTGTCCAATACCGCTGCGTTATCCCAACATATCAGCTAAATCGCTGTTTTCTGCCAGTGGCGTTTTATTACCGCCGACAAACAGATAACCGCCGCCTGTACCGAGCAAGGTCAGGCTGTTGCCACTGCGTTTTAGTGCCGTACCTTCGGGCAGGGCAATAATCGGTGTAGCCGGATGCAGCTGCATAAACTCTGCTAAGCGCATATCGCGGGTTTCACCGTGAAAACCTTCCGGTTTATAGTCGGTGTAATGCGGGTTTAATTGCAGTGGTAACAGGTTTAGCGCATTAAACGAAGCCGGTTCAATAATCGGCATATCGTTAGTGGTGCGAATAGTTTCGCCAGCGATATTTGAGCCGGCACTCCAGCCGATATAGGGTACATCCTCGGTTACGCGTTCCCGGATTAATTGCACTATATCCTGTTGATATAGCTGATAAAGCAGATGAAAGGTGTTGCCGCCGCCAACAGCAATAGCCTGGGCTTGCGTCACAGCCTGGCGGGCGTCGGCAAACTGATGAATACTGCGCACCTTAATGCCCAAAGGGGCCAGTGCCTGCTGCACTGTGGCCTGGTAGTCGTCATAGTTAATGCTGACGCCGGCGTAAGGAATAAACAGCAGTTCATCCACACCCTGTAAATGCGACGTGAGCCACGCCATATAAGGCGCCAGATAAGCGCTGTTATGCGCGCGTGAACTGCTCAGTAGTAATAATTGCATGGCTAACTCCTTCATGTTGCTGCCATTGTAGTCAAAAGCACTACGGCAGACACCTTTTCTTACAAATAATCCGCTGAGATTAAATTGAAAACGGCCTCTAAGCCCATATAGTACAGTGCAGTAAACCAATTGAGGAATGCAGTATGAAGCGTATCGTTTTATTTTTAGCCACTAACCTGGCGGTTATTTTGGTGCTGAGCGTAGTGCTCAATATCGTATTCAGTTTCCTTGGTGTTGATCGCAGCAGCATTGGCGGCTTATTAGTATTCGCCGCTGTATTTGGTTTTGGCGGCTCTTTTATCTCTCTGGCCATTTCAAAATGGATGGCAAAACGTTCTACCGGCGCAGTGGTAATTGAGCAGCCACGCAATGCCACTGAACAATGGTTAATGACCACCGTAGCACGCCAGGCCAAAGCCGCCGGTATTGGTATGCCGGAAGTGGCCGTGTACGACTCGCCGGAAATGAATGCCTTTGCTACCGGCATGAACCGTAACAACGCCTTAGTTGCATTAAGCACCGGTTTGCTGCGCAATATGCGCGAAGATGAAGTGGAAGCGGTGCTGGCGCACGAAGTGTCGCACATTGCTAACGGCGATATGGTGACGCTAACGCTTATTCAGGGCGTGGTAAACACCTTTGTTATTTTCCTTGCCCGTTTGGTTGCCGGTATGCTGAACAATAACGGCAATAATAATCAGGGTGGTGGTTTAGCTTATTTTGCCACTGTTATCGTGCTGGAAATGGTATTTGGTGTACTGGCCAGTATTATCGTGATGTGGTTCTCGCGTCAACGCGAATACCGTGCCGATGCCGGTGCGGCCAAGCTGGAAGGCGGACCGAATAAAATGATCGCTGCACTAGAGCGGTTAAAGCATAACCATGAAAGCCGGCTGGAAGGCAGTATGATGGCCTTTGGTATTGCCGGTGGTGCGGCGAAATCTGAGCTATTTTTAAGCCACCCGCCGCTGGAGAAACGTATTGCGGCACTGCGCGGACGTTTTTAATCTGTAGCAGGTAAAAACAAAACGGGGCTCAATGCCCCGTTTTTGTTATGCTGGTCTTGCACTTTTTTAGTCTTGTACCTTACGCACAAATTCTGACTTTAAGCTCATGGCGCCAAAGCCATCAATTTTGCAGTCGATATCATGATCGCCATCCACCAAACGGATGTTTTTCACCTTGGTGCCAATTTTTACCACTGACGATGAACCTTTTACTTTTAAATCTTTAATCACCGTTACGCTATCGCCATCTTGCAGCACATTGCCGGCGCTATCGCGAATTTGTTTGCTGTCTGTGATGTCGACCGCATTGGCCGACCATTCATGGCCGCACTGCGGACAAATTAACAGGGCGCCATCTTCATAGGTGTAAGCAGACTGGCATGTAGGGCAGGCGGGTAAGGTACTCATAGCAGGGTTCCTGAAACGGCGCTTAAGCGCAAAAACGCGCATTATACCTCAGGCCGGCGCGGCGGTGGCACTATTAATCCTTTGAATAGCGGCAATAGCCGAACCACGCTGGCATTGGACAGTGGTTTTGCTATGGTAAGCAAAAATAACTGTACGGAGTTACTATGCAACAGGCTATGTTAGCGGCACCGAAAATAGACGCTTTTTTACCCCCACGCCGAATTTTAATGGGGCCGGGGCCATCTGATGTGCACCCTCAGGTGTTGGCAGCCCAGGCCCGGCCAACAGTTGGCCATTTAGACCCGCTGTTTATCGGCATGATGGATGAGTTAAAACAGCTGCTGCAGTATGCCTTTCAAACCAAAAACGACATGACACTGGCAGTATCAGCGCCCGGCAGTGCCGGTATGGAAACCTGCTTTGTTAATCTGTTAGAGCCCGGTGATACGGTAATCGTGTGCCGAAACGGCGTATTTGGCGAGCGCATGCGCCAGAATGTCGAACGCTGCGGTGCTACCGCTATTACGGTAGACAATGCCTGGGGCGAGCCGGTAGATCCGGCGGCAGTGGAAGCGGCATTAAAAGCTAACCCGCAGGCGAAGTATCTGGCCTTTGTGCATGCTGAAACCTCAACCGGCGCCTTGTCGGATGCGAAAACCCTGTGTGCGCTGGCACAGCAATACGACTGTTTATCTATTGTTGATGCGGTGACTTCATTAGGCGGCGTTGAGCTGCGGGTAGATGACTGGGGCATAGATGCCATTTATTCCGGCAGTCAGAAGTGTTTATCCTGTGTGCCCGGTTTATCGCCGGTGTCATTTTCCGCCAAAGCAGTGGCTCGGATTAAAGCGCGCACGCGGCCGGTTCAAAGCTGGTTTTTAGATCAAAGCCTGGTAATGAGCTACTGGAGCGGCGGTGCCAAGCGCAGCTATCACCACACGGCCCCGGTTAACGCCCTGTATGCCTTGCATGAATCGCTGCGCTTGCTGGCCGCTGAAGGGCTTGAGCAAAGCTGGCAGCGTCACAAACAAATGCATGAGCTGTTAAAACAAGGTTTAACCAATTTGGGGCTGAAGTTTGTGGTAGCCGAGCCATACCGCTTACCGCAGCTGAACAGTGTGTATATTCCGCAGGGCGTGGATGATGCTGCTGTGCGCAAACAGTTACTGGCGCAATACAACCTGGAAATAGGCGCCGGCCTGGGCGATTTGGCGGGGAAAGCCTGGCGCATTGGCCTGATGGGTTATGCCGCCAGACGTGAGAATATCGCGCTGTGTATCAAAGCGTTAGAGGATGTTCTGCGGTAGTTTATTGGCTAATCATGCCTTGTGGGTGTTTGGTCGTTTTTGTTTGGCGCGTTTTGCCGCTTCTGCTAAGTTGAAGCACAACAGCAACATAACTACACCAAATAGCTACGGGGCCACAATGAAACTACGTTACACCTTATTAAGCCTGGCTTTGCCAGGTTTATTGTCTTTGCCTGCATTGGCAGTACAGGGTTATTACCGCTCACCGGTTTTGCAGCAGGAGCAACTGGTGTTTACCGCTGAAGGCGACTTATGGCAGGGCTCGCTAAACAGCGAACAAGCCCGACGTATTACCAGCCATGCTGCAGAAGAAAGCCAGCCGCTGTTATCGCCAGATGGTAGCCAGTTGGCCTTTGTTGCCGATTATGACGGCGCGACAGAGATTTACCTGATGCCGTTAGCCGGTGGCGTAGCCAAACGTATCAGCTATGAAAACAGCCGGGTGCGTATTCAGCAATGGCTAGCCGATGGCCGTATTTTATATGCCACCGACAGCGCGGCCGGCCCGGCCAATTACTGGCTGCTGAAAACGGTTGATCCGCTAAGTTTAGTCACTGAAACCTTACCGCTGGCTGATGCCTCCGGCGGCACGATCGATGAACAGGGCGGTACCGTGTTTTTTACCCGCTTTGGTTTGCAGCTTACCGGCGACAATAGCAAGGTATACCGCGGTGGTGCCATGGGTGAGCTATGGCGCTGGACCTTGGGCAGTAAAGATGAAGCCGTACTGCTAAGCAAAGGCCACAACGGTAGTATCAGCCAGCCGCTGTTTTATCAGGGCCGGGTGTACTTTGTCAGTGATGCCGACGGTAACAGTAATATCTGGTCGGTTGCCGCTTCAGGCGGTGATTTTAAGCAGCACAGTTTTCATCAGGACTGGCGCATTGGCCGGATCAGTGTGTCAGACGGGCGCATTGTGTATCAGCTGGGTGCCGATTTACAGCTGCTACAACTGACCGATGGTCAAAGCCGTACTTTAGCGCTTGAGATACAGTCTGATTTAGTGCAACAGCGCGAACGCATTATCAGCAAACCATTGCAGTATTTTAATTCGGCTATTTATCAGGCGCAGCACGATAACAGCGATAAAGTGGTGGTAACTGCCCGCAGCCAGATAGCGGTTGCTATGCCTGGTAAACAACGGCTGGTGCAAATCAGTACACCGGCCGGCAGCCGTTCACGCGCGGCGGTGCTGTCTAAAGATGGTAAATGGGTCTATGCCATTAACGATCATAGTGGTGAAAATGAAATTTGGCGCTTCGCTGCCGACGGTTCAGCTAACGCGCAGCAATTAACCAAAGATGGCAGCGGCCATCGCTGGCAGTTGACGTTATCGCCCGATGGCGACTATCTGGCGCACGATGATAAAAACGGCGATCTGTGGCTGTTGCAGCTAAGCAGTGGCCGTAACAGCAAGGTATACAGCGGCGGTGTAGGCCTGGCCGGTTATGACGATATTAATTGGTCGGCAGACAGCAAGTTGCTGGCTTTTACGCTTAATTCCTCCAGACAAAGCCGCCCGCAGGTTGTGTTGTACAGCCTGGCTGAACAAAAAAGTGCGGTGCTGACCTCCGATAAATATACTTCATTTTCACCGGCATTCAGCCCCGATGGTCTCTGGCTGTATTTTGTCTCGGATCGGCAATTTACTGCTACTCCGGGTCACCCCTGGGGTGATCGCAACCTGGGGCCGATGTTTGACCGGCGCAGCCAGCTGTTTGCTGTTAGCTTGAAGCAGCAAGCCTGCTTTGCGTTTCGGCCGGTGCAAGAGCTGGAAAACTGTGACGACAACGCGGCTAAAGCCAGCCTGAGCGGTAAAAGAGCCTCTTTGGTGGACTGGGACGGTCTGAATACCCGCTTGTGGCAGGTACCGGTAGCGGCCGGTAATTATCAGCAACTGGCCGTCGCGGACAAACGGCTGTACCTGCTGGATCGCAACAGTGGCCAGGATAGCAAACCGGTATTAAAGCAGATTAAGTTCAGTCAAACAGAAGCTAAAGCTGAGGTGTTTGCCAGCGATATTGCTGATTATCAGTTAGCGGCTAATGGCAAAAAGCTGTTTATGCGTAAGCACAGCAGCGAGGGCGCCGGCACTATGTATGTGGTAGACGCCGGCGATAAAGCGCCTGCTGATCTGGCCAAAACCCGGCTTAATATTGACAGTTGGCAGCTGAGTATTAACCCGGCAGATGAATGGCAGCAAATGTTTGCCGACGGCTGGCGCATGCATCGTGACTTTTTATTTGATAAAGGCATGCGCGGTCTGGATTGGAACGCCAGTAAAGCGAAATACCAGCCGCTGCTGGCCAGAGTTACAGACCGGCATGAACTGGATGATATTTTTGCCCAGATGATGGGCGAGCTTAATGCGTTGCACTCGCAGGTGCGCGGTGGTGAATATCGTGCTGATGAAACAGCAGCGAAAGCCGCCAGCCTGGGGGCAGAATTTAACGCTGCTAAAGAGGGCCTGGTGATTAGCCATATCTACCGCAGCGATAGCGAATTACCGGCGCACGCCGCGCCACTGGCTAAACCCGGTGTTAATGCCAGGGTAGGTGATACCCTAATGGCTATTAACGGCCTGGCGGTAACAGATTTACCGGGCCTGACGCAGGCACTGCGTAATCAGGCCGGTAAGCAGGTGTTGTTAACTTTGCAGCGGGGCAAACAGCAATGGCAAACAGTGGTAGAGCCGGTTAGCAGTAGCCATGACAGCATGTTGCGGTATCAGGATTGGGTAACGGCTAATCAGCAGCAGGTTGCTGGCGCGACCGATAACCAACTGGGTTATTTACATTTGTATGCGATGGGCGCTAATGATATTGCCAACTTTGCCCGCGAGTTTTATGCCCACTATGATAAACCCGGTTTAATTATTGATGTAAGGCGCAACCGTGGCGGTAATATTGATAGCTGGATCATTGAAAAACTGCTGCGCCGGGCCTGGGCATTCTGGCAGCCGACCCAGGGCGATGCCTACACCAATATGCAGCAGGCGTTTCGTGGCCACCTGGTGGTGTTAACTGACCAACTGACCTACTCAGATGGTGAAACCTTCTCCGCCGGGGTTAAAGCGCTGGGGTTGGGGCCATTAATTGGTAAGCGTACTGCTGGTGCCGGTGTCTGGTTATCCGGTCGTAACCGGCTGGCGGATAACGGCATGGCGCGGGTGGCAGAAACCGCTCAGTTCGCCATGGATGGACGCTGGATTATTGAAGGCTATGGCGTAACACCGGATCAGGAAGTGGATAACTTACCTTATGCCCGCTTTAACGGCCGGGACGCGCAATTAGAGCAGGCTATAGCCTATCTGCAGCAAAGACTGCAGAGCCAACCTGTGGTACCACTGAAAGCGCAACCTATGGCAACGCCGCTGGCGGCTGATATATTGCCTTAGGGCGTTTCGCTTGCATTCAGCTTTGTATAAGCCCGGTGAGATTACCGGGCTTTTTTTACTGCGGTATTTCACATCAGCGCTTTGCTTTTAGGCCAAGGGCAGCTATGGTGAGTAAAACAACAGAGCAGGAACGCACCTATGCCAATATCACCACAACTTAATGCTGAAATTCGCGTGTTAACCTTGTTTAATCTGGACAGTGCCATGGAGGGAATTAAAGTTCACAAATCGGCCGATACCGATACGCTGGCGGCAATAAAACGGCTGTACGACAAAGGGCTGGTCACGCAGGAAGATGGCGGTTATCTGACCGATCTTGGCATTCATTGTGCCGAACATCTGCAAACGGCTTTACGCATTCTTAATGGCGCGCCGCAACCGGCCTAACTCTGCTTTATGGCACTTAAGTAGTTGTTTCAGCTGATTAAGTGCCTCAGTGTCCTCTTTATATAATGCTTGCTCGTACAATTCAGTTAACTGTTTAAGGTAGATATCGTGTGCCGGGTAGCGCTTAGCGCATTGCAGTAAAAATGCCGAAACAGGTAGCGATGGCGGTTTCGCTGCCAGCATTTTACCCAGATAGCGATACAGCTGTTTTGTTGCCTCTGGCGTGTTGTCAGTGCGGTTTTGCCTTACACGGAAATACAGAAGTAGTAACATAACAAGGACAAACAATGCTGCTACTGAATAACCAATAACAGGCAGGTGGCGGTATAGGTTGCGCCACAGCTGGCGCTGGCTGGTATCGTCAAACCCCAGTACCCATACCGACCAGTAATAGTCGAGGTGCATCAGTTGTTGCCGCACATTTTGCAGCAAAGCCAGCTGGCGCCAGCCCGGATCCAGTAATGCCCGCTGATCTTCCGGTAAGGCTGAATCCAGGCTATTTAAAATACGCTCTGGTGCTACCGCAGCGGTTGGATCGAATGGCTGCCAGACGCCGTTATGCAGATATTCTACCCAGGCGTGTGCTTCACGCTGCCGTACCGCCAGATAACCTTGCTGCGGGTGCCAGTTACCGCCCTGATAGCCACCAACCACCCGCGCAGCAATACCGGCGTGGCGTAAAATAACGGCGCTGGCCGACGCATAATGGCTGCAAAAGCCGATACGGCTGTCAAACAAAAAGGCGTCAATACTGTTTCTGCCAAGCGGCGGCGGGGTAAGGCTGTAATAAAACGCCTGCTGGCGAAAATGCTCAGCCAAAGCCTGCACCAGCTCATGGCTTTGTGGATACTGCTGTTTTAGCTGATAGGCAAATTGCTGTGTCTGCGGGTTACCTGGCGCGGTGCGCAAATTAAGCTGTTGTTCCTGCTCAGATACCAAGACGACGGGCGTAAGGCTGCTGCTTACCTGATAACTTAAGCGCTGGCTCACTGGCTTATTACTGCTTAACAGCCCACTTGGGCTGATAAAAACGTTACTGCTGCTGGTAACCGGTGTAGCTAAAGCAAATAAGCCGGTTTGCTGGCTGGCCTCAGCAATAATGCGGTAACTCAGGCTGCTATCTGCAGTAGTGTCTGCCGCGCGCTGACGGCTGGCATTTTTCCGCAGTGCATTTACCTGCCAGCGCCTGCCATCAAAATCTTCGTATAGCCTGGCGCGCCAGTACAGCTGCTGCCGTGGTGGTAGGGCACCGTCAAATTCTACCCGAAATGCCAGGCTGTCATCCTGTACCAGTTGCTCTATGCTGCCCGGATCCAGAGTGTCGCTAAGGCCGGTACTGGCAATATTAGCATTAGGGATCTGCCAGAATGGCGGCAGGCGCGGGAACAGTAAAAACATTGCCAGCCATAATGGCAGAATAATCAGTATGCTGCGGCCAGTCTGCAACCAGTTTACCTGGCTGACAGAGGGCGAAAATAGCCGGTAATGGCTGTACAGGTTAACGGCAAATACCAGCAAAATAAATACGGCTATCAACATGTCCTGATGCAGAATAAAGCAGCAGGCAATCAGGAAGTAATGCACCCACACCAGTTGACGGGCTTCATACAAATGCTGCAACGCCAGCAAGCGTGCAGTGGCTGCCAGCAGCAAAATTTGCAGCATAAAGTGCAATACACCGGCTTGTTGAAGCTGCAAAAAGAATGTTATGGCGATAATGCCCGCCAGCAGATTCACCAGTTTGAGGCTAATCGCCGCTTTGGCTTTAAATACACTGAGCAACCGGTACAGTAGCAGCAAAGCAAATATGGCAATCACCCAGCCAGCAAACGCTTGCTGCAGTAGCAGCAACAATGAAAACTGAATGGCAGCCCAGCTCAGCAGTAAATTTTTTTGTTTTAGCTTCTGTTGTGTCAGCACAGCGCCAGCTCCTGCAGGCAACGTTGTAAATGCTGCGGGCCCTTTGCCTGAGGCAGTGTGAGTGCCGGCAGTTTAAGCCCGTAACTGCTGCCCGATTGCTCCAGTTGCAATAGTTGCTGGCAGGCATAACGCAATGCCCGCTCTAAGGCATCACCCGATAACTGCGGCACAACTACCCAGCTGGGCTCTGCCTGAGCAGAAAAATGTTGTTGCCGGACAACCGGATTCGCCGGGTCGCGGGCCAGGCGTTTCCACACCATATGCCGCACACTATCGCCGGCACGGTAGGGGGATAGTGTTTCTCCTGCATCAGTTTTCGCTTGCTGGCTGGCATCGTTAGATAAGCTGTTAAGCACAGATTTATCTGCATCGGGAGTGGGATAGACCCAATAGTGCTGCGCCAGTGCGACATAGCTCCAGGCGCGCCATAAACCAAACGGATACTGGCTGGTTATCTTTATACGTGGCAGGGCGTATTTACCGCGCTTGGTGCCGTTAAGGTTTAGTGTTGCGGTTGTCGCGGGCTGGCTTAACAATACTGTTTCGTTTTGCCTTGCGTCAGTGTTTTTTGTGTTATCGGGCTGCACAAAATTCATGTTCAGCATCAGGTGTTTTTTATCGTTGCTAAGGTTCACTACTGCTGTTATTACTTCACCGGCAAAGCCCTCTGCCGCTTGTTTACATTGCAGTGTTAAGCCACTGATATTCTGGTAAGCCAGCACAATATTGACCAAAAACACACTCAGCAATAAATAGCACAACAATAAGATCAGATTATTTTGATAGTTAGTGCCCAATAAATATAACAGCGTAATCAAGAGCACAAACCACCAGCCATAGCGGGTTGGCAGAATAAAAATCAGCTTTTGTACCAGCCTAACCTTGTCAGCCGCCGGTTGGCGCTTATTCAGATAACGGCTGAGCAGTTGCCAGTATCGCTGATATAGCCGCTGTTTTAACGTCAGATTGGGCATGGCGTCTGTAATAACAACAACTGGCTTAACCGGCTTTCCTGGGCATCCGACGAGGGCGCCAGCCGGTGTTCAGCCACATAAGGAAACACCTGCTGTACATCTGCAGCGGTAACATAGTCGCGCTGGTTAATAAGGGCGAACGCTTTGGCTGCCCGCAAAATAGCTTTTGACGCCCGGGGGGAAAGTGGCAGCATATCGCTGCGATGGCGGCTGCTGTTAACCAGTGCCAATAAATAATCTATCAGGGCGTCTGATGCCGTCACTTTGGGCACTTGCTGCTGTAAGACACGCAGTTGCTCGGTATTCAGTTGCTCGGTTAGCAACTCCAGCCGCGAAGTACTGCTGTCGCGTTGTAATAACTGATGTTCAGCCTGATGATCAGGAAAGCCCAGCGACAAGCGGAACATAAAGCGGTCCAGCTGTGACTCTGGCAGTGCTGAAGTACCGGCATGAAATAACGGGTTTTGTGTGGCAATAACAAAAAACGGCGTGGGCAGGGCGCGGGTTTCACCATCTACTGACACTTGTTTTTCTTCCATCGCTTCAAGCAATGCGCTTTGTGTTTTCGGGCTGGCGCGGTTTATCTCGTCTGCCAGTAATACCTGGCTGAATACCGGACCGGCCTGAAAGCGAAATTGTTGTGACCGGGTATCGTAAATATTCATACCAACCAAATCACCGGGCAGTAAATCGCTGGTAAATTGTACCCGGCGGTAACTCAAGCCAAGGCTGTTTGCCAGGGCATGCGCCAGCGTGGTTTTTCCCATACCGGGTAAATCTTCCAGCAACAAGTGGCCCTCTGCCAGCAGGCAGCATAGTGCCAGCCGGATCTGGCTGCTTTTTCCCAGAATCACCTGATTAAGGCTTTGCTCTACGTTATGCAACTGAGTTAACACCGTGGCTCCTTACTGCTGTGAGCGGAAATAACATTATGCCGTTGGTTCATACTACCTCTGCGGTGCAGAACTGCAAATAAAAAAGGCGGCCGAAGCCGCCTGTAGAACACTCTGAGCTTTACTATCAGAAGTTAACAGTTAAATCTGCCGAACAAGCGTCTGTGCCTGCCAGACAAATCTTGTACGTTACCGTGGCGGCCTGTGAGTTAAAACGATCACGGTAGCTGCCGCTATTATCAATGGTGTCTACCAACTGACCATCGCGGAACAGATCTACCTCACCGGATGCACCTGTCCAGCGCAGATCAACAATGGTTGAACCGGTGCGGGTGCGCACAGAGCGTTGCAGGGTAAGTGCAATGATGCTGTCGGTTACGGTGACTGTTTTCTCTGCGGTGTTGCTCAGGCCGGTGCTATCAGTGGTGGTTAAGCTAACACTGTAACTGCCGCTGCTGGCATAGGTATGGCTTGGGCTGGCAGTATCGGCCTGATTGCCGTCACCAAAATCCCAGCTCCAGCTGCTGATATCGTTATCGGCATCGGTGGAAAGATCGGTAAAGTTAACGGTTAAGCCTGAAGCAACGAAGCTGAAATCAGCTACCGGTGCCACAGGGCCGGGTGGGGTATCATCGTCAGACAAGGCGCTCAGTGTCAGTGTCCAGCTATTGAGGGTGCCGGTATCCAGGCCAGCGTTATCAGACACAACCAGTGTCCAGTCGCCCTGCATGCTTTCGCCGTTAAAGCTGTCGACTTGCCAGCTTTGTACCAAATCATCTTCGCTACCACCGGTACGGTTATGCAGAGTATGTTCTGAACCCTCAGGTGAGCGCAGTTTAACTAGTAAATCACCACGCCAGGTATGGGTAATGTTTACACCGACATCAGCACCAAATACAACGCCGGTTTGCGGTACATTGATAACACTTTCTATACCGGCAGCATCATTATCCGGAATAGCCACAGCAGTGTTGTTGCTAAAAGCGTAATCCTGCAAGCCTTGCGGTAATATATTCAGGCTGGCATTGACCGATTTCACCAGCTCACCGGTCGCGCTGTCAACGCCGGTAACGGTGAACTGATAGCTGCCCCAGTCGGTATCAGCCGAAGTTGCAACGTCCAGCGTCACAGTATCACCTGGTTGTGCCGTGCTGGCAGATAAGCTGACGCCATCCAATGCAGGTTCTACATCTACAGTCAGGGCTACTTCGCCTGTCCATTCCGCGATATTGCCAACGTCCAGCGTGTACTGCGCGGCATCACCGGCGGTAATTTGCTGAGTACGCGGGCTGATAGACAGTTTAAATGACGGAGTAGGATCGGCTTCAACCATCGCGCTGGACAGATTCAGCCGTTTGCCGGATACGGTTTTACCGTCTAACGCTGGCAGGCTGTCGCCTGAATCCATCAAAATAGTTTTCATTTCAAGCGGTGTGATTTCAGGGTTAACTGACCACAACAATGCTGCTGCGCCTGCCACGTGAGGCGATGCCATAGAAGTACCTGAGTAGCTGGCGTAGCCGCCACCAGGAACGGTAGATAATATGGCCGAACCAGGAGCGCCAAGATCCACCGAAGTGGCACCATAGTTAGAGGCGCCATTGGTAAAGATAGATAGCTCGTCATTTCTGTCGGTAGATGCAACAGATACAATAACATCCAGATCATAAGCCGCCGGGTACATTGGCGTGCTGTCAGCATCAGCGCCGTCATTGCCTGCTGCGGCAATAAACAGAATACCAGCATCGCCACCCGATTGAATTGCTGCCCTTAAGGTTTCAGAAAAAGCACCGCCACCCCAGGAGTTGTTGGTTGCTTTAATATCAACACCGTGGTTCAGTTTTAAATCAGTAAAATAGTCGATACATTCGATGGCACCTGCGGTGCTACCACCTAAAGGCCCCAAAAACTGACAAGGTAATAAGGTTACACTCCAGTTTACGCCGGTAATGCCAACGCCATTATTTCCTGATGCACCGATAGTACCTGCTACATGAGTACCATGGCTGTCGCTGTCCATAGGATCTTGCTCAGCATTTAACGTTGAATAACCATAGGTGCTGCCTGGCAGATTACCCGGGTTTACCCAGCGGTTGTCTAAAAGATCCGGGTGGGTGTAATCCATACCGCTGTCGATTACACCAATAATAATGTCATGGCTGCCGGTAGAGATATCCCAGGCATCAACCGCTTTAATATCGGCACCTGCAGTACCGCCGTTTTGACCTGTGTTTTGCAGGCCCCATAAATCACCGAAGCTGGGGTCATTTGGCACTGCCAAGGCGTGTAACGGATAATCCGGTTCAGCTACTTCAATGGCCGGGTTTGATGCCAGTTTTTTGATCAGATGATCACGGTCAACTCCTTTGGGCACCTGAACTTTAACAATACGACCATCTGCAACATAGCGCATTTTCATATCGCGGCCCTGTGCATCCAACTGACGCAAGCTGGCGCCATGTTGTTGAATTACAGTTTCACGCTCTTGTTTGGATACGCCATGTTTAAACATCACCAATACAGCATTTTCTGCTGAATTTACCGTTGTGTCAGCCAGTGCATTTGCTGATAACAAGGCTGCTGCTACAGCCAATGCGATCATTTTTTTATTAGTCATAACTGTCCCCAGATTAATTAATTGTGAAAAATATGCTTATTTTTAGCACCAACTAGGAATAGCACGCAATGCAACAACTATTAAACAATTTATACAAAAATAAGCCAAATTAACTAGGTTAATAGGTGGGGTAGTTGTAAATGATATTTCATATATATCTGTTTATTAATGGCTATTTTGTTTTTGATTGTATTTTAAATGTTTTTAAAAATAGCTCTTTATTCCTATTGCGCCTTTTTCGTGGTGCTTTAGCCTAACTTTCGTCGTAACGATTTGAGGTGGATATTTTGCATAGTGTTAACAAAAAGCTGGCGTTAGTGAGTTTGTTGCTGATAAGCGGCACCGTGCATGCAGATATCTCGTTGCAAATGACGTCTCTGCTGGAGCGACGGGCACTGGCAAGCGGGGTTGATATCACGCAATTGGGGGATTTGAATGTGGCTGATGTTACTCAGTCTGGCCAGGCTCATTATGCCGTGCTGTTGCAACAAGGCGTGCTAAATCAAATTTTGTTGCAGCAAACCGGTTATGGCCATCAGGCTGAACTGATGCAAACCGGCAACAATAATATTGCCAACATCATCCAAAGTGGTGAAAGCAATCTGATCCGGGTAGAGCAGTGGGGCAACAGAGAGTTGTCCATTGAGCAAAGCGGTGTGGGAGAGCGTATTTCTATCGTCCAGTACTGACAACGCTGCACTGTTGCAGTAACACTACCCAATTATAAAGTGAAAAAAATAAATTAATAAACAACAATGAGTTAGGGAGAATCAGATGAAAGGTCTAATTTCACGTAAACATATACTTGGTCTTACGGTTGCGCTGGCAATGTCAGCACCGGCGATGGCTGTCAGCAATGAAGTTATTATTAACCAGACATCGGCAGCAGCGGTTGAAGGCAACCTGGCTGAAGTGACACAAAGCGGCGAAATCAGCCTTGCTGTTATTGACCAAAACGGCAGCATAAATACTGCCAGTGCTACCCAGGATGGCGTTTGGCTGGAGGCTTATCACTTTGTCAGCGGCAATGATAACCAAACCCGTACCGAACAGTTAACTGACTGGCATATCGCTTATATAGACATTATTGGTGACGAAAATACCGTAAGCATGACGCAAGACGGCTTTTACAATGTCGCTGAAGCGGTTATTACCGGCAATATCAATGATGCCGCCGTTTTACAGCTTGGCGAGTTAAATGAAACCTTTATCAACATTACCGGTAACGGCAACCTGGTTGAAACAAGCCAGGAAGGTAATGCAAACTGGGCCAATGCCGGTTTCAGTGGTGATGACAACAGCTTGTTCAGTGTGCAGGTTGGCGATAACAACGAAGCCGGTATGTTTAATCTGGCCGGTAACCGCAATACTTTTGAAGCTGAGCAAACCGGTAATGCTAACGTTGGCGGTATTGTGGGTGTAAGCGGCGACAACAATAGCACTTTCGTGCAGCAGCAAGGCGACGGTAATGTTTTTATCCTGTCTAATCTGACGGGCGATGATAACCTGATTGATGTTTATCAGGATGGTAATGCCAACCAGTTTCTGCTTGACCCGTTACAGGGCGAACAAAATCTGGTGCTAATTGATCAGCGTGGAGATGGCAACCTTATTGAAGCACCGCTTGGCTTAGTAGGTAACGACAACCAAATTGATATCTGGCAAGACGGTAATCTTAACACCGCTTTATTTGCTACTGATGGCGATGGCCATAACGTAGAAGTTATTCAGCGCGGTGACGGTAACACCACTGAACTGGTGCTGGTAGGTAGTGATAACAGCGCCACCATTTACAGCCGGGGCGACGATAATATTGCCGCTGCAGGCTTAGGTGGTGCTGGTAATAGTGCAGATATACAGCAATTAGGTGATACAAATTTTGCTGTGGTTGACGTGCTGGGTGATGACAACGATTTTTATATTGATCAGTCAGGTTCTGCCAATGAGTTGCTGATAACCAGCGATGTAGCTGTTAATGGTAACAGCGTAAACGTAGAGCAAAGCGGCGATATTAATCTGGTTGACGTGTTAATTGCCGGTAATGCTAACACCCTGGATATATTGCAATCAGGCACTGGCAACTGGGTAGCCGGTGATAACGGTTATTTTGCCTTAGGTGGTAACGACGGCCTGGTGTCTATTACCCAGAACGGCAATGACAACCTGGTGCTGGGTAGCCAGTCAGGCCAGGGCAACCTGATGAGCGTCACGCAAAATGGCGATTTCAATACCGCCATCGTAGTACAAAACTAAGGCGTTGGCTCAGGCGGCCTGGCTGTCTGAGCCCGCTTTATTAAGCCTGCTATGAAATTACTTTTTATTCTGTTGCTGGCCTGCGGCCTGAGTTTGCCGCTGGCTGCTGCTGATATTGAGCTGGAAGGACTGGTGCTTGATCGCACCATTTCGCGTTTTGGCAAAGACTTTACCTATTACTATGCCGGTTACTGGCGCGATATGCCGGGAACTGATGGTATTACGGTGGTGGTTTACGAACAGGTATACCCGCAAGCCGGCACGTTCTTGTGGGTAGAAATGAACCAGAGCCGGGTATATCAGACCTATTTCGGCCGGCGCTACAATGACGTCAAGCAAATGGCTGAACAAGCCATTCTTTTAAGTATTAACGAGTTAGCCAATATACAAACTGCGCGTATGCTGGGTGACCCACAGAGTAATGAGCTGTGAAAGGATTAAAAATGAAGTGGATATTTCTGCCGTTATTCATGCTAAGTGCCGGTATTCAGGCAACTGAACTGGTATATACACCGATAAACCCCAGTTTTGGCGGTAACCCATTAAATGGTAATTTTTTACTGCAAAAAGCCCAAAGCCAAAATGCCCATACTGCCGCTAATCCGGGCCAGTCTTTTGTTGATAAGTTTCGTGACGCCTTAGAGCGTAATATTATTAACTCGCTTACCCGGCGCATAGCCGACGGCGAGCTGGTCGAAGGTGTATATAACACCGGCGAGTTTTTGGTTGAAGTTGTCACTGACCCTGATGGCAGTGTAATCGTTAATATTACTAACCTTGATAGCGGTGAAGTAACCATTATTACTATTCCGGTAATTGGAGGATAAATGAAAGCAGTATTTTTCCTTACCGTTGCCTTGCTGAGTGGCTGTTCGTTATTACCCAAACCGGCAATTAATATCTCTGCTGCCAGCATTGACGCACCAAGTGCCTTGATGCAGGAGTTACAGCAAGGTAACAGACCCAGGCTGGCTATTCCGGTATCGGTATATACCTTTCGTGATCAAACCGGGCAATATAAGCCTCAGGCAAATGTTTCCAGTTTCTCAACGGCCGTCACACAGGGCGCAACCTCGATACTGACTCAAACCTTACTGGACAGTGGCTGGTTTGCACCGCTTGAGCGTGAAGGGCTGCAAAACCTGCTGACAGAGCGCAAAATTCATGGCTCGAATAAAAAAGCGGCTGAACTGCCGCCGCTAAAAGAAGCCCGCTTGCTGTTTGAGGGCGGTATTATCAGTTATGAAACCAACCTGACAACCGGCGGTATTGGCGCGGAATACTTTGGTGTTGGTGCTTCTGAGCTATATCGGGAAGATCAGGTCACTATTTATCTACGCGCGGTGGATGTGCATACCGGCCAGGTGTTGTTGTCTGTTGCCAGCAATAAAAAGGTATTTTCGCAGGAGCTGCGGGCCGGGCTGTTTCGTTATGTCTCATTAAATCGTTTATTGGAAGCTGAAGGCGGTTACTCAACCAACGAGCCGGTGCAGTACTGTGTGAAGCAGGCTATTGAAACCGCCGTTGCTGAACTGATAAGCCAGGGCCAGCAACGAGGGTTTTGGCGGGCAGATACTCAGGCGGGCCTTACCAGCGAAGGGTGATCGTTCCTACCGGGCTGCTGCAGCCAGCGCAGCAGCTCTACCCGGTTTCTGGCCTGGGTTTTACGGAAAATAGATGACATATGGGCTTTTACTGTGTGAGCACTGATATTAAGGTTGTCGGCAATCTCTTTATTACGCGAGCCTTCTGCCACCAGTTGAATAATACGTTTTTCCTGCCTGGTTAACAGGCTACTGTCTGTGACATGGCGCAGCCCGGCATTGGTGTTTAGCTTTTGCAACAAGAGTTCATCCAGCAATTCGGACATCACCGGCCGGGCATAATATAACTGGCCGTCCATCATGGTTTTCAAGGCGGTTAGCACCCGATCTAACTGCTCGTCGCGGTATATGGCACCGCGAATGCCGTTTACTAAGGCCTGGGTGGGGTTAAGCAAGGCACGTTCAGCCTGAAAAAAGAATAAAGGCGCTTTTTGCAGCAAACATTGCAGTTCTACGGACATGCCTTTTTTATTTAAATCTATACCATGGTAAGGGCAGGCCAGTAAGGTGCCGGCTTTAAGTTGCGGCATTTGTAATACATCTGAACGACTTTGTTGTTGCACTTTAATGCCGACAGACTGTGCCAGCAGTGAAATATTATGTACAGTTTCCTGCTCCGTCAGCACGATAAGTTTGACAAACTTATCCATTTACTTCTCTCCGAAAAACAATCAAATTCTCCCGTCAGCAAACGTCATACTGAACCTGTGTTTAGTAATATGCAACCATTTAACGTTCAGTGCAAAGCGTGCTAGCATAGCAAAATTGACTTACAGGGAGTTGTTATGCCAAGGAAAATCTTGTTTGTTTGTCTGGGGAATGTCTGTCGTTCGCCCACGGCTCATGCGGTTATGCGCTATAAAGCGGCGCAATATGCCATGGCGGTTGAAATAGAATCGGCAGGTACCAGCGCATCCCATCGTGGTGAAGCGCCAGATCCGCGCAGCGTGCGTGAGGGGCTGGCGAAAGGTTATAAATTTAACGGCATAACATCCAGGCCGGTAAAAGAGCAGGATTTTGCCTATTACGACCTGATCCTGGCAATGGATAAGGATAATTTGCAGGAGTTAAGCCGTCGTTGCCCGCCAGAGCAGCAGCATAAGCTGCAGTTATTTTTGCAGTACCATCCAGAGTTTCCTGCCATAAATGAAGTACCTGATCCCTATTATGGCGGCAGCCGGGGCTTTGAGCTGGTACTGCAGCTGATTGAACAAGGCTGTGATGGTTTGGTGGAATTTCTGTCAGATTAACGCTTTGGCTTGGTGTAACTGAGCAAAACAGCAGCAGTTTTTCACCTGCAGATAAAATTGTCATAAATTATGCCATGTTCAGCATTGAATTTACGTCCAGAAGTCTATAACTTGCATGGCAATTCATCAGACTCATCATCAAATATAGGAAAATCATCGTGACCACCTGGACGCCTCAAAGCTGGCGCAGCTTACCGATCCAACAGCAACCAAGCTATAAAGATCAGGATTTGCTGCACCGTGTTGAACAGCAATTACATAAATATCCGCCACTGGTGTTTGCCCAGGAAACGCGGGATCTGTTTAGCCAGTTGGGCCAGGTTGCTGAAGGTCAGGGTTTTTTATTGCAAGGTGGCGATTGCGCCGAAAGCTTTAACGATTTTAACGCACCTAAAATTCGCGACACCTTTAAAGTATTGCTGCAAATGGCGGTAGTGTTGACGTTTGCCGGTGGTTTGCCGGTAGTAAAGGTCGCCCGTATGGCAGGGCAATATGCCAAGCCGCGCTCCAGCGATCTGGAAACGATTAATGGTGTGTCATTGCCAAGCTACCGCGGTGACATTGTTAACAGCTTTGAGTTTACTGAAGCGGCGAGGTTGCCAGACCCAAACCGGTTAACCACGGCTTATCATCACTCAGCCGCTACGCTGAATTTACTGCGCGCTTTTGCTCAGGGCGGTCTGGCCGATTTACATCAGGTTAGTAAGTGGAATATGGGCTTTGTTGAGTCTAACCCGCTAAAAGATCGCTATCAGGATGTCGCCCAGCGTATTCAGGAAGCGTTGCGCTTTATGGAGATTTGCGGAATTACCGGACAAAACTCGCCGTCTATCCGTGAAACCCAGTTGTATACATCGCATGAAGCCTTGTTGCTAAACTACGAAGAAGCGCTGACAAGGCGTGATTCATTAACCGGTGACTGGTATGACTGCTCGGCCCACATGGTGTGGATTGGCGAGCGTACGCGGCAGTTGGATCATGCGCATATTGAATTTTTCCGTGGCATTCACAACCCGGTTGGCGTAAAAGTGGGCCCGGGTATGCAACCGGACGATCTGATCCGCTTAATTGATGCGTTAAACCCGAACAATGTCGCCGGGCGCTTAACCCTGATCACCCGTATGGGCGCCGACAAACTGGCTGATAAATTACCTGCTTTAGTACGTAAAGTGCAGCAGGAAGGCCGTAAAGTAGTGTGGAGCTCAGATCCGATGCACGGCAATACGGTAAAAGCGAGTAACGACTACAAAACCCGTGACTTCGAAGCCATCTTACGCGAAATCCGCAATTTCTTTGCGGTGCACAAAGCAGAAGGCAGCCATGCCGGTGGTATTCACCTGGAAATGACCGGTGAGCATGTAACCGAATGTACCGGCGGTGCTTATGGTTTGAGTGAGCACGATTTGGGTAAACGCTACTTCACCCAGTGCGATCCGCGGTTAAATGCTGATCAGGTACTGGAATTAGCCTTCCTGATTGCCGATACTCTACGCACTGCGCGTAAATAATCACGCGCTCAAAGGAGCGTAAGTGTTATCAGGACAACAAGCTCAGGATGACGCTGGCCAGTATTCTACTGCTGGTCAGCGTTATTGTATCGGCATAGTGGGGGCAGGTAGTGTGGGCTGCTATCTTGGTGCTTACTTATGCCAGGACAGTGCGCTGGATGTTAAATTTTTCGGTCGCGAAACCATGGCACTGGAACTGGCCGCTAATGGTTTAAGCGCCACCTCCTGTGATCATCAGGCCTATTTTGCCCAGCCCGTTGCCTTTTATAGCTCACTTAACAGCCTCATTGAGTGCGATGTGGTGCTACTGACAGTAAAAGCCCCCGCATTAGTGCCGATGCTGACCCAGCTAAAACGTTTTTTACGCCCTGAAGTACCGGTGGTCGCAATGCAAAACGGTATTGGCATTGGTGAAATGCTAACTCAGGATTTGGCTAATCCGGTATTGCGCGCCATAGTGCCGTTTAACGTAGTAAAAAACCGCGCTGGTCAGTTTCATCGCGCCACCGCGGGTAACATTGTCTGGCAGCAAAGCCAGCATACAGCGGTAAATTATGTCATTAGCGTGTTTAATCATTTGCAGTTACCGGTGCAAACGACCACAGATATTACGGCTGCCGAATACGGTAAACTGTTGCTTAACCTCAACAATGCTCTAAATGCGATCAGTAATGTCCCGCTGAAACAGCAGCTGTTGGACACAGACTGCCGTTTGCTACTTGCAATGGCCATGCAGGAATGGTTGGCGATATGCAGTAAAGCAAAAATCCGGCCGGTACCGTACACCAGATTGCCTAACGCTATGCTGCCCTGGTTACTACGTTTGCCGACCATATTGTTCCGCCGCTTATTCCATCACATGGCCGCTAAGATGCTGGCGATGGATGAACAAGCGCACTCGTCAATGTGGGACGACATTCAGGCGAAAAAGCGCACAGAAATCATGTTTTTAAATGGCGCAGTGGTGCGGATGGGCCAACTTTATCAGCTACCCACTCCGGTGAATACCTTACTGGTTGAGCAAATAAAACGGCTGGAAAGCGGCGAAGCTGAGCCGCTTTCGATTAGTGAAATACTGCAGCAAGTGAAGTTAGAAAGTTAATATTTATGCCGTTTAAGCCCGGTTTTAGCGATAATTTTCGCTGAAATTTCCTCAATCGACAGGTGTGTTGAGTTTAAGAACGGGATTTGTTCGCGCTGGTATAAGTTTTCTACCTCGGCCAGCTCCAGCTGGCACTGACGCAGTGATGCATAGCGGCTATTGGCACGGCGTTGCTCGCGAATTTGGCTTAAGCGCTCGGCGGTGATGGTTAAACCAAACATCTTACTCTTATTACGTTTTAATACCTCTGGTAAACCTAGTTGCTCCATATCCTCCTCCACAAACGGATAATTTGCTGCTTTAATACCGTATTGCAGTGCCAGATACAGGCTGGTCGGGGTTTTGCCAGAGCGGCTTACGCCCACCAGAATAATATCGGCCTGATCAAAATTTTTCAGATTAGAACCATCATCATTGGCCAGGGCAAAATTAACCGCATCAATACGAAAATCATAACTTTGTTCATGGATGCTGTGAGTTCGGTGGGTTTTGGGCACCGGTGCCACGCCAAGCTCGCGCTGGATGGGCTCGACAAAGGTATTGAGGAAGTCATAACAGACGCCATTACTGCTGTTAATAATCTGCCGTAACCGGTCATCAACAAAGGTTTGAAAGATTAACGGCCGTTGTCCCGTTGTTTTATAACGATCGTTAATACGCTGTTTTACTTGCTCCGCCATATCGGCAGTTTCAACAAACGGGATGGTAACATGCTCAAATTGTGCAGGAAAAAGAGTAAGTAAGGCATGGCCAAACACTTCTGCGGTAATGGCGGTTCCATCTGAAATATAAAAGGCTGTACGCACCGAAAACTCCGTTTTGTTGTTATAAAATTACATTGAAATTAAGGTTTTAATTAGCCCTGACGCCAGTGTAAAATCGTCTGGCCCTGTAATGCTGGATGTAAGCTTACACGCCATACGACAAAAATTGGAGACGAACTGTGCAAGAATTTGTGATTTGGTATGAAAACCTGGGAATGCACGATGTAAACCGGGTGGGGGGCAAAAATGCCTCACTGGGTGAAATGATCAGTAATCTGGCAAACGCCGGGGTACAGGTACCGGGTGGCTTTGCTACCACAGCCTACGCTTTTAACCAATTTCTTGAACAAAGCGGCGTTAATGAGCGCATTTATCAGCTGCTCGACGGCCTGGATGTCGACGATGTAACCGCACTGGCTAAAGCCGGTGCCCAAATACGCCAATGGGTTATCGATACACCGTTTCAACCAGAGTTAGAGCAGGCCATTCGCCAGGCTTACCAACAACTGCACCCGGATGCTGCGCAGGATGTGTCTTTTGCCGTACGTTCATCAGCAACTGCCGAAGATATGCCTGATGCGTCTTTTGCCGGCCAGCAGGAAACCTTCTTAAACGTGCGCGGCTATGATGCCGTGATCATTGCTATTAAACATGTGTTTGCCTCGTTATTTAACGACCGCGCCATTTCTTACCGTGTGCATCAGGGCTATGACCACCGTGGTGTGGCGTTATCAGCTGGCGTACAGAAAATGGTGCGCTCCGATTTAGCTTCATCCGGCGTTATGTTCAGCATTGATACTGAGTCGGGCTTTGAAGAGGTGGTGTTTATTACTTCTTCTTACGGCTTAGGTGAAATGGTGGTGCAGGGCGCCGTTAACCCGGACGAATTCTATGTGCACAAACCCACACTGGCGGCTGGCCGCCCGGCAGTGGTAAAGCGCAATTTAGGCAGTAAAAAAGTCGAGATGATTTACTCCGGCGAGCAAGGCCACGGCAAGCAGGTTAAGGTGGTGGATATTGAACCACAGCGCAGCCGACAGTTCTCGTTAACCGATGCCGAAGTAGAAGAGCTGGCCAAACAAGCCGTGATTATTGCTAAGCACTATGGCCGCGCGATGGATATCGAGTGGGCAAAAGATGGTAACGACGGCAAGTTGTATATCGTGCAGGCGCGGCCGGAAACGGTAAAAAGCCGCGAAGACAGCAACAGTATGGAGCGCTTCCAACTATTGGCGAAAGCACCGGTGTTGGTCGAGGGCCGGGCTATTGGCCAACGTATTGGTGCCGGTACTGCGAAGGTGCTTAAAGGCATAGAGCAGATGGACCAAATTCAGCCGGGCGATGTGTTAGTAACTGACATGACCGATCCGGACTGGGAACCGATCATGAAGCGGACGTCGGCTATTGTTACCAATCGAGGTGGCCGTACCTGCCATGCTGCCATTATTGCCCGCGAGCTGGGTATTCCGGCAGTAGTGGGTTGTGGCGATGCTACGGCAAAAATTAAAACCGGCCAGCAAGTTACCGTGTCTTGTGCCGAAGGCGATACCGGCTTTATTTATGACGGTAAGCTGGAGTATAAAGTTGTCAGCAGCCGCGTTGATCAAATGCCAAAGCTGGATTTGAAAATAATGATGAATGTCGGCAATCCGGAGCGGGCATTCTCGTTTGCCAGGTTGCCGCATGCCGGTATTGGTCTGGCACGGCTGGAATTTATTATTAACCGCATGATTGGCGTGCACCCTAAGGCATTGCTGAATTTTGATGCGCAAACCCCGGAGCTTAAAGCGACCATCAGTGACATGATTGCCGGCTATGCTGACCCGGTCGAATTTTACATTGCCAAGCTGACCGAAGGCATCGCCACTTTAGCCTGTGCTTTTGCGCCGCAAAAAGTGATAGTGCGGATGTCGGATTTTAAATCGAATGAATACGCCAATTTAGTTGGTGGGCGCCAGTATGAGCCGCACGAAGAAAACCCGATGATCGGCTTTCGTGGCGCCTCGCGTTATATCTCTAAAGATTTCCGCGATTGCTTTGCCTTAGAAGTTGAGGCGTTAAAGCGGGTACGCAATGTGATGGGCTTTACCAATGTTGAGGTAATGATCCCGTTTGTGCGTACTTTGGGCGAAGCAAGCAGCGTAATCGATTTGCTGGCAGAGCACGGCTTAAAGCGCGGCGATAATGGCCTACGGGTTATTATGATGTGCGAGTTGCCATCGAACGCCTTGTTGGCAGAAGAGTTTTTAGAATACTTCGATGGCTTCTCAATTGGTTCGAACGACTTAACCCAGTTAACCCTGGGGCTGGACAGAGACAGCGGCCTGATAGCCCACTTGTTTGATGAGCGTAACCCGGCAATTTACAAATTGCTGGAAATGGCCATTAAAACCTGTAAAGCCAAAGGTAAATATATTGGTATTTGTGGCCAGGGGCCGTCGGATCATGAAGACTTCGCCGCCTGGTTAATGCAGCAGGGCATTGACAGCGTATCGCTGAACCCGGATACCGTGCTGGAAACCTGGCTGTATCTGGCCGAGAAGTATGGCTCACAACACGGTAAACAATAATTTGTTAGCCTTATGATGTTGCTGGAAAAGCCCCTTTACAGGGGCTTTTTTATACCAGCTGCACGGTATGGCATCACTTTGATACAAAAGCTGATTGTGATTTGTATCACTTCAGCACATAGTAAATAGCTTAACCCCACGAAGGAGCCAACAATGCGTGAACTCTATATTGCCAATAAAAATTATTCTTCCTGGTCATTGCGGCCCTGGGTGTTAATGCACCAGCTGAATATTCCGTTTATTGAACAATTGGTGCCTTTTAGCCAGCAGGGCAACTTTGAAAAATTCCGCACTTTTTCACCTTCGGGTAAAGTGCCATGTTTAGTACAAAAAGACATCGTGGTATGGGATTCACTGGCCATTGCCGAATATCTGTATGAAACTTACCCGGCAGTATGGCCAAAAGATGCAAAAGCCCGGGCATTCGCCCGCTGCGCGGCGGCAGAAATGCACTCTGGCTTTAGTACACTGCGTAATACTTGCGGCATGAGCTGTGGCCACCGGGTAAAGTTGCATCAGGTAACGCCGGCTCTTTTGCTAGATATTGACCGCTTAAGTGAATTATTTGAGCAGGGGATCCGGCATTTTGGCGGGCCATTTTTAGCCGGTAAAGCGTTTTGTGCTGCAGATGCGTTTTTTGCGCCGGTGGCATTTCGTATGCAAAGCTACGGTTTGCCGTTTAGTAAAGTCGCTACCAACTATCTACAACACTTGTTAGCGTTACCGGCAATGCAGGATTGGTATAAGCAGGCGTTAGCAGAGCCTTGGGTTGATCAGGCGCATGATGATGAAATCGCCGCTGCCGGGCAAATTATCGCAGATCAGCGGCAAACCAGCTAACGGCGTAGCAATTCTAGTTTTGCTGTGGCAAATTAAGCGGCGTATAACACAATTAGCTTAAAAATAATTATAAGGAAGGGAAATGGAAGGCTTTATTAGTGCGCTAAATGGCATTATCTGGAGCCCGGCGCTGATTTACTTGTGTCTCGGCGCTGGCTTATTTTACTCAATACTGACCCGGTTTGCGCAGGTTCGCCATTTTAAAGAAATGTGCAAACTGCTGCTGAACAATACTGAATCAGACAAAGGTATCTCGTCATTTCAGGCACTGGCAGTGTCGTTATCTGGCCGGGTTGGTGTGGGCAATATCGCTGGTGTGGCGGCAGCTATTGGCTTTGGTGGCCCCGGTGCCGTGTTCTGGATGTGGGTTGTCGCATTTTTAGGCGCCAGTACGGCCTATGTTGAATCCACGCTGGGGCAAATTTATAAAGTTGAAGAAAACGGCCAGTATCGCGGTGGCCCGGCTTACTATTTTGAGCGTTGCCTTGGTTGGCGCTGGTTGGGTATTTTGTTTGCTATTTCTGCCATTATTGGCTGTGGTATCTTCTTGCCGGGTGTGCAGGCCAATGCTGTAGGCAATGCTGTAACGCAGGTTTTCGGCGATGGCAATATGGTGGTTACCAGTTTTGGTGAAGTGGGTACCCATAAACTGATTGCGCTGGCAGTGATCCTTATCGTGCTGGCGTTTATTATTTTCGGCGGTATTAAGCGTATTGCCCACTTTACCCAGATCGTTGTGCCCTTTATGGCGCTTGGCTACATTGTGCTGGCACTGATCGTAGTATTTCTTAACCTGGATAAAGTGCCAGACGTGTTTAGCATGATATTCACCGATGCCTTTACTGCGCAGGCTGGTTTTGGTGCTGCCATTGGCTGGGGGGTAAAACGGGGTATTTACTCGAATGAAGCTGGCCAGGGCACAGGCCCGCATGCAGCAGCTGCGGCTGAAGTTGACCATCCATCACAGCAAGGTTTAGTGCAGGCGTTTTCTGTGTATGTTGATACCCTGTTTGTTTGCACCGCCACAGCGTTAATGATTTTAATTACGCAGCAGTACAATATTCAAACTGAGAACTTTAATGCCGCCACTGGTGTTGGCACTATGATCCTGCAGAACGTTGATGCGGCCACCGAAGTAGCTTCACCAGCCTTTACGCAAATGGCGTTGTTAAGTGTGTTTGGTCAGTTTGGCCAGGTATTTGCCGGCCTGGCTATTTTCTTCTTCGCTTTTACCACCATTTTGGCGTACTACTACATTACTGAAACTAACGTGGCTTATTTAAACCGGGTGTTTAATAACAAACTGCCCAATATCGTATTTAAGCTGTTATTGATGTTTATGGTGGCCTACGGCACGGTAAACAGCGCTGGTTATATCTGGAATATCGGAGATATAGGCGTAGGCTTAATGGCCTGGGTTAACGTGGTCGGTATTCTGGTAATATTTTTTATGTATAAGCCGACTATGCGTTGCCTGCGCGATTTTGAAGAGCAGAAAAAGGCTGGCGGCCCCATTAGCTTTGATCCGGTAAAACTGGGCATCAAAAACGCGACGTTCTGGGAAAAGCGGTTGGCTAATAAACAGCAGCAAGAGCAGAAATAAGTTAACCGAATCGGTAAAACCTAATTGCAGCCCGGCCTAAGTGCCGGGCTTTTTTATCTGCCGGATTAGCAAGCGGCATACTCGCTATGTCTGCTAGCGCACAGATACCGGCCTGTTGTTACGCCATTATGGTCTTGACTCTGCACTTTTGCAGCGTGAAGGAGCTAATGATGCAAGTAATAAAACGTACCTTTGTTACCGCTGGTATAGTGCTGGCAGGCAGCTTGCTGCTTAGTAGCTGTGAGCGCGGCAATGTTAATGCTCAAACCGGTGCGCCGGATCTTAGCGTAACAACCGAAGACGGCAGTGGTGACGATGTTAATATCAGCACTGCGGTTAATACTGCCCTGATGGCAGATCCACAGTTGCAGCATTTAGATATCCAGATAGAAACCCGCAAAGGTGATGTCAAGCTTTGGGGCCAGGTTGAAACTCAGGCGCAGCGCGAGCAAGCGGAGATGATTACCGCGGCAACCTCAGGTGTGCATTCGGTGAATAATCAGCTGGAAGTGAAATAATAACCTGCATCAAACCGGTTTTAGCCAGCCTTAAAGCTAAAACCGGCGGATCGCCTTAGCCGCTTTGTTAAAAAGCTGCCTTAGGATACACTTTCTGTTACCTATAAGCGGCCATCGCGGCCCGGTGAACAGATTTGATGCATTTATTAATTATTGAAGACAATGCCGATATTATCGCTAATTTGTACAGCTACCTGGAACCCTTGGGTTATAAGCTGGATGTAGCACGAAGTGGTAAGGCGGGTGTATTAGCTGCGACGACATCTGCGCACGACGCTATAGTGCTGGATCTGTCGCTACCGGCTATGGATGGTATCGAAGTATGCCGTCAGTTACGCCAACAATATCAACTGACAACACCAATCCTGATGCTAACTGCGCGCGACACCGAGCAAGACAAAGTAACAGGCTTTGCGGTTGGCGCTGATGACTACCTGGTAAAGCCATACTCTCTGGCTGAGCTGGACGCTCGGCTAAAAGCACTGGTGCGCCGGGCACGCAATGAGCATGTGTAATCGGTTCTGGTGTTCGGTGAGCTGCAACTTGATGCCGGTATTGGCCGTATTAGCCGCGCCGGGCAAACATTAGATCTGACACCCACCGGATACCGTATCCTCAGCGCGCTGATGCGTGTAGCGCCAAAACTGATAACACGTGAGGCATTAGAGCGTCAGGTGTGGGGTGATGAACCGCCCGATAGCGATGCGCTGCGTACCCACATTCATACGTTACGGCGGGTACTGGACAAACCATTTTCTTACCCGGTGTTATTAACTCTGCCTGGCACCGGCTATCGTCTGATGCTTTGCAATGAAGAGCGTAATGAAGGGCCGCAATGAAACCCAGACTCTCGCTCAAACACCATCTCACTTTAACCTATATTCTGCTGGCCGTTGTGGTTGCCGGGGCTTTTAGCCTGGTTAGCTATATTTCGATAAAGATTATTGAAGATCAGATTGTCGATGCTCCGGGAGGGCTGGAAGAAACTGAACTGGTAATTTTACTCTCTTTGGCAGTGGGATTTGTTGTCAGTGTGATATTAGCTGCAGGGCTGGGTGTTTGGAGTGTGCGTCGTGTTATTGCACCGGTTGCGGCGCTGGCCGACGCGGTTAACCGCAATGCTGCGGCAACTGAGTTGCCATCACGTTTTGCCCAGGATGAAATAGGTGTACTGGCACGGGCTTTTGCCAAAAGGACCAACGAGTTGCAACAGTTTTTACAGCGCGAACAAATGTTTACTGCCGATGTTAGCCATGAGTTACGTACACCGCTAACGGTAATATTAGGCGCGGCTGAGGTGTTGACGGTGCAATTGCCAGCGCAGTCGGCACAATACGCCAGCGCAGAGCGTATCCGGCGGGTGGCGGCTGAAACTGCAAAGCGCATCAGTGCTTTACTGCTGCTGGCCAGGGCTGAAGGCAGCGAAGCACCCGATACAGCGCTAAATGCTGTTATTGAGGCAGAGCTGGAACAGTGTCAGCCGCTGCTGTACGGAAAAACGGTGCAATGCAAACTGCAATGGCAGGCGCCGGTATTGGCCAAAGTACACCCTGAACTGGCTGCAATTGTTATCGGCAACCTGCTGCGCAATGCGTGTCGCCATACTGAGCAGGGTTATATTCTGGTTCAGCTTAGCGCCGGACAATTGATAGTAGAGGATAGCGGTGTAGGCATTTCTGCTGCAGTTCACGCGCGGCTGTTTGAACGCTTTGTGCATGGTGACGATAACCCGGCGCATGAAGGCATGGGGCTGGGGTTATCTATTGTTAAACGCGTGGTTGAACATATTGGTTGGGACATCCAACTTGAAGCTCCCGCCACAGGTGGTACCCGCTTTGTGCTGAATTTTCCGCCGCAGGCTACAACCTTACCCTCTTAACGCAATCTTAACGCTGGCTGGTTTATGTTGTTGCTCTGGTTTATCAGCTTGTTAAGAGGAAACACATGAAACGCACTTTACTTGCAATGGGTATCTTGTTGTCGTCAGGTATTGCCTACGCAGTTGAGGGCGCCGCCTGGGACTATAGCGGCGACACCGGACCTGAGCAATGGGTAAAACTTAGCCCGGAGTACAGTAGCTGCTCGGGTAGTCATCAATCACCAATCAACCTTAGCAGTTTCGTTGATGGTAAGCTGGAGCCGATTAAATTTAACTATACCAGTGGCAGTGCAAGCATTATTAATAACGGCCATACCGTACAGGTAAACATGTTACCGGGTAACACTATTACTGTTGATGGTAGCGAGTTTGAATTAAAGCAATTCCATTTTCATGTACCCAGTGAAAACCTGATTAATGGCGAATCTTTTCCGATGGAAGGCCATTTAGTCCATGCCGACAAAGCAGGGCATTTAGCCGTTGTTGCCGTTATGTTTACCCAAGGTGCCACTAACAATATGCTGGGCAAAGCCTGGGCACAGATGCCGCAACTGGGTGAAACTCTGCCAATGCCGGCAGATATTTCGGCGCTGGATATTTTGCCGGAGAATCATGCTTACTACCGTTTTGAGGGCTCATTGACCACACCTCCTTGCTCGGAAGGGGTGCGCTGGCTGGTAATGAAACAACCGGTTTACGCCTCAGAAGAGCAGATCAGGCAATTTTTGCATGTAATGCATCATCACAATAATCGGCCGGTGCAGCCTGTTAATGACAGGGTAGTGTTGCAGTAACATGGTGGTAAAAACGCTGCCCAGCGTCTATTAAGCGTAAACGCCGACTAAGTGTCGGCGTTTTTCTAAATTGGGGTAGAATGGCTGATTTAACGCTTTGCTTTATTCGACTCCAATAAAGCCACCGGTTTGATGCGCCCATAGCTGAGCATAAATACCGCCGCTGGCAATCAGCTCGCTGTGGCTGCCTTGCTCGACGATATTGCCCTGATCCAGCACAATAAGCCGGTCCATCTGCGCGATGGTAGATAAACGGTGAGCTATAGCAATAACGGTTTTACCATCCATCAGCGTATTTAAACTGGCCTGAATCGCGGCTTCTACTTCTGAATCCAGTGCAGAGGTCGCTTCATCCAGAATTAAAATTGGCGCGTTTTTCAACAGTACACGAGCGATAGCGATACGTTGGCGCTGACCGCCTGATAATTTAACGCCACGCTCACCCACCTGGGCATCAAAACCACTGTTGCCTTTAGGATCGGTTAGATCACGGATAAAATCACTGGCTTCAGCTTGCTCTGCTGCTAACTGTAATTCAGCTTCGCTGGCATCTGGTTTGCCATAAGCAATATTTTCACGTACTGAGCGGTGCAGCAGGGAAGTGTCCTGCGTTACCATGGCAATATGCTGACGCAGGCTTTCCTGGCTTACCTGACTGATGTCCTGGCCGTCGATGAGGATCTTACCGCTCTCGATATCATAAAAACGCAGCAACAGGTTTACCAGCGTGGATTTACCAGCGCCGGAGCGGCCAACTAAACCGACCTTTTCGCCCGGTTTTATGCTCAGGTTCAGTTGTTGTAGTATCGCGGTTTTACCGTCTTCGGTTGGGGTTTTACCGTAATTAAAACTAACCTGCTGAAATTCAATCTGGCCCTGTGGCACCGTTAGCTTAGCGGCATTTTCGGCATCTTTTACTTCAATCGGTCGCGATAAGGTGGCGATACCATCGGCAACAGTACCGATATTTTCAAACAGGGCGCTAACTTCCCACATAATCCACTGTGCCATACCGTTTAAACGCAGCGCCAGGCTGATCGCTATGGCAATAGCGCCCACCGTAATAGCACTGCCAGCCCATAAATACAGCGACAATGCCGCCACACTAAATACCAACAGGTAGTTAAGGGTTTGTACCGACACACTTAACCCGGTGGCAAGGCGCATTTGCTGGTAAACCGGCTGCAGAAAGACATCCATGCTGTTTTTGGCATAGCCTTCTTCGCGGTTAGTATGAGAAAACAACTTAATGGTGGCAATATTGGTGTAGCTGTCAACAATACGGCCGGTCATTTCTGAGCGGGCATCCGCCTGAGCAGTGGACACGCGCTTTAAGCGTGGAACAAAATAAAACTGCAGTGCGATGTAAAACACCAGCCAAATCAGCATTGGGGCTATTAAACGTATATCGGCATCAGCAACAAAAAACAGCATCGCGCTGAAGTAGACCAGCACATACACCATCACATCCAGCAGCTTCATTACCGTTTCCCGCACCGACAGCGCCGTTTGCATAACCTTGGTTGCAATACGGCCGGCAAAGTCATTCTGATAAAAACTGACACTCTGGCGCAATAAATAACGGTGGGCCAGCCAGCGGATCGACATCGGGTAATTACCCAATAAAGTTTGATGCACTATCGCCGAGTGAATAAAAGTCATTAACGGCAGCAACACCAGGGTTACCAGCGCCATCCAAATCAGCGTAGCGCGCTCGTCAGTAAAAAAGTTTTCCGGATCATTAGCTACCAGCCAGTCAACTAACTGGCCCATAAAGCTAAACAGCGACACTTCCAGCACGGCTAAAATGGCTGAAGATAAAGACATAAATAACAACGATGTTTCCATGCCCTTGGTATAGTGACGACAAAAAGCCAGTAAGCCACGTGGCGGTTGGCCTGGCTCAGCTGCTGGAAAGGGTTTGGTAAGGCGTTCAAAAAAGCGTAGCATGAAGAATAACCGGTAGTAAAAACAGCGGCTATTGTAACCTGTTTAATAAAAATTGCATGGCTGCTGCGGCAATTCACCGGTTTTTAACGGTGTTAGTCGTAGACACATTTCGCCGTATTGTTTTGTGATGTTATCACAACTTATCTGCTTATTTGACAGCGAACGCTGCTATAATACCGGCTTTGGGTCTCCTTGAATTAACGGCACTATGGCCCAATTAAGGCCCAATGAAAGCTTGCGCTTTAGCCAATAAAGCTTGTGCTGTATTAAGTGCGGCCGTTATCTGAGAAGTCATGATGAAACTAAAACTTGTAACCTCAACACTGTTACCCACCCCTTTTGCTGAATTCCGCCTGCATGGTTTTGAAGCACCTAACGGTAAAGAGCATGTCGCATTAACGCTGGGCGATGTCACAACAGACGAGCCTGTACTGGCGCGGGTGCATTCAGAGTGTTTAACCGGTGATGCCTTGTTTAGCCTGCGCTGCGATTGTGGCCCACAGTTAGAAGCGGCGATGCGTAAAATTGCTGATTTAGGCCGCGGTTGCATTTTGTATTTACGCCAGGAAGGCAGGGGAATTGGCCTGATTAATAAAATTCGCGCTTATGCTGAGCAGGACAAAGGCCTGGATACGGTAGAAGCGAATGAAATTCTGGGTTTCTTACCCGATATGCGTGAATACGATATAGCAGCACAAATGTTTGAACAACTGGGTATTCAGCAAATACGCCTGCTTACCAATAATCCGCGTAAGCTTAAAGCGTTAACCGATGCCGGTGTTAACGTATTAGAAAGAGTACAGCACCGGGTGAAAACCTCGGCGCACAGCCACCGTTATCTGGCCACCAAAGCCAGTAAGTTGGGGCATTTGCCTTAACCCGCAGTGCCATTGCAGCAAAATACGGATTTAACGGCGGTTGTGGTATTATAGCCGCCGTTTTTCATCAGACTTTTGCTACAGGATATTATCTTGACCAACAACGACGTACTGCGCAGCCTGCGTTACACGCTAAATGCACCTAACCACGGCATGATTGCCATTTTTGCTTTAACCAATGTCACGGTGACGAAAGAGCAGGTGATGGCCTGGCTGGAATCTGACGAAAGTGAAGATTTTGCCTTAATTAGCGATGTGTTGCTGGCCGGGTTTCTTAATGGCGTAATTATCCAGCGTCGCGGTGCCAAAGACGGTGTTATTCCAGAGCCGGAAACTAAGCTCAATTACAATATTATTTTGCGTAAACTCAAAATTGCCTTTGATTTAAAAGACGATGACATTCTGGCTCTATTAGAAGGTGCAGAGTTCCGTTTAAGCAAGCATGAACTCAGTGCATTTTTCCGCCGGCCGGATCATAAACATTACCGTGCCTGCCAGGAGCAGGTTCTGCGTTATTTCTTACGCGGCTTGCAGCAGAAAATACGTCCGGCAGTCAGTTAGTTTTTACCGCGCAATTGCAGTTAAATCTGCTATCAAGTTAATGTTATACTGCAGGCACTTATTGCCGAGTGTCTGCAGTTATGATCCCAAAGCTTAATCCCGAACTCGCGCTGGATGCCAGCATTGCTGCTTTTAGCAAAGCCTTAGTTGCCGCTGGCTTTAACGGCGATATCGAAACCAGTTATGGCAGCCGTTTAGCGGTTGCTACTGATAACAGCGTGTATCAGGCGCTACCTCAGGCCGTGTTGCTACCCAAAAGCACCGACGATCTGGTTATTCTTACGTCATTAGCGCAAACGTCCAGTTTCTCGCATATTAAATTCAGCCCGCGCGGCGGTGGTACCGGCACTAACGGCCAGGCACTTACTGAACACGTGGTGGTAGATTTATCGCGCCATATGCGCAACATTCTGGAAATTAACCTCGAACAGCGCTGGGTGCGGGTGCAGGCCGGGGTAATTAAAGATCAGCTGAATGCGTTTTTAAAACCTTACGGCTTTTTCTTTGCGCCGGATTTATCCACCTCAAATCGCGCCACTATCGGCGGAATGGTAAATACCGATGCCTCGGGGCAAGGCTCATTAGTTTACGGTAAAACCAGTGACCATGTGTTAGCGTTAAAAACAGTGCTGATAGATGGCAATATATTAAATACCCATAAAATGGCGACTTTTGAAGCTGAGCACCGCGCCCAGATGCCAAACAGCATTGGCCGTATTTACCAGCAGGTGCTCGATAGCTGTCGCAATTTCCGGCCACAAATTTTAGAAAAATTTCCACGTTTAAACCGTTTTTTAACCGGTTACGATTTAGAGCATGTGTTTAATGACGATTTAACCGAGTTTGATTTATCACGCATTATTACCGGCTCTGAAGGCTCACTTGGTTTTGTAACAGAGGCCAAACTGAATATTACGCCGATTGCCAAATACAAATGTCTGGTTAATGTTAAATACGACAGTTTTGAAAGTGCGCTGCGTAACGCCCCGTTTCTGGTGGCGGCTGAAGCGACATCAGTTGAAACCGTTGACAGCAAAGTGCTGAATTTAGCCCGCGCCGATATTATCTGGCATCAGGTAAAAGACTTAATCACCGACGTGCCCGCCATTGAAATGCAGGGCCTGAACATGGTGGAGTATAACAGCGAACAGCAAAGCGAAATTGAACAGAAAATTGCCACACTAACGGCACGGCTGGACGGCGCAATAGCAGATAAAGCCGATGGCATTATTGGCTACCAGCTTACCTATGATAATGCCGCTATTGGCAATATTTACGCCATGCGCAAAAAGGCAGTAGGGCTGCTGGGTAATGCTAAAGGCCGGCAAAAGCCCATTCCTTTTACCGAAGACACTGCCGTGCCACCGGAGAATCTGGCCGATTTTATTATGGAGTTTCGCGCACTGCTCGACAGCCACGGCCTGCAATATGGCATGTTTGGCCATGTTGATGCCGGTGTATTGCATGTGCGCCCGGCGCTGGATTTATGCGACTCGCAGCAGGAGCAATTGCTGCGCACTATTTCCGATCAGGTGGTGGCATTAACGGCCAAATACGGCGGCCTGATGTGGGGCGAGCATGGTAAAGGCTATCGCAGTGAATACGGCCCGGCATTTTTTGGTGATGAGCTGTTTAACGAGCTGCGCAAGATTAAAGCAGCTTTTGATCCACGCAACAGAGTAAACCCCGGTAAAATTTGTACGCCGTTTAACAGTGCTGACAGCTTAGTGTCGGTAGATGGTGTAAAGCGGGCTTACTTTGACCGGCAAATTCCGGTAGCAGTGAAAGACAGCTTCGACAGCAGCTTAAACTGCAATGGTAATGGCCTGTGTTTTAATTACGAAGAAAACTCGCCGATGTGTCCGTCGAGCAAAGTCACCAAAGACAGGCGCCACAGCCCTAAAGGCCGGGCCGGATTAATGCGTGAATGGTTACGCCTAACCGAATTGCAAGGCCTGGATGTACTGACGCAAGAGCAGCAGTTGCTAGATAAATCAGCCGGTATCAATGGTTTATGGCAGCGTATAAAAAATACGCTGGCAAAGCGTCAGGGCGAAGAAGATTTCTCGCATGAAGTGATGGACGCTATGGAAGGTTGTCTGGCCTGCAAAGCCTGTGCCGGCCAGTGTCCGATAAAAGTCGATGTGCCGTCGTTTCGCGCGCGGTTTTTACAGCTGTACCACAGCCGTTATTTACGCCCGGCGAAAGATTATATCGTTGGTAATATTGAGCGCACAGCACCGTTATTAGCCAAGGCGCCCAAGCTGGTTAACTTTGTGCTAAAGCGCAGCATTACCGCCACGCTGCTTGAAAAGACAGTAGGTTATGTTGATACACCGCTATTATCGGTGCCAACGTTGGCGCAGCAGATTGGTGAGCAGTATCGTTTCGATTTAGTTAGTTTGCAGCAGCTGCCAACAGAGCTAAAAGCGCGCACGGTATTGCTGGTGCAAGACCCTTTTACCAGCTTTTATGAAGCAGAGCTGGTAGCTGATGCGTTAAATTTACTGCAAAAGCTTGGTTTTAACCCGGTGTTGCTGCCATTTTTACCCAATGGTAAGCCGCAGCATGTAAAAGGCTTTTTACGCGATTTTGCCAAAACTGCGGCCACAGCAGCACAGTTTTTAAATCAGTTGCAACAGCTTGGCTTACCGATGCTGGGGCTGGATGCGTCATTAGTACTGGTATACCGCGATGAGTACAACAAAGCACTGGCCGATAAGCGCGGTGATTTTAACGTGCAATTACTGCATGAATGGCTGGTACAACAAAGCTTACCAAAAGTAAGTAAAACCGCTGAGTTTGCTTTACTGGCGCATTGCACGGAAAAAACTGCCTTACCGGCCACTGAAAAAGCCTGGCAGCAAATATTTAGCAGCACAGGGCTAAGCTTAAAACCGGTGAGCGTGGGTTGCTGCGGCATGGCAGGTACTTACGGCCATGAAGCGCAAAATCTGAATAACAGCAAAGCACTGTTTGATATGAGCTGGCGTGCACCGGTTGAGCAATTTGGTACAGAGCAGATATTGGTTACCGGTTTTTCCTGTCGCAGCCAGGTAAAACGGCTGGTAGGGGATAAGCCAAAACACCCGCTGCAGGCCTTGCTGGCAGCGATGTAGCCTTGATAGCCATAAAAAAATCCGCCGGTCAGGGCGGATTTTTTGTGTTAACAGCTATTTGGTTTAACCACAAAGGATCAGAACTTATAAGTGCCTTTTAAGTACCAGTAACCGCCGTTAATTCCCATCGGTGAGGTTTCATAATACTTGCCACCCAGTTCGGCTTTCCAGGCGTCTGGCAATTCTTCCGGATCATTATCCAGTAAGTTTTGCGCACCGGCAGAGACAATAAAACTATCGTTGATGTAGTAACTGACTTCAGCATCCAGTGTTACTTTCCAGCTCGCGTTAGTTGTACGGCTTGGGTCATCCGCATGTACGCCCTGGTAAGTACCGTAATAGTTGGTACGCAGGAACATTGACCAGTCATCCCAGCTTTGCGTCCAGGTAAAGGTAGCTCTGTGTTTAGGCAGATCCTCTTCCAACCGTGATACACGGAATGCGCCGGTAATATTGGTAAAGCGGGTAACTTCGGTATCATTCCAGTTATAGGCCAGGGCAAAACTGCTGCGGCCACCGTACAGATCCATAGCGTAGTTAGCCACAATATCAATACCTTGGGTACGGGTGTCAAAATCGTTTGTCAGGTACGTAATACTGGTTAATGAATCAATACCACGCACACCGGCGGCTTTTAGCTCGGCGATATCCTCAGGCGTAACCGGAATAGCATCAGACTGGCTGATACGATCTTCTACCTCAATACGATAGTAATCGGCAGTAACAAAAAAGTCGTAGCCGGTGTAAACCAGACCAAAGGCGTAACTGGTCGATTCTTCCGGTTGTAGCTCTGTGGCACCTTTTAGCTGTGCTACCGGGTTAGTGGGGGGTAAAACACCGATATCTACCAATACGCCCTGGTTAGCTTCAGTACGCACATTGCTTACGTTAGCCTGACCAACAGTCGGGGCACGAAAGCCGGTACTGGTTGAGGCCCGTAATGCCCAATCGTCAGTTAGACGATACTGACCGGTCAGTTTATAGTTAGTGGTGGTGCCAAAAGAGTCATAGTCTTCAAACCGCAGTGCCACCGCACCTAACAGTTTTTCGGTAAACTCGGCTTCAACATCAACGTACGCTGCATAGTTACGTCGGGTAGAGATACCGGCAGTTTGTGGCTGAAAACCGGGGAAACCGTTAGAGCCGTTACTCAGGCCCTGGTCGACATAAGGGCCAATTTCCCAGGATGCCTGTTCACCGGCGACAATTTCAAAGCTTTCTTCTGTCCACTGAGTACCAAAAGCAACGGTTAAGTCTTCATATAAACCAGCAGGGACAAACTTTACAAAGTCAGCGCTGAAGGTTTTTTCCAGCTGAATATATCTGCCAGCTTCAAAATCAGTAGGGGTTTCCGGGCCTAAAGACGCGTTGACCGAGTTAAATAACTGAAATGTTGACTCACTGCGGCCAACAACACCACTGAAATCGTACATGATGCCACTGGCAAAACCGTTTTTAAATTCACCTTTAGTACCCACGGCTAATGAGGTGTCGGTAATGTTGCCACCAAAGTTAGGGGTAAAACCGCCCGGGAACATAGAGAAGAATGTAAAGCAGTTGTCGGGCAGAGCATTAACAGCAGAGGTAATTTGTGCATGATCTAAACCAGAAATAGGCACGTTTGCACAGCCTCCGGCGCCGCTGGTATCTACCACCTGCAGTGTTTCGCCGCCATCATTTGAGAATACCTGTGGCCGGTTATGTGGGTTACGATAATAGAAGCCACCGCGCACATCACGTTCAGAGTAGTTACCAAACATGTAGGCTTCGCCACCGTTGCCTAAATCAAGCCCTGCATTGGCAAACAGCGTAATATCGTCGTTAATTTCAGGTGCTCCCCACACCTGTACCGGGTTCGCTACAAAGGTATTGCCCGCATCTATCAACCCCTGAGCATCGCCACGTTGTACACTGCGGCTGGTAGCATCAACATTTTTGTACTGCATACTGACGTTGACAAAGCCGTCTTTGGTTAGCGGCATGCCCACGTTGGCAGCCACTTCAGTTGAGGTGCCATCACCGGCATAATACTCGCCGCGTTTAACCTCAATAGTGCCGCCCTCTGCTGCGTCTTTCAGTACGAAGTTAATAACACCGGCAATAGCGTCCGAGCCGTACTGGGCTGCTGCACCATCACGCAATACCTCTACCTGCTTCATGGCAATGCCTGGGATAACGGATAAATCAGGCCCCTGAGCGCCGTCGTTTATACCGCCGCCCAGAAATGAAATAACCGAAGATCGATGCCGGCGTTTACCATTTAGCAGCACCAGCGTACTGTCAGACGATAACCCCCGCAGGTTGATAGGCCGGATCAGCGATGCTGCATCGCTGATAGGCTGGGCATGTACGTTTAAAGACGGCACTGTGGTGCTGATCAGGTTCAGCATGTCCGAGTTGCCGTTTTTATTCAGTTCTTCACCGCCAATAATATCTACCGGCACCGGCGAGTCACCGATAGAACGCGGCGCCGAACGGCTGCCGACAACGGCAATTTTTTCAATCGATTTTTCTGCGGCGCCAGTGGATGGCGTGTCCTGTGCCAGCGCTGCGGTTGAGGTGATACCAAAAGAAAGTGATGCTGCCAGTGCAAATTTAACTGCGCGGGCAACCGGATGATAGTCGTTATGGTTTTTCATAGTCTTTTCCTGGATTATTTTTCTATCTACCAGACGCTTATGTTGTTTTTGTTGCGTCCTATTAACCTTATTGGATAATTTGCCGGTTGTCTATCGCAGATTTATGGTATTTCGTCGCTCTAATCGGTAATTGCATTCGTTTGCAGGAATAAAAATAGATTGCAGCTAACCGGTTGCCTGATTTATAAACTGCACTACCTTTTTTGTTTGGACAGCAACGTGCAGATCAGCGAACTTACCCCGGCTTTTTTTCCCGCAGTTGTCAGCCTGGCCAATGCTATTCATGGCGATAATTATCTTAACCACGCCAGTCTGGTTGCAATGCATCTGCAAGGGATAGTAAAGGGCATTAACGCCAGCTTTGTTGCGATTGATGAGCAACAGCAGCTAATTGGTTACCGCTTAAGCTTTGCTGCCGGGCAGTGGCAACCCGATCGCTGGTGCACAGAAGCACTATGGCCAGTGCCGTGCGCCGATATGGCATACTTTAAATCTGTCGGGGTAAGTGCTGGGCAACGGGGTAAAGGCGTTGCGTCCTCACTGTTACAGGCCTCAGTTGCAGCTTTAAAGCAACAGGGCGCCAAAGCCGGGCTGGCGCATATCTGGCGTGAAAGCCCGGGTAATGCCGCACAGCGTTATTTTAGCTATGCCGGGGCCGTTTTAGTAAAAGTTCACCCACAGCGCTGGCGACATTTGTCTGAAACCGCAGGTTACTATTGCCCAATATGCGGGGCATTGTGCAACTGTAGTGCAGCAGAAATGGTATTAACCTTTAGTGCCGGCTAGTTTAGGAGTGCGCTATGTATGATCCGCTGGTTGAGCATGATATTGGGCAGGGGGCGGTTTATCCGTCTTCTTACTGGGCGGCACAAGTACAAAACAGCGGCAGCACTGCAGCAATTACAGCGGATCAAAGTACTGACGTTGTGGTAATTGGTGCCGGTTATACCGGCCTGAGCTGCGCCTATCAGCTGGCAAAGCGTTTTAACCGCGAAGTTACCGTATTAGAAGCGCATCAGGCCGGCTGGGGCTGTAGCGGGCGCAACGCCGGTTTTGTGCTGCGTGGCACCGGGCGGTTGGGCCTGGCACAGTTAACACAGCGCTTCGGTTTAGATACTGCGCTACTGTTTCATCAGGAATACGGTGCCGCTGTGGCTCAGGTAAGGCATATGATTGCTGATGGCAATATCGCTTGCGATGTCCAGCCTGAAGGCTATTTAAAAGTGGCGCACAAAGCCTCTTTGGGTGCCGATTTACCGGCACAGGCAGATTTTTTACAGCGCCATTTTGGCTATCCGGCTGTTTATTTATCACCGGCGCAGCTAAAAAGTGACTATATGCACAATATACAAGCTTATGGTGCGATTAAATTTCCCGATTGCTTTGGCGTAAATCCGCTGGCTTTGGCACAGGGCTATGCTGCTATGGCGCAGCGTAGCGGGGTGCAATTATATACAGCCTCACCGGTGTTACGCTGGCAACGCTCGGGTAATGGTTTTGTGGTGCATACCCCTCAAGCCCGTTTGCACTGTAAGCAACTGGTGCTGGCGACAAATGGTTACACCCCAAGAGGGCTGTATTCTCCATTAAACCGCGCTTGTTTGCCGGTATTAAGCAGCATTATTGTAACTGAGCCATTAACGCCAACACAGCTGCTGCAAAGTGGTTTACACCATACCCAGCTAATAATGGATACACGCGCGCTGAAGTACTATTACCGTAAACTGCCGGACAACCGTATTTTATTTGGCGGACGCAGTGCAGTGTATGGCCGTGATGCTGAAAAAGCAGTATATCCGGCACGCTTGCTAAGCGCACTGAAAAGCTGTTTTCCAATGTTGGCGGATGTGCGCTGTGACTATCACTGGAGCGGTTGGGTGGCGGTGTCGTATGACGATTTACCGCGGGTATGTCAGGCGGAAGATAATTTGTTTTACGCTGCCGGTTATTGCGGCAGTGGTGTGTCGTTCAGCACCCTGGCCGGTGTCCGGCTGGCAGAATTAGCCACCGGTGTTGCTGTACCGCCGTTGCCGATCTATCAAAGCCGGCTGGCACCGTTCCCGTTACCGGCGTTCAGACGCCTTGGTCAGCAGGCTTATTATCAGTGGGGCCGCGTTAAAGATCGTTTTCTGTAATAAAAAGCCCGGCTAAGCCGGGCGCAATGTAATCAGAAGGTAGCCCGCAGGCCCAGTGTTATAGCCCGACCCGGCAGCGGCGCATCGGCTTTGATAAAGGAGCTGTGCACAAAGCCCAGCTCGTTAGTCAGGTTAGTCGCGCGTACAAAAGCCGTCATATCCAACTGCGACAGGCTGAAATCGTAATTCAGGCTGGCATCAAGCAGGGTATAGGCTTTGGTTGGCGTTTCATTGGCGGCCACCTTGTTCTGCTTAGCATAACGCGTTACGCCAATATCAGCACTCCAGCTGATGCCTGTATACTGATAGCCTAAACCGGTTTTATATGGTGGAATACGTGGCAGGTAATCGCCGCCGTCCAGTTTAGCGCGCACTGCATCAAAAAACACATTTAGTGATTGGGCATGATCTAACTGATAACGGGCCTCAAATTCGGCACCATATAAAGTGGCATCCTGTTGTTGATACTGATACAGGCCAAAGCTGTCGTGGCTGTGATCTTCCTCAGCAGCATCTTCTTCACCCGTGTCGTGATCATGGCCCGCTTCCAGATCTTCCATTGTCAGGCCGGTATCTGCCAGGTACAGATAGTTATGTACCTTGTTATAGAAAAAGTTATAGGTAAAACTCAGATCACCTTTAAAACTGCGAAAGGTGATATCGATATTATTTGCCGTCTCTCTTTTTGCTTTATGTTCCGATAATTCCAGTTCGCCATCGTGTAGCTGGTACATCAGGCCAAGCTCATAGCTGCTGGTAGCGATGTGGGCTCCGTTAGAATACAGCTCGGCTGCGCTTGGCGCGCGCTCTGAGCGGCTAACCGCCAGTGCCCAGGAAAAACCCGGTACAAATTCCCAAACCACACCGGCCGATGCACTGACAGCGGCAAATCTGTCAGAAATACCATTGATTAAGGCACCATCATGGCCCAGCGCCAGTGTGCCGGCGTCATGTTTTGTCCGTTCGATACGGCCACCCAACTGAGCGGACACATTACCGAACTGCTTTTCTTCCAACAGAAATAAGGCGTGCGTTAATGTCTTGCTGTCTGGCGTAAAAGCTTCTTCGCCAAAGGCTTGGTAATCAGAGTGCTGTAAATGATAACCCACCAGTCCGTGCCAGCCGCCAATTGCCTCATGTTCCAGCGTAATACGGCTTTCCAGAGCTTTATTTTTAAAGGTGGTGCCAATGCTACCAGCTTCAATTTCCTGATGCTGATAATCGGTGTAGGCAGTATTAAACGCCAGCGTTTCAATACCGCTAAAGGGGGTATACCATTCGCCAGCCAGGCTAACGCGGTTTTGCTTTAATTTAGCAAAAACACTTTCGTCAGCATGCATATGCTCATCTTCATGTTCATCATCATGTTCTTCTTCGTGCTCATCTGCGTGATGATGGCCTGGGATGCCATAGTCAGACTCTAACCGGCCAATGCTGATGCCAAATAAGCCCCGATCGCCAATGTAGCTGACACCACCATTAACGGCTTTGCTTTGGATCCAGGAGTTTTCCAGGGTTTTACTGCTTTCGCCTTCATCGTTGCTAAAACGTGGTACATCATAGTCTGAGCCATCACGGTTAAAGCCATCAAAATGCCAGGCGATATTATCGCTACTGCCTTCGTGGTTCAGCGCAGCGGTTTTTTCATCTGATACATCAACATAGCGGGTTTCCAGTTTGGTTTCGCTGCTGCTGCGTAACTGGCGCGGAATACGGTTATCTACCACATTAATAACACCGCCAATAGCACCACTGCCATACAACAACGTAGCGGGGCCACGCAGCACTTCTATTTGTTGTGCGGTAATTGCATCGGCGGTAATAGCATGGTCCGGCCCGACACGGGATACATCAGCCGTGTCTAAACCATTATTTAAAATACGTACACGCGGGCCGTCCAAACCGCGGATCACCGGGCTTGATGCCACAGGGCCATAGTAATTTGCGTGCACGCCGGGTTCATACTTCAGCGTTTCACCAATGGTAGGCTCGGTGCGACGGCTTAGCTCTTCACCGGTTAATACCGATACCGGTGTAGCCATTTCCAGGTTGTATTTATGAATACCAGAAGCGGCTACCACAATACGTTCTACACCGCCCGGCGCTAAGTTGATATTCAGTTGTGGTTGCGCCGGCGTTATAGTAACAAAGCTGTCACCATAACCGGCGGCAGAGATATGCAGTTCAGCATTGGCCGGCGCCTGTATACTAAACCGGCCTTGCTCATCGGCATACACATACTGCTGGCGGCCATGAATATGCACCCGGGCGTTTTTCAGCGGCAGGCCCTCGGTATCGGTTACAACGCCGGTATAGCGTTGTGATGGCTCTTGTGCTGCAACATTAAATGCCAGGCTGACAAATACCGCTAGCAGGCTGTAACGTCGCAAAGCAGGGGAACGGCGCATCTTGTATTCTCTCAATAAATTAGCGTGATATTGTAACATTTTACAGATTTATTATGTGCCAGCAAGCGCTGTACTGTCTGAAACGACTAAGCTGCAACGCTGAGCGATTAAACGCTGGTACAACAGTGGCAGAAGTTATTAGAATAATGGCTTTTTGCAGCAGAGGTTTACGTGACAGGTTTTTGGCCAGAATTTTTATTAATTGCGCTAGTGCACCTGATGGCCGTAGCAAGCCCGGGGCCTGATTTTGCCATAGTGCTGCGTTATGCAGTACGCTTTGGTCGCCAACAAGCGATTGCTGCCAGCATTGGCATTGGTGCTGCAATACTACTGCATGTTACCTGGTCACTGGTGGGCATTGCCGTACTTATTCAAACTACGCCCTGGCTGTTTAAAGTGCTGAGCTTTGCCGCAGCGGGTTATTTGTTTTATATCGGTGTAATGGCACTAAGAAGCCAGGCGCCGTCGCATCCTGAACAGGCGATAGCCGGCAGCAGCGCTGATAAAGTGCCGTCGGCGCGTAAAGCCTTTATTACCGGTTTTATTACCAATGGTTTAAACCCTAAAGCAACCTTGTTCTTTTTATCGTTGTTTGCGGTCATTATTTCGCCGCTTACGCCACTTTCTTACAAAATTATCTACGGTGTGTATATGTCCATCGCCACTGCAGCCTGGTTCTGTATGCTCTCTGTGGTGTTAACCCATACTAAAGTAAGAGGTTTTTTACTACTAAAGGGCTACTGGTTTGACCGCTTAATGGGTTTGTTATTGTTGGCACTGGCTATGCATTTGGTAGTGACCAGTATTAACAGCTAAACTCTGCATACGCCAGGCAGAGTCTGGTTTAGTGGGGTTGCTATCATGCAAATGGCCAGCAAGGTAATAAAGCTGGATCTGCAATACAGTTGCGAAGCCAGCCATGCTTATCAGCAACAACGGCATTATGTCTCGCCCTGGCAGGGCGAGAGCGCTGAGCATTTTGCCAAACGTTTGCTGGCTTATCTTAGCTTGTACGAGCAACAACCCAGTTTTGCTAAAGATGACTCAGGCGGTAAAGCGCCTGACTTGTATATTCAGGATCAACAACAGCATTTTCAGCTCTGGTGCCAACTGGAGTTGGTCGCCGAAAAACGCCTGCTGCGCGCCTCGCACCTGGCGGATCAACTGTTGCTGGTATTAGACGAACAGGAAACGACGAAAGCACAGCATAACGATTTGCTGCCTAATCAGCGTATTTTTTCCGTTAGCTCGGCACAGCTGGCGGAGTTTTGCCTGATGTTGAAAAGCCATATGAAACTCAGCGTTTGGCGTGAAGATCCGCTGTTATCCATCACCGACGGTGAGCATCTGTTACAACTTAATCTTACTGCCTTGCTGGAAAAACCACATTAATGTTGTGGCCTTGCCTTAATTACTGTGAACGCTATAATACGCGCGGTTTTTAATTGCTACGGATTTACGATCCGACACTGCAAGAGGTGAGATATGTATGTAGTTGCTGCTTTATATAAGTTTGTCCGTTTACCTGATTACGTTACGCTGCGCGATGCGTTGTACGACTACATGGTCGCCAATAAAGTTAAAGGCACTTTGTTGCTGGCCGAAGAGGGTATTAACGGCACCATTTGTGGCGAGCGTGCTGGTGTGGATGCGGTTAAAGCCTGGCTGGATGCCGATGGCCGCTTTACTGGCATGAGCTATAAAGAATCGCTGTCTGATGAATTGGCGTTTTACCGCACTAAAGTAAAGCTGAAAAAAGAAATTGTCACCATGGGCGTGGAGGGTATAAACCCGGCGCACATTGTCGGCACTTATGTTAAAGGTGACGACTGGAACACACTTATCAGCGATCCTGATACCATCCTGATCGATACCCGCAATGATTACGAAGTGGCGATCGGCACCTTTAAACATGCAGTCAACCCTAACACCACAACCTTTCGTGAATTTCCGCAGTGGGCTGCTGATAATTTGGATAAAACCAAACATAAAAAAGTTGCCATGTTTTGTACCGGTGGCATTCGCTGTGAAAAATCCACTGCTTTTTTAAAAGAGCAGGGCTTTGACGAGGTGTATCACCTCGATGGCGGTATTTTAAAGTATTTAGAGGAAATGCCGCAAGAAAACAGCCTGTGGCAAGGCGAATGCTTTGTATTTGATCAGCGCGTTGCGGTAAAACACGGCCTGGAGCAGGGCAGCTATGATCAGTGCTATGCCTGCCGCATGCCGCTGTCCCAAGCTGAAATGGCATCCGAGCACTATGTTAAAGGTTTAAGCTGCCCGCATTGCCATGATAAAACAACAGACGAGCAAAAAGCCGCTTTTGCCGAGCGCCAGCGCCAGGTAGAGCTGGCCAAACAGCGCGGCGATAAACATATTCGTGATGGTAAATTTGAGTAAATATTGCCGTTAGCTATGATCTGAAGCCAGCTTAATGCTGGCTTTTTTGCGCCGTTATAAAAATGACATCGGCAAACCTTTCTAATAAATAGAATCATTTTGGATGAATATTGCAATTTTACTTTAATGAAATTGCTATATTATCAAGAAATTATAGGAGCTCAGTATGCTGAAAAATAGTTCATCCCATTATGGTTTAATCAGTGTCGTACTACACTGGCTAGTAGCATTAACAGTATTTGGCTTGTTTGGCGTGGGTTTTTGGATGGTAGATCTGAGCTATTACAGCGAATGGTATCGAACTGCGCCATACTGGCATAAAAGTGTTGGTATCTTACTGGCCATAGCAATGTTACTGCGTGTGTTATGGCGTTATCTCAGCCCACCGCCACCAGCGTTGGCCTCGCATAAAGGCTGGGAGAAACGTACATCGGCCGTAGTACAGCTTTGTTTGTATTTAGGTATTTTTATATTGGTGTTAAGTGGCTATCTGATCTCGACTGAGGATGGCCGGCCAATAGCGGTATTTACCTGGTTTGATGTACCTGCGCTGGGGGCGCTGTTTGCCAACCAGGCGGATATAGCAGGCTTGGTGCATGAATATGTCGCCTACAGTTTAATAACCTTGGCTGTACTACATGGCCTGGCGGCGTTAAAGCATCATTTTATTGATAAAGACAATACGCTAAAACGCATGTTTGGGCGTAAACCTTAACTTTGGAGATCACCATGAAAAAACTATTACTGGCTGCCTCAATGGCCGCAATGATGACAATACCGGCGCAAGCAGCTGATTATGTAATTGATACAGAGGGCGCTCATGCCTTTGTACAGTTTAAAATAAGCCACCTGGGTTACAGCTGGCTGTATGGCCGCTTTAATACGTTTTCCGGTGATTTCAGCTACGATGCTAACAAACTGGAAGCCTCTAAAATTCAGCTGACTATTGATACTAACAGTGTGGACTCTAACCATGCTGAGCGTGATAAGCACTTACGCAGCGGTGATTTTTTGAATGTTAGTAAGCACCCTAAAGCCACTTTCGTCAGCACTAAAGTTGTACCAAAAGCTGGTGAAAGTTTTGATTTACACGGTAACCTTACCTTAAACGGTGTTACTAAAGAGGTTGTTATTGCTGCTGAAAAACTGGGCGAGGGTAAAGATCCGTGGGGCGGTTACCGTGCAGGCTTTGCCGGTACTACTACCCTGACATTAAAAGACTTTGCTATTAATACTGATTTAGGCCCGGCATCTGCCACAGTGCAGCTGGACTTAACGGTAGAAGGTATTCGTAAGTAAGATATAAAGACAGGAGATCATCAGATCTCCTGTTTTGTTTCTGACTGATCCTGTCCGTTATCTTGTTTGTCTTCCACCGGCTCTGTAACCGCTTCTGGCTGCTCAATAACGGCAGGCGCGGCTTTGGCTTTTAACGCACTGAGTAAGCTTAGCAAAATAAGGTTAAATTCTTCATCTGCAACCCGGGCATGTGTCAGGCTGCCAACCAGCAATGTGGCTTCAAAATTATCACCGGTACGGTACATTAACTGCGCCAGACGTAAGGTTGCCCAGGGCAATATTTTGTTTTCACTATCCTGATAAAACTCCAGATATTGCTGCAATGCGGTAATACCCAACATAGCATCCTGATCAGCCACTACAGCCAGACGGCCGATATGGTACAGCGCATTGTATTTATCGGTTAGATCAGTAGCATGCTCAGCTGCCAGTTTATAGTTTACAAAGGCGGCATCGTATTCTTCCAGCTCAGTGAGAATTTGTGCTTTACGCGCCAGCAAACGTGCATTAGGCGGATCAGGCATCATGGTTTCCAGCAATGCCAGAGCTTCTGTTGGCTTGTTCTCATTAAGTAAAATACGGCTCTTTGCCAGTATAGCCTGAGCCGGATTTTCTTTAGCCAGTTGTTCTGTCATGGCCAGGGCTAATTCCTTATCGCCGCCGGCATTGGCAGGTGCAACGCTGTAAAAATCAATTAATGCCTGGCGGGCTGCGTAGTGGTCAGGTTTTATAATCACGGCTTTTTGCAGTAGCTCTACTCCACGTGCCGCCCGCTCTTTAGCCGAAAATACGTTACCATCACTTGCTAAACGGATTTTGCCCAAGCCTGCCAGATAGTTCAGCTCGCTGTTACCCGGAAACTGCTCTACGGCGAAGTTAAGCAGGGTGTTGGCATCTTCCAGCCGCTGCTGTGCAATCAATGCCCTGGCATACACCACTAACACATCGCCATGCTGCTTGTAGTCGCTTTGTTGTAAAATCTGGTGTTCAAGTTCGCTAAACTGAGATTTAGCCAGCAATGCTTCGTACTGGGCTACATTGCTGCTGGGCAGGGCACCAGCGAGCAAAAACAATAAGGCTTTCATTATCGATCTCCTTAAAGATCAACGAGTATTATCAATAGTCTGCGGGAATACGCTGGAAATTACCATCAGTTCAGGGGATTTCAATTTCTATATCTGTAACCGGAACGCTACAGCAAGGCAGAAACTCACCTTTACGCACAAAAGCCAGCGGCTCATTTATATAATTTACTTCGCCGCTGATTAATTTACAGCGGCAGGCACCACAATAACCTTCACGGCAATGAAAGTTTACCTCTAGTTTTTTGCGCTCCAGTGCCTCAAGCAAGGTTTGGGCGCTGCCATCAAAATTGATCACAACGCCATTGCTAAGCTTAACGCCAGGCATAAACAGGCTTAGAGGTCGAAATCGCCGAAGTCGCCACCATCAACTTCGTTATCTATCTGGCCAACCAGATAAGAGCTGATTTCAGCTTCCTGTGGCGCGACCTGCACGTTGTCAGATACCAGCCAGGTGTTAATCCACGGAATAGGGTTTTGCGTGGTCGAGAAAATGGCTTTCATGCCAATAGCCTGCATCCGGCTGTTGGTAATGTATTCGACATACTGGCATAAAATATCTTTATTCAGGCCAATCATTGAACCGTCTTTAAACAAGTATTGAGCCCAGTCTTTTTCCTGCTCGGCGGCTTTGCGGAAAATAGCATAAGCTTCTTCTTCACATTCTTTGGCAATTTTTGCCATATCTGCATCGTCATCACCGGCTGCCATAATATTCAGCATATGCTGGGTGCCGGTTAAGTGCAGCGCTTCGTCGCGGGCTATCAGGCGGATAATCTTGGCATTACCTTCCATTAACTCCCGCTCGGCAAAAGCAAAGCTGCAGGCGAAGCTAACGTAAAAACGAATCGCTTCGAGCACGTTTACCGACATGACACACAAGTACAACCGGCGTTTAAGCTCGTACAGGCTGATGCTGTGTGTTTCACCATTAATAGTGTGCGTGCCTTCACCACATCGCTGATACAGGTTAATGCCGTCTATCAGGTCGTCGTAGTAGCGGGTAACATCGTCGGCGCGTTCAAGAATTTTTTCGTTCAGCATAATATCGTCAAACACTTTGTGCGGCTCGGCACTAATGTTACGTACTATGTGGGTATAGCTGCGGCTGTGAATAGTTTCACTAAAGGCCCAGGTTTCAATCCAGGTTTCCAGCTCAGGCAAAGAAACAATAGGCAGAAAAGCAACATTGGGCGAACGGCCCTGTACGGAATCCAGCAGTGTCTGGTATTTCAGGTTGCTGATAAAAATATGCTTTTCATGATCCGGCAGGTTTTGGTAATCAATCCTGTCTTTACTGACATCAACTTCTTCCGGCCGCCAGAAAAAGCTCAGCTGTTTTTCGATTAATTTTTCGAAAATGCCGTATTTTTGCTGATCATAGCGCGAAACATTCACCGGATTACCGAAGAACATTGGCTCTTTCATTTGATCGTTAATTTGTCGGTTAAAGGTTGTGTACGCCATTGCCGCTTATCGTCCTAATAGGGTGTCATTACAAAGTACGGGCTACCGAAGTAGCCCGTTTAGTCCGGAATTAAATTTTACAGGCACCGCCTGCGCAGCCGTCATCTTCCACTTCAGGTTTAATGTCTTCCTGTATGTCTGAAGCGCCGTCACGGGTATTGTGGTAGTACATGGTTTTTACCCCCAGCTTATACGCCGACAGTAAGTCTTGCAGCAACAGCTTCATGGGTACTTTGCCACCATCAAACTTGTTGGGGTCATAGTTGGTGTTAGCAGAAATGGTCTGGTCGATAAATTTCTGCATAATGGCCACCAGAGAGATATAACCGGTATTGTTCGGAATATCCCACAACAGCTCATACTGGTTTTTCAGCCGCTCATACTCCGGCACCACCTGCTTTAAAATACCGTCTTTACTGGCTTTAACGCTGATATGGCCGCGCGGTGGTTCAATGCCGTTAGTGGCATTGGAAATTTGCGACGACGTTTCAGACGGCATTAATGCTGACAGCGTGGAGTTACGCAAGCCATGATTAACGATGTCTTTACGCAGTTGCTCCCAGTCCAGCAGCAGTGGCTCGTTACACACTTTGTCGAGATCTTTCTTGTAGCTGTCAATTGGCAGTATGCCCTGGGCATAGGTTGTTTCATTAAATTTAGGGCAGGCGCCAAATTCCTGTGCCAGCTTGTTCGACGCTTTGAGTAAATAATACTGAATGGCTTCAAAAGTACGGTGTGTTAAACCATTAGCTGAACCGTCAGAGTATTTCACGCCGTTTTTCGCCAGATAGTAAGCGTAGTTAATGACACCCACACCTAAGGTACGACGGCTGATCGAGGCATGAAAAGCAGCCGGAATAGGGTAGTCCTGATAATCCAGCAGGCTGTCCAGCGAGCGCACCGCCAGTTCAGCTAACTCTTCCAGTTCGTTCAGGTTTTCAATAGCGCCTAAGTTAAACGCTGACAGCGTACACAGAGCAATTTCGCCTTCCGGATCGTTTACATCGTTCATCGGTTTGGTTGGCAGCGCAATTTCCAGACACAGATTGCTCTGGCGCACCGGCGCTAACTTCGGATTAAACGGGCTGTGGGTATTGCAGTGATCAACGTTTTGCAGATAGATACGGCCAGTACTGGCACGTTCCTGCATAAACAGCGTAAACAATTCCAGTGCCTTTAAGCGCTTCTTGCGGATAGAGGTATCGGCTTCGTACTTAACATACAATTCTTCAAACTTTTCCTGATCTTCAAAGAAAGCATCGTACAGGCCGGGCACATCAGACGGGCTGAACAGCGTAATATAGTCGTCTTTAATTAACCGGGTATACATCAGGCGGTTAAACTGCACGCCGTAATCTAAATGCCGTACGCGGTTTTCTTCTACGCCGCGGTTGTTTTTTAACACCAACAGAGATTCAACTTCTAAATGCCATAGCGGATAGAATAACGTCGCTGCACCACCACGGACGCCACCTTGCGAGCAGCTTTTAACCGCAGTTTGAAAATGCTTATAAAACGGAATACAGCCGGTATGAAACGCTTCACCGTTACGGATTGGGCTGCCCAGTGCACGAATACGGCCGGCGTTAATACCGATACCGGCGCGCTGGCTAACATATTTAACAATAGCGCTTGAGGTGGCGTTAATAGAGTCCAGACTGTCACCGCACTCGATCAGCACACAAGAGCTAAACTGACGGGTCGGGGTGCGCACGCCTGACATGATTGGGGTTGGCAGTGACAATTTAAATAATGAGCAAGCATCGTAGAAGCGGCGCACATAGGTTAAACGGGTCGATTTAGGGTAGGTGGCAAACAGGCAGGCGGCAACCAGCATGTAGAGGAACTGTGCACTTTCGTAAATTTCACCGCTAACCCGGTTTTGCACCAGATACTTACCCTCCAACTGCTTTACCGCAGCATAGCTGAAGTTTAAATCGCGGCTGTGGTCGATAAAGCTGTTCATTTGTTCCAGCTCATCGCGGCTGTAATCGGCCAGAATATGCTGATCATAGCGCTTGGCTTCCACCATTTTGACAACCTGGTCGTAAAGGTGTGGTGGTTCAAACTGGCCGTAGGCCTTTTTACGTAAATGAAACACTGCCAGGCGGGCGGCCAGATACTGGTAGTCCGGGCAGTCTTTTGAGATCAGATCTGCCGCAGCCTTAATAATGGTTTCATGAATATCTTCAGATTTAATACCATCGTAAAACTGAATATGAGACTTTAGCTCAACCTGAGATACCGATACATTCGACAAACCTTCGGCGGCCCAGGTAATAACGCGGTGAATTTTATCCAGGTCTAAGGCTTCACGGCGGCCATCACGTTTAGTGACGAAAAGAGATTGAGTCATTGCTGCAGATTTCCATTTCAGTTGTAATTAATGGTTATAGTCAGCCATGTAGCGCACGGCTATTTTACCAGCAGCCATTGTTGCTTAATTACACAACATATAGGTGCTTTTTTGAAAGTGATCACAAGATAGTGTGTATTTTGATTTTTTGCAAGGCTTAACACTGAGGAAAAATACCGCCGCTAAGGTTGGGGTTAGTAGCTGCTAACCGCCCCGCCAGTGTGCAAAGATATACCGGAACAACGCAAGCTTTTTCTCTGGTTAAATTTATTTATTCTATCAATATTTTTTTTATAGCCAGCGGCTATTTAGATGCTGGAAAAATCACCAGCCTGATGTTTCAGGATGGCTTACGGGCAACGACGATATAGTTTACGTCTACACCGGGGCCGGTTTTAAAGCTCTCGTTAATCGGGTTAAAGTGCAGCCCGGTAGCGTCTGTTACTTCAAGCCCGGCTTGTTCGATAAAACGCATTAGCTCGGATGGGCGGATAAACTTACTAAATTCGTGTGTACCTTTGGGCACCAGTTTTAACACTTGCTCTGCGCCAATAATGGCCAGCAGGTAAGCTTTCCAGGTTTTATTCAGTGTAGAGAAAAACAGCATTGCACCGGGTTTGGCTAAATCAGCACAGGCCTGAATAACCGACATCGGCTGTGGTACATGCTCCAGCATTTCCATACAGGTCACCACGTCAAACTGTGCCGCATGGCTTTGAGCATATTGCTCGGCAGTAACCTGCTGATAGTTTACTTCAACACCGGCTTCCAGCGCGTGCAGCCGTGCTACGTTGAGGGAATCATTGGCCATATCCAGCCCGGTTACCACTGCACCGCTGCGCGCCATGCTTTCCGCTAAAATGCCGCCACCACAACCGATATCGATAACGGTTTTACCAAACAGGCCTTGCAGCTCGTCGCTAATGTAGCTTAACCGTACCGGATTGAGTAAATGCAATGGCTTAAATTCGCCGCTTGGATCCCACCAGCGTGAGGCAATATCGTTAAACTTGGCAATTTCGCCCGGATCAACATTAGTATCTGCAGTCATATTGGATGCTCGTTAGTTTTTGCGCATTATAAAGCCTTGATCCATTTGAGCAATGCCGAAGCGTGCTTTGCGTTGCATTTGGGGCATGGCAAGCGTGATTTTCTGTGTTAGAATCCTGCGTTGTCTCGCGCTTTATAACATCGACAAAAGCGAGTTATCTATCTGATTTAAGGGAAATTAGCGTTTTATGACAGATCTGGCCAGAGAAATAGTTCCTATTAATATCGAAGACGAATTAAAGAATTCGTATCTCGATTACGCAATGAGCGTCATTGTTGGCCGCGCCTTACCGGACGTAAGGGATGGTTTAAAGCCAGTACACCGCCGCGTGCTGTTCGCGATGAAGGAACTGGGCAATGACTGGAACAAAGCCTATAAAAAATCTGCCCGTGTGGTAGGTGACGTTATCGGTAAATACCACCCGCACGGCGACAGTGCTGTGTACGACACTATAGTACGGATGGCTCAGCCATTTTCACTGCGTTATATGCTGGTAGACGGCCAGGGTAATTTCGGTTCTATCGACGGCGACTCTGCAGCAGCAATGCGTTATACCGAAGTGCGGATGGCGCGGATTGCGCACGAACTGCTGGCTGATTTAGACAAAGAAACTGTCGATTTTGTGCCCAACTATGACGGCACCGAGCAAATTCCGGCAGTAATGCCTACCAAGTTGCCTAACTTGCTGATCAACGGCTCCAGCGGTATTGCTGTGGGTATGGCCACCAATATTCCGCCGCATAACTTAACCGAAGTTATTGACGGCTGCTTAGCGTTAATTGCTAACCCGGATATCGAGCTGCACGAGTTAATGCAGTATATCCCGGGCCCGGATTTCCCGACTGCCGCTATTATTAATGGCCGCAAAGGTATTGAAGAAGCTTATCGCACCGGCCGTGGTAAGGTGTATATCCGCGCCAAAACCATGGTAGAGACCGACGAGAAAACCGGTCGCGAAGCCATTATCGTTAATGAAATTCCGTACCAGGTTAACAAAGCGCGTTTAATTGAAAAAATTGCCGAGTTGGTAAAAGAAAAGCGCATTGAAGGTATTTCGGCGCTGCGCGATGAGTCTGATAAAGACGGCATGCGCATTGTTATTGAGCTTAAACGCGGTGAGTCTACCGATGTGATGCTAAACCAGCTGTATACCAACACCCAGATGCAAACGGTGTTCGGCATCAATATGGTAGCCCTGGACCAGGGCCAGCCTAAGCTGCTTAGCTTAATTGAAATGCTTAAATGCTTTGTCTTGCACCGCCGTGAAGTGGTTACCCGCCGTACCGTGTACGACCTGCGTAAAGCCCGTGACCGTGCGCATATTCTTGAAGGCTTAGCCATAGCGCTGGCCAATATCGACGATATTATTGATTTAATTAAGCAATCTGCCAGCCCGGCAGAAGCTAAAGCCGGTTTAGTCGAGCGTGGCTGGCAGTTAGGCGACGTCAGCGCCATGCTGGAACGTGCCGGACAAGATGCGGCGCGGCCAGAGTGGCTCGAAGAGCACTTCGGTATTCGTGATGGCATGTACTTCCTGACTGAGCAACAGGCACAGGCGATTCTGGACTTGCGCTTACATAAGCTGACCGGGCTTGAGCACGAAAAAATTCTCGACGAATACAAGCAGCTGTTAGAGCTGATTGCCGAGTTGCTGCATATTCTGGGTAGCCCGGAGCGCTTAATGGAAGTGATTTGTGAAGAGCTCGAAGCAATAAAAGCGCAATACGGTGACACGCGACGTACAGATATTCAAGACAATATGCTGGATATCAATATGGAAGACTTGATCACTGAAGAAGATGTGGTAGTGACCTTGTCGCATCTGGGCTATGCCAAGTATCAGCCATTGTCTGATTACGAAGCACAGCGCCGTGGTGGTAAAGGTAAAGCCGCCACCACAGTAAAAGATGAAGACTTCGTTGATAAGTTGTTGGTGGCCAGCACCCACGACACCATTTTGTGTTTCTCTAACCGCGGCCGCTTGTACTGGATGAAGGTGTATCAGTTACCACTGGCCAGCCGTACTGCGCGTGGCAAGCCGATTGTGAACTTGCTACCGCTGGAAGAAGGCGAGCGTATTAATGCTATTCTACCGGTACGTGAGTACGAAGCCGACAAATATGTGTTTATGGCCACCGCTAACGGTACGGTGAAGAAAACCTCGTTGGTAGAATACTCACGGCCACGTTCAAACGGCATTATTGCTGTTAACCTGAACGACGGCGACCGCCTGATAGGCGTTGGTATTACTGACGGTAATAATGAAATTATGCTGTTCTCTGATGACGGTAAAGTAGTGCGCTTTACTGAAGATCAGGTGCGTGGCATGGGCCGTACCGCTACCGGTGTGCGTGGTATCAAGCTGCGCGAAGGTGGCTCAGTGGTGTCGTTAATTATTCCAGACGGCGAGGGGCCAATTCTTACCGTAACGGAAAACGGCTACGGTAAACGTACCTCATTAACTGAATATCCGGCGAAGAGCCGTGCTACCCAGGGCGTGGTGTCAATTAAGGTGTCGGAGCGTAATGGCCTGGTGGTAGGTGCGGTGCAGGTGAACGAGTTGGATGAAATTATGATGATTTCCAACAAAGGCACCCTGGTACGCACCCGCGTTAATGAAGTATCTGAAGTGGGTCGTAATACCCAGGGCGTGATCCTGATCCGTACCGCCGACAACGAAAAAGTGGTTGGCGTGGCTAAAGTTGACGAAATTCAGGATGCGGAAGAGTTAGCCGAGGCAGAAAAGGCGGCCAGCACTGTACTGACGGATACCCAGTTAGCGCAGGATGAAGAAGAGTAACACCAAATACAAAACGGGCGCTTATGCGCTCGTTTTGCTTTTAGTTGTATCAAAATTAAAACAGCAAGATCGGTATTAAGCCGGCAGCAGAAAATACGACCAGGCCAGTTGAATAGACGCGCTAAATCAGGAGTAAGCAGTAAAAATGACAACCTTTAATTTTTGTGCCGGCCCGGCAATGTTGCCGGTAGAGGTAATGCAGCAGGCACAACAAGAATTTATTAACTGGCAACAACATGGTTGTTCCGTAATGGAAATGAGCCACCGTAGCAAACCCTTTATTCGCCTGGCCGCAGAAGCTGAGCAGGATTTACGCGATTTACTCAGCATTCCGGCAAATTATAAAGTGTTGTTTATGCATGGCGGTGGCCGCGGCCAGTTTTCGGCAGTGCCACTTAATTTGTTAAAGCCTGGCCAAAGTGCCGATTATATTGTCTCTGGTGCCTGGTCAAAATCGGCGGTGGAAGAGGCGGTAAAATACGGTGATATTAACGTACAGGATATCCGCCAGAAAACGACTAATGGTATCCGCACGGTTACCGCACCAAGTGACTGGCAGCTAACCAAAGGCGCCGCCTATGTGCATTGTTGCCCGAATGAAACCGTTGATGGCATCGAGTTTACCGCATTACCGCAAACCAACAGCCCAATCGTTGCTGACTTATCTTCGACTATTTTATCGCGACCAATTGACGTTAGCCGCTACGGCGTGATTTATGCCGGCGCACAGAAAAATATCGGCCCGTCAGGTTTAACGCTGGCTATAGTGCGCGAAGATTTGTTACCCGGCAAAGATGCGGGTATTCCGTCGGTATTGGATTACCGTTTAGCCGCAGAAAACGACAGCATGTTTAATACTCCGCCTACTTTTGCCTGGTATCTGGCAGCATTAGTATTTAAGTGGTTAAAACAGCAGGGTGGCGTTACCTCGATGGCTACGCGTAACCAGGCTAAAGCCAGCTTGTTGTATGATTATATTGATAAAAGCGATTTTTATAGCAATGACGTCGACCCGGCGTACAGATCGTGGATGAACGTGCCGTTTTTCTTAAGCGATGAGCGGTTAAACGATATGTTTGTTGACCAGGCTGAAACACATGGTTTATTGGCACTAAAAGGTCATCGTATGGTGGGCGGTATGCGTGCCAGTATTTATAACGCTATGCCGCTGGAAGGTGTGCAAACTTTAGTGAGCTTTATGCAGGAATTTGAGCGGGTGCACGGATGAAAACATTAACCCTTAACCCTATTGCTAAGGTTGCCGGTGAGGTGCATTTACCCGGCTCTAAAAGTATCTCTAACCGTGTATTGCTGCTGGCCGCATTGGCACAAGGTACGACACAGATCACTAATTTGCTCGACAGTGACGATGTACGCCATATGCTAAATGCTTTAACCGCACTGGGTGTAAGCTATACGTTATCAGCATGCCGTACTAAATGCGAAGTGCAGGGGATTGGCGGTTTGTTTGACCAGCCGCAGGCGCTGACAATATTCCTCGGTAATGCCGGCACGGCAATGCGACCGTTAACCGCGGCCCTGGCTGCGTCCAACGTCGATGTGACCCTGACCGGCGAGCCACGCATGTACGAGCGTCCTATTGGACATCTGGTAGATGCATTGTGCCAGTGGCAGGCGGATATCACTTATCTGCAGCAAGATGGCTTTCCACCGCTACAAATTAAAGGCAAGCCGCTTAACGGTGGGCGGATGCAAATCGACGGCAGTATTTCCAGTCAGTTTTTAACCGCAGCCCTGATGATTGCACCGCTGCTAAACGGTGACAGCGAAATAGACATCATCGGTGAGCTGGTATCCAAACCCTATATTGATATTACGCTGGCCCTGATGCAGCGTTTTGGTGTTAGCGTGCAAAACCATGACTACAAGCGTTTTAGCATCAAGGGTAATCAGCTTTACCGCTCGCCTGGCCAATGGCTGGTAGAAGGTGATGCATCGTCAGCATCTTACTTTTTGGCGGCGGCAGCCATTAAAGGTGGCAGTATCAAGGTAACAGGCATTGGTAAACACGCGGTGCAGGGCGATATTCACTTTGCCGACGCACTGGAGGCCATGGGTGCTGATGTCGAGTGGGGTGATGACTACATTAAAGTAACGCGTAACACGTTAAAGGGTATAGATCGCGATTACAATGCGATACCTGATGCGGCCATGACCATTGCTACTACAGCATTATTCGCCAAAGGTCCTACGGTTATCCGCAATGTGTATAACTGGCGGGTAAAAGAAACCGACCGGCTTGCCGCTATGGCGACTGAGCTTCGAAAAGTCGGTGCAGAGGTAGAAGAAGGCCACGACTATATTAAAGTAACACCACCGGCCACACTTAAGCACGCCAGCATTGCCACTTACAATGACCATCGTATGGCGATGTGTTTCTCGCTGGTTGCTTTGAGTGACACTCCGGTAACTATTGAAGACCCGGATTGTACCGCTAAAACCTTCCCGAATTACTTTAGTTTATTTGCCCAACTGGCTTGTTAAATAACTAAAAGCATCCAGACGCGTAGCCTTCCAACTGCGCGTCTTTCCTTCGCTTTAGCGCAATTAAACACAGATCTTGTCGCAAAAAGCTGTATAATACCGCCGTTTTTAAATCCGATTAACCAGTAGTTTGAAAGGGGGTAGGATGCCACATTCTGCAGCAGTAATTACCATAGATGGCCCCGGCGGTTCCGGCAAAGGCACAATTTGCCGTTTACTGGCCCAGCGTTTAGGCTGGCAATTACTCGACAGTGGCGCTATTTACCGCGTGCTGGCTCTGGCCGCGATGCATCACCAGATTGTTTGTGATGACGAAGAAGCATTGCAGCCGCTGGCTGCGCATCTGGATGTGCAGTTCAGTAGTGATGAGCATGGCAATATCCGTATAACCCTCGAAGGCGAAAATGTGTCGCACACCATTCGCACACAAGAAGTCGCTGATTTAGCATCAAAAATTGCTTCTTTGCCACGGGTAAGAGAAGCATTGCTACGTCGTCAGCGTGCCTTTGCTGAAGAGCCCGGTTTAGTGGCCGATGGCCGTGATATGGGTACTGTGGTATTTCCGCAGGCTGCAGTTAAAATATATTTAACAGCCACCCCGGAAGAGCGCGCCAGACGGCGCTATTTAGAGTTGAAAGAAAAGGGCTTTGATGTTAACATCGGCGACCTTTTGAACGAAATACAGGCAAGAGACGAGCGCGATATGAACCGTGCTACTGCGCCGCTGAAACCAGCTGCCGACGCCTACATACTGGATTCGACCAATAAAACGATTGAACAAGTGTTGGAAGAGGTACTGAACTACGCGGGTATGAAAATACCAGGCTTAGTGTGAACCAGGCCAAAACCGCATTTTGGACAGCCTGTTAAATGGATTTAAACAGGTAAATTTAGCAACCCCACAACGCACGACGCGGCGTGGAGCACTTAACTGAAAAAGTGACTATGACTGAAAATTTTGCACAACTACTTGAAGAAAGCTTTAAATCTGAAACACGCCTTGGCTCTATCATCAAAGGAACAGTTGTTGCTGTTCTGAAAGATGTTGTTATGGTTGACGCAGGTCTGAAATCAGAAGCCGCTATCCCGGTTGAACAGTTCAAATCTCTGAACGGCGAAATCGAAGTAAGCGTTGGCGACATCATCGACGTAGCGTTAGACGCCATTGAAGATGGTTTCGGTGAAACCCAACTGTCTCGTGAAAAAGCTAAACGTCACGAAGCATGGGTACGTCTGGAAAAAGCCTGTGAAGATAAAGAAACTGTTATCGGTGTTATCACTGGTAAAGTTAAAGGTGGTTTCACAGTTGAAGTTGACAGCATTCGTGCATTCCTGCCTGGTTCATTAGTAGACGTACGTCCGGTGCGTGACACTCTGCACCTGGAAAACAAAGAACTTGAGTTCAAAGTTATCAAGCTGGATCAGAAGCGTAACAACGTGGTGGTATCACGTCGTGCCGTTATTGAATCAGAAAGCAGCCATGAACGTGACCAGCTGTTAGAAACGCTGGAAGAAGGCATGGAAGTCAAAGGTATCGTTAAGAACCTGACTGACTACGGTGCATTCGTAGACTTAGGTGGCGTAGACGGCTTACTGCATATCACTGATATGGCGTGGAAGCGCGTTAAGCACCCAAGCGAAATCGTTAATGTTGGCGACGAAATTCCAGTAAAAGTACTGAAATTCGACCGCGAAAAACAACGTGTATCTTTAGGTCTGAAACAAATGGGTGAAGATCCATGGGCCGCTATCGCATCACGTTACCCAGAAGGTGCCCGCATCACTGGTCGCGTAACTAACCTGACTGATTACGGCTGCTTCGTAGAAATCGAAGAAGGCGTGGAAGGTTTAGTACACGTTTCAGAAATGGACTGGACCAACAAAAACATCCACCCATCTAAAGTTGTTAACTTAGGTGATTCAGTGGAAGTTATGGTTCTGGAAATTGACGAAGAACGTCGTCGTATTTCTTTAGGCCTGAAACAGTGTAAAGCTAACCCGTGGGAAGAGTTCGCTAAGGGCTTCAACAAGGGTGATCGCGTAAGCGGTAAGATCAAGTCAATCACTGACTTCGGTATCTTCATCGGTTTAGATGGCGGCATCGATGGTCTGGTTCACTTATCAGACATCAGCTGGAACGCCACTGGCGAAGAAGCAGTTCGTGAATTCAAGAAAGGCGACGAAGTACACGCAGTTGTGTTACAAGTTGACCCAGAGCGCGAGCGTATTTCTTTAGGTATCAAGCAGCTGGACGAAGACCCGTTCAACGGCTACCTTGCTGACAACAAAAAAGGTGCTATCGTTAAAGGTGAAGTAACTGCCGTTGACGCTAAAGGCGCTACTGTGATGTTAGAAGGTGCGGTAGAAGGTTATGTTCGTGTATCTGATATCGCGCGTGAGCGTATTGAAGATGCCACTACGGTACTGAAAGTAGGCGAAGAAATTGAAGCTCGTTTAATGGGTGTTGATCGCAAAAACCGCGTAATCAGCCTGTCAATCAAAGCGAAATTCGAAGCTGAAGAAAAAGAAGCTATGGATACTGTCAACAGCAAGCAACAAGAAGCTGATTTTGGTGGTAACGCTATGGCCGAAGCATTTAAAGCTGCTCAGAAGCAGGATTAATTGCTAACGAAGCAGGGGGCTTAGCCTCCTGCTTTATCCAAAATCAAGTTTGCCGGAGGGGCTATGACCAAGTCTGAATTAATTGAAAAATTAGCTACTGATTTCCCGCATATTCAGGTCAAGGATGTTGAAGCTTCAGTTAAAGAAATCCTCGAGCAGATGGCGCAATCCTTAGCCGCCAACGAACGCATTGAAATTCGTGGTTTTGGTAGTTTTTCTCTGCATTACCGTGCACCACGGGTAGGGCGTAATCCTAAAACCGGTGACAAGGTTGAACTGGACGGTAAGCATGTACCGCATTTTAAACCTGGTAAAGAATTACGTGACCGGGTAAAAGACAACACCTGAGCCTCAATACATTGAGTTTGCAGGCGTAAACGGAGTTTCCCTTGCGCAGACTACTTTATATCGCAGTAATAGTAGCCCTGATTGTAATAGGGGTGCTGTTTGGTTCCATTAATCAGCAACTGGCTGATTTAAATCTTCTTATTGTCAGCGCACGCTTAAGAGTTGTTGATATTGCGCTGATTTTCCTGCTGCTGGGCATTGTGCTTGGCCTGATGATAGCCCTGTTGTATTCACTGCAACGTAAAGCAAAGGGTTGGCTGCGTAAATCAACGGAAAACAGCTAGCCTATGTTAGAGCTGCTGTTTTTGTTATTGCCGGTAGCTGCAGCCTATGGCTGGTTTATGGGACGCAACAGCGTTACACATAAAGAACTTAAAGGGCGTGCCAGCATTACCCGCAATTTATCTTCTGGTTTAAACTTCTTATTAACCGATCAGGAAGATAAAGCTATTGAGCAGTTATTAGAGCTGCTAGATATCGAAGCCGCCACCATTGAAACTTATCTGGCGTTGGCCAACCTGTTTCGCCGCAAAGGCGACTGGGACAAGGCCATTCGTATTCACGAAAAGCTGCATCAACTTAAATTACCCAAACCGCAAGCTCAGCAAATTCAGTTTGAACTGGCAAAAGATTACTTTTCAGCCGGCTTGTATGACAGAGCGGAAAAATTGCTGGTTAATTTGGTTAAGTCACCGGTGCTTGGTGAAGCTGCACTCAAGCAATTGTTCAGCATTTTTATTGCTACACACGAGTGGCACAAAGCTGAGCAGTACAGTGCAGTGGTTGATCATACCGAGTCACGCTCGTTGCGAATTGCTCAGGCTAATATGCAAATTGAAGCTTTAAAACAACAGCCGCAATACAGCACCGAACCATTATTGGAGTTGGCATCACGTTACCCGGCGGCTGTGCGACCTAAGTATGAGCTGGCTCAACGGGCACTTGCCGATCAGCATACTGCGCTTGCCAAGTCAGCTTTGCTTTATATTGTTGAACATAAGCCGCAGTGGAGTGCCGATATCCTGCCGTTATTGCAACAATGCGCGCTGACTGACGAAGAGTGGTATCAGTTGCTAAGCCAGCTGGCCAATAAACAGCATAATATCAGTTCAGTAGTACTGCTGGCCAGTTGGCTGGCACAGCATGGTTCAGCCACAGCAGCTGAGCAATTTTTGCTGGATAAATTAAAACAGCAACCGAGTATCCGGTTGTTTCAGAAATTACTGCAGATCAGGCAGCAGCAATCGGCACCGGCCGCAGAAGCATTGTCTTCAGTTGAAGAGCTGGTTAACGCCTATCTGGATAAAAAATCGTTATACAGTTGCCGTAACTGTGGTTTTAAAACCCGTAAACATTATTGGTTGTGTCCATCTTGTCAGCAGTGGGAAACTGTAGAGCCTATCAGTGGCATTGATGGTCGTTAGTTAAAGGAAAAAGCATGTCGTGTAACACTCCTGTGGTGGTGGCTCTTGATTTTGAACAAAAAGCAGATGCACTGAATTTAGTTAGCCAGTTAGACCCAACCCTGTGCCGGCTGAAAATCGGCAAAGAAATGTTTACTCACTTTGGCCCGCAGTTTGTGCAACAGCTGCAGCAGCGCCACTTTGATGTGTTTCTGGATTTAAAATTTCACGACATACCCAACACCGTGGCTAAGGCGGTAAAAGCTGCTGCCGATCTGGGTGTGTGGATGGTAAACGTACACGCCAGCGGCGGCAGTAAAATGATGCATGCTGCGCGTGAAGCACTGACAACTTACGGTGCTGACAAACCTTATCTTATAGCTGTTACTGTGTTAACCAGCATGGAACAAAGTGATTTAGCTGAGCTGGGCATTAATCAAACGCCAGAGCAGCAGGTACTGAAGCTGGCAACGTTGACACACCTGGTGGGTTTAGATGGCGTGGTGTGTTCAGCACAAGAGGCGGCATTATTAAAACAACAATTTGGCAAACACTTTTGTTTGGTTACACCAGGTATTCGCCCGGCCAGCAGTAGCCAGGACGACCAAAAACGTGTAATGACTCCGGCTCAGGCACTCTTTGCAGGTGTTGATTACATGGTGATCGGTCGCCCGATCACGAAAGCCATGCACCCACTGCAAGCATTGAATGCTATAGTTCAGGAGATATCAAACGCCTAATTAATCAGGAGGTTAGGGTGGATGGCATAAACCTCGCGATATTAGTTGGCGGTTTTCTTTTTGTTATCAGTATCATAGCTACGCTTATTTCAGCGCGCCTTGGCGCGCCCATGCTATTGGTATTTCTTATAATCGGCATGCTGGCAGGCGAACAAGGCCTGGTTGGCATTAAGTTCGATAACCCGCAAGTTGCGTTTTTAATTGGCTCTATCGCGCTGGTTATTATTCTGTTTGACGGCGGTATGCGCACCCATCCGGAACGTTTTCGGGTAGCTTTGGCGCCGGCATCTATGCTGGCAACCCTCGGTGTAATGCTTACCTGCGGTATTGTCGGTATTTCTGCTGCTTATTTACTAGATATGACCTTATTGCAAGGCTTACTGCTGGGCGCTATTTTAAGCTCAACTGATGCTGCAGCGGTATTTTCTATTTTCCAATCGCAGGGCCTGCGTATTAAAGATCGGGTGGCCTCAACGCTGGAAATAGAGTCGGGCAGTAACGATCCCATGGCTGTTATTTTAACCCTTACTCTGGTTGGTATTCTAGCGCAGGGGGAACCTGTAAGCTGGTCGGTCGCTTTTGTATTTTTACAACAAGCGGTAGTAGGTGGGTTAATGGGTTATGGAGCAGGGCGCGTGTTTGTATTTTTGTGCCGTAAATTACCGCTTAGCTTCGCTTTTTTCCCTTTATTGGCCGTCGCCAGCTGTATCTTTATTTATGCGGCAACCAACTCTTTCGGTGGCAGCGGTTTTTTAGCCGTGTATTTAATGGGTTATCTGGTCGGTAATGCACGCTTACCACAGATTATTCATATTTTGCGCATGCATGACGGCCTGGCCTGGATCAGCCAGATTGGTATGTTTCTGATGTTAGGTCTACTGGTTGTGCCCAGCAACTTAATGAATCATCTGGTACCGGCATTATTGCTGGCTGCGGTGCTGATTTTTATCGCCAGACCGATAGCCGTATTTTTCAGTTTAATACCATTTCGTTTCCCGGCACGCGATCAGCTGTTTATCAGCTGGGTTGGGCTGCGCGGTGCGGTTCCTATTATTCTGGCGCTGTTTCCGTGGCTGGCCGGCATGCCGGATGAACATCTGTATTTTGACGTCGCCTTTGTGGTGGTTATTGTATCTTTAGTGGTGCAAGGCTGGAGCATAGTGCCGGTAGCGCGCTGGCTAAAACTGGAAGTACCGGCCGAACTGACACCCGATCAGGTGATGCCGCTGGATGCGGTTCCCAGTAACGATGTAATGGAAGTGCTGGCATTTAAAGTAACCGACACCTCACCGGTGTTAGCTTCCAGCTGGGCAGATTTACAGTTTAAACATCCGGTACATTTTTTAGGTGTTGTGCGCGATGGTGAATGGATATTGCCGGCAAAAACGCCGGTGTTTACCAGCAAAGACACCATAATGGTGCTAACTAAACTTAAACATGCCCGGCAAATAAGTGAAGTGCTGGCCAAAGATGCAGAGAAATCAGTAATAAGCCAAAGCAGTTTCTTCGGTGATTTTGTGCTTAACGGTAGCATCAGCCTTAGCGATTTAGATGCGTTTTACACCATCAATATTGAAGATCAGGACAAGCAGCAAACACTGGCTGGCTATATCACCCAGCGTTTTCACCGCCGGGTGGTTATTGGTGACCAGGTGCAGCTGGACAAACTGTTATTAACAGTGCGCCAGGTAAACGACGCCGGCGAAGCAACTCAGGTGGGTATCAAACCCGTAGCTGATTAGCGCAGTTAATCCTGCGCTTTGGCGTCATTTTGCAGCATGCGTTCCAGTTTGGTTTTAGACATAACATACATCGTTACGGTGTCTTTTAGATCGGCATGTGCATTTAGCAGCGCGTTATGCTTTTTTTCCAGCTCATCAAAGTCTTTTTTCAGCTGCACATATTCAGCAAGGCCTTTAAAGATAGCTTTTGAGTAAGTAAGCTCAGCCGTCATACGCTGTACTTTGGCTAAAATAGCCAGTTGCTCGTCATTGGGGCGAATGGTAATTGCCATATATAAAACCTGAAAAAATACCGAATGACAGCATTCTACAGCGCTGAGTTAAAATGGGAAGTCTATTGGATGCATATGAAGGTAATTAGAACTGACACACGGGTTTTATGGTTTCAATAGCCGCTTTACCAACTATAGCTTTATATCCCATAATCAATATTATGTTAAATTGCATTTATACCTAATACAAACCCTTATGCGCTATTGCCATCATCATGCTCGCGTTGGCTTCTAGTTTATGCGGCTTCTACAGTTATACCTTTTGTACTCCGCTTTAATTTGCTTATTTCATGCGCTAATTGTTTTGATACCTCAATTAGCAGCATGATTAATGCAACCACTAAGGCTGTTATGTCTAATTTGCTGATATACGGCATAAATTTCTCTGTCGAACTGCCGTATATATCCAGAATTAACCACCGCGACAAGGTGTAAAAACCAACAGACAATGATAACGTAGTAAAGCAGCTAAGCAAATTCGGCAATAAAGGTAGCTCACGCTTCCGCCTGATTTCAGTTATGTATGCCGCGATAAATAATGATGACACTAAGCCGGTGATAACTCGCGGAACGACCTGCTCACCGCAGTCTGATGCAAGAAACTTAACTGTTGATGCGACAATTTCTGGATAGTAAAACGACACCATCAAAGACGCCGCCGAAAGCAAAAAAAATCCAACAGTTGGCCACGGTATTTCCCGTGCGTTATTCGGCAGTGCTGGCATTAAACGTGGTGGCCTTTTGTTTGTCTTCTTTTACGAGATTTTCACCGACTAGCGCACCAATAGTGCCACCTATAGCAAGCCCTACACCGCCACCCAATACCCCGACCAGTGCGCCCACCGCTGCCGGTATAACGCTTGTGGAATCGGATTCTGCTTGAACTTGATTAACGGCATATATTGTATCACCGTGTTTGAATTTGGCGCTGCCGATCAGCCTTGCCAATTCTTTACGGTTTTGAGCATCGTAGCCCAGCTGCACCTTTTGGTTGTTGCTGTCTAGAATATACAAACGCATTTGATACATACCCTCTTAGCTATATTTCGATTCTACGCTATTCGGCAAAAAAATCCATCATCTGCGTTAGCTGCGCTCTTTAAATTTGTACTCTACGACACCGCGCTTTGCCAGTTCAGCCGCTGAGGCCCTAACGCGCTAAAAAGCCTATTGCAGGCGCTTATGTTAACTACTAAGGCCCGAAAGTAATTTTAACACTTTGTTTTATACAAAAATCTACTTTAACAGAAGCACTCCATCCTCCTTGACTAAAATTGCCTCGGACATACTGGTGACAACTGGATTCAGGTGAATGAATCCATTCAAAGACTGCTGATTCTGATGGATTTAGGTCTACCGAGCTAAATGATGACCACGAATGATTGTTGGAGGATATCTGTAAATCGATTAGTTTTGCTGATGTCTTATTTTCTACCATAAATTTTATCGTGTCAGCACTTGCGTTTAACGAAAATAGAACCAGAATATTGATAACTGATTTTTGAAAAATTCTATCCATGGTTGCTTTACCTAATCTAGTTTATTTTAAAAGGAAGTATAAATGAGCACTTTTGATTATGCCGTAATCCTAGCTGCTGTTGCAGGCCTTATAATGGTAGTCGGTGGTATTGTTCTTATCTACAAAGGTGCTCTCGTTTTGGCTGCAACAGATTCAAGTACAGCTCTCAGTATTGAATGGAAACAGGACTTTCGCCTTAATACCCAAGTGCCTGGCATAGCTTTTTTCTTAATTGGCCTGATATTTTCATCAATATCAATCTATTCCTCAAAGCCAACCTCTGTGGAGCCAATAACTATTGAAGGGGAAATTGTCGATATTGCTGAACCAGTAACTATACGAGCAAGGTCCTCAACATGGACCCTTGATGGTGGCACAAATGGCATCGTTAGAGGTAGGATTCACCCCCACGTCGAAGATATTACTCTAGAAATTTCCGCTCCAGGGTACAAGCCTGAAAGAATCACATTTAGCCTTAATGAACTTAAAAACAGAACTTTAAAATTTGAATCAATTGAGCTTGAACAGCAGATAACTGCAATTGTAGGAAGCATGCAAAATATTATTCCCGTTGATGCCAGTGATAATATTCAGCCCATCACTGCACCATCATCTTTTGGAGATGCCCAATGAAAACAAGGAAAATTACGTTCTCCATTTATGTATTCTTATTCTCGATATTTCTATTAAGTGAAGCAAAAGCTCAATACGGCCCAACTACTGTAGTTCAAGGTTCGTTTTGTAGTGCACAAAATGGATCGCCTGCGCCTGGTCTTATGGTATCTCTCGTTCACCCTGTCTTAGGGCGCAGTGCTCCTGCATATACAAATGAATATGGGTATTTCCAAATGTTCAACATTCCTCTAAATAACATTCCATATTACATAGAGGTGTACTGGGGTAATAGATTAATCTTCAGAGCCCAAATAAATGTGTACGGTCCATTAAATTTGCCTATGCAATGCATTTAACGTTTAAAACGTTTCACTCTTGTCAAAGCAGCCAAATTGAATAGCAATCTTGCCGTTGTTTGGTTTGAGGTGTTTAGCAAGGCGTTTTAACTGTTTACTGGTTAGAAATTCTTTTTTAAATATAACTGCCTGCAGCATTTCTGCATTTTATTTTGAAGCTTAAACGCCAGATGCCAGTACAAAAGTTTCTTCTTCAATACGTTTATCAAGATATTCCGCGACCTTTGAATCAACAGCAATAAGAACATAAACCGCAGTCAGCTAATAGCGCAAGTATTTAACATATTTTAAGCATTAACGGCGGTTAACCACCCTCACCCATTACCACCAATAAACAGCTGGCTGCTTTGCAGCATAGACAAAGGCGGTTTCTTACACACGCCATACAGCAGCTGCACAGCCGGTGACATTTCTATGATATGGCGCTATAAATGGACGGCAGAACAATCAGCAAAGCAGCTCAAAGCTACAAGGGAAAGCTACATGACATAACCAGTGTACAAAATACAAAATGTTGTTGCATATTGCTGATTATCTGAATAGATTGTTTAAAGACTTTACCGATTTTGAGGCATTATGAATACTCGACAAACTTTACTTTTAGAATCTAAAAGCCTAATTGCAAAATGCGCAAAATTTTATGACGCACATAATTTCACTCTTCGCGCAAGTAAACTTTCGATGGAGGTTATGGCGTTTAAAGATAGTTTAACAGAGTGCAATGAAATCCAAGCCACTGCTATCGGTTTAAGTGAAAATTATTTATCCCTTACGAAGCGGTTAAATAATTGTTCAGTTGAAGCTTTATTTGCATCTGTGCTTTTTGTTGACCTAATTTCCAGTGTTGAAGTCTATTTGGCAAATATTATCCGAATAATTTTGAAAAGATACCCAAAGAAAATTTTAAATGCGCAATTTTCCCTTACAGATGTATTGGATAGGTCAGTTGATGAGCTTGTATCAGAAGCTTCCGAAAAATACATCTATAGCCTTATGTACAAAAAGCCTAAAGAGATAATTAAAGAGCTCTGCAATCTCTTATCTGTTGATTGGAGTGTTCTGCAAGATTCTTGGAATATTTTTATTGAAGCAAAGGCTAGACGGGATATCGGCATGCATAATAATTGGGTTTGCAATGAGACATACATAAGAAAAGTTAAAGAATCTGGAGCTAATGTCACCTGTACGGTTGGAGATAATCTTATTCCGAGTGAGCAGCAGTACTACCGTGAAGTGGTTGCAAATGTTATTGATTTTGTGAGTGTATTGAGTGCTATGCTTTCGGACAAATATGACGATTAAATTTTATACCACTGTTCAAATCGTTTAATCATGAGGTTTTTTATATTAAGCGCATAATAACGGGGCTATAAGCCCCGTTGTTCAAACGTCCATTATGTTTAATTGGCAATTAGACGACAACTAAGCGGCCCTCACTTTCTATTAAATGCCGGTTCGTCGAAATAGTCATAGTCGCCTGCTTTTAATGCTTGTTGGCGACGGGCTTTTCCGTTGGGCTTTCGTTGTTCAATGCTGCAGCCAAACACATCCTGATGCACTTGCTCCATTAACTGTGTACATCTTCACGGCTACACAGTTCCAGCAACTCGCCGGCATAGATAAAGCCTTGAGTGCGTGACCGTAAGCTGGCGGTATCTTTTCCGGCTTTGCTGGTGGTAAAAATATCTGCAAATTGCTGCTTAAGCGTGCTTAAAAACAGTTGTTGTTGGGCATTACTCATACGTTTTCCTTTCTCATGCGACTCACCATGCAGCCTGCTGCAGTATTCCGTTGATACTACAGTACCTTATTGAATAATTTCACTTATTTGCTGCAAAAGTGCTACTCTGTTGGCGTTTATTTCCCTTAGATCACAACAGAGGTTTTATGAAGTCAATTATCGCTGGCCTGGCTCTGACCGCTTTAGGCTGCTCTGCTTTTACTGCACAAGCTAATACGCCAAATATGGGCTGGAAGAAGGCTGCTAAGTCTGATATTAACTGGAATTACGTAAGTGCTGGCTACGCCAAAGCCACTGTTAAAAATATAGGCAATGATGACGTAGATCTTGATGGTTACCAGCTTAATGCCCGTTATTTATTGTCTGACACTATATACCTGCATGCTTCTTACAATGATTTATCAGGTGATGTTGGTATAGATGATATTTTGGGGCTTGAGCTGGAAGCGTCTGAGTTAGTGCTTGGGTTGGGTGTGCGCCAGGCTGTAACCGACAATATAGACTCGTTTTTTGAGGTAGGCTATGTGCGCTCAGAAACTGAAGTTGTGGGTTTTGAAAAAAGCACCTCTAATGGCTTTCAGGCCAGCGGCGGTTTTCGTTACCTTATAGTGCAAAATCTGGAGTTAGCAGCCGCGCTGCGCTATAACGACGGCTCTGACACCGATAGTAGTACTTTTGGCGATATTTCTGCGCGTTATAGCGTAACACCAATGATTGATTTATATATCAGCTATCAGTTCGACAGTGATGCATCTTTACTGGGCACCGGCGTTGCACTGAATTTCTGACAAGGTGACCAAATTAATGCAAAGCGATCTGCCCTTCTCCCAGGCTTGTGAAAACAACAAAGCGCCGATTTTAGTTGTGCTGCAACAGGCGTTTGCCAACTGCAGTAAGGTGTTGGAAGTAGGCAGTGGTACCGGCCAGCATGCGGTGCATTTTGCTGCCGCTTTGCCACATTTGCGCTGGCAGGCGTCGGATCAGGCAATGTACTTACCCGATTTAACCGAGAGGTTACGCCGGGCAACTTTGCCTAACCTACCCTTGCCGTTGCAACTGGATATCAGTGCCGATGCATTGCCAGAGCAGCAGTTTGATGCAGTGTTTAGCGCCAATACGCTGCATATTATGCCCTGGCCGGTGGTTGAGCAGTTTTTCAGCCGCTTAACCGGCTTAACCACACAGCAGGCAACACTTTGTATTTATGGGCCTTTTAACTATAACGGCCGCTTTACCAGCGATAGCAACAGAGCATTTGATCTGTCACTTAAAAGCCGCGATCCGGCGATGGGTATCCGCGATATTGCAGCGGTTACGGCTTTAGCCGGCGCAGCCGGTTTTACCCTACAGCACGATCACAGTATGCCGGCAAATAACCGCTTGCTGCAGTTTTTGCGAACTGGCACCTAGTAAGAGCTGCAATGCTTCGAGGGTTAGTTTTTTTTGTAGGGTAAAGCCTGCATCGCTGCCGCACTATAGGCTTTAAGATGTTCAGTTTCCTGTTGAAAATACGCTGTTATCGCGCCACTTAACGGCGTGTCAGCAAACAGGTAACTGCCATTGCGCATTACCGGTTCAAAGCCGCGCTTAAGCTTATGCTCGCCCTGAGCGCCGGCGTCATAATAGCGCAGACCATGCCTGATGCAATACTCAATACCCTGGTAATAACACAGTTCAAAATGCAGATGCTCGGCATCAATAAGCGCCCCCCAGTAACGGCCGTATAAGGTATCAGCGCTTTTAAAACACAAAGCTGCGGCAATAATGTCTTGTTCTGCTGCGTCGGTAAAGGCCGCAAATACTACTATGCTATCGGCCATAGTTTCAGCCAAAGCAATAAAGCTTTGCGAGCTGATATAGCCCTGATGGCCAGAGCGCTTTAAATAGGTCGCTTGATAACAGCGGATAATCGCCTGCCAGTGTGCAGCGCTAAGCTCGTTGCCATGCAGGGTTTTGATGCTAAAACCGTTGGTTTGGTTACGCTCCTGGCGGATTTGCTTGCGCTTACGGGCGTTAAGCTGCTGTAAAAAATCATCAAATTGCATATAACCGCTGTTTTGCCATAAAAACTGCACATCATGGCGCGCTAAAAAGCCCTGCTCTGTCAGGCTGTGTTGCAATGGTGCTGTGGTATATAACCATTGCGCACTGCAAAAGTCGTCAGCGGCCAACCGCTGCTTTATTGCTGCACAAATAAGTGGTAGCAGGCTATTGGCAAGATCAGCACTTAGCAGGCCAAGCCTGGGGCCTGTTGCTGGTGTAAACGGAATAGCCGCTATCCATTTTGGATAATAAGCCAGTTGGTGCTGCTGGTACGCCTCAGCAATCTGCCAGTCGAACAGGTATTCGCCGTAAGAGTGTTGTTTCAGGTAGCCGGGCACGGCGGCAACCAGGTTATTGTGTTGCCATAGCGTAAGATGCTGGCTGTGCCAGCCACTGCCGGCATCGACACTACCGCCCTGCTCCAGTGCCAGTAAAAACGCATGCCGGCAAAACGGGTAAGCCGCTGCTGTGTTATCCGTCGTAAATAGCGCGTCCCACTGTGCGGCGCTTACCGCACTTAAGCTATGTAGCCACTTTATCGTTAACAATTAAGTAACCTTTTGTTTTATCTGGTACTCGGCCTTTAAGTACTCGCTACTGCGCATTACATCAGCCAGAATTTCTACCGCTGTCCAAACATCAATGTAGCGTAAATACAGTGGTGTGAAGCCCAGGCGCAGAATATCCGGCGCACGAAAATCGGCAATAACGCCCTGCTTAATCAGCGCCTGACACAGTGCATAAGCCTGCGGGTGGCGATAGGCTAACTGGCTGCCACGTTCAGCAGCGGCATAGGGCGTAATACGTTCAAGTTCATTTAAACAATCATTCTGGCTAACTAACTGATGAAAGCAATCACTCAGTGCCAGCGATTTTTGCCGCAGCTGCGCTATATCGACATCAGCAAAAACGTCAAGTGCCGCATCCAGCACGCTCATCGATATTACGGGTGGTGTACCTGTCAGAAACTGTGCAATGCCGGAGGCCTTTTCATACTGTGTACTGAAGCTAAACGGCGTTTTATGCCCCATCCAGCCGGTTAATGGTTGCTGAAGCATGGCATGATGCCGTTTTGCCGCATAGAGAAAAGCCGGCGCGCCCGGGCCACCGTTTAAGTATTTGTAGCCACAGCCTACAGCAAAATCGACATGACATTGGTCTAACGCCAGCGGTAAAGCTCCGGCGCTGTGGGCTAAATCCCAAATGACCAACGCGCCTTTATCCTGTGCCAGCCGGGTCAGTTTTGCCATATCAAATAAACGGCCGCTACGAAAATCGACATGCGTTAGCAGTAATACCGCAACCTGCCCGGTGATTGCCTGCTCCAGTTCAGATTCATCCACCAGCTGTAACTGGTAGTGATTATTACCGGTAAGGGCGCTTAGCCCCTCAACCATATATAAATCGGTCGGAAAATTACCGCTAACGGAAAGCACCTTACTGCGGGCCGGCTGCAATGATAAAGCCGCGCATAGCACTTTAAACAGGTTTACCGAAGTGGAGTCGCAGCATATTACCTGTCCTGGCGCAGCACCGATTAAATGGCCAATCTTATCGCCAACGCTAAAGGGCAAATCTATCCAATGATGGCGGTTCCAGCTGGTAATAAGCCCTTCTCCCCACTGCTGGCTGACCACCTCTGCTGCGCGCTCTGCCGCGATCTTTGGCATAGCTCCGAGCGAGTTACCGTCCAGATACAGGGTATTGTCCGGCAGGTAAAAAGCAGCCCGTTTTCCCGACAGTGGATCGTCGATATCGCGTTGTTGCAACGCTGCACAAGTCAATTTAGCGTGATGTGTCACTTGGCAAACTGCTCCTGTAGCTGTTATTAAACGTTTAATCATAAACTTAGCTTGATAATTATTGCTAACGTTGCAGTGTAAGTTAGTGCTGCCTGGCGCGTTATGCTTATTTGCTATGGCTTAGTCGCAAAAGCTCTGCCCGGATCAGTCTGTCAGCTTGTATTTTTGCTCCACTTTACCCATATCAACGTAATAATTAAGTTTTCTGGCTTGGTTCTGCTATCTGCTAATAATAAGGAGCAATGATGAGTACAAATTACACCCCACCCAAAGTCTGGACCTGGGACGCCGGAAACGGCGGTCAGTTTGCCAGTATTAACCGCCCTGTTTCCGGTGCTACCCACGATAAAGTGTTACCCAAAGGCAAACATCCTTTGCAGCTATACTCACTGGCCACCCCCAACGGCGTTAAAGTAAACATTATGCTCGAAGAGCTGCTGGCGGCTGGCCACAGCGGCGCTGAATACGATGCCTGGCTTATCAGCATTAAAGATGGCGACCAGTTTGGCAGTGGTTTTGTTGAGGTCAACCCCAATTCAAAAATTCCGGCGCTGCTGGATACCAGCAACGGTACCAGAGTCTTTGAATCCGGTTCTATTTTGTTGTATTTGGCAGAAAAATTCGGCGCTTTTTTACCCAAAGACAGCGCCAAACGTACTGAGGTACTGAACTGGCTATTCTGGCAAATGGGCAGTGCACCTTTTGTCGGTGGCGGTTTTGGCCATTTCTATGCTTACGCACCGGAAAAGTACGAGTACCCGATAAACCGCTATGCCATGGAAACCAAGCGGCAGTTGGATGTGCTGGACAAACAGCTGGCACAGCATGAATTTATTGCCGGTGATGAATATAGCATTGCCGATATGGCAATATGGCCCTGGTATGGCGGTATAGCGCTAAACCGGGCTTACAATGCCGCAGAGTTTTTAGATACCCAAAGCTATAAACACCTGATGCGCTGGGCAAAGCAACTTGATGAGCGCCCTGCTGTTAAACGTGGTTATATTGTAAACCGCAACTTTGGTGATGGCCCGCAGTTGCCAGAGCGCCACAGCAGCGAAGATTTTGCGCAGTTTAATCTCTGAGCATACTCTGAGCATACTCTGAGCATACTCTGAGCATAAGCTGATGCAGCCTGCTGAATACCGGCAGGCCGCTATCTTACAGTTTCTGTTTAATTCGTTACTTTACGTGCCGATTCTGCCCAGATGTAGGTGATACCGACACCAAACGACCAGCCCCCCGTTTGCACCAGCAACGGGCTGTTGGCATTTTTAGCGCCCTGTGTCCATTCATAGCGGGCAAAGCCGAAGCCGCGCCATTTATCAGAGAACTTTTTGCCAACACTGGCCGAGCCCCTAAGGGCAATTAAACCGGCTTGGGCATCGTAAAACGGCCGCTGCGCAGTAACATCGGCTTCTGATACCTGATAAAAATAATCGCTTAATTTCTCGCTGGCAAACAGTGCACTAACTCCGAAGGAGTAAAACGTCTGTGCCGCAGTAATAAGATCGGCATTTAAGCCAGGTTCAAAGCTTACGCCGCTATAACGCAGGCTGTCGTCCAGATCAAACACCGCCCGTAGTGGGAAATCAGCCCGTACTCTGGCACCAAAAAAGTCTTCGCTTAATGTCCAGCGCAGCCGCGGCCCAGCCTCCACCAACATACCCAGGTCGTCCATCCCTTCGCGCACGGCAATATCGTCATCAGATGATCCCAGCGAACCGGCAAAACCCAGATCCAGCTCCAGAGAGTCGGTTTTGAATGCACGCAAGCCAACATTATTACGATCTGCCCGCAGTATATCGCCGCGGTAAATCAGATACGGCAGTACAAAGTTGCGTCGCACCAGCTGATCTGAACCCGGATACGCCAACTGATTGACATTAATACCAATTAAACCGGCTTCCCACAGCGGTAGTGCGGGTTGGTCTGCCAGCACCGGGCTGGCTAAAAGCAGGCTATATATCATGAGAGGAGCAAACTTAACTGTCATTTATACCTCAAGGTTATTCCGGTTGCCCTGCTACAGAACAGTACACAAGCTACACTAGAATTGGCAACAATGGCAGAGGAATGCAGCGATGAAACATCTTACACCGGGCGTTTATAGTGAAGAAGTGTCTTTAACCACTAAATCAGTTAATAGCGTAGACACGACTACTGCCGCGATGATAGGGGTTACGCAGCGCGGTCCGGTGAACATACCTATATTGATCACAAGTTTTAATGCATTTTGCCAGATATTTGGCGGCTTACTTAATCATAATATTTACACCAATAGTCTCGATGCTTTGCCCTACGCCGTACAAGGATTTTTTCTGAACGGCGGCCAGCAGCTTTATGTACTACGAGTTATCGGCCCTGATAGCACTTTTGCTTGTACCAGCCTAAACAACAGCTGCGTCCCAGACACTTCAACATCAGATAAGCCCGTTATTTGGGTTTATGCACGATATCCCGGTGTGTGGGGCAATAACGTACACGTGGAAACGCGTAGGTGCGCTGGGCAGGAATATGATCTACTCATTGAGTTACGAGACGACGGCAAGGTAGTGCAGAGCGAAGTGTATAAAAAACTCAGTACAGATCCTCAACATCCACGTTATGCGATTAAGATAGTCGGTTGTTTTCAGCCGCAAAGTACGGCGGCTTCACCTGCAGGCGAGTCAGAGCTGATACGTTTGTTGATAGTTCCGCAACAGGAAACAACGGACATTACAGCGCCGCCAGACAATGGTTCTTACACATTGCATAATGGTTGTGATGATTTAACCGGCCTTAATGAAGCCTGCTACATCGGCAACCCTGATGACGATCCGCATAAACGAAATGGTATTTATCGTTTAGATGATGAACGAGATATAAATTTAATTTCCGTGCCTGGCCAAACGGGGGCTCTGTTACAGCAGGCTCTACTGAACCACTGTGAAAAAATACGCTATCGCTTTGCGATACTGGACTCGCCCCACAACTACAATATCAAAGCTGTGCTTCAGCACCGGCATCAGCTGAACAGTAGTTACGGTGCTATTTATTATCCCTGGTTGGTTGTGCCCGATATTTTTGGTGAGCAAGGCAGCGTGCTGCACGTACCACCTTGTGGCCATGTAATGGGAATTTATGCGCGCACCGATAACACTCGCGGTGTATGGAAAGCACCGGCTAATGAGTTGGTACACGGTATTTTGCAGTTTGAGGTGACATTGACACACAACGACCAGAACGTGCTCAACCCGGTGGGCATTAATACCTTTCGCGATTTTCGTAGCACCAACCGAGGCTTGCGGTTATGGGGCGCCCGCACGTTGAGCAATGATCCGCAATGGCAATATGTTAACATACGCCGGTTTTTGCTATTTGTGCAGCAATCTATTGAACAGAGCTTGCAGTTTACGGTTTTTGAACACAATAACACCAAGCTGTGGGCAACGGTAAAGCAAGCTATAAGTAACTTTCTTTTAGGTGTGTGGCATTCAGGCGCTTTACAGGGCTTAAAACCGGAACACGCATTTTTCGTTCATGTTGGTTATAACATTACAATGTCGCAAACCGATATCGACAAAGGCCGTTTGATCGTACAGATAGGTGTAGCGCGACTAAAACCAGCAGAGTTTATGGTATTTCAGCTTGTGCACCAATGCTTGCTACCAAACCACGTTGACTAGCGTACCAAAGCAATACGCCCTGCTTTAGCAAAACCCGGCCATAAACGCGGTGCGGGGGCCAGCACAAACAAATCGCCGTTTAAACCGGTAAGTTGCTGCGGCACGCCGGCGGCTTTGGCCACGTTGGCATTAGCGGCTAAATGCGCGGCTTCGCCATGTACCGGCACGGCAATTTGCGGCTGCACCCAACGGTAGAGTAAATCCAGCTCGCCTCTGTTTGGATGACCGGACACATGAATAGGCAGCTCGGTATCGTGGCTTTGCAGAGTTTGAATATTACGGGCGTTAAGTTTCTCTATCAGGCGGCTAATCAGCATTTCATTGCCGGGAATAATAATAGAGCTGAAAATCACCAGGTCGCTCTGCTCCAGCAACAACAACGGATGATTATCATCGGCAAGGCGGCTAAGTGCTGCGCGCGGTTCCCCCTGTGAGCCGGTGGCAATAACCAGCACTTCGTCCTTTGGCAGATAACCGATATGACCGGCGTCTACTATTGTTAACTCGTCTGGCCAATAGCCGGTAGCGCGGGCTGCACCCACCATATTGTCCAGAGAGCGGCCAAGCAGTGCCAGATAACGGCCGGTTTTAGCCGCTATGCGGGCCAGCGAGATAAGCCTGCCCACGTTAGAACTAAACCCCGTTACCACTACCCTGCCTGTTGCGGCTTTAACGACCTGCAGCAAGGCGTTATGGCAGTCTGTTTCAGACAGAGAAAACCCCTCTCGCAAGGCGTTGGTAGAATCGCACACCATAGCCGTAATATTGTGCTGCGCCAGGCGCTTAAATACCGAGCTTTTAAAGGCACGGCCGGTGATAGGGCTGGCATCCATTTTCCAGTCAGCGGTATGAAACACTGTACCGGCGGCAGTTTTGATCACTAAAGCATGGGGTTCAGGAATAGAATGAGTAATAGCCAGCCAGTGCAGACAGAACGGGCCGATATTTATAGTGGCGCCGCTTAATACTTCAACTACGGGTACTTTGTCAGCTAAGCCAAGTACACTTAATTTACGGCGTAAAATTTCAGCGGTAAAAGGCGTGGTATACACCGGGCAGTTAAAACGTTGCCACAACTGTGGCAAAGCACCAATATGATCTTCGTGCGCGTGGGTAATAACAATACCGCATAAATTGTCTTTTTGCTGGCTGATAAAGGTTGGATCGGCCGCCAGTACCTCTGCATTTTGGGTGTTGCCGGGCGCAGTATTATATTGCGGTGATAAAGGGCTGTTAAAGGTTACTCCACAGTCTACCATTAACCACTGGCCGGCATGGCCATACAGGTTAAGGTTCATGCCAATTTCACCGGTACCACCCAGTGGTAAAAACCATAAATCGTTAACACCCGGTATCGCTGCAGTATGTAGCGTACTTATAACCCACTCCTTTTGATACCTGAGCTTTTATGCTTCAGCAACTGGCTTTTCAGCGTTTAGTGCAATTGCTTTGCAGTTTGACAGCATCCTTGCTTGTTTGCCAGTATTGCTGTTACTAAGCTTGGTTCTTGGCCTTCCGTTTAAAGGTTGGGGTTGAATCAGCTGGGTGTCAAGCGGCGTGGCGCCCTTCACGTATTTCTTCCAGTAGTTTTTTGTTAAATGCATCTAAATCATCAGGAGTACGGCTGGTTACCAGGCCATTGTCTACTACTACCGGCTCGTCGACCCAAATGGCGCCGGCGTTTTTCAAATCGGTCTTAATACTGTTATATGACGTAACTTTACGGCCTTTAAGTACGCCAGCTTCTGCCAATAACCAGGGGCCGTGGCAAATGGCAGCCACCGGTTTATTGGCGCTATCGCTAAAAAAGGCCTGAATAAAGTGGATAGCTTTTTCGTCCTGGCGCAAGGTGTCTGGGTTTATCAAGCCACCTGGCAACACTAACGCGTCATAGTCTGTTGCTTTAGCGTGTTGCAGGGTTTTATCCACGGCTACAGTGTCAGCCCAGTCTTTACCCGACCAGCCTCTGATGCTGCCATCTTTCTGTGAAACAATGTGCACTGTCGCACCCGCAGCAATCAGAGTATCGCGGGGGGACGTAAGCTCACTAAACTCAAAGCCATCAGTGGCAAGAATAGCAATTTTTTTACCTGCTAAAACCGGTTGAACGTTCATAATATGTCTCCTAATCATTCAATGTTACATGGTGTAATGTAAAGTTTACCTGGTACCCGAGAGCTGTAGCTGGGTAACCAGCTAAAGATCTTCCAGCCTGTTAGCGCCTTGCATCATTTGCTGTGCCTCGCTTTTTTCCAAATCACGCACCTGTGCTAATAGCTCCTGAATTTTTGGCGTTTGAGAGCGGTCATACAAATTCTGATACAGTAAAAGGATTTGCTGATGTTGGTTCTCTATTTCAGTAATAACTTCGGTAGTCGTCATAGAGATGAAGGCGTCATCACAAGCCGCACCGGCTAATAGCGGATGGCGATCTAAATGCTCTATACACCAGGTGTTTAAAGCTTTATCTTCACCCACATCCTTGAAGCCCTGCACTGCAATGGCAAGTTTCATTTCTTTGTCAGCAAGGTAATTCAGCAACATTTGGCAGCGATCATCTAGCTGATGTTTGGCACAATCAGCCAGACAGTTGGATAAATGTCGGTGATACCCTGAGGTCCAATCTAACAAACTACGGAGTGATTCAACTTTCATGTGGGCTCCTGCTAAAAGTATTACAGTCGTAAATAGCAGGCAAAAAACAGGCCGCAATTGCGGCCTGTTAACTTAATATGACTTAACGCTAAGCTGACTACTGCGCTTTTACTGTGCTAATCCAGTTATTAACCCGCTTTTCCAGCACGCTAAGTGGCAAGGCACCACCGCCAAGCACGGTATCGTGAAAGGCGCGGATATCAAACTTATCACCCAGCTCTTTCTGTGCATTGCTACGCAGTTCAAGAATTTTAATCATGCCAATTTTATATGCCGTTGCCTGGCCTGGCCAAACGATATAACGGCGCACTTCAGAGATCACCGCACCTTGGGCAATCGGCGTTTTCTCCAGAAAGTAATCTATCGCCTGTTGCTCATTCCAGCCTTTGCTGTGCAGGCCGGTGTCTACCACCAAGCGCACGGCACGCCACATTTCAGTAATCAAGCGGCCAAAATCTGAATATGGGTTCTGATAGGCGCCCATTTCTTTTGCCAACAGCTCAGAATACAGTGCCCAACCTTCTGAATAGGCAGTAAAGCCAGCCTGAGTGCGGAATGTCGGTACTGTGGTTAGCTCCTGTGCGATAGAAATTTGCATGTGATGGCCCGGGTTGCCTTCGTGGTAAGCAATGGCTTCCATCTCATTTTTTGGCATTGAGCGCATGTCTGATAAATGCGCATAATAAATGCCTGGCCTTGCACCATCCGGTGTGCCCGGGAAATAATGCTGTGCAGCACCCGGCTGCTCACGAAACGGCTCTACCCGTTTCACTGTCAGCTCGGCTTTAGGTAAAATGCCAAAGTACTCAGGCAGCTTCTTATTGATAAAAGCCAGATACTGCCTGGAATCTTCCAGATAGCCTTCACGGCCTTCATCGGTGTCAGGGTAGTAGAACTGATCATCATCTTTAATAAACTTAAAGAAAGCTTGTAAATCGCCTTGAAAACCCACTTTGTCTTTAATAGCGATCATTTCTTTGGTCAGGCGCTCAACTTCGTCCAGACCAATTTGATGGATCTGCTCTGCGGTTAAGTCGGTAGTGGTAGATACTTTTAATCTGTAATTATAAAAGTCTGTGCCGCCTTGTTGCTTGCCTACACCGGTAGCAATTTCATCGGTAAACTGAATATCCTGCTGTAGCCATTGTTTCAGCGCTGTGTAAGCCGGTAAAAAATGGGTTTGCAGGGCACTTTTCGTCTCGTCTGCCAGTTGTTTAGCTTGCTCATCACTAAGTTTATCGGCCGTTACCAGTGCGTCAATTTTGCCTTTGGCATCGGCCCACAGTGGTATGTCTTGCTCTGCGTCGGTAAATGGCGCGCCGCTTATCAAATTATTAATTTGCTCCAGTACGCCATCATAGGCAAAGCGTGGCGGGCGTACATCATGCTCGGCATTTGCCTGTGCCCGCTCCAGCAGTTGTGTCAGAGCCCGGCTGATGCCTTCAATCCGCTTGATATAGGCTTGCATATCTTCTGCGGTATCAACTTTATGGAAGTTGATCATAATCTGCGGCAACATGGCGTGAATACCCTGCATCTGGGTAAACACGTACCCATTTTTACGAAAGGCTACACCCTCTTTGGCTTGTTCATACTGATAAATCCAGATGTCATAAGACGTTTGTGCTTCAATATCCAGCTTGCTGTAGTCGAAGCTGGTTTTAAGCTCTTCTACTGTTGCTGCCAGCCAGGCCAGTTGTTCATCTTCTGCGGCAATTGAGGTATCGTCGATTTGATCATACTTATCTTTGCGGCCAAGAAAGGTCATTTGCAGCGGGCTTTGCTGCAGTTGTTGCTCGTATTTAACTTCAAACCACTGATTCAGCCGTTCAGTCTCTGACTGCTGCTTTTGTTCTGCAACCACATCAGTTGTCGGGCTGGGTGTATTGTTTTGCGGTGCCGGGCCGCAGCCGGCAAGGATGCCGGCCACAGCAAGGGCAATAAGAGACTTATGCATTAGAGGGTTCCTTTATAGTTTTGGTTATACCAAAACACAGCCTACCCTCAAGCTAATGATTAGTCTAAAAACTAATTGTAAGCAGCTTTGTCAGACTCAGGCACTGACCCGCTTATACTGGCGGTATTGTGGCAGCCAGAAGTTGTCTTCAATTTTTTGCAGTAGCATGGCGTCGTCCAACTCCAGTGCCAGGCCCTGCTGCATTGCCACTTTGGCAACGTTAAAGGCAATTTGCTTACTCAGCGCCGACAACTCGGTAAAAGCTGGCAGTAAACCGCCCTCGCCGCTGTTTGCTTTTGGCGATGCAGCCGCCAGTGTTTTGCTTGCTTCGCGTAACATTTCATCGCTGATAAGCCGGGCTTTACTGGCAATAACGCCAAGGCCGATGCCAGGGAAAATGTAGCTGTTATTACATTGTGCGATGGGGTAAAGCGTGCCGTTATACGCCACTGGTGCAAATGGGCTACCGGTGGCGATAATAACCTCGCCGTCGGTCCAGTTAATAACCTGCTCTGGTGTGGCTTCCACCTGGCGCGACGGGTTGCTCAGCGGGAAAATAATCGGCATAGCGCAGCCTTTTTTCATCGCCCGCACTACCGGTTCAGTAAATAAACCGGCCTGGCCGGATACACCAATCAAAATGCCAGGCTGGGCGCAATTCATTACATCCAGTAAGCTTGGAAACTCACTGCTGTAGCTCCAATCTGTTATTGCTGTTGAGGCTTGTGCCAAAGCTTGCTGGAAATCGCGCAAGCCTGGTGTGGTATCGGTAAGTAAGCCGAAGCGGTCAATCATATAGATTTGGCTACGCGCCTGCGCTTCACTTATGCCTTCAGCCACCATCTGGCTGATAACCTGTTCAGCAATACCGCAACCGGCAGAGCCTGCGCCAACAAACACCACTTTTTGTTCAGACAATTTCGCATTTTTACTGCGACATGCCGCCAGTAACGTACCTACCGTTACTGCTGCAGTACCTTGGATATCATCGTTAAAGCAGCATATTTTATCGCGGTAACGCTGTAATAAAGGCATAGCGTTAGGCTGGGCAAAGTCTTCAAACTGAATAATAGCGTCTGGCCAGCGCCGTTTTACCGCCTGGATAAACAAGTCAACAAACTCATCATACTCTGCCTGGTTTACCCGCTTTTGCCGCAGCCCCATGTACATTGGGTCATTCAGTAGCTTTTCATTATTAGTGCCGACATCGAGCATTACCGGCAATGCATAAGCCGGGCTGATGCCCCCGCAGGCGGTATATAACGACAATTTGCCGATAGAAATACCCATACCGCCAATACCCTGATCGCCAAGGCCCAGTACCCGCTCGCCATCGGTGACAACAATCACCTTTACTTTACGCTTGGTGGCGTTGCGCAATACATCGTCCAGCTGATGCCGGTCCTGATAACTGATAAATAAACCACGGGCACTGCGATAAATATCCGAAAATTGCTCACAGGCATCACCCACTGTCGGTGTGTAAATTATGGGGATCATTTCTTCCAGGTGTTGCTGCAGTAAACGGTAAAATAAGGTTTCGTTGTTGTCCTGAATAGCGCGCAGATAGATATGCTTATTAATGGCAGTATCAAAGCTTTTATACTGCATGTAGGCGCGGCTTACCTGCTCTTCTATCGTTTCATAACGTGGTGGTAATAAACCGGCAAGGTTAAACATCAGCCGCTCATCGGCGGTAAAGGCACTGCCTTTATTCAGTAAAGGTGTTTCCAGTAATGCTGAGCCTGAATAGGCGGTATACAACGGAGATTTTTTGCTTGAACTGCTCATGAATAGCTTCCAGATAACGGCTCCGGCAAACCTGAGGTTATACCGGAGAGAAAATATTAATAAATAGTACTGATCCTGGGGTTTAATACGGACAAAATAAACAGGCCTTCAGTGTTGCAGAAATCGATGGCGCGAATAATGTCTGGCTGAGTCAGGTTTAATAACTCCAGTACAAAAGGGTCAACAAGTTGCTTAGTGGAGTACATTTCGGGATGCTGATTTGCCAGCGCTAAGCGCACGGCCAGATAAATAATAAGCTGGGCTTTGTTTTTCTGATCAAAACGGGTGCTGTGTTGCAGCGCAACCGGCTCGACAATGCTGTCGGGTAAATGCCACAAATGCAATAACTCTGCGCCGCATTGCGCATAAGTAAAATCCAGTTTAGTTTGTTGTAATTGCCAGGGCCGCTGTTCTGAATTGTAATCCTGACACTGGTGAGCTTGCTCTGCGCTATTTTGTAACACCACCAGCTCGCCAATATTGTGCAGTAAACCGGCGACATAAAAACGGTCTGTTGGTTTAATCCCGCAGCACTGCGCCAAATGCTTGGCAATAAGCGCGGCGTTGATACTTTGCTCCCAAAAACGCTCAAGATCAATGGCCGAGGTATCTACTTTACTGCAGGCTGATGCAATACCGATACTTAGCACAAGATTATATACCTGGGTTTTTCCCAACACTAATAAAGCTTTGCAGACGTTCTCTACCTGATAAGGTAAACTGTAAATTGCACTGTTAGCCAGTTTAAGCAATTTTGATGTTAGTACCGGGTCCAGTAAAATAACTTCTGCGACTTCATCCAGACTGGCGGTGTCAGAGTCCATCAGTTCTTTGACCCTCAGATAGCCTTCAGGCAGGGCGAACAGATCGGATACATTCTGGGCATACTGCAACGCTTTCATTAGGTGACTCTCCTCCAGCTGACACCAACGTACTACAGCCAGCTATAAGTGTTACTGCTGCATGCGATTTTACAAGCTTTGGCCAGAAAATCTTAGTTTTTTTTACCGGGAGGATTAGTTTCTGTACCAGATAGTTCAGAAATCAGCCAAATAAGGCACTGGCCCGATCACTTCAGGCCAGTGCCTTTGCATTACGCTACCAGACTACGCAGCATCCAGGCAGTTTTTTCATGCACAGTCATGCGCTGAGTCAGCAGATCAAGTGACACTTCATCAGAGGCTTCATCGGCTACCGGCACGATAGAGCGCGCCGTTTTAGCTATAGCTTCCTGGCCTTTAACCAAATCTTTAATCATTTCTTCAGCAGTGGGTATGCCATCGGCTTCTTTAATGCTGGTCAGCTTGGCGTATTCTTTATATGAACCCGGCGCAAATTCGCCCAGGGCCCGAATACGTTCTGCAATTTCATCAACCGCCAGAGCCAATTCATTGTACTGAGTTTCAAACAGGGTATGCAGAGTCTGAAACATCGGCCCTGTTACGTTCCAGTGGTAGTTGTGCGTTTTTAAATAAAGCGTATAGGTATCGGCCAGCAGTACAGACAAACCGTCGGCAATGGCTTTACGTTGTTCTTCATTAATACCAATATTAATTTTCATAGCGCTTCCTCTTAAATGAGCACGGAGACTGCATCAACATAGCATAAAAATGGCTGTTTAATTCAGCCTTGCCAATTAAAACAGTATCTTACCGGGCGTGAATGAATATAACTTCAAAAGACATGGGGATAAATAGCAAAAAAATCAAGTGATAAAATAAAGCCGGTTAACTTAACCGGCTTTATTGGCATTACAGCGCGGTTTGCGCTGCCAGATATTCTTCATAGGTGCCGACGAAGTTACGGATATCTTTGTCGGTAATTTCGATAATACGGCTGGCAAGGCTGGATACAAACTCGCGGTCATGGCTGACAAACAACAAGGTGCCTTTGTAGTGCTCCAGTGCCAGGTTCAGTGACTCAATAGATTCCATATCCAGGTGGTTGGTCGGTTCATCCATTACCAGTATATTTGGCCGTTGCAGCATTAATTTGCCAAATAACATACGGCCCTTTTCACCACCGGAGAGCACTTTAACCGATTTTTTTATCTCGTCTTGTGAAAACAGCAAACGGCCCAGAATACCGCGTATTGCCTGCTCGTCATCTGAAGGCTGCTTCCATTGGCTCATCCAGTCAAACAGTGTCATCGCTTCACTGAATTCGTGGGCGTGATCTTGCGCATAATAACCAATTTTGGCGTTTTCAGACCATTTCACCATGCCTGATTCTGGTTTTAAATCGCCAACCAGACATTTAAGCAAAGTAGTTTTACCAATACCGTTAGCACCTAAAATGGCTACTTTCTCGCCTACTTCAATGGTCAGGCCTAAGTTTTTCAGCAAGGACAGCTCGCCAAAACTCTTATTCAAGCCCTCTACTTCTAATGCCAGACGGTATAACTGCTTTTGTTGCTCGAAACGGATAAAAGGGTTAACCCGGCTGGACGCTTTAACTTCTTCCAGCTGAATTTTATCTATTTGCTTGGCGCGTGATGTCGCCTGCTTGGCTTTTGACGCATTGGCAGAAAAACGGCTAACGAAGGTTTGCAGCTCGGCTATCTGGGCTTTCTTTTTCGCGTTGTCTGATAATAAACGTTCGCGGGCCTGAGTGGCGGCAAACATATATTCATCGTAGTTACCAGGATACAGGCGCAGCTCGCCGTAATCTAAATCAGCCATGTGGGTACAAACGCTGTTTAAAAAGTGACGGTCGTGCGAAATAATAACCATGGTGCTGTTACGCTCAGCCAGAACATTTTCCAGCCAGCGAATGGTATTAATATCCAGGTTGTTGGTGGGCTCGTCCAGCAACATAATTTCCGGATCGGCAAACAGTACCTGTGCCAGTAATACCCGCAGCTTAAAGCCCGGTGCTATGGCCGACATCGGGCCAAAATGCTGCTCAACCGGAATGCCCACACCAATTAACAGCTCACCGGCGCGGGATTCTGCCGTGTAACCATCCATTTCACCAAAAGCCACTTCCAGATCGGCCACTTTCATGCCGTCTTCTTCGCTCATCTCGGCACTGCCATAGATGCGGTCACGTTCTTCTTTTACCGCCCACAGCTCAGAGTGGCCCATAATAACGGTGTCGATAACCGAGTATTGCTCAAAAGCAAACTGGTCCTGGTGTAACTTGGCAACGCGATGGTTTGGCTCAACAAACACATTACCGGCGCTTGGTTCCAGCTCACGGCTTAAAATCTTCATAAATGTTGATTTACCGCAACCGTTTGCCCCGATTAAACCGTAGCGATTACCCTCGCCAAATTTAATCGAGATATTTTCAAACAGCGGCTTGGCGCCAAATTGCATCGTAATGTTAGCAGTTGATATCACAGTGTGTTCCAGAACAAGTTAAGACAAATAGCCAAGACAGCTAAGGGTAAAAAGGTAACTAAGAATAAAAGTGCGCTACTATACGCGTTTTTACCATTAAACTCAAAAACAAACGCCCGGTATTTACCGGGCGTATAGCGCTTTTACCAACAACTGTTTTATCAGCGTGCAGCTTGCGCAACTGCTGCTTTACACAACTCGGTAATGCGCTGCCAGTCTTTGGCTGCAACCGCATCATCAGGCACTATCCAGGAACCGCCCACACATTTTACATTTGGCAGTGCCAGATATTCGAGGAAGTTTTTCTCGTTAATGCCACCAGTGGGACAAAAACGAATATCGGCAAAAGGACCGTGAATCGACTTTAACGTTTTTACGCCCCCTGCTGCTTCAGCCGGGAAAAACTTAAAGTGGCTGTAGCCTAAGCCCGTACCTTCCATCAGCTCAGAAATACTGGCAATGCCTGGGATCAGCGGAATAGCAGCGTCTTTACCGGCCTGCAGCAATTCGCGCGTTAAACCCGGACTGATAGCAAACTTAGCTCCGGCATCTACAACCTGTTGCAACTGCGCTGCAGTGGTAACGGTACCCGCGCCAACAATGGCTTCCGGCACTTCGGCTGCCAACAAACGAATAGCATCAAGTGCTACCGGCGTGCGCAGGGTCACTTCCAGCACTTTTATACCACCGGCCAGCAAAGCTTTTGCCATAGGCACAGCATCTGCTAAATCTTTAATAACTATTACCGGTACCACAGGGCCCTGATCAAACAAAACACCAGGTTGTAACTGCCAGTTTTCAAATGCCATATTAATTACTCGCCAAAAATTGTTTCAGGTAGACTGCGGCGCCAACCAAACCGGGTTGCTCTGCAGTCACGACATAGGTGGCGATCTGGCGATTAAAAGCGCTAAACCGGCCTTTTGCTTCAAAACGGGCTCTGAACTCGCTATCAGCAAGCAGAGGTAATAATTTCGGCGCTATGCCACCGGCAATATAAACACCACCAAAGGTACTGAGCGTTAGTGCCAGATCACCTGCAACGCTGCCCAGGCTGGCAAAAAACTGTTTTACCGTATCTTGTGCCAGTGCACATTCGCCGTTTAATGCCTGCCGGGCTATCTCGGCAGCACTTAATGGCGCAACCTGCTTTTGACGGTATAACGCCAGCGCTTTATAGATAGCCTCAAGGCCAGGGCCGGATAACAGCCGCTCAGGTGAGACATGGCCATATTCTTTGGCCAGCATCTGCTGAATAAACCATTCTTGCTCGGTTTGAGCGGCCCAATCTACATGGCCACCCTCGCCCGGCAGCGGAATAAACTGATCATTTACAGGCAGTAAATGTGCAACACCCAGGCCGGTACCGGCACCAAGCACTGCCATGGGTTTACCATGCTGAATTTCACCGGAGCCTACTTTCACTTTTTGTGACGCCGTTAATGCCGGCAAACACATGGCCACAGCGGTAAAGTCATTCATTACCTGCAGCGCTTCAAGACCCAGTTGCTGCTGCATCGCTTTAACTGAAAAGCGCCAGTGAAAGTTGGTCATACTGATCTGGTCGCCGTTAACCGGACAAGCGATAGCAATAGCCACGTGCTTAATATCAGTTAAACCTTGTTGCTGCTGGTAATGGGTTAACGCATCAGCCACAGTAGCAAATTCCGCACAGGGATAGACTGCAACCTTGTCCAGCGCCAGGCTGGCCAGTTCTACCCGGCTAAAACGGGCGTTGGTGCCACCTATATCAGCAACAATAGCGTGGGCAGGCAACTTAGCCATGCAGGTGCTCCTCCGTAGTAAACAAGCTGCAGGCGCCCTGCTCTGCGCCGGTTAACTGACTGCGCAGCGCACCGAACATTTCACGGCCCATGCCGTAGTAGCTTTCAGCCATATCCATAGTAGCCACGTCACGGGCAGCCAGCTCAGAATCGGATACCAGCACTTCAAGGCGGCCGGTGTTGCCGTCTACCAGCATCATATCGCCGGTTTTAATCCGGGCGATATTGCCACCGTCAACCGCCTCTGGTGTGACATGGATAGCGGCTGGTACTTTACCCGATGCACCTGACATACGGCCATCGGTTACCAATGCCACTTTAAAACCACGATCCTGCAGCACACCCAATGGTGGCGTCAGCTTGTGCAGCTCCGGCATACCGCAGGCTTTAGGCCCCTGAAACCGTACAACAACTATACAATCTTTGTTTAAGTCACCTGCTTTAAAGGCCGCATCCAGCTCGTGCTGGCTGGAGAACACCACCGCCGGGGCTTTAACAATCTCAGTACCTTCACGCAGTGCTGAAGTTTTAATTACGCCACGGCCAACATTGCCAGATAACACTTCAAGGCCACCATGAGCTTTAAAGGGTTTTTTCACGGTAGCCAATACATCCGGATCAAATGATGTTTGCGGTGCATCAACCCATTGTAGTTTGCCGTCTTGCATCACAGGTTGCTGGGTATAACGGCGTAAGCCGGGGCCTGCAACAGTTTGCACATCTTCGTGCAATAAACCGGCGTCCAGTAATTCGCGGATCAACAGTGCCATACCACCAGCATGCTGGAAGTGGTTAATATCGGCCTGGCCATTCGGGTAAATACGGGTTAGCAAAGGTGTTGCCGCAGATAGCTCGGCAAAATCATCCCAATTGACGATAAAGCCGGCAGCGCGCGCCATAGCAATTAAATGCATAGTGTGATTAGTTGAACCACCGGTAGCCAACAGGCCGACAATACCGTTTACTATGGCTTTGGCGTCGACCAATTTACCTACTGGCAGGTAATCTGTGCCTAAGTCTGTTAAGCGGGTAACCTGCCTTGCCGCAGCCTTGGTTAACTCATCACGCAGTTCTGTGCCCGGATTGACAAAAGATGCACCCGGTAGGTGCAGGCCCATAATTTCCACGACTAACTGATTTGAGTTAGCGGTGCCATAAAAAGTACAGGTACCAGCAGAGTGATAAGAGGCCGATTCAGCCGCCAGCAATTCTTCTTTACCGACTTTACCTTCAGCATATAACTGGCGTATGCGGGCTTTTTCTTTGTTCGGAATACCAGAAGGCATAGGGCCTGCTGGTACAAATACAAACGGCAGATGGCCAAAGCTCAGGGCAGCCATAAATAAGCCTGGTACAATTTTATCGCAAATGCCCAGCATTAAACCGCCGTCAAACATATTGTGCGATAAGCCTACCGCTGCCGACATTGCAATAATGTCGCGGCTTAACAGGCTAAGCTCCATACCCGGCTGGCCCTGGGTTACGCCATCACACATTGCCGGCACACCACCGGCAAATTGCGCCACGCTGCCAACATCTTTTACCGCTTGTTTAATAATTGCCGGATAATGTTCATACGGCTGGTGCGCCGAAAGCATGTCGTTGTAAGACGATACGATACCAATATTCGCTTTGGTCAGGCTGCGTAAATCGCCTTTGTCCTGCTGATCGCAGGCAGCAAAACCATGTGCGAGGTTACCACAGCTTAATACCCCACGATGCGGGCCTTTTAAGCGGGCTTTTTCCAGCCGTTGCAGATAAATATCGCGGCTGCGTGTGCTGCGGGCAATAATTCTGTCCGTTACTTTCTGAATCACAGGATCCATGACTATCCCCCTAGTTTTCGGTGTACATCACCGTAACTTGCGCTACAGGATGGTGTAAAAAGGCACGGATTGGCATGGCAAGCACATTCTGATCTGCCATTGCGCTGTTCAGTACCGCGAGTTTATTGCTGCCAACCAGATGCAAAAAAATATTCCGGCTATTTAACAGCCGTGGCAGGCTTAACGACATACGCTGATAAGGTGCGGTTTGCGGTTGCACAGCGAGTACAGCAGGCGCGTTATCTGCCAGGCCGTCTTTAATTTGTGCACTGCAGGGAAATAACGATGCGGTGTGACCGTCTTCCCCCATGCCAAGTATAACGGCATCAAAAGTCGGTAACGGTGTAATACGCGGCAGCACCTGTGCAACGCCGTCAAACGCTGATGCTGCATTGGCATATAAACTGATAAAACGGGCTGCTTTAGCGTTGTGTTGCAGTAATGTGGCTTTAACCAAGCGCTCGTTAGAATCTGTTTGCTGATCATCCAGCCAGCGATCATCGGCCAGCAGCACCGTAACTTTGTCCCAGGCTAAATCAACCTGGCTTAAGGTATTAAACAGTGCCTGAGGCGTTTTGCCACCTGATACCACTAAATACGCTTCGCCGCGCTCAGCGATAGCCTGCTGTAAAATGCTGACCAACCGGTTAGCGAAATCGTCATTCAGTGAGCTGGTATTGCTAAATTGCTTCAGTTGCATCATGGCTTATTCTTCCCAGTTGCGCTCGTCACGGGCCAGCATAGAAATTGCTGCAACCGGCCCCCAACTGCCAGCCTGATAAGTTTTTGGCGGCTCGTTGCTGGTTTTCCATGCGTTCAGAATACCGTCGACCCATTTCCAGGCATGCTCAACTTCATCACGGCGCACAAACAGATACTGGTTACCCAACATGGCTTCCAGTAACAACCGCTCATAAGCATCGGCAATGCGCTGCGATTTAAAGGTTTCGTCAAAGCTCAAATCAAGCTTACTTTCCTGCAGACGCATATTTTCGCCCAGGCCAGGAATTTTGTTCAATACCTGAATTTCTACGCCTTCGTCTGGCTGTAAACGAATAATCAGTTTATTAGCCGGCAATTGGTTATAAGTGGCGTGAAAAATATTATGCGGTTGTGGTTTAAAACAAATCACCACTTCGCTTAGCTTAGATGCCATGCGTTTACCGGTGCGCAGGTAAAACGGCACGCCCGCCCAGCGCCAGTTATCAATATCTACCTTTATTGCAACAAAGGTTTCAGTTTTACTGTTTGGCCTTGCGCCCTCTTCTTCCAGATAACCAGGTGCAGCCTTACCGGCAACAAAACCGTTGCCATACTGGCCGCGTACGGTTTTTTCCTGAATATTGCTAATATCAATGCGGCGCAGTGCTTTAAGTACTTTGAGTTTTTCATCACGAATGCTGTCGGCGTCCAGTCGGGCTGGCGGCTCCATGGCGATTAATGTCAGCACCTGCAACAGGTGGTTTTGCACCATATCACGCATTTGTCCGGCATCGTCGTAGTAGCTCCAGCGCCCTTCTACACCCACCTCTTCTGCAACCGTTATTTGCACATGATCAATTGAGTTATGATCCCAGTTACCGGCAAAAATGGCGTTGGCAAAGCGCAGTGCTAACAGGTTAAGTACCGTTTCTTTACCCAGATAATGGTCGATGCGATAAATTTGGCTTTCTTTGTAAAACTCAGCTACCTGATCATTAATAACTTTAGACGAGGCTAAGTCATGGCCGATAGGCTTTTCCAGCACAACACGGGCAGGCTCTTCTGCCAGCCCGGCTACCGCTAAGCCTTTACAGATAGCGCCGAATAACGACGGCGGCGTGGCAAAATAACTAACCGGCACGCGCTCATTAATATCAGTAACTGCCGTGAGCTTTTTGTAATCCTGCTCATTGGCCAGATCCAGCTGCACGTAAACCAGCTTTTGCTGCAAGCGCTGCCATACGTCGTTGTCCAGCGGCTCTTTAAGGAATTTGTTCAGGTTGGTTAACACCAGCTCAGCATAAGCTTCTGTAGACATTTCATCGCGGGCAACGCCGATGATGCGGGATTCAGGGCAAAGCAAATCCGCTTTTTCCAGCTGATACATAGCAGGTAACAGCTTGCGCCGTGCTAAATCACCTTTAGTGCCAAACAGAATTAAGTCACATGCTGAATTTTGTGCTGTTGTCGTCATAGCTGACCCTTGATTTAGATGTAATTTTACAACACTTCGGCCATACTAGCGCAGCATAACAGGGTTGTAAACCAGATATCTTGTAATTAAATTACAGATTGCGTAATGTTTTGACTATTCTTATATAATAAGGCAGCCTTAGCAACGGATCTGTGGTTTTGTAGTAAATTTAGCACTATTTTGACCACCGCCCTGACGGGCTACACCCTGTATTACAAACCTGTATCAGCCTAATTATAAGCCAGGAATTGCCGGATGAACGTGCTGGAAAAAATCGTCAATAGCGTAAACAGTTTTAGTAAATCGGAGCGTAAAGTAGCCGATGTAATTCTGGCTAACCCGCAAACAACTATACATAGCAGTATAGCGGCATTGGCTAAAATGGCCGATGTCAGCGAACCTACAGTCAACCGTTTTTGTCGCAGGCTGGATACCAAAGGCTTCCCTGACTTTAAACTGCATTTAGCCCAAAGCCTGGCCAACGGCACCCCCTATGTTAACCGCCATGTAGAAGAAGAAGATGGCCCTGAAGCCTATACGGCTAAAATCTTTGAATCTACTATGGCTGCGCTGGATACAGCAAGGCAACGGGTTGATATTAACACAATAAACCGTGCGGTTGATGTGCTGACACAGGCAAAGAAAATTTCTTTTTTTGGCTTAGGTGCTTCTGCTTCTGTAGCGCATGACGCGCAGAATAAATTCTTCCGTTTTAATGTGCCTGTGGTGTGTTTTGACGACATTGTCATGCAGCGTATGAGTGCTATAAACAGTGCTGAAGGCGATGTTGTGGTATGTATCAGCCATACCGGCCGCACAAAAAACCTGTGCGACATAGCGGCAATAGCACGGGAAAATGATGCTACTGTTATTGGTGTTACCGCTTACGACAGCCCGCTGGCAAAAGAATGTACGCTGGTATTGTCGCTGGATGTGCCGGAAGATACCGACATGTATATGCCGATGGCCTCACGTGTAGCACAACTGGTGCTAATAGACATTCTGGCCACCGGTTTTACACTGCGCCGTGGCAGTAAGTTTCGGGAAAACCTGAAGAAAGTCAAAGACAGCCTGCGCGGCTCCCGCTTTGACAAAAAAGATTTCAACAACTGATAATCCGGTGCAGTTGTGTCGGCAACTGCACCAACCTGTAATTTTTCTTCATCGCTTTGCTGTATTCTGTAATTAAATTACATTAAACTAACAGCCAGCTACTACACCCTCTTTGCAACAAGCAGGAAATAACCATGCACAGAAGAACTAAAATCGTCGCGACGCTAGGCCCCGCCACTAATACACAACTGTCAATTGAAAAACTGATAAAGGCTGGTGCAACCGTATTCCGTCTGAACTTCTCGCATGGCAGTGCTGATGATCACCGTGAGCGTGCCACTATGGTGCGTGCCGCAGCTGAAGCACTGGGCGCACACGTGGCTATTTTAGGCGATTTACAAGGGCCGAAAATTCGCGTTTCTACTTTTAAAAATGGTGCGGTGATACTCGAAGAAGGCATGCCGTATGTGCTGGATGCCGAGCTGGCAAAAGGTGAAGGTGATGAGCATCAGGTAGGTATCGACTATAAAGAGTTACCGCAGGATGTAAAAGCCGGTGATTTATTACTGCTGGACGATGGCCGCATTCAGTTATCGGTAGACCGCGTTGAAGGCGCCAGGGTTTATACCACTGTTACTGTTGGTGGTAAGTTAAGTAATAATAAAGGTATTAACCGCCAGGGTGGTGGTTTAACGGCCCCTGCCCTGACCGACAAAGACAAACGCGATATTATTACCGCAGCCGAAATTGACGTTGATTATCTGGCGGTATCTTTCCCACGCTGTGGGGATGATTTGCGTTTAGCCCGTGATTTAGCACTGGCGGCAGGTTCTGAAGCCCGTATTATGGCTAAAATCGAACGCGCTGAAGCGGTCGCTGATGACGAAACGCTGGATGACATTATCCGTGCTTCTGATGCGGTAATGGTTGCCCGTGGTGATTTAGGCGTTGAAATTGGTGATGCTGAGCTGGTTGGTCAGCAAAAACGCATTATTGCCCGTTCGCGTCAGTTAAACCGCGTGGTGATCACTGCTACCCAGATGATGGAAAGCATGATTGAAAGCCCAATGCCTACGCGCGCTGAAGTGATGGACGTAGCCAATGCTGTGCTGGATGGTACTGATGCCGTTATGTTGTCCGCTGAAACCGCTGCCGGTAAATACCCGACAGAAACAGTCCGCGCTATGGCTCGGGTATGTGACGGTGCGGAAAAACACCCAAGCGTACAAATTTCCAAGCATCGTATGGATGTTACCTTCACTGAAATAAGCGAAACTATCGCATTGTCTGCCATGTACGCGGCTAATCATCTGGAAGGCATCAAAGCTATTATTACGCTGACAGAGTCTGGCTATACCGCCAAGCTGATGTCACGTATTACCTCGCCACAGCCTATTTTTGCGTTATCACGCCATACCAAAACGCTGAACAAAATGGCGCTGTATCGTGGTGTTTATCCGGCGTTTTTTGACAGCACTGCATTACAAGGACAATCTCTGGCCGATGCAGCTATTGAAGCTGTAAAAGTCAAAGCCGGTTTAAAAAGCGGTGACTTGGTGATCATGACTCACGGCGATGTTATGGAAACTATCGGCGCTTCGAATACCTGCAGAATTGTGCAGGTAAAATAATACGCCAACTGTCAAAGCTAGTTGTTAAAATTAAGGGCTCATCTGAGCCCTTTTTACTGCCTGCAAGACTGCTTAAAACACGTCGCGTTGTAACTTACGTATTTTACGTGCGCTATGGTATTGCACAAATTGCGGTGCCAGCGCGGTTAATGCTGAGCCCACTACCACCAGTGCAGCACCAAGCCAGGACCAAAGATTAAGCTGCTGTGCTGATAAATAGGCCGGAAACAGCCAGCCCACGATATTGGCAAACAAAATAGTAAAAAGTGGCGTTACAGCAAGTACCGCACTGACTTTAGATGCCTCCCAGTGATGCAGCGCTTCAGCAAAAGCACCATAAGCCACCACGGTATTTAAGCAGCAAAAGATAAGCAGTAACCAGTGCAGATTGCTCATCGTCAATAGCGGGGTAAAATCTGACACCGGCATAAAAGCAATGGTGCCAGCTACATAGAGTATATACATAATTTGCTTTGAGCTGTAATGCACCAGCAACTGCTTTTGCGCCAGAGCATAGGCAGCCCAGGTTACGGCTGCGGTAATTACCAGTAACACACCCAGTGTTTCTGTACCGGCTTGTAATATCAGTTGTACCAAACGCTCATTGAAAAACAGTAGCAAACCCGCAACCAGAATAACTGCACCGGCTTTTTGCCACCTTAACAGGTGCTCTTTAAATATAAAGACACCACCTATCATCATTAAAAATGGTGCCAGTTGAATAACCACCTGCGCGGTTTCTGCACTGAGGTAATTTAGCCCACTTAAATACATGATGTAGTTGGACAACAGCCCGGCCACAGCGATCAGCATTAACTTTGCTATTTTGGGCGTAATTAATAACGCCGCTTTGGGCAACTTGCCCCGCGCGCCCAACCAAATACCAACGATAACAGCAGCGGCCAAAAACCGGATTGCCGTGATGGTGTTAGCCGTTAGCACATCGAGCAAAATTTTTAGTGCTATAGGCAAAATGCCCCATAAAACAGCAGTGGTTAAGGCTAACAATAGCCCAATCAGGCTTTTACCAGTAATTTGGTGCATGGTGTAAGTAATCCAGTGTAATAAAGTGGCGGGTGTTGCGAGTGTAAGCCAGAGCAGCGCTATTTTCGCTTATTTCACCCACTGTTGTCTGTAGCTTAGGCTGTTATATCGACTAATTGACTAACTGTTGCGCCATATCAAACACTGCTTACTTTGTAAGCCCCTATACTGGGTATTAGGTTAAGCAGTAAACAGGGATAAACAATGATTAAACGTGTTGGTGTACTGACCTCCGGTGGCGACGCACCGGGAATGAATGCGGCAATCAGGGCAGTTGTACTGACAGCTGCAGCCTACAATATTGACGTTACTGGTTTTCACCACGGTTTTAATGGTTTACTCGACGATGACTACCAAACACTGTTACCGCAGCACGTGCAAAACATTATTCAGCATGGCGGCACTATTTTAAAAAGCGCCCGCTGCGAGGCACTACATACCACTGAAGGCGCAAAAAAAGCTGCTCAGGCACTGGAGCGCCTGCAACTGGATGCACTGATTATTATTGGCGGCGATGGCAGTTTTCGTGGCGCATTAGCCATAGCTGAACATTATCAGGGCCAGATCATCGGCGTTCCGGGCACCATTGATAACGATGTAGACGGCACCGACTACACTATTGGTTTTGCCACCGCTATAGATACGGCATTGGATGCAATAGATAAAATCCGTGATACTGCCGATGCATTTGAGCGAATATTTCTGGTTGAGCTAATGGGCCGCCATTCTGGTTATATTACGTTGTCTGCCGGTATCGCTGGCGGTGCTGAGCAGATTATTTGCCCCGAGTTTGGCGCCCTGCGGCCAGATAACTTAAAAGCGCTGATAGAGCCGGTTAAGCGCGCACAATTATTACGTGGCAAAAGCAGTTACATTATTGTGGTGGCGGAAAACAGTTACCCCGGCGGCACAACAGCACTGGCTGAGGCGCTTAGCAAGGCTTTGGGCATTGAATGCCGGGCCTGTATTCTTGGTCATATTCAACGCGGCGGTTCGCCTGTTGGAGCTGACAGAATTCTGGCAACTAAATTAGGCGCGTATGCTGTGGAGCAACTGATGCAGGGGGCTCATTTAATGATGGCAGGTGAAATAAACCAGCAAGCAGTGTTATACCCCCTTTCAGAAACCGGCGCTAAGCAAAAGCAGATCGACCCTTATCTGGTGCGCTGGCAACAAACGATTGCCAGCGATTAACCGTAAACAGCGTACTACTGATTAAACACCTGTTTTACGCGGTCTTTATAGCTGCGGCTTACTTTGACGGCCTGGCCATTGGTCAGCATTAACTGGTGCTCACCATTGGCCAGCATTTGTAATTTGGCAATAGTGTGTACGTTGACGATAGCAGAACGATGTACCCGGACAAACAGCTTGGGATCCAGCTCCTGCTCTAACTCTTTCATCGTCCGGCGCAAAATATGTGTTTGGCCATCACGGGTGTGGATACACATATAATCGCCGGCAGCATCAACCCATTCAATAGCGGCTACTGGTACTCTGGTAATTTCGCCGCTGTCTTTAATGCTGATAGCATCCGGGAAACGGTCATTTACCACTGGCTGGGCGTTATCCAGCCGCTGCAGGATATTACCGGTGTCATCTCCGGTGAGCTTTGCTACGGCTTCTGCCAGTTGGCCTTTATGTTTTTGCGTGTCTTGTGCCTGATATATTTTCAGTACTTTTTCCACAGCCTGTTTTAAACGCTCTGGTTCAACCGGCTTTAACACATAGTCCAGCGCACTGACTTCAAACGCACTATAAGCATAATGGTCATAAGCTGTAACAAATACGATGTAAGGTAAAGCCGCCTTTTGCGCCTGCAATTGCTTAAGCACCGCAAAACCATCCATGCCAGGCATTTCAACGTCAAGAAAGACCAGATCGGGGGTTAACTGGCTAATACTGTCGATGGCTTGCTGGCCATTGGTGCATTCAGCGATAACTTCCAACTCAGGGAACTCGCGTAAGCGCACCATCATTCCCTTGCGGGCTAAAGGTTCATCATCAACTACTATTACCTTAAGCATGTTCCTGTTCCGTTTTTTCTAGTTGTAATGGAATTCTGATATTTACTTTTAAGCCCTGGGGCTGATTATGCGTTAAAACCAGGGCAAAGTTATTGTCGTACAGTGCCGATAAACGCTCTTTGGTATTAACCAGCCCAACGCCACTGTCACTGCTTTTGGGCAAACCATTGGTAATGGTCATGCCGGGCCCGTTATCAGCCACTTCGAGCAACAGATCATGGCCAAATTTTTTCGCCGTAATCGCTATTTCACCGCCATTAATCTGGCTGGCTACCGCATACTTAATAGCATTTTCAATCAGCGGCTGCAAAATTAAACTCGGTACCAGTGCTTTTTCTGTTCCTGGCTCAAGTTCGAATATAACAGACAAACGCTCGGAGAAGCGCACCTTTTCAATCTCAAGGTATAAACGGGCAGCATATACCTCTTGCTCCAGTGGTACCTTGTTAATAGGATCTTTGTACAATGAATAGCGTAAAAAGTCACTAAGCCTGGTCACCATTTTATTGGCGGTATCGGCTTCATTAATTAATACCAGTGTTGAAATAGCATTAAGGGTGTTAAACAGAAAATGCGGGTTAAGCTGATACCGCAGCATTTTCAGCTGTGCCTCATGCGCCTTATTGGTTGCCGTAAGCGATTTTTGTTTCTCTTGCTGCAATGTTTGATAGTACTTAATACCAAAATACAAACCGCTCCAGCTTAACATGACATAAAACGCCACTGGGGTATCACGGATATACTTTAGCCAGTCGTCTGGCCGCGCACCATGGCGGTATATTTCCCAGTAATTAAAGTTACGCACGGCTGTCCATATTGCTGCAACAAAAAATGCCAGCAGCAGTACGGTTATAATCATTTTCCAGGGCGTCCAGTGCCAGGCACGCTGATAAGCGTAACGCAGTGGTATGGTAATTAGCCAGCCGATATAAGAGTCCAGCGCCACAATAATCAGGAATGCGTCGCGCGTTTCCTGGATCAGAGAGCCAAGATAATTGACTATGGCAAAACCCAGCCAGCCTAAGGTATGCAGGATCCAAAACTGGCGGGTACGATCTTCAAATAACTTATACAAAACAATAACCCGCAGGCCAATAAGGTAATTGCCCGATTATAACTAAATAGCAGCCAAAAGCCCTGTTAACTGGCCGTGTTTGCATATGTATTAATCGCATTAGCCTGATATTTTAACCCAGTACCGGTGTCGGTTTTCTGTCTGGCCCCAGCGCCACAAAGGTAAAATTGCCTGAAATCGCTTTATGTTGATCATCGTTGTACATATGCTCAACAAAAATATCGACATGCACACGAATACTGGTACGGCCGACATGTTCAACTCTGGCGACCAGTTCAATAATAGTGCCGGCAGGAATAGATTCTTTAAAATCAACCCGATCAGAGCTAACGGTAACCAGAGGCTTGCGGCAAAACCGCGTGGCGGCGATAAAAGCTGCTTCGTCCATCCAGGCCAGCGCTTCGCCGCCAAATAAGGTGTTATGGTGATTAGTGCGGCCGGGAAATACCGTTTTGGTAACCCGTGTTACCGCATGTTCCATCCGTTTGGCAATTAACGCTTCGTTACTCATAGCAATACTCAGTTATAGCAGTGAAAGACGCGGCGATTCTATAAGAGCCGCATCTAATTGCAACAGTATCGCACACAAATACGTATCCGAGGGGCTGATTACCGGTTTAGTTAACGGCTTAGCATCGGGCCAAGCGCCCTGCCGCCAACCAGGTGTAAATGAATATGATAAACCTCCTGCCCACCATGCGCATTGCAGTTCATAATCAGCCGGTAACCTTTATCTGCTATGCCGTATTCGGCTGCCAGTTTACGCGCCACGGTAAACAGCCGGCCAAGCGCGGCTTCATGTTTGGGCTCAACATCATTAACGGTTGGAATAAGCTGATTGGGCACCAATAAAATATGCACCGGCGCCCGAGGGCGGATGTCACGAAAGGCAGTAACTAAGTCATCCTGATACAAAATATCGGCCTGAGCCTCACGACGAATAATTTTACTGAATACTGTTTCTGTTGCCATATCATTTTCCTTATTCGGTTTTAGCGGCATAATAGCCAGCTTAATACGGGACAATGCTGTAGGCAAAGGGTAAACCCTTTACCTGTAAGAAAGAGTAACGCTATGAAATCTGTTATGTACCAGCTTGATATAACTGATGTCAGTGCACACCTGATATCGGTAACGCTCAGTTTTACCCCGCAGTCATCAGTACATGAGCTGACATTGCCTGCCTGGATCCCCGGCAGCTACATGATCCGTGATTTTGCCAGGAACATTGTTGCGATAAGTGCCTGTGATAAATCCGGCGCACTGGAGCTGCAACAGCTGGATAAGCAGCGCTGGCAATTACAGTGTAACCATACCCCGGTAACCGTTAGCTATCAGTTATATGCTTACGATTTATCCGTCCGGGCCGCTTATATTGACGATGAAGTAGCCGTGTTAAACCCGGCCAGCCTGTGTTTAAGTGTCAGCGAGCTGGAAACTCTGCCACATCAGGTCAATGTTAGCAAACCTCAGTCACGCGCTACTGAGCGCTGGCGGGTTGCAACCGGTTTAATCCGCAGCCAAAGCACTGACTTTCTTGGCTTTGGTCAATACACTGCAGCAAATTATCAGGTGTTAATTGATAGCCCTATCTTGTTGGGTAAATTTACCCTTACCGAGTTTACTATTGATGGCATCAGTCATTATCTGGTGGTTACCGGCGACAACCTGACTGATCTTAGCCGATTTACCAGCGATTTAACGCGAATTTGCCAGCAGCAGGTACAAGTGTTTGGCAGCTTACCGGCTGATTTAACCAGCTACTGGTTTTTGCTCTGGGTAACAGAAGATGGCTATGGTGGGTTGGAACATCTGAACTCTACTCTACTATTGTGCAGCCGTTTTGACTTACCAGTGCCTGAACAACCTCAGGTAGATGAAAACTATCAGAATCTATTGGCACTATGTAGCCATGAATACTTTCATACCTGGTGGGTTAAGCGCTTAAAGCCCGTTGTATTTCAGCAGTATCAGCTAACCGCCGAGCAGTACACCAACCAGCTTTGGCTATATGAGGGTTTTACTTCTTACTATGATGATTTAGCGCTGGTACGTGCCGGCCTGATTGACAGTAAAACTTATATTAAAACGCTGGAAAAAACCATTTCCAGAGTTACACGTAACCCGAGCGATGACCGCCAAAGCCTTGTAGACAGCAGCTTTACCGCCTGGACTAAGTTTTATAAACAGGATGAAAACGCGGTAAATTCAGTGGTAAGTTATTACGCCAAAGGCGCTTTACTGGCGTTATGTCTGGATGCCAGCCTGCGCCGGCAAAATAGCAACCTTGATGCAATAGTCCGTCAGTTATGGCAACGTTATTTGTTATCAGGCACACCGGATAATGCGTTGCAAGAAGTGCTGACAGAACTTGGGTTTAATGAACTTGCCGCACAAAGCGACAGATGGCTGACACAAACTGCGGCATTGCCACTGGCAGAATTGCTGCCAGCTCTTGGCCTAATATTAACGCTTCGGCCAATGCAACATGCAGATGATTTCGGCGGTGAAACCGGTACTGAGAATTTACCCTTTATTGGCGCTCAAACTAAACAGCTAAATGGCCTGCTGCAATTAACACAGGTTTACCATGGTGGCATTGCGCATCAGGCAGGTTTAATGGCCGGTGATCAATTACTGGCGCTGGATGGCCGCAAAATCACTGCCACCAGCCTGCCACAGCTGTTAAAGCGGGCAATTAAAGATAAACCTTTATTACTACACTATTATCGCAAAGACCGCTTACTGCAAAGCCAGCTAACGTTAACTACAGCAAGCCAACAGGTTGCCATATTGACAATTACTGAGCAGCCAAAGTGTGATTACTGGCTGCAACCAGTTCAGTAACGGCTTAGTTGAGCACCAAACCTGGCAGCAGCGCCGGATCCAGCCGTTCCTGTTGCCAGTTAATACGCCAATCGAGGTGAGGGCCTGTTACCCTTCCGGTCGCACCTACTTCAGCAATTTTCTGCCCCTGCGCAATCTCATCACCAACAGCAACATCAAACCGGCTTAAATGCATAAAGGTAGAGCTGATGCCAAAACCATGATCAATAATTAGTGTTAAGCCAGAATAGTATAAATCTTCAGCTAACAGTACTTTGCCACTTAACGGCGCGACAACCGGTGCTCCAACCGGTGCTGCCACATCGAGGCCATAGTGTGGGTTACGTGGCTCGCCATTAAATACACGCTGGCTGCCATAAACACCGGAAATACGCCCTTGGGCAGGCATGATGGGGGTATCGAAGATAAATGGCAGGCCAGATACTGTTTTGCGAACTGTCCGTACCTGCTGGTTGTCATGACGGATACGTTCGGTTACCTCGGCTGGTGGTGTAACATATTTTTGTGCTACACCATTAACATGCTGAATATCATACTGGCCTGCAGTAAAGGTTAACGGCTTTATATGCTCTTCACCATTTAGTTGCACTTTAAGCTGATGCTTTAGCGGTGCATCCCGGCCGATACCAAAGACAAAACGACCATCGCTGCTTAATGGCAGTTCAATGTCATTAAAAAATACTTTACTGCCAGGTAGCACCTTACCCCGTAGCAAACTGCCCTGGGTCAGCTGCCCTTCTAACTCTAACGCTGGTTCAGCAACTAACGTGCAGCTAACGCTAGCTAACAGCAATAGCGCCTTTACCCACCCCTTCATAAGCCACTACCTTATATAGTTTCGTACCATCAAGTTGCTTTAATTCTGCGGCGATATACTCCGCCAGACACTCCACTGTGGTATCACAGGGTATAATTTCACAATGAGTTTTCGGCATTGTCAGTTCAAACCAGCCCTGTGCAGCCTGATAGCGGAAGCTATAATCATCTGCAGCGGCAGTAAGATGTTGTAAAACATCAGCGCTGCACAAATCTTCAGCAGAGCCCAGATAAATATCCTGCCAGCGCTCACACCAGTATTTGTTTAAACGTGGCGTTAACATACCGTCAGTGTATATTTGAATAGTTGAGCGATGACCATGGGCAATACGCTGGCAATTACCGTCATGCTTCTTTAAGCCATGGCTGTAGTGGTAATAAAAACTGTTGCTGACTTCCGGCCTTAAAGTAAAAATCAGCTGCTGCACATTACCGGGCAGTAAAGGTGTAATTTGCTGCTGCAAAAATGCAGTGATGCTGTGCTCATTAATTTCATCGCTGGCAACAGCCACAATGGCTTGTGCTGGTGCCGCCATACTGATGCGACCGCGTGCTGATTGAAAGGTTAACCGCTGTAAATCAGCACGGCTATCAATCGTCAGTGCTGCAGATAAGGCCGGTACGGCCAGTTTATGATCCACCAGCTGATCTATAGCTTGCTTAATCACTTTTTTGACTTTGGCAAAATCCAACACCATCGAGGTTTGATCCAGACCGCCGTGCAGCTCTACGTCAACAATATAGCTTTCACCCAACATACCCCGCTTGGCGCACAGGTAAGAAAAATCAATAACGGTTAGATCCCGTACAAACAAAATCATTAAAAGCTCTCTGGTTACTCAGGCATATTCTGGCAACATTATAACGCTGAACGCACGTCAGCAACACCTGCAGCGCGGGTAAATCAACGCTTATGCTCGGTTAACCAGCTGTTTAAAATACCCACCTGGCCACATTTATGTGCGGCATACATCAGCCGGATAGCATTACTAAGCAAAACACTGTCGCTCCATTCCGTTTTTTTCTGGATCTCTTCATAGCAACTTAGCGCCTCAGGTGTCAAATAGCCGCGCAACTCCTTTTTACCCGATTGCTTTTGCCGTTCACGATAACGCAGTTGCTTTTCTGCGTTGGTCAGCGCTTTTCCACTCGAATTTGTCATGATGTCACTCTTTGGCAATAACACTGTCATACCCTCAACCAGTTAACTAATTGATGCGTAAAATTAAGACTTAATACAAATCGGACTTGTTTGGCGTACAAGTGTTCGCTAAAGTGGCCCGGTATTTTCACTGGATTAAACATACATGACTAAGAATAGCTTTACAAAAGAAGATTTGATTGCCTGCGGCAATGGTGAACTGTTTGGCGAAGGCAACAGCCAGTTGCCCTCGGACAATATGCTGATGATGGACCGCATTATTCACATTTCCGAAGAAGGTGGTCTGTATGGTAAAGGCCAGATCATTGCTGAATTGGATATTACGCCAGACTTATGGTTCTTTGCCTGTCACTTTAAAGGTGATCCGGTAATGCCAGGTTGTCTGGGTCTTGATGCCATGTGGCAACTAGTCGGCTTCTTTTTAGGCTGGTGTGGCGGCCCGGGTAAAGGCCGTGCCCTGGGTGTGGGCGAAGTAAAATTTACCGGCCAGATACTGCCTACAGCCAAAAAAGTTACTTATACCATAAACATGAAACGGGTTATCAAGCGTAAGCTGTTTATGGGTATTGGTGATGGTGTCGTTAGTGTCGATGGCCGTGATATTTATGCTGCAACCGACCTGAAAGTTGGTCTGTTTCAGGACACATCCAGTTTTTAATTCACACTAAGATGAAATGGTAAAAGCCCCGCAAGTTATCCTGACGGGGCTTTTTTAATGCTTGAGCTTACTGGGAAAAATTACTGACCTTTATTAAACAGCCCAACATTGCGATCTTCGATGGCTTCGCGCCAGCCTCCTAACCATTGTGAGCGCGTATCTAAACCTTGGTAAGGGCAAATTTCTTTGGACCGTCCGGTTACACCGGCACGATAACCTTGAGCATGAGCACGTTCCAGACGATCACGTTTTTGTCTTTTCATACGGCAGTCTTCCTCAACTTTATTTGATAAAAATAACCGCATAAGAATTTGCGATTACCCTTTAATTGATAGTCGACAGCCATAAAAGGTTCAATCTGAAATGAATAGATTAAAAGCTTGACAAGGGCTAACAAACTGAACTTCTTTAAGATTTGATGACAGTTTTGTTTATATCAAATTACACTAAGCATCCTACTTTTATAACTATAAAGCTGTAACAGCCTTACAGGCATTAAAAAAGCTGCCGAAGCAGCTTTTTTATTAACATTACACTTTGCGTCGGCGCCACCAGACTAGCGCAGCGCTTAACGTTAACCAACCAAAACCAGCGGCGCCGCCTTTGCGCTCATATTCTGTCTCTTCTGATGAGCAATCCTCTGGTTCACCATTGGCAACGGGCTGTAATTTAACTGTAACAGCCAGCTCTTCAAGCTCTGGGTTGCCCTGCGCATCTACGATGATTTCGCCCAGCAAATCTTTACGCTCTTTCATCATCAGCGCTGTCGCCAGAATATCGCCATTGTTATTGATATCGACTGCATCAACTACGGTGTAAGGCGAATTACAGCCAATCAAGGCATTCAAATCCGTAAAGCTGTCAGCAGCTATATCATACATGAAGCCATGATATCTTCTGGTTGTTGTACCACCCAGAATAACTTCAGCCTGGCCGACTACCTGGTTACTGTCATTAATAGCTTTTGGTACTGTCGTTGAGCTGGAAAAAAAACCATCGACAAAGTTAGTTTGACCGGAGCTATAGTCGTGGTAAAACATTTTATTGCGTGTAGCGCTGTTAATCACTTTTTGGCCATAACCCACAATAATGTTGTTATTATTAATGGCCACAGCATCACTAATAGACCACTCAAGCGGATCGACCAACGGTAATACCTGATCTTCAACATATAAACTGGCATGCTGCGCCCGCACAATTTGGTCAACAACCTGGCCGTTACTTAACCGTACCCGCTGTGTACGATCTGAGTCACTGTATAATGAACGACCTACCGCAATACCGTTATCATTTACATCGTTAGCAACGCTAAAATAAGTTATAGCATTGACACCTTCACCGTCGAAAGCGTTCCCGGTATTTTTGTCCCCTAAAAAGCCCAGCACCTGAGGCACGGCCACACTGCCATCTGCTTGCAACTGCCATATCATACCACTTTGCTCGTAGCTGCCTGCAACTGCTCTGTTATACAAGCATAGTGCTTCTGGAGTAGTTTCTCCGGTACACACATCCTCGACGGCTTCCTTAGCAGCATCTGTCATGCCGCTGCTGCCAAAACCAGCAATTAACCCGTTATTGCTGATAGATCTGGCAACGGTATAACCACCACCCAACTCCTGATAAGGCGCAGGTATAGTTCTGACTTGCCCGTCCTGTACGACAGCACCTAACTGATGCGATGCCTCAGGAACCCATAATTCAACTGTTTCCGGCTCAGGCTCGTCGTCTGTTACATCGGGAGTATAACTTTGTAACGTAAAAGTAGTACCCGCAACACCTACTGCAATGCCGGCATTGTTAATATCGTACAAGTACTCACTGTTGCCCCGCGTGGGCTCGGCACTATCCCGCAACAGTATATTTTCTGGCTCTAAACTCCCTGACTGCAGATAACCAATAGCATTACCAATTGGTTGCCCGCTGGGGTTAATACTTAGCAGGATATTCAGAATTGCATTATCAATGTTACCGTTAGTCACATCAGCTAACTGTTCGTCAGTAAAAAACGCTTGGAGATCCTCATCTTCAAAATCAATAGCATCCAAATCAATGGGGAAATTAAAATATTGGAAGTCATTGACGGTATTACCCGCAGAGTTAGTACGTTGAACAACAACTGCACCATTAAATACCGTATCTCCGCTATCGTTTATAGCTGAAGCGTAAGTTGACTTTACTTCGCTTACTTCACCAATCTCAACGACGTTATAAACGGCCGCTTGTACAGAACACAGACTTAACAGCGGCAATATCGCCAGACTGATGCGTGATAACTTCATTCGGAGCCCCTAAATATACTTTAATTCTTATGCGTCTAATTCTTCCCAGCGTGCATACGCTTGCGCCAGCTTCGACTCGATCTGCTGCAGTTGGTTCAACGTGGTTTGCGTTTGCTCTGCACTTTGCTTAAAAAACTCGGCGTCATTTACTTTCAGCTGTAACGCCTCAAGCTCTGCTTCAAGCTGTTCCAGCAAGGCTGGCAATTGCTCCAGTTCGCGTTGCTCTTTGTATGATAACTTCTTAGCACTGCTAACAGAAGCCTGCGGTGGTATTTCTTCTGTTACGCTCTGTAATGGTTTTGTCACTTTTTGTGCTGTTGAAGCAGGCGTTTGCATACGTTGCTGGTAAGCAATAACGTCGTCATAACCACCGGCAATTTCAATAATACGCCCCTCACCGGCAAACAGCAGTGAGCTGGTAACGGTATTGTTAACAAATTCGCGGTCATGGCTTACCAACAATACAGTACCCTGATATTGCTGCAGGATATCTTCCAGCAGTTCCAGCGTTTCAACATCTAAGTCGTTGGTTGGCTCATCGAGGATCAGTAAGTTACTCGGCCTGGCAAACAGTTTGGCCAGCAGTAAACGGTTTTTCTCACCGCCCGATAAGGCCTTCACCGGAGTACGTGCCCGTGCTGGCGGGAATAAGAAGTCCTGCAGGTAACTCAGTACATGGCGGCTTTTACCATTTTGGGTAATTTCTTGTTTACCCTCCGCGACGTTGTCCTGCACTGTGGCTTCTAAGTCCAGCGCGATACGGTGCTGGTCAAAATAGGCCACTTCAATATTGGTGCCGCGCTTAATCTCGCCACTGTCGTGTTTATAATCACCCAATAACAGCTTAATCAGTGTTGATTTACCGACACCGTTAGGCCCAACCAGCGCGATGCGATCACCGCGCATTACCAATAAATCAAGTTTGTCGATAACGGTTTTGCCATTAAAGCCGCAGCTAATGGCTTTGGTTTCGAATACCAGCTTGCCGGAGCGATCAGCCTGCTCGATATTAAAATCGACCTTGCCTAAGGTTTCTACCCGCTCTGCCCGCTCACGACGCAACGCTTTAAGTGCTCTTACGCGGCCTTCGTTACGGGTACGCCGTGCTTTAATGCCCTGACGGATCCATACTTCTTCTTCTGCCAGCTTTTTATCAAACAATGCATTGTGCTGCTGCTCGTCTTCGAGCATTTTTTGCTTGCGATCCAGGTATTCCTGATAATTGCCCGGGTGCGAGGTTAACAAACCACGGTCCAGATCAATAATGCGGGTAGCCAGGGCACGGATAAAAGCCCTGTCGTGCGAGATAAAAATGATGGCACCGGAGAAATTCAGTAAAAACTGTTCCAGCCACTGGATAGCGGCGACATCCAAATGGTTAGTTGGCTCATCCAGTAACAAAATATCCGGCCTGGCGGCCAAAGCCCGAGCCAGAGCCGCTTTACGCAACCAGCCACCGGATAACGTCGCTAAACTGGCATCCGGGTTCATATCAAACTGCTGGCATAAATCAGCAACACGGGATTCCAGCCCCCAGCCGTCGCGGGTATCCATTTCGCTTTGTAATTTCTCAAACAGCCGATAGTCGGCATCTGAAGCGCCGTCTAAGTTTTCTGACAGAGTATAAAATTGCTGCGCTATTTGGGCTAAATCACCGGCACCTTCGCGGATAAAGTCGGCAATTTTCACGTCCATTTTGGCCGGCGGGTCCTGCTCTAAGCGGCTTAGTACCACACCGGTATTCACCACTATCTGGCCATCATCCAGATTTTGCTGTCCGGTCAGCAATTTTAGCATTGACGATTTACCGGCGCCGTTGCGACCGACTAAACATACGCGCTCGCCGCTGAATAAGCTAAAGTCGACATGATCCAATATCGGGTTAGTGCCAAAGGCTAAACACGCCTGCTGAAAACGTAATAATTCCACTACTGTACATCCTTAAGCCATGTTGCCAGCTGGTCCGCATCAAAGGGCCAGCATAATTCGTTATTCCCCCGGCGTAGCACCGGGATCATCAACCGGTAGCGCGCAAAGGCCTGTTCATCATCAACAATATCGGTAACCTGAAACTGGCCCGCAAGGCCGGCTTGCAACAATAGCTGTTCAGCTTGATCACATAAATGACAGCCCCAGGTACTGTATAAGGTTAAGGCCTGCTGCATGCTATTCATACTATTAGCGCGTTAACTCAAAACAAACGTGAATATTCGGGTTACGCTTATAATCTTCCGGCAACGTCGCCGTCGAGATATCTTTAACCTGCCAGCCGGCATCGTTAAGTGCCTGGGTATCAATTTTAAAGCGGCGTTTATTGTTAGAGAAAATCACTTTGCCACCTGGTGCCAGCCGCGCCGTCAGCATGTTTAACAAATTAACGTGGTCGCGCTGTACATCCCAGCTGTCCTGCATCCGCTTCGAGTTAGAAAAGGTTGGCGGGTCAACAAAAATTAAATCGAACTGAGCACGGCAACGGCTTAACCATTGCAGGCAGTCGGCTTGTTCAAACTGATATTGCTTGCCGGTTAAGCCGTTAATAGTGAAGTTACGCCTGGCCCAGTCCAGATAAGTATTTGACATATCTACCGTAGTCACACTGGCGGCACCGCCAATAGCGGCATGCACCGACGCACTGCCGGTATAAGCAAACAGGTTTAACACCGTTTTACCTTTGGCCTGCTGCTGGATCATCCGCCGGGTAATGCGATGATCTAAAAACAAACCGGTATCCAGGTAATCACGCAGATTAACTAAAAACTTAGCGCCGTATTCGCTCACTTCTTTGTACTGGCCGGCTTTATTTAATGCCTGATACTGTGACGTGCCCTTTTGCTTTTCGCGCACCTTTAAAATCATTTTATCTGAGCCGATACCCAGTACCTGCGGTACCTGGTTTACCACATCGAATAAGCGTTTTTGCGATACCTGCTCGTCCACCGTGGCCGGCGCAGCATATTCATGCACTACCACTTCACCGTCGTACCAATCTACCGCTACATTATATTCCGGAATATCGGCATCATATAAGCGGTAGCAGCTAAGGCCTTCTTTGTTCGCCCACTTTTGCAGCTGCTTTAAATTCTTCGCCAAGCGGTTGCCAAAAGAGCTACTTTCGCTAAAAAACAGCGCCGGCGCATCAGAGCTTACCGCCACTTGCTTTTCGGTTAAGTCAAACAGGGTGAAATCACAATCCAGCGGGCCATTAGTAAACTTATAGCTTTTGCTTTTTGATAAACGCAGCGCACGCAGTAAATCGGTGTTTGAGGTAATAATGGCTAAACGCCAGCCCTGATAATGCTGCTTTAACGCTAAGGAAAACTTACTGTACAGCGGTATTAATGAGGGTAAATCGCCCAATCGCTCGCCATACGGCGGGTTGGTAACAATAACGCCCGGCACACTGGTTACCGCAGTTTTTAGTGCTGTGGCATCGGCATAATCAAACTGTACATAAGCAGCAACACCGGCACGGGCGGCATTTTGCTTCGCTTTGGCTAAATTGCGCTCATCAAAGTCCGAGCCCCAAAATTGCACAACAGCGGGTAACACCCGCTGTGCCGCTTTGGCTTCTTGCTTTAATTGCTGCCAAACCGCGTCACGATGGCCAGGCCAGCCTTCGAAGGCAAACTTTTCGCGGCTTAAGCCCGGCGCTTTATTCAGCGCAATTAATGCTGCTTCCAGCACTATAGTGCCGCTGCCGCAAAACGGGTCAAACAACGGCTGATCCACCTGCCATCCGGAACGTTTTAACAGCGCCGCAGCTAAATGCTCTTTTAATGGCGCTTCGCCCTGGCCAGCACGGTAACCACGCTGATGTAATGACGGGCCGGAAAAGTCCTGTAAAAAGTGGAAATGCGCTTTATCTAACCGCACCTGAAAGCGCACATCGGGATCCATCCGGTCAACATCCGGCCGATGGCCGGTTTCTTCTCGGAACTGATCAACAATGGCGTCTTTTAAGCGGATAGCGCCAAACTGGGTGTTGTCTATTTTCGGGTGTTTCCCAACACAGTCTACTGCCAACGTATTACGCAGTGACATTTGCTGTGGCCAGTCAATTTTCTGCGCAATCTGGTAAATATCACTGTCGGCCGTAACCGGCTCAGACTGTATTAAGCGCAAAATACGGGTAGCCAGGCGCGACCATAAACATAATTGATACCCGGTGCGCAGTTCTGCCTTAAAGCGCACCACGCCCATGGTCACTTTCAACACTTCGCCACCCTGATGGCGAATTTCATCCGCCAGCAGTTCCTCTACCCCTTTAGACGTTAACGCCCAGAATTCCAGCATGCTACCCAAACCCCTAACAAAAATGGCCGTCAGTATAGCAGAATGTGCTATTTATCCGTTTGAGTTTTTGTAATAACGCCAAATTGCCGCTTAAAACAGCGCTTTGTTTAACAAAGCAGCAGTTAAGCAACATCTTAAAAATAAAAGCAGATAAAGGCTTGCATGGCTTTGTTAAAAACACTAAGATGCGCCCCGCAATGACGGACGCGGGATGGAGCAGCCTGGTAGCTCGTCGGGCTCATAACCCGAAGGTCGTCGGTTCAAATCCGGCTCCCGCAACCAACTAACGTTGAAACGGCATTGCAAACAAATACTTAACACACTCTGCTCGGTGTTAAGTTACGGACGCGGGATGGAGCAGCCTGGTAGCTCGTCGGGCTCATAACCCGAAGGT
>NZ_LNQS01000013.1 GCF_001513785.1 Rheinheimera sp. EpRS3
GACGATGGTAGTGTAGCATTCGCTATGCGAGAGTAGTTCACCGCCAGGCTCCCAAATAAACAGACCCTTCGTGAAAACGAAGGGTTTTTTTATTTGTATTGCCGATGGGTTATCTGCCCGAGCGAGCGAAAAGCTATGCGACAAAAATGTCCGGAACGTTTTACACTCGCAACATTCATGTCGCTCGCCTTCGGCAGCATAGCTGTGCAAAACGGCTATCGTGCCGTTTTGTGAGACAGCTTCAGCTGGCCGCGAAGCGGCGAACCCCATGGAGGGGGTGAGCAATGTAGTTCACCGCTATTCGACAGAGTTGGCCTTTTTGCTTTTTATCTGCTTACCTTCATCGACCTAAAAAGCTGTCCCAATCTTTCCACACTGGCTGCAAACCTTGTTGTATCAACGCCTTGGCAACCTGTTTAGGTGAACGAGTGTCGTCTATGCTGAACTGCTCGAGGTTTTCCGGTTCAACACTGTAACCGCCGGGTTGGGTTTTTGAACCGGCGCTGACACTGGTGATAGCCAGTGGTACCACGTGCTGGCGGAGCACGGCAGACTCGCGGGTAGACAAACTGATTTCCAGCTCGGGTGCAAATAAGCGAAAGGCACAAATCAGCTGGATCAGTTCTTTGTCACTGATTGGATTTATTACCTCGTTACCAACACTGCAAGGGCGTATTCTGGGCACGGATAAGCTAAAACGGCATTGCCAGTACTGTTTTTGTAAAAACTGCAGATGCTGCGCCAGCAAGATGGCATCGGTACGCCAATCGCTAAGGCCAAGTAAAATACCCAGGCCGATTTTATCTATACCAGCCTGACCAACCCTGTCCGGTGCATCCAGGCGCCAGTGGATATCGCTTTTCTTGCCCTTTAGATGATATTGCTGATACGCCGTAGCATTATAGGTTTCCTGATACAGCATTACCGCATCTACGCCAAGGTTTTTCAGCCTGGCATATTCTGCGGTGGTTAGTGGCTGCACTTCTAACTGCACACTGCTGAAGTAACGCCTTATCAATGGCAGCACATCGCAAAAATAGTCGATACCAACCTTGCGCTCATGCTCACCGGTTACCAGCAGCACCTGATCTATTCCCATTGCTTTAATAGCCCGGCATTCCTGTTCTATTTCGGCAGAGTTTAAGGTGCGCCGTTTTACTTTTTGGCTCAGGGAAAAGCCGCAGTAGGTGCATTCGTTAGCGCAAAGGTTAGAGAGATACAAAGGCGCATAAAACTGTACGCTGTGGCCAAACCTTTGTCGGGTCAGCTGCTGAGCTTTGGCTGCCAGCACAGGTAGCAAAGGTAAAGCGGCCGGAGACAGTAGCGCTTGTAAGTCACTGAGTATTAAGCGAGGTTTATGCAGTGCCGCTTGCACCTGAGCCGTTGAAAAATTGCGGCTTTGCAGCTGGAATGCTTGCCAGCTTTGTTGCTGCCAATAGGCACTAAAGCTCATAGTGCCGCCAAGAAATCAGTGAGCGGGCTTGAAGATGCTGCGTGTGACTGTGCTGCCGATAAACCGGCGTTATAAGCCATACGCCCGGCGCTTACTGCTTGTGCAAAGGCACCGGCCATAGCAACCGGATCATAGCTGGCAGCAATGGCGGTATTAACCAATACGGCAGCAGCGCCCAGCTCCATTGCAGCGGCAGCATGTGAAGGTGCACCCAGGCCGGCGTCGATAATTACCGGCACTTTGGCCTGTTCGATAATAATTTCCAGCATAGCGCGGGTTTGCAAGCCCTGATTAGAGCCAATGGCGGCACCCAGCGGCATTACCGCGGCGCAGCCGGCTTGCTCCAGCCGTTTACATAAAACAGGGTCGGCGCTGCAATAGGGCAGTACGACAAAACCCAATTTAACCAGTTGCTCAGCTGCCAATAAGGTTTCGATAGGGTCCGGCATTAAATAACGCGGATCAGGGTGGATCTCCAATTTCAGCCAGTTGGTTTGCAGCGCTTCATGTGCCAGCTGTGCAGCAAAAATAGCTTCTTTAGCTGTTTTAGCACCAGAGGTATTAGGCAGCAATTGAATATTCATTTCACGCAGTGGGCTGAGTAAATCATCTTGCGGCTGCTCCAACTGCAGGCGCTTAAGTGCCAGGGTAATCAACTGACAACCGCTGGCTTGTATTGCTTGCTGCATAAGGTTGGGGTTGGCAAATTTACCACTGCCCAGCAGTAAGCGGCTGCTAAAGCTTTTGTTAGCTATGTGAAGCATGGTCAACCTCCGGTTACTATCTGAAACAGTTGCACCTGAGCATTATTTTGCAACTGATGCTTGCTCCAGTGTTGTTTAGCGATGACGACATTATTTATTGCCACTGCCAGGCCTTCAGTTTTTAGCTGTTGCTGCTGCACAAGCTCCGCTACGGTACAATTTGTGGCAAGCTGAATAGGGGTGTCGTTAAGCATGATGCGCATAATAGTGCTCCACTCGATGTTTAAGCAGTAAAAATGCCTGCTCCGGTTCAGCTTGTGCCGTGATGGCAGACACAACGGCAACACCGGAGACACCACATTGCATTACAGCCTCAAGTCGTTGGGTATTAATACCGCCAATTGCAACAGTCGGAATGTCGTCGCAAAGCGCAGCATAGTATTTCAGGCGTGTTAAACCTTGCGGCTGCGATGGCATCTGTTTGGTTTGTGTAGCAAAGATATGCCCCAGCGCAATGTAAGAGGGGCGCAATTGATATGCCCGCAGCAGTTCTTTATAACTATGGGTAGAGATACCAAGACGTAAACCCGCTGCTGCTATTGCATTAAGATCAGCCTGTGCTAAATCTTCCTGCCCAAGGTGAACACCATAAGCACCGTATTTAATGGCCAGCTGCCAGTGATCATTAATAAATAGCCGTAGTTTATAATCACGGCTAAGCAACACTGCTTCTGCTATCTGCAGTTCAATCTCATCTGGCGTGCCTTGTTTTAGGCGCAATTGAATTACATCGGGTTCAAGTGGCAGCAAACGCTTTAACCACTGCACGCTGTTAATCACCGGATAAAAGCCGACAGGTGTACTGATGCCGGCAAAGCTCAGCGCTCCGTACTGTGTATCCTGCGGCAGTTTTAACTGGGGGAAATAGCACCGTTTTGTTGGCCAGCTATGGTGTTGCAGGCAACCCGCACCTTTGCCCGTGGCATAACTATGGTTTAAAGCCTGTTGCAAATAAGCACGGGCAACGATGATGCTATCAGCAAGTTCATAGCCATAAGCGTATGCCGCAGCGATAGCGCTGGACAAAACACAACCGGTGCCATGGCTATGCAGTGTATTAAGCCGGGGCTGTTGCAAGCTAAAGTGCTGCTCTGGGCTGAAGTAATGGTCGGTTACCGTGTCTGTCTCTGCAGAGTGACCGCCTTTAACCAATACGGCTTTTACACCGCACTGCAACAGTTGATTTGCCTGTTCATTGCTGCTTGTGAGGGGCATGTCACTGAGTAATGCCAGCTCTGGCAGATTTGGCGTGATGAGGTCAAGCAGCGGCAGTAGTTGCTGTCGCCAGATGCTCAGTATGCTTTGGCTGATAAAGTTATAACCGCTACTGCTACTTAACACCGGATCGGCTATCAGCAGAAATTCATGCTCAGCTTTGTGCTGCATCAGCCAGATTGCTAATTGTTCCAGTAAGCCTGCATCTGGAATAAGACCGATTTTAATCACTTTGGGCGACATATCCTGCAATAGGCAATTTAGCTGAGTGACAAACAGCGCTGGGCTGACGGTTTCATAGCCGACGACTTCCGTGCTGTTTTGTGCTGTTACGGCGGCAATAACACTGCAGCCATGACAACCCAGTGCAGCAAAGGTATGCAAATCAGCCTGTATACCGGCACCGCCGCCACTGTCTGAGCTGGCAATAGTCCAGACGATGGGTTTAGTTTCAGTTGTTGATTCATGCATCGGTTGCTGCCTCTTGCTGCTGAATTTGCTGGTTAAGCCGCATTGAGCAAAACTTGGGGCCGCACATGGAACAAAATGGCTCGGCATCGGCGCCTTCATGGCTTAGCGTTTCATCGTGATAAGCTTTGGCGGTGAATGGGTCTAGTGCCAGGTTGTACTGATCCTGCCAGCGAAACTCGTAGCGGGCTTTAGACAATGCATTGTCTCTTTGTTGCGCTGCCGGATGGCCTTTGGCCAGATCTGCGGCATGGGCAGCAATTTTGTATGCAATAAGGCCTTGTTTTACATCTTCTTTATTTGGCAGGCCTAAATGCTCTTTCGGGGTGACATAGCACAACATGGCACAGCCAAACCAACCAATCATTGCAGCACCGATGCCGGAGGTAATATGATCATAGCCAGGTGCGATATCGGTAGTGAGAGGGCCTAAGGTATAAAACGGTGCTTCATGGCAGTGTTTTAGCTGCTCAGTCATATTCTGCTGAATCAGCTGCATTGGTACATGGCCCGGGCCTTCAATCATTACCTGTACATCATAACGCCAGGCAATTTTAGTCAGCTCACCTAAGGTACGCAGCTCGGCAAATTGCGCTTCGTCATTGGCATCGGCAATACTGCCAGGGCGCAGGCCGTCACCCAAGGAAAGTGAAATATCGTAGGCAGCACAGAGCTGACAAATCTGTTCAAAGTGCTGATATAAAAAACTTTCCTGATTATACAGTCTGGTCCACTGCGCCATAATAGCGCCGCCGCGTGAGACGATACCGGTAATGCGGTTAGCGGTTAAGGCCACATAGTCTTTTAATACACCTGCATGAATAGTGAAGTAATCGACACCTTGTTCGGCTTGCTCTACCAGGGTGTCGTAAAACACCTGCCAGTTAAGCTGGCTGACATCACCTTTTACTTTCTCCAGTGCCTGATAAATCGGTACTGTACCAATCGGCACCGGGCTGTTACGTAAGATCCAATCCCGCGTTTGATGAATACGCCGGCCGGTGGATAAATCCATCACGGTATCGGCGCCCCAACGGGTCGCCCACACCAGCTTTTCCACTTCTTCTTCAATACTGGAGCTGACCGAAGAGTTGCCGATATTGGCATTCACTTTTACTTTAAAATTACGGCCGATAATCATCGGCTCCGCTTCCGGGTGGTTAATATTGGCCGGAATAATAGCGCGGCCGGCCGCGACTTCCTGGCGCACAAACTCCGCGGTGATTTGTTTGGGTATAGCAGCACCAAAGCTTTCGCCCCGATGGCTTCTGACGCCATCATTACCGGCCGCCATATTTTCCCTCAGCGCGATAAAGTGCATCTCCGGTGTAATAATACCGGCGCGGGCATAGTGCAGTTGGGTGACCGTTCTACCGCCTTTAGCGCGTAGAGGCTGATGGTCAAATTCGGTGATTTGTTCGTCCAGCGCAATATCAGCAAACGGCGACTCGGGCGAGGGTGCCACATCGCCGCGAGCGGTAATCCAGTTAAGGCGTAATTTAGGCAGGCCTTTTAGTACATCTAACTGCTGCGCCGGATCGCCATAAGGGCCAGAGGTGTCATATACTGGCAAACTGGGGTTAGCTTGCTCGCTGCCGTCAGTCAGGCGGCTGGGGCTAAGATGTATATCCCGCACTGGCACCCTGACGCTACTTTGCTCACATTCAAGGTAGCGACGGCTGGAGCCGGGAAAGGTTTCGCCTTGCAGCGCCTGAATATAGGCACGGGCATGGGCGCGTAAATCACGTTTTGATAAAGGTGTAGCAGACATAGCAAGCTCCGGTTAACAAGTTGAGGTTGCTTGTCCGGAGTGGGGGCAGGTGATAACAGGTGGCAAAACCGCCAGGCGGATTACTACTGTGTTATATGCTGTATTTCCCCTTGTTTCCCTTCGCAGGTATTAGCCTGATCAGGTTCAACGGATCCCGTTTTCACGGTCTCAGCCCGCTGTAAACAGCTGGGCACTCCGACAAGATGGTGCTAAGTATTCATGTATTCCTGACGGAATTCAAGACTTAGATGTCAAACGTGAACGAGGTTGGAACCCCATTAGCACAGCCACAGAGTGTCTGAGCCCTGCTGCAGGCATTAGGGCGAGTTGCTGTGGCGAGCACAATGGGTGTTGCAACCGGTGTTTTATAAATTCTGAACATACAAATACAGCGACTTTAGAATTTTCATCTTCTGCTCATCACTGGCATGCTCATGCGCCAGATTTTCCAGCACCAGACTAAAATCTTCCATCGTCAGGTTAGGGGTATCCACGCCATGCATTAGCTTATCGGTGCGGTAGCGCTGCCATTTCTGTTGTTCGCTGTCGGTCAGGGTGGCCGGATAATTACGGGCGCGGTATAAAAATAGCAGGCTGTTTAGCCGCTCATCACTAAACACAGGTGCGCTAACGGCTAATTGCTCCGGTGGCAACTGATGCAGTTGCTGCATTTTTTGCTTATCGCCATCACTTATAAAGCCACTATATAACTGATAATCCGGGTTTGTTTCGGCCGGAAACTCATTTAACTGCTGATACAGTTCAATCGCTTTAGCTTGTGTTGCCCGATGTTGGCGCAAAAAGTCTAAATGTTTAAGACACTCTGCACGGTCGATGCCAAATACCGCTGCACGCTCTTCAGTCAGTGTTTTCGCCGGTGCTAATACAGGGCATTTATTCAGATGAATAAGTTTTAAACCCAGCCGCTGTTCGCCGTCAGCCAGATCTGCCGTTTTGGTGTACAGCTTTTGCTGTAAGGTGGCAATATCGTCTTCAAGTAACGGTGTTGGATCTGCCTGTAGGTTATAGCAAATCACAGCATTTTTATTAGTCGGATGAAACGCCAGTGGTACTATCCAACTGACACAACCCTGAGTGGCGGGAAACTTAGACGACACATGCACCAGTGGCGTCATGCCTGCGACATCAATTAATTCAGCCACTTTGGCTTTTTTACGCAGCTCAAATAAATAACCAAACAGCTTGGGCTGCTTTTCTTTTATCAGTTTGGCCATAGCAATGGTAGCGTACACATCGGATAACGCATCATGGGCATTTTCATGTGCCAGACCATTGGCGCGGGTTAACTCTTCCAGTTTAAAAACAGGGCTGCCATCCTCGCGTACTGGCCAGTTAATACCTTCCGGGCGTAAGGCGTAACAGGCGCGCACCATATCGATAAGGTCCCAGCGGCTATTACCATTTTGCCATTCGCGGCCATAGGGTTCATAAAAATTGCGGTACAGGCTGTAGCGGGTTACTTCATCGTCAAAACGCAGGTTGTTATAGCCCAGCACACAGGTATTGGGCGTGCTGAAACGTTGCAAAATACGCTGCATAAACTCAGTTTCGGCCAGGCCTTTTTTATTGCAGAGCTGCGGTGTCAGGCCGGTAATTAATGCCGCTTGCGGGTGTGGCAGATAATCGTTTGTCAGTTGACAATACCAGACATCAGGCTCACCAATAATATTCAGCTCAAGATCGGTACGAATGCCGGCAAACTGAGCAGGGCGGTCACGTTTGGGATCAGCGCCCCAAGTTTCGTAGTCGTGGAAATAAAAAGACAAGGGTTCGGACATAGTTCAATACTTTAAATTGGCTTGGGATGGCAACAAAAAAACCGATCATAACATCAGAGCAGGCTTATCGCGTTACTTATCATCATCCATTAAACTTTCCAGTGCAGAGCCCGGATCTTCTTCACCACAAACAGAGCCGTCATCAGGGCAGGCTGCTTCTGCATCCCGGTGCGATAAGGGCTTGCGTCGTTTGGACTGATCAACAGGTGGGCGGTTCTGGGGTTCAGTATCGGCAGGAAGCGTCATAGGGTTATTTTACCTTAGCTAAAAGTGCTTTAAGTATACGCAACAGCCTCAGCTATGCAATGCTGGCTTACGCTGAGGCTACCGGCTTAATAGTTTTCAGCCAGATAACGCCTGGGTAAAATCCTGCGCTGGGCGTGGTGGCGAAACCAGGTAACCCTGGCCTTTATCACAGCCTGCGTGCAGCAGAAAATCCAGCTGTTGCTGATGTTCAATACCCTCAGCAATAACATCGAGCCCGAGCGCTTTACCCATAGCAATAATGGCACTGACAATTTGGCAGGCGCTGATATTGCCCGGCAGATCCTGCACAAAGCTCTGATCAATTTTTAACGTATCTAATGGCAGGCGGCGTAAGTATGACAGTGAGGAATAGCCGGTGCCAAAGTCGTCGATAGATAATTTAAACCCCAGGGCTTTAAGTTGAGTCAGTTGATACAGCGTTTGCTCTGCCTGCTCCGGGATCAGGCAGCTTTCGGTCAGTTCAAGTTCAATCAGCTGTGGCGCTATATCTGCCAATTGCACTATCCGGTGCAACCTGGTAACAAACTCAGCATCTGCCAGTTGCAGGGCCGAGATATTCACTGATACAGGAATCGCCAGCTGTTGCCATTGCTGCAGTTGCAGACACACCCGTTGCAATACCTGCTCGCCCAGAGCGGCAATTAAGCCAAGCTTTTCTGCCAGCGGAATAAACAATACCGGCGATACCGTGCCAAGCTCACTGTGCTGCCAGCGAACTAAGGCTTCAAACCCCACTAGTTGTTTTGTTGCCAGTTCAAATTTGGGCTGATAATGCACATCTAGTTGCTGCAACCGCAGGGCCTCGCGCAGTGCTTGTTCCAGCTTTAATTCATCGGCATTTTGCTGCCCGGCGCTGGCCTGATAAAAACAATACTGATTACGGCCACCACTTTTGGCCTGATACATAGCTACGTCGGCATGTTTTACCAGTTGCTCTGCCGTGCTGCCATCTTGTGGATACACTGCAATGCCAATGCTGGTGGTAAGGAAAAACTCCTGGCCAAGTAAACGCACCGGTTTTTCTATTTGGGAGATCATGCGTTTAGCCAGGTACTCGACTGTTGAACCATCTGTTACCTCGGGTAGCAAGATAGTAAATTCGTCGCCGCCAAGCCTGGCAACCGATTCGCCCTCGCGCACGGTAGCGCTGATCCGGCTGGCCACTTCTTTTAATGCCTGATCACCCGCCTGATGGCCCAGAGTGTCATTAATACGTTTAAATAAATCCAGATCCAGAAACAGCACGGCGAGTTTATGCTTGTGCCGGTGCGCGTTAGCTAAACTCAGCTGCAGCCTGTCTAGAAACATGCGCCGGTTAGCCAGGCCGGTTAACTCATCAATATAAGCCAACTGGTGGATTTTCTGCTCTTGCTGCTTGCGCTCGGTAATATCGCTGAAAATAGCGGCAAACTGGCTTATTTGCTGCTCTTCATTGCGTATAGCTGTGATCGTAAGCCACTGCGGATATTGCTCACCGTTTTTTCGTTTGTTCCAGATCTCGCCTTGCCAGCGCCCTTGTTGTAGCAATACCTGCCACATACTGCGATAAAAGTCAGGCTGGTGCCTGCCAGAGCTTAATAAGCGCGGGCTGTTGCCAATAACATCCTGCATGCTATAGCCGGTGATATGACAAAAACTGGGATTTACTGACTGAATAATACCGTCTTTATCGGTGATCATAATGCCATCTAACGAGGCATCAATAACCTTATGCGCCAGCCGCAAATAATCGGCAGAGGTGCGCAGCGCCACATCACGCGCCAGCAGTGCGGTTCTGAGCTGGTCAACATAGGCGTATTCAACGTTACGCAAAATGTTGTTAAAAGATAATAAGCCAATCAGCAGGCTATCGTTGTGCACAGCAATATGCCGCAAGTGGTTGTCTGTCAGCAGTTTTACGGCCTGCAATAGCGTGGCCGTAGAGGCTATGCTCAGCAGCGGTGTTGTTGCCAGCTCTCCCACTGTCAGGCAGTTGCTATGCTGCGCCAGAAAATGGATCAGATCCTGTTCAGTAACAATGCCATTGCGGCCGTCGTTAAACTGCACAATAGCGGCTTCGGTATTGAGCTGTTGCATTTGCTTTACTGCTTGGGCCAGCGGCATAGCTGCTTTTAATTGCAAGGGCGCTGCAGTAATACAGGAGCTGACATCACGAAATTGCAGATAAAATTCAATTTTTTGCTGCCGGACAATATCGCTTTGGGTTAGCAGGCCAGCCGCGTCGCCGTGTTTATTCACCACCAATAAGCGGCGGATACCATGCTGCAGCATAGTGCTGGCAGCACTGCTAAGCCTGCTGCTATCGGTAACACTGCGCACTGGCGAGCTCATCACTTGTGTCAGTGGCGTATCGGCTGCTTCCGGGCGGCTGAAATCCAGTTTCCGGGCATCGGCTGCGGTCCAGATGCCACACACTTTGCCGTTGTGCGCAGCGGTGATCAAAATACAGCTGATAGCATGCTGGCGCATCAGCTTGGCTGCTTCGCGAACCGTTTGTGTATTGTTACAGCAAACGGGCTTTTTAAGCAGGACAGAAGCAATGATCGGATCGTTATCCTGATCTTTAGCGTGAGACACAACAGACATAGAACAACCTGCAACCTATGGCGGACAAAGCCGGTACTTTATCGTGATTGCCGCTAAGCGGTATTGCGTCAGATCAAGCTGGCGATTTTAAAATTTAGGTTTAAGGTACGGGCTGGCACAGCTGGCGTAACACGGCCAGTGACGCAGACGTCTGATTTTTTCCGTAGGCCAGCCCCAGTTGTCGTTCCAGTTTAAGCTGGGCGATAGGGCGCAAAACTATATCCTGGCGTTGTAGCAAGGTGTCGAAGTTTGGTACTAAAGCACAGCCGACACCGGCGGAAACCAGGCCCAGCGCATACTCAATGGTTTGAATATCCGCCCGCACATCGGCTTTTATGCCGCGGCGCACCAGCTCAGGATACAGCGTGTTCCAGGCATCGCACGGGGTACGTTTTATCAGCGGCAGTTGTTCAAAGTCAGCTAAATTCACTTCAGCTTGTAAGCTAAGCGGTGTACCGGGCGGCATCGCCAACAAATAGCTGTCATGCCAGAACGGCTGAAATGCTTCACCGGCTTTTAACGCCTGCGGGGTAATGATACGGGCATCACAATGCTCATCAGGTTCTACCAAATGCAGTTCCAGCCCCTGCACATTGTTGCTGAATTCACGCAATAGCTGGCTCATCCGCTCTACACCTAAAGCACGAATTAAACCAAGGCGGAACTTTACCCGTGCCACCGGTTGGCTGAATGACGCTTTAAGTGACTGCAACTGGCTTAGCAGGCGCCCGGCATGACCATACAGCTTTTCGCCATCTTCGGTTGGTGTTACGCCTTTAGGTAACCGGACAAACAGTGTAACTCCCAGCTCTTGTTCCAGTTGGCGCAGCGCTGCTGACAGCGATGGTTGGGCTACGCAGCACAGGCGGGCTGCGGCGCTGACACTGCCTTGTTCGTACACGGCAACAAAGTAACTGAGCTGGCGAATATCCATAGTTATAAACTATACCTGATACAGAATTATTATATTTTAACTCTATATCAAAGCAGGCTAATCTGGCCATAACAAAAATTATTTCGCTGGTTTTATTGAGGAATTTGCTATGACACGTGCACATTTTGACTGGCAGGACCCGTTTGCGCTCTCTGCCATGCTAACGGAAGAAGAACGGATGATCCGCGACAGCGCGCAGCAGTATTGTCAGGATAAATTGCAGCCACGCGTGCTGATGGCAAACCGGGAAGAGCATTTTCACCGTGAAATTATGACTGAGCTGGGGGAACTGGGCTTACTTGGCGCCACCTTACCGGAAAAATACGGCTGCTCGGCAGTAAACTATGTCTGTTATGGCCTGGTGGCGCGTGAAGTAGAGCGGGTAGACAGTGGTTATCGTAGTGCGATGAGTGTGCAATCTTCCCTGGTAATGCACCCCATTCACGAGTACGGCAGTGAAGCGCAGCGGATGAAATATTTGCCCAAGCTGGCTAGCGGTGAGTGGGTAGGCTGCTTTGGTTTAACTGAGCCGGATGCAGGTTCTGACCCGGCAGGTATGCGTACTACGGCGAAAAAAACCGCCGGCGGTTATGTATTACACGGCAGCAAGATGTGGATCACTAACTCGCCGATTGCCGATGTGTTTGTGGTGTGGGCCAAACTGGACGGTGATATTCGTGGCTTTGTGCTGGAAAAGGGCATGAAAGGTTTAACAGCGCCGAAAATTGAAGGCAAGTTCTCACTGCGGGCCTCTGTTACCGGCGAAATTGTGATGGACAATGTTGAGGTACCGGAAGATGCGCTACTGCCTAATGTCAGCGGTTTAAAAGGGCCCTTTGGCTGCTTAAACAAAGCCCGCTATGGTATTGCCTGGGGTGCGTTAGGCGCCGCAGAGTTTTGCTGGCATGCGGCACGGCAGTATACGCTGGACCGTCATCAGTTTGGCCGGCCGCTGGCAGCTAATCAGCTTATTCAGAAAAAACTGGCCGATATGCAAACTGAAATCAGCATTGGCTTACTGGCCTGCTTACAAGCCGGGCGCCTGATGGATCAGAATTTACTGGCGGCGGAGACAATCTCGCTGATTAAACGTAATTCGTGTGGCAAGGCGCTGGACATAGCCCGTATGGCGCGCGATATGCACGGCGGCAATGGTATTGCCGATGAGTACCATGTAATTCGCCATGTGATGAACCTGGAGGCGGTAAATACTTACGAAGGCACTCACGATGTACACGCGCTGATTTTAGGCCGGGCGCAAACCGGCTTACAGGCGTTTAGCGGCTAACAAGCCTGACATTTTACTGAAGCGGAGTAAGCCTTATGTCAGAAGCCGTGCATCCCTGGGTTAATGAATATCGTCAAAGATTAAGTAGCGGCAAATTGCCGGTACACAGCAGTCGCCACAGTATTGATTTTGCTACCCTGTATCAGCTGTGGCACAGCCAGCTGTGCAGCCGGTTGCTGGATTTACAATCACGCTTGTTGCAAGCCAAAGGCCAGAGTTTTTATACCATTGGCAGTGCCGGCCACGAGGGTAACGCAGCGGTTGCTGCAGCGTTACGCGTTACCGATCCGGCATTTTTGCACTACCGCAGCGGTGCCTTTTTTATCGAACGTAGTAAGCAATTACCGGGCAGTACGCCGCTATACGATATGCTGCTGTCATTTTGCGCCAGCAGTGAAGACCCGATCTCAGGCGGCCGGCATAAGGTACTGGGCAGCCTGGCACTGAACATTCCACCGCAAACCAGTACCATAGCGTCACAACTGCCTAAAGCTGTAGGTGCTGCTTTTGCAATAGACTTAACCCGGCGGTTGGGGTTAAACGGCCAGTGGCCACAGGGCGCTATAGCGCTGTGCAGTTTTGGTGATGCCTCGGCAAACCATTCTACGGCCCAGGGCGCAATTAATTCAGCCTGCTGGGCCGCTTATCAGCAAGTGCCGTTGCCGGTAATGTTTTTGTGTGAAGATAACGGCCTGGGTATTTCTACGCCAACACCCAGCGGCTGGATAGAGCAGGATTTAGCCGACAGGCCTGCGCTGAAATATTTTGCCGCCGACAGCCGCGATTTGGCACAAACTTACGCCATAGCTAAACGTGCAGCCGACTATGTACGCAGTAAACGTAAACCGGCAGTGCTGCACTTATCCACTGTGCGGCTGTTTGGCCATGCCGGTGCCGATGCAGAAGCGGCATACAGAAGCAAAGCACAAATTGATGCAGAGCTGGAGCTTGATCCTTTGCTTAGCAGCACGGCCGCGCTGCTGGCCAGCGGGGATATTACTGCAGAACAATTATTGATACAGCTGGACAGGCTGGTGGCGCAAATTGCCCGCGTTGCTACAGTTGCCAGCAGCCGGCCTAAACTGACGACTGCAACACAGGTAATGGCATCCATTGCGCCAGCGCGGCAGGCTCTGCCTGTACCTGCATTACCAGTTGCTGAAGCGCGACAGCAATTATTTGCTTTCGACCAACATAACACCGGTAAAAAGCAACATTTGGCCAAGTTATTAAACTGGGCGCTGCATGATGTGCTGGCGCAGTACACTAATACTGTGGTATTTGGCGAAGATGTTGGTAAAAAGGGGGGCGTTTACGGCGTTACCCAGCATTTGGTGCATGCCTTTGGCAGTAACCGCGTCATTAATACGTTGCTGGATGAGCAAAGTATTTTGGGTATGGCCATTGGTCTGGCGCAACAGGGCTTTATCGCTATTCCGGAAATTCAGTTTCTGGCTTATGTACACAACGCGGAAGATCAAATCCGCGGTGAGGCGGCCACCTTGCCGTTTTTCTCTAACGGCCAGTACCACAATGCAATGGTAATACGTATTGCAGGCCTGGCTTATCAGCGCGGTTTTGGCGGCCATTTTCATAACGACAACTCCTTTGCTGTATTTCGTGATATTCCCGGCGTTATTTTATTGTGTCCGTCTAATGGCCATGATGCTGCCTTGTTGCTTCGTCAGGCGGTGCAGCTGGCGCATCAGCAAAAGCGCCTTGTAATATTGCTTGAGCCCATAGCGCTGTATATGACGCGTGATTTAACCACCGCCGGTGATGGCTTATGGCTTAGTGATTATCCGGCGCCGGATACGCCTTTACCCGACTTGGGCGAACCGGCAGTATTTGGTGATGGCGAGCAGCTGGCTATTATCAGCTATGGTAATGGCTATTATTTAAGCCGCCAGGCAGAGCTGGCATTAAATGACCGTGGTATACGGTTACGCGTACTGGATTTGCGCACCCTGGTGCCACTGCATATAGATTTAATTATCAAAGCATTAGCAGGTTGCAGCAAAGTGCTGATTGTAGATGAGTGCCGCCGTCGGGGTTCACTCAGTGAAGAGCTGTTTACCGCACTTCATGAAGCTAAACCGGGTTATTTTCATCTTAGCCGTTTATGTGCACAAGACAGCTTTATCCCATTGGGCGCAGCAGCTTATGCGGTATTGCCATCGGCGCAGCAAATTATTGACCAGGCACTTCAGTTACTGGATGAAACCACGGTGGAGGTAGTGCGATGAAAAAAACAGCCTTAGTGGTATGCCCTGGCCGTGGTACTTATAACAAAGCTGAGTTGGGATATATCAGTAATAATACTAACAACACTGGTTTGCTGGCGCAGTTTGACCAGGTCAGATCCGGGCGTGGTTTAGCAACGGTAAGCGGGTTAGACCAGCAGCCTGCTTTTAGCCGCAGCGTACATTTGAAAGCAGACAATGCCGCTGCGTTAATTTTTGCGGCAGGTGTCTGTGATTACCACAGTATTAACAGTAATCATTTTGATGTAGTGGCTGTTACTGGTAATTCTATGGGCTGGTATACCGCGCTGGGCTGCGCCGGTGTACTGACACCTGCAAGCGGTATGCAACTGGTAACTGATATGGCGCTATTAACAGCAGATGGTGCCGGTGCGCAATTTATTTACCCCGTTATCGATGATAACTGGCAACCAGATAATAACCGCATTGCGTTGGTGCAGCAGCAACTGGCCATTCACAGCGTTGAGTTATATATGTCTATTGTGTATGGCGGTTATGCGGTAATAGCCGGCAGTGAACAGGCAGTAAAAGCGGCAATGACAGCACTACCGCCTTGTGATGAGCGTTTTCCGATGTTATTGGCGGGCCATGCCGCGTTTCATACCGGCTTTATGCAGGGGGCATCGGATAAAGCGCTGTCGCTGTGGCCAGCAGCGAGGTTTAATCAGCCGCAACTACCATTGATCGATGGCCGCGGCCAGATATGGCCTAATTTCGGTAGCGATTTAGCCGCATTGCAACGTTATACACTGCAACATCAGGTGTGTCAGACCTACGATTTTAGTAAGGCGCTGCAGGTGGCAGTAAAGGAGTTTGCGCCACAGCATATAATTCTATTGGGCCCCGGCACCAGCTTAGGTGGAGCCGTAGCACAAAGCCTGATTGAGATTAACTGGCAGGGGCTTAGCTCAAAGCAGGACTTTATCGCTGCTCAGCAAAGCGAACACCCTTACGTATTAAGTATGGGGATAGCCGAACAGCGCTTATTGCTTGGCTAGTTTACTAATAAGCGCTGGTGAGCTGATTTAATACCGCCAGTTTATGCCGGTAGCGCTGCTGATCATAAGCCGAAGGGGCATTGCGTGTTGCTTTTAGCATATAACTGGCTGCCTGCTGGTTGTTTTGTATGGCGTAGTAACTTCTGGCCAAACCAAAGTAGGCTTCATGGTTCTTATCATCCAGTGCCACAGCTTTTTCATAGTGGCTAATGGCAGTGTCGTAACTTTGGCCCTTATACGCTTCGTCTCCCAACATCAGATGGTAGTATGGGTTAGTGCGCCGTTTAGCCATAACACGTTTTTCCAGCGGTTCAGCTTTGGCTATTTCACCGCGCTGGCGGTGCAAATAAGCCAGATTTGCCAGCGTATTGGTGGAGCTTGGATCCAGTGTTAAGCTTTGCTGATAACTGCGCTCGGCCAAATTGTGCATTTGATTGGTACGGTACAATACGCCTAGGTTTGACCAGCTTGGCGCATAATAAGCATCCGCTTCAATAGCCGCCTGATAGTAACGATAAGCCTGAGCATCATTACCACTGGCAAAAGCCACCGCCGCTTTATTGTTGTAAAACATAGCAACAATGCGATTTACACTAATGGCATGTTCCGGAAATTGTTGCTTCAGGCTGTACGGATCAAAATCAACTACTATATCTTTTGCCAATAACACAAAGCCCGGTGCTCCCCTGAGGGCTCTGCCGTGTTGCAGGCGCAGGTTAACATGGCCGTTAAGCCAGGTTTGGCTGAGCTCACTGGTCCAGTATTCGGGTATTTGCACATCCTGAAACACCGCCGTCATGCCGAGCTCTTTTGCCATGCTGTAGGCCAGTATCGACAAACTCAGGCAGTTAGCACGCCCGGCCGCGATCGTTTCACTTGCGGTTTTGGTGGCGGCATTGTCATAAAGTAAGCCATCCTGAGCGTAAGACAAAATAAGCTTTAGTACACTGGTGGTACGCTCTTCAATTGAATCTGTAGAGCTAATCAGCCGTAACAGCTCAAAGCGGGTGTGTTGCGGCAACGCAAAAATTTGCTCTGCTGTTTCAGGCTCAGTCACTTCACCTTTTAGTGCTGGCGCTACCAGCAGTTGTTCTGGTGGAAATAACATAACAGGCGCAGTGGACTGACAGCCACTTAACAGCACTATTATTGCGATTGGGTATATCCACACCGGTAACTTCATAAACCACCCAGCCTGATTGCATCGTGATAAATATAGTTCAGGCCGGTAAAAATACCGCAGTGGCTTTGTAACAAAGCACGACGACAACAGGCATGAAAGCTTTACATAAAGTTGCTCCGCAGCAGGATATAAAGTACAAAGGTGCGATAACACACTCTGCTGGGAGTTAGAACAATGAAACAACTACTGCTTTTTATACTCATGCTAAGTTCTGCCAATGCCCTGGCATCAAAAGCGCCGATAGGCATAGTGATCCACGGTGGCGCCGGTACCATAAATCGGGACAGTATGACGCCAGCACAGGAACAAGCCTACCATGCCATGTTAACCCACGCGGTAAACCAGGGTTATGCTGTGCTGGAGCGTGGCGGCTCCAGTTTAGATGCAGTAACGGCAGCAGTAACGGTATTGGAAGATTCGCCGTTGTTTAATGCAGGTAAAGGTGCGGTTTACACCTTTGATGAAAGCCACGAACTGGATGCTTCTATTATGAATGGCCGGGATCGCAGCGCTGGAGCGGTTGCCGGTGTCACTAATGTAAAAAACCCAATATTGCTGGCACGGGCGGTAATGGAAAAATCAGACCACGTTATGCTGTCAGGTAAGGGCGCAGAGCAATTTGCCAAACAGCAGAAACTGGAACTGGTAGATAACAGCTATTTTAATACAGAGTTTCGCTACGAGGCGTTACAACGGGCAAAACAGGCTATAGCACCGCAGCCGCATCAGGCGGCAGTACCTTATGATCCGGCCTGGAAAATGGGTACTGTAGGAGCTGTTGCAATAGATCGCAAAGGCAATTTAGCTGCAGCCACCTCAACCGGCGGTATGACTGCCAAACGTTATGGCCGTATTGGTGATGCGCCCATTATTGGCGCTGGCAACTTTGCCGACAATAAAAGCTGTGCGGTATCGGCTACCGGCCATGGCGAGTTTTTTATCCGTTATCAGGTAGCCAGTGATATTTGTGCTAGAGTGAAATATCAGCGAAAAACTGCTGCTGTAGCAGCAAAAGAAGTAATGGCCGAATTGAAGAAAGTGGGCGGTGATGGCGGCGTTATCGTGGTCGATAGCAAAGGGCAGTTAAGCTGGACCTTTAACACTGAAGGAATGTACCGGGCACTTAAAGCTGAAGGCGGGCAGGTTATCAGCGAAATCTTTGCTGCCAAAAGCTGATTTTGCAGCAAAGCGGCTAAATTCGGCTAACCTTAATATGAGCCTGATGCTCAGTAATACAGTGCAGGGGGAAGCATGGATTTATTAAAAGTGGCAGATTATATGAACCGGTATCCGGTTACGTTTACTGCTGATATGCCGGTAGAAATGGCCGTAGCCCGCCTGATTAAAGGGCGGCAAACCGGTGGGCCTGTTATTGATGAACAGCGCAAAATAGTCGGTTTTATCTCCGAGCAGGATTGTCTGCAACGTATGCTGATGTCGACTTATCATGATCAGCAAGCGTCAAGAGTAGCGGACGTGATGAACCCGGCAGTGTTAACGGTAAAAGGCTATGATGGCATTATCGATTTAGCACAAATTATGCTTAAAGCTAAACCTAAGTTGTACCCGGTGGTAGACGACGACGGCTATTTACTTGGCATTATTACCCGCTCAGATGTACTCGGAGCTATAGATAAAGAGCTACATTCGCATTATGGCAAGGTAGGATAGCGTTAAGCGCTGGATTTTTACCTGCTGCTCTTGGTAGCATGGCGCCCTCTGTTAACGAGGGCGTTGTTTTGTCTGAAGCTGTTATCTCTGTACCTGAACTTATTTCCCGTATTCCCGCTTGTCTGTTAAAAGACCAGTTTCGCCTGCGCCGCCGGTTACATAACTGCAAAAATCTGGCAGATGACGCAAAAAGCACACAATTAACGCGTATTGCTACCGATATTGACCGCTCTGAGGCACAGCGTGCGGCCAGACTGGCTGCGTTGCCTAAGGTAAGCTATCCGCCACAACTGCCGGTATCGGAAAAGAAAGACGACATTAAAGCCGCCATTGCCGCCAATCAGGTGGTGATTATTGCCGGCGAAACCGGCTCGGGCAAAACTACGCAAATTCCGAAAATCTGCCTGGAGTTAGGCCGCGGTGTAGCCGGTATGATAGGCCATACTCAGCCGCGGCGCTTAGCCGCACGCAGTGTCTGTGATCGTATCGCTGAAGAGCTACAGTGTCAGGTCGGTAACCAGGTCGGCTATAAAATCCGCTTTGGCGATCACACCAGCGACAATACTTTCGTTAAGCTGATGACCGACGGTATTTTGCTGGCCGAAATTCAGCAAGACCGGTTTTTAAACCAGTACGACACCTTAATTATTGATGAAGCGCACGAGCGCAGCCTGAATATCGATTTTTTGTTGGGTTACCTAAAACAGCTGTTGCCGAAACGGCCGGATCTCAAGCTGATTATTACCTCAGCGACGATTGACCCACAGCGCTTTTCAAAGCACTTTTTTAATGCGCCGGTAATTGAAGTTTCCGGCCGTACTTTTCCGGTAGATACGCGTTACCGGTCGGTAAGCGAGCAGGACGACAAAGACGCCGACCAGCTGCAGGGCATTTTTGATGCGGTAGACGAGCTATACCGCGAGCCGCCGGGTGATATTCTGATTTTCTTAAACGGCGAGCGTGAAATCCGCGACACGGCTGATGCGCTGGAAAAGTTAAAACTGCCGCATACGGAAGTATTGCCGTTGTATGCCAGATTAAGCGCGGCCGAGCAAAACCGCATTTTCCAAAGCCACGCCGGCCGGCGCATCGTGCTTGCTACCAACGTGGCAGAAACTTCGCTGACGGTGCCCGGTATTCGTTATGTGATCGATCCCGGCACCGCGCGCTTATCGCGCTACAGCTATCGCTCCAAAGTACAACAATTGCCGATAGAAGCTATCAGCCAGGCCAGTGCCAACCAGCGTAAGGGCCGTTGTGGCCGGGTGGCCGCCGGTATTTGTATCAGGTTGTACAGTGAGGACGATTTTAACGGCCGGCCGGAATTTACCGACCCGGAAATACTGCGCACTAACTTAGCGTCCGTTATTATGCAGATGCTGGCGCTGGGCCTGGGTGATATTGAAGCCTTCCCGTTTTTACAAAAGCCGGACAGCCGCTTTGTCAACGACGGTGTAAAGTTGCTCGAAGAGCTGGGCGCTATTCCGTTAAATCGCAATAAGCAGGGTCTGCAATTAACGGAGTTGGGTAAAAAGCTGTCGCGCTTACCGATAGATCCACGCCTGGCACGCATGGTACTGTTTGGCGCTGACAACGGTGCTTTGGCTGAGCTGTTGGTGCTCGCCGCTGCACTGTCCATTCAGGATCCACGTGAGCGGCCGTTAGACAAGCAGCAAAAAGCCGATCAGTGTCATGCCCGTTTTGCCGATCCGGATTCAGACTTCGCCGCCTGGCTTAAGCTGTGGCAGTACCTGCAGGAGCAACAAGAGCAGTTAAGTAATAACCAGTTTCGCCGTCTGTGCCGGCAGGAGTTTTTAAACTACCTGCGGGTGCGTGAATGGCAAGATCTTACCGGCCAGCTTACCCAGCTTATGCAGGAGCAGGGCTATCAGCAAAACCAGCAAACGGCCGGCTATCAGGCCATCCACCAGGCAGTGCTAAGTGGCCTGCTCGGTCAGGTGGGTTTTAAAGACTCAGAAGCCGATTACTTAGGCCCGCGGCAAACGCGGTTTTATGTGTTTCCGGGCAGCCATTTATTTAAGCGCAAACCCAAATGGGTGGCGGCAGCTGAATGGGTAGAAACCAGCAAGCTATATGCCCGTACCCTGGCCAAAATTGAACCGGAGTGGATAGAACCGCTGGCAGAGCATTTGGTAACGCGCAGTTACAGTGAGCCGCACTGGGAGAAAAAGCGCGGTGCGGTAATTGCGTACGAGCAAGTCAGTTTGTACGGCTTGGTTATTGTGCCCAGGCGCGCTGTGCTATACAGCAAAATAGACCCGGCAGTGTGTCATACGTTGTTTGTGCGCGAAGCGCTGGTGAACCAGGAACTGGGTACTAACGACAGCTTTTTGCAACACAACCAGCGCTTAATTGATGATGTTACGGCGTTGGAAGAGAAATCACGCCGGCGCGATATTCTGGTTGATGAAGATACCCTGGCGGCGTTTTATCTTGAGCGCGTGCCACAGTGGGCGAATAACCGGATAGATTTCGCCAAATGGTGGAAGAAAAAGCGCAGCGAAGATGCCTCTTTTCTTAACTTTGATCCCGACAGCCTGCTGAACCGCGATGCCAGTGATATTACCGCCGATAAATTCCCTGAGACCTGGCGTCAGGGCAATTTAACCTTGCCGCTGGAATACCATTTTGCTCCGGGCGAGCCGGATGATGGTGTCAGCGTGATTATTCCGCTGGCGCTGCTAAATCAGCTGGATGATAACGGCTTTGACTGGTTGATCCCGGCGCTGCGCCACGAGTTGCTGGTAGCATTAATTAAATCGCTGCCCAAGCAATACCGGCGTAATTTTGTGCCGGCACCCAATTATGCTGATGCATTAATGCAAACGCTGAATCCGGATGAAGGTAAGTTGCTCGAGGTTATCACCATGCGCTTAAAGCGGATGTCCGGCGTAACCATTCCGGAAGACGCCTGGGATTTAACCAGCCTGCCGCTGCATTTAAAAATGAATTTTAAAGTGGTGGATGACAAAGGCACCACCTTGCGCCAGGGCCGCTCGCTGGGTTTACTAAAACAAGGCTTGCAGGGCGAAGTGCAACAAAGCTTAAGTCAGGTAGCCGAGCAGGGCATAGAGCAGGATCAGTTAACCCAGTGGAGCTTTGGCCAGCTGCCGCGCGAGTACGTAAAACTGCAGGCCGGCTATGAAATTAAAGCTTTCCCGGCTTTAGTGGACGAGCGTGATTCTGTGGCAATAAAGCTGCTGGATAACCCGCAACAAGCTCTGGAAACCACAAAGCAGGGGCTGCGGCGCTTATTGCTGTTGAATATTCCGTCACCGGTAAAATATCTGCAGGAATCGTTACCAAACAAAGCCAAGCTGGGTTTGTACTTTAACCCCTTTGGTCGGGTGTTGGAGCTGATAGATGATTGTATCGCTGCCGGCGTTGATGCTTTAATAGCGCAAAGCGAGCTGCCGAAGAATGAACAAGATTTTAATCGGCTCAGAGAGAAAGTGCGCGCGGAGCTGGGTGATAACGTAGTGGCGATAGCGCTTAAAGTGGAGCAAATATTAACCCTGTGTCACGACATCCAAAAGCGCTTAAAAGGCAAAGTTGATTTAGCCCATGTGCAATCACAAGGCGATATTAAGCAGCAGCTAAACGAGCTTATTTTTAAAGGCTTTGTCAGTAGCCATGGCGCTGCGCGGCTGGACGATATATTACGTTATTTACAAGCTATGCAAAAACGGCTGGAAAAACTGCCGGTCGATCCGCAGCGTGACCGTTTATTGATGCACGAGTATCAAAAAGCTTTTGATAGCTACAGTAACCTGCTGGGTAAATTTGCTGGCAGCAAGATATTACCTGAGCCGGTGCAGGCAATTTACTGGATGTTGCAAGAGCTGAAAGTGTCTTTACATGCACAGCAGTTGGGCACGCCGTACCCGGTGTCGGTGAAAAGAGTGCTGCATGCAGTGAATGAAGCGAAGGTGTAATAACGACGATATGTTAACGCCTACTTTACACCAGCGATGGAAAGTTCTATAACTAACCCTGACGTAGTTAAGGGAGGTATTATGCTGACAAAAGGCGACAACCGGCATTATTTCAGGATGATGGTCAATGCTGACGTAAAACTGATGATTAATGATCCTGAAACCGGGCGGGTGATAGATGGCATTTGCCGTGATTTAAGTGCATCAGGTATGTCAATTGAAGTGGATGAACCGCTGGAAATGGGCACCTTGATCCGGGTGCGGCTTGATTCTGCCAATGCCAGCATACCGCCGCTGGATGCCAGCGCAAAAGTGATGCGCTGCAGCCAGGAAAGTGAAGATATTTATCAGTTGGGTTTAGCTTTTATGGAGCTAAATTAAACTTAGCCAATAAAAAAAGCAGCCAAAGCTGCTTTTTTGCATTAGGGCTTAGCCAAACTAAGCTTTTACTGTTGGTTAAAGCGCACAGTAAAACTAACCGGTACTAGGGCGTCAATACTCTTAAGTCCTGCCAGCTCCTGCAATTTTGCTACACCGTCAGTGAGTTTAAAGCTGCCGGTATTTAGCATCAGCGGAGCTTCTGTTACCGCTTGCAGTGTATTAGCACTGAGTTTGGTAATACGCAGTTTGGCATTTAGCGCCACCGTTTCTGTGGCGATGGTAACGTTCAGTGGTAGCTCCAGCAGCATGCTGTCGCGAACTGCCAGTTTTGCTACTGCATCTTGTTTAAGCTCTGCAGATACCGTAATGGCCGCAAATTGCTCCGCCTGCAGTACATACTGCCATATGCGTTCGTTACGAATAGGGATCAGTGTATCCAGGCTGCTCACAGGAATACTGATACTCACCTTGCTGCCATCCCAGTTGCCGCTTAACTGCTTAAACTGATGCGTTTCAGCGACCACATCATTTTTGACTGAGACGAAATGCAAAGCTGACTGGCTATTATCCAACTGCCAATTCGCTGCAGAAACCAGGCTGCTACTCAGTGCTAAGGCAAGTGCTAATACTTTCATGCTGTTTCTCCGGTAATAACAAACTGGTATCAGCATACCTTAAGGGCTGGCTGATACCAAGCTTATGGTTTTAATAGATTTTACACACTAAGCCTTTCAGGTAACTGCCTTCCGGGTAGAAACTGGCGATAGGGTGATCACAATCCTGGCTCAGTTTTTCAATAAACAGGCAGTCACGCTTGGCATCCAGTGCGGCATCGGCAACAATTTTCTGAAACAGGCTGTCTTCCATCAGGCCAGAGCAGGAGAATGTCAGTAATAAACCGCCGGGTTTTACAATTTGCATCGCAACCATATTAATATCTTTATAACCGCGGCATGCTCCCATAAGCTGCGCTTTGCTTTCGGCAAATTTTGGCGGGTCCAGGATCACCATATCAAACTGCTTACCTTGCTCGCGGTACTGGCGCAACAGTTTAAATACGTCAAATTTAACATTATCAATTTTTGACAGATCAAGTTGATTAAGTTCAGCGTTTTTCAGGGCAGTGCTCAGCGCCAGATCAGACAAATCAGCATTGGTTACCGCCAGCGCACCGCCTTGCAGTGCGGCTACACCAAAAGTACCGGTATAGCTAAAGCAATTCAGCACAGTTTTATCTTTGGCATAACGTTTGGCAGCGGCCCGGCTGGCACGCTGATCCAGATAAAAGCCGGTTTTATGGCCCTGCATTACATCAACCAGCAACGACATACCGTGTTCTTTAATCACGACTTCACCGTTATCACGCGGCAAATGCAGCCAGCCGGTAACCGGTTTTAAGCCTTCTTTTTTGCGCACATCAACATCAGAGCGCTCATAAATACTGTGCTTTGGAAACAACGCTATCAGAGCCTGCACTATGGCATCACGCCAGACATCGGCACCGGCAGATAACAGCTGGCACACCAGTATGGTGTCGTATTTATCGATGGTAACACCGGGTAAACCGTCAGATTCTGCCGCTACCACCCTTAAACCCGTGGTGTGGCTAAGATCAAACAGCTCAGTGCGTAACTGCCAGGCGCGGGCAATACGGCGCTGGAAAAATGCCGCGTCGATTTGCTCTTGCGGGTTAAAGCTCCAGATCCGCGCCCGTATTTGTGACTCGGCAGAGTAAGCGCCATAGCCCAGCCATTCACCTTTGCTGCTGACTACCTCAATCGTCTGGCCATTAGCAGGGTTGCCACTGACACTTTTCACTGCTTTGGAGAATATCCACGGATGCAGCCGTTTTAATGACTTCTCCCGGGTTTCCTGCAGAGTTACTCGGGGTAATACAGATGAGACTGATGGCTTATTCATGGGCGTTTACACACTGTGCTAGACTAAAGGCCGCATTGTAGAGAAGCGCTGCCCAAAGCTAAAGCACAATTTAAGCTAAAGCAGCCAATTTGCTAAGGAGTTAGTTTTGGTTAACATCCCCGCCACTATGCAGGTTATTGCCGTAGAAAACGCAGGTAAAGACAGCACATTGCGTATCGAACAGCGTGCAGTACCACAACCGTCAGCAGAACAACTGCTGGTTAAGGTAGCCGCAGCCGGTATTAACCGGGCAGATTTAATGCAGCGTCGTGGCTTGTACCCGCCACCAGAGGGTGAAAGCGACATTTTGGGGCTGGAAGTGGCTGGTGTGGTTGTCGCTGCCGGGCCACTGCATAAAAGCTGGTTAGGTAAAGCAGTGTTTGGTTTAGTGCCGGGTGGGGGTTATGCCGAATATGCGCTGCTACATGCCGGCCATGCCATGGCGGTGCCGGCAGGCTATAGCATGGCAGAAGCTGCAGCGACGGCAGAAGTCTTCTTAACTGCTTACCAGTTGCTGTGCAGCATCGGTAACCTGCAGAGCAATCAGCGGGTGCTTATTCACGCCGGCGCCAGTGGAGTGGGCACGGCGGCCATACAACTGGCAAAAGCCATTGGTGCAAAAGTGGCTGTTACGGCCAGCAGCGCTGATAAGTTGGCGGTGTGTGCAGCACTGGGTGCCGAGCTGGCGATAAACTATAAAACAAACGCTTTTGAACAGGAACTAGCCAGCCACTGGCCACAAGGCGTGGATCTGGTGTTGGATCCGGTAGCTGGAGATTATATCAGCCGCGAAATTCCGTTACTGGCAATGGATGGCAAAATTGTACTGTATGCCATGATGGGCGGGCACGACATACCACAACTTAATTTAGCACCTTTATTTAAACGCCGCGGCCAACTGATATGTTCGACCTTGCGTAACCGCAGTAACCGGTATAAAACTAATCTTACCAAGGCGTTTAGTCAGGCTTTTGCCAGCATGCTGGCGCAGCGCCAGATACAGCCGGTGCTGCAACAACAATTTGACTGGCGCCAGGCACAAATTGCACATCAGCTAATGGCCAGTAATGCCACCATTGGCAAGCTTGTGTTAACATTCTGATTTGCCGAAAACCTTTACCTGCCCACACAACATTTTGTGCCAGCCGGGCAGCGAGCATATTGTAACAAGGACGCCTTACCAGAATGACTTTAGGTAGCATCGGAAAATCAACGTACAGTAAGTTGGTGTCAACACTGATTAACCGTATTTGTGATACGACAGCAGTAGCCGACTCCATGTACGAGCAGGCGGTGCAGTATTTTCAGCAGGCGGTAGCGCAACAGGCTGAAAAAACAGAGCTGGAGCAACAGGTATTTTTGTTTGAAAACCGGCAGAAGCAGGTAAACAAGCGCGATCTGGCGCTGGTTGAGCGTAATTTGCAGCAAGCGCAAAGTGAGAGGCAAACCTTTCAGCAGGCCCGAAGTGAAGAAGCCAATGCCCGCATGGCGGCACTGAAAAAGATTTGCCTGGATGTTCTGGAGTTATGTCAGGGCGAATCACAGGAAGATACCCACATGAACAGTGCCAAATTACTCGGTACTATTCAGCTGTTGTCGCCCACCGAAGGCAAGCATATTGCCGCCAGTAATCAAAAAAGTAAGCATTTATATAAAGCCATTTTGTCACTGCGCTTGCTGGACAAACTGCTAACCGATGGTGAGCTGAATAATGCTTATGTACAGCAGCGTTATCAGGCCAGCAAAGGTTTAAAAGCCGGCAAAGGTGAGTATGACCCGTTTCGCGATGATGTGCAGATCCCGCTGTTAATGGCAGCACTGCTGCAGGATATTGGTAACTGCCACCCTGAAGCACAACTGATATTAAAAGGTGCTGATGGTAAAGCCGACGAGTTTCGCGTGCTTGAGAATGACGAGCGGCTGGCGTTGCTGCAAATTAGTTATCGCGAAAGCCTGAAATATGTTACTCAGGGTCTTGGATTGGATAAATACAGCGGTAATTCCAGAGAAGAGCGTGACCAGTTTATTAAGCTCGAAGGCGAGCGGCAGAACTTTGTCCTCACCTTGCTGAAAAATGCTATTAAACCGGAACACGGTATTGGCAATGTGCTTAAAATTCCGCAAATTTATACCTCGGTTGTATTGTCGACCAAAAGCAGCTTTGCCTATGAGACCTTGCCTAAAGTTGCACTGGTGCTGGAAAAGGGGGTTGAGAAGGGCGTATATAGCAAGGTCGCGGTAGATGCCCTGCTCAGTATTACCGGTATTTTCCCGCAGGGGTTTGGCATAACCTATATTCCGAAAGATTCCGACCGGCAAGATCTGGATCGTTACGAATATGCCATTGTTACCGGGCTGTATCCGGCTGATATCCGCCAGCCTATCTGCCGGATGGTTACCCGTAACCTTACTTATAACGTGTCTGCCCAGGGCTGTATTGTCAGTGTTGAAAACAACCTGTATTACCCGCAAGCGCGCAAAAAGCTGGAGCGGATCAGCGAAGAGCGCTTACTGGAAATTCTGAGCAAACTGGTATCAAACTTTGAAGAGCGCAAAAACATGCCGTTGCTGCCTAAATTCTGGCGCCCGGATGAATATTTCTCTTATGTTAAAAACCAGAACCTGTGGAACAAAGTGGTTATGCACAGTAACTAACACAGTTACTAGCAAATAAGCAGCACAGCAACAAAACCGTCATCAGACGGTTTTGTTTTGCTCAGTATTGCGGGGATAGTTGTCAGCGGGCTCGCCGGGATCAAAATGATCTTCCGTCTGTTGCTCTTGTTCAATATCCTCATCATAGCCGGCAGGTACCTGCTGATAAGCGGCAATAAAGTCTTCGTCGCGCATTTGTGCCACAACTACTTCTTCGTCAACACGCGGATCAAGCGCTGCTGCCAGTGGTGATGATACCAAATCACCCGAGCCCATTTTAAACTGGGCATTTTGCTGTTCGTCCATCATCCGCTTAACCATTTTTTGTGTGTAATTTACCCGGATCAGCCGCAAAAACAGTGTTAGAGCACAGCAACTGATAAAGGCATACAGCATAGCCGGGCCAATTAACTGCATCAGTGCCGATGCCAGCAGCGGGCCAAAACAGGCGCCCAGGCCAAAAGTCAGTAATACCGTGGCAGATAAGGCTACCCGATCGTTTTGCTCCACGTTTTGGTTGGCAAAAGCAGAAGCAATAGGATAAAGCGTAAACGCTAGCACGCCGTAGCAAAAGGTGGCAATCAGTAAAGCAAAACCAGATAACGGCAGCAGAGCCATTAACAGTGTTAGAACCGTCAGTATTGCTGCATTAAAACGCAAAATACGGCTGCGCGGAATACGGTCTGAAATTTTGCCCATTGGCCATTGGGCTAGCAGGCCGGCCAGTATGGTTACCGACATAAACAGCGTTACCTGGCCTGTATCCATGCCCTTGCTGGCAGCATATGCTGGCGCCAGGCCATAAAAGGCACCTGCCATCATGCCTGCTACCGTCACCGCAGTTAGCGACTGTGGCACCAGTTTCCAGAACGCCAGAATTTTTAGCGGCGCCGGTTGCAGTGGTGCCGGGTGAATACGTGTTGTTAGCGCAATTGGCACTATACACAGCGAGTAACACATACTGATAATCAGCAGTGGCGCTATGCCAAGCTCAGGAAACTGGCTTAGCATTACCTGGCCGCCAATCATGCCAAGATAAGAGGTGATCATATAAAAGGCGAATACGGTGCCACGCTGCGAACTTTCGGTTTGCTCGTTCAGCCAGCTTTCCAGCACCATATACTGGCACATCATGCCCATGCCCACGATAACGCGCATAACCAGCCAAACCTCAAGCTGGTTGATCAGCACATGGCTCATGGCGCAGGCACTGACAATAGCTGCGCTGGCAACAAAAGCACGAATATGGCCAACCTGAGCAATAACTTTATGACCAAGCTTAGAGCCCAGCACCAGGCCAAGGTAATAGCAGGACATTAAGGCGCCAATCCAGATAGAATCGACATTTTGCTGTGCCAGCGATAAACCCAGGTAAGTTGACAACGAACCCTGAGCCACCAACATTAGCAAAGTGGTAAGAAATAATGCACTAAAGCTGCGATAAGGGTGTTTACTGGACATCCGTTGCCTTTTTAAAAAATACAGGCAGCCAAAAGCTGCCTGAAACCGTTACTTCACGCGCATACCGGGCTGGGCACCGTCATCCGGTGACAGAATAAACAAGTCGCTGCCGCCAGGGCCTGCGGCTAACACCATGCCCTCGGATAAACCAAAGCGCATTTTGCGTGGCGCCAGGTTTGCCACCATCACGGTTAAGCGGCCTTCCAGTTGCTCAGGGCTGTAAGCCGATTTAATGCCGGCAAACACCTGGCGTACTTCGCCGCCGCCAATATCCAGTTGCAGTTGCACCAGTTTGTCGGCGCCTTCTACCGCGCTGGCTTTAATAATTTTGGCTACGCGCAAATCAATTTTGGCAAAATCATCAATACTGATGGTATCGCTAATTGGCTCGCGCTCTGTGCTTACGGCTTTTTCTGCTTTAGCGGCAGCTTTAACCGGTGCTGCCGTTTGCACTTGCAGATTCTCTTGCGATGCATCCAGCATGGCGGTTACTTTTACCGGGTCAACCCGCTGCATCAGCGCTTTAAACGGGTTGATTGCATGGTTGGTTAACGGCTGCTGATAGTTGTTCCAGTTCAGTTCACTGTTTAAGAAGGCTTCCGTTTCTGCTGCCATCAACGGCAACACCGGTTTTAAATAATGCATTAATACCCGAAACAGGTTAATGCCCATTGAGCAGACGTCATGCGCTTCCTGCTGTTTGCTGTCATCTTTTACCAGCACCCAGGGCGCCTTGGCGTCAATGTATTGATTAGCTTTATCGGCCAGCGCCATAATGTCGCGTATAGCACGGGCAAACTCACGTTTTTCAAAGCTGTCGGCAATGCTTTCCCCTGCGGCAGTAAATTCTGCCAGCAGGGCAGGCTCTGCCACGGTAGCCGATAACTTGCCATCATAGCGCTTAGTAATAAAGCTGGCACAGCGGCTGGCAATATTCACCACTTTACCGACTAAATCGGCATTGACCTTCTGGCTGAAATCATCCAAGTTTAAATCCAGATCAATAATGCTGCTGCTTAGCTTAGAAGCAAAGTAATAGCGCAGGTATTCCGGGTTTAAATGATCAAGATAAGTGCGTGCTTTAATAAAAGTACCGCGCGACTTGGACATTTTCGCGCCGTTTACGGTAACAAAGCCGTGGGCGAAAATGGCGTTGGGTTTGCGCATACCGGCGCCGTGCAGCATGGCCGGCCAAAACAGGCTGTGGAAATAAATAATATCTTTGCCGATAAAGTGGTATATCTCGGCGTCAGAATCCAAGCGCCAGAAGCTGTCAAAATCGATACCGGTTTTATCGCACAGATTTTTAAAGCTGGCCAGATAACCGATAGGCGCATCTAACCAGACATAAAAGAATTTGCCTGGTGCATTGGGTATTTCAAAGCCAAAGTAGGGCGCATCACGGCTGATATCCCACATTTGCAGGCCATCTTTAAACCATTCCTGCAGTTTATTGGCCATTTCATCCTGTAAGCTGCCGCTGCGTGTCCAGTCTTGCAACATCTGGCTAAAGGCCGGTAAATCAAAGAAATAATGCTCAGAGTCTTTTAATACCGGCGTGGCGCCGGACACTACAGAGCGGGCATTTTTAACTTCAGTCGGGCTGTAAGTCGCACCACAGACATCGCAGCTGTCGCCGTTTTGGTCCAGGGCGCCGCATTTGGGGCAATCGCCTTTAACAAAACGGTCGGGCAAGAACATTTGCTTTTCCGGGTCAAATAACTGGCTGATGGTTTTGCGCTTAATGTAGCCGCCATCATTGAGTTTATTGTAAATCTGGCTGGCAAATTCGCGGTTTTCTTCGCTGTGGGTCGAGTGATAATTGTCAAAGCCAATGCCGAAACCGGCAAAGTCGGCCTGGTGTTCAATATTGGTTTTGGCAATCATTTGCTCAGGCGTAATGCCCTGTTCCTGCGCTTTGAGCATAATAGGCGTGCCGTGCGCGTCATCGGCACAGACGTAATAGCATTCATGGCCGCGGGCTTTTTGAAATCGGGCCCAGATATCGGTTTGAATGTATTCCAGTAAGTGGCCTAAATGGATAGGGCCGTTGGCATAGGGTAAAGCGCTGGTAACGAGTATTTTGCGTGTCGACATTAAGCGGTGCTCTTTTGCATAAATAACTGAAAAAATTTCACTAAATGATACACTAGCCGCCATCGATCCGCACCCGCCAAGGTACGGATCTGCTAAAAAAACGTGTTAACGCCTGAATTTGGAATTTGCTGATGTTTAACTGGTTTAAATCCGCCAAAACCGACACTTTGCCAGAAGCTGCCCAGCAGTTGCTGCAACACTGGCAACTGCCCGATAGCGGCGCGCCTTTAGCGCTGCTGCTCGATAGCGTTAGCCTGCAGAAAAACAATCTGCGTATCAGCCTGAAGCTGCCGTTGTTATCCATAGCGCAGCCGCTGCAGCAGGCGTTGCGTGATGCCGGCTTTAGTTATCAGTTAACGCTGGATTACCAACTGACAACAGCGCCGGTATTTAAAGATATTAAGCAGATTATTCTTGTTGCGTCGGGCAAGGGCGGGGTGGGCAAATCTACAACTGCGGCTAATCTGGCGGTAGCACTGGCGCTGGAAGGCGCCAAAGTTGGCTTGCTGGATGCCGATATTTATGGCCCGTCTATTCCTGTGATGCTGGGGCTGAGCGGTGAGAAAATCAGCTCGCCGGATAATAAGTTAATGCAGCCCAAGTTTGCCCATGGTGTGTATTTGCAATCTATCGGTTTTCTGGTTGACCCACAGCAAGCCTCAGTCTGGCGTGGCCCTATGGCCAGCCAGGCTTTGTTGCAACTGCTGAACGAAACCTTGTGGCCAGAGCTGGATTATTTAATTGTTGATATGCCACCGGGCACCGGTGATATTCAGCTGACTATGGCGCAAAAACTGCCGGTAACCGGTGCTGTGGTGGTTACCACGCCGCAGGATGTGGCACTGTCGGATGCAGAAAAAGCCATAAGCATGTTTCGCCAGGTGAATATTCCGCTGTTGGGCCTGATTGAAAATATGAGTTTTTATCAGTGCAGCCACTGCGGCACACGGGATGATATTTTTGGTACCGAAGGTGGCATCTTATTGGCAGAGCGTTATCAGGTGCCGGTGCTGGGCCAGTTGCCGCTGCAAAAACAGATTCGGGAGCAGGCCGATGCCGGGGTGCCGATAGTGCTAAAACAGCAGCCAGTGGCACAAATTTACCGTACAATCGGCCGGCAATTAATGCTGGCATTGCATTGGCACGCTGCTGCGCAAGCGGTCGGCCAACCTGAAATAATAATAACGGACGATTAAGATGAGACTGTGTGACCGCGATATAGAACGCTATTTAGCCGAAGGTAAAATTAGCATTACCCCGTTGCCAGACGCCGACATGATAAGCGGCGTTAGTGTTGATATTCGCTTGGGCAATAAATTTCGCGTCTTTGTCGCCCATACGGCTGCTTACATTGATTTAAGCGGCCCGCGCGCCGAAGTGGATAAAGCGCTAAACAGCGTAATGAGCGATGAAATATACATAGCTGATGGCGATAAGTTTATTTTACACCCGGGCGAGCTGGCACTGGCAATGACGTTGGAATCGGTCACCTTGCCGGATGATATCGTTGGCTGGTTAGATGGCCGCTCGTCACTGGCGCGTTTGGGCCTTATGGTGCATGTTACTGCACACCGGATTGACCCGGGTTGGTCTGGCAATATCGTGCTGGAGTTTTACAACAGTGGCAAGTTGCCGTTAGCGCTTCGGCCACAGATGAAAATTGGTGCGCTGAACTTTGAGCTGATGACAGGCCCGGCTGAGCGGCCATACAACAAACGCTTGGATGCGAAATACCAGCAGCAAACCGGTGCTGTCGCCAGCCGTATTGGCCATGATGATAAAGGCTGAGCGCTGAGCATAACGTAAAAAGCCCACGCAAAGCGTGGGCCAAAAGCTATAAAGCAAAAATGAAGCCGGATGATTATGCAATAAAGCTGCATAGCTTGGCAATGTCGGCTGGCTAAATTTCCACATTACATTTTTTCCCGCCAGCTGGGTTGGCAGCCTATTGGGGCAGCCAATAAAGTTGCCAGCGGGTACATTTTGTATCTGGCAGCACATTAAGCACTTGGTAAATAGTGTGGCGCTGCATTATGCTAAATTGATTTTTTCGTCTCAGGGAGCGACGGCCGTGGCTGACAACACTACACAACATAAATGGCGTTTTTTCCGCTCTGGCGGTTTTGATCAGGTTGCGCTGGAAACCGGCGCCGACTTGCAACACCTAAGCGAGCTTGATCCTAAACTCTGGACAGTGCTGAGCTGCCCAACCTCCGGGCTGGAAATTGACAGCCGCACTCTGGCGCTATTAGATCTCGACACTGACGGCCAGATACGGGTACCGGAAATACAGGCCGCAGTAAGCTGGTGTTGCCAGCGCCTTACCGATGCCGACCTGATGTTTCAATCAGCGGGTGTGCCACTAGATGCAATATCTGACGCTGATGAAAACGGCGCGGCCATCAAAACGGCCGCTTTGCGTGTACTGCAATACACCGGTAAAACAGCCGACGACAGTTTGCAGGTTGACGATTTTACTGATAAATCCCGTTTGTTTTCGCCGGATCATCTCAACGGTGATGGCGTGGTTATGGCCGAGCTGGCCGCTGATGATGACGTAAAACAGCTGATCAGCGATATTGTCAGTGTATTAGGCGGCGTGGCTGATCGCAGTGGCGGTAAGGGCACTGACACCGAGATGCTAAGCAGTTTTATGGCTCAGGCGCAGGCCATAGTCGATTGGCATAAAGCCGGAGCCGCAGAGTCTGAAGACTTACAGCCATTGGGTAGCGATACCGCAGCTGCCGTGGCGGTATTTGACAGCGTGCAGGCAAAAGTCGATGACTTTTTTGTCCGCTGCCAGTTAGCCGCATTTGACAGCCGTGCTGCCCAGGCATTAAACCCTGAGGCCACCGTGTACGCCGTGCTGGCAAACCGCGCGATAGGCCAGGGCGACGATGATATTGCTGCTTTACCGCTGGCCGAGGTAGGCGCGGGCCTGGCATTACCATTAGGGCAGGGTATTAACCCGGCCTGGGCGGAGAAAATTCAGCAGTTATGCCAGGTAGTTGTTAAGCCTCTGCTGGGTAAAACCCCAGACAGTTTAAGTTTTGCCGATTGGTCAGCTATTTCGGCCAAACTGGCAACGTGGCGCGCCTGGCAGGCGGCCAAGCCCGATTCAGCATTACATCAACTTGAGCTTGAGCGTCTGGCCACCATAGTCACCAGTGATACTTCAGCGCGGCTTGAGCAGTTAATCGCCCTTGATTTGGCTGAAAAAACCTTTGCCGATAATGTCGATGCAGTAGAGCGTCTGGTGCACTATCAGCGCAATCTGGTTACCTTGTTGCGAAATTATGTGTCGTTAAGTGATTTTTATCAGGGCGAAAATAAAGCCATTTTCCAGGCCGGTACCCTGTATCTGGATCAACGCAGTTGCGAGTTGGTGTTGTATGTGGCGGATATGGCCCGCCACGCCAGTATGGCACCGTTCAGTGGTTGTTATCTGGTGTATTGTACCTGTACACGTCACGGTGAAGCGGCGGTAAATATTGTTGCTGCGCTTACCGGCGGCGATGTCGATGAGCTGATGGTGCCCGGGCGCAACGGTATATTTTATGACCGTAAAGGCCGGGACTGGAAAGCCAGTGTTATAAAAGTTGTGGCGCAACCCGTTAGTATCCGCCAGGCCTTTTGGTCACCCTATAAACGGGTAGCAGCTTTTATTGAAAGCCAATTACAAAAATTTGCCGCATCGCGTGATAAAGATATTGAAGCCAAAACCACCAGTGGTGTTGCCAGTGCGGCCGCAACTCCTGCTGCGGCGACGTCTGGTTTTGATATTGCTAAATTTGCCGGTATTTTTGCCGCTATTGGCTTGGCATTGGGAGCTTTGGGTACCATGCTCGCTGCTGTGGTTGCCGGTTTGTTTTCGCTGCAGTGGTGGCAGGTGCCGTTAGTGCTGCTTGGCGTTATGCTGCTAATTTCATGCCCTTCTATGTTAATGGCTTTTATGACACTACGGCGGCGTAATCTTGGGCCTTTACTGGATGCCAATGGTTGGGCGGTTAACACCCGGGCAAAAATTAATGTGCCCTTTGGTGCGGCGTTAACCGGCTTGGCTAAGTTACCTAAAGGCGCTAAACGCTCATTAAAAGACCCCTATGCTGAGAAAAAACAACCCTGGGGCTTAATACTTCTGGCGCTACTGTTAATCGCCGCTGCAAGTGGGTATTGGTTGTACTGGTAAGTGCAGTGGCCAGTAATTAAAGATACACAGTAGTAATAACTGATAAACAGGACAGTGAAGGTGAATTCAGGCAGTATTATTCGTTTATTTTCGCTGGCCGCTATCTGGGGCGCGTCTTTCCTGTTTATGCGTATTGCAGTGCCGGAGCTTGGCCCGGCCTGGCTGATGTTTGGCCGGGTGCTGCTGGCGGCGCTGTTTCTGGCACTGGTTGCCGTAGCGTTTAAACGCAGCTTGCCAATACGTGGCTACGCTGGCCATTTTATGCTGCTGAGCTTTTTTAATACGGCCTTGCCGTTTCTGTTATTTGCTTATGCGGCACAAACACTAACCGCATCTTTACTGGCGGTGCTTAATGCCACGGCACCGCTGTGGGGTGCCTTAATTGGCTGGGTGTTTTTTCGCCAGCGCATGTCAGTAAAAATTGCTGCCGGTTTACTGCTGGGGATCTGCGGTGTGGCCATACTGGTAGGTTTTGATGCTACAGCAAATAGCAACGCCTTACCGGCTATAGCTGCAGGCGCGGGGGCCGCCTGCTGTTATGGTATTGCTACCTGGTATACCAGGCTGGCTAAACCGGTACCGGCTTTTACTAATGCGCATGGCAATATGTGGGGAGCCTGCCTGTGGTTATTGCCATTGCTATGGTTTATACCTTTGCCGGTAGCTGAACCGGCCAGCCAAAGCTTGTATGCTGTGCTGGCGCTGGGAGTAGTTTGTACCGGTGTGGCCTATATGTTGTATTTTCGGCTGGTGCAGGATTTAGGCGCCACACCAACATTAACCGTGACCTTTTTAATTCCGGTATTTGGCGTGCTGTGGGGCCACCTGTTTTTAGATGAAACTGTCGGCTGGCATACCCTGGCCGGTGCTGCCATTGTTATTACCGGCACCATGCTGGTAACCGGTTTTAGCCTGAATTCATTACGCGCTGCAACAGCGCCTGTTAAGGAGTAAATATGAAACTATATGGTTCACAAACTTCACCTTATGTGCGGCGCATTCGCTTATTGCTGGCTACTACCGCGCATGAATTTATTAACCTGAATATTTTTGCCGGTGAAGGGCGGCAAACACTGGCAGCCATTAACCCGGCCCTGCGTATTCCAATGCTGGACGATGCGGGCCAGGTTATTTTTGATTCAGGCGTGATCTATCGCTATCTGGCACCCAAGCTGGGTATAGCGCCGCTTAGCTGGTATCAGGAAAACCAGCTAACGGTGATTAATGCAGTAAGCGATTCTTTAGTAATGCTGCTGCAATGCAGCCGCAGCGGTTTTGACACCAATGACGATAAGCTGTTTTTTAATTTACAGCGTGAGCGGGTAGCCACCTCTTTGTATGTGTTGGAACAACAGGCTGACAATGGTGAGTTTGCTCAATGGGATTATGTCGCTATGGCGCTTTATAGTCTGGTAGACTGGACCTTGTTCCGTGAGCTGATGGAGTTTGATGATTATCCGGCACTGCTGGCATTTTTGGCGCAAAACAAAGCGCAGCCGGTGATTAAAGACAGCGATCCACGCCTGGGGTAAGCAGGCGCAGGCCGGTATTACTGTGCTGCTTTTAGCAGCACAGGTTCAATTAGTACACTTTGCTCTGCATCTGACAGCCAGATCTGGCCTTCGCTGATATTGCATTGCAGGTTCATATTACGGCTTACCAGTTTCGCCATCGCTTTTACCGATTCTTCGTTAATCTCCAGCACGGCCAGGTTTTGGTACCGCTCCAGCGGCTGCTGAATGTTTTTCCACCACACCGGCACACTGCGCCCGCCATAACAAAACAATTGCACCTGTTTAGCCCGTCCGGCGGCTTTACGCAGCCATTTTTCATCGCTTTGGCCAAATTCTACCCACAGGTTAATCTCACCACTGAGGGTTTTGTCCCATAGCTCCGGTTCATCGTCTTCTGCACTTAAGCCTTTGGTAAAAGCCAGTGTTTCGCTGGCATTGATAACAAAAGCTAACAGACGCACCATCATGCGCTCGTCATTTTCTGATGGATGCTGCGCCAGTGTCAGGCTGTGATCCTGATAATAATGCCGGTCCATATCTGCAATTTGCAGCTGAACCTTAAACACGGTGGCTTTTAGTGCCATAAGCAAACTCACTAACAATATAAAGGCGGCGAGTGTAACGCGAACCGCGGTTTTGCTCAATTTAGCTGTTTGCTCAATTTAACTGTTTGCTGCGGTTGCATCTGCCGCGGCCGGAAAAACTGCGCTATGCTGTGGCCCATAATAGCTAAACGACTGAGTTAAATCGAAAGTGTCTGAATTTGATATTGATATGGTGCAAAACTTTTTAATCGCCTTGTTGCTGGGAGCTTTAGTTGGCATTGAACGGGAAAAACACCGCCGTGACGAGCATCCTGGTGGTTTTGGCGGCTTACGTACATATATTTTATTTGCCCAGGCGGGCGCGGTATCGGCCTGGTTATCACTGCATCTGCAATCGCCCTGGTTATTTGTTATTACGGTGCTGGTGGTAGCACTGGCGGTACTCACAGCTTACATACTGGAAAACCGTCACAACCCAACGGCGTTGGGGTTAACCAGCGAAATTAGCGCTATTACCGTGTGTTTACTCGGTGGCGCGGTCATGTTTGGCTACGCCGAGCTTGCCGTTATGCTGGGTATACTGACATCGGCCATTCTTACCTTTAAACGGCCGCTACACACTATGGTCAGTAAAATCGGCACCGAAGATTTATACGCCGGGGTAAAGCTGCTTATTGCCAGTTTTATTGTGCTGCCATTACTACCTAACGAACCGATAGACCCCTGGCAGGCGCTTAACCCTTACCGGCTTTGGTTGCTGGTGATCCTGATTTCTTCTATGTCGCTGCTGGGTTATGTTGCCGTGCGCTGGCTTGGTGCGGCCCATGGCGCCGTGGTTACCGGTATCAGTGGTGGCCTGGCGTCATCTACGGCGGTTACCCTAAGTTTTGCCCGCAGCAGCAAATTTGAGCCCGATCCGTTAGCTGCCGATACTCAGGCCTGCGGGATATTACTGGCCTGGCTGGTAATGTTTATCCGTGTGCTGGTAACAGTAAGTATTGTGTATAAACCTTTGCTGGCGCATTTATGGCTGCCGTTTAGCGTGATGGCAGTGGCTACCGCTATTATGGCTGCCATTTACTATCACCTTGGCCGCAAACGCTACCAGGCGCCGCAGCAAAGCACCGTTAAAGTGACTAACCCTTTTAGCCTGATTGCCGCAATGAAGTTTGGTGCGCTATTCGCTGTTATTTTGCTGCTGGTAAAGCTTACCGAGCAATACGCTGCCACTGAAGGTTTATATTTGCTGGCCGCTGTGGCTGGTTTAACCGATGTGGATGCCATAACTTTGTCGATGGCAGATTACGCCCGGCGTATACCAGACGGCATAGCACTGGCTGCAGGTGCGGTTACCGTAGCGGCACTGAGTAATACCGTTGTTAAATGCGCCCTGGTATTTATATTGGGGGGCAGGGCGCTGGCGAATAAGTTGTTAGCTGCCACGCTGGTAATACTGGCATTGGGGCTGGCAGTGTTGTTTTTTGTTTAAAGCTAGGCTTTCGTTTAAGCAGTGCGACACAAACCTTCAGGCTGGATTAAGCCTTAGCCTGTTCAGATGGCGTGATAACTTTAATTCCGGAGATAGTATGATTAAGCGAAATAGCGTTGCCGGTTTGGCATTGCTTAGCCTGTTTGCAGTGCGTGCAATGGCGGCAACGGTGCTGACAGATGCCAACCTGGACCAGTTTGAAGCCATGTTGCCCAAGTTGCAGCAGTTAGAGCAAAGGCCGCAGAACAAGCAGTTTAATTTGCAGCAACACTGTGACTGGCCTCGCCACTACCGCGAAATTAGCGCCCAGGAAAAAGACTCAGCTTATCAGACACAAATTGAACAACTGGCAAAAGAGCATGGTTTTACGCCGGTACAATTGGTTGAGTTAAGCGCCAAAGTCACCTGGCCGGTGCTGGACAGTGTGCAGCCAATGCTGGAGGTATCGCGCCAGGCATTAATGTTTTTACCGGCAGCGCAGCGGCAAAAAACGGAAAAAACCATTCAACAGGGCCAGCAGTATTACCAAACGCTAACCGGCTGTTTAACCGCAGACGATAAAACCGCACTGGCTAAACACCATGATCGCATTATGCAAATGGCCAAACGGCTTGGCGGTGTAGAGCAAATATTGCCGCCCGGCATGGCAGCACAAAATAAGTTTTAACGCTGGTTGATCTATAGGTATTTGGGTACAGTAATGCTGTTATCAACACAATAAGTGTTATATCCGGGTTATTGTCGCAGCTTAGTCGCTACCCAATCGCTATTTAGTCGCAACCTAAGGTTTTCAGATGAAATTGAGTCATTATGTTTTAGCCAGTGTTATCAGTACCGGCATGGTGTGTGGTACTGCAATGGCACAAAGTGGGGCACCACAAGGTTTTTCCTATGGTGTGGGTGTCGGGGTTAATCAGGAAATATATCAGGGCTACAGCAACCGCACTATCCCGTTACCGATCATTGGTTATCAGGGCGACAGGCTGACGGTATACGGGCCTTTTGTCAGCTATAAACTGCTGGATCTGGGTAATATCAGTTTTAGCGCCAAGCTGGCCCCGCGGTTTGCCGGTTTTGATGAATCTGACAGTGCGGTGTTTAGCGGCATGGCCAAGCGTAAAGATTCAATTGATGGCGGTATTGGCATGCAGCTGCGCCAGGATAGCTGGAAGTTTGAAGCCCAAACCGTATTTGATTTGTTAGGCAACTCTAACGGCCAGGAATCAAAGGTATCAGTGGGCTACAGTTACCGTGCCGGGCCAGTCATTATTGAGCCTCAATTTGGTGTCAGTTATTCCGATGGCAAACTGGTCGATTACTACTACGGCGTACGCCCGGATGAAGCTACAGCACAGCGCCCGGCTTATAAAGCCGATGGGGCCGTTAATTATAATGCCGGTGTTTCTGTCAGTACGGCGTTGTTTTTTGGTGGTATGACAAGGCTTGGTGTAGAGCATCACTGGTATGGCAGCAGCATCAGTGACAGCCCGTTAACAGATCGTGATACCGGGCTGTCGGCGTTTTTATCCTGGTCGCGGCTGTTTTAACTTAATCTGTTAAGGCCTGCACTAACTGGTGTATGGCCTTAAGTTGCATCCCTTCTTTGGTCGCATAATCTGCTCCGGTATAACCCCACCAATCCCAACAAGCATTAGGGTTAAACGGATTTATGCTGCTGGCAGTAGTTTGCGGGTATAACACCACGATATTATTGCTGTCGGCATAATTATTCAGCCCGCTGCCGCTGACATAGGCCTGGCCTACGCTGGCGGCATTTTGCTTACAACCATGAAAACTAACATGTAACCGGCAACTTTCACCGCTGGCACAGCTTTGTGGTATGTACAAATAACCGGTTTCAGCTAAGGTGTCTTTGGCGGCAGCGGCCAACTGATGTTGGTTAAATGGCATTAACTGGCCGCTACTGGTAGCCGTTTTAGTTTTAACGCTGCCCAATAAGTGCTTAAGCAGCTCGCCTGCGGCATCATAATTACAGCTAGCCAGAAAGGGCGTCTCAGAGACATCGCAACTACCCAAAGCAGTATTGTCTGTCGGAAAGGTATGGCTAAAAGCTTTATCCGTTATCAGCGCAATATTGCCGGCATCCACCCATTGCTGGTACTGCTGGTTAAGTACGCCAGCAAGGCCCGGATATACGGTGGTGTCTTTACTGCCGTGAAAAATCCATACTTTGTCATCTTTAAGTGCTGTAACCGGCGCCAGCTTGCCAGCGGTGCGCTGTGCGGTTAAATATTGGTTTATTGCGCTCATGTCTGGCGAGCTGCTGGCTTTATTAAAGCAATGTTCCAGTGCCAGGCCTAAACTGTTTTGCGCACAATACACCGGCCCACCGGCCAGCATGGCTACGCCGCTAACCTGTTCGGCAAAGGCGAGATGGTACTGGCCAGCCATATAAGCGCCGCTGGATAAACCCGACAAGGTGATCTGCTCTGCCAGCTGCAGTTTGGGCAATGCTTGCTGTGCTGCCAGCGGTAAGGTAACAGCAGATAACAGAGTAAAACTCGACAGCTTAAGTTTGTGCATAAAGGCTCCGGCAATGGCGGGGTAATTTACTACTGAATTTTGCATAAAAGTGACCCGGCAACAATAAGGCTTTAGTACAGCACTAAAGCCAAAGTAAAAAAAGTAAAGCTAAAGCCTTATTGCCAAACTGTGGTGTTAATGCAGGTTAATTACCTTAGCTACGCCACGCGAACGAGGATCGGCAGCAGCGGTGACTTTGCCATCAAATACCTGAATTGCCTGAATATCGCCAAGATTCCAGCCCTGGGTAACCAGCTGATAGCCTTTGGCTTTTAGCTCATCCTGAACGGCTGTACTAAGGGGCGCGTAAGGCTCCATAGTGATCTGATCTTTGGGCAGCAACTGATGATGAAAACGTGGCGCGGCCACTGCTTCACTTAGCGGTAACTGGTAGTCATATAAATTCGTCATTACCTGAAAAATTGAGGTGAAAATGGTCGAGCCGCCCGGCGTGCCGATCACCAGCTCTATTTTGCCACCTTTTAACAGCAGACTGGGGGTCATCGACGACAACATACGCTTACCGGGCGCAATCGCATTGGCGTCGCTGCCCACCACGCCAAAAGCATTCGGTACCCCGGCTTTAGCAGAAAAGTCGTCCATTTCGTTATTCAGTAAAAAACCGGCGCCTTCTACTACTACGCCGCTGCCAAAATCCAGGTTCAGGGTATAGGTGTTAGACACGGCATTACCGTCTTTATCCAGCACCGAAAAGTGCGTGGTATTGTAGCCTTCCAGCCCCGGTTTTACCGCCGCTGTGGCAGATATCGCTGCAGGGTTTATTTCAGCGGCGCGTTTATCTAAGTAAGCGCTGTCGAGTAACTGTTGCTGCGGTACTGTAGTAAAGTCTGGATCGCCCAGATAATCGGCGCGATCAGCAAACACGCGTTTTTCTATTTCAGCAATTAAATGCACATACTGGCTGCTGTTAAGTGCAACATTCTTAAAGTCTGCGCTGCGCCGCTGCTTTAACGCCAGCAACTGGCTAAGCGCGATACCGCCGGAGCTTGGTGGGGCTGCAGTGACCAGTTGGTAATCGCGCCAGGGGGTAATAACCGGCTCGCGCCAGCCGGCTTTATATGCAGCTAAGTCATCAAGAGTGATCAGGCCACCGCCGCGTTGCATTTGCGCTACCAGTAATTTAGCCGTTTCACCCTGATAAAAGTCGGCCGGGCCATGTTCAGCAATACGTTTAAGTGTGGTTGCAAGCTCGCTTTGGATAAAGTTTTCGTTGGGCTGCATAGCGGCAAAGTAGCGGGCAAAATTGGTTTTGCCTTCCAACTGGCTAAGTAAATCAGCGCGATACTGATACTGGTTTTCTGCTACGGTAAAACCGCTTTGTGCATAGTAAATAGCCGGTTGTACCAGCTCTGCCCAGGGCAGGCTGCCAAAACGCTGGTGGGCCTGCCATAAGCCCATAACAGTACCCGGTACACCACTGGCTTTATGGCCAATTAAACTTAGGTTTTCAATAACCTGTTTTTCTTCATCCAGATACATATCGCGATGTGCAGCAGCAGGGGCTATTTCACGGTAATCGAGAAAATAGGCTTTACCGTCAAACCACAGTGTCATAAAGCCACCGCCGCCAATATTACCCGCCTCGGGGTAAGTTACTGCCAGTGTAAAGGCGGTAGCTACTGCAGCATCAACCGCATTGCCGCCTTTTTTTAATATTTGCTCTGCAACCAGGGCACCGTACTGATCCGGCGAAGCCACGGCAGCCTGGCCTTTAAGGCAAGCCTGCGCCGCGGGTGCAAGTACAGCCAGGCTGAACAATAAATAAAAGCTAACGCGATACAAAAACTGCATAACACACCACTCCGGTAAGAACCAGTTATCAGTTCTAACGTGGTTATTTGTTAATTACAAGATGTGACAGCTTATAAAGCTCAGGCTATGCTGATAAAGTGAAAAAAGCTTTGACTCTGGCAGTGAAATTAACTGCTAAATCAGGAACATCGAAGTAGATAAAAAAGGATACATCATGGGATTTTGGAAAACAGTCGGCGGGCGTTTGTTAAGCATTCCTTTACTGGCATTGCTTGGTTTTGTGGTACTTGGCGCAGTGGCATTAAATGCACTGCAACACAGCCTGACAGAAGGCAGAGAAAACAGGGTAGTAGCCGTAATTGACAGTGCCCTTAGCCTGGTAAAGCATTATCAGGCGTTGGAGCAAAGCGGCAGCCTGAGTAAAGAGCAAGCACAGCAACAGGCCATGGCCGCCATTAAAGCCATACGTTACGATGGTACCGAATATATCTGGATTAACGACACCGGCCGGCCCATTCCCAAAATGATTATGCACCCGACAGTGCCAACCTTAGACGGCACCGTGCTGGACAGGCCAAATTTTAATTATGCTACCTTAATGCGCAACCGCGATGGCAGCCAGCAGCAAACCTTAAATAATGCCAATCTGTTTGTCAGCTTTGTTGATGTTATTCAGCGCTATGGCGATGGTTTTGTTGAATATCAGTGGACAAAGCCATTAAAAGGCGGCGGGGTAACCGAAGAGCGCTATACCAAGCTGTCTTATGTGGCAAAAGACGATAACTGGGGCTGGGTACTGGGCTCAGGTATTTACATCGATGATGTAAAGGCTGCTTTTTGGGCCGTTGCGCTGCAAATCGGGGCGGTGGTGTTAATCGTTATTCTGTTAACAGTGGGCGTATCGTTGTTTATCCGCAGTTGGTTACTGCGCTCTCTCGGTGGTGAAGTGGCTGACACCAAGCTTTTGGTACAGCAGGTTGCCGCAGGTGATTTCTCGGTACAGTTTGCTCTACGAAGTGGTGACAACGACAGCCTGCTGGCCGCCCTTAGCATTTTGGTTAATCAGCTGCGCAGTATTATCAGCCAGCAAATATCGATGGCCGAACAACTGGCGATGCAATCTGAAGCATTAGACGACAGCAGCCAGCAAACACAGCAAATTTTGCAAAATGTAATGGATCAAACCGCGCAGGTTGCTACTGCGGTAAACGAAATGACTGCCACCTGTGAAGATATGGCCCGTAGCGCCACTACCGCCGCCAAAGCCGCCCGTGATGCTGACACCGAAACGCAAAACGGGGTAACCTCAGTTGGCCAAACCATTACCGCTATTGATGCGTTAAAGCTGAAGTTAGAGCAGGTATCTGAGGTAATTGCGCAGTTATCCAAGCGCGGTGAAGAGGTTGGGGCAGTAACCGATGTTATCGGTGCCATTGCTGAGCAAACCAACTTACTGGCACTAAACGCCGCCATTGAAGCTGCCCGCGCCGGTGAAATGGGCCGCGGTTTTGCCGTGGTAGCCGACGAAGTTCGCACCCTGGCCAGCCGCTCGCAGGCCTCTACGCAGGATATCAACAAGCGTATTCAGGGTATTCAGCAAGATTCAGCCAACGCCGTGCAATCTATGGCACAAAGCAAAGCCGAAACCGAGCAAACAATAGTCTGCTCGCAGCAAGCCAATGAGGCGCTAAAACGTATTAATACCGCGGTATCCAGCATTACAGACGTTAACGATCAACTGGCCAGCGCTACCGAAGAGCTGGCAGTGGTGTCGGGCACCATCAATGAAAATATGGAGAATATCGCCACTGCAGTAGAAAGCACCACGGCAAAATCGACTGAGCTTTCAGTAGCCAGCCAGCAACTGCGAAAAATGGCCAGTGATATGAAAAAATCGCTGAGTGGTTTTAAACTCTAAACCAATATAGGTAAGTGCAGAAACAACCAAACCCCCGCAAAGCGGGGTTTGGTTTTAAGGAATTAACAGCCGGTACGAGAGGGAAGTTGTATGAAACTGTCTAGCATCTTTGTTTATGTACTAACCATTTTATGGCTTGTTCTCGGTGGTTATTATATTTATCACACTTGGCCAGCGGTGATGGAGCTGCAGCCAAATGAAATTGGCGATAGTTTGGCAGGTTTCTTTGCACCGTTGGCTTTTTTCTGGCTAGTAGCTGGTTACATACAGCAAGGGAAAGAGCTGCAGCAAAACACTGAAGCTCTTCGTTTACAGCATGAAGAGTTAAAAAATTCAGTGGAGCAACAAAAGATTATCGCAAGCTCCGCTAAAGCTGAGATGGCATTACTGAGCGAAGATTATAGTGCGCAACGAAAAAAGGAATTAATCGCGGCACAGCCCAAGTTTGAACTTGCTTACTTGTTTGATAGGGGCTCAGAAATAGGAGGTAGGAAAAAATGCTATAAAATTAAGCTGCTTAACATTGGGCATGCAGTTACAGATCTAAAACTTTACCACGTCAGGGAAAAAGGCTTATTGCAAGTATCTGATGATTTATTACTAGCTCAATTCCAAGTGTTTGAAACTGGTAAAAATTGGGAGAGGGAGTTTGATAAACCTATTTCAGAAACTGAATTCACGATATTAGCAACTTATAACGACGGGCTAAGAAACAGAGAAAGCACTAGTTTTCATATTGAGCCACATGATGATAAATGGCGTGTAGTAATTGATGATAGTTTGAATTGTACTAGCTAAACTGCGAATCCTTTTCTGTCAAACCAAAATTAGGGCTGAATTGGGGGCTTAGCTTTTAGCTGAATTACAGATACAAAAAAACCTGTTAAAAAACAGGTTTTTGTTGGAATTTAATGGTCGGTACGAGAGGATTCGAACCTCCGACCCCTTCACCCCCAGCGAAGTGCGCTACCAAGCTGCGCTACGTACCGACTTAGCGCGTATCATAATGATTCCCCGCCAGAATGCAATGCTGTATCGCCTGACTGCAGCAATTTTCGCCAGTTTAACAATAGCCTGCTGAGCAATTAAGTAACCATTCAGTCTTTACTGCTATTAGTTAGGTTGCACTAATGGAGGACAAATTAATGAAACAGACAATACTGACAAGTGCAGTACTGGCATCGTTGTCGCTACTGGTCGCGTGCGGCAGCGACTCAGATGATGATGATTTACAGCCACAGATGACCCGCTTTAGTTTGGCAGTAAGCGATGCACCGGTAAATGAAGCTAAAGTCGTTATGCTGTGTTTTAGTGAAATTGAGTTAACCGGCAATGGCGTAGGCAATCAGAGTTTTACGGTAGGAGATGATGATGCGGCGGCAGAGGCGAATGATGAATGCCGTGACGCACAGGGCACTATTATTCCTAATACCCGCGGGGTAGATTTACTGCTGCTGGATGGGGCTAAGTCTGAAGCGCTGTTAACCGATGCGGATATTGAGGCTGGCAATTATGGCCAACTACGGCTGGAAATTGCCCCCGGCAGTTATGTAGAGCTGGAAGATGGCATGCGTGAGCCGTTACAGGTGCCGTCAAATGAATTAAAGCTGGGCAGTTTAACGCTGGTTGAGGGCGGGAACGCTAATTACACACTGGAGTTTGATTTACGTAAGGCACTGATTAACCCGCCGGGGCAAAATGCTTACTTAATGAAACCAACCGGCTTGCGCCTGGTTAATAACACTGAAGTTGGCCATTTAACCGGCCAGGTAGCTGAGGGGGTGCTGATCAATAATAATTGCGCTGTGGCCCCTTCGGATGCCTCTGTGCCGGTAGCTGCGGTGTATTTGTATCAGGGCGCAGATCGGCCGCTGGATGAGTTAGCGGATAACGGCGGCGATAATACCTATCAGCCTTATGCCAGTACTAACGTGTACTTTGATGGTGTAAGTGAATACCACTACAGTATTGGCTTTATTCAGGCCGATAATTACACCGTAGCGCTAAGCTGTGATGTAGACGACAACCCTGAAGCGGCCGACGATATCGGCTTTTTGCAGGCGAAAAATGTTGTAGTAAGCCCTACAGCAACACCGGTTGAAGTGGACTTTATGGATTAAACACCCCATCAGCTTATTGAATGGCCGCTATTACTGCGGCCAGCTATCAACTTTTACGCTTTCTTGCTAGCATAGCCGTCTTTACGTCTTCAGGTGTGGCGCTGTGCTGTGGATCCCTTTTACCTTGCTGGCTGCATTTATGCAGGCCTGGCGCAATGCGTTTCAAAAACAACTAAGTAAAGACGTTAGCGTAGCCGGTGTTACGCTGGCGCGTTTTATCTGGGCTTCGCCTATAGCGGCGCTTTATTTATACCTGTTATATCAGTCGCAACCGGTGGCTATGCCGGTATTTAGCGGCCATTTTGCCGGTTTTATTGTTGCCGCTTCTCTGGCACAAATACTGGCTACAGCCCTTATGGTAAAACTGTTTAAGTTAAGAAACTACGCCATAGGTGCCGGCCTGGCAAAAAGTGAAGCCGTGTTGGCGGCGGTGCTGGGCGTAATGTTTTTTAGTGAGTCGTTAACCGCACTGGGCTGGTTTGGCGTGGCTTTAGGCGGTTGTGCGGTATTTTTACTCAGTGGTGCCAGTTTACGCCAGTTATCCGTGCCGGTGTTGTTGCTGGGCCTTGGCAGCGGTTTAGCGTTTGCGCTGACATCCTTGTGGGTACGCCAGGCCAGTTTGGTGCTGGGCTTGCCATTTCCCTATGGTGCTGCCTGGGTATTGCTGCTGGTTATCATGCTGCAAACGCTGTTGCTGCTGCTGTGGTTAACGTTAAAAGACCGGCCCACGTTAACAGCTTTATGGCAGCGACCGAAACTAACCATACTGATTAGCCTATGCAGTTGCGTCGGCTCTGTAGGTTGGTTTACCGCCATGAGCCTGGAATCGGTGGCACTGGTAAAAACACTGGGGCAGGTTGAAGTGCTGTTTATGCTACTGATTTCTGCTTTTGTATTTAAAGAAAAACTGCAAAAAGCTGATCATTGGGGCTTGGCACTGATAGTGCTGGCCGCTATTGCGGTAATGTGGGCCTGAGGCAAACGCCTCAGGCTGTTGTGTTATTTATGGCTGGGTTAGCGCCCATTGGGTTAGCAGTTGTACGCCGTAACCGGTTGCCCCTTCAGGGGTAATACCGCTGTTGCTACTGGCCAGGGCATTACCGGCAATATCAATATGTGCCCAGGGCGTGCTGCCAACAAACTGCTGTAAAAATAGCGCTGCGGTTGAGGCACCGGCACTGCGGCCGGTATTGCGCAGGTCAGCAATACGGCTTTTTAGCTCTGGCAGCATGTCGTCGGTAAGGGGTAAGCGCCACAGTTTCTCGTTAACCTGCTCGCCGGCCTGTTGTAATTGCGTCACCAGATTATCGTTTTTGCTAAATACACCGGCATAATAAGCCCCCAGTGCAGTAACTTTAGCGCCGGTCAGGGTAGCAATATCTACCATAGCACGTGGCTTATAGTGTTTTTCAGCGTACCAGAGCGCATCGGCCACGACCATACGGCCTTCAGCATCGGTGTTAATCACTTCAACACTAAGGCCGGCAGCCGTATTAACCACATCACCCGGCAGGTAGGCGCGGTCAGAAATCATATTTTCTGCCAGTGCCATTACCGCCACCACATTTACCGGCGCTTTTTGTTCAGCTAAAGCGGCAATAGTGCCCAGTGCTGCAGCGGCACCGGCCATATCGCTGGTCATACGGATAATAGAATCTGCCTGGGTTTTCAGGTTATAACCGCCGGTGTCAAAGGTAATACCTTTACCGATAATCGCCAGTGGTGCCTGCTGGCTGCCTTGCCAGTGGGCAATAACCAACCTTGGTGGGCGGGCACTGCCGCGGCCAACGGCTAAAATGGCGCCCATATTGTTTTTTTGCAGCGCGTTTTCATCGAAAATGGTAACTTTTACGCCCAGTTTTTTCAGCTCATTGGCTTTATCAGCAAAATTAGCCGGTGACAGCCCCATAGCCGGCTCGTTAGTGAGATCCCGCGCCAGAGTTACACCATTGGCAACGGCAGTTAACTGGGCGTGACGGCGCTGTGCTTCGCTGGCATTGGCGACAACAAAGTTTAGTTGCTGGCTTTGGGGATCCGCTTTGGCATCAGCAGGTTTAGCTTTGTAGCGCGTAAAGGTATAAGCACTTAAGGTTGCGCCAAAAGCCAGTTGTGCTGCCAGTTCAGTATCAGCCAGGCTGCTGTTAATCTGGCTGGCATCAATAACGACATTTTTTGCCGCCGATTTAGCCAGCAAGCGGGCAAGATCAGCACCAGAGCTTGCCGCATGGGTCATGCTGTGTTCTGCCGCATTGCCAACGCCCAGCACGACTACGCGCTTATAGCTGTCGTATGGTGCGCCAGGGCTTAGCCATTGCAGGCTCTGGCCGGTTTTACCGCTGAAATTTTCGCTGCTGGCCAGTTGCTTCAGAGCATCCTGCTGTAATGGCGCATTGCTGGCGCCAAGTATTATTAATGTATCAGCAGCGGTACTAGCCTGCTCGGTAAAGCGGATATCAAAGCCGCTGGCGTAAGTGGTGCTGCTTAACAGCAACAATGCTGCGGTAATTATTCGGCGCATATTATAGGGTCCTTGTGTGGTTTTTTTAGTATTGTCTGGAGCAAATTCAGCTGATGCAACGGTAATGCGATAGGCTGTTCGCAGTATGTTATAAAACAATTGGTTGTCGGCACTGGTGAATTTTGATTAACTCAGTAAAATAGTTCGCTCTTTGAGCCTCATACGTAGTGATCCCTGTGTCAGACCAAGATTTATATGCCGATATCCGGCCGTACAATGATGATGAAGTCGCGCCGGCAATAGCCCGTTTAATTGCCGATGACGAGTTTATTCAGGCTATTTTGCATTACCGCTTTCCGCATTTATCCGGCCCGTTCGGTTGGTTGCTGTCGCCTATGGTGAAATTTGCCTTAAAACGGCGCTGGGCCAAATTAAACAGTGTGCATGCTGTGCAAAAGCAGGTTGCCAGTTTTATGGACCGGATGATAGACAACACCACCAATAAAATTACTGTTTCGGGTTTAGAAAACCTGACTGCCGGCCAGGCTTACCTGTTTGTGTCTAATCACCGGGATATCGCCATGGATCCGGCATTGGTAAATTGGTGTTTGCACCATAACGGCTTTGATACCGTGCGCATTGCTATTGGCGACAACCTGCTGCGCAAAGCCTGTGCTACCGAGCTGATGAAGCTAAATAAAAGTTTTATTGTTAAACGTGGTGCCAAAGGCCCACGCGAAATGCTGAAAAACTTCTCGCAGTTATCGGCCTATATTAAGCATTCGCTGCAACAACAGCAGTCGGTATGGATTGCACAAAAAGAAGGCCGCGCCAAAGACGGCAATGATGAAACCGATCCGGCTATTCTGAAAATGTTTTATATGGAAGGCAAAAAACGCGGCGAAGATTTTGCCACTTATATGGCCGGTTTAAACATTGTGCCGGTGTGTTTGTCGTACGAATACGACCCCTGTGATATCGATAAAATAAACGAGTTGTGGCAAAAGCACACCGAGGGCTCGTACCAAAAAGGCGAGTTTGAAGATATCGACAGCATTATTAAAGGCATAGTCGGTTATAAAGGCCGGGTGCATGTGGCTTTTGGCAAACCCTTAACTAGTGTGCCGGCCGAGCCGGAGCAACTGGCCGCCGTAATTGACCAGCAAATCTGGCAGCAGTACCGCTTGTTTCCGGTAAATTATCTGGCAGCAGGCCAGCAACACGCTTCAGTAGATGAGGCTGTTATCGAGCTGTGGCAGCAGCGCTTACAAACCCTGCCTGCAGGGGCTGCCCCGATGCTAAGTGCACTTTATGCCGCGCCGCTGATTAAGCAACAACTACAACAGCAAACGGAACACAGCGCTTGAGTTATCTGGTTGGGGTAACCCTGTTATGGGCGTTTTCTTTTAGCCTGATCGGGGTATATCTGGCCGGACAGGTCGATGCTTACTTTGCTGTTTTGCTGCGGGTAGTACTCGCCTTGCTGGTGTTTATACCCTTTATGCGCCGGTTACCCTGGCAACTGGCCTGCAAATTGTCAGCCCTGGGCGCTGTGCAGCTTGGGCTGATGTACTTGTTTTATTATCAGTCATTTATATTGTTAACTGTGCCGGAAGTATTAATTTTTACTATTTTTACGCCGGTATACATCACCTTACTTTACGATGCGCTGCAACGCCGTTTTCAGTATCGCTTTTTGCTGGCAGCGTTACTGGCTGTTATTGCGGCAGCGCTAATGCGCTATAAAGGCTTAACTGAGGAGTACTGGCTCGGTTTCGCCGTAGTGCAGGGCGCGAATCTATGCTTTGCCATCGGCCAGGTAGGTTACAAAGTGCTGCTGGCCAGGCAGCCGGTTAAGTTGGTACAGCATCAGGTCTTTGGCTGGTTTTATCTGGGAGCACTTATAGTAGTGCTACCGGCCTGGTTGTTACTGGGCACTGCGCAGTATCCACAGCATAACACTCAATGGGCAGTGTTACTGTGGCTTGGTCTGGTGGCATCCGGTTGTGGTTATTACTGGTGGAATAAAGGCGCTACGCTGGTAAGCAGCGGTATGCTGGCAGTAATGAATAATATGCTGATCCCCGCCGGTTTGCTGGTGAATATTTTACTGTGGAACCGCAATGAAAATTTACTGACCCTGGCGGCAGGCTCGGTGTTATTAGTACTATCCTGTATGTTGTGTAAGCCTGTACGCAGCGCAGTTAAACCTGGAGTGGCAGATGGCCAGACAAATTAGTTATACCTTTAACAAGCAGCGCAAAGTGATTAATTTCAGTTATGACAAGCACCATGATATGTACGAAGCCGTAGCTGCCGCTGAGGGCATAGATTTAACCCGCTTTCTGGCGATGGAGCAGCAAGTGGCAATGACCGCCAAGCGTGGCGCAGCAGTAAAAAACTACCGGCAACAAGAGTTTGCCCGTATGGGGTTTGCTGATATCGCTTTTGTCAGAGAAGAGCAGTAGGATTTGCCCTGAAGGTAGTATAAATAGGGCGCCTGTATCTGGCGCTTATTTTTTTATATTAAATTACAGGCAATAAAAAAGGACACCGCGGTGTCCTTTTTTTAGCAAGTGCTTAAATTACAGAACTGTAACGTTAGCAGCTTGTGGGCCTTTTTGGCCTTGTTCGATTTCGAAAGCTACGCGTTGGCCTTCGTTTAAGGTTTTGTAACCTTCAGTTTGGATTGCACGGAAGTGAACGAATGCGTCAGCGCCGCCGTTATCCTGAGTAATGAAACCGAAACCTTTATCAGCGTTGAACCACTTTACTACACCAGTTACTTTAGCCATGAATGACTCCTAAAAATTTTAATAAAACTAATTGACGCTTAATTGCGCTTTTAGCCTGACTGTTACCTTACTTATGCGGCCAAACGTGCGTGAATCTTCAGGACATGACTTACAATGAAGCTGTGTAGCGAAGTTTTCATAAACATTTTGTTACATAGGTCTGCTTTACAGGCCGGGAAGCACTATAACAGGTCTGGAACGAATGTATATAGCAAAATGCAAATAAACCGTTGTCTGGTAATAAAAAAGCGTAAAAAATAAAAAAGGCCGCAAAAGCGGCCTTAATAAAAGTTGATTATTTATTCAGCATTAAGCATTTAAAGCCGCTTTAGGTTCAACAAAGCTAAAGCCTAACGCTTCTGCAACACTTTGGTTGGTCACATGGCCGTTCATTACGTTCAGGCCGTTCAGTAAATGCTGATCATCCAGCAGTGCCTGCTTATAACCTTTATTAGCTAAACGCAGAATAAACGGCAGGGTGGCGTTATTCAGCGCAAAGGTAGAGGTGCGTGGCACAGCGCCCGGCATGTTAGCTACACAGTAGTGCACAACGTCATCCACTATATAGGTAGGTTCAGCATGGGTAGTTGGCTTAGAGGTTTCCACACAGCCGCCCTGGTCGATAGCAACATCAACAATAGCTGAGCCGGGCTTCATCCGCTTGATGTGGTCTTTGGTAACCAGTTTAGGTGCCGCAGCGCCTGGTACCAGTACACCACCGATCACTAAGTCAGCTGCCAATACTTCTTGCTCCAGCGCATCAGCCGTAGAGTAAATAGCTTTTACTGCACCGTTAAACTGGGCATTAATACGGCGCAGTACATCAACACTGCGATCCAGTACGGTAACGTCAGCACCTAAACCCAGTGCCATTTGCGCAGCGTTAGTGCCAACCATACCGCCACCGATCACAACAACTTTAGCCGGAGCAACGCCCGGTACCCCACCTAATAACATGCCGCGGCCACCGCATGATTTTTCCAGCGCGCGGGCACCGGCCTGAATTGACATCCGGCCAGCCACTTCAGACATTGGCGCTAACAGCGGTAAACCGCCGCGGTTGTCAGTAACAGTTTCATAAGCAATACAAATCGCTTTAGATTTGATCAGATCCTGCGTTTGCGGTAAATCGGGCGCCAGGTGCAGGTAAGTAAACAGGATTTGGCCTTCGCGTAACATAGCGCGCTCTACGGCTTGCGGCTCTTTTACTTTAACAATCATCTCGGCTTTGGCAAAAATCTCTGCTGCAGTACTCATTACTGTAGCGCCGGCAGCGGTGTAATCGTCGTCGGTAAAGCCAATGCCCATACCGGCGTTGGTTTCAATCAGCACGCTGTGCTTGTTATTTACCAGTTCACGCACACTGGCCGGAGTCATACCGACACGGTATTCATGGTTTTTAATTTCTTTTGGTACGCCAATGATCATAATGTTATGCCTTTTTCTGAGGTAAATGTTGGCTTAGGTAAAATTTGTGCGCAGTATACTGCTAATTTTGTAGAATTAATGCTTGTTTTATGGCTCTGCAGTAGTGCAAAATTCTGTTTAAATTTAAAAAGCGAATTTTTTAGCTGCTATGTACTCTTTAAGTAAAAGTATCAAGAAGTTAGACAGGATAGATCGCAAAATACTGCTGGAGTTACAGCGTGACGGCCGTTTAGCCAACGTAGAATTGGCGCGCAGGGTAGGGCTAAGCCCGACACCCTGCCTGGAGCGGGTGCGTAAGCTGGAAGCTGAGGGCGTGATTTTAGGTTACAGTGCGCAAATTGACCCACATAAAGTGGGCGCCGCGTTACTGGTATTTGTCGAAATTACCTTAAGTAAAACCTCACCGGAAGATTTTGACGAATTTAGCAAAGCCGTACAAAAGCTGGAGGAGATTCAGGAATGCCATCTGGTATCCGGCAGCTTCGATTTTTTGCTGAAAACACGGGTGGCCAATATGGCAGCATATCGGGAACTGTTAGGTGAAACCCTGCTCAGATTACCCAGCGTACGTGAAAGCCGCACTTATGTGGTGATGGAAGAGGTGAAACAAACCACTTTTGTTGCAATAAGTGCGATAAGCAGCTAATTCGCGGTTCAGCCGTGCTTCACGGATGCACTTTTACAGTGTCTCTGGTATCTTAGCCTGCAGTACTACACTCTGGTGCGCTTGAACAAAAAACGATGATAAAAAAGGTAGGGCCTCTCATTTGCAAAACCGAGCTTATTTTCCGCTAAACGGTGTACAGCGCTTGCTGGAAGTCGGATTAATTGTGTTTTCCGGCTTCGCCTTATTTCTGTTACTGGCACTATTGTCTTTTGACCCGGCCGATCCAAGCTGGTCGCAAACCGGTTACCAAACCAGCATTCATAACTATGCCGGGCCAATAGGTGCCTGGCTGGCTGATTTATTGTTATTCAGTTTTGGCTGGATTGCTTATCTGATGCCATTTTTGGTGGCCTTGGCCGGTTATCTGTTGTTTAAGCGTTTTCACGATGTAATGAGCCTTGATTATCTGATTTTGGGCCTGCGCTTGATTGGCCTGGTGTTAACACTGCTAACGGCAACTGCAATAAGCAGTATGAATTTTAATGATATTTTTTATTTTTCTTCCGGCGGTGTTATAGGCGATGTTGTTAGTGGCGCCTTGCTGCCGTACTTTAATTTTATAGGCACTGTTTTACTGTTGTTGTGTGGTTTTGCTACCGGCTTAACGCTGATGACAGGCATTTCCTGGCTAACCGTAGCCGATGCGCTGGGGGCGGCCTGTTACAGCGCAGCGCAGTTTGCTATGTCTGTGCCGCAGCGCTTACGTGAACGTAGTAAAGACGACTATGACCCCTTTGCTGCCGAACCGGAGCAAGACGAGTTTGACGATGAGCCTGCAGTAATATCTGAAAAACCGCGTAAAACACCGCAGCTGAATAAACCGGTGGCAGATACCTTACCGATCACACCGCTAAATGCCAAAACCGAAGCTAAGGCGTTTTACAGTGTTGATACGCTGGCTGACGAGGAATTGTCATTCAGTGCTATTGATGAACCTGATGCTGCGCGCTGGAGTGACACCCTGCAACAACTTGATTTACCGCCAGACTCTGAAATTGAAACCATTCTGACTGAAATTGCAGATGAAGAAGATGACAGCGAGGAAGTATCGCATTTGATGGAAGAGTTACCATCACTGGCGTTACTGGACCGGCCGGACAAAGCAGTAAACCCGATAGACCCGGCCGATTTAGAGCGGGTGTCACGTTTGGTAGAGGCGAAGCTGCTTGATTTCAATGTCGACGCTAAAGTAGTAGGTGTGCACCCTGGCCCAGTGGTTACCCGTTTTGAACTGGATTTAGCACCTGGTGTTAAAGTCAGTAAAATTACCGGCCTGGCCAAAGACTTGGCGCGTTCGTTATCTGCTATCAGTGTGCGGGTAGTGGAGGTTATTCCGGGTAAGTCTTTTATCGGTTTAGAGCTGCCAAACCAGCACCGTGAAATCGTGCGTTTATCTGAAGTTATTGGCGATGAGATATTTGAAAGCTCTAAATCACCACTGACAATGGTATTGGGTAAAGATATTGCCGGTAAATCGGTAGTGGCTGATCTGGCCAAAATGCCGCATTTACTGGTGGCTGGTACGACCGGCTCGGGTAAATCGGTTGGCGTAAACGTAATGATTTGCAGCCTGTTGTATAAATCGACGCCGGATGATGTGCGCTTTTTAATGATTGACCCCAAAATGCTTGAGCTGTCTATTTATGAAGGTATTCCGCATCTGTTGACAGAAGTGGTTACCGACATGAAAGATGCCGCCAACGGCTTACGCTGGTGTGTTGGCGAGATGGAGCGGCGCTACAAATTAATGTCTGCGCTGGGTGTGCGTAACCTAAAAGGCTATAACGCCAAAGTAAAAGAAGCGATTGCAGACGGTGCTCCGTTAAAAGACCCGTTGTGGCGCCCGTCAGATAATATGCGTACTGAAGCGCCATTATTAGAGAAACTGCCGTCAATTGTGGTGGTTATCGACGAATTTGCCGACATGATGATGATTGTTGGTAAAAAAGTAGAAGAGCTGATTGCCCGTATAGCGCAAAAAGCGCGGGCGGCGGGTATTCACCTGATCTTAGCTACTCAGCGGCCGTCGGTAGATGTTATTACCGGTTTAATTAAAGCCAATATCCCCACCCGGATAGCGTTTCAGGTGTCATCGAAAATTGACTCCCGCACTATTCTTGACCAACAAGGCGCAGAAAGCCTATTGGGGCAGGGCGATATGCTGTATCTGCCACCAGGCTCTGGTGTTCCAAACCGGGTGCACGGCGCCTTTGTGGATGACCACGAAGTGCATGCTGTGGTTGCCGACTGGAAAAAACGCGGTAAGCCAAATTATATTGCTGAAATTTTAAGTGGGGAAACCACCGAAGAAAATCTGCTGCCGGGTGAAACCCTGGAAGGTGAAGATGGTGAAGCCGATCCGCTGTATGATCAGGCCGTGGCCTTTGTTACTGAAAGCCGCCGTGCTTCAGTGTCCGGTGTACAGCGCAAGTTTCGTATAGGGTATAACCGTGCCGCCCGTTTGGTTGAACAAATGGAGCACAGTGGTATTGTCAGTGGCCCCGGCCACAATGGTAATCGTGAAGTGATGGCACCACCGCCACCAAAAGGATATTAAATGCTACGTAGTTTGCTAGCGGTTATTGTGTTGTGTAGTTCTGTTTCTGCTGTGGCGCAAAATGCAGAGCAGACGCTACAGCGTAAACTGGCCAGTATTAAAAGTTTTTCTGCCAGTTTTGAGCAACAGGTGTTTGATGCACAAAAGCAGTTGCTGCAACAGGGCAAAGGCGAGCTGATGATTAAGCAGCCGGCACTGTTCCGCTTTGAAACCACTGAGCCTGAGCCAAACCTGTTTATTGGCGATGGCCAAAGCCTGTGGTTTTATAATGAAGCGTTGGAGCAGCTAACCATTTATGACGCTGCCAGCGAGGTAAACCGTACTCCGTTCGTATTGCTCACGTCAACTAAGCCTGAGCTTTGGGCGCAGTATAACGTAGAGCAACAGGGTGAGCAGTTTGTGATCCGCTCCAAAGACGCCGATAGCCCGGTAAAACAATTAACTCTGAGTTTCTCCGGTGCGGCATTATCCAAAATGCAGGTACTGGATATGAACCAGCAAACCAGCGAATTTAATTTTACTTTAATGCAGCTGAATATTGAGCTGGACAAAGGTTTGTTCCGGTTTAACCCGCCAGAGCACACTGATATTGACGATCAGCGTCAGCGATAGCAATTTGAAGATAACACTGTGAATTCATTGCCACTTGATTTTGCTGATGACTTTCGCCCGCTGGCTGCCAGAATGCGGCCGCAAACACTGGCCGAATATGCAGGGCAGCAACATTTAATTGGTGAGGGCACCGCGCTTAAAAAGGCGATTGAAGCCGGGCGGGTGTTTTCGCTTATTTTATGGGGCCCGCCGGGCACCGGTAAAACCACTTTGGCAGAAGTTATAGCCCGGCATGCCGACGCGGCTATCAGCAAATTGTCAGCAGTAACCTGCGGTATTAAAGAGATTCGCGAAGCTATTGCACAGGCCCAGCAACGCCAGCAGCAGTATCAGCAACGTACTTTACTGTTTGTTGACGAGGTACACCGTTTTAATAAAAGCCAGCAAGATGCCTTTTTGCCTTTTATCGAAGATGGCACCATTATTTTTATTGGCGCCACTACTGAAAACCCGTCTTTTGCGCTGAATAACGCTATTTTATCCCGTGCCCGGGTGTGTGTGCTTAAACCGCTGAGCGACACCGATTTGCAGCAGGTACTGGCGCAGGCTCTGACAGATAAAGAGCGTGGCTTGGGCCTTGAGGCCGTGCATCTGGCTACCGATGCTGAGCAGCTGCTGTTACAACTGGCCGATGGCGATGCACGTAAGTTACTTAACCTGCTGGAACAAGCGGCAGAGCTTACCGAGGCTGGCAGCGACGGCAAAGTGATAAGCTTTGAGACGCTGAAAAACCTGGTACCAAAGCAGTTACCGGGCTTTGATAATCAGGGCGATATGTTTTATGACCTGATCTCCGCCTTTCATAAATCAGTACGTGGCTCCGATCCGGATGCAGCCTTATATTGGTATTGCCGTATTCTGGCTGGTGGTGGCGATCCGCTATATGTTGCCAGGCGGTTGCTGGCCATTGCCAGTGAAGACATTGGCAATGCCGATCCGCGTGCGCTGACACTGGCGCTAAATGCCTGGGATACTTTTGAACGGGTAGGGCCGGCCGAAGGTGAGCGGGCTATCGCTCAGGCTGCAGTGTATCTGGCGCTGGCGCCGAAAAGTAATGCCGTATATAGCGCTTTTAATCAGCTTAAACAGCTGGTGGCAGAACAACCTGCTTTTGAGGTGCCGCTGCATTTGCGCAATGCGCCCACCAAGTTAATGAAGCAGCTGGGTTTTGGTGACGGTTATCGTTATGCACATGACGAAGCGGGCGCTTATGCCGCCGGCGAGCGTTATTTGCCGGCAGAGCTTGCCGGGCAGCAATTTTATCAGCCGGTAGAGCGCGGCATGGAAAAACAACTGGCAGAGAAGCTGCGCTACCTGAAGCAGCTTGATGCTGATAGCCCACGTAAGAGAGATAAATAATGCTGACTTATCTGGCTGTGGCTATCGGCGGTGCAGTAGGAGCTTGTTTACGCTATGGCTTTAACGAGCTGGCCGTGAATGTTTTAGGTAAGTCATTCCCTTTTGGCACTTTGCTGGTTAATATTCTGGGCTCTTTTGTGCTGGGTTGGTTGTATGCGCTGTTCAGCAGTGGTGTGCTGGCAGTATCACCCTGGCGGGCACTGATAGCTATTGGCCTTATCGGTGCCTTTACCACATTTTCAACCTTTTCGCTGGATACTGTCTTGTTAATACAGCAAGGCGACTGGCTAAAAGCAATCGCCAACGTATTATTAAATGTGTTGTTGTGTTTAACGCTTGCCTGGTTAGGGCTTAAACTGGGTTCAATGAAGTAATTACTATGCTAGATGCGAAATTTTTACGTAACGAATTAACTGAAACCGCCAACCGTCTGGCCCAGCGTGGCTTTGTACTGGATGTAGCGCGTTTAACAGCGCTCGAAGAGCAGCGCCGTACTTTACAGGTAGACACCCAGGAGCTGCAAAACCTGCGTAATACTAAATCCAAAGCCATTGGCCAGGCCAAAGGTCGCGGTGAAGATATTGCACCACTGCTGGCAGAAGTTGATGGCCTGGGGGCTCAGCTTGATGCTGCCAAGCAGCAACTGGATGCTGTGCTGTCAGAAGTAGAGCAAATTGCGCTGACTATTCCTAACTTACCGGATGCCTCAGTGCCAGCCGGCAAGGATGAAACACAAAACGTAGAAGTACGTCGTTTCGGCCAGCCACGCGAGTTTGAGTTTACTATTCAGGATCATGTCGCTTTGGGCGAAGCGCTGGATAAAGGTCTGGATTTTGAAAGTGCAGTAAAAGTTGCCGGTTCACGTTTTGTGGTGATGCGCGGCCAGGTAGCCAGGCTGCACCGTGCGTTAACCCAGTTTATGCTGGATTTACACACCACCGAGCATGGTTACACTGAACTTTATGTGCCTTATCTGGTAAATCATGCCAGCTTATATGGCACCGGCCAGTTACCTAAATTTGGCGCCGATTTATTCCATACCCAGCCTGCCACCGAAGAGGGACAGGGTATGGCGCTGATTCCCACTGCGGAAGTGCCGGTAACTAACTTAGCCCGTGACACCATTTTTGATGCTACCGAGTTACCGGTTAAATATACTGCCCATACACCGTGCTTTAGAAGTGAAGCTGGCTCTTATGGCCGTGATACCCGTGGTTTAATCCGCCAGCATCAGTTTGACAAGGTAGAGCTGGTGCAACTGGTGCAGCCTGAGCATTCTATGCAGGCTCTGGAAGAGTTAACCGGCCATGCTGAAAAAGTGTTGCAGCTGTTAGGCCTGCCATACCGTGTCATGCTGTTATGTACCGGTGATATGGGCTTTGGCTCCAGCAAAACTTATGATTTAGAAGTGTGGCTACCAGCACAGAATACTTACCGCGAAATTTCATCTTGCAGCAATATGGGGGATTTCCAGGCCCGGCGTATGCAGGCCCGTTATCGCAGCACTGAGATGAAAAAGCCAGAACTGATCCATACCTTAAATGGTTCTGCTCTGGCTGTAGGGCGTACTCTGGTGGCTATTCTGGAGAACTATCAGCAGGCAGATGGTTCTATCACCGTGCCTGAAGTGCTGCGCCCTTACATGGGTGGTTTGCAACAGCTTGGCTGAGCAAGCTACAGGTCGTCGTTAGCTCCACCGCCAGCTATGCTGGGTGGAGCTTTATAAGGATAGCTAAATGGCGCCAAAACCGCGTAAAAGTATTAAACACAGTAACCCGGCCCTGAAGCGGGCAATTTACTGGGCTATTATGATCGGCATTATTGCCGTTGTTGCCCTTATTACCCTGGAGGCTATTGTTGGTATTGTCGGAGATGCGGCTTAAGCGTTAAAGACATTTGGCTGGTTTAGGTAAGCCCGCTATGCGGGTTGCCTGCTTGGCAGGCCCCTGTGGGAACAGCATAAACAAATATTTACTGTTGCCTTTATCCGGGCCGAGCTGTTGTGCCATTGCTTTTACCAGAATACGGATAGCAGGGGAGGTATTAAATTCCAGATAAAACTGCCGCACAAAGTGCACCACTTCCCAGTGCGCGTCAGTCAGGGCAATATTCTCCAGCCTGGCAAATTCTTCCGCCACTTGCTTATTCCACTGTTGCATATCTGCCAGATAACCATGTTTATCCAGCGCCAGCGGCACATCATTTAATATCAATTCTGCCATAATACATTCTGCTCTGCGCTAATACTCAGCTCGACCCAACGCTGGGCGCTGATAATAGTTACTGCTGCCAACGGTTTGATTTGCCTTACCTGTATATCCACATCCAGCGCGTAAAGCTGGCAAGGCCAGCTAAGATCAGTGCGTAAACACAGATAGACTGCATCCTGGCGCAGCAAAATAATATCCTGAGGCTGGCATATAAGGCTTAGCTCACTCAGGTTCACTGACGGACTAATAACGCTGATTAATTTCATTAGCTGCTGATAACCTGATGTTGGCGGGCAAAGAGTTCTGCTATAGCCTGAGTATCGAGTTCTGTAACGTCAATACTTAAATCTGAAGCATGAATGCCGCGCTGCTTAAGTGACTGCTGGCAAACATATACCTGCTCAATATCATACAGCGCAAACAGCTTAAAACTGCGCGGGTACGCTTTAAGCTTAAAATCTGGCTGATCGTGTGTTGGCAACAACTGATATACCGCATCTGCACTGAATAACACACTGACATTGTGCTCTACTGCAGCCATTGCCAGTATCATATCCAATGCCTCACGGCCTTTACTGTCGTTAAAAGGGCTGCTGCGCTGCAATAACAGAATATTACGCATTAAAATTGCACCAGTTTATCAATGTGGGTCTGACGCATAGCAAATTCTGCCAGCCCAGCGCTGGTGTAACCGTCTCTGGCCACGAGCTTGTCACTTACCACGCCACGCTTTTCTGCCGCGGTGATACAAAACAACAGTGGAATATTATGCTGCTGACAAAACTGCGCCAGTTCAGCGCTTAGATCCGGTTCATCAGCGGGCAAATCGATATGGTTTGCCGCACTGTAGACGGCATCCTGATATAAAAATATATGCTCGATACTGTGACCGTGATTAAGCACTGTTTTAGCAAACAACAGCGCACTGGCCAGGCTTTGGCTGGCAAAGCTATCGCTGGTAAGCAGCAATCCAAAGCGTGTCATAGCGATCCCTAAAAACAAAAATGCCCCGACTGGCGGGGCATTTTAGCGAATAACCTGATTAAGGCAAAGCGCTGTGCTTAATCATCACCACCAAAAATACCCAGCAACTGCAGCAGGTTGACGAAAATGTTGAAAACATTCAGGTACAAACTTACTGTGGCGCGGATATAGTTAGTTTCGCCGCCATTAATAATGCGGCTGGTATCAAACAGGATCAGTGCTGACATAATCAGGATAATAGCGGCGCTGATTGTCAGGCTTAATGCCGGAATGGCCAGGAAAATATTTGCCAGTGCCGCTACCAGCACCACAATAAGACCTACCATTAAAAAACCACCCATAAAAGAGAAATCTTTACGTGTGGTAAGCGCATAAGCTGACAGGCTGAAGAAAATCAGCGCGGTGCCACCCAGTGCCTGCATAATTAACGCAGTACCATTTGGCAAGCCGGCATAATGATTAAGCATTGGGCCTAACGATGCACCCATGGCACCGGTAAAAGCAAATACCCAGAAAATACCACTTGCCGAATCTGCCTTTTTATTTACTACAAACAGCATAATAAAGCCGGCAACAAAACACACCAGAGACATCATAGGTGACATGTTCAGTGCCATGGCAACGCCTGCCGCTACCGCACTGAATGCTAACGTCATCGCCAGCAAAAAGTAGGTGTTGCGCAGTACTTTGTTAATCTCGACACTACGTCCGGCAGTACTGAGAGTAGAGGTTTCTCTGTATGACATAATTATGTTCTCCTGATACAAAGGTTTATTAACGCATTTGATGACATCATACCCAGTTAGTTCCCGCCAGACCAGTGCCTGAAGATACAAATTGATAATAGCGTTAATTTTTTTGCATTTAGTGCTTTCTTTTGCCGTTCTAACTGATTAATATACGCGTCGCCGGAGGGATGGCAGAGCGGTTTAATGCACCGGTCTTGAAAACCGGCGTGGGTTAATAGCCCACCGAGAGTTCGAATCTCTCTCCCTCCGCCACTAAAACCACCTTCGTAGGTGGTTTTTTTGTTTTTGTGCAATTAAGTTCGGTCTGGCAAGGCATTTTCCCCAGATTAATTGTCTGAGAAATGGCTTTGTTGATGCTTTACTAAGCAAACGGCTGAAAATAACAAAAAAGCGCTTTACAAAGCTGCAGCCACTTTCTAATATGCGCCCTGTAACGCGGAGGGATGGCAGAGCGGTTTAATGCACCGGTCTTGAAAACCGGCGTGGGTTAATAGCCCACCGAGAGTTCGAATCTCTCTCCCTCCGCCACTAAAACCACCTTCGTAGGTGGTTTTTTTGTTTTTGTGCAATTAAGTTCGGTCTGGCAAGGCATTTTCCCCAGATTAATTGTCTGAGAAATGGCTTTGTTGATGCTTTACTAAGCAAACGGCTGAAAATAACAAAAAAGCGCTTTACAAAGCTGCAGCCACTTTCTAATATGCGCCCTGTAACGCGGAGGGATGGCAGAGCGGTTTAATGCACCGGTCTTGAAAACCGGCGTGGGTTAATAGCCCACCGAGAGTTCGAATCTCTCTCCCTCCGCCACTTTCCTGTTTTCTTCTGTTATCAATTACATCCACACAAATCATCACAAATCATATAGATTTTTTTCAAATGGTTAACCTTTCTGGCACACTACGCTGCAACACTGCAAAACAACGCTTTTTGCTTTAATTTGTTTAGCAAAACCAGCGATGCTCGGCTATGCTAGACAGCTAGAATAATTCTAATATCCAGTAATCCGGAGAGCGAAATTGATTAACGTTCTGTTAGTTGATGATCATGAGCTTGTTCGTACTGGGATCAGTCGCATACTAATGGATGAGCGCGGTATCAAGGTGATTGGCGAGGCTGGCTCTGGCGAAGAAGCATTACAATTTTGCCGTCAACACGAACCTGATGTGGTGTTGATGGATATGAATATGCCCGGCATGGGCGGTATGACAGCAACAAAGCGTATTTTGCATTATTGCCCTGACATTAAAGTGTTGGCGTTGTCGGTATCCTGCGAAGAGCCGGTGCCGACTAAAGTCATGCAGTTGGGGGCAGCAGGTTTTATTTCGAAAAATTCACCACCGCGTGAAATGGTGTCGGCTATACGTAAAGTGTATTCCGGTGCCCGACATATTTCTGATGAAGTTGCACAGAAAATGGCCATGAGCAAAGTGAATAATCAAAGCCAGAATCCGTTTGACGATTTATCAGACCGCGAACTGCAAATTATGATGATGATTACGCAGGGGCAAAAGGTAAATGATATTGCCGATCAACTGAATGTCAGTGCTAAAACGGTTAACTCATATCGTTACCGGATGTTTGAAAAGCTGGCAATCAGTGGTGATGTAGAGCTGACACATATGGCATTGCGCCATGGCATGATCGACATCGCTAAAGCCTGATGTTTGACGCTAAAACCTTTTTAAAGCAGGTTCCTCACCAGCCCGGCGTTTATCGTATGTTAAACGCCGCGGAGCAGGTTATTTATGTTGGCAAGGCCAAAGATCTGCGCGCCAGGCTCAGCAGTTATTTTCGCACCAATGTAGACAGCATTAAAACCCGTTCTCTGGTGAGCCAGATAGTTCAGGTTGAATACACCCTGACGCATAGCGAAACCGAAGCTCTGATCCTGGAAAACAACCTTATTAAGCAGTTCTTGCCGCGTTACAACGTATTGCTGCGGGACGACAAATCTTACCCTTATATTTTAATCAGTGATCATAAGCACCCGCGTATCAGCTCGCACCGTGGGCCACGTAAAAGTGCCGGGCAGTATTTTGGCCCTTACCCCAATGCAGGGGCGGTGTGGCAAAGCCTGAAAAGCTTGCAAAAAATTTTCCCCATCCGCCAGTGTGAAGATGGTTTTTACCGTGCCAGAACCCGGCCATGCCTGCAGTATCAGCTAAAACTGTGCTCAGCGCCCTGTGTCGGAAAAATTTCTGATGAGGAGTATCAACAACAGGTGCGGCTGGCCAGTTTATTTCTGCAGGGCAAAGATCAGCAGGTTATTGATAACCTGGTGCAACGCATGACACAGGCTAGTGAAGAGTTGCAGTTTGAACAGGCGGCCCAACTGCGCGATAAAATTATTGCGCTGCGAAAAGTGCAAGAGCAGCAAAGCGTCAGTGGCGAGCATGACGAGATGGATATTATTGGTTTTGCTTATTCGCATGGTGTTGCTGCAGTGCATGTATTGTTTGTCCGTCAGCAAAAAGTACTGGGCAGTAAAGCTTACTTTCCTAAAGTACCGGCAGATACTGAGGAGAGCGAAATTCTCAGTGCTTTTTTACTGCAGTTTTATCTTGATGGCTATGGCACCCAGCAAATGCCGCGGGAGATTGTGATTGCCAAGCCACTGCCGGAGATGGATGCGGTCGCGGCCGCTATCAGTGAGATTGCCGGGCGCAAAGTGCGTATTACTTATGCCCAGCGTGGTGAGAAAGCGCAATATCTTAGCCTGGCACAAAAAAATGCCCAGCTCTCTTGCGACAATAAGCAATCGCTTAGCCAGAAAATGGCCTTACGCTATCAGCAGTTACAGCAATTATTGCAGTTAGAACAGCCGATAACACGGATGGAGTGTTTTGATATCAGCCATACGATGGGGCAGGCAACGATTGCCTCCTGTGTGGTGTTTGATGGCCAGGGGCCATATAAAGCAGAGTACCGCCGTTACAATGTCACCGGTATCACTGGCGGCGATGACTACGCAGCAATGCAGTTTGCGCTGGACAAGCGTTACACTAAGTTGCAGGATGCAGAAAAAATACCGGATATTATTTTTATCGACGGTGGCCAGGGCCAGCTGAATACCGCTATAGCGCAGTTTGCCAACTGGCCGCATGCAAAAATGCCATTGCTGGTGGGCGTGGCCAAAGGTACCAGCCGTAAGCCCGGCCTTGAAACGCTGATTCTGGCACAAAGCGGACGCAGCATTAATTTGCCAGCCGATGCACCGGCACTGCACCTTACTCAGCAAATTCGTGATGAAGCGCATCGTTTTGCTATTACCGGACATCGTAATAAACGTGGCAAAGCGCTGATCAAAAGCCCACTTGAGCAAGTTAAAGGTATCGGTGAAAAACGACGTCAGGCATTATTGCAGTATCTTGGTGGCTTACAGGGCGTAATGCGAGCTTCCGTTGCCGAGCTTAGCTCAGTACCGGGAATATCAAAGGCACAGGCAGAAAAGATTTACCATGCCTGTCATAACAAGTAGCATAGCGGCATACATGCCGTAGAGAATATTAAGATGTGGAATATTCCCAATCTGTTAACCCTGTTCCGACTGTTTCTGATCCCGGTTTTTATCTTATGTTTTTATTCAGGTATGGAGAATGCCCGATTCTGGGCATCATTTGTGTTTTGTCTAGCGGCGATCACAGATGCATTGGACGGTTATCTGGCGCGTAAGTTAGAGCAGTCTACGCCGTTTGGCGCTTTTCTTGACCCGGTAGCTGATAAGGTGATGGTTGCCGTGGCGCTGGTGCTGATAGCGGTAGACAGTGTATCGCTTTGGGTGACCATACCGGCCATTATTATGATCGGCCGTGAAATTGTCATTTCTGCCTTACGGGAATGGATGGCAGAGCTGGGTAAGCGGGCAAATGTGGCGGTATCTAATTTAGGCAAGTATAAAACGATTGCCCAGATGCTGGCATTAATTGGCCTGATCTGGCGGCCAGAGTTCTGGCTGGTAAGCTGGTTTACGCCGGTAGGTATGCTGTTACTTTATATCGCAACGGTGCTGACAATATGGTCTATGTACAGTTACCTCAAAGCAGCGTGGCGGGATTTGATACATTAATAACTGTTTTTGTTGCTTATTAGCGCAACTCAGTCAAATTTTAATCAGTCAGTCATAAAAGCAAAAATTTATTATTGACTGGCTGAATTAAAACAGTAGAATGCGTCTCGTGTTAAGGCACATGGCCATAACAACGCGAGTATAGCTCAGCTGGTAGAGCGCGACCTTGCCAAGGTCGAGGTCACGAGTTCGAACCTCGTTACTCGCTCCAACTCTTTCAAAGAGTGAAAATTGTTTGAATGGCGGGTTGGCAGAATGGCCATGCAGCGGATTGCAAATCCGTCCATCTCGGTTCGACTCCGGGACCCGCCTCCATCACACAGTTTTATCTGGTAAAACCAGAAAACCAAAAAAGTAGTACAGTAAAAGTGATACAGTAAAGTTGTCTGCCCGGGTGGTGAAATCGGTAGACACAAGGGATTTAAAATCCCTCGCTCGAAAGGGCGTGCCGGTTCAAGTCCGGCCCCGGGCACCATTACTCACTAAGAGTAAATAACCAGATTTTCGCGAGTATAGCTCAGCTGGTAGAGCGCGACCTTGCCAAGGTCGAGGTCACGAGTTCGAACCTCGTTACTCGCTCCAAACATAAAAAACGCAGCCCTGTGGCTGCGTTTTTTATTGTCTGCATTTTTTATTGCCGACATTCTTTATTGCCTGCATACGGCCCACCCGTTGGCCGGGTGGGGTAAAGCTTAAAAATCAAATATATAACGTGCCAGAAATAACACTGCTAGTGTAATAAGCACTATAGCCGCCAAATTCAGCACCAGGCCGGCTTTTACCATATCAATAATTTTCAGCTTACCGGATGCAAACACTATGGCATTAGGCGGGGTGGCTACCGGCATCATAAAGGCGCAACTTGCTGCCACTGCTGCCGGGATCACCAGCATGGCGGCTGAAGTATCCAGTGACACCGCCACCGGGCCCAGTAATGGCAGAAATGCCGCAGCGGTGGCGGTATTACTGGTGATTTCAGTCAGAAAAATAATCACAGTGGTCACCAGAACAATCAGCAAAACTAAATTAATGCTGCCAAGCTGGCCAATCTGTGTGGCGATATAAGCCGATAAGCCTGAGTTGTCGATTTGGGTTGCCAGGGTTAAACCACCGCCAAATAACAGCAATACGCCCCAGGGTAACTTTTGGCAATCTTCCCAGTTCAGAATGCGTTGGCCGGTTTTTAATGACACCGGTAAGATAAACAGCAAACTGGCAGCAAAAATGGCAATTAACGTATCGTCCAGTTTAATGCCGCTAATATTGCTAAGGGGCCCGCGAAATACCCAGAAAAAAGCTGCCAGGGAAAACACCATCAGCACTAACTTTTCAGCATTGTGCATCGTCCCCAGTGCAGATAGCTTTTGCCGGTATAAAGCGCGGCTATCTACTGACGGCAAATTGTCCAGCCGGAAATGAAATTGTGTCAGCCAGAGCCAGCATACCAGTAACAGGCTGACTGCCAGCGGTACACCAAACAGCATCCAGTCACTAAAACTGAGTTGTAGCTGATAACTACGCTCCAGATAGGCAGCTAGCAAGGCATTAGGCGGTGTGCCAATTAAGGTTGCAATACCACCGATACTGGCGGCGTAGGCAATAGACAGCAAAACAGCTTTAGCAAAATTATCATTGTTCATGCCTTGCTCTTGCTGCATGGCAATAACGGATAAGCCGATCGGCAGCATCATTACGGCGGTGGCGGTGTTAGACATCCACATAGATAAAAATGCCGTTACCAGCATAATACCGGCAATTTGCTGGCTGGGTTTGGTACCTACCAACAGCATGGTTAACAGCGCAATGCGTTTATGCAAGTTCCAGCGCTCCATGGCAATTGACAACATAAAGCCGCCAAGAAACAGGAAAATTAACGGATGAGCGTAGGGCGCTGTAACGTTGCCTATAGTATCAAGGCTAATAAGTGGCACTATGACAATCGGCAGCATGGCCGTAACCGGTATCGGCACCGGCTCTGTTATCCACCACAGGGCCATCCAGCAAGTGAGGCCGGTGATCAGCCAGGCATTTACTGACATACCGCTAAACACAGGTTCAGATACTAATGTCAGTAAAAACAGTAAAGGTCCAAGCAGCAACGTAATATAAAACGGTAATTTAAACTGCATATGCATAACGATCCCTGGTTGTGGCAATTATCCAAGCTGCCTTAATCATCAAAGCTGTCGTTGCCCAAGCTGTTGTCAGCGGTTTTACTGGAGCTTAGCAATTGTGCCTCAAGCATCCGTATTTCAATGTCATCGAGCAAACGCCATTGCCCCGGTTTTAAGCCTGCGCCACGAATATGCATAATACGGGTACGTTTTAATGTTTGTACGTCGTAGCCCAGATACTCACACATGCGGCGTATTTGCCGGTTTAATCCCTGGGTTAAAATAATGGAAAAACTCTGTTTTGAGCGTTGTTGTACAACACAGGGCAGGGTTACGGTATCGAGAATGGGCACGCCTTTGCCCATCTGCTGAATAAAGCGCTCTGTAATGGGTTTATTAACAGTAACCACATATTCTTTTTCATGTGCATTACCGGCGCGCAGAATTTTGTTGACGATATCGCCGTCATTGGTCAGAAAAATAAGCCCTTCAGAGGGTTTATCCAGCCGGCCTATCGGAAATATGCGCTCGGGGTAACGCACTGCATCAATGATATTGCCGGGAATATGCCGCTCTGTAGTGCAGGTAATGCCTACCGGTTTGTTATAAGCCAGATAAACCCGTTTTGGCTTGGCTTTTAACGGTTTACCGTTAATCAGTACCTGATCATTTTCAGTGACTTTAAGGCCAACCGGCGCCACAGCGCCATTAACCGTAACCTGACCATTTTCAATAAATTTATCGGCTTCGCGACGCGAGCAAAAACCCGTATCACTGATAAATTTGTTTAACCTGTATAACATGACATCAGACATAACGCAGAAGTATTCCGGCAGCATTTAATAATGGCGATAGTGTAGGGGTTCAGGCTGTTTTTCGCTACACTATCGCGGTATTTCATTGTCTGGAGTTTTTATGATCCCTTTATCCCGGCATCTGCCTGGTATAAGTTCACTGGCGTTTGGTTGTATGGGTTTGGGCGGTAGCTGGGACAGCAATACCACTACCGCCGAGCAGCAACGCCATGCGTTTTCTGCTGTTGATGCAGCCTTGGCCAACGGTATTAATTTTTTTGATCACGCCGATATCTATACCCGCGGTAAAGCTGAGCAGGTGTTTGGCCAGTACCTGGCGGCTGCGCCGGCAAAACGCGCAGAGATGTTTATCCAAACTAAATGTGCTATCCGCTTTGCCGACGAGCAGGGCCCAGGCCGCTATGATTTTTCTAAAGACTATATTATCCGCTCTGTGGAGCAGAGCTTAACGCGGTTAAACACCGACTATCTGGATCTGTTGCTATTGCACCGGCCTGATCCACTGATGCAGCCAGAGCAGGTAGCGCAAGCGTTCGATCAGTTAGTACAGCAAGGTAAAGTGCGCCATTTTGGTGTGTCGAATATGGGCTGGGCACAAATGCAGTGGTTGCAATCGGCATTGTCGCAGCCGTTGCTGGTGAATCAGCTGCAAATGAGCCTGGCCGACATCGACTGGCTGGAAGAAAGTGTGCTAACAGGCATGCCGCAGGGTAGTAACAAGCATTTTAGTTATGGCACTGTGGAATATTGTCAGCAACAGGGTGTGCAGCTGCAAAGCTGGGGCAGCATGGCAAAAGGCGCTTTTAGCGGTGCACAAACACAAACCGACACTGAGCGCGCCACTGCAGCATTGGTGGCTCAGTTAGCTGAGCAATATCAGTGCAGCCGTGAAGCCATTGTACTGGCCTGGCTTATGCGGCATCCGGCTGCTATTCAACCGGTGATTGGCACAGCTAACCCGCAGCGCATAGCAGCATGCGCCGGGGCAAGCCAGGTGCATTTAAGCCGTGAGCACTGGTATCAGCTGTATATCAGTAGCCGTGGCGCGCCGTTACCTTGACATATAAAAAACCTTAATGGCAGATACAAAAAAGGCCTGGCAATAAATGTCAGGCCTTTTAGCCAAGCCGCCAGGTTATTCTGCAGCGGCTTTTTTATTCGTTTGCGGGTTAAGTGAAATAACCTTGGTTTTACTGATCTTATGCCGGTAAATCTCGCGCAGGTATTTAATGGCTTTTTTTACGCTGTCGCGGCTTAAGCGAATATCATTTATTGAGACAAATTTGTCTTTATTATGAATAAGTTCACGGTATTTTTTCTCGTACATTGGCTTAATAGCGTACCAGTTAGTGTCGAGTATTTTGGCCGGGTTTTCAAATTCGTGCAGCATTTGATCCAAGGCGTCTTCATCGAAGTGCTCGGCGCGGATAAACTCAAGCATCGCCTGATCTAACTGCTCGTCAAAGCGATAGTTGTCTTTGGCAAAACAGCGTTTAATAAAGGCAACAATCAGCGTTAAAAAGTCGTCGCTTAAGCAGGGGCTTTTTACTATCAGCGTTGTCAGTGAAATATTGGCTGACGCACCAATTACCAGCGCATAGCGCTTTAATGTGGTGTTGGGAAATAACGAGTTTAAATGTGATTTCAGCCGGTTTAAATCCATATAAGACAATTTGTAGTCTTTTGGCAGCGAAACGATAGACACCACTGACGAGCAATTTTTAAAGAAATGCAGATCTTTGAGCTCTGCCGCATTATAGCCATTTTTGACGTAGCTGGCCAGTGTTTCGCGATAGCGGCCGGATTCAATCGGTAACAGGCTGATACCTTCAATGGCCTGAGTTACTTTATTAAAGTGTGGCAGGTCGATAGAGCGGAAGAACAAGTCATCAATATTTAAACCGGTGCCGGTTTTCTCAAACAGCTTAAGTCTGTCGGCATTGCTGCTATCACCTGGTATTACGGATTCGGCATAGGCCACCGCAACGGGGCCGGCCAGGCTCATAAACAGGTCATTGGCGTCAAGGCGGATAGTTTCACCGATATCGATACCGGCACGGCGGAAATAGTTCTCGTCGTAATCTGTGGTCACGGCCTGGGCGGTCAGAATATTAAAAATCTGTTGTGAGATGTACTGGTTGGCATATTTTTCCATCGCATTAACATCGATATGCTGAATGCCACCGTCATCGGTTTCTTCGGCGTAACGCATAATGTCATTGGAGATCAGCATCATGGCATTCCAGGGCCGGATGCGGTGCATTACGCTGGATTCGCTGCTGTCTTCATTATCAAAGTTGTAAGAGAAATCCCATTCCTCAGCCAGGTATTTACATAATAAGCGCCCGGCGTTGATATGCAGCGCTTCAGACATTTCTACGCCATGATCAGAAATGTTCGGCAAAATACAAATACCGCTGGTAAAGATCGGTTCAAACACAAAGGAGTGGCCACGGTTTTCTTCATCTTCGCCCATAGTGCGGGTATCGAAGGTTTTGCTCATATAGGCATATTGTTGGGCTAAGCCAAACTCTGATGCCATACCCGAGCCTGTGCCACCGCCGGCGCTGAAAATATAGAAATACAGCCGCGATTGGTTGGCTTTAATACCACAAGAATCAATCAGATAAGAATGGATATACTTCCATTCAGCATTAGCAAAGCGCTGGGTGTCTTTGTTGAGGATAATTTTTGCCAGATACTGGCCAAGAATAGGGGCATTACCGGCGCCACCGGCATGTACCTCAGACAAGTCCATAATTTTCATTTTGGTGTAGTCATGCAAAAAGCCGCTTTTTTCACCCTTGTGGGAAAAGCGGATCCGGCCTTCGATGTCTTTATCCAAATCGCCGAGCATCACCAGAGGCTCAATTAAAAATACCGGTTTAACGGCCTGTGTGTCTGATAAATTCAGGCTGCGTTTAATCCAGCGCATTGGCCGGTATTCTTGTTCGCGGGTTTGTTTTTCTTCGTTGTTAAATTCGTTCAGATAAAAGTTGCGGGCGTTATACACTAATGAGGCCACATCAAGCGCAATATTAGAACCACACCGGCCCAGGCCAATCAGGCATACTGAAGGAAAGTTTTGCTGTTTACGGCTTTCTATTTCGTTGTCAGGGTTAACCAGCGGAAAAACGCTACTGCGCAGTGCATCCAGGTTCGTCAGAATTTTATTCAGATCACGCTCAGTAAAATACATATACCGATCGCTGGCGAAAGAGGGGGGCAGAATTTGAGGTGAATTTTTTTTCGGCGCGTTTTTAACAATTACTACATCATCTTGTACGGTACGTTCCGTATTTATTTTATTTGTCATCACACTACTTCCTGTCTCTGGCAGAGCCTTTCAGCTATTAATTTAAACAATACCCATAACCAAAGGTAGTTGTTGTTTAAAATTAATACAATGAAAAGCTTAAAAACACCAGCATATAAACAGTAAATATCAGTAAATTAAAATGTAGTAAGTAAAACAGCGCCTTAACGCGATATTTTCGCAAACATAGGCGCAGGCGCTGTCGGTTTATTGTTACATATTCGGATAGTTAGGCCCGCCAGCGCCTTCGGGGGTTACCCAGGTAATATTTTGCGACGGATCTTTAATATCACAGGTTTTACAATGAATGCAGTTTTGTGCATTTATCTGAAACTGCGGCTCATTATTTTCGTTTTGTACGATCTCGTACACTCCGGCCGGACAATAACGTTGGGCCGGTTCATTATATTTAGGCAGATTAACGCTAACCGGGATCTGGCTGTTAGCCAGTTTAAGGTGGCAGGGCTGCTCTTCTTCGTGGTTGGTATTGGATAAATACACCGAAGATAAGCGGTCAAAACTCAGCACATTATCTGGTTTAGGGTAGTTGATAACCGGGGCTTCGCTGGCGAGCTTTAGCTGGGCGTAGTCCAGGCTGTTATCTTTTAAAGTAAACGGAAATTTACCGCCAAACCAGTTTTGCTCCAGCGTATTAAAAGCGCCACCCCAGAAGGTGCCAAACTTATGCATTGCCGGGCCGAAGTTGCGTGAGCGGTATAGCTCGTCATACAGCCAGCTGTTTTTTATCGCTTCGGCAAACGCGGTCAGATCCTGTCCGCCTTCATCAGCATCGCTGATGGCGTTAAACAGCGTTTCCGCGGCCAGCATGCCGGATTTCATTGCCGTGTGGTTGCCTTTAATTTTAGCGCCGTTAAGGGTGCCAGCGTCACAACCAATCAGCAGGCCACCGTTAAAGCTCATTTTCGGCAGGCTGTTCAGGCCACCTTTGGCAATAGCACGGGCACCATAGCTGATTCGTTTGCCGTTGCTGAGGTACTGGCTGATCACCGGGTGCTGTTTATAGCGCTGAAACTCTTCAAACGGGTTTAAGTGCGGGTTGCTGTAGCTAAGGTCAATAATCAACCCAACCACAATTTGCTGGTTCTCTGCATGGTATAAATAGCCACCACCGGCGGTATCACTGGCTAAAGGCCAACCGGCTGAATGCACCACCAAGCCAGCGTGATGTTTAGCCGCAGGCACATCCCAGATTTCTTTAAAGCCGATGGCATAATGCTGCGGTGATTTACCTTCATCCAGTTTAAAGTGCTTTATCAGATGCTTACCTAAATGGCCGCGGCAACCTTCTGCAAATACGGTGTACTTTGCCCTAAGCTCCATACCCGGCACATAACTGTCTTTAGGCTGGCCGTGTTTATCCAGCCCCATATCACCAATAACAATGCCTTTTACCACATTGTTTTCAATCAGTACTTCACTGGCAGCAAAACCGGGGAAAATTTCTACCCCAAGTTGCTCAGCCTGCTGTGCCAGCCAGCGGCACAGGTTCGCTACCGATACAATATAGTTGCCACTGTTGTGCATGGTTTTAGGCACGGCAAAGCCCGGCAGCTTTGTTGCGCTTTGGCCATTTTTCAGCAAATAAATATCATCATGAGTAACCGGCACTGTTACCGGTGCCCCTTGCTGTTGCCAGTCGGGTATTAATTCATTTAACGCCCGTGGCTCGAACACCGCGCCAGATAAGATATGCGCGCCTACTTCAGAGCCTTTTTCAACTAAACAAACGCTGAGTTCTTTTGCTGCTGCTTTGGCTTGTTGCATCAAACGGATAGCAGCCGACAGCCCAGCCGGGCCACCACCTACTATAACAACATCGAATTCCATTGATTCTCTTTCCACAGCCCTGGCCTCTTGGAGTTTATTATTTACAGCTTACACTGCTTTTATCATGCTGTTTAGGGTATTGCAGGTTGACGTTAACGTCAACAGTAAGTAGATTGTGGCAAACCAAAGCGTGCTAGCTTTACCTTAACGTAAACCTGTAGCAAAGCTGTTGCCTGTTACAGGAAAAGAATGAGGAATTTATGAAAATACTGGTGCCGGTGAAACGGGTAATAGATTACAACGTAAAAGTGCGGGTAAAGGCTGACCAATCAGGTGTTGACTTGGCTAACGTGAAAATGGCGTTAAACCCGTTTTGTGAAATTGCGGTAGAAGAAGCCGTACGGCTAAAAGAAGCCGGTAGCGCGACAGAAATTGTCGTTGTGTCTATTGGTACCACTGCTGTGCAAGAGCAACTGCGTACGGCGTTGGCATTAGGCGCAGATCGTGCACTGCATATAGAAACAGATCAAAACCTGGATTCATTACAGGTGGCAAAATTACTGGCCAAAGTGGTAGCAGATGAACAGCCCGGCCTGGTTATTTTAGGCAAGCAGGCGATTGACTCTGACAACAACCAAACCGGCCAGATGCTGGCGGCGTTAACCGGTATGGGGCAGGGTACTTTTGCTTCCAAGGTACAACTGGCTGATGGCAAAGTGCAGGTTACCCGTGAAATAGACGGTGGCTTACAAACGGTAGAACTGCCACTGCCAGCGGTAGTGTCAACAGACTTACGCTTAAACGAGCCGCGCTATGCGTCACTGCCTAATATTATGAAGGCAAAGAAAAAGCCGCTGGATGTTAAAGCTGCCGACAGCTTTGGTGTTAATTTAAGCTCTAACGTTACGGTGCTAAAAGTGGTGCCGCCGGCAACCCGTCAGGGCGGTATTAAGGTGGAATCTGTGGCAGAGCTGGTAGATAAGTTAAAGCATGAAGCGAAGGTGATCTGATGGCTATTTTAATTATTGCAGAGCATAACAACCAAAGCCTGAAGAGCGAAACACTTAAAGTGGTACAGGCAGCCACTGCTATTGGTGGTGACATTACCGTGCTGGTGGCTGGTTTTAACAGTGCAGCAGCGGCAACCGAAGCGGCTGCGATAGCTGGCGTAACAAAGGTGCTGCATGCTGACAACGCCGCTTACGAGCATCAGCTGGCAGAAAATATTGCTGCTTTGGTAACTGAGCTGGGTAAAGACTACAGCCATATTCTGGCAGCGGCGACCACCACCGGCAAAAACTTCCTGCCACGGGTAGCGGCCATGCTGGATGTGGCGCAAATTTCTGATGTTATCGCCATTGAAAGCGCAGATACCTTTGTCAGGCCAATTTATGCCGGCAACGCTATTGCAACGGTAAAATCGGCTGATGCCATTAAAGTGCTTACCGTGCGCCCGGCAGCATTTCGCGAAGCGCAAACCGGCAATAATGCCCCGGTTGAAGCTTTAACGGCTGTGCATGACGCCGGTATCTCACGCTTTGTAACCCAGGAGCTGACAAAATCTGAGCGGCCGGAGTTAACAGCAGCCCGGGTGGTGATCTCTGGTGGGCGTGGTATGCAAAATGGTGAAAACTTTGCGCTACTAAATGGCATTGCCGATAAGTTAGGTGCCGCCATTGGTGCCTCGCGCGCAGCAGTAGATGCGGGCTTTGTACCAAACGATATGCAGGTTGGCCAAACCGGTAAAATTGTGGCACCAGAGCTGTATATTGCAGTGGGTATTTCCGGTGCTATTCAACACCTTGCCGGTATGAAAGACTCTAAAGTCATAGTAGCAATTAACAAAGATGCCGAAGCGCCGATTTTCCAGATCGCCGATTACGGCCTGGTAGCCGACTTGTTTACCGTACTGCCAGAGCTCGAACAGCAACTCTGAATCTGGCAAGTGTGCGATAAAGCCAGCATCTTGCTGGCTTTTTGCATTTTAGCCCTTGTTGATTGCAACTAAACCCACTTAAGATAATTGCCTGTATATTGTGAAGGACGCCATTATGCCCGCTGTGATCCGTCATGCTGAACCCGCTGACATTGACGCTATTAAAGCTATTTATGATCAACCTACTGTGTATGCCAATACGCTGCAGTTGCCTTATCAGCCGGTGGCAAACTGGCAAAGGCTGTACACCGCCGGTGCCGGTTTTTATAACCTGGTGGCCGAGGTAGAAGGTAAAGTAATAGGCCAGCTCGGGTTACAGGTGTGCCAAAGCCCGCGCCGCCGCCATGTGGCCGAACTTGGTATGGGTGTGTCGGAAGACTATCAGGGGCAGGGTATTGGCTCGGCGCTATTGCGCTCGGCGTTAGAAATGGCCGACAACTGGCTAAATATCCGCCGTATGGAGCTTACTGTTTACACCAGCAACGAAGCAGCAATAGCGTTGTATGAGCGCTTTGGTTTTGAAGTAGAAGCAGAGCTAACCGATTTTGCCTTTCAATACGGTAATTATGTCAATGCGTTATGTATGGCACGTATCAATACCGGTTCTGTTTGAATATAAAAAAGCCAGCCGGTTTAACAGGCTGGCTGCTCTAAACGGAGTTAAGCACTCCGGCCCGCCAAAACAGCTGATATATTCTGTTTACACAGCACATATATATGTTGCGCATGCAAAATACATTCGCTAAGTTAACTGCTTACTACAGTGAGGCACCGAAATATAGCGCACGCTTGTTTTTCAATAAATTATTGCTTCCTGTGTGGTAGTATGAAGAATGAGCATGCTTAAAAATAAAATAGGAGTAAACATTGAAAAAGGTGTTTTGGCTAATTTATGCTGTTCTGAACATAGCTATAATATTATTAAGCGTATACTATTTGATATCAAATAATGCATTTTCTATATTAAGTATATTTAGCTCTGTTTTTTCAATAATCTACCTGATTGGTTTGTTTGGTTATATTTTTGAAAAGCGAGTATGGACGGCAGTCATCTGGCGAAGATTTTTTTACTTAATTTGTTTTGGAACTGCACTTATGTTCACGGTAGGAGTCTTTTCCAGTATAGAGCATGCCTTAATAGATGCGATATTCGGATCAGTTTTTTCTATCCCAATGATTTTTGCTTTATACCAGTACAGCAAGGCTGAACAAAGATTTTGGATAAATACCGAAGAAAATACTAAAGGAAATATTATCAGTGCTTTGATGGACAAAGTTCCAGAGCTGGAAATAGAAAAGCAGCTTGGGCTGGCAAGAGCAAAAGTTCAGATTACAAAAGATTGTAATCAGTATACTGTGAAGATCACCAGGGTTACTGCAGATGAGCAGGAGTCATTCAAAAATACGTTCTCGCACCCTGGGCAGTTAGCGATTTTTATTGAACAATATACATTTATTAAAGTCGCTGATTTTGAGAGTAAGTATGCATAACACGCGTCACAGTCTGCGACTGCTTCAGCTGGACCTCAATTGCCGTGGGGTTCGGCCTGTGCTATGAGCGTTAACGAGAGATAGTTATTCATGAACAGATTAAATGCGTTGTTGTCGATTGCTGTAATTAACACCATGTATGTGCTAATGGCCTTCGGAACTTATTACGTACACCGAAATATTGGCGATAATGGATTTTGGTTTACATTGATAATTGCTGTCTTTGGGGTGTTGTGCGGATGGATGATCGGTGTTTTATCATCGCCAGTAGATGCTAGTGAGTCAAAAGCTTTCACAAAGTATGCTGCAGTTATATCGGCGTTTTTATCTGGTTACCTGTTCACAAAGATCGATAGTGTAATTGTTGAATTTAGCCAGAATCTACTCTCTAACCCTGTTTACGGGCTGAGAGCAGTAATATATACATCATGCCTGATTTCAGGCTTGCTAATTATGTACATATTGCGCGCTTACCTGCATGGCGAAGCATCAGCTAATAAGGAAGTTCAGCCAACGCATAATACACGCTGATGATTTCGGCATTATTTTCTCGGAGGGAATGTTGAGAGTATTCATCGACCATAATATTTGGGATGAATTGTTCGCGCGAAAATTAGATTTAGAGTGTTTTTTCCCTACTGAGCAATTCACATTTTATGTTACCAAACATGGAAAGTATGAAGTACAGCAGACTCCGGAGAGTTGTATGGAGTTGAAGGAGTATATAAACCGCTACTTAGATTCTTTGGTAAAAGTAGATGCAATGTTTGGTTTTCATAATTCGAATTTACCACCAGATCAACAACGCTCAGGCGGATTTGGAATAGGTAGATTTAGCAATAAGACTAATGAGCTGTTTCGAAAAAATCTAAATCAAAAATTTGGAACTAGTCAAAAGCGCAAATCTACACAAATTTTGTATAAGCAGGAAGCTGATATAGAACTAGCTGTTAGATCGTTGATATACCCTGTGCTGACACTGGATATCAAGCCTGGCCCTCTAAAAGAGGCGCAAGAACAAGGGGGCAAAGTAATACTACTCGAGCGTCAGTTTATAAAGCCACTGTCGAACAGTGATTTTGTGAGTTATATAAAGTCTAGATTGAATGAAGTGCAGACATAAAAGTAAACAGGTCAGATAAAAATTACGCCCTTTGGGCTCGACTCGCAACCAGTTGCGGGCGTTATATGCCCGAGTTACCCATGATCAGTAGACTTTCAATTGACATGACACGGGGTCAGGTAAAAGTTGTTGAAGCACTATCGAAACATCATGTAATGAACAGCAGGATTATGCAGAAACTAAAATTTATTGCGGCTGCAATCACCATTTCGGGCTTACTGGTTTTCGGTTTTTTCGCGAATGAAGCCCGAAAGGAGGTGTATTACCTTTGCGGTAATTTTAGTAAAGGGACTGTTTATTCAAGTGTAATCCGGCAATTAAACACGGTTAATTTATCGGAGTACAGAGTAGAGAACCTGCCGCAGGGTAAGCGTATTATTCACAGCAGCGTACTGCATTTTCACTTGCTTAGCTGCGATATAGAATTTAACCAGCAAGAAAAAGTAATATCTGTTTTATATGGTTAAACAAAAGTAGCTAACTGAATAACCTCTGCTTTGGGCAATAAAAAAGGCGCTGTTTAAAGCGCCTTTTCTGCATTTTGTTTATTGGGGAGTGCCCGGCGTACGCGGGAAGGCGATAACGTCGCGCACGTTACCTACACCGGTAACGTATGACACTAAACGCTCAAAGCCTAAACCAAAGCCGGCGTGTGGTACTGTACCGTAACGGCGCAGGTCGCAGTACCAGCTGTAGTCTTCTATATCCATCTAAATCATATCCGGTTTTTCCAAAATGAAAGTCGTTGCTAAATTTCATTTTGTGA
>NZ_LNQS01000014.1 GCF_001513785.1 Rheinheimera sp. EpRS3
AATCCATCATAAGTGCCCACACAGATGATTGATTGCGAATTGTTAAAGAGCGTGCGTCAGAGTTTACTCAATGACGCGAGGCTTCCACCTCAGTTAGACGCTTTCTGCTTTCGCTTGCTGCCGTCTGTGTGGTGCGCATTATAGAGATCGCTGCAATTCGATCAAGATCTTTTTTACAGAAATATGATCGACCGCGCACTTTTTAAGCGATCCTTTAAAAAAGCACTGCTTTTTGATTATAAATCAGTCGATTCCAGCATCTGGTGCTGTAACTCTGATGACTTCAGACAGATCTGGCTTATGTGTTTTGGGCCTTTTTAGCTCATGCTGATACAGATATTCACCTAACTGCCGCAGAAACGGCAGCGCCACTTCGTCTGTCTGATATTGATCGTCATTTAAAGTATCGTTTTCGTTGGCGTAGATCACTGCAGTAATAAAGAACTCTATTCCCCGCTGCAGGTCGGTAATATAGGCGCCATCAATAATATGGCCATAAGCCCAGCCGGTTTTATTAAAAATACGGATATGTTCAGGTATTTGTTGTGCCTTACCGCCAAACAGCAAAAACTTAGAGTAGTTATCCGGGTACTGTTTTGCATCATAAAGCGGATTAGTGCTGTCAGGTGGTAGCATTGCCATATAACGCAGCAGCAAAGCACGATCTTCCGGATGTAGATTAAAACGCTCATTCTCCGTAAAAAGCTGCGGAAAGATCACCCGCTTTATTACACCATCAAAATCAGTAAGGCTAAGACGGTTTTTTTCGGTAAAATCCATCGGTGAGTTAATCAATTTATTACCACTGATATACGCTCTGCCCAATGTCGGTTTATCTTTGTTGATATATTGCTGATTTGTGCTGCGGGCCGGCAGAGCCAGAATTGGCTTGCCGTTAGTATCAACAAAGCGTACCGGGTTGAACTGCCGGTTTTGCTCTGCCGCCAATGGCACGCTAAGGCGGTGGTTGATCACACTATGCTTTAAGCCTTTGGCTGCCAGGCGCTGGTTAATAAAGTCCTGCCCCAATAGCTCATATAGCCGGTTGCTGCCGTCGTTATCACTGACCAACAGCACTTTTTTTATATACTGCGCAATACTAGGCAAGCCATTCGCAGCCGTTGGATCTGCTGTTTGTACCGTTTGCCAGTCAGTAGCAGCATCAGTCAGCATAGTGGTATCTGAATTTAAGCCTGCAACGTTTTGCTCTGCCAACCATTCCAGCGCTAATAGCGCTATCGGCAGTTTTACTGTGCTGGCAGGATAGAAGTAGCGATTATCATCAAGGCCAAATTGATAGTAGGTAAGATCTGGACTGTTATCAGTGTCACGGTCTATCCGGGTATAAATAATTTGCAACTGGTAAGGTTCAGGGTTGGTAAGTACATGCTGCAATATCGGATATTGCTCCGTTACCTGAGACAGCAAAGGTTTCAATGACTGATACTGTATTTCAGGCGCTGCTGTAGATTGGACAGTCTGCGGCAAACTAAGTAAAAGCAAAGGAAGCAAGATTTTTTGCATGATCAATACTTGGCTTAAGTTAAAACACCATAGTACGGATTCGGTAAAGGAAAAACAAACAGGCAAAAAAAAGCCGGGCTATGCCCGGCTTTTTTAGTTCTTTAGTGCTTACTCAGCTGCAGTTTCTTCAACTGGCAGTGCATCCGTTTCCGGACGATCGACTAACTCGATGTAAGCCATAGGTGCGTTATCGCCGGCACGGAAGCCACACTTCAAAATACGAGTGTAACCACCTGGACGCGCATTGTAACGCGGGCCCAGCACGTTGAATAACAAACCTACTACTTCTTTATCACGAGTACGGGCGAAAGCTAAACGGCGGTTTGCAACGCTGTCATTCTTTGCCAATGTGATCAATGGCTCGATCACACGACGTAACTCTTTAGCCTTTGGCAAAGTCGTTTTGATGATTTCGTGCTTCACCAACGAGCTTGCCATATTGCGGAACATTGCCGTACGGTGGCTGCTGTTCCTGTTTAATTGACGACCACTCTTGCGATGGCGCATGATCTATTCCTTCTCACTAAACCAGAAACTGGTATCTGATTAGTCTTTATTTACCAGACTCGCTGGCGGCCAGTTCTCAAGGCGCATGCCAAGAGATAAACCGCGTGATGCCAGCACGTCTTTGATTTCGGTAAGCGACTTTTTACCCAGGTTAGGTGTTTTAAGTAACTCAACCTCGGTACGCTGAACCAGATCACCAATGTACTGAATCTGCTCTGCCTTCAAGCAGTTAGCAGAACGAACTGTTAATTCCAAATCATCGACCGGACGTAACAGAATCGGATCAAACTCCGGCTTCTCTTCGCGTTTTTCCGGTTCGCTCTTATCGCGCAGCTCGACGAAGAACTCTAGCTGTTCGGCCAGAATCGTTGCTGCACGGCGAATGGCTTCCTCTGGCTCAACAGTGCCGTTGGTCTCCATATCGATGATCAGTTTGTCCAGATCGGTACGCTGTTCTACCCGCGCAGCTTCAACTGAGTAGGCTATACGCTCTACCGGGCTGAAAGAGGCATCCAGTAACAGACGACCGATAGGACGCTCGTCATCATCTGAGGACAAACGCGCTGATGCAGGCACATAACCGCGACCACGTTCAACTTTCAGACGCATACTGAATTCAGTTTCGCCAGTCAGGTTGCAAATAACGTGCTCAGGGTTGGTAATAACCACACCGTCGCCATGCTGGATGTCTCCAGCTGTTACAGGGCCAGCACCTTTCTTCGTCAAAGTCAGAGTGACTTCATCTTTGTCTTCCAGGCGAACGGCAAGGCCTTTCAGGTTCAGAAGGATATCAATGATATCTTCCTGTACACCTTCTTTGGCACTGTACTCATGGAGAACGCCGTCAATCTCAACTTCAGTCACTGCACAACCTGGCATTGACGAAAGCAGAATACGACGTAACGCGTTGCCCAAGGTATGCCCGAAACCGCGCTCAAGTGGTTCCAAAGTAACTTTGGCACGAGTTGGGTTGATTTTTTCGATACCAACTAATCTCGGCTTAAGGAATTCGGTGACAGAACCCTGCATATATCCTCTCTTAACAATTAGCTTTACTTAGAGTAAAGCTCGACGATTAACTGTTCGTTGATGTCAGCAGACAAGTCTGAACGCTCAGGCAGACGTTTGAAAACGCCTTCCAGTTTCGTATTATCTACTTCGATCCAAGTTGGTTTCTCACGTTGTGCAGCTACTTCAAGCGCAGCGCCGATTCGGGCTTGCTTTTTCGCTTTCTCACGAACAGAGATCACTTGTTCAGGTAATACTTTGTATGATGGAATGTTCAGCACTTGGCCATTAATCATAATAGCTTTGTGGCTAACCAACTGACGTGCTTCAGCTCGCGTGCTGGCCAAACCCATACGGTATACTACGTTGTCTAAGCGTGACTCTAACAACGCTAACAGGTTTTCACCTGTATTACCTTTCAAACGAGCAGCTTCCTTGTAATAGTTACGGAACTGCTTCTCTAATACGCCATACATACGACGTACTTTTTGTTTCTCGCGTAACTGTAAACCGTAGTCTGATAAGCGACCGCGACGAGCGCCGTGCTGACCAGGGGCAGTAGTTAAGTTACACTTTGAATCGATTGCTCTTACGCCGCTCTTCAGGAACAGATCTGTACCTTCGCGACGACTTAGTTTGAGCTTAGGACCCAAATATCTTGCCATCTTCTTTCTCCAATAATCCGTGAAGCGCTGTAATTACACGCGACGTTTTTTAGGTGGACGGCATCCGTTATGTGGGATAGGCGTCACGTCGGTGATATTTGTGATCTTGTAACCAGCGGCGTTCAGAGCACGAATCGCTGATTCGCGGCCTGGGCCTGGGCCATTCACAAACACTTCAAGGTTCTTCAGACCATATTCCAGCGCAGCAGTACCTGCACGCTCTGCAGCTACCTGAGCAGCGAACGGAGTAGATTTACGTGAACCACGGAAACCTGAACCGCCGGCAGTTGCCCAGCACAGTGCATTGCCCTGACGATCAGTAATCGTCACGATGGTGTTGTTGAAAGAAGCATGGATATGAGCCATACCGTCTGAAACTTGCTTTTTTACCCGTTTACGAGTACGAACTGGTGCTTTAGCCATGTTGAATCACCTTATTTCTTAATCGCTTTACGTGGGCCCTTGCGGGTACGCGCATTAGTTTTAGTGCGCTGACCACGAACCGGCAGACTACGACGGTGGCGCAGGCCACGGTAGCAACCAAGGTCCATTAAACGCTTAATGTTTAACGTAATTTCACGGCGCAAGTCACCTTCAACGGTGTATTTTGCAACTTCGTCACGAAGCGTATCTAACTGAGCGTCGCTTAACGCAGCAATTTTTGTACTTTCTTCGATACCCACTGCAGCTAAAATCGATTTAGCGCGGGTCTTGCCGATACCATAAACATAGGTCAAAGAGATGACCGCATGCTTATTATCGGGGATGTTAATGCCAGCGATACGGGCCACTAACGTTCTCCTATAATAGAGTTTAAAGATGCCAATTTGAAAAGCCCGTAAGGATACTCAAATGGCGCTGATATTGCAAACGATAAAGGGGCTCAACCAATCAGCCCAGCCCACAGTATCATTTTTGTTCTGCTATTAGCCTTGGCGCTGTTTGTGCTTTGGCTCACTGCAAATTACGCGAACAACGTTATTACGTCTGATCACTTTGCAGTTACGGCAGATCTTCTTAACGGAAGCTCGTACTTTCATAACTTAACTCCGCAAACTATCTTAACGGCCGTAGCCTTTAAGATTTGCCTTTTTAAGCACAGAATCATATTGATGCGACATCAAATGCGTCTGTACCTGTGCCATAAAGTCCATGATAACCACAACGATAATCAGCAGTGAAGTACCACCGAAGTAGAACTGTACGTCCCACGCTACCATCATGAACTCAGGAACTAAACAGATAAAGGTTATATACAGGGCACCTGCTAAGGTTAACCGTGTCATCACTTTATCAATGTATTTTGATGTCTGCTCACCAGGACGGATCCCAGGGATAAAAGCACCAGATTTCTTCAGATTTTCTGCTGTATCACGCGGGTTAAATACCAACGCAGTATAGAAGAAGCAAAAGAAAATAATGGCCGCGGAGTATAACATCATATACAACGGTTGTCCCGGAGATAATGTTAATGCTAATTCCTGTAGGAAGTTAGCTACCGCACCTTCACCTGAACCAAACCAACTGGCTATCGTTCCGGGGAACAGAATAATGCTAGAGGCAAAAATCGGTGGAATTACACCGGCCATATTGACCTTTAACGGTAAATGGCTGCTTTGCGCGGCAAAAACCTGACGGCCTTGCTGACGCTTGGCGTAATTGACCACAATCCGACGCTGGCCGCGTTCAAAGAACACCACAAACCAGGTAATCGCGATTACGATCGCACCTATTGCAACTAACAGTAAAAAGTGCAAATCGCCTTGACGTGCCTGCTCAATCGTCTGACCAATGGCCGACGGGAAGCCGGCAACAATACCGGTAAAGATCAGCAACGAAATACCATTACCAATGCCGCGCTCTGTAATTTGCTCACCTAACCACATTAAAAACATGGTACCGGTAACCAAACTGATTACCGCAGTGAAGTAAAATGCAAAGCCAGGATTTATCACTAAACCCGGCATCATATTAGGCAGGCCAGTGGCAATACCAATGGCCTGTAACGTTGCTAATGCTAAAGTACCGTAGCGCGTCATCTGATTAATTTTACGCTTTCCAGCTTCGCCTTCTTTCTTTAATTCGGCCATGGCAGGATGAACTACCGTTAACAGCTGAACAATAATAGAGGCAGAGATGTAGGGCATAATACCCAACGCAAATACGGAAGCACGCTCAAGTGCGCCACCGCTGAACATGTTAAACATTTCAACGATGGTGCCCTTTTGTTGCTCGAATAACTGAGCCAGCACGGCGGCGTCAATTCCAGGAATTGGCACAAAGGAGCCTAACCGAAATACGATTATGGCCAAAAGTACAAATAACAAACGGGCTTTCAGCTCGCTGAATCCGCCTTTTGCACTTTTTGAGTCCGAACCTGGTTTAGCCATCGCGTACTATCCTTATTATTCTTCGACTTTACCGCCAGCGGCTTCGATTGCTGCACGCGCGCCTTTAGTTGCACCTAAACCTTTTACGGTTACCGGGCGAGTGATCTCGCCAGACAGTACAACTTTGGCAAACTTAACAGTACGGGAAATGATGTTAGCTTCCATCAGGCTAGCCAGATCAACTACATCACCTTTCACCGCTGCCAGTTCGTGCAGACGTACTTCAGCAGAAACCAGAGATTTCTGTGAAGTGAAACCGAATTTAGGTAAGCGCTGTTTCAATGGCATTTGACCGCCTTCGAAACCAGGACGCACTTTACCGCCAGAACGTGATTTCAAACCTTTATGACCACGACCAGCAGTTTTACCTAAGCCAGAGCCGATACCACGACCCACGCGGCGCTTTTCTTTCTTAGCACCAGGTGCCGGAGCAAGAGTATTTAATAACATCTGTTACTCCTCCACTTTAACCATGTAATACACAGCGTTGATCATACCGCGAACTGAAGGTGTATCTTCAACTTCAACAGTGTGACCGATGCGGCGTAAACCTAACCCAGTTAACGAGGCCTTGTGCTTCGGTAAACGACCGATGCTTGACTTCGTTTGGGTTACTTTAATTGTCTTCTTCGCCATGGCAGATTACCCCAGAATGTCGTCAACGCGTAAACCGCGTTTAGCAGCTATTTGAGCTGGCGACTTAACAGTCGACAGTGCATTAATAGTTGCGCGAACTACGTTGATTGGGTTAGTTGAGCCGTAACACTTAGACAGAATGTTTTGTACACCAGCAACTTCCAGTACGGCGCGCATTGCACCACCGGCGATCAAGCCAGTACCTTCTGCTGCAGGTTGCATGTAAACATTTGAACCTGAGTGAACACCACGGGTTGGGTGGTGTAAAGTGTTACCATTTAACTCAACCTGAGTCATATTGCGACGTGCTTTTTCCATTGCCTTTTGAATGGCAGCTGGAACTTCACGTGCTTTACCATAACCAAAACCAACGCGACCATTACCGTCACCAACCACAGTCAAAGCGGTGAAGGAGAAAATCCGACCACCTTTAACAACTTTTGACACGCGGTTTACTGCAACAAGCTTCTCTTGTAAATCAGATTGTTGTTTAGCTTCTTCGTTAGCCATGAGCTACTCCTAGAACTGAAGACCGGCTTCACGCGCCGCGTCAGCCAGAGCTTGTACGCGACCATGATACTGGAAGCCACTGCGGTCAAAAGCACAAGCAGTAACGCCTTTGGCTACTGCACGTTCGGCAATCGCTTTACCTACAGCCTTAGCAGCATCTACGTTACCAGTGTACTTCAGTGAGTCTTTGATTGAAGCTTCTACGGTAGAAGCTGCAGCAATCACTTCAGCATTTGGTGCGATAAGCTGGGCGTAGATGTGACGTGGTGTACGGTGTACAACCAGGCGATTCGCACCTTGTTCGATAATATTTCTGCGAGTGCGTTTGGCACGGCGCAGACGAGCAAGTTTCTTATCCATCGTCCTACCCTACTTTTTCTTCGCTTCTTTACGACGCACGTTTTCATTTGCATAGCGCACACCTTTGCCTTTATAAGGCTCTGGTTTACGGTATGCCCGGATGTTAGCGGCAACCTGACCAACTAATTGCTTGTCAGCACCTTTTACCAGTACTTCAGTCTGGGTTGGCGTTTCAATAGTGATACCGTTAGGTACCTGAAACACCACTGGGTGAGAAAAGCCCAGGCTCAGGTTCAATACTTTACCTTCTGCTTTCGCACGGTAACCAACACCAACCAGTTCCAGCTTCTGTGAGAAGCCTTCAGTTACACCAGTAACCAGGTTGTTGATTAACGCACGGGCAGTACCCGCTTGCGCGTCAGCGCCATCGAAGCCGTCACGTGGATTGGTACGTAAAACATTACCATCTACCACGACTTCAACCGCTGGGTTAACATCTAATGTTAACTCGCCGTTTTTGCCCTTGAACGACACTACCTGACCTTTTTGCGTTACAGTAACGCCGGTTGGGATAGTGACTGGGGCTTTAGCAACACGAGACATAGATTACTACCTCCGTTACGCTACGTAGCCGATGATTTCGCCACCGATACCAACCTTGCGCGCGGCGCGGTCAGTCATTAGTCCTTTAGATGTTGACACGATGGCCACACCTAAACCGCCCATTACCTTAGGTAAATCGCCACGCTTCTTATAGATGCGCAGACCTGGACGACTAACACGATCGATAGTTTCAATTACAGATTTGCCCTGGAAGTACTTTAACGTTACTTCCAGCTCTGGCTTAACATCACCAGAAACCGCGAAATCAGCGATGTAACCTTCGTCTTTTAATACTTTCGCAATAGACACCTTCAGTTTTGAAGATGGCATCTTAACCGCAACTTTATTGGCTGACTGGCCGTTGCGGATGCGAGTAAACATATCCGCTACTGGATCTTGCAAACTCATAGCTCGTTACTCCCGTGATTCTTACCAGCTAGCCTTACGAAGGCCAGGAATTTCACCGCGCATCGCCGCTTCACGGACCTTGATCCGGCTCATGCCGAACTTACGCAGGTAACCGTGTGGACGACCAGTTACACGACAACGATTACGTTGACGCGAAGGGCTTGAATCACGCGGCAACGTCTGTAACTTAAGAACTGCAGCCCAGCGATCTTCGTCAGAAGTCGCAGGATTGGCAATCGCATCTCTCAGTTCATGACGCTTTGCAGCGAATTTGGCTACCAGTTGTGCACGCTTTAATTCGCGGGCTTTCATTGATTGTTTTGCCATGACCCTACACCTTATTTCTTGAATGGGAAGTTAAACGCGGCAAGTAAAGCACGTCCTTCGTCATCGGTACGCGCGGTAGTCGTAATAGTGATATCTAAACCACGTACTGCGTCTACTTTGTCATAGTCGATTTCTGGGAAAATGATTTGCTCACGTACACCCATGCTGTAGTTACCACGGCCATCGAACGACTTCGGGTTTACACCACGGAAGTCACGAATACGCGGGATAGCAATAGAGACTAAACGCTCTAAGAATTCCCACATACGTTCGCCGCGCAGGGTCACTTTTGCGCCAATAGGGTAGCCTTCACGGATTTTGAAACCAGCTACTGATTTACGAGCCTTAGTTACCAGAGGTTTCTGGCCGGCAATAGCAGTTAAATCTGCTACGGCGTTATCAAGGATCTTTTTATCAGCTACGGCTTCACCCACACCCATATTGAGTGTGATTTTAACAATCCGAGGGACTTGCATGACGCTGGTGTAGCCGAACTGCTTAAACAGTTCTGGGACTACGGTGTCTTTGTAAATTTCATGCAGTTTCGCCATCGTATTACTCCAATAGCAATTAAATTACTTCGTTATTCGACTTGAAGAAACGTACTTTTTTGCCGTCTTCAAGGCGGAAACCTACACGATCTGCTTTACCCGTTTTAGAGTTAAAGATCGCTACGTTTGAAACATGAATTGAGGCTTCTTTCTCAACGATACCGCCTGGCTGATTCAGAGCCGGTACAGGCTTCTGATGCTTTTTAACCAGGTTAACGCCGGAAACATAAACACGACCTTCAGCTACTAAAACTTTAGTAACCTTACCGCGCTTACCCTTGTCCTTACCAGTAAGAACAACAACCTCGTCATCACGACGGATTTTACTAGCCATGGTGACTCCTTACAGTACTTCAGGTGCCAGAGACACGATCTTCATAAACTTATCGCCACGAAGTTCACGTGTAACAGGCCCGAAAATACGAGTGCCGATCGGTTCCAGCTTGCTGTTTAACAACACTGCTGCATTGCGATCAAAACGGATTAATGACCCGTCCTGACGGCGTACGCCTTTGCGTGTACGCACCACCACTGCATTCAGTACATCACCTTTTTTAACCTTACCGCGCGGAATTGCTTCCTTAACAGTAATTTTGATGATGTCACCAATTGCAGCATAACGGCGATGTGAACCACCTAAGACCTTAATACACATTACGCTGCGCGCGCCGCTGTTGTCTGCGACTTCCAGCATAGATTGCATCTGGATCATCTTAGTGCTCCGCTATTCTACTAAATAACCCTCACGGGCTACGCTGCTTACGATAAAAACTACCCCCTGACAAGAGGGCGCGTGATTATAACAGCACTCTTGTTAAAAAGGTAGCGCAAAATAAAAGCGGCCCACAAAGGAGCCGCTCTTAACACCTTAACGAATTAAGATGCTGATTCGACTACAGCAACCAAGGTCCATGACTTAGTCTTGGACAAAGGACGGCATTCACGAATAGTGACTACGTCGCCTTCTTTACACTGATTGGTTTCATCATGTACGTGCAGCTTGGTAGTACGCTTGATGAACTTCCCGTAAATTGGGTGTTTCACCGAACGCTCGATCGCAACAGTAATAGACTTGTCCATTTTGTTGCTGATCACTTTACCTTGCAGTGTACGAGTATTAGTTTCGCTCATTACGCACCTGCCTTCTCGGTTAAGATGGTCTTAACGCGCGCGATATCACGACGCACCTGCTTAAATAAATGCGTTTGAGCTAACTGACCGGTAGCTAATTGCATGCGCAGGTTGAACTGCTCACGTAATAAACCCAGTAATTCAGTATTTAACTCTTCAACACTTTTCGCTTTTAATTCGCTGGCTTTCATCACATTACCGTCCGCGTTACAAAGGCTGTCTTAAATGGTAGCTTAGCGGAAGCCAGTGCAAATGCATGACGCGCTAACTCTTCAGACACACCGTCCATTTCGTACAGTACTTTGCCAGGTTTAATCTGACATACCCAGTACTCAACAGAACCTTTACCACTACCCATACGTACTTCCAGCGGCTTAGCAGTGATTGGTTTGTCTGGGAACACACGGATCCAGATTTTACCAACACGCTTAACAGCGCGCGTCATAGCACGACGTGCAGATTCAATTTGACGTGAAGTCATCTGACCACGTTCTACAGATTTCAGTGCATAAGTACCGAAAGATACTTTATCGCCAACCTGGGCTAAACCACGGTTACGACCTTTGTGCACTTTACGAAATTTTGTACGTTTTGGTTGCAACATCGCTCAATACCCCTACTTAGCCTTACGTGCCGGTTTTTTCGGCGCTTTAGGCTGGTTGTTATTGTTGGCGTTGTTGGTGTTGTTGTTCAATGGCAGAGCACCTAAGATCTCGCCTTTGAAAATCCACACTTTCACACCAATGATACCGTAAGTAGTCAGTGCTTCTGAGGTATTGTAATCGATGTCAGCACGCAGAGTGTGAAGTGGCACACGGCCTTCACGGTACCACTCTGAACGAGCGATTTCTGCGCCGCCTAAACGGCCGCTAACTTCAACTTTGATACCCTTGGCACCGATACGCATGGCGTTTTGTACCGCGCGCTTCATAGCACGACGGAACATTACACGACGCTCTAACTGGCTGCTGATTGAGTCAGCAACTAATTTGGCATCCAGCTCAGGCTTGCGGATTTCAGAGATGTTAATCTGCGCAGGTACGCCAGCGATGGCTGCTACTTGCTTGCGGATTTTCTCAACATCTTCACCTTTCTTACCGATGATTACGCCTGGACGCGCAGTGTGAATAGTCACACGGATGCTTTTCGCAGGGCGTTCAATATCGATCCGGCTAACTGACGCGGCTTTCAGTTCTTTTGTCAGATACTGACGAACTTTAAAGTCACCGTTTAAGAAATCCGGGAAGTCTTTCGTATTCGCGAACCAGGTTGAGCTCCATGGCTTAGTGATACCTAGGCGAATACCATTAGGATGTACTTTCTGTCCCATTTCTCTCTCCTAGTTATCAGCTACAACCACAGTGATGTGGCTAGTACGCTTGACGATACGGTCAGCACGACCTTTAGCACGTGGCTTGATACGTTTCATAGACGGACCTTCATCAATGAAGATGGTCTTAACTTTCAACGTATCAATGTCCGCGCCTTCATTGTGCTCAGCGTTGGCAATGGCTGATAAAAGAACCTTTTTAACTAACTCGGCAGCTTTTTTCGGGCTGTAAGTCAGTACGTTCAGCGCCTTATCTACTGACAATCCACGCACCTGGTCAGCGACCAGACGGGTTTTTTGAGCAGAAGAACGGGCAAATTTGTGTTTAGCTAATGCTTGCATCATTTACCCCTTAGCGCTTCTTGGCCTTTTTGTCGGCTGCATGACCACGGTAGGTACGAGTAGGTGCAAATTCACCTAACTTGTGACCAATCATCTCTTCCGAGACGAACACAGGTACATGTTGACGACCATTATGGACAGCGATGGTCAAACCGATCATATCAGGTATGATCATTGAACGACGGCTCCAAGTCTTAATAGGCTTCTTGTCACCGCTTTCCAACGCTTTCTCTACCTTCTTCAGCAAGTGAAGGTCAATAAATGGACCTTTCTTGAGAGAACGTGGCATGGCAATTCCTCACAAATTATTTATCACGACGACGTACGATAAGTTTATCAGTACGCTTGTTTGAACGAGTTTTGTAACCCTTCGTTGGTACGCCCCATGGAGATACAGGGTGACGACCACCAGAAGTTTTACCTTCACCACCACCGTGTGGGTGATCAACCGGGTTCATTACCACACCACGTACGGTTGGGCGAACGCCACGCCAGCGCATTGCACCAGCTTTACCGTATTGACGTAACATATGTTCCGCGTTGCCGATCTCACCGATAGTCGCGCGACAATCTGCTAATACTTTACGTACTTCGCCACTGCGTAAACGCAGCGTCACGTACTCACCGTCACGAGCCAGGATCTGTACAAATGCGCCAGCTGAACGAGCTAACTGACCACCTTTACCTGGTTTCATTTCGATGTTGTGTACTACCTGACCAACCGGGATATTGCGCAGTGGTAAGGTGTTACCGGCTTTGATTGGTGATTCCATACCTGAAACCACTGTATCACCTGCCTTCAGGCCTTTAGGGGCCAGAATGTAACGACGCTCACCGTCTGCGTATAACACCAGTGCGATGTTAGCAGTACGGTTTGGATCGTACTCTAAACGCTCAACTTTGGCTGGAATGCCATCTTTGTTGCGTTTGAAGTCAACTAAACGGTAATGTTGCTTATGACCACCACCGATATGACGGGTAGTGATGCGACCGTTGTTGTTACGACCACCAGTTTTTGAATTTTTCTCTAACAAAGGGGCATAAGGCTTGCCTTTGTACAGGTCTGGGTTAACCACTTTTAATACGTGGCGACGACCTGGTGACGTAGGTTTACACTTTACAAGTGCCATTTCCTAACTCCTCTTCTTACTCAGCGCCGCCAACGAAATCGATTTCGCTGCCTTCTTTAAGAGTCACGTAAGCTTTTTTCCAATCGCTACGCTTGCCCATACGCGCACCAGTGCGCTTGGACTTACCCTTAACGTTAACAGTACGCACACCAACGACTTCAGTTTCGAACAGTTTTTCAACTGCTGCTTTAACATCAGCTTTAGTCGCAGTAGTGGCTACCTTGAAAACGACTGTATTATGTTTTTCAGCAGACACAGTGCTCTTTTCAGATACGTGTGGTGCTAAAATAACTTTCAGTAAACGTTCTTCGCGGATCATGCTAACAGCTCCTCAAGTTGCTTAACTGCAGCAGCAGTCATTAACACTTTGTCGAATGCGATTAAGCTGACCGGGTCGATACCGTGTACGTCACGCACGTCAACCTTGTACAGGTTACGTGCTGATAAGAACAGGTTCTCATCCACTTCGTTAGTCACGATTAACACGTCTTTTAAGTCCATTGCTTTTAACTTTGCAGTTAAATCTTTGGTCTTAGGCGAATCAACGGCGAAATTTTCCACCACGATTAAACGCTCTTGACGTACTAATTCAGACAGGATGCTTTGGATCGCACCACGATACATTTTACGGTTTACTTTTTGGCTGTGATCTTGTGACTTAGCCGCAAAAGTTACACCGCCTCCGCGCCAGATTGGGCTGCGGATAGTACCGGCACGCGCGCGGCCTGTACCTTTTTGACGCCATGGCTTCTTACCACCACCGCGTACTTCAGAACGTGTCAGCTGAGCGCGGGTACCCTGACGGGCGCCGGCAGCATAAGCTACAACAACCTGATGAACCAAAGCTTCATTAAACTCACGTCCAAAGGTAGCTTCGGAAACTTCAAGAACGCCTTGAGCGTCTCGTAATGCTAATTCCATCACTTATCTCCTCAGACGTTAGCTTTTAACAGCTGGTTTAACGATCACGTCACCACCGATAGCGCCAGGTACTGCACCTTTCACTAACAGCAGATTACGTTCTGCGTCTACACGAACCACTTCCAGTGACTGCACGGTTACGCGCTCAGCACCTAAGTGACCAGCCATTTTTTTACCCTTGAATACTTTACCTGGTGATTGGTTCTGACCAATTGAACCAGGGGCACGGTGTGATAAAGAGTTACCGTGAGTAGCATCCTGAGTACGGAAATTCCAGCGCTTAACAGCACCAGCAAAACCCTTACCTTTTGATGTGCCAGACACATCAACTTTTTTCGCTTCAGCGAAAATTTCAACCGTAATTTCGCTGCCGACAGTGATGTCAGCACCTTCGTTATCTGTCAGGCGGAATTCCCACAGACCACGACCAGCGTCCACGCCCACTTTAGCGAAGTGGCCTGCTTCTGGCTTGCTCATGCGGCTTGCCTTTACAGTACCAGCAGTCACTTGCAGTGCGCTGTAACCGTCTGTCTCTGCAGTTTTAACTGCAGTTACACGGTTTGGTGTCGCTTCGATTACGGTTACTGGAATTGAAACGCCGTCTTCAGTGAAGATGCGAGTCATTCCCACTTTACGACCGACTAGACCGATAGCCATTTCCTAAACCTCTCTATAAACCTGTCTGATTAGCCCAGGCTGATTTGAACGTCAACGCCAGCAGGCAAGTCTAAACGCATCAGCGCATCAACCGTTTTCTCGGTTGGCTCAACGATGTCGATTAAACGCTTGTGGGTACGGATTTCGTACTGATCACGTGCATCTTTGTTGACGTGAGGAGAAATCAATACAGTGAAACGTTCCTGGCGGGTAGGAAGTGGAATAGGACCACGAACCTGTGCGCCCGTACGCTTAGCTGTGTCAACGATTTCCATGGTTGACTGATCGATCAAACGATGATCGAACGCTTTCAGACGGATGCGAATCCTTTGATTACTCATGTATCAAAGCCTCAAAGAGCAAAAAGAGCAAAAATAAACACAAGCTATCCAACCCAAGAAGGGGGATGCCCATGCACCGAAGTTACGTTTGCTCCCCAATCGGGAGCACTGTAAGTGCTAAATAACTCTAAAGTTTATTTAGCAAGCCAGTCAGAATTAAATCGACTGGCCGCGCATTATACTGAAAACCACTAATAACGCAAGCATTGGTTATAAATTGCACTACAGAATATCATTCAACTCAAAGCCGATACCAAAACGGGTAACCGAGCGATTGTAGTCGATCAGGCTTTCGCCATAACCATTAAACAACTCGGCATAAAAGCGGATATGGTTGTTAAACGGTACTGAGTAAGACAAACGTACAGCACCTTTGTTGTCGCTACGCAGATTATTACGTACCATCATACGCCAGGTTGCGTCCCCTTGCTTGTAAGCAGCAGACAGTTCAAACCAGCCCATGTATTTGGTGATATCCGGGTTGTCGTCACCCTTGGGGTCTGTTGGTGATTCTTTCGGATCTTCTTTAAAACGGTAATAAGGCTCGAAATTAATAAATACATTGCCAATAGACGTTACCCAACTGAGCTTTAGCCGGTTCCAGCTGCGGGACTGCGCTCCGGAGCGGCCGTTAGATTGGTGCGATAAACTCAAACCAATAATGCGGCTGGCGGCATCTTCAACATTGGCATAATGCGGAAACATCAGAATAAGCTCGGGTTCGTAGTTATTCTCCCGAAACGGCGATGACACCTCACTATTGTAGGCCTGCCAATATGCCTGCTGGGTGAAAGCAAAAAACAGATAGCCGTTGTCGTTATAAATTTTACTCCACAGCGGCGTTTTTAAGCTGAGCTGGAATTTAGCCTCTACATTATCCGACGGTGCTGACTCACCGTCATTCACCATGATGGGAGCTATACCATCCACGTAGGTTACCGGCATCAGATAGTTGTTATGATGTGGTATCAACGTAAAAGGCGCATACGAATCCCACTGCTCGGCTTTCATTCTTTTATCCAGTGCATCTGCCGCTGATGCAGAAAATGCCAATAAACCAACCAAACCAAGCAGGTACTTCATAACTCTCCTTAATGTTAAAAATGAGCTGCAGCAAACTTATCCATTACCGCTGAATCGCGCCTTAACACGCCAAGCAACCCTGCGGCCTTGGGTAAAACGCGCTCAAAGTAATAGGCTGCTGTATATTGTTTTGCCTCTACAAAGCTCTCGCTATGTGAAGTACTCTGCAGCGCGGCCAGATTTTTATACCACATATAACCGTAAAGAACATATGAAACTAACGTTAAGTAATCACAGGCATTACCGCTTTGCGACCGGCTGTCTTGTGCCAGCAACTCTGCAGTTAAGCTCTGCACTTGGTCGATGTAATGTTGCAGAGACGCAGCAGCATCAATTGGTGTAGCTGCCATTTCAGCCTTGATTTCTGCCAGTAACGTAAGCAATACCAAGCCCTGGTCTGCTGCCACTTTACGCAACATAAAGTCTGCCGCCTGGATGCCGTTAGTGCCCTCATAAATCTGAGCAATACGTACATCACGCACCAGCTGCTCCATCCCCCATTCTTTTACATAGCCATGGCCGCCAAATACTTGCTGTGCGGTAACACAGGCATCAAAGCCCTGATCTGTCATAAACGCTTTGGCTATTGGCGTAAGCAAATTGGCGCGTTGTGCCGATACCGTGCAGTTGTCGTACTTAGCTTTATCCAGCAGTGACGCTACCCAGGTAGCAAAGGTGCGGCCGGCCTCATTCATTGCTTTAATGTTGAGTAACATGCGCCGCACATCCGCATGGCCAATAATAGCCTCGGCTTTGTTGGCGTCTTTTACGGTAATCCTACCCTGCAACCGGTCTTTAGCATAAGCCAGCGCATTTTGATAAGCGCGCTCAGCCGCCCCCAGCCCCTGACTGCCCATTGATAAACGCTCATAGTTCATCATGGTAAACATACAGGCTAAACCACGGTGTGGTTCACCAATTAAATAGCCTTTGGCGTCGTCGAAATTCAGCACGCAGGTCGCCGAGCCATTGATGCCCATTTTATGCTCTATAGAACCTACACTTACCCCGTTGCGCTCGCCGAGCTCACCATCTGCATCAGGTAGATACTTCGGTACCAGAAACAGCGAAATGCCACGGCTGCCTGCCGGTGCATCCGGCAGCTTAGCTAATACCAGATGGATGATATTCGAGGTTAAATCATGCTCGCCGGCAGTAATAAAAATTTTGCTGCCGCTCAGCAGATAGCTGCCATCATCCGCCGGTTTTGCGGTGGTGCGCATAATGCCCAGATCAGAACCGGCATGGGCTTCAGTCAAACACATAGTGCCGGACCATTCGCCGCTGTACATTTTCGGCAAGTACAGTGCTTTGGTGGCCTCATCCGCATGTTGCAATAAAGCAACGCAAGCGCCAGCGGTTAAACCCGGATAAAGTGAAAAGGCAATATCGGCACTGCAGAGCATTTCATCAACCATCATTGACAGCGCTTTTGGCATGCCCATGCCACCGTACTGCGGATCGCCACTAAGGCTGGTCCAGCCGCCTTCAGTTAAACTTTGATAGGCGGTTTGATAGTGCTGCGGCAACGTGACTTTGCCATCCTTAAGTTGGGCACCTTGTTTGTCAGCGTCGCCCGAGAGGGGTGCTAGCTGTTGCTCACATATTTTGGCTGCCTCCTCCAAAATAGCTTTAGCTGTGTCGGCTTCAATTAATTCTTGTAACTGGCTTTGCTGCTGCCAGTATTTGTCGAGCTGCCATACATCAAACAGGTTAAAACAAATATCATTTAGTGGGGCCTGATAGTGACTCATAACGGTGCCTCTCAACTGGACGGATGAGTTTAAGCATGGCACAGCTTTAGTTTTCAAACAAGTGTTTGAATAGTATCTTGCAGCAGTAAAATTCAGCCATAAAAAAAGCCCCTTACGGGGCCTTTTCACATCTTAGCTATTACGCCAGGATTTTTGATACCACACCCGCACCTACTGTACGGCCGCCTTCACGGATAGCGAAGCGTAAACCTTCAT